>CAWEQJ010000001.1:0-204930 GCA_963811205.1 uncultured Thermoleophilaceae bacterium
TCTCGGCCAGGCTGCCGGCGTCGGGCAGGACGATCGCGAACTCGTCGCCGCCGAGGCGCGCCACCGTGTCGGTGGAGCGAACGGTGTCGAGCAGGCGCGAGGCCACCTGGCAGAGCAGCTCGTCGCCCACGGCGTGGCCGCGCTCGTCGTTCACGGCCTTGAAGCCGTCGAGGTCCACGAAGAACAGGCCGAGCGGCACCTCACTGGAACGCGCGTCGAGAGCGCGCTCTCGATGCGCTCGGCGAAGAACGCGCGGTTGGCGAGGCCGGTGAGGCCGTCGTGGCGCGCCTGGTGGGTGACGCGGTCGATCAGGCGCCCGTTCTCGAGGGCGCTGGCGGCATGAGCGGCCACGCCCGAGAGCCGGTCGAGCAGGTCCTGGCGCGGGTCGAGCCGCTCGCGGCGCGAGTGGACGGCCACGGTGAGCAGCCCGAGCAGGTGACCATGGGCCACGATCGGCACGGCGATCAGCGACAGCGCCGCGAAGCGCTGGAGCATGCGCCGCACGAAGCGGTCGCCCGAGTCCTGGGCGATGAAGATCGGCGTGGGCTCCGGGTCCTCGGTGAGGTCCGCGAGCAGCGGGGTGTCGGACGGGCGGATGCGAAGGTCGCTGAAGTCGCCGTCGGCCACCGCCGCCTCGCCCCACGACGCCGCGAAGGCCAGCTCCTGCGCCTCCTCGCTCCATAGGAACACGCCCACGCGGTCGCAGTCCACCACCGCGGGCACTGCCTCCGCCAGGCGCACCGCCACCTCGGCGCTCGTGCCGGCGGCCGCCAGGGCGCGCGCCAGCTCGAGCAGCGCACGGGCCTCGTTGTGGCGGCGCTCGGCGTCAGCCAGCGCGGTGGCGCCGTCGAGCGCGCTCGCCGCGTAGCGGGCGTAGAGGTCCCAGAGCTGGTGCTCCTCGGGGAAGAACTGGCTGGCCTCGGACATCGCCACGAGGCGGCCGTAGTCGCGCTGGTGCGAGCTCACGTCGGCCACGAGCCAGGAGCTGGGCAGCTCGCTCGCGGGCGTGGAGAGCAGGCCCTCCGCCAGTACTCGCGCCTCGCTGTCGGCGAAGCCGCTGTGCTGGCAGCGCAGGCGCGACTCGCCGGGCACGCGGACGGCCAGCAGATAGCGCGGCGCGCGCACGGCGGTGGCGGCGCGCTCGGTCACGCGAGCCAGCACGGTGTCGAGGTCGCCCCCGGCGATCAGCTCGCCGGCCGTGGCGTACACGCTCTCGAGGCTCTGGCTCATCGTGGCCAGCTGGGCCTCGAGCGCGGTCACATGCTCGGCGGGGTCGGCGCGCAGCGCGGCCAGGTCCTTGTCCCAGCTGATCGTGTAGACGCAGTGCGAGTCCCCCCGGAGCACGCACTCGGACTCCTCCACGGTCGCCGCCGGCAGGCCGAACAGCACGGTGGTCTGGCCGAGCAGGCCGGCGGTCCAGTTGCAGTGATGGCGGCTGCGCGTGAAGCCCTCGCGCTCGCGTGCGCGCACCACCGAGCGGCCCGGCTTGACCTCCACGGCGTCCATCTCGGCCACGGTGGAGAACCTGGCTGCGGTGAGGGTGATCTTGTCGAGCACCGCTTCGGGCGAGCCGAACGAGCGAAGCAGCGTGGCCACCGGCGTGCCCGCGTGCTGGGCCAGCGTCTGCTCGCCGATCCTCCGCGCGATCGACGGGTCGCCGGTCAGGTCCTCGGCGGCGTCGAATAGCGCCACCGCCTCGTCGTACGAGATCCAGTTCGAGACCTCGTCGAGGTACTCCGGAGTGCGCGTCGAGCCCGCCCGCTCGAGCAGCTCTGCCACGGCCTGCTCGCCGCCGTCCTTGCGCACGCGCCGCAGCAGCACGCTCGGCATCGTGCAGGCGAAATGACGGCCTCCGTCAGACTCCCCAATCATCCATCTGGGTTATCGGCAGGAGCACCCGGTCGCTCCAGTGGTGTTAACCGGCCTGACTAGTCCATATTGACGGCCACGTACTTGGTCTCGAGGTACTCCTCGATGCCCTCGAAGCCGCCCTCGCGGCCGATGCCCGACTGCTTGACGCCGCCGAACGGGGCCGCGGCGTTGGAGACCATGCCCTGGTTGAGCCCGACCATGCCGGTCTCGAGCCCCTCGATCACGCGGAACGCGCGGTTGAGGTCGCTCGTGTACACGTAGGCGACGAGGCCGTACTCGGTGTCGTTGGCGGCCGCGATCGCCTCCTCCTCGGACTCGAACGAGGTGACCGGCGCGACCGGGCCGAAGATCTCCTCGTGCAGCAGCGCGCGCGTCGGGCGATACGTCGCCGAGCACGGTGGGCTCGTAGAAGTAGCCGCGGCCGTCGAGCGCCTGGCCGCCCACGACGCACGTTGGCGCCCTTGCTGACGCGCGTCGTCGACGAGCTCCGCGACCTTCTCGCGCTGCGTCTCGTTGATCAGCGGGCCGACCTCGACGTCCTCCTCGGTGCCGCGGCCCGACCTTCAGCGCGCCCATGCGCTCGGCGAGCTTCTTGGCGAACTCGCTCGGCCACGGGCTCGGCCACGTGGAAGCGGTTGGCGGCCGTGCACGCCTCGCCGATGTTGCGCATCTTGGCGAGCATCGCGCCCTCGACGGCGGCGTCGAGGTCGGCGTCCTCGAAGACGAGGAAGGGCGCGTTGCCGCCGAGCTCCATCGACACCTTGCAGGATCTGCTCGGACGCCTGCTCGATGCAGCTTGCGCCCGACCTCGGTCGAGCCGGTGAACGACAGCTTGCGCGGTGCGCGGGTCCTCGATGAGCGGCTCCATCGTCTTGCCCGAGGAGGAGCTCGTGATGATGTTGAGCACGCCGCCGGGGAGCCCGGCCTCCTCGAGGATCTGCGCGAGCGCGAGCATCGACAGCGGCGTCTGCTGCGCGGGCTTGATCACCATCGTGCAGCCGGCGGCGATGGCCGGCCCGATCTTGCGCGTGCCCATCGCCATCGGGAAGTTCCAGGGCGTGATCAGCAGGACGGGCCCGACGGGCTGCTTGAGCGTGAGCACACGGCCGACGCCGTTGCCGGCCGACGTTGTAGCGGCCGTCGATGCGAGCGGCCTCGCTCGCGAACCAGCGGAAGAACTCCGCCGCGTAGGCGATCTCCGCCTTCGACTCGGCCAGCGGCTTGCCCATCTCGAGCGTCATCAGCAGGGCCAGCTCGTCGGTGCGCTCGGTGAGCTGCTCGAACGCGCGGCGCAGGATCTCGCCGCGCTCGCGCGGCGGCTGCGCGGCCCACTCCGCCTGCATATCCACGGCGGCGTCGAGCGCGCGCATGCGCGTCCTCGGGCGTGGCGTCGGCCACCTCGCAGAGCGCCTCGCCGGTGGCGGGATCCTCGACCGCCAGGGTGCGCCCCTCACTCGCGTCGATCCACTCGCCTCCGATGTAGAGATGCTTCTCGACGTTGTCTACGACCGTCTGCTCTTGCGTCGCAATCTGCTCATGTGGCCACCGTTTCTGTACCGAGTTCCTCTGAGATCGCAACGTCGATCGAGTAGTCGATCGGCAGCACGATCAGGCTTGGCAGGTCCGCGTCGAGGGCCTGGCCGAGCCGCTGCGGAAAGTCTTCGACCGACTCGCAGCGCCAGGCCGGCATCCCGAAGGACTCGGCCAGGCGCACGAAGTCTGGGTTTGTGAAGTCGACGCCGAAGTGGCGGCCGAACTTCTTGTCCTGCTTCCAGACGATCGAGCCGTACTGGCGGTTCTCCCAGATGACCGACACGAACGGCGTCTTCAGCCGCACGGCGGTCTCGAGCTCCTGCGAGTTCATCATGAAGCCGCCGTCGCCGTTCACCGCGACGACCTTGCGCTCGGGGTGCACGAGCTTGGCCGCGATCGCCGCGGGAATCGCGAAGCCCATGCCGGCGAGCCCGTTCGCGATCAGCACCGTGTTGGGCTCGTAGGCGGGGAACATGCGCCCGATCCAGAGCTTGTGCAGGCCCACGTCCGAGATCAGGATGTCGTCGCGCCCGAGCGCCTTGCGGATCTCGTACAGCACGCGCGGCGGCTGCATCGGGAACTGGTCGTCGTCCCTCGCGGCCTCGAAACGACCGCGCACCACCTCCCGCAGGCGCTGCGATCCGCCCGAGTGGGGTACGTGCCGGCACTCCTCGGCCAGCCTGGCGAGGATGTGGTAGATGTCGCCGATCAGCTCGACCTCGGGCACGAAGAACTCGTCGATCTCGGCCGCGAGGGAGTCGATGCAGATGATCTTCTTGTCGCGCTTCGGGTTCCAGTGCTCGGGCGAGTGCTCCACGAGGTCGTAGCCCATCGCGATCACCACGTCGGCCTCTTCGAAGCCGGCCATCGCGTAGTCGCCCGACTGGAGCCCCACGGCTCCGAGCGAGCGCGGGTCCTCGGGCGTGAGCAGGCCCTTGCCCATGAAGGTCTCGGCCGCGGGAATGCCGGTGGCGCGCACGAACTCACGCAGCGCGGGGGCGGCGTTCGCCCGGATAACGCCGTTGCCAGCCAGCGCCACCGGGTTGAGCGCGCCGCGGATTATGTCCGCCGCCTTCAGCAGCTCGCGCGCGCTCGGCTCCGGCTGAACGGGCTTGCGGCGCGGTAGCGGCTCGGCGTCGATCTGGGCTGCCATCACGTCCTCCGGCAGCTCGATGTGGGTGGCGCCGGGCTTCTCGGACTCGGCCACCTTGAACGCCTTGCGGACGACTTCGGGGATGATCGCCGGGTCGGACAGCCGAGCGTTCCACTTCGTGATCGGGGCGAACACCTGCGGCACGTCGATGTACTGGTGCGACTCCTTGTGCATGCGCTCGAGGTCGCCCTGGCCGGTGAGCGCCACGAGCGGCGCGCGGTCCAGGAAGGCGTCGGCCACCGCGGTGGTGAGGTTCATGGCGCCGGGCCCGAGCGTGCCGAGGCAGACTCCCGCGCGGCCGGTCAGGCGACCGTAGACGTCGGCAATGTAGGCGCCGCCCTGCTCGTGTCGAACAGGTACGAACTCAATCGAGGAGTCCGCGAGGGATTCGTTGAGGTCAAGCGTCTCTTCGCCCGGAATACCGAACACGTGCTCGACGCCCTCAGCCTCGAGACATTCGACGAACACGTCCGATGCTTTGCGGGGAGCCACTCTGGATTTGACTCTAACAATGCCGCTGCAATCGTCTGGGCGGAGCGCGACTCTGTACGTTGCAAGTTGTTCGATTACGTGCCGACTACCTTCGGTAACGCACCCTCCATGCGCCGACTAGCCATTCCCTTCACGCTCATCGCGCTGCTTGCGCTGCCCCAGGCGGCGGGCGCCGCCGTGCGCCAGATCATCCGCGGCGCGGGCTTCGGCCACGGCATCGGGATGAGCCAGTACGGCGCCTACGGCTACGCCAAGCACGGCTACGACTACAAGCAGATCCTCGCCCACTACTACCAGGGCACCGATCTGTCGACTGCCGGGACGGCGGACGTTCGCGTGCTGCTGCAGACCGGCCACCGCACCGCCACCTTCTCGGGCGCCACGGAGGGCGGCGGTCACAAGCTCAACCCATCCAAGACCTACCGCGTGAAGCTCAGCGGCCTCGGCCGCGAGGTGCTCTACGACCCCAGGGGCAAGCAGCTCGGCCACTTCGACACGCCGCTCGACATCACGAGCTCCACCGGCCTGCTGCGTCTCAACGGGCGTGCGATGAACGGCGTCGGCTCCGGCCACTACCGGGGCACGCTCGAGTTCCGCCCCAGCCCGTTCAGCGGCCTCGCCGTCGTCAACGTGGCCGGCCTCGACGACTACGTGAAGGGCGTCGTGCCCGGCGAGATGCCGTCGTCATGGGCGCCGGCCGCCCTCGAGGCGCAGGCGGTGGCGGCCCGCAGCTACGCGCTCGCCACCGACGCCGGCGGCCCGGTGTTCGACCAGTACCCGGACACGCGCTCGCAGGTCTACAAGGGCGCCGATGGCGAGGCGCCCACCTCCAACGCCGCGGTCGACGCCACCGCTGACGAGGTCCTGCGCTACCAGGGCGAGATCGCGGCCACCTATTTCTTCTCCACCTCGGGCGGCCGCACCGAGGATGTTCAGAACGTGTTCTACGGCGCCAAGCCGGAGCCGTACCTCGTGGGCGTGAAGGATCCCTACGACAACATCTCCCCCAAGCACCGCTGGCAGATCCGGCTGACCACCTCCAGGCTGCAGCATCGCCTCGGCTCGCTCGTGCGGGGCAGGCTGCGCGGCGTGAAGGTGCTCAAGCGCGGCGTGTCCCCACGCATCGTGTGGGCGTCGGTGGTGGGTAGCCGGGGCTCCGTGAGGGTGCGCGGCGCAACGCTCAAGAGCAGGCTCGGCCTCGACGACACGTGGGCCTCGTTCAACCGCTTCTCCACCAAGCAGAAGCCGAGCAAGCCGCCCACGACGGAGACCACGCCTCCTCCGTCCACCACACCCGGCGGCGGCGTGCAGCCGGGCGCAGCAGCCAGCTTCTCGGGCAGGCGGGGCCGCCTGTTCCCGTCCGTGTTCCACCCGGGCCGGCCGGCGCGCCTCTACGGCTCGCTCTGGCCCGCGCCCAAGCACGCGCTGGCCAAGGTCCAGAAGAAGGACCGCACCGGTACCTGGCGCACCGTGGGCCATGTCCGCCTGGACAAGCACGGCAAGTACAACGTCGCCGTGAAGGGCACGGGCATGTTCCGCATCGTGGTGGGCCCATTGAGCGGGCCCGCAATGCGGGTCAACTGAGAACTGAGAACTGAGAACTACGGAGTGAACTTGACGGTGATTACGTCACCGTCGCGCATCACGTAGTCCCGCCCCTCGAGCCGCAGCGTCCCCCGCTCGCGAGCGCCCGCATAGCCGCCGGCATCCACCAGCTCGTTCCACGGCACCACCTCGGCCCGGACGAAGCCGCGCTGGATGTCCGTGTGTATCTCGCCCGCCGCGCCCCAGGCGGTGGTGCCGCGCTCTATCGCGTGCGCGCGGGCTTCCTTGTCCTCGCCGGCGGTGAAGAACTGGATCAGGTCGAGCAGCGCGAACGCCTCGCGCACCACCAGCTCAAGTCCCGATTCCGGCACCCCGAGCTCGTCGCGCATGGCGCCGGACTCCTCGTCGTCGAGTTCTGACAGCTCGGCCTCGATGCGCGCGCTCACGGCCACCGCCCGCGCACCTGCCCGCTCGGCGTACTCGGCGATCGCCGCTGGCACCTCGGTCTCGCCCTCGCCCACGTTGGCGAGGTAGAGCACCGGCTTCGACGTGAGCGGCTGCAGGTTGCGCATGGCGTCCGGCGCATCCGCGGGTAGCTGCACGGAGCGGGCGGGGCGTCCCTCCCTGAGCGCCTCCACCAGCGCGCCGAGCCAGGCGTTCTCCGCCACGGCCGCGCGCTCGCCCGACTTGGCCTGCCGCGACACGCGCTCGAGCCGCCGCTCCGCCTGCTCGAGGTCGGCGTAGAGCAGTTCGGTCTCGATCGTGTCGATGTCCGCGGCGGGGTCCACGCGGCCCTCGGGGTGCACGACGGTCGAGTCCTCGTGCGCGCGCACCACATGCACGATCGCGTCGGTCTCCCGGATGTTGGCCAGGAACTGGTTGCCGAGGCCCTCGCCCTGGTGCGCGCCGCGCACGAGACCGGCGATGTCGTGGAAGGCGATCGTCTCGTAGGTGATCGGGTGCGAGCCGAGCGTGGCCGCCACCTGGTCGAGGCGCTCGTCGCGGACAGGCACCACCGCCACGTTCGGCTCCACGGTCGTGAACGGGTAGTTGGCGGCTTCGGCGCCGGCCTTCGTGAGAGCGTTGAAGAGCGACGACTTGCCCGCGTTCGGCATACCCACGATTCCGATCCTCATGAGGCCAGCTCCGCGATGGCCGAACCGAGTGCGGCGCCGGCCACGATGTCGGACGGGTAGTGCAGCCCCAGGTAGAGGCGCGAGAGCGCGAGCGACATCGCCGCGGCGTACAGCGGTGCGGCCGGGACGGCGGAGGACAGCATCCGCGCGCCGGCGAGCGAGGTGGCCGCGTGCGCCGACGGATAGGACAGGCCGGAGAGCGTGCCCGCCAGCGGCGGCAGGCCCTCGAGCCGCGGGCGGCGGCGTCTCACGGCGACCTTGATCAGCTGATTGCAGCCGTACACGCCGAGCACGGTCTTGGCCGCGCGCGTATACACGGCCCGGTTGTCCGCATCGGCCAGCGCGCCCGCCCCGCAGATCGCGAACCAGAGCAGCCCCTGCTCGCCGAGCTTCGAGAACGCGGCCACGGCCCTTTCGCGCGCGGGCGTGTGGCCGCGCGTCCTGAACGCCCGCAGCACAGCCAGGTCGAGGGCCCCGAGCATCGCCCGGGCGGCTCTAGAACCCGACCTTGTGCTTCTCGGTGTCGAGGCGCACGTACACGACCTGGGCAAGGTGGAGCGACAGCTCCGAGTCCTCGGTCTTCAGCTCGTGCCAGCCGCCAGAGTCACCGGCGCGGTCGAGCGCCTTGCGCAGGTCCTCGTACGCGGACTCCTGCATCCGCACGGACAGCACCTGCCCGCCGGAGAAGCCGATGTCCACGCGCGATGCTCTTGTCGTCTCGTCAGCCATCAGTGTGCGGGCTCCACAAGTTCGGTCAGTACCCCGCCGGTGCTCTTCGGATGCAGGAACGCCACTCGGCTGCCGCGGATGCCGGTGCGCGGCTCGTGGTCGATGAGGTCGAGGCCGGCGGCCTTCACCTGCTCGAGCGCGGAATCGATGTCGGAGGTCTGGTAGGCCACGTGGTGGAGGCCGGGGCCGTTGCCGCTCCAGGAACTTGCCGATGCCGCTCTCGGGGCTCAGCGGCTTCAGCAGCTCCACATGCCCGTCGCCCACCTCGAGCAGCACGGCCTCCACGTCGAAGGCCGCGATGGTCTCGCGGTGCTGCTCACGCATGCCGAAGCGCTCGCTGTACAGCTCCACAGCGCCGTCGAGGTCGTCGACGGCCACGCCGATGTGATCGATCCGCCCGAACAAGGGCGCGCAGTCTACTGAGGCTGCTCTGGCGGCTCGTAGCGGTGCGGAGCCGGGGCCTCCGGCTCGCGGCGCTCGGCGGCTGCCACCGGCGCGGCGGGGCTGCGGCCGCCGTCAGCCTTGGCCGCGATCTCGGCCTTGGCGGCGGCGGTGCGGTAGCTCGCCACGATCTTCTCGATGTCCGAGCGCTCGAGCACCTCCTTTTCGAGCAGCGTGCCGGCGAACGCGTCGAGCAGTTCGCGATGCTCGAGGATCATCGCCTGGGCGCGGCGGTAGGCAAGGTCCGTGAGGTGCTGCTGCTCGTCGTCGAGCATCCGCCGTGTGGCGTCCGACATCGAGTAGTCGTCGGCGGGCAGGCGGCGCGACATCAGCTCGGTGCCCATGCCGTACTCGGACACCATCGCGCGGCTGATGTCGTACACGCGCTTGAGGTCGTCGGAGGCGCCGGTGGTGATCGCGCCGAACACCACGTGCTCGGCCACGCGGCCGCCGAGCAGCACCACCAGGTGGTCGAGCAGCTCGTCCTTGCGACTTCAGGTAGCGGTCCTCCTCGGGCAGGTTGAGCGTGTAGCCGAGCGCCCGGCCGCGGGGGATGATCGAGATCTTGTGCACCTTCTCCACCGAGGGAAGAAGCTCGGAGCACAGCGCGTGACCGGCCTCGTGGTAGGCCACGACCTGCTTCTCGTGGTCGTTGATCACGCGGCGCGACTGCATGCCCGCCACCACGCGCTCGAGCGCGGCCTCGAAGTCCTCCATCAGCACCACGTCGCGGTGCTGGCGGCCGGCGAAGATCGCGGCCTCGTTGCAGATGTTGGCGAGGTCGGCGCCGGTGAGGCCGCTGGTCTGGCGGGCCACCAGCTCGAGGTCCACGTTCTTCAGCGGCTTGTTGCGCGAGTGCACCTCGAGGATCTCGCTGCGGCCGTTGAGGTCGGGCGGCGGAACGAAGATCTGGCGGTCGAAGCGGCCGGGACGCAGCAGCGCCGGGTCGAGCTTCTCGAGCAGGTTCGAGGCGGCGATAACGACGAGCTCGTCGCGAGCCGCCGAAGCCGTCCATCTCGACGAGCAGCTGGTTGAGCGTCTGGTCCTTCTCGCCGGAGATGTCGTGGCCGCGCGTGGCGCCCACCGCGTCGAGCTCGTCGATGAAGACGATCGCCGGCCTGGCCTTGCGTGCCTCGCGGAAGAGGCGCCGGATGCGCGCCGCGCCGAGGCCGGCGAACATCTCCACGAACGACGACGGCCGACTGCGCGAAGAACTTGGCCTTCGACTCGTTGGCCACGGCCTTGGCAAGCAGCGTCTTGCCGGTGCCCGGCGGGCCGTGCAGCAGGATGCCCTTCGGCACCTTCGCGCCGAGCCGGCGGAAGCGCTTGGGGTCGCGCAGGAACTCCACCACCTCGCGCAGCTCCTCCTTGGCCTCCTCGGCGCCGGCGACGTCGTCCCACTGGATGGCTTCGGAGGACTCCGGCTTGATCTGCTGCGGCTTCGTGCGCGGCATGTAGCGCAGCGTGGCCCCGATCAGGATCACGATCAGGCCCATGAAGATGATGGGCAGCCATGTGAGCGCCCAGTTCTCGAAGCCGGATCAGGAGGGTGCCGAGAAGGGGCGTCATCCGGACCAGTAATCGGCCGCTTGGCTCCAAATCATTACTCCACGACCTCTAATCGGGTATTGGGCCGGTGCCGGCGGCCCACCTTGGAACATTCTCGCCCGTCCACGAGGACGATGTCAGCGGTGAAATCATTCTGTCCTCTGAGCAGCGAGGAACCAACCCCGTAGGCGTCGACCGGGCACGTCTCCGGCCTCGAACTTGCGGATGCGCTCGGCGTCGAAGCCGCCAGATGACGACGATCTTCACCCGCTCGTGCCCGGCGGCGTCGAGCGCCTCGCGCACTCGGCGCACGAGCACCTCGTTCACACCGGTCGGGCTGAAGTCGCCCATCTCGTGCCAGAGCGCGCGGTCCACCAGTCGCTCGGAGGTGTCAAGGCGCACGCCCCAGAGGTCGTCGCCTAGCGCCTCGGCCACCTCCAGCGCGGTGCGCACGGAGTCGTTCTCGAAGTCCACGAGCACGGTCACGTTCATCTCGCTGGCGTAGCGGCCGGCGAACGCGCGCGCGGCGTCCACGGTGCTCGCCGCCGTAGGCCGCGATCAGCGCGTGCGGCACCGTGCCCACGCCGCGGCCGCCCCACCACGACGCCTGCGCGTCCGTGGACACGCCGATGGCGCCGGCCACGTGCGCCGCCCAGCCGTCGCCGGTCTGCACCAGCCAGTGGTCGTGCCGGGCGGGGAAGAAGAGGATCTGCTTGCCCTGTGCGGCCTCCACCACCTCGTGCACGTTCTTCATCACGAGCGTTCGGCGTGCGAGGCAGCCGAGGTAGACGGTCTCGAGGTGGGCGAACAGCGAGTAGTCGCCCTCGATCGTCATCACCGTCTCGTGCGGCGAGATCTCGTCGCCCTCGTGCAGGGCGTGCACCGTCAGCTCGTCCCAGCAGCCCTCCCAGCCGCCGCCGGGCGTGTGCCGGCCCGAGCACTCCTTCAGCACGGCGATCGCCTCGTCGATACCGCCGAGCACCGACTGCTGCTTCTGGAACACCTGCATCGTCACATGCGGGTGCCGGTCCTCCGCCTCGAGCAGCTCGCGGGAGAAGTTGAAGTAGGCGTCCGAGTAGTAGCCCTCGCGGATGCGCTCCACCGGCAGGCGGAACACGGCAGGCTCGAGCCGCTGCCGCTCGGCGCGCGTTGCCATCGGGGAATGGTAAGCGGCGGCTAGCCGTCCGCTCACCGTCGCCGCGCGAATTGCGCGACGCTCAGCACGGCGAACAGCGCGGGGATGGCGATCCAGAACTGCGTGACCGTGTAGTGCCGGAGCTCCGCTGGAATGTCCACGCCGTCAAGCTCCGCCTCGAGCTTGCCGGGCCGGACGAACTCGATCGCGTGAAGCGCCAGCGGCATGTAGTTCACTCCGATCCCGAGTACCCACGCGCCAAGCGCGATCTGGAGCGCGGCGTGAGATCCCGCCAGGAGAAGCACCAAGCCGATGGCCACGCCGCCGACGGCTCCGGCCAGGAACTCGGCGAGGATGATCCGCCGGCGCCGGCGAGTGCCGTGAAGTCCATGCATGTCGATCGCGGCCAACCGTCGAACATCCACTGCGACCATTGCGCTTCCGTGCCCAGGAGCCCCGACGCGACCGCTACGAGTCCTCGACGCGCAGGATCTCCGCCATCGCGGCGCGGCTCACGTCGAGCTGCTCCGTGGTGGGCTCCCTCGTGCCGACCAGCCGCTGGAACTCGTAGCCGGGGCGCTTGAGCGCCTTTGCAAGCGTCGATCCGGCGTGGCGCTCAGACCACGCGAACACCTCCACCGCCACCGCGATGCCCCCGAGCGCGCCTGCGGCGTCCGCGGCCGAGCCGCGCATGCCCGCCCGCCGCGCCACCGCCGTGCCGAGCGCCGAGGTGGCGATCAGGGGTACGGCGAGGTTGGTGCCGCAGCGGTCGTGCTCCTTGCTTGCCTCCGCGGCGTCCACGCCCTGCTCGTAGGCGCCGATGGCCTTGTGCTCGGCGCCGTGGTAGGCCGCGATGTCCCCTCCGTGGAGCATGATCAGCGCGGGAGCCATGCCGAGCATGGACACCACGGCCTCGCGCCCGAGCCGTGCGCTCCCCGCCTCGCCGGACGGCGCGCGACACGCCCGCGGCGAGCGCCATCCCGCCCAGCACCTTCACGTCCTCCATCGGCAGCCCGGCCTCCGGCAGGCGGCGCTTCACCGCCGGGATGACGGCGAACGCCTCGGCGAGCCTCGACACCCCGCGCATGCCGGGCACGCGCGTCGAACGCGCGGCCGCCCAGGTCGAGCTTGCGCCCGGATGCGACCTTGATCTCGCCGTCCTTCGTCCGGATCGCGGCGGCCCAGTGGGTGGGTCCGTGCACGAGCAGGCCGTTCTGCAGCGCCATGCCGCCCAGGCGCAATTTCTTCCCCTGTTTGCTCACCCGAGCACCTCCTGCGCCAGCTCGGCGTAGAAGCGCGCTGCCAGCCCCAGGTCCTCCACAGGCACGCGCTCGTCGGCGCCGTGCACGAGCGGCGAGGACTCGAACATGTCCATCCGCTTCTGCGGGAAGAAGCCGTACGCCACGCAGTCGGGGAACGCGTCCCGCCACCAGCGCGAGTCGGTGAAGCCGGGCAGCACCGTGGGCACGACCACGGCGCCCGGATCCTCGCGCTCCACGAACGCGCGGATGCGCTCCATCAGCGGAGTGTCGATCGAGGAGCGGTTGCCGATCACCTGCTCGTCCTCGAAGAAGCTGAGCTCGTAGCCGTCGGCGCCGCCGAGGGCGCGCTCGATGCGCTTGCGGGCCTCCTGCTCGCCGAGCCCGGGCGGCACGCGGCAGTCCACCTGCAGCTCCGCGCGCGACGGGATCACGTTGATCTTCTGGGAGGCCTGCACCATCGTCGGCGAGAGCGTGATGCCGAGCATCGGCTCCACGAGCACGGCCAGGCGCGGGTCGGCCGCGTCGAGCGCACGCAGCGCCGCCGCCGGATCGCCACCGTTCAGCACGCCCGAGCCCGCGCAGGAACGCCTCGGGCTCCGGGCTCAGCTCGAGCGGCATCTCCGCCTCCGCGAGCCGCGTGAGCAGCGGGCCGAGCTTGAGCAGGGCGTTGTCGCCGATGCGCGGGATCGAGGCGTGCCCCGCGCGCCCGCTCGTGGAGAGCGTGAAGCGGAACACGCCCTTCTCCGCCACGCAGACCGAGTAGTAGCGGCGGCCGTCGAACTCGAACACCTCGCCGGCGCCCTCGTTGACGCTGAAGTCGCAGCGCACCTTGTCCGGGTGGTTCGCGCAGAGCCACTTGGCGCCGTGGAGCGAGCCCGCCTCCTCGTCGGCCACGAACACGAGCAGGAGGTCGCCGGACTCGGGCCGCCAGCCCTCCTCCACCAGCGTGAGCGCGGCCGCCAGCTCCGCCGCCACCTGGCTCTTCATGTCGAGCGCGCCGCGGCCCCACACGCAGCCGTCGCGCAGCTCGCCCGACCATGGGTCCACGCTCCACTCGGACGGCGTGGCGAGCACCGTGTCCACGTGGCCGGACAGCGACAGCACCGGCCCGTCGGAGCGGCCGCGCAGCCGCGCCACCAGGTTGGGGCGCCCCTTCACGGCCGACAGCAGCTCGCACTCGAATCCCGCCTCCTCCAGCAGCCCACTCAGCCACTCCTGTACCGCCTCCTCGTTCCCCGGAGGGTTGACGGTGTTGAAGCGGATCAGTCGCTGGAGCAACTCGGTGGTCCGTCGCTCCAGTTGGGCGGGATCAGGCACGGGCGCTGAGTATATGGAGGCCTGGTTCACCTCCGAACGGGCTGCGAGACTCTGGGTGTGGAGCGCCTTTTCGAGACCGAGGAGAGCCCGCGCGGCCGCACGTCGGTGCCGCCCGCGGACCAGCCGCTGGCCGTGCGCATGCGCCCGTCGGCGCTCGCGGAGTTCATCGGTCAGGAGCACCTGCTCGGCGAGGGCTCAGCTCTTCGCACCGCGCTCGAGGAGGGGCATCCGCACTCGATGGTCCTGTACGGGCCGCCCGGCACGGGCAAGACCACGCTGGCGCGGCTGTTGGCCCTCAACTCCCGCTCGGCCTTCGAGGAGGCCTCGGCGGTCAACGCCGGGCGACAGGAGGTGCGCGACGTGCTCGAGCGGGCCGACCATCGCCGGCGCACCAGCGGAGAGGGCACGATCTTCTTCCTCGACGAGATCCACCGCTTCAACAAGGCGCAGCAGGACGCGCTGCTGCCGGCGGTGGAGGAGGGCCTCGTCACGCTGGTCGGAGCGACCACCGAGAACCCGTACTTCGAGGTCAACTCGGCGCTGCTCTCGCGCTGCACCGTCTACGAGTTCCGCCAGCTCGAGGACGCGCACGTGCTCGCGCTGCTGCGCCGCGCGCTCTCCGACGACCGCGGCCTGCCCGAGGCGCCCCAGGTGGACGATGAGGCGCTCGAGTTCCTGGCAGCGCGCGCCGGGGGCGACGCCCGCACGGCGCTGGCAGCGCTCGAGGTGGCGTGCGACACCGCGGGCGGCGACACGATCACGCTGCGCCACGCCGAGGACGCCCTTCAACGCAAGGCACTGCTGTACGACAAGGGCGGCGACCGCCACTACGACACGATCTCCGCCTGGATCAAGTCCACCCGCGGGTCGGACCCGGACGCCTCGATGCTCTACCTCGTGGAGATGCTCGAGGGTGGCGAGGACCCGCGCTTCATCGCGCGGCGCATGGTGGTGTTCGCGAGCGAGGACATCGGCAACGCGGACCCGCGGGCCCTCCAGGTGGCGGTGGCGGCTGCGCACGCGGTGGAGCACGTGGGCATGCCGGAGTGCTCGTTCAACCTCGCCCAGGCGGCCATCTACCTGGCGCTGGCACCGAAGTCCGACACTGTCAAGCGCGCACTCAAGGCGGCGGGCGAGTGGATCGCGGAGAACGGGGCGCCCGCGCCGCCCGGCTATCTGCGCAGCGCGTCCTACCCGGGTGCCAAGGCACTCGGCCGAGGGGCCGGCTACGACTACCCACACGGTCGCCCAGAAGGGGTATCTCCACAGGAGCTGATGCCGGCCGAGGCGGTGGGCGAGACGTTCGTGGAGCTCACCGACCACGGCGAGGAGCCGGCGCTCAAGGAGCGCCTCGAGAAGATCCGCCGCGCGCGCGGGCGCTAGCCCTTACGGGCCGGCCCAGCCGGCCAGCCGGAGGGCGTCGCGCACAATGCCCTCGGACTCGGCCACCGCCACGGTGGCGACGGCGAACAGCGCGAGCGTCAGGCCGAGCGGTACGCGCCGCCGAGCAAGCAGCAACACGCCCGCGCCGGCGGCCAGCTCCGCGGCGAGCACCGCGTCCGCCGCCCGCCCGGACCATGTGCGCATCAGCAGCAGCGCCTCGCCCGCCAGCGCGCCGGACAGAAGCGCAATCGAGGCTGCCCGGGCGGCTCGGCTCCCGTCCCGCCAAATCCCGCCCGCAAAGCCAAAAAGGGCGCCTGCGCCGAGCGAGACGACGCCCCACGCGGCGGCCACCGGCAGCGCGTAGGACACGGCCGCCCAGCCGCTCGCCGCCGCCGCGATCGAAAGGAGGTACCAGGCGCCGGTGCCGAGCACCAGCGCGCCCGCGCCGCCGGCTGCGGCGAGCCGTCGTGACCCCGCCATCGCTCCCACCGCCCACGCCACCGCGAGCCAGGGAGCACCGAGAGCGACGGCCGTGTGACCCACCGCCGCGATCGCGCCTCCGTGGGGCAGCGCGGCACCCGCGTGGACGGCGATCCGTCCGGCCAGCCCCAGCCCCACCGCCGCCGCCACGGCGAGCAACAACGGGCGCCAGGGAGTGTGATGTGCGCGTGGGACGATGCGCATCTCGCACTCTCCAGGATAGGCGCTCGTGGCACGCATCACTTGGTGCAAATCCCTGGACTAACGCCGGCTCGTCTGCCACCCTCAGGAGGTGCGTAGACGGCTGCGTCAAGAACTACTCGACCCAGGGGCGATGCTGGCGAATGTCCACGAGCTGGACAGCGGCCTGCGCATCGGTCTGCGGCTCACCCGTCCGAGCGACGCCCCGCGCGTCCGCGCGTTCCTCGAGCGCCTCTCCCGCGAGACGCGCCTCAAGCGCTTCTTCATGGCGATGCCGGAGATCGACGAGCGCACCGTCAGCCACTTCACCTTCTACAACCCGCGCCAGCGCATCGTGGTGGCAGCCACCGCGCCGCTGGCCGGCGTCGAGCAGGTGATCGGCCTGGCAGACATCGCGCTCGTGGATACGGGCGTGGCCGAGCTGGGCATCGTGGTGGACGACGAGCACCAGGGCAGCGGCGTCGGCGGCGCGCTGATCGAGGCCGTGGCCTCGCTGGCGGCGGCCCATGGCGCCACCCACCTCCGCGCCGAGTTGCTCGATCACAACCGCCCGATGGTCCGCCTGCTCGAGCGGCTCGGGCGCACCGTGCAGACGATGGAAGACGGGCACGTGCTCGCCTACACGCGCCTGCCGCTCCGCGCCGAGCGCCGCGCCGCCTGAGCCGGCACGGCACAATGCCCGGCGTGGAGGCGGCAACAACTGCTACGAGAGACCAGCTCGAGTCCTTCAGCCCGGCCACGGGCGAGCGCATAGGCGCGGTGCCGACGGTCACGCCGGGCGAGGTGCAGGGCGATCGTGGACGACGTGGCGAGCGTGCAGCCCTTCTGGGCGCAGCTCTCGCTGTGCGACCGCGCGCGCTACATGCGCCGCGCCGCCCAGGCGATCATCGACGACCTCGACGGCATCGCCACGCTGCTCAGCCGCGAGCAGGGCAAGCCCATCAACGAGGCCTACGTGATGGAGCTGCTGCCCACGATCGACGCGCTCCACTGGATCGCCGACAACGGCGAGGCGATCCTCGGCGACGAGCGCATCAAGCAGCCGCAGATCTTCTTCAAGCAGAAGAAGGCGTGGTTCTCGTACGAGCCGCTCGGGCGTGGTGGGCGTGATCGCGCCCTGGAACTACCCCTGGTCGATCCCGTTCGGCGAGGTGGCGATCGCGCTGATGTGCGGCAACGGCGTGGTGCTCAAGCCCGCCTCGCTCACGCCGCTGATCGGCGAGCGGATCCAGACGATCTTCGAGCGCGCCGGCGTGCCCGAGGGGCTCGTGCGGACTGTGCACGGCGGCGGCGTCGTGGGCAACGCGCTCGTGGAGTCGAGCGCGGCCAAGATCTTCTTCACGGGGTCGGTGGAGGTGGGCCGGCGCGTGGGCACCGCGTGCGCCGAGCGGCTCAAGGGCAGCGTGCTCGAGCTCGGCGGCAAGGACCCGCAGATCGTGCTCGCGGACGCCAACCTCGCCAACGCGATCTCGGGTTGCCTGTGGGGTGGCTTCGCCAACGCGGGCCAGACCTGCTCGGGCATCGAGCGCGTCTACGTGATGCGCGACGTGGCCGAGCGCTTCACCGAGGGCGTGGTGGAGGGAGCACGGGCGCTGCGCGTGGGCGACCCGCTGTCCTTCGACACCGAGATCGGGCCGATGGTGTCGGTGGAGCAGTACGAGCTCGTCGTCGAGCTGGTGGACGACGCCGTGGCGAACGGTGCGACGCTCCGCTGCGGCGGCCCCGCCGAGGCGGCAGGGCATGAACGGCAAGTTCTACGCGCCCGCCGTGCTCACCGGCGTGACGCACGACATGCGGATCATGCGCGAGGAGATCTTCGGCCCGGTGGTCCCGATCGTCACGGTGGACTCGGAGGAGGAGGCCGTCGACCTCGCCAACGACTCCGAGTTCGGTCTGGGCGCCTCGATCTGGTCGCTCGACCGCGACCGCGCCACGCGCATCGGGCACCGCCTCGAGACCGGCATGGTCTGGCTCAACGACCACATGTACTCCCACGGCGCCTGCCAGTGCGCGTGGGGCGGCGCCAAGCACTCAGGCCTCGGGCGCTCCCACTCCAAGTTCGGCTTCTACGAGTGCGTCAACGTCAAGCAGATGGTCTGGGAGCCCTCCCGCACGCGCGACTTCTGGTGGCACCCGTACGACGCCTCGCTCGGCAGGTCGATGGACGCCGCGGCCAAGCTGCTCTACGGCCGCGACGTCGGACAAGTGGGGAGCGCTCCGCAGCCGGCGCGCTGCCTCTGGCCCGCCTCGGCGCGAAGACGCTGCGCGACGTGTTTCGCGCTTAAGAGCGCTTGCGCTCATACCCCATCGGGCGCGCCCAGGGCGAGCACCACGGTCAAGTGCCTGACCCTGCACCAGGCCAAGCCACGCAAGAAGCACAAGCTCCCGCGGACTGCTTACCGCCTACTGCTTACACTCCATACATGCCCGCCAACGCCTACGCAGGCAAGGAATGCGTCTGCCAGCTCCGCCGGGGGATCTGCGACCAGTCGTGCGTTCAGGGGATGCTCGACACGCCGTTCTACATCGCGTGCCTGCGGCTGTCCGGCCGGCGCTGCCTGGTCGTCGGGCGGCGGTGACATCGGACTCGAGAAGGTCGAGGGCCTGCTGGCCTGCGAGGGCGACGTGACGCTGGTCGCGCCGGACGCGATCGAGCCGCTGCGCGAGCTGGCGGCCGAGGGCTCGATCAAGTGGGAGCAGCGCGGGTACGCCGGCCTCGACGGACCTCGAGGGCACGTTCATGGTCATCGCGGCCACGAACGACACCGACGTGAACATCCGCGTCTACGAGGACGCCGAGCGCCGCGCGATGCTCGTGAACGTGGTGGACGTGCCGCCGCTCTGCAACTTCATCCTGCCGGCCATCTTCCGCTCCGGCCCGCTCGCGATAGCGATCTCCACGGCCGGCGCGAGCCCCGCGCTCGCCAAGCGCATCAAGGCCGAGATCGCCGAGGAGTACGGCGAGCCCTACGCGCGGCTCGCGGAGCTGCTCAACGAGGTGCGCGGCTGGGCCAAGGGCACGCTGCCCACCTACCAGGACCGCAAGGTCTTCTTCGAGTCGGTCGTCAACGGTGATCCCGACCCGGTCGAGCTGCTGCGCCAGGGCGACGAGCAGGCGGTGCGCGACCTGATCGCCGCCGCGCAGCGCTCGGCCACAGCAAGCCGTCGTATAGCCGAGCAGCTCTCCCATCTCGACGAGCGAGGGCAACGCCCGAATGGTCGACGTGGGCGGAAAGCCGGTCACGGATAGGCGCGCGGTCGCGCAGGGCGTCGTGCGCATGAAGCCGGAGACCGCCGCGGCCGTGGCCGCCGGCGACGCGCCCAAGGGCGACGTGATCTCCACCGCCCGCATCGCCGGCATTCAGGCCGCCAAGCGCACCGCCGAGCTGATTCCGCTCTGCCACCCGCTGCCGCTCTCGTTCATGGACGTGTCGATCGAGGTGGACGCGGCCGCCGGTGTCGTCACGATCCGCTCCGAGGTGCGCACGACGTGCGCAGACCGGCGTGGAGATGGAGGCGCTCACCGCCTGCTCGGTCGCGGCGCTGACCGTCTACGACATGGTCAAGGGCATCGAGCGCGGGGTGGAGATCGCCGAGATCGCGCTGCTCGAGAAGACCGGCGGCCGCCACGACTGGCACCGCGAGCGATGACGAGGTCCACGAGACCGCTTCCAAGGCCTGGGGCTAGTCCGCCGAGGTCTACGAGCGCGCTCGTCCCGGCTACCCGCCCGAGGCGATCGACTTCCTCGCACGAGCTGGGCCTTAGCGACGACAGCGACGTGCTCGACCTGGCGGCCGGCACGGGCAAGCTCACGCGCGCACTGATCGCCGCGGGCGCGCGGGTGACGGCGGTGGAGCCGCTGTTCGCGATGCGCCAGATGCTCCAGCAGCGCCTGCCCGGAGGCCACGGTGATGGAGGGGACGGCGGAGCGCGATCCCGGTCGAGGACGAGTCCGCCGATCTCGTGACGGTGGCGCAGGCGTTCCACTGGTTCGACGCCGGCAGCGCGGCGGGCGAGATCGCGCGCGTGCTGCGCCCGGCGGCGGGCCTCGCCGCGATCTGGAACGTGCGCGACGAGAGCGTGGAGTGGATGGCGATGATCGGCGAGCTGATCGACGGCGCCCGTGGGCGGCACGCCCAGACCACAGAGCGGCCACTGGCGCAAGCCGTTCGACTCGGGTGGCCTGTTCGAGCCGCTCCAGCTCGAGACCTTCAGCCACACCCAGGAGGTCACGCGTGCGGACGCGGTGGACGTGTTCGCCTCGCGCAGCTACGTGGCCTCGCTCCCCGAGGACGAGCGCACCCGCCTGCTCGAGCGCGTGGCCGAGCAGGTGCCGCAAGACCGAGATGGTCGAGATCCCGTACATCACCGAGCTGTATTGGACGCGCAAATCCACGTAGGCTGAGCGCTCGATGCGTGCGGCGGTGCTCACGATCTCGAGCTCGAGGACGCGGCGCGAGGACGACGAGTCCGGCAACGCGCTCGTCGGGCTTCTGCGAGGAGGCGGGCATCGAGACGGTCTACGACTCGGTCAGCGACGACCGCGAGGCGATAGCCACGGCGCTCAAGCGGCTGGCCGACAACGAGCACGTGCGCTTCATCTTCACCACCGGCGGCACCGGACTCACGTACGACGACGTGACGCCCGAGGCCACGCTCGACGTGATCGACCGCGAGGCGCCGGGCTTCGCCGAGGCGATCCGGGTGGAGTCGCGCCGCACACGCCGCTCGGCATCCTCACGCGCGGCGTGTCGGGCATCCGCGGCCGCACGCTGATCGTCAACTTCCCAGGGTCGCCCAAGGCGGTCCGCCAGTCGTGGCCCGTGGTGGAGCCCACGCTGCGCCACGCGGCGGAAACGCTCGAGCGTGAGCTGAGCAGGCCGCGGCGCCGGTCATCGAGGTCGAGGGTCTCGAGCGCCGCTACGGGGAGCGGGCCGCGCTCAGCGACGTGTCGTTCGAGCTGGCCGAGGGCCAGACGCTCGGCCTCTTCGGCCCCAACGGCGCGGGCAAGTCCACACTGCTGCGCGTGCTGGCCACGCTGCTGCGCCCGCACGCCGGCGGGCGTGCGCGTGCTCGGCGCACACGCTGCCGGACGAGTCTTGGAAGGCGCGCGGGCGCGTGGGCTACGTCGGCCACGAGCCGCTGCTCTACCGCGAGCTGAGCGGGCGCGAGAACCTCGTCTTCCACGCGCGGCTCCACCGCGTGCCGGAGGCGCGCGTGGACGAGCTGATCACGCGCGGTGGGCATGCAGCGCCGCGCGCGCGATCCGGTGCGCGAGCTGTCGCGCGGCATGGTGCAGCGGCTGTCGGCCGCGCGCGCCCTGCTGCACGACCCGCCGCTGCTGCTCCTCGACGAGCCCTACTCGGGCCTCGACCCCGCCGCGCGCGAGCTGCTCGACCCGCTGATCGGCAAGCCGTCGCGGCCGCACGCGCGTGCTCGTGTCGCACGACGTCGAGGGCGGGCGCCGCCGAGTCCGACGTCGCGCTTGGGCTCCGGGCGGGCAAGCAGGTCCTCTTCGGCCCGCCCGATCCCGCGGAGATCCGGAGGCTGTTCCAGTGATCGGCACCGCCTGGACCATCCTCCGCAAGGACCTGCAGATCGAGCTGCGCACGAAGGAGTCCGTGCCGGCGATGGCGCTCTTCAGCGTCACGGTGTTCGTGCTCTTCCACTTCGGGCTCCAGCGCAACGAGCTCGAGGGCGACCTGGCGTCCGGGGTGCTGTGGGTCACGCTGATCCTCGCCACGGTGCTCGCCGTCAACCGCCTGTTCGTGACCGAGCGCGAGCAGGGCGGGATCGACGGCCTGCTGCTCGCGCCGATCGACCGCACGGCGGTATTCATCGCCAAGGCGGGCGCGCTGTTCCTCTACCTGGTGGTGCTCGAGCTCGTGGCCGTGCCGGCGTTCGGCATCCTGCTGCTCGGCCCCGACCTGTTCAAGCCGCTGCCGGTGCTGATCCTGCTGCTGGTGCTCGCGGACATCGGCCTGGCTGCGGTGGGCGCACTCGTGTCGGCGCTGGCGGTGGAGACCCGCGCGCGCGACCTGATCGTGCCGCTGCTGCTGCTGCCGCTGCTCGTGCCCGTGGCGATCGCCGGCGCCGAGGCCACCGAGCCGCTCTTCAGCGGCAACCAGGCCGCCCACGAGCTGGGCAAATGGCTGGCGCTTCTGGGGCTCTACGATATGGTCTTCCTGCTGGTCTCGATCGCAGTTTTCGACTTCCTTCTGGAGGACTGACCCTTGTACGGCAAGGGACTTAGACCCCTCTCCATCGCCGCGGCCGCCACGCTCGGCACGGCCATCGGACTCGTCTTCTTCTACGCCCCGCTCGACGCCGACCAGGGCTTCATCCAGAAGATCTTCTACATCCACGTGCCGCTCGCGATCGTCGCGCTGTTCGGCTTCATCGCCGGCGGCCTGATGGGGATCAAGTACCTGCGCAGCGGCGACCGCAGCTGGGACATGCGCTCATACGTGGCGATCCACCTGTCGATCGTGCTCGCCGTGGCGGTGCTCATCACCGGCGCGATCTGGGCCAAGGCATCCTGGGGCCACTGGTGGGTGTGGGACGAGCCGACGCTCGTCTCGTTCCTGATCATCTTCCTGCTCTACTGCTGCTACCAGCCGCTGCGCTTCTCGATCGAGGACCCCGAGCGCCAGGCGCGCTACGCGGCGGTGTTCGCGATCGTCGCGGGCGCGTTCGTGCCGCTCAACTTCGTCGCGGTGCGGCTGGCGCAGGCGTTCAGCCACCCGCGCGTGCTCTCCACCACCGGCGGCAACATGCCGGGCTCGATGCGGCTCACGTTCTACGTGTCCCTGCTGGCGATCGCGCTGCTGTACGTCACGCTCTGGAAGCTCGAGCTGACCTCCAAGAACGCCTCGATCCAGCTCAAGCGGCTGCGCCAGCGGCTCGAGCTCGAGGCGGAGGAGCGTCAGGCGCGCGCCGGGCGCCCGCGCCTCCCGTGAGCACCGTGCCGGCGAGCCCGAGGGACGCCTGATGCCCGCGCTGCCGCTCGGCGAGGCAGGCAAGTACGTGGCCGCCGCCTACCTCGTGGTCTTCACGCTGGTGGTGGTGTACGTGGCGATCATGGCCGTCAAGCTCCAGCGCATCGAGCGCGAGCTCGAGACGCTCAACGAGCTGGCCGACAAGCGCCACGCAATGAGCGACCGCCTGCTCGCGCTCGGCATCTCGCACAAGACCGCGCCGCTGGCGCTGCGCGAGCGGCTGGCGCTGCCCGAGGGCCGCGCCGCCAGCGTGCATGCGCGAGCTGGTGGCGCCACGGCGAGGTGGACGAGGCGTGGCGATCTCCACCTGCAACCGCACCGAGATCTACCTCGTGGCCAGCGATCCCGTGGAGGCGGAGAGCGCGGCGCTGTCCGCGCTGTCGCGCCAGGCCGGCATCCCGCCCACCGAGCTGCTCGGCTCGCTCTACTCGCCTGCGCGGCATGGACGCGGCACGGCATCTGTTCGGCGTGGCGGCCGGGCTCGAGTCGATGATCGTGGGCGAGGCCGAGATCCAGGGCCAGGTCAAGCGCGCCTACGAGCTGGCGCTCGTGGAGGGCGTCACAGGGCCGATCACCAACCGCCTGTTCCGCGACGCGCTCGCCACCGGCAAGCGCGCCCGCACGGAGACCGGCGATCGGGCGCTCGCGCGTATCGGTGTCGTCGGTGGCGGTCGAGCTGGCGCGCGGCACGCTCGGCGAGCTCGATTCGCGCCGCGTGCTCGTGATCGGCGCGGGCGAGAACGGCGAGCTCACCGCCAAGGCGCTGCGCGAGCGCGGCGTGGAGACCGTGTTCGTGGCCAACCGCCGCTACGACCGCGCGATCGGGCTGGCCCAGCGCTTCGGCGGACATGCCGTGCGCTTCGACGACCTGCCGCGCGAGCTGCAGGACGCCGACATCGTGGTCAGCTCCACGGCCTCGCCGCACCAGCTCGTGGGCCGCGAGGAGCTCGAGCTGGTGATGGAGGAGCGCGACGGGCCGCCCGCTGCTCCTGATCGACATCGCCGTGCCGCGCGACATCGACCCGACGCGTGCGCGAGCTGCCCGGGATCACGCTCTTCGACATGGACGACCTCCAGCGCGAGGTGGCCCGCAGCATGTCGGCGCGCGAGGCCGAGGTGGTTCACGTGCGCACGATCATCGAGCAGGAGGTGGAGCGCTTCGGCGACTGGCTCGCCAGCCTCGACGTGGTGCCGACGATCGCGGCGCTGCGCGAGCGCGGCGAGGAGATCGTGCAGCGCGTGCTGCGCGAGAACGAGCAGCGCTGGGAGTCGCTCAGCGAGGCGGACCGCGCGCGCGTCGAGCTGCTGGCGCGCACCGTGGTCGGCCGGCTGCTGCACGAGCCCACCCTGCGGATGAAGGGCGCCGCCGAGCGCGGCGGCTCCTACGTCCAGCTGCAGGCGCTGCGCGAGCTGTTCGGGCTCGAGCCGGACGCGTCGGGCTACGAGCTGGACCGCCAGGAGCGAGCCCCGGCGGACGTGGCCTCACTCGAGGACCGCCGCCGCAAGGCCACCTGAGCTACTTCGGCGGCCCGAGCCGGTAGGTCATCGCCCCGAACGTCACCCGATCGCCGGGGCGCACCTCCACCTCATCCAGCACGCGCGAGCCATTGACGCGCGTGCCGTTGGCTGAGCGAAGGTCGCGGAGGAACCAGGCGCCGTCCTCGTGACGCAGCGCGGCATGCTGCCGCGACACCGTCTGGTCGCTTAGGACGCAGTCACAGTCCCGCGCGCGTCCGACCAGCGTCACGGCGGCCTCCACAGGCAATGCAAGCCGCGGTGTCCGAGGATCCCACCACGCGCGCTCGAGACGGGCGCTCCACTTGGACAGCCAGCCCACCGCGGCGTACACGGACCTGCCGATGGGCGGCAGAGGGGTGGAAGGGCTTAGTTCCACGGCTCCATCTTCTCACCGCACTCAAGAAAGAGAGAGGGGCGCCACCCCCGTGACGCCCCTGCTCGGACCCAAACCCATTTGTGGAGGAGTGGACGGTGCGTCCCTGCTTCCGCCCAAGTCTCTCTAGCCAAAGTTGTCGGTTTGTGTCCCTTCTGCCGATATGGGGTCTTGACCCCATCTTTTCGGATGAGCAGGCGCGGAACCCTTATCGGCCAGACCATTCTGGTCAACGTTTTCCTGGTCACGGCGGTGCTTTTCGGCGCTACGTCGGCGGCCAATCTCAACCTGCGCATTCAGGGCGAGCGCTGGCAGTTCGCGCTGCTCGCGATGGCGATCATGCTCGCGCTGCTGGCGAACATCATGATGTTGCGCCGGCGCTTTTCGCCGCTCGAGCAGCTGATCGACCGGCTCGAGCGCATCGACCCCGCGCAGGGCGTCTCGTTCGACCAGCCGGTGGCGGGCGAGATGGAGGAGGTGGACCGCCTGTCGGCGACCTTCAGGCGGCTGCTGGAGCGGATCGAGTCCGAGCGCCGCCGCAGCGGCCGCCTCGTGCTGCGCGCGCAGGAGGAGGAACGCAAGCGCGTGGCGCGCGACCTCCATGACGAGGTGAACCAGGCGCTCACCGCGATCCTGCTGCGTCTCCAGGTGCTGATGCAAGACGCGCCGTCACCCGAGCTGGAGCGCGAGCTGTCGCAGCTCAAGGGGCTCGTGAATCAGGCGATGGAGGAGCTGCTCCAGCTGGCCCGCCAGCTGCGGCCCACCGCGCTCGACGACCACGGGCTGCTGCCGGCGCTCGAGGGCCAGGTGCGCCGCTTCGGCGATCAGAACGGCATCGAAGCGCGGCTGCGCACCGACGGCGAGTCCAATGCCCTGGGCGACGACCAGCAACTCGTGGTCTACCGCGTGGCGCAGGAGGCGCTGGCCAACGTGGCCCGCCACGCACATGCCACGCGCGTGGATGTCGATCTCTCCACCACGGACGGCGGCATCGACCTCTGCGTGCGCGACAACGGGCGCGGCTTCGACGCAACCCTGCCCCCCAGCGGCCTCGGCCTCAACGGCATGGCCGAGCGCGCGCGCCTCGTGGGCGGCGAGCTGAGCGTGTACTCCTCGGCCGGCCGCGGAACCACCGTCACCCTCCACGTGCCCTGATGCTCCACATCCTGATCGCAGACGACCACGGCATCGTCCGCTCCGGCATCCGGATGCTGATCGACCGTCAGCAGGGCATGCACGTGGTGGCCGAGGCCGAGGACGGCATCCAGGCGGTGGAGCTAGCCCAGGCCACCCATCCGGACGTCGCGATCCTCGACGTGACCATGCCGCGCATGACGGGCCTCCAGGCCGCCCGCGAGATCCGTGCCCGGGCGCCCGAGACCTCGGTGCTGCTGCTCTCGATGCACGACGACGAGCGCTACTTCTTCGACGCCGTGGAGGTGGGCGCCAACGGCTACGTGCTCAAGCGCTCGGCGGACACCGACCTGATCGACGCCATCCAGGCCGTGGCCCGCGGCGAGCAATTCGTCTCGCCGGTAACCGAGCGCGCCGCGATCAAGGAATGGCTCGACAGCGGCAAGGTGGACCGGCTCGAGGACCCGCTAACCCCGCGTGAGCTGGACGTGGTCAAGCTGATCGCCGAGGCGTACACCAACAAGCAGATCGCCGAGGCGCTGCACGTATCGGAGAAGACCGTGGAGTCGCACCGCGCCAACGTGCTCTCCAAGCTCGGCATGCGCGACCGCGTGGAGCTGGTGCGCTACGCGATCCGCCGCGGCCTGGTGGAGCCGTAGAGCCGCCGGGATTAATGCGGTGCGGGACAGACCTTGAGCCCGTGTCCCGCTCAGTGGGAACTGCGCTCCCGCCAGCGCGCAATTCGCGCGGCAGCCCTTGCCTCGGCTTGGGGGCGGCGTTGCGCGTCGTACGACTGCCAGATGGTCGTGTAAAGCTCATGGGCCACGATGAAGTCGGATAGCTCGTCGACATGTGGGCCTCCGTAGGCGTCAAGGACCTCTTCGATAAATGCATCACCCTGTCCGCGTGCCCGAGCGCTGACCACCAGCCCCGCAACGTCCCATGCGACCGGCCCGGTGCAGACATCCTCAAGGTCGTTCCACAGCAGCCCCTTGTCGGTACGGAGAACGTTGCCAAGACCCGGTCGCCGTGGAGAGCCTGTGCGGGTTGCGGGGAGTCGAACACTCGTAGGGTCAGCTCGTGCAGGCTGGCTCGAAGCGACTCGATGTCGGTGGATGAGAGCCAGGGCGCCGGCTGCAGCTCGTCGAGGAGGGGGCACCGCCCCCGAGCTGATCGAGCCGATCCTGCCCCCGCCGGACGTGCCGTTCGTGGTGAAGGCGCGCCACTCGGTCTTCTACGGGACCCAGCTCGAGTACCTCCTGCGCCAGGCGGAGGTGGAGCGGCTCCTGCTCACCGGGCAGGTCACCGAGCAGTGCATCCTCTACTCGGCCCTCGACGCGTATGTGCGGCACTTCTCGGTCTCCGTCGTCACGGACGCCGTCGCCCACATCGATCCCGAGCTGGCACAGGCGGCGCTGCGGATCATGGAGACCAACATGCGCGCCGAGCTGCTCAGCGCCGCTGTTGCTCTCCAACAGCTAGGAAGGGATCCTTGCGCGTCGCGCCGTAGAAACGCCCAGGTTCTCCGCGCCGCGCGCACAGCGCGCTCCATGATGAGCTGCTGCCGGCCGACGGCGCGCCACCGCTCCCACGCCCGATGTCAGCGCCTGCCGGGCCGCCAGCGAGCGGCGGCCGCGCCCGCCGCACGCCCAGCGGCGCCCCGTAGGCGAACCGCCTGCGCAGGAACGAGCTGCGGGTGAGCCGCTCCGGCGGGATCACGTGCTCCACCGCCGCGTCCGGCACGTAGCGCGCGACCGGTGCCCAGCCGCGCGAGCGCCCGCTGGGCCTCGTCCTCCTCGGAGAAGAAGACCGCCTGCCGCTGTGCCCGAAGGCGGGGTCGAATCCGCCGATCGCGGCGCAGCGGCCCACGCGGAACGAGACGTTGGCGCCGTACACGGTCGTCACGGCCGGGTCGAGGTCGAGGGCTGCTGGCCGAGGTCGAGCAGCGTCAGAGCCGGCAGGAGCGGTGCCGACACCCAGGCGGGCGGTCCGCCCGCCGGCCAGCGCGGCCGGATCGGGCCGCCGATGCAGGCCATTTCCGCCGGCGCCTCGCTCCCAGCGGCGCCGGAGCGCTTCATACCAGCCCTCGCACACCACGGCGTCGTCGTCCACGAACGCGAGCACGTCGCCCTCCCGCACCAGTCGAGCGCCCGGTTGCGCGCCCGCGAGAGCCCGGCCGCGGCTCCTCCAGCACGGGCCCCTCGAACGCCTCGCGATGTGCCTCCACAGATGCCGCGTCAAGCCCGCTGGTGACCAGCGCCAGCGCCCCACAGGGGCCTGCGCGCCGAGCGCCGACAGCGCCTCGGCGGCCTCGCCGGGGCGTCCGGTTGGTGCAGACCGCCAATTCGGATAGCCGTCCCTTCACTTGGGGCGCAGCGTAGTGGCGGTCACCTATCTCTAGACTGTCCGGAGACCGCCTCGATGGAGTGAGGGAGCTTCAATCCGATGCTCGAGATGGTGATTTACGGCGTGAGCTTCGACATGGTCGGCAAGCAGCCGATCGTGCTTCTGAAGACGCGCGAGGGGAACAAATTCCTGCCGATCTGGATCGGCCACCCCGAGGCTGCCGCGATCCTGATGAAGCTCCAGGGCGCCACCACTCCGCGCCCGATGACCCACGATCTGATCAACGACATGCTGGGCGAGCTCGAGGTGTCGTGCAGCAAGGTGTCGGTCACCGAGCTGAAGGAGAACACCTTCTACGCCTCGATCACCCTCCAGCTCAACGGCCGCGAGATCGAGATCGACTCCCGGCCCTCCGACGCCCTCGCCCTCGCCGTGCGCACCAGCGCGCCGATCTTCGCCGCCGAGTCCGTGATCGAGGAGTCCGCGATCGAGTTCGAGCACGAGGTCGAGGACACCGAGGAGGTCGTCGAGAAGTTCAAGGACTTCCTCGACAACGTCACGCCGGAGGACTTCGCCGCGGGCGAATAGCAGCTGGGAACGTCGGAGCTAGAAGCCCTCGGCGAACGCTCGCGCCTCCGCCTCATCTCTGGCACAGCATCAGCTTCACCGCCTTGCCGTCCCGCATCTTCCACAGGTGCGCCGCATCTCGCTCCACCACGTGGCCTGAGCTCTTGCTGGTGCCGCGCCAGTAGCCGAGCACGAGCACCTTGTCGTCGCCGAGGTCGATGAACTCGTCAGCGTGCACGATGAAGGGCCGCTCCCAGGCGCCGATCCAGTAGCGCATGCTCTCGACCAGACCCTCGATGCCGGGCTCGATGCCGATGTCGGGGAAGTCCGGCGACAGCGAGAGCACGACGTCGGGGTCGTAGATTTCGCCGCCCTTGGTGTAGTCGCCACGCGCCCAGGCCTCATAGACCGGCTTGAGGACGCGATGTTGTCCACGCTAGACCGCGGCTCGGCCGGCGTCCCGCTCGAAGGCCAGCTCGAGCATCCGCTCCACGAGCGCCTCGAACGCGATTCCCGCCGCCTCGGCTGCCTGGGGCAGGAGGCTCGTGTCGGTCATGCCGGGGATCACGTTGGCCTCGAGCACGTAGAGGTCCGAGGTGGACTCTCTCGAGCATCATGTCCACGCGCGCCACGCCGTCGCAGCCGAGCAGATCGTAGGTGGCCACCGCCAGCGCCTGCGCACGCGCCGTCACCGGCTCGGGCAGCTCGGCGGGGCAGACGAACGTGGTCCGCCCGATCTCGTAGCGCGACTCGAAGTCGTAGAAGTCCTCCTCCTGCGGCACCGCCTCCACCACGGGCAGCGCCGCGCCCTCCAGCACGGACACGCCGAGGTCGCGCCCGCGCACGTAGCGCTCGAGCAGCACGCGCGTGTCGTAGGAGAACGCCGCCACGAGCGCGCTCGGCACGTCGGCCGCCGTGCGCGCGAACTTGATCCCGAGCGCCGAGCCCTGGGCGGCCGGCTTGACCACGATCGGGAAGTCCAGCCGCTCCTCGATCGCCGGCAGCGCGGCGCGCGGCGCCCAGCCCCTTGAAGGCGGTCTCGTTGAACGCGAAGAACTCGGGCGTGGGGATGCCCGGCGTCGAGCAGCAGGTGCTTGGTCAGCACCTTGTCCATCGAGCGCATGCAGGCGAGCACGCGCCGAGCCCGTGTAGGGGATGCCGAGGATCTCGAGCAGCTCCTGCACGGTGCCGTCCTCTCCGCCCACGCCGTGCAGCGCGATGAACGCCGCGTCCGGCGCCTCGCCGCGCAGTCGTTCCACGAGGTCGCCGCCCACGTCGACCGGCACCACCTCATGGCCGAGCCGCTCGAGCGCGTCCTCCACCCGCGCGGCCGAGCGCAGCGACACCTGCCGCTCCAGCGAGCTGCCGCCCTTGAGGACCGCGATGCGGCCCACTCACGACCCTCCAGCCCGCCGCCGCCGCTCCGGCATCCGCAGCGACGCTGCCCACCCTCAGGAGCGTCTGCCTCTGCGGCCCGGCATCCGCGACCTGCGGACTGCTCGCGGCGCTGCGGCCTCCTCCGCTCCGGTGAGCGTCCCGTACAGCGCCACCAGCTCCTCGAGCACCGACCCAATCCGGCGGATGCCCTCGCGGATCGTCTCCTCGTCCGAGATCGGAGAAGTTCAGCCGCATCGAGTTGCGGCCGCGGCCGTCGAGGTAGGCCTGCTCGCCCGGCACGAACGCCACGTTGTCGCGCAGCGCAGCGCGCCAGCAGGTCGGTCGTGTCGATGAAGTCGGGCAGCGTGGCCCAGATGAACAGGCCGCCGCCGGGGCGCGTCCACTCCGCCTGCGGCGGGAAGTGGTCCGCCAGCGCGTCGAGCATCGTGTCGCGGCGGTCGCGGTAGATGTGCGGTGAGCGAGTCGACGTAGTCGCGCCAGCGCACCTCGCTGAAGTACGCCTGCACCATCAGCTGCGACAGCGTCGAGCTGCACAGGTCGGCGCCCGACTTGCCCTGGTTGATCTTCTCGAGCACCGGCGGCGGCGCCACCACCCAGCCCAGGCGGATGCCCGGGCGAGAGGATCTTGGAGAACGTGCCGAGGTACATCACGAACACGCCGCCGTCGAGCGAGTGGAGCGACGGCACCGGGTCGCCCTCGTAGCGCAGCAGGCTGTACGGGTTGTCCTCGAGCACGAGCAGCTCGCGCTCGTGCGCGATCTCCACCAGGCGCATGCGCCGCTCGAGCGACATCGTCACGCCCGCCGGGTTCTGGAAGTTGGGGATCGGTGTAGATGAACTTGGGCTTGCGGCCCTCGCGGTCGAGGCGCGCCAGCGTCTCCTCGAGCAGATCGATGCGCATGCCGTCGGCGTCCATCTCGATCTGCACGACGTCGGCCTGGTAGGACGAGAAGGTGGGCACGGCGCCCGGGTAGGTGGGCGCCTCGGCCATCACCACGTCGCCGGGGTCGATCAGCGTCTTCGTCACCAGGTCGATGCCCTGCTGGCCGCCGGTGGTGATCGACCATGTCCTCGATGTCCACCGGCGTGCCGTCGGCGTGCCATCACCTCGGCGATGCACTCCTTGGTCTCCGGCAGTCCCTCGGTGGGCCCGTACTGGAGCGCCTTGGCGCACGACTCGCCGCGATCCGGCTGGCCACCGCCGCGAACGTCTCGGGCGGGAACGTGCTCGTGTCGGGCAGGCCGCCGGCGAACGAGATCACCTCGGGGCGCGCGGTGATCGCCATCAGGTCGCGCATGGCGGACGACTTCATGACCCGCGTGCGGGTGGCGAACAGTCCGGCGTAGCGCTCGAGGTCGCGCGAGGTGGAGCGCTTCGGCTCCATGCGCCTTCGTTCGCCGCCGAGTCCCTCGCCCCTCCCCGCGCCGCCGGCGTGGTTGGTCCTCTATCGTCATGGCCCTTCATCGGAGCGTACCGACCATGAGCCTCTTCCTCGATATCGGGCAGGGTCCGGGCCTTGCCGGCTCGAGCGGCGTGCGGCCGTACCTGCCGCCCCTGCTCGCCGGCGCGCTGGCGCGCGGCGACGTTGGGCGTCGACTTCAGCGGCACCGACTACTCGTTCCTCGAGAAGCCCTGGTGGCTCGCGCTGATGTTCGTGCTTGCCGTGGTCTCCTACGTGCTCGAGCGCAGGCAGCCGGGGCGCGCGACACTCGCCGCAGGTTGAGCGCGCGCTTCGGGGTGCTCGGCGTGGTGTTCGGAGCGCTCCTGTTCGCCGGGTCGCTCGCCGACACCGGCCACACGAGCTGGCCCGGCCTGATAGCCGGCGTGGCCTGCGCGGCGCTCTCGGCTTCGCGGCCGTCTCCGGGCTGCTGCGCGCGGACGCGCCGCAGGCTCGAGAGCTGGGCCGTGGCCATGCTCACCGCCTATTGCGGACCTGTTCTCGCTTGTCCTCGCCGGCCTCGCGATCCTGATCCCGCCGATCTCGTTCGTCGCGCTCGCGGGCTTCGTGCTGCTCGCGCTCGGCGGGCAGGCGCGCGGGCGGCCAGAAGTACGAAGGCCTTCGCATCCTTCGGCCGATGAGCTAGTGCCGAAGAAGCTCGTCCTCGCGGTCATCGACTCGCTCAAGCCGGAGATGCTGGACCGCGCGATCGCGGAGGGCCGCGCGCCGGCGCTCAAGGCCGTGGTGGAGCGGGGCACCTACGTGCGCGACTGCGTGTCGTCCTACCCGTCGGTCACGCCGGTGGCGTCGTCCGCGATCGCCACCGGGTGTCGGCCCGGACCGCCACACATCGCGTCGATGAACTGGTACCACCGCGGCGAGGGCCGCTACGTCGAGTACGGCTCGTCGTTCCAGGCCACCCGCGCGTTCGGCATCCGCCGCTCGCTCTACGACACGGTCTACAACATGAACATGGCCCACCTGAGCCGGGCCACGCCAGACCGTCTACGAGCACCTCGACGACGCCGGCCTGAGGACCGCCTGCACCACCTTCCTCATCTACCGCGGCCGGCACCGCCACAGGCTGGCCGAGGAGGGCGTATACCCGGCGATCGCCCGGGCCGCGCAGTTCCACGCACGCGGTGTACGGACCCACCGAGCTGTTCTATGCCGACCTGTTCCAGTCGCGCAAGACCGGCTGCACCTCGATGCTGCGGCATCCCGGCCAGCGCGACCAGCACACCGGCTGCGTGGGCGCCTACCTGGTGGAGAACGACCTGTTCGACTTCATGCTGTTCTCGCTGCCCGACAACGACACCTACTCGCACAAGTACGGCCCGTACGCGCAGGTGCAGTCGATCGCCGCGGCGCGACCGCGCGCTCGAGCGGATCATGCACGTGGCAGGAGGCCCGGACGCCTTCCTCGACGAGCACGCGGTGATCGTGATGTCGGACCACTCGCAGACCAGCGTCGAGGACCGCGTGAACCTCGCGCAGGCGCCTGCCGGACTGGCGCGTGCTGGCGCCCGCCGACCCGGACGCGGGCGGACGCCGAGCTGGCGGTGTCGCCGGCGGCGCGCTCGGCGATGGTCTACGTGCTCGACCCGAGCGGCGCGAGCAGGCGGCGCCGCGAGTCGCGCGCGACCTGCAGGCGATCGAGGGCCTCGACCTGATCGTCGCATCGCGAGGGCGAGCGAGGCGGTGGTGTGGAGCGAGCGCGGCGAGCTGCGCTTCGCGCCGGGCGGCGAGCTGCGAGGACGCGCGCGGCGGGCGCTGGAGCCTGGAGGGCGAGCTGGACGCGCTCGAACTGGTCGCCGAGCCGACGGGCGCGTTCGAGCCGCGATCTACCCGGACGCCCTGGGCCGGCTCTGGTCAGCCTTAGCTTGTCCTAACTCCGGTGATGTACTGATTTCTGCCATGCCCGGTTACGAGTTCGTCGACTGGGGAGGCACGGACCACGTGGGTGGTGGAAGCCACGGCTCGCTTCACCGTGGCGACTCGCTCGGGAGTCCTCATCTACGCCGGGACTGGCCCCGGACTGGCAAGAACGGCGACAGTGGTCGATAGAGGACGTAACCCCAATGGTGCTCGACCACTTCCAGGTACCCGTCAATGAACGTCACCGAAGAGACTTTCGCCCCCGCCGACACCCGCCGCGCATGCACACGCGCGTGCGCCACGGGCTCAGCAAGCCCCAGCAACTGGATCAGCTGTTCAAGTTCCTCTGCGTGGGCGGTACGGCTACGCCATCAACCTCGCGGTCTTCACGCTGCTGGCTGTCGGTGCTGGACATGCACCACCTCGTGGCCGCCACGATCGCCTTCATCGTCGCGGTGCATCAACAACTTCTGGCTCAACCGCCACTGGACCTTCGCGGCGCGCGACGGCCACGCCGGCTTCCAGGCGGCGCGCTTCTTCACCGTCAGCGTGGTGGCGTTCCTGTTCTCGCTCGCCGTGCTCGAGCTGCTCGTCAGGGGCTCGGCGCCCCCAAGGTGCTGGCCCAGGCGATGTCCCTGGTCGCCGCCACGCCGCTCAACTTCATCGGGAACAAGATGTGGAGCTTCGGCCAAGGCCGCTGAGCCGAGCCGTCGACTGGCAGCGCTCGCGGCGGTGGTCGTGCTCCTCGCGCTCGGCGCGTGCTCGCCAGCCACCGCCGCCACGAAGACCGGCAAGTCCGCGTTCCCCACGCTCACGCCGGTCCCGACCGCCCAGACAACTCCGCCCAAGGGCTATCGGCTCACGCTCGCTCCAGGTGATCGGGATCGCCGAGCGGGAGCCGAAGATCCGCGCCGAGATCCACCGCCACCCGCAGCATGACCGTGCAGGCCTACACGAGAGTGGCTCGGCGCTGGCAGGTGAGCTGGTTCGAGAGCGGCAAGGAGCTGGCACAGGTGACGGTGGACGACCGCTTCGGGGCCGTCACCGAGGCCTGGACCGGCTACCAGGTGGCGTGGCGGATGGCGCGCGGCTATCCGGGCGCGTTCGGCCGCAGCTTCAACGCGATCTACGTCTGGCTGCCGCTCGGGCTGCTCTTCCTCGCGCCGTTCATCGATCCGCGGCGGCCCGTTCCGGCTCCTGCACCTCGACCTGCTGGTGCTCGTCGGCATTCGTCGCCTCGCACCTGTTCTTCGAGCAGGGCAAGATCGGCTGTCGGTGCCGCTCGTCTATCCGGTGCTCGGCTACCTGTTCGTGCGAATGCTGCATGGCGGGCTTCCGCAAGCGCCGCGCGGCCGCCGTCCGGCAAGCTCGTTCCGTTCGTCGCCGGTCTGGCTGCTCGCGGTTCGCGATCGTCGCCTGGTGGGCTTCCGGGTGGCGCTCAACATGGTCGACTCGAACGTGGTCGACGTCGGCTACTCGGGCGTGATCGGCGCCGACCGGATCGTGCACGGCCAGCCGCTCTACGGCGACAACTTCCCGACCGACAACGCAGCAGGGCGACACCTACGGGCCGGTCAACTACCTGGTCTACGTCCCGTTCGAGCGCGATCTGGCCGTGGGGCGGCACGCTGGGACGACCTGCCGGCCGCGCACGCGGCGGCGATCGCGTTCGACCTGCTCACGCTGCTCGGCCTGTTCCTGCTCGGGCCGGCGGCTGCGCGCCGGGCCGCGCGGGACGCGAGCTGGGGTCGTGCTCGCGTACGCCTGGGCGGCCTATCCGTACACGCCTGTTCGCGCTCGAGAGCAACTGCAACGACACGCTGGTGGCGATGTTCGCGCGTCTGCGCGCTGCTGGCGATCGCGTCACCCGCTCGGCCGCGGCGGTGCTCACGGGCCTGGCGGCGGCGGCCAAGTTCGTGTCGCTGGCGCTTGGCCCGCTGTTCGCGCGCGGCGCCGGCACGCTGTTCAGCCGTGGCACGCTCGCGGCCGGCTGCGATCGTCGCGGTCGTGGTGGTGACCGTTCGCTGCCGTTCATCCCGGACGGCGGCATCCACGAGATCTGGCACCGCACGCTCGGCTACCAGGTCACCCGCCCCTCGCCGTTCAGCATCTGGGGCCAGGCGCGCTCGCTCGACTGGCTGCACACGGTGGTGAAGGTGATGGCGCGTCGGGCTCGCGGTGCTCGTGGCGTTCGTCCCGCGGCGGCGGGACCCGGTGACCGTCGCGGCCCTCGGCGCGGCGGTGCTGCTGGCGTTCCAGCTGGCCGCCGGCCACTGGTTCTACCTCTACATCGTGTGGTTCGCGCCGTTCGCGCTCGTGGCGCTCTTCGCGCCGTACGTGCCGGTCACTCAGCCGGAAGCAGAATCTGCTCGATCGAACGGGCGAGCCCGTCGTCGCCGGCCTCGATCAGCACGCCCATCACCCACGGGTCCTCGTCCGACGTCTCGAACTTGCACCGGCATCATCGTCATGAAGCGCTCGAGCACCTGCTCGCGCTTCACGCCGATCACGCCGCCGCGCGGGCCGGTCATGCCCACGTCGCTGATGTAGGCGGTGCCGCCCGGGAGCACGCGCGCGTCGGCGGTGGGCACGTGCGTGTGGGTGCCCACGCAGGCGGTCACGCGGCCGTCGAGGTGCCAGCCCATCGCCACCTTCTCGCTCGTGGCCTCCGCGTGGAAGTCCACGAGGACCCAGTCGGTCTTGCCGCGCAGCTCGGCCAGGATCGCGTCGGCCTCGCTGAACGGCGAGCGGGCGGCGTCGAGGAACACGGTGCCCGGACAGGTTGACCACGGCGAGCCGCCCGGCCGTCCGCCTCGACCACGGTCACGCCGCGGCCCGGGTTGCCCTTGGGGTAGTTGGCGGGCGCACGATGCGCTGCTCGCGGTCGAGGTACTCGTAGACGTCGCGCTGCTTGTAGGCGTGGTTGCCGAGCGTGATCGCGTCGACCGTCGCCGTCGAGCCAGTCGCGCGCGATCTTGCTCGTTGATGCCGAGGCCGCCCGCGCGACGTTCTCGCCGTTGACCACCACGAAGTCCGGCTCGTAGCTCGCTGCCGCAGCTCCGGCAGCACGGCCGCCAGCGCCCGCCGGCCGGTGCCGCCCACCACGTCGCCGATGAACACGAGCCTCATGGCCCGCGATTCTGGCAGTCCGACTACCGTTGGCGCCGATGCAGCACCGGTCGAGGCCACAGCGGCTGAGTCCCGGCGAGCGCGCGCTGGTGCTCGAGGCGCGCGACATCGTCAAGCGCTTCGGCGAGCGCGAGGCGCTGCGCGGGCGTGTCGCTCGAGGCCGCGCGCGGCGAGCTGGTGGCGATCATCGGGCCCAACGGCGCCGGCAAGACGACGCTGCTGTCGATCCTCGCCGGCATCCAGCGCGCGGACGGCGGCAGCGGTCGGCCGCGCCGCCGGGCGAGGTCGGGCTGGGTGCCCCAGCAGGCGGCGCTCTACGGCAAGCTCACCGTGGCGGAGAACCTGCGGCTGTTCGCGCGGCTCGAGAAGTGCCCGGACGTGGAGCAGCGTGGTGGAGCGGATGCTCGCCCAGACCGGGCTGGCCGAGCGCCGCGACGACCCGGTGGCCGAGCTGTCGGGCGGCAACAAGCAGCGCGTGAACATCGCGATCGGCCTGCTGGCGGAGCCGGCGGTGCTGCTGCTCGACGAGCCGAGCGCCGCGCTCGACCCGCGCCAGCGCGAGCGGCTGTGGGAGTTCGTCCTGCGCGCTGGCCGAGCCACGGCACGACCGTCGTCTACGCCACCCACAACGTGCTCGGAGGCCGAGCGCTACGCCGGCCAGGTGGTGGTGCTCGCCGACGGCGAGCGGCTGTTCGCCGGCTCGCCGCGCGAGCTCGAGCAGACCGTGGGCGCGACCGACCTCGACTTCGAGGAGGCGTTCGTGGCCTTCCTCCGCCAGCAGGGCCACTGACGCATGCGCTGGCTGCTGCTCAAGGACCTCCAGATCCTGCGCCGCTCGCCGCTGCTCGTCGCGCTGCTCGTGCTCTACCCGATCGTCATCGCGGTGCTGATCGGCTTCGCGATCTCGCGCGGGCCGGAGAAGCCGCGCGTGGCCTTCCTCAACGAGGTGCCGCCGGCGGCCAGCGTGCTCGAGCTGAACGGCCAGAAGATCGACGTCGTCGCAGTACGGCAAGCAGATCTTCAGCCGCATCGACCCGGTGTACGTGACGAGCGAGAAGGAGGCGATCGACAAGGTCAAGTCCGGCGACGTGCTCGGCGCGCTGATCATCCCCGCCGGACATCACGCAGAAGCTCGCAGCCGGGCTCGGGCCGGCGAAGTTCAGCGTCTTCTACAACGCCGAGGACCCGGTCAAGGCGCGCTTCGTCGCAGGACACGATCAAGGCCGAGGTGCAGGACGCCAACACCGCGCTCACCAAGCAGTTCACGAAGATCGCGCTCAAGCTACCTCGACCTGATCGTCGCAAGGGCGGGCAGATCTCGATCTTCGGGCAGCAGCTTCGACGTGCTCGGCCTCGAGAAGGCTCAGGCGATCGTGCAGGCCGCGCAGGCCGCGCTGCCCGCCAACGTCGCCGCTGCGCGGCCAGCTCGGGTCAGGTGGCCAACTTCGCCCGCCTCGCGCGCGACAACCTCGACCTCTCGGACGGCGTGCTCGCCGCGGTCGGCACGCCGATCAAGCGCCGACCAGACGATCGTCAACGGCGGCACCACGCCGCTCGACGCGTTCGCCGTCGCGATCGCGGTCACCGTCTCGCTGATGTTCGTCACGCTGCTGCTGGCGTCCGGCATCCTCGCGCTCGAGCGGGAGGAGAACGCGTTCCTGCGGCTGGTGCGCGGGCTCGTGTCGCGCACCGGGCTGCTCGTGGAGAAGGTCGGGCCTTGCGGCGCTGTGCGCGATCGTCGTGTCGCTCGTGATGCTCGCCGGCATCGCGCTGTTCGTGTCGCTCGAGTGGGGCCGCTTCCCGCTCTGGATCGTGGCGCTCGTGCTCGGCGCGCTCGGCTTCGGCGCAATGGGCGTGGCCATCGGGGGCATCACGCGCGAGGTGCGGGCGGCGTCGCTGCTCGCGTTCATGGTCGTCGCTGCCGATGGCGTTCCTGGCGCTCGTGCCCTCTGGCGCGGTGTCCACCGGCCTCTACGACGTGATCAAGGTCATCTCGGCGCTGTTCCCGTTCAAGCCCACGCTCGACGCGCTCAACTCGGCGCTCAACAGGTCGGGCAGCATCGGGCTGCCGCTGCGTGCACCTCACGATCCTCACGCTCGCCTTCGGCGTGCTCGCCCGCCTCGTCGCTCCGCCGCTTCGCCTGATCAGAGCGCCAGCGGCCCGGCGCTCTTCACCGTGTGGATGGCGAAGTTGCTGCGCACGTCGGACACGCCCGGCACGCCCAGCAGCTTGTCGAGCAGGAAGCGCTCGTAGGCCTCGAGGTCGGCCACCACCACTTCGAGCAGGAAGTCCGCCTGGCCGGAGACGATGTGGCAGGCCACCACCTCGTCCATCACGCCGAATGCCTTCTCGAGCGCGGCCGCCGTCTTCGAGGAGTGTCGCTCCACCTTCACCTCGAGGAACACGGTCAGGCTGAGCCCGACCTTGCGCCGGTCGAGCACAGCCCGGTAGCCGGCGATCAGGCCGTCGCTTTCGAGGCGCCTCAGCCGCCGCAGGCAGGGCGAAGGCGAGAGGTTCACCCGCTCGGCCAGTTCGACGTTGGACATCCGCCCGTCCCGCTGCAGCTCGGAAAGGATCTTGCGGTCGATGCCGTCCATTGGCAGATCATTGCGCATTGAGCGCATCAGAGGGTTGAATTTGCCACCACCTGCCGGGACCAAAGGCGGATACTGCAGTGATGCTCGCTCAGCGTCACGAGTGGTCAGTGGAGGAATACACCGACGCTGCCCAGGCCGCCATCGAGCGCCTCGCCGCGTATGTGGACGAGAGCCAGCGCAGCGCGCAGCCGGCAATCACGCAGCCGTCGATCGAGGACAACGCTACGGCGCTCGGCCTGCGCGAGCTCATCCGCGGCGGCGGCATGGACACCGAGCGCTTCGCCGACTTCCTCGCCGCCTACCTGGAGCGCACCACCCGCCTCCACCACCCGGGCTCGCTGGCCCACCAGGTCACCACGCCGGACATTCCGGCGGCGCTGGGCGACCTGATCCACGGCACGATCAACAACCCGGCGGCGATCTACGAGATGGGCGCGGCCGGAGCCAGCACCGAGGTGGTGGTGCTCGACTGGATGCTCGAGAAGGTCGGCTGGAGCACACCGGACAGCGCCGGCGTGCTCACACACGGCGGCTCGCTGGCCAACCTCACCTCGCTGCTCGCCGCCCGCGCGCGCGTGGCGCCGGACGCGTGGACCAAGGGCACGCCGCCGGACCTGGCGGTACTCGCGCCGGCATCGGTGCACTACTCGATCCGCCGCGCGGTGGCCATCCTCGGCCTTGGCGAGGACGCGTTGATCGAGCTGGAGGTGGACGAGCTCGAGCGCATCCGCGTCGACCGCCTGGAGCGGGCACTGGAGCGCGCCAGGGACGCGGGCCGGCGCCCGATGGCGCTCGTGGCGGCATCGTGCGCGACAGCCACCGGCCTGCACGACGAACTCCAGGGCATCGCCGACTTCTGCGAGCAGAACGGCATCTGGCTCCACGTCGACGCCGCGCACGGAGCGTCGGCGCTGCTCTCGCCGCGACACCGCCCCCTGCTCGACGGCATCCATCGCGCCGACTCGCTGATCTGGGACGCGCACAAGATGCTGCGCACCTCGAGCCTCTGCGCCGCCGTGCTGATGCGCCGTGCGGGCGAGCTGCCCGGCGCGTTCCACCAGAAGGCGAGCTACCTCTTCTACGACGAGCGCGACAGCGCCGGGATCGACCTGATCGGCCGCACCGTGGAGTGCACCAAGGGCGGCCTTGGACTCAAGCTGTTCCTCAACCTCGCGTGGCGCGGCGAGCAGGGGCTCGGCCGCTACGTGGCCGACTGCTACGACAAGACGCTGCGTTTCCACGAGCTGATCCAGCGCCGGCCCGGGTTCGAGTGCCCGTACCGGCCCGAGAGCAACATCCTCTGCTTCCGCCGCGGCCACGACGCCGCCCGCCAGGTGGCCATTCGCGAGCGCCTGATCGCGGAGGGAGAGTTCCACCTCAGCTCCGCGGAGATCAGCGGCGAGCGCTACCTGCGCATCGTGCCGACGGCGCCCGCCACGGACGACGAGACGATCGAGCGCCTGCTCGATGCTGTCGAGGAGGCCGACCGAGTCCTAGACTGAGCGCATGGCTTTTCCCGCAACCCGCCTGCGCAGGCTGCGCAAGACCGGCGTGCTGCGCGACATGGTGCGCGAGACCGAGCTCTCGCCCTCGCACCTCGTCTATCCGATGTTCGTGGAGCTGGGCACCGACAGCCGCACGCCGATCGAGGCAATGCCCGGCGTCGAGCGGCTCTCGATCTCCCACGCGGTCGAGGAGGCCGGGCGAGGCGCATGCGCTCGGCATCCCGTCCGTGCTGCTGTTCGGCATCCCCGCGGAGAAGGACGAGCAGGGCTCCGGCGCCTACGACGAGGAGGGCGTGGTGCAGCTCGCGGTGCGTGCCATCAAGGAGGCGCACCCGGAGCTCGTGGTGATCACCGACGTCTGCCTGTGCGAATACACCTCGCACGGCCACTGCGGCGTCGTGCGCGCCGACGGCGCAGGTGGACAACGACATGAGCCTCGAGCTGCTCGCCAAGACCGCGATCTCGCACGCAAACGCAGGCGCCGACATCGTCGCGCCCGAGCGACATGATGGACGGCCGCGTGGGCGCGCTTCGCGCTCGCAGCTCGACGCCGAGGGCCACAGCGAGACGCCGATCATCGCCTACAGCGCCAAGTTCGCCTCGGCCTTCTACGGGCCGTTCCGCGAGGCCGCGGAATCCACGCCGGCGTTCGGCGACCGCCGCTCCTACCAGATGGATCCCGCCAACTCCGACGAGGCGGTGCGCGAGGCGCTGCTCGACGTGGAGGAGGGCGCCGACGTGGTGATGGTCAAGCCCGCGCTGCCCTACCTCGACGTGATCCGCCGCGTGAAGGAGGCGACCCTGCTTCCGGTGGCGGCCTATAACGTCAGCGGCGAGTACGCGATGCTCAAGGCGGCCGCAGCGGCCGGCTACCTCGACGAGCGGGCGGCGGTGCTCGAGTCACTCACCGGCATCCGCCGCGCCGGCGCAGACATCGTCATCACCTACCACGCTAAGGACGTAGCCCAGTGGCTTCAGTGAGCGCCGGAAACTTCCAGCCGAAGACGCGCTCGCGGCAAGCGACGGCGCCGCGGTTCCGCTCGACGAGCTCGACAAGAAGCTGCTCAACCTGATGCAGGGCAGCTTCCCGCTCGCGCCGCGCCCGTACGCGGAGGTGGCCACGGCTCGCCGAGGTGCCGGAGGCGGAGGTGCTCACGCCGCGTCGAGCGCCTGCTGCGCGAGCGCATCATCCGCCAGGTCACGCCGATCTTCGACACGCGCGTGCTGGGCTACAGGTCGATGCTCGTGGCCGCCAGCGTGGACCCCGAGAACCCGCACCGCGCCGCCAAGATCGTCAACTCGCACCCGGGCGTCTCGCACAACTACCTGCGCAACCACGACTTCAACATGTGGTTCACGATCGCCGTCGAGCCGGACTCGAAGCTCGGCCTCGACGGCACGCTCGACGTGATCCAGCGCGAGACGGCGCCGACTCGATCCGCCAGCTGCCCACGCTGCGCCTGTTCAAGATCCGCATGGACCTCGAGATGGAGCAGGGCACCGAGGCGCTTCAGAAGGCCGCCGCGGACAGCGAGTACCGCGAGCCCGAGCCGATCGAGCTGGAAGAGCTCGACATCGCCGTGATCAAGACGCTCTCAGGGCGACCTGCCCGGTGGTGTCCGAGCCCTACGCGCCCGCGGCCGCCGAGCTCGGGCATCGCAACGGAGCAGCTGCTCGACCACCTCGAGTCGATGCAGGAGCGCACGCGCTCTGCGCCGGGTGGCGGCGATCCTCTACCACCGCCGCGCCGGCTACTCCGCCAACGGCATGGGCGTGTGGCGGGTGCCGGACGAGCGCATCCTCGAGCTAGGCCCGCTGATGGCGTCGTTCCGCGGCATCTCGCACTGCTACCAGCGCCCGACCTACGAGGACTGGCCCTACTCGGTGTTCACGATGGCGCACGGCCGCTCCAAGGAGGAGTGCGACGCGATCCTCGACTCGATCGAGGAGCGCACCGGCATCGGCGAGCGCGCGACGCTCTACAGCTCGACCGAGTTCAAGAAGATCCGCCTCCTCTACTTCACGGACGACTACAAGCGCTGGGAGGCTGAGCACTCCTGAGCGCGGGCGAGCGGACCGCGACGCGCTCCGAGGAGCTCTACCGCCGCGCCCTCGAGCTTCTGCCAGGCGGTGTGAACTCCCCGGTCCGCGCCATGCGCGCGATCGGCCGCGACCCGATCTTCGTGGAGCGGGGCGAGGGTCCCTGGCTCGATCGACGTGGACGGCAACCGCTACGTCGACTACGTCTGCTCGTGGGGCCCGCTGATCGCCGGCCACGCCCATCCCGGAGGTGATCGCGGCGGTCACTGACGCCGCGGCCGCGCGGCACGAGCTACGGCGCGCCCACGGAGGGCGAGGTGGAGCTGGCCGCCGAGGTGGTCGAGCGCGTGCCGGGCGCCGAGATGGTGCGCATGACCTCCTCCGGCACCGAGGCCTCGATGAGCGCGATCCGCCTGGCGCGCGCCGCCACCGGCCGCGACCCGGTGGTCAAGTTCGCGGGCGCCTACCACGGCCACGTGGACGGTCTGCTGGCGGACGCCGGCTCCGGCCTGGCCACCCAGGGCATCCCGTCGAGTCCCGGCGTGACGAAGGCCCAGGCGGCGGACACGATCATCGTCCCTGGAACGACCGCGAGGCCCTGCAGCGCGCGCTCGACGAGCGCCCGCCGGCGGCGATCCTGGCCGAGCCGTTCCCGGCGAACATGGGCCTGGTGCCGCCCGCCGCGGGCTTTCTCGAGTTCCTGCGCGAGGCGGCCACGCGCGTCCGGCGCGCTGCTCGTTTTCGACGAGGTGATCACCGGCTTCCGCGTGTCCCGCGGCGGGGCGCAGGAGCGCTCAGGCGTCACGCCCGACCTGACGATCCTCGGCAAGGTGATCGGCGGCGGGCTGCCCGGCCGCCGCCTACGCGGGCCCGCGCACGTTCATGCAGATGGTGGCCCCGGCCGGGCGACGTCTACCAGGCCGGCACGCTGTCGGGCAACCCGCTTGCCGTTGCCGCCGGCCTCGCCACGCTGCGCCTGCTCGACGACGCCGCCTACCTGCGCCTCGAGCAGACCGCGCGCACTCTGGCACAGGGTCTTTCCGCGGCGGCGCGCGAGGCGGGCGTGCCGGCAAAGGTCACCTGGGCGCCCGGCCTGCTCACCCTCTTCTTCACCGATGGCGAGATCAACGACCTCGCATCGGTCCAGGCCTGCGACATGGACGCTCATGCCGCCTTCTGCCGCGCAATGCTCGATCACGGCGTGTACCTGCCGCCCTCGCAGTACGAGGCCTGGTTCCCCTCGCTGGCCCACGGCGAGGAGCAGCTCGAGCGCACGCTCGAGGCAGCGGCCCGCTCGTTCGCCGAGGCGGCCGCGTGAACGTGCTGGCCGAGGTGGCGGCGGCGGTGGATCCGGCGCTGCGCGGAGTACGCCGTCCCGGAACCCGGCTCGGGCCGCTTCGACGGCTCGAACGGCCTCGGGCGCGACCGCGCGTTCGTGCTCGAGGCGGTGTACGAGGGCTACCTCCTCCACTACGAGACGCCGCGCGCCTTCAAGGGCATGGACCCGGACCTGAGACTGCTCGCCGGCGACTCGCTGTACGCGCTCGGACTGGAGCGTCTGGCGGCCGGGGGAGACATCGATGCAGTGCGCGAGCTGTCAGACCTGATATCTCTGTGCGCCTTCGTGCAGGCCCAGGGGCGGCCGGAGCTCGCCGAAGAGCTCTGGCAGGCCACCACCCGCGTCCTCTCCGGCGGCGGGGGGCTGGGGGCCCGAGAAGCCCTCTCCAGAGCCTTGTAACGACCGTATTTATGTTGACTGTAGAGTTCCGCGGGCGTTAAATCCGTCGCCCTCAGTTCGTGGCCGATTCCAGCAAGAAAAAGCGCTCTCCCTACACCAAGGACCGTGGTGTTCTCGGCGCGTTCGAGGGTGAGACGATCACCCGCCGGCGCTTCATCACGGGCGGCGCCCTGGCAGCGGGCGGCGTGGCCACTGCTGCGTGGGACTCTGCCGGCACTCGGCTTCGCGCTCGGCCCGATCTTCGAGAAGACCGTGCGCGAGGGCTGGCAGGACGTCGGCCCCGAGGCGGACTTCAACTACCACCACCTACGTGCCGAAGGTGATCACGATCGTCGCCGACATCGGCGAGGCGGGCAAGACCACGATCTACGTCCGCAAGGTCGGTCCCTCCGACCGCAGCCCGAGCGACAAGGGCAAGCAGCCGCTCCCGTACGTGGCGATCTCCACGCGCTGCGCCCACCTCGGCTGCCCGGTGCGCTACGTGCCGGCCGCCGAGCGCTTCATCTGCCCCTGCCACGGCGGCGTGTACGACGCAAAGGGCAAGGTCGTCGGCGGCCCGCCGGTGCGCCCGCTCGACCGCTTCTACACGCGCGTCGTCAACGGCCGCGTGCAGGTGGGCCAGCGCTTCTCGGTCAACTCGAAGCTCGAGCGCTTCAGCCCGCGCGACCCGTCCAACCACCTCGACGGCCTGTGGCAGTACCTCTACCCGGCGAGGCCCACGACATGAAGCCTCCGAGTTCCCAAGGGCCTCATGCCCAAGCCGCCGCGCCCAGGCTCGAAGCCGTCGAAGAACGGCGCGAGGGTCAATGGCGCGAGCGTCCAGAACGGTGACCCCAAGGCGCTGAAGAAGGCCCAGAAGCAGGCCAAGCGGGAGGCGCTGAAGACACAGGCGCTCGAGGTGCCGATCGCGATGCTCGGCTGGCTCGACGAGCGCACCGGCACCGTCGCCGGGCCTGCGCGCCTTCCTCTTCCGCAAGGTCCCGAAGGGCACCAACTGGTACTACACCCTCGGCTCGGCCACGCTGTTCGCGTTCGTCAACCAGGCGGTCACCGGCGTGTTCCTGGCGATGTACTACAACCCGTCGACCACGCAGGCCTACGGGTCGGTGAACCACATCATCAACGACGTCTTCCTCGGCGAGTTCGTCCGCGGCATGCACAAGTGGGGCTCGACCGTGATGGTGGTGCTCGTGTTCCTGCACATGGGCCGCACCTTCTTCTTCGGCGCCTACAAGTACCCGCGCGAGCTCAACTGGATCATCGGCGTCGTGCTGCTCATCCTCACGATGGCGATGTCGTTCACGGGCTACCTGCTGCCGTTCGACCAGCGCTCCTTCTGGGCCACCGTGGTGGGCGTGAACATCAACGCCTCCGGTCCGATTCTCGGCCCCTATCTCGCCGACTTCCTTCGCGGCGGCGCCGAGTTCGGCAGCACCACGCTCAGCCGCTTCTATGCCATCCACATGCTGCTCATCCCGGGCCTGATCGCGGCGCTCATCGGCGCGCACCTCTACCTCGTGGCCAAGCTCGGCACCACGGCGCCGCCGTGGCTCAAGGCCGAGAAGGCGCGCGAACTGGCGGAGGAAGAGATCTAGGTGAGCCGGATGACGCTGCACACCTTCGCCCGCCTGCGCCCTCGGGCACTCGCCGTATTGGCATACGGCTTCGGCCCCGCGTCCTTGACCGTCTCGGTTTTCGCGTCCCCGACTCCACCTAGCGAGTCATGAACAAGCGCGAGAAGGAGCAGTACCTCCGCGAGTACTCGATCCTGAAGTCGCAGGGCAAGCCGTTCTTCCCCTATGCGGTCTTCAAGGACGGGACGATGGCGTGCATCACGCTCGCCGTGATCATCGTCATGTCGATCGTGCTCGGCGCGGAGCTCGGCCCCAAGGCGGACCCCACCACCACCTCCTACACCCCGCGCCCGGAGTGGTACTTCTTCTTCCTCTTCGAGCTGCTGCGAGTGATCAAGCCGCCGTCGGTCGTCTTCATCGCCACCATCGGCATCCCGACGGTGTGCATGGTGCTGCTGATTCTGCTGCCGTTCATCGACCGCAACCCCGAGCGGCACCCTGCGCGGCGGCCGGTGGCCATGCTCACCGCCGTCACCGTGATCGCGCTGATGACCTACCTCACGGTGGAGGGCGCGCTCGCGGGAGCGCCGGGCAAGATCACCTTAAAGACGCCTCAGCAGTACCAGGCGGGCAAGTTCGTGGCCGCCGAATCCGGCTGCCAGGGCTGTCACAAGATCGGGGAGAACGGCAACGCCGGCCCAGGTCCAAACCTCACGCACATCGGTGCGCGGCTGCCGCGGAACGCGATCGCGCGCACGCTGGTGAACCCTACGGCTCCGATGCCGTCCTTCGTGGCGCTCAAGCAGAAGGAACCGCAGAAGTTCAACCAGCTCGTCGACTTCCTCGCGCAGCTCAAGTAGCCCGGTCATGACGGCCCCCGCGCCCGCCGACACGAGGGGCAGGCTTTCCGAGCCCCAGGTGCGCGCGATGTTCGATCGGATCGCGCGCGTCTACGACCTCATGAACTCGGTCATGACGGCGGGGATGCATCACCGCTGGCGCGAGCGCGCCGTGGACATGGCGGGCGTCGGACCGGGGGACCGGGCGCTCGACGTGGCCACGGGCACGGGCGATCTCGCGATTGCGCTCGAGCGCCGGGTCGGCCCGGCGGGGCAGGTGATCGGATCGGACTTCTCGGAGCAGATGCTGGAGCTCGCGCGGCGCAAGTCCGGCGCTGTCACGTTCGAGTGGGGCAACGCCCTCGAGCTGCCCTACGACGCCGATTCCTTCGACGCGGTCACCGTCGGATTCGGGGCACGCAACTTCTCGGACCTGCCGGCTGGACTCGCCGAAATGGCTCGCGTAACGCGCTCCGGCGGGCGTGTGGTGGTGCTCGAGATCACCACCCCGCAGCGCCCCCCGCTGTCGTGGTTCTTCAGGATCTGGTTCGATCGTATGGTGCCGATGCTCGGTCGCATAGCCGGAGACCCCGACGCCTACTCGTACCTGCCCAGCTCGGTGCGCCGCTTCCCGGGCCCCGAGGAGCTGGGGTCCGAGCTCGTGGCGGCGGGTCTCGAAGACGTCCGCTGGGTGCTCACGGCCGGCGGCATCATCGCCATCCACTCGGGGAGGAAGCCGTGAGCGCTCCCGCTCGTCAAGCCTCCGGCCTCGCGCAACTCGAGGCGGTGCTGGCCGCCGGCGGACCGCGCCTGGCGGGCGCCCTCACGCGCACCGAGCAGCGGCTCGTGGAGATCGGCGGGAGCCACGGTGAGCAGCTGGGCCAGCACGCCGCGGACACGCTCAGCGCCGGCGGCAAGCGCCTGCGTCCGCTGATCGTCTTCCTCTGCGCCGGCCAGGCGGCAGGCGACGGCACCGTGAGCGCCGCCGTGGCGGTGGAGCTCGTGCACATGGCCACGCTGGTGCACGACGACGTTCTCGACCGCGCGCCGCTGCGGCGTGGCCGCGAGACGGTCTACAAGTCGGCCGGCCGCGCGGCGGCCACCTTCACCGGCGACTTCCTCTTCTCGCGCGCGTTCGCCGAGCTGGCGGCCACGGGTAGCCCCGAGGGCGTCAAGACACTGTCCGACGCCTCCAGCGCTCTGGCCCGCGGCGAGCTGATGCAGCGTGCCGACGCCTGGTCCGCCGACGTCAGTCCGGAGCGCTACATCAGCCGTTGCACGCTCAAGACCGCGCGGCTCTTCGAGGCCGCATGCCGTCTAGGCGCCATTTTCGGGCCGTCGGAGAACGGCCTGCGCGGCGCGGTGGAGTGTCTCGGGGCGTTCGGCGAGAAGATCGGGATCGCCTTCCAGATCTTCGACGACGTGCTCGACGTCTCCGGGCCGCCGGAGCGCACCGGCAAGCATCGCGGCACCGACCTGCTCGACGGCACGATCACACTGCCGCTGATCCTCGCCCGCGAGCGGGACCCCGAGCTGAGCGAGATGGACCTACGCACCGCGGTGACCAACCCTGCCGAGGCAGACGCCCTCTGCGAGCGCATAGCCGACACCGGAGCCCTGACCGACGCCCGCGAAGAAGCTCTCACCTACGTGCACCAGGCAAAAGCGGCACTCGATGAAATAGATCTACCCGCGCGACAGCGCAGGGCGCTGGAGCTGGTCGCCGACGGTGTGGTGGAGCGGTACGCGTAGGAAGTGGGGAACTAGAAGTCCATCGGGTGAATCGCATCGGCGTTGAGCGCCGCCACGAAGCGATCCACGTCGTCGGCCATGTTCGCGCGGGCGAGACGGCCGAGGTCCGCTGCGAGTTCCTCCATGCCGCGGTCGAGCTCCTCATCGAACTCGTCGAGCAGGTCCTGCTCGAAGATGCCGCCGCCGGTCCAGTCGCAGTTGGGGCAGTGGAGCTCGACGAACCACTTGTCGGGCCCCTCCTCCTCCCAGTCGGTGGGGTAGACGAGCCGGCTGTCGCACTCGGTGCAGACGTGCAGGCCATCAGCGGGAGCCGGGGTGGTCTCTGCGGTCGGCTCGACCGCCGCAAGCTGCTCCGTGACGTCCTCGAACGACACGACCTCGATGGTCTTGCCACTGGGAAGCACGATCCGCTTCACGTTCTCGCTGTTGTCCTGGAAGCTCATCATTCCGGTTCCTGTACGCCGGGTATCGGTCCAAAAACGAGGAACTTGAGCCCTGCCGGGAACTTGCGCGGTTACAATCGCCGCTCGCGTGGTACTCAGCGACCGCACCATCCGCTCGGAGATCGAAGTCGGGCGGATCGTGATCGACCCGTTCGACCCCGGGATGATCCAGCCGTCCAGCGTCGATCTGCGCGTCGATCGCCGCTTCCGCGTCTTCCACAACTCCCGCCATCCGTACATCGATGTGCGCGAGCCGATGGACGATCTGACGGAGGCCGTCGAGGTCCCTGAGGACCGTCCATTCATCCTGCATCCGGGCGAATTCGTGCTCGGTCAGACGCTCGAGCGGGTCTCGCTCCCGGACGACCTGGTGGCCCGCCTCGAGGGCAAGAGCTCGCTCGGCCGGCTCGGCCTTCTGATCCACTCCACGGCGGGCTTCGTCGACAGCGGCTTCTCCGGCAACCTCACGCTCGAGCTCTCCAACGTCGCCAACCTGCCGATCACGATCTACTACGGGATGCCGATCGGGCAGATCTCCTTCATGCGCATGGACGGGCCCGTGGAGCACCCCTACGGCTCGCGCGGCAACAAGTACCAGGGCCAGACGGAGCCCACCGCGAGCCGCTTCTACCTCAACTTCGAGCGCGAGCAGTCCCGAGATTAGAACTCGGCGCGCGAGGCGATCTGCGCCGCTACCATGGGAGATCCAGCCCGCTGACGGGAGGATTGAATGCCGAATATCGGCCCCCTCGAGATCATCATCCTGCTGGTAATCGTGCTCGTGATCTTCGGGCCCAAGCGCCTACCTGAGCTCGGCAAGGGGCTGGGCAAGGGGAATGCGGGAGTTCAAGGACTCGGTCACGGGCAAGGACGACGACGATGACAAGCAGCAGCTGAGCGCGTCGAACACCGTCAGACCACCGGGCAGGCCACCGCTCCGCCTGAGCAGGCGGCCGAGGTCCAGCAACCTCCGCCCACGCCGGCCGCGGCGCCCGCTCCTCCGCCTCCGCCCGAGGCCGGGCAGGCCGCCGAGCCAGAGACGGCGCACAGCGGCGAGCCGCGCGGCTGACGCGCTGAGCGGGCACGTGCGCGATGGCCCGTCCTCGAAAGATCAGGCCGGTAGGGCACGAGGACCGGCTTTCGCTCGTAGACCACCTCGACGAGCTGCGCACGCGCATCATCCTGTCGCTCGTCACGTTCGGCGTGGCCGCTGGGGCTCTGCTTCTGGCAGAACCACCTGATCCTGCGGATCGTCAACGACCCGCTCGACGGGCGCAAGCCGATCACGCTGGGGGTGGCCGAGCCGTTCACCACCACCTTCACGCTCTCGGCGTATGCCGCGATCCTGATCTCGCTGCCGATCGTGCTCTACCAGCTCTACGCCTTCATCCTGCCCGCGTTCACGCCGGGCGAGCGGCGCGTGGCGCTGCCGCTCCTGCTGATGGTGCCGTTCCTGTTCATCGCCGGCGTCGTGTTCGGCTACTACGTCGTGCTTCCCGCGGCGCTCAAGTTCCTGCTGCACTTCAACACCGACCAGTTCCGCGTCGAGATCCGCGCGCGCGACTACTACAGCTTCGTGAGCGATGACGCTGATCGCGTGCGGCATCTTCTTCCAGATACCCGTCGGCATCCTGGGGCTCAACCGCCTCGGGATCGTGACGCCCCGCCAGCTGCGCAAGAACCGCCGCTACGCGATCGTGGTGATCGCGGTGCTGGCGATGCTCCTGCCAGGCGTCGACCCGGTGAGCATGCTCATCGAGATGGTGCCCATGATCGTGCTTGTATGAGCTGAGTATCCTTCTCGCGGTTGCCTTCGGCAGGCCCTCCGAGCGAGGCGTCCGACCGGATTGTTTCGGCCGAGGGCTAAGCCAAGAGATGCTCTTCGACCTCAAAGGCAAACGTCGTCGTGTGGTGCAGGGGACCTACATCGGTCTCGCGGTGGTGATGGGCGGCGGGCGCGTCGTGCTTCGGCATCGGCGGCGCCAGCGGCGGGCTGCTCGACGCATTCAAGGGCGGCGGCGGGTCGAGCAACGGCAGACTCGGCGCTCCAGAAGCAGATCGACACGGCGCAGCAGCGCTTGCGGTCAACCCGCAGGACCAGGGCGGCGCTCACGCAGATGATCCGCGAGCAACTACCAGCTCGCCCGGGCCCAACGAGGACCCCAACACGGGCAGCTTCAACGGCCGACGGCAAAGAAGGACCTGCAGGCGGCCTCCGGCGCCTGGAAGCGCTACCTCGCCACCAACCCGACAAGCCCGACATCACGCTGGCGAGCTTCATGCTCCAGGCCTATGGGGAGTTCGGGCTCAACCAGCCATCCAACGCCGAGAAGGCGGCCCAGATAGTGGCCGCGCGAGGGCAGAGCTCGTCGGCTGCGTACGTACAGCTCGTGCGGTACGCCACCCTTGCGGGCGACACGCGCACGCAGAATCTCGCGGCGGAGAAGGCGTTGGACCTCGCTCCCAAGGGCCAGCGTGGTAGCGTCAAGAAGCTATTGGAGCAAGCGCAGGCGGCCGACGACCTCGCAGACCGGTAGACGGGGGGAGCGGCAGCGGCGGCTGAGCCCGCGACGTGCCCTGGCGAAACACGGACGGAAACAGGAACAGACCACGAGGAGTCAGGTGAACTTCCAGATCAACGACGAACAGATCGACGCTGATACCCACGTCATCGAGCTCGGCGGGGAGATCGACCTCTACACCGCGCCTGAGTTCAAGGAGCGGATGGTTCAGGTGATCGAGGACGGCAAGAAGCAGGTGATCGTCGACCTGTCGAAGGCGACTTTCATCGACTCCACCACCCTCGGTGTGCTGGTGGGCGGCGTCAAGCGTCTGCGGCCGGCCGGCGGCACGCTCGCGCTCGTCTGCAGCGACCAGAACATCGTGAAGATCTTCGAGATCACGGGCCTCGACCGGGTCTTCCCGATCCACGCCACGCGCGACGAGGCGCTGTCCGTCCGTGAAGCAGGGCGGCGCGGCCTAGCCGACCCCGGTTTCCGCGCCTACAATTACGCGTCGGCCCGACGTCCCCCGGGCCGGATTCCACACGGGCCGTTAGCTCAATTGGCAGAGCAGGGGACTCTTAATCCCAAGGTTGCAGGTTCGATTCCTGCACGGCCCACTTTCGCGTGGCTCGCATGGCAGTGACTCGCATTAGTCAGGCGTATCCGGATCGGGTTGAGGTACGGGGGCGCGACCTGACCTCGGAGCTCATGGGGCCGCTCAGCTTCACTGAGTACTTCCATCTGCTGCTTACCGGCGAGGAGCCCACGGAGGAGCAGCGGTACTTCCTGGATCTGCTGCTTGTGGCCATCGCCGAGCACGGGATGATACCCACCAATGTGGCGGCCAGGATGACGCTGGCGGCCGATCCAGGGTCGCTCCAGGGCGCCGTGGCGGCCGGGATCCTTGGCTGTGGGCCGGTGATCCTCGGGACCGCTGAGGTGTGTGCCCGCCTGCTCGAGGAGGCTCGGGCCAAGGGGGGCGAGCCGGCTGCCGTGGCCGGCGAGATGGCTCGCCTGGTTCATTCGGCGGGCGAGCGGTTACCCGGCTTCGGCCATCCGGTGCACAAGCCGGTGGATCCGCGGGCAGAGCGGATCCTCGAGCTTGCGGACGAGCGGGGAGTGAGCGCCGCGCACGTGGCGCTCGCTCGTGCGTTCGGGGACGCCGCCGCCGAGGTGTGGGGGCGGCCGCTCGTGATGAACGTGTCGATGCCGATCGCCGCGGTGATGCTCGACCTTGGCTTCCCCGCGTCCGCTGTAAAGGCCGTTCCGATCCTCGCGCGCACGGCCGGCCTGCTCGCCCATCTCGCCGAGGAGCAGGAGCGGCCGATCGGCTTTCAAATGGCCGGGGCGGCTGAGGAAGCGGTCGAATACAAGCCGGAATGATGTCCGTTGAGGAGCGGCTGCCGTGGGAGGAGCAGCTTGCCCTCGACGACGCTCACTACCGGACTCAGCTCGCCTACCTGTTCGAGCGCTCGGCCTTCTATCGGGGCAAGCTCACGTCCGCGGGGGTCGCGTCGCCCGAGGCGGCGGGAGGGCTAGCCGAGATCGCGCGGCTCCCGCTCACCGAGAAGGACGAGATCAGGGCCACCTGCACGCCGGACAATCCGATCGGCGCCCATCTATGTGCCGCCCGCGATGAGATCGTTCGCATCTACTCCACGAGTGGCACCACGGGTAGCCCGAGCTTCATCCCGCTCACCGCAAGCGATCTCGACAACTGGATCGCCGGTTCGGCCCGCAGTTACGCGGCGTCGGGTGTGAAGGCCGGCCAGCGCATCGTCTCGAGCTACAACGCGGGTCCGTTCGTGGCCGGCGCGGCGCTCGCCTCCTTCGACCGCCTGGGTCTGTCCCACATACCTGTGGGTACCGGCAACAGCGAGCGCCTGATGGCAGCGGTGGAGCTGCTGAAGCCGGAGGCGGCAGTGCTCACGCCGTCCTACGCCGCTTACCTGATCGAGTGGGCGGTGGAGCGGGACCTCGACCTTCGTGGCTCGAGCGTGGAGCGCGTGCTGGTGGCCGGCGAGCCGGGGGGCGGCGAGCCGGCGTTCCGCGCCCAGCTCGAGCAGGGCTGGGGCGCGAAGGTGACCGAGGCGATGGGGATCGGCGACATCGGCGTGTCGCTCTGGGGCGAGTGCGAACAGCAGGACGGCATGCACCTGGGCGCGCGCGGCTTGGTCCACGCTGAGCTGGTCGACCCCGCGACGGGCGCTGACATTGACATGGACGACGGCGCCACCGGCGAGCTCGTCCTCACCCACCTGCAGCACCGAGCGGCGCCTCACCTGCGCTTCCGCACGCGCGACCATGTGAAGGTGCGGATGAGCCCGTGCGGCTGCGGCCGCACCGGGCCGCGCGTGCGCTGCATCGGGCGCACCGACGACATGCTGATCGTTCGCGGCGTGAACGTGTTTCCCTCGGCCATCCGCGAGGTGGTGAGCGCCTTCGGACCCGACGTGAGCGGGCACATCCTCGTGAGGCCCCGCGCGCCGGGCGTGAAGCAGGAGCCGCCGCTGCCGGTGAGCGTGGAGCTGGCGCGCGGGGCGGGCGGTACGCCGGCGCTGGCTGACGCGATCCGCGAGCGGCTGCGGAGCGTTCTGGTGGTGCAGACCAGGGTGGAGCTGGTGCCCTGGGGCAGCCTGGCGCGCAGCGAGTACAAGTCACGGCTGGTGGAGCGCGAGCGATCTCGCCCTGATTAAGCCGCCGCGGTCTGCGCTTCTTGCGCCCCTGCGCCTCATGGGAGTAGGGTCAGAGATGTGACTCGCGACGATCTGGCTGTCGTGTCGCGTCTGTTCGCCTGTTGGGCTGCCGAGGATCTTGAGGGGATGATTCGGCTGCGTCCGATCCCGGAGCTTGAGTGGCACGCTGCCGCAGACGGCGGCTCTACAGGGGCCACGAGGGCATGCGCGAGTTCTTCAGACGCTGCAGGACGAGGGTCAGCGTCTCGAGGTGCCGCTGCAGCGCGCCGCTCGAGGTCGCGCCCGGGCAAGATCCTGGCAGTCGGGCGACTGCGGCTGATGCGGCCGGGGCGCGGACTTGCGGACTCGCCGGGCGTCTGGGCATTCGACGTGACGGACGGGAAGATCGCGCTGCATCCAATCGCACGCTCGGAGCGCGAGGCGATCGGGGCCCTGCAGGACGCCGCCGCGGGGCGCTCTCCACTGGCGCGTAGCCGCGCGCGGCCGGCTGGCTGGTGCGGCTAGCCACACACGCAGAAAGCTGGCTCTCCGTATGGCTCTGGCAGGCCTGGAGCGGAGTATTGCCCGTCGTCAGACTGATCCAAACGACGACACACCCCGAACGTCCCAGCACAACACCCGCGGACTCGAAAGGACCCACGCTCGCACGGAGATCGACAAATGGCGACGTGGCAAACATCCACGACTGTCCAGGCACGACCCGAGCAGATCCTCGACGTGCTCACCGATCCGCAAGCGGCGGTGCGTTGGTCACCGATCGACTTCGAGGTCGAGCACATCGACGGCGGCAGGCTCACGACCGGCAGCCGCGCCCGTGTTACCGGCAGGCTGGCCGGCCGTGAGATCGCCTTCGACATCGAGGTGATCCGCGCGGATGAGCAGCGCCTCCTGCTCACCGCGACCGGTCCGATCGAGATCGACGTCAAGTACGACGTCGAGCCGCTGGACTCGCACGTTGAGCTGCGGGCGTGGGTCACCGTGCGCAGCCGGGGCGGCCTCTTCGGCCGGATCCTCTCCGGCGCCACTGAGGGCCTGCTCGGCGCGGGGATGCTGAACGCGGCCGTGGCGCGCATCGCTCGCGAGGTCGAAGACCTCGCCGGACGAGCTCGCCGCTCGCCGCGCTGGAGCGCTCTCCCGCGCCCCGCGGGCCGAGGCCCCGCCCACAGCCCGCTCGGAGCCCCTGGCCGGCTTTGCAGGGCGTGACCCAGGCTCCCACGGACCTGGCGCAGCCGCGTCCTCGACCGCCGAGCTCGCCTGTCTCGACGGCAAGGTGGCGCCCGCCGCCGAGACCAGCATCCCGATCCTCGACGACGGCTTCCTGCGCGGCGACGGCGTGTTCGAGGCCATGCGCGTCTACGGCGGCGGGCCGTTCGCGGTGGCGGACCACCTCGACCGCTGGAGCGCTCGGCCAAGCAACCTGCACCTGGGCGTGCGCGGTGCCGCGCGGCGAGTTCGAGGCGGAAATGGCCGAGCTGGTCGAGCGGCGCGGCGGCACAGTCCTGGGACGGCGCGATGCGGCTCGTGCTCACGCGCGGCGGCCGCCGCCTCGTGCTGACCGAGCCGCTGCATCGAGTACCCGGAGCGGGCGCGGCTGGCGTTCGTCACCTACTCGCCCACGCGCATCCTGGACGGCGTCAAGTCGCTGTCGTACGCCGCCAACATGCTCGCCACCCGGATCGCCAAGGAGCGCGGCTTCGACGATGCCCTGCTCGTCACCCCGCACGGGCGCGTGCTCGAGCTGCCCACCTCATCGATCTTCTGGGTGACGCCGGCGGGCGAGCTGCTGCACGCCGCCGCTCGAGGACCACATCCTCGCCTCGATCACGCGCGACCGGCTGTTCCGGCTCACGGACGCGGAGGAGCGCTCGTGCACGCGCGAGGATCTGCTGGAGGCGCGCGAGGCGTTCGTGGCGTCGAGCGTCCGCGAGGTGCAGCCGGTGGGCAGCGATCGAGGAGCGGAAGTTCGGCGAGCCCGGCGAGCGGACGCGGCGGCAGCGGCCGCCTTCCGCGACCATGTCGAGCAGGAACTGCGCGCGCCGTCTAGGCGCGCGGGTCGTGGCGCGGTGCCGTCCATCTGGTAGCTCAGGTACCAGATCACGTGCCGGGCCACCCCGGCCGCCACGGCCGCCGCTTCCAACGCTCCCCCGATGAGCTTCTGCTGTCATCGCTCCTCCATCATAAGCCTGGTTTACGACTTCCGCCATCGTGAGAATCGCCACTATCGTGCGGTAATCGGCCGCAGTTCGTGAAGGCAGCAGCGGTTTCGCGCCAGCCTTCGCGAGCGCCACGAGGAGCTGCTTCGTACACACGGGCCAGCACTACGACGACGAGCTCTCGCGGATCTTCTTCGAGGAGCTCGGGGTGCCCGCGCCGGATCGGGAGCTGGGAGTGGGCTCGGGGACGCGCCGCCGAGCAGACCGCGCGGATGCTCGCCGCGCTCGAGCCGGTGCTGCGGCGAGTGGGGCGCCCGATCTCGTGCTGGTCTACGGCGACACCAACTCCACGCTCGCCGGCGCGCTCGCGGCGGCGCAGCTCGGGATCTGCGCGTGGCGCACGTGGAGGCCGGGCATGCGCTCGGGCGACTGGTCGATGCCCGAGGAGCTGAACCGCGTGCTCACCGACCACGCCAGCGACCTGCTGCTGTGCTCGACTCCCACGGCGGTGGCCAACCTCGAGCGCGAGGCGTCCACGGCCGCGATCGAGCTGGTGGGCGACGTGATGGCGGACGTGTCGCTGACGTTCGCCTCGGTGGCCGAGGAGCGCTCGCATGCGCTCGAGGAGCATGGCGTGGAGGCCGGGCGGCTACCTGCTCGTGACCGCCCACCGCGCGGGCAACGTGGACGATCCCGCGCGCTCTCCGCTGCTCGTGGAGCTGCTCGAGTGCGCTGCCCGGGACGGGCGATCTTTCCGCTTCATCCGCGCACGCGTGCGCGGCTCGAGGCGACCGGCATGCTCGACCGCCTGGCGGCGGCGCCGCAGGCTCGAAGCTCACGCCGCCGCTCGGCTACCTCGACTTCCTCGTGCTGGCGAGGCACGCTCGCGCGATCCTCACCGACTCCGGGGGGTGCAGAAGGAGGCCTACCTGCTCGGGACTCCATGCGTCACGCTGCGCGACACCACGGAGTGGGTGGAGACCGTCGAGCAGGGCTGGAACGTGCTCGTGGATCTGGACCGCGACGCCGCGCTCGCGGCACTGGAGCGCGAGCGGCCGCCCGGCGAGCGGCCGGAGCTCTACGGCGGCGGCAGCGCGGCCGAGCGCATTTGCGACGTGCTCGACGCATACACTCCGGCCGGATGAGCACCCGCATCGGCGTGGTGGGGCTGGGGTACTGGGGGCCCAACCTCGCCCGCAACTTCGACCGGCTGCCGGGCGCCGAGCTGCGCTGGATCTGCGACCAGTCGCAGGAGGCGCGTGAGCGCTGGGCGCCTGCCTTCCCGGACGCGCGCAGCTCCGGCGACCTCGACGAGCTGCTGGGCGACCCCGAGCTCGACGCCGTGGTGGTGGCTACGCACGTGCCCTCGCACGCCGCGCTCGCCACCCGCGTGCTGGGCGCGGGCAAGCACTGCTTCGTGGAGAAGCCGCTCGCCCATTCGGTGGCCGAGGCGGAGCAGGTGGTGGCCGCCGCGCGCGAGGCGGGCCGCGTGCTGATGGTCGGTCACCTGCTCGAGTACCACCCGGGCGTGGAGAAGCTCAAGGAGATCGCCGACAGCGGCGAGCTCGGCGACATCTACTACCTCTACTCGAACCGCCTGAACCTGGGCAAGCTGCGCGCCGACGAGAACGCGCTCTGGATCGCTCGGCGCCCACGACGTGTCGGTGCTGCTGCACCTGGCGCAGGGCGAGGAGCCGAGCGAGTGCCAGGCGTTGCGGCGAGAGCTACATGCAGCCCGGCATCGAGGACGTGGTGTTCTGCTACCTGCGCTTCCCGTCCGGTCTCGCCGCGCACCTCCACCTGTCGTGGCTCGACCCGCACAAGGAGCGGCGCTTCACGGTGGTCGGCTCCAAGCGCATGGCCACCTTCGACGACATGGAGATCGAGCGCAAGGTCACGGTCTACGACAAGGGCTTCGACCAGAAGCTACGAGTCCTATGGCGAGTACGTGATGCGCTCGGGCGACATCTGGTCGCCGCAGGTGTCGAACGAAGAGCCGCTGCGCATCGAGTGCCGCCACTTCCTCCAGCGGATCGCCGATGGCGCGCGAGCCGCGCTCGGGCGGCGAGAGCGGCCTGCGCGTGGTGCGCGTGCTGGAGGCGCTGCAGCGCTCGCTCGAGGGGAGCTCGCGTGCTGCGGCAGTCTGAGCGCGCTCCCGGGCTCCTGCTCGGCGAGGGCGTGCGGCTGCCCGACGGCGTGGTGCTGGGCGGCAACGTGGTGATTCACGACGGCACCGTGATCGGCGACGGGGTCGCGCATCCAGGACGGTGCGGTGCTCGGCAAGCCGCCCGCGCTCGGCCGGCGCTCGACCGCCTCGCGGGACGCGGCCGGCGCCGCTCGAGCTCGGGGAGGGCGCGACGGTCGGCGCCGGTGCGGTGATCGCGGCCGGCGCCCGCGTGGCGACCGGCGCCGTTCGTGGGAGATCGCGCCATCGTGCGCGAGCGCGCGGCGATCGGCGAGGCGGCGGCCGTCGGCGCGGGCAGCAGCGTGGACAACGACGTGACGATCGGCGCGCGGGTGAAGATCCAGACCGGGTGCTACATCACCGCGTTCAGCGATGATCGAGGACGACGTGTTCGTGGCGCCCTGCGTGACCACCACAAACGACAACGCGATGGGACGGCACGAGCCCGACTGCGAGCTGCGCGGCGCCGTGCTGCGGCGCGCCTGCCGCGTGGGCGCCGGCACGATTCTGCTGCCGGGCATCGAGGTGGGCGAGGAGGCATTCGTGGCGGCGGGCGCGCTCGTGACGCGCGACGTGGCCGGCGCGCACGCTCGTGATGGGCGTGCCGGCCAAGGCCGTGCGCGAGGTGGACGGACGACGGAGCTGCTCGAGCGGTGGCGGTGAGCCGGGCCAGGCTTCCCGTCCGGCGGCAGCGCGCAGCCGTCGCCGGGCCGAGCACCGCACGCGCGTGCTCGCGGGGGTGGCCGCCGTGACCACGGTCGCGGCAATCGCCAGCCGAGTTCGGCCGCGTGTGGCGGCGCGGCGACGCTCCGCTGCCGCAGGAGCACGGACGCGGTGTTGCTGGCAGCCGGGGAGGCGGCGGCCGAGACGATGGCGGTGGCGCGCGTGGGCTACCAGGAGGTGTCCACGCTTCGAGCGCGCGCATGTTCAACCTGTTCGCTTCGTTCCTCGTGTCGTTCATGTCGCGTCGCGTGCGCTGGCGCACGCGCTGCGCCGGCACCAGCGGATCGGGCCGTTGCGCGACCTCGTGGTCGGGCGACCGCCACATCCACCACTTCGTCCCCGGCATCTCGCTGGCGTTCGCCTCAGGCTCAGCTGCGTTCCTCGCACGCGACGAGCGCATCCGCTCGCGTCTGGCGCTCGGCTTCGGCGCCGGGATGGGCATGACGCTCGACGAGTCGGCGCTGCTGCTCGAGCTCGAGGACGTCTACTGGTCCGAGCGCGGCCTGCTGAGCGTGCAGATCACGCTCACGTTCACGGCGCTGATGGGCGCCCTCGCGGTGGCGCTGCGGCTGCTGCGCCGCGGCGAGGAGCTCGTGCTGTCGACCCGGAGTGCCGGCTAGGCCGCTACGCGCTGCACGCGACGGGCGGCCTCGGTCCAGATCATCTGGTCGCGGCCGGGGCCGACGCCGATCAGCACCACCGGCACGCCCAGGTACTCCTCGATGAACGCGAGGTAGTCGCGTGCGGCCTGCGGGAGGTCGTCCATGCTGCGGACGCCTGAGATGTCCTCGTCCCAGCCCGGCAGCTCGGTGTAAGCGCCGGTGACCTTGTGCAGGATCGACTGGTGGTAGGGGAACTCGTCGAAGCGCGCGCCCTCAGGTCCCGTGTACTCGGTGGCCACCGAGCAGCGGGTCGATGCCGGTGAGCACGTCGAGCTTGGTGATCGCGAGGCCGGTGAGCCCGTTGAGCCGCACGGCGTAGCGCAGCTGCTACGAGGTCGAGCCAGCCGCAGCGCCGCGCGCGACCGGTGGTGGTGCCGAACTCGCCGCCGGCCTCGCGCAGGCGGTCGCCCATGTCGTCGTCGAGCTCGGTGGGGAACGGCCCGGCGCCCACGCGCGTGACGTAGGCCTTGGCGATGCCCCACGACGTCGTCGATGTCCTTCGGGCCCACGCCCGCGCCCACGCACGCCGCGCCCGCGATCGGGTTGGACGAGGTGACGAACGGATAGGTGCCGTGGTCGATGTCGAGCAGCGTGCCCTGAGCGCCCTCGAACAGCACGAGGCCGTCGCTGTCGAGGGCCTCCCACACGATCCGCTGGGTGTCCGCGATGTAACGGCTCGAGGCGGTGGCCGAGCGTGCGGTACTCCTCGGTCATCGTGTGGAGGTCGAGCGCGGGGTCCTTGGCGTAGGGCCGCAGCGACAGCCGCTTGGGCTCCATCGCCGCGTTGATCTTCTGCTTGAGGATCTTCTCGTCGAGCAGGTCCTGCACGCGGATGCCGAGGCGGGCGGCCTTGTCCGCGTAGCAGGGGCCGATGCCGCGGCGCGTGGTGCCGATCTGGAGCTTGCCGAGCCTGCGTCTCGCCCGCGTGGTCGAGCAGCAGGTGGTAGGGCATGATCAGGTGCGCGTTGGCCGAGATGCGCAGGCCGCTCGACGGTCGACCCCGCGGCGGCGCAGCTCCTCGAGCTCGGAGGTGATCACCTTCGGGTCGACCACCACGCCGTTGCCGATCAGGCACAGCTTGCCGGGGTAGAGGATCCCCGACGGGATGAGGTGGAACTTGTAGACCTCGTCCCCGCGCACGATCGTGTGGCCGGCGTTGTTGCCGCCCTGGAAGCGGATCACGACGTCGGCCGTCTCGGCGAGCAGGTCCGTGACCTTGCCCTTCCCCTCGTCGCCCCACTGGGCGCCGACTATCACCAAGTCCTGGCATTTCGCAGTCTGAGTCTAGGGAGCGGACGCGACTCTGGGCGACGCGACGAGTCGCGGCCCATGATCGGGATCGCCGGACCGCACACGTCCTCGATGCCGCGAGACGGTGCGCGAAGCCGATCTGCTCGCGCAGCTCGTCGAGCCCGAGGTTGGTGGTCACGACGATCGAGCGCTCGTTCTGCCAGCGCTCGTTGACGATCGAGTAGAGCTGCTCCAGCACCCACTCGGTGCGCTTCTCGGCGCCGAGGTCGTCGAGGTGCAGCAGGTCGACCTCGCACAGGCGGCGGAACAGCTCCGCATACGAGCGGTCGGCGCACCGGCCTCGTAGGTCTCCTTGATGTCCGCCAGCAGCCGCGGGACCGAGTAGATCGCCACTGTGCGGCCCGGCCTCGAGCGCCGCCTTCGACACGAGCATCGCGAGCGACGTCTTGCCCGTGCCGACGTCGCCGAAGAACCACAGACCCGTTGCCCTCGTCGAGGTTCTTCTCGATCCGGCGGACGAACTGGCGGACGCTGCTGCAGCACGTACGGGTCCATGTCCGCCGACCGGCTGGCGCTCGAACGACACGCCGCGGTAGCGCTTCGGGATACCGGTGCCGATCCGCCGGCTGGCCGAGCGGTTGATGCGGCGCTCGCGGCACGGGCAGGGCCGCGCGACGTTGGTCTCCTCGTCGAGCAGCCAGCCGCTCCCGTCGCAGAGGCGCTCCGGGCAGAAGCCGGCGATGTCGGTCGGGCTCGCTCATCCGTCGCCGCCGTTCAACGGCCGCCGGCGGGGCGTCGATCGGCGTGCTCGCGGTAGAGGTTGGCGAACTTCGGATAGCGCGACAGGAACGTGAGCACGACGTCGCCCACGGGGCCGTTGCGGTGCTTGGCGCACGATCACGTCGGCCTCGCCGGGCCGCTCGGAGTCGCGGTTGTAGTACTCGTCGCGGTAGATGAACATCACGAGGTCGGCGTCCTGCTCGATCTGGCCGGACTCGCGCAGGTCCGAGAGCAGCGGGCGCTTGTCCGGCCGCGCCTCGACCGCACGCGAGAGCTGCGACACCGCGATCACGGGGATGTTCAGCTCGCGCGCGAGGATCTTGAGCCCGCGGCTGATCTGGCCGATCTGCTCGACGCGGCTCTGCGAGGAGTCCTCCGGCCGCATCAGCTGGAGGTAGTCGACGATCAGCAGGCCGAGCTCCGTGCGCGCGTGCAGCCGCCGTGCCTTGGCGCGCACCTCGAGGATGCCGATGTCGCTCGAGTCGTCCACGTAGAGCGGCGAGGCGCGCGAGCTTCTCGGTGGCCTTCACGACCTTCGGCCAGCGGTCCGGCTTGACGCGTCCCTTGCGCAGGTCGTCGCCGTTGAGCTTGGCCTGCGACGCGATGAAGCGCTGCGCGAGCTCCGTCTCCGACATCTCGAGCGAGAACAGCGCGACCGGCCGGTCGTGCTCGATCGCCGCGTTCTCGGCGATGTTGGTGACGAGCGCGCGACTTGCCCATCGACGGCCTCGCCGCCAGCACGATCAGGTTGCCGGGCTGGAAGCCGCCGGTGAGGTCGTCGAGGTCCTTGAAGCCCGGAAGGCGTGCCGGTGAGCGCGATGCCCTTGCGCGAGACCAGCTCGAGCTTGTCGAGCTCGTCGTGCAGCACCTCCTCGATCGAGCGCAGCTCGCCAGTGCGCTCCTCGTGGGCGACGTTGTAGAAGCGGCCCTCGACGCGGTCGATCAGCTCCTGGACGTCGCCCGCGTGCGTGTAGACGTCGTTCTCGGTTGTGCGGGCGGCGTCGAGCAGCTTGCGCAGCAGCGCGTGCTGCTTGACGATCCGCGCGTAGTGGCGCACGTTGCCTGCCGCCGGCACCATGCTCGGCAGCGAGTGGATGTACGCGGGGCCGCCGGCCTCTTCGAGCTCGCCCGCGCGCGCCAGCTCGTCGCAGACCGTGACCGCGTCGACCGCCTCCGGGTCGGACTTCTCCTTGAGCCGGCGCATCGCGCCGAAGATCTTCTGGTGGCGCGGGCGGTAGAAGTCCTCGGCGCGCAGCCGGGTGTCGATCAGGACGCCGTCGAGCGCCTGCTCGGCTAGCAGGATCGCGCCGAGAACCGAGGTCTCGGCCTCGAGGTTCTGCGGCGGAAGCTTGCCCTGGGCCTCAGGGGGCTGAACGGAGATTGCCACGACCGGTCAATAGTCGGATGGGTCGGGGACAGAAACAAGGGACGCGTACGCCCGGACAGCAGCGTAGTCCGCAGGCACCGGCTTATTCGGAGGTCACGATCGTCTTGACGTCCGCTGTGACGCCCTCGGACACCTCGACCGTGACCATGTGGGTGCCGGTGGTCTTGATCGGGTGCTCGAGCTGCACCTTGCGGCGGTCCAGCCTGATGCCGCGGGCCTGCTTGATCGCGTCGACGATGTCCTGGGCCGTGACCGACCCGAACAGCCGGCCGTCCTCGCCGGCCGGCTGCGGGATCGTGAGCACGGTCTTGGTGAGCAGCGCTGCGTTCTCCTCCGCGCGGTCGGCGGCCTCCTGCGGCCGCCTGCTCCGCCGCCGCCATGCGCCGCTGCGCCTCGGCGATCGCGCCGGGCGTGGCGGGCTGGGCCAGCTTGCGCGGGACCAGGAAGTTGCGCAGGTAGCCGGGCGAGACATCGACAACTTCGCCGCGATCGCCGAGCGTCTCGACGGCCTGGAGCAAGATCGCCTGTGCCATCTGCTATTACCCCGTGATTGCGAAAACCGAGCTGCGAGGACGCAGGGCGAAGGGCGATAGCGCCCGACCGAGGACGAAGGTTTGCAGCCATCAGCGCTCCGCTACATAGGGGAGAGCCAACTCGCGCGCGCGCTTGACCGCTTGGGCGAGCTGGCGCTGATGGCGCCGGCACGACCCGGTGATGCGGGCGGAGCGGATCTTGCCCTTCTCGCTCATGGCGCGGCGCAGCGTGCCGAAGTCCTTGTAGTCGACGACGTCGACCTTGTCGCGACAGAAGGCGCAGGGCTTCCGGCGACCGCCGGAACCCGGGCCCTTCTTTCCGTCGCGCCGGCGCGTCTGCTGCCGACTGCTACCACGCTGTTTTGCCACCTGTGAAGTACTCCTTTGGAACGACTAGAACGGGATGTCGTCGTCCCCGGAGCTACCGCCCGACGGCGCCGGCTGGAAGTCGGCGGTGTCGGCGGGGACGTCGCTCTGCGGCGTAAAACGACCACCGTTCTCGGCGCCGTCCCGGGAGCCCAGGAACTGGACAGAATCGGCAATGATATCTATCGCCTGGCGCTTGTTGCCTTCCTTGTCCTGCTACTCCCGCCATTCCAGGCGGCCGTCGACCGCCACGGGGCGCCCCTTCGAGAGGTAATTGGCGCAGTTCTCGCCCTGCGCGCCCCACACGGTGACGTCGAAGTAGTTGGGCTTGTCGACCCACTCGCCGCTCGCATCGCGGCGGCGCGTGTTGCAGGCGATCCTCAGGCTGCACACCGACGTACCGCCGGAGGTGCTCCGCAGCTCGGGGTCGCGGGTGAGGTTGCCCGTGAGGACGACCCGGTTGATGTTCGTGGCTGCCATGGAAACGGCTCCTTCTCTGATCCGGACGGTCTGTCTGAAAGCTGGTCCGTCGAGACTACAACCGGGCTCGGCGGGGTTGGGCGGCCGCGCCCAAAGAGTTCCACCGAATTACCGGGGAGTTCACGGAGCCGTTGCGGAAGCGGCGTGTCCGGTGACGGTCGAGAGCCCGAAGGCCTCCGCGATCAGCTCGTAGGAGCGCCGGCGGGCGGCGTGGTCGTAGGTGATCGTCACGACCATCACCTCCTCGGCGCCGTAGTCGCGGGCCACGGCCTCCAGGCCCTCGCGCACCTTGTCGGGGTCTCCGATCACGGCCCGGCGGTCGCGGCCAGGGACCGGCGCGCCACTCTCCCCGCCGTCCTGCTGGTCGAGGAAGCGCTGCGCCTTGTCCGGCGGCGGCACCGGGATCAGCTTGCCCTGGCGCAGCAGCCGGAAGCTCATGCGCGCGCTCGAGGCGAGGCGCTGGGCCTCCTCGGTGGTGTCGGCGCAGATCGCCCACACCGCCGCCGATACCACCGGCGACGGCATCGCCTCGCTCTCCTTGAACTGCTGCCGGTAGAGCGTGGCGATCTCGGCGCCGGCCGGGTTGATGAAGTCCGCGAACGAGTAGGGCAGCCCGAGCTGTCCCGCCCACACGGCGCTCTGCGGCGAGGAGCCGAGCAGCCACGGCTCCGGTCGCTCGGGCAGGCCGGGCAGCGTGCTCGCCAGCCGCGCGAACGGATGGTCGGCGGGGAGCTCGCCGTTCAAGTAGCCGAGCAGCTCCGACGAGCTGCTGCGGGAAGTCGTCCGGCGCGGCCTCGCGGCGGTCGCGCTGGAGCGCGTACATCGTGAGCCCGTCCGTGCCGGGTGCGCGGCCGAGGCCGAGATCGATCCGCCCCGGATACAGCCCGCTCAGCGCGCTGAAGGCCTCCGCCACCTTGAACGGGCTGTAGTGCGGCAGCATGATCCCGCCGCTGCCCACACGGATGCGCGCCGTGGCCGCGGCGATCGGGCCGATCAGCACCTCCGGCGCCGCGCTCGCCAGGCCGGGGGTGCCGTGGTGCTCCGCCACCCAGTAGCGGTGGTAGCCGAGCCCGTCGGCAAGCCGCGCGAGGTCGAGCGTGTTGTGCAGGGCGTCAGCGCCGCTGGAGCCCTCCGGGATCGGGGACTGGTCGAGGACGCTGAGGCGGAAGTCGACGCTCACGTGCTCGCGGATTCGGGGACCGCGGCCTCGGCGCGGGCGGGCCGTGGCGGCCGGCTGAGCGGGAGGAACAGCGCGCTGGCCAGCGCGCCCACGCCCGCGAAGATTCCGCGCAAGCACGAACGCCCGGTCGAAGCCGCTCGTGAGGGCCGAGTGCACGCTGGTGTGCCCGACCAGGCTCGAGGTGCGCGTGGTGGCGATGGTGGCGAGGATCGCGAGGCCGAGCGACGCGCCGATCTGGCGCGAGGTGTTGATGAGCCCGGAGGCGAGGCCGACCTCGCGCGGCTGCACTCCCGCCATCCCCGCCACCGTGACCGACACGAACGTGGTGCCTATGCCGGCGCCGTGCGATCACGAACGGCACGAAGACCTCACTCCAGTAGCTGCCGGTGGCGCCCGCCTGCCCGAGCCAGATCAGCCCGACCGCGATCAGCCCCATGCCCATGACGAGGAGCCGACCGGCCCCCACGCGTCGCGAGCCGCTTGCCCGCCACCTGCGAGGCCGCGGCCAGCGCGATCGCCGGCGGTAGGAAGGAGACCCCGGTCTGGATCGGCGTGAAGCCGTGGACCTCCTGCAGGTAGAGCGAGACGAAGTACCACATCGCGAACGCCGAGCTGCCGAGCAGCAGCACGACGACGTTGGCCGCGCTGAGCTGCCGCGACTTGAAGATGTGCAGCGGCATGAGCGGCGCCTTGGCGAAGCGCGACTCGATCGCGAGGAAGACGCCCGAGCAGCAGCACCGCGATGCCGAGCGTGATGAGCGTGCGCGCGGACCCCCAGCCGTACTGCTCGGTCTTGACGATGCCGAAGGTCATCACGATCAGCCCGAGCGTGCCGGTGATGGCGCCCGCGAGGTCGAAGTTCCTGCGCGCGGGCGACTCCGGGCGGTCCGCGGCGATCACGCGCATCGCCGCGAGCGCCGTGACGGCGCCGATCGGCACGTTGATGAACAGGATCCAGCGCCAGCTCAGCAGCTGGGTGAGCACCCGCCGAGCAGGACGCCCACGGAGCCGCCGGCGGCGCCCATCGCGCCCCAGGCCCCGAGCGCCTTGTTGCGCTCGCCGCCCTCGGTGAAGGTGCTCGTGATGATCGAAAGCGTGGCCGGCGCGACCACCGCGCCGCCCGAGCCCCTGGATGCCGCGCGCGATCACGAGCATCTCCTGGCTCTGGGCGAGGCCGCCGACAAGCGAGGCGAGCGCGAACAGCGCCATGCCGAAGTTGAATACGTTGCGGCGTACCAGCAGGTCGCACGCCCGGCCGCCGAGGAGCAGGAAGCCGGCGAACGTGAGCGTGTAGGCGTTCACCACCCACTGCAGGTCGGCGGGGGAGAAGTGCAGGCCGCTGCGGATCGAGGGCAGCGCCACGTTCACCACGGACACGTCCAGGATCACCATGAACTGCCCGATGCAGCAGAGAACGAGGATCCAGAGCTTTCGGCGTTCGGTCATGGAAAGCGATCCCTGCCGGGAGCTGGTTACGCGGGCCGCTTACAGGAGGTTAGTGAAGCCCGCTACTCGGCGGGGACTTCGTCTTCTTCTGCGCGCGGAGCGTCGGCCACCGAGCGAGGCGCCACGGTGGCGGTCTCCTCGGACTCGGGCACGATCTCGCGCGGCCGTCCAGCCTGCCGCGGTGTGGGCGGCGGGGGAGAGCCCGGCTTGAGCCGGATGATCCGGAAGCGCAGCACGCCGTCGGTGATCTTCAGCGTGTGGTCGAGCTGCTCCAGCAGCTCGTGGTTGCCGTCGGGCGTCTCGAACTGGTAGAGCCGGTACTCGGCGTCCGTACGGTGGTCGATCTCGTAGGCGATGCGGCGCATGCCCCAGTCGTGGGCGCCCACCAGCGTGCCGCCGCTCTCGATGGCGGTCTGGACGTTCGACGCAATCTCCGCCCGGCGCTCGTCCGGGGCGTTCGAGTCGAGCATCAGCATCAGGTCGTAGAGCGGCATGAGGCAGCGGACCTTAGCAGCGGGGATGCGGCGGGGGGCGAGTAATCCCGGCCCAGAGCCTTAAGCGAGCATGGCAAGTCTCATCGACCGCGTGCGCTGGGAGAACGTGGGGCGGCTGGTCGGGCTGCTCGCCGCTGCCGCGTTCTTTGCCACGTCACTGCATGGCTGTGGCCAGGTCGGAGGTCGCAGGTCGCCGGTCGCAGGACCGTTGCCCGTCGTGAAGCCTGCGCCGGTCAGCCCCTCATTGCCCGCAGTCCGGCCACGGCAGCGATCAAAAGAGGTCCACACGCGGCATCACCGCCGCATGCGGAAGCCCCACGAGGCTCGAACCAAGCGCCTCCCACCCCTGATCCCGCGACCTGCGACCTCGCCGCCGGCGCAACCGCCTGCGCCACCACCAGCACCCGCGGCCGCGCCGGAATTCGGCCCCTAGCTGTAGTTCCTCACAAGGTTGTTCATCCGGGTCCCCTTGGAGGCTGGGTGGTGTCTAAGCCCCCAGTCCCAAGGAGGACACCGGATGAAGTTGCACGCTAACGCGAGGACCTGTCCGAACAGTCGCGCGTTGATCGTCGAGCGGGTGTTGGAGCGTGGTTGGTCGCTGGCGGCGGCGGCCGAGGCCGCCGGCGTCAGCGAGCGTACGGCGGGGAAGTGGGTTGCGCGCTTCCGGGCTGAGGGTTCGCCGGGTCTGCTTGACCGGTCCTCGGCACCGCACCGGCGGCCGCGGTGCACGCCGCCGGAGCTGGTCGCGGCGATTGAGGCGCTGCGGCGGTTGCGGCTGACCGCAGCCGAGATCGCGCTCAAGCTGGGGATGTCGTTGGCGACCGTCTCGCGGTGGCTGAAGCGGATCGGGCTGGGCAAGCGATCGCGGCTCGAGCCGCCGGAGCCGCCGAACCGCTACCAGCGCGACCGTCCGGGCGAGCTCGTCCACGTCGACATCAAGAAGCTCGGCCGCTTCCGCCGCCCCGGCCACCGCGTCACCGGCCGCGGCGGCCACCAGCGGGACACGCAAACGACCGCCAAGGGCAGCGGCCGCGGCGTCGTCGGCTGGGACTTCGTCCATGTCTGCGTCGACGACGCCACCAGGATCGCCTACGTCGAGGTGCTCGCCGACGAGCGCGGCGCGACCGCCGCCGGGTTCCTCGCACGAGCCGCCGCCTGGTTCGCCGACCGCGGCGTCCAGATCGAGCGGGTCATGACCGACAACGGCTCCTGCTACCTCTCGCGCGCCCACGCCGACGCCTGCCGATCGCTCGGGCTGCGCCACCTTCGCACCCGCCCCGACCGACCGAGGACCAACGGCAAGGCCGAGCGCTTCATCCAGACACTCCAAAACGAATGGGCCTACGGCCGCGCCTACACGAGCTCGGACGAGCGCCGCTCAAACCTCCCGGCCTGGCTCAACCACTACAACTACCGCAGACCACACGGCTCACTCAGCCACAAGCCCCCGGCAGCTCGCCTAAACGATCTAACCGGAACGACCTAACGAGGAACTACAGCTAGGTCACGACCGGACGGCGCCGTACCGGAGGTACGTCACTCCGCTCGCGAAGCGGCGCTCGTCCAGCAGCTCGAGCTCCAGGCGCACCCGATCCGGGAGCGCGCGCGTGCCGCCTCCCACAATCACCGGGTTGAGGAACAGCTGGTACTCGTCCACCAGCCCGGCCCGGATCGCCTCGCCCGCGAGCCCGGGTCCGCCCACGGTGAGGTCCCGCTCCGCCGCGGCCTTCAGCTCCCGGACCGCCTCGGGGTCGAATTCCCGTTCGATGCGCGTCCGAGCGCTCGACACATCCTCGAGCGTCGTCGAGTACACGATCTTGTCGGCCGCCCGCCAGATCTCGGCGAAATCCCGCATCTGCGGAGCCGGATCGTCGATCGTCTCCCACGCCATCATCACCTCGTACATGCGGCGCCCGTAGAGGTACGTGCCCACCGGGCGCTCCAGCTCGTTGACGAAGGCATGCACCTCCTCGCCCGGGGCCGCCCAGTCGAACTCGCCGTGCTCGTCCGCCACATAGCCGTCGAGCGACGCGATCGCCGAGTAGATCAGCTTGCCCATCGCATGCCTAGGTGGTGAGGTGCAGCGCGTCCCCGTCCTCGGGCACGAGCACGCCGCCGTCGCCCGCGGCCTGGCGCAGAGCCGCGCGCGTGTCGACGCAGTGGTTGATGGCGTCCATGTGCACCGCCACCACCGTCGCGCCGGCGGCGGCGTCGGCCACGGCGACCACGTCGGCTGGCGTCATCGTGATCGGATCGCCGGTGTTGAAGCGCGCGCCACCCGCGTTCACCACCACCACGCCAGGTGCGTAGGTGGAGAGCGCGGCTGCGCACCTCGTCGCACCAGATCGTGTCTCCGGCTATGTAGACCATCGGCTCGCCGGGGGCGCTGAGCACGAAGCCGGACACCGGCGCCATCGCCTCCGCGATCGCGCCCGTTCCGTGCCGCCCGCCGGTGCGAGCCACCGAGATCCCGAGCAGGTCGATCGTGCCGTCCACCGGTCGCACGTCCTCGAAGCCCCCGCCGCGCAGCTCGCCGGCATCCTGCGGCTGGCAGGCGAGCGGGAGCGAGCGCGGGAGCAGGCGCATGGCCTCGTCGTCCAGGTGGTCCTCGTGGAGATGGGTGACGAGCACGGCGTCGACCTCCGCCACCAGCTCGTCACCTGGGAACGGCAGCGGCACGAGCGGGTTGGGACGCTGGTTGGGAGAGTCCTCGATCGGCGGCGCGGATCCCTCGTCGCCGAGCATCGGGTCCACCAAGAGCCGCCGCCCGCCGTAGTCGAGCACGAGCGTGGCGTGCCTGACGAGAGTGAGGATCACCGCTGCGCGAAGCGCCCGGTGGGCGCGTTGCTCGGTGGCGTCTCCCCGCGCCGCTTGGCCTCGATGTCGGCGAGCTGGTCGTCCACCCAGTCGCCTGGGTTGCGCGAGGTGACGATGCGTTTGAGCCCTTCGGCTCGCCACGCGCGCTCCTCCTGCGACATCGTCAGCGCCGCGGTACATCGCGTCCGCCTGCTCCTGCACGTCGAACGGGTTCACCGACAGCGCAAACTCGGCCAGCTCCTCGTGCGCGCCAGTGTTCTCGGACAGCAGCGACACGCCCGGCGCGCTCGTTCACGAGCGGACCCTCCTTTGCGACCAGGTTCATGCCGTCGAACATCGCGTTGACGATCAGCAGGTCGTAGTGCTTGTAGGAGGCCACGGCCTCGTCGATGTTGTCGCGCAGCTTGAGGTCGATCGGCATCCAGTCGGTGGTGCCGTGCCGGTGGTTGACCACGGCCACGAGCGCCTCGATCTTCTCGAGGTACTCGGCGTACTCCGGCACGTCCTGGCGCGAGGGCATCAGCTGGGCGATGAAGGTGACCTTCTCGCGGAACTCGGGATGCTGGGTGAGGAAGAGGTCGAACGCGGTGAAGCCGCGCAGCACGTTCTTCGACAGGTCCGCGCGGTCCACGCGCAGGATCATGTGCTCGCGCCGGCGGCGCAGCAGCTCCTCCTCGTACTCCTTCACCTGCGGGCGGCGCGCGGTGCGGGCGAAGCTCTCGGCGGAGATCGGCAGCGGGTAGGCGCGGACCCACACGTCGCGGCCCTCGTAGCTCACCACGCCGGCCTCCTCGTCCACGTCCATATCGAACAGCTCCCGGCAGCAGAGCAGGAAGTTGCGCTTGTAGGCGCGCGTGTGGAAGCCGAGGATGTCGTTCGACAGGACGCCCTCGTAGATCTCCTCGCGGATATCGCGCGGGAGCACGCGCCAGGCGTCCGGCTGGGTCCACGGGATGTGGACGAAGTGGTGGAGGAACGCGTCCGGATTGGAGTGCCGGATCGTGCGCGGCGCCGTGTACAGGTGGTAGTCGTGGAGCATCACCACGGCGTCCTGTCCCTCGATCTCCTCGAGCACCGCGCGCGCCAGGTCGTCGTTCACGGCCCGGTAGCCGCGCTCGAACGCCTCGCACCTCGTTGTCGCGGATGTCAGGTGCGTTGGAGAGGTCCCACAGGTAGTGCTGGATGAACCACAGCAGCGGGTTGGCCACGACGTTGTAGAAGCGGTCGTACGCCTCAGGGTCGCTCTCCACGAGCCGCACGCGATATGAGACGCCGTCCACCTCGCAGTCGAACGCCCTGCCGCCGTGTCGCGCGGCTCATCTCCACGTCCTCCTCGGTCATCGCCGAGGCGACCCAGAGCGCGTCGCGGTGGTTCACGAGGCCCGTGAGCGCGGTGACGAGCCCGCCGCCGCCGCGCGTTACCCGAAGCTCGCCCTCCTCGTCCCGCTCGAACGTTGCGGGACCGCGGTTCGAGACCAGGACGAGTTGGGCGTCTTGCGTCATGCCGAGTCAGAGAAGATGCGTAGCCAGTCCCGTAGAAGCCTAGGCGTCAGGAAGTGCTGGCGCACGTGTTCCTTGCCCGCGCGCGCGAGACGCTTGCCGAGCTCGGGCTCCTTGAGGATCTCGAGCGAGCGCTGGGCGCACTCCTCGGGCGATGACACGAGGAAGCCGGTCTCGCCGTTCTTCACCTGAAGGGGGATGCCGCCGACGTCGCCGCCGATGAACGGGCGCGCCTTCCAGAGCGCCTCCGAGACGGTGAGCCCGAAGCCCTCGCGAGTGGACTTCTGGATCACCACGTCGGCCTGCGACTGGAACGCGTTCACCTCGATCGCGCCCACGTTGTTGAGGTTGTTGAGGATCTTGATGTCCTCGTCGCCCTGCGCGTACTCGAGCGTGGAGTTGAAGAACTCCCAGCCCTCCGGGTCGTCGGTGGCCATCGAGCCCACCAGCGCGAGCTGCACCTCGGGCATCTCCTCGGTGACGGAGCGGTATGCGTCGATCACGCCGATGCGGGTCCTTCCAGGGATCGAAGCGCGACACCTGGCAGATCAGCGGCCGGTCGACGTCGATGCCGAACTGGTCGCACACGAACGCCGCGTCCTCCGGTGAGAGCGCCATGTTCTTCGGCGACAGCGGGTCGATCGCGGGAGGGCAGATGTGGATCTTCTGGTTGCTGGCGCCGTTGAGAGCCGCGGGCACGTACTCCCTCAGGTGGAACACCGAGTCGTCGTAGTCGTGCACGAGCGGCACGAGATGCTCGATCGTGTCCGGGTTGGGCGTGGAGAGGTCGATGTGGCAGCGCCAGACCCACTTGCGCGCCTTCTCCGGCACGTGCTGCCTGACGGCGGCGGGCTGCGGGTCGTGCACGATGATCACGTCCCAGCCGTCGGTGAGCTCGAGCGCGTTGATGCGGTTGTAGCGCTCGTAGGTGATCCACTCCTCGTCCGAGATCATCTGATCCGGACGCCCTGGAGCGAGTTGTGCATCAGCTTCGTGACGTTGTAGAACTCCTCGCGCCCGATCATGATCTGCCAGTCGGCCTCGATGCCGACGTCGCGCATCAGCGGCACGAGCGTGTAGAGGATCTCCGACACGCCGCCGCCGAACGCGGTGGCGGAGAGATGGAGCACCTTGAGTCCCTGGAGAGCCTCGGCCAGCTCGCGGATCTCCTCCACGAGCGGACGGCCTACAAGGTGCGTGTAATCCGCCAGGCTCTTGTGGCCGACGGCCACGGGCTGCAGCACTCCATCACTCCTTTGGTCGCGTTCCTATCGACGGACGCCTATCGGCCTCCCGCAAGGACGGGAGCCTACTGTTCGTCCTGTTTGAGGTATTTGACGAGACGGACGCCATCTGCCCGAAAGTCGCACTCGTCAACCGTCGCGCGGATGATGGCTTGGCCGAGCTCCTGCTCTTCCTCGGCGAGACAGTTGCGCCCGTCGGGCCGCCGATGTCGAGCACGAGGCGGTCGTCCTCCAGCTCGAAGCCGCAGCTGAGCTGCTCTTCCGACTCCTCGCGCACAAACGCGGTGGCGGCTTCGGTGACCGCCAGCTTGAGGTCGGCCACGTCCTCCGGCTCGAGCGACGTGAGTCGGCACACAGCGGAGAGCGCGAGACGCGTGAGGACTATGTATTCCGGCTTCGCGGGCACCTTCAGGCGCACGCTCCGGGTGCTGCTCTCGACCTGGGTCATCGACTCTCCGTTTCCTGTGCGCCCGCAAGGCTAAACGCAACGCGCTCCATACCGGCGTCTACCTCCTCGACGAGCAGCTGCGTGGAGGCGTGGGTTCGCGCTCGCGATCACCGACATCTGGTGCTCCGCCCCGGCGCCGAGCAGTGGCCGGTCGGCCAGCGAGCGGCCCGCGGCGTCGGTGACTATCGCGCCGCCCTCCTCGAGACAGAGCGCGGCCGCGGCGAGGTCGTAGGGCGAGTTGTTGAGCACCGCGCCGCCGCCCACGCGCTCGAACTCGGCCCGCGTCTCCGGGAGCTCCTCGATTATTCGCGGGCCGGGCTCGACGTACGCGTCGAGCTGGCCGGTGAGCACGCGCGTCATGTCGTAGGTGGCGGAGCCGAGCTCGAAGGAGCCGCCGCCCACGGAGGCGGCCGTCGATCGATCGGGCCGAGCAGCTCCGCGTAGATCCGCAGCGGGCGCCCGCGGAAGCCGTAGACCCAGAACATGCGCTCGATGTCCTCGTTGCGGGACAGCCGCACGGGCGGGCCCTCCAGCGAGTCCGTGCCCGCGCTCGGCGAGGAAGACGGTGCCGGACGGGATCTCCACGACGCAGCCCACGCTCACCTCGCCCATCGTCACGCCCTCGCGCAGCGGCGCGGCGGCCACGGACACGCAGCAGGACTCGAAGCCCGCGAGCGCCGGCCGGGTGCCGTCGATCGGGTCGACCACGAGCACCGTGTCGGCGTCGCCGCCGCCGGGCAGCACGAGGCCGCGGTCCTCGGAGTAGAACGCCACGCTGCGGCGCGCGCTCGCGCCAGGAAGGACGCGAGCAGCTCCTCGGCCTCGGCGTCGATCGCGAAGGTCACGTCGCCGCCCTCGGCCAGCTCGGCCTCGTGCGCGCGCGCGGCGTGCGACCCGAGCATCGGCCGGACGCGCTCGCGCAGGGCGAGCGCCAGCTCGCGCACCAGCCGCGCAGGGCCGGCGCGGCGCCGCCGTTCAAGGACTGTGCGCTGGCGGGGCGTGGTGCCAGCGTGACCGTGACGGTGCGGCGCGATTGGCCGTTCACGACGCGAGAGCTGAACCTTCGTGCCCGGGTCGCGCGCGCTCACCAGGTTGCCCAGGTCGGTGGACCCGATGCACGGGCTTGCCGTCGACGGCCACGATCGCGTCTCCGCCCTTGGGAATCTGGGCGTCGCCCTCGAACGTGATCGTGCTCGTGCCCGGCTTCAGGCCGGCCTTCTCAGCGGGGCTGCCGGGCTGGACCTTGCGCCACGAGCGCGCCGGTGCTTCGCGGCGATGCCAAGGCGCTCGGCGAGCTGCGGGTAGAGCGTGCACCGAGCTGACCCCGATGTACGAGTAGCTGGACCTTGCCGCTGCTGCTTGAGCTGGTCGATCGAGCGGCGGACGGTGTCGACCGGCACCGCGAAGCCCACGCCCTCGCCGCCGCCGCCCGTGGACTTGATCTGCGAGTTGATCCCGATCACCTGGCCCTTGCCGTTGAGCAGCGGGCCGCCGGAGTTGCCGTGGTTGATCGCGGCGTCCGTCTGGATCGCGTTGTTGATGTCGAAGGAGGTGAGCGAGGTGATGCTGCGGTTGACGCGCCGAGATCACGCCGACCGACAGCGACTGCTCCTCGCCGAACGGGCTGCCGATCGCGGCGACCGGCGAGCCGACGATGAGGTCGCGGAGTGGCCCGAGCGGGAGCGGCGTGAGCTTGAGGCCGCCCGTGGGAGATCTTCAGCAGCGCGACGTCCGCGTTCGGGTCGTCGCCCACGATCTTGGCGGGCACGCGGTTGTGGTCGGGGAACTCCACGTAGACCTGCGTCGGCGCGCTTGATGTTCGTCGCCCGCGCCGGTGGTGACCACGTGGGCGTTCGTGGCCACGTCGCCCGTAGCCGTCCACCACGAAGCCGGAGCCGAGCGCCTCCTCGGCCGCCGCTGCCACGCCTCCGAAGAGGTCGCCGCTGCCGGGCAGGACCGAGATCACGGTGACCACGCCGGGCGAGTACTGGCGGTAGATCGCCGCCGGGTTGAAGCCCGCGCGGGCTCGCCGCCGCCGCTGCCGCCGACCACCTGGACCTTGTTGTTCTGGACGGTTACAGGGCCGGTGCCGGCCGCCGGCTGGCTGCTGCTGCCGCCACCGCCGCCGCAGCCCGCGGCGGCGAGCGCCGCGAGGGCGCATGGCCAGCAGCTGCGGCGCCGCCTCACGCCGAGCCGTTCTCGGTCCGACGGCCGGCAGCTCGAGCGTGAAGGCGGTCTTGCCCGGACGCGAGCGCAGCTCGATCTTCCCGCTCATGCGATCCGCCAGCTCGCGCGCGATCGCCAGGCCGAGCCCGGAGCCGCGCGCGGCGTCGCCGGTGAAGAAGCGCTCGAACACGCGGTCGGCCGCGGCGCGGGCACACCGCGGCCCGTGTCGCGCGACCGTGAGCTCTGCTGTTCCGTTGATTCGGTCGGCCGTCACGGTGACTCGGGTTCCTCCGGCGTGTGACGCAGCGCGTTGTCGAGCAGGATACGCATGATCTGGGCTACCCGTTCCCGGTCACAAATAGCCTCGAACGTCCTCGATGCCGGGAGCCTCAGACTGGAGCTTCGTGTGGTGCTCGTTGACGGCCGGCGTGAACTCCCCGGCCACCTCGCGCGCCAGCTCCGAGAGGTCTACGTCCTCGGGGTTCAGCTCGAGCGAGCCGGCGTCGATCCTGGACAGATCGAGCAGCGACACGGCCAGCTTCTGCAGCCGCTCGATCTGCTCGCGCATCAGCCAGAGGAACTCCGCGCGGGTCTCCTCGTCGAGGTCCTCGTCCTCGGAGCAGCTCGACGAAGCCGCCGAGCGAGAAGATCGGCGTGCGCAGCTCGTGCGAGGCGTTGGCGATGAATTCGCTTCGCGCGCTGTCCACACGCGCGAGCTGCTCCTGCATCTCGTTGAACGTGCGCGTGAGCTGGCCCAGCTCGTCCTCTGAGTCCTCGGGCAGCGGCTCGATGAAGTTGCCCGCCGCCACCTGCTTGGCGGCGCGTCTCGAGCCGGCGCACGCGGCGCGCAATCGCGCGCGCCACGAGGTAGCCGCCCACCAGGGCGATCAGGAGCGCGATGCCGCCCGCGACAAGCACGCGCGTGCGGATCAGCGGACCGGTGTCCTGAACATCGCCGAGGTCACGCGTGTAGACGGCGATCCAGCGGGCGCGCTGCTGGCCCGGCGCCGGAGCGGCACCGCGGCCTGGGCGGTGCGGCGGCCGCCCACGCTCTCCACCCCGGCCTGGATGCGGCGCGTGCGGTAGGCCCACGGCGGCGAGCGCGCGACTCGGCGTCGATCTGCGGGCTCCCGTGCGGGTCGGACGCGACCGAAGGCCGGCCGGATGCCCTCCGGGCGCGCGATGCCGAAGAGCGTGACCTCGCGCGTCGGAGCTGTCGCCCACGGAGCGCACCAGCTCGTCCAGGTGGTCGGCTCGACGCTTCGACGTCCATCACGCGCTGGAAGGTGCGGCGTGAATGACCGGCACCACGCGCCGCAGCTCGGTCACGCGCTGGTGCTCGAGGTTGGTCTGGAGCTGCGGGACGACGATAGAAGAAGATGACCGCGAACGCGACCGCGATGATCGCGAAGAACACCAGCGCCAGCTTGTTGCCGAGCGAGCGTGCCGGTGGCAGCGGCAGCTTCATCGGTCTCGGAAGTGGTACCCCACCCCGCGCACGGTGAAGAGGAACTCCGGATCCTTCGGGTCGCGTCTCGATCTTCTCGCGCAGGTGCCTGATGTGGACGTCGATCGTGCGCGGGTCGCGGTAGGAGGAGTCGCCCCAGAGGCGGTCGAGGATCATCGTGCGGCTGAACACGCGGCCGGGGTTGCGCGCCAGGATCGAGAGGATCTCGAACTCCACGTAGGTGAGCCGCACGGGCTCGCTCGCGGATCTCGACGGTGCGCTTGGCGAAGTCGATCGTCAGGTCGCCGGCCGCGAGCGGCTCCTCGTCGCGCTGCTCCTCGCGCAGCAGGTCCGAGCGGCGCAGCACCGCCTTCACCCGGCTGCGGAACTCGCGCATCGAGAACGGCTTGGTGATGTAGTCGTCGGCGCCGAGCTCGAGGCCGAGCACCTTGTCGAACTCCTCGGCCTTGGCGGTGAGCATGATGATCGGGACGCTCGACTGCGCGCGGATCTGGCGGCAGACGTCGAAGCCGTCGAGCTTCGGCAGCATCACGTCGAGCACGATCAGGTCGAAGCTCTGGCCGCGGCAGCGCTCGAGCGCCTCCTCGCCGTCGAGGGCGGGCACCACCTCGTAGCCCTCCTTGCGAAGGGGATAGGCCAGCAGCTTCTGGACCGACTGCTCGTCGTCTACGAGGAGGATGCGAGCGGGCTGTGGCGACATGCGTTGATGGGGGTGCCGCGAACGTCGCCCCCAGGAGATTGTAGGTTCCATTCGTGGTGACGCTCGCACCGTGATCGAGCCGCGGCTGTATCGCGCGGCCTTTCTTCCGGCGCTGTTGGCCCTGATCGTGGCGGCTTTCTCGCTGGAGGACCGTCCTGCGCCGCTGCCGCAGGCGCTGGCCGCGGACGTCCTGTTCCAGGGGAGGACCGCGGCGGCGAGCGCGAAGCAGATCGCCGCTGCCTAGCCGGACCGGCGGCCCGGGAAGCGCTGCGGCGACCGCGCCGAGGGCAGGCAGGTGGCGCGCGCGTTCGCCGCGCACGGGTTCACCACGGTGATCGACCACTTCAGCGACGGCGACGGCACGCCGCTCGACAACGTGATCGGCAGGCGAGCGGGCGGCATCGCGACACCAGATCGTGGTGGTGGCGCGCGCGCGACGCCGGCTCGGTGCCCGACGCCACCAGCAGCGCGTCCGACACCGCCGCGCTGGCCGAGATCGCGCGGGTGCTCCAGGGCACGCCGTCGCGCAAGACGATCACGCTCGCGTCCGTGGACGGCTCGACGCTCGGCGAACTCGGCATCCACCGGCTGCTCGCCAAGGTGCCCGACCGCGGCTGGTCGAGGCCGTGATCGTGATGTCCAACCTGGGCTCGCACGGGCCGCGCGTGCCGCCGCTGCAACCGTGGTCGAACGACTCGCAGCGCACCGGGGTCGGGCCTCGAGCGCACAGCGGCGATCTCGGAGAGCGAGGAGCTCGACCACGAGCCGCACTCGAGCGGCTTCTTCGCCCAGATGATCCGGCTCGCGTTCCCGGTGGGAGTGGGCTCGCAGGGGCCGGTGCTCGGCCGCGGGCTCGGACGCGGTGCGGTTCTCGGCGAGCGGGGAGCTGCCGCCGCCCAGGGACAAGCGCGGGATCGACGCGATCGATCCGGACCAGCTCGGATCGCTCGGGCGCTCTGTGCTGCGGACCGTATTCGCGATCGACCAGAGCCCCAGGGCGCCGGCGCGCGGGCCGAAGTCCTACGTGACTGTGGCCAACAAGCTGCTGCCCGCCTGGGCGGTCGGCGCTGGTGGGGCTGTCGCTGATCCTTCCGGCGCTCGTGGCCTCGATCGACGGTTTCGCGCGCGCCCGCCGCCGGCGTGAGCCTGTGGGCCGCTACGCCCGCTGGGTGCTCGCCGGACGTGCTGGCGCTCGTGGCGGGCCTCGTCCTGTCCAAGCTGATGGTGGTGGTGGGCATCGTGGCGGATCCGCCCGAGAGCCCGGTGGCGCCCGGAGCTGCGGCCGCTGCACGGGGGCGACTGGCGGTGATGGCCGTGGTGGCCGCCGCGGTGGCGGCCATGTGGTGGCTCGGTGCCCGGCTGGCTGCTCGGCAGTGCCAGGCGGCGGCTCGACCTCGCGGCGCCGGGCGCCGGCTGCGCCGTCGCGCTGACGCTGAGCTGCGTGACCCTCGCGGTGTGGTTCATCAACCCGTTCGCCGCGCTGATGCTGGTGCCGGCCCTGCACCTGTGGCTGATCGCCGCCATGGCGCGCATCCCCCACCGCGGGCCGCTGCCCGTGGCGCTCGTGGTGGTCGGGCCTGCTGCCGCTGGCGGTGGTCGTCCTCTACTACATGAGCCGTCTCTCGCTCAATCCGCTGGAGGGGCTCTGGTACCTGTTCCTGCTCGTCACCGGCGGCAGTGTGGGAGTGGCGGCCGCTCTGTTCGCGTGCGTATTCGCCGGCGTCTTCGGATGCCTCGTGTCGATTCTCGTGATGCGCGCGCGGCGCCCCCCGGCCGCCCGTGTGGAGGAGCCGGACCGCCCGGCGGTGTTCGGCCCGGGCGGCTACGCGGGTCCCGGATCGCTCGGCGGCACGGAGTCGGCGTTGAGGCGCTGATTCCTGTGGACGCTCGTTCTATCGAGCCACTCGGGAGCTTTTGACGATAAGGGGAGCGGAGGCACCGAGGCACTGCATCGGCTTCGTCCGCCGGCTCGCGCCAGCAGGCGTCCTCTGTCGATCGTATGTTTTGGACACGTGAGCACGAGCCCAGATTCCGAGGAGTGGCTGCCCATGCAGACCATCGATCCTGATCTCGTCCGCAGGGTCGCGGGCGGCGAGTACGAGATCGATCCGCACGCCGTTGCGGAGGCGATGCTCAGCCGCCGGGCGCGGCTCAGCGAGCTGCGGCGGCTCTCAAGAGTGCTCGTAGCCTCGGACTTCAAGCGCCCGCCCGCCCGCGGCCAGCAGTCTTAGCCCGCTCCCTTCGCGCGCCTCGCCGATCCAGCTGACGGGCAGGCCCGCCGCCCGTTCGAGCGCCTCGCGGCTGCCCGGCGGCGCGGCGAACAGCAGCTCGAAGTCCTCTCCGGCGGCGGCCGCCAGCTCGAGCGGATCGCGGCCGAGCGACTCGGCGGCCTCGGCCAGCCCGGGCGCGAGCGGCACCGTCTCGAGGTCGATCACGATCTCCACGCCGCTGCGCTCGGCAAGGTGGCGGGCATCGGTGGCGATGCCATCGCTCACGTCGATCATCGCGCTGGCGCCCGCGGCCGCCAGCGCCTGCCCCGCGGCCAGCCGTGGCTCGGGACGAAGGTGGCGCTCCACGAGCGGCCCGTTGCGCTCGCCGCGCTCGAGCAGCAGCAGCCCGGCGCCCGAGCCGCCCAGCTCGCCAGTCACGCCGACGCTGTGTCCGGGCCGCACGCCGTCGCGGTAGGTCAGCGCCTCTTCCGAGTCGGCCCAGCCCGTGACGGTCACCGAGAGCTGGAGCTGCGGTGCATTCACCACATCGCCTCCGGCAATTGCGGTGCCGGTGCGCTCGGCCAGCGCCTCCATCGCGTGGACGAGCTCGAGCGCCCGCTCCTCGCCGAAGCCGCGGGGCAGCCCGAGCGCTACATAGGCCTCGCCCGGTCGCGCGCCCATCGCGGCCAAGTCAGACAGCGCGGCGGCCAGGGCCTTGTGGCCCACGTCGGCCGGCGAGTGCGTGTCGAGCTTGAAGTGCACGCCCTCCACCATCGCGTCCACCGAGGTGACGGCCACGGCGCCGTCGGCGCGCACCACGGCGGCGTCGTCTCCCGGGTCCCCGCAGCAGACGCCCGCCGCGCGCGGTGAGGGCGCGCTCGATCGAGGCGATCAGGCTCAGTTCGCCCATTACCGTGGTCGCTCCCTCGAGTTCATTCGCGTTCGGCGGCTGCGAATCTTCACCTGACGTCGTCCTCGGGCTCGTCAATGCTCGCGCATTGACTGCGCCCTGCGTCCTTGTCAGCCTCGATTCTCGCTCGCCGAGCCGCGACCGAACTCTCGGTCGCGACCACTAGAGCGGTACCGCGATCACGAGCATCCAGGCCGACAGGGCCACGCTGGCCACCATCAGACGGCGGTCGGCGGCGAGCGCCGCGAGCGGCAGCAGCCAGAGCACGTACCACGGCACGAGCCAGGCCGACGCGACGAGGATGGCGAACGTGGCCCAGCCGGCGGCTCGCACCGGATCCGCGCCGCGCCAGGTGCGCCACAGCAGCCACAGGAACACACAGCCGAACGCGAGCCCGTAGAGCACCCGCGCGGCCGTGCGGTAGTCGAGCCGGTCGCCCGGGAGCACCGCCCCGAGCAACTGCGCCGTCTTGTAGGGAAAGCTCCAGCGCGAGCTGCGCGCCTGATTCGAGTTGAGGAAGCTGAGCGCATCAAGAGCATGCGTACCGAACACGGCGAGCCCGATCACAGCGACGGCCAGAAACGTGAGCAGCAGCTGCAACGAGGCAGCGCCGCCAACGCTCCCGATCGCCTGCGATCAGGAACGGCACAACGAGCCCAGCGGACGCCTTGATGCCGGCCCCGACGGAGGCCAAGGCAGTCCCCACACCCGACACCCGAGACCCGAGACCGACCACCACCCCAGCAACGGTGAGCAGCACCACCAGCGCCTCGTTGTGCGCTCCGCCAACCACGTGCACCAACACCAGAGGGTTGAGTCCAACCAGCGCCGCCGGCAACACCGGATCGCGCCCGAGCAGCCGCGCGCCCTTCCACACGAGCCCGACGATGCCGAGCGAGCACGCGGCCGCCACTGCCTTCAGCGCCCAGAACGCTCCGCCGACGCCGAGCGGGGCGAGCGGGTAGGTGAGCAGCGTGAACAGCGGGCCCGTACACCGACACCGCGTCCTTGGAGCCCGGCGTAGCCGAACACGGGGTCGCCGGGGATGTCGAGCGGGAGCGTGCGTGTACGGGTTGAGCGAGTGCTTCACGCCGAGCCGCGCGTACGCGATGTAGGAGAACACGTCCTGCGACAGCAGCGGCGGCGCGAGCAGGAACAGCACGTGGAGGCCGGCGATCGTCCAGAGCACCGCGCGAGCGGGCAGGTCCCGCACGCGCAGCGAGCACCGCCACGTACAGGAGCAGCGCGAGCCACAGCCCCGCGTAGAAGAGCGGCCCGGCGAGCGTGCCCCGCGCGCCCGCCACGCCCGCGAAGCGCAGCGGACCGAGCAGCCAGCCAGGCGACCCGCCGGCCGTGCCGAGCACGAGCACGCGAGCCCGCGCGCCGCGGGAGCGCGGCCATCAGCACGTAGAGCACGCACAGCAGGGCGAGCGCGACCGCCGCGGGCCAGGCGGGCCGCGGCGCCGGCTAGCCGGTTGGGTCTGCGGGCGAGCCGCCGCCGCTGTTGCCATTGCCGTTTCCACCGCCGCCAGGGCTTTGATTGCCGGGTGGCGATGGCGACGAGGGCGGCGTCTGGGTCTTCGGCGAGCGCCCTGCGGCGGCGAGGCGTACAGGCGCGGGTCGTAGCCCTTGTAGCTGCCCGGGGCGGTGCCGCCCGTGCTGTCGTTCGGCTTGGTGGGCGTGGTCACGTCGGGACCGGGCGCGCCCGTGGTGGCGTAGTGGCCGTAGAACGGCGCCCACACCACAGGCGTGGTGGGCTGCGCGAAGTCGCCGCAGAAGCTGCCGTGCGCGATCGACATGTAGTCGTGCCAGATCTGCGCCGGGAAGCTGCCGCCCTGCACCGAGATGCCGTGCACGCTCGTCATCTGGATCAGCGCGTTGGGGTAGCCCACCCACACGGCGGTTGAGAGCTTGGGCGTGTAGCCCACGAACCAGGCGTCGTTGAAGTTGTCCGTGGTGCCCGTCTTGCCCGCCGCCGGGCAGCCGATGTTCGCGTGCGTGCCGGTGCCGCCGAGCACGTTCTCATGGAGGATCTTCGTGACCTCGTAGGCCTGGCCGTCGGTGAGCACGCGGTCGCCCGGGTTGCGGCCGAGGTTGTCCGACTTGCCGTCGGGGAAGACGACCTTGGTGATCGCCCACCGGCTTGTGGTGCACGCCGCCCGAGGCGAGCGTGGCGTAGGCGTCCGACATCTCGAGCGGCGAGACGCCGAGCCGCAGACCGCCGAGGCCCTCGGCCGGGTAGCCGTCGAGGTGCGTGGTGATGCCCATCGACCTTGGCGGTTTCGGCCACCTTGTCCGGTCCAACGTCGAGGTCGAGCTGCGCGTACACCGTGTTGTCCGAGTGCAGCGTGGCCTGGACGAGGTTCACGCGCCGCTAGGTAGTCGTTGCCGTAGGTCTTGACCTGCCAGGGCCCGTACTTGGGGTCGTTGATGTTCAGCGGCTTCGACACGTACATCGTCGAGTTCGGGTTCACGCCCTCCTTGATCGCGGTGGTGAGCACGAACGTCTTGAACGACGAGCCGGGCTGGCGGTGACCCTGGGAGGCGAGGTTGAACTGGCTGCCCTTGTAGGTGCCGCTCGAGGCCATCGCAAGGATGTGGCCGTTGGAGGGATCGATCGTCACCACCGCCGAGCTCGGATCGGTGGGCAGGTTGAGCTGCCCGGCGATCGCGTTGCGCGCCGCCTCCTGCAGCTTGGGCTCGATCGTGGTGTACACGCGCAGCCCGCCCTGGCGGATCACGTTGGCGCCGTACTTCTGGATCAGCTCGTCCTGCACGTAGTCGAAGAAGTACGGCTCGTGGCGCTTCATGTAGCGGTTGCCGGGGTTGAGGCCGAGCGGCCGCTTCTGCGCCTGCTGCAGCTGCGCGCGCGTGATGTAGTGGTTCTGGAACATCTCTGAGCAGCACCTGATTGCGGCGCCCGAGCGCCGCGCCGGGGTTCTGGAACGGGCTGTAGTCGGAGGGCGCCTGCGGCAGGCCCGCGAGCAGCGCGGCCTCATCGAGCGTCAGATCGCTCGCGTGCTTCGAGAAGTAGATCTCCGACGCCGCCTCCACGCCAATCGGCGCTGCGGCCGGCGACCGTGCCGTACGGCACGTCGTTGAGGTACTGCTTGAGCACCCACTGCTTGGAGTGCTTCTTCTCCAGCTCGGAGGCCATCTTGGCCTCGCGGATCTTGCGCTTGAGGTCGCGCTTGGGCGTGCGGATGTAGAGGTTGCGGACAAGCTGCTGGGTGATCGTCGAGCCGCCCTGGAGCTTCTTGCCCGAGGTGACGTCCCGGAGAGCGGCTCGCACGATCGACTCGTAGTCCACGCCGCCGTGGTGGTAGAAGCGCTGGTCCTCGATCGCCACCGTGGCGTTGCGCAGCACGTCCGGCATCTCGCGCCAGACGATCGGCGTGCGGATCTGGTTCGACTGCACGTAGCCGAGCAGGTGGCCGTCGGACGCGTAGATCTTGGTCGTAGAGCCCTTGTCGATCGGCTTGAGCTCGTCGATGCTCGGGCGCCGAACTGGCAATGGCGAGGACGTAGCCGACCACGGACAGGCCGCCGATGATCGCTACCGACATCACCACGGCGAGGCCGAGGAGCAACCAGTTCCTAGGGCGGGCCTTGTGGCGGCGCCGCCTCGCCTGTCGTTGACGGTGGGTCATCGGAGAAGGCTGCTCACCGGCGGCGCAGAGCCGCCTGCCGCCGGGGATTCAAGTGCCCAGGATAGAGGCTTGCTGGAGTCGTTCGATGCATCTGACGCGAAGTCCTGCAGCCGCTCCCGCACTGTCAGCGGCGGTCGGCGCCCAGATGCCGCACGATGAGCTTGATGCCCTCGATCTCCATGTCCGCTACCGCCACGTCCGCGTCGGGCTCCTCGGCGAGCGCCGCAAGCGCGCGCACCGGATCCGCGTCCACCGGAATCCACAGCGTCACCTCCACGCGCACGCGAGGGTCGACGATCGTGTGGTTCACGATCGTGCTCGAGGCGAGCTGCTCGTTGGGGATGATCACGCGCTTGCCGTCGCCCGCCCGCACGTACGTGTAGGTGAGGCGCACGTCCTCCACCGTTCCGGTCTCGCCCTGGAAGGTCACGAGGTCGCCGACGCGAATTGGCTGGGTGATCGCGAGCAGGATGCCGGCCACGATGTTGGCCAGCGTCTGGCGCGCCGCGAAGCCCACCACCAGGCCGAGTACTGCCGAGGATGCGAGCACCCCTGTGGCCACGCGCTTGACCGCCGCGAACTGCGCCAGCGCGAGCGCCACGCCCAGCACGATGATCGTGAACGTGACGAGCCGTCGCACGAGCCGCAGCCGCGTGTCCGCGGTGGCGGAGAGCTGCCGGCCGGTGACGGTGGTGGCGAGCTTGGCGGCGCGGTTGCTGAGCGCGCGGTCGGCCACCCAGGCGAGCCCCAGCGCGAGGATCACCGTGGCCACGGCGGTGATCTCGTTGTTGTGCTCGTTCCAGAACGACCCGGCGATGTAAAGATCGGGGGCGGACATGTCGCAGCAGGCTATCTCCGCTCGCACCCGGAGCCGCGCGCTCACCGTCTCGCCCGCGCTGCGGGAGGCGCTCGTCGTGTTCTCGCTCTCTCGCGCGCTCGTGTGGGGCTCGGCGGTGCTGGCGGTCTACGTCCTGCCGGTGTTCGGGGCGCAGGAGCGTATGCACGACGTGCCCACCCTCACCGGCGCCCTCGGACGCGCGCTCGGCTCGCTGGCCCGCTGGGACGGAGTCTGGTACCTGTCGATCGCCCAGTCCGGCTACGACGGCGGCTCGGGACTGGCCGCGTTCTTTCCGCTCTACCCGATCAGCGTTCGCGTCGCCGCGGGTGGAGTGCGGTCGCCGGCCGCGCTGCTGCTCGCGGCCTACGCGGTGTCGGCGGCGGCCTTCGTGGTCGCGCTGGTTCTGCTCCACAAGCTCGTGGAGCTAGAGCTCGGCGAGCGCTACTCGCGCCCCGTGCTCGCCCTGGTGGCGCTGTGGCCCGCGTCCTTCTTCTTCAGCGCGCCCTACTCGGAGAGCCTGTTCCTCGCCCTCAGCGTGGGCGTGTTCTACGCCGCTCGCACACGGCGCTTCGCGCTGGCGGCGGTGCTCTGCGCGGGCGCCACGGCCACGCGCCCAACCGGCATGCTGCTGCTCCTTCCGCTCGCGTGGATGGCGTGGCGGGCCGGGCGGCTGCGCTGGCTGGCCGTGGCGCCGCTCGGGGCGGTGGCGTTCAGTGCCGGCCTCGCGGGAGCCGGGCTGCGGCCGCTCGGCTGGTTCGAGGTGGAGCGCGGCTGGGGCCACGTGTTCAAGGGCCCGACGGGCGGCGCCTGGGACGCGGCCGTGGCCGGCGTGAGGGGAGTGGGGCAGCTGTTCGGCTCCGCGCCGGTGGACCGTGTGGTGGCTGCGGAAAACGCGATCTACCTGGTGCTGCTTGCGCTCGCGGTGGTGGCGCTCGTGGGCGTGTTCCGGCGGCTGCCGCCCGCGTACGGCATCTACACGGCGGCGTCGCTCGTGGCGGCCATCTCCGCCCCGGTGGAGTGGCAGCCGCTGATGTCGTTCGGGCGCCTGCTGGCCGTGGTGTTTCCGATCCCGATGTGGCTGGCGCTGGTGCTGCACGGACGGCGCGTGTCCACCGCGCTCGTGCTTGCCTCGTCCGCGGCGCTGCTCGTGTGTGCCACCGGCCTGTTCGCCACCTGGCAGCTCGTCACGTGATTCGCGCCGTCACGATCGACGCGCTCGGCACCCTCGTGCGCATGCAGCCGCCCGGCCCGCGCCTGCGCGTACAGCTGCGCGAGCGCGCCGGAGTGGAGGTGAGCGAGGAGCAGGCCACGGCGGGTTTCGCGGCCGAGATCCGCTACTACCTCGATCACCACCTCGAGGGCAGGGATCCGGACTCCCTCGACGCTCTGCGCGACCGCTGCGCGGGGGTACTGCGCACAGCACTCGGGATCGAGGACGTGGAGCTCCGCCTGGTGCGCGAGGCGCTGCTGGCATCGCTCCACTTCGATGCGTTCGACGACGCCGCTGCGGCACTGGGGAAGCTGCGCTCCCGCGGACTGCGCGTGGTGGCGGCGAGCAACTGGGACGCGTCGTTGCCGGACGTGCTGGAGCGCACGGGGCTCGCTTCGCTGCTCGACGGCGTGGTGTCGTCGGCCGGCGCGGGGGCAGCCAAGCCGGACCCGGCGCTGTTCGAGGCGGCGCTCGAGATCGCCGGCGCGGCACCCGGCGAGGCGCTGCACGTGGGCGACCGGCTCGACAAGGACATCGAGGGAGCGCTCGCGCTCGGAATGCGCGCGGCGCTCCTCGTCCGGGACGGCGATCGGCCGCCCGGCGCGGGCGTGCCTGTCATCCGCACGCTGGCGGAGCTCCCGCCCCTAGTCTTGGACGCGTGACGAGCGAGCTCGAGCAGGCTTCCCTACCGCCCGGCGAAGAGCCGGACGAGCGGCCTCCCGGACCGCCGGACGGCGGCCCGCGCTGGCCGGCCTGGTACGCGCCCGCGGCATTCGTCACAGGCATCATCGCCGTGTTCATCGTTGCCGCCGTGGCCCAGGTGATCGTTGCCGCCACGGGCCACGACTTCCCCACGAGCGGCGCCGGGATCGCGCTCGGCGGCACGCTCGTCCAGGACGGCCTCCTGGTGGCGGCGGCGATCGTGTTCGCCTCGCGTGTGGCTCCGCCCCGGCCGTGGCAGTTCGGCCTGCGGGCCACGCCGCTCCGCCAGGCCGTGAACGCCGCCATGGCCGCGTACGCCACGTTCTGGCTCTTCTCCGTGCTCTACCAGCTGATCCTCCATCCGCACGGCAAGCAGACCGTGGCGAAGGATCTCGGTGCCGACAACGGCGGGCTCCTGCTCGTGCTCGCGGCGATCCTCGTGATCGTGGTGGCACCCGCGGCCGAGGAGTTCTTCTTCCGCGGCTTCTTCTTCAAGGCGCTGCGCAGCCGCTTCTCGGTGGTGGTGGCGGCCGTGATCGACGGCCTGGTGTTCGGCGGCGTGCACTACACCGGCTCGCAGACCCTGTCGGTGCTCCCGGTGCTCGCCGTGCTGGGCTTCGTGTTCTGCATGCTCTACGAGCGCACCGGCTCGATCCTGCCCGGCATCGCCCTGCACGCGATCAACAACTCGATCTCGTACGCCGTCACCGTGCATTCCAGCTCCGGGGTGGCGCTCGCCCTTGGCGCCGGAATGGTTGGTGCGTGCGTGCTCGCGCCTCAGGTCGTGCCGACGCTGCGCGAGCCCGCCACACGATGAACGCCGTCGAGGGGCGCGGTCTCTACAAGGCGTACGGCGACCTCGTGGCGGTCGACCACATCGACTTCGACGTGCACGAGCGGGAGTGCTTCGGTTTCCTCGGCCCCAACGGCGCGGGCAAGACCACCACGATGAAGATGATCTACGGCCTCGCGCCGTGGACGGCGGGCGAGCTGCGCGTGCTCGGACTCGATGCCCGTACGCGGCGCCGCGACGTGAAGGCGCGCTCGGGGTCGTGCCCCAGGAGGCCAATCTCGACTGGGACCTGACTCGGTGCGCGAGAACCTCGTGCAGCAGGCGCTCTACTACGGGGCGCAGGCGGACGGCCGCATCGACGAGCTGCTCGAGCTTGCGCAGCTGAGCCAGCGCGGGGAGAGCAAGCCGCGCGAGCTGTCGGGCGGAATGCAGAAGCGGCTGCTCATCGCCCGGGCGCTGATCAACAGCCCGGACCTGATCGTGCTCGACGAGCCCACCACCGGGCTCGATCCCCAGGCGCGCCTGGCCGTGTGGGATCTGCTCGACGGCCTCAAGCGCGGCGGCGTGGCGCTGATCCTCACCACGCACTACATGGAGGAGGCCGAGCGGATCTGCGACCGGCTGGCGATCATGGATCACGGCAAGATCGTCGAGTCGGGGCAGTCCGGCCGAGCTGCTCAGCGCTTCGACCAGCCCAACCTCGAGGGCGTGTTCATCGAGATCACCGGGCGTGGGCTGCGCGAATGAGGCTTGCGCTTCCCAACCCGCGCATGGCCTGGCGCGTCTGGCGTCGCGACCTGCGCGTGTTCTCGTATCTCTGGAAGGGCGCGCTGCTGCCCACCTTCCTGGACCCGGTGGTCTACCTGCTGGCGATGGGCTTCGGCCTCGGCACCTATCTGGCGAGCATCAACGGCATTCCCTACAAGGACTTCATCGCGTCGGGACTCGTGGCCTCCGCGGCGATGTGGGCCACGGTGTTCGAGACCACCTACAACGTCCACTTCCGGATGACGGAATACCGCCTCTACGACAACGTGCTGTCCACGCCGGTCGAGGTGGAGGACCTGGTGGCGGGCGAGATGGCCTGGGCCTGTCACGCGCGCGGTGATCTACGGCACGGCGTTCCTGCTGATCGTGCTCGCCTTCGGGCTGATCAGCTCGCCGTGGGCGGTGCTCACGCCGCTGCCTTCCTGATCCTGGGCGCCGCCTGCTTCGGGGCGATCGGGTTGAGCTTCACGTCGATCGTCGGGAAGGTCGACTACTTCACCTACTACTACACGCTGTTCGTCACGCCGATGTTCCTGTTCAGCGGCATCTTCTATCCGCTCGACCGCCTGCCGGACTGGACGCACGTGGTGGCGTGGTTCACGCCGCTCTACCACCTCGTGCTGATCACACGCGAGCTGATCCTCGGCCCGGACGCGCTGTCGGTGCTCGGCAACGCGGCCTGGCTGCTCGTGGTCACGACCGCCCTGTTCGCGGTCCCGTGATCTACATGCGCCGCCGGCTCGTGGCGTAGAGCCGGCGTGGCGAATCTGTCGCGGCTCGGATTACAATCGGGCCCAATGCGTCGCACCCTGGCTCTCTCCGCGACGCTGCTTCGCCCTCGTCGCCGCGTCCGCCCATCGCCGCCGCCCGCGATGCGGATCCATGTGGCCACCGGCATTCGCGACGGCCACCGCGTCTGGGTGATGAAGGGCCAGCGCGTGCTGATCGAGGGCACCCGCTCGTTCCCGGACCAGGGCTACGCCACGGCGGGCATCTTCTTCAAGGGCAAGGAGATCGCCACCACACGCTCCCCGCTGCACGGCAAGGTCGGCGCGCCAGAGCGGCGTGTACCTGCACTTCACCGCTCGCCGGGTCGGCGCCTACAAGGCCGTGGTGAAGGTGTTCAAGAGCGCGGACACGACCAATCCCGTGGCCACCACCTCCTGGGCGTGCACGTGATCAAGATCAAGGCGCCCACGTCGCCTCGCACAGCCGCGCCGTGCGCCTGCTGCAGAAGGGCCTGCGCGCGCTCGCCTACGTCACGCCCGAGAGCGGCACGCTACGACGACGCCACCGGCCGCGCCGTGCTCGCGTTCCGCAAGGTCAACGGCATGGCGCGCGTGGAGAGCGCGTCGAACGACGCGTCTTCAAGAAGCTCTTCCGCGGCCAGGGCGGCTTCAAGCTCAAGCACCCCAGGCGCCGGCCGGCACGTGGAGTTCGACTGGTCGCGCCAGGTGCTCGTGTTCGCCCAGGGCGGCAGGGCGGTGCGGATCTACCACGCCTCATCCGGCAAGCCGTCGACGCCCACCGTGTTCGGCACCTTCCACTTCTACTCGAAGACTCCGGGCACCAACGCCAAGGGCATGGTCGACTCGAACTACTTCATCGGCGGCTACGCCGTGCACGGCTACTTCGACGTGCCGCCCTACGCCGCCAGCCACGGCTGCATCCGCGTGCCGATCCCCAACGCCGCGTCGATCTACAACTGGATCAGGCTCGGCGAGACGATCTTCGTCTACGTCTAGATGCGCAGCTTCACCGCGTAGCCGGCCAGCACCCGCAGCACCACGAAGTAGAGAAGGAACGCCAGTAGCGCCGGCACTCCGCGCTGCACCCAGATGTTGCTCGAGCCGGCGATGCCGTCGAACGGGCTCGTGAGCGCGTCGTTTGCATCGTCGATCAACTCCCGCGCCCTCGTGTGCTTCTTCGCGCGCGCCTTCTCCTGCTGGGTGGTGGGGTCCGGCTGATCGATTGCCTCGATCTTGTTCTTCTGCGTGTCAGAGCCGGCGTGCGCCTCCTCGACGGCGAAGAGCCGAAGCTCAGAACGACGATCAGCGTGCAGAGGGTTGACGCCAGGAACAGCAAGCGCTTGATCACGAGGCCCCCATCGGCTCGCGGCTACGATACGCGCGCCTGATGACGTCTCCGTCCGCGAATGTTGGAGGCCAGACCAGTGCGCGCGAGCGGCTTGTTGCCGCGCTGCGTGAGCACGCGCTCGTGATCGGCGAGGTGACCCTCACGAGCGGGCGCAAGGCCCAGTACTACGTGGACGCCAAGCGCGCGATCATGCTGCCGGAGGGCTTCAACGCGCTCGCGCGAGCTCGTATCCGAGCAGGCGCGCGCGTGCGGTGCCACGGCGGTGGGCGGCGTGCCGGTGAGCGCGATCCCGGTGGCGTGCGCGCCGCTGGCGGCGGGCTTTCCGGAGAAGGCGTTCATCGTGCGCAAGGAGCGCAAGGAGCACGGTCTCCAGCGCTGGATCGAGGGGCCGCTGCTCGATCCGAGCGATCGCTGCCTGATCGTCGAGGACGTGGTCACCACCGGCGGCTCGACCGTCGAGGCGGTCGAGCGCGTGAAGAGCGAGGGCTTCGAGGTGGCGGGCGTGGTGAGCGTGCTCGACCGCCTGGCCGGCGGCGGCGACGCGATCTCGGCGGCGATCGGGGAGGCGCCCTACGTCGCGCTCACCACGATCGACGACGTCTACCCGGACCGGCCCGACAGGTAGGGCTGGCGCTCGACTTCTGCTCGGCCGCAAGCGCCGCGGCGAACAGCGCCACGATCGCCCCGAGCTGTGCCACGGCCGACACGCCGGTGCCGAGCGGGATGGTGGCGAGCGCGAGCGCGCGGCCACCAGGCGCCACGGGCCGCCGAGCGATCCCGAGCGCGCGCCGGAAGAACACGTCGCCCGCCAGGAACACCGCGACCCCGCACGCCAGCAGGAGCGCCTGCTCGGTGCTCAGCTCCTCTCCGGAGTGACCGATCGCGTGGCGCAGCGTGGAGGCCATCGCGATCACGCCGAGCAGGATCGGCAGGTGCCAGTAGCCGAACGCGTCGACCGCCATCTGCTGGCGCCGCGCGTCGGGGGCGGCGGTAAGCGCCTCCTCGGCGCGCTCCAGGTCGTCGCTGCCGAAGTAGGTCCACCACAGGCACGCGCTCAGCAGCAGGCCGAGTACGGCCATGCCCGCGAGCGCGAGGTCGATCGGCAACTCGCCCGCGCCGATGCCCACGGCCACCACCGATTCCCCCAGCGCGATGATCACCACGAGCTCATGCCGCTCGACGAAATGCGAGGGCGCGATCAGGAAGCCGGAGTTGTCGATCAGCCGCGGCGTGAGCCACTCGAGCACGAAGCCAGCTCCCCAGAGCAGGTATTGGGCGGTCCCGCCGACGATCCCCCCGGCGAGGATGAGTAGCGCCGACACGAGGTTGAAGGGCGCGAGGCCGAAGATCGCTCGAGTGATGCTCTCGGACGACGAGCTCGCGTAGAGGCCGGAGTGCACCAGCACGATCGCGAGGTAGGCGAGCCCGAAAGTCAGCCCGCTGCCCTTGAACGCCTCCGGGATCGCAAGCGCCAGCACCAGGTACGCCGCCATCGCCGCCAGCAGGAAGAAGCGCCGGCTGGCGCGGTCGGGCGGGACGGCGTTGGTGAGCCACGCGTAGCCGTCGTACATCCACCAGATCACGCCGAGCATGAACACCACCTGGATCACGCCCTGCCAGCTCGTCTCGCGCACGAGCAGGGTGCTCAGCTGGGTGATGGTGAAGACGAAGACGAGGTCGAAGAACAGCTCGAGCGTCGAGACCCGCTCGGCGCCCACTTCCTCTGGGCTAGGAGCGCTTCCAGCCACGGAAGGCGGCGAGCAGGTCGTCACGCGTCTGGGGAGGTATCTCCTCCTCCCGGAGGGTGCCCACCGTCGACACGGTGGCGCGGATCTGCTCGACGTAGGTCACGCAGCCAGGGCAGATCGCGAGGTGTTCCTCGAATCGCGCGCGCTCCTCGGGCGGGAGCGCATCCTCCAGATACTCGGTGACGAGCTCAACGAGCTCCTTGCAGCTCATGCAGCCTCCAGGTACTGCTCCAGTGCGCGCCTCACCTTCGCTCGGGCGCGATGGAGAAGCACTCGCTGGTTGGTATCGCTCACGCCCAGGACGTTACAAACGTCGTCCGAGCCAAAACCCTCGATGTCGCGCAGCGTGATCACCGCGCGCTGGTTCGGTGGAAGCTGCTCGATCGTCTCGAGGATCAGCGCGCGCGCCTCGCCCGCGAGCAGCCGCTCCTCGGGGTCGCCCTCCCACGGCTGCGGGAACTCGCGCCACCCGCCCGGGTACTGGTCGGTGGCGTCGCGGAACCGGTCCGGGTCCACGGCGGGCTCATCCGGATCCCCGATCGACGAGAACGGAACGCTGCGGCTCTCACGCTCGCCACGCGTCTTCGCCCTGTTCGTGAGGATGCGGAACAGCCAGGTCTTGAACGACGAGCGGCCCTCGAAGCGGTCGATCCCGTTCAGCACCGCGAGCCACGTCTCCTGCGCCACCTCCTCGGCCACCGAGCGGTCGCGCACGTACATCCGCGCCAGCCGCACGAGCGACGCCTGGTAACGGTCCACCAGCGCGGCGAACGCTGCCTCGTCGCCGGCGCGCAGCGCGGCTACAAGCTCGTCCTCGCGCTCCCCGGCCGAGGGATCACGTAACGAATGCGAGTCCACGAATGACGAGAGTAACGCCCTGGCCGCACTCGACAGGAGGACTCGCGAATGAAGTTGAAGGCCGTGCTGCTCAACTGCACGCTCAAGAAGTCGCCGGAGGTGTCAAACACCCAGGCCCTGATGGACCACGTGATCTCGATCCTCGAGGGCCTGGACGTGGACTGTGAGTCGATCAGGGTCGTGGACTACAAGGTCCCGTTCGGCGTCTCATCCGACGAGGGTCCCGGCGACGAGTGGCCTCAGATCCTCGAGAAGATCCTCGCCGCGGACATCCTCATCGTCGGCACCTCGATCTGGTTCGGCGTGCGCTCGAGCGTCTGCCAGATGGTGATCGAGCGGCTCGACGGCACGTACCAGGACACCAACGGCGTCGGCCAGTACCCGCTGTACAACAAGGTCGCGGGCGTGGTCGTCACCGGCAACGAGGACGGCGCGCACGACGCCGCCGGCACCACGCTCTTCAACCTCTCGCACCTTGGCTGCACCATCCCGCCGAACGCGGATACCTACTGGGTGGGCGACGCAGGGCCGGGCCCGTCGCTGCTTGAGGCCGGCGGCCTCGAGCACCCGTACACGCTGAAGACCGCGGGCTGGATGGCGCACAACGTGGTCCACATGGCGCGCAAGCTCAAAGCCAGCCCGATCCCGCCGGACGGCAACACGGTGCCCGGCTACCAACCGGTGTAGCCGCCGCGCTTCCCCACTACACTGCCCGGCGTGGGCTGGGTCATGTTGTTTGTGGGCTTCCTCCTTCCGGTGCCGGTCGCCTGGTGGTTGATCGGCAAGGCGCGCGCGGATCTGTTGCTCAGCCTGATCGGGCTCACCTCTCTGCCGCTGCTCGTCTGGGGCGGCGCGCTCGGCGCCAAGATCGGCCCGTGCGATGTGGGTGACTGCATGTCGTCCACCCAGCACAGCCACCTGGTGGTCGCAATCGTGGCGCTCGTGATCCTCGCTGTCGCGTTCGTGCTCCTGGCGAGGTCGCAGCAGATGATCGGCGGCGGAGTGCTGGTGCTGGCCGAGCTGGTGGGCGCCTACTCGATGCTGAAGACGGACGCCGCAGCCGCGATCACGCTGCTGTTCTTCGCGGCGGGCGCGGCGGCCTACCTCTACGTCCAGTACAGGCTGGCCCACGAGGCCACGCGCGTGCCGGACTTCCCGCCCGCCGCCTAGCGCTCGCCGGGCTTGTGGCACACGAGCGGCTGCTCGCCCCTGCACGGGTCCTTGGACGACAGCACCACGCGGTCAGCCTGCGCGGCGCCGGTGAACGGCTGCACCTGCACGAGATCTGTTGAGGCCAGCTCGCCGCTGCCGTTCAGGTTGAGGTCGGCGAACCCCACCGCGCTCTTGCTGGCTCCGAACACGCCGCCCGCGCCCACTGTGCCGCCGTCCACCACCACCACGTGGCCGTACTTGTCGATGTGCTGCCTGTGGTCGTGGCCGGTGAGGATCACGAGCCGGTGCCGGTAGCCCTGGTCCTGCAGCTCGCGGGCGAGGAACTGCGAGAGCCCGTTCTGGTGCACGAGCAGCACGTCCGGCTGCTCCTTGAGGCCGTTGAACCAGTCCAGCAGCCGCTGCTCGGCCTCGGCGTAGAGCAGATCTCCGTGCGGGCGCTCGGCGAAGGAGAAGATTCTGCCCGGGTCGCTCGGGCTGCCGTGCCGGGACTCGAGCGGATCCGGGTAGCCGGCCACGCGCATCCCGAGGATGTTCTGCACCGGCTTGCCATCGGTGTGGCCGGCGCCGTTGAGCCGTCCAGCGCCCGTCAGCACGATCACGCCTGCCGCCGCCAGGCGGCGCATGAGCAGCGACGAGTCGTGGTTGCCGGACACGGCGATCACCGGCTGCTTCAGCCGCTCGAAACGCGGCACGATCAGGCGTGTCTCGGCTGCGCTGCCCGTCTGCCCGAAGTCACCGGGGAAGAAGATGGGCTGAGCGCCGAACTGCGCCTGCACCGCCTTGAGCGCGAGCAGGTTGTCGTGCAGGTCCGAGGCGAGGATCGCCTGACGCGTGGCCGGCAGCGCGCGAGCGAACCGGCCGCCGGTGGCCACCAGCGCGGCGAAGCTACCCAGCGCGCGCTGCACCTGCGACGTGTACCCGGACGCCTCCTGCTGGGCGTTGTCGGCCACGTGCAGCAGCTGTTCGAGCTCGGCCCCGCGCGCGTAGAAGCGCGGGTGGGAGAACGAGGCCGAGTCGAACGTGGTGGCCATGCGCACGAGCGCCGCCCCGCAGATCACGAACGCGCACAGCGCCGGTGCCACTGCCGTGCCCACCACCAGCCGGCGTCTGACCTCTGGCCGGTGCGCGAGCGCAAGAGCGGCCACCAGGCCGAGCGCCAGCGCCCCGCCCACTGCCCAGGCGTAGGTGCGCAAGAGCGCCGTGCGCACGGCGTGGCGCGAGTCGCGCTCCGCCTGCGCGAGCACGGTGCCGTTGCCGGCGGCCGCGCTGATCACCGCGCCGCGCTGCACGGCACGGGGCTCCACGTGCACGTTGAGTGGCGCCCGGAAGGCGTGCGCTCGCACACCCCAGTCGGCGATGGGGATGAACGCGTCCACCTGTCCGTGGATCGCGGGCGAGATCTTGAACGAGACGATGCCGATCGCGGTCGAGCGCGTCGTGCGCCCGGACGCCCTCATGCCGATGAGGATTCCGCCCACTGACAGGGCCAGCACGACGCCCGCCATCGCGAGCCTGCGCAGGACTCCTCGCGGCGATGGACGCCGGAGCTTCCACCGCGGTCGCCCCGAGCCCTGCTCCCCGCCCCTCTGTCGCTCGATGAGCTGAAGCACTCCCTGCCTTAACCCCCGCCTCTCCCGGAGATGCGCGCCACCAGCCGGCGCTGATCGTCGTCGAGCGCCGGGCCCGATCCCGCAGCCGCGTTCTCCCGCGCGCGCTCCGGCTTGCTCGTGGCCGGGATGAGCACGTTCACTCGCTCGTCGGCCAGCGCCCACTTGAGCAGTGCCTGCGCCCACGTGTCCACTCCCAACTCCGCCAGTTCGGTGTCGGACGGTGTGAGGCGGGCCAGCGATCCGCCTCCCAGCGGACGCATCACCAGCACCCCGAGCCCGAGCTGGTGCGCCAGCGGGAGGATTCGCCGCTCAACCTCGCGCTCGTACGGGTTGTACGGAATCTGAATCGACTGGATGCGGCGGCTTCGCATCACCTCTTCGAGCTCGCCGAAGGCGCTGGGCGAGTAGTGCGTCGCCCCGATCAGCCCGATGCGGCCCTCGCCGCGCTCGCGCTCGAGCCAGCGCAGCCGCTCCTCCCAGTCCACGAGGTTGTGGATCTGCATGAGCTCTATGTGGCCGCCGAAGAAGCGCAGCTGCTCGCCGAAGCGGGCCTCGGCCGCGGCCTGGGTGCGCGACCACGTCTTCGTGGCGAGGAAGACGCCTTCGCGGCGCTCCTCGAGCGCCTTGCCGAGCACCGCCTCGGAGCGGCCGTACATGGGCGAGGAGTCGAACACCGTCGTGCCGGCCTCGATCGCCGCGCCCACGATCTCGTCCGCGAGCGGCTGTTCGCGCTCGGACAGGTCCAGCGTTTGCCAGCTGCCCATGCCGATCACCGGCAGTTGCAGATCGGTGTTGCCGAAGCGTCGCGCCTGCACTCCCATCCTCGTACCCAAATTCACAGCAGATCTTTTGGACGCTCTTAGAAAGCGCTGCTTCACTTGCAAATAGTGCTTCCCAGACCCTCCCAGGGATCATTCGGGAGCACACCTCCGTGATGCTGCGAGTCCACACGGGGTTCAGTGACCGCCCGCTCGTCGGATAGACGGGTGGGCGGTCTGCTTTAGGAGCCCGCGCGCGAGAGGATCAGGCGGCAGCGCGGCGCTCGGCCAACCACGCGAGCACCTGCTGGCGGTCCACCTCGAAGCCCACCTCGGGCAATTCCGCCACCACGTCGTGGGTGAACTCGCGGCAAAGGAGGTCGGCGAGCGCAACGCTGCCGGTGGCGTCGTGGAGGATCGAGCGCGACAGCTCCCGCGCGCCGATCCCGCGGCGACCCCAAGCAAAGGTCGCGAGCGGATCCTCGCCCCTATAAGGGAGCGAGCTCCGCTTCCCGCTTCGCTCGAGCCACACATGACGGCCCCACCAATCGGCCACGCCCACATACCGCGTCGCTTGCTGCTGGGCGACTGTGCGGTCGATCGTGGCCGTCATCGCCATCGATCAAACCAGCGGCTTCTCAACGGACACTAATTCTCAGTGAAAGATTGATGAAGTTTCCGTTGCGCCGGCGCTAAGATCGCCCGGCTGGCGTCCTAGCGGGAGCCGCGCCGCCGAAGGCCGCGCAGCCGTTCGCGCAGCGAGCGCGCACGTACCGCGATCAGTACCGCCGCACCGCCCCACACCGGCGCGAGTGCGAGCGCCGTTTCCTCCACCGGCACTCCGCCGACATGGCCAAGAGGGACGATCATGGGCCAGATCCTCGCGCTTTGGAGGCGAGGGCGCAAGCGAGGCTCGCGATCAGCCGCGGGCTGCACGGCGCCAGGCGAGCGGCGTCACGCCGTGCGCGCGCCGGAACGAGCGCCCGAAGTAGACGGCGTCCGGTATCCCAACCTGACGGCCGACATGCTCCACCGGCTGGTCCGTCTCCACCAGCATGCGCCGCGCCTGCGCCATCCGCTGCTCGCCGATCCACTGCTGCACCGTGCGGCCGGTCTTTCTCCGGACCACGGTGGTGAGGTGGCCGGGCGACAGGTTCACGGCTCGCGCCACGTCGCTCAGCGAGATGCCGTCCTGGTAGCGCGCCTCGATGCAGGCGAACACCTCGGCGAGCAGCGGCTCGTCGTTGAGCTTGAGGTCGCCCACCACATCCACGGCGAGCCGCGACACCTCCACGAGCAGAAGCGTCAGGTGCGCGAGCGCGGCCGCCTCGTATCCGTCTGATCGCTCCCGCAGCTCGCGCTCGAGCGCCGCGCAGAGCTCCCACCAGCGGGCGCGATCGGTAGCGGCCACGCGCAGCCGCGGCAGGCCGCCTGCTGTGCCCCGGACGAAGGGGAACAGCAGCGGGTGCGTGCGCCATGCCAGGAAGGCACCGGGCACGTCCGGCCCGAGCGCCTCGGGCGTGAAGTAGACGGCCCAGCCCTCGGCCTCCGCCAGGCCGGGCGTGCTGCCCACGCCCATCACCGCGCCGGGAGCGACGACGTAGAGATCGCCGTCCTCCACCGCCCATTCGCGATCGTCTGCGCGCAGCGAGCCGCCGCCGCGCTCGAAGTACGCGAGACCCGGGAAGTCGTGCGCGTGCATGCCCGGCGGCTCCGCCGGCTCGAGGGCGGAGCGGTCCAGCCGCAGCACGCCCACCGGCGGCACACCCGGCGCCGGCTCGTACGTGTAGAGCGGGGGGCCTCCTGCTGTCTTCTCGACGATTCTGGTCGCCATCGTGGCCATCGGTTAGATCCCCAAAGATTGTCCTATAACCGCCAAGTATGGCCTCTTGGCGGCTCTGTGATCAACGTTCATCCTCATCTCGTAGCAGAGAATAGTGCTATCGACAGGCGAGAAGAATGAACGAACCGACTTCACCAGACAGCAGTGCGATCGAGGCGCGAGGCCTGGCCAAGCGTTTCGGCGATGTACACGCGGTGGCCGGCATCGACCTATCGGTGCCCATGGGCTCCGTCTACGGGGTCCTCGGCCCCAACGGCGCCGGCAAGTCCACCACCGTCCTGATGCTCGCGACGCTCGTGTCACCGAGCGGCGGCAGCGCGCGGGTGCTCGGGCATGACCTGGCCAGCGAGGCGCCCGCGATCCGGCGGGAGATCGGCGTCGCCCTCCAGGAGACCGGCCTCGACAGGGCACTCACCGCCAGCCAGCTGATCGAGCTGATCGGCCGCCTCCACGGCCTCGGCCGCCAGGCGGCGGGGCGGCGGGCCGCTGAGCTTGTGGAGCTTGTGGGCCTGGAGGAGGTGGCGGACCGGCGGGTGGGCACCTACTCGGGCGGCACGCGGCGCCGCCTCGACCTCGCGCTTGCGCTCGTCCACCATCCGCGGCTCGTCTACCTCGACGAGCCCAGCACCGGCCTCGACCCGGCCGCTCGCCGGGCGATCTGGGAGGAGGTCGAGAACCTCCGCACGCGGGGCGTCACGATCCTGCTCACCACGCAGTACCTGGAGGAGGCCGACCGCCTCTGCGATCGCGTCGCGATCATCGACCAGGGCGCCATCGTGGTGGAGGGCACCCCGGCCGAGCTCAGGCGGTCGCTCGGCGGCGACGTGATCGAGCTCGAGCTGCACGGCCCGCAGGCCGCGGCGCAGGCCGCGGAAGCGCTCGGCGACGGAGCATCCGTGCTGGGCGAGCGCGTGCGGCTGACCGACCCCGATGGCCGCCGTCGGATCCCCCAGGTCGTCGGTGCCCTACATCAGCGCGGCCTGCAACTGGCCGGCCTCTCGCTGGCGGAACCCACGCTCGATGACGTGTTCCTCGAGCTCACCGGTCGGCCGCCAGTGCATGACCCCAAGGACGCTCCCGAGGAGGTGCGGAGTTGAATCTCACGCAAACCCAGCCCACCGACGCTGCTCCGTTCCGCCGTCAGGTGCAGCTGCTGACCGGCCGGATCCTGATGATGGCGGTGCGCGATCCGAAGATCTGGGTGCCCAACCTCGTCTTCACCGTCTTCACCCTGCTTGCCTACAACGGCTTCTTCGGCGGCTCCGGCGCCATCACCGATCTCACGGGCGGCAACTACACGAACTTCCTGCTGCCGGTGTCGATCCTGTTCGCCACTCTCGCCGGCGGCAACGCCGGCTTCGCGCTCGTCACGGACATGGAGCAGGGGTTCTTCCGCCGCCAGCTCGCCATGCCGCTCTCGCGCGGCGCGATCGTGCTGGGCCCGATGATCGCGGGCGCCGTGCAGGTGGTGTTCCAGGCCACCGTGGTCACCGGGGTCGCGCTGCTGATCGGAGCCCGTCCCGCCACGGGACCAGCGGGCGTGCTGGTGGTGCTCGCGCTGGCGCTGATCTGGGGGCTCGGCTACGCGGGCTTCTCGATAGCCGCGGGTCTCAGGGCGGGCAGCGCCCAGGCCGCGCAGTCAAGCGCCTTCATCTTCTTCTTCCTGATCTTTCTCACGCCGCTGTTCCTTCCCAAGGACCAGCTGCAGCACTGGCTGAGGATTGCGGTGACGATCAACCCCGCCACCTACGTGCTCGACGCGATGCGCTCGCTGACCGCGCACGGCTGGAGCCTCTCCAAGCTCGTCGAGGGATTCGCCGCCGCCACGGCGATCGCCGCGGCGATGCTGGCCTGGGCCACCGCCGTCGCACGCCGGGCCACGGCGCCCAGCTAACCACGAGCAAGCGCCCCGACCAGGATTCGAACCTGGGGCCTACTCCTTAGGAGGGAGTCGCTCTATCCATCTGAGCTATCGGGGCCCGCAGGGGCCAACGATAGCCCTCAGTCCTCTTCGTAGAGCGACTCCGCGGCCAGCTCGCGGCCGTTCGGGCCCCACAGCTTCACCTCGATGTAGTCGCCCGTGTAGTTGTCGAGCGAGACGAGCGTGAAGCGGTCCTCGGCCAGGATGCACTGGTCGGTGGTGGTGGGCCCGAGCTCGGTGGTGGCCACCGCGCCGTTCTGCACGAGCGCCACTCCCCACACCAGCGCGATCTCGCCGGCGCGGCCCTGGGGCCCGCGCCAGGACCCGATCACCTCGTCCGACAGGTCGAGCGACCACTCGGGGTTGGCCTCTGCGGTCTCGTCGGTGTAGTCGGCGTAGGCCTCGAAGTCGCGCGCCTCGGCGCCCTCGTGGTCGCGGTGGAACGACACATAGCCGAAGAGCTCAAAGCCGTTCGAGGTGTGCGAGGCGGCGGGCACATACGTGCGGCCGCCGTACGTCCGGTCCGGGAACCAGGTGATCTGACCCGGGTCGCCGATGTCCTCGCCCTCGGGCTCCACACGCCGGCACGCCTCCAGGAAGTGGTTGCCGAGCGCCTCCGCCCAACGCCCGTACGGCAGCGACTCGCGCGGGTGCTCAGCGATGTAGCGGGGAATTGGTCGCTCGTCGGGCGGCATGGGCGGCGAGACTAACGTGTCAGACGCTGCTCAGCTGCTCGGCGGCCTTCTCCGGCGCCATCACGTTGAGGTTCACCCCGGTGCCCATCTCGAGGCCCGCGAGCTTCGTGAGGCGGGGGAGCACGTCGATCCGCCAGCAGAAGTACTCGGCGCCAGACGGAGCCGTGCGCACCCAGAGGTTGAGCGGCGGCAGGGCGCCGAACAGGCGCTTGTAGCGGCCGAGCAGGTCGTGCACCATGCCGGCCCCGAGCGCGCCCTCGGCTTGGAAGCTCTTTCGCGGGGTCCGCGGCACGATCTGCACCTCGAACGGCACGCGCGACGCGTAGGGGCAGATGGCCACCGCCTCGTCGTCGATCGCCACGATCCGCTCGCGCAGGCGCACCTCCTCCTGCACGAGGTCGCCGAGCAGGTTGCGCCCATGTGTGCGCAGCGCATATGCCGTGAAGCGCTCGCGCTCGCGCGCGATCTGCGCGGGCACGAACGGCAGCGCGTAGAGCTGCGAGTGCGTGTGCGGCAGCGATGCCCCGGCGTCGCGCCCCTCGTTCACGATCACGTGCACGTACGCAGAGTCCGCATGCGCGTTCATCCGCTCGCGCCACACGCCCATGGCCGTTCCGACCTCCTCCGGCGACAGCGCATGCAGCGAAGTCACAGGCTTCGGCGAGTTGATGATCACCTCATGCCCTCCGACGGCCGGCTGCGACGCAAAGAACCCAGGCTCCCCCCGCTGCTCGGATGCCAACGGATCGATGTCTGTGGCCTCTGGCCTGTCGCTCGTGGCCTCAAGCGCCGGATAGAGGTTCGGAACCACCCGCACCTGCCAGCCCGGCGTGTCCGGGCCCGAGCCACCGGCGCGCAGCGCATACACCTCCGGCGGGGTCCGTTCCTCGTGACCCTCGAGGAACGGATCCGTTTCCGGGTCCAGCGGCGGCGGGGGCTCGGCGCTGAAGCCGCCTCCCGGACGGCTCGCCCGCTCGCCGGCGACGATCGTCTTCAGACCCGTGAGCGGGTCGATGCGCAGCTCAGGCAAGCAGCCGAGACTACTGAGCGAAGCGCTTGATGTCGGCCACGAGCGCGGAGTCGCTGGTGTACGGGCCGAGATGCGTGCTGGCGATCTTGCCGCGCGAGTTGTAGATCACGGTGGTGGGGAAGGCGCCCACCGCGTCCATCGACTCGGCGATCTTCAGGCCGGGATCCGAGTAGCTCGGATAGCTCACCGGGAACTGCGAGAGGAAGCGCTTGGCATCGCCGCTGTTGTCCTGCGCGTCCACGCCCAGGAACGCCACCTGCTTGCCGTATTGCACGGACACCTTCTGGAATACCGGGAACTCCTGGCGGCAGGGTCCGCACCAGGCCGCCCACTTGTTCACCACAACCGGGTGTCCCTTGAGCGCGGCCAGGCGCTGCTTGAACGCATCGGTGCCACCGCCGAGCAGCTGTCCTTCCTGGGCGTGTATCGCCGCCAGCGCCGGCGGGGAGCCGGCGAACGCCTTGGCCTGCGCGGCCTTGGTGGGGGCTGCGTTCTTGGGATGAGAGCTATCGCCGCGCGTGACCGCCAGCGCGACGATGCCACCCACCACGAGGATGGTGACGACGAGTCCAAGTCGCATTCGCTGGGTATAGGTTGGCACAGGGTTTGCCGACCACTGGTGGGTCGGCGGCGGCCTAAGGGTGCTTTAATACATGCAGACGCCGCGCTGCAGGGAGAGCGCGGGCCTGCTGCTCCAGGGCCGCTTGAGCAGCTAACACGCCGGGAGAACCGCCGCCTGAACCCCGCGGCGGAGCGCACCGCAGACGGCGCCATTTTCAAGACTCGTTTGATCGAGAAGCCGCTTTATGGCTGACAGCACTTCTGCCGTTGCATCCACGCCGGTCTCCGCCGGTGATCTTGAGCGCGCCGAAAAGTTCGTGCTCGAGCCCTTCCTGCTCGAGGGCGAGGAAGCGTCCGTCGCGCTCGCAGAGGGCACGCCGCGCCGGCGTGCGCTCGACGCCGCACTCGCGGAGCTCGACGAGGGGCGCGACCGCCCGTCCGTGCAGTGGCGCCGCGATTTCTCGCTCCTGCTCGGGCTCGAGCGCCTTGTGTCAGAGGACGAACCGCACCTGGCCGATGGCACCACGCTCTCGGCGCACCAGGTGGACGCGCTCTCCGGCACGCTGATCGCGCTGCTGGCCGAGGCCCAGGGAGGCTTCCGCAACGGCAACGGCAATGCGCGCTCGGCCCAGGTCGAGGAGCTCCCCTCCGGCGAGGAGGAGATCGAGGGCGACGAAGACCTCGACTCCGACGACGAGCCGCTCGACTGGGACGAGGCCGAGGAGCAGGAGGAGGAGCGCGCCTCCGACCAGCTCATCGACGATCCCAACTCCGCCCGCCGCTTCTGGTTCGAGCACGCCACCGGCGCCGGCAAGACCGTGGCCGCGCTCGGCTTCGTGGAGGCTTCGCGCACCGGCGGCGTTCTGATCCTCACCCACCGCCGCAACCTCGTGGACCAGTTCCACGGCGAGCTGTTCGACCGCGGCTACAAGAAGCGCGTCACGCCCGCCCTGCTCGGCCGCGACAAGGACCCGAAGCAGATCGGCCCGGTCACGGTCGAGACCTATCAGTGGTTCGTCCGCAACGCCGGCAACATCTCGGACGCCTACACGATCGTCATCTGCGACGAGGCCCACACCGCGCTCGGCGAGAAGACCTCGGCCGCGATCCGCGACTGGCACGGCCCGATCTTCATCGGCATGACGGCCACCGGCGCGCTCATCGCTCGCCACGTCACCGACCTCTTCCCCACCCAGACCTCGCGCTTCGACCTCGCGCAGGCCGCCCGCCGCGGCGTGATCGCGCCGCTGCGCTGCGTGCGCATTCCGCCGGGCGTGGGCGTGAGGACGATCGCCAAGGTGCCGCTCCGCAAGGGCGAGGTGGACCAGGACTTCGATCAGGAAGAGCTGGCCGCACTGCTCGACCAGGGGCCCTTCAACGCCGCGGTGGCGGACCTCTACCGCGTGCGCTTCAAGGACCTGCCGGGCGTGGTCTACGCCGCCGGCGTGCAGCACGCCTACAACGTGGCCAAGGCGTTCCAGGACGCCGGCATGAAGGCCAAGGGAGTGTCGGGCGAGACGCCCAAGCGCGAGCTGGCGCGCATCCTCGCCGCCTACGAGCGCGGCGAGATCGACGTGCTGGTGAACGCGCAGCTGCTCGCCGAGGGCTGGAACTCGCCGCGCGCCACCGTCTGCATGCACCTCGCGCCCACAGCCTCCAAGCGCATCTACCAGCAGCGCGTGGGCCGCGTCACACGCCGCCATCCGGGCAAGGAGGCGGGCATCGTCGTGGACTTCGTCCACCCGCCACCACGCACGACGACCCGGTGGTGACGCTGCACTCGCTCCTCGACCGCGACGTGTACCGCGGCGGCGCGATCGTCGTCGGCCCGGTGCGCCGCGGCCGCGGGCGCCGCATCCGCGTGGAGCGCCGCGTGCTGCCGGTCACAGCCGAGCCCGAGCGCCGCGCGCACGGTGTTCGAGCGCGAGCTGTGGCGGATCGCGGTGGAGAACCTGTCGTGGTCGGAGCAGCACGTGTGGGCCGCGCTCGCGGGCGCGCGGGTGGCGTCCAACAACTGGCGCCGCGCCAAGGCGATGATCCACTTCGACTCGACCGGCGAGCTGCGCCGCCGCTTCCTCATCACCTGCCTGCAGCGCAACCGCAACTCGCAGCTGCGCGTGCGGGCGCTCCAGGAGATCGCCGCCGCGCGCGACGCCGAGGCGTTCGACGAGGCGGTGGAGATCGTCGGTGGCTGGTCGCGCGACGAGCGCCGCGAGGGAGTGAAGGTGCTGCTGCAGGCGCTCGCCGAGCGCTCGATCGGCCGGCGCGACCAGGCCAGCGCCTGGCTCTGGCGGCTCGCCGAGTACACGCGCGAGGTGCACGAGGAGTACGCGGTGCAGCGCTGGCCGGAGACCAAGAGGCTGCTTGGCCTGCTCGTCAACTCCTCGGGCGGCGCACATGCGCGCAACGCGCGCCGGCTGGTGCACGCGTCGCGCAAGCAGGACCGGCGGCTCGCCGCCGCGCTGCTCGCCGCCGCCCTGGCGCACACGCCCGAGGCCGAGGAGGTGCTGCGCGGGGCGCGCACCCGGATGGCGCGCAAGCCGTCGGCGCTGGCGCGCGAGCTGCTTCGCAACTTCCCCAAGGGCCGTCGCCGTCGCGGCGGGAGGCGCCGTCGCGGCAAGGGTGGCGCAGTCGGAGGACGGCGCCGCTCAGAAGCAGTCGCAGAAGGGCAAGGCCAAGGTGGATGCCGAGGAGCTCGAGGAGGGGCAGGCCGAGGAGGTGGGCGCCAACGCGGAGTCCGAGGACGGCGCGGACCCGGAGGACAAGCCCAAGCCGAAGCCCAAGCGCCGCTCCCGCGCCAAGAAGCCCAAGGCGCCGGTCGAGTCCGAGGCGTCCCAGGCAGACGGCACCGACACCGAAGACGACTCAGACGCCGGCGAGTCCGAAGCGGCCTAGAGCAGGCCGCGCTACTCGCGCGTGCGGGGCGCGTCCTCGAGCGCGGCGATCGCCTCGTCGAGGGTCTCGTGCACCGAGAACATCCGGTTGAGCCCGGTGATGTCGAAGATCCGCGCCATCGTGGGGTCGGGGCACAGCACGGCGAGCATTCCGCCGCGCGGGCGCAGGCGCTTCATGCCGCTCACGAGGATGCCGAGTGTGGTGGAGTCAATGAACGTGGCATCGGACAGGTCGAGGATGAGCTTGTTCTTGCCGCGCTCGATCGCCCCGTTCACGTGGTCCTTGAGATCAGGAGCCGCGTACAGGTCCACCTCACCTTCAAGCCTGATGATGACGAGATCCCCCGCGAGGGTCTCTTCAGCAATGTGGAAGTTCATTACGGCCATCCGTGTATGCGTGTGACACGCCTGCAGGGCCCGCCTTCCGGGGCAAGCGGGATTGACGAGACCTGATGTCGAGCCCCATGTCCGGCCGCGGCTCCCGACGGATCAGAGGGGAGCGTGGGCCTGCGCCCTACAGTAACCGCCACTCAGCCTTCGCGCCAGTTTTCTTTTCCTGACCAAGGAAAGGCCTCGTTTTTCAACGTAAAAGGTGCACTTCTCCCGCATCCAGTGTCACCCTGCCGGAGGACGTTTCGACGATTAGGGCACCTGTCTCGTCGATCCCGGTCGCCGTTCCCTCGCCGCCCTGCCAGCGCACCATCCGCCCGCGGAGCGCGTCGCGCTTCCTCCACGAGGCGACGATCTCGCCGGGCGACTCGGCCAGGCGCGCGTCGAGCGCGGCCAGCAGCCGGACGAGCACGTGGTCGCCGGGCGGAGGCTCGGTTCCGCCGGCTGCCGCCAGCGAGGTGGCGAGGCCGCGCAGCTCCTCCGGGAACTCGTCCTCGGCCGTGGCCACGTTCAGCCCGATGCCGAGCACCGCCCAGCCCTCCTGCGGCCGGCCCTCCACCAGGATGCCGGCGAGCTTGCGCCCGTCGATCCACACGTCGTTTGGCCACTTGATCGCGCAGCGCACCGGCGCGCTCTGCTCGCTCGCCTCGCACACCGCCAGCGCGGCGGCCAGCGGCAGGTGGGCCTGGGCGGCGCCCAGGTCGCGCAGTAGCACCGACATCAGCAGCGCCTTGCCCGCGGGCGCGAGCCAGCTGCGGCCCTGGCGCCCGCGGCCCGCGGTCTGCTCGTCGGCGGTGACCAGCGTGCCGTGCGGCGCGCCGGCGAGGGCCAGCTCCTTGGCGCGCTCGTTGGTGGAGTCCGTGCTGCGATGGTGAACGCGCGGGCGAGCCGATCATCGCGGCGTGATCCACACCTCGCCGTCCGGGCGCAAGCTTGAGCGTGGCGGCGGCGTCGCCGCGGTTGATCGCGATCGAGAGCGCGCGGTAGGAGTCCTCGTACACGAGGATGTCGCCGGGGCGCACGTCGGCGAAGGTCTGCGCCATCACCGCGTGGAAGCGCTCGCTGCCGCTGCGCATCTCCACCTGGCCGCCGAGCACGATGCCGGTGCCGGCCAGGTCCTCGTGCGACACGTTGAGCGCCGCGTTGCCGAAGCGGTCGATCGACAGCACGTGCGCCACGAGCGAGTCGCCCTCGCGGCGCGGCTGCGGCAGCTCGATCGTCTCGAGCGCGTCCGGGTCGAGCGGCTCGCCCGCCTCGGCCAGCTCGTCGCCGCGCGCCAGGTGCGCGGCCACCGGGCAGAACACGTCGCGCCCGTGGAAGGTGGCGGACACCGGCTCGAGCCGGTGCGGCGAGCGCGTCACGTCCACCGCCTCCACCACGCCGCCCGCCCGCTGCCAGGCCAGGCTCAGCACGCCGTTGTCGGGGCCGACGAAGATGCGCCCGTCCGTCTGTGCGCAGCGCCACCGCGCGCCGCTCGGTGCCCACCTGCGGGTCCACGATCGCCACGTGCACGCCCTTCGGCAGGTAGGGCAGCGTGTTGCGCAGCACCAGCGCGCCCACGCGCACGTCGTGGCGCGCGATCCCGTGGGTCACGTCGATCATCCGCGCCTCGGGGGCGATCCCGGCGATCACCGCGTGGCACACGCCCACGAAGTCGTCGTCGCGCCCGTAGTCGGTGAGCAGCGTGATGATCACTTCGCGTCCTCCAGCAGGGCACGCACGCAGTCCGTCGATGTCGTGCTGGTCCGCCTCCACGTGCACCGTCAGCCCGAGCTCGCGCGCCGTGTCGCTCGTCACCGGGCCGATCGACACCACGCGCGTGCCCTCGCCCACGCGACCGCCCGCGTCATGGAAGAAGCGCACGGTGGAGCTGCTCGTGAAGGTCACGTAGTCGGCGCCGCCCGCGCGCTCCAGTTGGCCGTCCGACAGCGGCTCGGCCACGGTGTCATAGAGCGCCACCACGTCCACCTCGGCGCCGCGTTCGCGCAGCGACGTCGGGCAGCAGGTCGCGCGCCTCGGCGGCGCGGGCCACGAGCACGCGGCGCCCCTGCACCGGCACGTCCTCGAGCGCCTCCACCAGCGCCTCGGCCACCGAGCGCTCGGGCACCACGTCCGCGCGGATGCCGCGGCGCGCAAGCTCGGCCGCCGTACCCGGCCCGATGGCGGCCACGGTGGCGCCTGTGAAAGCACGCGCGTCGTGGCCAAGCTCGGCCAGCGCGTCCATCAGGAGCGCCGCGCCGTTCGGGCTCGTCACGCACACAAGCGCGTAGCTGCCCTCCGCCAGCGCTTCGGCCGCCGCGCGCACCTCGCCGCTCACGGGCCGGGGCTGGATGCGGATCGCGGGCGTCTCCACCACCTCGGCGCCGAGCGAGGCGAGCCGCGCCGCCAGGCCGCTCGCCTGCGCCCGCGCGCGCGTGACCACCACGCTGCGGCCAAACAGCGGCCGCTCCTCCAGCCAGGCCAGCTGCTCGCGCAGCCTCGCCACCGGGCCCACCAGCGTGATCGCGGGCGGCCGGATCCCGGACTCCGCCACGCGCTTGTCGATGTCCGCAAGGATGCCGGTCACCGTGCGCTGCCTGGGCAGCGTGCCGCGCTCCACTACGGCCACGTGCTCGTCCTCCGGACGTCCCGCCTCGATCAGCCGCCGCGCGATCCCCTCGAATGTTCCCCACTCCCATGTACAGCACGAGCGTGCCGGGGAAGGCCGCGAGCGCGAACCAGTCGAGCGCGCTGTCCGGCTTCTCCGGATCCTCGTGCCCGGTGACGAACGCCACGGCCGACGCCTCGTCGCGGTGCGTCACCGGGATGCCCGCGTAGGCGGGCGCCGCCACGCCGGCGGTCACCCCGGGCACCACCTCGAACGCGATGCCCGCCTCGTGCAGCGCCTGCGCCTCCTCGCCGCCGCGGCCGAACACGAACGGGTCGCCGCCCTTCAGCCGCACCACCCGCTTGCCCTCGCCGCCGAGCCTCACCAGCAGCTCGTTGATCTCCTCCTGGCGCATCGTGTGCCCGCCGGGCTGCTTGCCCACGTAGACGAGCTCCGCGTCCGGCCGCGCGCCGTCGAGCGCGCCGGGCGGGATCAGGCGGTCGTGGAGGATCGCGTCGGCGTCCGCGATCAGCTCGAGCGAGCGCCGCGTCATCAGCCCGGCATCGCCCGGACCCGCGCCCACGAGGTAGACGATGCCGGCCACGGCTTGAAAGCTATCCCGGCCGGTGATTACATGACCTGCGTGCAGCAGACGCCGCCTCGACGAGCTGTAACGCCGAGCCCGAGCACCGCCTGGGCCGGCCGCCCTACGGGGCGGCGTTCTCCGCTTGCGCGAGGACGTCGTTTGCGCCCGCGGCGATCAGCCGCTGCGCGAGTTCCTGGCCGAGCGCTGCAGGATCGTCTGGGTCGCCGCTCAGCTCGTCGCGGATCCAGGTGCTGCCGTCCGGCAGCCCGACGAAGGCGTCCATCACGAGCTGCGCCGTCCTCCAGCCGCGCGTAGGCGGCGACGGGCGTGCGGCAGGTGGCGTCGAGGCGCCGACACCACCGCGCGCTCCGCCGTGAGGCAGACGAGCGAATCGCGGTCGAGTGAGATTGGCAGCCAGCTCTTTCATCTCCTCGTCATCGGACCGCGCCTCAAGCGCGAGGCAGCCCTGGCCGGCGGCGGGGATGAGGTCGATCGGGTTGCCCTCGTTAGCTCGGTCCAGCCGGGCGAGCCCGGCGGCGGCAAGCACCATCGCGTCGTAGTCGCCATCGGCGAGCTTGCGCAGGCGAGTGTCGACGTTGCCGCGCAGTTCCGCCACATCGAGGTCCGGGCGAGCGGCTAGGAGCTGCGCCTGGCGCCGGAGGCTGCTGGTGCCCACGCGCGCGCCCGCGGGAAGGTCACCGAGGTCGCGTCGCTCCGCAGAGCGAGTCGCGCGGATCGACCCGTTCGGGCACGCCGACGATCGCGAGGCCGTCGGGGAGCATGCCCGGGACATCCTTGGCCGAGTGCACGGCGAGATCCACCTCGCCCGCGAGCAGCGCCTCCTCGATCTCCTTGACGAAGCGGGACTTGTCCTCTTTGACGACACCCTGGTCGCCCGACGTCGTGATCGAGACGAGTTCGACCTCCGCGCCCAGCAGTCGCAGCTCATCCGCCACCAGGCCGCTTTGCGCGAGGGCAAGCGCGCTGCCCCGTGTGCCGAGACGAATGTTCACCCGCAGCAGTTTGCCGAAGGTCGGCGACGGCTACCGTATTCGCCGCGAGATCCGCTGCGGCGCGAAGCTGTGGTCCCCCGTGTATCGGATCCGCAACACGCCGGGGCGCGCCTTGCCCGCGCCGCGGAGGAGCTTGAGGATGAGGCGGTAGCGGCCGCGGTGAACCGCCGCGTGCGCTCGTACTGCCCGTCTGCCGCGAACGGTGTAGCTCGCCACCACCCGGCCGGTGGCGTGGGCAGCCAGCCGTCCCTCGATCACGAGGCGACCGTGGCGGGTGCGCACGTGTAGGAGCTTTAACCTCGGGGAGACCGGAAGCACCTTGCTCGGCGCGGACAAGGGCGAGGCAGGGGGAACAGGGGCGAAGCCCACAGAGACGCCTCCGCACGTGACGAAACCGGAGGCGTTACCCAGCTCGTCCGTCGCCCGGACCCGGAAGTCATAGGAATGCCCGGCGGTTCCGCTGTAGCTCTCGGTTGTCTGCTGGGTACCGCCCAGCCACGCAGCCGGCGGGCCGCCGTCAATGGAGACCTCAACGTCGTAACCCGTGATCGCCGAGGCGTCGGCCGCGCTCCAGCTGACGCTGATGCGCGGCTCGGTGATGGCTGGGTGCGAGCAGCTGATCACGGGCACGGGCGGGGTGGAGTCGACGTCGAGCCTGGCGCTCGCCGCCACCGAGTGGAACGTCTCGCCGTACGCATCGCCCTGGGCAGTGGCGGTCACTTCGCCGATGCCGTCGGCCGTCCCCTCGATCGTCCAGTGATGACTGTCCGTGGCGCCCGCCGCAAGCGTGCCGCCGCCCGGCGCCCAAGTGGTCGACCCTCCGGCGCTCACCGTCACGCCTGAGGGCAGAGCGACACTGGCGCTTGTGCTCGCACCGGCGATGTCGGCGGACGGGTTGTGGACGGTCTCGGTGACGGTCACCTCGTCGCCCTGCCGGGCTGATGACCGGTCGAGGGTCAGGGTGACCGTCGGCTTCGGCGCGGCGAGCGACGTCAGCGGATTCGTCGCGGCGAGAGCGAACGGCTCCTCGGCGAGTCCGTCAACGGTGGAGGACTGATCCTTCACCTTGTAGACAACGGTCTGCGACCCGGTCCCGCGGACCTGTTCCACGTTGTCGATTGCGCTTGTGCTGCTGGCGAGCTCGGTCTGGGACGAGGCCGCGTACTGGTAAAGGTCGAGGTTCGACAGGGTCAGTGCCTGTGGCGCGGCGGTCTGATCCGCCGCACCGACCACGCGCCGGTTCCACACCAGGGTGGCCCGATCGCCGGCGTTCACGTCGGCGCGGTAGAAGCGCACGCCCTGGGCCGCGACATCGTCGGCCTGGAAGTTGCTGCGCTCCTGGTACGCCTGATCGAGGTTGAGTTCGCCCCAGCCCCAGTCGGGTTGCCAGGTGGTCTGTGTCCCCATCGCGGAAGCAGGGGTTGCTCTTCCGAGGGTGGTGGAGTCGAGCAGGATGGCCTTGACGACGAGCGGATCAGTGAGTCCGGCTCCGTAGAGGAGAGCCGCCGCACCCGCGACCTGGGGGGACGCAAACGAGGTCCCGGTATCGCCACGCTCGAGTCTGTTCTGCGCGACGTAGCGCTGCTCGACGACGGTCATGTTGGCCCCACCCGCACTGCCGGCGGCAGTGGCCACTAGGTCAGGCTTCTTTCGTCCCCCCGGGGACGGACCCTGGCTCGAGAAGTTCGCGATTGCGTCATCGGAGGTGGTGGTCGGGTCGATGTATCCGACGCCGCCAACACAAATAACGTCGTAAGCGACGCAGGTGTTCGTGATGTGTCCCGACCCTGTGCCCTCCAGTCCGTCGTTTCCTGATGGCTCGGTCTGGATCGCACCGAACGCCGAGGTGAACTTGTCGAGGTTTTGTCCGCTGACGGAGTCGTCCGAGCTTGTGTAACTGCCGTGGCTGTCGCTGTGGATGTAGGAGGGATGTAGGGCTCCCGAGAGCGAGTGTTCGCAGTCGCCGATCGGCGCCTGCGTGATTCCTAGGGCCCAGATCGCGCCGTTGAACAGGCATGCGTTCGAGTCGGACATTGCGGCGGTGTCCGCATCGAGGACATGCGCGACGCCGTACGCGACCCCGCGCTCCGTACCGGTGTCAGCCGTGCACAGGGAGGAGCACCCTGAGTTACCCACCGCGACAGCCATGCCCGCAACTTCGGTGCCATGCTCGCAGCCCGCGGTGGCCTGGCCACACAGCGTTCCTGGGATCGAGTCCCCGGGACGCTCGAAGTCGACGCCGTCAAAAAGCGGTTGGTCCTCTTGGATCTTGTCGTCCATGATCGCGAGGTTGGCGCGCACGGTGTCCGCGATCCCGTCGCCGCCCAGGTGGCCGTTGCTCCACCAGGTTGGGGCGCCGGTAGCGGCGCTCTCGTTCGCGAGCGCTCCCATCGGGCGTTGGATTGGTGCTGGCGCCACGGAAGCAACTCCACTCCGGGCCATGAAAGAAGGGAGAGCGCTTCGCGGAAGCGTTGCTACTAGCGTGGGGCCGGCGTAATTGACCGAGAGCATTCGTCCGCCCAGGCGCCCCACCGCTCGAGCAAGGGCGGTGAACGCCACCGCGCTCCGGTTGACGCTCGGCTGGAGGAGCTTGGCCGCGGCACGCCGCCCCAGCAACTGCGCCCGGAGCGCTCCTGCGGCGGCCCCTGGCTCGTGGCGCCTGATGCTGTTGGCTTGCGCAGGCGACAGACGCCCATTCAATGTCTGACGCAGGCCAGGCGACGCGAGGGCTTCACCGAGGGGGTTCTCAACGAGGGTTATCGCAACTCGCACTCGAGCGGCTTCTGCGCCCCGCAGGCTTGCCGACAGATTGCGGCTATCGAATCGTTCGGGTGGTCGGGCCGCCCCGGATGAGTCTTGAGAACGGTCGTGGGCTGCGGCGAGCACCGGCGCGGCAGCGGTTGCAGTCAACCCGGCAATCACGACCAGGCGGCGCGTTGCGGCACGGCCAATTGCCGCCTTTCGGGCGGCTCGCTCCACTGCATGACGAAGATCGCTGTGCACGGCGGTCCACTCGGGTGATCGGCCGCCGGTCGCCGCCTTGAAGCCGGGCTCGACGTTCTTCTAGGGAGAGCTTGTTCTGGTCAGGTGCTCCGTGCGGGGGGGGGGGGGTACTTCGTGCATTACGAGTGAGTAACTCCGTGTACGGGTCGCAAGAGCGACGCCGAAGTCGATGTGGTCGTCTGAGGGGTGACCGCTAGCTGGTGTCCGCGCGTAGGGCCCGGCAGTTGGGCCGGGCCCTACGCTGCTTTCAACGACGTGCTCGGTCTTAGCCGCGAACGGTCACCTTGGTCACCTTCGAGTAGCCAAGCCGGTACGGGTAACTGGCCTCCCTACGGACGCGGACTCGGAACTTGTAGGTGACTATCCCGGACGTCGCCTCGAACCTGTACGTGTACTTCCAGCCGCCCTTCGCGTTGGCGCGAGGGGTGGCGAAGGTCCGCCACTTGTGTCGATAGAAGGCCTGCAGATCCATGATCTTTAGACCTTGCGACACGGGCCGCCCGATCTTTCCGGAGAAACGCACCGTCTGTCCATTCCGGACCCCGTGCCTATTGACGCGGAGCGTCGAATGGGCTGGCACCAGTAACTTCACCTTGGCAGCTGCGGGATGGAGCGTTTCGGTGCCATCGAACTGGAACCGTATGGTTCGGCTCGCCCCCCTCGGGGCGTGGTAATCGAACTGCCCGCTGGCATTGGTACGGAGCGTGGCGATCCTGGTCATCTGCTGTCCGGTAGCGTCGAGCTGCTGGTAGACATCGATCGCTTGACTGGCGATCGGCTGACCCTCCGTCGAGATCAGCGAACCCTTGACGAGCGCCGACTTGCCATACGGCACCGTCACTGTGGAGACCGTGCCCGTAAGCGGCTTCTTTGCCTTGTGCCTGGCCGCCCTCTTCCTGGCGGCCGCGCGCTGCTTGCGGATCCTTGCCATGCACTTCCTTGAGCGCCGGCACTTGGCTGAAGCTCGCTTCGGCTTCCTCTGCTTGGCCTTGCGTGTGACGATTCCGGCTGCCATTCGGGTGTTGAACCGGAACGGTGCGGTGAGCACTTCCACGCTGCCGTCACGGCGGTGGTTGGACACCGCCTCGTTGCCGGCGACATCGGTTGCTCTTGCCTGGAACTCGTAGGCCCCCGGGGTCAGCGTCGAGTCGTCAACGGTGGTGACCAGGTGGTCTCCGCTGAGGCGGGTCGGTAGGTCCGCCCACTTCGTTGCGCCCTGCTTGCGCATTTCGATCACACCGCCGGCCACACCCGACGCCCGGTCTGCGACCGCCACGCTGAGCGTGGTCGGGTGGGCGGGATCCTGGGCCTCGAACGCGACGAGCTCAGGCGCTGTCTGGTCGATCTTGAACTGCACCGTCTTCTCGGCTGACTCGTTGCCCGCGAAGTCGACGGCCTTGTAGGTCACAGAGTGCTGCCCGTCACTAGCGACAGCGACAGGGACTGCCTTCACGGTCGTGCCGTCGATGTCGTCGCCCCGAACGTCTACGGCCGGATTGCCGTCCGTTCGGTATTCAACGTACGCACCATCCTTCGTGTCTGGATCAGAGGGGAGCGCGCCTCGCATGCCAGACAGGCTCGGCTGGTCTGTGCCGAGGATTGACAGCTTCACGCCCGCCCTCTGCCACTGACCCGGATCAGGGTTGCCTGACACTGAGGCATCCGGCTTGGATTCGTCGACGTCGACCTCAGTCTGACCAACAGTGGGCGACGGTACGCCCGCACCGGAGATGGCGCGCGCCTTCACGACGTTCCGTCCCTCGGGCAAGTCATTGATCGTGAGGGTGGGGTTTGGCCCAGTTGCATCCACGGTTTCGTCCGGCGTCGACCCGTTGATGGTCACCGAGTACCCCTTGATGCCGGACGGGCCTACGACCGCGTCCTGGCTCAACGCGATCAGCTGCGGATAAGCCGCCGCCTCATGCGCATTCACCCAGCCGTTCCGGTGAGCCGGCTCCGCCGCGCCCGGCACGGTGGGGTCGTACTTCAAGTGAACCGGCAGCGAAGCCAGTCCCGAGTTCACGTTCCCGGCTGCGTCCTCGAGCCACACCCGCACGACGTAGTTGCCTGCGGCCGGCACCCGGATGCCGGAGATCGCGTGGACGTCGTTGCCGGCCACGGTGCCATTGGTCACGGAGCAGGTGGACGGGCTCGCCGCCTGGCATACGGAGTAATGCGCCTTCGTCACCGGGGAGGTCTGGCCGCCGGGATTGGTCCAAGCGACATCGAAGCCGTTCGTCGGGGTCCACTCCTGGCCCTGGGCGACAGTTACCGCGACCTGACTCATGTCGGGCGCGTGGTTGTCCACGTGGATGGCGCCGTTGGTCCTCCCACCTACCCAGGCCGCGTCATAACTGGCCACCTGAATCGAGTGATCGCCGTCGCTTAGCTGGTGGGTGTCGTACGTAAACGTGTCGCCGGTCGAAGTCGGACACGGAGTCACGTATGTGTAATCGCACCCGTGCGACTGGCTCGCGACCGTGTGCCCGTCGATCGTCACGTCGTTGCGCTGCACGCCATCCCCGCCATCGCTTCCGCTGACGGTCACCGTCTTCGTGCCGCTGATCCAGTTGCCGGTCCACAACGAGCCGGAAGGAGAGACCGAAGGCGCTGTGAGGTCGTTGATCACCACGTCGGCGCGGTAGAGCTCAAAGATGGCCTGGTTGGCGTTGCCGGCGTAACACCCGGGCGCCGGGTTCTTGCAGCCCACCTCGATATGAACCTGGCTGGATCCGTTCAGGGGGATCGACTGATCAACCGGGTAGACAACACAGTCCGCCGCGTCCCAGGCACAACCCGACACGATCCCCCAGTCACCGAACATTGCGGAGTAGAAGCCGGTGCCTCCCCGCCGTGTCCCCCACCAGTCGCCAGAGATGCTCGCGAGTGAGTTCCCCGGAGGCGCGTACAGGACATGCCCAGCCGCCGCACCCGAGGGCGTGTAGAGAGTGTTCGAGACGTTCCTGACGAACAGCCCCGAGTTGTAGAGAACCGCCGGGTTGCCGGGTGAGTACTGGCCCGGGCAGCTTGCGCCGGGATAGATATTCGACGCACCCGAATTCGAGTACGTCGCCCAAGCGTGGTTGACGCCGTTGTTGCACGCGCTCACGGTGTACGTGTTGGCGCTCGACGCTGCAGGGAGCAGGGCAGCTCCAAGCGCGGCTACGCAGACCAGCAAAGCTCCCAGGCCGCCCCTGCGGCCGAAGCGCTTTTGCTTCATCGACTCCTCCTTGATCACTGACATGGCTTCGGGTCCTTCCTCAGCCCGCGGTCCTGCGGGCAGGCTTATGGGTCTTGCGGGTTAAGTGGCGGCGGTGGTGTTTTTCGCCCCCCTTGGGGCAGGGGCGACTCGCTTGCCGCTTGTGCGCCCTGCGATGACGCTTGCCGGCGCGCCGGTGATGGCGGCCGCGTTTCGTGTGCTTGCTCTTGGCGCTGCACCGCACGGGACGAGCCTTCGGGGCGGTGGTCCTGGGCGCGGTCTGCGTCGCTGCCGTGGGTTCGCTGCCGGTGAGCCCCGATGCGCTCGCGCGGACCACGAGGGTCGCCGGGCCGCCCCCGGCGAAGGTCGTCACAGCCCGCCTGTTCCCAGCCGCATCGATCGCGGTCGCCCGCAGGTCGTAACTACCGGGCGCCAGCCGATCGAGATCCAGCGCTGCCGCGAGCTTGCCATCGCGCAGGACAGTGCTGAGGGGAGTCCACGCGGGCGCTCCAGCCGCCCGCATCTCGAGCAGCCCCGAGCGGACACCGGATGTCGCGTCGGACACCCCGGCGGTCAGGGCGTTCCCCTCGGGCCTGTCGAGCGAAGCCTCCGGAGGAGTGCGATCAACCTTGATCGTTCCGACACCCACGGCATCCGAGGCCACCCCCGCGCCGGAGATCGCTCGCGCCTTGACCGTGGTCACGCCCTCTTGCAGGTCGTCAATCGAGAACTCGCCCGAGGCATCCGTGTCGGGCGTGTCATCAGGGGCCGAGCCGTCCGTGGTGACGGAGAAGCCGGCAAGACCCGATGACGGCAGGGTCTCTCCTTCGCCGAGCGCGATGTGCTCGACGTAAGAACCGGACCGGCTGATCCAGCCGTCGCTGCTTTCCGCGACCGCAGCACCCGGCTTCTCGCTGTCGATCTTGAAGCTGGCGGCCTTGGTCTCCGACCGGTTGCCGGCGGCGTCGATCGCGTAGTAGCGGATGGTGTGGGGTCCGTCGCTACCCACTTCGACCGAGGTCGACTCGCCGGGCACGGTGGCTTCATCTCCACTGTCCACCCGGTAGGCGATTCGCCCACCGCTCATGCCCGAGAGCGCGTCCCTTCCCTTCAGCTCCAGACTCACCGCGCGGCCGTGCCAGGCGTCGGCATCGGGGTCGCGCAGAGCTGAGACCTCAGGAGGTGTGCGGTCCACATGGATCTGGACGCTGGTCGCCTGAGCAGAGGCCAGACCCGATCCGGACACCGCCCGTGCCTTGACCACGGTGGTTCCGTCCTCGAGCCGACCAAGGTCGATGCTGTCGCCTGCCGTCTCGACAGTCGCGTCTGGCGCCTCCCCGTCGGTCGTGATCGAGTAGCCCGCGAGTCCGGAGAGCGGGGCGCGGTCCACATCAGCCAGGCCCAGCCTCTGCACGTAGCGTTCTGGATCGCTGGCGTTGAGCCAACGTCCGGGGTCATCCAGGGCCGCGTCGCCGGGAGGCGTCGTGTCCAACTTGAAGGAGAGGTTGTGCTCGGCCGAGGTGTTCCCGGCCAGATCGGTCGCGGCGTACGTGACCGTGTGCCGGCCGTCGGCTGCCACCGTGACGGTGGCGGAGTCGCCCGAGGCCGTCTCTGACGGAGCTCCGTCAATCGAGTAGCTCAGGTGGCCGCCTGCCATTCCCGACAGCCCAGGCTGATCCGTGCCGGTGAGCGTCAGAGTCACGCTCTCCGACTGCCACCGGGCTGGATCCGGCACACCCGAAGCGCTTGCGCTCGGCGCCGTCTTGTCGACGGAGACAACCGTCGATCCGATATGGCTCGACGTCACTCCTGAGTTGGAGATCGCCCGCGCCTTCAGGACGACCGTGCCCTCCGGCAGTTGGCCGATGTGCCACAGGCCGTCCGGACCGGCGTCAGGCGTCGCACCCGGGTCCGACCCGTCGACCGAGACCGCGAAGCCGGCGACGCCTGACAGCGGCGCGCCGTCCCCGGCGAGCGAGATGTGCTCGTCGTAGCCGTTCGCCACGTCCGTCGCGTTCAGCCAGCGGTCCGCCGGCCGAAGCTCGGCGTCTCCGGGGTCAGCGTCGTCGAACTTCAGGTGGACACTCGACGAAGCACTGGCCTCACTCACGTTGCCTGCTTCGTCGCCCACCCAAAGCGTGAGCTCGTAGTCGCCCGCGCCCGGCACGCGGACGCTGGACAGCGCGTCCACGCCGGCCGCTCCGGTCTGGGACTCGGTGGTGCAACTGCCGTCGCTGTCGCAGATCCGGTAGCGGACGCTCGTAATGGGAGCCAGCTGTCCGGGCGCGTTCTCCCAGTTGAGGTCGAACGAGTTGCTGGAGTGCCAGGAGTCGCCGCCGGAGATCGACAGATTCCGCACCTGCTTGGGGGCTGACCCGTCGTAGCGGAGGTGGACCGGCGCAGAGGAGTTCGCGGCGCTCGTGTTGCCGGCCGCATCCTCGAGCCAAACGCTGAGCGTGTAGTCGCCCTCCGCCGGCAGGTTCAGGCCCGACAGCGAAGTCAGGTTCGTGCCGGTTTGAGCGCCCGCGGGCTGGCAGGAGCCGGGCTCGTCGGCGCGGCACAGCTCGTAGTGCGCCTTGACGATCGGAGCGGCCTGCCCGCCCGGGTTGGTCCAGCTGGCTGCGAAGTCGTTCGAGGCTCTCCAGCCCTCGCCTCCCACCATGGCCACAGTGGGCGGAGCCGGAGCGCCGTTGTCGACGACGATCGAGCGGCTCTGTGATGCCGCGTTGCCTGCGCTATCGACTGTCTCGACCTTGACGGTGTGCGCGCCATCGCTGAGCGTGCGGGTGTCGACGCTATAGCTGGCGTTGCTGACGTTCGAGCAGGGAACTGGCTGCTCGAAGTTGCAGCTCCGTGTGTCATCGCGGAGCTTGGTGCCGTCTACGTACAGGCGGGTGGCTCGGATCCCGCTCGCGTCGGTGGCGCTGTACGTGACCGCCTGTGTTCCGGTCGCGTACGGGCTCGTCAGGACCCCGCCGCCGGTCAGTGTTTCGACAGGGGCGTCATCGTCTTCGATCCGCACGGTGATGGGGTCGAACATCTGCGCCCAGACGCGTCGCCCCGTGCCCGGGAGGAGGGCCGTGTCGCAGGGGCTCGAGCAACCGACTTCGAGATGAACGTCGCTTTCACGGTTCAGCGTGAACCAACTGTGCGCCGTGTACGCGCCGGCGGGAGCTCCGTTCCCGTCGTGGGCCCAATAGCCGTAGAGGTTCTGGCCGCTGGCCGTGATGAGTCCCAGCCAATAGCTCGCATCCCATCGCGAAACTCGCAGGCCGCCGCCGATGCCGGCGAGCGACGTCCCCGACGGAGCTTTGAACATCAGGCCTCCGCCTGAATAGCCGAGGACGCCAACGCTCGGATAGTTAGCCACCCCGAACCCGCGGTTCGTCAGGTCCCCGTTGTACGGGCAGACGATGCCCGTCTGGTAGGCGGCGCTTCCGTAGGCAGCCCAGCCCGCGGCACTGCCGTCGGGATTGCAGCTCGTGACGTCATAGGTGCCTGCCCGGGCGGTGCCGGCAAACACGAACAACAGGGCAATCGCGACAGCGACAAGCGCAGCCGGCATCGGCCGGCGGCGCGCACGAATACTCGGCACGGCTAGTTCCTCCCGACGGTTGTTGTGTGTTGTCCTACAGGGCCGAACGGGGAGGGCCGTGCTCACCTGCGGATTGCCACGGTGCAACGGATTTCGTGTATTCGCAACCAGCTCGAGCCCGCAAATTGCAAGCATTTGCGGTTGTGGGCACCCGCTTTCTGGGCCTTGGAGCAACCGCAGCGTCACCCATTCCCGGGCGGCAGCCTGTACCCGCGGCGAGTAAACGTGGACGCCGCCTCGCCCGCGCGTCCAGGTCCAGGCATGATGTGGGCGGTTCCACGCGCCAACCGTTGGGTAACAGCCGACCAGGCGACGAGGAGGCAGACAGCTAAATGCAGACCAACCAGCTGGACCGCGCAAGCTCCGCGAGCTTGCCGATCTCAGGCCCGAAGGCGCGAAGGTCCTCAGCCTCTACCTCAATCTGGATCCCACGGAGTTCGCGAACGCGAAGGCGCGCTCAACCGAGATGAGTTCGCTGCTGGATGAGGCCGACCGCCGGCTGCGAAACGGCGATTCGCTCTCGCACGACCAAAGTGCACACCTGCGCGAGGACGTCGAGCGCGTGCGCGAGTTCTTCCGCGGGCCCGAGTTCTCGGCCAAGGGCGCGCACGGCGCTCGCGATCTTCTGCTCGGGGCCGGCCGACATCTTCGAGGTGATCAAGCTGCCGCGGCCGGTGGACACCGGCGTCGCCATCGACGACTCGCCCTTCATCGAGCCGCTCGCCGACCTCGCCTTCACCGGCAGCTGGGGCGTCTTCCTGGTCAGCCGCAAGATGGCGCGCATCCTGCGCGGCTCGCGCGATGGGCTCGAGGAGATCGCCCGCATCTCGGACGACGTGCACGGCTGGCACGACCAGGGCGGCTGGTCGCAGGCGCGCTACCAGCGCAGCATCCAGAAGGAGGCCGACGACCACGTGAAGCATGCGGCCGACGTGCTCTTCCGCCGCTTCAAGCGCTCGCCCTTCGACAAGCTGCTGATCGGCTGCCCCGAGGAGCAGTGCGGCGAGGTGGAGAAGCGCCTGCACCCGTACCTGCAGGAGCGGATCGTCGGGCGCATCGACGTCGACGTGGAGAACACGACGCCCGACCAGGTGCTCGAGGCCGCCGCGGCCGCAGATGGAGAAGGAGGACACGCGCCGCGAGCGCGAAGCGCTCGACCGTCTGGCCGAGGGGCTCGGCACCGGCGGCCGCGCCGCCGCCGGACTCGACGACGTACTCGGCGTCCTCAACGAGCGCCGCGTGGAGATCCTGATGTTCGAGCAGGGCCTGACGCGCCGGGCGTCGTCTGCCCGAGTGCGGCTGGGTCGGCGCCGACGGCCTCAACCTGCCCGGTCGACGAGACCCCGCTCGAGCAGCGCGAGGACATCATCGAGAACGCCGTCCAGCTGGCGATCACCCAGTCGGCCGAGGTAATCCCAATCCACCACCACGACGACCTGGACGGCCGCGGCTCGATAGCCGCGGTACTGCGCTTCTAGGAAGCACACTAAGGCGGCGGACGATCTCCCTATCCGTCCGCCGCCTTAAGGCGTGCTTCTTACGCTCAGTACCTGCGAGCGCCGAAGCGCGCCGCCGAAACCATAGCCGCCAGTGGGGATGCCCGCCAGCAGCACGAGAATCGCCGCGACCACAGCAACGATGTATGGCAGGCCCGATCGCGGAAGCAAAGCCAGAACACAACTGCCGCTGCCAAGTATTGCGATCAATATGCCGATCACGCTGCCTCCCTCCTTTCGGTGAGCTCCAGTCGTTCCCTCAGGAGGTGTGGTGTAAACAGGTCCAAGCGTCGGGTCTATCGAGCCCCGGAGATGTCATCCTCGGGAGGCATGGCCAAGCCGAAGAAGAAGCTCAGCGAGTACGACCGCAAACGCGACTTCAAGAAGACCCCCGAGCCGGCCGGCGACAAGCCCGAGGACGGCGGCGCGTCTGCCCCGCTTCGTGATCCAGGAGCACCACGCCACGAGCCTCCACTGGGACCTGCGCCTCGAGCGCGACGGCGTGCTTCGTCTCGTGGGCCGTGCCCAAGGGCATCCCGCCCGATCCGAAGAAGAACCACCTGGCCGTCCACGTCGAGGACCACCCGCTCGACTACGTCGACTTCGAGGGCGAGATCCCCAAGGGCAACTACGGCGCCGGCAAGGTGAAGATCTGGGACCAGCGGCACCTACGAGACCCAGAAGTTCCGCGACAGACGAGGTGATGGTCACCTTCCACGGCGAGCGCGTGCAGGGCAAGTACGTGCTCTTCCAGACCAAGGGCAAGAACTGGATGATCCACCGCATGGACCCGCCCGCAGGGCGGCGAGCGCGAGCCGATGCCCGAGACGCTCACGCCGATGCTCGCCAAGCTCGTCCAAGCTGCCCCAAGACGGACGACGGCTGGGGCTACGAGATCAAGTGGGACGGCATCCGCGCGCTCGCGTTCATCGACGGCGGCCGCATCCGGCTGGTGAACCGCAACGGCGCGCGACGCCACCGCGCAGTACCCCGAGCTGCGCGAGCTGGGCACGGAGGTCGGGCCCGCAGCAGCTGATCCTCGACGGCGAGATCGTCGCCTTCGACGAGCAGGGGCGCCCGAGCTTCGAGCGCCTCCAGGGCCGCATGCACCTCGCCTCGGACAGCGCGGTGCGCCGCCGCATGCAGGACATCCCGGCCGCCTACATGATCTTCGACCTCCTCTTCCTCGACGGCCACTCGACGATGGGGCTGCCGTACGAGGAGCGCCGCAAGCTGCTCGACGAGCTGCGAGCTCGACGGGCCGAGCTGGCGCACGCCCGCGTACCACACGCGGCGACGGCGGGGCTCCTCGAGGCCAGCCGCAAGAACGGGCTCGAGGGCGTGGTCGCCAAGCGGCTCGACAGCACCTACGAGCCCGGCAGGCGCACGGCGCCTGGCTGAAGATCAAGAACGTCCAGCGCCAGGAGGTGGTGATCGGCGGCTGGATGCCGGGCGAGGGCGGGCGCGCGCAGAACCGATCGGCTCGCTGGTGGTGGGCTACTACGACGGCGACGAGCTGAAGTACGCGGGCAACGTCGGCACCGGCTTCAAGGAGGAGGACCTCGCTGCGCCTGGGCAAGCTGCTCGAGCCGCTGAAGCGCGACGACTCGCCGTTCGCCGGCCGCCAGCCCAAGAAGGGCGCGATCTTCGTCGAGCCGAAGCTCGTGGCCGAGGTCGAGTTCCTCGAATGGACCCGCACCGCAACCCTGCGCGCGCCCTCCTTCAAGGGCCTGCGCGACGACAAGGACCCAAAGTCCGTCGTGCGCGAGGTGCCCGAGCCGCCGCCGAGCTAGCGATGACTTTCGGCCCGGGCGCCGGTCTCTAGTTCAGCAATTTCCCTGCCATTCTCCTTGCAGGAGGCGGTTTTCGGGTAAACCTGTTGAACTCGTCGGCCGGAGGAACGCAATGCCTAGGTCGATATGGAGCGGTGCCATCAGTTTCGGGCTCGTCAACGTGCCCGTGAAGCTCTACAGCGCGGTCTCGCGCAAGACCGTGCGCTTCCACCAGCTCCACGACGAGGACCACGTGCGCATCCAGCAGAAGCGCGTCTGCCCGGCGGATGGCGAGGAAGTTCCCTACGAGAACATCGTCAAGGGCTACGAGATCAGCCCGGAGCAGTACGTGGTGATCGAGCCCGAGGAGCTCGAGGCGCTCGATCCCAAGAAGACGCGCTCGATCGACATCCAGGAGTTCGTCGACCTCGAGCGAGATCGACCCGATCTACTTCGACCACCCCTACTACCTCGCGCCCGGCACCGGCGCCTCCAAGGCCTACCGGCTGCTGCTCGAGGCGATGAAGGAGACGAACAAGGTCGCGATCGCGCGCGTGGTGATCCGACAGAAGGAGAACCTGGTCGCGATCCGCGCCACGGGCAACGTGATGACCATGGCGACGATGGTCTTCCACGACGAGGTGGTCGAGCCCGGACACGATCGACGAGCTCCCCGACGACGACGCCAAGGCCACCGAGCGCGAGGTGGAGATGGCGCAGCAGCTGATCGACTCGCTCAGCGGCGAGTTCGAGCCCGAGAAGTACCACGACGAGTACCGCGAGCGCGTGCTCGAGCTGATCGAGGCGAAGGCATCGGGCGAGGAGATCACGATCCAGCCGCCCGAGGAGCCGCGCCAAGGTGCCGGACCTGATGGCGGCGCTCGAGCAGAGCCTGGCCGCAGCCAAGGGCAATGGCGACACCAAGGCCTCGTCCGGCACGAAGCGCAAGCGGAGCACGACGTCGAGCGGCAACGGCTCGAAGACCGGCACCGCCAAGAAGAAGAGCACGAGCACACGCTCGCGCTCCAAGGCCTCCTCCAAGAAGTAGGCGGCGGACGTGGCCCGCTCAGCCACGGTCGAGGTCAAGGTGGACCGCAAGACGCTCCGCCTCTCCAACCTCGACAAGGTGCTCTACCCCGAGGTCGGCTTCACCAAGGGCCAGGTGATCGACTACTACACGCGCATCGCGCCGGTGCTGCTGCCCCACCTCAAGAACCGCCCGCTCACGCTCAAGCGCTACCCGAACGGCGTCGACGAGCAAGTACTTCTACGAGAAGCAGTCGCCCTCGCACCGGCCGGACTGGGTGAAGACCGTGCCCGATCCCCGCGCGCGGCAGGACGATCGACTTCACGCTCGCGGACGACCTCCCCACGCTCGTCTGGCTCGCCAACCTCGCGGACCTGGAGCTGCACACGTCGCTGTCGCTGGCGAAGGACATCAAGCGCCCCACCGCGCTGGCGTTCGACCTCGATCCCGGGCCGCCCGCCACGATCGTCGAGTGCTCGCAGGTGGCGTTCTGGCTGCGCGACATCTTCGAGGAGCTGGGGCTCGAGAGCTTCCCCAAGACGAGCGGCTCGAAGGGCATGCAGATCTACGTGCCGCTCAACACGCCCAAGGCGAGCTACGACCAGACCAAGCCGTTCGCCAAGGCGCTTGCCGAGCTGCTCGAGAAGCAGCACCCCAAGCACGTGGTGTCGAGCATGAAGAAGGAGCTGCGGCCGAAGAAGGTGCTGATCGACTGGAGCCAGAACGACGAGCACAAGACCACGATCTGCGTGTACTCGCTGCGCGCGAAGGCGCGGCCGACGGTGTCGACGCCGATCAGCTGGGACGAGGTGGAGCAGATCCTCGACTCCGGCGACCCGGACAGCGCGGTATTCGACTCCGACGACGTCCTCGCGCGTGTAGAGGAGCAGGGCGATCTGTTCGAGCCCGTGGCGAAGCTCAAGCAGAAGCTGCCGGAGCTCTAGGCGCCTGCGCGGTTGGCCTTGGCGCGGGCCCAGGCGAAGCCCGCCTGCGCCCAGTCGTTCACGGCGGAGGTGGCGAGGATCGAAGTCACAAGCTTGCCCGTCTCGGGGGATGCCGCCCGCAGCCCCACCACGCCGAGGGCGCTCCAGGCGCCCACGCAGCGCGAGCACGTGACCAGCTCGCCGAGCGCCCGCTGGATGCGCCGGCCCCGCGGCTTGCCGCCGTGGCTCGCATCCTCCACGAACGGCTCGCGCACCCAGGTGCCGATCTTCTCGCGCGCGATCACCTTCGACACCGCGAACGTGGCCGCGCCCATCGGGAGCAGCTCGCCCGCGCGAATCGGGTCGCGCTTCACGCGCTCGCGCGTGGCCAGCACAATGGCGGCGAGAAGCGCCGCGTACACGGCGTTGATCGCCGCGTAGTCCTCGGGCTCAACGGAGTCCGACAGGTGGCCGTTGCGTGTCTCGGCCTCTGGTCTTGTTTCAACAGGCATCCCACTGCGCTTACCCACGGATGCCCCGAGCCAACCCGAGTACCGTTGCCTGATGGTTGACTGGTCGCTCGCTCGGCAGATCGCCCGCTTTGCGGCGGGTGGCGCCCAGGTGCCTGATCTCGGCGTGGACCTGGCGAAGATGTCGGCCGACGCCGAGCGTCAGGTCGCCGACTACACGAGCCTCACGCTGCCCGGCGCGCCCCCGCCGCCGGAGATGATCGACCGCGCCACCTGGGCCGAGATCAACCTCGACACGCTGTCCGGCTTCCTCGACCCGGTGGGCGAGCGCCTGTCCGACCGGCTCGGCTCGGCGGGCCCGCTGGCGGGCGCCCTGCGCGCCGCCGCGAGCGCCACGCTGGCCGCCGAGGTGGGCCTCGTGGCCGGCTACATGTCCCAGCGCGTGCTGGGCCAGTACGAGCTGTCGCTGCTCCAGCCCGAGCAGCCTGCGCGGCTGCTCTTCGTCGGTCCCAACCTGGTGAAGGCGATCGGCGAGATGGAGCTCGACCGCGACAGCTTCCTCGCCTGGATCGTCTTCCACGAGGTCACGCACGTGTTCCAGCTCGCCGGGCGTGGACTGGCTGCGCCCCTACCTCGCGGACCTCCTGCGCGAGTACCTCGACCACCGTTGAGGTGTCGATCGAGAAGGGCGCGGCAGGCGGCCTGCCCTCGCTTCCCAGCGCGAAGGAGATCGCCGACGCCTATCGCGAGGGCGGCCTCGCGGCGCTCGTGCAGACCCGGGAGCAGCGCGGGATCATGCGCCGCCTCCAGGCGGTGATGGCCGTGGTGGAGGGCTACTCGGAGCACGTGATGGACGCGGTGGGGGAGCGCGTGCTGCCGGGCTACGAGAAGCTGCGCGACGCCATGGACCGGCGCCGCGCGAGCCGCTCGGCGCCGCAGCGGATCCTCGAGCGCCTGCTCGGCCTCGACATGAAGATGCGCCAGTACGTGATCGGCAAGCAGTTCTGCGACGCGGTGGCAGATGAGCACGGCATCGCGACGCTCAACCGCGTCTGGGAAGAGCCCGAGCTGCTGCCGAACCTCCGGGAGCTCGAGCACCCGGACGAGTGGATTAGTCGCATCGGTAACAAGCGCGCCGCGGCGTAGGGCCAAGACAGGTGTAACGAACCTGGCACCCAGGTATACGTACTACTGTCCTTAGATCTAATAACCTTAGATCTCAGCATCCACGAAACCCGCAAGGGGAGGATCGCCAAACACCATGGCTACCCAGACTCCGACTCAGCGGCGTGCCTCCGCCAAGAAGGCTGCCGCCACCCGCAAGCGCAACGCTTCGCGTAGCACCGCGAGCCGCGCACGTACCACTGCAAAGACCACTGCCAGCAGCGCCACCACTCGCGCCAAGGCCGAGGCGACGGGCATTCAGGCCTTCGCCCTTCAGGCCGAGCGCGTCGTGCTGATTCCGGTCGGCGCCGCGCTTACCGCGCGCGACAACGTGGTTGAGAACGTCAAGCCGTTCACCAGCCGCAACACCGCCGAGCGCGAGATCACCAGGCTCCAGCGCCGGGTGGCCACGAACCTCCGCAAGTTCGAGCGTCGTGGCACCACCGCCCGGAACAAGCTGCAGCGTGACATCAAGCGCAACCGGACGCAGGTTGAGCGCTTCGTGCGCACCAACCGCCGCAGCCTCGAGGCGCAGGCCAAGGACGTTCGCAAGAACGTCGAGGCTCAGGCCAACGACCTCGTCTCCACGGTGGCGTCCAACCTGCCGTCGTAGCTAACGGTTTCCCCTCGCTCCCGGATCTGGAGAGGTCCCGGGACGCGAGGTAGGACTGCCGGCAGAAGTTCTTCCGCCGGTAGTAACAGAAGTACCTCTCCTCCCTCAGCCGGCGGCGCCTTCGGGCGCCGTCGGGTGCTTTTCGGAACGCCTTTGCCAGAATGGATCACATGCCAACAAAGGAACAGATCACCGAGGCCCTGCGCCCGGTCATAGACCCGGAGCTGCGCCAGAGCATCGTCGATCTCGGCATGGTGCGCTCGATCGACATCCACGAAGGCGGCCGCGTGGACGTGGTGGTGTCGCTCACCACGCCCGGCTGCCCGATCCGCTCGCACTTCGAGAAGGCCGTGAAGGAGCAGGTCCTGGCGCTCGAAGGCGTCGAGACCGTGGCCGTGGGCTTCGACGTCCTCTCCCAGCAGGAGAAGGGCACGCTCCAGCAGAAGCTCGGGCGCGGCTCGCTCCCTGAGGGCTCGCTCGCGCAGGTGAAGAACGTCATCTGCGTGGCGTCCGGCAAGGGCGGCGTGGGCAAGTCCACGATGACCGCCAACCTCGCCGCCGCGCTCTTCAGCGAGGGCAACCAGACCGCCGCGCTCGACGCCGACGTGTGGGGCTACTCGATCCCGCGCATGCTCGGTGTGGAGGGGCGCCCCCAGGTGTCAGCCCAGCGCAAGATCATCCCGCTGACCTCGCGGACCGGCGTCAAGACGATGTCGATCCAGTACTTCCTCGAGGAGGCCGATCAGGCGATCACCTGGCGCGGGCCGATGCTGCACAAGGCCATCCGCCAGTTCCTCGAGGACGTGGACTGGGGCGAGCTCGACTACCTCCTGATCGACCTGCCGCCCGGCACAGGCGACGTGTCGATGACGCTCGCGCAGCTACTCCCGCAGGCCAAGTTCGTGGTGGTCACCACGCCGCAGCCAGCCGCCCAGAAGGTGGCCAAGCGCGCCGCGGAGACCGCGCGCCGCTTCGACCTCGACATCGCCGGCGTGATCGAGAACATGTCGGGCTTCACCACGCCCGACGGCCAGCGCTTCACGATCTTCGGCGAGGGCGGTGGCCAGCTGCTGGCCGACGAGCTGGACGTGCCGCTGCTCGGCAAGATCCCGCTCCAGGAGGAGCTCCGCGTGGGCGCCGACACCGGCGAGCCGCTCGTGGTCACCGACCCGGACGCCCCCGCCTCGCAGGCGATCTTCCACGCCGCCCGCGGCCTGATCGCGGCCACGCCCCAGGAGGCCCCGGTGATGCAGAGTGCCGCCGGCTTCCCCGCGGAAGTGAGTGGTCAAGCGCTGCCGATGGCTCAGTAGGGGCGCTCGAGGGCCCGGGCTGCTCTAGGCCTTCTTGTAGTAGCCCGCGTTGATCTCGGTGTACTTCTGCCACTCGTCGGGCAGCTGGTCCTCGGCGAAGCAGGCGTCTACCGGGCAGGCCTCGACGCAGGCATCGCAGTCGATGCACTCGTCGGGGTCGATATAGAGCTGCTCTACGGCGTCGTAGTCAGGCTCTTCGGGGGTGGGATGGATGCAGTCGACCGGGCAGACCTCCACACAGGAGTTGTCCTTGGTCCCGATGCAGGGCTCTGCGATGACGTATGCCACTTCGTAGGGCTCCCTTGTTGCTCTATTCCAGATCCCGCCCGCCTCGGAGCGGCGGCAGCGGACGGCGATTGTAACGATGGATCCGCTGCGGTTGACCCTTCCCTAGACTCGACGCGATGGCGGTGACCTCTCGCATACTGGGCCAGCGCGGCAAGCGCCAGGCGGAGAAGCTGGGGATCGACCCTGCGCGTGTCCCACCCGGCCAGTACCTGACGGAGAGGTTCCCGGTGCTCACGGTGGGACCGAACCCGGACTTCGACCTGTCGAGCTGGGATTTCCAGCTCTATGGCGAGGTGGAGGAGCCGCTTACGCTCTCCTGGGACGAGCTGCAGGGCCTGCCGCAGACTGAGGTGAAGACCGACATCCACTGCGTCACGCGCTGGAGCAAGCTCGACACCGCCTGGCGCGGGGTGCAGATGAGCGACCTGCTCGAGAAGGCGCGCGTGAAGCCCGCGGGCAAGTTCGTGATGGCCTACTCGGACGGCGGCTACACCACCAACCTGCCGCTCGAGGTGGTGCTGGACGACGACGTGCTCGTGGCCCACACCTACGACGGCAAGCCGCTCGAGCCAGATCATGGCGCGCCGCTGCGGCTGCTGGTGCCCAAGCGCTACTTCTGGAAGTCCGCTAAGTTCCTGCGCCGCATCGAGGTGATGAGCGAGGACCGGATGGGCTTCTGGGAGCTCAACGGCTACCACAACGACGCGGACCCCTGGAAGGAACAGAGGCACTGGTTCTAGAGGTGGCGGCCGCGTGATCCTGCTGACGGGAGCCACCGGCAGCGTGGGGTCGGCGCTGCTCCGCCGCCTGGTGGCGGATCGCCAGCAGGTGCGCTGCCTCGTGCGCGACCCGCGCCGGCTCGGGTCCGAGCGGGTGCGGGTGCAGATCGCGCTCGGCGACCTGTCCAACCCGGCGTCGTTCCGGCACGCGCTGCGCGGCGTGGACACCGTGGTGCACCTGGCCGCGGCGATCCGCGACCAGGACGACGCCTCGATCGAGGAGGTGAACGGCGTGGCCACGCTGCGGCTCCTGCGCGCCGCTGAGCGCGCCGGCGCCAAGCGCTTCCTCTTCTTCTCCGCGATCGGGGCCACGCCGCACTCCCGCTCGCGCTTCTTCCGCGCCAAGGCGCTGGCCGAGGAGGCGGTGCGGAAGTCCCCGCTCGAGACCGTGATCCTCGCGCCGTCGATCATCTACACCCCGGGCGATCATTGGCTGCGGCTGCTCGAACGCCTGTCTTGGCTGCCGGCGGTGCCGGTGTCGGGGAAGGGGCATGCGGTCTACCAGCCGATCTGGGCGGACGACGTCGCGGCGGTAACGATGGCGGTGCTGGAAGGCCGCGGCAACGGGAACCGCGAGCCGATCGAGCTGGCGGGCCCGGAGACGCTCTCTCACGACCAGATCATCAAAACCGTTCTGCGCTCGCTTGGGCGGCGGCGGCGCCTCGTCCACGTGCCGCTGCCGATCGTGCACGCCGGGCTGCGGACGGTGGAGGCGACGGTGGGCAAGGCGTCCGCGTTCGCCACCTGGGAAGAGGCCGAGCTGATGGAGATCCCCATGGTCAGCTCGAAGAGCACCGGCGACGCCGAGGCGCTCGGAGTGAACCCCCTCCGGATGAGTGCCGTGCTGCGCTAGTAGGCCGGCTCGCTGCGCCGCCGCCGGTCGGTGGGGTCGCCGAAGATGGCGTGCAGGATGCCGTTGACCACGCTGACGATGATCGCTCCCAGCACGGCCCACCAGAAGGTCTTGATCTCGAAGTCGTTGACGAGCCAGTCCGTCAGGTACAGCATCAGCACGTTGATCAGGAAGTAGAAGATCCCCAGCGTGACCACGATGAACGGGATCGACAGCACCGCCAGCACCGGCTTGACGAAAGCGTTGGCGAGCGTGAAGACGATCGCCGCGATCAGCAGGCTCCACCAGCTGTTGCCGTAGCTGATCCCGGACAGGATCCACGCCGCCACGAACAGGGCGGCCACATTGAAGGCCCAGCGGACGGCGAGTCTCTCGAGCATGTGTGAATCCTAAGCCGCGGCGAGGCGGACCCGAACCATCATCAGCCTCGTCTTCGCCGAGGAGCTGCGCTCCTGGCTGCGGCGCCTGCACGACGAGCTGCACGTGACCACCGTGTTCGTCACGCACGATCAGCGCGAGGCCATGGAGGTCTCGGACCAGGTGGTGGTGCTGAACGAGGGCCGGGTGGAGCAGGTCGGGCCGCCGGTGGAGGTGTACGACAAGCCGGCCAACGACTTCGTGATGGGCTTCGTGGGGCCGGTGACCGAGCTGGGCGGCGAGATCGTGCGCCCGCACGACTTCGACCTCTTCCATGAGCCCACGAACGGTGCAGTGGAGGCCCAAGTGGAGCGGATCGTGCCGCTCGGGTTCGAGGTGCGGGTGGAGCTGGTGCTCGGGGACTCGAGCCCGCTGATCGTGCAGCTCACGCGCGTGGAGTCCGAGCTGCTCGAGCTTCAGCGGGGAGAGATCGTCTACGCGCGGCCGCGCTCAGCGCCGAGCCCAGGCGCCGGGCTCCTCGGTGAGGCGCAGAACCTTCTTCGGTAGCCGGTCCTTCACCACGTCCTCGAGCGTGACGGTCTCGAGCACTCCGCGAATGTTGCCCCGCAGCGCCACCCACACCTGCTGGAGCTGCTCGGCCGAGCCCACGTACTCGAGGTCCTCGGGTGACTCGCCCCGTACGCTCGCGAGCGGCCCCTCCACGGCGCGGATCACGTCGGCCACGCTGATCTGGGCCGCGGGCTTGGCGAGCCAATAGCCACCCTCCGGCCCCCTCTGGCTGCGCACGATCCCCGAATGCCTGAGGTCGATGAGGATGTTCTCGAGGAACTTGAGCGGGATGCGCTGATTCCGCGACAGGGCATCCCCCTTCACCGGCCCATCCGAGCCGGCGAGCTCGAGGGCGGCGCGGACGGCGTAGTCGGCCTTGGCCGTAATGCGCATGGGTTGCATTGTGCACCAAGAGGCATAGGGCATAGGGCATAGAACGACAAAGGGCCCGGCATGTGCCGGGCCCTTTGGAGAATCCGCGTTGGCGGGATTTACATCATGCCGCCCATGCCGCCCATGTCAGGCATGCCGCCCGGACCGCCGCCGCCATCCTTGTCCGGCACCTCGGCCACGATGGCCTCGGTGGTGAGGATGTTCTTGGCGATCGAGGCCGCGTTCTGCAGCGCGGAACGCGTGACCATGGCCGGGTCGATCACGCCGGCCGCCACGAGATCGACGATCTCGCCGCTGTCGGCGTTGAGGCCCTGGCCCTTCTTGGCCTTGCGGACGTCGTTGACGACGACCGAGCCCTCGAGGCCCGCGTTGAACGCGAGCTGACGCAGCGGCTCCTCGAGCGCGCGCAGGATGATCCTCCCGCCGGTGCGCTCGTCCTCGTCCTCGAAGCCATCGACGTTGATGGCGCCCGACGCCTGCAGCAGCGCCACGCCGCCGCCCGGCACGATGCCCTCCTCGAGGGCCGCGCGGGTGGCCTGCAGCGCGTCCTCGACGCGGTGCTTCTTCTCCTTCATCTCGGTCTCGGTGGCGGCGCCAACCTTCACGACCGCTACACCGCCGGCCAGCTTCGCGAGACGCTCCTGGAGCTTCTCGCGGTCGAAGTCCGAGTCGGTGTTCTCGATCTCGGTCTTGATCTGGTTGATCCGGCCCTTGATGGCGTCGCTCTCGCCGTTGCCGTCGATGATCGTGGTGTTGTCCTTCGCCACAACGATGCGACGAGCCTTGACCGAGCTGGTTGATCTGGGTGTTCTCGAGCTTGAGACCCATCTCCTCGGTGATCACCTCGCCGCCCGTGAGGATCGCGATGTCCTCGAGCATGCGCTTGCGGCGATCGCCGAAGCCGGGGGCCTTGACCGCGACGCCCGTGAAGGTGCCGCGCAGCTTGTTCACCACGAGGGTGGCGAGCGACTCGCCCTCCACGTCCTCGGCGATGATCAGGATCGGCTTGCCCGACTGAATCACCTGCTCGAGGATCGGCAGGACGTCACGCACGGAGCCGATCTTGGAGTTGGCGATGAGGATGTAGGGGTCCTCGAGCACCGCCTCCATGCGCTCCTGGTCGGTGACCATGTACGGCGAGATGTAGCCCTTGTCGAACTGCATGCCCTCGGTGAACTCGAGGTCCATGCCGAACGTCTGGCCCTCCTCGACGTTCACGACGCCGTCCTTGCCGACCTTGTCGATCGCGTCGGCGATCACGTCGCCGATCTCGTCGTCGGCGGCCGAGATGGCGGCCACACGAGCGATCTGGTCCTTGCCGGCCACGTCCTTGGACTGGGTCTTGATGTTGTCGACCACCTGGTCCACGGCGCGCTCGATGCCGCGCTTGAGCGCCAGCGGGTTGGCGCCGGCGGCCACGTTCTTCAGGCCCTGTGTGACGATGGCCTGAGCGAGAACGGTGGCGGTGGTGGTGCCGTCGCCGGCCACGTCGTTGGTGGCAGTGGCGACCTCGCGCACGAGCTGTGCGCCCTGGTTCTGGAAGACGTCCTCGACCTCGATCTCACGAGCGATGGTGACGCCGTCGTTGGTGATGGTGGGCGCGCCGAACTTCTTGTCGAGGACCACGTAGCGGCCCTTGGGGCCGAGCGTGACCTTGACCGCGTTGGCGACCGCGTCTACGCCCGCCTGCAGCGCTCGCGCGCGCCTCGCTGTCGAACTTGAGCTCCTTGTGAGCCATTGGGTCAGATTCCTCCGTTCGCTTCCTTAGCCGGTGACCTTGGCGAGCACGTCCGACTCGCGGAGGACGAGGAGATCCTCGCCGTCCACCTTGATCTCGGTGCCGCCGTACTTCGAGTACAGGACCTCGTCACCCTCGGACACGTCGAGCGGGATCCGCTGCCCGTTGTCCTCGCTGAGCTTGCCGTCCCCCACAGCGAGCACCTTGCCCCGCTGCGGCTTCTCCTTGGCGGTGTCGGGGAGGACGATGCCGCTCGCGGTCGTCTCCTCCTCATCCACCGCCTGGACGATCAGACGATCGCCGAGAGGCTTGAGTTTCATGCAGAAAACCTCCGTTTGGTCCAGACAGGATCTGGCTTGGCACTCTAGCAAGGGGAGTGCCAAACGCCAAGAGGTTTTCCGCTTGCTGAGCGAGATCCTCTCGGTCCGCGGCCCGCGTCGGCAGTCGGCAGGTCAGAGTGCCAGCGAGTTTCTGCCGACTGCGGACTGCTTACTGTGGACTCGGCGCACCTGCGTGGGGAAGGCGATCGTCTTCAGCCCGGCGGAGGCGGCCGTCACCGGGATCTTGAACTCCCAAGCCTTGGGCGCACGGGTGTCCCAGGTGCCGGGCGCGGGCCCGTTGGGATTACGGATCGATCCGGTGCCGCCATTGAGTGGCGCGCCGAGCCCCGACGGGCAGTCGGCGCTGTCCGGTGTCTCGGTGGCAGTCGAGTTGTCGACCGTGTAACAGAGGAGCGGATTGGCCGCGCTGATGGCCGGCGCCATGTCAGCTGGGAGCTGAATGTCGGGCATCGCTATCTCGGCGCAGGACGCGTCGACGCCGTTGAGCACGACGTTGACGTAGAACACCTCGCCCGTCTTTGGCGGGGCGTCGGAGTCGTACAGCGCTCCGGCGTACTCGCCGACGCCATGAACGACGTCGGAGGTGAAGCAGTCGTTGATCCAGGTCTCGTCGAGCGCGCCGAAGTGCCAGCTGGTGGTGGCGGACGCGGACTGCGAACAGATCGCGACGATTGCGGTGGCGAGCAGTACTGCGACAAGCGTGAGCCTTCGCATGTGGTTCTCCTTTGCGAGTCGGGGTGGGCTTTCAGTGGGTCATTCACACCGGAGCCGCCGCCGCCCCGCGGCGTCGCACTTCGCGCGGAGCTGGGCCTTCCAGGTGAAGGTCGTGGTGATGTTCAGTCGGGCAGAGCCGCCGTACGGGAGGTAGAACGGCCGTTCTTCTGAGTTGGGAGCACGCGAACACTCTTGAGCGCAGCGACCTCGCCGCGCATCCGTCGCGCGGCGTATTTCGCCTCCGCCTGGAGAATGACCCTGCTGCCGAGACCCTCGGTCCGCAGGTCCACGTGCGGGCAGCCTCGGGCAGGACCGCCGCGGAAATCGGCGGCGCGGACCTGGGATCAGCGCGGAACTAGTTCTGCTTCGGCCCGGTGCGGAGCCGCTCGGTGATTTCCGAGGGCCGCTCCGAGATGGCGCTGAAGTGGACGACTGTCACCACGTCGTCGTGGTCCACCGGGCGGCCGTAGATCTGCTCGAGGAAGTGGATCGTCTCGTCGAGGCGGCGGAACTCCGGGTTGTCGTGCTCGATGTCGCGCGGGGAGAGCTCCTTCACGCGCTTGACCTCCACGGCGTCGATCACCGCCTCGAAGATCTTCTCGCGCGGCGAGTGCTGGAAGCCGACCGTGACGAGCACGACGTGGCCCTTCTTGTACTTGGACGCCTTGTCGCCCAGCCGGATCGTGGCGGTCTTGCGGCCACGCTTGAGCTGGTCGATGAAGACAGGCGAGTAGAAGTTCAGTACGTACACGGAAACCCGGGCAGCCTACCGGCCCTGCCCCCACCTCGACTCTGCGGCGGCGGCCACGTCTTTCTCCCCCCGGTAGGAGAGGAGTGTACGGGCCTCCGCAAGCGGGACCCATTCCGCCGAGTCGACCTCGTGGTCGTGGTCGCGGACGCTGCCGGAGCGGTAGCGGAAGAGGAAGAAGCTCACGACTTTGAGCACCCGCATGCCGTCGCGCACGTACCAGTAGCGGATGTCGTCGATCTTCTCGACCAGCGTGCCCGTGACGCCGGTCTCCTCGCGCACCTCGCGCGCCGCCGCCTCGGCCGCCGACTCGCCGGGATCGATGTGGCCCTTGGGCAGCGCGAGCACCTTGCCGTCCTTCACGCGCACGGCCGCCATGAACGGCCGGCCGCGCATGTTCCTCACCACCACGCCGCCGGCGGAGAACTCGCGCTCAATCGCCACCGGCGTCCTCGACGAGAGGGACGAAGCGCACCGGCACCACCGGCTCGCCGCGCCGTCGCGCCGGTAGCGCGTGAGGCGCTCGCCCGCCGGCGCCGCGCACAGGGCAGACGAGCAGCGCCGTCCGGGCGGCGAGCTGCTCGAGCAGCGCCGCGGGTGGCTCGCCGTCGGCCGTGGCCGTGACCGAGATCCCGTCGAACGGCGCGCGGTCGGGCGCGCCGCGGCTGCCGTCGCCGGTGCGCACCTCCACGTTGTCGTAGCCGAGCTCCTCGAGCACCGCCGCGGCGCGCTCGGCGAGCGAGGCGTGGCGCTCGATCGTCACCACCTCGCGGCAGCAGCGCGATAGCACGGCGGCGGCGTAGCCGGAGCCGGTGCCCACCTCGAGCACGCGGTCGTCGGGCTCCGAGCTCGAGCAGCGCGGTCATCGAGGCGACGATCCAGGGCTGCGAGATCGTCTGGCCCTCGCCGATCCGCAGCGCGCCGTCGCGGTAGGCCCGCGAGCGCTCGTCGGGCGGGCACGAACAGCTCGCGCGGCACCTCCTCCATCGCGCGCAGCACGCGCTCGTCGGTGATCCCGCGGCGCCGCAGCTGCCGCTCCACCATGTCGAGCCTGCGCTCGGCGTAGGCCTCAGTAGATGTAGCGTCGAAGTGCCGCGGGGTCATGGATCACCACTTTCCCGCGGCCGCACGTGACGAGTCCCGGCGCGCTCGAGGGTGGCGAGGAAGCGCGAGACGGACTCGCGCGAGGAGCCCGCGAGCTGGGCGATCTCCGCACGAGTGGAGCGGATCAGGACGTTGTGCGGCGCGGCACCCTCGGCCTCGAGCGTCTCGGTCTGCGCGAGCAGCACGCCGGCCACGCGGCTCGCCACCGTCTGGAACGACTGGCGCGAAATGCGCTCGTTGGCCTCCTTCAGCCGGTCCGCGAACGCCGCGACAGCAGCTTGATCGAGATCTCGGGGTGGCGCAGCAGCAGGCGGCGCATGTCGCCGGCGAGGAGCGCGACGCCGGTGGTGTCCTCCGCCGCCTCGACCGTGGCCGAGCGCCGCTCCGAGTCGAACATCGCGAGCTCGCCGAACAGGTCCCCGGAGCGGAGCTCCGCGAGCGTGATCGTGCGGCCGTCCGAGTGGTTGCGGGTGACGCGCACGCTGCCCTGCTGCACGACGTAGCAGGTGTCGCCGGTGTCGCCCTCGCGGAAGATCACCTCGCCGAGCGTCCCAGCGCCTGGGCACCGCTACGGAGGCCAGATCCACGAGCTGCTCGGGCGTTAGGCCGGAGAAGATCGACACCCGACCGAGCAGCTGCGCTGTGTCCTCGCTGGCTTGCCATGCAGCCCATGATCTCACCGGAGTAGGTTGTCCCGCATGTCAGACCAACGCCGGATCATCCAGACCGACCAGGCGCCCGCCGCCGTGGGCCCGTACTCGCAGGCCGTGAGGGTGCAGGGGCAGCTGCTGTTCTGCTCGGGGCAGATACCGCTCGACCCCTCCACGCGGCGAGCTGATCGAGGGCGGCGCGGGCGAGCAGACCACGCGCTGCCTGCAGAACCTGGACGCCGTGTGCCGCGAGGCCGGGCACGTCGCTCGCCAACGCTGTGCGCGTGGGAGTGTTCTGCACCGACCTGGGCGGCGACTGGGCCGACGTGAACGCCGCCTACGAGAGCTTCTTCGACGGCGGCGAGCCGCCGGCGCGCGCCGCCGTGGGCGTGGCGGCGCTGCCGAAGGGCGCACGCGTGGAGATCGAGGCCGTGGTGGTATGCCCGCCGTAGGAGTCGACCTGGGGATCGACGACGTGCGCGCGGCGCGCGAGCGGATCGGCGCGACGCGCGCCGTCACACGCCGCTGCTGCCGGCGGGCGAGCTGTCGCGGCGCGTGGGCGCGCGCACGCTGCTGAAGGCGGAGAACCTCCAGCTCACGGGGTCGTTCAAGGTGCGCGGGGCGTTCAACCGGCTGGCGCAGCTGTCCGAGGTGGAGCGCGCGGCGGGCGTGGTGGCCGCGAGCGCCGGCAACCACGCTCAGGGCGTCGCGTTCGCGGCGCGCGAGCTCGGGATCGCGGCCACCGCGGTGATGCCGGACGGGCGCGCCGCTGGCGAAGATCGCTGCCGTGAAGCAGTACGGCGGCGACGGTCGTGCTGAACGAGGGCAGCTACGACGAGGCCAAGCACGCCGCCGACGAGCTCGCCCGCAGCGAAGGCATGGCGCTCATCCACGCCTTCGACGACCCGCAGGTGGTGGCCGGCCAGGGAACGGTCGGGACTCGAGATCGCGGAGGACATGCCCGAGCGTGCGCCTCGTGGTGGTGCCGCTGGGAGGCGGCGGCCTGGCCACGGGGACGGCGATCGCCGTGAAGTCGCTGGTGCCCGAGGCGCGGGTGGTCGGGGTTCAGGCGGAGGCTTGCGCCCCCTACATCGACTCGCTGGCCGCTCACCGCCCGATCGGCGCGCGCTCGGCCAACACGATCTGCGACGGAATCGCGGTGAAGCAGCCCGGCGAGCTGACCCTGCCGCTCGTCGAGCGCTGGGTCGACGAGGTGGTGACCGTGAGCGACGACGAGGTGGCGCAGGCGATGGTGCTGCTGCTCGAGCGCTCGAAGCTCGTGGTGGAGGGCGCCGGTGCGGTGGCGGTGGCGGCGCTGATGCAGGGCAAGGTCGCGGCGCCCGCGGAGGGCGAGGTGTGCGCTGTGCTGTCCGGCGGCAACGTGGACGCATCGCTGCTGGCCGAGTGCATACGGCTGGGAGAGACGGCCGCCGGCCGGCGCATCGTGCTGTCCACGGTGGTGCCCGACCGCCCCGGATCGCTCAGCACGCTGCTGCGGATCATCGCCGAGCGCGGCGGAAATGTGGTGGACGTGGAGCACCTGCGCGAGGGCATGGACCTGCACCTGCGCGAGACGGCGATCCACCTCGTGCTCCAGACCAACGGGGCCGAGCACGACCAGGAGATCCTCGACGCCGTGAAGGCCGAGGGCTTCTCCGTGACGCTCGAGAGCTAGGACAGCGCGGTCTCGCGGCGACGGCGCCTGAGGAGCACCGCGCCGAGCCAGCCGAGCGCGGCAAGCAGCGCCAGAGGCAGCGCCACGCCAAGCACTCGCAGCGCGATCCCGAACGAGACCGCCAGCGAGTGGAGCCCGTCGTGGAAGCCGCCGCTCACGCCGCCGGGCGCCGCGTTGTGGCGCGCACGCTCGCGCACGAGCGACACGTCGATCGTGGCAAGGCGCGCGCGGTTCTGGAGCGCGTTGAAGCGGGCGGTGAGAGCCCGGATCTGAGCGGACGCCAGGTGGATGCGCCTGCGCAGCGCCTGCGCCTCGGTGTCGGTGGTGGCCTGGGCGAGCCGCTCGAGCAGGCTGTGGCGCAGGGCGCGCGCCTCGTCGAGCTGGTTCGCCACCGAGTTGTAGGGCGCCGTGATGTCGTCGCTCGCCTGGGTGCGCGAGCGCACGTCGGCGAGGCCGGACAGGTCGCTGAGCGTGCCCTGCAGCTCGCGGGTGGGCACGCGGAGGACGAACGAGCCGCCCGTGGATCCGCCGCTGCCGGTGGTGACCGTGGAGTGGAGCACGAAGCCGTGATGGCGGTCGGTGACGGACACGACGCCGTTGGCCACGGTGTCGAGCTTCGAGCTGGGCGCGCCGAGGGTGAGCGAGGCGGAGCGCTCCACGCGGCGGCGCCCGGGCACAATGTCCTGGCTGAGCGGCGGGGCCGGGGCCGCCTTGGCGGTGGGGCTGCCCGCCTGCGCCGTGCCCGCCGATCCCGACGCCTGCTCGGCCGGTGAGGCGACAGAGGTGCCAGAGCCGGTGTGGGTGCTGTTGGAACCGCCTCCCGAAAGGGAGACCACAACCACCAACACCACGAGCAGAGCCGTGCCGGCCGCGATCGCCGGCAGCGCGTTCCCCGGCAGCCGGAGCCGCGGCGGGCGCGGGAAGCCGGCGGCCACCTTGCGGTCGAGGCTCTGGGCGAACTCCTCGCTCGGCCGCGGTGTCTCGGCGCGCAGGGCACTCTCCAGTTCGTGGCTAAGCGCGGTCATCGCAGGCCTTTCTGAGCTTCTCGAGGGCACGGTGAAGTCGGGTGCCCGCGTTGGACTCGGAGATGCGCAGCACCTTCGCGATCTCCGCGTGGGACAGCTCGCCGGCGAACTTGAGGGCGACGATGTCCTGCTCGCGCGGGTCGAGCGTCGTCAGCGCGGCGCGGACCGTCTCGCGGCGCAGCGTGAGCTCCGCGTACTCGGCCGGCGTGGGCGAGGACACGTCCTCGAGATCGGCGTGCAGGCCGGCGCGCCGCTTGCGCTTGCGCAGCTCGTCCAGGGCGGCGTTGCGCGCGATGCCGAACAGCCACGCCTCGCGGCTGCCGCGCGTGGCGCGGAAGCTGCGCTGCTTGCGGTACGCGCGCTCAAATGCCTGGGCGGTCACGTCCTCGGCGGCGGCGCGGTCGCGCAGAAGCGACGCCACGTACCCGTAGACGCGCGGGAACGTCCGCCTGTACAGCGCCTCGAAGCTCTCCGCCACCGGAGTTTCCTCTTTAACAAGCGGCTGCACGGGCTCGACTAGCGATTCGCTCACGTGTTCAATACGCCCGAAGAAGGGATTCATCACGCAACTTTTGGCGCCTTCGTGGGCTCAATAGGAAGCATGTTCCGACAGGGGACAATGATTCGCCACGTCCTTGCCCTTGCCCTCGCCGCGGCAGTCACGCTCGGCGTGTACGGGGCGGCCAGCGCTGCGCCGCCGCCCAAGCACCTGTGGGCGACCGTGGACATATGCGACACGCTGGGGCACCCCGACCAGATGGGCGTGCTGGCGAGCATGCCGGGCAACCACACACGCCAGCGCATGTACATGCGCTTCCGCGCGCAGTTCTACGACTCGGACAAGAAGGCCTGGTTCCCGGTCAAGCAGAAGCAGGACCGCGGTGCCGGGCAAGCCCGTCCCTGCCACCTCCGGTTGGCGCAGGGCCGGCAGTGCCACCCGAAGGCGGCCGTGCTCGGCTGGACATTCTCGCTCCGCCGCCCAATGCGGGCGCCGCGTTCGTGCTGCGCGGGGTGGTGGACTTCCAGTGGCGCGCCAAGCGGCGGACGAAGAGCGGCCACCGCAAGTGGGTGGTGCTGCGCACGCTGCACGCCAACACAAAGGGCGAGCATCCTTCCAAGGTGGCCGACCCGCCGGGCTATACCAGCGGCACCTGCGAGATCGCTAGTTACGCTGCGAACAGTCGAGGGTCGTTGCTGATCACGCCGTCCACGCCGAGGGCTGACAGGCGCTCGATCTCCGCGGCGTCGTCCACGGTCCACACGTAGAGCTGCCCGCCGGCGGCGTGCACCGCGCGCACGAGCTGCGGGCTCACGAGGCGCCAGTGGCTCATCAGCGCCTCGAAGCGCCCTGAGCGGATCATGCGCCCGGCCCGGATGGGGATCAGTCGCCGCGCCGCCGCCGCGGCTGCGAGGGCGAACGGCCGCTGCCAGCTGCTCTTGGTGGGGTCGCTGGTGAGCCGCGGCACCGACAGACCGCGCCGCAGCCCTGGGGCCAGCCGGCCGATCAGATCGATGCTCTCCAGGTAGTGGGTGGAGATGAGTGCCCGCTCGCTCAGCCCGCGTGCGACCAGCCCGTCCACGACCTCGCGCTCATAGCCGGGCAGCTTGAGGTCAACGTCCAGCTCAACGTCCGCGTAGGTCTCGCCCGCGAAGTGGTCGAGCCCCTCCTCCAGCGTGAGCGCGTCCGGGCGCTCGCCGTCCTCGTAGTCGTGCGCGAGCACGAGCCGGCCGTCGCGCAGGCGCAGCACGTCGAACTCGATCATGTCCACGCCGTGCTCGAGCGCGGCCTCGAAGCTCGCGAGCGTGTTACCCGGGCTCACGTGGTCCGCGCCCTTGTGGCCCACGCGCTTGAGCGGCGGCAGGTGCTCCGCGCGCCCGGTCACGTCTGGCACCCGGGGCACCAGTACACGGTGCGGTTGTCGTCGCCGAGGCCAGCCGATTTCACGAGCGTCTGGCAGCGGGGGCACGGTTGGCCGCTGCGCCTGTAGACGTTCGGCTGCGGCCAGTCGCCGGCGGCCGAACGAGCCATCAGCGGCTGCACGGCGCGGATGGCCGCGAGCGCCTCTTCGTCCGACACTGCGCGGGTTGGGCGGTGTGGATCCACGCGCGCGTGGAAGCACGCCTCCGCGCGCCAGATGTTGCCGAGCCCGGCGACGTTGCGCTGATCGAGCAGGGCGTCGCCGAACGGGCGCGTCTGGTCGTCCTCGCGGAGGCGCGCAAGAAAGCGGGTTGCATCGAAATCGTCGGCCAGCAGGTCCGGGCCGAGCCCGGCGAGTTGCTGATCGAAGCGCGTGCGCGAGTCGGTGACCAGCTCGAGCACCGGACCGTCGAACTGCACCACCTCGTGCTCGGGCGTCCGGATCACGAGCCACGCGCGCCGCGGCGAGCGGCGCCAGCGCTCGCCCGTCCGGTAGACGCTCCACCGACCGCCCATGCGCAGATGCGAGTGCAGCGTGAGGTCACCCTCGAAGCGCAGGAAGAGGTGCTTGCCGCGCGCGTCGACCGCCCTCACGGCGCGTCCCGACAGGCGCTCCGGCCAGCGGTCCACCCGGTGGCGCGGCTGCGGCGTCTCGATCGAGACGATCTCCCGGCCCACCAGCGCCTCGCCCACCCGGTGCGCCGCGCGGTGGATCGTGTCGCCCTCGGGCATCAGGCCGTGAGGGTCAGGCGGCGCGGCCCCTGGCGGAAGCCGATGTCGATCAGCAGCGGCTCGAGCTCGGACCCCACCACTGGCTCGCCGTCGAAGCGCTCTATCGCGAGCCGCTTGAGGCGGCCGCGGCGCACGTGGTCGGCCAGAGCCTCGAGCGACTGGCGCAGCCAGCCCTCATCGACCTTGCGCAGCGGCAGCAGGCCCTTGCCGCCCCGCTCCACATACAGCGCGGGCTCCGAGTCGAGGAAGACCACGTAGGCACCCGGAGCGCGGGCAGGGCGGCGCGGCGAGTCCTCGCGCTTGGGCCACGGCAGCGACGCTCCGTAGGCGTTGGCGGGATCGGTGGCGGCGAGCACGAGCGGCCCGGGCGGCTCGTCCTCTCGTAGCGAGCGCAGGCGCTCCACCGCGCCCGGGAGCGCGAACTGCGCGCCGCCGAGACCCTCCACGAAGTAGCCGCGGCGGGCCGTGCCGAGGGTTTCGAGGTTCACCAGCTCGCCGTAGAGCGAGGCGAAGCCGCCGGGCACGCCCTCGGCCAGCACGGTCTCGCGCGTGACGATGCCGTAGCGCTCGAGCAGCAGCTCCGCGAGCGCTCGCATGCGCGGGCCGTAGGCGGGTGCGTCGGCGAACAGCGGCGCGGTGAGCGACCAGCGGCCCTGAATCTGCGGGGCCGCGGGGCGCCGGCGGCGCGCGAACCGGCGGCCGCGCTCGCGCTCGGCCTTGGCCAGCGACAGGCGCGGCGCGCGCAGCGGCGCGAACGCGTCGTTGGTCACCTCGCCCGCCCATACCAGGTCCCAGAGCGCCTCCTGGAGCTCCACGGGCTCGGTGTCCGGGAGGTCCACGAGCAGGTCGGTCCAGAAGCAGGCGCCCCGCTCGAGCCGCTCGCGTATCGCCACGTGCGGCGGTTCCGCCGGCGGCTCGCCCTTCGCCGGCGGCGGCCCGAGCCAGCGCGCGTCCTCGCGGAAGTAGAAAGCGATCCGCCCGCTGCCGCGACCGAGCGCGCCCGCGCCCACCCACACCAGCTCGCCGCCCGCGCAGAGGGCGTCCATCCACGCATGCGAGTACGCGCCCACGCGCCGCGGCAGCACGTCCTGCTCCCACACCTCCGGCGTGAGGGTGAGGCCCTGGAGCGGCACGAGGATCTCGCGCAGGCGGTCCACGCCGGCGCCGCCGGGCGGCGACGCGTCCACGCCCTGCCAGGCGGGGAGCAAGCGGGCGAGCGCTCGCTGCTCGGCGGGCTCCACCTCCTTCCGGAGCGAGGCGAGCGAGGCGCGCCGCAGCCGCCGCAGCACCTCCGGATCGCACCACTCGCGTTCCGCGCCGCCGGGACGCAGCTCGCCGCGCACGAGCTGGCCGTCGCGCTCGAGGTCGCGCAGCACCGGCCCGGCGTCCACGCCGTAGCGGCCGGATAGCTCCCCTGTGGTGAACGGCCCATGGGTGCGCGCGTAGCGGCGCGCGATCCGGCGCAGCGGCTCGTCCACCGGCTCGAGGAAGGTGTCGGGCAGCCCGCCGGGCGGTACCGCGCCGAGGGCATCGCGGTACATGCCCGCGTCCTCGGATGCGATGTAGCGCTCCTCGCCGCCGATCCGCATCCTGGCCGCGCGGCGCTCGTCCACCAGCCGCTCGAGCATCCGCTTGGCTGACACGGCGTCGATGCAGCGCGCCTGCGCCTCGCCCGCGGTCAGGTCGCCGATCGCTCGCAGCACGTCGTGCAGGCCGTCCGCGTTGGCCGCCCGCGTGCGCTCGCTCACGCGCTGCAGGTCGGCCTCCACCTCGGCAAGGGCCTCGGGCGAGATCAGCTCGCGCAGCTCCTCCTGCCCGAGCAGCTCGGCCAGCAGGTCGCGGTCGAGCGACAGCGCAGCGGCGCGCCGCTCGGCGTTGGGCGTATCGCCCTCGTACATGTACGTCGCGACGTAGTCGAACAGCAGCGACGAGGCGAACGGGGAGGCGCGCGAGGTCTCCGCCTCCACCAGCGAAAGCTCGCGCGTGTGCAGGCCGCGCAGAAGCTCCTTCAACGCAGGCACGTCGAACACGTCGCGCAGGCACTCGCGGTAGGTCTCCAGGATGATCGGGAACTGGCTGTAGCGCTTGGCCACCTCGAGCAGCGACTGCGCCTTGAGCCGCTGCTGCCAGAGCGGCGTGCGCTTGCCGGGGTAGGCGCGCGGGATGAGCAGGGCGCGGGCGGCGTTCTCGCGGAAGCGGGCGCCGAACAGGGCCGAGGAGCCGAGCTCCCGCACCACCAGGTCCTCAAGCTCGTCGGGCTCCACCAGCACGAGCTCGGCGCGCGGCGGGTCGTCCGCGTCGGGCAGGTGGACGATGATCCCGTCGTCCGACCAGATCGCATCGGACTCGAGGCCGAACTCCTCGCGGATGCGCGCCGACAGCGCCAGCGCCCAGGCCGCATGCACGCGCCCGCCGTAGGGCGAGAGCACGCACAGCCGCCAGTCGCCGATCTCGTCGCGGAAGCGCTCCACCACGATCGTTCGGTCCGAGGGCACCACGCGCGTCATCTCGCGCTGCTCGCGCAGGAACGAGACGAGATTGGCCGCCGCGCGCTCGTCGAGGTCGTACTGCTCCACGAGCTCCTGGGGCTCGCGGTCCACCGCCCAACGGGAGAACTCGCCGATGGCCTTGCCCAGCTCGGCCGGCCGGCCCACGCCGTCGCCCTTCCAGAACGGCACCGCCCCCGGCACGCCGGGCGCGGGCGTGACGATCACGCGGTCGCGCGTGATCTCCTCGATGCGCCAGCTGGAGGCGCCGAGCAGGAACGTCTGCCCGGGGCGCGCCTCGTACACCATCTCCTCGTCGAGTTCGCCCACGCGCCGCCCGTCCGGCAGGTGCACGCCGAACAGCCCGCGGTCCGGGATCGTGCCGGCGTTGGTCACCGCGAGCTGCAGCGAGCCCTTGCGCGCCCGCACGGTGTCCTCCACGCGGTCCCACACGATCCTGGGGCGGAGCTCGCCGAACTCCTCGGACGGGTAGCGCCCGTCCAGCATGTCGAGCACGCCCGCGAGCAGCTCGCGCGACAGTTCGCCGTAGGGGTAGGCGCGCCGCACCAGCTCGTGCAGCTCGGGCACCTTCCACTCCTCGCCGGTGGAGGTCATCGCCACGATCTGCTGAGCGAGCACGTCGAGCGGGTTGCGTGGCACCACCGTCTCCTCGATCTGCGCCTCGCGCATCCGGCGCGCCACCACGGCGCACTCGAGCAGGTCGGCCCGGAACTTGGGGAAGATGCGGCCCTTGGATACGTCGCCCACCCCGTGGCCGGCGCGCCCGATTCGCTGCAGCCCGCGGGTCACGGATTTCGGCGACTCCACCTGCAGCACGAGGTCGACGGCGCCCATGTCGATGCCCAACTCGAGCGAGGAGGTGGCCACGAGACAGGGCAGCTCGCCCGACTTGAGCATCTCCTCCACCACCAGACGCTCCTCCCGCGCGAGCGAGCCGTGGTGGGCACGCGCGATCTCCTCCTCGGCCATGTCGTTCAGCCGAGCTGCGAGCCGCTCGGCGCCGCGGCGATTGTTCACGAAGATGATCGTCGAGCGGTGCTCGCGCACCAGCTCGAGCAGCTCCGGGTAGATCGCGGGCCAGATCGAGCGGCGCGTGGCGGAGTCGCCCCCGCCGATCGGGTCGAGGTCGATCGCGTCCGCGTCCGGCTCGCGCATGTCCTCCACCGGCACGTGGATCTTCAGGTCGAGCGGCTTGCGCAGGCCGGTGTCCACCACCGTGCAGTCGCGGCCCGTACCCACCAGGAAGCGGCCCACCTCCTCGAGCGGCCGCTGCGTGGCGGACAGCCCGATGCGCTGCAGCGGCTGCCCGGCGGCGTGGTCGAGCCGCTCGAGCGTCAGGGCCAGGTGCGCGCCGCGCTTGGTCTGCGCCACCGCGTGGATCTCGTCCACGATCACCCATTCGGCCCCCGCCACCATCTCCCGCGCGCGTGAAGTGAGGATCAGGTAGAGCGACTCGGGCGTGGTGATGAGCACGTCGGGCGGCTTGCGCAGCATCGCCTGGCGCTCCCGCTGCGGCGTGTCGCCCGTGCGGATGGCCACCGAGATGTCGCCGCCGATGCCCTTGAGCGGCGCGCGCAGGTTGCGCTCGATGTCGTACGAGAGCGCCTTGAGCGGGGACACGTAGATCAGGCGCGTGCCCTCGCCCTCGCGCGGCTCGGCCACCAGGCGGTCGAGCCCCCAGAGGAAGGCGGCGAGCGTCTTCCCGGACCCGGTGGGCGCGGATAGCAGCACGTTCTCGCCCCCGGCGATGGCCGGCCATGCCTGCTCCTGTGCGGGCGTCGGGCCCTCAAAGGCGCGCGCAAACCACTCACGTACCTGCGGGGTGAATGTTGCAAGGGAGTCCATTTACGCGGAACAAACCAGCGTATCGGGTGGCGCAATGTCCTCCATCCGAGGGAGGGGCAGGGTGCGGTTAGCCGTATGGGCGGCACGCCTGGGACTGGCGAGAATCAGCGGGGCGATGGCGAGGACCGTTGTGATCGTTGACGACCACCCAAGCTTCAGATCGAGTGCACGAATGTTGCTCGAGTCGGATGGCTTCGAGGTAGTGGGGGAAGCAGCCACGGGGGAAGAGGGGGTGGACGTGGCCCTCGAGCTACGTCCGGATCTCGTGCTGCTCGACGTGAACCTCCCGGATATCGACGGTTTCGAGGTGGCCACACGCATCACAGCCGACCCCACGCCACCCTCCGTCATCCTCACCTCGAGCCGCGACTCCACTGACTTCGGTCCGCTTGTGGAGAAGAGTGGCGCGCTCGGCTTTGTACCCAAGAGCGAGCTCTCGGGGGCGGCGCTGGAGGACCTCCTGACGTGACGGGGCTGCGCCCCGCGCTGCTCGCACTCGCGGTGCTCGGCCTGATCGAGGCCGGCGCCGCGGCGGCCATTCTCGCCACCAGCTCGGACCCGGCGCTATCGACCTTCGAGCAGCTCAGCGTGCCCGTGATCGGCGTGCTGTGGGTGGGCACCGGCCTGCTCGCCTGGCTGCGCCGCCCCGACAACCGCACGGGCGCACTGATGGCGATGGTCGGCTTCGCGTGGCTGCTCGACCCGCTCGCCGAGCTCTGGAGCGCGCCTGCGGCAGTGGTCGTTGGCTACGTGGTGGGGCCACTCTTCATCGTGGCCGTGGCGCACCTCGTGCTCGCCTATCCCTCTGGCCGGCTTCCCTCACGCAGCCTGCGCGTGCTCGTGGCGGGCATGTACCTCACCGCCACCCTCGGTCAGCTCCCCGGGCTCTTCATGGCCCACATCGCGAGCACCTACGACAAGGATTCGTCTGGCAATCCGCTGCTCGTCCACACCGTCAAGCTCTCCTCCGAGTGGACGGGGGCGCTCGTGGAGATGGTCGGCGTGGTGCTACTCGCGCTCACCGTCCGCGCCCTGCTCCGCCGCTGGCGCGTGGCCAGCCCGCCGCGCCGCCGCCTGCTCGCCCCGCTGCTGTGGCCCGCGGCCGGCATGTTCGGCTTCCTCGCGCTCGCGCTTGTGGCCGCGGTGGCGTCGCTTCCGCACTGGACCGGCACCGTGGCCTGGATCGGCGAGACCGTGTGCTTCGCCGCGATCCCGCTCGCCTTCCTCGCCTTCCTCCTCCGCACCCAGGTGACCGGCGTGGGCGCCGTGGGCGACCTGATGGCCCAGCTTCAGAACGCGCCCGCCCGTGGGGCGCTGCGCGATGCGCTGGCCCGGGCGCTGCGCGACTCGTCGATCGAGCTCGCCTACTGGCTGCCCGAGCGGCGCCAGTACGTGGACGCGGAGGGCCATCTGTTCGAGCTGCCGCAGCCCGACTCCCGCCGCGCCGTGGCGGAGATCGAGCACGACGGCCGCCCCGTGGCGGCGATCGTGCATGACGCCACGCTGCTCGACCAGCCGGAGCTGATCCAGTCCGTGGGCGCCGCGGCGGCGCTCGCGCTCGAGAACGAGCGCCTCGACGCCGAGCTGCTCGCGCGGATCGAGGAGGTGCGCGCCTCGCGCGTGCGTCTGATCACCGCCGAGGAGGCCGCCCGCCGCCGGCTCGAGCGCAGCCTGCACGACGGGCCGCAGCAGCGACTGGTGGCGCTCGCGCTGGGTATGCGCACCGCGCGCAGCCGGCTGCCCGACCATCCGGACACCGCCGCCGAGCTGATGGAGGCGTGCGAGCTCGAGCTGACCACCACCATCGACGAGCTGCGCGAGCTCGCGCGCGGCATCCACCCGGCGGTGCTGAGCGACCGCGGTCTCGAGCCCGCGCTCGAGTCGCTCTGTGGCCGCTTCCCGATTCCCGTGGAGATCGGCGAGCTGCCGGGCGAGCGGCTGCCCGCCCCGGTGGAGTCGGCCGCCTATCTGGTGATCTCCGAGGCGCTCGCCAACATCGCGCGCTACTCGCGGGCGTCGCACGCCACCGTGAACGTGGCGCGCCGCAACGGCCATGCGCTGGTGGAGGTGCGCGACGACGGCGTGGGCGGAGCGGATCCGTCGCGAGGAAACGGGCTCAAGGGCCTCGTGGACCGGGTCGGGGCGCTGGATGGCAGCCTCGAACTCGTGAGTGCGCCCGGCGAGGGAACTATCGTCTACGCGGAGATACCGTGCGTGTAGTAGTGGCCGACGACTCGGTCCTCCTCCGAGAGGGCATCGTGCGCATCCTGGGCGACAGCGGTTTCGAGGTCGTCGGGCAGGCTGGCGACGCCGAAGACCTGGTGCGAAAGGTGGCCGCGCACAAGCCGGACGTGGCGATCGTGGACGTGCGCATGCCGCCCACCAACACCGACGACGGCCTGCGCGCCGCCCAGAAGATCCGTGCCGAGTACCCCGGCTGCGGCGTGCTCGTGCTCTCGCAGTACATCGAGGAGGGCTACGCGCTCGAGCTGTTGTCGGAGAACGCCGAGGGCGTGGGCTACCTGCTGAAGGACCGCGTGGCCGACGTCGAGCGCTTCACCGAGAGCGTGCGCCGGGTGGGCGAGGGCGGCTCCGCGCTCGATCCCGAGGTGGTGGCTCAGCTGCTCGGCCGACGCCGCCGCGAGGACCCGCTCGAGGAGCTGAGCCCGCGTGAGCGCGAGGTGCTCGAGCTGATGGCCGAGGGCCGCTCCAACCACGCGATCGCGGAGGCGATGGTGGTGACCGAGCGCGCGGTGGAGAAGCACGTGACGAGCATCTTCGGGAAGCTCAAGCTGCCCCCCACCGCAGAGGATCACCGGCGCGTGCTCGCGGTGCTGCGTTACCTCCGCGCGTAGTCGCCCAAATGGGGGGTGTGGATACCCCCACCGCGATACGCCAGCTTTCCGCATAGGCCAGATCGCGTGTCGGCGGGACCATTCTCAGCGGTACTCCGCTACTCGTTCTGAAAGGACCCGCGTCTTGAATGCTCCCCTGATCGTCTCCGCGGTGGATCTCCACCGGCGCTATGGCGAGGGCGACGCCGCCGTCAACGCACTCGATGGCGTAACCGTCGGCTTTCCCAAGGGCCGCTACACCGCCATCATGGGCCCGTCCGGGTCTGGCAAGTCCACGCTGATGCACATCCTGGCCGGGCTCGACCGCCCGACCGCCGGCTCCGTGGTCGTTGAGGACGTCGAGCTCGGCTCGCTTGACGACAAGAAGCTCACCCAGCTGCGTCGCGACAAGTTCGGCTTCATCTTCCAGTTCTTCAACCTGCTCCCGGTCCTCACCGCCGAGGAGAACATCACGCTGCCGCTCAAGATCGCGGGCAAGAAGACCGACAAGGCGTGGCTCGACGAGCTGATCGAGGCCGTCGGCCTCGAGCGACCGGCGCGACCATCGCCCGTCGCAGCTCTCCGGCGGCCAGCAGCAGCGCGTGGCCGTGGCCCGTGCGCTCTTCACCAAGCCGGCCGTGGTGTTCGCCGATGAGCCCACCGGCAACCTGGACTCGAAGGCCGGGGACGAGGTGCTGCAGATGCTGCGCCGCGCCGCTGACGACTACGGCCAGACCGTGGTCATGGTGACCCACGACCCGCACGCCGCCTCCATCGCCGACCACATCGTGGTGCTGGTGGACGGCAAGGTCGTGCGCGAGGCTCCCGCCGGCGAGGCCGACGAGGTGGTCGAGCTCATGAAGGCGGTTGCCTGATGCTCGGAGTCTCGCTCAAGGGAATGGCGGGGCGGAAGCTCCGCACCGTGCTCACGGCCCTCGCGGTCGTGCTCGGCGTCGCCTTGATCGCGGGCACCTACATCCTCACCGACACGATCGATCGCCAGTTCGATCAGATCTTCGCCCAGGTGAGGCAGGGTGTGGACGTCAGCGTCACGCCGAAGAAGGTCTTCAACTCGGACAACAACGCCAACCCGCCGGCCTTCCCGGCGTCGTACGTGTCGCAGGTGCAGCAGGTGCCCGGGGTCCAGAAGGCTGCCGGCGGCATCTTCGATGACGGCGTCGTGCTCGACAACAAGGGCAAGAAGATCGGCGGCGCCGGTGGCGCTCCGAACTTCATCTCGAGCGACTCGCCCGCGCCCTTCAACCCGTTCACCTACGTGTCCGGGCATGCGCCCACCGCGCCCAACGAGGTCTCGATCGACAAGTACACCGCCGACAAGCAGCACTGGAAGATCGGCGACACCGTGCGCGTGGGCGGGCAGGGCCCGGCCCAGCCGTACACGCTCGTGGGCATCGCCAAGTTCGGCAAGCTCAGCGGGCTCGCCGGCGCGCCGATCGCGGTGATGACGCTCCAGCAGGCGCAGAAGGTCACGAACAAGACCGGCAGGCTCGACGGGATCGACATCAAGGCGGCGCCGGGCATCAAGCCCGAGGTGCTCGTTCAGCGGGTGCAGCAGGCGCTGCCCGGCACGGTGACTGTTCGCACCGGCGCGGAGCAGGCCGCCAAGGACGCATCGGACACCAAGTCCGGGCTCAGCTTCCTCAAGACGATCCTGCTCGTGTTCGCCGGAGTGTCGCTGTTCGTCGGCGCGTTCATGATCTTCAACAGCTTCTCGATCACGATCGCCCAGCGCACGCGCGAGCTGTCGATGCTGCGCACGGTCGGTGCTTCGCGGCGCCAGGTGCTCGGCTCGGTGCTCGGTGAGGCGCTGATCATGGGCTTCGTCGCCTCGGTGATCGGCCTCGGCATCGGCGTCGGCCTGGCCAAGGGCCTCAAGGCCCTCTTCAAGGCCATCGGCGCCGACCTCCCCGGCGGCGCCACCGTGGTCGAGACGCGGACGATCATCGTGTCGCTCATCGTCGGCACGCTCGTCACGCTGGTGGCCAGCCTGTCGCCGGCCGTCCGCGCCACGCGCATCCAGCCGATCGAGGGCGTCCGTGAGGGTGCCGTGCTGCCGAAGACGCGCCTGTCGCGCCTCAAGACGCCGGTCGGGGCGGTGCTGCTCGGCCTCGGTGTCGCGCTCATGTGCCTCGGTCTGCTCACGGGCAGCACGGGCAGCGCCGTCTGGCTGCCGCTGCTGTTCGGCACGGTGTTCGTGTTCATCGGCGCGGCGATGTTCTCGAGCCGCCTGGTGCGCCCGATCGCCTCGCTCGTCGGCAGGCCGATGGAGCGCCTCCGTGGCGTCACCGGCCAGCTCGCGCGTGAGAACGCCACCCGCAACACCGGCCGCACGGCCTCCACCGCCGCCGCGCTGATGGTCGGCCTCGCCCTCGTCTCGGGCGTGACGATCTTCGCCGCCGGCATCAAGAAGTCGGTCGACAGCGCTATCGACAACAGCGTGAAGGCCGGGCTCGTGGTGGAGAACAAGGACGGCTGGACGTCGATTCCGGCCGCCGCCGGCAAGGCCGTGGCGCAGGTGCCGGGGGTCGGCTCCTCGTCGGAGCTGCGTCTGTCGCAGGCCAAGGTGGCCGGCGTGAGCGGCACTCCCGACGTGAGCGGTGTCGACCCGTCGACGCTCCCGGGCGTCTACCAGCTCGACTGGAAGAAGGGCTCGAACACCACGCTCCAGCGGCTCGATGGCAACAACGTGATCGTCAGCGACTCCTGGGCGAAGAGCAAGCACAAGAAGGTCGGACAGCAGGTGAGCATCACCACGCAGTCCGGCAACCACGCCACGTACACGATCATCGGGACCTACAAGAACAACGTCCACTTCCTGGGCGACCTCGCGGTCTCGAACGCCACGCTGGCGCGGGACTTCAAGGTCACCGAGGACCAGTTCGTGATGTATGGGCTGAAGCCCGGCGCGAATCCGGACCAGGTCAAGAACCGGGCCTCGGCGATTCTCGCCGCGCAGTTCCCGAACGCCCAGGCGGACACCAAGAGCGGCTTCAAGACGCAGCAGACGAAGTGGATCGGACAGATCTCCGCGTTCTTCTACGTCCTCCTGTCGCTTGCAGTGATCGTGTCCCTGTTCGGGATCGTGAACACGCTCGTGCTCTCCATCTACGAGCGCACCCGCGAGCTCGGCCTCCTGCGTGCCGTCGGTATGTCGCGCAGGCAGGTCAAGCGGATCGTGCGCTACGAGTCGGTGATCACCGCGCTGATCGGGGCCATCCTCGGCACCGTGCTCGGTGTGTTCTTCGCCGTGATCGTTTCCCGGCCTCTGGCTGGCGAGGGCTTCGAGCTCTCGTTCCCGGTCGGGACACTGGTGATCCTGCTCATCCTCGCCGGCCTGGCCGGCGTCCTGGCAGCGATCACCCCAGCGCGACGCGCCTCGAAGTTGAACGTCCTCGAGGCGCTCGCGTACGAGTAGCGGGTCCCTCCTCCGGCCCGGCCGCTTCCTTGCCCCGGATAGCGGCCGGGCCCCCGCTATTCCAGCCCCGCCACCGTCCGGGCGCGGGCGAAGACCTCGTCCAGCATCTCCTCCGTCAGCTTCCCCGTGAACGTGTTCTGCTGGCTCGGGTGGTAGCAGCCGATCAAGGTTGGACCGCCCGCCGTTTCGTGCTCCGCTCCGTGGCCGAACTTGGGCTTGGGCCGGATCTCCAGGAGGCGGGTCGCCGCATCCCAGGCGAACGAGCCCAGGCAGACGATTGCTCGGAGGTCGGTGAGGAGCTCCAGCTCCTTCGCGGCGTAGGGCAGGCAGTTGTCGCGCTCTGACGGCAGCGGCTTGTTGGCGGGCGGGGCGCAGCGCACGGCGGCGGCCACGAAGGCGCCCGTCAGCTCGAGGCCGTCGTCGGCGCTGACGGAGGTGGCTTGGCTGGCGAAGCCGGTGCGGTGGAGCGAGCCGAACAGCCAGTCGCCGGAGCGGTCGCCCGTGAACACGCGGCCCGTGCGATTGCCTCCGTGCGCCGCCGGCGCGAGACCCAGCACGTACACCCGCGCCTTGGGGTCACCGAAGCCCGGAACGGGGCGTCCCCAGTAGTCCCAATCCCTGAATGCAGCGCGCTTTTCGCGGGCAACCTGCTCCCGCCAGTCCACCAGCCGCGGGCACTTGCGGCAGCGTGTGATCCTCAATTCCAGTTGCAAGAGGTCGATGACCCTCAAGATACGGGCGCAGCGAACGATCACCCGGACATGTCGGACATATCCGTCGCGCGGCAGCCCATCTTCGACAAAGACCTGAACGTCTTTGCCTACGAGTTGCTGTTCCAGGGGTCTGACGGGCGCGCGGATTCGGCGGATCTCGTCGGCGCCTTCGGCAGCATGGGGCTCCAGGACCTCGTCGGCAACCGGCCGGCCTGCGTGAAGGTCTCCGAGCAGTTCATCTACGACGCCCTCTCGCTACAGCTCCCCGCTGACCGGCTGATCCTCGAGCTGAACGACGGGCCGGCGGATGCGATCGCCGCCCTCAAGCAGCGCGGCTACATGATCGCCCTCGACGAGTTCGAGTACCGGCACGAGCTCGAGCCGCTCGTCGAGCTCGCCCACATCGTGAAGCTGAACGTCCACAAGCTCGGCCAGCAGGGCCTGTGGCACCAGATGGGGATGACGCAGAATCGCGGCAAGCGCCTGGTGGCCACCAGGGTCGAGACCCACGAGGAGCTCGAGTTCTGCAAGAGCCTCGGGTTCGACTACTACCAGGGCCACTTCCTCTGCCAGCCCAAGCTGGTGACCAAGCAGACGGTGCCCACCAACCGCCTCGCCAAGCTGAGCCTGCTCGCCGAGCTGAACAACCCCGATGCCGACTTCGACGGCCTCGAGCGCATCATCAGCCGCGACGTCGGGCTCAGCTACCGCTTCCTGCGCTACATCAACTCCGCCTTCTTCTCACTGCCGCACAAGGTGGGCTCGATCCGCCAGGCGCTCGTGCTGCTCGGCATCTCCGCCGTGAAGAAGTGGGCGACCCTGCTCGCGATGGCGGACATCGACGAGAAGCCGAACGAGCTCGTGGTCACCGCGCTCGTGCGCGCGAAGATGTGCGAGCTCTCCGCCGCGTCGCGCCCCGCGCGGGAGCGCGAGGAGTACTTCACCACCGGCATGTTCTCGGTGGTGGACGCGCTGCTCGACTCGCCGATGGATGTGGTGCTCTCGTCGCTGCCGCTCTCAGATGAGATCAAGGACGCGCTGCACCATCACCTCGGCCCCAAGGGCGTCGTCCTCAAGGCTGTGCTCAGTTACGAGCTGGCCCGCTTCGACGATCTCAAGGCGCTCGCGCCTCCGGGCGTGTCAGCTCAGGAGATCTACACGTGGGCGATCGCCTGGGCGCGCGAGGCCGGCCTCGAGCTCGAGGCCGCGGACGCCGCCGGTGTTCCGGACGCCCCGCCGGCGCCCGAGCCGCTCACGCCTTGAGCTTGCGGCCGCTCGAGAACAGCCACTGCGCCCAGAGGTAGACGGGAACGGCCAGCGCGGCCGTCACGCCCAGGCACAGCCACTGGTTGGCGTCGCTGATGCCGAGGAAGCCGTAGCGCATCGCGTTCACCAGGTAGAAGACCGGGTTCACGTGCGACAGCTCGTGCCACGGCGAGCCCAGGCGGCTAACCGAGTAGAAGACGCCGCCCACGAACGCCAGCGGCAGGATCACGATGTTGTTGACGAACGTGTGGTGGTCGAAGGTCTCGGCGTAGATGCCCACCACCACCCCGAGCGCGCCGAACAGCACCATCCCGAGCACCACCGCCACGATCAGGAACAGCGGGTGGTGCACCGGCACGCCCGTGATCGGTATGGCCGCCGCCAGCAGCAGCACGCCGATCGCGAGCGACCTCGCCCAGCCGCCCATGTTCACGCCGAGGTTCATCTGCCAGGGGCGCATGGGGGCCGACAGCACGTCGTTGATGTAGCGGTCGGAGCGGGCCTGGAGCACCGATGCCGAGTTGTTGCTGTAGGCGGCCTGCATCATCGCCATGGCGATCAGGCCGGGCACGATGAACTCGCGGTAGTGGAACCCCTCCACGAGCTTGATCCGGCCACCCAGCGAGAGCCCGAACACCACGATGAAGAGCAGCGACGAGATCACGGGCGCGAACACCGTCTGGGTCCAGACCTTGTACACGCGCAGGACCTCGCGCCGGCAGAGCCAGAGCATCCCGGTCATACGCCCATCGCCTTGACGTAGACGTCGGCCAGGCTCGTGGCCTCGTAGTGCTCGCGCAGGCCCTCGGCCGAGTCGCGCGCGATCAGCCGGCCGCCCTTGATCAGGGCGATCTCCTCGCACAGCTCCTCGGCCTCCTCCAGGTAGTGCGTGGTGAGGAGGATCGTGGTGCCCTCGCTGTGGAGCTGGCGGATGTAACGCCAGAGCTCGTGTCGCAGCTCGAAGTCGACCCCGGCGGTGGGCTCGTCGAGGATCACGAGCCGCGGGCGGTGCATGAGCGCCCGGGCCAGCAGCAGCCGGCGCCGCATGCCGCCGCTCAGCTTGGGCGTGCGGGTGTCCGCCTTGGCGCGCAGATCGAACGCGTCGATCATCTCGCTGGCCCGTGCCTCGGCCTCCGCTTTCGACATCCCGAAGTAGCCGCCGTGGTACACGAGCGTCTCCTCGACGGTGAGAAAGCGGTCCAGGTTGATGTCCTGCTCGGCCAGGCCCACCCAACTGCGCGCGGGCAGCGAGTCGGCGGCCTGGCCGAACACGCTCACCTCGCCGGAGGTGACGCGGATCAGGTTGCAGACGGCGCTGATCAGCGTGGTCTTGCCGGCGCCGTTCGGTCCGAGCAGGCCGAAGAAGGCGCCGTCTGGCACCGTGAGGTCGAAGTCCTGAAGCGCGACCGTGCCATCGTCGTAGTGCTTGGTCAGCGCCTTCGTCTGAAGGGCGGGCGTCACCTAGTTAACGTAGCGACCGGCCGTAATGGCGCTCGTAGTAGTCCCTGTACTCGCCGCTGCGGATGGGCGCCCACCACCACTCGTTGTCGCGGTACCAGTCCACCGTCTTGGGCAGTCCGGCCTCGAACCGCGTGAGCGGCTCCCAGCCCAGCGCGCGCACCTTGTCGGAGGACAGCGAGTAGCGGCGGTCGTGGCCGGGGCGGTCGGTCACGTGCTCGATCAGCGACTCGTCGCGGCCGGTCAGCTCGAGGATGCGGTGGACCACGTGCGAGGTTCTCCTCCTCGTCCGGCCCGCCCACGTTGTAGGCCTCGCCCGGCGTGCCCATCTGGAGCACCGTGTCGATCGCGCGCGCGAAGTCCTCCACATACAGCCAGTTCCGCACCTGCTTGCCGTCGCCGTAGACGGGCAGGGGGTCAGCCGCGAGCGCGTTGAGGATGCACAGCGGGATCAGCTTCTCCGGGTACTGCCGCGCCCCGTAGTTGTTCGACCCGCGGCAGATCAGCGCCTCGATGCCGTAGGTGTGCACGTGGGCGGACACGAGCAGGTCGCCCGCCGCCTTGGTGGCGCTGTACGGCGACGACGGGTTGAGCGGCGAGGTCTCCGTGAACGAGCCCTCCGCGATCGACCCGTACACCTCGTCCGTCGACACCTGCACGTAGCGGGAGACGCCCAGCTCGCGCGCGGCGTCGAGCAGCACCGAGGTGCCGATCACGTGCGTGCGCGCGAACGCGTCCTGGTCCGCGATCGAGCGGTCGACGTGCGACTCGGCGGCGAAGTTCACCACCGCGTCGCAGCCGTCCATCGCCTCCCGTGCAGCCTGCGGATCCTCGATCGCGCCCTCCACGAACGTGATCCGCTCCTCGACGTCCGCGAGGTTCTCGCGCCTGCCCGGCATAGGTGAGCTTGTCGAGCACCACCAGCTCGTCGTCCGGGCGCGCGTCGAGCACCACGCGCACATAGGTCGATCCGATGAAACCGGCGCCGCCGGTGACCAGCAGCCTCACGCGGTCACCGAACGCTCGGCGAGATAGCTCGCCAGCCCTTCCTTCCAGTGCGGGAGATAAAGCGCCTCTGCGCGCTCGGTGCCGAGCACCGAGTAGGCGGGCCGCGGCGCCGGGCGGCCGAACTCGTCCGCCGTGCAGGACATCACCCGGCACTCCACCTCGGCCTGGCTGAAGATCTCCTGGGCGAACTCGAACCACGAGCACTCGCCCTGGCTCGCGATGTGGTGCAACCCGTAGGCCTCCGTGTCGAGCAGCCGCACGAGCGCGTCGGCCAGATGCGCCGTGTAGGTCGGGCAGCCCACCTGGTCGCGCACAACGAGCACCTCGCCGTGGTCGCGCGCCAGCGACAGCATCGTCTCCACGAAGTTCCGCCCGGAGGTCCCGAACAGCCAGGCCGAGCGCACGATGTAGTGCCGCGGGTTCGCGGCGGCCGTCTCGTGCTCGCCGGCGAGCTTGGACTGCCCGTACACCGACTGCGGCCGCGGCTCATCCGACTCCACGTACGGCTCGACCTTGGAGCCATCGAACACGTAGTCCGTCGAGGGATACAGCACCCGCGCGCCTATCTCCGCCGTGGCGGCTGCCACGTTGGTCGCCGCCTCGGCGTTCACGTCCATCGCGCCTTCGAGGTCGTCCTCGGCGCCGTCCACGTCGGTGTAAGCGGCGCAGTTGACCACGGCCTGCGGCCGCTCTTCGAGCAGCACGCGCTCCACCGCTTGGCGGTCGCTGATGTCGAGCTCCGAGCGCGTGAGGCCCACCACCTCGTGGTTGACGAACTCCGCTGCACGTACGACATCGCTGCCAAGCATCCCTGCGGCACCGGTGACGAGGATCTTCACGCCCCTAGGGATATCAGGCCCGCCAGGGACGTGGGCTCGATAAGGCCCACGGCAGCGCTCGCGGATTCGTCAACAGATTTGATCCCCGGTCAAAAAAGTTGTTCAGGGGTCAAATTCGTTGTCAACGAGTTTGCTGTGTGTGCAAATCGTTTGCTGGGGGCTAAATGTTTGTGACGAATCGGCAAGCGGCCTCCCAGGGAGTCATGGGCCGGGTTAGGTTGGGCGCGTGGGCAAGCGCATTCACCGATTCGACCCGCTGCGGAGCGGCTATGCGGCGCGGCAAGGGCGGCTCGACGGCTACCACTGCGAGTGGGGCGTGATCGTCGGTGACCGGATCCGGAGGCTCAGGCGGGAACGCGAGATGACGATCGCCGATCTGTGCGCGGGAGTGGGCAAGCCCGATGGCGGCCACTACACGACGGGCTTCTTCTCGCGGCTCGAGCGCGGCTGGGCGAGCGGCCCGCTCGTGACCTACGCGTCGGTGGCGGCCCAGTTCGATGTGGAGCCCGGGCGGCTGCTCGGGCCGGACGACGCCCAGCGCGAGGTGAGCGAGGCGGAGATGACGCTGCTTCGCGTGATGCGCCGGATGGGGATGCCGGCGCACGAGGCGATCGCGCGGCTGGCAGGGCTCGACGCGGACGCTGGGCTGGCTGGCTAGCGGACGATCTTGAAGCGGGCGGTGAGGGACTTGCCGTTCTTGCCGTGCGCGCGGGGGCTGGCGCGCAGGCGGTACTTACCCGGGGCGAGCTTGCGGTGGCGGACGCGACCGCAGAAATGCAACTTATTGCGGCCCGCCCTGTCCTTGTGAGAGAAGCTGCGGCCGACCGGGACGAGGCGTGTGCACTTGCGGCCGCGGCGGTTGTGGGCGGACGGCTTACGGCAGCGCTTGCCCTGGCGGCGGCCGGCGGCGCGCTTCAGCACCCTGAACGTGACCTTGCCGGGCTCGCTCGCCGTGAAGCTGATGGTGGTGCCGGTCCGGCGCTTGCGGCTGAGGCTCGCGCCGCGCGGGGGCTGCTCGGAACGTGGAGGGGCTCAGCTTGAGGCGGCTCAGTCTGGGAGCGGAGAACGGAGTCGCGAAGGTGCGGTCAGCGCCCGCCACGGTGTCGTCGCCGCTCGCGACGAGCCGGTAGTGGTAGGTGGTCCCGGGCTTGAGCCCGGTGAGCGTGCGGCCACGCCGAGTGGCGCGAGGCCGCCGAGGCTCCCCTGGGAGGCGGTCTGCGAGCCGTATGAGGTGGTGGTGCCGAAATCGAAGTGGAAGCTCGCCGGGCGCAGGTTCGGGCAGCAGGCTGCCGCCGAGCACGGCACTCGTGGTCTGGATGCTGGTGGCGGCCCCGTGGTGGGTACCGGTGGCGCGAATTCGTAGGCGCCGACGTCGCACCCGGCGCCGAAGGGCCTGGGAAGGCCGCGCTGGTCGCTGGCAGCGCAGCCGCTGCCGTGGTCGATCGCGGGGCTGCCGGGGAGGAGCGGTCGCGTCTGGGTCGGTCCGCCATAGTCGCCAAGCGGAGCGAGCGTCAGACCTGTGAGCTGGTCGCTGCTGGCATTGAGCCCGCAGCTCGTGTCGTCAGCGATGTTGTGGCCAAGGCTCGTGAGCGGCGCGTTGCACGCGTGTGTGAGCGCACCCTCGAGGTTGTCCGTGAGGATGGAGTTGGCGATCTGGACGGTGGCGGTGCCGTAGAAGGCGCCGCCCTGGCCGGTCCCACCGTTCCCGCCGGCTGTGTTGGACGCCAACGTGACGTTGTTGAGCGTCGCGGTCGTGGTCCCACCGCCCGGAACGATGTAGACGGCTCCGCCCTAGCCGGTTCCGCCACTGCCGCCGCCCACGTGATTGGCGCTGAACGTGCTGTTGGTGATGTTCACCGTCGCGTTGCCCGACGGCGTGAAATACACGCCTCCGCCCTTACCGCCGGCGCCCGCGCCGCCGGCCGTGTTGTCGCTGAAGGTCGAGCCGCTGACGTCGAGCGTGCTACCGGTGGAGCCGAGGAAGTAGATCGGGCCGATGCCATCGCTGCCGGCTCCGCCGCCGCCGCTTGCGTTGCCGCTGAAGGCGCTGTTGATGACCGACAGGCTGGCCGCGCCGCCCGAGTAGTACTCGATGATCCCGTAGCCCGCGCTGTTGATCGCGGCCCCGCCCATCTGGTTGCCGCTGAATGTGCTGCCGTCGATCGTCACCGATCCGCCGGCGGTTCCGGACAGACGGAAGAGCCCCTCGCCGAAGGCGCCCGTTGTGCCATCGCCGCCCATGCGATTGGAGGTGAAGCTGCTGTTCGTGATGTTGACGGTTACGTTGCCGCTGGTATCAAGTCCCACGATCCCGTAGCCGCCATAGCCGTTGCCGCCCGACACGTTGCCGTCGAAGGAGCTGTCTGTGATCGTGAGCGCGATGGAACCCGGCGAGCTGCCCCAGATCGCGCCGTAGCCGTAGTCCGTGCCCGGGACGGCCATGTTGTCTCGCACGCCCACACCGTCAAGCGACAGGCTGGGACCCGCGGTCTGGATGGCGCTGCCGGTCTGCTGGCTGCCCCGTGTGAGAGTGAGATTGGAGAGACGAGCGTCGTGGTGGTCCCGAGGACGTCGAAGATGCGATCGGTGAGGTTGCCGTCGATCACGGTGCTGCCCGCGCCGGCGCCGTTGACCGTGAGGTTGTGCAGCACGTCAAGGTCGCCGCTTGCGCCGGTGTTGTCACCCGACGGGCCGAGGGTGAGCGTGTAGTGCCCCGTGGGCAGCGTGATCACATCGGCGTCCGATGCCACGTTGGCGGCGAGCACAGCGTCGCGCAGCGAGCAGTTTCCCGGGAGGCAGGAGCCGTCGTCGGTGTCGGCGGTCTTCGTGACCGCGAAGTTGTTCGCGCGCTCGCCGGCGCGGCGAGCAGCAGGCCGGCGAGGAGATGAGGAGCAGGGTGCGAGCCAAGCTGGGGCCGACCCTATGCACCCCAACGAGCCCAGGTCAACCCCGCGACGCTTAAAGAATCTCGATCACGGCGTTGTCGCCCACCACAAAGCGGTATGCGCGCGGGAGTCGCGGGACTGCGGTGGATGGCCACGTTCTTGCCGACCAGGCTCGCCTCGATACGGCCCTGGAGGTTCTCGATCGACGAGCCCTCGAGCACGATCGAGTACTCCACCTCGGCGCTCTCGATCCGCACGCCGGGGCCGACCGCGGTGTAGGGGCCGATGTAGGCGTCGCGGAGCACGGCGCCCTCGCCGATGATCGCCGGACCGCGCACGGTGGCGCGCTCAAGCCGGGCGCCCTTCTCGATCACCACCCGGCCCTCCACGCGCGAGTCCACCAGCTCGCCCTCGATGCGCTCCTCGAGGTCGTCGAGGATCAGGTGGTTGGCCTCGAGCATGTCCTGCACCTGGCCCGTGTCCTTCCACCAGCCGTGGACGATGTGCGGGTCCACGCGCTGGCCGTCGTCCACCAGGTACTGGATGGCGTCGGTGATCTCGAGCTCGCCGCGGCCGCTCGGCTCGATGGCGCGGGCGGCGTCGAAGATCGACGAGCGTGAACATGTAGACGCCCACGAGCGCGAGGTTCGAGCTCGGGTTCTTCGGCTTCTCGACCAGCCGCGCCACGCGCTGCGAGCCGTCGAGCTCGGCGACGCCGTAGTTCTCGGGATCGTTGACCGGGCGTGAGCAGGATGAGCGCATCGGGCGCCTCGCTGCGGAATGTGCTCCACCAGCTCGGTGACGCCGTCGCGGAGCAGGTTGTCGCCGAGGTACATGACGAACGGCGAGTCGCCCAGGAACGGCTCGCCGGTGAGCACGGCGTGCGCGAGGCCGAGCGGCGCCTCCTGCTCGATGTAGGTGATCGAGACGCCGAAGCGCTCGCCATCGCCGGCGGCCTCGCGGATCTCGCCGCCGGTCTCGGGCGAGATGATGATCCCGATCTCATCGATGCCCGCCGCCGCGAGCGCCTCGATGCCGTAGAAGAGCACCGGCTTGTTGGCCACCGGAACGAGCTGCTTGGCGCTCGTGTAGGTGATGGGCCGCAGGCGCGTGCCGGTGCCGCCGGAGAGGATCAGGCCCTTGAGCTTCTCCATCAGTAGGTGCCGCCCAGCTTGGTGTGGTCCCAGGACACGACGCGCGTGGGGCGGAAGGTGAGGCCGACGCGCTTCGTGCGCCTGCTGCGCGCACCATCGTCTCCACGTCCGGGTTCACCTCGCGCGTAGCGCTCGAACAGGGCGAGGCCGAACTTCTCGACCTCGGCCGGGTCGCGCTCGACGTCCGACGTCGCACTCGAGCATCACGCCGCGCAGCTCGTGGTAGAGCACGCCGTCCTCGACCTGGAGCGTGGCGCGCGGGTCGCGCTCGAGGTTCTTCGCCTTCTGGGACTTGGCGTAGGTCCAGCTGCGCAGCACGATGCCATCGGCCACGTACCAGAGCGGCACGAGGTGCGGCCGGCCGCGCGGGCCGGCCGTGGCCACGCTCACGATCATCTGCTCCGCGACGAAGGCGCGCAGCTCGTCGTCGCTCATGGCTATCTGGTCCCTGCGCGAGGGCATCGAGACTTCGAAACCTATGCGGGATCGAGACGGAGCGTCTGGGCGGCCGGCTTGCCCGAACTCGTAGCTGCGGCCCGCGTGCCAGTCCTCGAGCAGGTCGTCGTAGTGGGGGCTGGCGGGCTGGCCGGACTGCCCGGTCATGTGCTGCCAGCGGCTGCGCTCTGGGCTCCCGAGGTCGGCGAGCAGGCGGTAGGAGGGGGCCCAGCGGCCGGTGTAATCGCCCGCGTGGGGCACGAAGCCCACCTGGCAGACGGTCTCCTGGCCGCCGCCGGCGGGCAGGCGGCGCGACAGCAGGCGGTCGAGCAGCTTGGACGCGCGCGTGTCGCCCTCGCCGAGCGGGTGGGTGAAGCGCGAGCCCGTGCACGCGGCCCCAGGTCCAGGCCGACTGGGTCGCGTGCCGTAGCGCTCCTCGAGCTCGTCGAGCGCGGCGGCCAGCGACTCGAGCGCCAGGTCGTCCCACGAGCGGCCGCCGATCAGCTCGCAGTCGCCCTCGTCCCAGAGCTCGATCAGGCGCGCCTGGAAGCGCCACGGCGAGGACACCATCGGCGTGAAGCCGAGCTGCGAGCGCGAGCGCCAGCGCTCGGCGTAGTCGGGGTCGCCGATCACGGCCTCGGAGACCGCGCGCGCGAAGTGGGCGGTGAAGACGGCGTAGATCGTGCCGGCGATCGTGTCCGGGTCGAGCCGGTGGTCCCAGCTCTTGAGCCGCTCGATGGCGCGGACCTCGCGCTGGCCGGCGGGCCGCAGCCGGGCGAGACGGTGCGCGGTCTGCTCGCCCGGGATCGAGTAGAGGTCGAGCTGGATGCGGGCGAAGTCGTCGAGCGAGTGCTTGTCGCGCTCGCCGAGCAGCTGCTCGATGCGCGCGGCGCGGTGGCCGTCGAGGTACTCGCTCGTGATGTGGTGCGGGTAGTCGTCCGGGCGCGATGCGGTTGTTGGCGGTGACGAGCACGCCGCCGGGCGGGTTCACGATCTCGGGCAGCTCGTCGTAGGGCACGTAGCCCTCCCACTCGTACTCGCCGGTCCAGCCGGGCTTGGGGAGGTCGGGGCAGCCGCCGCGGCGGATCGGGATCTTGCCGACGAGCTTGTAGCCGATGTTGCCGGAGTCGTCGGCCCAGACCATGTTCATGCGACGGCACGGTGTAGTCCGCGGAAGGCCTCGACGAGGTCCTGGCCGGTGCGGAAGGCGCCGGCGTCGACGCCCGTGCTGTTCACCACCGGCTCCTTGATCGCGGTCCAGGACGAGCGCGAGCGGCTGGGCCGCCTTCGCGCCGAGCGCGTCGTTCACCACTGGGCCGTGGTGGGTCTCGCGCACGCTCGAGGGTCTCGGTCCTGCCGCCGCGCACCGCGATCTCCTCGTGGTGCACGGTGACCGGCCTCCACTCGCCCTGGAACTCGTACTCGGGACCGCCGGCGCCCTCGCGGATGCGCTCGACGAACAGGTCCTGGACGTCGGCCATCACGTTGGTGAAGCTCCAGGCCACGTGCCGCGTGTGGCCGATCACGAGGCCGGGGAAGCCGGGCATCGAGCCGCCGCGCAGCTCGAGGTCGGGCGTGGAGGCCTCGATCGTGTACCAGCTGTCGGGCATGCTGGTGGTGATGTGGGGGTCGCCGGCCAGCAGCGGCATGCCGGTGACCGAGCGCGCGCCCGACACCGCCCAGTTGTTCGAGCCGGCGGGCTCGAGCGACCAGCCGATCGCGTCGCGCACCTCGGCGATCTGCTCGACGAGGTCGAGCGCGTCGCCGGACCAGGCCACGCCCGGATCCATCACGAGCGGGCTGCCGTGCGGGTACTGGGGCTCGAGCCGCGCCGCCTTCTCGGCGCCCACCCTGGCCACCAGCTCGGCGCGGAACAGCTCGGTCTCCATGTTGGTGGAGAAGCCGAGCGCGATGATCTTGCGGACCACGAGGCTGTCCTGGATCGTCCAGGGCTCGGGTTGGATGCGGAGGAGCTGGTGCTCGAGCGGGAGGGCGGGTGCGGACTCGATCGCGGCGTTCACGCCCGCGGCGTAGGCGGACAGCACCTCGATGTCGCGCTGGCGGAAGCAGGTCGACCTCCTTGTCGGCGAAGCGCCTGAGGCCGAGCGTGCGCATCAGGCGGTCGACCTGAAGGCCCTCCGGCCGGCGAACTCGGACACGCCGGCCGGCGCCCACCCGGCGGTAGAACTCGAGCTGCCAGAGGCGGTCCTGGCGCCTGGGCGAAGCCGTGCGCGAAGCAGAAGTCGGGCGTGCTGCGCGCCTCGATGCGTGCCACGCCGCTTGCGTCCCGCTCGATGCTTGACCGCGTCCTCGAGCCCGCTTGCACGCTGATGCGGCCGCGAGTCTTGGGCAGCGGGCGGCGGAAAAGCTGGTACCAGAGCCCGATCGAGCTGGCTCCGGCGCCCGCGGCGGCGAGTGCGCCCGGCGAGGGCTGAGGATGGTCTGCGCGGGGCCACGGGCGGCCGATTCTGGCAGTTCCGTCCGCTCCCCGGCCTACCGTCATTAGGTCCATCATGCAATCGCTCTGGCTACTGCTCGGAATGCGCCATCGGCGGCGTCGCCGTCTGGGGCTTCATGCGCGCGCGCGTGGAGAACGACGACCGCTTCGAGGCGCGTCTCCGCCCGCGTGCTGCGCGACGCGCAGCAGTCGTTCCTGCAGCTCGCCGAGTCGCAGCTCGGCCAGCACCACATCACGAGCCGCGAGGAGCTCGAGAAGCGCCAGCGGGCCGTGCGAGCAGATCGTCAAGCCGATCGCGCGAGTCGCTCGCGAAGGTCGACGGCAAGCTCGAGCTGCTCGAGCGCGCGCGGCGCGAGTCCCACGGCAGCCTTGACCACGCACCTCGCGTCCGTGACCAAGAGCCAGGACCAGCTGCGCACCGAGACGGCCAATCTCGTCACCGCGCTGCGCTCGCCCGCACACGCGCGGCCGCTGGGGCGAGATCCAGCTTCGCCGCGTGTGCGAGCTCGCCGGGATGATCGAGCGCTGCGACTTCGTCGGAGCAGTCGAGCGTCGAGTCGGATGCCGGGCGCCTGCGGCCGGACGTGGTCGTGCACCTGCCGGGCGGCAAGAACGTGGTGGTCGACGCCAAGGCGCCGCTCGATGCCGTACCTCAGCGCGCGTCCAGGCCACGGATCCGGACGAGGCCAGGCGGTTCACCTGAAGACCTACGGTCGCCACATACGCGAGCACGTGACCAAGCTCAGCCAGAAGGCCTACTGGTCGCAGTTCGACTCGTCGCCCGAGTTCGTCGTGATGTTCCTGCCGGGCGAGGCGCTGTTCAGCGCTGCGCTTGAGCAGGTGCCCGGGCCTGATCGAGGAGAGCGTGGCGCAGAAGGTGCTGGTCACCTCGCCCACCACCCTGATCGCCGTGCTGCGGTCCGTCGCCTACGGCTGGCGGCAGGAGAAGGTGGCGGAGTCCGCGCGTGCCGTCAGCGAGCTGGGGCGCGAGCTGCACTCGCGGCTCGGCACGCTCGTGGGGCATTTCATGAAGCTCGGGCGCTCGCTCGAGAGCTCGGTGCGCGCTTACAACGAGACGGTCGGCTCGATGGAGAGCCGCGTGCTGGTGACGGCGCGCAAGCTGTCGGAGCACGGCGCCGCGGCGGGCGAGGACGAGCTGCCCGAGCCGCAGCAGGTGGAGACCGCGCCGCGCTCGGTTCAGGCGGTGGAGGCGGAGGACGAGGAGATCAACGTCCACCGTCTGCCGCAAGCCGCCGGTTAAAGCCCGCGCTGGGTCGCTTCCGATATCCCGACTAATGCGGACTCGCCTGGCCTCCGAGGAGAGCGGTTTCACCCTGCTCGAAGCTGATCGTGGTGCTGATCATCGGCATGCTCGCCGGGATCGCGCTGGCCATGTTCAGCACGCCAGAAGGAGAAGGGCCAGGATGCCGACGCCAAGTCCAACGCCAGCGCGCTCGTGTCTGCCGTCGACCGCTGCTACGTGGAGGAGGGCGACTTCATCGCCTGCGACGGCCAGGGACCGGCCGACAAGCTCGGCAACACGGGCCTGCCGATGGGCACCGGCCGCGAGCCAGGTGAGCGTGACCGCCTCCACGGTCAACACCTTCGAGGTCACCGCGATCTCGAACGCGGGCCACCACTTCATCGTGCAGCCAGGGCCCCACGAGCCAGCAGACCCACACCTGCGACGCCGGCGCCGCGGGCACGAGCGGCGGCGGCTGCTCGAACGGCAGCTGGTAGGCGCGGGCGCTAGCGGCTGACCATCCCGGCCAGCGCCTCGGCGGCCTCGAGCACCGCGGACCGGGCGTCGTCCGGCTCGAGCACCGCGGCGTCGCCTGCTTCTTCGAGGATCGCGCGGGTGAGCCAGTCGTGGCCGGCTGCCTGGATCTCGACGATCACGGCGCCGTCCTTCAGCTCCTCGATCACGCGCTTGTCCTCGCGGGCCCAGCGGGCGCGGTCGGGCGCGAACCAGACGCGGCAGGGCTGTGACTCCGGCACCTCGTCGGTGCGGGTCCACTCCGGCACGTCGGGCTTCATGTCGGGGCGCGGCTCGAAGGTCTCGTCGGTGATGCGTGCCTCGCGGATGCGGTCGAGGCGGAAGGTGCGCGTGTCGCTCTTCGCCGGGTCCCAGGAGTGCGATGTACCAGCCCTTGTTGCCGTTGTGCAGCAGGTAGGGCTCGATGCGGCGCCCCTCGGTCACCTCGTCCTCGTCCTCCTTGTAGTAGTCGATCTCGAGCACGCGGTGCTCGGCGATCGCGGCGCTCACCACGCGGGCGATCTCGGAGTCGTCGCCCACGGCGTTGGTGATCCGCAGGCCCTCCTGGGCCGGGTCCTCGCCGAGCGCGTCGACGATCTTCTCGCGCGCGGAGGCGAGCGAGCCCTCGGGCACGTGCTCGCCGATGAAGTCGATCGCGGCCACGAGCGCCTTGGCCTCGAGCGGCAGCAGGCGCGCGGGCTGGGCGAAGTTGTCGCCGTAGGGCTCGGGGTCGACCTCGATCGAGTCGCCGTGGATCTCGGCGTAGAGCACGTAGCTGCCGCCGCCGAAGTTCACGACGTTGAGCACGTCGATGTCCTCGCGCAGCTCCTCGTCGCTCACCTGGAGGCTCTCGCACACGCTGCCTCACGTTCGAGCAGGTCGCCGCTGCGGGCCGCCTCGATCAGGATGCCGGCGAGCGTGACGAGCCGGGCGAAGCGCTCGGGCCGGATCGGCGTCTCGCGCTTGCCGTTCGAGTCCGGGCTCCTCGGCCGGCGCGGCCTTCCTCTTCGCGGGCGCGCGCGAGCTCGGGACCGGTCGAGTGCAGCTCGACGATGCGGCCGAGGCGCTCGGCGGCCTCCTTCGCCAGCTCGGGCGGATCGAGGATCCGCGCGTGCTCGCGCAGGCCGAGCACCCAGGACACGATCGCGCGCGGGTCCGCGTACTCGGTCTCGAAGATCACGCCGTCGCCCTCGGGCGCCGGCTCGCTGGTGCCGGTGTCGCCGAAGTGGCGCATCACGTACCAGTCGACCTTGCCGGAGATCCACACGCGCGCCGTGCCGACGCTGTCGCCGAGCTGCCAGCGGGCTGCGTGTGGCGTAGATGCGCGGGTCGAAGTCCTCGGGCGGCGGGAAGTCGTGCTCGGCCTTCGACGAGTAGCCGACCTTGCCGCGGATGCGGGTGAGGCGGAACACGCGCACGCGTCGCGCTCGTGCGAGCGGCCCACGAGGTAGTACTGGCCGTGCTGGAAGAGCAGGTGGTACGGGTCGACCTTGCGCGACTCCACGCGCGTCGCGGCCCATCGTGTAGTAGTCGAACAGGATCGTCTTGCGGCGGAAGATCGCCGTCTCGATCTTCGACAGCCGCTGGGACAGCTCGCGGCCGCCGGCGCCCGCCGTGATGCCGAGCGCCACGCTGCGGTGCTCGGGCGCGGCCAGCGGCGAGGGCTTGCCCCACGACAGCTGCTGCAGCGCCAGCCGCAGCGGCTCCGCGTAGGCGAACTCGCCGTCGAGCAGCGACAGCAGCGTGCGCAGCGCGCCCAGCTCCTCGTCGGTGAACTCGATCGCCGAGCAGGTAGAAGTTCTCCGGCGGCAGCGAGTAGTTCTCGGCCTCGTAGTAGCCCTCGGCCGGCTTGTCGACCTTCAGCTCGATGCCGAGCGACTCGAGCTCCGCGCGGTCCGCGTAGAAGCGGCGCGCGAACGCGTCGTCGTTCATTCCCGAGTACCCCTCGACCTCCCGCTTGATCTCGAGCGCCGTCACCGGGCGCCGCTCCGCCATCAGGAACGAGATCAGCGAGAGCTGACGGATCAGCTTCTCGGTGTCCTTCGCCATGCCCACCGCAGCATAGGAGGCGAGCGCACCCCGGCACGGTCACACCGGTACCCACAAATGGTGCGAAGGTTTTCCGCTGTTTGCGAGCTTGCGGTCCTAGGCGGCTTCGCGCGAGGCGAAGAAGGCCGACCCGCTCAGGGCGCGGTCGAAGCTCGACCAGCGCTCGCCGTCGGCGAGGGACTTCTCCAGGCGGTCGAAGCTGCCGAGCTTGCCGCCCAGGTTGTCGACCATGTGGACGAGCGTGGCCTCGCGCGTGCAGGGAACCACCGGGCTGCCGTGCTCGAGCTGGCCGTGGTGGGACAGGATGATGTGCAGCAGCCCCTCCGCGGTGGCGGCCGGGAAGCCGTCGATCTCCTCGATCTCGCGCCGCACCAGGTAGTAGCCGAGCGCGATCTCGCCCTGGAGCTTGCCGGCGTCCGTGAGCTCGATCGCGCCGCTGTCCGCGGAGTAGGCCTCGATCTTGCCGATGTCGTGCAGCAGCGCGCCGGTGACCGCGAGCTCGCGGTCGATCTCCGGGAACGTGCCGCAGAGCGAGTGCACGCCCTGCGCCACCGACAGGCAGTGCTCGAGCAGCCCGTGCCGGTAGGCCTGGTGGTAGCGCTTGGCGGCCGGCGCCTCGCGCCAGCGCTCCCAGATCGACGAGCCCGTCGCCGAAGAAGCGCTCGAGCAGCTCGCGCAGGAACGGGTTCTGCGTCATCGCCGATCAGCTCGCGCAGCCCGGCCTCCATCTGCTCGACCGAATGCGCGGGTCCCTCCTCGAGGTCGCGCGCGTCGTACTCGTCGTGCTCGGCCGGGCGCAGCGCCCGCACCGTCAGCGACGCGCCGTACTTCGGATCGACGCAGAAGTTGCCGCGCCACGCGCACCGCTCCGCCCGGGGCAGCAGTGCTCGAACAGCTCGTCGACGCGGTCCCAGAGCACGGCCTCGACCGCGCCCGTGACGTCCCCGAGCTGGAGCTTGACGAACGGCTCGCCGTTCTTCTTCTGCCGCCGCAGTGCGCTCGCGCACGAGGAACACGCTGTCGACCGCCTGGCCGTCCGCGAGGTCGCGGACGAAGAGCTTCGAGGCGGTGAGGGATTGCTGCTCCATACGCTGTCCAAGGTAGAGCGGGACCCGGACGGCACGGGCTCGTTACGCTGGCCCCGATGGCCAGCGAAAAGCCAGCCGTGCTGGTGGCCGGCGGCACCGGCGCCCTCGGCGCCGCCGTGCTCGAGGAGCTGCTCGATGCCGGCCATCCGGTCACCACCACCTGGGTCGTGGAGGAGGAGCGCGAGCGCGTGGAGAAGGACTTCGAGGGCCGCTCGCGGGCTCGATGCTCGTGCAGGCGGACCTGATGGATCCCGAGGCCGTGGACGAGGCCGTGGGAGGCGTGGAGGGGCTCGGCGCGGTGGTGAACCTCGTGGGCGGCTTCAGCGCGCCCGGCAAGGTGCACGAGTCCGACATCGAGGACTTCGAGAACGCAGCTCAGGCTCAACCTGCGGCCCGGCTTCCTGCTCGCGCGCGCGGCGATGCCCGCGCCTGATCTCGAACGGCGGCGGCGCCTTCGTGGGCGTGTCGGCGCGCCCTGCGCTCGGCCCTTCGCGGGCGCCGCGGGCTACATCACGGCCAAGGCCGGCGTGCTCGCGTTCATCCAGGCGCTCGATGCCGAGTACCGCCAGGACGGCATGCGCTGCAACGCGATCCTGCCGAGCGTGATCGACACGCCCGCCAACCGCCGCGCCCAGCCCGACGCGGACCACTCGAAGTGGGTGCCGCCGCAGCAGATCGCGAAGGTGATCCGCTTCCTCGTGTCCGACGACTCCGCCGCCCACGAGCGGCGGCGCCATTCCGGTGTACGGTCGCGCCTAGCGGCCGCGGCCGCAGCCGCCCGCCGACGAAGAACACCGCCACCACAAGTCCGGCCACGGCCAGCCCGGCGTCGAGCAGAAAGCCGGCGTGCATCCCGGCGGCGAACGCGTCGCCCGCGAGTGTCTTGATGTGCGCCGCCTGGCCGGGCAGCTGCGTCAGCAGCGCCTGCGCCCCGTCGGTGCCCGCGAGCACTCCGTTCACGGCGTGCTCCTGGAGCTGGGAGAGCGAGTCCGCGATCCGGTCCTGGTGCACGTGCGACTGCGCCGTGGCCGTGAACACCGCCGTGGTGAGGCCGAGGCCGAGCGACCCGCCCGCGGTCTGGAACAGGAACACCACTCCGCTGGCCAGGCTGGCGTGCTCCTCGTCGACGGTGGTGACGGCGGCGGTGGTGAGGCTCGAGACCGTGAGGCCCATGCCGAGGCCCGCCACCGTCATTCCCGGCACGAGGTCGATGTAGCTCGACGAGCCGTCGGCCAGCGAGAGCAGGTACGCGGCCACCACGTAACAGACCGCTCCCGCGCACACGATCCTCTTGGCGCCTATTCGCCCGTACACCGGGCCGGCGGCGAACGACACGGCGCTGAAGGTGACCATCAGCGGCAGCAGCGCGGCGCCGGCCTTGAGCGGTCCGTAGCCGAGCAGCTTCTGGGTGAACTGCGGCAGGTAGAGCAGCATCGAGTAGAAGGTGGCCGCCAGCAGGATCGTGACCGCGCAGGCGGCCGCGAACTCGGCGTTGCCCATGATCTTCGGCGGGATCAGCGCCCGGTCTCCCTGCCGCCGCTCGATGCGCACGAACGCCGTAAGCAGGACGACGGTGGCCACCAGGAGCAGCAGCACGCGCCAGTCGCCGAAGCCCCAGTCCGAGCTCTGGTCGAGCGCGATCAGGAGCGCGGCGAGCCCGACCGAGATCGTGGTCATCCCCGCGTAGTCGAGGCGTTCGCGCTGGTCGGGGCTCGGCTGATGCACCTTCCACCACGTGACCGCGACGGCGATCGCGCTGATCGGCACGTTGAGGAAGAAGATCCAGCGCCAGCTCGCCTGCTCGGTGAACAGGCCGCCGATCAGCGGCCCGGTGGCGTTCGCGATCCCGGCCACTCCGAGGATGAAGCCGCCGGCCAGTCCGGCCTTGGCCTTGGGCAGCGCGGCGAACGTCATCCCGATGGTGGCCGGCCACATCATCGCGCCGCCGATGGCCATCAGCGCGCGGGCCGCGATCAGCCAGGGGAGGCTCTGGGCGGCGCCCGCCAGCGCGGAGAAGCTGGCGAAGATCGCCGCGCCGAGGAAGAACATCCGCCGCCGCCCGAACATGTCGGCCAGCCGCCCGCCGGTGACGATCAGGATGCCGAACAGCAGGGAGTAGGCGTTGATCACCCACTGCACCGAGCCGAGGTCGGCGTTGAAGTCGTGCTCGATCGTGGGCAGCGCAACGCTGGGGGCGGTGAAGTCGTTGGCCACGACGAACACCGCGGCCGCCATCGCCACGAGTGCCATCCCGGTACCCGGCGCGAGGCGGTCTTGCGCGCTCGCTTCCGTGCGGTCCATGAGAACGGACGCAGCTTAACCGTGCGCGGCAAGGCACATGCGGATGAAACCGAGCAGCTCCGGCTTGAGGTCGGTGAGCGGGCGCGGGTCGCCCGCCAGCACGTGCGAGATCACCACGCGGTTGACGCCGCCCACCACCGCCGCCACGACGGTCTCCGACACCGGCACGATCGACGGGTCCTCCTTGCGCGCGCGCTTGTGCACCGTCTTCAGCAATCCGCCCGTGCGGTCGCGCCGCGCCTTCCAGCGCTCGCGCGCGGCGTCGCCCGCGGCCCAGAACTCGATCATGTACGCGCGCGTGAAGGCGAGGTCGGCCTGGAGGAACTCGAGCCAGGTGCCGAACACGGCGTCGAGGATCTCCTCCCAGTCGTCGAGTCCCTCGGCGGCCTGCACCATGGCGGCGTAGGTGGCCTCCGCGCCGGCGTCGTAGGCCGCCAGGAAGCAGGCCTCCTTGTCGGCGAAGTGCTCGTAGAAGGTGCGGCGCGAGACTCCAGCCGCCGCGATCACGTCCGCGACGCTGGTGGTCGCGTATCCCTTCTCCGCCACCGAGTCGGCGATCGCGCAGATCATGCGGCCCCTCTGCGACGCGCGGAGCTCCTCGCGCGCGCTGCTGTGCAACGGCCGCGGCAGCACCTCGATCCTCGCCGGAGACATTTCCGTATAGTACGGAAACACGGCTGTTTCCCAGGAGAGGGAGTGGACTCGATGCGCAAACTGGCACTGGCCCTGTCGTTCGCGGCTGTCGCATGCGTTGGCGCCGTCGCACCGGCGGTGACGCCCGCCAAGGTGACCGTCAAGTTCCAGCGCATCGCGGGCGTCAAGTCCCCCGGCACCCCGGCCAAGTACAACCGCGTCGGCATCCTCAAGACCGGCTCGCCGAAGGCCAAGAACATCCTCGTCCTCAACCCGGGCACGTCCGCCAGCGCGGCGTACTTCGAGCCGCTGGCCAAGGACATCGTCGAGACGCGCGAAGCGCTGGCAGGTGTGGGCGGTCGAGCGCCGCGAGAACCTGCTCGAGGACCAGTCGATGCTCGACAAGGCCAAGGCGGGGCAAGGCCAGCGGCAAGCAGCTCTTCGACTACTACCTCGGCTGGCTCACCGACCCGAGCATCAAGACGCACTTCCAGTTCATCCCGGACTCGAGCGTCGCCTTCGCCCAGCGAGTGGGGGATGAATACCGAGGTGGGCGACCTGCGGCGCGTGGTGCTGGCCGCGGAGAGGCGAGGTGGCCACGTGGTGGTGGGCGGCCACTCGCTCGGCGGGTGGATCGTCACCGCCTACGCCACCTGGGACTTCCACGGCAAGCCGGGCGCCAAGGGACTATCGGGACTCGTCTACATCGACGGCGGGAGCAATCCCACCCCCGTGACGAGCGACCAGGCCACGCAGTCGCTCCAGTCGCTGCAGGGCGGGCTCGCCGTGGCTCACGTTCGGTGGGATCCCGGCGCCCTTCGCCGGGTTGTTCCAGGCCACCGGGTCCACGGGCGCGCTGATCGACCCGAACGGGCCCTCGCTGGGACAGGCGTTCTCCGGCCTGCCCGCGAACCTCAAGCCGCCGGTGCCGGTGACCAACCTCGCGGCAGTTCGGCTACGCGCTCGACACCAAGACCTCGCCGTCGTCCCTGGTGGCGGCGCAGGCGCACCTCGGCCAGCTGGCCGCCAGCGGCGACCCGCGCGGCTGGGACGGCAAGGGCGCGCTCACGCCGATCAAGCGCTTCGCGCAGATGTTCTCCGGCACCGGGCTGAAGGGCCTCGACGGCACCGCGTGGTACCACCCGCTGCGGCTCACGATCGACGCGGGCGCGGTGGCCCAGGGCAACGCCAACCCGGCGCAGCGGGTGCTCGACGTGCACGCCACCGAAGGCCACAGGCTGCCGCGCAACCTCAGGATCTACGCCTTCGGCGCCGCGCTCGGCGGATCGCGGGTGCCCGCGGCGGCGGAGCAGCTCGCGAGGCAGTCGCACATTCCGCACCGCAATCTCGTGCTCGTCAACCGCCAGTCCACCTATGCCCACAACGATCCCGCGGGGGCGAGCGCGAGGCGCAATCTGTTCCTGAAGAAGCTCCTGCCCTTCCTGCGGGGGATCGCGAGGGGGTAGCGCGGCCGCGCCGCCGGTGCCTGTCGCCTAACGGCGCCGGCGGCGCACGCGCACGGTGGGGAGCTCTCCGAGCTCTTGGAGGGTGAGGCCGACGGTGACGCCGTCCGTCTGGACCTTCTTGACCGCGCCAACCGGGATCGTCACCTCGCGCTTGCGCCACACGTGGCCGCGCTCGAGCACGAGGTGCGTGATCTCGTTCTTGGCGCCGAGCAGGAAGCCGTCCACGCGGCCCACCACGTGCCCGTCGGACGAGGTGACGGTGCTCAGGCGGCGGATCTCGATCGTGCCCTTGGGAACGCGGTCGAACGAGACGCTCACGCTCTGGTCGTAGCCGGGCGCATAGCTGCCGAACTCGCCGGCGTCGTAGTACGGCATCGCGAGCACGTGCTCGACGCCCACGTCCCAGTCCGGGTCGTTCACAGGCGTCTCGCCAAGGCGCAGGTAGGCGAAGTCCTGCACGGGCTCGAGCGCGCTCGCCTCCTCGAGAGTGCAGCGCAGCGAAAGCTCCCGGCTACCGGCGCCTTCCGCGAGCTCGACCGGGACGAGCCGGGCTGGCGCCGGGCCAGGATGGGGGTGGACGACGAGGTGCGTCACGCACTTGCGGACGGGATCGATGACCACGTCCGCAAGCTCCCCGAACTTGCCGTCGGAGCAGCGGACCGAGGTGCCGAGTTCTAGTCGCGTCAGCCTGTGGGGGTGAGGGTGGGCGAGCCGTTGGCTGCCAGCGCCTTCTGCTTGATCTGGTTGAACTCCTCCTGGGTGATCGCGCCGCTGTCGAGCAGCTGCTTGGCCTGGCTCAGCTCGGTGGCCACCCCTCCGCCGCCACCGGCGACGGTGCGGATGTGCTCGTCGAACTGGTGCTGGCTGGCACGGATGTCGCCCGCGCGGCGCTCGGCCATCTCCTTGCCCTGGGTGATCAGGTAGGCGAGCACGCCCAGGAGCGGCAGGAAGATCACGAACACGGTCCAGCCGGCCTTGCCCCAGCCGGAGATGTCGTGCCGGCGGAAGAGATCCGCGAAAACGGCGAACAGGGTCCAGATCCAGATCACGAACGCGAAGAAGACGAACATCGTCCAAATGATGTTGAGCAACGGATAGTCAGCCCCGACAACCATGTAACGACTCCTTGATAGGTGGTTATCGCCGCAAGGCTCTCACCGCTGCCGAGGGGCGGGCAATGGGGCGCGCATGTGTCAGGGCAGGAGGCTCGCACCACCGCTGACGGTGGCCTCGGCGTAGCGCTCGTGCCCCAGTTGCACGAGCCAGCGGCGCAGCAGCCGGTGCACCGCCTCGGCTCCCACGAGCGGCTCGCCGGGCGCCTCGAGCTCGAGCGGGTGGAGCAGGAACGGGAACGACTGCGTGCCGCCCATCCCGCCGTGCGAGCCCACCAGCTCCTCGAAGGCCGCCACCTCGTCGCGTCTCCTCCAAGTAGGTGCTGTTGACCATGATGTCGGCGCAGTGGGGGAAGCCGTCGGTGCGGCGCACGTGGCGGGCGGCGTCGGGACCGAAGGGCGCCAGCGGGTCCTCGCCCTCGATCTCGTCCCTGTCGAGGTGGTTCACGCCGCGTGCGCCCGATCGCAAGCGCGCCGTGCACGTTCGAGCGCACCAGCACGAAACCGATCCCGGGATGCTCGACCAGCGTTGGCACGAGCAGTCGGGTAGCGCGCGCTCGATCCGCTCCAGCGTGAGGCGGCCGGGCTCGCGCGGGAACGAGATCAGGCCGAGGCAGCCGGACGCCATCACTGAGATCTCCGGCAGCTCGCCGTCTGCTCTGCGCGGGCGCCTCGCTCGACGGCTCGCGCCTGGCCATCCGCAGCGTCTTCGACATCATGCGAGTCGCCCGACGATGCCTCGGTGAGCGAGGCGCGCAGGTAGTCGAGCGCCTCGTCGGGCCGCTCGTCCACGCCCACGCTCTCAATGCGAGCCTCGCTGGCGCTGCGCACGAGCTGTTCGAGCGAGATCCCGTAGCGATCGAGGAACGTTGCGCCCTGCGACTGCCCGTGGTCGGACGAGCACCACGAAGCGGTAGGGCCGCGGCGCGTGCTCGGCCGCCGCGGCGATGCGGCCGATCTGGCGGTCCACCTGGCGCAGCGTGGCGAGCGTGTCCGGGCGCTCGATGCCGGAGTGGTGGGCCACCTCGTCGTAGGCGAGGAACGTGGTGTACGCCACCGGCAGCCCCGCGTACAGGTCGGCGATGATCGCCTCGACCTGCAGGTCGCGCTGGATGATCGTCGCCCAGGCGCGCATGAGCGAGTAGGCGAAGCCGCGCTTGATGCGCGGCTGCACGTCGCGGCGCCGCTGCTGTGCGGCGCTCCACAGCTCGCTCACCACCTCGCGCGAACACGAGCGCGAGCGTGCGGAGCACGTTGTACGGGCTCGCGAAGTAGGCGAAGTAGTCCTGGCCGATCCTGCCCGGCCGGTCGCGCCGCAGCACGGTGCTCATCGTCAGCAGGCTGTGGGGCGCGTCGCCGGACACGATGTTGGCGCGGCTCGCGCCGCCGTCGAAGAGCAGGCCGCGGCCGTTGGAGTGACGGCGCTCGAGCTCCATCGCGTCGCGCGGGTGGTTGGTGACGATCGCGCGCGCCGCGATCCTTCTCCCACCAGCGGAACGCGGGCATGTCGAAGTTGTCGCCGTGCAGGAGGCCGGCCTGGCAGGCGCCGGTCTGCGAGGACCAGTCGGTCTCCCAGCGACAGTAGGCCGTGCGAGTGCGCCGCGCACCCAGCGCGCCATGTTGGGCGCGTTGCCGTCGCGCATCGCGCGCAGCAGGACGTCGTGGGCCAGCCCGTCGATCTCGAGGAAGAACAGGCCGGGCACGTCGGTGGGCTCGGGCGTGGCCGATGCGCCCCGCCTGGCGCTTGACGACGTTGCGGTACCAGAACGCGTCGTCGTCGATCGCGAGCAGCGACGTGGCCGCGGTGTTGACGACCGTCATGCCCAGCGCCACCACGATGCCGGCGAAAAGGCTCGATGACATGCAGCCCGGGGTCGATCGCGGACACGAGCAGCACCATCGCCCCGTTCAGCACGATCGCTCCGAGCCCGAGGGTGAGCACAGTGAGCGGCAGGGCGAGCCGGATCACCACCGGCCAGATGAACGCGTTCACGAGGCCGATCAGCGCGGCCGAGCCGAGCGCGGCGCCGAAGTCCTTCACCTCCACTCCCGCGAGCAGGGCGCTCAGCACCAGGAGCGTGGCCGCGGTGAGGAGCCACACCACCAGGATGCGCAGCACGGGTCGGCTGTGGCGTGTGGGAGCGGGTGCGGCGGCCGCGTCCATCAACGGGAGCTTCGTCCCTGGGCCCCGCGCCTGGCAATGGTGACGGCACCACTCTTAGTGCCATGGACGCAGCAGTGGTGGTGCGGCCACCCTTGTACGGGAAGCCGCGGCTGGGTGACGCTTGCGGGGTGCCGCTCGAGATCGAATGGCTCGGCCACGCCAGCGTGCTGATCGAGATCGACGGCACACGCGTGCTCACGGATCCCTTGCTGCGCGGGCGCGTCGGCCCCCTCCTGCGGTCGGTGCCGCAGCCCCGGGACATCGGCGAGCTCGACGCCGTGCTGCTCTCCCACCTGCACGCCGACCACGTCGACCTGCCGTCGCTGCGGCGTCTGGCACGCTCCGTGCCCGTGTTCGCGCCCGAGGGCGCCGGGCCGTGGCTGCGCCGGCGCGGGCTGACGAGCGTGCACGAGCTGCGTGCCGGCCAGGACGCCGGGCTGGGCCCGCTCACCCTGAGCGCGGTACGCGCCACCCATGACGCGCGGCGGCACGCGCTCGGGCCGGCGGCGGAGCCGATCGGGTTCCTCGTGCGGGGCTCCGGCTCCGCCTACTTCGCCGGGGATACGGAGCTGTTCCGCGAAATGGCGAGTCTCGGCTCGGTGGATGTCGCGCTGCTGCCGGTGTGGGGCTGGGGGCCCAGCCTCGGCCCGGGCCACCTCGACCCCGGCGGCGCGGCGCGCGCCGCCGCGCTGATCTCGCCGCGCGTGGCGATACCTATCCACTGGGGCACGTACTCGCTGCCGCGTCCGCTGGGCCGTCCGGCGGACAGCGAACGGCACGCGCGCCGCTTTGTGGAGCTGGCAGCCCGGGAGGCTCCCGGCGTGGAGGTGCGCCTGCTGATGCCTGGCGAGCGGACGCGCCTGGACTGAGCGCTCAGATGCCGCCCACGGCCTCCAGGCGGCCGTCCTCGATCGCGGCGAGCAGCGCCTGGTGGTCGAGCTCGTTCTGCTCCGCGTAACGCTCGCCGAACTCCGCCAGCGCGCGGTCGAGGCTGTCGCCGTTGCCCGCGTACGCGGCGATCGCGATCGAGTCCCCCGAGCGCGCGTGCGCGCGCGCGAGGATGCCGCCGCAGAGCCGGCCATAGAGCAGCATGCCCGATGGCAGCATCGACTCGATCTCGGCGGATGTCTTCCAGTCCCAGAGCTGGCGCACGTAGAAGTCGCGCTGCTTGTCGTCGATGCCCTTGAGTCGCACCCAGCCGAGGAACACGTCGCTGGCTGCCTGCATCAGGTGCTGCCCCTCGACCACGCGCCGCCCCTGGTTGCCGAACACGCTCTTGCCGCAGAACGGCTCGAGCACCGACGGCCGGGCCTCCTTCGCCTGCAGGAACAGCGGATCGCCGTTGTCGCGCCCCACCATCAGGATGATCCAGGCGCGGGTGCCCACGCTGCCCACGCCCACCACCTTGCGCGCCAGGTCGGCGAAGCGGTAGCGGTCGAGCAGCTTGCCGCGGTACTCGGGGAGGCTCGCGCGGTAGGCCCTGAGCACTCCCTGCATCTGCTCGTTGAGCTCCTCCGCCTCCGCCTCCGACACCAGCTCCCGGATCGGGACCACCAGCGGAGGGTCGCTGATCACCTTGGGCGCGCCATCCACCGTCGCCGCCAGCTTGGTGAACGCGCGCGTGCTGTCCTTGGCCCGCGCCCTCGCCACCGTCTTCTGGAAGCGGCGCGTCTGGCGAGTGGTCGCATGGGGCGCGAACTTCGCGGCCAGACCCGGCGCGTCCACGCGCTGGTACCAGATGTCGACCTCTCTCATCGCGGCCAGCCTGTGCATCTCCGCTCGGTACTCGGCCACGGTGGCCTGCATGATCGAGCGCCGCTGCTTGGCGGAGAAACCGCGGTCGCGCCCCGCCACGCCGAGGCTCGCCACAAGGCGCTTGAGGTCCCATTCCCAGGGACCCGGCAGGGTCTCGTCGAAGTCGTTTAGGTCGAAGAGCAGGTCGCGCTCCGGCGAGGCGAAGCCGCCGAAGTTCGACAGGTGGGCGTCGCCGCAGAGCTGGGCGCGCAGCCCCGAGTCGGGCGTGCCGGACAGATCGGAGGCCATGACGTAAGCCGCGCCCCGGTAGAAGGCGAACGGCGAAGCCGCCATGCGCCCGTAGCGGATCGGCACGAGCTCGGGGACCCTGGTGGCGGCCTGGTGCTCGAGCAGGTCGATCGGGTCGGGCCGGCCATCGGCGGGCGACCATTCGGCGTGAGACGAGCGCGGCGCGGCGGCCCGCGCGGATCTGCCGCGCTCGCTGCGCTCCTCCGGGGAGGGATGCGCCTTCTCGGCCGCGGGCGGAGGCTCGGGCTCAGGCTGGGTTTCGACCGCGGTCGTCATGCCCACTGCGCAGCTTCGCAGCGCCGAGGAGCGGGAGCAATGTGGCGCGCCCCCGTGGCGCAGGGGTGCAGACACGACTCGACGGCCCGGGGATGGATGCTCCATCCAAAAACACATGCCTCCACCCTCGCGTGCTCGTACCCGCGTTGGGAGGATGGCGCCGTGAGCCAGCCCGGCGACACCCTGCGGCTGGGCGCCGCGCTGGGCGGCCTGGGACTTCACGGTGCGGCACGGGTGGCGGGTGCCGGTGCGCGGATGGAGCGCCGGGCGCGCGACGCCCTCGGCAATGCCGCAAGCCGCACCGCGCTGGGAGCGCTGGACGCGCTGCTCGAGTCGCGCTTCGCCGACGAGGCCCTCGAGCGCATGCTCGCGAGCCCTGGGATGGACCGGCTCTCGGCCCGCGCGATCGAGAGCCCCGCCGCCGAGCGGCTAGTGGCGCGCGTGATCCAGAGCCCGCTGCTGGACGAGGCCGTGGAGCGCCTGCTGGAGAGCGAGGACCTGTGGCTGCTCGTGGACGAGATCGCGCGCAGCCCGGCGGTGACCGAGGCGATCGGGTCGCAGGGCCTCGGCTTCGCCGACCAGGTGGCGGACGCGGTCCGCACGCGCTCGCTGAGGGCCGACGACCGCCTCGAGCACGCCGCCCGGCGGCTGCTCAGGTACCGGCGCACGCGGGCGGCTGAGGCGCAGCCGCAGCCACAGATTCAAGGGGACGGGACCGAGCCGTGACCAGCGTGCGCGAGCGGGCACAGGTCGCCGCGCGGCAGGTGCACGTGCCGGCCGAGCCGGAGCCGCCCGGGCCGAGCTACGTGGGGCTCGTGACGCGCGTCGTGGCGTTCGTGGTGGACGCTGCGATCGTGAACGGCGTGGCGGCGATCGTGGCCGCCTCGGCGGCGCTCGTGATCTCCGTGTTTCCGATCTCCCACACGGTGCACACGGTGCTGGTGGCGATCGGCGGCTTCGCGTTCTTCGTCTGGGTGATCGCGTACTTCGCCACCTTCTGGGCCACCACGGGCCAGACGCCGGGTAACCGCCTGATGCGCATCCGGGTGACGTGTGCGGACGGCGGGAGGCTCCGGCCCGCACGCGCGCTGCTGCGCGTGGCGGGCGTGCTGCTCGCGGCGCTGCCGCTGTTCGCGGGCTTCATCCCCGTGCTCTTCAACGACCGCCGCCGCAGCCTCGGGGACTGGATCGCCGACACCGTCGTGGTGACGGCGAACTAGGCTGCTTCAATCCGCTGGCCGCCGATGCGCCGCTTGCTCCGCCGCTGCCCGCGCTCGATCTGCTCGAGCGCCCACCGGTAGCGCTGCCTCGAGCGCGACCACGAGGGCAGGCGGTCGAGGTGGTCCTCCAGCTCGGCCCGCTTCACCGCGCGGGCCAGCGCGCCCGCCTCGCCCGGCGCGCGCGCGATTCGCTGCAGGTAGAGGCCGTAGTCCTCGGCGTCGGCGAACGTCAGCAGCTCTAGCGCGGTGAGCTCCGGCGGCGTGATGCCGCGCGCGAGCAGATCGTGGACGGACGCGGCCCCGCGCTCACCCAGGTCGTGCAGCCAGGCGGTGGCCGCCGCCCCCGCCGGCACTCTCGCCGCGACGCGCTCCAGGTGGCCGATCAGCGGCTCGCCGAAGCGCGTGAGCTGCCCCACGTGAGCGGACAGCGCGACCGCGCGCGCCACCGTCGGATTCATGTGTTGTGTGCGCGCCGGGCCACCGCGTAAGTGTGGGACCGCCGCCACGGATGCGGCTATGGGGCGCGCACCACACCTGGACACGGGCATGCACGCCACGCGGCCTGGCGCCCCGTCAGCGGTGGCCGTGCGTCTCCCAGAGCTCCAGCAGCAGCCGCGGCCGGAGCGTCTGCTTGCGGGCGAACGCGGCCGCCCCGCAGCCGTCGAGCATGTCCCGCGGCAGCTCCTCGGGACCGTGTACGGAGATCAGGATCACCACCACCTCCGGGTGAACGTCCGCCAGCGTGCGCGCCGCCTCCAGCCCGCCCATGCCCGACATGCGGACATCCATCAGCACCAGGTCGGGCGCCAGCCGATCCACAGCCGCGATCCCGTCCTCGCCGTTGGGGGCTGTGCCGGCGAGCCTAAAGCCGGGCGTGGCGGCCACAAGGATCTTCATGGCGTCGCGGAACGTCTCCTGATCGTCCACCGCGAGGACTCGGACTTGCGCGTCTTCCCCGACTCGCTCAGGCCACGCCGTCCTCTTCGCACCAGCATCGGTCACGGCGGGAGCTCCCGGTTTCTCATGTTCGGGCAATGCTTCCTGGAGCGACTATCTCAAACCCCCCCGCACACGGGCGAGGATGCCCTCAGGCGTTCACATGGGGAGGCACGCCTCTCAACTCCGCACCGGCCGCCCCCACCGGCGGCTCGTGCGCCTCGGCTCTTCGCGCGCCGCCCGTGGCCGGCGCCTGTCATCGCCGAGGCTGGTCTCGTAGGCGGCACCGGCCACCCCCACCACGTTCCCGTCGTCGTCCCACACGGGCTGCACCGTGAGCTCGAACGTGGCCGGGCCCTCGGGCAGGTCGAGCTCGACCTCCGCGAACATCGCCCGCCCGGCCAGCGCCTCGCGGTTGATGCGCGTGAGTCTGCGCCCCACCTCGCGACCGAAGATCTGGTCGTCGGTCTTGCCCACGGGCGCGCGGTCGCCGTGGATGTCCGACTGGCCGTTGAACACCCACGTGTAGCGCAGCTCCCGGTCCATCGTGAAGAGCACCATGGGCGCGCTCCCCACCGCCGTGCGGAGGCGCCGCTCCGACAGCGCGAGCGCGTCCTGAGCCTGGCGCCGTGCGGTCACGTCCTCGGTCACGATCACCCAGACGTCGCCGTGATCAGGGTCCTTGAACGACGCGGCGTGGGTTTCCGTCCAGATCTCCGAGCCGTCCTTGCGCCGGCCGCGGGTCTCGTAGCTCGTGGGTCCCTCCGCCGCCACTCGCGCGAGGATTTCGTCCGCGCGCCGCTTCGCCCCCCCGGGCTCGTCCTCCCAGATCAGCTCGGGGAAGCGCCGCCCCACCAGCTGGTCGGGCTCGTAGCCGTAGATGGCGGCGAGGCGCGGATTGGCGTACACGATCACGCTGTCCGAGGACCGCACCAGGCAGACGCCCTCCGATGCCCGTGCGAGCACCGCCGCCTGAAGGTTTAGCTCGCGCTCGGCGCGTTTGCGCTCCGTGATGTCGTGCCAGCTCACCGCCAGCCGGCCGGCGCCGAGGGGGGCGGCGCGCACCTCGGAGGCGCGCTGCAGGCGGCGCACGGTCCCGTGGGCCTCGTACAGCAGGTCGTCGAGCGAGGACGGGCCGTCGGCCTCGAGCGCCTGGCGGTGCCACTCGAACAGGTCCGAGCCCGTGTAGGCCGGCTCGAGGCTTCCGAGCGCGCGGCCCACCTGCTCCTCGCGGCTGCGGCCGGTGGAGCGGCAGGCGGCGTCGTTCACGTGCTCCACCACGAAATCGATCACCGTGCCGTGCGAGTCGCGCAGCGCCCTGAGAATGGTGAACGAGTCCTCGAGCGCGTCGGTGGCCCGCCGGAACAGCTGCTCGACGTCCGGCGTCAGGTTGGCCATGCCGATCGGAACACTGCCGCGCACGCGCGTGCCCTCGCCGGGCGAGGACTCGATACTGAGCCTTCCACCCAGAGCCACGATGCGGTCGCGCATGTTCTCGAGCCCGGAGCCGCCCTCGCCCGGAAGGTCGAAGCCGTGGCCGTCGTCGCGCACCTCGAACTCGAGCTCGTCCGTCTCGGCCAGCGTGATGAGCGCCCGGCGCGCGTCCGCGTGCTTGCTGGCGTTCTGGAGCGCCTCCAGGCAGGAGAAGTACACCGCGCTCTCGATCTGCTGCGAGTATCGGCCGAGGCCGCTGTAATGCACCCGCGTGGGCAACGGGCCGTCGTCGGCTGCGGCCTGCAGCGCCGGCCCGATCCCGTGGTCGGCCAGCAGCGGCGGGTAGACGCCGCGCGCCAGGGCCCGTACCTCGTCGAGGATCTCCTCCACGTCACGGCCCAGCTTGTCGAGCGCCTCCGTGGCGCCGTCCGGGTTCGCCGCCACGGTCTCCGCGGCGAGCTGTAGCCCCACGCGCAGCGCCACGAGACGCTGCTGGGCGCCGTCGTGCAAGTCGCGCTCGATGCGCTGTCGCTCCTGATCGACCGCGTGGAGCACGCGCGCCTTTGACTCCTTGAGCTCCCGCACCGAGGAACGCACCTCGGCGTCCAGCCGCTGGTTCTCGAGCGCCATGACCGCGAAGCCCCTAACCACGTCGCGCACCGCAGGCTCGCCGCTCAGCGCGGCGTCGTGCACGAGCGCGGCCACCGGCCTGCCGCCCGAGGCGACCTCGGTCACTCGCCGCGTCTCGTAGTCCTGGGGCAGCGCCACCGGAGCCCCGCTCTCGTCCACCCATATGCCGGGCTCCCCGGCCCAGTAGGCGATCCAGAGGGTCGGGTCCCCGATCGCGTCGGCGATCGCGTCACGCGTACTGAAGGCGCGCGCGCCGTGCCCGAAGCGGTCCACCAGCTGCCGCAGCGCATCGGCGGCGACCAGTCGCCAGCGCAGCAGGCCCACGAGCAGGCCGAGCACGAAGCCGGGGACGGCCAGCAGCGAGATGAAGCCGATCGTCCTGCTCGTGCCGGACCAGCGATCCACGTGGCGGCTGGCGAGGAAGGCCGCGTTGCCGATCATCACGACGATCGCACCGGTGAGCACAGGCACGAGAGTCCGCCGCATCAACTGCGACGCGCCGGCAATGCGCAGGCCCAGCGTCAGCGCCACGCCCAGGAAGAGCAGGCTCGCGGACGCCTCGCGCAGAGGATCGATCACGTCGTCGACAAAGCCTGGCTCGGCGGCGTTGAGTGCAAAGGCGTTGTGCGGGCAGTCGCGTGCGCACGCGCTCCACGGGCTGGGTGAGGGGTAGTCCTTGTCGAGCAGCACCGGAGGCAGGTAGAGCAGCACCACGAGCAGGCAGGCGGCCAGTGCCAGCCAGCGCTCCAGCCTTCCGCTGAGCCAGCCCGAGGGGAACGCGAGCGCGAGCACGACCGCGCTCAGCTCCACCAGCCAGCCGTCGACGCGGCCGATGCTGTACAGCACGCTGTTGCTCGACGAGGCGAGCATGCTCGGCGCCCAGAGGAACCCGGCGGCGATCAGGAGCCGGGCAAAGCGGCTGCCGGGGTCGCGCCCGAGCACGTACAGCCCGACGCCCACGGGGGCGGCGATGAGCAGCGCATGGGCCACCGCCACCAGCACGCGTTCATCCGAGAAGGGCGAGCTCAGGGCCACCGCCACCGCAGCAGTGGACAGCGCAGCGGCGGCGGCCGCAAGAGCGGCCATCAACGCAGGGTTGACCGCGCGCGCACCGTCTGCCACAGCGCCAGCCTCTTGCCCCGCGGGTTGGACGGCAAGGGTGCGCACACGAAGATGTTGCGGTTCGCGCCCACAGCGCCCTTCCCGCCCGGGCGTATGCACGCTCTCCCCGGCGTAGTGCCCGCCTACTCGAACGTGGGGGCGCGCGCCCTTGGCGGATGCGGCGGGCGGCGGAGATGCTGCGAGACATGACGATGATCGCCGCGGCCGAGGCCGATCTCGACGGCCGCGGGCTGATTGCGCGCCCGCGTCTCGTTGACCGTCTGCTGGCGGCTCGGGACCAAGCCGCTCGCGATCCTGGTGGCGCCGGCCGGCTACGGCAAGACGACCCTGCTGCGTGAGTGGGAGGCGCTCGATCGGCCGGCCCTTCTCCTGGGTGGCGCCGTGCGATGCCGGTGACTCTCGAAGAAGCTCGCGGGCGCGATCGAGCGTGCGCTGCGCTCGGCACGAGGACGGCGCCGTGGTGGTGCTGGACGACGCCCATCTGCTGCCCGCCAGAGTGCGTGTCCGATGCGCTGCTGCCGCTGATCGACCGTCTCGGGGAGGGTGCACAGCTCGTGCTCGCGGCACGCGCGGAGCCCGCCCTGCCGCTGGGGGCCTGCGCGCGCAGGCGGAAGCTGCTCGAGCTGCGGACCCAGGACCTCGCGATGAGCCTCGCCGAGGCAGGCGCACTGCTCGAGGCGCAGGGCCTTGAGCTCGAAGCATCCGCGACTCGAGCCGCTCGTGCACCGCACCGAGGGCTGGCCCGCCGCGCTCTGCCTCGCCGCTCTGGCGATGCGAGGACGCTCAGCAGCCGGCGTCGGGCCCGCCGGGTTCGACGGCGACGACCGCTTCGTGGCCGACTATCTGGCGACGAGATGCTCGCGCCGCTGCCGGCGGAGCTGTGCGCGTTCCTGTCGCGGACGTCGGTGCTCGACCGGCTCTCCGGCCCGCTGTGCGACCACGTGCTCGGGCGCACGGACTCGGCGCGGCTGCTCAAGCGGCTGTCGCGGATGAATCTGATGCTCGTCCCGCTCGACCGGTCGGACACAGGAGTACCGCTACCACCGGCTGTTCGCCGAGGCGCTGCGCTGCGAGCTGCGGCGCTCCGAGCCCGGGCAGGAGCCGGTGCTGCACGCGCGCGCGAGCGCCTGGTACGAGGCCCGCGGCGACAGCGAGCGGGCCATCGAGCACGCGGTGTGCGGCGGGGACGCGGGGCGCGCCGGCGATCTGCTCTGGTGCCAGGCGGCCGCCTATCCGGCTACGGCCGGGGCAAGGAGCTCGACGGTTGGCTCGCCCGCTTCAGTCGACGAGCAGGTGTCGCGGCTCGCCCGACGCTCGCGCTACCGCCGCCGCGCGTGCCCTGCTCGACGCCGATCGCAGCGTCGTGGAGCACTGGAGCGCGGCCGCCTCGCGAAGCCTCGGCGCTGCGAGTCGGCCGCACCGCCGGGAGCTCGAGGGCGAGGCTGCTGGTCCTGCACGCGAGCTGGCCGGCGGGCCGGTGGTCCGCATGGGCGAGGAGGCCGCCGCCGGGTCGGCTGCGGCTCCGGAGGACAGCCCGTGGCGCGCCCTGGGTTGCCTGCTGCAAGGGCGTGGCCGCGCACCTCGGCGGCGAGCGCGAGCGCGCGCGCCGCCTGCTCGAGGACGGGCGCCCGCCGCGCTACCGCCGCCGCTCCGCACCTGCAGACGCTGTGCCTCGCCCAGCTCGCCCTGCTCGCGCATCGAGCGCCGCGACTGGGCAGCGGCGGAATCGCTGGTGGCGCCGCGCGCGCGCGCAGGTCGAGCGGAGCGGGCTCGGCGAGCTACGCCGCGTCCGCACTGGTGTACGCCGTGGCCTCGCACGTGCGCGGCGCAGAGGGGGCGGGTGCGAGGCCGCACAGGCGGACATGCGCCGGGCGGCTCGGCTCCTGCTCGGGCGCGCGGACTTCGGCCCGTGGTACGACGCCGAGTGCCGGATCGCGCTCGCGCCGGGCGCGCTGCGCCTCGAGCGACGCCGCGCAGGCGCGCGAGCTGCTGGCGGAGGCGGCCGCGGCCAGCTCGAGCGCTCGCCCGATGCCAAGGTGCCGCGACCGCTGGATCGAGGACGGCCAGGCGCAGGCGGAGCGACTCCGTCGGCCGCGCCCGGCGGCGGCTGGTGGCTCACCACCGCCGAGCTGCGCGTGCTCCAGTTCCTGCCCACGCACCTGTCGTTCCCCGAGATGGCGGAGCGGCTGTTCGTGTCCGCCAATACGGTGAAGACCCACGCGCGCTCCGTGTACCGCAAGCTCGGCGCGTCCTCGCGCGGCGAGGCGGTGGTGCGGGCACGCGAGGCCGGGCTGCTCGACCAGGCGTCGCACGCCGGCGTGGGCAGCGCCGGGCTGGCCGGGATCAGCTGACGAGCGCCACGATCCCCTTTGCCACCAGCCACCTGCCGATGGTCAGCGCGGCGACCAGCGCGAGGAGGAAAACGTGCGCCATGCACGCGCACCGTCGCCGGGACCGGTCCCAGCCGCCTCCCCCCAAGTGGATCAGCGCGATTTTTCACCCGAATCCGAGCGAGGCAGGGAGCGGCCGAGCTTCCTAGATTCGCGCCGACGTCATGCGCCGTTGAAGCCCCGCGCTCATCCGAGAGTCGAGGAGGCGGACAGCCTCCGGGCGGAGCAGCTCGAACACTGGCGCGCGGCCGCTCGCCAGGTGGGCCATGCCTGGGACATCTGGCTCGCCTCGGACGAGGCCGAGCGCGACTGGGCGCACGAGGTGTACCTCGAGGCGCTCTCGCGAGAGGAGCAGGCGGCGTCGCTGCTCGAGGACCATTCCCGAGCGCTCCACCGGCGGTACCTCGTAGGGTCGCCGCATGGGCTGGCTCGATGACGCGCGCCGAGTGGACGTCGCGGTATACGCCGCGATCGCCGCCACGCCCACGCCCGCGCTCGACCGCGGGATGCGCCGGCTCTCCCGGGCTGCCGACTACTCGCGGCTCTCGCTCGCCGCTGCGGCGGTGCTGCTCGCAGTCACCGGCGGAAGCTGCCGGCCGGCGGGCGGCGGTGATGGGGCTGGCCTCGGTGGCCGCCGCGTCCACGGCCATCAACGTCGTGATCAAGCCAGTGGGCGATCAGGCGGCGTCCGGACCGGAGGCCGGGGAGGCCGTTCGCTGGCGCGCCACATGCCCATGCCGTCCTCGAGCTCGTTCCCGTCCGGCCACTCGGCCGCCGCGTTCGCCTTCGCCACCGGGGTGGGGCACACGCTGCCGCCACGTCGCCGTGCCGTTGCGCGCGACTCGCCGCGCTGGTGGCGTATTCCCGCGTGCACACGGGGGTGCACTACCCCGGAGACGTGGTGGCGGGCTCGCTTCTGGGCGCCGCGCTGGCGCAGGCCACCCGCGGGTGATCGAGCGGCGCTCCACATGAGGCGGGCCGGGGTGCGTGCCTACTCCGATAGGCCAGAGCGCACCATTGCTCAGGTGCTCAGGTGTTGCGAACTTTGATCTCCAGGCGTGCGTTTCTGGGCACGCAACTCGCACACGCAGGAGGCACGAAGTGAGCGTTCACACAACCGCCAACCGGGAGACGTATGTGCCCTCGGATGTGGCGCGGAATGACGACGACCGGGGCTCGGGCTGGGTAGCGTTCGCCGGCGTCCTGCTCCTCATGGTCGGCACCCTCAACATCATCGAGGGGATCGCCGCGATCGACAAGGCGAACTTCTTCGTCGCCAACAGCCACTACATCGCGGGCGACCTGAGCGCCTGGGGCTGGACCGTGCTCTTCATCGGCATCGCCCAGATCCTTGTCGGGCTCGGGATCTTCGCCAAGAACCAGTTCGCGCGCTGGGCGGGCGTCGTGGTGCTGAGCCTGAATGCGATCGCCCAACTCCTGATGATCCCGGCGTATCCGTTCTGGTCGCTGGCGATCTTCTCGCTCGACATCCTTGCGATCTACGGCCTCCTGGCCTACGGCGCAAAGGTCAGCAAGGCCCACTAGAGCCGAGGCGGCGCCGCTGCGCCGGTCACCTCATCTGCGGTGAACGGTGCAGCGCGCCACCTCGTCACGCTTCTCAAGCTCGTCCGTGACCTCCTGCATCTCGCTCAGATCCTGAATCCGGATCTCGAGGTTCACGCGCCGCACCCCGTCAGGGTCGTCGTCGATTGAGAGATCCTCGACGTGGCCGCCCGCCTCGGCCACCAGGTCGAGCAGCGGGCCGAGCGTGCCGTGGCCGCGGTCGTATTCCACCTCCAGGCCGTAGCGGCTGCTGGTGAAGGTGAGCAGGCGCCTGCGCAGGGGCCGCAACAGAATGAGCACGCCGAGCGTGATCACGGCGCCCGCCACCGCGATGGCCCACAGCCCCGCGCCCGCCGCGAGCCCCACGGCCGCGCTGGTCCAGAGCGCCGCCGCAGTGGTGATCCCGCGCACCGAGCCGCGGTCGCGGATGATCGCTCCGGCGCCGATGAAGCCGATGCCCGAGGCGATCTGAGCCGCCACGCGCATCGGGTCGACGGTGGGGGCGCGATGGATGTCCGAGAAGCCGTACGCGCCCGCCAGCGTGAACACTGCCGCTCCGGCCGCCACCAGCGCGTGCGTGCGCATGCCGGCGAGCTGGTTGCGCGACTCGCGCTCGATCCCGATCACGGCGCCGAGGCCGCCGGCCGCACCCACCCGGAGGAAAACGTCGACCGTGTCGATCATCGGCGCACGGCCTCGGCTAGCTGCAGTCGACTGCCGCGAACGACTTCTGGTAAGCCGCCGCGAGCTGCTGCGCAGCCGCGCGTAGCTGCGCCTGTGCTCCGTTGATCGAGAGGTTGGTCCCCAGGTTGCCCGCGATCGACTGAAGCTCGGACGTGAACTCCTGGTTTGCCGACTGCACCTGCTGCTTGCGCTGGTCACTCAGGTCGGACTGAGCGTCCCCGATCTTCCTCAAGTCGTCTCTGATGGCGTTGAGGCTGTCCGTCACCCCGTTCGTGGTCGCGGTGGTGGGGGTGAGGCTCTTGAGTGAGTTGACCTGCTTCTGGATGTCGGAGCGCGCGCTGCAGACCTGCTTCTTGGCCTTGTCCTGCTTCGACTCGCCGCACGCCGTGAGCACCAGCGGTGCCATCAGCATGCAGATAACGATCAAGCGCTTCACGTGGCTTCCCTCCTCACTCCAGCATCGGAACCTCGGGCCGGGCTGCCGCCTGGACAGCCCGGCCGAGGGGGCCCGCTATGCGGCGACCGGCGTTCCGTGCAGTGCTTCCTGCAGCTCTTTCTCGGCGTCCTTCGAAAGCGACGACTTGAGCACCGTTCCGCCGTACTGGCTCAGACCCTCCACCGCCTTGTCCGGCGTGACCTTCTCAACCACGACGAAGAGAGCCGAGGTGCCGGGCTTGAGCATGTCGCGTACCTGCTCCTGGAACTGCTTGTCGATGCCGGTCTTCTCGATCTTGCCCATCAGGGCGCCGAGTCCGGCCCCGACGGCCATGCCGAACACGGGGACGAAGAACAGCAGGCCGAACAGCAGCCCCCAGAACATGCCCCACGTGGCCCCGCCGCCCACGGCGTGGTGCGAGGTGTGGACGTGGTACTTGCCCTCCTTGTCCCGCACGATCACAGCGACAGCGTCGGGTTCGATGATCAGATCCGACGCGAGACGCTGTACCTCCTCTTCGGCCAGGGAGGCGGTCGTCTCGTCGGGGTAGCCAATGGCGACTAGATCCGCCATGAGGTCCTCCTAGTTTGAGGCGTGTCACGCCGCCGCAGGCCGCGGGGCGCCACAGGTCAAGCTACGGGCGGGGCGCGGCCGCCACATCATCCGAAGGGGGTGATTCGTCATGACGACGGCCCCCGGGGCGAGGGGGCCGTCGTGTCGCGGGGAAGCTGTTGGTCGGCGGAATTCAGCCGGCCAGCAGCTTCGCCTTCTGTTCGCTGAACTCCTGGTCGGTGAGCACTCCCTGCTCGTGGAGCTGCCCCAGCTCCTTGAGCCGCTCGATCGCGTCCGAGGAGGGGCCGGCGGCGGGTGGCGGAGCCTGGGGCGCCGGCTGGGCCGCCTGCTGGCTTTGGAGGTCCGAGATCTGGGCGTTCTGGTCCGCCTCACCCTGCTGGCTCCGAGCCCTGTGCTTGCCGGCCATGTACGCGCCTCCGCCAACGGCGGCGGCTCGCAGGAGTGGGCGGCGCCTCATGAGTGGCATGCCGGCCTCCTCACTCCGCGCCCTCTGGGAGCGAGAGTCCCAGGGCCACCATGATCTCGGGCGCGGCCGCGACCACCTTCGGGCCGCCGACCTGAGGCGCGACGGCCTGGAGGACGCCGAGCACCTCCTCGGGGGTAGCGCCGCCGTCGAGCGCGTTCGCCACCTGCCACATGTACGAGGCGGGAGGTGCGTCGAGCGCGATCAGGGCGGCGATCTTTACGAGTCCAAACGTGCGGGCATCAAGTCCTGTGTCCTCACGCGCCTCCTCGCGCAGGGCGAGCGCGTCGCTGAGGGCGTCGATGTCCCCGGCGGAGAGGCCGGACAGCGTCTCGTGAGTCTCCTGTGCAACTGCGGCCATGCGGGCTCCCTTCGTCCGTTCCGGGATCACCCGGCTTGCGCTGACGATACGGACGGGCAACCGCCCTGGCCATGGTGCACGCACGAGAGCGCGGGTGTGGCCAGGACCAAACGTCCGGGCCCGCTCCAGGGCGGCCTTTGCCTACCCGTACTAACTACGGTTGAGGCGTTAGGGGAGATCCTCGGTTGACCGCGCGAGTACGGGCGCCTAAGGTCCCAGTTGTTCGTTGACTGACGAATGGCGTCTATTGACGAAATTACGTCAGGAGGCTTGACGCAATGCAACACGCCACGCTGGACCGCGAACCAGCAGCGTCCCCGAACGGTATCCCGATCCGGGTGATCATCGCCGAAGATGCCTATCTCGTCCGCGAGGCCGTCGAGTTGATACTCGCCGGAGCTCCCGAGATCGAGGTGGCTCGGTCGTGCGCCGATGCGGATGCGCTGCTCCTCGCCGTTGAGGAGGAGCAGCCGGACGCTGTGATCACCGACATCCGGATGCCGCCGTCCGACACCGACGAGGGGATCAGGGTCGCGCACATCCTGCGCGAGACGCACCCCGACATCGGGGTCGTCGTGCTCAGCCAGTACGCCGAACCCAGCTACCCACTCGCGCTGCTCGACGAGGGCTCCTCGGGCCGGGCCTACCTGCTCAAGGAGAGCGTGCATAACCGCGAGCAGCTCGTGGCGGCGGTGCAGGCGGTGGTGGCTGGCGAATCCGTGATCGACCCCAAGGTGGTCGAGGTACTGGTGGACGCGAGGACGCGCGAAGAGGCTTCGCCGCTGTCCGAGCTCACGCGCCGCGAATACGAGGTGCTCGCCGAGATCGCGAAGGGCAAGAGCAACGCGGCCATCGCGTCGGCGCTGTACCTGACCAAGCGCGCGGTCGAGAAGCACATCAACTCGATCTTCATGAAGCTGAACCTCTCGAACGTGGATGACGTGAGCCGGCGCGTGAAGGCCACGCTGATGTTCCTCGCCGGCCCGGGGGACGAGCAGCCGGAGTAAAGCGGGCCGCGCCGGGGTCGTGCCGACCCCACCGCGTGACACCTGCGGACGCCCTTGCCCAGGGGCGGCGCGGGCTCGAAGCTCGCACGGACCGTGCAGGAGGAGCATCTGTCCAAGCTGCCCGAATCCCAGTCGTCCCCCGAGCCTTCTTCCGCGCCGCATAGCGGCCGCGGCCGGCGGATTCTTGTCGTGGCTCTGCTCACACTCGCCACGATCGCGGGGGTCATTGCGGTCGTGTCCACCTGGGTCAAGCGCGAGGCGCTCGACACGAACAACTGGACCGACACGAGCTCCAAGCTGCTCGCAGACCCGGCCATCCGCGACGCCGTGGCCGCATATCTGGTCAACGAGGTGTTCTCGAACACCGACGTGGCCGCTCGCCTCCGCGCCTCGCTGCCGCCGCAGGCCCAGGCCCTAGCCGGCCCGGCCGCCGCCGGCCTGCAGGAGCTCGGGGGCCGGGCGGCGCCCGAGCTGCTCGCGCGCCCACGCGTTCAGGAGGCGTGGCGCAATGCGAACAGGGCTGCGCACCAGCAGTTCCTCAAGATCCTCAACGGCGGCGGCCCCGTGGTGTCCACCAACCAGGGCGAGGTTGTGCTCGATCTGCACGCGGTGGTGGACCAGCTGGCCGCGAGGCTGGGTGTAGAGCAGCAGGTGGCGGGCGCGCGTAACAAGCTCGCCGGCAAGCTCCCGCCGAACGCCGGCCGCCTCGTGATCATGCGCTCTGACCAGCTGAAGACCGCGCAGGACGTCGCCAAGCTGATCCGCCACATCTCGATCGTGTTCACGGTGTTGACGTTCGTGCTGTTCGGGGCCGCGATCGCGGTGGCCAAGGACCGCCGCCGACTGGCGCTGCGCGGCACGGGCTGGTGCTTCTTCGGCATCGGGATCGCCGTGCTGCTGGTGCGGCGGGTGGGCGGCAACCAGATCGTCGACGGCCTCGTGCCGGCGGTGTCGATCAAAGCGGCGGCGCACGACGCCTGGTCGATCGGCACCGCACTGCTTCACGACATCGCCTTGGCGCTGGTGATCTACGGGCTCCTGATCGTGGCCGCAGCTTGGCTCGCGGGTCCGAGCCGTCCGGCGCTGGCCGTGCGCAGGGCGCTGGCTCCATCGTTGCGCGACCATGCGGTGGCGGTGTACTCGGGCGCCGCGGGCGTCTACCTCCTGGTGCTGCTCTGGGGTCCCACGCCGGCATTCCGCAACATCATTCCGATCCTCCTGATCGCCGCTCTGCTCGTGCTCGGCATCGAACTGCTCCGGCGGCAGACCGCCCGGGAGTTCCCGGACGCGCAGGCCGGCGAGGCGATGCAGCGGATGCGCGAGTGGATCGCGGCGCGCCGCGGCCGCGGGGCCGCGCAGCCGGCGGCCGAACCCGCCGCGACGGGCAACGGCGCGCGCCTGTCACAGCTCGAGCGGCTTGCCACGCTGCACGACAGCGGCGCGCTCACCGACGACGAGTACCGGGTGGAGAAGGGACTGCTGCTCGGGAGCTGAGCCATTCTCGACGCAGGAGGAGCCATGACCGAGATGTATTCGCCACAGGGCATCCGCGCCAGCGGAGTCGTGGAGCTGGAGTCCCCGGAGCGGTTCTGGTACCTGCTCCTCGTCGCGGGCGTGATCAGCGTGGCTGTGGGCGTGCTCGTGCTCGCCTACCCCGACCCGTCTCTCAACGCGCTCTGCGTGATCCTGGGCGTGTACCTGCTCGTGGGCGGCGTGCTGATGATCGTTCAGACAGTGTCCGACCGGGACCGCAGCGCCCTGGGCATCCTGCTGGGCATCTTCGCGCTCATCGCGGGGGTCGTGGTGATCCGGCATCCAAGCCAGAGCCTCGTGGCGGTGGCGCTCGCGATCGGGCTTTGGTTTCTGGTGGCCGGCGCTCTCGACCTGGCCCGCGCGATCACCGGTCCCCGGCGCCTCGCGGCGCTGATTCGCGGCGTCGTGCTGATCGCGGTGGCAACTTTGATCCTCGCCTCGCCGCACATCACGGTGAGCACACTGGCGGTGCTCGCGGGCATCGCGCTGTGCCTCCACGGAGCGATCCAGATCGCCGAGGCGTTCATCCTGCGCTCGTACTTACGCGCCAGGAACTGACTTACAGTTGGCGCGCAGGCGCTGGGCTGCGATGCTTGGCCTCTAATGCCTGGGGTGGGTCTGGCTCCACAGGCGGTAACGGGCTCGGCGCATCAACGCGTGGGCCGGCAGGGGTGGACGCCTGCTGCCCTGGATCAGCGCCTGGTGGTGCCGATCGGGTCCCTTGTTCTGGCCGGCCTCTACTACGGCTCGGCGCAGCTCGGCTACGCCCTCAACTTCTCCGGCCCCGTCGCCGCGATCGTCTGGCTGCCGGTGGGCGTCGGGATCGCCTTCCTCTACCTCGCCGGTCTGCGCTTCTGGCCCGGAGTGGTCCTCGGCGACATGCTGGCCAACGTCTACACGACGGTTCCCTTGGGCTCCGCCATCGGTCAGACCTGTGGCAACCTGCTCGAAGTCGTGCTCGCGGTGTACCTGATGCGCCGCTTGATCGGCGAGAGTTCGCCGCTCGGCAGCGTCGTCAACCTCGCCCGCATGCTGGTGGCGATCGCCGCGGGCACGGCAGTCAGCGCCACCGTGGGCCTGATTTCGCTACGGCTCGGCAACGTGGTGAGCACGGCTGACCTGCCGCGGCTGTGGCGCACCTGGTGGCTTGGCGACACGTCGGGTGCGCTGATCGTCGTGCCGCTCGCCATCGCGTGGTGGCCGCCCCCGTCGCGCGACTGGTGGAGAGGCCGTGGAACCGAGGCGGTGCTGCTGCTGGTGGCGATCATCGGGCTCAGCGAGCTGTCGCTGCGCACCAACCGGCCGCTCGCGTACGTGGTGTTCCCGGCGCTGATCTGGGCCGCGCTCCGCTTCGGTCAGCGCGGCGCCACGCTCGCTGTTGCGGTGGCGGCAGGCCACGCGGTGTGGGGCACCACCCACTACATCGGCCCGTTCGTGTTCGGCTCGATCACCAACAGCATCCTGTCCACGCAGCTGTACCTTGCGATCGCCGCGCTCACTTGTCTTTCGCTCGCCGCCGCGGTGTCCGAGCGGGAGGAGCTCGCGGGACGCTTGCGCGCCTCGCGGACACGCCTGGTCGAGGCCGCCGACGACGAGCGGCGGCGGCTCGAGCACAACCTGCACGACGGGGCGCAGCAGCGGCTCACGGCGCTCGCCGTCCGGCTCGGCGTCTCCGCCGAGACCGCGCGGCTGCATCCCGACGCGGCTCCGGGCGCGCTCGATAGCGCTCAGCAAGAGCTGCTCCTGGCGATCGACGAGCTGCGCGACCTCGCGCACGGCATTCACCCCTCGGTGCTCACGCGCTTCGGCCTCGCGCGCGCCGTGGCCGAGCTCGCTGAGCGGTCGGCGGTGCGAACGGAGATCGCCGGCGTGCCCTCGGTCCGGCTTGACGACTCCGCGGAGGCCACCGCCTACTACGTGCTCGCGGAGGCCATGACCAACGCGCAGAAGCACGCCCACGCTTCCACGATTCGGGTGCGTGGGCACCTGGTGACGGGCGCCCTGCGCGTGGAGGTGGCGGACGACGGCGTGGGCGGGGCGGATGAGAGGCACGGCCTCGGTATCCAGGGTCTGCGCGACCGCGTGGAGGCGATCGGCGGCGTGCTTACGGTGGACAGGCCGCCCGGCGGCGGCACGCGGGTGGCGGCCACGATCCCCGCCACCGCGGTCGGCGGCTAGCCCCGGGAATCACCCCATCGGGATGACGCCCCGCCACGGCGGCGGCTAGATCATCGCTCAATGGCGGAGCCCGCCTCCACAGCCGTGCGCTCTGAAGGCAGCGAGGGCGTGGCGGGCATGGCGCGCCAGCCCGGCGAGCGCTGGTCGCGGTTCGCGGGGCGGGTCGCGAGTGCGTTCGGGCTCGTGCTCCTGCTCGTGCTCGCCACGTACATGATGCTGTCGCTCACGAGTCCTACCCAAGGCTGGAGCGGGGTCGTGATTGCGGTGCTGGCCTCGACGAGCGCCGTCGTCGGGCTTGCCACGGCCGACGCGAGAGCGGTGGTCGTGCGCTACTCGATCGGTCTCGCTGCGGCGTCCATGGTCCTCGCCTTGATCGGAGCGGTGTCCGGCACGTCGGGGTGGTTCGGCGTCAGCTCTCTCATCGAGACGCTGCTGTTGGCCGTGGCCGCGATGGCCGTGCTCGGCGCCGTGGTCACCGAGCCGGAGGTGGGCTTCAGGACCATCCTCGGCGCAATCAGCGTCTACATCATCCTCGCGCTGCTGTTCACCTTCGCTTACGCGGCGATCGACCGGCTGCAGCCCGGCGCCTTCTTCGCCGGCGGCGTGCAGCCCGGCAAGGGCGACTACGTCTTCTTCAGCCTCACGACGCTGACCACCACCGGCTACGGCAACCTGGTGCCGGCCGCGCAGCCGGGGAAGATGGTGTCCGGGCTCGAGATGCTGCTGGGCCAGGTGTTCCTGGTCACGCTGATCGCGCGGCTGGTGAGCCTCTGGAAGCCGGGGCAATGGGCGCAGCTGAGGCACCGCAGGGGCGGCTGAGAGGGCCGCAACGAACGCTCATGGAGAGCGGCCGGCGCGCCGTTTCCTAGTCGGGGGTGACCGCGCCCCGGACGGCGCGCCCGGCTGCGTAGCGGGGATGCCTCCGGTGAACAGGAGGGCGACGAGGGAGATCAGGGCCAGGACCGAGACCGCGGCGCGCAGGCCGGCGATCCGGCTGTCCTCGTTGGTCTTGACGACGGCATCGGCCGTCCTGGGGGGCACATGCGCATCTTCGAGCGCGGCCTTTAGGTCCTTGTCGGAGAGGAACGGGATTCCGCCCGCGAGCTCGGTCTGCGCATTCGAGGCGAGGCTGGTCGGGACGTCCGGGTTGTTCTGGATGCCGGTGAGGAACGAGGCGGTCAGCGCGGAGATGAGCACGGCGCCGGCGAGCGCGGTGCCGATCGACGCGCCGAGCTGGGTGCCGGTGTTCTGAAGGCCACCGACCTCGCCGCTCTGCTCGTCGGGCACCGACGAGACGGTGACGCTGCCCGAGCTGCGAGGCCAGGCGCCGAGCCCGGACCCGACGAGCAGCAGCGGCCAGGTGACGATCTCCGGCCCGGCCCCGACGTCCAGCAGGGCGATCAGGAGCACGAGCCCGGCGAACAGCGCCATGAACCCGAGGCGGACGACCCGCCGCGGCGACGCGTTCGGGAACAGCTTGGGGATGCCGACGGCGAAGAGCAGCAGCGACAGCGAGAGCGGCAGCAGCCGGACGCCGGTCGCGATCGCCGACAGCCCGAGCGCGACCGACAGGAACAGCGGGACGACGAAGAAGATGCCGGCCTGGATCAGGAACATGAAGAGGAACGAGGTGACCCCGCTGCGCAGCTGGATGGTTGCGCAGCATGGCCGGGTCGATCAGCGCGCCCTCGCCGCGCTCGATGCGCCGGCGCTCCCAGCGCAGGAACAGCGCCAGGACCACGCCGCCGCCGAGGATGAGCCAGATCACCGGCGAGAGCCCGAGCCACTCGGGCGCGTCGGGCTTGGGCTGCACGAACCCCCACGTGCCCGACTGCAGGATGCCGAACACGATCAGCCCGAGGCCGAGCGCCGACAGCGCCGTGCCGACCAGGTCGAGCTGGACGCCCTCCTCCGGCGGCGTGTCGTTCATCCGCCGCGCCAGCAGCGAGGATCACGAGCACGATCAGGACCTCGCCGGCGAACACCCAGCGCCACGACGCGTAGGTGGTGAACGCGCCGCCGATCAGCGGGCCCGAGCGCCGCCGCGATCGCGCCGGCGGCGGCGACGAGCCCGTAGGCGCGCGGGCGCTCGGGCTTGCCGAAGTTCGACGGCGACGAGCGCGACGATCGCCGGCATGATCAGCACCGCGCCCAGGCCCTCCAGGAACGACCAGCCGATGATCAGCACCGTCAGGTTCGGCGACAGCGCCGTGGTGAGCGACCCGCAGGCGTAGACGACGCACCCGATCGCGAACGCGCGCTTGCGGCCGAGGATCTCGCCGACCTTGCCGCCGGTGATCATCAGCGACGCCATCACCAGCGTGTAGAGCGTGATCGCCGTCTGGATCCCGGTCACGGTCGTCCCGACGTCCTTGGCGACCGTGGCGATCGCCGTGTTCATCACCGTCGTGTCGAGGGCCATGACGAACTGCGCCGCCGCCAGCGTCAGCAGGACGATACCCGTCGCGCCGGCGCGCCGACCGCTCGAAGTGCGCGCCGCTGAGCGTCGGCGTGGCTGCGCCCGAGGTCGTCATGTCAGCGGATGCTCGCCCACGGCCGCCCGGCGCCGCCTCACCTGCTTTGGGTGAGATGTCAGCGCTGGAAGCGCCTGGGCGGCGGATGGTCGAGCTCGAACCACACGTCGCCTGCCATCCCCCAGCGGTCGGCCATCCGCTCAACGAGGAAGAGCGCCCAGTCGAGCCCGCGCCGTGGTCGGCTCCCCGGACGCGTGACCACGGCTCGGACCGTCTGCGTGGGGAATCGATACGGACACCTGGATGCTGCCGGCACCGTAGTCGGTGGCAGCGACGCGGTTGACTAGCTCGCTCACCAGCAGGCGCAGCTTGGCAAGCATCATGTGATCCACGTGCCCCGCCAGCGAGTCGAGCTGACGGCGCGCTGCCGCTCCCGGCATTCCCCGGCGGCGGGGACCTCAAAGTCTTGGATGAGTTCGCGACCGCCCGGACGAGCCGCACGCGGGGGCTTTCCCAATGTGGCCTCAGCCTCGCACGGCCTCCGGGGTGCCCCGGCAATGAGGCCTGCCCCCCATTGGCGGGGATGGGCGCGCCCTTCATCACCCGATCCGGATGATGCCGCTCCAGGCCGCCGACCGTGACCTTGCGGAGACCGACGAAAGGAGGGGGTTATGACAGCCCCTATCGCGGATACGCGGCAGGCCGGCGGCCCGTCGGGCGCCGATCTGGCCGGCACCTACGGCCGCTACGGCGACCCTGCCGCCGGGAGCGGCTGGGTGCTGTTCGCCGGCGCCATGATCGCCATCGCCGGCTGCATGAACGTGATCGATGGCATCGCTGCGATCGGCAACTCCAAGGTCTTCAGGGGGCATCAGGAGGGGTGGGGAGCTGCTCACCACGATCTCCTGATGCCCCCTGAAGACCTTGGAGTTGCCGATCGCAGCGATGCCATCGATTCACGTTCATGCAGCCGGCGATGGCGATCATGGCACCCGCGGACAGCACACCCCGCGCTCCCGGCGGGCGCGGGTCGCCGTCGCGCCCGGCAGGTGCCGGCCAGATCGGCGCCCGACGGCCACCGGCCTCCGCGTATCCGCCGATGGGGTGTCGTAACCCCCTGTTTTCGTGGGTCTCCACAAGGTCTAGGGTCGGCGGCAGGACGGCATCATCCGGATCGGGTGATGAGGGTGCGCCCATCCCCGCCAATGGGGGGCAGGCCTCCGGCACCTCGGAGGCCGTGCGAGGCTGAGGCCACATTGGGAAAGCCCCCGCGTGCGGCTCGTCCGGGCGGCCGCGAACTCATCCAAGACTTGGGTCCCCGCCGCCGGGGAATGCCGGAGCGGCAGCGCGCCGTCAGCTCGACTCGCTGGCGGGGCACGTGGATCACATGATGCTTGCCAAGCTGCGCCTGCTGGTGAGCGAGCTAGTCAACCGCGTCGCTGCCACCGACTACGGTGCCGGCAGCATCCAGGTGTCGGTATCGATTGTCCGACGAGACGGTCCGAGCCGTGGTCACGCGTCCGGGGAGCCGACCACGGCGCGGGCTCGAACTGGGCGCTCTTCCTCGTTGAGCGGATGGCCGACCGCTGGTGATGGCAGGCGACGTGTGGTTCGAGCTCGACCATCCGCCGCCCAGGCGCTTCCAGCGCTGACGTCTCATCCTAAGTAGGTGATGCGGCGCCGACGGCCTGGGGGAGCGTCCGCTGACATGACGACCGCGGCCGCAGCCACGCCGACGCAGGGCGCGCACTTCGGGCGGTCGGCGGGCCGGCGCGACAGGAATCGTCCTGATGACGCTGGCCGCGGGGCAGTTCGTCATGGCGCTCGACACGACGGTGATGAACACGGCGATCGCGACGGTCGCCAAGGACGTCGGGACGACGGTGACCGGGATCCAGACCGCGATCACGCTCTACACGCTGGTGATGGCGTCGCTGATGATCACCGGCGGGAAGATCGGCGAGATCATCGGCCGGAAGCGCGCGTTCGCGATCGGGTGCGTCGTCTACGCCTGCGGGTCGTTCACCACGTCGCTGGCCCAGAGCCTGACGGTGCTGATGATCGGCTGGTCGCTCCTGGAGGGATCGGCGCGGTGCTGATCATGCCGGCGATCGTCGCGCTCGTGGCCTCGAACTTCGGCAAGCCGAGCGCCCGCGCGCCTACGGGCTGGTCGCCGCTGCCGGCGCGATCGCGGCGGCGGTGGGGCCGGTGATCGGCGGCCTGTTCACGACCTACGCCTCGTGGCGATGGGTGTTCGTCGGCGAGGTGCTCATCGTGCTGGTGATCCTCGCGCTGGCGCGGCGGATGAAGGACACGCCGCCCGAGAAGGGCGTCCGGCTCGACCTGGTCGGCACCGGGCTGTCGGCGCTCGGTCTCGGGCTGATCGTGTTCGGCATCCTGCAGGTCGGGGAGTGGGGGTTCGTGCGGCCCAAGCCCGGTGCGCCCGAGTGGCTCGGGCTCTCGCCGGTGATCTGGCTCGATGCTCGCGGGCGGCGTGGTGCTCGTGGCTGTTCCTGCGCTGGGAGAACCGGCGCATCGAGCGCGGCGAGGGCGCGCTGATGGACCCGGCGATGCTGCGCAACAACCAGCTGCGCGGCGGGGTCACCTCGTTCTTCTTCCTGTTCCTCGTGCAGGCCGGGCATCTTCTTCGTCGTGCCGCTGTTCCTGTCGGTCGCGCTCGGCCTGTCGGCGGTCGAGACGGGCGTGCGGCTGCTGCCGCTGTCGCTGGCGTTGCTGCTGTTCGCGGCCGGCGTCCCGAAGGTGTTCCCGAACGCGTCGCCGCGGCGGGTGGTCCGGCTCGGGTTCATCGCTGTTCGCCGGGCTCGTGCTCCTGGTGGCCTTGCTCGACGTCGGCGCCGGCCCGGAGATCGTCACCTGGCCGCTGCTGCTGGCGGGCGCCGGGCTCGGCGCCATGGCCTCCCAGCTCGGGGGCCGTGACGGTGTCGGCGGTGCCCGACGAGCAGAGCGGCGAGGTCGGCGGCCTGCAGAACACCGGCACGCAGCTCGGCGCCTCGATCGGCACCGCACTGGCGGGCGCCGTGCTCATCTCCGCCCTGACCGCCTCGTTCCTGACGGCATCCAGAACAACCCGGACGTTCCCGACCGGCTCGTCGCGAAGGCGCAGACCGAGCTCGCGGGCGGCATGCCGTTCATGTCCGACGAGGACCTCAAGGCCGCGCTCAAGGATGCGCATGTCCCCCCAGGACGGCCGACGCGATCGTCAAGACAAACGAGCAGAGCCGGATCGCCGGCCTGCGCGCCGCCGTCGCGGTACTCGCACTCTTCGCGCTCGTCGCCCTGCTGTTCACCGGAGGCATCCCAACGGTGCAACCCGGCGCCGTCAGGCGGCACCCCGCGTCAGGAAGCGGCGCGGCGGCCGCTCGCCTGAGCGAACGTTGCGGCCCGCCTACGGCTGCTCGAGTGAATCGCCGCCCCGCTGCGCCCAGTTGCCCGGGCTGCCAGAGGCTCACCAGCCGCGCGATCAGCGTGACCAGGAAGATCTGGCCCGGCGGCATCTCGAGCCCCGCGACACATCTTGCCCGGCTGCCCCGCGGGGACCAGATTCCCGTAGCCGGTGGTGGTAGAAGTGGTGAGGCTGAAGAAGACGTAGTCGCCCGCCGGGGTGCGCGCCGCCGGCGAAGAAGGGGCCGGGGGAGTCGGCGATCGCCACGTAAGCGAAGGTGAACAGCAGGCCGAGGATGAGATAGACGCTGATCGCGCCGAGGATGGTCCTGAAGCCCACCTCCGGCTCGGTGACCACGGCGCCGAGCACGGCCATCGCAGCCACGCCGACGGCGGCGCTCTCTCGATGAGAGAGCTGACGCCGGACCGCCCCGGCGACCGGAGCACCACTCGAGATCAAGGCGAGGACCATGGACGCCGCAGCGAGACCGATCGAGTAGCGCACGACCACGGCTCTCGCGTCGGCCGTGGCAAGCCCAACGACGCGCGCTCGTCGAGGCCAGAGGCGCGATCACGACCCCGCTCCAGCCTTGGGTAGGACTCGTGAGCGACAGCATCATGTACGTGGCGAGCACGAGCAGGAGCACGAGGGCGAGCGCGCTCCGCGACCCGCCCCGCGAACCGCGACCAGCGGGCGCCGGGCTGGCGCGCCATGCCCGCCACGCCCTCGCTGCCTTCAGAGCGCACGGCTGTGGAGGCGGGCTCCGCCATATTGAGCGATGATCTAGCCGCCGCCGTGGCGGGGCGTCATCCCGA
>CAWEQJ010000002.1:0-2437648 GCA_963811205.1 uncultured Thermoleophilaceae bacterium
ATTTGACTGATTTCCAGAACCTGGACCGTCGTCGAGCTTCACCAACGCCAATGAGTGGCCACGGCCACAGGCGCAACGACCACGTGAACATGGGCCAGTCGTCCAACGATGCTTCCCCTCCGCCGTACACCTGCCGGCGCTGGCCGAGACGCAGGCAGGAGCCCGCCTCCCGCGCACCATCTCGCTGGAGCGCCTTTGAGCGCAAGGCCGATGAGTTCGAAGGACCTCGTCAAGCCGGGCGCACCCCACCTCAGGACGCGTGCTGTTACGCTCATGCCGTAGATGCGCCTCGCGGGCGAGCGCGTGGCCGTGGAGCGCAGGATGCTCAGTCCCCGTCGGCGGCACCGCCACCGGCACGGGTCTCAACACCCACTCGGACTTCGCCTCCGTGTCTAGTGGCTGATGCCACCGGCATCATGCTGAGGCGCCCGCCGATCCGTTCGAGGCCCAGGCCAACCGCGACGCTCTCGCGGGTTACTAATCACCAAGATTGCCGAACCACCTCGCCCTGATGGTGGGGCTCGGCGAGATGGTGCCAGCTGAAAAGGGCCTGCATCGATGCCCGGCAACAAATCCCGCCATCCCGCAGGTGGTGCTCCAGGTGTCCGTGCAGGCCGACGACGAGATGGCCATGATCCGGCGGCATGCAGGCCCAGCTCGAGCTGAACGTGCGGGCGCCGCTCATCGCCCGTAGCTCTTGAGCTCGATTTCGGGCGCCTGAGGAGTGCTACGGCTCGCCGACAAATGCGGTGACGGGATCGAGGCGAACGACGGGCCACCCGCTACGGCGAGTCCACTTGGGTGGTGCCACGGCTGTAACGAGTACATCGGTCACGGACGGTGGCTGAGATCGTGAAGGAGTCCGTGGCCCTCAAGGGGAGGAGGATTCGTGAAGCTGGCGCGCGACAAGGGCGTGGACGACGAGACGTCAGAAGGGGATCTTCATCTTGAGGAGCCCTGGCGCGCCCCCACAGAGAAAGTGGGTTAATCGTTAAACGGGCCTCAGCGCGCGCCAGCGCGCTTAGCGCGGTACATCGAAGCATCCGCGTGGCGCATGAGCGCCTCCACCTCGGCCGCGTCCTCGCTGACATCCGCATGGCGCATGCTCGCGCCCACCCGCAGCGCCTTCGCTGGCGATCTTCGAACCAGGCTGCTTCGAACGCCGCCGCCCACGCCGTCGGCGGCTGGTCTGCATCCTCGGCCTAGGCTGCCTGGCGTTGGCAGACTGATCGCGGAATGCTCGCCGCCGAGGCGCGCCACCGTGTCGGTGGAGCGAACGGTGTCGAGCAGGCGCGAGCGCCTAGAGCAGCTCGTCGCCACGGCGTGGCCGCGCTCGTCGTTCACTGGCCTTGAAGCCGTCGACTTGGTTGGCAAGTAAGTTATACTCAGCGGCACCTCACTGAACGCGCGTCGGAGAGCGTGCCTCGACGCGCTCGGCGAAGAACGCGGCGGTTGGCGCACGGTGAGGCCGTCGTGGCGCGCCTGGTGGGTGACGCGGTCGATTCAGGTGCCGCTTCTCGAGCGGCCATGCCGAGGAGCCTGGGTCGAATCTGGCGCGGGTCGCTCGCGGCGCGAGTGGACGGCCATGCGGTGAGCGCCGAGCAGGTGACCGTGGGCCACGGATCGCACGGCGATCAGTGAGACTGCTGCGAAGCGCTGGAGCACGTCCTACCAGGCGATGAAGGATCCGGCGCGGGCTCGCTTCGGTGAGGAGCACGGGTGTCGGACGCGGCGGGGACTCGCCGAAGGTCGCCGAAGTCGCCGTCGGCCACCGCCGCCTCGCCCCACGACGCCGCGAAGGCCAGCTCCTGCGCCTCCTCGCTCCATAGACACGGCCACGCGGTCGCAGTCACCGCGGGCACTGCCTCCGCCAGGCGGGCACCGCCACCTCGGCGCTCGTGCGGCGGCCAGGACAGCGCACGGGCCTCGTCGCGCTCGGCGTCAGGCCGGCGCCGTCGAGGCGCTCGCCGCGTAGTGGGCGTAGAGGTCCCGAGAGCTGTGCTCCTCGGTGTGGCCTCGGCATGACCAGGCGGCCGTAGCTCGCGCTGGTGCGAGTTCACGCTCGGCCACGAGCCAGGAGCTGGGCAGCTCGCTCGCGGGCTGGCAGAGCAGGCCCTCCGCCAGTCGGCGCCTCGTGTCGGCGAAGCCGCTGCGCCGAGGCGCGCACCGCGGTACGCGGCACGGCCAGCAGAGCCGCGGCGCGCGCACGGCGGTGGCGGCGCGCTGGGGCGAGCCAGCACGGTGTCGAGGTCACCACTCGCTGGCCGTGGAAGAATACGCTCTCGAGGCTCGTGGCCAGCCGGGCCTTGAGCGCGGTCACATGCTCGGCGGGATCTCGGCGCGCAGCGCGGCCAGGTCCTTGTCCCAGCTGATCGTGTACACGCAAGCCCGCCGAAGCCCCGGAGCACGCACTCGGCATGGTCCCATGTTGCTGCTGGAAGCACGCGGTCTGGCCGAGCAGGCCGGTGGTTCAGTTGCAGGCGGTGCGCGTGAAGCCCTCTCGCCGGTCGCGTGCGCGCACCCGAGCGGCCCGGCTCCACCTCCACGGCGTCCACGCGACGGCGAGACCCTGGCTGCGGTGAGGGTGATGTCGAGCACCGCTTTTGGTGGAGCCGAACGAGCGCTTGCCGTCGGCGCCCGAAGCGGTGCTCGACAAGATCACCCTCACCGCAGCGCAGGTTCTCCACCGTGGCCGAGATGGACGCCGTGGAGGTCAAGCCCGGCCGCTCGGTGGTGCGCGCACGCGAGCGCGAGGGCTTCACGCGCAGCCGCCACCACTGCAACTGGACCGCCGGCCTGCTCGGCCAGACCACGGTGCTGTTCGGCCTGCCGGCCGCCGACCGTGGAGGAGGCCGAGTGCGTGCTGCGCGGGGGACTCGCACTGCGTCTACACGGTCAGCTGGGACAAGGACCTGGCCGCGCTGCGCGCCGATCCCGCCGAGCACGTGACGGCTCTCGAGGCGCAGCTGCCACGATGAGCGAGAGCCTCGAGAGCGTGTACGCCACCGCGGGCGAGCTGATCGCCGGCGGGGACCTCGACAGCGTGCTGGCGCGCGTGACCGAGCGCGCCGCCACCGCCGTGCGCGCCCCGCGCTACCTGCTCGCCGTCCGGGTGCCGGGCGAGTCCTCGCTGCGCTGCCATCACAGCGGCTTCGCCGGCAGCGAGGCGCGCGTGCTCGCGGAGGGCCTGCTTCCACGCCGGCCGAGGAGCTGCCGAGCTCCTGGCTCGTGGCCGACGTGACCTCGCACCAGCGCGACTACGGGCGGCTCGTGGCGATGTCCGAGGCCAGCCAGTTCTTCCCCGAGGAGCGCCAGCTCTGGGACCTCTATGCGCGCTACGCGGCGAGCGCCCTCGACGGCGCCACCGCGCTGGCCGACGCCGAGCGCCGCCACAACGAGGCACGCGCGCTGCTCGAGCTGGCCCGCGCCCTGGCCGCCGCCGGCACGAGCGACGAGGTGGCGGTGCGCCTTGCCGAGGCCGTGCCCGCCGTGGTGGACTGCGACCGCGTGGGCGTCTTCCTCTGGACGCGAGGAGGCGGAGGAGCTCGTCCTTGCGGCCACATGGGGCGAGGCCGCGGTGGCGGATGGCGACTTGACGGCCTCCGGATCCGGCCGTCTGACACGCCGCTGCTCGCGCGACCTCACCGAGGACCCCGAACCCACCCCGATCTTCTCGCACAGGACTCTGGCGACCGCTTCGTCCGGCGCATCCTGCAGCGCTTCGCGCTCGCTATCGCTGATCGCGGTACCGATCGTGGCTCACGGCCACCTGCTGGGCATGCTCACGTGTCGGTGCATTCGCGCCGCGAGCGGCTCGACCCGCGCCAGGACCTGCTCGATCGCCTCTCGGGCGTGGCCGCTCACGCCGCGAGCGCGCTCGAGAACGGGCGGCTGATCGACCGCGTGACCCACCAGGCCCGCCACGACGGCCTCACCGGCCTCGCCAACCGCGCGTTCTTCGCCGAGCGGATCGAGAGCGCGCCTCCGACGCGCGGTCCAGCGATGCGCCGCTCGGCCTGCTTCTTCGTGGACCTCGACGGCTTCAAGGCCGTGAACGACGAGCGCGGCCACGCCGTGGGCGACGAGCTGCTCTGCCAGGTGGCCTCGCGCCTGCTCGACACCGTGCGCTCCACCGACACGGTGGCGCGCCTCGGCGGCGACGAGTTCGCGATCGTGCTGCCCGGACGCCGGGAGCATGGCCGAGATCGAGGCCGCCGCCGAGCGCGTGGCGGCGGCGTTCGACGCAGCCGTTCGAGGTGGGCGGCGAGGCGCTGCGGTGGGCGCGAGCATCGGCCGCGCGATCTGGCCCGAGGACGCGGCCGAGGTGGAGGCGCTCATGCGCCACGCGGATGCGTCGATGTATCGCGCCAAGCGCGCTGGCGCGCGCTAGGCCCGTTGGCCGTTGACCGTTGCTTAGCCGTGCGGGCGCGCCAGGGCTCGCAGATCGAGCGCCTTCTCGAGCGTCTCCTCGTCCACGCCCTTCTCGCTGCGCCACCTCGCGGATCGTCTTCCCTGAGGCCACGGACTCCTTCACGATCTCGGTGGCCCTGTCGTAGCCGATGTACTCGTTAAGGCCGGTGGCCGCGGCCGGCGTGGACTCGCCGTAGCGGGTGAGCGTCTCCTCGTTGGCCTCGATGCCGTCCACGCATTCTCGGCGAGCATCGTGGTGGCGCTCGTGAGCAGGCCGATCGACTGGAGCAGGTTGCGGGCGATCAGCGGCACCCGCACGTTCAGCTCGAACTGGCCCTGCATGCCGCCGATCGTGATCGCCGTGTCGTTGCCGATCACCTGCGCGGCCACCTGGAGCACCACCTCGGGGATCACGGGGTTGACCTTGCCGGGCATGATCGACGAGCCCTTCTGGAGCTCGGGCAGCACGATCTCGCCGAGCCCCGCGCGCGGGCCGGAGCCCATCAGGGCGAGGTCGTTCGCGATCTTGGTGAGGGACACGGCCACCACCTTGAGCGCGCCCGACAGCTCGACGAGAGCGTCGCGGTTGGCCTGCGCCTCGAACGGGTCGGCGGGCGCCTGGGCGTCGACGCCGGTGGCGTCGGCCAGCTTGGCGCGCACGCCGCGCGGCGAAGTCCGCGTGGGTGTTGAGCCCGTGCCGGTGGCGGTGCCGCCGAGCGGGATCTGCGCGACGTGCGCCGAGCGTCCGCGCACGCGCTCGCCCGCCGAGGCGCATCTGCGCGGCGTAGCCCGCGAACTCCTGGCCGAGCGTGACCGGCACCGCGTCCATCAGGTGGGTGCGGCCCGGCCTTGACGAGGTCCTTGAACTCATCGGCCTTGCGCTCGAACGAGCCGGCGAGCTGCTCGAGCGCGGGCAGCAGCTCGTTCTGCGTCTCGGCCAGCGCGGCGAGGTGGACGGCGGAGGGGAAGACGTCGTTGGACGACTGGCCCATGTTCACGTGGTCGTTCGCGTGGACGCCCTCGCCGGCGAGGGTGGCGATCACCTCGTTGGCGTTCATGTTCGACGACGTGCCCGAGCCGGTCTGGAAGACGTCGATCGGGAACTGGTCGTCGTGCTGGCCGTCCGCGACCTCGTCGCCGGCCCGCGCGATCCGCTCCGCCAGCTCGGCGTCGAGCTTGCCCGAGCTCCGCGTTCACGCGCGCGGCGGCGCGCCTTGATGCGCCCGAGCCAGTGCACGACCGGTGCCGGGACGCGCTCGCCGGACACCGGGAAGTTCTCAACCGCCTTGCGGGTCTCCCCGCCCCAAAGCTCTCTGTCCACCGTCTGTTCGCTCATGCCATGGAGGCTATCTAGCCGTTGCGCGCCCGGCCCGCTCCGCCGCGGCGGAAGGCGGGCGAACGGGTTGGCACGCGTCCAGCTCCTGGGTGACCCGGCGCTCGATCTCGCCGTCCACGCCCTGCGCGCGGGCGGCGCCGCGGTGCACGGCTCCCGCGAGATAGCCCAGCTCGAGCAGCGTCTTCCGGTCGTGGGTCCCCGAGTCCGCGAGCTGCTGGGTCGACTGTGATCAGCATCGAGCCGACGTTCTGGAGGTCGCCGCTGTCGGAGTCGTGGGCGAGGCAGTCGGAGATGCTCGTCCCGTCCCCCAGCCTCACCGGGGCGGGCGCGTGCGCGAGCGCGGCCCTGAGGGAGGCCACGCGGGCACTGGGCGAGCCGGCGGTGCAGGCGGCCGGTGCGCTCTCCGAGCCTGACCTGCGCGAGCAGCCCGCCGCGAGCACAGCTAGGAAAACGCAGCCGACGCACAGGGTCCGGGCCACAGACCGATCGTAATGCTGTCCGCAAGCGGGCACGAGACCGTAAGTTGCAAGGTCGCTTGCACGGGATACCTGCGCGGAAGCGGTGCAATGCGCAACCGCTCCGAGCGACCGTTAGCCCGTTCGTGCTCTCATCGTCGAACCGGAGAACGGAGTCTTCGGTTGATAAGACAGGGAGCTGGCGAAAGATGATGACCATGGCCCTTGCGGACCGGCCGTTCCTCGGCTCCGTCCGATCGGCACTCGCCGATCGCATCAGGTTTTGTTCCCGCTGCGGAATGCTCCGTGAGGAGCGAGAGCTGGGTTTCAATCCTCCGGATCTCGAGCGGGTGTGCAACGACTGCGGCATGGGCGTCATGCTCAGCGCGCCACGCGACGCGCTGCCCGGGCCGGGCATGTCATTCCTCATCGTCACCGAGGACCTGCGCATCAGCGCGGTCAGCGAGGGCGCGGAGCGGATCTTCGGCTCGGAGACGGAGCTGCTCGGCACGATGCTCTTCACCGCGATGTCCAGTCCGCTGGGCCTCGAGGAGCTGGCGCTGCGCATCGCCCGCGCGGCCGGCGGCGACCGCGACGTGGTGCTCATCCCTATCGAGCTCGAGCGCGGCGGACGCCCCGGATTCCGCGATCTAGAGGCTCGTGTGTCGAGCTGCGGGCCCCCGCGAGGCGCGCTCGTGGCCATCGAGCCTCTGCTCACGTAGCTACCTCAAACTGCAGGAAACCTCGCACATCCGTCCAGTCGGGCGTCGTTTCCCGGCTGAGCGGGGAGGTTCCTTGCCGATACCCCCGCCGAACCCGTGCAAGATCGAGTTCAAGGGTTGCCAAGATGAGAGAAAGCCGCGAAAACCTCTGCAGTCGTTGCGAACCCTCCTACCGCAATGACGTCATCCCAGGACGGGAGCAATGAGCGGCATCCGCACGAACGCAGCTGCAGAGCTACTCGGGGTCAGCCCGAACACACTTAGAAGCTGGGAACGGCGTTTCGGCTATCCCAAGCCGCGCCGGACCTCCGGCGGCCACCGGCAGTACGACCTCACCGAGCTCGAGGCGCTGCGCCGCGCGCTGCTCGAGACCCACAACATCTCCTCGGCCATCGAGGTGGCCCGCCAGCGCGGCGAGGGCCCGACCTCGGCCGCCCGCCTCGTCGAGGCGTTCGACCGCTTCGACGAGACGCTCGCCGACCGCGTGATGGAGGAGAGCCTCGCCGTGCGCTCCGTCGAGCGCTCGGTGGAGGACCTCGATGCTTCCCGCGCTCGAGATGGCTCAGGGCCGCGAGGGCCGCGAGGCCGAGTTCGAGCTGGCGCTGCGATGGGCCACCGGCTGGCTGCACGCCGCCCGCCGCGTGGCGCCCGCCGCCACCCGCTCACGAGGGCGTGCTGCTGTTCGACTCGAGCCCGCGGCTCGATCTCGAGTCGCTGCACGTGCAGGCGCTCGAGCTGGCGCTGCGCCGTGGCGGCTTCCGCGTCCTTCTGCTCTCGATGACGCTCGCCCAGGAGCGCCTGTCGCGCGCCATGCGGGCGCTCGACCCCACGGCGCTCGTGGTGCTGCGGCAGCGGCGCCACGCTCGACGTGGTGGGCCGCCTGGTGTACGCCGTGCGGCACACGGGCTCGGCGGCGCGCGTATACGAGTACCGCGAGGCGATGCCCGTGTCCGGCAGCCACGCCATCCCGACCCTCGGCGCGCGGCCCACCGAGGCCACGGCCAACATGAAGGCGATCGTGGACGGCCGCGGCCTCGAGGTCACGGAAGAGCTGGCGCCCGCGGCGGATCTGGCGCCGGCCAGTACGCCCGCCCGGGCGCACGCGTAGCCAGGTCGCAGGACTTAAGTCCAATTGCGATTGGGACCCGTGGGGCCGGACACTGGGTCCATGAACATCACCCGCACACTCACTCTCGCCGGAGTGATCGCCGCGATGGCGATCGTCCCCACCACAGCGCTCTGCCAGGCATGGCGGCAATGACGGCAAGCAGGTCAGCGGCAGCTGTACGAAGGCCTCAACCTCCAAGCTCAAGGTCAAGGCCGACAACGGCCGCCTCGAGACCGAGTTCGAGGTGGACCAGAACCGCAACGGCGTCACCTGGAAGGTCACGCTCAAGCGCAACGGCAAGGTGGCGGTGAAGGGCCGCGCCAAGACCAAGGCGCCGAGCGGCTCGTTCAGCTTCAACCGCCGGTTGACGAACGGCGCCGGCAAGGACCGGATCTCCGCCCGGGCCACCGGCCCGTCAGGCGAGGTCTGCACCGCCTCGCTCAGCTTCTGACATCCGGGGGGCGGCTTAGCATCGCCCCTCGATGCTCTCCGTCGGCGACGCGCTTGCCCATCGTGCTCTCGAGGCTCTGGTGCGGGCTGAGTCGTCAGTGCGGCGTCAGCTCGCCGCCGACCTCGAGCGCCGCGGGCTCTCCGCCGCCGGCTTCTCCGCCCTGGTCGTGCTCACCACGGCCGGCGGGGAGCTCGAGATGCGCACGCTGAGGCGGCGGCTCGGCTGGACCAAGGCGAGCACCAGCGAGATCTGCTCGACGCTCGAGGCCCGGCGGCTGGTCGACGCGGCGCCGCATGGCGGGCGACCGGCGCGCGGTGGTCCTGCGGATCACCGGCGAGGGCGTCGAGCTGGTGGAGGGGCTCTTCCCGGATCACACCGAGCGGGTGGCGCGCACCTTCGCCGCACTCGACGACGCCGAGAAGCGCTCGCTGGCCGAGATCTGCCGCAAGCTGGCGGCCTAGCCGGCGTACCTAGAATCCGGGACTCCTGATGAGCGGCCCCTACCAGCCGGTCGACGCCGGCCAGTCCTTCCCCGAACTCGAGCAGACCGTGCTCGAGCGCTGGCGCGAGCGCGACGTCTTCCACGAGTCGATCCGCCGCCGCGAGGGCGCGGCCCGAGTACGTGTTCTACGAGGGGCCGCCGACCGCCAACGGGCGGCCCGGCTCGCACCACGTGCTGGCGCGCGTGTTCAAGGACGTGTTCCCGCGCTACAAGACGATGCGCGGCCACCAGGTGCACCGCAAGGCCGGCTGGGACACGCACGGCCTGCCGGTGGAGCTCGAGGTGGAGCAGCGAGCTCGGGCATCCAGTCCAAGGAGGACATCGAGCGCTACGGCGTGGCCGAGTTCAACCAGCGCTGCCGCGAGTCGGTGCTCAAGTACGTCGACGAGTTCGAGCAGCTGACCGAGCGCATCGGCTTCTGGGTGGACACCGACGACGCCTACGTGACGCTCGACGAACGAGTACATCGAGTCGGTCTGGTGGTCGCTCAAGGAGATCTGGAAGAAGGGCCTGCTCTACCAGGGCTACAAGGTCGTGCCGTACTGCGCGCGCTGCGGCACGGCGCTGTCCTCGCACGAGGTGGCGCAGGGCTACGAGGACGTCGTGGACCCGTCGGTGTTCGTGCGCTTCCCGCTCGAGGGACGAGCCGGGCGTGTCGCTTCCTCGGCTGGACGACCACGCCCTGGACGCTGCTCTCGCAACGCCGCGCTGGCCGTCGGCCCGGACGTGACCTACGTGCGCGCCCGGCGTGGGCGACGAGACGCTGATCGTGGCCGAGCCGCTCGTCGAGCGGGTGCTCGGCGAGGGCGTGGAGATCGAGTCGAAGCTCAAGGGCTCGGAGCTGGTCGGCACGCGCTACGAGCCGCCGTTCCCGTACGTGACCGACTTCGGACCGCGCAGCGCACACCGTGCTCGAGGCCGACTTCGTGACCACCGAGGACGGCACCGGCGTCGTGCACACGGCGCTCGCCTTCGGCGAGGACGACTTCAGGCTCGGCGAGAAGTACGGCATGACGCGTGCAGAACCCGGTGAAGGCAGGACGGCACCTTCGACGAGCGCATCGGTCCGTTCGCCGGCGCGCTTCGTGATCGACGCCGACCCGGACATCATCGAGGCGCTGCGCGAGACGCGGCCGGCTGTTCCGCGCGGAGGAGTACGAGCACTCCTACCCGCACTGCTGGCGCTGCGACACGCCGCTCATCTACTACGCCAAGCAGAGCTGGTACATCAGGACCACCGCGATGCGCGACGAGCTGCTGGCCGTCCAACCAGGCGATCAACTGGTACCCGGCGCACATCAAGAACGGGCGCTTCGGCGACTGGCTCGAGAACATACGTGGACTGGGCGCTGTCGCGCGAGCGCTACTGGGGCACGCCGCTGCCGGTGTGGCGCTGCGAGGAGAAGCACGACCTCTGCGTCGGCTCGCTCGAGGAGCTGCGGTCGCTCGGCGCCGAGGTGCCCGACGACCTGCACAAGCCCTACATCGACGACGTCGTGTTCCCCTGCCCGCGACTGCGGCGGGGAGATGCGGCGCGTGCCCGAGGTGATCGACGCCTGGTACGACTCGGGCTCGATGCCGTTCGCGCAGTGGCATGCGCCGTTCGAGAACCAGGACGTGTTCGAGCAGCGCTTCCCGGCCGACTACATCTGCGAGGCGCATCGACCAGACGCGCGGCTGGTTCTACTCGCTGCTCGCGATCTCCACGCTGCTCTGGGGCCGCTCGCTCCTACGAGACCTGCCTCTGCCTCGGCCTGATCCTCGACGAGGACGGCCAGAAGATGTCGAAGAGCCGCGGCAACGTGGTCGTCGCCGTGGGACGTGCTCGACCGCTTCGGCGCCGACGCCTTCCGCTGGTACCTGTTCACCTCCAAGCAGCCGTGGGACGGCTACCGCTTCTCGATGGAGACCGTGGGCGAGGGCGTGCGCCAGTTCCTGCTCACGCTGTGGAACACGTACTCGTTCTTCGTGCTCTACGCGAACGTGAACGGCGTGGCGCGCGATGCCGACGGCGAGCGCACGCAGCTCGACCGCTGGATCCTGTCGCGGCTCGCGGAGACCACCGAGATCGCGCGCGAGCGCCTCGACGACTACGACACCACGAGCTTCGGGCCGCGCGATCGCCGCGTTCGTGGACGATCTCTCCAACTGGTACGTGCGTCTGTCGCGCCGGCGCTTCTGGGACGGCGACGGCGGGCGCCGTGGCCACGCTGCGCGAGTGCCTCGTGACCACCGCGAAGCTGCTCGCGCCGCTCACGCCGTTCGTGGCGGACGCGATCTACGAGAACCTCGACGGCGAGCGAGCCGTCCGTGCACCTCTGCGAATACCCGGAGCCGGGCGCCGCGCGACGAGCAGCTCGAGCGCGACATGCAGGTGGTGCGCGACGCCGTGGAGCTGGGCCGCAGCGCGCGCTCGCACGGGAAGATCAAGCTGCGCCAGCCGCTCGGCGAGGCCGTGGTCGTGGCGCGCGACCGCGAGCGCGAGGCGATCGAGCGGCTCGAGGCCCTGGTGCTCGACGAGCTGAACGTGAAGGCGCTGCGCTACGTGTCCGAGGCCGACGAGCTGGGCCGCTGGGAGCTGAAGCCGAACTACCGCACGCTCGGCCCGCGCTTCGGCAAGGACATGCCGCGCGTGGCGGACGCCGTGGCCGCGCTCGACGCCTCGCGCGCGGCCGCGACGCTGCGCGACGGCGGCACGGTGGGGATCCAGATCAACGGCTCGGAGCATCCGCTCACCGCCGAACGACGTCCAGCTCGTGCTGCAGCCGCTCGAGGGCTACCAGGTGGAGCGCGCGGGCACCCATGCGGTGGCGCTCAACCTCGAGCTCGACGACGGGCTGCGCCGCGAGGGACTCGCTCGCGAGGTGGTGCACGCGATCCAGAACGCGCGCAAGGCCGCCGGCCTCAACGTGGAGGACCGCATCGCCCTCACCCTTGGCGGCGACGAGGAGCTGCTCGCTGCCGTGCGCGCCAACGAGGTCTACGTGACCGGCGGAGACGCTCGCCACGTCGCTGTCATACGACGGGGCGAGCTCCGGCGAGACCACGGCGATCGAGGGCAAGGCCCTGACGATCGCCGTTAGCCGCGCCAGTTAAGCGAGGGCCGGAGCGAGCTCCTGCTCGAGCCGCTTCTTCGGCATCGCGCCGATGATCTTCTTGGCCGGCTGGCCGTTCTTGAAGACGATCAGCGTGGGGATGGACATGACGTCGTACTGAGCCGCGGTCTGCTGGTTCTCGTCGACGTTCAGCTTGACCACCCGGAGGTTGTCGATCTCGTCGTTCAGCTCTTCGAGGCTGGGGGCGATGATGCGGCAGGGACCGCACCACGGCGCCCAGAAGTCCACCAGCACCGGGGTCTCGGACTCGAGCACCTCGGCCTGGAAGTTGTTGTCTGTGACTTCGGTGAGGTTGCCTGCCACGGATTCTCCTGAGGTCGTTAGAGGGCGACTACTACAAAAAGTATAGTGACCCCTCGACTAGCGGCCGCGGCGCAGTTTCAAGGCCGGAACCTTCCACACCGCCTCGATCGCTATTCGCGGGCTCATCTTGGATGTTCCCACTTGGCGCTCCCGGAACGTGATCGGGACCTCGACCACCGCGAAGCCTGCCTTGAGCGCGTAGTAGGTCAGCTCGATCTGGAATCCGTAGCCGTCGGCGTGCACCGAGTCGAGCTGGATCGTGTCGAGCACCCTGCGGTTGAAGCACTTGAAGCCGCCCGTGAGGTCCCGCACCGGGACGCCGAGGATGCGCTGCGCGTACCAGCAGCCGCCGCGGCTGAGCATGCGGCGCAGCAGGCCCCAGTCGCTCACACCGCCGCCGCGCACGTAGCGCGAGCCGAGCACCAGATCAGCGTCCGCGGCCGCCTCGATCAGGCGCGGCACGTCCGCCGGGTCGTGCGAGAAGTCGGCGTCCATCTCGAGCACCAGATCCGCGCCCGACTCGAGCGCGCGGCGAAAGCCGGCGAGATAGGCCCGCCCGAGGCCCTGCTTGGCGGGCCGGTGGAGCACCTCCACCGGCTCGAACTCGGCGGCCAGCCTGTCGGCCACGGAGCCGGTGCCATCCGGCGAGTTGTCGTCGACGATCAGCAGATGGTGGTCGGGCGCCGCCGACGCGAGCTGCGGGAGCACCGCCCGCACGAACGGGTCGATGTTCTCGACCTCGTTATACGTCGGGAGGACAAGCCAGGCACCGGGCACCGGCGCGTACAGTAGACGGCGCGGATGAGGGACCTCTGAAGATGAGAAACGCAGAGATCGCAGACGCCTTCGAGGAGCTCGGTGACCTGTACGAGCTGGACGGCGCCGTGGTCTACCGCGTGCTCGCCTACCGCAACGCCGCCAAGGCGATCCGCGACTCGGCAGCATCGGTGGAGGAGATGGCCCGCGCGGGCACCGTGGAGAAGCTGCCCGGCGTAGGCAAGACGATCGCCGAGAAGATCGACGCGCTGCTCGACACCGGCGCGATACCGGCGGCGGAGAAGCTCAAGGCCAAGTTCCCGCCCGGGCTCGTGGAGGTCACGCGCATCCCTGGCCTCGGGCCGAAGCGCGCGCGCAAGCTGTTCGACGAGCTGGGCATCTCGTCGCTCGAGGATCTGCGCGCCGCGGCCGAGCAGGAGCAGCTGCGCGGCGTGGCGGGCTTCGGCCCGAAGGCGGAGGAGAACGTGCTAACCGCACTGGCGGCGGGCGCCGACGGCAAGCCCAAGGCGCGCACGCTCCTCTCGCGGGCGCTCGGCATCGCCGAGCCGCTCGTGGAGGCGCTGCGCGAGCACCCCGCCTCCGACCGCGTCGAGCTTGCGGGCAGCGCACGGCGCATGGCGGAGACCTGCAAGGACCTCGACATCGTGGCCACCGCCTCCGACGCCGAGGCGCTGGCGAAGGCATTCGGCGCGCTGCCGCTGATCGAGGAGGTGCATTCCTCCGGACCCGCGGGCGTGCGGGCCACCACCAACAACGGCCTGAGCGTCGACCTGCGCATCGTGCCGCCGGAGAACTTCGGCAACCTGCTCCAGCACTTCACGGGCTCCGGCAAGCACAACGAGGCGCTGCGCAACCAGGCGGTGCGGCGCGGCTTCCACGTGAGCGAGTACGGCGTGATCGACGACTCCACCGAGACCACCCACGCCTGCGCCACTGAGGAGGAGGTCTACGAGCTGCTCGGGCTGCCCTACATCGAGCCCGAGCTGCGCGAGAACCGCGGCGAGCTGGACGCGGCACGGGACGGGCAAGCTGCCCAAGCTCGATCACGATCGGCGACATCCGCGGCGAGCTGCACTGCCACACCACCGCCTCCGACGGGCGCAACTCGATCGAGGAGATGGCGGCGATGGCGATCGAGCGCGGCTACGAGTACCTCGCGATCACCGACCACTCGGCCACGCACGGCTTCGGCAACGACGTGCAGCCGCGGCGAGCTGCTGAAGCAGGTCGAGCGCATCCGCAAGATCGACGCGGGGCTCGACGGCCTCACCCTGCTCGCGGGCTCCGAGGTGAACGTGCTGCCCGAACGGCTCGCTCGACTACGAGGACGACGTGCTGGAGCAGCTCGACTGGGTGGTGGCCAGCCTGCACACCTCGTTCCGCATGAAGGAGAAGGAGATGACCGCGCGCATGATCCACGCGATGGAGCATCCGCTCGTGGACGCGATCGGGCACCCCACGGGCCGCAAGATCGAGCAGCGCGAGGCCTACGCGCTCGACATCGAGAAGGTGGTGGAGGCGGCGATCCGCACCGGCACCTTCCTCGAGATCAACTCCGCTCCCGACCGGCGCGACCTGAACGAGCAGAACGCGCGCCATGCCGCCGAGGCCGGCGCGATGCTGGTGATCAACTCCGACTCCCACGGGGTTGAGACGCTTGCGCAACATCCGCTACGGCGTGGCCACGGCGCGGCGCGGCTGGGTGACCGCCAAGCAGGTGGCCAACACGCGCACCTGGAAGCAGCTCGACAAGCTGCGCAAGCGGGGGGCTGCCGCCAAGAGGAAGGCCGGGTCCCGCTAGACGGGCGCGCCGGGCCTGCGCGCGGGCTCCCTGAGCGACTCGAGCTTGCGGTAGCCCGGCACTCGCAGCAGCTTGGTGGGCTCGAACGGCCCCGTGGGCTCGACGTAGAACTGCACGCCGTCGCGCTGCTCGATGGCGAGCACGGCGGAGCTCTGGCGGCGCCAGGCCAGCGCCACCCCGAGCGCGTAGCCGGCGCCCAACGGCGGGCACCTGCGGGATGAGGAAGGCCACGCCGCCGCCGGCCACCGTGAGCCCGGCGAGCGCCCACAGGCGGGTGATCAGGATGCGCCCGGGCTCCACCTCCGGCAGCACGGGAGTGCTGCGCGCGTCGGCGAGCAGGCGTCGAGATGCCGTCGGTCACGCGCGCGCGGCGCCCGAAGAAGATCCCGCCCACCGTGGCCAGCGAGCCACCAGCCGAGCGAGAAGAAGATCAGCGTGGTGTCGCCCTTGGAGGTGGCGCCCGCGATCGTGACGACGGCGAGCACCGTGGCGGACGCTCCGAACAGCAGGACGGCGGTGCGGAGGAAGTCCGTGAAGCGCATCAGGCCTCTACGAGAGCCTGGAGCACGGTTCTGAAGCCCGCCACGCCGTCGACCACCAGGTCGGCACGCTCGACGATCTCCGGCGGCCCCTCGTCGGAGCGCAGGCCGACGCGCACCGCCCGGCCGAGGCGGCCGTCGGCCACCAGCTCGTCGAGAGCGTCGAAGGCGTCGAGGTCGGTCACGTCGTCGCCCGCGAACAGCGCGGCGCGCACCGGGCAGTGCTCCACGAGCGCGCGCACCGCCTGGCCCTTGTCGATCGGCAGCGGCGGGCGCACCTCGAGCACCTTGCGTCCCCAGTGGACGTGGAAGCCCGCCTCCTCGGCCGAGGCCCGCGATCTGCTTGACGCGCTCGTGCGCCGCCTCCTCGTCCGGGCGCACCGCGCCAATGGAACGCGGAGATCGGCCCCTTGTCCTCGATGCGCACGCGCAGGATCCGCAGCTCGCGCGAGTCGTTGTCGTGCACGAACTCCCGCACGCGTTCAGCCCACGCCGCCACCTCGGCGCTCATCTCGGGGCGCGCGGCCCGCGGCCAGAGCATCTCCACGCCGTGCATCCCGGCGTACGCGATCCCGCCGACGCCCACCAGGCGGCGCGCCTCGGCCACCGAGCGGCCCGAGATGCACGCCACGCAGCCGTAGCGGCGGCCCAGGCGCCCAGCATCCGCGACGTTATCTCCGGCACCTTGGCGTCCTCAGCGCGCTGCACGATCGGCGCGAGGGTGCCGTCGATGTCGCAGAACACCGCCCCCTCGCCGGGGGCGTCGGTGAGCGGCCTCAGGGCCTCGGTGAGAGTCTCGGCAGTCGGAGCGGACACTCGCCGTAGTATGCCCCGCATGTCGACGAGGCTCGTCCGCCTGGGAGTGATCGCCACGATCGCGGGTGCCTTCAGCGGCCTTTTCGGGATCGGCGGAGGCACCGTGATCGTGCCGCTCCTGATCCTCTGGCTCTCATACAAGGAGCGCGAGGCCACGGGCACCTCACTGGCGGCCATCTGCCTGATTGCCGCGTTCGGCGCGCTGCGCAAGCGGCGTGTTCGGCAACGTCGACGTGTCGAAGGGCCTCCTGATCGGCCTGCCCGCCGTGTTCGGCGTCCTGGTGGGCACCGCCCTTCAGCAGCGCGTGCCGGTGCGGGTGCTCAACGGCCTGTTCGCAGTCCTCATGGTGGTGTCCGCGGCCCTGCTCGTGCTTTGAGCACTGCAGATATCGCCGCCACGCTCGCGGTCGGGTTCGCGGCGGGGATGGCCAGCGGGCTGCTCGGCATCGGCGGCGGGCTGCTGTTCGTTCCAGGACTCGTCCTGATCCTGGGCGAAACGCAGTTGCGAGCCGAGGCCACGTCGCTGCTCGCGATCATCCCGGTGGCCTGGTGGGCGCCATGCGTCAGAAGAGCTACGGCAACCTGCGTCTCCGCGATGCGCTGACAGTCGGCATTCTCTCCCCCGTCGGCGTGCTCGGAGGGGTAGCGCTGGCGAACGCGGTATCGGACCGGGTGCTGTCCTACATGTTCGCCGCCATGCTGCTCTACTTCGCCTACGGCCTGGCGAGGCGAGCGATTGCGCCACCCGGGTAATAGGCCCCCATGAGCAAAAAGATCATCGCACTAGTCACAGAGCCGATTTCCGGCGACGTATTGAGAAGCGCGGTGGGCCGCGACACCGCCGAGGAGGCGGAGGTTCTCGTGGTCGCGCCGGCGCTGAACAGCAAGACCAAGTTCCTGGTCTCCGATCCGGACGACGCGATCGCGCGCGCCGAGCAGGTGCAGGAGGAAACCGTGGAGCGCCTCGACGAGGAGGGCATCGACGCCGCTGGGGATACCGGCGAGTCCGATCCGATGCTCGCGCTGCGGGACGCTCTGCAGACGTACCCGGCCGACGAGATCGTGCTGTGCGTGCACGGCGAGGGCGGGCGCAACTGGCAGGAGGAGGGCTTCGTGGAGGAGGCGCAGCAGCGCCTCGGGAAGCCGGTCAAGCAGCTGGTAGTGAAGTAATGGGCGCGGAGCGGGCGCGGCGCTGGTACGAGTCGCGGACGTTCCACCACAGCGAGTTCCCGCCGGAGCGGCTGGCGTCCGAACGCACGCGCTCGGTGTCCGTGTGCGTGCCCGCCCGGAACGAGGAGGCCACGATCGGGCCGATCGTGGCGGACCTGGTGGGCCTGCGCGAAGCGGGCGCGATCGACGAGGTGCTGGTGATAGACGCCAGCTCGCGCGACCGCACCCCCGCGATCGCGGCGGACGCGGGCGCCGACGTGCGCGACGAGGCCGAGCTGCTCCCCGAGCACGGCGAGGTGCTCGGCAAGGGCGACGCGATGTGGCGCTCGCTGTCCGTAGTCGAGGGCGACGTGGTGGTGTTCCTCGACGCGGACTCCGAAGGCTTCGGTCCGCACTTCGCCTGCGGGCTGGCGGGCCCGCTCGTGTGCGGGGACACCGGCATCGAGTATCGTGAAGGCGTTCTACCGGCGGCCGCTCAAGCTGGGCGAGGTGTCGCTGCCCGAGGGCGGCGGGCGCGTGACCGAGCTCACCGCCCGGCCGCTGCTCAACCTCTTCTACCCCGAGCTGGCCGGCTTCCGCCAGCCGCTTGCGGGCGAGATGGCCGGCACGCGCGAGCTGCTGCAGCGGCTGCCGTTCGCCACCGGCTACGCCGTGGAGATCGCGCTGCTGATCGACGCCTGGCGCGAGGTCGGTCTCGACGGGCTCGCGCAGGTGGACATCGAGATGCGCCAGAACCGCCACCAGCCGCTCGGCGACCTGACGCAGATGGCCTACGCGGTGCTGCGCGCGGTCGTGCGCGCGCCTGGAGCGCGAGGGGCGGCTCAGCGAGATCGAGGACGCGGGCGAGCTGCTGCTGCCGCGGGAAGCGCTGGAGACGCGAGAGGTGCCGCTGGTGGAGCGCCCGCCGCTGGCGTCTATTCGTACAGCGTGACCACGCGCGATGATCACGTAGACAGCCACGAGCGCCCAGCCCTCGAACGCCGTCGCCTCCCCGTCGCCGGTGACCTGCGCGATGACGATCGCGGTGAGGATGATCGCCCCGATGTAGACGGGCGCCAGCACGAAGGTGAGCGGCGACGCGAACGCAAACGAGACGAGCACGAGCGCCGGGAACAGGAACGCCGCCACCTGGGCCACCGAGTTCTTGACCACGCTTATCGCGAGATCCGCCTCGCCCTTCGAGGCGAGCACGAGGCCGGCCGCGTTCTCCACCGCGTTGCCGGCGATCGCGACGATCACGAGGCCGGCGAACGCCTTGGAGATGCCGAGCGACTCGACCGCCGGATCAAGCGCGGTGATGAACCAGTCCGACACGAACGCCGCGCCGAGGCCGCCAAGCGCGAGCAGCGTGGCGGCGAACGGCAACGACAGCGCGCGAGTTCGCCCGGGCGTCGCCGCCGCCCGAGCGCACGTAGGGGATCGCCCAGGCCACGTAGACGGCGAGGATGCAGCCGGCGCCGATCGCCCGAGATCGCGTTCACGTGGTGGCTCGCCTTGTCCCCCGAGGCAAGCGACAGGCCGAGGATCACGATGATCGAGGAGGCGAGCAGCAGCAGCGTGGCCGTGTCGCGCGGGAGGCCCGTGCTGAAGCGCATCGTGCCGTCGTCCGAGCGCATCGCGCCCACCACGATCACGAGTCCGAGCACGAGCAGCGCATTGCGCGAGGATCGAGCCGATCAGCGAGGTCTGCGCCACCACCGTCTCGCCCTTCGACAGCGCGAACACCACCACGAAGAACTCGGGCAGGTTGCCGAGCGTCGACTGCATCATCCCCGTGGCCGCCGGGCCCGAGCCGGGCGCCCACCTGCTCGGTGCCAAAGGAGACGATCCACGCGAGGCCCGCGAGCGCCAGCCCGGAGACCGCGAACGCGAGCACCTTGGACACGTCCGCGTAACGCGTCACGCCCGCCAGCGCGGTGAGCGCGGTGAGCGCCAGAAGCAGCATGCGTTCGCCGCGCGTGAGGGCCTTCATGGCGCGCGAGCATAGGGAAACGGTGCTTTACGCAGGCGCTTTGCGGGAACCCTCTACCCCGGGCACAAACCGAAAGGAAGGGGATCGTGGCTACAGGACGCTTCAAGAAGGACCGCTGGGAGGGCGTCGAGCGCCCGTACACCGACGACGACGTCGAGCGCCTGCGCGGCTCGGTGAGGATCGAGAACACGCTGGCGGCGCGGGGCGCCGAGCGACTTTGGGAGCAGCTCGCCTCCGACGACGAGCCCGTACGCGCCCTCGGCGCCTCCACCGGCAACCAGGCCGTGCAGCAGGTGAAGGCGGGCCTCGAGGCGATCTACGTGAGCGGCTGGCAGATCGCCGCCGACGCGAACAACGCGGGGCAGATGTATCCCGACCAGAGCCTCTACCCGGCGAGCAGCGGGCCGGACGTGGTGCGCCGGATCAACCAGGCGCTGCGGCGCGCGGACGAGATCTCCCACGCCGAGGGCGACGACTCCACCGACTGGTTCGCCCCGATCGTGGCCGACGGCGAGGCGGGCTTCGGCGGCGCGCTCAACGTGTTCGAGCTGACCAAGGCCATGATCGAGGCGGGCGCCGCCGGCGTGCACTTCGAGGACCAGGTGGCGTCGGAGAAGAAGTGCGGCCACATGGGCGGCAAGGTGCTGCTGCCCAGCTCGTGGGCGATCCGCAACCTGATCGCCGCGCGGCTGGCGGCCGACGTGATGGGCGTGCCCACCGTGATCGTCGCGCGCACCGATGCGCAGGACGCCGACCTGCTTCTGAGCGACGTCGACGAGGCGGACAGCGAGTTCCTCACCGGCGAGCGCACCGCGGAGGGCTTCTACCGCGTGAAGCCGGGCATCGAGCAGGCGATCGCGCGCGGCGTGGCGTACGCGCCGTATGCGGACCTGATCTGGTGCGAGACCAAGGAGCCCGACCTCGATCAGGCCCGCCGCTTCGCCGAGGCGATCCATGCCGAGCACCCGAACAAGCTGCTCGCGTACAACTGCTCGCCGTCGTTCAACTGGAAGAGCCACCTCTCGGACGACGAGCTGCTCGCGTTCCACACGGAGTTGGGCAAGCTGGGTTACCGCTTCCAGTTCATCACGCTGGCCGGGTTCCACACGCTCAACTTCGGCATGTTCGACCTCGCCCGCGGCTACGGCGAGCGTGGCATGGCCGCATACGCCGAGCTGCAGCAGGAGGAGTTCGCGAGCGAGGAGCACGGCTACACCGCCACGAAGCACCAGCGCGAGGTCGGCGCCGGCTACTTCGACCAGGTGGCGCAGGTGGTCGCCGGCGGCGAGGAAGTGGCCACGGCGGCGCTCACCGGCTCGACCGAAGAGGCGCAGTTCTAGGCCGATTTGCTTAGAGAAGTCTTACTGACGGCTTAGCGAGGATTAGAGCGCGGCCCCCAGACTTGGAGCATGGTTGAGTCCCTGGCGGTTTCGTGAGCGCGCGCGAAGCCGCACTCAGGCGCGCTGCGCGCGTGAAGCGCTGGGTGGCCGGCGGCGCGGTGGCGCTCACCGGCTTCTTCTCCGCCGTGGCGGCTCATGCCCTTCCGGCCAACCATTCGAAGCCCAAGGCCGTCCCATCCGCACCCGCGCCGGCACCGGACCTGGGCGGCGCCGAGCAGCAGCAGGCGGACCCGGGGCTCGCGCCGCCCGCGGCCCCTCCTGAGGCCTCCGTCGACGGTGGCGGAGCCGTGTCGGGGGGCTCGTGAGCGCGTCGGCGCGCTGGCGGGCGCTCGGCACCACCGCCGAGGTGTTCGTCAGCGAGGAGGCCGAGCTTCCCTACGCGCAACGCATCCTGGAGGGCGAGCTTGCGGCGATCGACCTCGCCTGCAGCCGCTTCCGCGACGACTCCGAGCTCTCGCGCGTGAACGCCTCGCCCGGTCGCTGGGTGGAGGTGAGCGACCTGTTCCTCGAGGCTGCGCGCACAGGGTTACGCGCCGCGAGGGTGACGAAGGGCGACGTGGACCCCACCGTTGGGCGCGCCCTGCGGGTGGCGGGCTACGACCGCGACTTCGCCGAGCTGCCCGCGCTGCGCGCGGGCCGCGTGAAGTTCGCCCCGGCGCCCGGGTGGCGTCTCGTGCAGGTGGATCCCGGCCGGCCGGCGGTTCGCGTGCCGCGCGGCGTGGAGCTCGACTTCGGCGCCACCGCCAAGGCGCTGGCCGCCGATCGCGCGGCGCGGGCCTGTGCCCGTGCGCTGAACGGCGGCGTGCTCGTGAATCTCGGCGGTGACCTCGCGGTGGGCGGGGCTCCCCCTGAGGGCGGCTGGCCCGTGCGCGTGACAGACGACCACGAGTCCAGCTTCGACGCTCCCGGACAGACCATCTCGATCACCAGCGGCGGGCTGGCCACCTCCAGCGTGGCCGTGCGACGCTGGCGCCGTGGCGAGGATGAGCTGCATCACATCATCAACCCGGCAACGGGCCGTCCCGCCGACTCGTTCTGGCGCACCGTCAGCGTGGCAGCGGCCACCTGCGTGGCCGCCAACGTCGCGAGCACGGCGGCGATCGTGCGCGGCGCCCCGGCGCTGTCCTGGCTCGACTCGCTGCGGCTCCCGGCGCGGCTCGTGGGTGCCGATGGGCGCGTGGCGCACGTGTCGAGCTGGCCCGCCGAGGCGCTCACTTGACGCTTCCGGTCGCGGCGGCCGGGACCCCAGCGTTCTGGTACCTGAGCCGCGGCAGCGGCGCGGTGTCGCTGATCCTGCTGTCCACCGCCCTCGTGCTCGGGATCGTGGACCAGCGTCGCTGGCGCTCGGAGCGCTGGCCCCGCTTCACCCTTCATGCGCTGCACCGCTGGGTGTCGCTCTTCGCCGTCGCGTTTCTGTCGGTGCACATCCTCAGCGCGGTGCTGGACAGCTTCGCGCCCATCCGGCTGGTGGATGCGCTGTTGCCATTCGCGAGCGCGTACCGGCCGCTGTGGCTCGGGCTCGGCACGCTGGCCTTCGACATCCTGCTGGCCGTGACGATCACGAGTCTGCTGCGCAAGCGCATCGGGCAGCGGACGTGGCGTCTCGTCCATTGGCTCTCCTACGCGGCCTGGCCGGTGGCCGTGGTCCACGGCCTCGGCACGGGCAGCGACGTGCGCGCGGGCTGGCTGCTGGCGATCGCGGCGGCGTGCGCCGCGGCGGTGTGGATCGCCGTGTTCGTGCGAGCCATCGGAGCGCCGAGCGGCCTGCGTCTCGCGGGCCTGGGCGCCCTCGCGGCGGTTCCCCTGGCGGTGGTGGTGTGGCTGCCCCAGGGGCCGCTCGCGAAGGGCTGGGCACGCCGCGCCGGCACACCGGGGCGGCTCCTGCTCGCGCGGGATGTGACCGGGCGCGCACCGGCCCGCGCGCGGCAGCCCGCTTTCGTCGCGCCGTTCAACGCGTACCTCGGCGGAAGCGTGAGGCAAACCAACGATCCCGCCTCAGGCAGTGCGACCGTCGATCTGGCGATGCGGCTCAGCGGGGGCGTGAGCGGAGCGGCCGAGGTGGTACTTCGCGGGACGCCGCTGCCGTCGGGCGGCGTGTCAGTGCAGGCCAGCCGCGTGACGCTCGGGCCGCTGTCCGATCCGTCGCGCTACCGCGGCCGCGTGGTGCAGCTCGAGGGGACGAGGCTCGTGGCCGACGTGCATGACAGTGCCGGGCGCGCGCTGCGGGTGGACTTCAGGCTCGCGCTCGAGCAGGCCCGCGTGGAGGGAACGGTCAGCGCCGTGCGCGAGTAGCGCGGCCTGCGATCATCTGGCGATGGCCGCCGTCGCAGAGCACCACCGGCCGCCGCCTGGCCCGGGGCTTCCCCGCTTCATCCAGACGTTCTTCTTCATCTTCGGCTCGCGCTGGTTCATCGCGCGCATGTACCGCCGCTACGGGCCGATCGTCCACCTGAGCACCGCGTTCGACTCGAACTTCGTGATGGTGTTCGACCCCGCCCTCGTGAAGGAGGTGTTCCGGGCGCCGCCGGACCGCCTCCGAGCCGGCGAGGCGAACGAGGTGCTCGGCGCGGCGCTCGGTCTGCGTTCGCTGCTGTTGCTCGACGGCGCTGAGCACCTGCGTCAGCGCAAGCTGATGCTGCCACCGTTCCACGGCCAGCGCATGCGCGCGTACGAGGACGTGATGCGCGAGGCGGCAGACCGCGCGATCGACTCCTGGCCGCTGGATCGCGAGTTCGCCCTGCTGCCGTCCACTCAGCAGCTCACGCTCGACGTGATCCTGCGCGCCGTGTTCGGCGTGGAGGCGGGGCCGCGCCAGGACGAGCTGAAGCGCAGGCTGCGCTCGATGATCGATCCGGTGTCGAATCGCCTCGGCATCCTGCTGATGGTGTTGATGCGCTCCGGCAACGAGCAGGCGATGCGCCGCTTCGAGGAGCGCCGGCGGCTCGTGGACGAGCTGATCTACGACGAGATCGCCCGCCGCCGCGAGGTGCCGGACCTCGAGCAGCGCGAGGACGTGCTGTCGATGCTCCTGCTTGCGCGGGACGAGGACGACCGGCCGATGACCGACGAGGAGCTGCGCGACCAGCTCGTCACGCTGCTCGTGGCCGGCCACGAGACCACCGCCACCGGGCTCGCCTGGGCGTTCGACCTGCTCCTGCGGAATCCGCGCGTGCTCGCCGAGCTACAGCGCGCGGTGGCCGAGGGCGACGACGCCTACGTCGACGCCGTGGCCAAGGAGGTGCTGCGCATCCGGCCGGTGGTGCCCGGCGTGGGCCGGGTGGTGCGCGGCGGCCCGTTCGAGCTGGGCGGCTACACGCTCTCGGAGGGCACCGAGATCAACCCGTCGATCTCCGTCATCCACCGGCGCGCCGCGAGCTTCGCCGGGCCGCGCGACTTCCGCCCCGAGCGCTTCCTCGAGGAGGATCCGCCCGACACCTACACCTGGATCCCGTTCGGCGGCGGCACGCGCCGCTGCCTCGGTGCCTCGTTCGCGCTGTTCGAGATGCGCGTGGTGATCCGCCGCGTGATCGAGCGCACCGTGCTCGAGGCGGCGAGCTCCAAGCCGGAGCGCGTGGAGCGCCGCGGCGTGACGATGGTGCCGAAGACGGGCACGCGCGTGGTGCTGCGCGAACGGCGGGCGGCGGCCAAACCCGCAGCGGTCGCGACAGCCGGCTAGCCAGGGACTTGCGCGGCGGGCGGCCACCCGGTTACGGTCGGATGCAAGAGGCGCCTCCCAACCCCCGGAATGGAGGCCCATGATGGCCGGACTTCAGAGCAAGAGCCTCGACTCGCCGGACGAGACGCGGCCGATCGAGGACGGCAGCGTCGAGATCGTCCACCTGGACGCCGGGACGGTGATGCGCACGATCTTCGAGCCCGGCTGGCGCTGGTCGCAGAGCGTCAAGCCGGCGGCCGGCACCGATAGCTGCCAGACCCACCACTTCGGCTACTGCATCTCCGGACACCTGCACGTGGTGATGGACGACGGACAGGAACTCGACATCGGGCCGGGCGAGGCGATCGAGATCCCTCCCGGCCATGACGCCTGGGTGGTCGGCGACGAGCCGTACGTGGGCGTGGATGTGACAGGCGCTGTCAGCTACGCCGGCGGCGGCTGACCCCGCGGCGCGTTGAGCCGGGTGGCCGTCAGTGCCTGTGCCGCTTCTTCACGCGCTTCAAGACCACCCTCGCTGCGGTACTCGCGCTGTGGCCGTTGCTGTCGCTCGCAACAGCCCTGAGCGTTGCTGCAAGGCGGCCGCGCTTACGCAGCGCCGCGAGAGCTCTTCTCGAGAGCTTGATCTTCACGTGCACCTTGCCGGCGTGACCGATGCTGAATGACGCGCGCCCGAGGACGATCGTCCGTCGCTTGCGGCCGGCGGCGGTGAGACGGCCGCGCCTGATCACCGTCGTGAGGGTGTCGGTGCCGCGGCAGGGGCGATCGCAGCGCTGGCCGGCCAGGGCGAAGCCGCCCACGACCTTGAGCGTGCGGCTGGTGAGGAGCGCCCCCTTGAACACGGTCGCGCCGCCCACCCCCTGACCTGCGCCTTGACCCTGCCCCGGTCCGGACGGGGGCGTGCCGGTGCCGCTGCCCGAACCGCCGCCGGGTGGCGGGCACGCCCCGTGCGTGCTGGGGTCCGTGGGGCAGCCGTCCTGCGTCAGGTCGCCGTAGCCGTCGTGGTCCGCGTCGGGCTCGGCGTAGGCCTGCACGTTCACACGCAGACCCCCTCCGCCGCCCCCCGTGACCGTGGAATCTCCCGGCTGCGGCTCACCGCCGCCGCTGACTACTCGACTCTCGATGGCGTCATTGCCGAGCGGAGTGTCGAACTGGCAGAACACGGTGTCGCCGGCGGGCACGCCCACCGCCACCGTGTCCCCTGCGTGAATGACGATCCCGGGCGACGCGGTGAACGTGTTCACGGCGTTCGGCGTCAGCGTCGTCTCGACGGGGCTCTGCGAGCGAACGGTGTGCGTCGCCGGGTCATAGACTTTCAGCTCCGCCGCGGTGCCCGGGCCCACAGCCCCCACATAGGTGCTCCAGCTCGTGATCACCGCGTCAGAGGTGGCCGTGTACGACGGCGACGCGTCGACGGAGAACTGCGTCTGCACATAGCCCCCGCCCACTCCCGGACACGCGTCCGCGAACGAGCTCGTCTGCCCGAGCGCCTGCCCTCCGGTGGGCAGAGGAACCTGGTCGGCGCCGATGTCCGTGGCGCCGACGTAGCGGAGGTCGCCGTCGATGTCGAACGGCGCTGTTGAGGCGTCCGCGCCACCGGCGCCGATCGTGGGCGAGCCGGCAACCTCGTGGTAGCCGTCGGCGGCGAAGATCGGATCGGCGGCCGTCTGGTTGTGAGTACCGGCGTTGAACACGTTGCCGCCGTTGTCGCTGAAGAGCGCGCCGGGGCGGTAGTTCGGGTAGTCGATGTTGAGCGTGTTGCCGGCCGCCGGGTGCCCGCCCGCAAACTGGAAGATGTCGTACTGCTCCCCGCGAACGATCAGATTCTTGGCGTTGACCGTCAGGACTGTCGTGTCGTCGATGTTCTGCATGGCCAGCCCCTTGGAGAACTGGCCCGTGCCGATCGCCGTCACGTCCACGAGGTTCAGCGGGCTGTCCGTCCAGATGGCCGCCGCACTCACCCCGGGGCCGGACGAGATGAGCGCGACCGAGTTGCGCACGGTGTACGAGCTCGCGGGATCCACGAGGAGCGCCGCGAAGGTGTGTGCGCCGGTGGCCTTGAGGATTACGTGATCCAGCGTGCCGGTGCCGGCGAGCTCGAGCACACCGGCTGGCGTCGTCCCGGCCTGGTCGATCTCGAGGTCGCGGAGCGACGCGCCTCCGGTGAGGTAGAGGACATTGAGAGTGGACGTGCTGCCCTGGATCACCGGCCGCGGCTGTCCGTCCTCGCCGTGGATCGAGATCTGGTGCGAGTTGCTCAGCTGCGACGCCACCGTGTAGGTGCCCGGCGTGAGGACGATCTCGTCGCCGTTGGCGTTGGCCGCTGTGTTTGCGTCCGAGAGCCGGCACGCCGTCGCGGCTGACGTGCAGTTGCCGACCCCGATCGGGCCAGGGGCCGCCCAATACCTGGTCGCCATCGCGGGCGAGACCAGCGTAAGCGAACCTGCCAAGACCACCAGCAACAGCGAGAACCGCCGGGCCATCGAGTCCATCCTTTGTGCGAGTACCGTCCGCGCCGCGCGCTTTGCCAGATCCGCGACAGCGGCCTCGGGCCACCCTAGGCGCGGAACCATTTTTGAGCAACTGGGGTGAAGGTCTCCTAAGAGCCCGCCCCGTTACGGGGATCCTTGTACGAGGTCAGATCTCGGACTAGGGTCAGCCGACGAAGGGGATCCGAGGGCGGCTGGGGCGAGCGAACACCTGCGCGCGGCCAGCCTTGAATCCCGGCTTTGTGGCTCGCACGGTGAAGCGGCCGGCCTGCGGCAGCTTCACGCGGAGCGAAGCGCGGCCATGCGCATCGGTGGTCACTCTGTGTCTTGCAAATACGACCGTCGCCGCGCCCACCGGACCCCTTCTGCCGAGGGCGTCGAAGCTCGCGCGGAAGCGGAAGCGCGCAATCACTCCCGCGCGCGCTTGTCCTGGTGTGACGGCCAGCCTCAGCCGAATCGTCCCCGCCGGTGCGAACTGCACCAGGGCGCCGTGGCTACCCCCGAACGTGGGATTCGGCACGCCGAACGCCGGGAGGATCATCGCGTGCAGGCTGCCCCCGAGGCCCGCGAACGTCGCCAGCCCCTCCGGCTCGCCTCGGTAGGCGCGCTCGATCTCCAGCCGGCGCTGGCCCGTGGCGGTGTCCACGGACCAGATCTGAAGCTTCCGGTTGTCGATGTTGCTGGCGAGGAAGAGTCGCGCGCCGACGAAAGCGGCTCCGGTGATCCCGTTTGGCGGCGCGGCACCGGCCAGGCGAACCACTGGCTTGAGCAGCGCCCCGCCTGGTGCGGCCGCGGAGGGATTGACGTCCGCAGAGCTGTACGCGAGCAGGTCACGCCCCGCGGAGGTCCACAGGAGCCTGCTGTCCGGTGAGGTCTCCACCCACATTGCCTTGGGAATGTCGGCAGGGTCGAGCCTGACGTAGTAGCGCCACTCGAGCGTCGTCGGGTCTGCGACGGCGAACGCCCCGGTTCCGCATGTGTTGCCCCCGTTCGGGCCGCCGGGGGTGAAGCACTCGAGCGGCAACAAGAGCCGGCCACCTTCGGCCGGGTTCCAGCTCAGGTCGCCCATGTGGTTGTAGCCGTCGCGGCTCGTCACGTCCGCCGGAATCGCCGGCGAGACACCGGCCAACTGCTTGAGACGCGCGTCCGTTCTGAAGAGGCCGTTGAACGTGAGCAGCGTGCCATCGAAGAACAGGTCGTGACGCGGGTCGACCGTGATCCCCTGGTTGTAGGTCACCGGAAAGCGCGCGCTGCCCGTCTCCACCCAGCGGCCGGGGTCACGCGCACCGGCGACGGGCGCACCGAGCATTCCGACCAGTCCCAAGGCGAGTGCGGCAACGAGTCCCCTCCTCACGCGTCCATCGTACGGGCGCGCTCAACGGAGCGGCGAAGGAATCGAACCTTCCAAGCGGAGGGCTGCTCCGCCCTGCCGGTTTTGAAGACCGGATGGGCCACCAGGCCCATGCCACTCCGCCGCGAAATCTAGACGGCGTCAGCCGAGCAGCTTGCGGAAGAAGAGGCCGGCGTCGCGCATGCCGAAGCTCGCGTAGAAGCGGTGGGCCTCGCGGCGGTGGTGGGCGGACTCGAGCGTGATCTCCCAGCAGCCGCGCTCGATCGCGCGGCGCTCCGCGTGCTCGAGCAGCTGGTTGCCGATCCCGGAGCCGCGTAGCGACTCGGACACGATCAGGTCGGGCACCCAGGCCTGAGGGGTCGAATGGTTGAGGCGGTTGCGGAAATGGAGCGAGCAGAAGCCGACGATCTCGCCCTCGTCGCCCTCCGCCACGAGGTGGTCGCAGCCCGGATCCGACACCTGAGACGCGTAGATCTCGCGGCAGCGGTCGCGCGTGCCGTCGGTGACGGCGGCGCGGCCGAGCTCCTCGAGCAGGAGCGTGACGGCGTCGAAGTCGCGCGGCTCCGCGCTCCGCACGTTCATGCCGCCAGCCCCTGCTCGAGCGCGCCCTTCACCCCGGCGTCGAGCGCGTTCAGCCGGTAGAGCGCCAGCGCCTCCGGCGACCCGAAGCGCCGCGACGGCACGCCGTCCGGCCCGTGGTGGGTGAGGATGCAATGCGAGAGCGCGAGGAGCTTGTCCGGCGGAAAGCCGCCGTCGAGCGCCGCGGCGCGCGCGGCCACCATCCGCTCGCCCAAGCACCACGTGGCCCACGAGCCGCCCCTCATCGCTGAGCGTGATCTCGGCTCCCAGGTTGAACTCGCGCGTCTTGCCGATGTCATGCACGATCGCCGCCGTGATGAGCAGGTCCGGGTTGAGCCGCGGGTGCAGCACGCACGTCTCCTGCGCGAGCGTGGCCACCGCCACCGTGTGCTCGAGCAGCCCGCCGAGGTACGCGTGGTGGCCGCCGCGCGTGCATGGGTAGCCGCGCAGGTCCGCACGCAGCGAGGCGTCGCCGAGCAGAGCCCCCAGGAGCCGCCGGTAGTCCCCGTCGTACACCTCGCGCGCGAGGTGCTCGAGGAAGCCGTCGAGCTCGTCGAGGTCACGGTAGGCGCTCGGCAGGAAGTCCGCCGGGTCGAGTCCGGAGGCGTCGGCGCGGCGGATCTCCCTCAGCTCGAGCTGCAGTTCGCCGCGGAAACGCTCCACCCGGCCGCTCACCCACACCAGGTCGCCGCGCTCGAACTGGCCGGCCAGGAAGTCGGCCTCCCGGAAGGCTCGCGCGGCGATCGTGCCGGTGCGGTCGCGCAGCTCGATCGACAGGTAGCCGCTGCCGTTGCGCGCCGTCAAGCGCTCCTTGCGCGTGCAGGCGAACACGCCGTCGACCTCTGTTCCCGCGCGCAGCTCCGCAATGGACGTGCGAACGCTCGCTTCCACAGCCGCCAATACTGCGCCGCCGGTCGGACGCTCGCCCGGTCTCAGGCCGCTCCGCTACGGTGAATGCGGATGGAGTCCCTGATCTGGACCAATAAGCCTGAGCTGCGAGACCCGGTGCTCGTGGCCGCGTTCAAGGGCTGGAACGACGCTGGTGAGTCGGCCACGGCCGCGGTGGGATTCCTCGTCGAGAGCTTCGACGCCGTCGAGGTCGCGCGCGTGGACCCGGAGGAGTTCTTCGATTTCACGGCCGTGCGGCCCACGGTCCGGCTCACCGAGGGGCGCGCCCGCGCCATCGACTGGCCGGCCACCGTGATCACGGCCGCGCACATCCCGGCCGCCGACCGCGACCTCGTGTTCCTCCAGGGAGTGGAGCCGTCGCTGCGCTGGCGCACCTTCACTACGCGCGATCGCCGAGGCTGCCTCCGAGCTGGGCGTGAAGCTCGTGCTCACCCTCGGCGCGCTGCTCGCGGACGTGCCGCACTCGCGCGCCGTGAACGTGTCCGGGCTGGCCTCCGATCAGGGACTGATCGACCGGCTGGGCCTCGAGCGCACCACCTACGAGGGGCCCACGGGCATCGTCGGCGTGCTCCACGACGCCTGCCAGCGAGCGAGCATCCCGTCGGCCAGCCTGTGGGCGGCCGTGCCGCATTACGTGGCCGCCGCGCCCAACCCCAAGGCGGCGCTGGCGCTCGTGCGACGCTTCGAGGGAATCGCCGGCGTGGCCGTGGACGGCAGCGCGCTCGAGGAGGCCACGCGAGGACTACGAGCGGCAGGTGAACGCCGCCGTGGCGAGCGACCCGGACGTGAAGGCGTTCGTGGAGAAGCTCGAGGAGACGATGGACGAGGTGGACGAGGTGCAGCCCTTCGGCGAGGACCTGCCGTCCGCGGACGCCATCGCCCGCGATTTTCAGCGCTTCCTGCGCCAGCAACGACCGGACGAATAGACCACGTCCCGCGCTCAAGTCGGGGCTCGGGACAACCGAAAGATAGGTATGGCCGACGCCGTCGTGTCGGAGCTGGCCCGGCTTTGCGCGGACCGATTCGCGAGTCTCGGCGATGCCGTGCGCTCGGTGCTCACGCTGCTCGAGCACCAGCTGCCCGACGGTCGCGTGATCTTCGGCGAGCTCAACTACAACACCGACGAGTACCGCGTGCTCGACGCGCGCGGCGAGGGCGTGGAGGCCCTGGCCGCGGGGGCGCGCCTGCCGTTGCGCGAGTCCTTCTGCATCCACATGGCGAACGACAGCGCGCCCGCGCTGACCGGCCGCGCGTCAAAGGACGACGTGTACGGCGAGCTCGAGCTGCGGGCGTCCGCCGGCGTGGAGAGCTACGTGGCGGCGCCCGTGGAGCTGGCGGACGGCACGCGCGTGGGCAGCGTGTGCGCGATGAGCACCCAGCGCGACCGCTACGGCAAGAGCCACCTCGCCGTGCTGACGATCGCCGCGCGGCTGATCGGATACGAGTGGGAGCACGTGACGCGGGAGGGCGAGCTGCGCCGCCTGTCCCAGCTCCAGCGCGACCTGAGCGGCGACCCGCTCACCGGCATGCCGCTGCGCGAGAGCTTCGTCGAGCTGCTCGACCGTGAGTGGCACCTCACCGAGCGCGGCATCACCGAGTCGTACGTGCTGGCGCTGAAGCCCGTGGGCGTGGAGGCGGCGCGCGTACGCAGCGGCGACGCCGTGGCCGACCTTCTGCTCAAGAACACCGCCGAGGTGATCGCCCGCGCGGTGCGCCGCAGCGACATCGCGGGGCGCGTGGGTGGCGACGTGTTCGGCGTGATCCTCGTGGGCTGCAAGGGCATCGAGGGCGCCGAGGCGTTCCGCTCCCGCCTCGAGGCGTCGTTCGAGCGCGTGATGTCCCAGCGGCCGGAAGAGGTGAGCCTGATCTGCGGCATCGAACGCCTGGGCGATGCCGACTCCGCCGTGGCTGCACTCGAGCGCGCCGAGGACGCGCTCGGCGCTGAGCCCGTGGGGGCGGCCGGATGATGACCGTCGAGCCGCGCCGCGGCGTGACGCCCTACCAGCCCCGCGAGGGGGCGCCGGTCTTTCTTAGCGACATGATCATCGAACTGGGCCTGGCGGAGGCGGCCCACGTGGAGGCGGCGGTGGAGACGGCGCGCTCGGCCGGCGAGACCGTCGGCCACGTGCTCGTCCGCGAGGGGCGGCTCACCGAGGACCAGCTGGCCCGCGCGCTCGCGGCCCGCTACGGGCTCAACCACATCGACCTCAGCGAGTTCGAGGTGGACCCCGCCGCCGCCAACCTGCTGCCCCCGGCCGCCGCCCGCCGCTACCACGCCGTGCCGGTGAGCTTCGAGGCCGACGGTGGCCTGCTCGTGGCGATGGCAGATCCCTCCGACTCACTCGCGCTCACGGACATCGCCTTCATGACGCACCTCGAGGTGCACGCCGCGGTTGCCGCGGAGAACCTGATCACGGGGCTGGTGCAGAAGCTCCCGCTCCCGCCGAGCGACACCGGCGGCTCGAGCTTCCCGACGCCCGCGCCGGCTCCCCCGGTGGTGGCGCCCGCACAGCCCGCCACGCCTCTGAGCCACGACACGTTCGCCACTCCGGCGCCTGAGGCGCCCGCGCCTCCGCCGGTTCCCGACCTCAGCCTCGAGCTGGCCACCGCGCAGGCGGAGCTGGACGCCGCCAACGCCGCCCTCGACGCGGAGCGCTCGAACCATGCGCGCTCGGTGGCGGAGCTGCGCCAGCAGCTCACGGGCGAGGAGAAGCTGCGCGAGGAGCTGCAGCAGCTGCAGACCGAGCTGGCGAGCGCGCGCGAGCAGGCGGCGCGGATGGCGGAGAGCGCTCCGCAGCAGGCCGACCTCGAGTCAGCCGAACGGCGCGTGGGCGAGGCCCACGCCACGGTGGAGAAGATGCGCCACGACTTCGAGCTTGAGCGCGAGCACCACGCCACCACCGAGCGCGACCTGCGCGCGCGGCTGGCCTCGGAGACCGAGCGTCACGAGGCCCTCCAGGAGGCGCAGGGTGCTCTCCAGAAGCGGGTGGACGCGCTGCGCGCCCAGAACGCCGCGCTGCTCGACGCCTATGCCACCGCCAAGCGCTGGTCTGCAGAGTTCGCACGCGGGGCGCGCGAGCTGGCCAACACGCTGGAGCAGCCGGTGCTCGACGACGCGGTGCGCGCGCAGCAGCCCGCGCAGGAGTCCCCACCGCCTCCGCCCGCCGGCCCGGCCCCGGACGAGCCGCGCCGCGAGGGCCCCAGCCGCTTCGCCCGCGAGGACGGCGACGACTCCTCCCCGGGCGGCGGCGCCACTCCCCCACCGGACTGGCTGAGCTAGAGCCCTATTTCTCGGCCGCGGGGCAGATGATGCGGTAGTCGCAGAACGCGCAGATCTCCGGCGACGGCGTGGGCTCAAAGTCCTGAGCCAGGATGCCCTCGGCGATCGTGCCCACGGTGCCGCGCACGCGCTCGAGCTCCTCCTCCGAGTGCTCCACCGGCACCTTCTCGTTGTCGAGCACGTAGTAGTAGCTCTGCGCCGCCGTGAGCAGGTCCCAGGACTCGCGAGCGCCCATCTGGTAGAGCGAGAGCTGGATGTCCTCGCTGAGGTCCTCGGCGGTCTTCGGCTTGCCGGTCTTGTAGTCGATCAGCTCGTAGCGGCCGTCGGGATGGCGGTCCACACGGTCCACGCGCCCGCGCAGGAGGTGCGGCCCGAGCTTGAAGGCGAAGCTGCGCTCGAACCACACCGGCTCCGAGTCGCGCGAGAGGTCGAGCTCCCAGTAGCGCCTGAGCGCCTCAACCGCCTTCTCGCGGAACTGCAGCTCGTCGTTGGAGTCGCCGAAGCCGCTGCGGCGCCAGCTCGCCTCGAACAGGTGCATGAGGTCGTCGAGCGAGCCGCCGCCGGCCTGGTGGAAGCGCTCGAGCACCTGGTGCACCACGATGCCGAAGCGCTGGTTGATCGTCGGCTCCTGCGGGATACGGAAGACGCGCGCGAACTTGTACTTGAGCGGGCAGAGGCGATAGGTCTCGATGTCCGAGGCCGACAGCATCAGCCCGTCGCCACGGCGCGGGATGAAGGTCTCGAGCGACTGGTCGCCACCGCCCGAGATCGCCTCGGCGCGGCGGCGCTCGTCGCGCTCGGTGTCCGCCAGGTAGTCGTCCAGCGCCGAGGAGAGGAACAGCTCGCGCTCCACCGGCGTGACCTCCTGGAGCAGCAGCTCGTTCACCTCCGGCAGCGCCTGCGCGAGCGACTGCCCGTCCCGCTCACGCTCGATCAACGCCGCCACCTTGAGCAGCTCGAGGTAGCGCACCACCGACTGGGACACGTCGAGGTAGGTGTCGAGCCGCATCTCGCTGAGCCGCGCGCCCACGCTGGACACCGAGTCGAGCAGCTCGTCGCGCAGCATCCGGAACGTGGAGTGCAACCCCTCGGCCGGACCGAACAGTTCCTCCTCGCGCAGCTCCTCCCCCGCGCGCAGCGCCGCGCGCGCCTCCTCGTAGAACGGCGAGGGCCGGGAGCGCTCGCCGCCCTCCGGCCACGCGAGCACGAGGCCCTTGCGCGCGCGGGTCATGGCCACGTGCAGGAGCCGCCGCATCTCGTCTTCGTGCGCGCCACGGCCGTCGCCCGGCAGCTCCTCCTTGAGCAGCTCCGAGGGCACGCCATCGCCTGACCCCCGGCGCGTGGTTCCCGGCATCCGCCCCGCGTTCAGCCCGGCCACCAGCACGTGGTCGAACTCGTGCCCCTTGGCGAAGCGCATGCCCATCACCTGCACCGCTGGCGGCAGATCCTCCGGCGCCGCCTCCTCCTCGCGCAGTCCCGCCTCCGCCATCGCGGCCACGTAGCGCACGAAGTCGCGCGGGGTGGCGTCCGGCTGGCGACGCATGTACGCGCTCGCCAGCTCGCTGAGCTTGGCGATGTTCACGAGCCGCTCCACCGTGTCGGCGTGCGCGGCGAACACCTGCTGGCGGCGCAAGCCGATGCGCTCGATCAGCCGGTGCACGAACTGGTCCGGCCGCATCTCCGCGAACGCGGCCGACGCCGAGCGGTAGAGACGCAGGAAGGCCTGGGCGCGGTCGCGCCCCTCGGGCGAGAGCTGGGGACCGTCGCAGGCGGCCACCACGCCGGCCACCATGTCGAGCCGGCGGCGGCGGGCATGCTGAGTGAGCCGCGCGATGTCCACCGAACGCAGCTCGATCGGCGGCCTCGACAGGGCACGGACCACGGCGCCCGAGTCCGCTGGGTCGGCCAGCAGCCGCAGCCACGCGAGCACATCGCGCACCTCGGTGCGCTGGAAGTACGCGGCGCCGCCGGTGAGCCGGAACGGCACCGCCCGCTCCTCCAGGGCGGCGGCGATCGTCTGCCCCTCGTCGCGCACCGAGCGCACGAGCACGCACACCTCCTCGGGCGGCACGCCCTCCTGGCTCACGAGCCGTTCGCACTCGGCGGCGATCGCCTGCGCCTGCGCTCGCTCGGAGCGGCAGCGCCAGAACGCCACCGAACCGCCGCGGCCTCCACGCAGGCGCTTTTCGATCCGCTCGCCCCCGCCCGCCACCACCGCGCCGGCGGCCTCCAGGATCGGCTTGCCGGAGCGGTGGCTCTGCTCGAGGCGCACGCACCTGCAGTCTTCGTACTCGCGTTCGAAATCGAGCAGGTTCTTGCGCGACGCTGAGCGGTAAGCGGTGGATCGCCTGGTCGTCGTCGCCGGCCACCGTGATGTTGCGGTGCTCCTGCGCGAGCATTCTCAGCAACGCACCCTGGGCGAAGTTCACTTCCTGGTACTCGTCCACGAGCACATGCTGAGGCGCTCCGCCACGCGCGTGCGCACGTGCGGCTTTTCGTGCAGCAGCCGGAACGCATGCAGCACGAGATCGCCGAAGTCGAGCGAGCCGGACTCGGCGAGCAGGCGGTCGTGGTCCGCGTACACCTGGGCGAACTCGAGCTCGCGCTCGGCGTGCACGCGCCCGGCGTCGTCGCCGTCGCGGCAGCGCTCCATCAGCTTGCGCGCCCAGGCGCCGTACTCGTCCGCGCCCACCATCTCGTCCTTCAGGCGGTCGATGCGCGCGATGAAGCTCGCCAGCAGCGGCGCCGGGTTGCCGCGGATCTCGTGGCGACGCAGCGTGAGGTCCTCGATCCGGTCGAGCATCAGCGCGAGCCGGTCGGCCGGCGTGACGGGAGAGAAGAACGGGTCGAGCCCCGCCTCGAGCGCCTCGTCCTGGAGCAGGCGTGTGGAGAAGGAGTGGAACGTCTCCACCCAGAGGTCGAGCCCGGCGGCGCCCGTGAGGTCTTCCACGCGCTCGCGCATCTCCGCCGCGGCGGCGGGCGAGAACACGAGCGCCAGCACGCCATCGGCGGGCGTGCCCTCCTCCACCAGCCAGGCGAAGCGGCGCGTGAGCACGCGCGTCTTGCCGGTGCCCGCCCCGCCGAGCACGAGCAGCGGCCCGCCCGGGTGCGACACGGCCTCGCGCTGCGCTGCGGCTAAACCGTCGAGCGGGCTCGGCATCGCGCCAAGGATACGCCGCCGCGTTCCTGGGCCAAAGAGGGTTTCCTCGCGCGATGCGGGGGAATGATTCGGGTCCCATGCCACGTCTGCGTAAAGTCGACTGCTCCGGACCAGGGATCCGCCGCCGCGGGCGCGGCAAGGGCTTCGAGTACCTCGACGACGAGGGGCGCAAGGTCACCGCCGCGGAGGACCTCGAGCGCATCGACGCGCTGCGCATCCCGCCCGCCTGGGAGGACGTGTGGATCTGCCCCCACCCTCGCGGCCACCTGCAGGCCACCGGCCTGGACGCCGCCGGCCGCAAGCAGTACCTGTACCACGAGCAGTGGCGCACCAGGCGCGACCAGGAGAAGTTCGACGAGATGATCGACTTCGCGCGCGCTCTCCCCGAGATGCGCCGCCGCGTGGCGAAGGACCTGCGCAAGCGGAGCATGCGCCGCGAGCGCGTGCTGGCCTGCGCCGTCCGGTTGCTCGACCGCGGCTTTTTCCGCGTGGGCGGCGAGGACTACGCCGTGGAGAACGAGAGCTACGGGCTCGCCACGATGCGCAAGGACCACGTGACAGTGGAGCGCTCGGGCGCGATCACCTTCGACTACCCGGCGAAGAGCGGCCAGCGGCGCGTGCAGTCGCTGGTGGATCCCGACGTGCTCAAGGTGGTGCGCGAGCTCAAGCGCCGCCGCGGCGGAGGCGACGAGCTGCTCGCGTACCAGGACGGCCGCCGCTGGCGGGACATCAAGTCCCCCGACATCAACGACTACGTGAAGGAGGTCACGGGCGGCGACTTCTCGGCCAAGGACTTCCGCACCTGGAACGCGACGGTGCTCGCGGCGGTGGCGCTGGCCGTGTCCGGCCAGGCTCGCCAGACGGAGAGCGCGCGCAAGCGAGCGATCAGGCGCGCCATCAAGGAGGTGGCGCGCTACCTCGGCAACACCCCTGCGGTGTGCCGCGCCTCCTACATCGACCCGCGCGTGTTCGACCGCTTCCAGGGCGGCCTGACGATCGGCGGGCGTGCTGCCCTCGTTCGTGGGCGACGTGGAGGCGGACAACGCCTCGCTCCAGGGCGCCGTCGAGGAAGCGGTGCTAGACCTCATCGCCCACGACGTCCGCTCCCCTGCTCTCGAAAAGGTGGCCTGATGCCCCCAGCGGCGATCCTCGACATCGACGGCACGCTCGTCGACACCAACTACCACCACGCCATCGCGTGGTACCGCGCGTTCCGCCAGCACGGCGTCGTCCTGCCCATCTGGCGCATCCACCGCCACATCGGGATGGGCGGCGATCAGATGGTGGCCGCGCTTGCGGGCGACCGCATCGAGGACGAGAAAGGCGACGACATCCGCACGGCCGAGAAGGCGCTCTATCTCGCGCTCATCGAGGAGGTGGAGCCGATGGAGGGCGCGCGGCAACTGATCGTAGACCTCAAGGACAGCGGTCACACGGTAGTGCTCGCGTCCTCTGCCAAGGAGGACGAGGTGGAGCATTACCTCGACCTGCTCGACGCGCGCGACCTCGCCGACGGCTGGACCACATCCGCCGACGTGGAGGCGACGAAGCCCCAGCCGGACCTCGTGGAGGCGGCGAAGACGAAGGCGGGCGGTGACGAGGCTGTGATGGTGGGCGACACCCCGTGGGACGTGAAGGCGGCCGCGGCGGCGGGCGTCGAGACGATCGCTGTTGTGACCGGCGGGTTCGCCGAGGCGGAGCTCCGGGAGGCGGGGGCGTGCGCCGTGTTCGAGTCGGTGGAGGAGCTGCGGCAGCGGCTCCGCGAGACGCCGCTCGGCTGACCAGGCGCGCCGCTACTCGCGCGGGAGCAGCAGGTGCCCGTCGACCACGGCGCGCGCCACATCCACGAGCTTGCGGTTGTTCGCGCGCGCGTGTGAGCGCAGCAGCTCGAACGCCTCACGGTCGTCGAGTGAGTGGCGCTCCATCAGGATCCCCTTCGCCCGCTCGATCACCGCGCGTCGCTGGATCGCGCCCTCGAGCTGCTCCACCTCGCCGCTCAGCCGCACCGCCTCCCCGTGTCGGCGCAGCGCAATCTCGAGCGCGCCCTGCACCGTCTCCGCGGTCACCGGCTGGACGTACGCGTAGATGCCGCGCTCCGCCGCGCGGCTGATGAACTCGGTCTGCGGGACCTCCATCAAGGCGATCACCGGACAGGCGGCCTCGTCCGTGATCTCGTCGATCAGCTCGAGCGCGTGCTCGTCGTCGTCGTGGAGTTTGACCAGCGCGACGTCGGGCTCGTCCTCGTCGATCTGGTGCGAGACCTCGCTGACGCCGATCGCCCGCGCACACACCTCGTGGCCGAGCCCGCCCAGCAGCTCGGCGACGCTGTCCAGCGCTTCGTGATCCTCGTCCGCGACGAGAACCTTGAGCCCCTTGGCGTTGGTCGCATCACTCATCGCCGCCCCCCAGTTGGGGTGCTATTTTGATCCCCGGGAACGGCCCAGAAGCACGCCGCCCCGCCTCGCGCCCCAGAGACCTGGCGCTCGCAGTTTCCAGGTTCTGTTTATCCAGAGGGGCGCACATATCTCTCAGCGAGTCATCAGTCAGCCGCAGGTCGAGGCTCGGGCCATGAAGGATCGTAGTGCGCGCGGCGCCCGCCGCGGCAGCGCGGACCGGATTCGCGAGGACCTCCGCCTGCTTGAGCACTATCAGGAGACCGGCGACCAGGCCGCGCGCACCGCGCTTGTGGAGCGTTTCCTGCCGCTGGCCCGCCAGCTCGCTCGCCGCTACGAACGGCAGGAAGAGCCGCTCGACGATCTCCTTCAGGTTGCAAGCATGGGCCTGGTCAAGGCGATCGACCGCTTCGACCCGAGCCGCGGCATCGCTTTCTCGAGCTTTGCGGTTCCGACGATCCTCGGGGAGCTCAAGCGCTACTTCCGTGACGTCGGCTGGGCCGTACACGTGCCGCGCGGGATGCAGGAGCGCGCGCTCGAGGTGAACAAGGCCATCACCGAGCTGTCGCGCGCGCTCGGGCGCTCCCCCTCGCCTGCCGAGCTCGCCGAGCTCACAGAGCTGACGCACGAGGAAGTGCTCGAGGCGATGGAGGCCGCCACCGCGTATGACAGCGTGTCGCTCGAGGCGCCGCGCTCGAACGGCGAGGGCGAGGACGCGGACGCCGGCGAGTTCCTCGATCGCCTCGGCGAGGAGGACCCGGGCTACGAGCTGGCGGAGTTCTCCGCGACGCTCGCGCCGGAGCTGCGCGCGCTGCCGGAGCGCGACCGGCTCGTGCTGCACCTGCGCTTCGTCGAGGACATGACGCAATCCGAGATCGCGGAGCGCATCGGCGTCTCTCAGATGCACGTGTCGCGTCTCATCCGGCACGCCCTGGAGCGCGTGCGCACCGCCATCGGCGACGCCTAGAACGGCGAAAGCCCCCGCTGCTGCCTGGGGGCTTTCGGCACTCGCCTGTTGGCTGCAGAATCTAGTCCTCCGGGGCGGCCAGCGCACCTACCACCTCACGCCACCATGCACGCTCGCCGTCGGTGGCGGCCTGGCGGATCTTGCGTCGCGCCGTGTCCTGTACCTCGCGAGGACCGCCGACCGTCACCGCGTTGCCGCTCACTCCGTAGCGGCCGTCCTCCAGCAGCACGAGCGCGCCGGGCTCGCCGTCGCGGCGGGTGCGGAGCTGGTCGATCACCTTCACCCCGCCGAGGCTGCGATGGGTGGCTCGGGTCACCGTGGTCCGAGCGCTGCGCCCACGGACGGGTGGTGTGGACGGGCTTCGTGCCGGTGATCGGCCGGCGCTGCCGGCGCTGTCTCCCGATCGGCCCGGTGCGCCAGCGCTCGAGCAGGCGGGTGAAGTCGATCGCGGCCTCCTGTCTCACGAGCACGTGGAGCCGGTCGCCCGCCTCGATGCGCGTCGAGCCTCTTGGCGGGATCGCCTGCTCACCGCGCACGATCACGTTGAGCAGGGCGTCGCGCGGCATTCCCAGCTCCCGCACCCGGAGGCCTACGATCGCGTCCTGGTGGCCCCACCGGGTACTCGGCAACCTCCGCGCCGAGTCGCCGGATCGTGCCGGTCTCGGCAAGCGGGCGAGGTAGCGCGGCCACCGCCGAAGTGACCTTGAGAAGGCGCGCGAGCGGCTCGAACGTCGTGCCCTGCAGGAGCGTGGACAGGACGACCGCGAAGAAGACGATGTCGAAGAACTTGACGCTGTCCGGGATGCCGCGGATCACCGGGAAGGTGGCGAGCACCACCGGCACCGCGCCGCGCAGTCCCGCCCAGCCGAGGATCAGGCGCTCGCGTCCCTCGTAGGTCGCGAACAGGGTCGAGACCGTGGCGCCGAGCGGCCGCGCCACCACCGCCACCACGATTGCGAGCACGGTGCCCTCCACCGCCACGTCACCGAGCTGCGAGGGGAAGACGAGCAGGCCGAGGGTGAGGAACATCGCGAGCTGGGCGAGCCAGGCGAGGCCGTCGTGGAAGGCGGTGATGGTGCGCTTGGCCGGGATCGGGGTGGAGCCGAGCCAGAGACCCGCCAGGTAGACGGCGAGAAATCCCGAGCCGTGGGCCACGTCGGCCAAGCCGTAGGCGAGCGCGGCGGTGGCGAGCGACGCCACCGGATACAGGCCGGTGGACGCGAGCCGGGTGCGCTGGAGGCCTCGCGACGCCACCCAGCCCACCACCAGGCCCACGGCGAGACCGATGCCCAGCTCGCGGATGAACAGCAGGAGCATGTTGCCCACGCCGTAGTCCGGCTTCTCGATCCAGTCCATGAAGCCGAGCACGAGCAGCACGGCCACCGGGTCGTTGAGGCCGGCCTCGCCCTCGAGCGTTCGCGCCAGCCGGCGCCTGAGCGTGGACCCGCGCAGCACCGCGAAGATCGCTGCACCGTCGGTGGAGGCGATGATCGAGCCGACGAGCAGGCCGTCGAGCGTCGAGAAGCCGAACAGCCACGCCGCCACGAAGCCCCCGACGAGCGCGGTGACGAGCGTGCCGAGGGTCGCCAGGCTGATGGCGCTCCACAGCACCGGGCGGATCTCGGCGAAGCCCGCGGCCAGGCCGCCCTCGAACAAGATCAGCGAGAGGGCGAGGATGCCGATCGAGCGCGCGAGATCGTAGTTCGCGAAATCGATCCAGCCGAGGCCCTCCGACCCGATGGCCATCCCGATGCCGAGGAAGAGGACGAGCCCGGGCACGCGCAGCCGCGGCGCCGCGAGCGAGGCGGCCAATCCGACGGCGAGCAGGGCGCCCGCGATGAGCATGAGCCGTCCTACGTCCACCTACTCACTCGCCTTCCACGGACCGGCCTCCAGGGACGAAAAAACCCCGCGGGTGGTGCGCGGGGTGCACCGGACACAAAATAGCGGCGCAGCGCGCCTGGACGGCTTGCGATGCGCAGGCATCCTTGAGCCGCCAGCCTTTCGCGGCTCCACCGGGGTGGGTTAGGCTCGCGCCGACTCGCGCCACCCCCACCCAGTCAGGAGGACCTCATGGCCTTCGGCCGAGGGAAGAAAGAGAAGGCGAAGAACCTGTTCGAGACCGGATCCCGTGCGATCGGGAGTGGTGCTCTCCGTCCACGACACCGGGGTGACGATCAACGAGCTGAACCTCCGCGTGCGAATGGACTTCCGCATCGAGCCGCTCGACGGCACGCCTCCTTTCGAAGCAAGCAAGACGAGCACGGTAAGCCGCGCGGAGATCCCGCGCTCCGGAGACCGCTACGCCGTCTGGTACGACCCGAGCGACCACGAGAGCTGGGCCTATGCGGTGGTCAATGACGAGCAGGGGCGCCAGCAGATCCGCTCGATGTTCGGTGAGAAGGCGGAGACCATCACCAGCGTCGGCGACCCGATGGCCGCCGTGTCGAGCGCCGCGCCGGGTGCGCCGGATCCGCTCGACCGGTTGAAGAAGCTCGATGAGCTGCGCGTCTCCGGTGTGCTCACCGACGACGAGTTCGAGTCCAAGAAGGCGGAGCTGCCGGACTCCTCCCAGCAGAAAACCCGCTTGGGAGCGGGCTTTCCAGTGGGCGATCCAGGACTCGAACCTGGGACCTCTTCCTTATCAGAGAAGCGCTCTAACCGACTGAGCTAATCGCCCGTTCCGACGGCCGATTGTAGCGGTCAGCTGTGGCGCGGCTCCGGGCGGCGCTACGCGGCGCGGCTCTGCTCGCGGCCGCCGATCCGGGCCGCCAGCTCCACCGCTTCGCGGGCGTCGTCGAGCTGGAACTCCACCCTGCAGCGCCCACCCTTCGACGTCACCTTCACCTCGCGCCCGAGGGCCGCGCTGAGTGCGTCCTCGGCCTTCGCGATCAGGTCGGCGAGGTCGGGATGGATGACCACCTGCCGCCCGCTGGCACGCGGCTCGCTGCCCTTGCCCTGCGCCTCCTTGGCGTGGCGCTCGGTCTCGCGTACCGACCAGTCGCGGTCACGCGCCTCCCGGCCGAGCCTGCGGCGTTCGGTGTGGTCCTTGCAGAGGAGAAGCGCCCGGCCGTGGCCGGCCGACAGCTCCCCGGCCTGGATCATGGCCTGCACCTCGTCCGGCAGGTCGAGCAGGCGCACGGCGTTCGAGATCGCCACGCGGCTGCGGCCCACCCGGCGGCCGAGCTCCTCCTTGGTCACGCCGAGGTCGTCCACGAGGGTCGCGCACGCGCGCGCCTCCTCGATCGGGTTGAGGTCCTCACGCGCCATGTTCTCGATCAGCGCGAGCTCGAGTCGCTCGCCGTCCTTGGTGTCGCGCACGATGGCAGGGACCTGCTCGAGCCCGGCGAGCTTGGCCGCGCGCAGGCGTCGCTCGCCCGCGATCAGCTCGTAGCTGCCGCCGGGCAGCGGACGAACCACCAGCGGCTGGAGGACCCCGCGCGCCTTGATCGACTCTGACAGCGCCAGCAGGCTCTCGCCGTCGAACTCGCTGCGCGGCTGCTTGGGGTTCGGGCGGATCAGTTCGAGCGCGAGCTCGCGCAGGGCCGGCGCGGCGTCTCCACCGTTCCCGCCGTTCGCCAGGAGCGCAGCCAGGCCGCGGCCCATGCCGCGCTGGCTGGTCCTGCCGTTTGCCTCAGCCACGTGCGGCCACCTCCTTCGCCAACTTCAGATACGCCAGCGAGCCGCTGCAGGCCGGGTCATGCCGGGTGACCGGGAGCCCGAAGCTGGGCGCCTCGCCGACTCGTACGTTACGCGGAATCACCGTCTCGAAGACGAGTTCCGGGAAGTGCTCCCGGACCTCGCGCTCGACGTCCTGCGCCAGTCTGGTCCGGCTATCGTGCATGGTCAGGATCATTCCAGCAACAGCCAGCCGGGGGTTGAGCTCCCGCTGGATGAGCGACAGCGTGTCGAGCAGGCCGGCCAGGCCCTCGAGCGCGAAGTACTCGGTCTGGACGGGCACGATCACGCGGTCGGCCGCCACCAGCGCGTTGACCGTGAGCGGGCCAAGCGACGGCGGACAGTCGAAGAAGGTGAACAGGTAGCGGTCTCGCACATCGCCCAGCCGCTCGCGCAGCCGTGTCTCGGAGCCGGGCAGGCGCGGCAGCTCGACGTTCGCACCCGCGAGGTCGGGTGTCGACGGCACTATCGACAGGTTGTCCACATCCGTCCGCCGCGCCGCGTCCGCGAGCGTGAGTTCGCTCGACAGGCAGTCGTAGACGGACGGCTCGCAGTCCTTCGGCAGACCCAGCGCCACCGTGGCGTTGCACTGGGGATCCAGGTCGACCAGTAAGGTCGGGTAGCCGGCCTCGGCCACGCATGCGGCGGTGTTGACCGCGGTTGTGGTCTTGCCGACTCCGCCCTTCTGGTTGGCTATTGCGTAGATCGTGCCCATCTGGTGCCGACGGTAGCGATGAAGGCGGTCAGAAACCGCACCTCCCTGTAAACGTTCGGCGCCGAACAGGGAAATTCCTGTTTACGCGAGCGGGCGCTTGGATGCGACTCCGGGCCGCCTTGGAAAGCGGCCTGGAGTCTCTCTGTCCTTCAAGTAGAGGTGGAGGTTGAGATCGCGAGCCCCTGCAAATGGCGCCACTTGGAGCACCTCGGTTGGTCGGAGGCCGACGACCTGGGCGGCCTGAGCGCCGGCGACGTCCTCCGTCGAATCGCGGGCTCCCTTCCAGGCGATCAGCGTGCCTCCGAGGTTGAGCAGCGGCGCGGCGTATTCCACGAGAACGGCGAGGGGGGCAACCGCGCGTGCGGTTGCCACGTCGTACGCCGCGGCACCCTCGCCGGCCGCCCACTCCTCGGCGCGCAGCGGGAGGGCGCGCGCGTTCTCGAGTCCCGCGGCCGCAGCCAGCCGCTCGATCACGGCGCACTTGCGGGCGGCGGACTCGATCAGGTCGACACGGGCGGTGGGGAGCGCGACCGCCAGCGGGAGGCCGGGGAAGCCCGCTCCAGAGCCGATATCAACCACGGTCTGGGCGGCGCGCAGCGCGTCGGTGGCGAGCGCGCTCAAGCTGTCGGCGATGTGCCGGTCGACCGCGAGAGCCGGATCGCTGATGCTCGTGTGGGGATCCGGCTCGGCGGCGAGCGCATCCAGGAGCCGGGCAAGCCTGTCCGCACTAGTTGGCTGCAACCCGTAATGCGCGGCCAGGGAGTCGAGCTGCTCGGCGATGGACATGCGTTTCACGTTTTACGCCGCTGGGGCGCTCAACGCCCAGCGTTTCACGTTTTACGCCGCTGGGCGCTCAACGCCCAGCGTTTCACGTTTTACGCTCGCCTATGAGTCGCCGGAGCGCACGGGGGTGACCACCAGCCGCCTATCCGGCTCGTCGCCCTCGCTGTGCGTCTGCACGTCCGTGCGCTCGCGCAGGTACATGTGCACGATGCGGCGCTCCTGTGGTCCCATCGGCTCGAGCTCCACCGGGCGGCTGAACGACAGCGCGTCCTCGACCGCCCGATCCGCCGCTCGCTTAAGCGCAGCCTCCCGGCGCTCCCGGTAGCCCGCCGCGTCCACAACGACCGCCTTGTGGTCCGCAGAGCCGTGGAACGCGGCCCGCATCGCCAGGTGCTGGAGCGCGTCGATTGTCGCCCCGTGTCGCCCGATCAGTAGCCCGAGGTCGTCGCCGTTGACCGTCGCGCGGATCTCTTCCTCGGACTCGTCGATGTCCACGCTCGCCCGTAGGCCGAGCGCGTGCACCACCCGCGCGACGACCCCCCGCACCCGCTCAGCGGGCTCCTCGGGGATCTCCTGGGCAATGCGCTCGAACGCCTCCTCGTCCAACTCGGCGCGCACCCGCGCGGGCGCCCCGCCCTCCTCGTCGCCTTCGTCAAGAACCTCGAACTCCACGCAGTCCGCCGTCACGCCGGGGAAGCGAGGCTCGAGCTGCTTGACGGCGTTCCACTTGGCCTCGCCGAGGGTCGTCCCCTCCGCCTCGGCCGTCAGCTCGTTGGGCTCGTGCTCACTCATCTGGTCCCGCTAACGACGGCGGCCCGAGCGCTTCTTCTTCTTGCGTGGAGAGGGCGGCGGAGCCTTGGCGGCACCGTTCCCGCCCTTGGCGCCATTGCCGCTATCGCTCCCCTTCCCCTTCGCCTCCGCGGCCTGCTGCTGCGCAGCCGCCGCCCGCGCGAGGAAACCCTTCTTCGGCGGCGGTTCCCCGTCGGTTGCAGCCTTCGCTTCCCCGCCTCCGCCGCTCTTTCCGACGGCGGCGGCCGCCCCGGCTCCCGCCGGTAATGGCTCCGGCGGCGGCAGGAAGCGCTTGATGATCAGCTGCTGCCCGATCGTCCACACGTTGGTCGTCACCCAGTAGACGAGGAGGCCCGCCTGGAAGCGGAAGACGAACACGACGAAGACGAACGGCAGCGCAAGCATGATCCGGCGCTGGTTGGGGTCGGCACTCATCGCGGTGAGCAGGCTCGACGCGAGCTGCGTGCCCACGTACAGCACGATCATCACCCCGAGCGCCACCGGGTGACCCGTCAGCGGCTTCGCCAGGTTGGGGATGAAGAAGAAGCTCTCCTCCCCCTTGATGTCCGCCTTGAAGGTCGAGCTGCGCAGCAGGTAGAAGAGCGAGAAGAAGAACGGCAGCTGGAGCACGAGCGGCAGGCACGAGCCGAGCGGATTGACCCCGTGCTCCTGGTAGAACTTCATCAGCTCCTGCTGCTGGCGCTGCTTGTCCTCCTTGTAGCGCTCCTGGATCCGCTTCATCTCCGGCGCCAGGCGCTGCATCGCCTGCATCGAGCGCACCTGCCGGAAGGTGAGCGGCAGGATGGCCGCGCGGATCACCACGGTGAGGCCGATGATCGAAGCACCCCACGACAGCCCCACGTCGTCGTGCCAGAACTTCAGGATCGCGTCGTTCAGATCGACGAGCGGCTGCAGGAAGGTGGCGAAGTACATGGTGGTCTTGGCTCAGCGGGTGCGCGGGCGCGCGCGGAAAAGCTTCTGGTCCTCTACGAAATCGACGCCGCCGAGGCTCCACGGATTGCAGCGCAGGAGCCGCCAGGCGGCGAGTACCAGGCCCCTGAGTATGCCGTAGGACCGCACGGCCTGCACCGCATACTCCGAGCAGCTCGGGTGGTACTTGCAGCGCCGGGGAAGCGCCGGCGAAATAGCGCGCTGGTAGACCCGGATCGGGGCGATGGCGATCGCTCGCAGTGGGCTCACGACTCGGCCTTCCCCGGCAGGCCTGCCTTGTCGAGCAGCTCGCGGAGGGCGTCCTCGATGCCCGACTCCCCGCGCTCGCGCGCGAGCTCTCCGGCGTCGGGGCGCGCGACGAGCACGAAGTCGTGCCCCGCCGGCAGGCCCTCCGACGAAGCCCAGAACGCCTCGCGCAGAAGCCGCTTCACGCGGTTGCGCTCCACGGCGCCGCCGACCTTGCGGCCGACCGATACGCCGAGCCGCGGCTCCTCCTCGCCCGCGTCCGGGCGCGGGAACGCGTGCAGTACGAGGTAGCGGCTCGCGTGCGAGCGGCCCTCCCGGAACACGCGATCGAACTCAGCGCTCCGCGACAGACGGCGGCGCTTCCCGCGGCGGGTACCGCCTCCCTCGCCGGGGGACGCCATGGCTACGGAGTCAAGCGGGCGCGACCCTTGTCGCGGCGCCGCTTGAGCATCGCGCGGCCGGCGCGGGTGCGCATGCGGGCACGGAACCCGTGGGTCCGGGCGCGCTTGCGTTTCTTGGGCTGGTAGGTGCGCTTCATAGATTCGACTCGCGGGAGTGGCGAAGTATAGGCAGCGTCCCCGGGAGCGAGTTTCGGGCAGCGCGGATCGCTTTTCCCGCGTTTTGCGCCATCCCCTTTTTCGACCCCCCGTCGGGGGTAGTCCGGGCGGGCAGGCGAGCTATACACTCGCCCTCGCCAAGGCCTCGGGGAGTTTGGTCCGACCGGCTGGGGAAGGGCACAGGACCCAGGCCACATGTAGTCGCCACGAACTGCCCCGGAGGGCTGTCGCTGTCCCGTGCCCGATGAGCTGGAGAACCTGTGGGATGAAGTCCGCCGCGAGCTCCGCGAGGACGTCACCGACTTCACCTTCCACATCTGGCTCGAGCCGCTCGAGCTAGCGCACCGCAGCGGCGACACCCTCTTCATACGCGCGCCCAGCCACATACGCACCTGGGTCAAGGAGCGCCACCGCGCGCACCTCAGCCGCGCCGTCGAGCGCGTGCTCGGGCCCGCCGCCGCGGTGGAGGTCGTCGACGAATCCTGGCTGTCTGCGAAAGCCCCGCAAACACGGGCAAACCAGAGCGCGCCCGAGGCCTCAACCCTCAACCCCAAGTACACGTTTGGACAGTTCGTCATCGGCGACGGCAACCGCCTGGCCCATGCCGCCGCCCTGGCCGTGGCAGAAATGCCTGCACACGCGTACAACCCGCTCTACATCTACGGAGCGCCGGGGCTCGGAAAGACCCACCTCCTCCAGGCCATAGGCAACTACGTCCAGGTTTATGGCAACGGCTTGCGCGTCCGTTACGCCACGGTGGAGGACTTCACGAGCGACTTCGTCCGCTCGCTGCGCTCCGGCGACACCGCGGCCTTCCGCGACCGCTTCCGTGGCGCCGACGTTCTTCTTCTCGACGACGTCCAGTTCCTCGCCGACAAGCTGAAGACCAAGGAGGAGTTCTTCCACACCTTCAACGCCCTCTACGAGACCGGTCGCCAGCTTGTCCTGACGAGCGATCGCGCTCCAGCCGACCACGATGAGTTCGAGGATCGCCTGCGCGAACGCTTCGCCTCCGGCCTCGTGGCCGACCTCCAGGCCCCCGAGCTCGAGGTGCGGCTCGCCATCCTGCGCAAGCGCGCCGGCCTCGACTCCCTCCACGATGTGAGCGAGGAGACACTGGCCGAGATCGCGGCCCGCGTCACCGCCAGCGTCCGTTCCCTGGAGGGCGCGCTCATCCGCGTGGTCGCCTACGCATCGCTCCGCGGCGAGGACCCGACGCCCGAGCTCGCCCGACACGTCCTCGCCTCCCTCTACCCGCCCAGCGCCGCGCCGCGCTGCTCACTCGAAGCCATTCAGCAGGCCGCTGCGGACGAGTTCGGCGTCACCCGCGAGACCCTCCTCGCCCACGATCGCCGTCCCGCGGTGGCGCTCGCCCGCCACGTCGCCATGTACCTCGCGCGCGAGCTCACCCAGGAGAGCCTGCCCACCATCGGCGCCCGCTTCGGCGGACGCAACCACTCCACGGTCCTGCACGCACACCGCAAGATCGAGGCGGACCTAACCCGCGACCAAGCCGTTGTCGACAAGGTCCAGTCACTAAGGCGCCGCCTCGAGGGCCAGACCTCATGACGACCGGGGCTGCTGACAGAATCAACAGGCCGCCCAACATGGCTTCAGGCCCGAACTTCCACTGTCTCTGCGGCATTCGGCCAGCTATCCACCTTTCAACAGCCCCTAATTCCACAACACTCCTTAGATGAAGTTCTCTGTTTCACGTGACCAGTTTCTGAATCAGCTCGGCATCGCCGTGCGCGGCGTCTCCACACGCAGCGCAATCCAGACGCTCGCCGGCGTGATGATCCGCGCGGACGGTGGCGCCGTCGAGCTCCAGGCCACCGACATGGAGCTGGGCATCCGCGTTCGTGTTGACGCCGCGCCCGACAGTGACGGAGCGGTCGTCCTTCCTGGCCGGCTGCTGCTCGACGTCGTCCGCTCGCTGCCACAGGACGACCTCTGCCTCGAGCACCGGGCCTCGGAGCAGGACGTGGAGGTGGTGTCGGGGCCGTCGAAGTTCCACCTGCGGACGCTGCCACTCGACGATTTCCCCAAGCTGCCGGAGGCCGGCGATGCCGGCACGATGCACGTGCCTGCCGACGCATTCGTGGAGACGATCGGCCGCGTAGCGCGCTCGGCGTCGAGGGACGAGACGCGGCCCCATCTCACCGGCGTGCTCGTGTCGGCGTCCGGGCAGGAGCTGCGGATGGTCGCCACCGACTCCTACCGGCTGAGCGTCAAGGAGACCACGCTCGAGAAGCCGGTCGACGGCTCGCTCGAGGCAAACGTTCCGGCCCGAACCTTGCAGGAGCTTTCGCGCGTGGCCTCGAGCGGCGGCGCGGAGCAGATCGAAATCGCCGCGCTCGAGAACCAGGTGATCTTCAATCTCGGCGACGTCGTGATCTCGTCCCGGCTCGTCGAGGGCCGCTTCCCCAACTATCGCCAGCTCTTGCCGGAGTCCTACGAGCACGAGCTGAACGTGAACGGGCCCGAGATGCTCGAGGTGGTCCGGCGTATCAGCCTCCTCGCCCAGAAGAACGCGCCGCTGCGGATGGCGTTCAGCGACGGCGCGGTGGAGATCTCGGCGCAGACCCCGGACGTCGGCGAGGCCAGCGAGAGCCTCCCGGTGCCGTTCAAGGGGGAGCCCCTCGAGATCGGGTTCAACCCCGAGTTCTTCCGCGACGGTCTCGACAGCGCCGAGTCGGACGAGGTTGTCCTCAAGCTGATCAGCCCGCTGCGCCCAGGCCTGATCGAGTCGGGCGGGGAAGGCGGGGGCTTCATCTATCTGGTCATGCCGATCAGACTGAACGTGTAGTCGAGCTTCATGGTGCGGGTTACGCGCCTCGAACTCCGCGACTTCCGCAACTACGAGCGGGCGGAGGTGGCGATTGCCCCACGGCTCACCGTGATCTGCGGTCCCAACGGGGCCGGCAAGACCAATCTGCTCGAGGCCCTCTACTTCGGCTGCACCGGCCGCTCGTGCCGGACCTCGAACGAGCGGGAGCTGGTCCGCTTTGGGCAGAAGCTCACCCGCGTGTCGGTGGCTGTCGAAGCCGACGACGGCTCGCACCGCCTCGACGTCGGCTTCGAGCCGGGCGAGCAGAAGCGCTTCCGCATCGACGATGCGCAGGTGGACCGGCCAGCGGCCGGAGATGTGCGCCCGCTGGTGGGCGTCTTCATGCCCGACCGTCTCGACCTGGTGAAGGGGGCGCCCGCCCTGCGGCGCGCACACATCGACCAGGTCATCGCGGCGCGCTGGCCAGCTCGCGGCGCGGCGCGGGCTGATTACTCGCGCGCGCTCGCCCAGCGCAACGCGCTCGTGGCGCGCATCCGCGCGGGCGGCGCCCGCCCTGAGCTGCTCGACCCCTGGGACAGCGAGCTGGCGCGCCACGGCATCGGCGTGATGGAGGCCAGGCGCGAGGCGCTGCGGGAGCTTGAGGGTCCGTTCGCGCGCCTGGCGGGCGAGCTCGGCCTGCCCGGCGCCTGCGCGCTCGAGTACCGCCCGCGCTCCAAGGCAACCACCGCCGACGGGCTGCGTGCCGAGCTGACCGAGCGGCGCGAGGACGACCTGGCCCGCGGCTTCACGGGCCACGGTCCGCACCGCGACGACGTCGCGCTGACGCGCGACGGGCGCGCTCTGCGCTCCTACGGCTCGCAGGGGCAGCAGCGGGTCGGGCTGCTCGCGCTCCTGTTTGCCGAGCGCGAGGTGCTGGCCGCGGCCGGCAAGGCGCCGCTGATGCTTCTCGACGACGTGATGTCCGAGCTCGACGCGTCCCGTCGGGAGCGCCTGGTGGAGCTCGTGCGCTCTGGCGGGCAGGCGGTGGTGTCTGCCACGGAGGCCGAACACGTGCCGGGCGCGCGCGAGTCCGACGTCGAGTTGCTGCTCGTGGAGGAGGGTGCGCTGGCGCTGGGGACCGCGGCATGACCCGCTACAGAGAGCCGCGCCAAATCGCAGACGCCGTGCACCGCGTGGTCGAGGGTGCGGCGCCGGCCACCACGATCGCCCGCCTTCAGGGCCTGTGGGAGCCGGTCGCCGGGCCCGTGATCGCGGCGGAGGCAGAGCCCGTTTCGGAGCGTGGCGGCGTGGTGACGGTGGCCTGCCGGTCGGCCGTCTGGGCGAACGAGCTGGAACTGCTCGCGCCGGGCCTCGTGGAGGGGCTGAACGGGGCCCTCGGGACGCCCGCGGTGGCGTCCCTGCGGTTCGTGGTACGGGGTCCCGGCGGAGTTGGATAACAAATGGAAACAAACCCCCCTGCAAACCCGCGTGTTTTTTCGCGATTTGCGGGCATTTTCGTTACCGAAACGGCGCTTCCCAACCGGTCGCTTTGCTACCCTCTGATGAGGCAGATCGAGTCGCCCCGGCCCGCGCAGAAGACGGTCGCGGAGTCGGGGCTTGTCATGTGAGGAAACACTTTGGCGAAGAACGCGCGTAAGAACGGATCGGGCAGCTACGGGGCCCAGGACATCACCGTCCTGGAGGGTCTCGAGGCGGTTCGCAAGCGGCCCGGTATGTACATCGGCTCGACCGGTACGCGTGGCCTCCACCACCTGATCTACGAGGTGATGGACAACTCCGTCGACGAGGCCCTCGCGGGCGAGGCCGACCACATCGAGATCGCCATCCACCCGGACAACAGCGTCACGGTCTACGACAACGGGCGCGGCATCCCCGTCGACATCATGGAGAAGGAGCAGAAGCCGGCCGCGGAGGTCGTGCTTACCGTGCTCCACGCGGGCGGGAAGTTCGGCGATGGCGGCGGCTACAAGGTCTCCGGCGGCCTGCACGGAGTGGGCGTCTCGGTTGTCAACGCGCTGTCCGAGGAACTCCACCTCACGATCTGGCGCGACGGCTTCGAGTGGACCCAGTCCTACGAGCGCGGCGTGCCTAAGGGCGAGCTCAAGAAGGGCGACAAGTCCGACAAGCAAGGCACCTTGATCACCTTCCTCCCGGACCTCGAGATCTTCGAGACGATCGACTACGACCGCACCATCCTCGAGCAGCGCTTCCGTGAGATGGCGTTCCTCACCCGAGGCCTCAAGATCGACTTCACCGACGAGCGCGGCGAGACCTTCAGGACCAGCTTCAAGTACGACGGCGGCATCGTCGACTTCGTCAAGCACATCCACACGCAGGGCACGCGCGACGCGATCCATAAGAAGGTGATCTACCTCAGCGACGAGGGCGAGCCGGGCGAGGTCGAGGTCGCCATGCAGTGGAACAACTCCTACCAGGAGAACCTGCTCTCGTTCGCCAACAACATCAACACGCACGAGGGCGGCACGCACCTCTCCGGCTTCCGCTCGGCGCTCACGCGCACGCTCAACGCGTACGCGCGCCAGAAGCAGCTGCTCAAGGAGAAGGAGGACAACCTCCAGGGCGAGGACGTGCGCGAGGGGCTCACGGCGATCATCTCGGTGAAGGTCCCGGAGCCGCAGTTCGAGGGCCAGACGAAGACCAAGCTCGGCAACCCGCCGGTGGAGGGCTTCGTGCAGCAGGTCGTCAACCGCGCCCTCGGAGAGTTCCTCGAGGAGAACCCCGCCGACGCCCGCCAGATCATCATGAAGGCCGTACAGGCTTCACGCGCGCGCGAGGCCGCGCGCAAGGCACGCGACCTCACGCGGCGAAAGTCGGCGCTCGAGAACTCCACGCTGCCGGGCAAGCTCGCCGACTGCTCGGTCCGCGATCCCTCGCTCGCCGAGCTGTTCGTGGTCGAGGGCGACTCCGCCGGCGGCTCCGCCAAGCAGGGGCGCGACCGCAACACGCAGGCCGTGCTGCCGCTGCGGGGCAAGATCATCAACGCCGAGAAGAACCGCATAGACAAGGTGCTCGGCAACCAGGAGATCCAGGCGCTGATCACCGCGATCGGCACCGGCATTCGCGAGGAGTTCGACATCGCGAGGGCTCGCTACCACAAGGTGATCGTCATGTGCGACGCCGACGTGGACGGCGCCCACATCCGCACGCTCGTGCTCACCTTCCTGTTCCGCGAGATGCCCGACCTGATCGAGGCCGGCTACGTCTACCTGGCCAAGCCGCCGCTGTACAAGGTGAAGTCCGGCAGCCAGGACATCTACATCGAGAAGGAGTCCGAGCTCGAGGAGGTCCTGCTGCGGGACAAGCTCGAGAAGATGGTCGTCACCGACCGCTTGGGGAGCGAGTTCAAGCTCACGCACGCGCGCTGGCAGAAGTTCGTGCGCCTGCTCAAGCAGTACGAGGGCTGGGCGTCGTCGCTGCAGGCGGACTGGGGCCACAACGCCGTCCACTTCCTCGAGGTCACGCACCTGCTCGACGAGGGCGTCACCGACGCGGATGCGGCGGCCAAGCTGCTCGGCGGCAAGACGCCCGAGGGCGAGCCCTACGAGGTCGAGATCGTCAGCCAGGACGCGGAGGCATTCATCGTCAAGATGATCGAGCGCAAGACGGGCTCGGCGTCCAGCCACAGGCTGCGCCGCGAGATGTTCGCCACCAGCGAGTACCGCAACTTCGTGCGCGTCCACGGTGAGCTCAAGCAGCTCGCGGGCACGCCGCCGTTCAAGGTCGTGCTCGGCAAGAAGGACGGCGAGGCCGAGTCGTTCGAGGAGCTGCGCCGCGCGGTCCTCGACGTTGCCAAGGACGGCGTGCCGATCAGTCGCTTCAAGGGCCTCGGCGAGATGAACGCCGACCAGCTCTACTCGACCACCATGGACGCCAGCCAGCGCACGCTCCAGCAGGTGCAGATCGAGGACGCCGCCGCGGCCAACGAGATCTTCTCGATGCTGATGGGCGAGAAGGTCGAACCCCGACGTGACTTCATCGAGCGCCACGCTCGTGAGGTCACCAACCTGGACGTGTAGTGATGACCAACTCCTCACTGCCGCACACCCGGATGACGCGCCATGCCGACGCTGGATCGCCACCCGCCTCCTCACCGATAGCTTCGGCTATCGGCTCGTCGGTGTGCGGCGCCCAGCTTGGCCTGTCCCGCCCCCGGTCCCACGTCAACTCGGAGTTGATCATCTAGATGGCTTCCATGGACACACTCTCCGGCGGCAGCATCGAGCCGCGCGGGCTCGAGGAGGAGATGCGATCGTCGTACCTCGATTACGCCATGAGCGTGATCGTGGGCCGCGCGCTCCCCGACGTGCGCGACGGCCTCAAGCCCGTGCACCGGCGCGTGCTGTTCGCCATGCACGAGGCGGGCCTCCAGCCCAACCGTCCGTACCGCAAGTGCGCGCGCGTCGTGGGCGAGGTGATGGGTAACTTCCACCCGCACGGCGACCAGGCGATCTACGACACGCTGGTCCGCCTCGGCCAGGACTTCGCGCAGCGCTACCCGCTCGTCGACGGCCAGGGCAACTTCGGCTCGATCGACAACGACCCGGCGGCCGCCATGCGCTACACGGAGGCCCGGCTCGCGCGGCTCGCCACGGAGATGCTGCGCGACATCGACGCCGACACCGTCGACTTCGGGCCGAACTACGACGAGTCGCGCATGGAGCCGCTCGTGCTCCCGTCGCGGTTCCCCAACCTCCTCGTCAACGGCTCCTCCGGCATCGCCGTCGGCATGGCCACCAACATCCCGCCGCACAACCTGCGGCGAGGTGATCGACGCGGTGATCGCCTACATCGACGACCCGGACATCACGTACGAGGGCCTGATGAAGCACATCAAGGGCCCGGACTTCCCCACCGGCGGGATCATCAAGGGGATCACCGGCATCCGCGACGCCTACAGGGACGGACGCGGCCGCGTGGTGGTCCAGGCGCGCGCTCACATCGAGCCGCTGCGCCAGGGCAAGGAGGCGATCATCGTCACCGAGCTGCCCTACCAGGTCACCAAGGGCGACGGGCGCAACGAGGGCACCGGTCTGATCAAGAAGATCGCCGAGGTCGTCAACGACAAGAAGATCCCCGAGATCTCCGACCTTCGCGACGAGTCGGACAAGAACGGCATCCGTCTCGTGATCGAGCTCAAGCGCGACGCCAACCCGCGCGTGGTGCTCAACAAGCTCTACAAGCACACGCCGATGCAGTCGACGTTCGGCGTGAACATGGTCGCGCTCGTCGACGGTGTGCCGCGCACGCTCGGCCTCGAGCCGCTGATCCGCAACTACGTCGACCACCAGCGCGAGGTCATCGTCCGGCGCACCAAGCACGAGCTGCGCCGAGCCGAGGCGCGGGCCCACATCCTCGAGGGCCTCCTGATCGCGCTCGACAACCTCGACGCGGTCATCGAGCTGATCCGCGGCTCGCGCGACCCGGACACCGCGCGCGACGGGCTGATCTCCAACTTCGAGCTCTCGCGCGAGCAGGCGCAGGCGATCCTCGACCTTCGTCTGCAGCGACTGACCGCGCTTGAGAGCGGCAAGATCAAGCAGGAGCACGCCGATCTAGTGGAGCGCATCAAGGAGCTGCGGGAGATCCTCGGCGACGAGTCGCGCGTGTTCGGCCTGATCAAGGAGGAGCTGGCCGAGATCAGGTCCACGTTCGCGGACGAGCGGCGCACCGAGATCACCGCCTCCGAGGACGACATCGACATCGAGGACCTGATCGCCGACCAGCAGATGGTCATCGCGATCACCAAGTCCGGCTACATCAAGTCGCTGCCGCTCGACACCTACCGCAAGCAGAAGCGCGGCGGGGTCGGGGTCACCGGCATGGACATGAAGGACGACGACTACATCGAGCACCTGTTCGTGACCTCGACGCACGACTTCCTTCTGTTCTTCACAAACCGCGGCAAGGTGTACCGGCAGAAGGTCTACGAGCTGCCCGAGGCCTCACGCACGGCGCGAGGGCGGGCTCTGGTCAACCTGCTGCCGCTGCGCGAGGGCGAGTTCGTGCGCGCGGTGCTGTCCACGCGCGACTTCTCCGAGGGCAAGTACCTCGTGTTCGCCACGCGCAAGGGCATGGTCAAGAAGACCGAGTTCAAGTCGTACAACACTCCGATCAAGGCCGACGGCATCATCGCGATCAAGATCCGCGACGACGACGAGCTGGTGGCGGTGCGGCGCACCGATGGCGACGACGACATCATCATGGTCTCGCGCTCCGGCCAGGCCGCGCGCTTCAGCGAGAAGCAGGTGCGCGCCATGGGCCGCGACACGAGCGGCGTCCGCGGGATGAACGTGTCCCGCGGCGACAACCGCGTGCTGGCGATGGATATCGCCCGCGACGACACCGAGCTGCTGGTGGTCACGGAGAACGGGTACGGCAAGCGCACCGCGATCGCCGAGTACCCGGTCAAGGGCCGCGGCACGATGGGCGTCAAGACGATCACGCTCACCGAGAAGAAGGGCGGCCTCGCCGGCGCGCTGATTGTGCGCGAGCATCACGAGCTCGTCTTCATCTCGCAGAACGGCATGGTGCAGCGCACCGGCGTACGCGGGATCTCCAGGGTCGGCCGTCCCGGCCAGGGCGTGCGGGTGATGAACCTGCGCGAGGACGACGTGGTCAGCGCGGTGGCGCTGGTGATGGAGACCAACACGTCGGCCCAGGTGCAGGAGGAGATCGCCGAGGGCGCGGAGGACACGCTGGCCGACGCGGCGCCGGCAGCGGACGCGGATTCCGCTGAGGCCGAGACCGACACCGCGGACGAGTAGTCCGCCACGAGACCGTTTTGCCGGAACTTCCGGCTGAGCCCCTTTTTCTCCGCTTCCTCGTCTGCTTACATAGGGACTACCAGGGAAAGGAGGTGGTCCTAACTTGAGTGACAGTTTTTTCGGGACCCTGGAGGTGTCCGGCCGTTAGACCGGGCTGAAGCGGACTAACGGAGTCCAATCCAGGGCACCGTCGGATGGCGTAGGTGGGGGCTGGTCCCGCCCACCCAACCTGCCCAAGGTTGAGGACCGCCGCCGAAATAGTTCAGCGAAACGCGGAGAGGGGCGCTACGGCGTCCCTCTCTGCTTTTGAGGTCGCAGGTCGCAGGACTACCAGCCCGCGGTGGGGGCGAGCGCCTCGGACTCCTTCAGCCCCAGCTCTGCGCAGGCGGACTCCAGGGTGCGCAGGCCGAGGGCTTCCACCGGGCCGAGGGCGCCGGTGCCCTCGAGGCCGTGCTGCGCCGCGTGAGTGGCGCCCCAGGCGAGGATGTCGCCGGTGAAGGTGTAGCCGTTGGGGCCGCGCAGCTCCACGCGTTCCACCAGCGCGCCCGAGGTATCCTGGGCCTCGGCCACGATCAGGGAGCCGCTCTTGGCCCGGGCCTCCGGTCCGGGGCCGCCCGTGGATCCCTTCACGAAGCGTCCGCTCAGCTTGTCGGCGCCGCTGCGGACGCCGGGCACCTCGCCGAGGACGGACATCGCCTGCATCGCACGCGACGCCGGTCCGAACCAGCCGAGGTAGACGTCGACCTCGCGCAGCGATGGATATACGCGCGGGAGCGACAGGTGCTCGGAAGAGCCGATCGACACCCCCGTGAGGTGCTTGCCCCGCACGTCGAATGTGTGGACGCGCTTGGCCGAACGCTCGGTGACCAGGTGCCCGTCGCGATAGGCGTAGTGCGGCGTGAGCATGACTCCGGCCACCGAGGCGGCGGTACCCCCGCTCATTGCGTCCTTGAGGTTGCCGCCGCCGCTGATGAAGTAACCCACCCTCACCTTGGCGGCTCGATCGCCCGCTCGCTCGAGCGCGAGCGCCGCCGCGAGGTTGCCGGGCACGAAGTCGTAGCCGAACGCGGTCACGAGCGCGGCGCCGCTGGCCTTGGCGGGCCCGTCGCGGCGCTCGAACACCTCGCGGATGAACGGTGGCTCGCCGGTGGAGTCGAAGTACACGGCGCCGGCTTCGATGGCCGCCTCGATCGCTGTCGAGCCCCAGCGCAGGAACGGGCCCACCGTGCTCACGAGCACGGTGTCCTTGTCGACGAGCTGGCGAAGGGTCGCCGGCTTCTCCACGTCCGCTACCGCGTACTCGAGGCCGCCAAGCTCACCCGCCATCCTGGTCACCGCAGCCTCGTTCCGCGCGGCGAGCAGCGGCTTCACACCGCGGGCGACAAGGGCGTCGGCCACGAGTCGGCCCGTATACCCAGTAGCGCCGAACAGAACGATGCGCGACATATGCGCAACCTATAGGACTGCGGCCCTGCGGACTGCGGACTAGTCCCTGTGCACCGCCACGCCCGCCACCACCAACGCCACGCCGGCCGTCTCCGTCAAGCTGGGCACCTGGGTCAGCACCAGGATCCCGATCACTGTGGCGGTGGCGGGCAGCAGCGAGACCATCAGGGCGTAGGTGGCGCGTGGCAGGCGTGCCAGGGCCAGCTGGTCCGTGACATACGGGATCACCGAAGACGACACGCCGACGCCGATCCCCGCAAGCACGGCAAGCGGATCCGAGAAGGCGGGCGCGGCCGCCCAGCCCGCCAGCGGCGTGACCGCCACGGCCGCGATGAGCATGGCGGCGGCCAGGCCGTCAATTCCGGTGACCGACTCGTCCTTGGCGGCGCGGTCAGCCAGCACGATGTAGGCGGCGAACAGGCCCGCGTTGCCGAACGCGAACAGCAGGCCCAGTGCCTCGGCCTCGAGGCGGACATTGGTGACCAGGTAGACGCCTCCAACAGCCAGCGCCAGTGCCGCGAGGTTGCGCCGGCTCGTCACTCCCGCGGCGGCCAGCGCGATCACCGGCAGGAACTCGATCGCGGCCACCGTGCCGAGCGGCAGCCGGTCGATCGCGAGGTAGAAGCAGCAGTTCATCACCGCCAGCACGGCACCCCAGGCGAGCACGGTCCGAAGCGTGTGCCTGCGGGCGGTCCGGACCAGCCGCCACGGCTTGCGCCAGGCCGCGAAGATCAGCGCGGCCGACGCGATGCGCAGCCACGCCACGCCGAGCACGTCGACGCGCGCGAACAGCAGAACCGCGAACGCCGGCCCGAGGTAGTGGAACGTTGCGCTGACGACGAAGTAGACGTGCGGAGGCACCCGCGCCCGTGTTGGAGCGCGTAAGGCGGAAACGGTCATACGGACAGGATTCCGCCCGGCTGTCACTTGCACAATGGGTAAACGCAGGTAGTATGGCCAGTACGCCTACGAATCAAAACACCGATGACACTGACCTGAGGCTCCTCGAGGAGCTGCAGGCCGATGCCCGGCTCAGCCTCGCCGAGCTGGGCCGGCGGGTGGGGCTGTCGGCGCCGTCCGTGGCCGACCGGATGCGGCGGCTCGAGGACTCGGGCGTGATCCTCGGCTACCGCGCCGAGGTGGATCCACGCGCTCTCGGCTACGACCTCACTGCCGTGCTGCGCGTGCGACCGGACGCACGGCAGCTGCCCAAGCTCGCCAGGATCGCCACCGACACGCCGGAGGTGACCGAGTGCCAGCGCGTGACCGGCGACGACTGCTTCGTGATGAAGCTGCACGTGCGCGACGTACAGCACCTCGAGGAGGTGCTCGACCGTTTCACGCCCTACGGGCGCACCACGACGTCAATCGTGCAGTCCGCGCCGTTCAGCCCGCGCGGCGTCGCGCTAGGCCGCGACTAGGTACTGCTGCCAGACGTCCGGGATGCGCGTCATCGCCACGTGCACGAACAGCGTGGGGCTCGGCGGCCGGGGTGCGTGCCGCGGATGCATGCCCGCCTGGCGGGGCAGACGGTCGCCCTTGCGGCGATTGCACGGCGCGCAGCAGGTGACGATGTTGTCCCACGCGGACGTGCCGCCCTTCGAGCGAGGGATCACGTGGTCGATGGTGAGCGTGCCGCGCTCGCTGCCGCAGTACTGGCAGGTCCAGCCGTCACGGGCGAAGATCGCGCGGCGTGTGATCTTGCGGCTGTGCGCGTCACGCGGGATGCGCACGTAGGTCATCAGGCGGATCACCACCGGGCGAGGCATCGTGAGGCTCTCGGCGTGCAGCGCCCATTCGGAGTGCTCCAGCACCTCGGCGCGCTGCTTCAGCACGAGCACCGCGGCGCGCCTGACGGTGCACACGTTGATCGGCTCGTACGAGGCGTTGAGCACCAGTACCCGGCCCAGTGTGACCCCACGCTGCTCCGGCCGGGCGCCCGGCAGCGTGGCTACGGAAGCTGGCTGTTCGCCAACCTCCTCTACGACAGCAGGTACGGTGCTGCTCGCCCTGGACATTCTGCGGCCAGTTTAGCGGCCACCTCCGGCGCAAATGTGCGGTCGCCGGCTAGGAAGCGGAGTTGCCGGCGGGCGAGAAGGCGACGTCGATCGCCTCCCGTTCCTCGGGTGAGAGCTCGAGCTCGGACTCGCCGTTGCGCACGCGCTTGACGTAGACGCGCGCCTGCTCACGGTGCAGGATCGAGGACACCACGACGCCCGAGCGGTGCGAGTCGAGCAGCGCGTATGAGCTCGACTGCTGGCCGGACATCTCGCCATAGGCGTCGTAGCGCACGAGCGAGGTGTACGCGAGGCAGCCGTCGATCCGCTGCTCCGCGGTGCCCACGCGCTGGTCGAGCCCGGACAGCACCTCCTCCACCCAGTCACGCAGATCCACGAAGCCGGTCTCGAGCCGCTGCGCGTGCGCCACGAGGTCGCGCTCGCCGTGGTCGCCGAGCACCATGCGCTGGGACGCGCGCAGCCGCCGCAGCTTCACCGCCAGGACGATCGCAAACAGAAGCGCCACCACCGCCACCCCCGCGGCCGCGAGCGCCACGATGCCCTGCGTGGTGGTGAGATCGTTCATCGGGCCAGCAGACTAGCGAGCGCCAGAGGGGCTGGGATCAGCGCGTGAAGATCGCGCGGAACGTGCCCTTGTTGTTGGCCGTGTTCTTCTCGCCGGGTACGGGCAGGATCTGCACCGTGATGTTCACCGGCTGGCCCGCCGGCGGTGTCTGGGACAGCGCGACGTTGACCGTCTGCGGCGTGCCCTTCGGCAGGGTCGCGATCTTCTGCTCGGTGACGATCGGCTTGCTGCCGGCGCCGGAGATCGTGATGCGCACGGTCACGTTGGACTCGTCGTTGTCGCCGCCGTTGGTCACCTGTACGTCGAAGGAGGTGTTGGCGCTGGCCGGTATCGCCACCGCCTGCGAGCTGCTGAGCGTCTGGCCGCCCGGCTTGACCGTGACGGGGCCCAGCGAGGTGCCGTGCAGGCCGGGCGTGGCCGGCGCGTTGGCTGAGCCGCCGCCCCGGACGCGCGCAATGCGGTCGGCCACCGTGGTCGGGTCGAGCCACGCGATGTCGGGCAGGAACGCGCTCTTCGGCGACTGGCCGATCTCGTCGAGCAGTCCCTGCTTCTTGAACTGGCCCTCGAACTCGGGCACGAAACGCTGGGAGAAGATCACGTCGCTCGCGTCGAAGTTCCGCATCTGCGCGGCGATCGCCTTGACGGCGTCCTGGCGGCCCTGGTCGCCGAGAGCGGTGCGCAGCTGGGTGGCGATGTTGGCGATGCCGTCCCGGCGGAACTCGAGTGTCTCGATGAGGTAGCGCTGGGCGGTGCTGAGCTCGCCCGGGTGGCTCGTGCCGCGCGCGCGGTCCACCAGCTGCTCGGCCTGAACGCGGACGCCGTTGGCGTTGTTCGTCACGTCCACGGGGCTCGCCGAGTTGCCGCTCGCGTTGCCGAGCAGGTTGAACAGCTCGCCGCTTTGCTGGCCGGACTCCTGGAGCAGCGCGCTCACTTCGCGGTTGTAGTTGCGGAACGCGCTGTGCTTGCGCGAGACCTGGCAGGAATGAACCCCCCAGACCAGGAGGACCAGGATCAGCACGCCCACGCCGAGGGCAATGAGGCGTCGCACCCAGAGGGTCTGGGTGTCCACACCGGGTCCACGCGGCGGTGGACGGCGAGAACTACGCCTGGGGCGTTCGTCGGTTTCTTCGAGAAATGACACGCAAGCTCCGCGGCCTGCAGCGGCCCCGTGTCAGGCTATTACACCCGCACCGGAGTGAGTATGACCCCCGCTCCGGCGGCAGGTTGTAGGTGTTTAGGCCCGAACACGGAAGTTGAGATGGAACGTTCGACTGCCCGCACGGAGGATCTCGCCGAGGCTTTGACCAGGTCGCACGTCGCAGGTCGCAGGTCGCAGAGCTCGGAGGGGGGCTATGTGCTGGGGCGCTATCTGCTCGATCGACGGCTTGGTTCGGGTGGGTACGGCACCGTCTGGCTCGCCTGGGACGAGAAGCTCGAGCGCGAGGTGGCCGTGAAGGTCATTCCGCGCGATGCCGGTGAGGGACCCGCTCCGGTGCGGGCGGAGCGCGAGGCGCGGGCGGCGGCCAGGCTCAACCATCCGGGCATCGTGTCGCTGTACGAGCTGGGCGGCGACGACGAGGCGGTGTACCTGGTGTCGGAGCTGGTTCGGGGGCGAACCTTCGCGGAGCTGCTGGGTGGGAGGGCGCTCTCGGACCGCGACGTGGCGCGCATCGGCATCGCCCTCTGCCAGGCGCTCGCCCACGCGCACCAGAAGGGCGTGATCCACCGCGACGTGAAGCCCCAGAACGTGATGGTGGTGGCCGAGCCCGCTGCGGGCGCGGGCTTCGCCAAGCTCACCGACTTCGGCGTCGCGCACCTTGCCGAGAGCGACCTGACGCGCACGGGCGACATCGTCGGCACGCTCGCCTACATGGCGCCCGAGCAGGCGGAGGGGGAGCGGATCACGGACGCCGTGGACGTGTACGCGCTGGCACTGACGCTGTACGAGGGCTGGACCGGCTCGAACCCCGTGAAGGCGCGCGGGCCCGCGGCCACGGCCCGAAATCTGGGCCGCTCGCTGCCGCGCCTGCGCTCGCGCCGGCGCGACCTCCCCGAGCGGCTCTGCCAGGCGATCGACGCTGCGCTCGACCCGCGGCCGGAGCGCCGCCCGTCGCTCGACGTCCTGCGCGCCGCGCTTCAGCATGCCGAGAAGGAGCTGTCCGAGGAGGGCGGCCTGGTGGAGCCCGAGACGCTCGCGCGCTTCGGCCTCGCCGAGGGCGCCGTGCGCCGCCGCGAGCCGCTGCCGGTGCCGGACCGCGCCGTGGCGGCGGTGGCAGCCGGCCTGCTCATGTTCCTGGTGCTCGACCTGCTCGGCCCCGCCCCGCCGGTAGCGCCCATCGCCGCCGCGGGCGCGGCCGCGCTGGCGGTGGCTCTCCTGCCGCGGGTCGGCTGGCTGCTGGCCGCCGCAGCGCTGGTGGGCTGGCTGGGCAGCGAGCAGCCGGGCACCGCGCTCGTGGTGGCCGTGGCGGCCGCCGCCACCCCGCTGCTGCTGCTGCGCGGGGGAACGCTGTGGTCCGTGCCGGCGCTGGGACCCGCGCTCGGGGCGCTCGGGCTCGGCCCGGCGTACCCGGCCGTGGCCGGGATGAGCTCGCGGAGCGCGTGGCGGCGGGCGGGCCTCGGGGCGCTCGGCTTCTTCTGGCTGGCCGCCGTTGAGGTGCTGAGTGGTCGCTCGCTTCTCTACGGACTGGCCGACGGCACGCAGCCGCGGGCACGCTGGGATGCCTCCTTCGCGCACGCCGCCGAGCACGCGATCTACCCGGCGATCAGCGGGCCCGCGCTGGCGCCCGCGCTGGTGTTCGCCGCCGCTGCCGTGCTCCTCCCCCTGGCGGTCAGGGGCCGCTCGCTCGCGTTGGACGCGATCCTGGCCAGCGCCTGGGCTGCCGGCCTCGTGGCCGCTCTGCACGCCACGGACACGCTGCTGTCGCCGACGGTCCGGCTCGCCACCGCGCGCGGCGCCACCGCGGGCGCTCTGGTGGGTGCCGCACTGGCGGTGGCGGTGGCGCATGTGCGCGCGCCGGGAGCGCCGGTCACTGCCCCCACACTTCCCTAGGATGGCTTGACGTATGAGCGTTCTACGCAGCCTCGAGGCGAAGCTCGAAGCCTTCGTCGAGGGGGCCTTCAGCCGTGCCTTCAAGTCGCGTGTCCAGCCCGTGGAGCTGGCGCGCAAGCTTGCCAAGGAGATGGAGGAGAGCCAGGTGGTGTCGATCTCGCGCACGTATGTGCCGAACGAGTACGTGGTCTTCCTGTCTCCCGGCGACCGCGAGCAGTTCTCGAGCTACGAGGGAGCGCTCAAGAAGGAGCTGTCCGACTACCTGCTCGAGCACGCGCGCGGCGAGGGCCTGGCGCTGGTCACGCGGCCGACCGTGGACTTCAAGACCGACGACCGGCTGAAGCTCGGCGAGTTCGGCATCCAGGCCCACCTGATCCAGCCGCCCGACGAGGAGTCCGGCGAGTACGAGCCGCGGCAGGCGGACTACGGCCACACGATGGTCTACTCGCCCGACGCCGAGGCGCGCAAGCTCGTGGAGACGCCCGCGCTCGGCCGGGCGCTGCTCGTGGGGGACGGGCGGCGCACGGTGCTCGCCGGGGCGCGCGTGGTGCTGGGCCGCAGCCGCGAGTGCGACGTCGTGCTCGACGACCCCAACGTGTCGCGCCGGCACGCCGAGCTGCGGCGCCAGGGCGACACCTGGATGGTGGCCGACCTGGGTTCCACGAACGGAGTGAAGGTGAACGGTAGGCGCGTGGAGCACGCGGTGCTCAAGCCGGGCGACGAGATCATCCTGGGCCTCTCCCGACTGTCCTTCGAGCAGGAGTAGCCGTGACGACCGACCCGGTCGCTGTTGCGCTCAAGTTCGCCTTTCTGATCGTGCTCTACCTGTTCCTGCTGTGGGTGGCGCGCAGCTCGATGCGCGACCTGACGCGGCACGAGGACGCGAGCATCGTGGCCGAGGGACCGCCGCCCGGGGGGCGCGAGGAGCGCCGCCGCGCGGGCGCCGACCTGCGTGCCGGGGTGCAGCCGCGGCTCGAGGTGGTGGCCGCGATGGGGCACGAGCCCGGCACGGTGTTCGATCTGAGCGACGGCGGCGCCACGATGGGGCGCTCGTCGGGCGCCGACATCGAGGTGGACGACCCGTTCGCCTCGTCGGCGCATGCGCGCATCTTCCCGCGCGGGGACTTCATGTTCATCGAGGACATGGGCTCGACGAACGGGACCTTCCTGAACGGGCGCCAGCTTCGGCGGCCCGAGCAGCTGAAGATGGCCGACAAGATCCGCATCGGCGACACCGAGTACCGCTACCAGGAGTAGCCCGTGGCGCTCAGGATCGCGGAAGAGGCAGGGCTCAGCGACGTAGGCCGCCAGCGGCACACGAACGAGGACCGCTACTTCGAGTCAGCGCCGATGTTCGCGGTGGCCGACGGGATGGGCGGGGCGCGCTCGGGCGAGGTGGCGTCGCAGATCGCCGTCGACGAGTTCAAGCGGCACGACCCCGCGGACGGGGGCCCCGAGGAGCGGCTCGCGCAGATCGTGCAGGCCGCCAACCGCAAGATCTACGAGCTGGCGCAGTCCGACGAGTCGCACGCGGGCATGGGCACGACGCTCACCGCCGCGTTCGTGGGCGAGGGCGAGATCTCGCTCGGTCACGTGGGGGACAGCCGCGCGTACCGCTTCCGCGACGACGCGCTGGAGCGCCTCACGCAGGATCACTCGCTGGTGGAGGAGCTGATGCGCATGGGCAAGCTCTCTCCAGAGGACGCCGAGGTGGATCCGCGGCGCTCGATCATCACGCGCGCGCTCGGTCCCGAGCCCACCGTGCACGTGGAGACCTGCACCTATCCCGCCAAGGACGGTGACGTGTACCTGCTGTGCTCGGATGGGCTCACCGGCATGGTGTCCGAGGAGCGGGTGGCCGAGATCCTGCGCTCGCGCTCGTCGCTCGAGCAGGCGGCGCGTGAGCTGGTGGCCGAGGCCAACGCGGGAGGCGGCAAGGACAACATCACGGTCGTGCTCTTCAAGCTCGCCGACGATGCCGGTGCGGGCGGAGGTGTGGAGGAGTCGGACACGCTGTCCGGTACCGACGTGCTGCCGGCGCAGCCGTCGCCGCCGCGTGATCCGAGCGGCGTTACCGTCGTGATCCCGAGTCCGCCGCCCGCCGCCGGCCGACCGCCGGACTCACCGCCGGCCCCCCGGCCCACGGCGAACGGCCCACGGCGGACGCCGCCCACGCAACGGCACAGCCGCGCCCGGTGGCCTCTCGGCGCAGCAGTGGGACTCATCATTCTCCTGGCAGCGGGCGGCGGCCTTTATGCCGCCAGCCGCGAGCTCTATTTCGTCGGCACCGACGACACGGGGCTCGTGACGCTGTACCGCGGCGTGCCGTACGAGCTGCCGCTCGGGGTGAAGCTCTACTCCGAGCAGTACGAGTCGAGCGTGCCGGCCGCCTCGCTGCCCGCGCGTCAGCGGCATGCGGTGCTCGACCACCGCCTGCGCAGCCGCGGCGACGCCGTGGACCTGCTGCGCTCGCTGGAACGGAACGAGGGCTAGCGCATGTCGGCGCGCTCACGCGAGCTGTTCGGCCTGCTGCCGGTGACGCTGCTCGTCACGGGCGGCTTCACCGCTGTGCTGATCACGCGCTCCGCGGCGATCAACAAGGTCTCGATCACCTACGGCGCGGTCTTCCTCGGCTGCTGTCTGTTCGCGCACATCTTCATCCGTGCGCGGCTGCCCAACGCGGACCCCTATCTGTTCCCGCTCGGCGCGCTCCTGGCGGCGTTCGGCCTGGTGATGATCTACCGGATCGACGAGACGCTCGCCCGTCAGCAGGCGGAGTGGTTCGTGGTGGGTCTCGCCCTGTTCTGCGCGACGATCGTGTTCCTGCGCGACTACCGCGTGCTCGAGCGATATCGCTACACGATCGCGGCGGTGTCGATCGGGTTGCTGGTGCTGCCGCGCTTCCCGGGCATCGGTGGCGCCACCAACGGCGCCTACCTCGCGATCCATTTCGGCTCGCTCCAGTTCCAGCCCGCCGAGTTCGCGAAGATCGGCATTGTCATCTTCCTGGCGAGCTACCTGCGCGAGACGCGCGACGTGCTCGTCCGCGGCCGTATCCCGCGCATCAGCCTCAAGCACTTCGGGCCGCTGCTCCTGGTCTGGGGGCTCGCGATGCTGATGCTGATCTTCATCCGCGACCTGGGCAGCTCGATCATGTTCTTCGGCGCCTTCCTCGCGATCCTCTACGTGGCCACGGCGCGCGTCTCGTTCATCGTCGTGGGGCTCGCGGCGTTCGTGCTCGGCTCGATCTTCTTCGCCAACCACGTGCCGCACGTGCACGATCGCGTGGAGATCTGGCTGCACCCGTTCCGCCCCGACCTCGTGGAGGGATCGGGGTACCAGATCGCGCAGGCGCTGTTCGCACAGGCGGACGGCGGGCTGTTCGGCCGCGGCTTCGGGCAGTCGCTGCTGCAGTTACCCGTGGCAGGGGGCCATTCGGTCACGATCCTGCCCGCCGCGCACACGGACACGATCTACGCGGTGATCACGGATGAGCTCGGGCTGTTCGGCGCGGCCGCGCTGATCCTCGTCTACTTGCTGTTCGCCGCGCGCGGCTTCAAGACCGCGCTGATCGCGCGTGACGGCTTCTCCAAGCTGCTGGCCGCGGGCCTCGCATCGGTGTTCGCGCTGCAGGTGTTCGTGATCGTGGGCGGCGTGACGCGCGTGATCCCCCTCACCGGAGTGACGCTGCCGTTCGTGTCCTATGGCGGCAGCTCCATACTCGCCAACTTCGTGGTGCTGGCACTGCTCCTCACCGTGTCGAACGGCGCGCGCACCGGGCCGGCCGAACACGGGGGCCTGGCGTGAACCGGCAGATCACCCAGCTCTTTGGCGTGGTGCTCGTGCTGTTCACGCTGCTGATCGTGTTCACCTCGCGCTGGACGGTGTTCGAGGCCAAGAGCCTCCAGAACCAGACGGCCAACCGGCGGCCGCTGCTCGAGCAGCTCCGGATCCCGCGCGGCCTGATCTACGCGGACGACGGCACCGTGCTGGCCAACAACACGCACACCGGCCACGGGGCCACCGTGCGCTACAGCCGCACCTACCCGACGGACAACCTGTTCTCGCACACGGTGGGCTACTCGTTCATCTCACAGGGCAGCGCGGGGCTCGAGAAGGAGTACAACGACGACCTGGCCGGCAACGCCAATGAGTTCGCCTCCATCATCGACGAGCTGTCCGGCCAGAAGAAGGAGGGCAACGACCTCCACACCACGCTCGACCCGGCGGCGCAGAAGCTGGCGCTCCAGCTGCTCGCCGGGCGGCCCGGCTCGGTGGTGGCGCTCGACCCGCGCAACGGCGCCGTGAAGGTGATAGCGAGCGTGCCGGACTACAACCCCAACGACGTGCCCAACGATTTCAAGCAGCTGAACACCGACAAGGCGGCACCGCTGTTCAGCCGCGCCACGCAGGGTGGCTACCCGCCTGGTTCCACGATGAAGGTGGTGACCGCGGTGGCGGCGCTCGACAGCGGCCGCTACACGCCCAACTCGGTGGTGTCTGGCAAGTCGCCGAAGATCCTGGGCGGCGTGCCGCTTTCCAACTGCTGTACGGAGGGCAGCGGCAACTACGGGCCGCTCACCCTCACCGAGGCGCTCGCCAAATCCGTGAACACCGTGTGGGGCGAGGTTGGTGAGAAGCTCGGCAAGAGCACGATGTTCAAGTACATGAACCGCTTCGGCTTCGACTCCAAGCCCAAGATCGATCTGCCATCGGACGAGCTGGTGCGCAGCGGCGTGTATGGCTCCCACGGTCAGCTGCTCGGGCCGAACGACGCGATCGACATCGCGCGTGTGGCGATCGGGCAGGAGCGGTTGCGGGTGGCGCCGCTTCAGATGGCCGAGGTGGCCGCGGCGGTGGCCAACGGCGGCAAGCTGATGAAGCCGCGCATCGTGGATCGTGTGGAGTCCCCGGACGGCCGAACCGTGGACAAGCGTTCGCCCGCCGAGGTGCAGACGGTGATGAAAGAGTCCACCGCGCAGCAGGTGACGGCGATGATGGAGCAGGTGGTGAAGGCCGGCACGGCCACCGCGGCGCAGATCCCCGGCGTGACCTTGGCCGGCAAGACCGGTACAGCCGAAGTGGCAGGCGGCACCGCCAACCAGGCTTGGTTCATCGCGTTCGGTCCGGTGCCCAACCCGCGCGTGGCAATTGCGGTGACGGTCGAGAGGACGCAGGGGGAGGGCGGCACGGTGGCCGCCCCGATCGCCAAGCAGATCATCCAGCAGCTGCTGGGAGGGAACGGCTGATGGCCGAGGTGGCAGGCAATACCGTGGTGGACGGCCGCTACCGGATCCTCAACCGGATCGGGTCGGGCGGCATGGCGGATGTGTACTGCGCCGAGGACACGCACCTCGGCCGCCAGGTGGCGCTCAAGGTGCTCCACCACCGGTTCGCCCAGGACCAGGAGTTCGTGGAGCGCTTCCGCCGCGAGGCGTCGGCGGCGGCCGGGCTGCAGCACCCCAACGTGGTGGGCGTGTTCGACCGCGGCGCCCACGACGGCACCTACTACATCGCGATGGAGTTCCTCCAGGGCGAGACGCTCAAGGACCTGATCAAGCGCGAGGCGCCGCTCCCGCAGGAGCGCGCGATCGACCTGGGAATCCAGATCCTGCGCGCCGCCGGCTTTGCGCACAAGCGCGGCGTGATCCACCGTGACTTCAAGCCCCACAACGTGATGGTGGGGCCGCAGGGCAACCTGAAGGTCACGGACTTCGGCATCGCTCGCGCGGGCGCGTCGGAGATGACGGAGACCGGCTCGATCATGGGCACGGCGCAGTACCTGTCGCCCGAGCAGGCACAGGGACACAGCGTGAGCGCGGCATCGGACCTCTACTCGATCGGCGTGATCCTCTACGAGATGCTCGCGGGCAGGGTGCCGTTCGAGGGCGACAGCGCCGTGTCGATCGCGCTCAAGCACCTCAGCGAGCCGCCGCCTCGCCTGGCATCGCTGCGGCCCGACATCCACCCCGCGCTCGAGGCGGCGGTGATGAAGGCGCTGGCGAAGCAGCCTCAGCAGCGCTACGCGAGCGCGGACGAGTTCATCGCCGCGCTGGAGGCCGCGCGCTCGGCGATCGCGTCGGGCACCAACGGCGGGCAGGGCCAGGACACGGCGGTGTGGGCACCGGTGGCTCCGCCGCCCCCGGTGGCCCCGGCGACGGCCCGCCGGCGTGGCCCGCGGCGCTGGCCGTGGTTCCTCCTGGCGGCGATCCTCGCCGCCGGCATCGGGGTGGGCATCTGGGCGCTGCTCCAGCACGCGCGTGTGACCGTGCCGGACGAGACGGGCAAGCAGGAGTCCGCCGCCACGGTGGACCTCGACCGCCGCGGCTTCGACGTGAACGTGCGCCATCGCGAGAGCGGTGCGCCCGTGAGTCAGGTGATCGGCCAGAGCCCCGAGGCGGGCACGAAGGTGGACAGGGGCTCGACCGTGACGCTGCAGGTGTCGAGCGGCCCCGGCACGGTGGAGGTGCCGCTGGTGACGGGCTTGAAGCTGTCCACCGCGACCAAGGCGCTCAACAGACGCGGGCTCAGCGTGGATTCGACGTCCAAGCACTCGGCCACGGTGCCGAAGGGCGAGGTGATCAGCAGCTCGCCCACGGATGGCACGACGGTGCAGAAGGGCTCGCGCGTGCACCTGATCGTGAGCAGCGGGCCGCAACAGGTGAAGGTGCCCGACGTGACCGACATGGACACGGCGGCCGCGCACTCCGCGCTGCGCAACGCGGGCCTCGCGTTCACCGACGATCAGCAGGCCTCGGACAAGCCCAAGGGCACGGTCATCTCCCAGGATCCGGCGGGCGGCAGCACCGTAGACAAGGGCACCAGCGTGACGCTGACGATCTCCAAGGGTCCCGACACGGCCAAGGTGCCGGACGTGAGCGGCCAGACGCAGGCCCAGGCCACCGCCACGCTGCAGGCCGCGGGCTTCAAGGTGCAGGCCAAGGACAAGGCCACCAGCGACCAGACCCAGGACGGGTTGGTGGTGCACCAGCGGCCGGCGGTCGGCACCGACCTCAAGAAGGGCCGCACCGTGGTGATCTACATCGGGCGCTTCCAGGCCACCACGCCGCCCACCAATCCGGGCACGCCCGCCGAGCCCACGCCAACCACGCCGTGAGGGTCGCGCTCCTAGCCGGCGGCCGCTCGAGCGAGCACGAGGTGTCGCTCGTCGTCCGCGGCCTCGGTGCGCGAGGGGCTCGAACAGGGCGGCCACGACGTGGTGACGATCGAGATCGGGCGCGAGGACGGCCGCTGGACCTGCGACGGCGAGCCCGTGACGCTCGACCCCGGCGCCGCGCCGCTGGGCGCGGAGATCGTGTTCCCGGTGCTGCACGGGCCGTTCGGCGAGGACGGGACGGTGCAGGGGCTGCTCGAGACGCTCGACGTCCCGTACGTGGGCGCGGGCGTGCTGGCGTCGGCGCTGTGCATGGACAAGGCGGTGTTCAAGGAGCTGATGGCCAGCCGCGGGCTGCCGCAGGTGGAGTACGCCGCGGTGCGCGAGGGCGCGGACGCCGCGGAGCTGGCGGAGCGGATCGGCCTGCCGCTGTTCGTCAAGCCGGCACGGCTCGGCTCGTCGGTGGGGATCTCGAAGGTGGGCATCGTCGAGGAGCTGCCGGCGGCGCTGGCGCTGTCGTTCGCGCACGACCCGGTGGCGATCGTGGAGCGCATGGCCACGGGCATCGAGGTGGAGTGCTCGGTGATCGGCAACCGCGAGCCGGTGGCGTCCAAGCCGGGGGAGATCGTTGCGCACGCGGACTGGTACGACTACGAGGCCAAGTACACGCCGGGCGGGATGGAGCTGATCGTGCCGCCACGGCTGGACGCCGAAGTGGTGGAGCAGGTGCGCGCGCTGGCGGTGGAGGTGTACCGCAGCGTCGGCTGCTCGGGCTTCGCCCGCGCGGACTTCTTCGTGGAGGACGGCAACCGGGTGCTCATCAACGAGCTCAACACGATCCCCGGCTTCACCCAGACGAGCGGCTTCCCGAAGATGTTCGACGCCTCGGGCGTGCCGTTCACCGAGCTGCTCGACCGGCTGCTCGAGTTCGGCCTCGAGCGCTACCGCGAGGAACGCGCCTACCGCTTCTAGGCGGCAAGATGTCCGTCGTGACCGGCTCCCCGTTCGACACGAACACGCTCAAGGCGCTCGACACGATCATCGAGGTCGACATGCTCACGCCGCGCGCCGATGGGTCCATGTCCCGGCGGCCGATCTGGGTGGTGGTGGTGGACGGGGAGGCTTACGTGCGCTCGTACCTGGGCGCCAGTGGAGCCTGGTACCAGCGCCTGCTCGCGGATGGCAAGGCCGCGCTCGACCTCGGTGGGCAGACGATCGAGGTGACCGCAGAGCCGGCAGGCGGCGAGGAGCTGAACCGCCGGATATCGGACACATTCCGCGCGAAGTACGGAGAGCTCTCACCCGAGTCCACCGAGGCGATGGTGAGCCCAGAGGTGATCGCGACGACGCTGCGGCTGGCTAGCGGTTGAGCGTCAGCTCGTTGACCCCGGCCTTGCCGCCGGAGGCGAGCTGGGTGATCCAGACCAGGTAGAGGCGGTAGCTCTTGCCCTTGGTGTCGATCGGGATGCGGGCTCGAGCCGTTCACGATCACGGTGTGCGGACACCGGCGTCCAGCCGGAGATGTCGGGCGGCGTCGCCGGCCCGGGCGCGGCTAGCACCTGGGCGCGGTAGGCGGACTCCTGCTGATGATGTCGAGACGCCGCGCCGCCACCGGTGTGCCGGTGTCCACGTAGAGCCCGACGCCCGCCTTGGTCTTGCGGAATGCCGCTGTCGTAGGTCTCGGTGGTCCAGGGGGTGAGGACGTTGTGGTCGAGCGCCTTTGGCGTGTCGGCGGTGTGCTCGCCGTCCCCCCCGATCGGGTCGTAGTCGTGGGCGGCGCTGGGCGGCAGCTTCAGTGCGACAAGCGCGGGCGTGCCCTTGGGCTGCGGCGGCTCGTTGGTGGGCGGCGTCGACTCGTGGGTGCGGCTCAGGAGCAGCACCACGGCCACCGCCACGAGCGCCGCCGAGCAGCGCGCGTGAGCGCGGCGGCGCGGCGGGGGAAGCGCAGCCTCCACGGCACGCGGTAGCGCTCCTCGGGCAGGGCGCGGAGCACGGTGGTGGCCTCGCCGCTCGTCTGCCCGGCGCGCGTGGCCTCGAGCGCGAGCGCGCCCTCCAGGTCGTTCAGCATCTCCTCGATCGTCTGGTAACGGTTGCGCGTTTCCTTGGCGGTGGCGTGCTCGACGATCGCCGCGGTATTGGCGGACACCTCGGGGCGCGCGAGCTGCACGTCCGGCATCGGCTCGCGGACGTGCTTCATCGCGACCGCCACGGGCGCGTCGGCCTTGTACGGCACGTCGCCGGTGAGCATCTCGAAGAGCACGATGCCGAGCGAGTAGATGTCAGACTGCGGCGTCACCTCCTGGCCGAGCGCCTGCTCGGGAGACACGTAGTCGGTGGTGCCGAGCACGCGGCCGGCGAGCGTGAGGCCGACGTCGGCCTCCAGCGAGCGGGCGATGCCGAAGTCCGTGACCTTCGCGCGGCCGTCGGTGTCGAGCAGCACGTTCTGGGGCTTCACGTCGCGGTGCACGAGCCGCTCCGCGTGCGCGGCCTGGAGCGCGCGGGCGATCTCGATCGCGTAGGCCAGCGCCTCGGGCACGGGCAGCCGGCCGAGGCGCCGGATGCGGTCCTTCAGCGTCTCGCCCGAGATGTACTCGAACACGATGTACGGGCAGCCCTGGTCCTCGCCCGCGTCGATCACGGTGACCACGTGCGGGTGGTTGAGCCGGGCCACGGCGCGCGCCTCGCGGCGGAAGCGCTCGAGCTGGTCGTCGTCCTCGGCGATCTCGTTCTGGAGGATCTTGATCGCCACCCAGCGCTCGAGCGTCTCGTCGAAGGCGCGGTAGACGGTGGACATCCCGCCGGAGCCCACTCGCTCCTCCAGCCGGAAGCGTCCGCTGAGAAGGGTGCCTATCACTGCTCGTCTATTTTGGGCGACTCGATGGCTGTGCGCATTAGTTACTTCACAGATCCGTCGTGCGCCTGGTCTTGGAATACGGAGCCCAAGGTACGACGGCTGATGGTGGAGTTCGGCGACTCCCTGGCCTGGACCTACGTGATGGGCGGTCTCTCCCGCGACCTCACGGATACCCCGGATGGCGGGGAAAAGACCTTCCGCTGGCTGCTCACGCACTGGCTGGACGTGTCGGAGAAGGGTGGAATGCCCGTGGACTCGCGGATCTGGAAGGAGGGGCCGATCTCGAGCAGCTACCCGGCTTGCATGGCCGTGAAGGCGGCTGCGATGCAGGCCGCCGACGGCGGCTACGCGTATCTGCGGGCGCTGCGCGAGGGCTTGTTCTGCTTCCGCCGCAAGCTCGACAACACGGAGGCGCTGGTGGAGGAGGCGCGCGGCGCGGGGCTCGACGTGCAGCGCTTTCGGGTGGACCTCGGCTCGCACGCCACCGTGGAGGCGTTCGGGGCGGACCTCGAGGCGGCGCGGGAGCTGCCAGGCGACGCCCGCGAGCGCGGAGGCACCATCACCAAGACCGGTGGTCCGGAGCGCCTGACGTTCCCGACGCTGGCGTTCCAGGGCGAGGACGGCTCGCTACGCCACGTGTACGGCTTCCGGCCCTACGAGGAGTACCGCGAGGCGGCCCTGGCCGCCGGCGCGGAGCCCGCCCGTGGCGACGCGCCCGGGCGTGCTCGAGGCGGTCAAGCGCTTCGGCCGCATGGCGACGAAGGAGGTCGAGGTGGTGTGCGACCTACCCGAGCCGCGCGCGCACGCCGAGCTGTGGCAGCTCGCGTCGGACTGGAAGCTGAAGCCGATGAAGGTGCTGACGGGCCGCCTGTGGGAAGCGGCACTAGGACTGGGAGCGGAGCCGCAGTAGCCACCAGACTCTCGTGCTCCTCGGAGCATGCAGGGCAGCCTCGAGGTGCGCGCGCATGCCCGGCACCGCAGCGTCCGGATCGCCGCCGGCCACCTCGATATCCACGTAGCGGTCGAGCTGCTCGAAGCACTCGTCGCAGCCGATCTCGGGCACCGGCGGGCCGAGCACGCGGCCGAGCAGATCGGGCTCACGCCCGTTCATGCGCGCCTCCTCGAGGCTGTGTCGAAGCCCTGCTCGGCGAGCCGTAGCCGCAGCTTGCGCCGCGCGTCGTGCAGCGTCTTGTAGACGGCGCCGCGGGTGCTGGCGAGGCGCTCAGCCAGTACGTCGATTGGCACGCCCTCAAGTGTGGCCGATACGAGCACGAGCCGCTGGTGCGGTGTCAGCGCCTCCTGGATCCCGCGGCGCACGGCCGCGAGCAGCTCGCCCGTCTCCGCGCTGGCGTCGGGGCCCGCGTCGAGCCCGGGCATGCGCGTCCAGGCGTCGGGATCGAGCGACACCTCGCGCTCGCGCCAGGTGCGCCGGCGCACCTTGGTGGCCGCCTCGAGCAGGGCGAACTTGTAGACCCAGGTGGTGAAGCGGCTCTCGCCCCAGAACGTGTCCAGCTTGGCCAGCACCTTCATCAGCGCGTCGTGAGCGGCGTCGGCCGCGAGCTGCTCGACGTCCACGGCGCCGTCGAGCGAGCCGCGGCGGCGCGCCCACCTCGAAGCGCGCGGCGCGCAGGAGCAGCTCGTGAAGGCGCCGCGTGGCGTCCTCCTGCTCGTCGCCGCCCGCGGACAGCGCGGCGACCCAGGCGGCTGACTCCGTGGTCGTGCATCGGCTCCAACAGTGTTAGCACGGGGCCACTGTGTGGTTGGACGCGGCGAGAGGGCGATTTCTTACCTCGGTAAGAAATGCGCGGCGAGCCGGACGCAAACGCCATGACACCCCGAAAAGGAGATCGTCATGGCATCAACGGAAGCACTCAGGATCCCGGCACCCGACACCCGACACCCGGCACCCGACGCTCGCGGCCGACTGGAGCGACGCTCGCTACCAGTCGTACATGCTGCTGCGGCTCGCGTTCACGGTCGCGCCGATCGCGTTCGGCGTCGACAAGTTCTGCAGCGTGATGGTCGACTGGCCCAAGTACCTGGCGCCATGGATCAACAACATCGCGCCGGGTTCGGGCCAGGACTTCATGTACTTCGTCGGGGCGATCGAGATCGTGGCCGGGCTCGTGGTGGCCGTCAAGCCCCGCTACGGCGCCTTCCTCGTGGCGGGCTGGCTCGGCGGCATCGTGATCAACCTGCTCAGCTACTCGGGCTTCTACGACATCGCGCTGCGCGACTTCGGGCTGATGCTCGGCGCCCTGACGCTCGCGCGGCTGGCGTCCGTGTACGACCCGCCGCTGAAGCTGGGGCGCTTCTAGGCCGAGGGCGGGTCGTCGGGCCAGGGGACCTCCTGGGGGGATCGGCCGTCGCCGTCCTCCTCCCAGGAGCCCCAGGCGCGCGCGTCGCGGCCCTCGTGCTCACCGTGGCCGCCGAGTGCGATCAGCACGAGCCGCTCTGACCCGCGGTTGACGAGCTGCCGGCGCACCGCCGGTCCCACGCGGGCAACGCGCCCTGGGCCGAGGACGTGCTCCTCGCCGGCCTCGAAGAGGAGCGTCAGCTCGCCCTGCTGGACGATGTAGACCTCCTCCTGCCGCTCGTGGACGTGCACGCGGCTGCGCTGCCCGGGCTCGAGCACCATCAGGTTGAGGCCGAAGCTCGTGACCCCGAGCTCGTTGCGCAGGCGCTGGAAGCGCTCGCCGATGTCCGGGTTGAGGGTGGCGAAGGAAACGTCGGGCTCAGGCACGGGCTAGTTCTCCGGTAGGTCATCGGGTAGCGGAACCTCCTGCGGCGGGCGGCCGTTGCCGTTCTCGTCCCAGGACTCCCAGGCGCGGCCGTCGCGTCCCTCGTGCTCGCCGGCGCCGCCGAGTGCGAGCAGCACCAGGCGCTCATCGCCGCGGTTGACGAGCTGGCGCCGCACCGCCGGCCCCACGCGCACGAGCTTGCCGCGGCCGAGCACGTGCTCCTCGCCGCCGTCGAGCAGAAGCGTCAGCTCTCCCTGGAGCACGACGTACACCTCCTCCTGCTCGCCGTGGGCGTGCACGCGCCCGCGCTCGCGCGGCTGGAGCGTGATCAGGTTGAGCCCGAAGCTCTTCACGCCCAGCTCGCGCCGCAACGTCTGGAAGCGCTCGCCGCTGCCGGGCTCGAGGGTGGCGAAGTCGATGTCCTTTTCGGCCATGGCGGCGAGCTTATGACAGCCAGCCGAGCTTCGTCTGCGTGGACTTGGGCAGCTTGGCCACCACGAGGTCGTAGGAGTCCTCGATCATCTCCAGCACCATCCGCTCGGGCAGCGAGCCGTCGAGCATCACCGTGTTCCAGTGGCGCTTGTTGAGGTGGTAGCCGGGGATGATCGCCTCATGGGCCGCGCGCAGGCCCTCGGCCAGCTCGGGCTCGCACTTGAGGCTCACCCGCAGCGGCGGCTTCGCCTTGAGCGGCGAGATGGCGAACAGCTTGCCTGCCACCTTGAACACCGAGTTCTCGGGGCCGAAGGGGAAGGTCTCCTCCGCGCCCGGGAGCGCGAGGCAGGCGCGGCGCAGCCGCGCTCCCGTCATGCGCGGCGGAAGCCCTCGCCGCGGCGGCCGCTGAGCCGCGCTCCGGGCAGCTCGACGACGCCGGCGTCGGCCGTCACCGAGCCGATCACCGCGGCGCCCGGGTGGCGCTCGGCGAGCAGCTCGGCGGCACTCTCGGCCTGCGCCGCCGGCACGACGCAGCAGAAGCCGCAGCCCATGTTGAACGTCTCCCACATGTCCTCCGCCGCCACCGAGGCGCGCTCGGCGATCAGCTCGCACACGGACGGCACGGGCAGCGGCGAGTGGATCGACCAGCCCACCGTGTCGCTCAGACGGGGCAGGTTGAGGAAGCCGTCGCCTGTGATGTGGGCGAGGCCGTGGACGTCGATCGCGTCCGAGCGCAGCAGGTCGAGCGCCGCGCGCACGTAGATCGCGGTTGGGCGCAGCAGCTCGTCGCCGACGGTGGCGCCGCCCAGCTCGGCGGGACTCTCGAAGAGGTCCGGCAGCGCGCGGCGCGCAAGCGTGTAGCCGTTCGAGTGGAGGCCGTTCGAGGGCAGGCCGATCACGGCGTCGCCGGGCTCGATGCGCCTCGCCGGTGACGATGGCGTCGAGCGCCACCACGCCGACTGAGGAGGCCGCGAGGTCGAAGCCGCGCGGCGACGGGATGGCCGCGGATCAGCTCGGGCAGCTGCGCCAGCTCACCGCCGGGGATCTCCACGCCCGCCTGCTCGGCGCCCTCCTTGAGGCCCACCGCGATCTGCCGGAGCACCTCCGGGTCCGCGTCCTCCACCGCGATGTAGTCGAGCAGCGCGATCGGCTCGGCGCCCACGCATACGAGGTCGTTCACGTTCATGGCCACGCAGTCGATGCCCACGGTGTCGTAGCGGCCGAGCTGCTCGGCCACGATCACCTTGCTGCCCACACCGTCGGTGGAGAGCGCGAGGCCGATGCCGTTCAGCTCGATCACCGCGGCGTAGTGACCCGAGCGCAGCACCGAGCGCGACGGCCTGCCGGTGTCGATCGTGCGCAGCACGTCCACGAGCCCGTGAGATCGCCTGGTCCGCCCGGCTCGTGTCCACGCCGGCGCGTGCGTACGCGCTGTCGGACATCGCGGGCTATTCAATCAGCGCGCGCGGAGGCGGACCAGCGCGGCGGCTCCCAGCGCGATCCGGTACAGCCGCGAACGGGCGGTAGGAGCGCGCGCGGTCCATCACGCCGATCAGCCGGCGCGACGCCAGGGTGGAGGCGAACGCCGCCGCGGCGCCGGCCGCGAACGGCCCGCGCAGCTCGCGCGCGAGGCCGCGGCGCACGAGGCGCATCCCCTTGAGCCCGGTGGCGCCGGCGATCACCGGCAGGGCCGCATGGCGGGACAGCTCGCTGGCCGCGCGGCGCTCGAAGCGCAGCAGGCGCGCAGCGGTGAGCGTGGCCCCGTTGCGCGACACGCCGGGCACGAGAGCGCTCGCCTGCCCGCAGCCGATCAGCAGGTGGTCGATCATCCCGGCGTCGGCGTGCGGGCGCTCGGCAGGGCTCAGGTCGGCAAGAGCGAGCGCCGCGCCGGCCGCGAGCTGCGCCAGCGCCACTGACTTCGCGGAGCCGAGCCGCTCCTCGATCGCCCGCTCGAACGCGGCGGCCACCACGGCCGCGGGCGCGAACGTGAGCGCCACCCCCGCCACACGCCTCGCGTCGAGCGAGCGGATCACTTCGGCCACCTCGCCGCGCAGCGCGATCGCCAGCGCGGCCGCCGTTCCCGCGTGAAGCGCCACCTCGAACGACTTGCGCAGCTCTGGGTCGAGCCCCTCGTAGTCCCAGCCGAGCAACTCGGGCACGAGCGCCAGGTGGCCCGAGCTCGATACCGGCAGCAGCTCGGTGGGCCCCTGGATGGCGCCCAGGGCAAGCGCGCGACGGATCCGGAGCGAGCTAGACAGCCTCGGTCTCGGCCTCGGGCGGCCGGTTGCGGCGGCGCACGATCAGGTAGACGATCCCGATCACGATCGCCGCCAGCGCCACGTAGTCGAGGTAGCTGAAGTAGTGCTTCCAGTCGCGCCAGTTGTCGCCCGCGGCGTTGCCGATGGCGGTGAGCATGAGCACCCACGGCACGCAGCCCGCGAGCGTGAAGAGGGTGAAGCGCCAGAAGGGCATCCGCGCCACTCCCGCCGGCAGCGAGATGAAGGTGCGGATGATCGGCAGCATGCGCGAGAAGAACACCGTGGCCTCGCCGTGGCGGGCGAACCAGCGGTCCGCCCAGGCGAGGTGGCTCGGCTTGATGTGCAGTGCGCGCCCGTGCTTCTCGATCAGGTCGATGCGGCCGAAGTAGCCGATCGCGTAGGCGATCCACGAGCCCACCACGTTTGCGGCCACGCCCACGGCCACGGGCTGCCAGAGCGGGTAGTGCCCGCTCGAGACGTTGAAGCCGGCGAACAGCATCGTGGCTTCGCTCGGGATCGGGATACAGGCGCTCTCGGCGACCATCAGCACGAAGACGCCGAAGAGGCCGAGATCGCCGATCACGTTCACGGCGAAGGTAACGAGCCGCTCGCTGATCGAGGCGAGAAGGAGCATCGAGGTCGGCGTAGCCTAGCGGCGCCCCCTGAGAAGGCCCTTACACCGCGCGCGAGGTAGGCGCATCGTCGCTAGCATGACCCCCGGCGCTGTGTGGCCGCGCATGCCGTTTTTCCAGGCTCAGCGAGAAGGAAAACTCCCCTGTCTGCCCTCAAGTCCCGCTTCTTCTCATCTATCGGCGCTCGCCGTGCGGGCCAGGTGGCGATTGACGGCTGTATCGTCGCGCTGGCCTGGTGGCTGGCGTTCCAGCTGCGCTTCGACAACGGTGTGCCGGACCGCTACCAGACGCTGCTCTGGGGCACGATCCTTTTCGTCGTACCGGGCAAGCTGATCGTCTTCGCCCTCTTCCGCGTCTACCACAAGCTCTGGCGCTTCGTGGACCAGAGGGACTTCGAGGCGATCTTCCAGGCGGTCGCTATCTGCACCGCCGGCCTGGTGGTGGCGCTGTTCCTCTTCTCGCCCGGCGGCACCGATCCGCCGCGCGGCGTGATCGCGCTCGACTTCCTGCTCACGCTGTCCGGCGTGGGCGGCGTGCGCTTCCTCGTGCGCACCGTGCTGGTGGAGCGCTCGTTCCGCGCCCCGCTCGGTCCCAAGGACGGGCGCGAGGTGCTGGTGGTGGGTGCGGGCAACGGCGGCCAGTCGGTGGCATTCGAGCTCCGCCGCAACCCGGAGCTGCGCCAGGTGGTGATCGGCTTCGTGGACGACGATCCGCGCAAGCAGGGCATGCGCATTGCCGGGGTGAAGGTGCTCGGCACCACGGCCGAGTTGCCCGAGGTGCTCGACGTCTCGGAGCCGGACGAGGTGATCATCGCGATCCCCTCGGCGCCGGGCGAGCTGCGCCAGCGCGTGGTGTCGGCATGCCGCGAGCGCGCAATCCCCGTGCGCACGCTGCCGACGGTGTTCGAGATCCTGCGCGGCGGAGTGAACCTCATGCGCCAGGTGCGCGAGGTGCGCGTGGAGGACGTGCTCGGTCGCGAGCCGGTGCGCATGGAGGTGGGCCGGGTGGGCCGCTACCTCGCCGACGAGACCGTGCTCGTCACCGGCGCGGGCGGCTCGATCGGCGCAGAGCTCTCCCGCCAGATCGCGCGCGTGGGGCCGCGCCAGCTGATCCTCGTGGACAACAGCGAGAACAGCCTGTTCGAGATCCGCCGCGAGCTGGAGGAGGGACGCCATTTCAACCGCGCCACCTCCGTGCTGGCCGACTGCAAGGACGCCACGCGCATGCGCGAGCTGTTCATCGAGACGCGGCCGAGCGTGGTGTTCCACGCCGCCGCCTACAAGCACGTGCCGCTGATGGAGGAGAACCCGATCGAGGCGGTGCGCAACAACGCCGTGGCCACTCGCCTCGTGGCCTCCGCGGCCGGCGAGTCCGGCGTGCGCCGCTTCGTGCTGGTGTCCACCGACAAGGCGGTCACGCCCGCGACCGTGATGGGCGCGTCGAAGACGCTCGCCGAGTGGGCCGTGGAGGCGGCGCAACACCGCTTCCCCCAAACGCGCTACACGACGGTGCGCTTCGGCAACGTGCTCGGCTCGTCGGGCTCGGTGGTGCCGATCTTCCGTCGCCAGATCGCCGAGGGCGGCCCCGTGACTGTCACGGACGCCGCGATGACGCGCTACTTCATGACGATCCCGGAGGCAGTGCAGCTGATCATCCGCTCGGGCGACCTCGGCAAGGGCGGCGAGGTGTACGTGCTCGAGATGGGTGAGCCCGTGAAGATCATCGAGCTGGCCGAGAACATGATCCGGCTCTCAGGCCAGGAGCCCGGCGTGGACATCGCGATCGACATCGTGGGCCGGCGGCCGGGCGAGAAGCTGCACGAGGAGCTGTTCAACCCCGACGAGCGTCCGCTGCCCACGCCGGCCGAGAGGATCGTGGCCGCGTCGCGGCGGCCGCTCGATCCGGAGTGGGTGGAGGAGGCGTTCTCGAGAGTCGAGGAGCTCGTCTACCACGGCAGGCCGGACGAGCTGGCGAAGACGGTGGCGTCGCTGGCGCGCGAGCGCGGCCTTGTGCCCCCGTTGAGCGCCCGGCATTCCGTCTAAGGTTCTGACGGGTAATGCATCTCGTTCAGGAGATTGGCTCCTACGCGGGTTTTGCCGCTGTGGTCGGTCTGGCCGTGCTCAGCGCCCTCTATTTCTCGCAAGCGCGCGACGTAAAGCGCCTGCGAGAGTGGGCGGGGCGGGCCCCTGAGCGCGCCGCCGAGGAGGAGGCACGCATCGCCGCACAGACGCAGGCCGCCGCGGAGGCTCAGCAGCAGCGTCCGGCCGCCGCCTCCGGCGGCGGCGCCACCGTGGTCGCGCCCGCCGTGCGGCCGCAGACGGCCTCCACGCCCCCGCCCAGTGGCGTGCCCGCGCCGCCACCGCCCACGCTGCCCTCGTCGCGGCCCACCGCGGCGCCCGCTCCGAGCACACCGATCCTCGGCAACATGGGCGCGCAGCGGGACCCCTGGTACAAGCGCATCGCATGGCCCGCCCCGCGCTACATCGCGCTGATCGTGGTGGGCATCCTCGTGATCGGCGCGGGTGCCGCCTACGGTGTGACGCAGCTCACGAGCAAGGACAACGGAGGTAGCAGCGGCGGCAGCGCCAACGCGTCGCAGGGCAGCGGGAGCGGCGGCAGCTCGCACAAGAAGACGAGCCACAAACCGGCTGCGCTCGACACCAAGTCGATCACCGTGGCTGTGCTCAATGGCACCACCGTCACGGGCCTCGCCGCCACCACGGCCGACAAGGTCGAGCAGGCCGGCTTCAAGCGGGGCAACACCGACAACGCGCTCACTCAGGGGCAGCAGGCCGAATCCGTGGTGGAGTACGCCAAGGGCAACCTGCGGGCGGCCCAGCTCGTGGGCAAGAAGCTCGGCATCTCGCAGTTCGAGCCGATCGACCCGGACACCCAGACGCGGGCCGGCGACGCCACCGTGGCCGTGATCATCGGCGCGGATCTGGCCGGCGGCTCCGGCTAAGCGCCACCTCACGGCCTCTGGATACCTTTACGCGCGTGCCGAGCAGCGTCTTGGTCCGCGTGGTGTTTGGCGTCCTGGTGCTCGCCACCTCGGCGGCATTTCTCGTGGCGCAGCGGCTCAAGCGCTCAACGCCGATCATCGAGCGGGTCTACTACAACCGCTACCTGTCGCCAACCTGCGGCTGTCCCAAGAACCACGTGACGGTCTACTTCTCGTTGCGGGACACCGGCAGGATCACGGCCACGCTCGTGAACTCAGCGGGCGACGACGTGCGCACGCTGGTGGACGACCGCCGGCTGCACCGTGGCCGCCACTCGTACCGACTGGGACGGGCGCAGCGACACCGGCACGATCGCTCCCGACGGCACCTATCGCCTGCGCGTGACGCTGCGCGACCAGGCACGCTCGGTCACCGCGGCGCGGCAGCTGTTCATGGACACGGCGCCGCCGCATCCGCGCATCCTCGCGGTCACGCCAAGCGTGATCCTCCCAGGCGCGCCGGGCAGTCTCGGCCGGGCCCGCCTTCGCTATCGCGGTAACTCGAACCCGCGCCCGCTGATCGAGGTATGGCGCACCGACCTGCCGAGGCCCAGGGAGGTCACCTTCTTCCAGGGCAGGCGCGGGCGACAGACCGCCTATTGGGACGGCACGATCAACGGCAAGCCCGCCCCGGACGGCGTCTACGCCCTCTCCATCACCACCTACGACCACGCCGGCAACGCGGGCAGCTTCCCGCGCCTGCTGCCGCCGCGGCGCTCGGAGGCCAAGGCGGGCACCGGCGTGTCGGTGCGCTACCTGACGGTGCAGGGTTCGCTCGATCCGGTGGCCGCCGGCTCGGTGGCGCGCTTCAAGATCGGGCCCACGCCCCGGCGGCTGCGCTGGAGCCTGGGCCCGGTGCACTCCGGCCGCGCTATCGCTCGCGGCACAGGCAGCGGCAGGCAGCTCCAGGTGCGGGTGCCGCCGGATGCGGCCAGCGGCGTGTACCTGCTGCGCGTCGTGGCCGCCGGGCACCGCGCCGCGCAGCCTGTGGTGGTGCAGGCGTCGCACCACGGCAGCGTGCTCGTGGTGGTGCCGGCGATCGCCTGGCAGGGAGGCAACGCGGTGGACGACGACGCCGACGGCTTCGCCAACACGCTCGGCGGCGGCGAGAGCGTGGCCGTGGACCGCCCGTTCGCGCACGGCCTGGCGCCGGCGGGACTCGCCGACAGGCTCGATCCGCTGCTGCGCTTCCTGGCGCGCGAGCGAGACCCGTACGAGATCACCACGGACCTGGCGCTGGCGCAGGGCCGCGGCCCCGGCATCGCGGGGCATGGCGGCGTGATGTTCGTGGGCGACGAAACCTGGCTCACGAACAAGCTCGACCTCGCTCTGCGCGACTACGTGGAGGGTGGCGGACGGGTGGCGTCGTTCGGCACGGACGCCTTCCGGCGCCGGGTGGGCCTCGCGGCGGGTGACCTGATCGATCCCACTCGGCCCGAGCGCTTCAACATCTTCGGCGAGCAGGTGAACGAGGCGAGGATCGAGCAGGCACCGATGGTGGTGAACCAGCCCGACAGCCTCGGCCTGTTCCGGAACGTGGCCGGCGGGCTGTTCGGGGAGTTCGACCAGTTCGAGCAGTCACAGCGCCTTGTGGGCGGGACTCAGGTGCTGTCCTCCGCGGGCCGGGATCCCGCGCATCCGGCGTTCATCGCCTACAGGCTCGGCAGGGGCATCGTGGTGCGGGCGGGCACTCCCGAGTGGGGTCCAACGCTCAACGGCAACGTCGAGCTCACCGACGTGACGAGGCGCGTGTGGTCGCTTCTCTCGCGGTAGCCACGGCGTTCAAGGGCAGCGGCATGGTGGCGGCCTCGCTCGCCGCCACCGGCGCCTTCTTCCTGGGCACGCCGAGGGCACGCGCGGTGTGCGCCTTGCTGGCCCTGGTGCTCTGCCCGGTGCTGCTCGTGGGCGAGCTGTGGAACTCGAGTCAGTTCGAGACGCTGCGCTCGCACCCGGCCGAGCTGGTGGCCCTCGGGGTGGTCGGACTGGCGCTGATCGCGGCCCTGGGGGCGGTGTTCCTGCGCTGGCCGCTGCTGATGCCGGTGCTGGCGGTGGCGGCGCTGCCGTTCCGCGTCCCGGTGCAGGCGGGTGGCCAGTCCGCGCTCCTGCTCGTGCCGCTGTACGTGGTGGTGGGGGGCGGTGGCCTGGCCTACGTGTGGGAGCGTCTTCGTCCGCGCCCGGTGGGAGGGGACAACGGCTACCGGGTCGCACCGGCTGAGCGCTCGCCCGGATACGTGGAGCTTGCGCTGATGATTGCCGTGGCCCTGTACTCCGTGCAGGCCGCCTACTCCACGGATTTCGAGACGGCGCTCAAGAACGTGGCGTTCTTCTACATCCCCTTCGCGCTGCTGCTCAAGCTGCTGACGTCGATGGAATGGACCGCGCGGCTCGAGGCCTGGTGCCTGCGCGTGACCGTCGCGCTGGCGGTGGTCTTCTCGTTCATCGCGTTCGGCGAGTACGCCACGCGCCGCCTGCTGTGGAACCCGAAGGTGATCGAGGCAAATCAGTTCCGCTCCTACTTCCGCGTCAACTCGCTCTTCTTCGACCCCAACATCTTCGGCCGCTACCTGGCGATCGTGATGGTGGTGCTGGCCACCCTGCTGCTGTGGACGCGGCGCACGCGCGACGTGGTGTGGGTCACCCTGCTGCTGGCGGTGCTGTGGGGAGGGCTCGTGCTGAGCCTCTCGCAGTCGAGCTTCGCGGCGCTGCTGGTGGGCCTGGCGGTGCTCGCCGCGGTGCGCTGGCGGGCGCGCCCCGTGATCGCGGCGGCGGCGGCGGCCCTCGCCGTGCTCGCGATAGTGGTGTTCGCCATCCCCGGCTCGGTGCACCTCAAGGGCCATTCCGCCAAGTCGCTCAACCGCGCCACCAGCGGCCGCGTTGACCTGATGCGCGGCGGGCTCAGCATGTTCGGGGACCGGCCGCTGTACGGCTACGGCTCGGGCTCGTTCGCGGAGCGCTTCCGGGCGCGGGAGAAGAAGGGTGAGGCGCAGGCGGCGTCGGCCTCGCACACCATCCCGATCACGGTGGCCGCCGAGCAGGGCGTGATCGGGCTGGTCGCCTATGTGTTCGTCCTGGTGTCGGCGTTCCGGCTCCTGTTCGGCGGCCTCCTACGGCTGCGGCGGGAGACCGAGCCGGGGGCACGGCTGCTCGGCCGGATGGTGGTGGCCGCCGCGTTCGCGGCGCTCGTGTTCCACACGCTGCTGTACGCCGACTTCCTCGAGGACCCGATCGTCTGGACCCTGATCGGCATCGGCGTGGCGCTGCGGCGCGGTCCACCACGGGCGCGAGGCACGAGCGAGGCAGAGCGCTCAGCCAGCGCGGCCGCGCAGGGCGTCTCGCCGGCTTAGCCCCTCCGCACCCGGAAGACGGCACGGTTATGGCGCGCCGCGGCGAACTTCGTCTCGCGGTTGCCGCTCGTGTCAGTGGCGCGGGCGTAGAGCACGTACTTGCCAGGTGGCAGGCGCTTGCGGAGCCTGTACACCCACCTCGTGGTGCCCTTGGCGCGCAGGAATCGCGGCTTCGCGCACCTGCCGCGCCGCGGCTTCACCCGCTTGAACTTGGCGCGGTTGCTCCGCAGCCACAGGCAGCGGGCCTTGGCGGCCTTGGCCTTGCCCACCCGGCGCAGCAGCGCGATCTCGACCTTCTTCACCCCGCTGTTGTCGGACGCCGTGCCCGTGAAGCGCTTGAGCTTGGAGGCGCGAATCACGCGCCGCAGCTTGTGGATCCTGGCGTGCGGCTTGGTGTGGTCCGCCGCGGTGCCTGCCGGTCCGGGCTGGGGGTTGAGCCCGGGACACGGGATCGGGTCGCCCAGCAGGCGCACGGTGAAGAACTGCTCGTGCGGGGCGCCCAGGTCGGCGCGGCCGACGGTGAGGATCTTGCCGTCGCAGGCCAGCGCACTCTCGGAGGGGAACGACTCGGGCCAGCCGGTGGGCAGCGCGCCCAGCAGCACGCCGCCGCCGAGGAAGCTCGAGTCCGGGCTGCCGTCGGTGTTGTAGCGCGCGTAGGCCACCGTGCTGTTGCCGCTCATGTCGTAGTCGGTGACGCCCGTGAGCACGATCTTCCCGTTCTGCTGGACCAGCACCGACTCGCCGTCGGCGTCGAAACCGCTGCTCACCTGCGTCATCTCCTGGCCGTCCCCGTCGAAGGACATGTCGGGCATGCCGCCCTGGTCCAGTCGGGCAATGGCGAACGCCGTGGGGTTGCCGCCCACCTCGGCGTACCCGCCCACCACGATCTTGCCGTCGGGCTGGATGGCAGTGGTTATGGAACGTGCGGCGTCGCCCACCGGCACCTGAGCCGTGCCGCCCGTGCCGAAGGAGCCGTCCGGCATGCCCTGGTTGTCTAGGCGCACGATCGTGAAGTGGTCACCCGCGCCGGCGCCCGTGGGTATCGGAACCACCACCCTCCCGTCCGGCTGCACGTCGACGTCCTCGGCGTTGTAGTTCATTCCGAGCGGCAGGTCCACACTTCCGTCGCCCGCGAAGCTCGAGTCGGGAGTGCCGTCGCTGTTGAGGCGCACGACCCCCGTGCCGTCGTTGGTTGCTCCCGCGCCCACGATCTTTCCGCCCGGCGCGATCGCGAGCCCCTGGACCCGCTCCTGGTTGTCCGCCGGCTTGACCGCGACCGACGCCTTGCCGTCGCCGTCGAAGGAGGGATCGAGGCTGCCGTTCGGCAGATACCGAACGAAGGCGAAGCGATTGCTTGTCCCCGAGATCGACGCTCCGCCAACCACGATCTTCCCGTCCGGCTGGATCGCGACCGCCCACGGGATCGAGCCGTCGTCCACAACGGTGTCCCTGACCACGCCGCCCTGTCCGAACGTGGGATCGAGCGCGCCGCCCACCGTGTAGCGCGCCACGACCCAGGCGAACTGGTCAGCCACGGTCGCGGTGCCCACGACCACCACCTTGCCGTCCGCCTGCCCCGCGACGTCTCGTGCCGTGTCGATGTCGCTGTTGTCGCCGAAGCGGTTGGACACGAAGCCGGTGCCGCCGAACGACAGGTCGTAGTCACCGGGCGTCGCTACGGCCGGGGCGGCGCAGAGCGCGCATGCCAAGGCGGCGAGGACGCTGGCGTAGAACGAGCGCATGCGCCGACCCTAACCGGGCGGCGCCGTGTCGCGCTAGCGGTGCTTGCGCCGGTGGTGGCGCTTGGCCTTGCGCTTCGAGTGCGCGTGCTTCCTCTTGGCGTGCCGGTGCGCGGCGCGGGTGGCCGCGCCGGCCGCCGCCAGCTTCCTCGGCTGGTTGCGCGGCTCGAGCGCTATCTCGCCCGAGTGGCCCGTGATGAACAGCCACTGGCCGTCCGAGATCGCCGGGTTGTACGAGCCGTGCGCGAAGTTGAACACCACCTTGCCGCTGCGCACGTCGAGCCCGTAGGTGCGCTGCGTCTGCAGCGTGGAGAAGTAGACGACGCGCCCGATCACGCTGCCGGCGCCCGAGATCGGGCCGCTCGCCGAAAAGGTCCAGCGCGGCGCGCCCGTGCGCGCATCGAGCGCGTAGAAGTTGTGGTCGTAGGAGCCGATGAACACCGTCGGGGTCACGCCCGGCACGGCCGCGACCGCCGGCGCGGCGTACACGTAGCCGCCCGTGGAGTGGCTCCACGCGAGCTTCCCGCTGCTCGCGGAGAACGAGTACACCTTGCGGTCGAGGTTGCCCACGTACACGCGCCCGAAGGCCACCGCCGGGGTGCCGTAGAAGCCGCCCGAGCGCCCGAACGGCAGCCCCGCTTCGTGCGTCTTCCACACCAGCGAGCCGTTGCTCGCGCGCACCGCCTGCATGTTGCCGCCGTAGTCGCCGAAGTAGAGGAGGCCCTTGGAGTACGCCGGCCCGGCCGTGACGTCGCCAGAGGCGTGGTAGCGCCAGATCGTCCGGCCGCTGTCGGCCTTCAGCGCGTACACGGTTCCGTCCTCGGCGCCGAAGTACACGCGCCCCTTGTACGCGAGTGGCGGCGACTCCGTGCGCGCCCCCACGTCCTTGGCCCACAGCACGCGCCCGTCGCTGGCGTTGAGCGCGTAGATGCGCCCGGTGAGCGTGGTGAAGAACACGTGGCCGTTCATCCACGCGGGCGACGAGGCGGCCAGCGTGCCGATCTTGCGCTTCCACAACAGCCGCCCCGTGCGCGTGCGGAGGGCGTAGGCGGTGCCGTTGTTCTTGATGAAGAACATCGTGCCCTTCCAGATCACGGGCTGGAACTCCATGAGGTCGTGGAAGGCGCGCACCCACACCTGCCTGTAGGGCGGTTTCACGTACTTGGCGTCGGACGCGGGCAGGTAGCGCGTGCGCTGCAGGTCGTAGCCGTAGAGCGGCCAGTTGATTCCCCCGAGGGCGGGCTTCTTGTCGGGCGTCGGCGTGGTGGGCGCTGAGGGCGCCGGAGCGGTGAACGGGACGTCGGTGTTCGACACGTCGCCCGGACGCTGCCCCACGGTCAGGTAGATCGCCAGTGCGCCTCCGCCGACCAGTGCCGCGGCCGCCGCGAGGTACGCCCAGCGACGGCGCATCCACCTCAGCATCGCGTGCAGGATAGGAAAGGCCCCTGAAGCTGCCGTTATGCCGCTCTGCGCAGCGGCGTGGCGCCGCGCTCGGCGGCCTCGCGGATCCCCTCGCCGCGCCACGGGCGCAGCGCCTGACGGGCGTGGAGCAGGTAGCGCTGCCTGTCGCGTCTCGACACGAGCGCCCGCGCCAGGTAGCTCCAGGCGCCCAGCAGCCGCACGATGGCCGCCGCCGTGGCGGAGTGGTGCTTGCGCATGTAGCGGTCGCGCCCGCGCTGGAACTCCACGATGCGGCGCTCGGCTCCGGCGCGGTCGCGCTTGAGCTGGTCGTGGTGGATCGCCCGCGCCGCCGGCACCCAGACGGTGCGCCAGCCGATGTCGGCGAGCCGCTTGCAGAAGTCGGTCTCGTCCGAGTAGACGAAGAACTCGGGGTCGAGCCAGCCCACGTCGCGCGCGGCAGAGCGGCGCACGAGCATCGCGCTCGACTGCGTCCAGCCCACGCTGCGGGTGCGCGAGCCGCGGCTCTGCACGGTCACGAGCTTGTGCAGGAACAGCGCGCCCGCGAGCGCCGTGGCCACGCCCGGCAGGCGCCACGCGCAGCGCTGCGGGCTGCCGTCGGGGTGGAGCAGTTGCGCGCCGGCCACGGCGGCGTCGTGGTAGCCGTCGAGCGCCGCGAGCAGCGCCTCCACCGCGCCGGGCAGCAGCTGGGTGTCCTCGTTCAGCAGCAGGCAGTACTCGCCGCGGGCGGCCTCGAGCAACGTGGAGTCGTTGGCGGCCTTGCCGGTGCGCCGCTCGAGAGCGATCAGCCGGATCCCGCCGCCGCGGGCCAGCACCGCCTCCGCCGAGCCGTCGCCGGAGGCGTTGTCGAGCACCAGCAGCTCGTGTTCGATGCCCTCCGGCGTGACCCGCTCGACGGCATCGAGGCAGGCCATCAGCAGCTCCCGCTTGGCGGTGTTCACGACGCAATAGGACAGCCGCACTGTTGAATCCTCCGGTGATGCGCGTACAGCTCGTGGACCCGTCGGCGTTCACCCCGCCCTACGACCGCTCCCTGGCGGCCGCGCTTGCCCGTGCGGGCGCGGACGTTGAGCTGGTCACCAGCCGCTTCCGCTACGGCACGGTACCCACGGCCGATGGATACGAAGTTAAGGAGCTGTTCTACCGGCGCAGCTCCGGCCGGCGGCTCCTCAAGCTCGCCGAGCACGTGCCGGACATGCTGCGCTACAGGCGGGAGGCCGCTCGCGCCGACGTGGTGCACTGGCAGTGGCTGAGCGTGGAGCAGCTCGACGCCTGGCTCTTGCCGCGGGGGCGCCCGCGGGTGCTGACGGCGCACAACGTGATCGCGCACGAGCCGCGCCCAGGCCAGGCGGCGGCGCGCAGGCGCCTGCTGCGCGCCATGGACGCCGTGGTGGTGCACTCGCGCCACGGGGCGGAGCAGGCGCGGCGCCTGGGCGCGGACCCGGCCCGGGTGCGGGTGATCCCGCACGGCGCGTTCGACTACCTCACCAAGCAGGAGGGAGAGCTGCCGCTGCCGGACGAGCTGGCTGCGGTGGAGGCACCGGTGGTGCTGTTCTTCGGCCTGATCAGGGACTACAAGGGCGTGGACGTGCTGCTGCGCGCTTGGCGCTCGGCTCCCGCCGAGGCCGAGCTGTGGATCGTGGGCATGCCGCGGGTGGACATGGCTCCGCTCCGGGCGCTGGCGGGGGAGCGGGTGCGCTTCGTGCCGCGCTTCGTCGACGACCTCGAGCTGCCGGCCTACTTCCGCCGCGCCGACCTGGTCGTGCTGCCCCACCGCGCCGCCGACCAGTCGGGAGTGCTCTACACGGCGCTCGCGTTCGGCAAGCCGCTCTTGCTGTCCGACGTGGGTGGCTTCGGGGAGGTGGGCGCCGGGCGCCTGGTGCCGCCGGGCGACGAGCGGGCCCTGGCGGCAGCCCTGATCGAGCTGCTCGCGGACCCCGCCGCGCGCGAAGAGCTGGGCGCGGGAGCCGCCCGCGCCGCGGCCGGCCCGTACTCCTGGGACACCATCGCCGAGAGCACGCTCGCCCTGTACCGCGAGCTGCTTGGCCGATAATCGCGCGCGTGCTTGCCCTGGGGATCGTGTTCTGGTGCTCGCTCGGGCTGCTCGTGTACACGCATGCGGGCTACCCGGTGGCGCTCTGGCTCTTGGCGCGCGTGCGCCGCACCCGGGCGCTGCCCGAGCAGGGCCCAGAGCCGCTGCCCAGCGTGTCGCTCGTGGTGGCCGCCTACGACGAGGAGGCAGCGATCGAGCAGAAGGTGCGCAACGCCCTCGCCCTCGACTACCCGCGCGAGCTGTTCGAGCTGATCGTGGCCTCCGACGGGTCCGAGGACCGCACCGCGGAGCTGGCGCGCGCCGCCGGAGCGGACCTCGTGCTCGACCTCCCGCGCGCGGGCAAGGCGGCCGCCCAGGACGCTGCGGTGGCGGAGGCGCGCGGGGAGATCGTGGCCTTCTCGGACGCCAACAGCGTGTGGGCGCCCGATGCCCTGCGGCGGCTCGTGGCGCCGCTGGCCGATGCGTCCGTGGGTTACGTGTGCGGGCAGGTGCGCTTCACGGCGGACTCCGGCGCCGAGAACCAGGAGGGCGCGTACTGGCGCTACGAGATGGCGGTGCGCTCGCTCGAGTCGCGCCTCGGCGGGATCACCGCCGGCAACGGCGCGATCTACGCGCTGCGCCGCATGCACTACAAGGCGGGCGACCCCTACACGGGCGATCTCTCGCTGCCGTTCCGCATGGCGCGCCGCGGGCTGCGCTCGGTGTACGCCGCCGCCGCGCTGGCCGAGGAGCCGATGGTGCCCACGCTCGAGGGCGAGTTCCGCCGCAAGCGCCGCATGATGAGCCGCGCCTTCGGCACCGTGCTGCGCGGCGGGATGCTCAACCCCCGCGGCTACTCGGGACTGTTCGCGTTCGAGCTCGCCTCCCACCGGCTGATCCGCTACGCGTCGCCGTTCCTGCACCTGATCGCGCTCGGCGCGAACATCGCCCTGCTCGGTGAGGGCTGGGTCTACACGGTCACGCTTGCGGCACAGGCGGCCTTCGTGCTGGCGGCGGCGCTCGGCGCCTTCGTGCCGCTCCGTCCGCTGCGGCTGGCGTACTACTACTCGCTGGTCACGGCGTCGATCGCGCTCGGCTTCGTTGACTGGCTGCGCGGTGGGGCACCGCTCGTGTGGGAGAAAGAAAGGTGAGCGCGGCCCTCGACAAGCTGATTGCGGCGATCGCGCTCGTCATCACCGGTCCTGTGATCGTCGCCGCGATGGTCGCGATCCGGCTCGGCTCGCACGGCTCGCCGATCTTCAAGCAGCGGCGGGTTGGCAAGGACGGCGTGCCGTTCGACATGTACAAGCTGCGCACGATGCAGGTGGGATCCGACAAGGGCCCGGACGTCGCGCTCAGCCAGTCGGATCCTCGGATCACGAAGGCGGGGGCGCTGCTGCGCCGCTACTCGCTCGACGAGCTGCCCAACCTGGTGAACGTGCTGCGCGGCGAGATGGCGATAGTCGGGCCGCGACCCACGATCCCGTTGCAGGTGGAGCGCTACACCGAGCACCAGCGCCGCCGGCTCGAGGTCAAGCCCGGGCTCACGGGCTGGGCCGTGGTGAACGGGCGCGTGTCGCTGTCCTGGCCCGAGCGCATCGAGCTCGACATCTGGTACGTGGACCACCGCTCGCTCTGGCTCGACCTGCGCATCCTGGCCAAGACCTTCTGGCTGCTCGTATCCGGACACGGCCTGTACTCGGGTTAAGGTCCCTCGCGTGCGGGTTGGTCTGAGGGACTTCCGGTCGGCGGACGCGCCCGCCGTGCAGCGATGGTTCAGCACCCCGCGGGTGACGGAGGGGCTGGTGGAGCAGCGGGAGTCGTTCAGCGACGACGAGGCGGGCGCCTGGGTGGAGCGCGCGGCGCAGGCCGGGGGTGCCGACCTCAAGTGGGCCGTGACGGTGGACGACCGCGAGGAGCCCGCCGGCTTCACCGCGCTCTACGGCGTGGGCCGCCAGGCGGCGCCGGAGCTCGGCATCCTGATCGGCGACCCCGACCTGTGGGGACAGGGCGTGGGCACCGAGGCGCAGCGTCTCACGATCGCGCGGGCCTTCGACGAGCTGGGCGCCCACCGGGTCACCGAGCTGATCCTGGTCGCCAACGGCGCGGCGCGGCGTGTGGTGGAGCGCTTGGGCTTCCAGCTCGAGGGCATGATGCGCGGCCATGTGCGCCGCGGCGGGAAGCTGCTCGACGTGGCGGTCTACGGGCTGCTGCCGGAGGACTTCAGGCGGTGAGGGCAGAGCTTGTGGAGGACGGCGGCGAGCGCGCTCGCAGCGCCGCCTTCTTTCGCTGCGAGGAGTTCCAGCGCGCGGAGCACATCACGCACTCGCTGGTTGTGGAGGACCGCTTCGCGGCCGGACTCGTGGTGCGCGAGATCCCGGGCGGCGACGGGCTGCTCGACGCCACCTCCGCCTACGGCTATCCGGGCGCCGTGGTGCCGGCCACGCCCGAGCCGCTCGACCCGCGCGAGGTGGACTGGTCCGGCACCGGCCTCGTGGCCGCGTTCCTGCGCGACTCGATCGGTGGCGAGCCGTGCCTCGAGGGCGGCACGCTGCGCAGCGAGGTGCAGCTGGTGGAACCGCGCGCCGAGCCCGAGGTGCGCTCCACGCACCGGCGCCACATCCGCCGCAACGAGCGGCTCGGCTACACCACGGACGAGTCCAGCGACGCCGCGGCGTTCGGCGCGCTCTATCGCGAGACGATGGTGCGCACCGAGGCCGCGCAGCGCTACTTCTTCGGCGACGAGTACCTGGCGGCCATCCTCGAGGCCGGCAGCGCGCGCCTCCTGATCACGCACGCGCCCGACGGGCGCGCGGCGGCCGGCGCGATCGTGGCCGAGAGCGACGGGGTGCTGCATTACTTCCTCGGCGGCACGGCCGAGGGGCTGCTGGAGCACTCTCCGTTCAAGAGCACCGTGGCCGCGATGATCGCCCTCGCGCGCGAGCTCGACCTGGCGCTCAACCTCGGCGGCGGCCTCACTCCGGGCGACGCCCTCGAGCACTTCAAGCGCGGTTTCGCCAACTCGAGCGCTCCCTTCTATACGCACGAGCTGGTGTGCGACCCGCAGGCCTACCAGCGCTTGAGCGCCGGCCGCGAGGCGAGCGGCTTCTTCCCCCTATACCGCGCGGACGCGAAGCGTGGTTGAGCTGGCACCGGCGTTGGCCGCATCGCCCGCGAACAGCACGCGGAAGCTGTAGAGCCCCGCCACGGGCAGCCGGTAGGCCTTGCGGAAGTGGCCGCCCGTCGCCCGCAGCGTGAAGCTCTTCATGCGCACCTGCCTGCGCCCGACCTTGCGGTTCACGATCAGCCGCAGCCTCGTCTTCGACGGGCGGATGGTGCCGCTGATCACGGGCGTGCGGCCCACCCGCGTGCGCTTCACCGAGCGCCTGATCGTAACCCGCGGCTGCACCGAGAGGTTGAGCCGCGGCGAGGTGCTCGACAGGTGCGAGCCGTCGCCCGGGTAGAGCACGCGGAACTGGTGAGCCACGTGCGGCGCGAGCGGCACCGAGAAGCTGCCGTCCGCGGCGGAGGTGCCGCGGGCCACCGTGTGCCAGGCGCCCTTGCCGTAGAGCTGGATCTCCAGCGGCTGGCTGCCGAACGGCGTGGTGTTGATCAGCGCCAGCGTGCCCGTGATCTGGGTGACCTGAGGGAACACCACGAGCGGCGGCTGGAACGCGGCGGCGATGCGCGTGCGCGCCTTCACCGCGGTCACGTTGCCCACCATCGCGCGCAGCGTGGGGAGCTGCTGGTAGAGCAGGCCACCGGGACAGTCGGTGGCATCCACGTCGCGGTGGCCGGAGACGCGGTCGAGCGTGACCCGCGTGCCCGCGGGATAGCGGTTGTCGCTGCCCCCGGCGGACACGAGCTGCGTGCTGCCCGCCGTGGGCGCGCCGGTGAGCGGCAGCTTCCAGCGGATCAGCGCAGCCATGGAGTTCAGCGCGGCGTCGGTCTCCGGCACGTCGTCGAAGGTGCCGATGTTCGCGATCCCCGTGGACTGCGAGTTGAAGCCCTGCGCCTGCGCGCCCACCACGGGCTGGTCCATGCCGCCTGCGCGGCCCTCCCAGAGCGTGCCGAACTTGTCGACGAGGAAGTTGTAGCCGATGTCGTTCCAGCCGTTGGAGTTGCGGTGGAAGCGGCAGATGCCGAGGATGATCGAGGGGACGTCGCTCGGCTGGTAGTCGTTGAGCGACACCGTGTGGTGGACGAACGCCACCTGCACGTCGCCGTACTGCGGCGCGGTGCGCGGCGGGCACGACTTGCCGGTGGGGTCCCAGGCGCTGCGCGGCTGGATCGCGGGCGCTCCAGCCTGGGCGCGCAGCGCGCGCGGGCGCCAGCCGTTCTCTCGCACGCGTACGAAATGCAGCCGCAGGCCGGGCACGCGGCGCGACAGCCGGTACTGCACCCAGTCGGCGCTGCCCACCCACACCGGCGAGGACTCGCCGTGCGCGGAGCGCGCCTCGGAGCTATGCGGATCGGGCGCGCCGTCGGGATCGCCGGGCAGGCGCTGCCAGCGTGTCCAGCGGCCACCGTCGCCGCGCACGCGCAGCCAGATCGTGGGTTCGGCAGCGCCGCGCCAGCGCAGCCCGACGAGGCTGAAGCGCCTGGGCGCCCGCAGCGGCCGGGACGTCACGGCCCTCGACGCCGCGGCGGCCGGCACGGGTGGCGGCGCGATCTCGAAGTCGGTTGCCGTGGGCGAGTGAGAACGCGCCATCGCCGGCCCGGGTATCGCGAGCAGGGCCGCACAGGCCAGGATTGGGAGGGCACGCTTCACCAGACGACCGAACACGCTGGCAGCGCCTCCGCTGCGGTGATGCGAGATCCCTTGCAGCCGGGCGCGCTGCAAGCCGGCTGGCGTCAGCGCACCTGTTCGGGAGCGTGGTCGCGGTAGGCGATCTTGAAGTCCCGCAGCGCGTCGAAGGTGGCGGGGCCGACGCTCTTGCAGCCCACGTAGTGGCGCCACGCGGTGGCAGCCACCTCGAACGGCATTGCCGTGGAGTTGGCGGTGAGGATCACGTGCCGCGGATCCTCCTTCACGAGCGCCTTGAGCTGGCCGCGGATCTTCGCCGGGGCGCCCAGCTCGAACTGGAAGATCACGCGCCCGTGCTCGAGTGAGTGCACGAGGCGCTCCGTGCTGGGCGGCTCGTCGTAGATGCCGTCCGCTGCCGGGAAGGGGTTGTGCGGCCCGGAGGTGGGCGGGTTGGTCCTGTAGTGAACGCGCTTCGAGGTGTGCTCGCGGCCGTAGTTCGGAAAGCTCCGCAGCTCGCAGCCGGCCTTCGCAACGGCGCGCGCCAGCGAGCCTTGTCCCGGCGGCGGGATCGTCTCGGCCGGGTACACGTCGGGAGAGCCGCCCGTGGGCCGCGGCCCGCCGCCTCCGCCACCCGCCACCGCCACGATCCAGACCACCGTCACGGCCACGGCCGCAAGCGCGAACGCCACGATCTGGCCGATGCGGCGGCGATCCGACTCGGCGCGCTCGGCCTCGGAGCGCTCAGGCGTCATCGCGGCGCAGTCGCTGCGATCCGCGCCTCGAGCGGGTCGCGCTCGCGCGCCGCGGCGCGTGGTTCGCGCGCGGCTTGGGGTTCCAGCACTCGTCCACGAAGGCGGCGATCTCACCGGTGAGCCGCTCGGGCGTGAGTCGCAGCTCGAGGATCGAGCTGGCCTCCACGAGCTTGGAGTTCGGGAGCTCGCGCACGAGCATGTCCGAGTCGGAGAAGGGGTGCACCGGGTCGCGCGGGTGGCCGATCACGAGCGCGTGCGACTTGATCGTGCGGCGCTCGGAGCGCGGCGGCGCGGTGCGGCCGAAGAACAGGCCCTGCAGCACCGCGGCCGAGGGCGCGGGGTCCTGGCTCACCCAGTCGAGCCCCACGTCCACCATGTTGTGCGTGCCGCGCGGCACCCGCCTGGCCACGCGCCCCACGAGCCTGCTGATCGGGGCGCCGAAGGTGAATCCCACGAGCAGCGGAGTGAACGCCAGGGCGCAGGCGAGCAGTGCGTTGTCGAGCACCGGCATCTCCACGATCAGACCCTGCATGCGCGCGGGAGCGAGCATGGCGGTCTCGAGCGAGACGTTGGCGCCCAGCGACGTTCCGCCCACCACGGCGCGGCGGATATCGAGGTGGTCGAGCAGCCCCACCACCTGCTCGGCGAACAGCGGCATGGAGTAGCGCCACATGTCCACGGGCCGGTCCGACTCGCCGTGCCCGAGCAGGTCGAGGCTGATCACCCGGTTGCCCTGCTCCGCGAGCGCGCGCGCCAGCGGGTCCTGCATCTTCCGCGACAGCAGCAGGCCGGGCAGGAGCACCACCACGTTGCGCCCCGAGCCGTAGTCGTCGAACACGAGTCGCTGGCCGTCATGCACGAAGTCGCGCGTCTCGAAGTCGCTCACAGGTGCACCAGGATATTCACGCCGGCTCTGTCGGGAACGACGTGCTGGAGACCGGCGAACTCTTCGAACGCCCTGTCCGCCGACACGAGCGTGGTTGCGCCCGCCGCAGCCGCGGCCGCGGCGAGCACGGAATCGAAGCTCCCGAGTCCCTCACTGCGTTCGAATACGGTCAGCCCGGCGCGCAGGTGCTCGTCGCTGACTTCGACGAGCGGGGACAGGAGGTCCGCGTAGTCGCGGCCGAGCGCAACGGCGTCTGACCGCCCGCGGCGGCGCGCCCGAACATGGACGAACTCCTGGATCACCTCCGGGGTGGTCGTGGCCTCGACCTGCCGGTCTGCGATGGCGGTGACAAGGTCTCGGCAGGGATCGCGAAACTCATGCGACGCGCCAACCGCGTACACGAGCACCGTGGTGTCGACAACGATCATCCGCGGCGGCCGCGGAGCGCATCGAGTTCGTCTCGCAGCTCGGCCGGCGACGGCAGAGGCATGTCCGGAGCGTCGAGCAGCCGCCGCGCTGCGCTCCGTCTGCGCCCGTCTGCGCCCGGAAGGCCCCGGTCGATCGCTTCACGCACGACGGTCGCCACCGACACACCCCGCTCGCGCGCGAGCCTGGTGATCCGGTCATGCCTTTCGTCATCGAGCAGGATCTGAAGGCGATGGGTCAGCGACATGTGCATACATTAGCATGCTCATATAGCTCACGGGACCGCTTCCCGCACCCAGGCCTCGAGCTCGGCGAGATAGCCTGGATCCACCCCGTGCATCATCGGCGACTCGCGCCAGGTCACATCGAGCCCCGCCTCGCTGAGGATGTCCCGGGCCTCGCGCCCAAACTCCACGCCTATCACCGGATCCTGCGTGCCGTGTCCGATGGCCACCGGCAGACCCTGTCGCGACTCGAGGTCGAACGCGAAGCCCGGCACCCGCGGCAGGAAGCCGCTGAGCGCGATGATCCCGGCCGGCGCCGGCCGCTCCGCGCCGAGGCCGAGCGCGTACGACATCACCGACCCCTGCGAGAAGCCGCCGAGCACGGTCCGCTCGATCGGCACCCCGATCTGCTGGCCCAGCGAGTCGAGCCAGCCTGACACGAGCGCGAAGGTGCGCGTGAAGGTCGTCGGATCCGGTGTGGGGATCCCGGCGAGCTGGTACCAGTGCCAGCCGCCCGGCGGCAGGTTGAGCGGGCCGCGCAGCGTGTAGCCCGCCAGCCGCCGCTCGGGGTCGAGCATCTCGAGCAGCGGGAAGAGGTCGTTCTCGTCGGTGGCCCGGCCGTGCAGCAGCACGAGGGCGCCTTCCGGCTCGCCGGCGGGCGGACGCTCGCGGTGCACCAGCGAGTCGAGGCTCACGCGCCGGAGCTTAGGGCCTTACGACAGCGGCATCGTGGCGCCGTAGCGCACCGTGCGCCGCACCTGCCGCACCGCGCGGGCGAAGCGCCGCACGCCCTCGTCCAGCTCGGCGGGGTCGAGCAGCGAGAACGACATGCGCAGGTTGGTCTGGGAGTGGCGCTCGGCTGTGACCACGCCGCCCGGGGTGAAGGTGACGCCGTGTCGTGCCGCCTCGGTGTAGAGCTCGCGCTCCGACAGCGGCCGATCGAGCGTGACCCACACGTGGTGCCCGCCCTGCGGCGTGCTCGCGCGGTACTCGCCGGCGAGATGCTTCTCGAGGGCCCCCATCAGCGCGTCGCGGCGCTCGCGGTAGAACGGAAGCGTCTGCTCCACCTGCCTGCTGTGAAGGTCCTCGGCCAGGAAGCGCGCGGCGATGTGCTGACCGAGAGTGGGGGTGTGGAAGTCGCTCTCTAGCTTCAACGCCGCCAGCCGTTCGTACACGGGTCCCTGCGCCGCGATCCAGCCGATGCGCAGCCCGCCGCCGACGGTCTTCGACAGCGAGTCCACGTAGATCACGTGGCCGGGCGCGAGCGATCGCAGCATCTGCTGGCCCTCGCCCTCGTAGCGCAGCTCGGAGTACACGCCGTCCTCGATCACGAAGAAGTTGCGTTCCATCGCGAGGTCCGCGAGACGCCGCCGCCGCTCGGGCGAGAGGTCGCGTCCGGTGGGGTTCTGGCAGGCGGTCTGCAGCGCGCACAGCTTCACCTCGTGGCGGGCGAGCACGCGCTCGAGGGCTTCGATGTCGAGCCCGTCCTCGTCCACCGGCACGCCGATGATGCGCGCGCCCGCGGCGCGCAGCGAGCTGAGGAAGCCAACGAAGGTGGGCGACTCCACAACTGCCACGTCGCCCGGCTCGATCAGTGTGCGCACTGTGATGTCGATCGCCTGGCGCGCGCCGGAGGTGACGATGATCTCGCCGGCGTCGCTCGCAAAGCCGCGCCGGCTGCCGTAGCGGGCCACCTGCTCGCGCAGGTCGAAGAGCCCCTCGGCGGTGAGGTACGAGATCGCCTCGCCGCCCTCTTCCCGGAACACATCCGCGGCGATGCGGGCGAGGTCCTCGGTGGGGTAGAGGCGGGGCGACGGCCAGCCGGTGGAGAGCGACAGCATGCCGGGCTCGTTGGCCAGCCTGAAGGCGTCGCCCGTGACCTGCTCCGCGTAGGTGAGCGGACGGTCCGGCAGCGCGTAGATCTGCCAGTCGTCGCCGTGGCGCTCGTCGGCGGCGGGAGCGAGCGTGCGCACGAAGGTGCCGCGGCCCACGCTGGCGGTCACGTAGCCGAGCTCCGCCAGGCGCCGGTAGGCGCGCGCGGCGGTGAGGTGGTTGATGCCCGCCTCGGCCGCCAGCGCCCGCGTGGTGGGCAGCTTCTCGCCGGGCTCGAGCACCTCGGCGTCGATCGCGGCGGCGAAGCGGTCGACGAGCTGTTGGGTCAACGACACCTCGCCGCTTCTCACCAGATCAGACAAATCAACTTTGTACGACATTGAGTGATCCTTAGCTCGACCGTATATTCGATTGTAGGACGCACACAACCAGCACTGATGTAGTACAAGGAGGATCGCACAATGTTTCACGGATTTCTACTCCCACGCGGTCCCCGCAGCTCCCCAGAGGCGCCTGCGGGCCGTGAGGCCCACGCCGTGCCCAGCGCTGACGACGTCGCGCGCCGCTTCACGGTGAGGCTCGCCGAGCCCGCCGACGACAGCATCCTGCGCCGCCTTGCCGCCCTTGACAGCAGCCGCCTCCCCGCCGGTCCGCTGCTGGTGGGCGAGATGGGCGGCGGCATTCAGGCTGCCGTGCCGCTGTTCGGCGGACGCCCGATCGCCAACCCGTTCGTGCGCACGGCAGAGCTCGTGAACCTGCTCGAGCTGCGCGCGCTGCAGCTGCGCGAGCAGGGCGTTGGCGAGGCTGAGCTGGGGCGTGTGATCCCCCTCCCCCGCCGCCCCGCACTGGCCAGCCGTATCGCCTAACGCCGCTGGATCGCCGCCAGGGACCTCCCCTCGCACGGGTCCTTGGCGGCGCATCCGGCCCGGCCGGGACGCGATCTAAGGGCCCTCTCGTAGGGCCTTTAGCGGCGTCTAAGGCCGGGCCTGTTAGCTTGGCGCGTCGCTTCCTCCGTGACGTCGCCGAACACACCGTCCCGCCCCCGTTCCCGGCAGGTGCGGCAACGCCGCCTGCAGGCGGCTCTCGTCGCAGCGCTGGTCGCTCTCGGCGTGGTTGCCGCGATCGTGGGGAGCCGGAGCGGCGGCCACCACCAGAAGGGGCAGCCGGGCGCGAAGCCCCCGCCGCGGGCTGCTGTCCAGCCCATCCGCCTGACATCCGCGGTGGTGGGACACCTGAGCGCGCCCGAGCAGGACGCGGCGGTGGCGCAGGCCGGGCCGGCCAGCGCGATGCTGCTGGGCGGGCTCACCGCGGCCGACACCTCACGCACGGACGTGGTGGTGCTGCACGGAGCCCGCGAGGCACGGCATGACACCCTGCCGGCGGCGGTGCACGACGCCGCGGCGGTGAGGCTGGGCCGCTCGGTGTACCTGTTCGGCGGCGGCAATCTCGGCAGCACAAGCGACCAGATCCTGCGGGTGAGCCTCTCCGGCCGGCCGCCGGTGCAGGTGGCCAAGCTGCCCCGCCCGCTCTCGGACATCGCCGCGGCCACGGTGGGCAGCAGCGCGTTCATCGTCGGCGGCTACGACGGTGCCAACGCGCGCGACGAGATCCTCGCCTGGCGGCCGGGTCACCGAGTGCGGGTGGTGGGCAGGCTGCCCCACCCGCTCCGCTACGGCGCTGTGGCGGCGCTCGGCCGCAGCATCTACATCGCCGGCGGCAGCACGCCTGCGGGGGCGAGCCACGACGTGCTCGCCTTCGACACGGTCACTCACAAGCTCAGCCTGGCCGCACGCCTTCCAAGGCCCACCACGCACGCGGCGGCGGCGGCGTTCGGCTGCTGCGTCTACGTGATCGGCGGCCGCCAGGAGCAGGTGGGCACCCCCACCCGCCGGATCTTCGCGGTGCAGCCCGGGCACCGGCACGTGCTGCCCGCCGGGCGCTTGCCGGTTCCGCTGTCCGACCTCGGCGCCGTGGCGCAGCGGCGCCGGATCCTGGCGATCGGCGGGCGGGCGAGCATCGGCACGGTGGCCACCATCGTCGAGCTGCGCCCGCGCGGATGAGGCGCCTCACAACCGCCCTGCTGCTCGGGCTGGCCCTGGTGGCCGCCGGCTGCGGCGAGGATTCGGACGAGTCGAAGGCGCCCGTCGCGCACTCCCGGCAGGCGGTCGCCCAGCACGCTCGCCACGGCGCACGGCAGGGGCTGCCCGGCATGCCACCGCTGCTCGACCCGCACGACGTCTATGCCGCGGACCTCCCGGGACGGGTCGCGGCGGCGGCGAGCCGTGCGCGGCCGCTCGTGTACGTGCCCAACAGCCAGTCGAACACGGTCGACGAGATCGATCCGCGCACTTACAGGATCGTGCGGCACTTCAGCACCGGCGCGCTGCCGCAGCACGTGGTGCCGTCCTGGGATCTGAAGACCCTCTGGGTGGCCAACGACAACGGCAACAGCCTCACACCGATCGACCCCCGCACGGGCGTTCCCGGGAAGCAGGTGCCGGTGGAGGATCCCTACAACCTCTACTTCACGCCCAACGGGCGCTACGCGATCGTGGTGGCGGAGCGCCTGGGCCGGCTCGACTTCCGCGACCCGCATTCGATGAGGCTCCACAAGTCGGTGGCGGTGCCCTGCACGGGCGTCGACCACATGGACTTCACGGCGGATGGCCGCTACGCGCTGGCGAGCTGCGAGTTCTCGGGACGGATGGTTGTGCTGGACGTTCAGCATCAGAGGATCGCCCGCACCGTGCCGCTGCGCGCGGGCGCGATGCCGCAGGACGTGAAGCTGGCGCCCGACGGCCGCGTGTTCTACGTGGCGGACCAGGCGTCGAACGGCGTCTGGCTGATCTCCGCGCGCAGCTTCCACAGGGTTGGCTTCATCGACACCGGCCTCGGCGCCCACGGCCTCTATGCCAGCCGCGATGCGCGCTACCTCTACGTGTCCAACCGCAACGAGGGGTCGGTGTCGCTGATCTCCTTCCGGACGCGGCGGATGGTGCGCAAGTGGCGGCTGCCGGGCGGCGGCAGCCCGGACATGGGCGGCGTGTCCGCGGACGGCCGCGTGCTGTGGCTCACCGGCCGCTACAGCGGCGTGATCTACGCGATCAGCACGCGCACCGGCAGGCTGATCAAGGCCGTGCCGGTGGGCGCGGGCCCACACGGCGCCTGCGTGTGGCCCCAGCCCGGGCGCTACTCGCTGGGTCACACCGGCGTGCTGCGCTGAGCCGGCGCTTGAGGCTCCCGTTCGCGGGGGCCTCCTCGCGTTCTCCGATCACTCGCCGCGCTGGTAGCGTGGCCCCGCTGTGAGGCGAGCAAAGCTGCTTGTACTGAGCGTCGTGCAGCCGCTCGGGCGCGCTGTGCTCCGCCTCGTTGCTCGGCGGGCGCCGGTGGGCCCGCCCGGCGCAGATGTGCGCTTCCTGTTGATGAACGCGTACGGGGTGGGCGGGACGATCCGCACCACCTTCAACACCGCCGGCTGGCTCGCGCGCACGCACACGGTGGAGGTGATCAGCGTGGTCCGTCACCGCGACGAGCCCGCGTTGCCGTTCCCGGAGGGCGTGATGCTGAGCGTGGTGGAGGACCGCCGTAAGCCGCCGGGGCCGCTCGGGCGACTGCTGGCCGCGCTGCCGAGCGTGCTCATTCATCCGGAGGACTACGCCTTCCGGGCTTCCAGCCTGCTCACCGACATCAGGCTGGCGCGCTGGCTCGGCAGTCTCTCGCCAGGCATCCTGATCAGCACGCGCCCCGGGCTCAACGTGGCGGCTCCGGACCTCGTTCCGCCAGGGGTCACGCTGATCGGGCAGGAGCACATGAACTTCCTCTCCCACCGGCCGGGACTGTTCGCCCGCATCGAGCGTATGTATCCCAAGCTGGATGTGCTGGCCGTGCTCACGCACGGCGACCTCGACGACTACACGCAGCTCCTCTCCGGCACCGGCACGAAGGTGGTGCGCATCCCCAACGCGCTGCCTGAGTTCGACGGCCCGGCGGCCACGCTCGACGCGAAGGTGGTGGTGGCCGCCGGCAGGCTCAGGCGCCAGAAGGGGTTCGACCTGCTGATCCGGGCGTGGATGGACGTGGCGCGCGCACACCCCGACTGGAAGCTGCGCATCTACGGCGGCGGCGACCAGCGCGCCAACCTGCTCGAGCAGATCGAGAGCTCAGGTCTCCGCGACCAGGTGTCCCTGATGGGCACGAGCCGGAAGCTGCCCAAGGAGCTGGCCAAGGGCTCGATCTTCGTGCTCAGCTCGCGCTACGAAGGCTTCGGGATGGTGCTGCTCGAGGCGATGAGCCAGGGCCTGGCGGTGGTGAGCTTCGACTGCCCGCGGGGTCCCGGGGACATCCTGAGCGACGGCGTCGACGGCAGTCTCGTGCCGGACGGCTACGTGGAGGGCCTGGCCCGCGCCCTGATCGACCTGATCGAGGATGAGGACAAGCGGCGCCGTTACGCGGCCGCGGCGCCGGCCAAGGCGCACCAGTACGAGATCGCGAACATCGGCCCGCAGTGGGACGCACTGCTCGGTGAGCTGGAATGACGAAGGCGGTCGTGTTCGCCACCGCCCCGGCGGTCGACGGGGGCATGGCGGCGGCGCTGAAGCTGGCCGACGGCACGCCCCTCGAGCGCCTGATCGCGCAGCTCGACGGCCTCGACGTGCACGTGATCGCACGCCCGATGTTCGCCTCGGCGCTCGACCCGCTGCTGCCAGGCGTGACGGTGCACACCGCGGCCGGGCAGGCCGAGGATCTACGCGCCGTCGCGGAGATCGCCCGTGGAGCGGACGAGGACGTGGTGCTGCTGCCCGGCGAGCTCGTCACTCAGCCGTCACCGCTCGACAGGCTCGGCCCCGGCAGCGGCATTCTCACGCTGGCGCGCCGGCCCGACGGCGTGCGCTGCTTCGCCGTGCGCGCCCCGGGCGGCCGCGTGCTCAGTGCCGCGAGCCCCTACCACTGGGTGGGTGCGCCGAGCGCTTACTTCGGCGAGGTGTTGCGCGTGGACGCCGCGCCCCTGGCCGCGGCGGCGGAGCGCGCCGCGCAGCTACCCGAGACCGAATTGGAGGACGTGCCCGCGCTGCTCCTCACGGCGCTGGTGCGCGACGGCGCGGAGATCGCGGCGCGCGATGCGCGCACCCAGCTCTGGACCCGCCCGGCGTCGAAGCAGGACGCCGAGCGCGCCGAGCGCGAGCTCGCCGGCTACGACGAGGACCGCGCGCGGCTCGACGCCGCCGTTAAGGCAAACGACGGCTTCTTCACCACCTTCTTCGTCAGCAGCTACTCGCGCTACGTGGCGCGCGCCGCGGCGCGCATGCGGTTCACGCCCAACCAGATCACGGTGCTTTCGATGCTCGTGGGCGTGCTTGCCGCGCTCGGCTTCGCGAAGGGCGAGCGCTGGAGCCTGATCGCGGGTGCGGCACTGCTCCAGGTGGCGTTCATGCTCGACTGCGTCGACGGCCAGCTCGCGCGCTACACGCGCAACTTCTCGCGCTTCGGCGCCTGGCTGGACTCGGTGTTCGACCGCGGCAAGGAGTTCCTCGTGTACGCGGGCCTCGCGATCGGGTCGGGCCCCGACGTATGGGTGCTGGCGGCGGCGGCGCTCAGCCTCCAGACCGCGCGCCACATGTTCGAGTTCTCCTATTGGGACGTGCACTACGCGGCGCTCGCCGCCGAGCCGCGCCCGCCGCTCGATCAGCCGGGCGACCGCCCCGGGCCGCCTCCGGACGAGAGCGCCGGGGTGGCGCGGGCGCCGGCGGCCATCCACGACGGCGGGGCGCCGCGCGGGCTCTCATCGCGCGCGCTCGGGATCTCCAGGCTGCTCGACCGGCCCCCCGGCGTTCACTGGATCAAGAAGATGATCGTGTTCCCGATCGGGGAGCGCTTCGCGGCAATCTCGCTCACGGCTGCGCTGTTCACCCCGCGCACCACGTTCACCGTGCTGCTCGTGTGGGGCGGGATCGGCGGCGTCTACTCGCTGTCGGCGCACCTGATGCACACGATCACGCGCCGTCCCGGCTACATCGACTCGGCGTTCGTGTCAGCGCTGCGCGACGATGGTCTACTCGCGCGTGCGATTGCGGCGCGCGTGCACGTCCGCAGCCGCTTCAACTGGCTCGTGCCCGGCACGATCCGGGTGCTCGAGTACGGCCTGCTCATCCTCAGCGCCGCGCTCGCACACGGCAATGCGATGCGCGCCTGCTTCGCTCTTCTGGCAGTGCTGGCCTTCCATCACTACGACACCGTGTACCGTCTGCGCCAGCAAGGTGCGCCCCCGCCCGCCTGGGTGAGCATCGCGGGTGGCGGCTGGGATGGGAGGATCATCCTCGCAACCGTCGCGCTACTTGTGGCAGTGACCACCGCCGGAATGGCCGCGGCGGCGGTGCTGCTGGCAATCGTGTTCGTGGGCGAGAGCGTGTCGAGCTGGATCGGCCCGCCCCGCGCAGCGCAACCACCGACTTACGCCGACGAGGAGGACGACAACGAATGATCGGGATGGTGCTGGCGGCCGGAGCTGGCAGACGGCTCGGGCCGCTCACCGAGGACCTGCCGAAGACGCTGCTTCAGATCGATGGAGAGCGCTCGATCCTGGACCTTGCGATCGCCAACCTCAAGCAGGTGGGCATCGACGAGGTGGCGGTGGTCACCGGCTTCGCCGCCGAGCGCGTGGACGAGCGCAGGCCGGAGCTCGAGCGTCGCTACGGGGTGAAGCTCGAGCTGGTGTTCAACGACAAGGCCGAGATCTGGAACAACGCCTACTCGCTCTGGTGCGCGCGCGAGCTGTTCTCCGAGGGCGTGCTGCTCGTGAACGGGGACACCGTGCACCCGGCATCCGTGGAGGAGCGGTTGCTGGCCGCGCGCGGCGAGGACATAGTGATCGCGATCGACGACGATCTGGACAGGCTCAACGAGGAGTCGATGAAGGTGCAGCTCTCCGAGGAGGGCTTCATGCAGCGGATCACGAAGCAGATGCCTGTGGCCGAAGGTCGCGGTGAGTACATAGGGCTCACGCTGATCGAGCCCGCCGCGGCCGAGCCGCTGGCGGACGCGCTCAAGGCCACATTCGAGCGCGACCCCCAGCTCTACTACGAGGACGGCTTCCAGGAGTTCGTTGACCGCGGCGGCACGGTCGCCACGGCGCCTATCGGCAAGGTGGACTGGGTCGAGGTGGATGACGACGACGACCTCGGCAGGGCACGGGAGCTCGCGTGCCGCTACTAGCCCGCATGCTCGCCGCCCCGATGGCGGTGGAAATCGGGCCCGGCGCGGTGGCCGGCCTCGGCACGCTGCTGGCCGACCGCCGCATCTCGAGCGGTGGCCACGTGGCGGTGGCGGTGGGCCCCGGCTACGGTGACGAGATCGCCGCGGTGGTGGACCCGGCGATCGAGAACTGCGACATCGTGCGCGTGGCGGAGGGCGGCACGCTGGCCTCGGCGCTCGCGCTCGCGGACGAGCTGCGCAAGCAGTTCTACGACGCGGTGGTGGGAATCGGCGGCGGCGGCACGCTGGACGTGGCCAAGCACGCCGCGAGCCTGGTGGGGCTGCCGATGGTGGCGGTGGCCACGAGCCTGGCGCACGACGGCCTCGCCTCGCCGGTGTCGTCGCTCTCGCATGACGGGCAGAAGGCCTCCTACGGCGTGCAGATGCCCGTGGCCGTGCTCGTGGACCTCGACTACGTGCGCACGAGCCCCGTCCAGATGCGCCGCTCCGGTGTGGGGGACGCGATCAGCAACCTCTCGGCGGTGGAGGACTGGAAGCTGGCCAAGCGCGTGCGCGACGAGCCGGTGGACGGACTGGCGGTGGCGCTCGCGCACAGCGGCGCCGAGGCCGTGCTCCACAGCGACGGCAGCGTGGACGACGACGATTTCCTGGTGGTGCTCGGCGAGGCGCTCGTGCTCTCGGGCCTCGCGATGGCCACCGCCGGCAGCAGCCGCCCCTGCAGCGGCGCCGACCACGAGATCATCCACGCGATCGACCAGCTCTTCCCGGACACCGCGCTGCACGGGGAGCTGGCCGGCGTGGGGGCGATCTTCGCGGCGCACCTGCACGAGGACTCCCAGCTGGTGGCCGACCTCGGTGCCTGCCTCACCCGCCACGGGCTGCCGCGCACGCATCGCGACCTCGGGCTGAGCGACGAGCAGTTCGTGGAGGCGGTGGCCTACGCGCCGTCCACGCGGCCGGACCGCTTCACGATCCTCGAGCACCTCGACCTCGACGAGGAGGCGATCCTCAATCACGTCAGCTCGTACGCAGACGCCGTCGCTGGCTGAGATCAGGGCGATCGGCCAGCCGGCCGAGATCTTCGACCGCCACAGCGCAGAGCACTGGGCGGGCCGCCTCTACATGCGCCGGGTCTCGCCGTACCTCACCCGCGCGCTGCTGCCCACCTCCGTGTCGCCCAACGCGGTGACGGGGCTGATGAGCGTGGTGGGGCTCGCGGCGGCGGCGCTGCTCAGCGTGGGCGGCGTGCTGGCCGCGGCCGGCGCCGCGCTCCTGATCCAGCTTCAGCTTCTTCTCGACTGCAGCGATGGGGAGCTCGCGCGCGTAAGGGGCCAGTCCTCGCCGGCCGGCATCTACCTCGACCGCATCGGCCATTACCTCACCGAGGCGGCGCTGCCGGTGGGGCTCGGCATACGCGCGGACGGCGGCTGGCACTCGCTCGGCGGCTGGACCACGCTCGGGCTCGTGCTGTCGGTGATGGTGCTGCTGATCAAGTCGGAGACCGTGCTCGTGAGCGTGGCCCGCGCCGAGTCCGGCCGGCCGAAGGCGGCGGACGCGCCCGCCGTGGCGGCCCCGCGGGGCGGTGTCCTGCGTCAGATCAGGCGCGCCGCGGGCGTCCTTCCCTTCTACCGCGCCTTCGTCGCCGTGGAGTTCTCATTGCTAGCCTTGGGCGCTGCAATCGCGGATGCGGCCGCGGGGGATCGGATCGGTTCGCGCGTCCTCGTGATCGCGTTGCTGCCGGTGGGCGCCGTGACGCTCGTCGGCCATCTCGTGGCGATCCTCGCTTCCGACCGTCTACGGTGACCGTACGGAGCGGCACACTTAAGTGAGCAATGAGCACGACCTCCGCTGAAGAGAACAGGGGAACCGGCACGGCTGCCACCGCCCCGGAGGGCGGCGAGAACGGCCACCACCTCCCCGAGATCTACCGCGACGACGAGTACTCGGAGCTGCACGTCTACGTGCCGCATAAGGTCGGGCTGCCGCCGCTCGGCACCTACCTGGCCCTCGTGTGGAAGCGGCGCGAGTTCGCCCTCGAGCTGTCGCGCACGACGATGCGCGCCAAGCACTTCAACACGGCCTTCGGGCAGCTGTGGCTGCTGCTCAACCCGCTGCTGCTGGGTCTCGTCTACTTCCTCCTGATCGACCTGATCCGCGGCCACGGACGGCCGGTCAGCTTCTTCGCCCACCTGCTCGGCGGCCTGTTCCTCTACCAGGTGCTCCAGACCGCCGCCACGGAGGGCTCCAACTCGGTGGTGCGCGGCGGCGGGCTCATCCTGAACACGGCATTCCCGCGGACGCTGCTGCCGCTCGCGTCCGTGACGACGTCGTTCAAGCGCTTCGTGCCGACGATGATCGTCTACTTCATCGTCCACTTCGCAGCGGGCATGGGGCTCTCGATCCAGATGCTCTGGGCCTTCCCGATCGTCGCGATGGTCACCGTCTTCTCCGCCGGCATCGCGATGTTCTGCGCGGCGGCGCAGGTGTACTTCCGCGACCTTTCGAGCTTCCTGCCGTACCTGCTGCGGATCTGGATGTACGTGTCGCCGATCCTCTACACCTGGGAAGAGGTGCCGGAGAGCTACCGGCACTGGCTGCTGCTCAACCCGATGTCATCGATGCTGGCCTGCTGGAGCGACGTGCTCAACAAGGGTGTGGCGCCGCAGGCCAACCTGATGCTGATCGGCACCGCCTGGGCGATCTTCGCCCTGGTGTTCGGCGCGCTGTTCTTCATCTCGCGGGAGCGTGACTTTGCCGTCCGCATCTAGCCCCAGCATCCAGGTCGAGAACGTCTCGATCACCTATCGCACGGCATACGAGAAGCTGCCGACGCTGCGCACCACCCTGCTGCGGCTCGGGCGGCGCGAGAAGCTGGTGCGCGAGATCGAGGCGGTGAAGAACGTCTCATTCAACGTCGAGAAGGGCACGGTGCTCGGCGTGGTGGGCGCCAACGGCGCGGGCAAGTCCACGCTCGTGCGCACCATCGCGGGCATCCTGCCGCCCACCGAAGGGCGCGTGGAGGTGCACGGCCGCGTCAGCACGCTGCTCGCGCTCGGCGTGGGCTTCAACCGCGAGCTGAGCGGGCGCGAGAACGTGATCCTCGGCGGCCTCGCGGCCGGGCTCGACCGCGACGAGCTGGAGGAGAAGTACGACGAGATCGTGGACTTCGCGGAGCTCGACGAGTTCATGGACCTGCCGATGCGGGCCTACTCGTCGGGCATGTACGGGCGGCTGGCGTTCTCGGTCGCGATCCACATGGACCCGGACATCCTGCTGATCGACGAGGCGCTCTCCGTGGGCGACGCCAAGTTCAGGCGCAAGTCCTTCCAGCGCATGCGCGAGCTATGCGCCGAGGAGCGGACCATCGTGCTCGTGAGTCACGCCTTCGGCAGCATCCGCGACCTCTGCCACAAGGCCGTCTGGATGAACAAGGGCAACATGGAGATGTGGGGAGAAACCGACGAGGTTGTCGATGCGTACCGGGATTTCCTGGGCGTCAAGGAAGACCGGACGGATAAGGAAGACCTGTAGGGGGTGACTCGGTGACTGGTGACTGGCACCAGCTACTAGTCACCAGTCACTAGTCACCCGAGCCGTTGATGGCGTTCCAGACCCGCTCGCCATTAGCCGGCATATCGATGTCCTTCACCCCATAGGGCGAGAGGGCATCCACCACCGCGTTGTGCACTGCCGGCGTTGCGCCAATCGTGCCTGACTCGCCGATGCCCTTCGCCCCGAGCGGGTTGATCGGGGTGGGGGTGACCATCTCCACTCGCTCGATCGGCGGCAGCTCGGCCGCGGACGGGAACGCGTAGCCGATAAAGCTGCCGGTGACGGGGCTGCCGTTCGAGTCGTACATCACCTCTTCGAACAGCGCCTGGGCGATGCCGGTGGCCACGCCGCCGTGCACCTGGCCGTCGGCCACCACAGGGCTGATGATCGTGCCGGCGTCGTCCACGGCCACGTGACGGAGGATCTCCACGGAGCCCGTCTCGGTGTCCACCTCCACCACGGCGAGGTGAGCGCCGAACGGGAAGGTGGGGGCGTCGGCGGTGAAGTCGGTCTCCACGCTCAGCTCCTGGAGGCGCCCGTCGTTGTCGAGTCGCGCCGCCAGTTCGCCCCACGAGAGGCCGGACTGTGGCGCGCCGGCCACGTGAAAGCGGCCCTGCTGGGCGTCGAGCACGATGTCGTCGGGACTCGCCTCGATCAGGTCGGCCACCAGGCGCCGCGCCTTCTCCACCAGCTCCTCGGACGCCTGCCCGGCGGCCGCGCCGCCGATCTGCGTGGACTTGGAGCCGTAGGTGCCGGTGCCGCGCGCCACCTGGTCGGTGTCGCCCTTGATCACGGTCACGGACTCCACGGGCAGGCCGAGCCGCTCGGCCACGATCATGGCGAACGTGGTCTCGTGGCCCTGACCGTGTGAGAACGAGCCCGTGCGCAGGATCGCCTCGCCGTCGGCCGTGATCTGCACGGCGCCGAACTCGGACTCGCCCAGGCCGTTCGTCACTTCCACGTACACGCTCAGGCCGATGCCGAGCTGCTTGGGATCGCCGCTGTCGCGCCTGGCCTTCTGTTCGGCGCGCAGGTCCGAGTAGCCGGCGGCTTCGAGCGCCTTGTCGAGCGCGCCCTCGTAGTCGCCGATGTCGTAGGTGGCGCCCGATGCCGTGGTGTAGGGGAACTCGTCCGGCTGGATGAAGTTAACGCGCCGGACGTCGCCTGGATCCATGCCCAGCTCGGCGGCCCACATGTCCATCGCGCGCTCGATCGCCTGCGTGGCCTCCGGGCGGCCGGCGCCGCGGAAGGGGCCGATGGTGGTGGTGTTGGTGGTCACCGCCGTCACGTCGATCCCGATCTTCGGGATCTTGTAGACGCCGCTCGCCATCAGGCCGGTGAGGTTGGGCAGGAACGCGCCCAGGCCCGGGTAGGCGCCCGCGTCCGCGAGCAGGCTGATGCGGTAAGCGTCCACCTTGCCGTCGCGGCTGCCACCGATCTTGAAGTCGATGACCATCGAGCGGCCCTGGTTCATCGCCACCATGTTCTCGCTGCGCGACTCGACCCAGCGGATGGTGCGGCCGGTCTTGCGCGCGAGCCAGCAGATGAGGATGTCCTCGACGTTGAGGCCCTTTGCGCCGAAGCCGCCGCCCACGTCCGGGCCCACCACACGCACGTCCTTCGGCTCCATGCCGAGGTTCATCGCCAGGCCGTCGCGGTCCTGGTGCGGGGTCTGGGTGGAGAGCCAGGCGGTGAGCTTGCCGTTCTCGTCCACCATCGCCGCGGAGGCGCGCGGCTCGAGGGGGCTCGCGGCCAGGCGCTGGCTCACCAGCGTGCCCTCGACGGTGGCCTCGCAGTTGCCGAACAGCTCGTCGTCGGACATCTCCGGGGGCCGCTTGATGCAGGTGTTCGTGCCCACGTCCGGGAACAGCAGCACCTCGTCCTTCACGGCCTCGCGCGGATCGATCACCACGGGCAGGTCCTCGTAGTCCACGTAGATCAGCTCGGCGGCGTCCGCGCCGGCGGCCTTCGTATCCGTGAGGATGCAGGCCACGATGTCGCCCACGAAGCGGACGGTGTCCCTCGCCACGAACGGCCGCTGCATCCGCTCGTCCACGCCGAGGAACGGCGGCAGCGGGTTGGTGCCGAGGTCGATGTCGTCCGCCGTGAACACCTGCGTGTCCGGCAGCGCGCGCGCCTCCGACACGTCGATGCCCGTGATGCGCGCGTGCGCCACGGGCGAGCGCACGTACGTCAGGTACAGCGCGTCCTCGAGCGGCATGTTGTCGACGTAGCGACCTTCACCTCTTAGGAAGCGCGGATCCTCCTTGCGACGGACCCGCTGTCCGATCACGTTGGCCATGGCGCGGGAGTCTGCCACGCGGCGGCGTTCGGCGGCAAGATGGGCTTGTCTAGCCCGCGCTGAGCGGGTGCTTTTCGTGCACGGATTGCATGTGCGGGACGGCCCCGGGCCACACGAGAGCCTGGGCGGCGATCACGCCCGTGCCGTCGAAGGTGACGGCGGGGGAGCCCCACAGCACGTAGCCGAGCGCGAGCGCATCGCTGACCCGGTGGCAGAAGGCGTCGTCGTCGGGACCGGTGAGCACCCGGTAGACGGGCAGTCCGTCAGGCGGTAGATCGGTCACGAGTCCATCCTCTCACTGCGCCACGTCAGCCAAGAGCCTGCCGCCGTCGATGCTCAGGCGTCTCACCGCGGCGCCTTCGCGGCCCAGCGCGATCAGCTCGTCCCAGGCGGGCCAGTCGAACTCCCGCCGCGCCCACTGCGGCTCGCGCCAGCGCAACTCGTCCACCAGACCCGCGATCTCGCGGCCGCCGTCCCAGGGCGGGTCCCGGTCGAGGGCCGCGCGGAGATCGGCCAGCGCGGCCGCCACGTTGTCAGCGTTCAGCTCCAGGATCTCCGCCCACATCGCGGGGTCCGCGGCGGCCACGCGCGTGACGTCGCGGAACGCGCCGCCCGACAGCGCACCGGCGAGGCGCGGGTAGGGCCCGCCCTCGAGCGCGGCGGCGATTGCCGCCGCCGCGAGGTGGGGCATGTGGCTCGAGCGGGCCACGGCTTCGTCGTGCTCTTGCGCGTCGCAGACGATCAGGCGCGCGTCGAAGGCGTCGAACACGGCGGCCCAGCGGCAGAGCAGCTCGGCTGGCGCGTCTGGGGCCGGCGGACAGACCGCCCACGTGGCCTCGTCAAGCAGGTCGGCGCGGGCGGCCCTCCAGCCGCTCACCTCGGCGCCCGCGAGCGGGTGGGAGGGGAGGAAGCGGGCCGTGTCACCCACATCCCGCACGATGCGCGCCTTCACCGAGGCGACGTCGGTGACGAGGACGTCTTGGTCTGCGGCCAGAACGGCGGCGATTACGGCGGCAGTGTGCTTGGGCGGTGCCGCCACGACCACGAGCTCGGCGTTGCTCGCCAGTTGCTCGATCGAGCCGGCAATCTCGATTCCGGCAGCTGCCGCCTCGGCGGCCGTCGCATCGGTACGGGTGAAGCCAAGCGCCTCGTACTCCGGCAGCTCGGCCAGCCGCTTGGCGATCGAGCCGCCGATGAGGCCGAGCCCCGCTACGCCCACGCGGACGGGCGTCACGACTCGATCTTGCCGAGCATCTGCTCGTAGGCGGCGGATGCGATCGAGCCGTCCACCCGGTGCTGCTCCGGCCGCCCCGCGTCCTCCGGGAACGAGCCGAGGAAGCGCGTGACGCTGTCGAAGCGCAGCACCCCGAGCACTGCGTCGCGCAGGTGTGGCTCCTTGATGTGCCCCTCGCACTCGATGTAGAAGATGTACTCGCCGAGCAGCTCCTTGGTGGGGCGCGACTTGATCGCGGTCAGGTTGATGTCGCGCAGCGCGAACTCCTGGAGCAGGCGCACGAGACTGCCCGGCTCGTCGTGGCTCGGCAGGAACGAGAACGCGGAGCGGTCCTTGCCCGTCGGCTCCGGACAGCTCGTGCGCAGCAGGATGAAGCGCGTGGCCGCGCGCTCGTCGTCCTCGATGCCTTCGCGCTCGGCGCGCAGCCCGTACATCTCGCCCGCCACCGGCGGCCCGATCGCGCCCCAGCCCTCGCGCGGCGATTCCGCGAGGTCGCGGCACGCGCCGGCGGTGCTCTGGGCCTCCTCTGCCTCCACGCCGGCCTCCTCGATGAAGCGCGAGCACTGGGCGAGCCCGAAGGCGTGGCTCGTCACCCCCTTGAGCGGCGAGCTCGTCGCCCGGCGTGCGGAACAGCGTGAACGACACCGGCAGCACGCGCTCACCCGAGATCATGCAGCGGCTGGTCTTGAAGAAGGAGCTCGTCGAGGTTCGCCGGCACCGGCCCTTCGAGGCTGCTCTCGAATGCCACCACACCCGCGGCCGCATCGCCGGACTCCACCGACTGCACCACGTCCCGCACGCTGCGCAGAGCCACCAGCTCCTCACCCTCGCGGGCGAGGTCCCTGGCGGCCTGGTGCGTGAACGTGCCCTCAGGCCCGAGGTAGCTGAGCTTCGGCATCAGGCAATCCTCGCCGATCGTTGAACGATTTGCCCGCCCAGGACAGGCGAATCGTTCAACTGTCTCGTGCAGCGGCCGCCACGGTCCTCAGCACATCCTCCACGTGCTTGGGCTCGTACCTGATCTGCTCGTGAGTGAAGCGCAGCAGCCACCAGCCCGGCCGCGGTGTGCAGCTGGTCGCGGAGACGGTCCTTCGTCTGCTGGGCCGGAGTGCGGTGGTAGCGCAGCCCGTCGGTCTCCACGAGGAGGCCCAGCTCCGGCCAGAGGAAGTCCACGCGCGCGCCGTTGGCATGCCGTCGCGTCTCTGGCAGCGGCAAGCCGGCCCGCCGCGCGATCGGCAGAAAGAGCCGCTCGAGCCATCGAATCGGTGAGCCTGAAGGTGCGACGGTCGAGTGTGCGCCGCAGGATCGCCACGCCCGGCCGCGTGAGGGAAGCTGTCGAGCGCGGCTCTCAGGCGCTCTGGGTCCGTCAGGCCGCAGCTTGTCTGCCTCACTCACTGCCGCTTTCGAACGCGTCGCGGCTGAGGCAGGTGGCGAGGTCGACCAGCGTTGGAACTACGGCAATTACGGGGATGCCGAGGTGTCTGGTCACGTCCGGCCGACGAAGCGTCCGGCGATGGACGACTATTCCTTGGCGCGGTGCCGCCGCACTGAAGCGGCACCGACACATGGATCGCGCTCGGCAGCGGTATCACGATGCCCACAGCCCTGCGGCGCTCAGGTGGCTCAGCAGCCGCCGTCGGGCCCGCAGGCGAGCACCGCCGCCATCCAGCAGCCCTCGCGCGTGACCTGCGGTCGCCCCACCGCGTAAACGCCTCTCCACACGCGGATGCAGGCGCCCGTTCGCGATGCGGTGATCGACCGCGTGATGGCTCGATGCCAAGCGCCGAGGAGCTGCCAGCGAGCCACCACGCCCTGCTGCCGATGCGCGGCTCCAGACCGCCGCGAGCTATCGATTGGACGATTTGCCCGCCCATAGCCGGGCTAAGGGTTCAGTCGATCTAAATTCGCCCCCGGGCGTAGGCCGGGGCCCTTGGAGCCGCTAGAGTCAGCAGCGCCGGATGGCCACCGCCTCGCGTCCCAAAACGGCGCCCGTGGCGCTTCGCGACGGCCTCGTCGCGCTGCGCAGGGCGCTTCCAGCGCTGCCGTGATCGTCGGCGTGCCCGCGCTCCTCTGGCTTCTCTACAAGCCGAGCTACGTCAACTTCGACGCGCGCTACTCGCTGCTCTGGGCGCGCGACATCGTCCACGGCCACACGCCCGACTACACGGCCGTGTTCGCGCCCACACCGCACCCGCTGCAGACCCTTGTCAGCTTCCCGGTCCTGCTCGCGGGCGACAGCTCGGCGAAGGTGATGGTGGCGCTCACGCTGCTCTCGCTGGGCGTGCTCACCTGGCTCGTCTACAAGCTCGGCGCCGAGCTGTGGCATCCGGCCGCGGGGATCGTGGCGGCGGCGGTCGTGGCCAGCCGACCCACGCTCGACCGCTTCGCACTGATCGGCTACCAGGACCTGGCCTTCGCGGCAGTGGTCGTATGGGCGCTATTGCTGGAAACCAGAAAGCCGAAGCGAGGAACCGCACCACTCGTGCTGCTCCTTATCGCCGGCCTCATGCGCCCGGACGCCTGGCTGCTCTCACTGCTTTACGTGGCGTACCTGTGGCGTGATCTGGAGCCGGGACGGCGCGCGCAGATGGGGGCGCTGGCGGTCGGCGCTCCGATCCTCTGGGTCGCGCAGGACTGGATCATCACCGGCCAGCCGCTCCACTCCCTGCACGGCACGAAGACCCTCGCCGGCGAGGTGAACCGCCGGCGCCCGCCGCTCACGATCCCGACCCGCACCGCCTGGTACTTCAAGCTGCTCCTGCTCTGGCCGCTGGCCGCCGGCGTGCCCATCGGCCTGGTGTTCGCCTGGAGGTACGCGCGCAAGCGCTTCACCCCGCTGGTGGCCGTGGCCGCCGCGCTCACGCTCTGGATCGTGGTCACCTCGATCGTCGGCCTGTCCCTGATCCAGCGCTACCTCGTCACGCCAGGTTCCCTGCTGGCGGTGGTGTATGGCCTCGGCGTGTTCGGCTGGCTCAAGCTGAGACCCGAGCAGAGCCGCCAGGCCTGGACGGCAATCGGGCTGCTCTCGCTGGCCCTGTCGCTGGCCTACATCCCGGCGCAGGCGAGCAAGCTCAGCTCCATCAAGCACACGATGAACCGCGAGGCGCGTAACTACGCGGACCTCAAGCTCGTGGGCAACGCGCCCGCCGTCCGGGCCAAGTTCCGGCAGTGCGGCTCGATCTCCACGATCGGCCACAAGGCGATGCCCGACCTGCGCTACTGGCTCGACGGACCGCCGAAGTCGATCGACCTCGTGGAGGGGTCGAAGACCAAGGTCGGGCCCCTGATGCTGAAGCCCCGTCCCACCAAGCAGATGTGGGGCTTCGACCGCACTCAGTTCGCCAGGGTGAAGCCACCGCCCGGCTATACGCGCCTGTACGAGAACCACTCGTGGGCGGTCTACGCGGCACCGGGCTGCGGCGCCGGCAGGCTGGCCGCCCCACCCGGCGGCGACGTGCAGGCCGACCCCGGCTAGCGCGCCGCTAGAGGTTGTTGCAGGGGTCCAGCCTGCACGGGTAGAACACCCACGCGCGCAGGTCGCCCTGGGGATCGAACAGGTAGGCGCCGTCGCCGATCGACTTCGCCGGATTGGGGTTGTTGAAGATCGGCGCCCGCAGCCCCCAGTAGAGGGTGCGCGGCAGATCGTCGCCCTTGCCGACGTGGATGAGGAGATGGTCGCCCGGCTCGATCACGGTGCCCGTGGGGAAGTGGTAGCGCCGCGTGCCCGAGTCGCGCACCCACCAGCCGTCGAGGCTCAGCACCCGCGAGCCGCGGTTGTAGATGCGCAGGTACTCGCCGTTGACGTTCACGGTGTCGTTGCCGGCGGCGTTGGGGTGCACGGTCACCTGGATCGGGATGTCCTGGTCGGGCCCGAAGCCGCAGAAGCTGGTGTCAAACATGCCGATGCGGCGTTGCGCGGCCTGCTGCATCAGGTACATGTACTCGCGGTTCCAGGCCGTCTCCCGGCTGTTGGGCAGGAAGAGCGCGTCGCCGCGCGACACGAGCAGGCTGTTCAGGTCGTGCCACGAGCCGCGGAGGAACACCTGGATGTCCTTCACGAACCTCACCCCGGCTCGCGTCAGCCGGTTCTGGTACACGAGCCGCACGCGGTTGTGGCTGCGCCGGATCATGCTCGTCACGAGGTGCGTGGCGTTGAGCGCGTGGCACTCGCCCTGCTGCCTGGCGGCGTGGCTGTTGTACACCGACTGCTCGGTGGCGTTCACGCCGGTGAAGCGGATGCGGTGGTGGCCGGCGCCCGGAATGCGTACGTCGATCGTGTCCCCGTCGTCCACGTAGGCCAGCGACGCGTCCTCGGCGAAGCAGGTGTGGTCCGACTGCCCCGGGAGGCACGGCACCTGGAAGATCCGCGAAGCCGCCTTCGCGTGCCCGCAGAACAGGCAGGCGAAGGCACACGCCAGCGCGAGCGCGGCCGCCCGCGCGGTTGTCGACTCCCTGCGCATACGCGCACACAACACAGGCGCGAGCGCATTGATGCGCGGGTGGTCAGACCAACGACCTCAGGCGGCCGAGTACATCAGCGAGCCCGGAGTGGTGAGCTGCTCGCCGGTCTCGAGCAGGGTCTTGAGACCGGACAGGATCATCGGCCAGCCGCCGTAGATCTGCTCGTTCACGCCCTCGGGCAACTGGTCGTGCGTGACGGCGAGCCGGCATGAGTCCTCCACCTGCTCGATCTCCCACGTCACGCGCGAGGTTCCCGCGGCCTTCACGTCGTCACTCCAGACCGCGTTGAAGGACTGCACCAGCCGCCGCGGCGGATCCACCTCCAGGTTCTCGCCTTCCGAGATGGTCACCCCCGCGCCCGGGTGCACCGCTTTGTACGGCGAGCCCTCCGACCAGTCGGACTCGATGCCCACGCCGAAGGTGTACTTCTGACGCAACTCGCTGGTGGTGATCGCCTCCCACAGGCGCCCCGGCGTCGTCTTGATGTAGATCTCGAAAACCTTCTCCATGACGTTCTCCTCAAGGTTGCGCTTGAGCCCAGTGAGCGCGGCGGCCCAAGGCTCGGCGTACTTGCTCACCCACCTGTCGTGGACGAGCCTGATCGGGACGGGGTTCAGGAAGTGGAGCTTTTCGCGGCCGCGCTTCTTGGTGGTCACGAGCCCCGCCTCCTCGAGCACCTTCAGGTGCTTCATCACGCCGAAGCGCGTCATCGGCAGGCGCCCCTCCAGCGCGCTCAGCGTCTGCCCGTCCTGCCTGAACAGCTCGTCGAGCAGGCTGCGTCGCGTCGGATCTGCGAGTGCCCTGAACACGTCGTCCATGCCAGGAGAATACGTGACCATATAGTCACATGTCAAGCGGGCATGCGGAGGCGGCCCGAGCCGGCGGACCCGAGCGGTTGCTTGCGACGCCGCGGCCGGCTAGGCCTTGTGGGCGGTGAAGGTGAGCTTGCCGGTGTCGCAGGGCGACGGCGCGCCGTTCACGAAGACCTGATCGGTGGTGCGCACGAAGCCGCTCGCGCGCTTGCCGCTCACGTGGATCGAGAGCTCGGTGAAGCCGACCGGGTCCGGGTCGGACGTGTAGGAGTACGTCCGCAGGTGCATCGAGCCGGACTTCGACAGCCGCAGCCTGCTGAATGCCGACACGAGCGCCTGGAGCCCCGTGATGCTGCCGCCCGCGGGGCAGGTGGGGTTCACGTGCGGGTCGTCGCCAGAGTAGAAGCAGAAGCCCTTGCGGGCCTTGCCCGGACGCGCCTTCGGGTTGTTCAAGTTCTTGGGCGGGGACACGCACCTGCCCTTGTGGATCGAGAACTTGAACGCCACCTTGCCCGTGGCCTTGAAGGTGCCGGTGGCCGGCGCCTTCGCGGTCGCGGGGGCGGCGCAGAGCGCGATCAGTGCGACGATCGATGCACCGACGCAGCGAGCCCGGGTGCGCATCGGCCCACGCTAACCGACCGGCGCGATTCCCGCCACTGGTCTGCCTTCCACGAACGCGGCGTGCACCGGGAAGTCCTCCAGCCGCTCGGGCTCGGGCAGGCCGTGGCGCGCCCTGAGCCGGCGGAACCCCTCGCTTGCGGCGAACGCCTCGAATGCCTCGCGCGTGGGGCAGGTGTCCACAAGCAGGATGCCGTCGCCCGCCCGCAGGCAGAGGTGCAGCCGCATGCTCTCGCGCGGGATCTCGGCCAGCATCGCGTCGTAGCGGCGCAACAGGTCATCGGGGTCACCGGAGAACTTCCAGATGGCGGCGTGCATCAGAGCCGGGTCCAGTGCGTGCGAACGTAGGGGCGGCGAAAGCCGAGCCGGCCGAAGTAGTCGTATGCGGGTGTGTCCATCCGCTCGGACGGCGCCTCGATGTCCGCGATGAATCCGCGCGCGCCGTGCGCGAGCCCGTGGTCCACGATGAACGCGCAGATGGCGGCGTCAGGCTCGTAGTCGTCGTGGTGCACACCGGGCACGGGGCCGTCCATCCCGAGCCACGCGATCCCGTCCGGGCCGATGTACATGCCACGCGCGCCCACTATCTCTCCCGCGTCGCGCGCGACGAACTGGTGCCACCCGGGCCGCTCCACCAGCTCGGGCAGCCAGGGGCCGGTGTCGATGCGATAGACGCGCTGGAGGAACTCCGCCCACTCGCCGGCGGTCGCAGCGCTCACGCGCTCAACGGGCAGTTCACGTGTCGTCGGGCTCGCGGGCTCCCCGCCGCGAAAGATCCGGTCCTGGGCGTCGAACGGCTCGAGGCCGCGCTCGCGCAGCCAGCTCTCGTAGCCGGCCGGCATGCGGTGTGGCTGGGACTGGAGCAGGAACATGTCGATCCCGAGCTCGTCCCAGAGGCCCAGGATCGCGTCGATCGTCTGCTCCGTGGCCGGGGTGGTCACGCCGAGGCCGATGGCCCGGCTGAAGTAGCGGCGCCCCGTTGCGCCCCAGTGCAGCACCAGCGCGCCGCCGATCTCGCGCAGGCCCTGGTTCGCCTCCGGCACCCACTCGCTCGGTGCGGCCTGGTACATGTCGGCCCAGGCGCGCATCTCGGCCAGCTCGATGGCGGCCGCCGCGGCGCGGTTCACAGGCGTTACGTCCATTTGGTTGACAGTTGATCTAGACATCATGTCTAGCACCGTACCACTCCATAGACGTGTTGTCTAGACTCTGTGTCCCCAATGGCAGCCACCCGCGCCTACAGAGCCCATCGGCGCCCGTCGCGCTCCGAGAAGACCCACGACCGCATCATGGTCGCCGTGCGCGACCTGCTCGCCGAGGGCAAGTTCCACGAGTCGACGGTGGAGGAGGTGGCGGAGCGCGCCGGGATCTCCCGCGCGACGCTCTACCAGCACTTCCGCTCGCGGGTGGACCTGGTGGACGCGATGTGCGACACCTTCGCGGTCAACCCCGCGCTCGTGCGGATACGCGAGACCGTGGAGCTGCCCGACCCGGACCAGGCGCTCAGCGAGACGATCGCGCAGGCGATGCGCTTCTGGGCCTCCGAGGATCCGATACTGCGCCAGCTCTACGGCGTGGCGGCGATCGACCCCGCGGCCAGCGACCTCGTGGACCGGCAGAGGGAGGACCGTCGCGGCGAGCTGAAGCGCCTGGCCCGCCACCTCAAGGCGGCGGGCCGGTTGCGCTCCGCGCTGACCGAGCGGGATGCGCTCGACCAGTTGATGCTCCTCACGAGCTACGAGACCTTCAGCGAGCTGCGCCTGGCAGGTCGGTCAGAGCTGCGCATCACGCAGCTCCTTCAGGAGAGTGCGCGAGAGCTCCTGCTCCGGACAGCCTGACCGGCGCCGGCAGCAGCACACCGGCCAGTGCACCGGCGAACGACAGGGCCGCCGCCACGCTGAGCGCCGGAGTGAAGCCGTCGCTGAATGCCTGCGCCGAGGCGTAGCCGCCGTCGTGCGCGAACACGGCCACCGCGATCGCGGTGCCGAACACGCCGCCGAGCTGGCGGACCATGTTGTAGGTGCCCGACGCCTTGCCGATGGCCTCGCGCTCGACGGCGTTAATCACCAGGTTCTGCGAGGCGGGCATGGCGAGCGACACCCCGCAGCCGGCCACGATCAGTGGCGGCACGAGCCCGATGTAGGCCATGTCTGGCGACGCGATCAGCGCGATCCACGCCATCCCGGCGCCCTGCAGCGCCAGCCCGCCCGCGATCAGCGGCCGCTCGCCGATGCGGCCCACCATCGAGCCCGCAATCGGCGCCACGAAGAAGAGCGTGGCCGTCCACGGCATCAGCCGCAGGCCGGCGCCGAAGGGCCCGTAGTCGGACGCCGTCTGGAGGAACTGCGCCATGAAGAACACGGCGCCGAACAGCGCCGCCACCATGAAGAAGCTCGCGGCGTTGCCCGCCGAGAACGCCCGCGAGCGGAAGAGCCGCATCGGGAGCATCGGCGCCCGGGCGCGCAGCTCACGAGTCACGAAGCCTGCCAGGAGCACGGCGCCTGCGGCGAACGCGCCCACCACCTCGGCGCTTGCCCAGCCGGCGGAGTTCCCGCGCACCAGGCCCCAGACGATTCCGAGCGAGGCGCCCGCCACGAGCGCCACGCCCGGCACGTCGAGCCCAAGGCGCGGGCCGAAGCTCTCAGGCGTGCGCCGCAGCACGAGCGGCATCACCACGAGACCGATCGGGACGTTGAGCCAGAAGATGAAGCGCCAGTCGAGTCCCTGCGCGATCGCGCCGCCGATGATCGGCCCGCCGAGCACGGCGATGCCGGTGACGGAGCTGAAGATGCCCATCGCCATGGCACGGCGCTCGGGCGGAAAGGCGTCGCTCAGCAGCGACAGCGCGAGCGGCATCACGAGCGCGGCGCCCCCGCCCTGAACCGCGCGCGCCGCGATCAGCCAGCTCGCGCTCGGCGACACGGCGCACGCCGCCGAGGCGGCCACGAACACGCCGAGCCCGGTCACGAGCAGCCGTCGCCGCCCGAAGCGGTCGCCGAGGGCCGCCGCGGTCATCAGCAGCACGGCGAGGGTGAGGTTGTAGGCGTTGACGGTCCATTCCAGGTTCGCGACCGAGGCGCCGAGGTCGATCCGGATCGTGCTGAGCGCGGTGGTCACCACCAGCGCATCGAGCGCGACCATCAGCGAGGCCACCGACGTGAGGGCTAGAACCCACTTTTGTGAACTGCTCAAATTGGTCATGCCGGGTTAGACGGAGGGCCATCGGGAAAGTCACCGATGAATTTCGGCGCCGCCGTCCGTCTAACCCTTTGCACCCATGACGTCTCAGATCACACCGAGCGGCGACCAGCGCGGGCTGGTCGCGGCCGCGCAGGCGGGCGACGAGCGCGCCTTCCGCCAGTTGGTCGAGCCCTACCGCCGCGCGCTCGAGGTGCACTGCTATCGGATGCTCGGCTCGCTGCACGACGCCGAGGACGTGCTGCAGGAGACGCTTCTGCGCGCCTGGCGCTCGCTCGACCGCTTCGAGCGGCGCTCGTCGCTGCACACCTGGCTCTACCGGATCGCCACCAATGCCTGCCTCGACGAGCTGGAGCGGCGCCCGCGCACCACGGACACGATCCAGCCCTACCCGGACGAGCGGCTCGAGGACATCCCGGCCCCGGTGGCGGACCCGGCCGCCCGCTATGCCCTCCACGAGGGAATGGAGCTCGCGTTCCTAACGGCGATCCAGCAGCTCCCTGGGCGCCAGCGCGCCGTGCTGATCCTGCGCGACGTGCTCGGCTGGAGCGCGCGCGAGGTGGCCGACCTGCTCGACTCCACCGTGGCTGGAACCAACAGCGCGCTCCAGCGCGCCCGCGCCACGATCGACTCGGACGTGACCCCGCATGCGGTGGCCCCGCGGGCCACGCACGAGCGCAAGCTGCTCGAGCGCTACGTCGACGTCTGGGACCGCGCCGACATCGACGGTTTGATCGCGCTCCTGCGCGAGGACGCAGTCCTGCGCATGCCTCCCGGGCGCCACATCGACGGCGCCCCCGCCATCGGCGAGTTCTGGTTCGCGCCGCGTGGCGATTCGCCCTGCGCCGCGTCCCAGGCCAGGATGGTGCCCACCCGCGCCAACGGCCGGCCCGCGGTGCGGGTCTACAAGCGCAGCGACGACGGCAGCGGCTACGAGCCGTTCGCGGTCATGTTGATCGAAACCGACGGCGAGAAGATCAGCGGCTTCGACGCCTGGCTCGACGCCGACCTGGTCGAGCGCTTCGAGGACACCGAGTCCTAGCCGCCGGCGCGAAGCTCCGCCAGCCGCCGCTCGATCAGCCGGCGCTCGGCGTCGTCGTGCATGAGCGCGAGCGCGCGCTCGAAGGCGTCGCGCGCCTCGTCGGTGCGGTCGAGCCGGCGCAGCAGCTCGCCGCGCGTGGAGTGCAGGTAGCGGTAGTCGTCGAGGTCGAGCCGGTCGACGATCGCGCAGCCCCGCCTCGGCGCCCTCCGCCTCGGCGACCGCGACGGCGCGGTTCAGCTCGACCACGGGCGAGCCGGTGAGGCGGAGAAGCTCGCCGTAGAGCGCGGCGATCTGCGGCCAGTCGTGCGGCTCGTCGGCGTGCAGCGACGCGATCGCCGCCTGCACCACGTACGGCCCGCGCCCGCGCAGGGCGAGCGCGCGCTCGAGCGCGGCGCGCCCCGCTGCGATCTGCTCCGTGTTCCAGAGCGAGCGGTCCTGGTCGGCGAGCAGCACCAGCTCGCCGTCGCGGAAGCGCGCCTCGCGGCGCGCGTCGTGCAGCAGCATCAGCGCGAGCAGGCCGTGCACCTCGGGCTCGTCGGGCATCAGCTCCGCGAGCGCGCGGCCAAGCCGGATCGCCTCGGCCGCCAGATCGCCGCGGCCCGAGTAGCCCTCGTTGAAGATCAGGTACACGACCGCCAGCACCGCGGCCAGCCGATCGGGCAGCAGGTGGTCGGGCGGCACCCGGAACGGGATGCCCGGCCGCCTTGATCTTGCGCTTGGCGCGCACCAGCCGCTGGGCCATCGTCGGCTCGGGCACGAGGAACGCGCGCGCGATCTCATCGGTGGTCAGGCCGCCGAGCGTGCGCAGCGTCAGCGCCACCTGCGCCTCGGTGGCGAGCGCCGGATGGCAGCAGGTGAACACCAGCTCGAGCCGCTCGTCAGGGAATGTCATGGCGTCCAAGTCGGCCTCCTCCACCGGCTCGTGGCACATCGAGCAGCTGCGTCTTCGCGGCGAGCGTGCGGTCGCGCCGGATGCGGTCGATGGCCCGGTTGCGCGCGGTGGTGATGAGCCAGGCGCCTGGGTTGGCCGGCGCGCCGTCGCGGGGCCAGCGCTCCGCGGCGATCGCGAACGCCTCCTGCGCGGCTTCCTCGGCGAGCTCGAAGTCGCCGAGGAAGCCGATGAGCGCAGCGAGGACACGGCCCCACTGGTCGCGGAAGACCTGGTCGAGGCTCGCTACCACTCCATGATCGGCCGCACCTCGATGGCGCCGCCCAGGCGCGCCGCCGGGATGCGCGCGGCCAGCTCGATCGCGGCGTCGAGATCGTCGGCCTCGAAGAAGAGGTAGCCGCCGAGGGCCTCCTTGGTGTCCACGAACGGGCCGTCGGTCGTCAGCGTCTTGCCGTCCTGCACCCGCACGGTGGTGGCCGTTTCGGGCTCGTCCATCTGCACTCCGGGCGTGACGCCGGGCGTTTGGTTGAGCGCCTGGTAGTCGGCGAAGACCGCGCCCTGCTCCTCCTCGGAGAGCTTCGCCCACTCGTCGGGCTTGCGCGGGGTCGGCGTGGTGCCCTGGTGGATCAGCAGCATGTACTTCATCGCTTCCTCCTTCTTGGGAATGGTCGCCTATGAGACGAACGGGAAGCGGCGAAATCGACAGCTCAGACGAGCGCGGTGAGGCCGATCGTCACCTGCACGGAGATCTCGGACGGCGTCTCGCCCGCGGCGACGATCTCTCTCAGGCGCGCGAGTGTCTCGGCACGCTCGTCATCCGGCAACGCGGCCACCCAGCTCACCGAGGCGATGTAGTCCACGAAGCGCTCGGCACCAGCCGGCTGCGCCGCGCTGATGCGGATCTCGCGCGGCTCGGCCCAGTCTGCCGCCGCGCGCACCGTGTCCTGCCAGGGCGGCCCGTCGAAGCCGGGGTGCTCGGGCCGCATGCTCGCCATCATGCCGCCCACCTCTTCCGCCCACGAGGCGCCGCTCCAGTCGGGCGCGCTGTTGAGAACGGCCAGCCCGCCGCCCGGGCGCAGCACTCGCTCGATTTCGGAGAGAGCCGTCGTCTGCTCGAACCAGTGGAACGCGTCCGCCACCGTCACCGCGGCCACGGATGAGTCCGCGAGCGGAATCTCCTCGGCGAATCCCCCGCGCACCCGCTCGGCGCCCACCTGCGCCGCCAGCACCTCCCGCAGCGCCGCCTGCGGCTCCACCGCCACCACGTCCAGGCCGAAGTCCACGAGCGCCCGGCTGAGCTTGCCTGTGCCCGCCCCCAGATCGAGAACGGGATCGCCCGCGGCGATGCGCAACTCCGCCGCCAGCGCTCCCACCACAGCGGGCCGGTAGTCGGGCCGCCCACGCTGGTACGCATCGGCCACCTCGGCGAACCGCGCACTGAGCGGATGCATGGCCATCGGACTCACCGTAGACGAGCGGGCTCGGAGAAGTACGGATCGGCGCGCGTGTTCGCTGCGGATTCCAGGCCGGCCCGGCTCCCGTAGCGTTGAAGACGTGTCCGCTCGAGCTGACGACGTTGACGTGCCAGAGCTTGACGAGGAGCTTCGCGACGAGGCGCGGGAGCACATCCGCGAGCACGCCATCGGGGAGGCTGCCCGGATCGGGCGCCTGTCGCGTGTGCGCGAGTTCGTGCTCGGCGCGCAGGACGGGCTGCTGGTTCCGCTGGGGGTGGTCACCGGAATGGCGGCGGCGCACCCGGGGCGGCCAGCGATCCTCGTCGCGGGCTTCGCGGAGGCGGTGGCGGGCTGCATAGCGATGGGCGGCGGCTCGTACCTGGCGAGCGAGGCCGAGGAGGCGCTGTACGCCGCCGAGATTCACGACGAGGGCCGGGAGATCGAGGACGCGCCCGAGCGCGAGCTGGCGGAGCTGGCACTCGTGCTGGAAAACGAGGGGCTGCCCCGCCCGGCTGCTGCGCGGGTGGCTCGCGGGCTCGCGGCCAACCCGCAGGTGTTCCTGCGCACGAAGATCCAGAAGGAGCTGGGCCTATCGCCCGACGTCGGCGGCGCGGCTCTCGGCGACGCGCTCGTGGTCGGCCTGACCTACATGGGCGCCGCGGTGATCCCGTTGTGGCCGTACGTGGTGCTGCCTCTCATGGCGCCGGCGCTCGTCACGAGCCTGGCGTGCACGCTCGTCGCGCTGTTCATCCTCGGCGTGGTCAAGGGGAAGGTCGCCCGCCAGGCGTGGCTGCGCGCCGGCATCCAGGTGATGCTCATCGGCTCCCTGAGCGCGGGCGTCGGATTTGCGATCGGCCACGCGGTCCGCGCAATCACGGGCTGACGCCGGCCGGGTTCGCCATGCCACCCCAACAGGTCCTCGCGCACAGCGTGGACCCCAGCGGCGTCGTGGCCACCCTCGCCACCCATGCCGATCGCGGGTTGAGCTCGGGCGAGGCTGCGGAGCGGCTTTCCCGCCACGGTCGCAATCGCCCCGCTCCGGAGTCGCGACCGCACTACGTCCGGCTTGCGGCCGGGCAGCTGGTGGACCCGCTGGTGGGGCTGCTGATCGCGGCCGCGGCGGTGTCGGCCGCCATCGACGCCACGCTCGAGGCAGGGGTGATCCTGGCGATCGTCGTCCTCAACGCCATCCTCGGCTTCTGGCAGGAGGCCGGAGCGGAGCGCGCGATCCGCGCGCTCACGGAGGCGTTCTCACATGAAGCCAGGGTGGTGCGCGACGCCGTGGAGCAGACCATTCCCGCCGACGAGGTCGTGCCCGGCGACGTGCTCGTGGTGCGCGAGGGCGACCGGGTGGCGGCTGACGCGCGCGTGCTCCGGTCGTCCGCGCTGGAGGTCGATGAGTCCGCGCTCACCGGCGAGTCGCTGCCTGTCGAGAAGCTGGCCGACCCGGTGCCACGCGGGGCGCCGCTGGCCGAGCGCAGCTCGATGCTCCATGCCGGCACCGGGATCACGCGCGGCCACGGACGCGCGGTGGTCTGCGCCACCGGGGCCTCAACGGAGCTCGGGCAGATCGCGGCACTCACCTCGCAGGCGCCGCCCCCGCCCACGCCGCTCACCCGGCGCTTCGCCAAGCTCGGCCGCCAGCTCGTGGTCGTGGGTCTCGGGATCGCGATTGTCCTCACCGGGGCGATGCTGCTTCGGGGCGAGCACCTCCACACCGCTTTCCTCACTGGCGTGGCCGTGGCCGTGGCGGCCGTACCGGAGGGCCTGGCGGCCACCGTCACGGCGGCCCTTGCCCTAGGCGCGCGGGCGATGGCGCGGCGCGGCGCGATCATCCGCCGCCTGGCTGCGATCGAGACGCTCGGGGAGACGTCGGTGATCTGCACCGACAAGACCGGCACCCTCACCGAGAATCGGATCGGCGTGGCCGAGCTCCTGCCGGCGCCGGGATTCGACGAGCGCTCGCTGCTCGAGGCGGCCGTGCGGGCGTCGGCTGCCCATCCGAGCGGCGACGGCCTCGTGGGAGATCCGGTGGAGACGGCTCTGCTGCGGGCGCTGATGGAGCGGAGCCACGGCGAGTCGCCGAACGGGTCCGATGCGCTCCTGTTCGAGATCCCGTTCGACGCGGCCCGCAAGCGCATGACGCGCGTGTGGCGCGAGGTCGACGGCGTGCGCGCCTACACCAAGGGCGCACCCGAGGTGGTCGCGGCCCTGGCCGACTCGCCTGCACATCCGCTCCTCGACGCCGCGGCCGAGCGCGCGGCGCAGGGCCTGCGCGTGCTCGCTGTCTCCGTCCGCTCGCCAGGTCCGGACGTCCCGCTCGGCGAGCAGGTGGAGCTGGGCGGTGAGCTGGCGGGCATCGTCGCCCTGCGTGACCCGCTGCGTGAGACGACCGCGGATGCCGTCACGGCCGCACGCCAGGCCGGAATCGAGGTACAGATGGTCACGGGCGATCACCCGGCCACCGCCCACACGATCGGTCGCGAGCTTGGGCTGCCCGCCCACTCCATTCACGCGCGCACGTCGCCGGCCGACAAGCTGGAGCTCGTCGAGCGGCTCCAGAGCGAGGGCAAGGTGGTCGCGGCCACGGGCGACGGCGTGAACGACGCGCCCGCGCTGCGCCGGGCGGACGTGGGCATCGCGATGGGCGCCACCGGCACCGAGGCAGCACGCGAGGCCGCGTCGATCGTGCTCACGGACGACGACTTCGCGACGATCGTCGCGGCGGTGGCGGAGGGCCGGCGGATACGCGACAACATCAGCAAGTTCGTCGCCTTCCTGCTGTCGGCCAACTTCGGGGAGGTCATTGCGTTCGCGGTGGCCATTGCCGCCGGCCTGGGAGTTCCCCTCGCAGTCGTCCAGGTGCTCGTGATCAACCTCGTCACCGACGGCTTGCCCGCGGTCGCGCTCGCGCAGGATCCTCCCGATCCGGGCACCATGCGCTCCCCGCCGCGATCAAGCGAGCTGCTGGCAGGCGGCGCCAGGCGCCTCGCGGCGATCGGCCTCGCGGTGGGCGCTGTCACCCTGATCGCTTTCGAGATCGGGCATGCGCTCGGCGGCGGCGTGGCGCAGACGATGGCCTTCGCGACCTTGTCGCTGTCGGAGCTGGCACTCGTGTTCGCGTTCCGGTCGGCGGATCGCCCGTTCTGGCGCCTGCCACCCAATCGCTGGCTGAGCGGCGGCGTGCTGCTGTCCGCGATCGTCGTGGCGGTGACGGTCTACGCGCCGTTCGCGCACGACGCGGCATCGACGGTCTCGCTGCCGGTGGACGCCGCGCTCATCGCGCTAGGGCTCGCGGTGGTGCCGCTCGTGCTGGCCGAGCTGGCCAAGCTGCTATCGCGGTCACTCGACCACGCGTAGCGCGCCCGAGATGTCGGTGCGGCGCAGGCGGCGGAGGGTAAGCAGCGGCGCCGCGCCAACCACCAGAGTGCCGGCCGCGGCCGCGAGCGCATAGGTGCCCGCCCTGACGGATGTGAGGACTCCGATGTCAGGGATCGTCTCCGGCATGTTGGTGTTGACGATCCAGGAGAGCACCGCGTGCCCGGCGGCCACGCCGACCAGGGTGCCGAGCGCGCCGACGAGCAGCGCCTCCACCATGCCGCCGCGCAGCACCCGCGCGACGGTGACGCCGTGGGCGAACATGGTGGCGTGCTCGCGGGTGCGCTCGTCGGCGTTGATCGCGGTGGCGTTGAAAGCAATCAGCAGCGCCATCACCGCCGCGATGGCGACGGTGATCAGCAGGATCTCGTTGAACTGCGCCATCACCTGGTCGACTGCGTCGGTCGTGGCCGACGCTCCCTGCACCGCGGCCACTTGCGGGAGACGCAGAAGCTGAGCCTTGACGTCGTCCGCCGTGTACCCGTCGGCGGGGACCACCGAGATGCGGTTCGCAAGCCCGGACCCGCTCTGGAAGTCGAGCTCGCCCGTCGGCTCGTCCGCAAGCAGCGTGGGATTGCCCGATGCGAGCGCCCGCGCGATCGCTACGCGCTGCTGCTCTCCGCCCGAAAGCTCGTGCGGGAAGTGGCGCAGCCGGTCCCCTAGGCCAACGCGCTCGAGCATCTCCGCGGCCACGGCGGCCGGATCGGGGCGCCCGGCCACGTCGGCCCCGAACTCAGCGTTCTCGAGCGCGGTCAAGGCCGGGAACAGGTTGAAGGTCTGGAACACGAAGCTCACGCCGTGGCGGCGGAACGCGAACAGCTCCTTGCGCGAGCCGCGGGTAATGTCCCGTCCCGCGACGATCACCCGGCCCTCGGTCGGCGAGTCGAGTGCGCCGATCATGTTCAGCAGCGTGGTCTTGCCACACCCCGACGGGCCCAGCACCACCACGAACTCCTCAGACAGAACCTCGAAGGACACGTCCGCCAGCGCGACGACCTCCGTGTCACCCATCTGGTAGCGGCGGCCGACCCCCTCGAGGCGGATCAGCGCCTCGTCGCGGCTCTGCTCGGAGACGGCCGGCTCAGCCTGCGTCAGGCCCATTGCGCGAGCGTAAGGGCCGGTGATCGCGCCGCCATCCGCGACGAGCCGACACGTCGTAGGTAGTTCCTACGAGTGGAGCTAGCCGGACTCGAACCGGCGACCTCCTGGGTGCGATCCAGGCGCGCGCCGCGCTCGAATGTTCCCCGCTTTGCAGGACATTCAGCGCCGCTAGCAGTCGTTCCGCCCCGCTCGCCTGTCAGCGGTTTGCTGCCGCAGCGCAGGTTTTCGAACCGGGGCGCGCTCGGCGACCACCCGGATGAGGCGGAGCGCGTGATCGCCGAGTTCGGCGGCAACGCCACCGATCCGGTGATCGCCACGTTCTCCGAGTGGACCGACATCCTTGAGGAGCTGGAGCTGCGGATGCTCGCGCGTCGCACGAAGCTCCGGAACCCGAGCGACGCCCAGTCCGTCGCCTACGCGGTCGTGCAGTACGAAGCCCCGAAGGAATCGTCAGCCGAGGGAGTCCGACAGCGAGCCCAAGAACAACAGCGTCACCAGCAGGACGAGGATGTAGGCGGCGAGCAAAGCGGTCAGGGTGGTCGCCGAGAACCGGAACTCCGCCTGATAGACCCGGTAGAGCGGGGAGACCGCCTCATTCGCCGCGAACGCCACGAGTGCGATCGTCCCCGCGACCCAGAACGCCACCCCTCTCGGCAGCGTCCGCCGCTCTGCGACCACGGTGGTCAGCGTGCGGAGCCCGGTTCGATCTCGGCGTCGCGTGGACATGGAAACAGCGGCACGGGCGCGCCTCGCCGCTGATCCGGCGAGGCGCCCCGAGTCGCGCTCAGGTGACCGCGATCCCCTCCATGCCGTTGGATCCGTCGAAGGCCGGCAGCCCATGCACCGTGGCGATCCGGGTGAGCGTGCCATCGGATGCGACGGCGTAGACGCCGAGATCGCCCGCGAGTCCGTTGAGCTCGAACACCTGGCGTCCGCCGGGCGCGGCCGCGAGGTCGATCGGGCCTGCGTCCGTCGTCGCGCTGACGCCGTCGGCGTGCAGCAGCTCGAGCTGTCCGTCCGGCGCCTCTGCGTAGCCGGTGATCGTGTCGCTGGCGGTGTTGGTCACGTAGACGTAGCCGCGCGCTCGCGCGAGCCAGCATGTTGCCTTCTGGCCGTTGGCGGCCGGCGCGCCGGTTGCGGACAGTGCACCGGACGGGAGCACGCGGTACGTGTTCGCGAACCCGCTGGCGTCTGCGAGCACCACTCGACCCAGCGCGTCGAACTCGAACGCGAACGGGACCGGGCCTGTGGCGGTGGTCACCGGAGCGAAGGCGGGCCGGCCGTCGGGCCGCAGCGCGAACGCGTCCACCATGCCGTTCTCCTTGTCGGTGAGGAGCACGTGCGAGGCGTCGGGGGTGAAGCCGATCTGAGACGGCGAGCGGAGGAAGAACGGCGGCGTGGCGTTCCCGAGACCGAGCGAGCGCACCGAACCTGCGATCGGCGTAAGCCGGCCGTGGTCGCTGCGATAGCCGCTGATCGTCCCGTCGCCACCGGCGTTGAGGACGTAGACCAGCGCGTGGTGGATCGCGACGCTGGTCGGGAAGCGCCCGCCCGAGCCGATGACCTGCAACAGACGCAGGCTGGTGCCCCGAACGGCGAACACGGAGACGGTGTCGCTTCCGGCGTTGACGGCGTACAGCAGGTGGTGGGGACGGTCGACCGTCAACGAGCCTTGCGACGAGAGCGGGTCGGTCGGCACGCCGGGCTCCGTGCCCCCGCGACCGAGCGTCGGATACCGGCCGGCCCGCGTGAGCGCGCCGGCGCCGGACCGGGCATAGGCGAGGATCGCGTTCCCGGAGATGTCGTTGGTCTGGACGAACACCGCTCCTGCGCTGCCATCCGGCTCGCCGGCGAGCGCGGTCGATGCAGTGACGGTCCCGGCGATGGTCAGCGCGGCCGTGAGCGCCGCCAACCACGCGAGCACAGGCCGCTGCAGACGTGTCAGTACGTGCATTGCTTCTCCTTGTCGGTCGGGCCGACCGCCACTCGCTCAGCGCAGAGCGGCGTCGCACCGGTGGTTCACAGTGAGTGGCGCCTCAGCGTGCGAGGCGCCTCGCTTCTCCAGCAGCACCCTGGAGAGCAGCCCAGCGTCGCGCCGAAGATGCCGTGGCCGACCCACCAGCTCCAGTGGGGCGTCGAGCTGTAGAGGGTCTGGATCTTCTGCGTGTTGACGATCCCGTTGATGAGGATCGCCTCGACGGCGATGCCGTATGCGGCTCCGACCACGACCGCCCCGGCGGAGTTCGGCCGGCGACCGAGGATGGCGCTCAGCAGAGAGACGCCCAGGATCCCGAGGATCAGCGAGTTCCCCATGTGGCCGACGATGCCACCCCGCCTGTAGGCCCTCCGTTGTGGCAACGCTCGCTCGCGGCGCCTGCCATTGGACTTGCTCGTGGGCGTGGGTCTCCATCGCAACAGCTTCGATCGGGTTGCGCGTCGTTCGCACGGTGCTTCGACGCGATCACCAATCAAAGCGGAAGACCGGGCTCGCTTGACAGCGGTCGACGATCGCGCGATCGGCTCGGCGTCTCAGCACGATCGGCGAGGTCCGCGTCAAGCGGTCCAGCCGTGGGACGGCGGCGGATCGGTGTCGAGGTGCCGGGCGCGGCGTCGTAGCCCTTCGCGATCGGTCTTGAGCTGTCCGAGCTCCCGGATCTCGCGCTGGCCTGCGCGTGCCCGAAGGTGGAGGCCGGTAGCCCGAGTGCGAGCGCGCCGGTGCCTCCGGCCGCCCAAACGCGGATGGATTCGGCGCGACCGCGGTCGCCCTCCTCTCGGCTCTGTCCATCCCCCAGAGCTATCGTCGTTGCATGATGTCGTCCGTGGCTAGCGCCGTCCGCAGCAACGCGGCAGAATTGGAGCATCTCGCTGGGGAGCCCGCGGACGCGTGTCGAGAGCTCCGGTCGCCGCCCGAGCGAGCCCGAATCGGGGTGAGTCCACGGCAATCCGCGGCTATCGCCGCGATTTCAGGCACTAGTAGTGCCTGAAATGGAGCGCGATCATCGACGATTCCCGGGGATCCCCGAAACGGCAGAAGCCCCGCATGTGCAGGGCTCTCTCTCGATGGAGCTAGCCGGACTCGAACCGGCGACCTCCTGGGTGCGATCCAGGCGCTCTCCCAACTGAGCTATAGCCCCGAGTGGCGCAAGATGCGCTCGGATCGTCCATGGTAGCGGTAGGCAGGGGTGCTGGGACCTCGAACGAATGTCCCATTTGGGCCTCGGGCACAGGGTGCGTAGGTACCCTTCCCGCTCGGCCTATGGACGAATGAGTTTTCGCACACGCCTGCTCCTCTTCTTCACGATCATCGTGGTCGTGCCGATGGGCGCAGTGGCGCTTGTCCTGTTCAGCATCACCTCGCAAAGCCAGCTCGGCAAGGCGGATGCCCGCATCGCCGAGGGCCTGCGCGTGGCGTTCGCGATCTACCGGCAGGACCGCGCCCAGGCGGCGCCGCAGCTCCGGCGCGTCGCGCGCCGGCCCGCGCTGCAGCGGGCGCTGCGGGCGAGCAGCCCGTCGGCGACCCGGGCGGAGCTGCAGAAGCTGCTCAAGCCGCCCGTACGAAGCGTCGCCCTGTACGACACGAACGGCAAGCTCGTGGCCATCGCCGGCGACAACCCGGCCATCGCTCCCGCGCTCGCCAAGCCCACCACCAAGCGCGGCAAGCAGTTCGGGTCGCTAGCGGTGTCGGTGACGAGCGCGGGCACGTTCGTGGAGTCGGTCGGCGGGCTCACGGACCTCGACGTACGGCTTTTCAGCCGCGGCCAGCGGCTCGCCTCGACGCTCAAGGAGAGCGGTCCCGGCGCCTTACCCAAGTCGGGCAAGGTCAAGATCGACGGCACGAGCTATCGCGGCCGCTTCGAGGAGATCCAGGAGCCGGTCGGGCCGCCCGTGTCCGTGGGCACGTTCACCGAGTCGGAGAACATCACCTCCTCGATCGGCCAGAGCCGAGTTCTGATCGGCGTGATCCTGCTCGGCTTCCTGATCCTCGCGCTCGTCCTGTCGGTGTTCATCGTGCGCGCGCTCCAGAGCCAGATCGACCAGTTCCTCGGCGCCGCACGGCGTCTCGCCAAGGGTGATTTCTCCACTCCGGTGCCCACCCACGGCGACGACGAGTTCGCGATGCTCGGCCAGGAGTTCAACAAGATGTCGCGCGAGCTCGAGGCGAAGATCGCCGAGGTGGAGGCCAAGCGGCGCGAGCTCGAGGAGACGATCCGGCGCGTGGGCGACGCGTTCGCCGCCGGGCTCGACCGCCAGGGCCTGCTCGAGCTGGCGGTGCGCACGGCGGTGGAGGCCTGCGACGCCGATGCCGGCCGCGCCGTGCCGATCGACGCGCGCCGCATGCACGCCGTGCACATCGGCGGCTCGCACGAACGCCTCATGCGCGCGATCACCGCCGCCGAGCGCGACGCGTTCATCATCCGCGACGAGAACGTGGCGGAGCTGCTCGCCAACCTCGAGCCGGCGGGCAAGGAGCAGCCGGTGGAGCAGCACCGCCCGACGTCGGCCTCGATCGACGGTGTGCACGCTATGGCCGGGCCGCTGCGCGCGCGTGTGGGCGCCGGGAGCGAGATCGACTACGTGGGCGTGATCTCGATCGTGCGCGAGGGCCCGAACTTCAACGAGACAGAGCGCGAGCTGTTCGCCTACCTGGTCGGCCAGGCGGCTGTGTCGATCGAGAACGCCAACCTGCACGAGACGGTGCAGCACCAGGCGGTCACCGACGAGCTCACAGGCCTGTTCAACGTGCGCCACTTCCAGGAGTCGCTCGACAACGAGATCGAGCGCAGCCGCCGCTTCCAGAGCTCCGTGGGGCTGGCGATGCTCGACATCGACGACTTCAAGCGCGTCAACGACACCTACGGCCACCAGCAGGGCGACCTCGTGCTGCTCGAGGTGGCGCGCTGCCTGCGCGCGCTCTCCCGAGACATCGACGAGCCGGCGCGCTACGGCGGCGAGGAGCTGGCGGTGATCCTGCCCCAGACCGACCTCGGCGGAGCGGAGCTGCTGGCCGAGCGCATGCGCTCCGCGATCGAGGCGCTCCACATCAAGCGGCTCGACGGTCGGGGCACTCTGGCCGTCACCGCCAGCTTCGGCGTGGCGTCCCTGCCGCAGTCCGCGGGCGACAAGGAAGCGCTGATCGCGGCAGCCGATGCGGCGCTCTACAGAGCCAAGCGCGCGGGTAAGAACCGCGTCGAGCGCGCGGAGCCCGCCCGGGCCACGACCTGAGGTCTCGGGCGGAAGCTCGCTAGGCTACGCGCGCGATGGGGGTTCTCGACGACGCGATACGGGAGCACCTCGAGCTCAAGCGCCGTCACGGCGCGAGCGACGAGGAGATCGCCCAGGAAGAGGCCGAGGCACTCGGCCCTGCACGCAGAGACTTCCCGGCGCAGCCGGCAGCCGAGCCCGAGGCCACCGAGGCCGCAGAAGAGCAGCCAGTAGCCGACGCGCCGGTGGAGCCGCCGGCCGAAGAGCCAACCGCCGTAGAACAGCCCCCGCCCGCCCCCGAGCCGGAGCAAGCATTCGAGCCCGAACCGGCGCCCGAGCCAGAGCCCGAACTCGAAACTCGAAACTCGAAACCCGAAACACAGGACGAACAGGAACCAGAAGAGCCGCACGAGCGCAGCGACGAGGACGTACTAGAAGAAACCCCCGAGTTCCTCCAGGACGCCCCGGAGCACGACCGCCTCTGGTTCGAGCAGAAGCCGCCTCGCGACTTCGACTTCGAGTAGTCCCCGCCGGGCACCCAGACGTTCGTCCACTTCAGGTTTAGACCGCTGTTGCCCCATGTGGGTGGCGACGATAACCACACCACGACGGCATGGAGGGTTCCGTCGTTCGGAGCGGCAAGAAAGCCGCTAACCGGCACCGGGGGGGCCGCGGGCGCGCGGCCCCCCCAGGTGCCGCTTCTGCGCTTCGCGAGCGCCTAGGAGATGTAGCCGCGGATCTTCGCGGCTTGGAGCACGCGCTCGATCCCCAATTCATAGGCCGCCACCCTCAATGAGGTGCTCTGCGCCTCGGCGCGCGCGGCCACGTCCCGGAAGGCCCGGCGCATGATCGTGCCGAGCCGGTCGTTCACCTCGCGCTCGTCCCAGCGGAAGTGCTGGAGGTTCTGCACCCACTCGAAGTACGAGGCCACCACGCCGCCGGCGTTGGCCATCACGTCGGGGACGATGTACACGCCCCGGTCCACCAGTTCATCGTCAGCGGCCGGAGTGGTCGGGCTGTTGGCGGCCTCGATCATCATGCGGCAGTCGAGCAGGTGGGCGTTGTCCTTGTTGATCATCCCGCCGAGCGCCGCGGGGATGAACACGTCGCACGGCACCGCGAGCAGTTCCTCCGCGGTGATCGACTCGCCGCCCGGGTAGTCGGGCAGCTTGCCGCCCTCGCGGTCGAGGTGGGTCAGAACGCGGTCGATGTCGAGCCCCTTGTCGTTGCGGATCGCCCCGTCCACGTTGGAGATGCCCACCACCTTGCAGCCAAGCTGCTGGCTGATCCGCGCCGCCCACGAGCCCACGTTGCCGAAGCCCTGGATCACCAGGCGCGTGTCCGAGGCGCTGAGGCCGATCCGCGGGCCTGCCTCGCGGAGCATGTACACCACGCCGCGGCCGGTGGCGGCCTCGCGGCCGTAGGAGCCCTCGAGCTCGATCGGCTTGCCGGTGACGATCGCCGGCGTGTGGCCGTGGAGCTTGCCGTACTCGTCCATCAGCCAGGCCATCGTCTGCGCGTTGGTGCCGACGTCGGGCGCGGGGATGTCGCGCGTCGGCCCGAGAACCTTCTCGATCTTGTCCATGAACGAGCGCGCGATCTTCTGAAGCTCGGCCTCTTCGAGCTGATCGGCAGGGCAGTTCACGCCACCCTTCGCGCCGCCGAACGGGATCCCCGCGATGGCGGTCTTCCAGCTCATGAGCTGCGCGAGCGCGCGCACCTCGTCGAGGTCCACCTCGGGGTGGAAGCGGATGCCGCCCTTGTAGGGGCCGCGCGCGCCGTTGTGCTGCACGCGATAGCCGTGGTAGGTGTGGATGCGCCCGTCGCCCAGCGTCACGGGGATCTGCACCTGCACTTCGCGGTACGAGGAGCTGAGAACCGCGGCCACGTCGTCGCGCAGATCCAGCCGTTCGGCCGCGACGCCGAAGTAGTGGCTGACGATCTCGTAGTTCGACACCTCCGCCATGGCGGCGCGCATCCTTACAGGCGCGTCACCGAAGGCGCAACCAGCGCCCTACCATTAGGCGGCACGGGGCCTTAGCTCAGTTGGGAGAGCGCCGCCTTTGCAAGGCGGAGGTCGCCGGTTCGATCCCGGCAGGCTCCATCAGGTGTGAGGCGTTGACTTTGCCACACGCCCATCGCAGGGTCGGCTCACCGCGCTTCGCAACCGCGCGCCGCCAGGCGGTAGGCGAGCCCCGTTCCCGGCCGGCGCCAGAAGCAGCCCCGTCGCGGCGACGGGCAGTACGGAAAGGGCAGGTGACAGTAGGCGCGCGCCGCCCACCTACCCGTTGGCATTCACGCTCCCTGCGCTTCCCGACCTCGTGGTCCATGTGATCGCGCCGTTCGCCAGCGCGAGCGATGACGGCACCACGTCTCCCGCGTCCACCGTCACCAGCGCGCGCGGCGCGCCGAGCCGTCCCGGCAGATTGGGCGCGTAGCCGATCACGTCGCTGCCGTCGGTGGCCTTCACCACGAGCACCATGGCGCCGTCGGCTCTCCCACACCCATCCCACCCGCATGCCGGAGGCGCGGAAGCGGAACACCACGTCGTCGGTGGTGAGCTTGCCGCGGACGAACGCGTGCGGCCGGCGCAGCACCGAGCTGCACGCGTACCACACCGGATGCCGCCTTCCCGGGTGCCCGCGGGAGGCCCAGAACAGCCGTGTGCCGCCGTGGCGGAACACGGTCACGCCCGAGTGGCAGGTGAGCCGCCCGTGCGCACGCGCCCCGCCGATGGCTGGCACGGCGAGCAGCGTGGCGCCAACAAGCGCGGCGAGCAGCAGCAGCCGCCTCATGACCCAGCCCTCCACACCACCGGATGCTCGAAGTAGTCCGAGGTGGAGTTGGGCATCGCGGGACCGTCATCCCAGTCCACCTCGGAGATCGAGTCACCGCCCGGCAGCAGGTAGGTGAGGCAGCTCTCGAAGCTCTTGCCGCGTGAGAACGGCTTGGGTGGGAGCGCGTCGTTGCAGCGCTGGAACTCGCCGATGAAGGTGATGCTGGATTGGGGCTGACCGCGGTCGTCGATCGCCCGGAACGAGAGCGCCGGGTTGTCGGAGTTGCCGCTTCCCGAGCCGAGGTTCGTCACGCGGACCTTCACGTAGTAGGGCGTCGCGCTGCGTTCTTTTGCATCAAGTTGGACGTTTTTGAAGTCCGCGAGCGTCCCCTTTTCGATGCCCTCAACAGCAACCTCGAGCGGAATCGCCGCGCGCCCCCCGGCTGCGGACAGGCGCGAGGGCAGCACCCAGCCCACGGTCGCGTGCTGGTTGAACCCGAGCTTCGTGCCCGGGGGAGTAAGCCTGTCGGCGGCGTTGGCCGCCTTGGTGGAAGAAGCCTGCGTGGTTGGCGCGCCGGCACGCGTGCGCGCCGGTGTCGACGCGCCACTGTCGGAGCTGCCGCCGCCGCAGGCAGCGACCCCCAGCGTCAGAAAGCCGCCCAGGCAGACGGCGGCGATCGGGATTCGGTTCATATCAATGCCTCCATGTTCGGAGGCACGATCCTGCGACGACGTGTGGGCCGCTCGCATCGGGTGTTTCCCTATGCGGACGCCGCGGCGCGGGCGGAATAGGGAAACACCCGATGCGCGAGCGGGCGACCTCACCGTACGGTCGCCCGCTATGACCCCACGCTTTCTCATTATCTTGGCCCTACCCGCGGTCTCATTCCTGAGCGCGACCGCTCACGCGGCCAGCCTGCCAGCCGATACAACGGCGATTCTGAGCGATCAAGCATCACTGCTTGGCGGGCTTCCGCCCGTCGCCGGCTGAGCGTGGAGGTACAGAGATCCTCGTTCAGATGACCAGCGATGTGATCGGGCGCGCCGCCGAGCTGGCCGCGATCGAGCGCATGCTCGCCGCGCTCGCCGACGGGCCGGCGGCGCTCGTGCTCGAGGGCGAGCCGGGCATCGGCAAGACCACGCTGCTGCGGGCGGCCCGCGAGGCCGCGGAGCGGCGCAACGTCCGCCTGCTCTCGTGCGGCGCGCGGTCGTCGGACACGCGCCTCTCCTACGACGCTCTTGTGGATCTGCTCGCGGGGGTGGACGCCGCCGACGTGGCCACGCTCCCGCAGCCGCAGCGCGAGGCGCTCGACAGTGCGCTCGTGCCGAGCCACAACGGCAGCGAGGACGCGGACCCGCGCGCCGTTGCCACCGCGGCGCTGTCGCTGCTCGAGCGGTTGGCGCAGAAGCGGCCCCTGCTGCTGGCGATCGACGACTTCCAATGGCTCGACCAGCCGAGCGCCCGCGTGGTGGCGTTCTGCGCGCGCCGGCTCAGGGGCCGCGTCGGGCTGATGGTCACGCGCCGCTCGAGCGAGGTCGGCTGCAACGCCGCGCCCCAGCTCAGGCTCCGTGAGCAGGAGCGCATGGACGTGCGCCTCCTGCCGCCGCTCGATGGGCGCTACCTGCGCAGGCTCATCCGCCAGCGCGCCCTGCGGCCGCTGTCGCGGAGCAATCTCGAGCGCATCCACGACGTCTCGGGCGGCAACCCCCTGTACGCGCTGGAGCTCGCGCGGGCGCTGCCGGTGGACGGCCCGCCGCCGCCGGCGCTGCCTCTGTCGCTGAGCCTCCAGGAGATGGTGGAGACGAGGCTTACGGACCTGGGCGAGGAGCTCGAGGAGGCGCTGCTGGCGGTGGCCGCGCTGGCGCAGCCCACGGTGGACCTGGTGGCCGAGGTGCTGGGCCCCGAGTCCGAGGAGCTGCTCGACGATGCCGAGGACCGCGGCATCCTCGAGCGCGACGGCCGCCGCGTGCGCTTCACCCACCAGCTGCTCGCCAACGCGATCCACACGCGCGCGTCGGCGTCGACCTGGAGAGACATGCATCGCCGGCTGTCCGCGGTGGTGCCCGACATCGAGGAGAGGGCACGGCACCTCGCGCACGCGCAGGTTGTGCCCGACGCCGTGCCCGCCCTCGATGAGGCTGCCCGCTACGTGCGCAAGCGCGGTGCGCCCGCGGCAGCGGCCGAGCTGCTGGAGCTGGCCCTCGGACTCGGTGGAGGCAGCGAGCTGCGCGTCCGCGCCGCCGAGCATCATCTCGACGCGGGTGATGCGGCCCGCGCTCAGGCGCTGCTCACCGAGGCCATCCCCACGCTCAGCAGGGGCGGGGAGCGGGCGCATGCGCTGTTGCTCCTCGCCGAACTCCGCTACCACGACGACAGCTACCCGGAGGCCCGGGCGCTGCTCGACGAAGCACAGGCCGAGCGCGGTGTGGACCTGCGCCTGCGCGTGATGATCGAGCTGCGGCTTGCCTTCGTGCTCTGCAACCTGGGCCTGGTTGTGGAGGCGGAGGCCCCGGCTCGCGGCGCGCTCGCCGGCGCGGAGACGCTCGGCGACGATGCGTTGCGCGCGCAGGCGTTCGCGCTCGAAGCCACCGTGGACTTCGCGCGCGGCCGCGGAATCAACGAGGCGCGGCTGTCGCGTGCGCTCACCCTGGAGATCGCGGACGTGCGCACCTCCAGTGTGCTGCGCCCGTCGCTCGTGGCCGCGCTGCTCCATCTCTGGACGGCGCGCCTCGACGAGTCGCGCCTGCTGCTCGGCGGACTGTGCGACCGCCACGCCGAGCGCGGCGAGGAGCACGAGCTGGGCTGGGCCTGCTACGCGCTCGTCTGGCTCGAGTGCTGGAGCGGCAACCTGCCGTCGGCTGCCAAGGCGATGGACGACGCGTTCGAGCAGCTCGCGCAGCTGCGCACGCGCAACGGCCGCGCGCTGGCGCTCGCCGCCCGCGCGCAAGTGGCGACCTACGCCGGGCGCGAGGACGAGGCTCGCCGCGCCGCCGAGGAGGCCCTCACGCTGTTCCACTGCAGCGGCTGGCAGACCGCGTCGTGGCGGCCGCGCGCCACGCTCGGATTCCTCGACCTCTCGCTTGGTGACTACGAGGCGGCGGCGCAGCGGCTCGGGCCGGCGGCGCTGGCGGCCGTGTCCACCGGCCTGGCCGCCCCGGTCACCTGGGGTGGCGAGCTCTCCTACGGGGACACCGTGGAGGCGCTCGTCGGCGTCGGGAGGATCGAGGAGGCCGAGCTGATCGTGCCGCTGCTCGAGAAGCGCGGCAGCGCCCCGGGCGGTGCCTGGCCGCGTGGCCTCGGCGCCCGTTGCCGAGGGCTGATGCTCGCCGCCCGTGGAGACCTGCCGGCTGCGGAGGAGATGCTCGAGCATGCAGTGGTTGCTCACCGGCACCTCCCCGTGCCGATGGAGCGAGCGCGTGGTCTGTTGCTGCTCGGGCGCGTCCAGCATCGCCGCCGGAAGCGGCTCGCGGCGAGGGGCACGCTCGAGCAGGCGCTCGCGATCTTCGAGGAGATCGGCTCGGCACTGTGGGCGCAGCGCACCCGCGAGGAGCTCAGCAGCATCGAGCTGCCATCCAACGGGCCGGACGGCCTCACCGCCACTGAGGAGCTCGTGGCACGGCTGGCGGCGTCGGGGCGGACCAACCGCGAGGTGGCGGCGAGCATGCACGTGAGCCCGAAGACGGTTGAGCTGCACCTCGGCCGCGCCTACCGCAAGCTCGGCATCCGGTCGCGCGCCGAGCTGGGTGCTCACATGGCGCTCCGCATCGAGCCGGAGCGGTCCGAGCCGAGGCGCATCGTGGCGTAGGCGCGCTCCCTCCGGTTACCCCGACAGTGAGAAATCCGGGCGTTTTGGATTCGGTCATAGGACGCGATCGCGAGTTGCTCGCCATCGATGGCGTCCTCGCAGGATTGGACTCCGGTCCCGCCCTGCTGGCCTTCGAGGGCGACCCCGGCATCGGCAAGACCACCCTCATGCGCGTGGCGGTTCAGCGCGCGCAGAGCAAGGGCCTGCGGGTGCTCTCGTGTGCCGGGGCCGTGAGCGAATCGCGGCTCTCCTACGTCGGTCTGGCCGACCTGTTCGCCGAGGTGGGCGGCGGCACGCTGGCTGAGCTGCCCGCGCTCCAGCGCGACGCGCTCGAGGCCGCGCTCCTGCGTGCGGGCAGCGGAGAGAAGGAGGCTGACCCGAGCGCCGTCGCCACCGCCGGCCTGTCGGTGCTCGAGCGGCTCGCGCGGGACCGGCCGGTGCTGGTCGCCATCGACGACCTCCAGTGGCTCGACCGTTCGAGTGCACGTGTGATCGAGTTCTGTGCGCCACGGCTGAGCGGCCGCGTCGGGCTGATCGTGTCCCAGCGCGTGGGTGGCGATGGCGGCTGGGCACCACGGCTCGTGCCGAGCGGCCAGGCCATGTTCGCGCACGTCGAGCCGCTCGACGATGACGCCCTGGTCGCGCTGCTGAGAGAGCGCGCGCGGGCTCCGCTCAGCCGTCGCGTGCTTGCACGCATCTGCGAGACCTCCGGCGGCAATCCGCTCTACGCGCTGGAGCTACTGCGGGCGCTGCGCGCGGGCGAGGCGCCCACCAGGCCGCTGGTGCTGCCGCCCACGCTCCAGGAGGTGGTCACGGCGCGGCTGGCCGGACTCGGCGCGGATGTGCAGGAGCTGCTCCTGGCCGTGGCGGCGCTGGCCGAGCCCACGATCGCTCTGCTCACGGATGCGCTCGGGGACCGTGCGCCCAGGCTCGTGAAGGAGGCGGAGGACCAGGGCGTGCTCGAGCGCCGAGGCGCGCGTGTGCGCTTCGTCCATCCGCTGCTCGCGGAGGGCGCGCTGGCGCGAGCGCCCGCCACCCGGCGGCGCGCCATGCACCGCCGCCTGAGCGGGGTGGTGACCGATGTGGAGGACCGCGCCCGGCACCTCGCCCTCGCCGCGATGCTGCCCGAGGCGCTGCCGGCGCTCGACAGGGCGGCACGTCACACGCGCGCGCGCGGGGCGCCGCTGGCGGCGGCAGAGCTGATGGAGCTCGCTATCGAGCTGGGCGGCGACAGCTCGCTCAAGCGGCGCGCCGCCGAGCACCACCTCGACGCGGGCGACGTGTCGCGCGCCCAGACGCTGCTCGAGGAGGAGATCGCTGAGCTGCCGAGGGGCGGAGAGCGAGCACGGGCGCTGGTGCTCCTAGCGGAGCTGCGCACGCACGCGGACAGCTTCGCGGAGGCGCAGCTGCTGCTGGACGAGGCGCGCGCGGAGTCGCCCGCCAACTCGCCGCTGCAGGTGGTGGCCGGCCTCCAGCTCACCTTCGTCCTCTACAACCTGGGGCAGCGCGCGGAGGCGGCGGCCACCGCCCGCGAGGCGCTCGAGCTGGCGGAGCGGGTGGCGTCGTCGGGACTCCTCGCCCAGGCGCTCGGTGTGGTGGCCACCGTGGACTTCGCCATTGGTCGCGGTGTGGACGAGACGCGGCTCGAGCGCGCGCTGGAGCTCGAGGATCACGGGCTCCGTGCCTCCAACGAGTACCGCCCGTCGCTCACGGCCTCCATGGTGTTCGGCTTCGCGGGACGGCTCGACGAGGCGGTGGAGCTGATGAGCGGGCTGTACCGGGAGCTGGCGGAGCGTGGTGAGGAGCACGGGCTGGCGTGGCTCGGCACCAGGCTCGTCTGGATGGAGTGCTGGCGCGGCAACCTCGACGCCGCCGAGAGCCTGGTGGCCGAGACCGAGCAGCGCCTGCTTGCGCTCGACACCCCGGTGGGCCGGATGCTCGCGCTCACCGCGCGGGCCCAGGTGGACGCCTATGCCGGGCGCGTGGAGCCGGCGCGGCGTGTGGCCGAGGAGGCGCTTTCACTCGCGGACGCCACCGATTGGAAGGGTGCGCTGGCATGGCAGCAGATGACGCTCGGCTTCCTCGACCTCTCGGTGGGCGACACGGCCGCGGCGGCCGCGCGGCTCGAGCCGTTCGTCGCGCAGGCGATCGACACCGGCCTGCCCGAGCCGGCGGCCGATGGCGTGCTCGTGTACGGCGACGCCGCCGAGGCCCTGATCCTCGTGGGCCGGGCGGCCGAGGCGGAGCCGCTCGTGACACTGCTCGAGGCGCGCGGAGCCGCGCTCGACCGTGCCTGGGCCGTGGCGGTGGGCGCCCGCTGCCGGGCGCTGATCCTGGCCGCCGAGGGCGACGTGGCCGCCGCCGCCGCGAAGCTGCGGGAAGCGCTGGCGGCACACGAGCGGCTGCCGATGCCGATCGAGCACGCGCGCACCCTGCTCACCCTCGGGCGCGTGGAGCGGCGCCTCGGGGAGCGCAAGGCGGCAGAGGCGACGCTCAAGCGTGTGCTCGAGACCCTCGAACGCGTGGGCTCGCCGCGCTGGGCCGATCAGGCGCGCGCCGAGCTCTCGGCACTCGGCCTGCACGCCGGGCCGGCGTACACCCTCACGCCTTCGGAAGAGCGGGTGGCCCGCATGGCGGCCTCCGGCCTCACCAACCGTCAGATCGCGAGCGCGCTCCAGATCAGCCCGAAGACCGTCGACTCACACCTCGGCCGCGTGTACCGCAAGCTCGAGATCCGCTCGCGCGCAGAGCTCGGCGCGCTGATGGCGGGCGTGGCCGAGCGCTAGCGCCGCTTGCGCAGATACGCCTTCGTCTGGCTCTTCACCATGTCCACGAGGTTGCCCATCGCCAGCTGCATGTCGGCGAGGTGCAGTCCCCAGGTTGGCCCAAGCGACGGCGGCACCACCGGCCGCGGATCGCCCGCCACGTGGTTGATCTGCAGCCAGCTCGCGCCGCCCTGGTTCATGCATTTGGCCGTGTAGAGCTTCGGCACGAACACCCATGGCGTGGGCGCCGAGAACTGCGGCGTGGTGACCGCCGACAGCGGGCCGGGCTCCGCCACGGTGGTGAAGTAGCTCCGCAGCCGGCCGTGGTCGCCGGACAGCGAGGCCGGGTTCACGCACAGCACCTCACGCGTGGTGCTTCCGGGCACGCGGCCAAACAGCGCGTCCGGCGGCGGCACCGTGTCGAACGTTGAGTACGCCACCACGCAGCCGTTCTGGCGCCTGCTGGTGCACGCAGGCACGTGCTTGAAGTCCCCGCCCACGAGCCGGCCCACAGGCACCTGCACGTTGCCGCCGATCAGCAGCGCGGACACGAGTCGCTTGCGCTCGCCCGCCCGCTTGTCCAACTCGTCCTTCACCAGGCGGTCGAGCCCGAACGCGCCCTGCGAGTGCCCGATCAGCACGACCCCGCGGCCCTTGTTGAAGTGCTTGAGGTAGTCGCGCCAGGCGGCCACCACGTCGCCGTACGCCAGCGCGCGCTGGGCCAGTGTGGGGTTGCCGAAAATGCCGGTGGTGGTGAGCTGCCGGTACATCGGGGCGAACACGCGGCAGGTCTGGGAGAAGCGCGAGGCCTGGTTGATCGCCACCGCCGTCTCCTCCGGCTCGATCTTCCGGTTGGCGTTCACGCCCGGCTGTCCGCTCACGGTGGGATACACGTAGAAGCAGTCGATCTTCGGCCTGCGCGCCGGCGAGGCGTGCTGCACGCCGGCCGGACCGCCGGCCAGCTCCACCGTGGCGCTCATGCTGCTCGTGCACGGGTTGTGCCGCAGCCCCGGCTTGCAGAGCCACACCGTCTTGGCGCCCGCGCCCGGCGCGAGAGCGAAGCAGGCCGCCACAGCAAGGACGACCGCGAGTCCCCAACTTCCCCGAAGCATCCCTTCTCCTCTCCTAATGCAACACATCAAAAGACTGTCGCACCGCCCGGAAATGTAGCGCGCCCGCGTCAGGACACTGACAGCCACCGCAACCCGACAGGGGCGATGGGTGTTCGGGACCCCTACATGCGACGACACCTAAAGAACCTCACACTCACTGCCCTTGCGGCCGCGGCGACGTTCATCCCGGCCACCCAGGCCCACGCGGCGCGACACATGGAGGTCGCCCTTCAGGACGACCAGGTCTTCCTCAACCAGTCCTGGTACGGCCGCGCGAAGGCCTTCCAGCGTGCCGAGGAGCTCGGCGTCACGCGTCTACGCGTGAACTTCATCTGGGCCCACGAGGTCGTGGCCCCGCAGCGCAAGCACACGCCCAAGGACCCGGGTTACAACTGGTACCACTACGACTCTTTGATCGACGAGGCGGCCGCGCACGGCATCCGCGTGGAGATGACGCTCACCGGTCCCGCGCCGGCGTGGGCCACGCGCAATCACAAGATCGGTGTCTACAAGCCCAAGGCCAGCGCGTACGGGAGGTTCGTGCGCGACGTTGCCAAGCACTTCAAGGGCAGGGTCGATCGCTACAGCATCTGGAACGAGCCCAACTGGAAGAGCTGGCTCGCGCCGCACCGCAGCGCGCCGCACCTGTACAAGCTGCTCTACCTGGCCGGCTACCGCGCGATCAAGCATTCGGATCACAAGGCCAAGGTGCTCATCGGCGAGACCTCGCCGCAGGCGCGCGGCCGCGCCGGCATGGCCCCGATCACCTTCCTGCGCAAGATGGTCGGCCACTCGCACCTGTTCGCCGACGGCTACGCGCACCATCCGTACGACTACTCGCGCTCGCCGCACAAGCGCAGCAAGGGCCGCAGGGACGTGACCATCGCCACCCTGGGGCGCCTCACGCACCAGCTGAGCTTCCTGCGCCACAAGCGCCGCCTGCGCACGCCCACCGGGCACGTGCTCCCGCTGTACCTCACGGAGTACGGCTACATGGTCCGCGGGCGCTTCAGGCTCAGCGCGGCGCGTCAGGCCAAGTACCTGAAGCAGGCGTTCTCGATCGCGTACCACAACCCGCACGTCAAGTCGATGCTCCAGTACGGGCTGGTGTCGCCGCCGATGCACGTGAACTGGGACACGTCCCTGCTCAACTCGCACGGCCACGCGCGCCGGACGTTCAGGAGCCTGCGCTCATGGGTCCGGCACGCGCACGTGGCGCGGGCCAAGCCGATACATCTGCCGCCCGCGCCGTAAGGCGGGCGGCTAGGCGGCCAGCTTGTCGAGGCTCGCGCGGATCGCGTGCAGAGTCTCGGCAATCGCGACCAGGCTCGAAGCCATCGCGGCGTTCATCTCGTAGGTCGCCAGCGCCACGTCCTGCTGCTCGCTGGGGATGGCGCGCTGGGCGGCCTCGAGGTGCTTCATGGCTTCGTCGCGGTACTCCTTCACGGCGTCCTCCGTCAAGTTGGGGATTGCGTTCAGGTGATCGGCAGAGACGCCGGGGCATTGACCTGCGGACCGTGACCCATGCAACAAACGTCACGCACCGCCTGACTAGACGCGGATATCGTCACGTGCGAAGTGGCACGACCCTGTCCGAGCTGCTCCTACGAGAACCCTGAGGGCGCTCGCTTCTGCATGTCGTGCGGCTCGGCGCTCGAGCGCCGCTGCCCGGTGTGCGACACGCCACTCCCGCCCGAGGCCCGCTTCTGCATGTCCTGCGGCACCCCGCTCGAGGACGCGCCGCGGCCGGGCACCGTGGAGCCCGCGCCCGCTCTGCCCGAGGAGCGCCGGCAGGTGACCGTGGTGTTCGCGGACCTGTCCGGCTATACGGCCGTGGCCGAGCGCATGGATCCCGAGGCCGTGAAGGGGCTCGTGGAGCGCTGCCTGCGCCGCCTCGGCGATGAGGTGGAGCGCTACGGCGGCACCGTGGACAAGTACATCGGCGACAACGTGATGGCGATCTTCGGCGCGCCGGTGGCGCACGAGGACGACGCCGAGCGGGCCGTGCGCGCCGCGCTCGGGATGCAGGACGCGATGTCCGACATCAACGCCGGCCTCGACGAGACGCACGGCGTGACCTTCGCCCTGCGCGTGGGCGTAAACACCGGCGAGGTGCTCGGCCGGCGCCGTGGGGCGCGACTACACGGTGATCGGAGACACCGTGAACGTCGCGGCGCGCCTGCAGACGGCCGGGCGCCCCGGCAGCGTGACCGTGGGCGAGCGCACGCTACCGCGCCACCCGGCACGCCGTGGAGTACCGCCCGCTCGAGCCGCTCGAGCTCAAGGGCCGGGCGGAGCGCGTGAGCGCCTGGGAGGCGGTGGGCGTGGTGGCCGCCCAGCCCGTGGGCCGTGCGCTCGGCCGCAGCGAGGCGCCGCTCGTGGGCAGGCGCGAGGAGCTGCGCCTGATCGGCTCGCTCTACGGCCGCGTGGTGAGCGAGCGGCGGCCGCACCTCATCACAGTGATCGGCCAGGCGGGCGTGGGCAAGAGCCGCCTCACGCGCGAGCTGGAACGGGAGCTGGAGCGCCGTCCCACCCCGCCGACGGTTCGTCAGGGCCGCTGCCTGCCGTACGGATCGAGCATCGTCTTCTGGGCGCTCGGCGAGGTGCTGCGCGCCGAGTGCGGCATCGTCGACTCGGATCCCGCCGAAGTGGCCTGGTCGAAGATGGCCAAGAAGGTGGAGATGCATCTCCTGCGACGGCGATCCCAAGCGAATGGCCGCGCTGATGGGCCGGCTGCTCGGCATCGAGGCGCCCCTGGATATCCCGATGCCGGACATGCACGACCCACAGCGCATGCGCGAGAGCTTCTTCGCCGCGGTGCAGTCCGCGATCGAGGCGATGGCCCGGCGTAACCCGCTCGTGCTCGTGTTCGAGGACATCCACTGGGCCGACCAGGGCATGCTCGACCTGATCGAGCATCTCGGACAGTGGGTGCGCGGGCCGCTGCTCATCCTCTGCCTCGCGCGCGACGAGCTGCTCGAGCGCCGTCCCGGCTGGGGCGGCGGCCGCCGCGGCACCACCTCGATCTTCCTCGAGCCGCTCAGCCCGGACGAGACGCGCGACCTGATCACCGCGCTGCTGCCCGCCGGGTCCTCCGAAGACGCCGCTCGTGCCCGTGGTGGCGGAGCGCGCCGGCGGCAACCCCTTCTTCGCCGAGGAGATGGTGCGCCTGCGTGAGCGAGGAGGGCGGCTCGAACGGCGGCCAGCTCCCCGACACGGTGCAGGCGCTGCTAGCGGCCCGGCTCGACTCGCTCGACCCGTTCGAGCGCCGGCTCGTGCAGCACGCCTCAGTGGTGGGGCGCACGTTCTGGCAGGGCTCGCTCACCGCGGTGGCCGAGGGCGAGGGCCGTGACCTCTCACAGGCGCTCGCCGCGCTCCAGGAGAAGGACATCGTGGTGCCCGGTGAGGGCAGCCGCCTGGCGGGTGAGCCGGAGCTGGCGTTCAAGCACGTGCTCATCCGCGACGTGGCCTACGGGATGCTGCCCAAGTCGGTCCGGGCGCACAAGCACTTCGAGGTGGGCAGCTTCGTGGAAGAGCGCTCCGGGGACCGCACCGACGAGGTGGTGGCCCTGCTCGCCGAGCACTACGGCCGCGCCGCCGCGCTGGGCCGCGAGGCCACCCTCGACTCCTCCGAGCTCGAGCGCATCGAGCGCAAGGCGCTCCACTACCTCGAGGCCGCGGGCGACACAGCGATGACCTTCTACTCCAACCGCGAGGCGTTCTCGCACTTCGAGGCGGCGCGCGATCTCGCCCGCCGCCACGACCCCGAGGCGCTGGCCCGAGTGGGCGAGAAGCAGGGCGACGCCGCGCTGCGGCTCGGCCGGGTGGACGCCGCGATCGAGGTGTGGGAGGAGTGCCTCGAGCACCACCGCCTGCAGGAGAACCTCGAGCGCCTCGCCGATCTGCACCGCAAGATCGGCTCGGGCTACTGGCACAAGGGCGACCGCCGCGCCGCCATCGAGCACCACCAGAAGGGCATCAACCTGCTCAAGGACGGCCCGCCCTGCCTCGAGCTGGTGCGCCTCTACGAGGAGGCGGCCTGGCTCTACATGCAGACGGGCGACAACATGCTCGCCATCTACGCGTCCGAGAAGGCGCTGCGCCTGGCCGAGCGCCTGGGCGAGACGCGCGCCGCCAGCCGCGCGCACGGGATCTTCGGCCGCGTGTTCGGGCGCATCGGGGACATGGCCAAGGCGCGCGAGAATCTGGAGCGCGCCGTCGAGCTGGCACGCGGCTCCGACCAGAGCGAGACGATCCTCGCACTGCTCGCGCTGGGCCAGCACCTGGAGGTGTCCGAGGCCGACTACGAGCAGGCGCAGTCCGCCTACGCGGACGCCCTGGCGCTGGCCGAGGAGATCGGCGACGTGCCTTCGCAAGTGGAGCTGCACGCCTCGCTCGGCTGGCTCGCGCTCTACCGCGCGGACTGGCACGGCGTGCGCGAGCTCGAGCGACGCCAGCGCCCGGCTCAGCGAGCAGCAGGGGCTGGCGGGCAAGCTCTGCCTCCCCTACGTGCTACGCGGCATCCTGCGCTCGCGCGACGGCGAGTGGGACGACGCCGAGCGGCTGTTCCGCCGCGCCCACGAGCTGGCCGAGCAGGTGGGCTGGTCGGAGGCGGCGTTCTCGGCGCTGTTCGGGCTGTCAGGCGTGCTGCGCGACCGCGGCGACCTCGCCGGCGCCGTGACGGCGCTCGGCCAGGCGCTCGACGTGTGCGAGCGGGCGGGCCTCATCGCCCAGTCGATCCAGGCGATCGCCTCGCGCGCCGAGGCCTACGCGATGTCCGGCCGCGAGGAGCAGGCACGCGAGGCCGCGGAGGAGGCCGTGGAGCTGGCCGAGCGGCTGCACTACCCGGTGGGCCAGGCCGCAGCGCTCCAGGCCGACGGCTTCACCAGCGGCGACCTCGACAAGCTCAAGGAGGCTCGCCGCGCGTGGCTCGACATCGGCCGCCCGCTCGACGCCGCCCGCGTGCGCCTGTTCGCCGGCCGCCTCGCGCGCCAGCGGGGGGACGAGCGCGCCACGAAGATCCTCGAGGAGGCGGCGGCGGACTTCGACAGGCTGGCCGTGCCCCAGCTGGCCCAGCAGGCCCGCGAGCTGCTGGCGATCGGCTAGCGGCGTCTACGGGCGATAGGCCCGGAACGCAGTGTTCAGCAGCTTCCTCGCCTGCTCCTGCGGGTTGGGTGAGTGCAGCAGCACAACGCCGAGCGTAAGCGTCCCGCGCCGCACTATCGCGATCAGGCAGTGGCCGGCCTCGTCGGTGTCGCCGGTCTTGAGCCCGATAGTGCCCGGGTAGCCCATGCGCAGCAGCGGATTGGTGTTGTTGAGATAGAGCTTGCCGCCCTTGATCGGGAAGCGGACGATGGCGTGCGCCTGCCGCACCACGGTGGCGATGCGCGGGTAGTGCAGGTCCATCCGTGCGAGCGTCGCGAGGTCCGCCGGGCAGGAGCGGTTGCCGGACTCGAGGCCATGGGGCGAGGCGTAGTGGGTGCAGCGCAGGCCGAGCGAGTGCGCCTTGGCGTTCATCATCGCCACGAAGCGCCGCTGCGTGTGGGCCACGTGATCCGCAAGGGCGATGGCGGCGTCGTTGCCCGACGGCAGCAGCAGCCCGTAGAGCAGCGCCTGGATCGTCACGTGCTTGCCCCTGGGCAGCAGGCCCACGCCCGAGCCCGTGTAGTGGAGGGCGTCCGGCGTGATCAGCGCCTTCTCGTCACGGGTGGTGTTCTGCACCACGAGCAGAGCCGTCATCAGCTTGGTGATGCTCGCGATCGGCATCACCCCGAGCGGATTGCGCCGCCACAGCACGCGACCTGTCTTGACGTCGAACACGATCGCCGCACGCGGCGGGTGCTTGAAGGGAAGCCGGAAGGCATCCGGTTGCTCCAGCGTGACCGCGTACGGGTTGCCCGGCAGCGCCGGCGTGGCCGCCGGCGGGGGCGCCTTGCCCACCGGCTTGAGCGACGCCTGAGGCGCGCTGTCGGGACCCACCGTGCTGCCGCTGTCGGCGAGCAGGAACCAGGCCGCGGCCACCCCGGCCACGGGCAGCAGCACCGTGAACAGCGCGCGGATGCGCCGCCGCCGCCGCAACCTGCGCTTCCGGTACTCCCTTCGCCTCGATCCACCCTTGAGGGGGCTCGGGCTAGTCATCTGATCCCAGCGCGCCCAGCACTCCGATTCCCACAATCGCCAGCACGACGAACGACACCACCACCAGCACGTCCACCCCTTGGTCGAGCGCCACGCCCAACGTCAGGAACGCCAGCAGCGCGATCACCGCCAGCGCCGCTCCCCGTACGAGCAGACGCTGCATCAGTACACCGGCAGCCGGTTGACTTGGTCGTACTCGGTGTTCACGCGGTTCGCAAACACCTTGATTAACAGCAATCCGAACAAGAATCCGCCGATGTGCGCGAAGTACGCCACGCCGCCCCCGAGCGGTGAGTTGATGCTGGCGTCGATGAGCTGAAGCACGAACCAGCCGCCGAGGACCACGAGGGCCGGCAGGTCGAGCAGCGTGATGAAGAAGATGAGGATCACCGCGGTGATCACGCGGGCACGCGGATATAAGAGCGCATATCCCCCCAGTACGGCTGCGATGGCGCCAGAGGCCCCGATGCCGGGAGCGGTGGAGTCCGGACCGACGGCGATCTGCGCGAAGTTGGCCACCAGCCCGCCGAGCAGATAGAAGAGCGCGAATCTCCAGCGGGACATCGAGTCCTCGATGTTGTTCCCGAAGATCCAGAGGAACAGCATGTTGCCCGCGATGTGCAGCAGCCCGCCGTGCATGAAGATCGAGGTGAGCAGGGTGAGCCAGGTATTGGGCTGGGTGCTCGCCTTTCCGCTCACACCCGGCTGGCCCTCGCACGCCACCGCGCCGTCGGGCACCAGGTCGCAATGCTTGCCGGGGTGGGTGACCTCGTAAGGAATCAGCCCGTAGCGCACGAGGTTGTTGTCGTTGGGCGCCCCGATGCTCGGGTGCCCGCCGTGCTGGAGAAAAACGAACACGAACACGTTGATCACGATGAGCGCGACCGTGAGCACGGGGAATCGCCGCGTGGGGATGTTGTCCTTCAGCGGAATCAAGGCCGCTCAGGGTGTCACATGCCGCGAGGGATCAGCGGCGGCTGGCTGCCTGCTCGAGCGTCTGCTCGGCGTGGTAGCTCGAGCGCACGAGCGGCCCCGCGGCCACGGAGTCGAAGCCCATCGCGTAGGCCTCGCGCTCCAGCTCGGCGAACTCGTCCGGGTGCCAGTAGCGCACCACCGGCAGGTGGTCGCGCGTGGGGCGCAGGTACTGGCCGACCGTGAGCACCTGCACGTCGTGGTCGCGCAGGATCTGGAAGGTCTCGAGCAGCTCTTCCTTGGTCTCGCCCAGCCCGGTCATCAGGCCGGACTTGGTCACCACCTCGTCGCCGCCCATCTCCTTGGCGTTGCGCAGCACGCGGCACGAGCGCAGGAACTTTGAGCCGCGGCGCGCCAGCGGATACAGGCGCGGCACGGTCTCGACGTTGTGGTTGAACACGTCGGGGCGCTCGGCGATCACGCGCGCGAGCGGCATCTCCTCGCCGCGGAAGTCGGGCGTGAGCACCTCGACCTTCGTGCCGGGCGAGAGGCGGCGGATCGAGCGGATCACGCCCACGAACGCGCTCGCGCCCAGGTCCGGCAGGTCGTCGCGGTCCACGCTGGTGATCACCGCGTGGCGCAGCCCCATCTTCTTCACCGACTGGGCCACGCGCAGCGGCTCCAGCGGATCGTTGAAGGTGGGCTTGCCCGTCTTCACGTTGCAGAAGCCGCAGCGGCGCGTGCAGGTGTCGCCGAGGATCATGAACGTGGCGGTGCCGCGCTGCCAGCACTCACCGATGTTCGGGCACGCGGCCTCCTTGCAGACCGTGTGCAGCCCCTGGTCCTCGATCAGCTTGTTGAGCTCGCGGTAGCGGGTGCTGCCGGGCGCCGGCCGCTTGAACCACTCGGGCTTGCGCTCCCGGAACGGCAGCACCTCGCCCATCTCGAGCACCCGGGCTCCGCCGGGGTTGGCTCTGGATCTGGTGGCGCTCATCCCGGAGTCGAGACTACAACCCGAGCCTCACGGCCGAGCGCCTCGCACAGCCGATCCACCACCGCCGTGCGGAACGACCCCATCTGGCCGGACCGGTCGGTCTCCCTGCAGATCGAGCTCATCTGCGCGCCCTCCATGCCGCACGGCACGATCCACTCGAAGGGCTGGAGGTCGTTGTCCACGTTCACCGCGAAGCCATGTGTCGTGACCCGCCGGGATACATGCACGCCGATCGACGCGATCTTGCCCTTCGAGGCCCACACGCCTGTAAGCCCATCGCGCATCTCAGCCTCAACACCCTCGTCCGCGAGCGCGGCGATGATTGCGCGCTCGAGGGCGGCCACGTACTCGTGTACGCCCTCAATGCGCATGATCGGATAGCCCACGAGCTGGCCGGGGCCGTGGTACGTCACGGCCCCGCCGCGGTCGGCGTCGCACACCTGGATGCCCTGGGTGGCGTACCACGCCTCACCCATGGGCAGCTCCCCCGGGTTCGTCCGCCTGCCGCGCGTGTACACCGGCGCGTGTTCGAGCAGCAGCAGCTGGTCCGGTGCTCTGCCCGCCTGCACGGCGTCGCGCAGCTCCTCCTGCATGCGCACGCCCTGCTCGTAGGGCACCAGCTCGGTGAACTCCGACACGTGGAGCTCCCTAGCCATCCCACCCCTCGATGTGCCTCCGCACCGCCGACAGGAACTGCGCCGCCAGCGCGCCGTCGAGCGCGCGGTGGTCCCAGGACATGCAGAGGTAGGTCATCGGGCGGATGGCGATGCTATCCCCGTTCACCACCACCGGCCGCTTCACGACGGCCTCGAGGTCGAGGATCGCCACCTGCGGCTGGTTGATGATCGGCGTGGCCAGCAGCGCGCCGAACGCGCCCGGGTTGGTGATCGTGAACGTGCCGCCGCTCACCTCGTCGGGCGTGAGCCGCTTGGCCCGGGCTCGCTCCGCCAGATCCTTGATCCGCGTGGCGAGCCCCTCGTGCGACAGCTCGTGCGCGTTCTTCACCACGGGCACGATCAGCCCCTCGTCGCCGAGCGAGACGGCGATGCCGAGGTTCACCTCGTCGTGCAGCGTCAGGCGGTCGCCCTCGAGCGTTGCGTTGAGCATCGGGAACTCGCGCAGCGCCGCGATCGTCGCCCGCGCCACGAACGGCAGGTACGACAGCCGCCCGCGCGCCGCCTCGATCGCGCTCATGTCCGCCTCGACGATCGTCGTGCAATGAGCCGCCGTCTGAAGCGAGCGCAGCATGTGGGCGCCAATCTGCCGCCGCATGACGGACAGCTCCTGGCCGCTCGCCGGAGCTGGCTCCGCCGGCTCCTCGCGGTACGGGGATTCGGAATGGAGCGCGGGCTCCAAGTTCCCCGTTCCCAGTTCCGAGTTCCCAGTCTTGTCTCCGAGGAAGGCGAGCAGGTCCTTCTTCGTCACCCGTCCTCTGCGACCCGACCCCTCGATCTGAGAAAGATCCACACCATGCTCATCGGCCATCCGGCGAACGACGGGAGAGACAGGCGGCGGATGTCCATTGCCAGGACTGGCAACTGGGAGCTGGGAACTGGGAACTTGCGGTTCCTCACCCTCATCAGCATGAGCCACCCCAGGACGCGCCTCGGCGTCGATGCGGGCCAGCAACGTTCCGACATCCACAGTGGCCCCGGCCTCGACGACTATCTCCGCCACACGGCCAGACGCCGGTGACGGGATCTCCGTCTCCACCTTGTCCGTCGAGATCTCCACGATCGGCTCGTCGGCCTCGATCCAGTCGCCCACACGCTTGCGCCAGGCGACGATCGTGCCCTCGGCCACGGACACGCCCATCTGCGGCATGTTCACTTCCACCGTGGTGCTAGTACGCGAGGAGCTCACGGCAGGCCTCCCTCACGTCGTCCACCTGGGGCAGCACCGCGCGCTCGAGCGGCGGGCTGAACGGGATCGGCACGTCCGGCGCGGTCACGCGCACCACCGGGCCGTCGAGGTCCTCGAACGCCTCCTGGGCGATCAGCGCACACACCTCTGCGCCGACGCCGCACGAGCGCGCTCGCCTCGTGCAGCACCACCACCTTGCTCGTCTTGCGCACCGAGCGCAGGATGCCCTCGGTGTCGAGCGGCACCAGCGAGCGCAGGTCGATCACTTCCACCGACGCGTCCTCGATGTCCTCGGTCGCCTCGAGTGCGATGCCCACCATCGCGCCGTAGGAGATCACCGTGAGGTCCGTGCCCTCGCGGGCCACGCGCACGCGGCCGAGCGGCACCTCGTAGCGGCCCTCGGGCACCTCGCCCTTCACGCGCCGGTACAGGTGCTTGTGCTCGAGGTAGACCACCGGGTTGGGGTCGCGGATCGCGGAGGCCAGCAAGCCCTTCGCGTCCTCGGCCGTGGACGGCGTCACCACCTTCAGCCCCGGTGACTGGAGGAACCAGGCCTCCGGGTTCTGCGAGTGGTACGGACCGCCGGAGAAGCCGCCGCCGGAGGGCAGCCGCACGACCATCGGCACGGCCAGGCCCTGCCGGTAATGCATCTTGGCCGCCACATTCACGAGCTGGTCGAACCCGCACGAGATGAAGTCGGCGAACTGCATCTCGCACACCGGCCGCAGCCCCTCCACGGCCGCGCCAACAGCGGTGCCGATGATCGCGTTCTCCGCCAGCGGCGTGTCCCACACGCGGTCCGGCGCCAAACTCCTCGATGAAGCCGTCCGTGACCTTGAACGCTCCGCCGAAGGCGCCGATGTCCTCGCCCATGCAGAACACGGACTCGTCGTGGCGCATCTCCTCGCGGAGGCCGTCCGAGATCGCCGAGAGATAGGTCATCTCAGGCACCTGCGGCCTCCTTCCAGCGCGACCACGGCGCGTTGCCGTCGCCAAGCCGCGGCTCGGAGGTGGCGAACACGCCCTCGAGCGCAGTCGAAGGCTCCGGCATCTGCTGCGACAGCGCCCACTCCGTCTCGCGCTCGAGCTCGTCCTTCACCGACGCGTGGATCTCCTCGATGTCGATCCCGTCGTCGCCGAGCTTCTTCTCGTAGCGGTCGATCGGGTCGCGGTCGGCCCAGACGTCGAACATCTCCTTGGGCACGTAGCGCATATCGTCGTGCGCACCGTGCCCGTGCATGCGCATGGTCTCGCACTCGATCAGTGTCGGGCCGCCGCCCGAGCGCGCGCGCTCGCACGCCTCGGCGGCCGCGTAGAACACGGCCTCCACGTCGTTGCCGTCCACCTTCACGCCCGGGAAGCCGTAGACCTCCGCGCGCTTCACCGGGTCCACCGCGAACTCGCGCTCGTTGGGCGTGGAGTAGGCGAACTGGTTGTTCTCGAGAACGAAGACGGCCGGCAGCTTGCGCACGCCGGCCACGTTCATCGCCTCGTGCCACTGGCCGTTGGCCGTGGACCCCTCGCCGAACCAGGTCATGGCTACTCGCGGCTCCTTGCGCATCTGGAACGAGAGCGCGAGGCCGCAGGTCACGAGCGCCATGTCGGGCAGCATCGACACCATCCCCACGCAGCCAAGCTCCTTGTCGCCGAAGTGCATGTTGCCGTCCTTGCCGCCGGTGATCCCGCCGGCGCGGCCCATCATCTGGGCGAGCACGCGCCCGGGGCGGACGCCGCGGATCAGGTGTGCGCCGAGGTCGCGGTGGAGGATGCAGGTGCGGTCGCGCGGGCCGAGCACGAAGGCGGTTCCGACGGAGATCGCCTCCTGGCCGCGGCCGTCGTAATAGGACCCGGGCACCTTCCCCTGCCGGTACAGCGTCAGCGCCCGCTCCTCGGTTGCCCGCATCAGAAGCATGTAGCGCAAGAGCGCGCGGCGGTCCTCTTGAGTGAGGACAGCCTTCCGGCCGCCATCCTCGATCGCCGCGAGTTTCGCGGTGGTCGTGGCCATATATCTCTCCCTCCGACGCCGGCGCGGGGTATCCGCCCGGCGATCGTGGTTGTGGGAGCGACGTGCGGGGTCTCCGTCCGGCGCTCCCTTCCTCTTTCTCAAGCCAAGGGTACCCGCGCTTGCGGTTGACGGCACTTCCGCCTGGACAACCCTGGACGCAGTCAGCAACGAGGGGTCAGCGCTTCTACCTCCGTTCCAAGAAGCGTTGCTATCACGCCCGGGTGCCGCCGGCGTCGCGCTCCTGTTCACGCTCCTCAAGCGCCGCGGCTGGGTCTGACCGCACGCGCTCAGCGGGCCGGCGGCAACTCCGCGGCGACAGCGGGGGCTGCAGGCGCCGCCCTCGTCCAGCCAGCGCTCAGCGTCCAGGTCGCCCGGTGGCCACCCGGCTGTGCGCCCGTAGGCTTGACGCGTCGCCGTATGCTGCCGCCGTGCGCGCGCTCCTGGAGGATGGGCCTATGCGAGGCAAGGCGGTGGAGGTGGAAGCCGTGGAGGGCCGCCCACCGAAGACGATCGACGTCCCAGATGAGGAGGGCGGCACCTGCCGTTATGGCCTGGCGGAGTGGACCCAGGAGGGCTTGACGGCGGCCTACACATTTCTCTACACCGTCTAGTCCGCTCTCGCCGGAGCACCGTCCGCTTGCCTGCGGCCAGGAGACTCCAACACCGACCCGGGAAACCCCGGGAAATTTCCGACTTTGGGAGTCGGGGAAGTGCTAGCCCCGGTGTTGCGCCCAGTGAGCCCTCAGCCCTTCTCGCTTTCGGGGTGCTGTTTTCGTCAGAAGGGCGCTGCACAGCGCCCTCCGCGCGCTTGACCTGCAAACCCTGAATCCGCGACCGGCTCCGAGAGGAGCGATCGCCCGCGCTGACGGGCACCTGGTTCGCCCGAGTGCGGTGACAACCGACCGACCGCGCCGGGGGCGCGGTGGTAGCGTCGCGCCTATGGAGGAGGCGGCGCAGTTCCGCATCCTCGGCCCGGTCGAGGTCTGCCACAAGGGGCGTCGCATAGAGGTCCCGGGTGAGGGAGTTCGGGCACTTCTGGCCGTCCTTCTCCTGCACGCCGGCGAAGTGGTCTCGACTGATCGGCTCGCGGAGGAGCTGTGGGGCGAAGCGGCGCCCAGGGGTGTGAGCGCTGCGCTTCGTGTGCGGGTGTCGCGTCTGCGGAGCGCGCTGCCTAGCGGAAGCGAGCTGGTTGTCACGCATCCTCCAGGGTACGAAATTCGCCTCCACCCCGACCAGCTCGATCTGCACCGCTTCGAGGGCCTTATGGAGGACGGGCAGCAAGCCCTTGGAAGCAGCGACCCGGCCCTGGCGAGCCGCCTTGTGCACGAGGCGTTGGACCTCTGGCGCGGGCCGGCGCTGGCCGACTTCGCCTACGCCGAGTTCGCGCAGGCGGCGATCGCCCGCCTCGAGGAACTGAGGATGGCGGCAGTGGAACTGCGAGTGGAGGCGGAGCTCGCCCTCGGTTACCACGCGCGCCTGGTCGGCGAGCTTCAGACGCTTGCGGGGGCGCATCCGCTCCGAGAGCGACTGTGGACCCTGCTGATGATCGCGCTCTACCGCGACGGTCGGCAGGCCGACGCGCTCGCTGCCTATCAGGCCGCGCGTCGGCGGCTGGTGGATGAGATCGGCATCGAGCCCGGACCCGAGCTCAGGGACGTCGAGCAGCGGATCCTCCGTCACGACGAAGGCCTGATGCTCGAGCGGTCCGAGTTCAAGCCGGCGCGCGCGATTCTGGTGGTGCCCTCACGCGAATCCGCACTCGTGCCGCTCCTCGCTCTCGGCGAACCGTTGGCGATTGGGGCCGGCCACGAGCTCATCATTGCCCTGCTGACAAGCGATCCCGAGCGGCTCGCCGAGGCGGCGACGCGCCTCCAAGGCGTTCGGTCAAGCGCCGTAGGGCGGGAAGCCAGCGCTCGAGTTGCGGCGTTCACCTCCACCGACCGGGGACTCGACGCCGTCCGCCTGGCCGCGGAGCATGACGTGTCGTTGCTTCTGCTTGATGCCCCGGATTCGCTGGTCGCAACTGGGAGACTCCAGAACGAGGTCGCCACCACGTTGGCGCGCGCTGTCTGTGACGTCGGGCTCCTCGCCGGCGCAGACCGGATGGCTACCCACCCGCCGCCAGACCGCCCGATCGTCGTGCCATTCGCCGGTCACGAGCACGATTGGGCGGCGGTCGAGCTCGGTGCATGGGTCGGGCGGGCCCAGGGGCGTCCACTCAGGCTGCTTGGGACGCGCGCGCAACCGGGAGCGGGGCGCCGGGATGCGAGCCGTCTACTCGGCGCCGCGTCTCTTGCGCTGCAGCGGGCGCTGGGCGTGGCAGCCGAGCCGATCCTGGTGGCCCCCGGCTCAGACGGAATCATCGAACAGGCAGATGACGCAGCGATCGTCGTGGCCGGCCTCTCAGGACGCTGGAGGCGAGAGGGCCTCGGCTCGGCCCGCATGGAGATCGCGACCCGCGCCGCCGTGCCGGTGCTGTTCGTGCGGCGCGGCGTTCGCCCCGGCGGACTCGCGCCGGCCGCCGCGCTGACGCGCTTCACCTGGTCCGGCGTCTCCGACTGACCGTTAGCGCACCCAGAGCTGGTCCAGCAGAATGCCCCACTGGGGGTGGTGCTGGTAGTTGCCGACGCGGCGCGACACGAAGTCGACCGCCTTGTTGTTGTAGACGGGAACCGAAGCGCCCCGGTCCACGAGCCGCCGGTCGACTTTCGCCCAGATCGCGTTCGCCTGGGTCTGATTGCCGGCCTCAAGCCGGCGCGCCCGATTCATCATCCGGTCGGCCGTCCGGTCGCAGAACAGCGGTGGCTCGGGGTATCCGCACCGGAAGGTGGGAAGGATGCTCGATGCGGCCGGGTAGTCGGCGTTGAAGCCGAAGATGCTGACCTGAATCGAGTGCCATGGGATGTTGAAATAGCTCGACGGCGGCACGAGGTGCAGCGATGCTCGGTAGCCAAGCCTTTTGAGCACTCGCGTGATGAAGCGCGCTCGGACAAGCGGCTCGCGAGGGGCGCTCGGTGACCATACGGTCACGCGCATACCGCGTGTGTGCGACCGCGCGACGAGCCGGCGCGCTGCCGCGAGCCTGGGCCTTCCCCAAGCCCTTCCGTTCGCCGTGTCCGGACAGTACGGCCGGTAGGCGGGGAAGTTCGGCGGGAGGTTCTGGCAGGTTGGCTCGGCAACTCGTCGGCCACCAAGAAGGCTCACGAGAGCGCGCCGGTCGACCGCGAGGTTGACCGCGCGGCGCACGTCGACGTTGTCAAACGGCGGCACGCCCGGGCTTAGGAAGATGTACGTCGTCAGAGGCTGGGTGCTCGTATGCACCTGGCCGGGGTAGCGGCGAAATGCGGCGTCGAGATCGTGCGTGTCCGACAGAGTGGTTTGCACGTAGTCGGCACGGCCCCGCTCCACGGCGCGCGCCCCGGTGCCCGAGGTAGCGAACCGGACCGAGATCGCGTCCACATTCCCGCCCGGCTTCGCGGCGCTCGACCACTGGCGAAAGCGCGGGTTGCGAACCAGCTTCAACGCGCTCCGAGGCTGGCGCCGCGCAAACATGTACGGGCCGGTGGCGGGAGGCGCGCGGTTCGCCGCGCTCCCGGGCGGCACGGCGACGGCCGAGGGCTGCGCGAGCTTGAAGAGGAACGCCGGGTCGGGGGCCGCCAGATGGAAGGCGATGGTCCCCGCGCGGTCGTCGGTCACGATGCCACCCGACAGGTCGCACGTATGCGGGCCCCGGCAGCGAGCGGCTCCGCTGATGCCGAGGAAGAAGGGGATCCCGGCAGGCACGCTCCGCTCCACGCTGCGCCGAATGTCGGACGGCCGTACGAGCTCGTCGTCCGAGTAGTGGATTCCGGGGCGCAACTGGAAGAAATACGTGCGACCGCCGTCGGTGGGCCGCGGGAGGGAGCGCGCAAGGTCGGGGACAACGGCTGCGCCGGCCTGACTGCCGGTTCGGCGGAAGGCAGTGAGGCCATCGTTCGTGATGCTCAGGATCTGCGCGGGGAAGGGCAGCCAGTCGCCCGGGTAGAAATCGTTGACGCGCCACCTCTTGTTGGTCTCCACGAGACGCAGTGTTCCTCCGCGATGGAGTGCAGCCGAGGCGTGCACGCCCACCCACAGCGAGCCGTCGACGAGCGCGAGATTCCGCGGGCGGTTGCCCACCTTGACCGTCCGCACCGCCACCGCTCTCTGGGGATCGATCCGCGCGACGGTGCCGGCCAGCTCGTTGCTCACCCACAACCCGTCCGCCCCCGAGGCCAGCTTGGTGGGACCGTCGTCGGCGCCGAGCCTGACCGTATCGATCACTCCGCGGCCGGGGTCGACCTTAGACAGCGTCCCGGCAAGGGTGTTCGCCACCCAGAGATAGCCCCCTGCGAGCGCCAGTCCACTCGCCCCGGCGCCCGTGTCGATCGGCTGGATCGGCTCGCCCGTGGCCGCGTTGAACTGGGTGACCGTACCTGACGCGGAGCTGCTTGCCCAGACCGCTTTGGCGGCACAGGCCAGTTCCGTCGGACTGGTGTCAACCGCGATGGTCCGCATCCGGCCAGTTCGCGAGTCGATGCGGACGATTGTCTGGTCGTCCGCGGTCGAGACCCACACGGCGTCCTTGCTGACGCAGATGCTGTTCGGGCCGTTGCCGACCTGCACGGTCTTGACGACGCGGTTGCTCCCGGGAGCGATCTTCGTGACGCTGCCGGCGACGCTGTTCACGACCCAGACCGCTCCCGACCCGGCGGCGATAGCGCTCGGGCCACCGTCCACATGAATCCTCCGAGTGACGCTGTGCGCCGATGGGTCGATCCTCAAGACGGACTGGGAGTCCGTGTCTGTGGCCCAGAGCGCCCCGAAACCGGCAGCCACGCCAGATGGCGCAAGGCCGACCGGGACCGCCGCGGTTCGCTCCCCTGTCGCTGGGTTGAAAGCAACGATCGCGGCGGTCTCGAATTCCGCGGGGCCGGCGGCACCGTCCCGCGCCGGTCCGACGATCGCCACCACTATTGCCGCAGCCGCGGTAGTCGCCGCCAGGCCGATAGCGGCCAGGCGCTTCCGCCGCGTGCGCGCCCGGGCCCGCCGGTCCTCCGCCGCGGCGGCTGGCTCGGTCAGTGCTGCTCGGGCCGCCGCCGCCAGCTCCCCGGCCGTCGGCCACCGGCGCGCCGGGTCCTTGTCGAGCGCGCGCCAGAGCACGGCGTCCAAGGCGCGTGGCAGGCCCGGCCGGCGTTCGCTCGGCCTCGGTGGCTGCTCCTCGAGTTGGGAGTAGATCGCGGCAACCTCGGAGCGGCGCGGAAACGGCACCTCACCTGTGAGGCATTCGAAAAGCACGCAGCCGAGCGCGTACACATCCGCGCGTGCGTCCACCGCATCGCCGCGGATCTGCTCGGGAGCCATGTAGTCGACCGTTCCGAGAAAACGGCCCGTGGTTGTGGGGTCGCGCGTATAGATGTGCTTGATCAAGCCGAAGTCGGCGAGATACACGTGCTCGTGCGCTTCTTCCGCCGACACGAGGGCGTTGCTCGGTTTGACGTCGCGGTGGACGAGCCCATGCGCGTGTGCAGTGTCGAGCGCGGCGGCCAGCTGCGCCACCAGGCCAACCGCGCGGTGCGCATCGAGCGTGCCCTCGCGCCGGATTACCGCGCGAAGGTCCATGCCTTCGACGTAGCGCATGGCGATGTAGAGCGCGCCGTCGGCCTCACCGGCCTCGTAAATCGGAACGATGTTCGGATGGTCGAGTGATGCCGCCAGCCGCGACTCACGCAGGAAGCGCGCCCGGAAGTGCTCATCCTCCGCGAGCTCCGAGCTGAGGACCTTCAGCGCAACCTGGCGACCTAGGCGGCGGTCCGCAGCCCGGTAGACGGCGCTCATTCCTCCGCGCCCGAGCAGAGCCTCGATGCGGTAGCCGCCCAGCTCCGCACCGACGCCGAGCCCAAACTGCACCGACAAAACCGAGTACCTCTCCACTCGGGGCGGGGTCACAGCGTAGATCACGGCCGTTACCCGGTCCAGCGGAGACGGAAGGCTGCAACAGGGCTGAAACGCTCTTGTTATCGGCCTCGCAGAGCATGGGACTCGTCCCTAGAAAGGAAGGCCTCGGATGAACGCCCACGTCGCGCACTCATCTGCTCTGCGAATTGTCGACAGCGTCCGCGCACACACAGTGGCCTGGCTGGTCGCCACGCTTCTGCTCGCGGCCGCGACGACCGCCGTGCTGCTCGCGAACGGCGGGGGCTCGAGCGCTTACGGTGGACCGTCCGTCTCACCGGCGTCCGTGCACGGCAATTTCGTGTTCCCACCGGCGTATCAAACCTCGTCGGGTAAGTACCTCTATCCGTGAGGGTTGACTCGCGGCACGGCCTCGCGGCGCCTGACCATGAACAAGTGGAGGAGCCCGGATCCGGGCTCCTCCACGACTCCCACGAGCTGGACCGCGACGGCCGTGAAAGGAGCGCCCAAAATGACCACCTCAATCCGGCTTACCCTTCGACAGCCGCGCAGCCGGCTCGTCTTGCTCGCCATCGCCGTAGTCACGATTGGTGGGGCGGCGGCGCAGATCGCGATCCATCCCGGCTCCCACGCGTCTAAGACAGCCAGCGCACCCAGCATCAACGACCGTCGCTACGCCGATTCGATCAGCTCTCTGACGCCCGCGCAGCTGGCCGCCGCCTTCGGCACCGAGCCTGCCGGGCGCACGGCGCCGATGGCGAGCGAGCGCCGCTACGCGGAAGCGATCGCCGTGCTCACACCGACACAGCTTGCCGCCGCATTCGGGTCCGGACCGTTTGATCAGTCCGTTCTCGCCCAAGAGGACCAGCGCTACGCCAACGCCGTCGCGTCGCTCACCCTCAGGCAGCTCGCGGCCGCCTACGGCAGCGGACGCTAGCCCGTCGACGCCAGAGCGCCCGCCACGTTCGTGGCGGGCGCCCCTGACTACAGATTGCGGATTGCGGTCCGCTACCGCCTGCGGCTCGGGGTGTACTGGGTGGTCACCGCGCCCGCCGGGTTCTGCGGATCGGTTGAGAGGCCGAGCCTGCGCGCCTTGATCCTGAACCGGAGCTTGCCGGCCCTCAGCCCGCGCACCTTGACCGTGAGGAAGGTCTCGGACTGCACGCGCTTGAGCTTCAGCTTCTTCACCTTGTGCCTCTTGGCGGTGGAGGCCGCGATCCTCTTGCCGTGACGGAAGAGGACAGCCGAGAAGCTGAACAGGTCGTCCTTCGTGGGGTACGAGATCACGAAGTTGGCGCTGTGGATCGTCCTGCCGATGTTCACGCGGTGGAACTTCGCCTGGCCGACCTTGGTGAACGTGTCGTCAAACGACTTCGGCTGGGTCTGGCACGTGAGCTCGGCGAGGACTCCGTTGACCACGGACACGAGCTTGCCCGAGGTGGTCTGCTGGTAGTACTTACCGCCGGTGCTGCTGGCCAGGTTCTGGAGAGCCGTAACGTTGTCGGGGGACGCTCCGCTGTCGCCGAAGCCGATCACGTATGTGGGCGGCTGGGGCAACGGGACCGGGTCGCCGAGGTTCTCGCCGTCGGTCATGAACACGTTGGCCTGCCGGTTGGGGTTGTCTGCCGCGGCCTGGTTGAAGCCGAGCGCGTAGTTGGTCGCGCCGTCGTCCGCATTGAGCGACGACAGCGACGCGATCATGTTCGCCTTGTTCGCACCGACGGGCGCGGGGGCGAACAGCGTGTGCACGTCGGGATCACCGAAGCTGACCGCGCCGAAGTTGAATGACGGCTGGCTCTGGGACTGCTGCTGGATGATCAGCTTGACGGCCTGGCCGCGCAGGACGTTGGGGTCGGTGAACGACATCGAGCCGGAGTCGTCGATGATGGCCTCGACGTTGTTCACCGGGGTGCAAGCCGCTGCGTGGACCTTCGCTCCGGCGGGCGCGACGAGAAGCGCCGTGGCGAGAGCGGTTGCGCCGATAAGCGCTGGGAAAACCTGCCTGGGGGACATCTGGGCCTCCTGGGGGGTGCGAGTCCGAGGTCAGTTCGACCCTAACCCAGGGGCCCCCGGTGTCGCAAGACATCCGTGCGGACCCGTCCCCTTGCGCAGGTCTACCCTCACAAGGGTGAGCAGCGAGGTCTTCTGGACCCGGCGCCTGCGCTGGCGCCTGCGGGGCGCGCTGATGTGGCCGGCGTTCGCGATCTTCACGATCGGCGACGGTCTGCTGCTGCACTACCTCCCGCCCAACACCACGGGCGTGAAGCTGATCCCCGGGATCATCATCGCCTCCTTCGCCAACCTGTTCCTGATCGGCGTGGTGGCGAACTGGATCTCGCGCCGGCTGGTGGCGCGCGAGCGCCGCGTGCACGCGCAGGAGCGCCGCGACCCGCTCCCCTCTGAGGTGATCCTCGACCGCACGGCCACCATCCTCCTGAGCCTTGCCGCCCTCGGCCTGTTCGTGGCTGGACTCGGCAACCGGCCGGTGATCGTCTCGGAGACCAACGCCACGCACGAGGCTGCGGTGCGCGCGCGCGACTTCGTGGAGGCCCACGGCACCACCGAGGCCAAGCAGAACCTCGAGGATGCCAACACCCACCGGCTCGCCGAGGGCTACTTCCGCGTCTGCGTGAACCTCAACGACCGCTCGAAGGCGTTCTGCATGTTCGTCGACACGAAGAAGAACACGGTGGTGCGCGATCACGACTCGCGCCCCAACAAGGTCGAGTTCAGCGGCGGCTTCTAGCCGATCAGCCTGATCGTTACGCGTGTGGTCGAGCGCCCGCCGCCTGCGTCCCTCACCACGAGCCTGACCTTCGCCCTCCTGGCGCCGCCGGCGATCGCGCTGCGCGCGGCCGGCGTGAGCGCGAGGGTGAGCTTCACCCGCCTGCCGGCCCTGAGCTTGCGGTGCGCCGAGGCCAGCCTCACGCCGCTCACCGTGGCGCCGGCCGTGAGCGAGCCACCGAGGTTCGAGCGCAGCGTCACGCGCAGGCCGCCCCGGGCGAGCGCGCGCTGCGAGCGCTTGGTGCCGCGCAGCGACACGAGCGCCGGGCCGACGATGCTCGTGGCGCGCGAATTGCGGGGGCTGCTCATTCCTGCGGAGGTAACGCCCCGCTCCGTGAGCTTGAGCCTGCGGCCGCGGTCGGCGCGCCTCGCCCTGTAGCTGCCCTTGGTCGCGCCCCTGATCGCCTTGCAGCCCCGCCCGCGCGCGTTGCAGCGGTTCCACTGATAGCCCGCGGCGGATCCGCCCTCGAGCTTGCCGCTCACGGCCTTCAGCGTGCGGCCCGCCTCCGGCGTACCCGTGATCCTCGGCGCCGACGACAGCGCGCCGGCGGGCACCGTGAAATCGAGGCTCCAGCCGGCGTCGATCGCGCCGTCGTCGCTGCTCGCCTGGTCCATGGCGTAGAGGCTCCAGCTGCCGTTGGGGTCCACCCCGTCGAACGCGCTCAGCCCGAGCCCGTACGGCGCGCCCGGCGCCGGCGCGGCGAACACGTCCGGGTGCGCCGGGTCGTTCGTGCAGTTGGTGCCCGGGGCGGTGGGGTCGTTGGTGGGCGCGTAGAGGCCGGACGCGAGCAGGGTGGCCGGCCCGTTGAGACAGGGCACCGCCACCGTGGACGCGTCGTCGAAGGCGAGCTCCACGGGCGGCGGCTGCTGGGCGCCCACGTCGCAGTCGCCCGCGTCCGACATCAGGATGCTCTGCTGCCCGTGCGGGCCCACGAGCAGCAGGTCGACGTCGTGGGCGCAGAGGTGGTGGAAGCCGTGGAGTGTGGCGGTGACCTTCGTCACCGTGCCCACCACCCCGGATACCGCGATCGCCGAGGGATAGGGCGTGGCGGCGGCGGGAACGTCGCCGGCCCCGGCGTCGTTGATCGTGATCGGGGCCGCGTTCGAGAACGTGACTGCGCGCGCCGGACTCGCCGCGCCCAGAAGGAGCGCGGCGAGCGACAGCAGCAGTGCGGCGGCGCTGCGAGCGCCCGGTGGGACCGGCGCTACGACAGGCTCACCATCACGTGCTTGACCACCGTGTAGTCCTCCAGCGAGTACATGGACATGTCCTTGCCGTACCCGGACTGCTTGAAGCCGCCGTGCGGCATCTCGGACACCAGCGGGATGTGGTCGTTCACCCACACGGTCCCGAAGCGCAGGGCGCGGGCGGCGCTCATCGCGCGGCCCACGTCGCGGGTCCAGACGCTCGCCGCCAGGCCGTAGTCCACGTCGTTGGCCCATGCGATCGCCTCCTCGTCCGAGGAGAACTGCTGCACGCTCACCACGGGCCCGAACACCTCGCGCTGCACCATCTCGTCGTCCTGCTTCAGGCCGGCGACGACGGTGGGCTCGAGGAAGAAGCCGCCGTTGCCCGTCTCCTTGCCGCCGGTGACGATCTCGCCGTGCGACGGCACGCGTGACAGGAATCCCTCCACGCGCTCCCGCTGGTCGCTCGACACGAGCGGCCCGAGCTCCGTGTCCTCGGAGAGCGGGTCGCCGATCTTGAGGCCCTTCACGGCGTCGGACAGGCCGGACACGAAGTCGTCGTACACCTTCGGTCCGGCGATCACGCGGCTCGCGGCGGTGCAGTCCTGGCCGGCGTTCCAGTAGCCGCCGATCTTCACGCCCTCGACGGCGGCCTCGATGTCCGCGTCGTCGAAGATCAGCACCGGCGCCTTGCCGCCCAGCTCGAGGTGCACGCGCTTGAGCGTGTCGGCCGCGGACTTGGCGATCTCCTTGCCGGTGGCCACGTCGCCCGTGAGCGACACCATCGCCACGTCCCTGTGCGCCACCAGCGAGGAGCCGGCCGGCACGCCGTGCCCGTAGATCACGTTGAGCACGCCGGGCGGCAGGTGCTCGGCGCAGATCTGCGCCATCCGGGAGGCGGTCATCGGGGTCTGCTCGGACGGCTTGATCACCACGCGTGTTGCCGGCCGCGAGCGCGGGGCCGATCTTCCAGACCATCATCATCAGCGGGTAGTTCCAGGGCGCCACCTGGCCGACCACGCCGACGGCCTCGCGGCGGATCATCGACGTGTAGCCCTCCATGTACTCGCCCGCCGCCTTGCCCTCGAGGTTGCGCGCGGCGCCCGCGAAGAAGCGCAGGTTGTCCACGCATACCGGGATCTCCTCGCGCATCGCCTCGATCGGCTTGCCCACGTTGAGCGACTCGATCTGGCTCAGCTCCTCGCCCGCCTCCTCCACGGCGTCGGCGATCTTGAGCAGCGCGAGCGAGCGCTCCTGCGGCGTCGTGCTCGGCCCAGCCGTCGAACGCGGCCTTGGCGGCTGCAACGGCGGCGTCGACGTCGGCCTCGGTGGACAGCGGCGTGACGGCGATCTGCTCCCCGGTAGCGGGGTTGATCACAGGCTCCGTGCCGCCCTCGGCGGCCGGCTTCTCCTCGCCGTTGATGAAGTTGCGAATCTCGGTCTGTGTGCTCGTGGCCATCGGCGTCTCCTTGAGTCCAGTTCTCAGTTCTCAGTTCTCAGGCGCTCGGTACGAGCAGCTCCTCCACGGGCGTGAAGGGCATTCCGACTCCTTCGGCGACTGCTGGGTGCGTGACATGACCGGCCACCACGTTCACGCCGCCGCGCAGGCCCGGGTCGCGCGCGATCGCCTCGCGCACGCCATTGTCCGCCAGAGCGAGCGCGTAAGGCAAGGTGGCGTTGGTGAGGGCGAAGGTGGAGGTGATCGGCACCGCGCCCGGCATGTTGGTCACGCAGTAGTGCGTGATGCCGTCGACCTCGTAGGTGGGCTCGGAGTGCGTGGTGGGCCGCGAGGTCTCGAAGCAGCCGCCCTGGTCGATCGACACGTCCACCAGCACCGCGCGTTTCTTCATCAGCGACAGCTGCTCGCGCCGGATCACCCACGGGGCGCGGGCGCCGTGGATCAGCACGGCGCCGATCACGAGGTCGGCCGCCGGAAGCATCTGCTCCACCGAGAGCGTGGAGGAGTAGACCGTGGACGCGCGGCCGCCGAACGCCACGTCCAGCTCGCGCAGGCGGTCGAGGTTGCGGTCGAACACGAATACGTCCGCCTCCATGCCGATCGCGATGAAGGCCGCGTGCATGCCCACCACGCCGCCGCCGATCACGAGCACGGTGGCCGCGGCCACGCCGGGCACGCCGCCGAGCAGCACCCCGCGGCCACCCAGCGGGCGCTCGAGCATGAACGCCCCGGCCTGCGTGGCGATCTTGCCCGCCACCTCGCTCATGGGCGCGAGCAGAGGCAGGCGGCCACGGGCGTCCTCCACCGTCTCGTAGGCGATGCAGGTGGCGCCGGACTCGCATAGGCCCTTGGTCAGCTCGGGCGCGGGCGCGAGGTGCAGGTAGGTGAAGAGGGTTTGGTCGGCGCGGAGCTTCTCGACCTCCTCGGGCATGGGCTCCTTGACCTTGAGGATCAGCTCCGCCTCGTCGAACACCGACTGCGCGTCGGGCAGGATGCGCGCGCCCTGCTCAACGTACTCGTCGTCGGGGATCACGCTGCCGTCGCCCGCGCCCTTCTGGATCAGCACCTCGTGCCCGTGCTCCACGAACTCGCGCACGCCCGCGGGCGTGATCGCCACGCGGTACTCGTCGGTCTTGATCTCGGTCGGAACTCCAACCCTCATGTGCTAAGCGCCTCCAAATAGGTCGTCATCTCACGAGCTCCCGCCCGCGCAGTGCCAGCCAGAACTCGATGCGGTCGCGCGCACGGCTCAGGTCCCGCCCCGTCAGCTCCTCCACGCGGCGGATCCGGTAGCGCAGCGTGTGGCGGTGGCAGAACAGCTGCCTCGCGGCGCGCTCCCACTGCCCGTTCTGCTCGATGAACGCTTCGAGCGAGCGCAGCAGCTCGTCGCCGTAGTCGCCCTCCCCGTTCTCGAGCGGCCCGAGCAGGTTGTCGCAGTAAAGGCGCAGCGCGTCCTCGTCCTGGAGCGAGAGCAGGAGCTGGAACGCGCCGAGGTCGCGGTACGAGGCCACCTCGGGCGCGGCCTCGCCACCGAGCACCGACGCCTCGAGCGCGCAGCGCGCCTCATGGAAGCTGCGCCGCAAGGCGCGTGCGGGCGACTGCCTGCTGGCTGCCGCCCGCACATCGCCGTACTCAGCGCCGAGCGCCTTGCGCGCCCGGCCCGCGAGATCAAGTGGGTCCGTGTCCTCCGCATCGATCACCGCGCACAGGAGCTGCTCGCGCGTGGCCACCAGCGCGCCCACGCCGGCGCCCGCCATGAAGCGGTCGAGCAGCGCCTCGCCGGCGGCGGGGTCCTGCATGCCGAACACGAGCACCGCGGCGGTGTCGCCCACCCCGAATGGACGCAGGCGCATCGTCAGCTCGTCCTGGTCGAGCCGACCGGTGAGCGCCTCGGCCAGCACGTCGCCCGCCAGCCGCCGTTCGGTGTCACGCATCACGCGCTGGCGCATCAGCTCGAGCGCCACAACGGTCACGGCCTGCTGCAGGATCAGCCGCTCGAAGTCGCCGAGGCCGCCGGCGTCGCGCACCGCCACGAGCCAGGCCTGGGGCGCGCCGCTGCCGCGCGTGGCCACCGGCAGCGCCAGCGCGCGGCCGGACAGCTCGGGGTGCTCGGGCGCGAATGTGACCGGCTGCGTGCGCGTGCCGTTGCTGGTGGCCGGCTGCGAGCTGCGGGTGGCCACCTCGAGCTGCAGCGACGCGAGCTGCTCCTCGGTGAGCTCCCGCCGGAACGCCTTGGCGGTCATCGTCTCGCCGCGCGCGCTCAGCACGAGCACCGCGCCGCCGATCGTGGCGGCCAGCGCGCGCACCACCTCCGCCAGGCCGCGCTCCTCGAGCACCAGCCGCTCGAGCCGCTTCTGGATCGCGATGCCGCGCTGAAGCACCTCGTACTGCTCGTTCACCAGCTGCGTGAACGCCTTCTCGGTGATGGCGATGAACGGCAGGTCGTAGGGCACCTCGAACACCGGGAAGCCGTGTTCCTCGGCCTCCTTCAGGAGTGCCGGCGGAATCGACTTGTGGTCGAAACCGGTGCCGAAGCCCAGCCCCGCCAGGTGGTGCTCGGCCAGCCGGTCGATGAACTCGCGCTGCTTTTCGGGCGTGTCGAGCTGTATCCCGGTGGTGAGCACGAGCTCGCCGCCGGACAGCCAGGGCGTGGGATCGAGCAGCTCGGTGATATGCACCCAGCGGACGGGGGCCTCGGCGGCCTCCTCGCCTGTCAGCAGCTCCAGGTCTATGTCCTGGACGAGCCGCTGGACTGTCAGCACGTCGTCGCCTCCTAGTGCTTGACGACCCGCTCCCAGGCCTCGGTGAGCACGGGGCGGATCACCGACTCGATCTCGGCGAACTCCTCCGGGCCGGCCACGAGCGGCGGCGAGAACTGGATCACAGGGTCCCCGCGGTCGTCCGCGCGGCAGATGAGCCCGCGCTTGTAGAGCTCGCCCGACAGGAAGCCGCGCAGCAGCTCCTCGGACTCCTCGTCGTTGAAGCTCGCCTTTGTCTCCTTGTCCTTCACCAGCTCCATCGCGTGGAAGTAACCGGCGCCGCGAACGTCGCCCACGATCGGCAGGTCGTCCTTGAGGCGCTCGAGCATCGCGCGGAACTCGCCCTCGTGCTCCCGCACGCGGCCGCAGAGGTCCTCGTTCTCGAAGATGTCGAGGTTGGCCATCGCCACCGCGGCGGACACGGGATGGCCGCCGAAGGTGAGGCCGTGGCGTGAACATGCTCGTGCCCTGGGAGAAGGGCTCGAAGATCTCATCGCGCGCGATCACCGCGCCCATCGGCGCGTACGCCGAGGTGATGCCCTTGGCGGTGGTGATCAGGTCGGGCTGGTAACCGAAGCGCTCGCAGCCGAAGTAGTGGCCGATGCGGCCCCACGAGCAGATCACCTCGTCGGAGATCAACAGCACGCCGTACTCGTCGCAGATCTCGCGCACGCGCTGGAAGTAGCCCTCCGGCGGCATGAAGCAGCCACCGGAGTTCTGCACCGGCTCGAGGATCACTGCGGCGACGGTGTCCGGCCCCTCGAACTCGATCCGCTTGGCGATCTCCTCGGCCGGGTCGAGGTACTCGGGGTTGCGGTAGCTGTTGGTGTTGGCCACGTGGGCGCTGCCCACGGGCAGGGGCTCGAACGCGCTGCGGATGGAGCCGATGCCGGTGGCGATCAGGGCGCCGAGCGTGGTGCCGTGGTAGGCGGTCTCGCGCGCGATGATCTTGTAGCGCCCCGCCTCGCCTCGTACCCGGTGGTACTGGCGGCTGAGCTTGATCGCGCTCTCCACGGCCTCGGAGCCGCCCGAGGTGAAGAAGACGCGGTTGAGGTCGCCCGGCGCGAGCTCCGCGATGCGCGCGGCCAGCTCGATCGCCAGCGGGTGGGCGAAGGTCCAGTTGGTGTAGAAGCCGAGCTCCTTGGCCTGCCGCGCCGCGGCCTCGCCCAGCTCGGCCCGGCCGTGGCCGGCGTTCACGCAGAAGAGCGCGGACAGGCCGTCCAGGTACTTCTTGCCGTGCTCGTCCCAGACGTAGCAGCCCTCGCCGCGCACGATGATGGGCAGCTCATGGTCGTCGTACGCGCCCATGCGCGTGAAGTGCATCCAGAGGTGCCGTTTGGCAAGCTCCTGTAGACGACCGCTTTCGGCCTGTTCGGTTTGCGGCGCGCCTTCGAGCCTCGTTGCCATTCCTTAACACTCTCCTTCTCCCCGACGGACTGGACGCTGCGGACAACGGTAGCGCCCGACTGGAATGCGAACAAGGGAACGTTGGGTCAAACCGGGTCACGGCGCCCTATACAGACCGTATAAGTGGCAACCCCATCTTTTGGGCATCTGTTACTTGCGCTTGCGCGAGGTCGGCCATAACTTCTCTGGCGCCCCATCGGCTTGGCAATCAGCGCCGTGCCGAATTGGCCTTTGAGGAGGAGCCACGGGAGCAGAGATTGCGACCACCGATCCTTCGGCTGGACCGGGTGCTGAACGCAGCGGCACGCCGCTGCCGAGCGTGCGCCTCGACGCGGTCACGAAGCGCTTCGGCGACTTCACGGCCGTTCGTGAGCTGACGCTCGACATCGAGCGCGGCGAGTTCTTCACGCTGCTTGGCCCGAGCGGCTGCGGCAAGACCACCACGCTGCGCATGGTCGCCGGATTCGAGGACCCGAGCGAGGGCCGGATCCTGCTCGACGGCACCGACGTGTCTGGCCTGCCCGCCTTCAAGCGCTCCACCAACACCGTCTTCCAGAGCTACGCGCTCTTCCCCCACCTGAGCGTGGAGGAGAACGTGGCCTTCGGCCTGCGCCGCAAGGGAATGGGCAAGAAGGAGGCCGCGGGCCGCGTGGCCGAGGAGCTCGAGCGCGTGGGTCTCGCGCGCGAGGCCAAGCGCAAGCCGCGCCAGCTCTCGGGCGGCCAGCAGCAGCGCGTGGCCCTGGCGCGGGCGCTCGTGAACCTGCCCACGGTGCTCCTGCTCGACGAGCCGCTCGGCGCGCTCGACCTCAAGCTCCGCAAGGGGCTCCAGGTGGAGCTCAAGCGCATCCAGCGCGAGGTGGGCATCACGTTCATCTACGTGACGCACGACCAGGAAGAGGCGCTGACGATGTCCGACCGGATCGCCGTGATGAACCACGGCGTGGTGGAGCAGGTGGACGCGCCCGAGGCCGTCTACAACCGTCCCGCGCACCACCTTCGTGGCGGGCTTCATCGGGGTGTCCAACCTGATGCCGGGCGTGGCCGGATCCGCGCTCGGGCGGCGGCACCGAGCTCAAGCTCGACAGCGGCGTGACGCTGCGCGCGGCCTCGAACGGCCTCGCGCCGGGCGAGCGCTGCTACGCGGTGGTGCGGCCCGAGAAGCTGCACGGTCAGGCTGATCGAGGAGCCGGCGCCCGGCGATCGGCCGTCGGTGGAGGGGCTCGTGGAGAGCTCGCATCTACCTGGGCACCGCCACGCAGATGGTGGTGCGGCTCCCCGACGGCGTGACCATGACCGTGCTGGTGCCGAACGCTGACGAGGCCGAGCGCCAGCGCCTACCCGGCGCCGGGGCACGCGTTCGGCTCAGCTGGTCCACGGAGCACATGCACGTGGTGCGAGAGAGCGAAGTGCAGAACGAGAGGAAGTCGAGAGCGACCCACAGGAGGGACCGAGCGTTGAGCGAGCGTGACATCGATACGAGGATGGACGAGCTGGTGCGAAGGGAGATCAGCCGGCGGCAGCTGCTTCCGCCTCGGCGGCGCGGGCGCGATGTCGCTCGGCGCGGCCGAGCTTCCTCGCGGCGTGCGGCAGCGGCTCCGCGCTTGAGCGGCGGGTCGAAGACCGTTTCCAAGGCGATCCCCAACGGCCAGGTCGGCGACCCAGCTCAACTTCTCCAACTGGCCGCTCTACATCGACGTGGATCACGGCAAGCACCCGACGCTCGAGCACTTCCAGAAGAAGTTCGGCGTGCACGTCAAGTACACGGAGGAGATCAACGACAACAACGAGTTCTTCGGCAAGGTTCGCCAGCAGCTCGCCAACGGCAACTCGGGCGGGCGCGACATCATCGTGATGACCGACTGGATGGCCGGCAAGATGATCAAGCTCGGCTACGTCCAGAAGCTCGACAAGGCCGCGCTGCCGAACGTGCAGAAGAACCTCATCCCTGCGCTTCAGCACATCGACTTCGACCCGAATCGCGACTACTCGGTGCCGTGGCAGAGCGGGCAGACCGGCCTGATCGTCCGCACCGACAAGGTCGGCGACGTGACGAGCGTCAACGAGATCTTCAACCCCAAGTGCAAGGGCAAGGTCACGATGCTCACCGAGATGCGCGACTCGGTGGGCCTCACCATGCTCGGCATGGGCAAGGACCCGACCACCGGCAGCACCGCGGACGCGCTCGCCGCCGTCGACAAGATGGACAAGTACGTGAAGAACGGGCAGATCCGCCGCTTCACCGGCAACGACTACCTCAAGGACCTCGCCGAAGGGCGACACCTGGATCGCCTACGGCTGGTCTGGCGACGCCGTGCAGCTCCAGTCCGACAACAAGAACATCAAGTTCGTCCACCCGGACGAGGGCTTCATGCTCTGGACCGACAACATGATGATCCCGGTGGGCGCGCCGCACGCGTACACGGCCGAGGTGTTCATGAACTGCGATCTACCAGCCCGAGGTGGAGGCGCCGATCGAGGACTACGTGAACTACGTGCCGCCGGTGAAGGGCACGCAAGCAGGTGCTCGCGAAGATCGACCCGGCCACCGGCCAAGAACCCGCTGATCTTCCCGAGCGCGGAGGTGCTGAAGAACGGGCACGCGTTCAAGCAGCTGGCGCCGCCGGATGAGGACAAGATCAACAACGCCTTCCAAGCGATGATCGGCGCCTAGGCCGCTACGCGGCTATGTCGTTCGTCCAGCGCGCACAAGGGGATCCTGCCGCTGGCGCTGCTCGCTGCCGGGGCTCGCGTGGCTGATCATCTTCTTCGCGCTGCCGCTCTACTACCAGGGCGAAGATCTCGCTGGAGACGGGGTCGATCTTCAACGGCTACCACTTCAACTGGCACTTCTCCACGTACACGGACGCGTGGTCGAACTACGGCACGCAGTTCCTGCGCTCGTTCTGGTACGCGGGGCTGTCCACGCTGACTGTCGCTCTTGATCGGCTACCCGCTGGCGTACGCGATCGCGTTCCGCGGCGGCCGCTGGCGCAACGCTCTGCTGCTCGCGGTGATCCTGCCGTTCTTCGTCACCTACCTGGTGCGCACGCTGGCGTGGGAGACGATCCTCGACGACTCGAGCCCGCTCGTGTCGGTGCTCCAGACGCTCCACATCATTCCGCCCGAACGGCCGCGTGCTCGCCACCACGGGATCGGTGGTCGCGGGCATCACCTACAACTTCCTGCCGTTCATGATCCTGCCGCTGTACGCGTCGCTCGAGCGGATCGACGGCAGGCTGCTCGAGGCCGGCGCGGACCTGTACGGCAACCGGCGCTCGGTATTCACGCAAGGTCACGCTGCCGCTGTCGATGCCGGGCGTGGTGGCGGGCGTGCTGCTCACGTTCATCCCGGCCGCCGGCGACTTCGTCAACGCCACGCTGCTCGGCTCGCCCAACCAGACGATGATCGGCAACGTGATCCAGAGCCGCTACCTCGAGGTCAACGGACTATCCGACTGCGGCCGCGCTGTCGTTCACGCTGATGGCGATCATCCTCGTGATGGTGGGCGCTCTGGGCCAAGGTGGCGGGCACCGAGGCGCTGATGGGGACGGAGGCCACGATGACGGCCGAGGCGATCCCGGCCCCCGGCGCGCGCGCCGTGGAGCGGCCGCCCGGCACGTCGCTGCCCACGCGGATCGGGCGCAAGATCCTGCACTGGTCGCTGCCGGTCTACTCGGCGCTCGCGATCCTCTACCTGATGTTCCCGATCGGGATCATCATCTGGTTCTCGTTCAACGACACCCACAGCCGCTTCAACTTCGTCTGGCAGGGGTTCACGCTCAAGCACTGGAAGGACCCGTTCCAGGTGCCCGGCCTGCTCGACGCGCTCAAGGTGTCGATCGAGATCGCCGCGATCTCGACCGTGATCGCCACCGCGCTCGGCACGATGATGGCGCTGGCGATGGTGCGCTACGAGTTCCGCGGGCGCGGGCCGCTCAACTTCTTCATCTTCCTGCCGCTCGGCACGCCCGAGATCGTGCTCGGCGCGGCGCTGCTGTCGCTGTTCCTGTCGGTGGGCTTCAACACCGGCTTCACGACGATCGTGATCGCGCACGTGATGTTCAACATCTCGTTCGTCGTGGTCACGGTCAGATCGAGGCTCGATCGGGTTCGACCGGTCGCTGGAGGAGGCGGCCCAGGATCTGGGCGCCAACGCCTGGCACGACGTTCTTGCGCGTCACCCTGCCGCTGATCGCGCCTGGCGTCCTGGCGGCCGCGCTGCTGGCGTTCGCGCTCTCGATCGACGACTTCGTGATCACCAACTTCAACTCGGGCGCGACGGTCACCTACCCGCTGTTCATCTGGGGCGCGGCGCGCGTGTCGATCCCGCCCGAGGTGAACATCGTCGCGACGATGATCTTCGTGTTCACCGTCGGAATCGCGATCCTCACCGTGCTCCAGCAGCGCCGCGCGGAGAAGCTGGCGTCGGTGCGGCCGGAGCAGGAGGCGATCGCCGTCTAGCCGCCGTCGCGGCTGGGCACCACGAGCACGGGCGTCTCCGCGAGGTGGAGCACCTTGTGCGTCACCGAGCCGAGCACGAGCCGCTTGAAGGCCGACTCGCCGCGGCTGCCGATCACGAGCATCGCGGCGTCCCGCTCGTTCGACAGGCGCGCGAGCGCGTCCGCCTCATCTCCGCGCTCGATGACGATCTCCGGCTCGAGCCCCGCCTCCTTCGCGGTGGCGGCCGCCTCGGCGGTGACGGCATCGCCGTGCTCGCGAATCGCGCGTGCCACGTCCTGCACGTCCCCGCCGAACGTCGACACCTCGTACGCGAATGCGATCACGAGCTTGCGGTCCAGCTCCTTGGCGAGCTCGCATGCCTCCTTGAGCGCGGCCTTGCTGCCGCCGGACCCGTCGTAGCCCACCACGATCTCGCCAGGAGTTGCCCGCTGCACAGCGCGACTGTAGGAAGGGCGGCGCCGGCGCGCAAGAGCCGACTTACTAGTCTCCGCCTCCGTGGCCACCTTCGACCGACTCGCGCAACTGCCGGTGGACATCGAGGGCTACTCGCTCGAGGGCCTCGAGGCCGACGTGTCCTCCGACTTCACGCGCCTCTCGACGGTGATCCACATGCGGGGCGGCGGGCACGAGGGCGTGGGCGAGGACGTGACCTACGACGCAGCTCGACCACATCGCGCTCCAGGACGCGGGCGCCGGTGCACGACCTCACCGGTGCCGCGGACGCTCGGCGAGCTGTGCGAGCTCGTCGGCGGCGCTCGACCTGTTCCCCGCGGAGCCGGTTCGAGACGTGTCGCGGCGCTACCGGCGCTGGGCATTCGAGTCGCGCCGCTCTCGACCTTGCGCTGCGCCAGGCCGGCAGGTCGCTCGCCGAGGTGGTCGGGCGCGAGCTGCGGCCGCTGACGTTCGTGGTGTCGCTGCGCCTTGGCGAGCCGCCCACGATCGAGCCGGTGCGCAAGCGCCTCGACCTCTATCCCACGCTGCGCTTCAAGCTCGACCCCACCGACGATTGGACCGACGAGCTGATCGCCGAGCTGGTGGCCACCGGTGCCGTCGACTCGGTCGACCTCAAGGGGCTCTACGTGGGCACGGTGGTGGACGCCGGCGCCGACCCGGAGCTGTACCGGCGGGTGGCCGAGGCGTTCCCCGACGCGTGGATCGAGGACCCGCGGCTCAACGACGAGACCGGCCCGGTGCTCGAGCCCTATCGCGACCGGATCACGTGGGACGCCAACATCCACTCGGTGGCTGACATCGAGGGGCTGCCGTTCCCGCCGCGGATGGTGAACATCAAGCCGTCACGGCTCGGCGGCCTCGAGGAGCTGTGCGCCGCCTACGACTACTGCGAGGAGCACGGCATCGGCGCCTACGGCGGCGGCCAGTTCGAGCTCGGTCCCGGCCGCGGCCAGATCCAGTACCTCGCCTCGCTGTTCCACCCGGACACGCCGAACGACGTTGCGCCCACCGGCTACAACCTGCCGGACCCGCAGCCCGGGCTGCCGTCGAGCCCGCTGGAGCCGCAGCCTTCCGAGACCGGGTTTCGCTGGGGCTAGGCGGGCGCCCGGCGCGGAACTGCGACCTCGCCGCGCACAACGTGCTTGAGTTCCCGGCGGGATGTGCGGGGGGTACGTTTCAATGCGGCTGTGCGTCGCGCTTTGTGCCGGGGTGCTGGCCTTCATCTGGATGACCGGGGGCGCGAGTGCCGCCGAGCCCACGTTCAGCGCGCACGGCAGCGCGGAGCAGGTCTACGTCACCGGGCTGGCTGCGAGCGAGCAGATGTCGCTCGTGAACAGCGCCGGGCAGACGGTGGCCACCCAGCAGGCCGACTCGCTCGGGGGCCTTGTGTTCCGCGACGTGGCGCCAGGGAGCGGCTATCGCGTGCGCCCCTCGGCGGGAGGGCCGGAATCGGGTCCGCTGACCGTGCTCTCAAACCAGCCGGCCCCGCCGAGCACCGGCGTCTACAACCAGACGATCCCCTCCCGTGGCTACGGCTACCTGACCACCCGCGACGGCACCAAGCTCTCTATCTACGTGCATCCGCCGCAGGACGTGGCGAATGTGCTGCCACTACCGGCCGGCGTTCAACTTCCGAAGCTGGGTGACGGGCCCTACTCCGACCTTGATCGAGTACTCGGGCTACGGGTACGCGGATCCGGCCGGCCCGCAGAGCGGGATCGCGATCCTCGCCAACCTGATGGGGTTCTCGGTGGTGGACGTGAACATGCGCGGCACCGGCTGCTCGGGCGGCGCCTTCGACTTCTTCGAGCCGCTCCAGAGCCTCGACGGCTACGACGTGATCGAGACCATTGCGCGCCAGCCGTGGGTCCTGCATCACAAGGTCGGGATGATGGGTATCTCCTACGGCGGAATCAGCCAGCTCTTCACCGCCCAGATGAGCCCGCCGAGCCTGGCCGCCATCTCGCCGCTCTCGGTGATCGACGCCACGCAGACGACGCTTTATCCGGGCGGCATCCTCAACACCGGGTTTGCCGTGGCCTGGGCGCAGGAGCGGATCCACGATGCCATGCCGGCGTCGCCCAGCGGCGGGCAGCCGTGGGCCTACCAGCGAATCCAGCAGGGCGACGAGACATGCAGGGACAACCAGGTCCTCCACGGGGAGGCAGTGGACCTGATGGCGAAGATCCGCGCCAACGACCACTACGTGCCGTCCGTGGCCGACCCGCTGTCGCCGGTCACGTTCGTGAACAAGATCAAGGTGCCGACGTTCATGGCCTGCCAGTGGACCGACGAGCAGACCGGCGGTCACTGCCCGACTCTGGCCGAGCACCTCACCGGCACGAACCGCAAGTGGTTCACGTTCACCAACGGCACCCACGTCGACTCGCTCGACCCGGAGACGTTCAACCGCTGGTACGACTTCCTGGAGCTGTACGTGGCGAAACAGGCGCCGATCATGAACTCGGCCGTCATCCAGGCCGCCGCGCCGGTGATCTACCAGGAGGCGATGGGGATACCGGGGGTCACGCTGCCGCCCGACCCGATCCAGCTGCAGCCCACGTACGCGGGCGCGCTCGCCGCCTTCGAGCGGCTGCCGTCGATCCGCGTGCTCTTCGACAACGGCGCGGGCGGCACCCAGCCCGGCGAGCCGCAACCCGGCTTCGAGCAGTCGTGGCCGAGCTTCCCGATCCCGGGCACAGGCGGCCGCCCCTGGTACCTGGGGCCCGACGGCGCGCTGGGCGACAGCAAGCCCGCGCAGGCGGGGGCGGACTCCTTTGACTGGGACGCTCACGCCCGGCCGCTCACCGACTTCACCGGCGACACCGCCGCCGGTTCCGGGGGCCTGTGGACCGCCACGCCGCCATATCAGTGGCTGCAGCCGCCGGCGGGCAGCGCGCTGTCCTACGTCACCAGCCCGCTCAGTGCGGACAACGCGGTCATCGGCGCGGGCGCCGTGCACGCCTGGGTCCGCTCCTCCACGCCCAACGTCGACCTCCAGGCGACCATCAGCGAGGTCAGGCCCGACGGCAAGGAGACCTTTGTGCAGAACGGCTGGGTCCGCGCGAACGAGCGCAAGCTCGACTCCGCAAAGAGCACCCCGCTCGAGCCCGTTCTCAGTCTCCGGGAATCCGATGTGTCGCCGCTGCCGCGCAACCGCTTCGCCGAGGTCACCATTCCGCTCTACTACGAGGGACACGTCTACCGCGCCGGCTCACGGATCCGGGTCACGATCACAGCCCCCAACGGGGACCAGCCCATCTGGTCGTTCGGCGAAACCGACCCATCCGGGACCGCCACGGTCGCGATCGCCCACTCCAGGCGGATGCCGTCCAGCCTCGTGCTGCCGGTGGTGCCGGGGGTGAGCGCTCCGACGGGGCTTCCGCCGTGTCCGGGGCTGAGGGGCGAACCGTGCCGTGACTACAAGCCGCTGATGAATCGGCCCGCGAGCCTCCGCGATTAGGCCGCTGCCGGGCGCCGGAACTCCGCGCGCCAGCGGTGCGCGAATGGGCTCACCGTCGCGTCGAAGAGCTCCTCGATCTTCACGACCTCGAGGCCGCTTCCGATGACGAACGCGTCGATCTCTGCGCGTGTCAGCGGCCATGGCGGTCCGTCTGTGACCGCGTCATCCTCCTCGCGCGCTGCCGACAGCACGAGCAGCGTGCCGCCCGGCGCGACGAACTCGGCGATCCCTGCGCTCGCCTCGGCGTGGTACTCGGGCGGCATGGCCTGCACGGTGATGTTCTCCACCACGATGTCGAACGCGTGCCGCCACTCCGCCGGCGGGTCGAGCAGGTTCGCCACGACGTAGCCCACGGGCGAGTCAGGGAAGCGGCGCTCGCTCATGGCGATAGCCGTGGGCGAGACGTCGAAGGCGGTGGTGTCGTACCCGCGCGCCGCCACGTATTCCGCGTCGTCGCCGAGCCCCGAGCCCACCACCAAAGCGCGCTTGCCCGCGCCGTCCGGCGGTCCCCAGTCCACGAGGCGCGGGTTGGGCGCGCCCTTGTGCCACGGCACCTCGGCCTCGCCCGCGTCGGCCCTGGCGTACAGCTCCTCGAACCAGCTCGTCGGGTCGGCGCCCTGGCTCATCCTCCGAGATGCACCGAGCCGTCTTCGGCCACTGTCCAGTGCGGATTGTGGGCCACCTCCCACGGATGGCCGTCCGGGTCGATGAAGACGCCCGAGTAGCCGCCCCAGAAGGTCTCGGCCCCGTGCCGCGGGATCGCTGCGCCGGCCGCCTCGGCCTGCGCGATCACCTCGTCCACCTCGGCGGGCGAGCGCGTGTTGTAGGCCAGCGTGACTCCGCCCCAGCCGCCGCTGTCGGTCACGCCGCTGTCCTCGGCGAGCCGGTCGCGGGCCCAGAGCGCGACGATCATGCCGCCGGCCTGGAAGAAGACGACGTCGTCGGCGGGCGCCGCGCCCGTAGTCCAGCCGAGCGCCTCGTAGAACGCTCGCGCCCGCGCGAGGTCGGACACCCCGAGCGTCACGAGGCTCACGCGCTGGTCCATCAGAGCGTCCGGGCGATCACGAGGCGTTGGATCTCGTTGGTGCCCTCGTAGATCTGCGTGATCTTGGCGTCGCGCATCATGCGCTCCACCGGGTACTCCTTCACGTAGCCGTAGCCGCCCAGCACCTGCACGGCCTCGGTGGTCACGGCCATCGCGGTGTCGGAGCAGAACAGCTTTGCCATCGCGGAGTACTTGCCCATGTCGGGCTCGCCCCGGTCCACCTTCGCGCACGCCTTGTAGAGCAGCTCGCGCGCGGCGGCGCACTGCGTCTCCATGTCGGCGAGCTTGAACTGGATGCCCTGGAAGCCGATGATCGGCTTGCCGAACTGGCGCCGCTCTTTCGCGTACGCCGCGGCGAAGTCGGTGGCGCCCTGTGCGAGGCCGAGCCCCTGCGCGGCAACGCCGAGGCGCGAGCGGTCGAGCGTGGACATCGCCACCCTGAAGCCGGCGTTCTCTTCGCCGATCAGGTTCTCCGCCGGCACGCGCACGTCGGTGAACACCGGCTGGCCGGTCGGCGAGCCGCGGATACCCATCTTGTGCTCGAGCTTGCCGATCTCGACTCCCGGCCAGTCGCGTTCCACCACGAACGCCGAGATGCCGCGTGAGTGGCCCTCGTCCGGGTTGGTCACCGCGAACACCACAAACAGGTCCGCGATGCCGAGGTTGGTGATCCAGTTCTTCTCGCCGTTCAGCACCCAGCCGTCGCCGTCGCGCACGGCGCGCGTGCGCATGCCGCCCGGGTCGGACCCGGCCTCCACCTCCGACAGCGCGAACGCCGGCGTCCACTCGCCGCTTGCCAGCCGCGGGAGGTACTTCTGCTTCAGCTCCTCGCTGCCGAACAGCTTGATCGGGAGCGAGCCCAGCTCCTGCACCATCAGGATCAGGGCCGTGGAGGCGCACGCCTTGGCCAGCTCCTCCACGGCGATGTTGAGCGTGAGCGTGCCGGTGCCTGTGCCGCCGTGCTCCTCCTCGAACGGCAGCCCCAGGATGTCCTGCTCGGCCAGCAGCTTGCGCAGGTCGTGCGGGTACTCCGCCTTCTCGTCGATCTCGGCGGCGCGCGGCGCCACGCGCTCCTGCGCGATCTGGCGGACCACCTCCCGGAACGAGAGCTGCTCGTCGGTGAGGAGGTAGGTCGTATCGGCTGTGGCCTGCTCCGCGATGGACCCGATTATGCCGATGCCTCGAAGTAGGCGAACGGACCGGACGGTGGAGCCGCTCGGTTGCGCTCGCGGAGGGCTTCTGCGGACGGGTCGGTCACTATTGCGCGCCGTGGTTCTCGTGGCTCCAGACAGCTTCAAGGGCACGTTATCCGCGACCGAGGTCGCCGGTGCGCTTGCCGACGGCCTCCGCGAGGGCGGGATGGAGGCCGTCGAGCTGCCGATCGGCGACGGCGGCGAGGGCACGATGGACGCGCTCGTGGCCACGCTCGGCGGCGAGCTGCGCGAGGCGTCCGTGAGCGACCCGCTGGGGCGGCCGGTGAAGGCGCGCTTCGCGCTGTTGCCCGACGGCCGCGCTGTGGTGGAGACGGCCGAGGCCAGCGGGCTCGCGCTCGTGGCCGAGGCGGAGCGCGACGCGTGGGCGGCGTCCACGCGCGGCACGGGCGAGCTGATTGTGGCGGCGGTGGAGGCCGGAGCGTCTTCGGTGATCCTCACCGTGGGCGGCAGCGCCACCACCGACGGCGGCGCGGGCGCGTTGCAGGCGCTGGACGAAGCCGGAGTGGATCCCAAGCTCGAGGTGCTGTGCGACGTTCGCACCGTCTTCGAGGACGCGCCCAGCGTGTTCGGTCCCCAGAAGGGCGCCGACCCGCGCATGATCGGGCGGCTCGAGAAGCGCCTGGGCAAGCTCGCGGTCGACGCCCCGCGCGATCCTCGCGGACTGCCGATGACCGGCGCGGCTGGCGGGCTGTCCGGCGGCCTGTACGCCTACCGGCGGGCCAAGCTCGTGCCGGGAGCGCCTTACGTCCTCGACACGCTCGGCTTCGACGAGCTAATGCGCGCCTCCCGCGCGGTCCTCACCGGCGAGGGCAAGCTCGACGAGCAGACGCTGGCCGGCAAGGCCGTGGGCGAGGTGGCCACACGCTGCCGCCAGGCGGGCGTCTGGTGCCACGCCGTAGTTGGCGAGAACGCACTCGACGAGTTCGCCATAAGGCTGCTGGATTTCGCCAGCGTGAGCGAGGCTGGTAGCGTCGAGCAGCTGCGCCATGTTGGGTATTCCCTGACTCGGGAAAGCGGAGTAACTTAGCCCGTTCAGGAAAGGGTCCTCGACCTTAGGGAGGAATCGATGGAGACCCTGGCCACAAAGAGGTTCCAGACGGTCGACGAGCACGAACGTGCCGTCAAGCGGCTGGAGGAAGCGATGAACCGCCAGGCCGAGCTGACGGAGACCTACCAGCGCTCGCTCGGCACCGGGCGCGAGCTCGATGCGTACATGCGCGCGCGCGAGGCGCGGAGGCAGGTCTCCGCGTTCGACAGGTGGCTGCACTGGGTCGACGACGAGGACATGCCCACCGCGCCCCCGGCGGACGAGGTGCCGCTGGACGAGGTGCTCGGGCACTAAAGGCTGAGTCCGCGGACCGCGGACCTACGAAAAGCGTCCCGCCTTCTCGATGTGCTCGAGCAGATAGTCGTACGCCGGCAGGGTGAGGAACTCCGGGAAGTCGTCCGCGAGCGCGACCTGCTCGAAGAGCATGCGCGATTCCTTCGGGCGCCCCTGCTTCTCGAACCACTCGTCGTCGCCGATCTCGGAGCGGATCCTCTCGAGCTCCTCGGTCTCGAGCCGCTGCACCAGCTCGGACGTGACCTTCTCGCCGTTCGTGAGCTCGGCGCCGTGGCGCAGCCACTGCCACACCTGTGAGCGCGCGATCTCCGCGGTGGCGGCGTCCTCCATCAGGCCGTAGATGCCCGCGGCGCCGTTGCCGCGCAGCCACGACGAGATGTACTGGATGCCCACGTTCACGTCGTTGCGCAGGCCCTCCTCGGTGATGTCGCCGGGAGTGGACTTGACGTCGAGCAGGTCGGCGGCGCTCACGCTTCACCTCGTCGCGCCGGCGGTCCACCTGGTTGGGCCTGTCGCCCAGCACCGCGTCGAACTCCTCCATCGCGGGAGCGACCGAGTCCGGGTGTGCGACCCAGGTGCCGTCGAAGCCGTCGGTGGCCTCGCGCTTCTTGTCCTCATGGATCTTCGCCTGCGCCTTGGCGTTGGCCTCCTCGTCGGTGCGGCTCGGGATGAACGCGGCCATGCCGCCCATCGCGTGCGCGCCGCGGCGGTGGCAGGTCTTCACGAGCAGCTCCGTGTAGGCGCGCATGAACGGCACGGTCATGGTCACGCTGTTGCGGTCCGGGAGCATGAACTCCGGGCCGGTCGCGGAAGCACTTGATCATCGAGAACATGTAGTCCCAGCGGCCGGCGTTGAGGCTCGCGCCGTGCTCGCGCAGCTCGTAGAGGATCTCGTCCATCTCGAACGCGGCGGGCACCGTCTCGATCAGCACCGTGGCGCGCACCGTGCCGCGCGTCGATCCCCAGCTCGTCCTCGGCGTGGCTGAACACGTCGTTCCACAGGCGCGCCTCGAGGTGCGACTCCATCTTCGGGCAGGTAGAAGTACGGCCCGCTGCCGCTTATCGATCAGCCGCTGCGCGTTGTGGAAGAAGTAGAAGCCGAAGTCCACGAGCGCAGCCGGCGACCGGCTCGCCGTCCACGGTCATGTGCTTCTCGGGCAGGTGCCAGCCGCGCGGGCGGACCAGCAGCGTGGCCAGCTCGTCGTTCAGCCGGTACTCCTTGCCGTCGTCCTGCGTGAACTCGATCGTCCGCTCGATCGCGTCGGTGAGGTTCACGTGGCCCTCGATCATGTTCTGCCAGGTGGGCGAGTTCGAGTCCTCGAAGTCCGCCATGAAGCCGCGGCGCGCCGGAGTTGAGCGCGTTGATCACCATCTTGCGCTGGGTCGGGCCGGTGATCTCCACGCGGCGGTCCTGTAGGTCCTGCGGCGCGGGCGCCACCGACCAGTCGCTCTCGCGGATCTCGCGCGTCTCCTCGAGGAAGTCGAGCGTGCCGCCGGCGTCCAGCTCGGCCGGCGCTCGGCCCGCCGCTGCAGAAGCTCGCGCCGCGTGCGGCTCGAACTCGCGGTGCAGGCCGGCCACGAACTCGAGCGCGTCCGGTGTCAGCACCTCCTCCATGCGGCCGCTCACGGGCGCGTGCATCTCCATGCCCTTCACGTCAACGCCTGCCATTCCTGGTGCCTCCCTGTATCGACATCTGAATCAGCTCAATCGGGTGGAGTACCCGTCAGCGGGCGCCCCATCTGCTCGCTCACGGCGGCGATCTGGATCGCGCAGCCGGGGTTGCCCGCGGCGATCGTCTCCGCGCCGGTGGCCAGCAGGTTGGCCACCTTGCGCCGCCCGAGCTCGGTGGCCGGCTCTGGATTCAGCAGGTTGTAGATACCCGCGGACCCGCAGCAAATCTCCCAGCCCTCGGGCTCGACGAGCTCGAGCTCGGGGATCTCGCGCCAGCAGCTCGCGCGGCTGGGCGCGCACGGCCTGCGCGTGGGCGAGGTGGCAGGCGTCGTGGTAGGCGACCTTCGCCGGCAGCGGGTGGCGCTCCGCGCGCGAACCCGCCTCGGCCAGCAGCTCGGTGACGTCGCGCACCTTGGCGCTGAAGGCCTCGGCCCGCGTCGGCCCACTGCGGGTCGTCGCGCAGCAGGTGCGCGTAGTCCTTCATCGACGAACCGCAGCCGGCGGCGTTGGTCACCACGAAGTCGCACGACTCGAACGCCTCGATCGTGGCCTTGGCGAGGTCGCGTGGAGTCGTAGCCGGTGTGCATCTGCAGCGCGCCGCAGCAGCGCGGCAGGCGCGGCGCGTGCACCTCGAAGCCCTCGGCGGCGAGCACGTTCGCCGTGGCCGCGTTCACGTCGTGGAAGAACACGCGCTGCACGCAGCCCTGGAGCAGGCCGGCCGTGCCGCGCTTCTCCCCGCGCGCCGGGAGCCGCTCCGGCAGGCGCTTCATGGTGTCGCGCAGCGGCGTGGACGGCGTAAGCGAGGTCACCGCGCGCAGCCGCGGGAAGCGACCGCCCTGGCGCGCCAGCTTCGGGATGCCGAGCCGGCGCGCCGAGGGCCATCAGCGGCGCGAGCGCGCGCAGCCGCCCCGGGTGCGGGAAGAGCTCGAATAGGAGCGAGCGGAACAGGCGATCGCCCGGGCTACGCGAGTGGTTGCGCTCCACCTGCGCGCGAGTGTCCTCGATCAGCTTGTCGTACTGCACGCCCGATGGGCAGGCGGTCACGCACGCCATGCAGCCCAGGCAGCGATCCCAGTGCGTGACCATCTGGCCCGATACCTCGGCGCCCTGCTCGGCCTCGCTCATCAGCACGATCCGCCCGCGCGGCGAGTCCATCTCCTCGCCCCACAGGTGGTAGGTGGGACAGGTGGGCAGGCAGAAGCCGCAGTGCACGCAGTCCTCGATCAGCTCCTTCTCGGGCGGCCGGATCGGTGTCGAAGCTGGCCACGTCCTCAGATCCCTCCGGCGAAGGTGCCCGGCGCGAACACCCCGGCGGGGTCGAAGCGCTGCTTGACGCGCTCGGCGAGCGCTGACGGCTCCGCATCCCAGACGTCGAGCGACGTCCGCACGCCGCGGGGTGCGTCGAGCAGCACGCACTTGAACGGCGCGAGCTGCGCGGCGCAGGTCCGCGACGTGCTGAGGGTCGAGCGCGATCCAGGAGATGCCGAGCGAGGCGCGTCCCACGAGGCGACCGCCGAGCGCGTCGGCCGCCTGGATCGTCCGCGTCAGCTCGGCCTGGCGCCCGGACACGCGCACCACCGCGCGCTCCGTGCTGCGCTGCGCGGCGCGCTGACGATCCCAGAGCTCGAAGTCGTCCTCCACGAGCTCCGCCTCGAGCCCGGCGTCGGCCAGCACGCGCCTGGCGGCCTCGGCCTGCGGGCCGGCGGTGGCGCCGCCCAGTCGCGCCATCGCCGCCCCCTCGCCGGTCTCCCAGCGCACGTCCACGCATTCCTTCTCCAGCGACACGTGAGCCAGCTCGGACGCCCCGCGCGCCACCGCCTCGGGATCGTTCGAGCGCCCGACGGCGGTCACCGTCCCGTGTGGCTGCGGGTGCAGCCGCACCGCCACCTGGAGGATCAGGCCGAGCGTGCCGAACGAGCCGGAGAACAGCTTGGCCAGGTCGTAGCCGGCCACGTTCTTGATCACCTTGCTGCCCGCCTTGGCCACCGTGCCGTCGGACAGCGCGACGGTCATGCCGAGCACGAGGTCGCGCGGGGCGCCGTAGCGGTGGCGCAGCGGCCCGGAGTCGCCGCTCGCGATCACGCCGCCGATCGTGGCCGCATCCCCTTCGCCCAGGGGCGGATCGAGCGCGAGCATCTGGCCGGCGGCGGCGAACCTGCTCCTGCGCCCGGCCGAGCGGCACGCCCGCCTCGAGGATCGCGGTGAGGTCGCCCTCGTTGTGCTCGATCACGCTGTCGAGCGCCGCCGTGCACAGCTCGACGTCGGGATCCGGCGCGGGCGTGCCCCAGCCGAGCTTGGTGCCGCCGCCGCGAACGCGCAGCGTGGCTCCCTCGCGACCGCAGGCGGCCACGATCGCGGCCGCCTCCTCGCGGCTTCGCGGCGCTTCCGTGCGCAGCTCGCGGGTGGCCATCAGAAGCGCTCCGCGATCCCTGCGGCCTCGAGCGGGTGCTGCCGGTACGGCCCGGGCACCTCGCCGCATAGCCGCGGCGTGGGCATCACCTTGCCCGGGTTGGCCATGCCCGCCGGATCGAACGCGCAGCGCAGCCGCTGGAACGCGTCGAAGTCGGGCTCGTCGAACATCCGCGGCATGTAGCCCTTCTTGTCGAAGCCCACGCCGTGCTCGCCGGTGATCGACCCGCCGGCCTCCACGCAGGCGGCGAGGATCTGACCCGACAGCTCCTCGGCGCGCTCGGCCTCGCCCTCCACGTGGCCGTCGTAACAGACGAGCGGGTGCAGGTTGCCGTCGCCCGCGTGGAACACGTTGGCCACCCGCATGCCGTACTCCTTGGACAGCTCATCGATGCGCGCGAGCACCTCCGGCAGGCGCGTGCGCGGGATCACGCCGTCCTGCACGTAGTAGTGCGGTGGACACCCGACCCATCGCGGCGAACGCCGCCTTGCGCGTCTTCCAGATCAGCTCGCGCTCCGCCTCGTTCTGCGCCACGCGGATGCCGGTGGCGCCGTTGCGCTCGCAGAGCTCCTTGCACCTCCTCGAAGCGGTGCTCGCACTCCGCCTCCGAGCCGTCCAGCTCGACCACCAGCGCGGCGCCCGCGTCGGTGGGGTAGCCGGCGTGCGTGGCGCCCTCGGCCGCCTCGATCGCCAGCGCGTCCATCATCTCGATCGCGCCGGGCACGATGCCCGCCGACACGATGTCGGACACGGTGCGACCCGCGTGCGTGGTGTCGGCGAAGAAGGCCACGAGCGTGCGCACAGCCTCGGGCACAGGCACCACGCGCACTGTGATCTTGGTGGCCATGCCGAGCGTGCCCTCCGAGCCCACGAACGCGCCGAGCAGGTCGTAGCCCGGCTGGTCCAGCTCCTTGCCGCCGATCTGGATCAGCTCGCCGTCGGGGAGCACCAGCTCGAGCCCGGTCACGTAGTTGGTGGTGAAGCCGTACTTGAAGCAGTGCGCGCCGCCCGCGTTCTCCGCCACGTTGCCGCCGATCGAGCAGACGATCTGCGAGGAGGGGTCGGGCGGGTAGAAGTGCGTCGGGCCGGCGGCCTTCGACACGTCGAGGTTCGTCACACCCGGCTCGACGACCAGGCGCTGGTTGCGGAAGGTCGACCTCGAGCACCCGGTTCATCCGGTTCACCGAGATCACGATGCCCTCCTCCACCGGCAGCGCGCCGCCGGAGAGTCCCGTGCCGGAGCCGCGCGCCACCCACGGCACCTCCGCCGCGTGGCAGGCGCGCAGCACGGCCTGCACCTCCTGCGCCGAGCCGGGCAGCACCACCGCGCGCGGGGTCACGCGGTAGCGCAGCAGCCCGTCGGACTCGTAGGTGCGCAGCTGGTGCGGGTGGGTGACTACGTTGCTCTCGCCGCAGGCCGCGCGCAGCTCATCGATCAGCTTGTGCGCCATGCCTGCGTCATTTTGAACTACCAGGCCGCCTCAGGGCACCATCCAGCTCAGGAGGCTGGTCGACTGGAGGTACACCAGCACGCACATGATCAGGATCAGGAGCAGGCTCCAGCCGAGCACCTTCCGGAAGATCACGCCCTCCTGGCCCGGCCATTCCCACGGCCGCCGCGCCGATCGCCAGGTTCTGCGGCGAGATCATCTTGCCGAGCACCCCGCCGGAGCTGTTGGCGGCCGCCATCAGCGTGGGCGACAGGCCCGGCGTTCTTCGCGGCGGTCACCTGCAGCGCGCCGAACAGTGAGTTCGACGACGTGTCAGAGCCGGTCACCGCCACTCCGATCCAGCCGAGCAGCGACGACAGGAAGGCGAAGAACCCGCCCGCGCCCGCAAGCCACATGCCGAGCGTGATCGTCTCGCCGGAGAGGTTCATCACGAAGGCGAGCGACAGCACGGCCGCCACCGTCAGGATCGCCCACTTGAGCAGGTTGAGCGTCTCGCCGTAAGCCCGCGCGCGCGAGGCTCGGCCTGATTCGCAGGGCCAGCATGGTCAGTGCGCCCGAGATGAGCAGCAGGGTGCCGGCCGAGGACAGCCAGTTGAACTTGAAGGTCGCGAAGCTCGACGCCTCGCCCTTCGAGTCCACCACATGCAGGCCCGGCCAGGAGAACTCCTTGGTCACGCTGTCGAGCGCGTCCTTGACCGTGCCGATCTGGGCGATCGAGAACACGGCGATGATGATCAGGTACGGCAGGTAGGCCTCGAGCACCCTCCGCACCGGGTCGCCGCTGATCCTGCTGCCCTGATCTCGCGCTCGAGCGCCGGGTTGTAGGACTCGGCACCGGCGACCGCGGGCGGGCGGGCTCCGACCCTGCGGGAATCCTCGGCGAGGACCGGCTCGGCGGGCTGCCACACGCGCAGGAAGGCCACGATCGCAGCGGCCGAAGCGAGCGAGGCGACGATGTCGGTCAGCTCAACCGAGATGTAGTTGGAGGTGGCGAACTGAGCCGACCGCGAAGGCCACGCCGCCCACCAGCGCGCCGGGCCAGGTCTGCCGCAGTGCCCCTGCGGCCGTCGACCATCGCCACGAGGATCAGCGGCACGATCAGCGCGAGGAACGGCGTCTGGCGCCCCACCATCGAACCCAGGTCCTGAGTGGGCAGGCCGCTCACCTTCGCGAGCGTGGTGATCGGGATCGCGATCGCGCCGAAGGCCACGGGCGCGGTGTTCGCCACGAGCGCCACGCTGGCCGCCTTGAGCGGCTTGAACCCGAGCGCGATCAGCATCACCGCCGTGATCGCCACAGGCGTGCCGAAGCCGGCGAGCGCCTCCATCAGCGCGCCGAAGGAGAAGGCGATGATCACCGCCTGCATGCGCTGGTCGTCGCTCACGGCGGCGAACGAGCGCCGCAGCACCGCGAAGTGCCCGGTCTCGACGGTCATCTGATAGACCCAGATGGCGTTGACGACGATCCACATGATCGGGAAGAGGCCGAACACGGCGCCCTCCCAAGCGGCGTCCATCGTCTGCCCGAACGGCATCGAATAGACGGCGAGCGCGACGATGATCGACACCGCCAGAGAGATCAGCGAGGCCCACTGCGCCTTCATCCGGACGCCGCCGAGCAGCACGAACAGCGTGAACAGCGGCAGCACCGCAAACAGCGACGACCAACCGAGCGAGCCTCCCACCGGATCGAGCACCTGCCTGTACATGCGAAATCTCCTCCCGTTCGCTGACCGGGGGCATTCCCGAGCCCGATAGCGCGGAAACGCACTAGATGACGGTTTCGCTGTTCATCACCTGCCTCGGCGGACACGCTGTTTCCGGAAACTGGGCGCGCCGTGGTGCGGTTGCTGGAGCGGCTCGGGCAGGAGGTCGAGTTCCCCGCGGAGCAGACCTGCTGCGGCCAGATGCACTTCAACACCGGCTACTCGGACGAGGGCCTGGCGCTGGCCAGCCGCTTCGAGCGCGTGTTCGCCGACGCCGAGGTGGTGGTGTCGCCGTCGGCCTCCTGCGTGGGCATGGTGCGCGAGCACTGCTCACCGGAGCTGGCCGCCCGCGTGTTCGAGCTGTCGCAGTTCCTGGTCGAGCGGCTAGGCGTGGAGGACGTGGGCGCCTACTACCCGCACCGGGTCACCTACCACCCCACCTGCCACTCGCTGCGGGCGCTGCGGGTGGGCGACGCTCCGCTGCGCCTGCTGCGCGCGGTGCGCGGGATCGACCTCGTGGAACTGCCGGAGGCGGAGGAGTGCTGCGGCTTCGGCGGCACGTTCGCGGTGAAGAACCCGGACGTGTCCGGCGCGATGCTCACGGACAAGATCACGCACGTGCTCGATACGAGCGCGGAGGTGTGCACAGCCGGCGACAGCTCCTGCCTGATGCACATCGGCGGCGGGCTGTCGCGCCAGCGCGCCGGCGTGCGCACGGTGCACCTGGCGGAGATCCTGGCCTCGACGGGAGGCCGGCGCGGCCTAGAGCGCCAGCGAGAGCGGCTGCTCCAGCAGCTGGCGCACGCGCGCGAGGAACTCCGCGCCGTCGGCGCCGTAGAGGATCCGGTGGTCGCAGATCAGCGTGACGCCCATCATGTCGCGCGCCACGATGCGCCCGGAGTCGTCCACCACCGGCTTCTTCTTCAGCGCGCCCACCGCGAGGATCGCCGCCTGCGGCGGGTTGATCATCGCGGTGAAGCTCTCGATCCCGTACATGCCGAGGTTGGACACCGTGAACGTGCCGCCCGACAGCTCCGGCGGCGTGATGTTGCCCTCGCGCACCTTGCTCGATCAGCGCGCGGGCGTCGCCGGCGATCGCGCCGAGCGACTTCTGGTCGGCGTCGAAGATCGTCGGGACGATCAGCGTGTCCTGCGCCGCCACCGCCACGCCCACGTTGATGCGCGAGTAGAGCTCCCACTGGCCGTCCCGGTAGGCGCCGTTCACGCGCGGGAACTCGCGCAGGGCGGTGGCCGCGGCCTTCACCACCATGTCGTTGAACGACGGCGCCGGGTCCGCCACCTCCTTCAGCCGCGCGCGCAGCTCGACGCAGCCCGACATGTCGATCTCCATGTTGAGCTGGAACTCGGGCGCGGTGGCCTTCGACTCTCGGCCATGCGGCGGCTGACGGTGCGCTGCAGGCGGGTCAGCTCCTGGATCTGCACCTGGCCCTTGGCGCCGTCGGCGGCTTCGCCGCCGGAGGTCGCAGGTCGCAGGTCGCGGGTCGTAGGGCCTTGCTCCTCGGCGCGCGGCGGCCGCGCGCTCCTTAACCGCGGTGCCGCCGCCCTGTGGCCGCGGCCTCCACGTCCGCCTTCACGATCCGGCCACCAGGTCCTGACCCCTCGATGCCGGCGAGCTCGAAGCCCATCTCGCGCGCCATCCGCCGCGCGACCGGCGAAGCCTTCACGCGGCCGTTGCCGCCCCATCGCCGCTCGGAGGTCGCAGATCGCAGGTCACGGGTCGCAGGGGCTTCCTTCTGAGCGCGGTTGCTCTTCGGCTGCGGGTTCCTCTTCTGTGGCCTGCTGGCCTGTCGCCTGTGGCCTCCTCTGCGACCTCCTCCCCCGCAGCCTCGCCGATCCGCGCGATCACCTGCCCGATAGGCAGCGTCTCGCCCTCCTGCGCCAGCACTTCGATGAGCACACCGTCGGTGTCCGCCTCATAGGTCATATTCGCCTTGTCGGTCTCGATCTCCACGAGCGGCTCGCCGCGCTTCACCTCGCCGCCCACTTCCACGAGCCACTTGAGGACGGTGCCCTCCTCCATCGAGTCGGAGAGGCGGGGCATCATCACGTCGGTCGCCATCCTAGAGATCCTTGAAGAGGGCCAGGCAGGCCTGAATCACGTGCTCCTCGTGCGGGAACGCGGCCTGCTCGAGCGGTTTGGAATAGGGCATTGGAACATCTGCGCCGGTCACCCTGGCCACAGGCGCGTCAAGGTAGTCGAACGCCTGCTCCTGAATCAAGGCGGCGAGGTTGGCGCCCACGCCGCCGTGCGGCCAGCCCTCCTCGACGATCACGGCGCGGTTGGTCTTCTTCACCGAGTCGAGGATCGTGTCGAGGTCGAGCGGGCGCAGCGTGCGCGGGTCGATCACCTCGGCCTCGAGCTCGTGCTCGTGAGCGAGCTGCTCGGCCGCGCGCTCGGCGGTGACGGCCATGCGCGAGATGCCCACGATCGGTCACGTCGCTGCCCTCGCGCCGCACGGCGGCCTCGCCGAACTGCATCGGGCCGCCGTTCTCCGGCACCTCGCCGCGCTGCCCGTAGAGGTACTCGTGCTCGATGAAGATCACGGGGTTGTCGTCCTGGATCGCCGCCTTGAGCAGGCCCTTGGCGTCGGCCGGCGTGGACGGCATCGCCACGAGCAGGCCGGGCACGTGCAGGTACATCGCCTCGAGGCAGTGCGAGTGCGTCGGCCCGAGCTGGTGCCCCGCGCCCTGCGGCATGCGCACCACCAGCGGCACCTTCACCTGGCCGCCGAACATGTAGTGGATCGCCGCGGCGTGGTTGATGATCTGGTCGAGCGCGAGCAGCGAGAAGTTGATCGTCATCAGCTCGACGACCGGGCGCAGCCCGGCCATCGCGCCGCCCACGCCCACGCCGACGATCGTGTTCTCCGAGATCGGCGTGTCGCGCACGCGCTTGTCGCCGAACTCCTCGAGCAGCCCCGCGGTGACCTTGAACGCGCCCTGGAAGACGCCGATGTCCTCACCCATGATGAAGACGCGCTCGTCGGCCTCCATCTCCTCGCGAAGCGCCTGGTTGAGCGCCTCGCGGTAACGCATCACGGGCATCGGCTAGTCGCCTCCGCCTTCTTCGTCGCGGATGTCGACCCGAGGTCTCCGCCTGGCTGCCATCGGACTGGCGGTGGCGGCGCTTGCGCTCCTGCGCCTCGCCCACGCCGGCGTACGCGGCGCCCGGCCTCGGCCAGCTCGTGCGGCACGCGCCCGGCCTCGCGCTCGTCGCTCGCCGCGGTGCGGCTCCGGCGAGCGCTCGTCCACCGACCACCAGGCGTGTGACTCGACCTGATCGCCGAGCACGTAGATGTCGTCGTAGAGCGAGTCGAGGTCGGGGAATGGGCTGTTGTCGGCGAACTGCACCGCCTCGTCCACGGCCGACGATCGCCTCGGCGTCGAGCTTCTCGATGTCGTCGTCGGAGAACACGCCCTCGTCCACGAGCCGCTTGGAGAAGCTCGCGATCGGATCGCGCCGGCGCCACTCCTCGACCTCGTCCTTCGTGCGGTACTCCTCCGGGTCCGCCATCGAGTGCCCGCGGAAGCGGTAGGTCACGGCCTCGAGCAGCTGCGGCTGGCGGTCCTCGCGCGCCTTGCGCAGCGCCTCGGTGGTGGCGGCGTGCACGTCGAGCACGTCCATGCCGTCGCAGCGCGAGCCGGGCACGCCGTAGCCCTCGGCCTTCTTGCGAGAGATCCGTCACGGCGGAGTGGCGCTCGAGCGCGGTGCCCATGCCGAACTGGTTGTTGATCACCATGAACACCACGGGCAGCTTCCACAGCGCGGCCATGTTCATCGACTCGCCGAAGGTGCCCTGGTTGGTGGCGCCGTCGCCGAACATGCACACCACCGCGTCGTCGGTGCCCTCGTAGTCGCACTGCAGCGCGACGCCGGTGGCGAGCGGCAGGTTGCCGCCGACGATGCCGTAGCCGCCGAGGAAGCGGCGCTCGATGTCGAACAGGTGCATCGAGCCGCCGCGGCCCTTGGAGCAGCCGTCCACGCGGCCGAACAGCTCGGCCATCACCGCGTTCGGATGCGTGCCACGCGCGATCGCCTGGCCGTGCTCGCGGTAGGTCGAGAGCAGGTAGTCGCTCTCGCGCATCGCCTGCGTCGAGCCGACGACCGTGGCCTCCTCGCCGATGCACAGGTGCAGGAAGCCGCCGATCTTCGCCTTCGCGTACATCTCGCCCGCGCGCTCCTCGAAGCGGCGGATGAGCATCATCTTCGAGAGCACCGAGCGGCAGGTGTCCTTGTCGGGCAGCGAGTGCTGCTTGCGTGCACGCCTCTCCCGCGCCGTTACCGGCGCTCTTCTCCCTCGATACCGCAGCTTCTCGCGCCATCGCCGCTTGACGTTAGCGAATAGCCAGCGCCGCCTCTTCGAGGCTGTCGTCGCCCCAGAACACCTGGTGGCCGACCGCGATCGAGGGGACACCCGTTACGCCGCGCGAGATCGCCTCGTCGGTGGCGGCGCGCAGCTGATCCTTTACCGACTTCATCTCGATGCCCGTTAGTACCGCGCGCGGGTGCAGCTCACACGCGGCGGCCGCGAGCAGCACGTTGTCCACGTCGCTGAGGTCGCGCCCGCCGGCGAACGCCTGGCGGAACGCGGCGAGCGCGAACGCCACAGCGCGCCCCGTCTGCTGCGCGAACATGGCCGCGCGCATCGCAATGAGCGTGTTGCCCGGCCACGGGTCGGGCCAGCGGATGTCCGGCAGCCCGTACTCGCGCGCACGCCGCTCCACTTCGGCCATGCCCGGCCCCCGCTCGTCCGTGTGCGACCACGACCCGTATGCCCGCGCCTTGAAGATCGCGCCGAGCAGCACCGGCTGCCACACCGGCACCTCCGGCAGGACGGTGTTCACACGCTCGGCCGCGAGGTACGAGTAGGGGGAGCCGAGGTCGAAGTAGAAGACGGAGCGGGCGTCGGGCATATTGCAGAGTGTGACCGGCGACTGGCTGAACGCTTCCCTCGGTCGCCTGCGCACCGCATGGTGGCCGGTGGTGCAGGCCGCGATCGCTTCGGGTCTCGCCTGGTGGATCACGCACAACGCGCTCGGACACCCGCAGCCGTTCTTCGCCCCCATCGCCGCGGCGATCTCGCTCAGCGCGACGGTGGGGCGCCGCTGGCGCAACGCCGTGCAGATGATGTTCGGGGTCACGCTCGGCATCGTGGTGTCGGAGCTGGTGGTGACGGTGGTGGGAATCGGCGTGCTGCCGCTCACGCTGGCCGTGCTGCTGGCGATGGGCGCGGCGGTGGCGTTCAGCCCGATGCCGATGTTCGTGAACCAGGCCGCGGCGTCCGCCGTCCTCGTGGTCGCGCTGCGCAGCGGCGGCATCGCCGGCGAGCGGCTGATCGACGCCTGGATCGGCGGCGGCTGCGCGCTGCTCGTGAGCCTCCTGCTGTTCCCGCCGCATCCGCTGCCGCTGCTCGCGCGCGCGATCCGTGGCGCGCTGCAAGCGGTGGCCACCGCGCTCCGCAACGCTGCCGACGCGCTCCACAGCGGCGAGGCCCGCGACGCCGACGCCACGCTGGCGATCACGCAGTCCGTGCACAGCCAGCTGGCGGCGCTCACGCAGGCACGTGCGGCGGCGCGGGACGTGGTGAGGCTCGCGCCGCTGCGCCGCCGCTTCCGCCCCTACATCGAGCGCGCGGATCTGCGCGCCGCCCACGTGGGACTGCTCGCCAACACGGCGCTTACGCTCATCCGCCTCACTGCGGCCATCCTCGACTCCGGCGATGAGCCGCAGCCCGCCCTCGGGGAGGGGCTCGCCGAGCTCGCGGACAGCACCGCAACGCTGGCTCGCGGTGCAACACCCGACGAGCGCGAGCGCGTGCGCCGGCTGGTCACGGCGATCGCGGAGGAGCGCCCGCCCGCCTACGGCCCGCCCGCGATCGCGGCGGCCGAGCTGCAGCTGCGCGCCGCCGCCGTGGACCTGCTGCGCGTGATGCGCGACCAGGAGGAGGACGCCGCCTGGCAGCACGGGCTGCGGGTGCGGCAGGCAGTGCGCTCTAGCCGGCCCGCAGAGGCTGCCAGGACAGCCCGGCGTACGGCAGCGAAATCCGGTGCCGGTGTCGTCCGGAAGCGCTGAGTGACGAATTACCGACAGCGGGGGCAACCGCACTTGAGAGGCTGCGCCCGTGAGGCGACGAGCGACGATCCTCGTGGCGTGCCTGCTGGCTCTGGCCTGTCTTGCCGCACCCGCCGCCGCTGCGCCGGCGGACAGCGCGTCGGCGCACGCGGGGCTGCGCGCCTACCGGGCCTATCTGAGCTCGGCGCTCCGCAAGGCCGACGCCGCAGGCCGCGGCGACGATGCCTTCATCGCCGCGATCGCGGGGAAGTGCCCAGGTGTCCTCACCAGCATCAACACCCTGCCGCCCGACGCCTACGACCAGAGCGTGCTCGTCTCGTTCGGCAAGGAGGTGGGCGCGGACCTCGTCGTGTCGGCGTTCGCCTCCTACCAGAGCACGCTCGCCACGCTCGCGCACCGGGTTGCGCGGCTGCACTGGTCGAGCGCCGCCACCCGCGTGCGCATCCAGCGCTCCCTGGACGCGCAGCGTGCGCTGTTCGAGCTGGCCCCGAGCGACCTCTGCGCCGACGCTTCCGTGCTCGCGGCGGATGCGAAGACAACCCCGCCCGGTACCGCCGCCTTCGCGGCGGCCTTCAACCGCGACGTGCGCGCCGCGGGGCTCACAGCCTTCACGCGGACGCTGGCCCGCTACGCCCCGGCGAGCGACAGGAAGCTCGCCCGTTCTCTGGACCGGCTCACCAAGCGGGTGGACGGCAAGCTCGGGGGGATCGTCGACGCCAAGGTCAGGAAGCTGCTCGGCGTGGTCGGACTGCGGATCTAGCGCTCAGCGCGGCTGCCAGGACACGTAGCCGCTGCTCTTGGCGATGCGCTTGGGCTTGCTGTGCTTGCCCTTCACGCGCACCTTCCACAGCCCGGCGCCCGTGGAGTAGACGATCCAGCGCCCGTTCGGCGAGAACACCGGAGAGGACTTCTGCGCCGAGTCGCGCACCACGCGGTGCTTGCTGCCGCCGTGGATGCTCGTCGTGTAGATCGCCTTGCCGTCGCTCGACACGAACGCCACCCGTCGCCCGCCCGGCGACGCGGACGGGTCGGAGCCACCGCCGGTGCACGTGGCGCCGTCGAGCGTGCCCATCGCGACGGGACCGTTGCCGGTGCCGTCGGAGTGCATGCGCCAGATTCCCGCGCAGCCGCCCGTGCGGGCCGGGTTGGAGCGGTAGACGATCCAGTCGCCCTCCGGCGACCAGTCGGGCTGGCTGCCGGCGCCGATGCGCACGTAGTTGCGAGCCGTCGGCCTGGCGTCACGTAGAGCGAGGTGTTCTCAGGACTGCCGTTCTCGTCGTACTGCACGCCGGTGAAGGCGAGCTGCGATGCGTCGGGCGACCAGGACGGATCGATCGCGCTCATCTCGGCGGTCACGAAGCGCTCGCTGCCGCCGTCCGCGGGCGAGATCGCGATCCGCATGCCGCCCACGTCATAGGCCACCGAGCGGCCGTCGGGCGACCAGTCCGGATGCGCGGCACCCGCCGCGTCGTGCGTGATCTGCTGCGCCGACGCCACCCCGCGGCGCCGATCGTGAAGACCTGGCTGGGAGCACCAGCGGAGAGGGCAAGCTGGCTGCCGCGGCCGGAGCGGCAAGCGCAAGCGACGCAGCAACGACAACCGAGATGACCCCTACGCGTCCCACACCTGACGCGTACCCCCGGCTCGGGACGGCCGAGCGTGAGCTAGGTCACTGGGTCAAGGATCAACTGGTCAGCCGTGAATCAGCCAACCGTCAGCCGCCCGCGCGGCTTCCATGACCGCCTCAGAGAAAGTCGGATGCGCGTGCACGCTGCGCGCCACCTCGGGGTAGCCGCCCTCGAGGTCGTGCGCCACCACCAGCTCCTGGAGCATGTCGGCGGCCTTCACGCCGACGATGTGCGCGCCGAGCAGTTCGCCGTACTGCTTGTCGCCGATGATCTTGATCTGCCCGCCGCGGTCGCCGTAGACGGTGGGCGCGCCCACGGCGCCCATCGGGATCTTGCCGATCACCACGTCGTGGCCGGCCTCCTTGGCCTGCTTCTCGGTGAGCCCGAAGCTCGCCACCTGCGGGTAGCAGAACGTCGCGCGCGGGATGTACGTCGTAGTCGATCGGGTGCGTGTCCATGCCCGGCGGCGTCCTCCACCGCGATCACGCCCTCGTCGGAAGCCTTGTGCGCCAGCGCCGGGCCGACCGGCACGAGGTCGCCGATCGCGTACACGCCCTTCAGCGAGGTGCGCATCGCGCCGTCCACCTCCACCTGCCCGGTCTTGTCGCTCACCTTGATGCCGGCCTCGGCGAGGCCGAGCCCCTCGACGTCCGGACCGCGCCCGGCGGCGATGCAGAGGTAGTCGAACTTCTTGGTCTCGCCGCCGAAGGTCAGCTCCACGCCGTCCTTCTTCGCCTCGGCGCCCTCGATGTTGGCGCCCGGTGACGATCTCCACGTTCTGCTTGGCGATCTCGCGCGCGGCGGCCTTCGCGATCTCCTCGTCCTCGAGCGGCAGGATCTGCGGCAGCGCCTCGAGCAGCGTGACCTTGGTGCCGAGCCGGCCGAACGCCGAGCCCACCTCGACGCCCGACGCGCCGCAGCCGATCACCGCGAGCGTCTCGGGCAGCTCGTTGAGCGCCCAGGCGGTCTCGGTGCCGAGCACGCGGCCGCCGAAGCTGAGGCCGAGCAGCGTCTTGGGGATCGAGCCCGTGGCGAGCACCACGGTGTTCGCCTCGATCTCGGTGCCGTCGAACTGGCCGCCGATCTTCACGTTGCCGTCGTCGGTCACCGAGCCGTGGCCCTCGATCACGTCGACCTTGTTCTTCTTCAGCAGCATCCCGACGCCGCCGGTGAGCGTCTTGATCACCTTGTCGCGGTGCGCGCCCACGCCCTTCATGTCCACGCGACGCGTCCTTCACGTTGATGCCGAAGTTCTTGCCGTGCTCGATCTCCGACCACACCTCGGCCACGCGCAGCACCGCCTTGGCGGGGATGCAGGCGTAGTTGAGGCAGCGGCCGCCGATGCGGTCCTTCTCCACCACCGCGGTCTTCATCCCCAGCTGCGCGGCGCGGATCGCGGTCACGTAGCCGCCGGGGCCGGAACCGATGACGATGCAGTCGTACTTGGATTCAGGCATAACGGCAGCGGAGCCTACTCAACGAGCTCAGGCTGCAATCTCTGGCGCAGTTCGTCGGGCAGCGGCCGCGGCTCACCCGCGCCGTAGTCGTAGCCCACGAGCACGCCGTAGCCCTCGGCCAGCAGCCGGCCGTCGGACTCTGCATGCATCGCGAACTCGAGCCGCAGGCTGGACCGGGCCATCTCGGTCGGCCACACCGACGTGCGGATCTCCTCGCGGAAGTGCGCGGGCGAGCGGTACGCGATATGGCACTCGGCGAAGATGAAGCCGAACTGCTGCCGGCTGCCCGGGTCGTGCTGCGGCGCGATACCCATCAGGTAGTCGATCCGCGCGGTCTCGAAGAAGCGCAGGTACTCGACGTTGTTCATGTGCTGCATCGCGTCGAGGTCGCCGAAGCGCACGCGCTGCACCATCGAGAAGGCGGACTCGGGCGGACCGCCATTGCGTCCGGTAGCGGTCGCTCACTCTTCCGGGTCGCTCCGGCATCTGCATCCGCGCCATCGCCTTCACGAGCTTCCAGAAGAGCAGCGCCCGCGCCCACGATCAGGCCGACGAGGATCACAACGGTGAGCGCGGTCGACGCCTTGAGCAAGAGCACGGCGAGGATCACGATCAGGATCGCGAGGATCGCCTCCATGCCGAGTACGGCCCAGTAGCGCGCCCGCCACATCCCGTATGCGAGCGAGCCCATGAGCAGCGCCTGGAAGGCCACGGTGGCGAACAGCGGCCGGTCGCCGTCCACCTTCAGTCCGGCGGCCCACGCCGCGAGGTTGCCGGCCGCGAGCAGGAAGGCCACGGCGGCCGCCACCGTCACGACCGCGGGGCGCTCGCCCTCCTCGAGCGGCACGAGCGCCGCCCGCACCGCCTCGTTCTTCACCTCGCTGCGCTCCCGGCGAGACAGCGCGGGACCAGCGGCGGGCACGGCGGCGCCGTGGCGGTGCTTGCGCTTGCGCGGCTCAGGCACGGGCTTCCTCGCGGCTCACGGCGGCTCGCAGCGCGCCGGCCACCGCCCGCGGGTCGTCGGCGTCGCGGATCGCGCGCACCACCGCGATCCGCGACGCGCCGGCCTCCGCCACGGCGGGGGCGTTGTCCGCGTCGATGCCGCCGATCGCGAACCACGGCTTGGCTGCCGCCATGTGCGGCCGCGTAACGCACCAGCTCGAGTCCCACCGGCTCGCGCCCGGGCTTGGTGGGCGTGGCGTACACGGGGCCGACGCCCAGGTAGTCCGCGATCGACCCGAGGCCCGCCTCCACCTGCTCCGGCGAGTGCGTGGAGAGGCCGATCACGAGATCCGCGCCCGACGACGCTCGCGCACCTCGCCGAGCGGCGCGTCGTCCTGGCCCACGTGCACGCCGTCGGCGCCGCACGCGCGTGCGAGGTCGGGCCGGTCATTCACGATCAGCAGCGCGCCCTGCTCGTCGCAGAGTGCCGCGCAGCCGCCGGCCCGCGGCCACGATCTCGTCGTCGGGCGCTGACTTCTCCCGCAGCTGCACGATGTCCACGCCGCCGGCGAGCGCCGCCGGCAGCACGCGCTCGGCCGGCTCGGCGTCGATCACCAGATACAGCCGCGCGGCGCGCAGCCGCTCGCGGCGTTCCTCGGGGACGGGCATGGAGCAGATGCTAGGGAGCCGCTAGTGCTTCTTGTGGTGCGGCTTCTTGTGGCGCGGCGGCTTGCGCGGGTAGAGCGTGCCGGCGCGCGGCCGCTTGAAGGGCTTGGCCACGTTGCTCGTCTCGGTGCCGAACACGAGCCGGAACTTGCGCGAGGCGGCACGCGACAGCCGGAAGGTGCGGTCGAAGTAGCCCTGTCGGTTGAGCGTGACCGTGGCGAGCGGCCGGAACGTCTTGCCGAGCGCCACCTGCAGGCTCGCCGTGCCGCCATTCGCGATCCGCACGCCGCCGAATACCTCCACGCTCGAGCGCGACACGAGACGCACGAACAGCGGGGTCTGGAACGCCTGGTAGACGAACTTCTTCGGCCGGTCCGACGACGAGTCGATGCCGGACTGGAAGCCGTGGAAGCGCGACAGCCCGCGGCCGGCCGTGGAGTCGTCGCTCAGCGGGTACTGCGCGTAGCTGCGCACGCGCCGGTCGTGGTAGGCGAGCCACTCGCTCTCGCTCATGAAGCGCGGCACCAGCGCGATCGGCGAGGCGAACGGATCGGGCGGGTCCGTCTGGTAGCCGAACTCGGTGATCCAGATCGGCATCTTGTGGTCCACGAAGCGCCGCGACAGCTTCTTGAGCGTGCGGTCGAGCCGTGTGAGGTCGTTGATGGTGGCGTCGTCCGCGAGCGGGCGTGAGCGCCTCGGGACCGTCGGCCAGCGTGTACGGGTGGTAGGCCACGCCGGTGCCGGGCAGCGGCTTGAAGTTGGTGCAGCCGCGCGCGCGCGGCGGCGCTTGCCGCGGTAGGCCCTGTAGCGGTTGTTCACGCAGGCCAGCTCGCGCAGGAACCTGAGCGGCGATACCCGCGCCGGGTACGTCTTGCCGCTGCGCGCGAACGGCAGCAGGTCGCCCATCAGGATCTGGTCCTGAGCGTGGCCGCTCGCCGCGAAGGCGTCATGCGCGGCGAGGAACAGGCCGCGGTACACCTGCGGCGACACCGGCACCCTCTTCCTCGTGTACTGCGGCTGCAGCCAGCCGGACAGGTTGGGCTCGTTCCATACGGCCCAGAGGTCCACGCGCGGCAGCACGCCGCTGTCGCCCGCGGTCCACGCGCTCGGCGCCGGACGGGCGTAGCGCACCGATGCCGGGATGGGCGTCGGGCACGGGTCGCCCGGCGGCGTGGGGGTCTGGCAGGGAGGCGGGCCGGACGGCGGCGGCGGCGAGCCCCCGCCAGGTGCGACGGCGGGGTTGTAGCTACCCGAGTAGCGCGTGCCGAGCGCCTTCACGAAGCGGCCGAACTCCACCGCGCTCGGCCGGTACGAGCCCTTGGGCTCCTTGGTGCTCGACACCGCCCAGTCCGGCGCGCGCCCACCCACGAGGAACATCACCTTCAGGCCGCGCGCGGCGGCGCCGCGCACGAGGCTGTCGTAGGGAGCCCAGCCCACCGCGTTGTACTGGGCGGGATCGTCGCCCACGAAGCCGGACGGCTTGCTGGACCCTGACGGAGCGAGGGGGCGCCAGTTCACCGTCACCTTCACCACGTCGGCGCCCAGCGCCTTGATCTCGTCCAGCGCCTGGGATTGCGCCCCCGTGCCCTCGCGCAGCAGCCGCCCCTCGTCCTGGACGATCGAGAGCTGGGTCGGATTGGCGGACGCGGGAGCAGCCGCCACCAGAGCGGCGGCGAGTCCCACAGCGGCGAGGGCCAGTCGACAGAGGGTCAAGCGCAAGAAGTTCGATGGTAAGGCCGGCAATGGACTAACCGCCAGCCCCCCCGGCAGTTGCGGTCAACGGTCAACGGTCAACGGTCAACGGTCAACGAGGTTTCCCAGCACTCCACCCGCGGGTACCACTCCCCCGTGACTATCGGCACCTCAATCCTGCTGATCGCCGTTGGCGCCATCCTGCGCTACGCGGTCAACGTCCATAGCTCGACGATCAACATCGACACGGTCGGCCTGATCCTGATGATCGCCGGAATCCTCGGCCTGATCTTGTCGCTGCTCTACACCGCCTTCTGGGCGGACCGCACGCGCACGCGGCGCGACGCCTACGTCGACGAGCCGCCCACCCGCCGCTACTAGCTCGAGCGCGCGGAGTAGGATTCCCCGCAGTACGGGAGCTCGGGCGCACCGGGCTGAGAGGGCGGCTGGGTCGCCGCCGACCGTTGAACCTGATCCGGGTAATTCCGGCGTAGGGATGGCCGGCGCGACCTCCGAAGGAAGGAGTGCACGCAGTGCCGGAACGCAGTGGCTACGACGCGGTTGTCGTGGGCGCGGGGATCATCGGCCTCGCCTGCGCGTGGCGCGCGCGCCAGCGCGGGCTGTCCGTGCTCGTGATCGATCGCGACGGTCCCGGCAGCCGGCGCCTCGCGCGTGGCCGCCGGCATGCTCGCCCCGGTCACCGAGGCGGAGTTCGGCGCGGAGCACCTCACGCGGCTCAACCTCGACGCGCTCGCCCGCTGGCCGGCGTTCGCCGAGGAGGTTGGGCGGACGGCTGCATCACCGCCCGAGCGGCGCGCTCGTGGTGGCGGCCGACCGCGACGACGCCGAGGAGCTTCACCGCCTGCACAAGTTCCAGCGCTCCGCTCGGGCTCGACTCCGAGTGGCTCACGCCCAGCGAGTGCCGGCGGCTCGAGCCGGCGCTCTCGCCGCGCTGCGGCGGCGGCATCCTGGCCCCGCACGAGCAGCAGGTGGATCCCGTGGCGGTGGTGTCCGCGCTGGTCGACCAGGGCCTTGAGATCGCCGCCGGCGATCCGGTGGCGGCGGTGGACGAGCACGGCGTGCGGCTTCGCTCCGGGCGAGCCGATCGCCGCCGAGCAGGTCGTGATCGCCGCCGGCTCGTGGAGCGGCTCGCGGCATCGACGGGCTTCCGGAGCTGCCGGTGCGTCCGGTGAAGGGACAGATCCTGGCGCTGCGCCGCCCGCTCGACCGCCCGCTCAGCGACCGCCTCATCCGCACTCCGCGCTGCTACGTGGTGGACCGCGGCGACGGCCGCGTGGTGGTGGGCGGGACGATGGAGGAGCGCGGCTTCGACACCCAGGTCACGGTCGACGGCGTCTACCGGCTGCTCGAGGCGGCGTGGGAGGTGCTGCCCGACGTGGCGGAGCTCGAGTTCGAGGGCGCGCGGGCCGGCCTGCGGCCGGGCACGCCGGACAACTCGCCGCTGATCGGCCGCGGCGAGCTGCCGAACGTGATCTGGGCCACCGGCCACTACCGCCACGGCGTGCTGCACACGCCGATGATGGCGGAGGCCGTGGCGGAGCTGCTCACGGGCGGCGAGCCGCCCGCGGCGCGTGCGGCCGTTCACCCCCGAGCGCTTCGGGGTGGGCGTGCGATGAACGTGGTGCTCAACGGCGAGTCCGCGCGAGCTGCGCGACGGCGCGACGGTGACGCGATGCGGTGCAGGCGAGCGGCGCCCAGCCGGACGGCCGCGGCGTGGCCGTGGCGGTTGACGGCGAGGTGGTGCCGCGAGGACAGTGGATGGCCACGCAGCTCAGCGACGGACAGCGAGTGGAGGTGCTTCAGGCGGTGCAAGGTGGATAACCGAAACGCAGGCGGCTTCCGGATCGCGGACCGCGACTTCGGCGTCGCGCCTGATCATCGGCACCGGCGGCTTCCGCAACCTGCAGTCGATGGCCGAGGCGGTGGAGGAGTCCGGCGCCGAGATGGCGACGCTCGCGCTGCGGCGGGTGGACCCGTCGAGCCGCGGCTCGATCGTGGAGGTGCTCGAGAGCGCGGGCTGCTTCCTGCTGCCCAACACGGCCGGCTGCTTCACCGCGCGCGACGCGGTGGCCACCGCGCAGCTCGCGCGCGAGGCGTTCGAGACCGACTGGGTCAAGCTCGAGGTGATCGGCGACGACAAGACGCTGCTGCCCGACCCCGTCGAGCTGCTCGCCGCGGCCGAGCAGCTCGTGGCCGACGGCTTCACGGTGCTGCCCTACACCAACGACGACCCGATCCTCGCTCGGCGGCTCGAGGACGCGGGCTGCGCCGCAGTGATGCCGCTCGGCTCGCCGATCGGCAGCGGCATGGGCATCCGCAACCCCTACAACCTGCGGCTGATCGTGGAGCAGGCGCGCGTGCCCGTGATCCTCGACGCCGGAATCGGCACCGCGTCGGACGCCGCCATCGCGATGGAGATGGGCTGCGACGGCGTGCTGCTGGCGAGCGCGGTGTCGCGCGCACAGGACCCGGCGCGGATGGCGCGTGCGATGCGCCTGGCGGTGGAGGCCGGGCGCGGCGCGTTCGAGGCCGGGCGCATCCCGCGCCGGCTGTACGCGGAGGCGTCCACGCCGATGGAGGGCGTGCCCGAGCTCACATGACCACGGCGCTCGACGAGCTCGCCGAGCGCTGGCGTGCCGCCTGGCAGGGGCCGGCCGGCGGCTTCGAGGCCTGCTGCACGCCCGACGTGGCGTACGAGGACCCCGTGGCGCTGGTCCCCCTGGCAGGGCTCGACGCGCTCGAGGCGCATGCCAAGGCGGTGCGCGAGGCGTTTCCCGACATCCGCGTGGAGGCGGCTGGCGAGAGCTTGGGGAGCGACACGCCTCGCGTGCCTCACCTGGCGCGCCCTCGGCACCCACCGCGGCGAGCTGGCCGGGCTGCCCGCCAGCAACCGCTTCGTCGTGCTCCAGGGCGTGCACTACGTCGAGCTGGACGGACGGCCGCGTGCGCCGGGCCCGTGGCTTCTTCGACGTCTACGACGCCTCGGTGCAGCTCGGGCTGCTGCCCGCGCACGGCAGCCTCGGCGAGAAGGCGCTGCTGATGCTGCGCGGCTTCGGCTACCGCTCGCCGTCTACTTGACGACGATCGTCCCGTTCATGCCCAGGTGCACGGTGCAGTGGTACTTGATCGTGCCCGCCGTGTCGAAGGTCTGCTTGTAGGTCTGGCCGTAGCGGATGTTGCCCGAGCCGGACTCGAAGTCCGGCCCCGGGCCGCTGCTCTTGGTCACGTCGTGTCGAACCGAGTCGTCGTTCACCCACTCGATCGTCGTGCCGCGCTGCACCGTGATCGTCTTCGGGTCGAACTGGATGTTCTTCATGTGCACGGTCACGACCTTCCCGCCCGAGCCCTGACCCCCAGCCGACGTCGGAGCGCCACCCGACGTCTGACCGCCGCCGCCTCCGCTGCCTGAGCCGCACCCGGCGGCGATAAGCGCGAGCGCTAGAGCCGATATCGCGGTGAGGCGCCTCATCCCGAGGCCGGAAGGTTAGGCGCTGGCGCGGCGAGCAGCAGCTCGAGCAGCGCCTTCTGCGCGTGCAGCCGGTTCTCCGCCTGGTCGAAAACCGCCGAGTGCTCGCCGTAGAGCAGCCCTCGGTGATCTCCTCGCCCACGTGCGCGGGCAGGCAGTGGAGCACGATCGCGTCGGGCCGCGCGCGGTCGAGCAGCGCCTCGTTGAGCTGGTACGGGCCGAGCAGCGAGCGCATCCGGTCGGCCTCCGCCTCGTCGCCCATGCTCACCCACACGTCCGTGTAGAGAGCGTGCGCGCCGTCGGCTGCCTCGGCGGCGTCGGTGGTCACGAGCACGGCGTCGCCGGCGCGCTTCACCACAGCCGGATCCGGGGCCAGGTCCGCAGGAGTGGCCACCGCCACCTGCAGGCCCGCCTTGGCGCCAAGCAGCATCAGCGAGTTGGCCACGTTGTTGCCGTCGCCCACGTAGGCGAGCTTCAGCCCCTCGAGGGTGCCGAAGCGCTCGCGGACCGTCTGCAGGTCGGCGAGCGCCTGGCAGGGATGGTGGCCGTCCGTGAGCATGTTGATCACCGGCACGCTCGAGTGCGCGGCCAGCTCCTCGAGCAGCTCGTCGCGCGAACGTGCGCACCGCGACCGCGTGGACGAAGCGCGACAGCACGAGCGCGGTGTCGCGCGGCGACTCGCCCCGCGACAGCTGCATCTCTCCTTCGCGCAGCACGAGCGGGTTCCCGCCGAGCTCGCGCACTCCCACCTCGAACGAGATGCGCGTGCGCGTGGATGGCTTCTCGAACACGAGCGCCACGCTGCGGCCGGTGAGCTGCGCGGATGCCCAGCGGTCGTGCTTGAGGAAGTCGGCGCGGTCGAGCAGGTCCGTCAGCTCGTCGGCCGTAAGCTCCTCGCCGGTCAGGAAGTGGCGCGTCACCCCGGCATCGTATTTCGTGTGCTCACGTGGAACCTGTTCCACGGTCGCGCCCACCCGCCCGCCGGTCGCCCCCTGCTCGACGAGTTCGCCGAGCTGCTGCGGCGGGAGCCGTGGGACATCGCGCTGCTCCAGGAGGCGCCGCCGCGCTGGTTCGGCCGTGCTCGGCGCCACCGGTGCCGTCGCGCTCACCTCGCGCAACTTCGGCTCCGCGCTGCGCGCGCGGGTGGCGGACTGGAAGCCGGACCTGATCAAGTCGAACGAGGGGGGCTCGAACCAGACCCTGGTGCGGCCGCCGTGGCGTATCGAGGACACACGCCAGCTCAGGCTCGCCCGCTGGCCCGAGCGGCGGCGGCTGTTGTGGACGCGACTCGAGCGCGAGGACGGAGCGGCGCTAGCCGTAGCCAACCTGCATGCCAGCGCCAACCGCCCGCACGCCGCCGCGCGCGAGCTGCTGCACGCAGCCGAGTGGTGTTCGCGCGACGCGCGCCTGATCTTCGGCGGCGACCTCAACCTTCGCCCCGCCGAGGACTCCGCCGCCTACGCCCAACTCGATGAGCGCTTCGGGCTCGCGCGACCCACCGCGCCGCACGCCATCGACCACCTGCTGTGCCGCGGCCTCGAGCTGGTGGAGCCGCCGCGCGCGCTCAGCGCGGACCGGCGGGAGGTGGATGGAATCCGCCTCTCCGACCACGCACCCGTCGTTGCTGTGTTCGCCATGACATAGTGCGCGCGAGCCTGCGACCAGGGAGAGGAGCGAGGGATGGCAGAACGACGCAGTTCAGGCAGCCGCAGCGGGGGGACCGCCCGCAAGTCGAGCGGGTCGAGCAAGAGCCGCTCGGGTGCCGCATCCCGGTCGAAGGGCTCGGCCACCACGAAGAAGCGCACCACGGCGAAGAAGTCCCCGAGCGCGGCCAAGACTCCTGAGCTGTCCGGGAAGAGCGTCGCCGACCTTCGCAACGCTCTATCGCGCGGCATCATCGGCCCGCTGAACCTCGTGATGCTCACGCGCGACCGCATCGAGGAGGTCATGGACGACGCCGTGAGCCGCGGCCGAATGACCGCGGACGACGCGCAGAAGCTCGCCCAGGACCTGATCAACCGCGGCCGCAAGCAAACCGATGACGTGCTCGGCGACCTCGAGGCGCTGCTGGGCAGGGCCGGCGACGTGTCCGGTGCGCGCAAGCGCGGCACCGACGCCGCGAGCCGCGCGCGCCGTCAGGTGAGCGAGGCCACTGCACGCGCCCGCTCGGCGGCGGATCCGGTGCTCGCCCAGGCGGACCGCGCCCGGCGTGCGGCGGGCGTAGGCCCGACGTTCCCGATCATCGGCTACGACGACCTGACGGTGTCGCAGGTGCAGGCGCGCCTCGGCAACCTCAAGCCGCCCGAGCTGCGGAAGGTGCGCGACTACGAGAAGCGCCACGCCAACCGCAAGACCGTGCTCGCCGATATCGAGCAGCGGCTAGGCAGCTAGCTTCAGGTCGTCCAGCAAGGCGCTGAAATCCAGCTCGGCGCCGGTCAGCTCCAGCAGCAGCTCGTCGCCGCGCATGCTCTGGCCCTGTGCCCAGAGGGTCTTCAGGAAGTCGCCGGCCTCGGGCTCGTCGAACCACAGCTCGCCGAAACGCTCGATCAGCAGGCGGCGCACATGGGTCTCGAGCGCCCACGCGCGGATGTAGGCGGCGGAGTAGAAGAACGGGTCCACGTCGCTTAGCCAGCTCGCGCCCGACCACTCCACGCGCACCGCGTCCGACAGCCGGCGCGAGTACACGTCGCGCAGCGGGTCGAGGGCTGGCGGCGTGCCGTGCAGCTCGAGCTCGTACGCGAGCTTGGCCGCGAAGCGGCGCAGGAACACGAGCTTGACCGCCCTTATCTGCGCCTCGATCGCCCCCGGCTCCATCACGTCCAGGCGGGCGCGCAGCCACGCCGGGCTGGCCGTCAGGTGCTGGAACAGGAACGCGAAGCTCTCGGTGATCGAGTTGTCGCCCAGGTAGCGGTGCTCCATCGGCAGCGACGCCGGCATGTGCGCGAAGTGCTGCGCGTGCCCGGCTTCGTGGAAGAGCGTCTCGTAGTCGTCGAGCCCGCCGCGCCGCGCGATCACCAGGTACACCTCGTCCGGGATCCGCACCGGCGAGCAGAAGGCACGCGGCGTCTTCTTCGGTCGCCCCTCGACATCGAGAATCACGCCTGGCGGATGGAGCGCCATGCCGTCAAGCGTCTCCTCGAGACTGGCCATGAGCCGCCCATCGGGCAGCGCCGCGTCCAGCGATGGCGCGCGGAAGAAGAACGACAGGTCGGACCGCCGCAAGCGCTCGAAGCCAAAGCCCAGCTCGCGCTCGAGCGGACCGGACACCACCGCCTCGTAGGTCTCCTCGGTGGCGTCGAGGAACGCAGCGGTCTGGGTCTCGAGCGCCACCAGGTCGATGCCCGACAGCTCCTCACACATCTCCCGCATGCTCGGCCAGCCCAGCTCGCGCGTGAGCGCATGCGAACGCTCGAGAATCTCGCGCAGCAGCGGGTCGAACTCGCGCGATCCCGCCTCCAGGCGCGCCGCCTCGATCGCCGCGCGGCGCTCCGGGTCGGGCTCGTTCACCTGGATCACGGCGGCTTGGCGGTACGGCATCCGCTCGCCGTCCACCTCGATCTCGAGTGCGGCCTCGCGCCGGGCAAGCTCGCCCTGCTCGTCCTTGGTCGCCCTGCCCATCAGCCCGTGCACGGCGAACTCGAGCAGCTGCGGCGTGCCCTCCTCGCGCAAACGGGCCACGTTGTCGCGCGAGAACAGCTCGGCGTGCCGCTCGTAGATCGCCTCGATGTCGAACTCGTCCTGGAGGCCGGCGAAGTGCCGGTAGTACTCCCGGTCGAGGGAGGAGACGAACTCCTCGGCGTCTTCTCGATAGGCGGCCAGATTCACGGGCTGCCAGCATAGACCGCGTGGAGTCCTCGTCCGCGACAGGCACGCGTCCCCAGAAGGGCGCCGAGCTGGAGCTGTCAGTCGACGCGCTCGCCTACGGCGGCGCCGGCGTGGCGCGGCTCGACGGCTATGTGGTGTTCGTGCAGGGAGCCGTGCCCGGCGACCGCGTGCGCGCCCGCGTGACCAAGCGCAAGCGCGCCTACGCCGAGGCCCGCACGCTCGAGCTGCTCGAGCCGAGCCCGGAGCGCATCGAGCCGCGCGCGCCGCATCCCGGCGCGCCCTGGCAGGTGCTCCCCTACGAGCGCCAGCTGGCCGAGAAGCAGTCCCAGGTGCGCGAGGCGCTCACCCGCATCGGCGGCTTCGAGGAGCCGGTCATCGAGCCAATCGTTCCCGCGGTCGAGCCCTGGCGCTACCGCAACAAGCTCGAGTACTCGTTCGGCGAGTCGGACGACGGGCAGCTGGTGCTCGGCTTCCACAAGCCCGGTCGCTGGAACGAGATCGACGACGTGAGCGAGGACGTCCTCGCGTCGGAGAAGGTCGACGTGGTGCGCGAGGCGGTGAAGGCCTGGTGCCGCGAGGAGGGGCTTTCCGCCTACGACCGCCGCGAGGGCACGGGCCTGCTGCGCAACCTGGTGGTGCGCGAGGGTCGGCGCAGCGGCCAGATCCAAGCCCGCTTGGTCACGAGCCAGGGCGACTTCCGCGCCACCGAGCTGGCCGAGGCGGTGGACGCCACCGGCGTGCTCTGGACGCGCAACCCCGGCGTGGCAGAAACCACGCGCGAGGGCGAGACGGTGCTGCTCAAGGGCTCCGCCACGATCGACGAGGAGCTCACGTGCGCGGGCGAGCGGTTGCGCTTCCGCATCTCCCCCGACGCCTTCTTCCAGACCAACACCGAGATGGCCGAGCGCCTCTACGGCGCCGCCGCCGAGCTGGCCGAGCTGACCGGCCGCGAGCGCGTGTTCGACCTCTTCAGCGGCATCGGCACGATCGCGCTGGCGCTCGCCCCGACGGCCGGCGAGGTATGGGGCATCGAGCTGGTGGAGCAGGCCGTGGCGGACGCGCTCGACAGCGCGCGCCTCAACGGCATCGACAACGCGCGCTTCTACGCGGGCGACGTGCGCACCGCGATGCGGCCGCTCGTGGAGGAAGCCGGAGCACCCGATGTGCTCGTGGTCGATCCCCCGCGCGCGGGCCTGTCACAGAAGGTGGTACGGCGCATGATCGAGACGGGGGCGCGGCGGATCGTCTACGTCTCGTGCAACCCCACCACGCTGGCTCCCAACGCGCGTCAGCTCGTGGATGCGGGGTACACGCTCGACCGGGTGAGGCCCGTCGACATGTTCCCGCAAACACCTCATATCGAGTCTGTTGCACAGCTTTCGCTTGCCTGAATAGCTCAACTCCTCATCGCGGAGGCCGATATCGAATCTGATGGACCACCACCAGCCGGTTCGGATCATCGACCTCTCGGACGTTCGTCTCCGCGTGGGTACCGTGCGCTTCGGGGTATGGATCACGGTCGCGATCTGCAGCTTCGGCGTGGCCTACTGCCTCGCCAGCTGGCAGTCCCCCAACCGCCCGCTGATGGTGGGGCTGCTGATGGCGGCGATGGGCAGTGCGCTCGCCGTGGGAGCGCTCGACGCCGAGCGCATCGTCCGCAGCGGCTGGCGTGAGCCGTTCTTTCTCAGCTGGAGCCTGCTCGACATCGCGTTCATCGCCACGCTCGAGGCGCTCGACGGCGGCGCGCGCAGCCCGATCGCGGCCATCTACTTCCTGCCGCTCGTGTTTGCGGCGCTGTCCTATCCGCTGCCGCTGGTGTGGCCGATCGCCCTGCTCGACGTCACCGCCGCGCTCACGGTCGGCGCCGTGGCCGGCAACCCCCACTGGGTGTACCTCGGCTTCTTCGCCTCCGCCCTCGGCTGCACCGCCTGCCTCTGCGTCTGGCAGGCGCGCGACCACGAGAAGCAGCGCAAGGACCTCGCTCGTATCTCGCGCACGGACTCGCTCACCGATTCGCTCAACCGGCGCGGCTTCGAAGAGCGACTCGATGCCGAGCTGGGCGAGAGCGGCCGCGCCGGCCGTGCCTTCACGCTGCTGCTGATCGACCTCGACGACTTCAAGAGCGTCAACGACACGCTCGGCCACGCCGCCGGCGACGAGCTGCTGTGCTGGGTGGTCACCACCGTGCGCGCGGCGCTGCGGCCGTTCGACGCGGTCGGCAGGCTCGGCGGTGACGAGTTCGCTGTGATCCTGCCGGGCGCCCCCCGCGCGGACGCGCTCGAGGTGGGCGCCCGCGTGCGCGAGGCCCTGGCCGAGCGCGTGTCCGCCACGATGGGTCTCGCCACCTTCCCCGTGGACGGAGCCGACCGCGAGGAGCTCCACCGGCGCGCCGACGCCGAGCTCTACGCCGCGAAGCACGGCTCGAAGCTCGTCCCGGCGGGCGCTGGAGCGCGTGACCTCGGCTGGGCGGCGAGCCTCGCTCAGACCGTCGATCGCCGCGCCACGCCCACCGAGGACCATTCGAGCGAGGTGGCGCGCTACGCCACGGCCATCGCCAGGCGGCTGGACTGGGACGGCGAGGAGCTGTCGCTGCTGGGCCTTGCCGGGATGCTCCACGACGTGGGCAAGGTCTCCCTGCCCGACCGCATCCTGCATGGCCCGGACCTGCTCACCTGCGAGGAGCACGACCAGCATGTGCGCGCGCACCCGGTGATCGGCGCGGAGCTCGTGAGCAGGGTCGACGGACTCGGCCCCGCCGTGGCCTGGATCAGGCACTCACACGAGAACTGGGACGGCAGCGGCTACCCCGACGGGCTCCGCGGCGAGGCCATCCCGCTCGGCTCGCGCATCATTCACGTGGCCGATGCCTTCGCGTCGATGACGAGCCGGCGCTCGTACCGCGAAAGCGTGAGCGCTGAGACGGCGCTCGAGGAGCTGCAGCGCGGGGCGGGCACGCAGTTCGATCCGGCGTGCGTGGACGCGCTCGAGGCGCACCTCAGCGGCTCGGCCGAAGCGGCCTGAGCCAGGACCCTACTCGGGCTGGTCCTCGTCCTCTAGGGGGACCTCCTCTGCAGCATGCACGGAGCACAGGTAGGGCCCGCCCGCATCGAGCGAGGCTTCGATCTCAGCCTTCGTGAGCTTGGCGCCGCACTCGGCGCAGTTGCGCTCGATCACGGGGTCGAGACTGTGCTCTTCGAGGTCCATCAGCCGGACGGAACCTTAGCCTCGTGCGCGATTACGTGGGTGGTCGGCAGTCCCGTGGTGCGCTCCACCCGGTGCGGGAGGTCGAGCTTGAGCCACTTGGAGATCCCTCCGGGCAGGGTGGACACCACGATCTCGTCGTAGCTCGCGAAGTTCACCTCGTCCTGTACGGCGGCGATCGGGTCCGGGTCCCCCACCTTCCCGTCTTTCACGTCCAGCCCAGCGGAGCGCATCCGCTCGACCGCGTTCTGCATGTGCCCCTCCGCCTCGGAGCCGCCGGAGTGCATGTCGGCGGCCCACGCCACGCCATGAGGCGTGGACGGGACGAGGAGCGTGAAGGTCGCGTCCCCCTGAGCGGCGCGCTCACGGAGCGCGTCGACCAGCTCGGGAGACTCCGCAGTGCGATTGGCAACGACCAGTACGTTGGCCACAACGCCTCCTCTCTCGACTGAGAAGAGCTTACGCCTGTGACCTAATACGGCGGTAGATCCGCGTACCAGTCGCCGAGCTGGCGGAACGCTTTCCAGAAGTTCCGCTTCGCGCCCTCTTCGTCCAGCGCCTGGTCGATGTCCGGCACATAGAGGGCCTCGCAGGTGGGAGTGAGCTTTTGGACCTCGCCGAATTTCGGCTCGATCTCCCTGCCGAGGGGAACGCCCAGCTCGTTCAGCTCCTCGAGCGCGTGCTCGCCCATCACCACGACGATGCGGGGCTGCACGATGGCCAGCTCGTCGAGCACGCGGGCACGGCACTCCGGCGCCGAGTCGTCGGTGTCGGGAACCGGACACTTGATCAGCAGCGTGCCGTACACCGCGAGCGGATCGATCCCGAGCCGCTTGAAGCTCTTCATCAGCGCGCTGCCGGAGCGCCCGTAGAAGGCCACGCCCTCCTCGATCTCCGCCGGCATCGGCGCGAACTTGAGCAGGAACACGTCGGCCTGCGGATGGCCTGAGCCGAGGACGGGCATCAGATTGCCCCGCGGGCAATGCGAGCACGACTGCACCTCGCGCGTGAGCTGGTTGAGCTCACGGATGGCGCGCTCCAGGTACTTCTCTCTGATCTCGTCGTCAGTGGCCGGCACTCGCGGTTGGGTCTTTGACGGGGCGCGCCCCTGTCCTTTTGCCTGCATCACTTGTTGCCTCTCTTGCGAGCCGGCTGGCGCGTCTTCGTCTGGATGAACTTGAGCGCCTGCACGTACAGCAGGCTCTGCTTCTTGCGCACGATGTCGGCGTCCCGGAGCGACTCGAGAAACTCCTCCGCTCCGTCGAAGTCGCGCATCCTGATCTTCACGGAGCCCAGCCCCTGCGCCACGTGACTGTCCGACCCGGCGCCGGCCACGATCCTGTACTTGGCGGCGAATCGCGCGGCCTCCTCGTTGAACGCGGAGAACGCCACGCGCGGGTTGAACACCTCGATCGCGTCGATGTCCTCCACCACCTTCAGCAGGTGCTCGTAGTCGGGCACCGCATGCATGCGGTCGAACGGATGCGGCACGTACACGAGGCCGCCCTGGCGCCGGATCTCGGCGATCGTCTCCTCCAGGCTGAGTCCGCGCGGGATCTTCTCCTCGATGAAGAGGCCGATCACCTCGCCCTGATCGGCGGTCTTCACCTCCTCGGCCACGATCACCTTGATCCCGTTCGCGCGCTCGCGGGCTTCCAGGGCGCCCGACACCTCGTTGTGATCGGTGATCGCGATCGCGCCCAGGCCGGCGCGCTTGGCGGAGTCGAGCAGCGTGTCGACCGAGGTCGCGCAATCCGGCGAATGGTCGGTGTGCATGTGCAGATCCACGTGGATGAAGTCCTTCGAGCCGAGCCGCTTGCGCACGGCCGGCTTGCCGTCCGGGTCATGCCGGCGCGCCGCGATGGTGCGGTAGACCTTCTCGATCGCATCGGCGGTGGACTCCCAAGTGAGCGAGCGGCGCGCCTCGGCACAACTGCTGTGCAGGCGCTCCCGGAGACCCTGATCGGAGATCAGCCGCTCGAGCTGCGAGGCCAGCGTCAGGGAGTCGCGCGGCTCGAACAGCAGGCCGCGCTCGCCGTCGGCGAGCACCTCCTCGTACACGGGCAGCCGCGACGCCACCGGCACGGCGCCACCCGCCACGGCGCGCAGCAGGTGCTGAGGCGCGGGCGAGACGCCGGCTGAGGCGGCCACGGCTATCTGGGAGCCGGCGAGGAAGTGGGCCTCCGAGCCATCGGCCGGCCCGCAGAAGCGCACGCGCTCGTGCAGCGCACGCGACAGCGGCACCGCCGGCTCGAGCGCCTGCACGCGCGACCACACGGTGGCCCGCCACGGCAGGTCTCGCGGCAGCTTGCGTAGCGCACGCAGGAACACGCGCAGCGCGGAGCGCTCCTCCTCGAGGCAGAACAGGATCTCCAGCGGTCCGTCATCCGGCCGCCGCTCGATCACATCGGCGCCCGGCGAGATCACCGGGTAGTCGCCGGGGAAGAAGCGCCCCAGCAGGTCGCGCGTCACCCCGAAGCTCGCGGTGCGCCCGTCGAGGCGGCCGAACAGCAGCTCCACCAGCCGGCGCGCGAACTGCGTGGACAGCACTCGCTCGGCGGGCGCGTGGAAGGTGCCGACGTTGAGCGCTCGCGAGTGGCGCAGCGCGGCCGACGACGCGCTTGGCGCGAACGGCTCGTGCACGTGCACGAAGTCGAACTGCGCGCGGTCGAGCAGCTCCTCGATCGTCCGCGACACATCCAGCGGCAGCGACACTGCCGCACCCCGCCGCGTGGGCGGGAACGGCAGGCTCTGCCCCACCGCGATCACCTGGGCGCAGCCCTCGCCGGCGTACACGGCGTCGGGGTCGCTCGCCAGCCGCTTCACGGTCTGCCGCCCCTCGCGTATCAGCTCGCGCGAGTCAGACGGCGCGATCACCACCACCCGGTGCCCGCGCCTGCAGAGCTCGTCCGAGACGCGTTCCACGTACGCGTTCACCTCATGGTGCTGCTCCCAGGCGTAAGGGGTCACCTGGGCGATGGAGAAGCGGTCCTGCGGCACCGGCCGCAGGATAGTCCGCAGGGCTCAGTCCAACAGCTTGCTTGTTCCTGTCTGCAGGAGCAGGTCGTGGCCTTCGGGCGCCGGCCACACTCGCTGCACTCGGCGTCGAACACCACGAAGCCGTCCTCCGGGGCAGGCGGTCCGGTGACCCCGGTGTCGGGCCGCCCAGCCCCACAGCCGCGGCCAGTCGCTTGGCCAGCCCAGGGCACTTGCCGCAAGCGGCTCACTGCGAGCCCGGTATCAGCCCCCAGCACCTGCATCCACAACACAGAGCGCGGGGCCGGGGCCCCGCGCTCTGCCTACTGCCTACCGCTTACGTCCCTACGCCTTTGCTTTCTTAGCCTTCACCTTCGCCCGGCCCGGCAGCTTGGGTGCGCCGGAGTACTTGGCGATGAACTTCTCGGTGTTGTCGCGTGCGACGGAGTCCGGCACCTGCACCGGCGGGGACTTCATGAGGTACGAGCTGGGCGCCTCGAGCGGACCGCTGAGGCCGTTGTTCAGCGCGAGCTTGCAGCAGCGCACGGCGTCGATCACGATACCGGCGGAGTTCGGCGAGTCCCACACCTCGAGCTTGAGCTCGATGTTGAGCGGCACGTCACCGAAGGCCTCGCCCTCGATGCGGATGTGCGCCCACTTGCGGTCGGTCAGCCACGGCACGTAGTCCGACGGTCCGACGTGGACGTCGTCGGCCGGCAGCTGGTGATCCATGATCGATGTGACGGCCTGCGTCTTCGAGATCTTCTTGGACTCCAGGCGCTCGCGCTCGAGCATGTTGTAGAAGTCCATGTTTCCGCCCACGTTGAGCTGTGACGTGCGCGACATGCTCACGCCTCGGTCGGCGAACAGCCGCGCGAGCTGGCGGTGGACGATCGTGGCGCCGACCTGCGACTTGATGTCGTCGCCGACGATCGGCAGCCCGGCCTTCTTGAAGCGCTTGGCCCAGTAGTCCTCCTGGGCGATGAACACCGGGATGCAGTTGACGAAGCCGCAGCCCGCCTCGAGCACCTGCTCCACGTACCACTTGGTGGCCTGCTCGGAGCCCACCGGCAGGTAGGACACGACCACGTCGGTCTTGGTCTCCTTGAGGATCGACACGATGTCGGCCGTCTCCCCTGGCGCCTTCTGGATCTTCTCCTTGAGGTACTTGCCAAGGCCGTCGTGCGTCATACCGCGCTGCACCTCGACGCCGAGGTTGGGGACGTCGGCGAACTTGATCGTGTTGTTCTGGCCGGACCAGATCGCCTTGGAGAGGTCCTTGCCGACCTTCTCCTTGTCGATGTCGAAGGCGGCGGTGAACTCGATGTCGCTCACGTGATAGCCGCCGAGGTCGACGTGCATCAGGCCGGGGACCCGCTGCTTCGGGTCCGCGTCCTTGTAGTACTGAACGCCCTGCACGAATGCAGAAGCGCAGTTGCCTACGCCGACGATCGCCACCCGGACCTTCTCGCCCTGATAGCGCGAAGCGCCGTCAGTGGTTCCGTTGTCAGTCAAAGTTCTGAGCCCTCCTGAGGTCTGCGTGTGGGCCCCAGGTACAGGGACCGCGCAGGGTTATCGAACTCCGGCCGCCGCTCGAGGTTACGCGGCCTGCGACCGGTTCAGCTCGCTCCTAACGTGGAACACCCGCTGAAGAACGGTAAAGCTTGTAAGCACTGCGAGCGCGTAGATAGCGGGCTTGAGCAGGGAGAAATCGCCTAATCCCGCGCCACGCGCAAACACCAAGCCTATTGACAGGATGACGACTCGCACCGCGCGATTCGCCACACCCACCTTGCACTCCACGCCGAGCGCCTCTGCGCGGGCTCGCGTGTAGCTCACGAGCAGGGAGCCGAGCACGCTGATCACCACGGCCGCCACCGCCAGGTCGTCCTGCTTGTACTTGGCGAAGTAGGCCGCCACCGCGGTGAGCACGATGCCCTCCTCGGCACGGTCGAGCGTTGAGTCGAGGAAGGCACCGAAGGGAGTGCCCTTGCCGGACATGCGCGAGTAGCGCCCGTCGAGCGTGTCCATCACCGAGCCCACGATGAAGGTGATGCCCGCGAGGAAGAACAGCCGCTGGGTGATCAGCACCGCCGCCGCCACGTTGAGCACGAGACCGGTGAGCGAGATCGCATTGGGCGTCAGGCGGGACTCGATCAGGCGGTCGCGCGCCAGGTTGCGCATCTCCGAGGCCTTCAGCGGCTCGCCGTTCCTGCGCCTCCCTCCCCTGCCGGCCCGGCGCCGATCCCCCGTAACCGAGCCCGTGGTGTCCCCGGGATCTGTCGTCAAGCGGTGGCTCCGGCGAACGCCCAGGCTTCAGGTCGTGCCCGGGCGAGCACCGCGGAGACGTAGGCGGAGGCAGTCGCCACGACCGCTCCGACGGCGGCATCCAGCCAGAAGTGATTTCCGGTGACGATCACAACGAAGGTGATGAAGAGCGGATACACCGTCCAGAACACCCGGCCCGGTCGCCACTTGACGAGCCGCAGCCCGGTGACCCCGATCATCAGGGCGAACGCCACGTGCATGCTCGGCATGGCGGCGTAGGGGTTGTACAGCACGCTCGCGCTGTGTGAGGCACCCTGGCCGAAGAAGTCGCTGACGGTGTCCGTGAATCCCCACTCTGGCATGAAGCGCGGCGGCGCGGTCGGGTAGAGCACGTAGAGCACGAGCGCCATGCCCATCGCGACCATGAACATGTTCCGCACGAAGTAGAACGCCTCGTTGCGCCAGAAGTAGAGCCACACCAGGAACGCGGTGGTGATGACGAAATGCGCGTTCACGTAGGTGAAGTCCGCCACGTGGATCAGCCAGCCCTTGCCGACCGTCCAGGTCTGCACGCTCGGCTCGAAGAACAGGTGCAGGCCGCGTTCGAGGCTCACGATCCCGCGCGCGTGCGCGAAGGCGGCGGTTACCTGCCCATCCACCACGCCGCGGACGATGCGATAGAGGTAGTAAGCGCCGCCGAACAGCAGCAGCTGCCGGATCGCGTCCAGAGGCCCGTTCGGCAGGATCCTCATGACAGTTCGCCGTACGCGGGCCATCACAGGAGCTTAACGACCTCGCCACGGACCTGCCGGTACGGCTAGGCACACCTTTTTCCGCGCTCGACCAGCCTCCAGAGCGAGAAATCGATTCGCAGGCGGACGATCCCGGTACGCCTCGTGGTGATGCGGGTCCAGTCGCCCGCGCGTTGCACGCAGGCGCCGTTGGCCACCCAGTACGGAGTCCAGCGCACGCGCACCAGCGCGCTGCCAGGGCGCGCCACCATGAGCCTCACCTGTTCGGCCCCGAACGACTGGGCACTGATGTCTGCGGTCCCCTCCGGAGTGACCAGGGAATGCGGGCTCGTGACCTCGTATACGCGCCAGTGCGGCGAGGCCCAGCGCGGCTTCAGATAGGGAAGCCCGCGAGCCACCAGGGCGGCCTCCTGCCTGCCGCTGTAGTCGAGGCGGGTGTCCGGGAGCGCCACCCAGCGCACCGCGTTATCCGTGAGCCACTGTCGGTAGGTGCGCGCGTTCAGCGTCCCGTCGTAGAAGAGCGAGTTGCGGCCGATGTCGAGCTGACGCTCCCAGCCGCGCGCGATCGGCTCGTGGATCGCGAGATCCGCGGTCTCCCAATGGGCGTCGGTGAACACCACCTCCACACGCCCGGGCGGCTGCTTGTTGTCCTCGAGAAAGTCCACGAGCGGGCGGTAGTAGGCGCGGTAGCGCGACTGATCGTCCTCGCCGTTCATCACCGCCCGCACCGGGGCGGACAGCTGCCAGAACGCGAGCGGCACGAGCAGAGCGGCCATCGTCAGCGGACGCGCCCACCCGCGCCGGAGGCCGAGCAGGGCACAGAGCGCCACCGGACCCGCGAACAGCTCCCCCAGCCGCGACGCGTTGCCACCCAAGGGCGTCGGCGCCACGTACGCCACGATCGCCACCGCGCCGTAGATCAGCGCGCCCAGCCGCAGCGTGCGCTCCTCGCGCGGCATCAGCAGGACGAACGCCGCGGTGGACACGAGCACGGGCAGGAACGCGAGGATTGCGTACGGCTGGTGCCCGCCCTCGGGGAACGCGGCCACGAGCAGGATCGTGGGCAACGTCCCAGCCACGGCCACGAGCAGCGAGCCCCGCCGGTACTCGCGCCCAGTGGTGAGCAGAACGGCCACGGCGGCGAGCGCCAGGAACGCGCCCGCCACCGGGCTCCCGAGCGGGCAGAGGATGGCGAGCAGCACCGCGATCACCCTGCGCCCGCGCTGAAGCGCTAGCAGGGAGCACAGGCCCAGCGCCACGCCCATCGCGTACGGCAACCTGCCCGTGAAGAGCATCGTGGAGGTGGCGGCTCCGAACCACAGCGAGCCCCAGCGCGCCGCCGGTCCGAAGTGCCTGCGGGCGAGCGGCTCGAATGCCGCGGCGGCCACCATTGCCGCGAGCACTCCCGCCACCGCCGGGCCCACCAGCCAGGCCAGGGGCGGGAACAGGACGCTGTACGCGGGCGTGTGGTGGCCGCCGTACCAGTCGCCGTTCCACACGGTGAAGCCGTGGCGCCCGAAGAGGTCCGACCGGAACACGTGCGCCGCCAGATCGCCGGTCTTGGGTGCTGTGAGCAGATAGACGGCGCCCGCGAGGGCGGCCGCGAGCAGCGGCGCGATGCGCCAGGCGCCGTCGGCGCGGTCGCGCCCGACCGGCCGTGGCCGCAAGCGTGTGGACTCGGCGGTGGCCATCAGCTGAGGAGGAAGTCCGCCACGGTGTCGATCACGCTGGGATCGTCGACCCACGGCCAGTGGCGAACGCCCGGTAGGACCTCCACACGAGTATCCCCGCCCAGCGCATCCCCGAACCGGGAAGCGAACTCCGCACCCACGTACGGATCGTCCTCTCCCCACAGGACGAGCGCGGGACAGCGGAGCTCGCCGAGCCGGTCGCCCGCGCGCTCGAGCACCGACGGCGGGGCGGAGCGGTAGAGCTTGAGGATCGCGCGCTGCGTTCCGTGGTCGAAGTGATTCCAGACGCTGTCGATCAGCTCATCGGACGGCGGCTGCGCCAGGCCCTCACGTGCCAGGAGCTTGAACGCCCAGCGAGTGCTCAGACCCATGAACAACTCGCCCGCGAGCGGCGTGCGCCAGATGCGCGCGAGCCGGTGCCAGCGATAGCCGGCCACGAGCGGCACGGCATCGATGATCACCAGTCGCTCCAGGCGCTCGGGCGCGTGCTGGGCGAGCGCGAGACCGACCGCTCCCCAGTCGTGCACCACCAGCGAGTAACGGTCCACCTCGCGCTGCGCGAGGAACCCCTCCAGCGCGTGTGCGTAGCCCTCGATCGAGTACTGGAAGTGGGCGGGTTTGCCCGAGCGGCCGAAGCCGGGGAGGTCCGGACCCAGGCCACCGGTGCGCTCGAGGAACTCGAGCCAGTCGTCCGAGTTGCCCGGGCTGCCGTGCACGTACAGGATCGGCGCACGCTCCGCCTGAGCCGGGGCTTCGCGCCAGAAGATCTCGACACCCGCCACGTCGGCCCGGTTGTCGGTCACGGCCACGCACGCATTAGAGCGCAGAACTAACTTCTCCGCCGTGAGCGAGTGGAAGCCTGCAGAGCGGAGGAAGCTGCGCGCCATTCGCGATCGGCTGCGGGAGGCGTACGGGCGGCCGCACCCGCACCCGCACCATGCGCCGGTGGACGAGCTGATCCTCACGGTGCTGTCGCAGAACACGAACGACCGCAACCGCGACGTGGCCTACGCGCGCCTGCGCGAGCGCTTCTCGAGCTGGGCCGAGGTGCGCGATGCCGACGAGGACGATGTCGAGGAAGCCATCCGCCCCGGCGGCATCTCGCGCGTGAAGGCGGGACGGATCCAGAAGATCCTGCGCGCGATCGGCGACGACGACCTCTCGCGCCTGGCCGACGAACCGCTCGACCAGGCCCGCCAGGAGCTCTGCGAACTGCCCGGAGTGGGGCGCAAGACCGCGGCGTGCGTGCTGCTGTTCTCCTTCGGCCGCCCCGACGTGCCCGTGGATACGCACGTGTACCGCGTGGGCACGCGGCTGGGGCTGTTCCGGCCCAAGGCCTCCTTCGACGAGGCACACGACGAGATGCTCCGGCTCGTGGGCGACGATGCGGATGAGGCATACGAGGTGCACGTGGGCCTGATCCGTCATGGCCGCCGCACCTGCTCGGCGCGCGACCCTCGCTGCGACGAGTGCCCGCTTCTGCGCATGTGCCCCTACGGCAAGGCCCGTCGCCGCTCCGCGAAGAAGTCGTGAGCCGCCGGCACGCCGCCGAGGCGGCGCTCATCGGCATCGCGGCCGTGTGGGGCCTCACCTTCGTGATGGTGCAGAACGCCGTCGAGCGGTTGCCCGTGCTTGCGTTCCTCGGCTACCGCTTCACGGCGGCCGCCCTCCTCGTGGCGGCAATCTTCTGGCGGCCGCTGCGGGCCCTCTCTCGCGACGGCTGGCGGGTCGGTCTGCTGATGGGCGTGTTCCTCACCGGCGGCTACCTGTTCCAGACCTTCGCCCTCCAGCACACGAGGGCGTCCAACACCGGCTTCATCACCGGGCTGTTCGTGGTGCTCACGCCCGTGCTCGGCGCGCTCGTTCTACGCGAGCGGGTGGGGCCGCCGGCGTGGCTGCCCGCGGGCGTGGCGGCGCTCGGGCTCTACCTGTTGTCGGGCACGAATGGCCTTCACGAGGGCGACGCTCTGGCGCTCATCTGCGCCGTCTCCCTGGCCGCCCACATCCTCGCCACCTCGCGCGGAGTGCGCGGCCACCATCTCGGCGCGCTGCTGGCGGTGCAACTCGGCACGGTCGGCCTCACCTGCCTCGTAGCCGGCGCCGCGGCGGGCGACCTCGAGGTGCCGCGCGGCGGCACCGTCTGGTCGGCCCTCGTCGTCACCGTGCTGATCGCGAGCGCGCTCGGCTTCTTCGTCCAGAGCTACGCGCAGCAGCACGCGTCGCCGGCCCGCACGGCGCTCATCCTCACCTCCGAGCCGGCCTTCGCCGGCCTCTTCGGCTACCTCCACGGCGACCGCCTTACCCCGCTCAACTGGTTCGGGGCCGGACTGATCATGGTGGCGATTATTGGCGTCGAGGTCTTTCCCCGCTTCCGCCCTCCGCGGCCGCTGCCAGAGGGATAGGTGACTGGTGACTCGTGACTGGTGGCGAGCGGCAAATGCCAGTCACCAGTCACCAGTCACCCCTGGGCGCTCGAGCCCAAACTTGCTATACATCCGCTTAGATTTTTTCCGACAGGAGGAAGTAACCAGATGGCAAAGACAATCGGCATCGATCTTGGCACGACCAACTCGTGCATGGCCGTGCTCGAAGGCGGCGAGCCGCGCGTGATCGAGAACGCCGAGGGCGCGCGCACGACGCCGTCCGTGGTGGCGTTCACATCCAGCGGCGAGCGCCTTGTCGGCACGGTCGCCAAGCGCCAGGCGGTCACCAACCCCGAGAACACCGTGTTCTCGATCAAGCGCTTCATGGGCCGCAAGGAGAGCGAGGTCAAGGAGGAGGAGAAGATCGTCCCCTTCACCGTCGTCAGCGGTCCCAACGGGGACGCGCGAGTGAGCGCGGGTGGCAAGGAGTACTCGCCGCCGGAGATCAGCGCGATGATCCTCCAGAAGCTGAAGACCGACGCTGAGGCGTACCTCGGCGACACGGTCGACAGCGCGGTGATCACCGTCCCGGCCTACTTCAACGACGACCAGCGCCAGGCCACCAAGGACGCCGGCAAGATCGCCGGCCTCGACGTCAAGCGCATCATCAACGAGCCCACCGCGGCATCGCTCGCGTACGGGCTCGACAAGGAGTCAGACCAGACGATCCTCGTCTTCGACCTCGGCGGCGGCACGTTCGACGTGTCCGTGCTGGAGATCGGCGACGGCGTGTTCGAGGTGAAGGCAACCGCGGGTGACAACCACCTCGGCGGCGACAACTTCGACAAGGCGATCGTCGACTGGATGGTCGGCGAGTTCAAGGCTTCGCAGGGCATCGACCTGTCCCAGGACAAGATGGCTCTCCAGCGTCTCTACGAGGCGGCCGAGAAGGCCAAGGTCGAGCTCTCGACCACGCAGGAGACGCAGATCAACCTGCCGTTCATCACGGCCGACCAGTCCGGCCCGAAGCACCTCGACACGCGCCTGTCGCGCTCGAAGCTCAACGAGCTGACGGCCAACCTGCTCGACCGGGTCGTCGGCCCGACCAAGCAGGCGATGGACGACGCGGGCGTAACCGGCGACTCGATCGACCACATCGTGCTGGTCGGCGGCATGACCCGCATGCCGGCCGTGCAGGAGAAGGTCAAGCAGCTCACTGGCAAGGACCCGCACAAGGGCGTCAACCCGGACGAGGTCGTGGCGGTAGGCGCCGCGATTCAGGCGGGCGTGCTCGCGGGCGACGTGAAGGACGTGCTGCTGCTGGACGTCACCCCGCTCACCCTCGGCATCGAGACCAAGGGCGGCGTGATGACCAAGCTCATCGAGCGCAACACCACTATCCCCACGCGCAAGTCGGAGATCTTCTCCACGGCTGAGGACAACCAGCCGAGCGTGGAAGTGCACGTGCTGCAGGGCGAGCGCGAGATGGCGAGCTACAACAAGTCACTCGGCAAGTTCCAGCTCACCGGCATTCCGCCGGCGCCGCGCGGCATCCCGCAGATCGAGGTCGGCTTCGACATCGACGCCAACGGCATCCTCAACGTGTCCGCCAAGGACCTCGGCACCGGCAAGGAGCAGAAGATCGAGATCCGCTCCGGCTCCGGGCTCTCCGACGAGGAGGTCCAGCGGATGGTGTCCGACGCCGAGTCGCACGCCGAGGACGATCGTCGCCAGCGCGAGCTGGTGGAGGCGCGCAACACGGCCGAGAACGCCGCCTACCAGGCCGAGCGCCAGCTCGGGGAGATGGGCGACTCCGTGGATTCCGCCTCCACGGAGCAGATCGAGGCGGCCATCAAGGACGTGCGCGACACCCTCGAGTCCGAGGACGTTGCGGAGATCAACGCCAAGACGCAGGCGCTGCAGGAGGCGTTCCACAAGGTGTCCGAGCAGATGTACGCGGCGGCGGCGCAGGCCCAGCAGGGCGACGGCGCCAACGGCGCGGACGGCTCGGCCGCGGCCACCGGCTCTTCGTCTGAGGACGAGGAGGAGGTCGTGGACGCCGAGGTCGTGGACGGTGAGAGCGACAAGTGATCGACGAGCGTCCAGTAACCCAGCAGCCCGAGGGCGGGGAGCCTGCCGGAGAGCAGGACCCCGCCGCCGAGCGGGAGATGCTCGAGGCAACTGAGGCCACAGGCCAGAGGCCACAGGCCACAGAACCTGAGTCGGACCTTGTCGCGGAACGCGACAAGTACCTCGAGCTCGCTCAGCGCACTCAGGCGGACTTCGAGAACTACCGGAAGCGGGCGGCGAAGGATGCCGCCACCGCGGGCGAGCGGGCCAAGGCCGGGCTCGTCCGCGAGCTGCTGCCGGTGCTCGACAACCTGGAGCGCGCGCTCGCGACCGCGGGTGGCGAGAACGGCGACGAGGCGTCCGTGGTCGAGGGCGTGCGCCTGGTGCGCGCGGATCTCGTGGGCGTGCTCGAGCGCAGCGGCGTCGAGTCCTTCGATCCGGTGGGCGAGCCATTCGATCCCACCGTGCACGAGGCGCTGTCCACGCGGCCGGCGCCCGATGGCACGCACCCCGGCATCGTCATGGACGTGGTCGAGAAGGGCTACCGCCTGAACGACACGGTCCTTCGCCCAGCGCGAGTGATCGTGAGCGCCTAGCCATGGCGCCTCCGAAGGACCCGTACAAGACCCTCGGGGTCGACAAGAAGGCCTCAGCCGACGAGATCAAGAAGGCCTACCGCAAGCTTGCGCGGCAGTACCACCCGGACAAGAACCCGGGTGACGCGCAGGCCGAGGAGCGCTTCAAGGACATCCAGCAGGCCAACGACATCCTGTCCGACCCGGAGAAGCGCAAGCAGTACGACCAGGGCGGCGGGATCTTCGGCGGCGGTTTCGACCCGGGCGCATTCCGGACTGGCGGCGCGGGAGGCCCCGGCTTCGGCGGAATCGGCGACATCCTCTCCGACCTGTTCGGGGGCGGAGGCGGCGGAGGCGCTCGCCGGCCAGGGCCCGAGCGCGGCCGCGACCTCGAGACGGAAGTGCACATCTCGTTCGAGCAGGCGATGGAGGGGGCGCAGGTGCCGGTGACCGCTCAGGTGCCGGCGTCCTGTCCCACCTGCCATGGCACCGGAGCAAAGCCGGGCACCACGCCGCAGGTGTGCCCGCGCTGCCAGGGCCGTGGTATCGAGTCGCAGGGCCAGGGCCTGTTCTCGATCTCGCAGCCGTGCTCGCTGTGCGGCGGCACGGGCACCCAGATCACGGACCCGTGCCCGACCTGTCACGGCCGCGGCCAGACCATGCAGGTGAAGCGCTACCGGGTGAACATCCCCGCGGGCGTGAAGGACGGCAGCCGCGTGCGGCTCGCCGGCAAGGGCGAGCCGGGTCGCCGTGGGGGGCCGTCCGGCGACCTCTATGTGATCACGCGCGTGGGCGACTCCCCGGTGTTCCGCCGCAAGGGCGACAACCTCGAGGTGGACGTGCCGATCACGATCCCGGAGGCCATCCGCGGCGCGACGGTCGATGTGCCGACGCTGTCCGGCACCAAGCGCATCCGGGTGCCCGCCGGCACCCAGCACGGCACCGTGCAGCGGCTGCGCGGCGAGGGCCCGGCCAAGCTGAACGGCAAGGGCCGCGGAGACATCCACTACAGGCTCACGATCGACGTGCCGCGCTCGCTCAGCAAGGAGCAGAAGCAGGCGGTGGACGACCTCGCGTCGGTGATGAACGGCAATCCGCGCGAGCGGCTCTTCGGGGAAAGGAGGTAGGCGGTGGCCAGGAAGAAGGCCGAAGGCGACGGCGAGCAGCTCGACCCGCGGCGCGGCGTCTACATGATCTCGGTGGCCGCGGAGCTGGCGGGCATGCACCCGCAGACGCTGCGCATCTACGAGACGCGTGGGCTGATCACGCCCAAGCGTTCGAGCGGGAACACCCGGCTGTACTCACAGGAGGACGTGGACCGGCTGCGCCGGATCCAGGAGCTGACCTCGGAGATGGGGATGAACCTGGCCGGCGTCGAGCGCGTGTTCGAGCTCGAGCGTGAGATGGCGCGGATGGGCGAGCGCATGCAGCGCATCCAGCGCGAGGCCGAGCGGATGGAGCAGCAGATGCGCTCCGAGATCGAGCGCATCCAGCGCTCGTTCCGCTTCGAGCTCGTGCCCTACGAGCCGCCCGGAAACGCGCTCGTGCCGAAGGGCGAGGGCGTGCGAATCCCGATTAGGCGAACGAGCCCTAGGAACTAGGAACTGAGAACTGAGAGCTGAGTCATGCAGATAGATCGCTTCACAATCAAGTCCCAGGAGGCCCTCCAGGCCGCGCAGCGGCTCGCCGGCACGCGCCGGAACCCGCAGGTGGCGCCCGTTCACCTGCTGCTGGCGCTGCTTGAGCAGGAGGGCGGCATCGTCGTGCCGGTGCTGAAACGCCTGGGCGTGGACCCGGAGGCGGTTCGCGCACGTGCAAACGAGCAGCTCGACAACTTCCCCGTAGTCACCGGCGACGCCACGGCCGTGCCGGAGCTCGGCGGCGCGATGGCGGAGGTGGTCAAGCGCGCCGACGACGAGGCGCGCGAGCTGGGTGACGAGTACGTGTCCACCGAGCACCTGCTGCTGGCCCTCTCGGGGGATCCCAACATCGATCTTCAGGCATCGCGCGACCAGCTCGCCGGCGCCGTGGCGCAGGTCCGTGGCCCGCACCGCGTGACCGACCAGAACCCCGAGGACAAGTACCAGGCGCTCGAGCGCTACGGCCGCGATCTCACGAAGGCGGCGGAGGACGGCAAGCTCGATCCGGTGATCGGGCGCGACGACGAGATCCGGCGCGTGATCCAGGTGCTGTCCCGGCGCACCAAGAACAACCCGGTGCTGATCGGCGAGCCGGGCGTGGGCAAGACGGCCATCGTCGAGGGACTCGCACAGCGCATCGTGGACGGCGACGTACCCGAGTCGCTGCGCGACCGGCGCGTGATCGCGCTCGACATCGGCGCGCTGATCGCTGGCGCCAAGTACCGCGGCGAGTTCGAGGACCGGCTCAAGGCCGTCCTCAAGGAGGTGTCCGAGGCCGAGGGCCAGATCATCCTGTTCCTCGACGAGCTGCACACGATCGTCGGCGCCGGCGCCGCCGAGGGCGCCGTGGACGCCGCCAATCTTCTGAAGCCGATGCTCGCGCGCGGGGAGCTGCGCGCCGTCGGCGCCACCACGCTCGACGAGTACCGCAAGCACATCGAGAAGGACGCCGCGCTCGAGCGCCGCTTCCAGCCCGTGATGGTGGAGGAGCCGAGCGTGGAGGACACGATCGCGATCCTGCGCGGGCTCAAGGAGCGCTACGAGGTGCACCACCAGGTGCGCATCCAGGACTCGGCCATCGTCGCCGCGGCGCTCCTTTCCAACCGCTACATCGCCGATCGCTTCCTGCCCGACAAGGCGATCGACCTGATCGACGAGGCCGCCTCGCGCCTGCGCATCGAGATCGACTCGATGCCGGTGGAGATCGACGAGGTGGAGCGGCGCATCATGCAGCTCGAGATCGAGCTGCAGGCGCTGTCCAAGGAGTCGGACGAGGCGAGCGTCGCGCGCCGGGAGGCGATCGAGCGCGACCTGGCCGAGCTGCGCGAGCAGCGCGACGCGATGAAGGCCGAGTGGGAGCAGGAGAAGTCCTCGATCGACGCGATCTCCGACGTAAAGAAGCGCCTCGACGAGGCGCAGCGCGAGGCCGAGCGCGCCGAGCGCGACACCGACCTCCAGCGCGCGGCGGAGCTGCGCTACGGCGAGATCCCCGAGCTCGAGCGCGCGCTCGAGGAGGCCGAGTCGCACGCCGGCGGCGGCGATGTCCGCTTCTTCAAGGAGGAGGTGGACGACGAGGACGTGGCCGAGGTCGTGGCCAAGTGGACCGGGATCCCGGTGTCCAAGCTCATGGAGGGCGAGGTGGAGAAGCTCGTTCACATGGAGGAGCGGCTCCACGAGCGCGTGGTCGGACAGGACGAGGCCGTTGAGGCTGTGTCAAACGCTTTGCGCCGCTCGCGCGCCGGACTCCAGGACCCCAACCGCCCGATCGGCACCTTCCTCTTCCTCGGCCCCACCGGCGTCGGCAAGACCGAGCTGGCGCGGGCGCTCGCCGAGTTCATGTTCGACTCGGAGCAGGCCATGATCCGCATCGACATGTCGGAGTACATGGAGAAGCACTCCGTGTCCCGGCTCGTGGGCGCGCCTCCCGGCTACGTCGGCTACGAGGAGGGCGGCCAGCTCACCGAGGCGGTGCGCAGGCGACCGTACTCGGTGGTGCTGCTCGACGAGATCGAGAAGGCCGCGGGCGACGTCTTCAACGTGCTGCTCCAGGTGATGGACGACGGCCGCCTGACGGACGGCCAGGGCCGCACCGTCGACTTCAAGAACACCGTGCTGATCATGACCTCAAACGTCGCGGGCGGCATGGAGGGCGTGCAGGCCACGTTCAAGCCCGAGTTCATCAACCGGCTCGACGAGATCGTGCAGTTCCACCAGCTCACGCGCGAGGAGATCGGCCAGATCGTCGAGCTCCAGGTGGACAAGCTGGCCGACCGAGTGCGGGAGCGCGGCGTGGAGATCGAGCTCTCGGATGATGCGCGGACGCTGCTCGGCAACCTCGGCTACGACCCCACCTACGGCGCGCGGCCGCTGCGCCGAGTGATCCAGAAGCAGCTTGTGGACAAGCTCGCGCTGGCGCTGCTCGAGGGCGAGTTCCAGGCCGGCGACCGCGTGCTTGTGGATGCCGCCGACGGCGCGCTGACGTTCAGCAAGGCGCCAGCCGCCGCAACCGCTGCGGCCTGAGCCATTCAGGCGCCTTAACCGGAACGTCGGTGTGCGCGCGCGGTTGCAGCTATGAGACGGCGGGACCCGACGACCCCGGCGCCCGATCCCTCCCGAAGAGCGAAGAGCGCCGGGGCCCGCCGTCCTACTTGAAGATCCGGAAGATCTGCACCGGGCCGCGGATCTGCGGCTGCGTGCGCTTCGAGTACTTCTTCCTGTTGTCGAACTGGAAGGTCCAGGTGCCGAACTTGGGCCGGTTCACCGGGAAGAAGCGCCTTCGGACCGTCAGCGACCCGCACGGCGCCTTGGCCACTCCAAGCCGCTTCACGAAGCGCTGCCGGCGGTGGAAGATGTAGTGCAGGTAGACGGGCTGCCCGGGATTGAGCGCGTGGATCCCGAACTTGACCTTGCGCTTGGGGCGTGCGCGGTGAGGCGACACCGTTGCCACGCGGTCGGCCACGTTCACCTGCGTGGTGGCTGCCAGCGCCGGGTTGCTCTGGTCCTGGGCGGCGAGGCTGTAGGTGTGCTGGTGCGTGTTCCCCGAGAGCGCGGGCGCGGTGAGCGGCTGGGTGAAGTTGCCCGCGCCGTCGGCCACGCCGCTGGCGGAAAGCTGGCCGTCGAAGGTGAAGTTCACCGGGCCGCCGGCGGTGAAGCCGGTGCCGGTGGCGCTGATCGGAGAGCCGCTGAGGTAGCAGGTGGCGTCGACCGCGAGTGTGGATGCCTGGGCCTGCGCCGTGGCCCCGAGCAAGGCCAGTCCAATGGTCGCCGCGGCGATCGTTCTGCTCCTCATCTGCGCCCTCCCTGTCGAGTCGTCCGTGGGCCTCTGCCGCTGAATTTGTACCCCTTATTGGAAGGCTGCAGACCCCCGGCTTGCATCCGGCCGGAAAAGATGCGAGAAACCCGGCTGCACGCATCAGACGGGAAAGGACCGGCCATGCCTACCTATGTGCTCCTGAGCACGCTGACCCCTGAGGGGGTTCAGACGATCAAGAACAACCCCACGCGGATCCGCGAGGTGAACAAAGAGGTCGAGCAGCTCGGGGCGACTGTCAAGGCGCAGTGGGCGACGCTTGGCCGCTACGACTTCGTGAACATCGTGGAGGCGCCCGACGAGCAGACGATGGCGCGCGTATCGCTCGAGCTCGGGTCCCGTGGCACGTCTCGATACGAGACGCTCGTGGCAATTCCGGTCGACGATTTCATCGCCGCCCTTTAGGCGCCCCGGACTTACGTGCGCGTACTCGTAGTAGGTGGCGGTGGACGTGAGCACGCGATCGTGCGTGCCCTGCTCCGCAGCCCGCAACGGCCGGAGCTGATGGCTGCGCCGGGCAACGCGGGCATCGCACGCGACCGCGTGCCCTGTTTCGACGTGGCCGCCGACGACGTTCCGGGCCTCGTGGCCCTGGCGGTGGAGCAGCGGGTGGACTTCGTGGTCGTCGGGCCCCGAGGCGCCGCTCGTGGCGGGCATCGTGGACGAGCTGGCGGATGCGGGCATCCGGGCCTTCGGGCCGAGCGCGGCGGCCGCCCGCATCGAGGGGTCGAAGGCCTACGCGAAGGAGCTGATGCGCGACGTCGGCGTCCCCACCGCGTCGTACGCCGTGTTCACCGACCGCGAGGAGGCGCTTGCGCACGTGTCGTGCGCTTCGTACCCGGCGGTGCTCAAGGCCGACGTGCTGGCGGCGGGCAAGGGCGTGATCATTTGCCAGACCGAGCGCGAGGCGCGCGAGGCGATCGACTCGTTCTTCGTGGACCGCCGCTTCGGCGACACAAAGGTCGTGATCGAGGAGTTCCTCGACGGTGAGGAGTTGTCGCTGCTCGCGCTCTGCGACGGGGTCACCGCGATGCCGATGGCGCCGGCGCAGGACTACAAGCGCATCTTCGACGGCGACCAGGGACCGAACACCGGCGGCATGGGCAGCTACTCGCCGGTGCCGGGCATCGGCTCGGACCACGTGGAGGTGCTGGCGCGAGCCGTGCACCAGCCGATCGTGGACGAGCTCCGCAAGCGCGGCACGCCGTTCCACGGCGTGCTCTACGCGGGCCTGATGATGACCGCCGAGGGGCCGAAGGTGCTCGAGTACAACGCGCGCTTCGGGGACCCGGAGACGCAGGCCGTGCTGCCGCGCCTGCGCTCCGATCTGCTCGAGCTGCTCGATCGGGCATCGCGCCCGGGCGGCCTCGAGGGCGCGCGGATGGAGTGGTCGGACGCGTGGGCGGTGACGGTGGTGCTCGCGTCGCGCGGCTATCCGGAGTCGTCCTCCTCGGGCGACGAGATCACCGGGCTGCGCGCGATCGACGCGCTCGAGACGGAGGTGCTCCACGCGGGCACGGCGGAGGAGGACGGCAAGGTCGTGACGGCCGGTGGGCGCGTACTGAGCGTGACCGGCATCGGCGCGACTCCGGGCGAGGCTCGCGATCGCGCCTACGCGGCGGCCGAGCGAGTGGAGTTCGACGGTAAGCAGATGAGACACGACATAGCCGCGCGGGCGGTGGAAAGGGTGGAGGCTTGACGAGCGAGCAACCGGGGAGAGTGCCCACGCCAGAGGCGCAGGTCGAGGAGATATTCGACGAGCTCGAGGTGGACGCGCCGGTGGTGGGCATCGTGATGGGTTCCAAGAGCGACATGCCGGTGATGGAGAAGGCGGGCAAGGAGCTCGAGGAGCGCGGCATTCGCTTCGAGATCCGCGTGATGAGCGCGCACCGCGATCCGGAGGTGGTGGCGGACTACGCGCAGAACGCACGCATGCGCGGACTCAAGGTGATCATCGCGGGAGCCGGCCTGGCCGCCGCGCTGCCGGGTGTGGTGGCGGCGCACACTGATCTGCCGGTGATCGGCGTACCGCTCACCTCGTCGACGTCGATAGCCGGGGGGCTCGACGCACTGCTCGCGATTTCGCAGATGCCGCCCGGAGTGCCGGTGGCTTGCATGGGCATCAACGGCGCGCGGAACGCAGCCATCCTCGCTGCCAAGATCATCGACGGGTGATCGAGCGATACACACGTTCCGAGATCGGGGCCGTCTGGTCGGAGCAGCGCAAGCTGGACTGCTGGCTTGTGGTGGAGCTGGCCGCGATCGACGCGCTGGAGGAGATGGGCGTGGTGCCCGGCGACGACGCCGCGGCGATCCGCGATCGCGCCTCGTTCACGGTCGACGCGGTGAAGGAGCGGGAGAAGATCACCGACCACGACGTGGCCGCGTTCGTGGACGTGGTGGCCGGGTCGGTGGGCGAGGCGGGGCGCTGGGTGCATCACGGGCTCACCTCGTCGGACGTCCTCGACACGGCTCTGGCGCTGCAGCTCACCGCCGCGGGGCTGATCCTGATCGGAGGCGCGCGGGAATATCGCGACGCTCTGATCTCGAAGGCGCGCGAGCACCGGGACACGCTCTGCGTGGGGCGCACCCACGGCGTGCACGCCGAGCCCACCACGTTCGGGGTCAAGCTCGCCGGCTTCGCGTTCGAGGCGCACCGGAATCTGCGGCGGCTCGAGCGCGCGGTGGAGCAGGCGTCGGTGGGCGCGCTCTCGGGCGCGGTGGGGACCTACGCCACCAACGGGCCGGAGTTCGAGGCGCGCGTGCTAGAGCGACTGGGTCTCGGGCGCGAGAACGTCTCCACCCAGGTGGTGGCGCGTGACCGGCATGCCGAACTTCTGAGCGCCATCTCGATCACTGGCGCGGGGCTCGAACGCTTCGGCACCGAGATCAGGCACCTCCAGCGCACCGAGGTGCGCGAGGTGGAGGAGCCGTTCCGCGCCGGCCAGAAGGGCTCCTCGGCGATGCCTCACAAGCGCAACCCGATCGTGAGCGAGCGCATCTGCGGGATCGCACGGCTCTTGCGCGGCTATGCGCAGGCGGGCGTGGAGGACGTGGCGCTGTGGCACGAGCGCGACATCTCGCACTCGTCGGTCGAGCGGGTGGCTCTGCCCGACGCGACCATCCTGCTCGACTACGCGCAGTCACTGGGCAAGCGCGTGGTGGAGGGGATGGCGGTGCACGCCGACCGCATGCTCGCGAACCTGAATGCCACCCACGGCGCGCTCTATTCGCAGCGAGCGCTGCTGGCCCTGGTGGAGTCAGGCAAGTCGCGCGACGACGCCTACCGCATCGTCCAGGAGAACGCGCAGCGCGCCTGGGACGAGGGCGTGGAGTTCCGTGACCTGCTGGCGGGGGTCGCGCCCGAGCTCGACCTCGACGCGATCTTCGACCCTTCGGCCTTCGTCAAGCACGCGGACGAGATCGTGGGGCGGCTGGACTCGATTCACTAGCGCGACGTCCGCAGGCACGTAGATCGCCACTCCCAGGTCGCGGCCCTTTACGGAAGACGCGTTCGGCACGGTCGGCGACGCTTGGGCAATGGGCCGTGCGGCAGTTGCTTGCGTCCTGCTCTTGGCGTGCGGGTCAGCGGGCCGTCGCTCGCGCTGGCGTCCTTTCCGGGCAGGAACGGCCGCATCGCCTACTTCGAGTTCGACAGCAAGACGCAGCTAAACACCATCAATCCGGACGGATCGGATGACCGACCGCTTCCGGCTTTTGGCCCGGAGGCCGGTCTGCTCGTCTGGTCGCCGGACGGGCGGCGGGTCCTCTACACGCGCAACTTCGATATCTGGAGTGCCGACCCGGACGGCGCCCATCAGCAGCTCGTAATCGGCGGCGACACTCGCGACGCGTCCCCAGCGTGGTCGCCCGACGGCTCGCAGATCCTCTTCGTGCGCACCGATAGCGGTAACCATCTGGTCTTCGACGGGAAGAATCGCGATCCTTAGCGACCGCAGCGGTACGACCCAGATCTGGGCGGTCAACCCCGACGGCAGCGGCCCGGTTCAGCTCACCTCGGGGTTCGGCACGTTCGGAAGCTTCGACTGGTCGCCCGACGGCACCCGGCTCGTATACACGCGCCGGGATCCGTCCCGGATGGTCATCGTCAATGGTGACGGCAGCGGCCCGGTGGACGTGACCGGCCTGTTCGGGGACCCGAGGGCTGCCAACGGCAGTCCCGTGTGGTCCCCAGACGGCACTCAGCTGGCGATCGTGCGCAGTGGGCTCACGCCGGACTCCCTCTGCTGCACCTCGGAGATATTCAGGGCGAGCCCCGAGGGGTGTATTGCTCGGCCCGGTCACCGATGGGTCGAAGGTCCTGACGGCCTTGTCGCCCACCTGGCAGCCGCTCCCGAGTGGCTCAACCGGAGGTGGGCCGTCCTCGAATCCGCGTGTGAAGATCGCCACTCGGAAGATTTCGATCAGGCGCCGCGGCGCCGTTCGCATCAGGTTGCGCTGCGTCGCTTCCGGCCCCGCAGCGGTTTGCCGGGGAACGGTCCGCCTGTCCACGGCACGGAAGATCGCCTGCCGCCCGGTGGTAACCAAGAAGCGGCGCGTGGGGCTGGGAAGCGGGCGCTTCCGGGTCCGGGCCGCCCATTCGGCGGCGGTCCGCCTGCGTGTACCAAAGACGGGGCGCCGCCTCGTTGCCTGTCTGGGCCGCGTCCGTGCGCGTGCCCGCGCCACGGTGGTCGGCGCCGACGGCGTCAAGAAGACGGTCGGCACATCCGTCATCGCGGTGGCGTAGTCGCCGCAACTTGCGGGCGGCGGGCGGCGGACGGCGGACCGCGGGCGGACGACTCGCCCGCCTCGCTTGTTAGCCTCAAGCCCATGAGCGATCCCGCCACGCTCGAGGGCCATGACCTGATCGCGCAGGGCAAGGTCCGAGAGATGTATGACGCCGGTCCGGACCACCTGCTGATGGTCGCGTCCGACCGTATCTCGACCTACGACGTCGTCCACCCCAACCCGATCCCCGACAAGGGCAAGGTGCTCACCGGGCTGTCGGTGTTCTGGTTCGACAAGACCGAGGACATCTGCCCGAACCACCTCGTGTCCTACACGGACGTGCCGGATGAGGTCAAGCGGGCGCGGGCTGCTCGTCGAGCGGCTCGAAATGATCCCGATCGAGTGCGTCGCGCGCGGGTACATCACCGGCTCGGGCTGGAAGGACTACCAGGCGAGCGGCGCGGTGTGCGGGATCGAGCTGCCAGCCGGCCTTCGGGAGTCCGAGAAGCTGCCGGAGCCGATCTTCACGCCGGCCACCAAGGCCGAGATCGGCGATCACGACGAGAACGTCGACTTCGACCGCGCTGCCGAGATCCTCGGCGACCGCGAGCTGCTCGAGGAGCTCCGCCGTCTCACGCTCGCGATCTACTCCGCGGCCGCCGACCACGCGCGCGAGCGCGGGATCATCCTCGCCGACACCAAGTTCGAGTTCGGCCGCCGCGCCGATGGCACGATCGTGCTCGGCGACGAGGTGCTCACGCCGGACTCGTCGCGCTTCTGGCCGGTGGACGGCTACGAGCCGGGGCACGGCCAGCCGTCGTTCGACAAGCAGTACGTGCGCGACTGGGCCGCGGGCTCGGGCTGGGACAAGTCGCCGCCCGCGCCGGAGCTGCCCCAGGACGTGGTCGCGCGCACGCGCGAGCTCTACGTGGACGCCTACGACCGCATCACGGGCGAGCCCTTCGATGAGTGGCTACGGCGGAGCGGAGGCGGTTGAAAGCTAGGGTCCTGATTCGTCCCAAGGAGGGGATCCTCGACCCGCAGGGACAGACTGTCGAACGCGCCTTGCCCGCGCTCGGCTTCGAGGGCGTCACGGACGTGCGGGTGGGCCGGATGGTGGAGCTCGACGTGCCTGACGCCTCCCGCATCGGCGAGATGTGCGAGAAGCTGCTCGCCAACCCGCTGATCGAGGACTACGAGATCCTGGTGGTGGAGCGGTGAAGTTCGGCGTGATCCGCTTCCCGGGGTCGTGCGACGAGGTCGACGCGCTCCATGCCTGCGAGCGCTTCGCCGACGCCGAGCTGCTCTGGCACGGCGACCGCGACCTCCGCGGCGCCGACGCGATCGTGATCCCCGGCGGCTTCTCGTACGGCGACTATCTGCGCGCGGGCGCCATCGCGCGCTTCTCCCCGGTGATGGAGGCGGTACGCGAGTTCGCGCTCGACGGCGGGCCGGTGCTCGGCATCTGCAACGGCTTCCAGGTGCTGTGCGAGGCTGGGCTCCTGCCCGGCGCGCTGCTTCCCAACACCAGCCTGCGCTTCGTCTGCCGTCAGGTGGAGGTCGTGGTCGAGCACCCGAACACACCCTTCACGCGCGCGTGCGACGAGGGCGACGTGCTCTCGATCCCGGTCAAGCACACCACCGGCCGCTACTACGCGCCCGAGGAGGCGCTCGACGAGCTCGAGGCCGACGGCCACGTGCTGCTCCGCTACGCCGAGGGCCAGAACCCCAACGGCTCCGCCCGCGACATCGCCGGCGTGGCCAACAGCCAGAAGAACGTCTTCGGACTGATGCCGCATCCGGAGCACGCTGTCGACGAGCTCACCGGGTCGGCCGACGGCGGCCAGCTGTTCAAGTCGCTCGTCTCGCACGTCGAGGCCCTCGCGCCCGCATGAGCGCGGGCGCGACCGACACGCGTCACCGCGAGCTCGGTCTCACGGACGCGGAGTACGACGCGATCGTCGAGCGGCTCGAGCGCGAGCCCGGCGACCTCGAGCTGGCGGTGTTCTCGCTGATGTGGTCGGAGCACTGCGCCTACAAGCACTCGAAGAAGCTGCTGCGCACGCTGCCCACGGAGGGCGAGCGCGTGGTGATGGGACCGGGGGAGAACGCGGGTGCCGTCGACGTGGGCGACGGCCTCGCGGTCGCCTTCAAGGTCGAGTCGCACAACCATCCGAGCGCGGTCGAGCCGTTCCAGGGGGCGGCCACCGGTGTGGGCGGCATCCTGCGCGACGTGTTCGCGATCGGCGCCCGGCCGATCGCGATCCTCGACTCGCTGCGTTTCGGCGAGCTCGACTCCGCCCGCTCGCGCTACCTGCTCGAGCATGCCGTGGCGGGCATCGGCCACTACGGCAACTCGATCGGCGTGGCCACGGTGGGCGGCGAGATCTACTTCGAGGGGCCGTACGAGCAGAACTGCCTGGTGAACGCGATGTGCCTCGGCGTGGCGCCGCGCGAGCGCCTCATCCGAAGCGCGGCCGCGGGCGTGGGCAACCAGCTCGTGCTGCTGGGCGCGCGGACCGGGCGCGACGGGATCGGCGGGGCCTCCGTGCTGGCCAGCGCGGAGCTCGACGCCGGGGACGAGGACAAGCGCCCGAGCGTGCAGATCGGCGACCCGTTCGAGGAGTCGAAGCTGCTCGAGTGCTGCCTCGAACTGCTCGAGGCGGGGCTGCTCGAGTCGCTGCAGGATCTGGGGGCGGCTGGGCTGTCGTCCAGTTCGTCCGAGATGGCCTCGAAGGGCGAGGTCGGGCCTCGACATCGACGTGTTGAAGGTGCCGCTCCGCGAGGCCGACATGGAGCCGTTCGAGATCATGGTCTCGGAGTCGCAGGAGCGGATGCTGTGCGTGGTGGAGCCGGGGCGGCTCGACGCCGTGCTCGCGCTCTGCGAGAAGTGGGAGGTGCGCGCCACGCCGATCGGCGAGGTCACGGACACACGGCGGCTGCGCGTGTTCGCGGGCGACGAGTTGGTGGGCGACATGCCGGTGGAGGCGCTCGTGGACGACTGCCCGCTGTACGACCTGCTGCCGGAGAAGCCGTCCGAGCCGATCTACTCGCCGCCGCCGCGCCAGCTGGCTGACGATGCTTCGCCGGTCGACACGCTCCTCGCGCTGCTCGGCTCCTCCAACGTGGCCAGCAAGCGCTGGGCGTTCGAGCAGTACGACTCGATCGTCGGCTCGCGCACGGTGCGCCGCCCCGAGGCCGCCGATGCTGCGGTGCTCACGCTGGCGCCCGACGGCGGCAGCCGCGCCCTCGGCGTCTCGATCGACGGCAACGGCCGCCGCGTCGCGTGCGACCCCTACGCGGGCGCCGTGGAGGCCGTGCTCGAGTGCGCCTCCAACCTCGCCTGCGTGGGCGCCGAGCCGCTCGGCCTCACCAACTGCCTCAACTTCGGCAACCCGGAGAAGCCGCACATCGCGTGGCAGCTCACGCGAGGCCGTCCGCGGGCTGGCCGACGCCTGCAAGGCGCTTGGGGTCCCCGTGGTGGGCGGCAACGTGTCGCTTTACAACGAGGGCGGGGAGGGGCCGATCTTCCCCACGCCGGTGGTCGGGCATGGTGGGCGAGCTGCCCGATCCGTCGCGCGCGGCCGGCTCCGCCTTCCGCGAGGAGGGCGAGCAGATCGCGCTGCTCGGCCCGTTCTCGCCGTCGCTCGCCGGCTCCGAGCTCGAGAAGCAGCGCGGGGGGCTCTCGGAGGGGCTGCCGGGGGCGGACCTGTCGCTCCACGCGCAGCATCTCGCGCGCGTGCGCGAGGCCGTGCGCGGCGGAGCGGTGAGCTCGGCGCACGACGTCTCCGATGGCGGGCTGGCCTGCGCCCTCGCCGAGTGCTGCATCGCCGGTGGAGTGGGCGCGCGCGTGGATCTTGCACCGCTGCTCGCCCGCCTGGGCGACTCCGCGCCACCCGAGGCCGCACTGTTCGGCGAGGCGCCGGGCGGCGTGGTGGTGTCGGGCACGCTCGAGGCGATCGAGGGACTGGCGGAGAACAGCGGCGCCGACTGGCTGATCCGGCTCGGCGAGGTTGGCGGAGAAGCGCTCGAGCTGGCTGCCGGCGTTGCTACGCTTTCCCTACCGGTCGAGGAAGCGAAAACCGCTTACGAGCGCGGGCTTCCCGGCCGTTTCTCATGACTCCTCCGGAGCCCATTTCTTTTCGCGATGGACCTCGCGACGAGTGCGGCGTCTTCGGCGTCTACGCGCCGGAGTCGGACGTCGGACGGCTCGCGTACTTCGCGCTATACGCGCTTCAGCACCGCGGCCAGGAGTCGGCGGGCATCGCGACGTCAGAGGACGGCCACATCATGGCGCTCCGCGACCTTGGCCTCGTTTCCCAGGTCTTCGACGAGCCCAAGCTTCAGGCGCTCGGCGGCCAGATGGCGATCGGTCACGTGCGCTACTCCACCACCGGCTCATCCGCGTGGGAGAACTCGCAGCCGATCCACCGCTCGGACCGCCGCGAGCTCGCCCTCGCCCACAACGGCAACCTGATCAACGCGCTCGAGCTGCACCTCGGGCTGCGCGAGCGGGGCGTGCAGTTCACGTCGACATCCGACTCGGAGATCATCGCCGCGCTCCTGTCGGGGCATGAGGCGGACACGATCGAGGATGCGGTGGAGGACGTGCTGCCGCAGCTCGAGGGTGCGTTCTCGACGGTGGTGCTCACCAGCGACTCGGTCGTCGCCTTCCGCGACCCCGCGGGTCTGCGGCCGCTGGCGATCGGGCAGATCGGCGACCGCTACTGCGTCGCCTCTGAGAGCTGCGCCTTCGACATCATCGGCGCGAAGATGCTGCGCGAGGTCGAGCCGGGCGAGCTGGTCTCGATCACCGAGCGCGGCCTCGAGGTGCGCCAGGTGGTGAAGGGCGCGCGGCGCGCGTTCTGCGTTTTCGAGCACATCTACTTCGCGCGTCCGGATACGCAGCTCGAAGGACGCCTGACTCAGGTGTCCCGGCGGAAGATGGGCGAGATCCTCTGGCGCGAGTCGCCCGTGGAGGCGGACCTCGTGATCGCGGTGCCCGACTCGGGCAACCCGGCGGCCGGCGGCTTCGCGAACGCTTCCGGCATCCCCAAGGACGACGGCCTGATCAAGAACCGCTACGTGGCGCGCACGTTCATCCAGCCCGGGCAGGAGCTGCGCAAGCACGGTCTGCGGATGAAGTTCAACCCGCTGCCGGAGATCGTCGGCGGCAAGCGCATCGTGGTGGTGGACGACTCGATCGTGCGCGGCAACACCACGCGCCAGATCGTGAAGATGCTGCGCGACGCGGGCGCGTCGGAAGTGCACATGCGCATCTCCGCGCCGCCGATCCGCCATCCCTGCCACTACGGCATCGACATGTCGACCACCGAGGAGATGGTGGCCCACGGCCGGACCGTCGAGGAGATAGCCGAGGAGCTCGGCTGCGACTCGCTCGCCTACCTGTCCGTGGACGGCCTCTACGAGGCGATCGGCCTCGGCCGCGAGACGCACTGCGACGCCTGCTTCACGGGCGACTACCCGCTCGAGCACACCGAGTCGGCCAACGGCAAGTTTGCCCTCGAGGAGGGCAAGGAGCTGCCGATGCGCTCGCGCGCGCTGCTCTGAGCCAACTTCGCTCGGTGCGTAAAAGCTCCGTTACAGAGCGCCGTTTCGCCTCTTCTCCCGCCGACTCGGCGGTTACCCTCGCCAGGTGACTGATCTAGGCAGGTCGCTGCACGAGTACTTCGGCTTCCCCGAGTTCCGGCCCGGGCAGCGCGAGGCGTGCGAGGCCGCCCTCGCGGGGCGGGACGTGCTCGTGGTCATGCCCACGGGCTCGGGCAAGTCGCTCTGCTACCAGCTCCCGGCGCTGCTGCGGGACGACCTGACGGTCGTGGTGTCGCCGCTCGTGTCGCTGATGCAGGACCAGGTCGACGCCCTTCGCGCGCGCGGATTAGGAGAGCGAGTGGCCTTGGTGAACGCGCAGCAGGACTTCGAGGCGAACGCGCGGGCGGTGGAGCGCGCAGCCGCGGGCGAGGTGCGACTGCTGTACGTCGCGCCCGAGCGCTTCTCGTCACCCGGCTTCGTGCGCCAGATGAAGAACGCGCGCGTGGGATTGTTCGTGGTGGACGAGGCCCACTGCGTGTCGCAGTGGGGGCACGACTTCAGGCCGGACTACTTCCGCCTCGCCGACGCCGCGCGCTACCTGGAGGCGGACGCGATCGTGGCGTCCACCGCTACCGCGACTCCCGGGGTTGCGGCCGATGTGGTGCGCCGGCTCGGGCTGCGGGAGCCGCTGCGGGTGGCCACGGGCTTCGACAGGCCCAACCTGTCGTTCGCGGTGGCGCGGCCTACGCCGCACGACAAGCAGCTGCTGCTGATCGAGACACTGCGGGAACCGGACGCGCTTCCGGCCATCGTCTACGCGGGTACGCGCGCCGGCGCAGAGGAGATCGCTTCGATGCTCAGCCACGAGCTGGGCGAGGAGGCGCTCCCGTATCACGCGGGCCTCGACCGCGAGCGCCGCGCCGCGGTGCAGCGCCGCTTCCTTGCCGACGAGACGCGCGTGATCGTGGCCACCAACGCGTTCGGCATGGGCGTGGACAAGCCCAACGTGCGCACGGTGGTGCACGCCAGCGTGCCGGCGTCGCTCGAGGCCTATTACCAGGAGGCCGGCCGCGCCGGGCGCGATGGAGCGCCCTCGCGCGCGCTGCTGCTCGCCGAGAACCGCGACAAGGCGCTGCACGTCCACTTCATCAAGCGCGACGAGCTCGGGCCGGAGCTGCCGCGAGTGCTGTTCGAGCGGTTGGCCGCGGTGGCGGACGGCGAGGGGCGCTACGAGCTGGATGCCGGTGAGCTCGGGCGGGCGGCCGGCTGCGACGGCGATCAGGTGGCGGCGCTCGTCGGTCACCTCGCGGGGGCTGAGGTGATCGAGCCGCGACCGTCGGCGCGCGACGTGATCGCTGGCCGGATCGCCAGCGCGTTCGACCGCCGCGCCGATGCTCGCTGCCGGACCTCGATGGGCGAGGCGGCTCGCGCCCGCTGGCGCCAGTACCGCGAGATCTGGGCGTACGTGGAGAGCGACTCGTGCCGGCGGACCACGATCCTGCGGCACTTCGGCGACCGCTCGGAGCCCGAGCGCGTGGGAGCCTGCTGCGACGTCTGCGATCCGGGACTCGTGCCCGAGGCACCGGCGCCGGCGCCCGAGATGATCGAAAATCTCGACGAGGCGATCCTGTCGATCGCGCGCGGCGCGCGGCCCGCCGTGGGCCGCACCACCTGCGCCGCGATCCTCCACGGCGCGCGCAGCAAGAAGATCGAGCGCAACTCCTACGACGGGCTGGCCGCCTATGGAGCGTCCTCTCACATGCGCAGGGCTGACATCCTTGCGCGTATCGACGAGCTGATCGAGCAGAAGAGGCTGGCCACCACCGGAGGCACGCGGCCCGTGCTCAAGGTGCCGCTCGCCTCCCTCGCCGCGTGAGCTTCCGCGTCGCGGTCCTGGTCTCCGGGGAGGGGTCCAATCTCCAGGCGATCCTGGACAAGGTCCACGGGCGGGACGGGATCGAGGTGGTGTGCGTGGGGTCTAACCGCGCGGATGCGCGCGGGCTCGGACGGGCGAAGAGGGCTGGCGTGGAGACCCACGTGTTCGACGCGAGAGATGTCGGCGGGGACCGGGAGTTGCGCGACCGCCTGCTCGGCGACTGGCTCGAGCAGCACGAGATCGACCTGCTGGTGCTCGCGGGCTTCATGGAGATCCTCAGCCCCGAGTTCATCCGGCGCTTCCAGGGGCGGATCGTGAACGTTCACCCCTCGCTTCTCCCTGCATTTCGCGGTATCCGGGCGATCGAGCAGGCGCTTGAGTACGGGGTGCGGGTGATGGGCGTGACAGTCCACTTCGTGGACGAGGGAGTGGACAGCGGCCCGATCATCCTGCAACAGGCGTTCGAGCTTCCGTATTCTGCGGAGCTTGAGGCGATCGAGGACTCCGTCCACGCGATCGAGCACGAGCTGCTTCCGCGCGCGATCAGGCTCCTCGCGAGCGGGGCGGCGCGGATCGACCCAAACAACCCGCGCCGGGTGTTGATCGAGGAACGAGCTGATGTCTGAGGCCACGGAGTCCAGTCCCACAGAGGTTGTCCAGCCGGGCGAGGTGCGCATCCGCAGGGCGCTCCTGTCGGTGTCCGACAAGCGCGGGCTCGTGGACTTCGCGCGCGGGCTCAAGGACCTGGGCGTGGAGATCCTGTCCACGGGCGGCACCGCCCGCGAGCTCGGCGAGGCTGGGATCGAGACTCGCTCGGTGGAGGACTACACGGGCTTTCCGGAGATCCTCGACGGCCGGGTGAAGACGCTCAACCCGCGCATCTACGCCGGCCTCCTTGCCGTGCGCTCCAACCCCGATCACATGAGCACGCTCGGCGAGCACTCGATCGAGCCGATCGACCTCGTGTGCGTGAACCTCTATCCGTTCGAGCGCGTGTCGAACCAGCGCGGCGTGGAGGACCACGAGGTGATCGAGAACATCGACATTGGCGGTCCCACCCTCATCCGCGCGGCGGCGAAGAACTTCCCGTTCTCGGCGGTGGTCGTGCGGCCCGAGAGCTACGACGCCGTGCTGGACGAGCTGCGCCGCGCAGAGGCGCGGCTGTCCGAGCCCACGCGCGAGGCGCTCGCCATGGAGGCCTTCGGCTACACGGCCCGCTATGACGCCGCGATCTCGCGCTGGTTCTCCGAGAAGGAGGAGTCGTTCCCCGGCCTCTACGTGCGCGCGTACGAGAAGGTGCTCGACCTCACCTACGGCGAGAACCCGCACCAGCGCGCGGCCTATTACATGCAGGCGGGCGCGCGAACCGACCTGCTGTCGATGGTCTCCAAGCTGCACGGCAAGGAGCTGTCGTTCAACAACCTGCTCGACCTCGACTCGGGGCGCAAGCTGCTCGAGGAGTTCGAGGTGCCGGCGGCGGCGATCCTCAAGCACAACAACCCGTGTGGTGCGGCGGTGGGCAAGAGCGTCTCCGAGGCCTACGACAAGGCACTGGCTTGCGACCCCCAGAGCGCCTACGGCGGCGTCTACTGCTTCAACCGGCGCGTCGACCGCGAGCTGGCCCAGAAGCTGAGCGAGACGTTCGTGGAGCTCGTGTTCGCGCCCGGCTACGACGACGACGCGCTCGACATCCTCACCGAGAAGCCGAACATCCGCATCATGGACAACCAGGAGCGCCGCCGGGTGCCGCTCGGCGAGCACGACGTGAAGCGCGTGCGCGGGGGCATCCTGGTGCAGGACCGCGACAGCGAGTCCGAGCTGCGCGAGGAGATGTCCGTGGCCACCGAGTGCCGGCCCACGGAGGAGCAGTGGGGCGAGCTGCTGTTCGCCTGGCGCGTGTGCAAGCACGTGCGCTCGAACGCGATCGTGATCAGCAAGGACCTCGCCACGCTGGGCATCGGCGCTGGCCAGATGAGCCGGGTGGACTCGGTGCGCATCGCCGTCGAGAAGGCGCAGTCGCCGCTCGAGGGCTCGGTGATGGCGTCGGACGCCTTCTTCCCGTTCGCGGACGGCCCGGAGGCGGCCATCGCCGCGGGGGTGAAGGCGATCATCCAGCCGGGCGGGTCGCAGCGCGACGCCGAGGTGGTGGACGCCTGCGAGAAGCACGGCGTGCCGATGGTCTTCACCTCGCGGCGCCACTTCCGGCACTAGCGCCGGCCGGGATCCCCCGAAGCTCCCTCGCGGAAAACCGAAGCTCCGGACGTCAGCCTGCCCCTCTGGGCCGGGGGTGGCGCCTGCGGGAGCGTTCCGTCATCACGAGTCCACCAAAGGAGCTTCAGATGTTCGGACGCAAGGATGAGAGGGTTGTGTTCCCCGACGCGACCGTCGCGGAGCAGCCACAGAGCCTCGGCGGCGCGGTGCTCGGCGCGGCCCTGCCCGAGCTGGGGCTGCTGCGCAAAGCGGGCAAGCGCAAGCTGTTCCTGATCTTCCTCGGCGCCGCGATGTTCGCGAGTGCGCTGGCCGTCACCATCTCCTGGCTAAACGCCAAGGACTCGAAGGGCGGACATCTCGGCGCGACCAAATTCGCCGCGGCTCTCGTCCACAACGATCCGAGCGCCGCGCCCGCCGGAGCAAGCGCATACGTGGGCGGCGTGCGCGCTCACTTCGGCCCGGTGACGAGCGCCAGGGTGATCGGCGGCCATGAGCGCGGCGTCAACAGCCCCGACCACGCCGACGAGCGCACCTATTACGTGATCGAGATGCTCATCCAGTCCCGCCGGGGACCCGCGGCGCTGGAGCTCGACTTCGACGACGGCGCCATCGGTAGCCAGCGGATCAGCGGGATCCACGAGCTCAAGCCGAGCGAGGCACCTGGTATTTCGGAGGCCCAGCGCAGCCAGCTCGCGAAGGCGTTCGCGGCACGTGGCAGCAAGCCGGCCGAGGACGAGACGCTGCTCGGCGTGAGCGCTACCGTCGTGCCGTCGACGCCCAGGCCGGCGGTCCACATCACAGTTCCGGCCGGCCCGGGGGTGAGCAAGGCGGTGAAGCAGCTCCACTGCGTCCAGGCCGCGCACGGCGACGTGGCGAAGATGCAGAAGTGCAGTCAGTCGTGACGGGCGGCCACGGCGTGGCGGTAGAGCGCTCTGCGCCTCAGCTCCCCCAGCACGAAGCGGCGCCACCTCCGCGCCCGGCGCCGCCGCTGACGCGACACCTCGCGCAGCGCACCGGCGCCGGGTGAAGTGCTCGGGTCGGTGGAGCGCTCGTATCCGAGCCGCTCCATCTGGCCCGCCAGGACATGCTCGATCAGAGTCACCTCCACCGGTCCGAGGCGTTTGCGCCAGCTGTCCACCGGTGCGCTCGTGATCGGCTCGGCCAGCCGCTCGTGCCAGCCCTCCCTGAACTTGCCGCCGCGCTCCCCCCCGATCATCTGCTCGATCGCGTCCGCGGCGCGCAGCCCCGCGAACTCGCACGTGCGCTCGAGCACCGCGGCGGGGTGGCGGACCATGTCCTCATAGCGGACGTCGAGTAGCTGGTCCGGCCGCAGCCGGCGGCTGAACCGGTCGACGTTGCGGATCGAGGCCTCCCACATGGCGGTGCCGGCCTCCAGGGCGTCGTCGCCCGGGAAGAAGTCGATCTGCATGAGCGACGACACGACGCCCCGCGGGTCGCGCACCACGTTGATGAACTGGGCATTGGGGAAGAGCGTGAACAGCATGCCGAGGTAGTTGGCGTAGGCGGGGCGCTTGTCTCCCCAGCGCGGCTTGCCGTGCACGTCGGCGTAGATCCGGAAGCAGCTCGCGAACATCGAACCGAGCGTGGGCGGCGACGCCGCCACCCGCTCGATCGCCTCCTGCTGATCCATCCCGGCGCGAATGCGCTGCCCGCCGTGCCTGGGCGTGTTGAAGATCCACTCGGCCAGCCTCCGCCGGTTGTCCGCCACGCGCAGGTCGCCGTACTGGCTGCGCCTGACCCAGACCGGGATCACGAAGTCCGTCTCGGCGGGCATCGCGAAGCCGGGGTGGTTGTTCAGCATGCTGCGCAGGAGCGTGGTGCCGGAGCGAGGGCAGGCGCCGATGAACAACGGCCGGTCGGGCTGGCCGGCGAAGCTCGAGGGCGCCCGCTCGAGCCAATCCTCCGGACGCGGATCCCAGCTGTCCGCCACCGTCGTTGACGCCGTGAGCAGACCCGGCTCGCTCATCGCGCGACTATGCGGCCGGGGAGTTGGGACAGGGGTTGTAGATGCAGGGATAGAAATCCCAGGCACGCAGGTCGCCCTGCGGATCGAACAGGTAAGCGCCGCCGCCCACCGCCCGCTCGTCGTGCGTCGGGTTGACGAAGACCGGAGAGCGCAGCCCCCAGTAGAGCGTGTTGACGGTGTCGGTGCCCTTGCCCACGTGCACCGTGATCCTCTCACCCGCCGCAATCGTCGTGCCGGTGGGGAAGAGGTAGCGCCGGGTGGCGGAGTTCCGTACCCACCAGCCGCTGAGGTCGAGTGGCCGTGTGCCGTGGTTGCCGATGCGCACCCACTCGCCGTTCACGTTGATGGAATCGTCCCCGGGGGCGTTCGGATGAGCGGTGATTCCGATCTCGAGATCCTGGTCCGGCCCGAAGCCGCAGAATGACGTGTCGAAGAGGCCGATTCCGCGATGCGCCGCCTGCTGGGCGAGGTAGTTGTACTGGCGGTTCCAGGCGAACTCCCTCGTGTTCGCAAGGAACAGCGCGTAGCCGCGAGATACGAGCAGGCTGCCGCTGTCGTGCCAGGAGCCGCGCACGAACACCTGCACGTCACGCACGATCCGCACGCCGGCCCGGGTGAGGCGGTTCTGGTAGAGCAGACGCACCTGGTTGTGACTGCGTGCGATCAGCCGCGTGAGCAGGTCCGTGGCGTTCAGCGAGTGGCACTCGCCCTGCTGGCGCCCAGGCGCGCTGTTGTAGACGGTCTGCTCGGTTGCATTCAGGCCGGTGAACCGCACGCGGCGGCTGCCTGCACCGGGGATGTGGACATCGATCGTGTCGCCGTCGTCCACGGCCACGACGTCGGCGTCCTCCGCGAAGCAGACCGGCGCGGCCTGTCCGGGCAGGCATGGAACGGAGAACGTGCGGGACGCCGCGTGCGCCTGCGCGCAGCAGAACACCGTCGCGAGCAGCGCGACCAGCGCCGTGGCCGACAGCCGGCCTGACGCGTGTCTGCCAATGCTCATGGGCTCCCTGCAATCGGACATACGGGCACCTAACACGGCCGGCCCAAGATAGATGCGAGGGTGGTGGCCCGGCGGCAATCATGGGCCCCCTGGGACTCGAACCCAGCCCGCCGGATTAAAAGTCCGGTGCTCTACCAGATGAGCTAGAGGCCCTGGCGCTGGATGCTAGGCGCAACGCCGGTGGCGGCGCTCACTCGTTTCAGGGCCGCGCCCGCCAACTCCGCCTCTGGGGACCTTTTGGGTGGTAATTCCGCCCCGTTCGGTGCACGAAAGAGCATTTGCGAGTACCCCGAGGCGCATCTATCATCGTGCGGAGCACGGGACTCGCCTCCCCGTTGCTGGGGCCGCCCTCAGTAGGGGCGATCCGGCTCACGCCGGAAGGACTCAGTTGAGAAGAAGCATCACCACCCGGATGGTCGTCGCGAGCGGCGCTTTCGCGTTGCTGATCGGGGCAGTCTTCGTGCTGCTCGTCTTCGCGATCCGGGAACAGCGCGACTCTGCCAACAGGGCCATCAGGGCGCAGGAGGCGATCTCGGCAGGGAACAAGCTCGAGAAGCTCGCGATCGACCTCGAGACCGGAGTCCGCGGCTACGTGGCCAGCGGCGCCAAGCCCGTGTTCCTCGAGCCGTACACGGCCGCGCGCCAGGCCTTCCCGGCCCAGGCGCGCGAGCTCGGCTCGCTGGTGCGTGACAACCCAAGGGCCGACAGCTCGGTGCGCCAGATCCGCTCGGCGATCGACGACTACGTGAATCTCTATTCGATCCCGATGATCTCGCTGGCGCGGGACCGGATCGACGTGGCGCGCTCGGTGATCGTGAACGGCACCGGGCCGACGCGCATCGAGGCGATCCGGCGCCAGTTCCAGCAGCTCTTCAACAGCGAGCGACTGCTGGCGGACAAGCGCACCAAGCAGGCCAGCAGCCGCGCCAACGCGGCGGTGTGGATCGGCATCGGCGGCCTTGTCCTCGGCCTGAGCGCGGTGCTCCTGCTTGCGATCTATCTGTCGCGCTCGGTCGTGCGCCCGGTGCGCGACGTGGCAGAGGGGGCCGAGCGCGTGGCGCTCGGCGACCTCAGCGCGCGCGCCCCGGATCAGCGCGGCGACGAGCTGGGCGACCTCGGGCGTGCCTTCAACACGATGGCCGCGTCGCTCGAGCACAGCCGCGACGAGGTTGCGGCCCGCACCGCGGAGCTCGAGCGCTCGAACGCGGAACTCGACCAGTTCGCCGCCGTGACCTCGCATGACCTCAAGGAGCCGCTGCAGACAGTCACGGTGTTCGCCGGGCTGCTCGACCGCGACTACCGCGACCGGCTCGACGACAGCGGCAAGACGTTCCTCGACAGCATCCTGGCGGGCACCGATCGCATGCGCACGCTGATCCGCGATCTGCTCGAGTACTCGCGCGTGGGCCATGGGGACCTTCAGCGCGAGCCGGTGCCAGCGGACGAGCTGCTCGACCGCGCGCGCGAGAACCTGGCGGCGGCGATTGCCGAGAAGGGCGCCACCCTCACCTCCGATCCGCTCCCTACCGTCCACGCCGATGCCAAGCAACTCTCCCAGGTGTTCCAGAACCTGCTCTCCAACGCGCTCAAGTTCAGCGACGACGACGCGCCCGAGGTCCATGTGAGCGCCAGCCTCTTCCCCAGCGAGTGGCGCTTCTCCGTGCGCGACAACGGCATCGGAATCGACCCGCGCCACGCCGAGCGCATCTTCCAGCCGTTCGCCCGCCTCGGCGCCGCCAAGGAGGGCACCGGCATCGGGCTCGCGATCTGCCAGAAGATCGTCGAGCACCACGGCGGCAAGATCTGGGTGGAGGGCCGGCCCGGCGCCGGCAGCGTCTTCCACTTCACCATCCCTGACTCCGGTACGGCGGAGGACGAAAGCCCCAAGACGGCTCCGGCCGGCGTGGGCGCCTGAGTTCGGGCGCGGCCCATCCAACTGTTGCGTCTCAGACTCCACATTCGCGCAGCGGCGATCGTCACCAGCCTCGCCGTGGTCGCGGCGGGCTGCGGCTCGTCGAGCAAGCCCAGCACCGCCACCGCCACCGGACCGGGGGCGGGCAAGCCCGCGGTCACGTTCGGCACGAAGAACTTCCCCGAGCAGTTCCTGCTCGGCGAGCTCTACGCACAGGCGCTGCGGGCCAAAGGCTTCACGGTCAAGCTCAAGAGCGACGTGGGCGCCACCGAGATCATCTACCGGGCGCTCACGCTCGGCACCCTCGACGCCTACCCCGAGTACACGGGCATCCTCCGCACCGTTATCGGCGGCACGCGCACGCGGGCCACAAGCGCCGATGCCGCCTACCGGCAGGCGCGCCAGGTGGCGGCGAGGGAGGGGATAGTGATGCTGCAGCCCACGCCGTTCGTGGACCGCGACGTGCTTGCGGTCAAGCCCGCGTTCGCGAGCCGCTACAACGTCCACTCGATCTCCGGCCTCGCGAAGGTGCCGCGGACGGTGAGGATCTCCGGCGCGCCCGAGTTCCGCACGCGCGTGGAGGGCTTCGTGGGGCTGCGCGACGTGTACGGCCTGCAGAACATGGCGTTCCGGCCGCGCCGGATCGGGACGCAGTACGCCGCGCTCGACGCGGGCACGGTGGACGCGGCCGACGTGTTCACCACGGACGGCCAGCTCCAGAGCAGCTCGGCCTACGTCGTGCTGAAGGACCCGAAGAACCTGTTCGGCTTCCAGAACGAGGCGCCGCTCGTGCGTCAGAAGGTGCTCGACCAGCAGGGACCCGCATTCGCGGACACGCTCAATGCCGTGAGCGCGAAGCTCACCACCCAGGTGATGCGCCAGATGAACGCCTCGGTGGTGCTGCGCGGCGAGTCGCCGGCCGTGGTGGCGGACACGTTCTTACGCACCAACCACCTGAAATAGGCGCGGCGCCTAGAATCGGCAGGGCCCGCGGGGGCGTGGTCTAGCGGTTAGGACGCCGGCCTTTCAAGCCGGAGATCGGGGGTTCGATTCCCCTCGCCCCTATTCACCGGCGCCTTGCGCGCAGCGCTCCTGCCAGCGAGGCGGTCAGAGCCAACGCCACCAGGCCCAGCAGCACGAAGCCGCCGGCGTGCTTCCACCAGGAGTCGTCGCCGTCGATGGCGCGGTAAATGCCGACCGCCCCGAGCGCCATCGCTATGCCCAGCGGAAGCGACCAGGTCTCGCCAAGCACGAGCTTGCGCAGCTGCCGGAGCGTGCTCATGCCGCCACCACCGCCGCCTGCTCCCGTATGAGCACGCGGATCTGGAGCTGCGAGATGAGGAGGAACGCGGCGGCTAGGTAGAGCAGCGCCGCATCGGAGCCGGGCCACGACACGCCCAGCCCCTCGGCGGCGAAGAACACCCCGAAGCTCGATAGCACGATGCCCACCACGTATTTGAGGTGGGTCTCGGGCAGGCGGGCAAGCGGCGCGTGGAGCACGAGACCTACGCCTATCACTCCGACCAGCGCGGCACCCGCGCCGATGAGCGCCGGCGCGAGCCCGCCCGGCCGCGCGCCGAGCGCCGTGACGATGAGGATCACCTCCACGCCCTCGAGCAGCACGCCCTTGAAGGCGATCGTGCGCCCGGCCCAGTCCGGCGTGCCGGCGGGCGGCAGGGCGAGGCCCTCGAGCTCCTCTTGCTCCTCCACGAATTCCTTGAAGGACGAGGACGGCGAACGCAGGTGGGCCAGCCGCAGCACGCCCTTGCGCAGCCACTCGAGCCCGAACAGCAGCAGGAACGCGCCGATCACGATGCGCAGCGAGTCGAGCGGCACGCGCGCGATCAGCACCGGCCCGAGCAGCGCGGCCAGCGCGGCGAGCGCCAGGCCAGCGCCCGCAGCGCCGATCAGCGAATCGCGGAAGCGGCGGGTGATTCCCACCGCCAGCACGATCGCGAGCGCCTCGAGCATCTCGAGTCCGCACGCAAGCATCGCGCCGATGAGCGTGAGCACGAACGCCACACACCCAAGGCTAGACTCGTGGCGTCTGGGCGGTTAGCTCAGTTGGTCAGAGCGCCTGCCTTACAAGCAGGAGGTCGCCCGTTCGAGCCGGGCACCGCCCACTGGGAATTTGCAGGGGATTTAGATCTAGGGCCGGATTGGACAGCGCGGGAGGGTACGAAACGGGTACATCCTCGCCGCGCGCACGGAGGATCTCTTCTTCCGCGGAGCCCCGGCTGGCGAGCGCGAACTCGTCGAATACGTGCGCGTAGGTGTTCAACGTCATCTGTGGCGAGTGGCCGGCCTGGCGTGCGACCTCGACCACGCTCAGGCCTTCGTGGATGAGCAGTGAGATGAACGAGTGGCGGAGGTCGTAGGGGCGCGAGTTGTCGACGCCGCAGGCCTTGCTGGTCGGGACGTAGATTCGTTTGCGCCAGTTCTGGTACTGCTCGCGCGTCCAGGGCTTGCCGTCGATGCCGGGGAAGATGAGCGCGTGGTCCTCGGGGCGGCCGCTGGCGAGTCGCCATTCGTTCAGGTCCTTGGCGAGCGGCTGGAGTAGGCGGACGGTGCGGGTCTGGCCGGTCTTGGTCGGCGCGATTTCGCCTAGCGAGGCGGCGCGTTCGATGAGGATCGTGTGCTCGCGGATGTGCGCCCAGCTGAGCGCGAGCGCTTCTCCGGGTCTGAGGCCTGCGTAGGCGAGGACGGAGACGAGGGTCGTGTCGCGCATCCGCCGCCGTTCTTGCAGGTAACGGCGGATGCGCTCCACGACCACAGGGGGCAGGGGTTGGACGGTCCTGGTGCGTTTCGCCTTCGGCTTTCTGATCGCCGCGGCGGGGTTAACCGGGATGCGTCCCACTCGACTGCGCGCTGCAGGATCCCGTGGAGCAGTGTGAGCGCCTTGCGGATCGAGACCGGCCCGACGCCGGCGGCCTCCAGGTCGACGCGGAAGCGCTGGATCTCCTCCGCCGTCAGATCTCTCAGCTTGAGGTCGCCCAGGCGGGGGAGGATGTGGACGTCCCAGAGCATCGCGTAGAGCTCGAGCGTCACCTTCGCGAGCTGCGGCTCGGCATGCAGCGTCCACCAGTCCTGCCCGAACTCGGCCAGCGTCTGCTTGCCGGCGTCGAGCTGGCCAAGCTCGCGCGTGCGCTTGAGCCGCCTGACCTCGGCGTCGAACGCTTCGGCGTCGCGCTTGCGGCCGAGCACCTTGGAGCGATTGCGGCCGCGCTCGTCGCGCCAGCGCACCCGCCACACCACGCCGGCCTTGCGCTCCATCCGCTCGATGCTCATCCTTGCCCTCCCTGGTCGTGACGAAGCCGAGCGCGAAAACTACCCGCCGGGGCCAACTCGATCGACGGTCTTGTCAGCGGCGGAACGGCAGGCAGGGCGGTAACCGGCACCAGGCTCGCTGCGAGCCAAGCGTCGACGTCATCGGCCGAGATCCGTAAGCCGTGAGCAGAGCTTGAAGGCGCGCAGCTCGCCACGCTTGATCGCGTCGTACACCGCCCGGCGCGACAAGCCGCACATCGCGGAGACGTCTGTCGGAGAGAGCAGCCGCACGACCTCGTGGTCGCCATTGGGAGATGGGTTCTGAACAGGCGGTCGCATACCCATATCTCGGACGGCGAGCGATGCGTGTTGGACGCTTCGTGCCTACCGTCGCTGCACTCGTGCGACAAGGTGTGCTGTCCTTGGCGAGGGCTCGCGCGCTTGGGCTGGCACCCTCCGGATGAGGAGCGCTGGTCTGCGAATAGAGGCGGGAGTGACTCACCGTGCTCAGTTCTGGAGGTTCTTTTGTAGCCAGTCGTTAGTGCAGAGCGCGTTGGTCCACGCTGCTTCGCGGTAGGTGCGGATCACGAAGAGACGGTCGTTTCCGTCCATGTGCTGGCGGAGGTCGTCGAACACTTGGCTGACCGTGTTGTTGGTGCGGATGATCCAAACCGACTTGTTCACCTTTGCGTAAGTCCCGTAGGCCTCGATGGCTGCGATGAGGTCCTCGTAGTCCTGCGAGGTCTCTTCGGTCCCGACAAGGTCGTAGCTGATTAGCAGCGTGCGCATCGCCCTACCGCCTGCTCCGTGCCTGCGCCAGGTCAGATGCCGCGGCGCGTTTGGCCGCTTTGGACGTGCCTTTGCTCGCGAGCGTCTTGCCGGCGGCGGACGCGGCCCGCGAGCTGGTGACTTTGCGGTTGCCCACCTGGGCCAAGGCCGACGCGGCTGCCCGCTTCGCACTCTTCGATGCTCCCTTGGAGCGAAGGGTCTTGCCGGCCGCCGAAGCGGCCCGATAGCCGGTTTTCGCTGATCGAGCCATAGGAATGTCCTTGCGGTCGTGGTGACGCTTCGCTCGACCGGTGGTCTCAGCGAGGGCACTCGGGCAGAGAGAGCAAGTTGTCGGGCTGCTCACCGTCAGCGGTGGTCTTGAGGTACTCGTGGCCGAGCCGGGTGGCCACGATCACATCCACGCGGTGGCCGGTCGGCCGCTCGACGTAGAAGGAGTACTCGCCAGCCTTGATCGACCGGATCGCGGCGTCCTCAGTCATCCGCCAGCGCGTCCCGTCGCGGTTCGTGCCGCCGACGTGGCTAATCCGCAGGTGCGGGTCGGTGCGCGGTGTCTTGTTGATGCACTGCACTCGAACGCTCATGGCAGTCGAGGCGCCTCCTTGACTCGAGGTTAGGAATCCCTGTGAACCTGTTCGTAGTTACGAACAGTAGCAGGCTGTTCGGACTTACGGACGAGATATCCTTGATCACGGCCATGTCGCAGCTGAGCCTCATAGAGGAGAGTCGACTCGCAGACCCATCCGCCACCGACCGCGAGCACGTGGTGCGAGTAGCAGACGCGATGCTTGTTGACTTGGACGCGCGGCCCCCGATCCCGCTGCCCCTCGTTGCCTCGTACCAGGGCATCGGCGCGATCGTCCGCTGCCACCTTCCAAACGCGGGCTGCCTGCTGACAAGCCCTGAGACAGGCAAGCTGGAGATTCGTTTGCGTGCGTCGGATCACCCGCGCCGCCAACGGTTCAGCGGCTTCCACGAGGTGGCTCACACCTTCATGCCGGGCTATCAGCTACGCATGCAAATGCGCTGCGACCCCCCACTCCTCGACCGATCCAAACTTGACCTCGAAGCGCTGTGTGACGTGGGCGCCAGCGAACTGATCCTCCCGGAGCGATTCGTTCGCCCCGATCTGTGCGGTGACGAATTCGGCATGCAGAGCCTCGCCAACATCGCCGAGAACTACGATGCGAGCCTGCAGGCGACGGGTCACCGCGTGGTGGATCTGTGGCCGGAGGAAGCCATGTTTCTCGTCGCCGAGGTCCAGCACAAGCCGCGGGACGGCACTGATCCTGCCGTGCCTCCGAAACTCCGCGTCTCCTACGCCTGGCGTCGCGGGGTATGGCCGTTTGTGCCGCGCTTCAAGTCGATCGACCCGACCGACCCGCTGAGTCGCGCGCTCAACGGCGAACTGGTCGACGAGCGCACGACACTGCGCGGCTTCACCAAGCACGAGGTCGAGGGCGTTCATGTCTCCGCACGCCTTTGCCCTTTCGTCGACGTCAGAGGAGTGAGCCATGCCAGAGTCCTCGCGCTCTACCGGCGCCCGTCGCGCACGCGATGATGCCCAGGCAGCCGCCGTAAGACGGAAAGAGCAAGCGAAGGCTTTGGGCCAGCGGGTTACCGGCTTCCGCCAAGAACGCGGGCTCAACTTGAGTCAACTTGCCAGCGCTGCAGGTCTATCCAAGAGTTATGTCTCGGCGATCGAAGCGGGTGAGGCTCCACGCCCCTCGGGCGAAACGCTGTACGCGATAGCCGAGGCGCTAGGCGTGCTGATGTCCGACCTCCTCGGGCGACAAGTGCTGCCAACATCGAGGCCGGGCCCCCCCAAGTCGCTGCTCGAGTTCGCCAAGGACAGCAATCTCCCCGAGGCAGACATTCGAATGCTTGCCTCGATCCAGTTTCGTGGCGAGCAGCCAAAAACCAAGGAACGATGGGCACTGATCTATTCGACAATCCGGCAAACCGAATGGATGGACCGGGAGAGCACCTAGCTCTCGCATGGGCCCCAGGGACTAGGCGCGACCGCAGGGAGCCACCGAACCTTCCGCGCCACAAGTGCAGCCGAGCGGTTCGGTGCCTGGGTCGAGCCAGCCGCCTTCACGGATCTGGTCGAAGGTAAGTGGTTGGATTTCTCTCATGACCCTTTCCCCAAACGCCTCGGAGATGGTGCTCGAGGCGACCCGGGTCTGCCGTATCGACGGGCTGATGTGGAGGAGCGAGCGTGCCTTGTGGTCGTCGAGGAACGCTTTGATGCGTCCGAGGCGGCGGTCGGGAGTGATGCCGCCGAGGTCGGCGATGACGTAGACGTGGTCGCGCCCGTGTTTGTCTGGTCGGGCGGCTTGGTAGATGGCGTCGGGCCGGCTCCAGTGTCGGCGGTTTTCTGGCACGCCGGTGGACAGTGCCTCTGGGAGCAGCTGGATTCCGAGCCAGTCGCCGATGCGGTTGACCGCGATCTGTTTCGGGAGCGAGACGTTCAGCCACAGTGACGCGAAGCTGTGCGCCTGGAGGTGCTCGCCGAGTACCGAGCGCGACTCGAGGATCGGCTTGGCAGCCTTCGCGAGGTTGTACGCGGAGACGAAACCTTGCTGGTCCCAGAGGCCGATGTCTGTGCGTTCGAGCAGGCCGGCGCGTTGGAGGTCACGCAGGCGGTTGAGCGCTCGCTTGCGCGAGAGTCCGGGGAAGAAGCGTTGGTGCAGGTAGTCGAGTGTCTCGCAGCGCCGCTCGATCAGGGCTTCGAGAATCGCTAGGTCCCGCCCTTGGAGGCGCACCCCCGACCGCTTCTTGCCTGCTCGCCGCTGCTCCGAATCCACACCAAGTTCTCGGACGCGCGAGAGTTACTGTTGGACCGCCTGCCGCTCTTCGAGAGATCGCACCTCCACCGTCAAACAGGTTCCGGCCCAGGCCGGATCTCCCAAGCCGATCGCCGCTGGGCCGCTCAGCTGTCACCCGCAGGGCGGCCCTAGCCGACCCGCGCAAAGCGCGGGTTGACCGTGAGCGGGACCCGCGGCTACCGCCCCCGGTGTCTGCCGGCGTCCCTGGGATCGCCCCGGGCCAAAGGCCGAGCCAACCCCGGGAATACCCCGAGTTTGCGTTAGGCCGCACCATTTTGGCCATTGCGAAGTAACGCTTGTAAAACAGGGGTTTTGCGCGAGGTGTCCTCGCCGGACACCTCGCGCACGTTCCTTAGCGCTCGGCCCCTCACGGGATCCCGGGCCGATTCGCTACCCGAATCTCTCCGCTGCGCTCCGCCCGAGCTCCCGGAGGGAACGAGCCTCCGGATCGGCCGACAGCGCCTGCGGCGAGTCATCAGATCGCTGCGCGACCAGCAGCTAACGCAGCGGCTACGCCAGTCCAGACCCAGAGGCTCCAGTCGACGGCCCGACCTTCGAGGGGAGCCCGTTCTCATGCGACGGGAGCTGCCCGGTTGCGCACACGCAGATGCGCAACTGAGTCGTAGGGTGGTGACGATGCTGTTCGCCACTGCCCACGACACCGTCACCCTCGCACTAGCAGCCTGGGGTGCCGCCCTCTCCACTGCGCTTGGCCTGCGCCAGGTCATCCACGACCGGCGCCGCGTGAGGGTGATCATCACTCCGACGGTCGACGCCTCGGTCGGCACGGGGTACGCGGAATTGTGGGGTGTCCGAGTGGTCAATGTCCGCCAGCGCCCGGTGGAGATTCGAGGCATCGGGCTCATCACGCCCGACGCGGCACGCTACTACGCCCGGGAGGTGGGACTGGGAGGCAAGGAGCCACCGAAGATCGTGCCTTGCACTCTCACGGACGGAGAGAGCGTTGAGGTGTACTTCGACATCGGTACGACCGAGCCGCGCTCGATTCGCGGAGCGTTCGCGCGCGACTCGCTCAACCACGAGCACCTCGCTCGCTATCCGCTGCGCACACCCCGGGCGCGCTGGCGCGCATGGAAGGCACAGCGCCGATACGAGAAGCTCGTGCGGGAGCGTGAGCCAGAGTAGCCACCAACGACGAAACCCCGGCGCCTTTGGACAGCTAACCGGGGCCTTCGAAGTCTCGCCGGAGCAGACTGCGTGTCGACACTACAAGCGCCGGACGTTGTACCCGTCTGCCCGTGGGCCGTCACGTCCGTGTCGGCGGGAGGCATCTCGCCTGTGTCCGCCATCGGGGATCCCCCCGATGGCAGCCAGTATCCGGCACCTAGCGGACGGAATCAGCGCGTGTTCCTAGCGCCCGAGGTCCGTGGCGTCGAGACCCTCCGCGATCCCCTGCTTGAGCTGTTCGAGATCACTCCGAAGGAGCTGCTCTTCCCCGGGCGGGTCCGGTAGTGAAGCCACGTACTCGCGCACGACCATCAACATCGACATGCCGTGGAGGCCGTGGGCCTCGGAGATCAGCCCTTCCTGTAGCGGCTGGTCGATCACGGCGAACAGCCGCATCACGGCGTCCATCGCGGTTCGCCGGTCGATGATGCCCCGCGCTGGACCCTCGGGCAGCACGCCCTGGGTGTACTCGCTCGCGAGCATCTGCATCATGCCGAGCGCCCTTTTTGGGATTCCTACGTCAGGCACCGCTTGCCCTCCATATGTTCGGGTCTGTCCAGTCAGATTACGTCGAGTGACAAGGATCCACCGACTGACACTGATCCTGCAGACAGGTCTCCGCCCTCGCTTACGATGAGCCGATGACGAAGTGGCTCACGAGCCTCCCCGCCCGGATCGCGGAGTTTCTGCTCGGAACTGCGATCCTGGCCTATGGCGGTGTCGTCCTGGGCGACATGCCGGTCTGGAGCGCTGTGATCCTGGCCCTCGCTGCGGGGATCATCGGCTACACGATCGGGACGCTGCGCAGCGGCCGGCAGCGGCTCTACCCCTTCTATGCCGAGCACATTCGAGAGGCGCTCGAGGCTCTGCAGAAGATCCTGGCCGGCGAGATCCCCGGCGTGAACAGGGACGACCTGATTGAGAAGGGAATCCTCGGACCGGCGCGGCACTGGCTCAGGAAGGGGCATGGCGAGGACGTGCGCTTGATGGTCATAGCTCCCACCGGACCGGAGAAGAAGGAGTTCCGCCTGATCTGGGAGAGCGGCCACTCCCTGGAGGCTCGCGAGAAGTTCACGCTCGATGTCGCGGGCTCTTTCGCGGGCTTCGCTTATACGTCTGGCGAGACGCAGTGGAGCAACGACGTTCAGAACGACAACCGATGGAGACCGCACCCCAAGGCGCGGAAATCTCGTGAGTACGGCTCGCTCGTTTCAGTGCCAATTCGGCAAGGGAGCGAAGTCGTCGGCGTGCTGAGTGTCGTGTCTAGATACAAGGGCGCGTTCAGTCCGGGCGACCTGAAATACATCGAGGTCCTTGGCTCGCTGATAAACGTGGTGGGCGGGTTTGCCGATTCGGACGAGGCAGGAGAAGATGAACAGGAGACGAAGGGCGACGGCTAGACTACGCCGTCCGCCCGGGCAGTCAGGCTTCGCGGTTCGAGCAAAGGTACTCTCGGGAAAGGGACAGATCACATGGCAGAAAAAGGCTCTATCCCCACCGGTCCATCGGAACAGTACCTCCGCCTGCTGAAGGGGGAGATCACTCCGGAGGAGTACGCCAAGAGCGTCGAGAAACGGGTCCGTGAGCCTCAGCCTGTGACACGCGAGTCTTCGGGCAGCACCGGCGCCCAGCCCAAGCGGGCCTGAGCGCGCTCACCTTCACCGTAGGTCGACCTTGACGCGCGAAGGCCCCGAGTCGGCTGCCGGCGGTACTTCCAGCGGTGGCAGGAGCAGCTCTCGTCGAGTTTGGTCTCCCGGCAGATCGAGGGTGGCGATTTCACCGCGCGTTCGGCCCGGCGGACGGCCGCCGAGGTACTAAACGGGTACATCGGCTCATTTTTCCGGCTCATCGCCCGTCCACAGCGAGAGCTGCCGATCCGCGAAATTTGCAAGGGCTTCGGTGCGTTCGGTGTCTCCACGCACACGCTCTTGCGTAGCCCCGAACTCCCTTACAAGCAGGAGGTCGCCCGTTCGAGCCGGGCACCGCCCACTGCCGGCCTCGGCGGCAGCTCAGCGCGCGATCCTGAACACCCGGCTGGCCCTGTGCCGGGCAGGGGTGGCGATGCCGTTCACCGCGCCCGCACGGATGCGGTAGCGGCCGGGCCTCAGCGCCTTGCGCCCGATCCTGCCGGTGAAGCGCACTCGGTTCCGTCCTCGCTTGCCGTCGCGGACTATCCAGCCACGGATCGTGAACGCCGTGCAGCGGCTCTTCCGTCGTACGTGGCGGCTCGTGGGCCGGCAGACGCGGTGGCCCTGCCGCCGCGCCTTGACGCCCCGGCGCAACTGCTCGACCGCGAGCTTCACGCTGGCGGGCTTCGAGAGCCGGAAGCGGATCGTCGTCCCCCGCTTGGCGGCGACCAGCGCCGGCGACGGCTGCGGCGCGCGGATGAAGGGCGGGGTGGGTCGGGGCGCGATCGTGAGGATTGGCGCGACGCTGATGGGCCCGCTGAAAGCGGGCGGGGTCTGGTTGACGCCCTGGCCAAGCGGCTGCCAGCTCTGCACGGTGTCGTCGAATGCCGGATCGTTGGTGATGTTGCGGTCGCCCGTCCCGTCCGCGCGCATGACGTGGATCTCGCCGAGGAACGTAGTGATCGTGTGGAGGCTGGTCTGTGCTTTCCGCTGGCTGTACGCGATCTCCGAGCCGTCCGGCGACCAGGTCGGGTCGGCATCGTCCGTGGGGCCCATGGTGAGCCGCGTCTTGCCGCTGCCGTCTGCGTTCATCGCCCAGATGTCGGGGTTGCTCACGAGCTTCGTGTTGGTCAGCAGGAACGGGTCGGTCACATAGGCGATTCGCGATCCGTCTGGCGACCAGTCGGGCGCGTAGTGGAGGTCGGGCCCGGTCGTGAGCTGTGCCTGCACATGGGTGCCCAGGTCGAGGACCCAGATGTCGGTACCGCCGTTCGGGTCTCCCGTATCGCGCACATAGGCGAGCTTCGATCCGTCCGGCGACCAGACGGGGTCCGTGTAGTCGAAACCGTCGCCTCCCAGCAACGGTACGCGGCCGCTGCCGTCGGCATTCATCGTCTGGATCTCGTCGAGGGAACCGTTGGCGAACGAGACGAATGCGATCCTCGCGCCGTCCGGTGAGAACGAGGGACTCGACTCGTCTTCATCGGTATTCGTGAGCCGGGAGCGGTTGCGACCGTCGGCGTCCTCCACGTAGAGCTCGTCGTTGCCGACGTCGGGGTCACCCACGAAGACCACACGGTGGCCGTCGGCCGAGAAGGAGGGACTCTCCTCGTTGTAGGAGTTGTTCGAGATGTTCGTGGGGTTCTCGCCGCCTGCGCCCATCACGAACAGCTGGTCGTTGCCGGTGCCGAGCGGATCGCGGTCGCTCGAGAGCGCGATCTGCCCATTGACTGCGCCGGGGAAGCTGGCGCGGGCGGAGCCCGTTGGCGCGGCTGCCAGCGCTGCGAGCGTGCATGCGAGAAGAGCGAGCGCACCGGACGCTCGCCCGATCTCGAGCCCTGAGCCGTCAGCCCTGAACAAGGCGCTCGCAGTATCTCACGGTTCCGGTCGGGGCCCGCGGTCCGAGGCTACGTCTGCGGCCGTCAATCGTCATCCAGCGCAAGCACCGAGGGCAGGACGTCCCGGACGACGGCGAGGATGCTCTGGGAGATGATCGTGTGCGTCTGCTCCCGGGTGGCGCCCTTGCCGAGGATCCAGTCTCGGAGTGCTCGCTCGACGAGGCCCGTGGCGGCGCGCATCGTGAGCCGTGCGGCCGGTGGGAGGTCGGTGGTGCCGAGATGGTTGATGAGGATGCGCTCCGCGAGGCGGTCGCGCAGCTCGTCCTGAAGTGCCTCGAGTTCCCGGTCGTGCCCGAGCGGACCGGCACCGAGCAGGACCATCGAGGCTTCCCGGTTCGCGAGAACAAGGTCGAGCCATGCCTCCGTGTTGGCCGTCACCATGTCCTCGACGCTGAGGTCCAGGTCCAGGCGTACGGTGGCGGGCGCCCGCGTCACGAAGTCATGCGCCAGCGCGAGGAAGAGGCCTCGCTTGTCGCCGAAGTAGTGACTCACCAGCGCCCGGCTCGCGCCCGCGTCATCAGCGACGCGTTCCAGCCGCACGTCGTCGTAAGGCTGAGTCGTGAATGCGCGCCGGGCAGCGCCCAGGATCTCTGCCTTTCTCTCGTCGGGATTCAGTCGCCGTCGCATGGGAGTTCCGACCGTCTCATCCTGGGATGGGGACCTGATAGCTTATTGGCATAGCGTCAATAAAGCAGGTCCGGCGGTTGCTCGCTCCCCGATCTTCGAAGGATTCAATGCTTTCTGGCCCCGCCTACACCAACCGGCCGATGCGGCGAACCTCCATCCGCGCCGCGCTCTTGTTAACGGTGCTCGCCGGCCTGCCCGCAGGCGCCGCCGCCGCGCCGCCCATCCGTGCGAGCCGGGCACCGCAGAACCCGTACCTGGCGGCGACTCCCAACAGCAACATCCACAACGACACGTGGATGAGCGACACCTACAACCGTCGCGGACCGGCCCGCGGGCTGCTCACCACGCAACTCGGCGCGCTTCCGCTGTCGGTCTGTGGCTCGCTCACCTTCGATCGCAGAGGCCGGATCGTCACCGTCTGCCCTGGGACATCGGGGCCGCCCGTGCTGCGCCTCATCGACCAGAAGACGCTCTCGACACTTGCCGAATACCAGCTGCCGGCTGGCCCGCCTGCGCCGGGCACGCCCGGCTACCAGGATTTCGCCGGCGGCGGGTATTTCTTCCTCGATCGTCACGATCGCGTTTGGAGTGCAACCAGGTCGAACCATCTGCTTGTGCTCGCGGAGGCCGCCGGGGGAGGGAGCTTCCGCAAGGTCGCCGACTATGACCTGAGCTCCGCGGTGAAGGGAGACGAGCGGATCACGTCGGCGCTTCCGGACTTCCACGGCCGTATCTGGTTCGTGACCAAGAAGGACGGCAAGGTCGGGACGTTCCAGCCGGGCACCGGCCGCATCCGGGTGCGCAAGACGGGCGAGGAGATCGAGAACTCGTTCGCGGTTGGCAGGCACGCCCTGTTCATCGTCTCCGACAAGCGCATGTACCGCTTCAGCGCCGGGCGCGGAGGCAGGCCGCGGATCGATTGGCGGGTGCGCTACCGGAACTCGGGCACCCACAAGCCGGGACAGGTGGATGCCGGCTCCGGCACCACGCCCACGGTCCTGCCAGGCGGATTCGTCGCGATCACGGACAACGCGGATCCAATGGACGTGGTCGTGTACCGGACCGCGCGGAGGCTGCACGGGCGGCAGCGACGGACGGTGTGCGAGGTGCCGGTGTTCGCGAAGGGCGCGAGCGCCACCGAGAACACCCTGATCGGCTCGAGTCGCTCGCTGATCGTCGAGAACAACTACGGCTACCAGGATCCGCTCGGTCCGCTGGCGGGCGCGATCACGGAACCCGGCTTCGCGCGCGTGGACATAGGCAGGCGCGGCAGGGGCTGCCGGCTCGTCTGGACCAACCGCAGTGAGAGGGCGCCGAGCGTTGTGCCGAAGCTGTCGACGAAGACCGGGCTCATCTACACGTACACCCAGGATCCGGATGGCCAGGGCGGGCAGACGTGGTCGTGGGTGGGGATCAGCGCACGGACCGGTCGAACGGCGTTCAAGCTGCCGGCTGCGGTGTCGGATCCGCTCGGCAACAACAACTACGCCGGGATCGCCCTGGGTCCCGATGGCGACGCCTACCTCGGCACCGCCGGCGGGGTGCGGGCGCTGCGCGGGTAGGAATCCCGGGGATCGTTTGCGAGCCCAGGCCGCCTCAGGCGGGCTCGCGCGCGAGCCCGTGCCGGTGCGCGAAGGCCGCCGCCTCGCCGCGGCCCGTCACCCCGAGCTTGCTCATGATGTGCGACACGTGGACGCTCGCGGTCTTCGGGCTGATGAAGAGCGTTTGCGCGATCTCCGGGTTCGACCGTCCTTCGGCCACGAGCGCCAGCACCTCGCGTTCGCGCTCGGTGAGGCCGAAGGCGTCCGCTGAAGGCTCCGGACGGGACGCGGCGGCGCCTTCGCCGAGCGGCACGCGTGCGTGGCGCGCGAGGGCACGCGCCTCCTCGAGCAGCGGCGTTGCCCCGAGCCCCTCGGCCAGCCGGGCAGGATCTGCTCCTCGGAGCCCATTCACGGTATGGGCGTCTCGCGCACCTCCGTCACGTGCGTTCGCTCGGCCAAGTACGGGGGCAGCTGGGCAAGCGCCGCCTCGACCGAGGTCGCCTCCACCGTCCACCACACGCGATGGCTGCCCGCGAGACACGAGGAGATGGCCGGACGGCGGCGCAGCGGGCTGTCGAAGCCGCGCCACGCGGCGAACGCCGTTCCGCACTCCTCCGGCCGATGCCGGTGGGTTATCAGGAACATCGGCACGGGGGAGAGCGGTTGCGGGACTAGCGGTGCTGGCGGACGACCCTGAACACGCGCTTCGCCGGCGTCGCGTCCCTGTTGCCCGCGGCGTCGATCGCTCGGACCCTGAATACGTGCCGTCCCGCCTTGACCCGGTAGTTCTTCGGCGAGTGGCAGCGCTTGAACCTCTGCCGGTCGAGCTTGCATTCGAAATGCGAGCCCCGCTCGGTCGAGGAGAAACGGAAGGTGACCTTCGTGCGCCGCTTCGCGGTCCTCACCCGCTGCTTAGGGCTCCGGCGGAGCTTGGTGTTGGGCGCCCGGGTGTCCGCCGCCGCTCCCGCGGGAGGGCTCGGCGTACCGACGCCGGCCGTCCCGCCACCACCGCCGCCTCCGGGAGGTATCGGTGCGGCGATCGAGGCCGAGTAGACGTCATTGAAGCCGTCGGTGTCGGCTGCCACCAGATTCTCCGTCGTGATGAAGAAGACCTGCGCACCGTCGGTTGAGACGGCGGACAAGATGGCATCGGCTGGTGAGCCGCTCGCGCCGGCCCCGGGCGACGTAATCAGGCTCGTCACTCCTGCGGAGCGTTCGTAGACGTCGGTGAGGCCGTCGCCGTCGGCGCCCACGAGGTTCTCCCCGGTCTCGAAGAAGATGCGTGAGCCGTCGGCCGACATCGCGCGGAAATCCATCGCGTTCGGGGCGCCGCCCGCCCCCGTGCCCGGAACAGACACCAGCGTGGTGGCCCCACCCGAGCGCTCGTAGATGTCCGTGAGGCCGTCCGTGTCGGCGGCCACGAGATCCTCGTTGGTCCCGAAGAAGACCTTGCTGCCGTCTGTGCTTACGCCGAGTAGGAAGGCCTCGGCGGGCGCCCCGCTCGCCCCTGCGCCGGGTGCGGAGACTAGGCTGGTGGTTCCGCCGGAGCGTTCGTACACATCCTTGACACCGTCGGTGTCGGCGCTCACGAGATTCTCCTCCGTTTCGAAGTCGGCCCTCGTTCCGTCTTCGCTCAGACCCTCCAGGAAGGCAGGGGCCGCTGGGCCGCTGGCCCCGGCGCCGGGCGCGGACACGAGCGTCGTGGTGCCCCCAGAGTGCTCGTAGACGTCGAAGGTGTCGTCGGTGTCGGCGCCGACGAGGGGGTCTCTGGTCTGAAGAAAGACACGCGTACCATCGGCCGAGGCGTCACGGAAGCTCACAGCTTCGGTTGCGGCGGCGCCGCCCGCGCCGGGCCCCGACACGAGTGTCGTTGTCCCGCCGAAGCGCTCGTACACGTCGCTCACGCCGTTGGTATCGGCGCCAACCAGGTTCTCGTCGGTGTCGAAGAACACGTGCGTGCCGTCGCTGGAGGAGCCGCCGAAGGAGGCGCCCGCCGCCGGCCCGCTTGCTCCGGAGCCTGGGGCTGAGACGAGGGTCGTGACCCCGCCGGAGCGCTCATACACATCCGGCAGGCCGTCGGTGTCGTCGCCGCGCAGGTTCTCGTCGGTGAAGAAGAACACCCGGGTACCGTCGGCTGAGGCGCCTTCGAAAAAGGCCCCAGCCGCCGCGCCGCTCGCCCCAACGCCGGCGGCGGAGACGAGCGTCGTCACCCCGCCGGAGCGCTCGTAGACATCGGTGAGGCCGTCCGTGTCCGCCGCCACGAGGCGCTCGTTCGTCTCGAAGAAGACACGGGTGCCGTCCACCGACGCCCCTTCGAACGATGCCTCCTCAGCTGGTCCGCTCGCGCCCGCGCCGGGCGCCGAGACCAGAACGGTGGTCCCGCCTGAGCGCTCGTAGATGTCGAAGAGACCATCGGTGTCGGCGCCAACGAGGTTGTCGGGCGTCTCGAAGAAGACGCGCGAGCCATCGGCCGAGGCAGCGGCGAATCCGGCGTCGTCCGGAGGACCGCTGGCGCCGGCCCCCGGCGCGGAGATCAGCTCGATTACGCGGTCGTCGGCGGACGCCGTGGCCCAGGTGGCAAGCGAGAGCACTACCACCAGGGCGGCCAGGAGAAGTGTGCGAGACATGGATGTGGGCATGGGCGCAAGCTGACACCACCTGTCGCGCCACGAACATGGGGGAAATCCCGACTTCTTTACCCGCGCGCCGGGGTTCAGCCGGGCTGGTCGCCGTCGCCGGCCAGCCGCGCGGCTACCGCCCCGCGCCTCGGAGCGTCGAGCTTCGCGAACACGCGGGAGAGGTGCTTCTCTACCGTCTTCTCGCTCAGGAAGAGAGCGGCAGCGATCTCTTTGTTCGTGCGGCCATCGGCAACGAGGCGGGCCACCTCGAGCTCGCGCCCGCTGAGGGACGCCACGCCCGTTCCCGCACCGCGCCGGCCACTGCGACCCACGCGCTGACCAAGGCGGCGGAGCTCGCGGCGGGCCTCATCGGCGAACACCGTGGCCCCGGAGCGCTCGAGCTCGGCGCGCGCGGCCTCGAGCTCAGCGCGGGCCCGTTCGCGCTCGCCGGCGGCGGCAAGCGCACGCCCCGCGAGGATGCGTGCCCGCGCCGCCTCGATCGGCGCATCCTGGCGTAGGGCCGCCTCTGCCGCGGCAAGTGCCTGGCCCGCCGCTTGACCCGCGGCGCCCTCGGCCAGCAAAACCGCGGCGGCGGCGCGACCCGCCTGTGCTGAGGCAACGCCCAGACCCAAGACGCCGGCGGTCGCCCCAGCCCGCGCCGCCCAGTCGGCTGCCTCCGCCCGCCGGTCCAGAGCGAGCGCCGCGTGCGTCAGCACCTCGTAGCCGAGGCAGCGCAGGCCCGGAACGATGTGGGGCAGCTCCTCTCCGCCACAGCTCTCGAGCAGCACAGCACGCGCCCTCGCGGCGTCGCCCGCTTCCACGAGCGCCGCGCCCAGGACCCATCCGGCGCCTCCAGCCTGTGCCGGCGACCCGTGCCGTGTGGCGAGCCGGTAGGTCTCCTCGCCGAGCTGCACCGCGGTGCGCAGGTCGGTCGCCCGCGATACCCAGGCGGAGGCCCACGAGGCCCACAGAAGGGCCGCCTCGGTTCCGCTCACCTGGGCGGCCTCGCTTACCGCGGTGGCCGCCTCGCCCGCGTCGGCCACCCTGCCCAGACCGAGCAGGGCCATCGCGCGCGCCACCATCAGCTGCACGAGCACGTAGCCCTGCCCCGTCCGGCGAGACAGGCGCAGCCCTCGCTCCGCGCGGCTCAGCGCAGCGGCACAGTTCCACGTGAACAGCTCGGCGAGCGCGAGGTAGTAGAAGACGTCCAGGCGCGCCGCGAGTTGGGCATCGTCGAGCCGGTCCACAAGGGCATCAGCATGTTCCGCGAGCGCCCGCCCGGCATCGGCCCGCCCCAGGCTCCAGTGTCCGTAGGCCGCGAGCGCGGTGGCGGTGACGTGAGTGGCCGGCTCGCTCAGCTCGCCGGCCGTGCGCTGCGCCTCGAGTGCCCACGGGATCGCGCGTTCGTAATCGCTCATCTGCACGGCGTCGGCCGCCAGCTCCACCATCAGTGCCGCTCCCTCGGGAGAACGCCTACCGGGCAGCGCCTCGAGCGCGCCGCGCAGGCGTGCGTGGGCCTCGCCGTGCCGACCCAGAAGATGCTCCACCGCGCCGCAGAACGCCACCAGGCTGACGCGCGCGGGGTCGTGCACCGGCAGCAGGTCGAGGGCGGCGAGCAGAGCCTCGCGGCTGCGCTCCAGATCGCCGGCCGCTCCGAGCGAGGTGGCCAGCGGGATCAGAAGCTCAAGCCGGCGGGGCGCGTGCTCGGCCACGTCCGGAACCAGCCGCAGCGCCGCCTCGAATCGGCGAGCCGCGACGCTGGGCGCCCTCGGCATGGCCTTGCGGGCCGCTTTGTCCAGCAGTGCGATCGCCTCCTCGTCCCCGCGGCGGGCCGACGCCTCCAGGTGGCGTACCAGCTCGGACGATGAATCGTCGCCGTGCTCGCGAAGTGCGGCTACCAGCCGGGCATGTGCATCCAGGCGCCAGCCGCGACCGGCCGATTCATAGACGGCGCGCCGCACGATCGGATGTCGAAAGCGGAAGCGCGTCGGCACGGCCGTTGTACGGACGAGGTCGGAGTCGAGCAGCTCGTCGAGTGCTCGCGACGCATGGTCGGCGGGGATCGCAGCGGCCACCGCGGCGGAGTCGATATCGAAGGGATCGCCGGCCACCGCGGCGCCGTCGAGCAGTAGCCGAGCCGCGTCGCTGAGCCAGCCGCGTTCGCGGTCGATCGTGGCCACCACCGCATTTGGGATGCCGCCCTCATGGAGCGTCGGGTTCTGCTCTGGCGGTCCGGCGCTCGCCGAGCGGGCGAGCTGCTCAGCGAAGAACGGGTTGCCGCCGCTCAGCCCATACACACGCTCGAACGTGTCCCCGGAGACCCTGGACGCGAGCATCTCCCTCGTCTCCTCCTTGCTGAGCGGCTCGAGCTCGATCAGCGCCGCCGCCTGGCTGGCAGTCGCAAGTGAGAGCTGTGACGCAAGCCGCGGCTCAATTTGGGCGGGACGGAAGCAGAGCACCACCAGCACGGGGGCGGCAGGCGGCCGGCGCAGGAGATACGAGATGAGCTCGAGGGACGCGCCGTCGGCCCAGTGCACGTCGTCCAGCGCGAGCACGAGCGGAGCACGTACGGCCAGCAGCTCGAGCAGCGAGCGCAGCGCCCGGTAGAGGCGGTAGCGCTCGGCGTCCAGCACGGATGGCTCGGCACCGAGTTCGGCCAGCGATGGGAACGCCCGCGCAAGCTCGCCCAGGCGGTCGGCACCCAACGGTTCCAGCAGTCTCGGTTGGAGCGAGCCCAGGTAGTCGTCGAGCGCGTCCACCAGGGGCCCGAATGGCTCCTCGCGCTCGAACTCAGCCGCCCGGCCCTGCAGCAGCAGCTGCCCCGCCTCCTCTGCCAGCTCCGCCAGCTGGGCGAGCAGCATGGTCTTGCCGATCCCTGGCTCACCGGACACGGCCGCGAAGCGCGCTCGCGGCTGCCCCTCGAGCGGCAGCATCCGGCGGAGCGAGTCGAGCTCCGCGCCCCGTCCGACCATTACTTCGCCCGTCGGGCTCATGTGCCGTTGCCAGCATCTCATTGCTGACGGTGGCGGGAGCGAAAAATTGTCGCTGCGTGGAGTCGGTGGTCAGCCCGGCCCCTGCTGGAGGCCCGGCGCCACCTCGCGATAGCGGCACGGTTTACCCGGCCGGGTCGCCGCTCGCGTATTGTCCCGCCGCCGCCACCAATGAACGAGCTCTTATGAACGAGGGCCCTCGGCGCAACGAGGGGGAGGATTCGCTCGGCGTGGTCGCGGACGCGCTCGCGCGCGCAGGCGAGACGCTGGGCCTGGCCGCGCGCCATCTCGACTCGTCGCTCGTCGACGTGCTGCGGATCCTCGGCTTCGACGAGCAGTACACGCACGCGCAGGGGTCCTACCTCTACGACGACGCCGGCCGCGCCTACCTCGACTTCCACACCGGCGAGGGCTTCGCCAGCCTGGGCCACAACCATCCCGACGTGCGCGACGCGCTGCACGCCACGCTCGCCGCGGACCTGGTGGACGGCGTGCAGATCCACTACTCGGCACTGGCCGGACATGCTCGCCGAGGCGCTGTCGCAGCGACTGCCGGAGGGTCTCGACGCCGTGTTCTTCGCGAGCACCGGCGCCGAGGCGGTGGACTCGGCGATGAAGTTCGCGCGCGCCACCACCGGCCGGCCGCGGCTGCTCTCCTGCGACAGCAGCTTCCACGGCGTCACCCTTGGTCCCCTCTCGGTGGTGGGCGACGACTTCTTCAAGGAGGGCTTCGGCCCGCTTCTGCCAGGTTGCGAGCGCGTCTCCTTCGGGGACCTCGAGCCTCTCGAGAAGGAGCTGCGGAAGAAGGACGTGGCGGCCTTCATCGTCGAGCCGGTGCAGGGCCGCATGGTCACCCTGCCGCCCGCCGGCTATCTGCGCGCCGCTCAGGAGCTGTGCCGGCGCTACGGCACGCTGTTCGTGCTCGACGAGGTGCAGACCGGGCTCGGGCGCACGGGCAGGTGGTTCGCGCTCGAGCACTCGGGCCTCGAGCCGGACTTCGTGCTCGTGGGCAAGGCGCTGAGCGGGGGCTACATGCCGGTGGCCGCGATGGTGACCACGCGCAAGATCTTCCAGAAGTCCGTGGGGACGCTCGACCGCAGCTACGTCCACCAGTCGACCTTCGGCCGCAACCGGCTGTCGATGGCCGCCGGCCTGGCCACCCTGCGGATCATGGAGCGCGACGGCCTGGTGGAGCACGCCGCGCGCATGGGCACGGTGCTGCTCGAGGGCCTGGCCGAGCTGCAGCAGCGCTACGAGATGGTCAAGGAGGTGCGCGGCAGCGGGCTGATGATCGGGATCGAGCTGGGTGCGCCGAGCGCGCGCGTGGCGCGGCTCAACTGGCGGCTGTTCCACCTGGCGAGCGAGGGGCTCTTCCCCCAGCTGATCGTGATCCCGCTGCACCGCGACCACGGCGTGATCACGATGGCGGCCGGCAAGAACGACGTGATCAAGCTGCTGCCGCCGCTCACGCTCTCCGACTCAGAGGCGCAGAGCTTCCTCGGCGCGCTCGACTCCGTGCTGGCGGACTGCCACGGCGCGGCGAGCAAGAACTGGGGCGTGGTGCGCGACATCGCCACGGCCACGCTGCGGCGCCGCGCTCCGCACAGCGACGGCTCCGCCGACGGCGAGCTGCAACCGTTCCGCGGCAAGCGCATCGATCCCTCGCGCGACCACGTTTGCCTCGTCACCGGCGCCACCGGGTTCATCGGCGGGCACCTGGCCGGGCGGCTGGTGGAGGAGGGCTACCAGGTGCGCTGCCTCACGCGCGCGAGCAGCGACACGTCGCTGCTCGAGAAGCTGGACGTGGAGATCGCCGTGGGCGACCTCACGAGTGAGCGCTCGCTCGCCCAGGCCGCGGAGGGCTGCCGCTACGTCTTCCACTGCGGTGCACTCGTGTCGGACTGGGCCACCGCGGCGGAGATCGCGCGCATCAACGTGGAAGGCACGCGGCATCTCCTGCGGGCGTCCGCCGGCGCATCCGTCGAGCGCTTCATCCACTTCAGCACGACGGACGTCTACGGCTATCCCGGCAGCGCGGGGATCGACGAGAGCTACGTGGCCACCGGCTTTCGCAACTGGTACTCGCAGACCAAGCGGGCGGCCGAGGCGGAGGTACGCCGCGCGGAGAAGGAGCTCGATCTGGACGCGGTGATCCTGCGCCCGGCCACGGTCTACGGTCCTCGCTCGGTGGACGTGGTGGGCGGCATCGCGCGCGCGATCCGCGACGGGAACATGCTGCTGGTGGACCGCGGGCGCGCGGTGGCGGGACTCGTGTACGTGGACAACCTGGTGGACGCCGCGGTACTGGCGGCGCGGCACGACGCGGCGCCCGGCCACGCGTTCAACGCGAGCGATGGCCTCGAGGTCACGTGGAAGCAGTTCACCGACGGCCTGGCCGAGGGCTTGGGCTGCTCGCAGGTGCGCTGGAGCCTGCCGTACTCGATGGCGCACGGCATCGGCTTCACGCTCGAGCACGGCTACCGGCTGCTGCGCAGGGCCACACGCCTCAGCACCGCGCCGCTGCTCTCGCGCCAGGCTGTGCACGTGCTCGGCCGCAACCAGGACTTCAGCAACCGCAAGGCCCGCGAGCTGCTGGGCTGGGAGCCGCGCGTGGGCTACGCGGCGGGCCTCGCGACGACGCTCGCCTGGCTCAAGGGCGAGCACCTCGTCCCCTAGTTCGCAGTCAGCCTTCTGACCTGGGGCGGTCAGCCGCACCGATGGGGTAGGGATCCCTCTACGGCGCGCACACCCCACCCCGGTTTGAGTTGGCCACAGTGGTCAAACAGTCCACTGGTCCATATCTCCACTACTGAGGAGGGGTTGTGCTCAGGTTCTCTGATGCACGCAACTTCGGCAGGACCCTCACCGGCCTCCTGCTGATAGTCGCTCCGGCCGTGTTGCTCGTGAGCTCGGTGATCTCACCGAACACCGACCACGACAACAAGATGCAGGAGCTGAACGTGGTGGCCGCCCACAAGGGCAGCTACCTGCTCAGCGGCGTGCTGTTCCTGATCGGCGGATTGCTGATCATCGCGATGGGCATCGGCATCATGCGGCTGTTCCGCGGCGACGGCGGCGTGACCGCCGGCCAGGTGGCCGGTGCGCTGCTGGTGCTGGGCGGCACGGTGACCATGGCCTGGTACGCGTTCGGCGTCATGGAGTACGAGATGGTCAACGAGAAGGGCCTCGACCGGCAGGCGCTGGCGACGTTTCTGCACAAGTCGAACGACGCCGGCCCGCTCGCAGTGCTGTTCATCATGTTCCTGGTCGGGATTGTGATCGGCACGATCGTGCTGGCGGTCGCCAACTGGCGCACGCGCGTGGCGCCGGTGTGGGCTTCGGTGGCGATCGTGCTCGGCGGCGTGGTCGGCGCGTTCTCAAGTGCCAAGGGCGTCGAGGTCGCCACGTTCGTCGTGCTCTTCGCGGGGCTCGCGGCGCTGGGAGCGCGCGTGCTCGCGATGAGCGACGAGGAGTGGGAGGCGCCGCGCAAGCGCTACCGCAAGGCGGCCGCTGCCGACGCTTCCGCCGCCCCGCTGCCCGCGGGCTAGAACCCGGCGCTGCGAAGTTGCTGAGGCCGGTCGTCCCTCCGGGTGGGCGGCCGGCTTCGGCACGTCATTGACATACCGGACGGTATTCGGATACTCTCCGGTATCTCTGTGAGCGGGCAGACAGGACGGTGACGACTGTGACTCAGCTTCCTCCCGGACCGCGCATGCCGCGACCGGTTCAGACGATCGGATGGATCGCGCGCACCGGTCCCTTCCTCGAACGCGCGCACCGGCGTTACGGCGACGTCTTCACGGTGCAGATCGCGCAGGAGGGCACCTGGGTGATGCTCGCCAACCCCGAGCACGTGCGCCAGGTCTTCACCGGCGATCCCAAGGTGTTCCACGCGGGCGAGGCGAACGCGATCCTGCGGCCCGTGGTGGGCGACAACTCCGTGCTGCTGCTCGACGAGCAGCCGCACCTGGCGCAGCGCAAGCTCCTGTTGCCGCCATTCCACGGTGAGCGCATGCAGCGCTACGGCGAACTGATGCGCGAGATTGCCGAGCAGGAGATCGAGCGCTGGCCGCACGGCGAGCCGCTGCAGCTCTGGCCGCGCATGCAGGCGATCACGCTCGAGGTGATCATGCGCGCGGTGTTCGGCATCGAGGAGGGCGCCCGGCTCGAGCGCCTGCGCGATGCGATCAGGAGCGCGCTCGACTGGTCCACCAGGCCGGCGCAGCTGGCGACTCTCGCTCTGCTGGGCCCGCGCCGTGTGGAGCAGCTGCCGTGGTTCCGCGACAGGTACACCGAGGCCGATCGTCTGCTCTACGAGGAGATCAGCGCCCGGCGCGCGGAGGACGACCTCGAAGAGCGCGATGACATCATGTCCCTGCTCCTCCAGGCCCGTCACGAGGACGGCTCGCCGATGAGCGACGTGGAGTTGCGCGACGAGCTGATGACGCTGCTTGTGGCCGGGCACGAGACCACCGCCACGGCACTCGCGTGGGGGATCGAGCGGCTGGTCCGCCATCCTGACAAGCTCGAGCGCCTGCACGAGGAGGCGCTGGACGGCGGCGACGAGTACGTCGACGCCGTGGCCAAGGAGACGCTGCGGCTGCGGCCGGTGATCCCGATCGTGGTGCGCCGCCTCACCGAGCCGGTGGAGATCGGCGGCTACACGCTCCCGGCCGGCTGGAAGGTGGCGCCGTGCATCTACTTGATGCACCGCCACGCGAGCATCTACGACCCCGATCCAAGCGCCTTCCGCCCCGAGCGCTTCCTCGAGCAGCCGGCGGGCACCTACACCTGGATCCCGTTCGGCGGCGGCATCCGCCGCTGCATTGGCGCGAGCTTCGCGGTGTTCGAGATGAAGACCGTGCTGTCAGCGATCGCGCGCGCGGTCGACCTGCGCGTGGCGCGGCCGGAGCGCGAGCACGTGGTGCGCCGGGCGATCACGATGACGCCGGGCCGCGGCGCCGAGGTGATCGTACGGTCGCGCGTGAGCGCGGAGCCGGAGACCGAGCCGGCGGTGGCCGCGGCCTGATGGCGCAGCGGCTCACGCGCAAGGAACAGCAGGCCAACACGCGCGCGCGGCTGCTCGAAGCGGCGGGCAGGGTGTTCGCGCGCCGCGGCCTGCACCATGCCTCGATCGACGACGTCGCGGAGGAGGCCGGCTTCACCAAGGGCGCCTTCTACGCGAACTTCGCGAGCAAGGAAGAGCTGTTCCTCGCGATGCTCGACGAGCGCTTCGCCGCGCGACTCGAGGAGCTCGAGCGGACAACCGCGGGCGACGAGGCGCCGGAGGAGCAGGCGCGCCAGGCCGGCGCGGACTTCAGCCGCACGATCGGAGCGGACCCGGAGTGGGAGCGGCTGTTCTTCGAGTTCGCCGCGCATGCGGGGCGCAACGAGGAGTTCCGCAAGGAGCTGGTCACGCGCTACCGCAGCCTGCGCGAGCACATCGAGGAGCTCTACCGGCGCCGCATCGAGCGCGACCCGGAGATGCACGAGCCGCCGCTGGCGCTCGACAAGCTGGCGCTGATGTCGTTCGCCATGGTCAACGGCATGGCGCTCGAGAAGATGCTCGAGCCCGACCTCGTCGACGACGAGCTCTACGGCACGATGCTGATGATCTTCTTCACCGGGTTGAGGACGCTCGTGCAGGAGGGCTCGGCGGTCCAGGCCGGTTGAGCGTCGCCCGCGACGATGCCGTGAGCGGCGTCGAGCAGCGAGAAGTCGTGTGGCTGCACCTGCAGGGTGCGGCAGCCCGCGGCGGCGCCGGCTTCGAGGTCGGTGGTCTGGTCGCCGATCATCCATGAGGCGCTGAGCTCGATGCCGAGCTCCTCGGCCGCCCGCAGGAGCAGCCCCGGTTCCGGCTTGCGGCAGTCGCACTCGGCGCCGATCGAGTGCACGCAGTAGTAGGAGGCGTCGAAGCCGCCGATCAGCGCACGCACGCGCAGGTCGACGGCGGCAAGATCGTCCTCGGTCATCAGCCCGAGCGCCACGCCGCGCTGGTTGGACGCGACCACGCAGAGGTAACCGGCGCGCCGCATCATGCCGACGGCGTGCGCCGCACCGCGCAGCAGCTCGACCTGTGCAGGCGTGCGGATGTATTCGCCCGCGGCGGGCGGGCGGATGAGGGTGCCGTCGCGGTCGAGGAAGACGGCGGGCGTGAGGGCTTGTGACGTGACCATGGCGGAGCGGCCCCGGTGGGGGGAGCCTTTGCCGGTTGATCGGCCGCGCTGCGGTGGTCTTGAGGAGGGCGCCTTCAAGGGCCGGCCCGCGGTGCCGATAGCAGGGGCGTGCGGCTGTCCCTCCGCCTCGTGCTGCCCCTGATCGCGCTCGCGCTCGTGCTCGCGGCTCCCGCCGCGCCCGCCCGGGCCGCCACTTCGGTGTCGCCCACGCAGACGGTGTGGCCGTTCCCCGCCGTTGCGCCGCCGAAGTACAAGCTCACCTCGATCCAGGCGCAGCGGCTGGCCGAGGCCACACCCCTCGCCCGCAAGCTCCGCGCCAAGTACCCCGGCATACACGCTCGCGTGTACGTGATGGGGATCCACAAAGGCGTCGGCTACTGGGAGGTGGACTTCGAGGGCAAGCACATCCCGCTCGGCGAGGTCGACCTGAACGGCGTCACCGGTCAGGTGGTGAGGAGCTTCAGCGGCTGGCAGGCGTCCAACTCGCTCACCCGCGGGCACATGATGGGACTCGCCGACAGCTGGTGGGTGTGGCTGCCGCTCTGCCTGCTCTTCCTCGCGCCGTTCGTCGATCCCCGCCGCCCGTTACGGCTGCTGCACCTCGACCTCCTGGTGATGCTGTCGTTCGGCGTCTCGCACCTGTTCTTCAACCAGGGGTACGTGCTGGCGTCGGTGCCGCTCGTCTACCCGGTGCTTGGGTACCTGCTCGCGCGAATGCTGTGGGCGGGGTTGCGGCCGCGGGCCGGACGCGGGCCGCTCGTGCCGCACGCGCGGCCGGGCTGGCTGGTGGCCGGCATGGTGCTGCTCGTGGCGTTGCGGATCTTCGTGAACGTGGCCACCGACAACGTGATCGACGTGGGCTACGCGGGCGTGGCCGGGGCCGACCGCATCGAGCACAAGCAGCCGCTCTACCTCGCCAACGCCGTTCACGGAGATACCTACGGGCCGATCAACTACGTGGCCTACGTGCCGTTCGAGCTGCTGTTCCCGAACCACGGCGACTGGGACTCGCTGCCGGCCGCGCACGCGGCCTCGATCTTCTTTGACCTGCTGGTGATCGCGGGCCTGTTCGTCGCCGGGCGGCGACTGCGTGCGGGCCCCGAGGGCCGCAAGCTCGGCCTCGCGCTCGCGTACGCCTGGGCCGCGTACCCGTACACGCTGTTCGCGCTGGCCGCCAACACCAACGACGCGCTCGTGGCGGCTCTGCTCTTGCTGGCATTCCTGGCCATGCGATCACCGCTGGCGCGCGGCGGCTGGATCGGCCTCGGCACGGCGGCCAAGTTCGTTCCGCTCGCGCTGGCGCCCCTGTTCGCGGTCGGTACCGGCGACCGCCGGCCGCGCTCGCTCGCGCTGTTCGCCTTCGCGCTGCTGGGCGGTGGTGGGTGTGTCGCTCGCTGTCTATGTGCCGCGCAGCAGCTTCCACGACTTCTGGGCCTCCACGATCTCGTACCAGCTCCACCGGGTGTCGCCCTTCAGCCTGTTCACGATCTACCCGTCGCTCCGCTGGCTCCAGCTCGCGCTGGCTGCCGGCGCCGCGTTGCTGGCGCTGGCCGTGGCGATCTTCCCGCGCCGGCGTGACCAGGTGCAGATGGCGGCGCTGGCCGCGGCCGTGGTCATCGCCACGCAGGTGCCTGCCGGGCACTGGTTCTACTTCTACGTCGTGTGGTTCGCGCCGTTCGTGCTCATCGCGCTGTTCGCGGGGCACGTCGAGGAGCCGGAGGTCACGGTGAGGCGGCTGGCGCGCGAACACGTCACCGAGCGGGCGCGGCCGCGAAGGGTCGCCCTGCCGGCGCATATGGTTTCCGGGGACTGAGCGCCCTCACACCACGCGCCGCGAGGTCGTTCTGGTCCGCGACCCAGTCGAACCACAGGAGCGTGAGATGACGACGGATCTCGCAACAAAGGCTCAGACCCTCCGCGAGCTGCACAGGCCGGGCGATCCGCTGGTGCTTGCGAACGCCTGGGACGTGGCCACGGCGAAGCAGGTGGTGGAGGCCGGCTTTCCCGCCATCGCCACCACCAGCTCGGGCGTGTCGTGGTCGCTTGGCTATGAGGACGGCGAGCACACGCCCGCGGACGAGATGTTCGCCGTGGCCGGACGCATCGCGGCCGCGGTGGATGTGCCGGTGAGCGCCGACCTCGAGAGCGGCTACGGCCTGAGCGCCGCCGAGCTCGTGGAGCGCATGCGCGCGGCGGGCGTGGTGGGGCTCAACTTCGAGGACACCAACCACGCCTCGAGCCCGAGGGCGATGTTCCACCCCGACACGCAGGCCGCGCGCGTGGCGGAGTTGCGCGAGGCGGCGAGGGCGGCCGACCACGACATCGTGATCAATGCTCGCGCGGACTCGTACCTCGTGGGAATGGACGGCGCGCTCGAGGATGCCCTCCTCCGCGTGCGCCTCTACCTCGACGCGGGGGCGGACTGCGTCTTCCCCGCGGGAGTGAAGGAGGAGTCGGACATCGAGCGGTTCACGAGCGAGCTGGACGCGCCGGTGAACGTGCTCCTGATGCCCGGCGTTCCGGACATCCCGCGGCTCGCGGAGCTGGGCGTGGGTCGCGTGAGCGTGGGCGGCGGTTTGGCCAAGGCGTCGCTGGCTTTCCACGCACAGCGGCTGGGCGCTCTGCGTGAGACGGGAAGCTACCTGTAGCGCGCCTTCTAATACATACGTCCAGAGCGTGCATGGCCCGGGGTTCGGCGGGGAACAAGGCCCGTACGCGCACGGGGTCGCAGCAGCCCCGCTCCGAATGAGAATGGAACCCAGGCAACGGCCCTCCCACGGAGGGTCGTTTCCTTTCGAACCTAGGCGCCGGAGCGGACCGGCGTGAGGCCGAGGATCCGCTCCCAGAGCGCGGAGCAGACGCTGGCGATGCGGACGATCACGGCGCGCAGCGGAGTGAAGCGGAAGATCATTGCCACGGCGATCCCGATCAGCGCGCCGCCCACCACGTCAGAGGGGTAGTGCACGCCCACATATACGCGCGAGAACGCGACGATCGCCGCGAGCACGAACGCGAGCCCCCCGATCACGCGGTCGTAGAACCACAGTGCCATCGCCATTGCAAAGGCGCCGGTGGCGTGATCGCTGGGGAAGCCCGGATCGCGCGCGTGGGAGATCAGGAGATCGGAATGCGGGTGCGCCACGAACGGGCGCGAGCGGTCCACCGCGTTCGAGATCGGTTGCACGAGCAGCAGCGCCAGCCCGCCGGCGGCGGTGGCCATCACGGCCCCGATACGCCGCTCCAGCCGCCGCTCGCGCCAGGGAATGAGGAACGTGAGCGCCACAAGCGCGACAATCACGAACACCAGATCGTTGGCCGCGAAGCGCATCGGGCCGTGCAGGAAGTCGGGTCCGGCGCCGTCGATCGTCTTGTAGATCGAGTAATCCATCGAAGCGAACGAACATAGCGGCCCACCTTCGGTCTACCTGCGATCGTCTATTTGAATGCTCTTAGGTCTGCTCCTCGCACTCATCGCCTCGGCGCTCTTCAACGTGGCCGTCGCCGTGCAGGCGCTCGACGCCCGCACGCTGCCGCGTGAGCTGTCGCTGAGGTTCGGTCTGCTGCGCCAGCTCGTGCGCCGCAGGCGCTGGCGGCTGGGCATGCTGCTCGCGCTGGTCGGCTGGCCGCTTCACGCAGCCGCCCTGGGGTTGGCGCCGCTCACCGCGGTGCAGCCCGCGCTCGCGGCGGGACTGCTGATCCTGCTGTTCGTTGCGTCACGCTCCCTTGGTGAGTCGGTGACCGCGCGCGAGGTTCTGGCGGTGCTTCTGATCGTCGCGGGCGAGGCCGGAGTGGCGTGGGCCGCCCCGGACCGCAGCGGCACGCACACGCACGGCATCGGGCTTGTGGCCGTGCTGGCGGGTCTTGCGGCGATCGCGCTATTCCCTTACGCGTTCCGCCACCGGTCGGGGGCGAGCGGCATGGCGGCGGTGATGAGCGCCGGCGTGGCGTTCGCGCTCACCGGCTTCGTGACCAAGCTCGTTTCCGATGACCTCAGCTCGGGCGCCATCATCACCGCCTGGCTGTGGGCCAACCTCGTGGCCGTGGCGGCGGCGATCGGCGTGCTCAGCGAGAACACCGCCTTCCAGACGCGGCCCGCAAGCCAGGTGGCTCCACTCGTGTTCAGCGCCCAAACCGTGCTGCCGGTGCTGCTCGCGCCGGTTGTTGGCGGCGAGGACTGGGGCAACACCCCGCTTGGCGGCGCGGCGGTGGTGATCGCGCTGGGGGCGGTGGTGACCGGCGTGGTGCTCATCGCCCGCTCGCGCGCGGTGGGCTCCCTGATCGCCCGGCATGCCACCGAGCTGGGCGAGCTAATCGTCGAGACCGAGGAGGAATGGGAGCGAGCACGCTCCCACGACCAGGGTGGCCGCGCCCATCGCCAGATACAGGTGGGCGATGCCGACCGTGCCAGTGAGAGCGCTGGCGAGAGCGGCGCCTGACGCCATCGAGCCGAGCAGGATCATCCGGCCCGCGATGCCCACCCGCGCCTGAAGGCGCTCGGGCGCGCGCCGCTGGCGCTCCGCGATCGCCACCACGCTCAGGAAGCCCTCGATCAGCAGGTAGACGGCGATCGCGGCCAGCGCGGCCGCGAAGCCGCCCGCCACGCCCAGGGCAGCCACCGCCAGCGGCGCCACGAGCAGGCACGCGCCGATCACCACCGCGCCGCCGAAACGTCGCGTGACGCTCGCGGCCCAGAGCGACGAGGCGAGTGTGGCCAGCGAGCCGACCGCGAGGATCGTGCCCACCTCACCCGAGCTGAGCCCGATGTGGTCGCGCAGCAGCGGCACCTCGAGCGCGAACGCCCCGGCCCCCGCCAGATTCACGGCGATGGCCACGCACGTGTAGGTGGCGATTCCGCGGTCGTGCACCATGAAGCGCACGCCCTCCCTGACGGCGCCCCTGCGCATCGGCTCGGACTCGTGCACGAAGGCGGCGCGGATCGCGCTCACGCTCAGCGCCGCAAGCGCGAGCGCCGAGGCCTCCGCGGCGAGCGCCCGCCCCGGGCCGATGGCGGCCACGAGCGCGCCGCCCAGCGCCGGCCCGGCGAACAGCCCGATCGACCACGCTGCCGACACCGCCGACTGCCCCTCCACGAAGCGCTCGGCGCCGACGATCGATGCCACGGCGCCGAAAGCCGCGGCGTCAACGAACACGCGCCCCGCTCCGACGGCGAACGCCGCCCCGAGCACCACGCCAACCGGCGGCGCGCCGGCCACTGTCCAGATCGGGATCACGGCCGCGCACGCCGCCTGCGCCGCGTGGCCGCATAGCATCACGCTGCGGCGCGGCAGCCGGTCGCCCAGCGAGCCCGCGGTGAGGCCGAACACCACGTACGGCAGCACGCTCGCCGAGTACACGAGACCGGCCTCGCCGTGCGAGCCGCCGTCCTGGAGCACGAGCCACGGCAGCGCGACGAGCGAGAGCCCGATCGCGAGCGAGTCGAGCGCCTGTGCGCCGAGAAACAGTCGGCCGTCGCGGACGGCCAGCATGGGACTGCGAGTGAGCACCTACGACCTCCTTGGACGTTGAACGGGAGCGGGCTGCTCGCCTCCGCGCGGGAGGCGGCGCGGCTCTCAACGCCTGTCTTCGGAGGACCAGACGATGCGCGGGTTCGGGCTTGTGGCGGGCATCGCCATGGCCAGCCCAGAATAACCCGTCACACGAGCTGGGGCACGTGGCGTTCGCGCTCATCGTGCTGCTTGCCCCGCTGGTGGGAGGAGAGGACTGGGAGAACGCGCCTCAAGCCCGAGCGGCCACGGGCGATTACTCCGGCCATGATAAGAACATTCTGGTTGATAGCAGCGATCCTCGGCATCAGTCTGGTGCCCCTCGGCTACGCCTTCGAGCATCAGTCGAAGAACAACGCCAAGGCAGCGCTCGAGCGCTCCCTCGAGCAGGCGTCGACTCAGGAGGCCTCGACGCTCGAGAACTACTTCGAGCGGGCTCGCTCGGTCACGCTGATCAGCGCGCACAACCCGTCGTTCAAGCACTTCTACTCCGAGCCCGGATCGCTGAGTCAGCGTGTGGCGGCCGGGGGCCAGGTGATGGACGAGGCCAACAGCGCGCTCGGGTACCTCGAGACGCTCTTCCCCGGAATCATCGGCGAGGCGTGCTTCATCGACCGCGGCGGCGCCGAGGTGGCGCGCATGGTCCGCGGCAAGCGGGCCCCCGTCTCGGACCTGTCGGCGGACGAGTCCGGCAACCCCTTCTTCAAGCCCACCTTCGCGCTCGCGCCGGGCCAGGTGTACCAGGCCAAGCCGTACATCTCGCCGGACACGAACGACTGGGTGGTGTCGAACTCCACCCCGCTCGCCTCGCCGCGCGGCGCCGCGCTCGTGCACTTCGAGGTGTCGGTGGAGGGCTTCCGCCAGGAGGCCGCGCGCAACAAGGCGGTGGACATCGCCGCCGTGGATGCGCGCACCGGCTACGTGGTGTTCGACAGTCGCTACCCCCAGAAGTCCGGCGGGAAGCTCGGACATCCCGGTGACCGTCGCTTCGTCAGCCTCGTGCACCAGACAAAGGCCAGCGGCACGTTCAACGTGGGTGGCAAGGCAGCGGCCTTCACGCACCTGCCGAAGACCGCCCACAACGCCAACGACTGGTACGTGGTGGCCATGCAGCACGCCGGCGTGCCGGCCCCCACAGCGGGCGGCTCGAGCAACGGGATCCTCGCCCTCGCGGCACTGATCGCGCTTGCCGGGCTCGGGGTGGTGGCGCTCCTGATCCGCAAGCTCGTGCGCCGGATCCGCTCCTACGCCGACTTCGCCGAGCAGGTCACGGCCGGCGACCTCACGGTGCGCCTCGAAGCCGAGGGCAGCGACGAGCTGGCCGCACTCGGGTCCAGCCTCAACCAGATGGTTGCCGGGCTCGCGGAGATCTCGGGTGAGGTGCGGGCGGGCGCGGAGCAGATCGGCCTGAACTCGAGCGGCATCCTTTCGAGCATCGAGCAGAACAGCCGCAGTACCAGCGAGCAGGCGGCGGCTGTTCAGCAGGTGACCGCCGCGGTGGAGCAGGTGCGTGCCAGCGCCGAGCAGGCGGCGCGCAAGGCCGAGGAGGTGGCTCAGCAGGCCCGGACGTCGATGCAGGTCTCCGGGGAGGGCGCCGAGGCGGTGCAGGCGATCGTCGGCGGGATGGACGACATCAGCCTGAAGGTCAGCGAGATCGCAAGCGACATCCAGGCTCTGTCCGAGCGGACAGCCCAGATCTCCGAGATCACCGAAACCGTGAACGAGCTGGCCGATCAGTCCTCACTGCTCGCCCTCAACGCGGCCATCGAGGCGGCACGAGCCGGCGAGCAGGGCAAGGGATTCGCCGTTGTGGCCGACGAGGTGCGCGAGATGGCGGAGCAGTCCAAGCAGGCCACCGCCCAGGTGGAAGCGATCCTCGCCGACATCCAGGCTGCAACCGCCGCGGCCGTTGCCAAGTCTGGCGAGGGCACCGCGGTGGTGCGTGCGGGTCACGAGCTGGCGGCGCGGGCGGGAGACATCATCGCCCAGCTCGCCGACGCGATCCACGCGGCGGCGGACGCGGCAGAGGAGATCACCTCGAGCGCCAGCCAGCAGAGCGTGGGCATGGACCAGATCGCGAAAGCGATGCAGCAGACCGACGCCGTCACCAGCAGCCTCGCGAGCGAGGCCGAGCAGTCGCGCGCGGCTGCGCTCAGCCTCGACGAGGTTGCGCGACAGCTCGACGAGCTCACCGGCCGCTACAAGCTCGAGTCGAGCGACTAGTCCTCGAGCCGCAGCAGGCTCGGCGCCGCGGGCCGCCCCACGAGGAGGGAGGCGGCGCCCGTCTCAAAGCCGGTCCGAGGAGGACCAGACGATGCGCGAGTTGGGGCTCGAGTGGAGCATCGTCATGGCCAGGGCAGGGTGAACGTTCAGACGAGCTGCGGAACGGCGCGCGCCGTGAGCAGACAGCCGGCGCCCAGGATCACGAGCGCGGACACCGCGGGCAGCGCCGTGACCAGCCGGCCGGACACGTTCAGCCGCGAGGCGACCCGGCGCGCATACACCACCGCCAGCCCCAGCCCGGTGAGCGTGCCGGCCAGCCCCAGGCTGAACATTGTGATCAGCAGGAGCCCGAGCGCGACCTGATGCTGCGAGATCGCACTGAGCAGAACGACGAGTGCGGACGGGCAGGGAATGAGGCCGGCGGAGGCCCCCATCCCGATGAGTCCCTTCCAGGACAGGTCGTGAGTGTGGGAGTTCGGAGTGCGGAGTTCGAAGTTGGGAGTGTGGTGGTCGTGATGGTGCTGGTGGGCGTGGGCGTGGTGGTGGTCATGGCCGTGGGGATGGTGATCCGAATGCGCCCCGGCTCCCCGACCTCCGAACTCCCAACCCCGAACTCGCGCCCGCAACACCGCGGCCCCGATGCCCACCACCATGAGCCCGGAGGCGAGATTGAGCCACGGGTACAGCTGCTCGGGCAAGATGAATTGCGACAGCGCCAGCGTCACCAACCCGAGCGCGAACACTCCGATCGTGTGCGTGATCGTGACGGTCGCGCCGAGCGCGACGGCGTGCCTCGCCGTGCCGCGCGTGCCCACCAGGTAGGCGGCCACCATCGTCTTCCCGTGACCGGGGGAGAGCGCGTGCATCGCGCCCCACGCGAACGCGGCGAGCAGGAAGAACACGAGCACGCCGCGCCCCGCGGCGGCGTCCGCGAACACGCCGGCGAAGCCGTCGCCGGAGCGGTTGTGCGTGGTGGAGTCGCCCGCGCCCGGAGTCTTGGGCGCGGTTAGCGACCCATCGCCGGGGCGCACCGTCAGGCGCGCGTCGCGCTCGTCGAGCGGACTCTTCAGCGAACTCTGCGGATAGGTGCGAAGGCCGTGCGTGGGGTCGCCCGACGGGACGCTCGAGCGCACGTCGGTGCCGCTGCCCGGCCGCGCGACGATTGCCTTCCAGCCGATACGGCCGGGAAAGGTCCCGTCGTGCAGCGAGACCGCGCGCGGATGCGACACGCGTGCGAACAGCGACAGCACAACCCGCGTGAGCTTGAGCCCTCCCTGGCCGGGCGGGAACGAGATTTGGCCGGCACCGCCCACCTGGAGCGGTACGCGGCGGCCGTCCGGCGTGAGCACCAGTCCGCGCTTCACCTCGGCCGTCTTGCGCGCGAGCACGATGGAAGGCGCGAGCCCTCGCTCCTGGAACGTGGGGATCTCGGCCTGGTCGAGGATGTAGGTCACGTCCACGCGGCCGGAGGACACCTTGAGCTGGTCGAGGTGGTTGATGCTGAAGTTGCCGAGCGGGTGCGCGGATGCGCCGGTCGGTATGAGGAGGCCGAGTGCGATCCCGAAGAGCAGTAGCGCCCGCTTCATCGCCCCAGCTCCTTCAGTGCGCGCCCCGCTCGCGGGGCGTACAGTGCCGAGAAGCGAGGATTGAGCGCAAGGCTCTCACCAAGGTAGGCGCGCGCCTCAGATGCGCGGCCGGCGGCCTGAGCGCTCAGTCCCGCGTGGAAGAGGAACATCGGATCGCGCGAGCCGAGGGCGAGCGCCCTGCGCGCGAAGCGCAGCCCCTGCGCCGGCCGGCCGGCGCGCGTGAGCGCCCAGCCGAGCGCATCCGCCGAGCGCACGCTGGGTGCGGCCGCCCACGCGCGCCGGGCGAGCACGACGCCCCGCGCCGGGCTGCCGTGGCTCGCCTCGAACAGGGCCAGGTCCACGTCGGTGTTCACGCCATTGGCTTGCAGCAGCTTCTCCTCCGCGCCCACGAGCGCGAGGTCGCGGCGCGCGGCCGCGGTGCGGCCCGCCGCAAGCTCGGTGTCGCCGAGCGACACCACGTACTGCGGCAGCGGCAGGCGCGCCACGGCGTCGCGGTAGCGCCGGATGGCCGGCGCGAACTGCCCGTGCGCGGCCTCCACACCCGCGAGCCCCGCGCTCGCCGGAACGTAGCCGGGGAAGCGGGCGAGCGCGGTGCGGTACGACTCGCGGGCCGAGCCAAGGCGGCCGACGCCCACGTAGAGGTTTCCAAGCAGCGTCTGCACGTAGGCCACGTTCTCGGGGGCGTCGCCGCCGGCTGACACGGCCAGCCGCATCGCTCCGATCGCGCCCGGCAGGTCGCCGTGCAGCTCGCGCCAGTAGGACACGCGCGCATACGAGGCGAGGTTTGGCTGGGCGTCCACCATCAGGCGCAGGGTGCGGCCGGCCTCCGCGTAACGGCCGAGCTCGATCTGCGCGTCCACGATCACGCCGAGCGGCTTGACCACGTATGGGGCGAGGCTGTGCGCCCGCTCTCCGTACCGTAGACCCGCGCGGAAGTCGTGGCGGGCGAGCGCCAGGGTGCCCGAGCTCGTGACCGCCGCGGGATCGCGCGGGTTGAGCTTCAGAGCGGTTGCGAGCACCGCGCCCGCGCGCCCGTAGTAGCCGGCGTCGCCGGTCTCGCGCACCTTCTGCAGGTAGGCGTCGGCGAGGAAACCGTAGCCGCGCGAGTCCCTGGGGTGCGTGCGCACGAGCGCCTGGAAGCTCGCGATGCGCGTGTCGGTGGAGACGCCGATCAGCGCGGCGGGATTGCCGGCACCGCCCGCGGCAGGCGACGGCGCGGACGAGCCGCGGTTGACGAGCGTGAAGGTGAGGAGCGCGGCGGCGAACACGGCCGCGACGGCCACAAGCTTGAGAAGGAGTGTGTTGCGCGGAAGTGCCATGGGAGTTCTCTCTCGGTCTGGGGCCCGGAGAGGGGGCCCGCCCCAGCAGGCCCCCTCCCGGTGTTCCGGACTCCTCCCCCTAGGGGGTCGGAGGATGGGTCGGGGTGATCGGCTTCGGGATCTGCGAGTCGAACCCCGAGGTGGGCTCCGCCAGATACGGGAAGCTGGACAGGAACGGCTTGTCGTTCGCGTCCACTCCGTCGCCTAGCGGCACGTTGTTGCCCTTGAGCGCGCCGGCGACAACACGGAGCGAGATGTCCGTGACGTCATCAGCGAGCCTGCGCCCGTCCGGGAACCCCTGGAGGTCCCCGCCGAGGACGCCGAGCGGGTTGGGGTTGGCGCTGGGGGGCACGCCGAGGTTGATCTTCAGCGTGTCGGCCGGCACGGGGTGCTTGCCGATCTGCGTCTTCCCCGGGATGCCCGTGAGCAGCGCCTGCACGATGTCCGTGCGGTTTGTCTCAGGCGCGTTGATGTGGAACAGCAGGTTCATCACGTGCGCCAGCTCCGGCTTGAGGACGTAGGAGCCGTACAGCTTCGCGTCCTGGCTCGGCTGGGTGGCGTTGAAGTGGTCCTTCTGACCGAGCGGGATCACGACCTCGTTCACCAGCGGGTTGCCGAGACGGCTCACCTGCACGAAGCCGTTGCCCCCGGACTTCCTGCCGTGCTTCTTGTGCCGCTTGCCGTGCTTCTTCTTCGCGGCGGAGGCGACGGCGGACCCGCCGTTCACCTGAACGCGCGGGCGCTCGGTGGAGGTCCACACGCCAACCACCGCGTTGGCGGCGCTCGGCCCGCCGACGGCCTTGCCGTCCACGGTCACCTCGGACTTCGGCACCTGGAGCACGATCGAGTGCACGCCGTAGCCGGCGAGGTCGTCCTTGCCGCCGCCCTGGTTGCCCGTGCCCAGACGCAGGTTGATCGCGTCGAACGCGGTACCGAGGTCGACGAAGAACGGATCGTCGCGCTGCCCCGCGAACACCTTGCCGCCGCCGGCGAGCGAGTGGATCGCCTGGTTCGCGACGTTCGTGTAGTTGGGGATCGTCTTCGGGCCGACGTTGTTCGGCGCCACCGGAATGCCCTTCCCGATCACCTTCTCCGAGACGGTCTTGCCCTTCTTCAACTTCTCGCGCGTAACTGTGTAGCTCTGCTGGACCTGGAGCTTGGGATCGTGGATCCCGTTCACGCCCGGCAGTGCGTACAGGAACGACTTCTTGTTCAAGTAGTGGGTCTTGAACTTGAACTGGTAACGGATGTCGTAGACACCGTCGCCCGTGTTGTCGATGTTGATGTAGTAGTGCGCGCGGTCATCGAACCTGTAGAAGTTCGGGCCGCCCGCGGGATCCTCGAACGGGATCCAGTTTGCTGCCACCGTCAACGAGCTCGTGGCGTCCGGCGCCGTGAACGCGTAGATGTCGGTGTCGTCCGCGGTGGGGTCCAGGGCCGTCAGCGGGGCCTCGCGGTGGCTCGAGCCGAAGCTCAGGGCCACAGCGATAGCCGCCGCGGCAAGGATCGCCGCGAAGAAGAGCCGTTTCATAGCTCCCTCCCTTTCGGTGAGGCGGGGGGTTTGAGGGGCCCGCCGGCGAGTCCTGGCCAGACGGGTTACTTGGCTGTTTGTGCGCGCCCAGCCGCCTGGCGGATCACTTCTCTTTCACCGCGGCTTTACGCCCGCGCAACGAGTCCCCGCTGGGCGCTCAGCAGAGTGCTGCCCCGACACCCACCGTCAAGGAGGAGCAGATGCTCAAGAAGGGGAAGACGGCGATGCTCGCGCTCTCGTTGCTCGTCGTGAGTGCCGGGATCGCCACAGCCGCCGCGTCGGGTCACCGCCATTCCGGAAGGGACGCCTCGCACACTGCCACGCCGATCAGGCACCTGGTGGTGATCTTCGACGAGAACGTCTCGTTCGACCATTACTTCGCCACCTACCCGCAGGCAACGAATCCCTCTGGTCAACCGCACTTCTACGCGCGGCCCGGAACGCCGACCGTCAACGGACTCAGCACCTCGCTGCTGGCGCCGAACAATCCCAACTCCACCCAGCCGTTCCGCCTCGACCGCTCGCAGGCCGAGACCTGCGATCAGGACCACAGCTACAAGGACGAGCAGGCGGCGTTCGACGGCGGCCTGATGGACAAGTTCCCCGAGACCGTCGGAGTGGGCGCGGGCAGCTGTCCCGACGCCGGCAAGGGCAAGGGTCTCGTGATGGGCTACTACGACGGCAACACCGTCACAGGCCTATGGAACTACGCCCAGCATTTCGCCCTCAACGACAACTCGTTCAACACCACGTTCGGGCCCTCCACACCGGGCGCGATCAACCTGGTGTCGGGCCAGACCCACGGCGCCGCGCTCACGAGCCCGGCGGTCACGCCGGCCGGCACGATCATCGGCGACCCTCAGCCGACTGGCGACAAGTGCGACACGCGTGACAACACGGCAATGAGCTCATCGAACAAGAACGTGGGCGACCTCCTCAACGCGGCCCACGAGACGTGGGGCTGGTTCCAGGGCGGCTTCGCCGACTGCAACGTCACGCACACCAACGTGGGCGGCGTGACGAGCAAGGACTACATCCCTCATCACGAGCCGTTCCAGTACTACGCCTCGACGGCGAATCCGCAGCACCTGCCGCCGAGCTCGACGGCGATGATCGGGAAGACCGACCAGGCCAACCACCAGTACGACATGACGGACTTCTGGAAGGCTGTCTACCACGGCAACATGCCGGCGGTGAGCTTCCTGAAGCCGCCCGGATATCAGGACGGCCACGCCGGCTACTCGGACCCGCTGGACGAGCAGCACTTCCTGGTCGACACCATCAACCGGCTCGAGAAGACGGACGACTGGAAGAGCACCGCGGTGGTGATCGCCTATGACGATTCGGACGGCTGGTACGACCATCAGATGGGACCGATCGTCAACCAGTCGCAGGATCCGGCGCATGATGCGCTCACGGGCGCCTCGTGCGGCTCCAACCCGGCCAACGTCTCGGGCGGCTACCAGGATCGCTGCGGCTACGGCCCGCGGCTGCCGCTGCTGGTCGTGTCTCCGTTCGCGAAGTCCAACTTCGTGGACAACACGGTGACCGACCAGAGCTCGATCCTGCGTTTCATCGAGGACAACTGGCAGCTGGGCCGCATCGGCGACTCGTCATTCGACTCGAAGGCCGGGCCGCTCGACGGGATGTTCGATTTCCACGGAAGGCAGAACGACAAGCTGTTCCTGGACCCGGACACGGGGCAGCCAGCGCATCACTAGGCGGACCGCGGACAGCGGACGAGCGCCCCGGACGCGAGAGCGTCCGGGGCGCTTCCGCTTTAAGAAACCGGCGTCGGGTGCGAGGCGTCCGTGAACTCGCGGAAGAAGCCGGTGACGATGAACGCGGTCTGCTCGCCGATGTCCACCGCGTTGTCGCCGATGCGCTCGAGCGCCCGGGCCACGCCGAGCATCATCATGGCCCACTCGCGAGTGTCCACTTCGTCGCCCGCCTCGAGCGCGATCCGGAAGCACTCGCGGTGCATGCGGTTCACGGCATCGTCGCGCGACACCAGGTCCTCGGCCAGCTCGACGTTGCGAGCGGAAAAGGCCTTCTTAGACTGCTCGACCATCGCGGCCACGTGGCGGGCCATCTCGAGCAGGGTCTCGAGCAGCTCCGGCACCACCGGCGGCTCATGGCCGGTGAGCGGGATGGTCTTGGCGATGTTCACGCACTGGTCGCCCATACGCTCCACGTGTTTGATCACGTCGAGCAGCGCCGCCACGAGGCGCAGGTCTGTGGCCACCGGCGCCTGGCGCGCGAGCAGCGACAGGATGCCCTGGTGCACCTCCAGGTAGCGGCCATCGATCCGGTCGTCGTCCTGGATCACCATCGAGGCCAGCTCGACGTCCTGCTGTGACAGCGCCTCCATCACGCGGCCGAGGGATGTGACAACCATGTCGAGTCCCGCCAGCGCCTGGCTCTCGAGCTCATCGAGCTCCTCGCGGAAAGCCTGCCGGGTTTCCGGGCTCATCAGCCGAACTTTCCGGTGACGTACTGCTCGGTGCGGTCGTCGTCGGGGTTCGTGAACATCTTCTCCGTCTCGGCGTGCTCCACCAGCTCGCCGGAGAGCATGAACGCCGTGGTGTCCGCCACGCGCGCCGCCTGCTGCATGTTGTGCGTGACGATCACGATCGTGTAGCGCGTCTTCAGCTCATCCACCAGCTCCTCGATGCGCAGCGTGGCGATGGGATCCAGAGCGGAGCAGGGCTCGTCCATCAGGATCACCTCGGGCTCGGCCGCCAGCGCGCGCGCGATGCAGAGCCGCTGCTGCTGACCGCCGGAGAGGCCGATGCCCGGCTCGCCGAGGCGGTCCTTCACCTCGTCCCACAGGCCCGCGGCGCGGAGGCTCTCCTCCACCCGCTGCTTGAGGTGCGAGCCCTTCTCGCCCCGGAGCCGCAGTCCGGCGGCCACGTTGTCGTAGATGGACATCGTGGGGAACGGGTTGGCCTTCTGGAACACCATGCCGATGGCTCGTCTCACCGCCACCACGTCCACGCGGTCGTCGTAGACGTCGGCGTCGTCCACCATCACCTTGCCGGTGGCCCGTGCGCCCGGAATCTCCTCGTGCATCCGGTTGATGCAGCGCACCAGGGTGGACTTGCCGCAGCCCGAGGGGCCGATCAGGGCGGTGACCCTGTTGGGCTCGAAGTCGATCGACACCCCCTTGATGGCGTGCTGCTCGCCGTAGTAGGCGTTCAGATCCTCGACGGTCACTCGGTGTCCGGCCGCCGTGGGCGTGCTGGCAGCCGGCCGGCCGTCACCGCCGAAGCGGCGCTGCTTGGTGGCTGCGGTCTCGTCCGTTTGGCCGCCCGCGATGGGCGGCGGTTCGGAAGTCATTTCCTTGGCCTCCTGGGGTGTCATGTGAGGCGGCTCCTTCGTGAGACGAATCGGGCAATCAGGGTCAACAGGAGGATCAGCACCACGAGCGTGAGTGCGGCTCCCCAGGCGCGTGTGACCAGGCGATCCTGTGCCTGTCCCACGTCGGAGAAGATCTGCAGCGGCAGCGAGTTCATGCGCTTGCCGAGGTCGAGCGTCGTGCCGTTCACGATCGCGGCGGTGAACAGCAGCGGCGCGGTCTCGCCCGCGGCGCGCGCGATCGCGAGCAGCGATCCGGTGAGGAGGCCGGGCAGGGCGGTGGGCAGCACCACGCGCGTGACCACGCGCCAGCGCGGCGCTCCGAGCGCAAGTGCCGCCTCGCGCAGCTGCGTGGGCACGAGCAGCAGCACCACCTCGGCGGACTTGGTCACGATCGGCAGCATCAGGAGCGCCAGGGCCACCGAGCCCTTCCAGCCCGCGAAGGTGCCGACGTTGCCGCTGAGGATCAGCGTGATGTAGATGAAGAGACCGAAGACGATCGAGGGCACGCCCGTCATCACGTCGACGAAGTAGCGGACCGCCCCGGCGAACTTGTTGCTCTTGCCGTACTCGGTGAGGTACAGCGCCACGCCGACGCCGATCGGGATCGCGATCAGGCTGGCCAGGGCGACCATTTCGATGGTGCCGAAGATGGCGCTCTTGATGCCGCCGGCGTCGCCGAGGAAGTTGCCGGTGGGGTCGCTGCTCAGGAAGTGCCAGCTGACTGCGCCGAGGCCCTTCTTGAGCAGGTAGTAGAGCACCAGAACCAGCGGTACCAGCGCCACCACCGTGCCTGCACCGAGCAGCCCGCGCATTAGCTTGTCCTTGCGCCGGCGGGCGGCGCTGATTGGCGCGAAGGTCTCGGCTGCCGGGATTGCGCTCATCCGCCCACTCCAGCCGCCGCGGCCGCCGTGGCGGCGTCACCGCTCACCCGCTGGCCGCGGCTGCCCCGCACCACGAAGTAGCGCGCGGCCGCGTTGACCACGAGCGTGAGCACGAACAGCACCAGGCCGGCGGCGATAAGGGCGGCGCGGTGCAGCGGGTTGTTCGCGGCCTCGCCGAACTCGTTGGCGATCACCGCGGCCAGCGTGTAGCCCTGGTCGAACAGGTGCTTGCCGATCACCGGCGCATTGCCCACCACCAGCGTGACCGCGATGGTCTCGCCGATCGCGCGGCCCAACCCGAGCATCGCCGCGCCGGTGATGCCGGCGCGCGAGTAGGGCAGTACCGACATGCGGATCATCTCCCAGCGCGTGGCGCCGAGTGCCAGGGCGGCCTCCTTGTGGTCGGCCGGCACGGTGGCCATCACCTCGCGCGAGATGGCGCTGACGATGGGCACGATCATGATCGCGAGGATCAGGCCGCCGATGAAGTAGTTGGGACCCGCCACCGAGGCGCCGCCGATGAAGGGGACGAAGCTCAGCTTGTCCGTGAACCACTGCTCGGCCGGTTTGAGGTGTGGCACGAGCACGAACACCCCCCACAGGCCGTAGACCACCGACGGCACGGCGGCCAGCAGGTCGATCATGATCGTGAGCGGACCGCGCAGCTTGCGCGGGCACAGCTCCGTGACGAACAGCGCGGCTGCAATGGCCACGGGCACGCCGATGATGAGCGCCACGGTGGAGGTGATCAGCGTGCCGACCACCAGCGGCAGCGCGCCGAAGATCGAGCGCGACACGTCCCAGTTGTTGTCGAACGTGAAGCCGAGGACGCCGAACTTCGAGAACACCGGGCGCGACTCGATGTAGAGCCGCACGAAGAAGAAGCCGATCAGGATCAGGATCGCGGCGGCGAGGGCGGTGAGCCCCCAGCGAAGGACCTGGTCGGGCAGGCGCGATAGCGACGACCGCCCGAAAGCCGGGCGGTCGTCGCGACGCGGGCTGATGGAAGCGGCTTCCATCAGGAGGAGATCGCGCTCCCGTTGCACTGGAGCGTTGAGATCTGAGCCTTCGCCTTGCTTGCTACCGACGAGGGCAGCGGGGCGTAGGACAGCTGCTTAACCACATCCTGGCCCTTGCCGTAGGCGTAGTTCAGAAACACCACCATTCCCTTGGCCTTGTTCTCGTCCATGCCGCCCGCCTTGCAGAGGTCCTTGTAGACGATCACGAACGTCTGCGAGGAGATCGGGTAGGCGCCCGGGTTGGGCGAGTCGACCACCGAGAAGCGGAGGTCGTCGGGGACCGTGATCCCGTCGCCCGCCGCCGAGGTGGAGTCAAGCGATGGCGGGATGTACTTGCCCGACTTGTTCTTCACGTCGGCTGTCGTGAAGTTGTTCTGCAGGGCGTACGCCTGCTCCACGTAGCCGACGGCCCCCTCGGTCTGCTTCACGGCCGCGGCCACGCCTTCGTTGCCCTTGGCGCCGGTGCCGGTCGGCCACTTCACCGTCTTGTCCGAGCCGACCTTGCTCTTCCACTCCGAGTTGTAGCTCTGGAGGAAGCCGGTGAAGCCGGCGGTGGTGCCCGACTCGTCGGAGCGGTGGACCACCGTGATCTTCGTGGACGGGAGACTGACCCCGGAGTTCTGAGATGCGATCTCGGGGTCGTTCCACGTCTTGACCTTGCCCAGGTAGATGTCACCGATCGTCTTGCCATCGAGCTTGAGTCCGCTCTTGACGTTCGGAAGGTTGTAGGAGACGGTGATGGCGCCGAAGGCGATCGGGAAGTGGACCACGTCGCCGCGCTTCTTGGCGGCCGCCACCTCCTCGTCCTTCATCGCCGGGTCGCTGGCGCCGAAGTCGACGGTGCCGGAGGTGAGCTGCGCGACGCCCGCGCCCGAGCCAACGCTCTGGTAGTTGATCGTGATGCCCGAGCTCTTGAGGTCGCTGCCCCACTGCTGGTAGATCGGGGCCGCGAAGCTCGAGCCCGCGCCGTTGAGCGTGGCATTCACGCTGGAGCCACTGGAACTGGATGAGCTGCTGGAACTGCTGCTTCCGCTGCTGCCGCACGCGGCCACGCCCAGTACGAGCGCCCCGGCCACCGGCAGTACCGCGAGCCACTGGCGTGACTTCACAGGTTCTCCTTCAGTCGCTTTCGTTGTCGCGGCGACCCTCGCAGTCATCTGGGGGGAGTCTGTTACCGACGTGTGGCACGAATGTGAAAAGGATGTGAACGGCCCGTAACACGGGATTCACCGGATCGCTACAGGGGTCACAACCCGCTGCGCGACGATCCGCACATGACCCAAGTCGACGACAAGCAGGCCTCATACGACGTGCTGTTGCTTCTGGCCGACGCCGACGCCCGCTGGTGGGACTACGGCAGCGCAGTGCGGCTGCTCGACCACGCCGCCGAGGCGGGCGGCGGGCTGCCGCTCGAGTACGAATTCAAGCGCGCTCGCTGGGAGCGCCTGCGGGATCTGCGCGGCGCGCGCCCACAGGCCTGGTCGCGCCGGGCGGCCTGACCCGGCTGTGAAGAACCCGTGAACGTGCTTCAGGAGCGCGCGCCCCATCAATACACTCGGTTCAAGATGCAGGAGAGTCAGAGCGCCGTGACGCCCTTTGCGCCGCCGGCCTCAGTCCCGAACGTCACAGGCGTGCGAGCGCAGCCAGGCCCGATCCGACTTGCCGTCATCGACACGGACAGTGGGTTCGTGCGGGTGCTCGGAAAGCGGGTGGGCGAGATGGGCTGGCAGCACCGCGTCCTCACCGCCCCGCCGCGGCCCGAGGACCTGCTGTCGATGCGCCTGCACGCGCTCATCGTCGACCTCGCTCTGCTCGGCCCGAGCGGCTGGGACTTCCTCGAGCAGGTGTGTGACTCGGTGCCCGGGCTCGGCGTGATCGTCTGCACCGGCACCTCGAGCGTGGCCCAGCGCGTGCGCGGCCTGCGCATCGGCGCGGACGACTGGATCACGAAGCCGTGTCACCCGCAGGAGGTGATCGCCCGCGTGGAGGCCGTGGTGCGGCGGCGCAAGCGCTCGGCCCCCGGCGCAGCCGAGGACGGCCCGCTGCTCGCGGGCGAGCTCGAGATCCGCGCGGACCAGTTCCAGGCCTTCGTCGGCGGCCAGAGCATCGACCTCACACGGCGCGAGTTCGAGCTGCTCCACCTGCTCGCCAAGGCGCGCGGCCGCGTGCTCGAGCGCGACGAGATCTACCAGCACGTGTGGGGCTACGCGATGGTCCACGGCGATCGCTCGGTGGACGTCTTCGTGCGCAAGGTGCGCCAGAAGGTCGAGCGCTTCTCGCCCGGCTGGACCTACATCCACACCCACTTCGGCATCGGCTACCGCTTCGAGCCCGAGGCGCCCGACGACGGCCCAGGCGAAGTGGAGCCCGACCTCGCCGCGGACGCTGGCGAAGGGCTCAGCACGAGCGCATGAGCATGTTGCGGAGCTCCTCGGGCGGCGACGGGCTGCTCGTGCTGTTCGAGGAGTCGGGCCGCAACGTGGAGCGCACCGGGTCCCTGCTGCAGGAGCTGCTCGACGACTTCCCCGAGCGCTCCTCGCTCGCCCGCGACATCCTGATCTGCGAGCAGGAGGGCGACCGCATCACCCACGACATCATCCACTCGATGACCACGAACGGCTCGAAGCTCGACCAGCGCGACGCCTACGAGCTGGCGCGGGCGCTCGACGACGTCGTGGACTACGCCGAGGAGACGGCGGACTCGCTCGAGCTCTACGGGGTGGAGGCTCCGATGGAGCAAGCCCAGGCGCTCGCGTCGGTGCTGGCGGACGCTTCGGTGTCGGTGGCCGAGGCGCTGGCTCACCTGCGCGCCGGCGAGGACGTGTCCACCCACCTGATCGAGATCCACCGGCTCGAGAACGAGGGCGACCGCATCTCACGCGAGGCGATCGCGTCGCTCTTCAAGAGCGGCACCGACCCGATGGTGGTGATCCGGTGGAAGGACATCTTCGAGTCGCTCGAGCAGGCGATCGACTCGTGCGAAACGGTGGCGCACGTGATCGAGGGTATGCAGCTCAAGCGGCGCTGATTACGCCGCTGGGGAGACGAGCGGCGTGCCGTGCTCGAGCAGCGCCCGCGGCGCCGAGTCCGTGAGGATCCGCGCCCGCGCCCGGGTCAGAGCCCACGAGGCCTTCTCGAGACCGACGCCGAGGCCGGGGCCGCGCCAGCCGGGGTGCGCGTCCGACGCCAGGCATGTGACCACCCCCGCCCCCACGAGCCAGAGCGCATGACGCTCCGCCTCGGCACCGTAGCCGCCGGCCAGCGACCAGGCGTTCACCTGAAGCATCGAGCCGAGCACGAGCTCGCGGCGGAGCGCGGCCGCGTTGTCCGCCATCAGCACCGGGCTGCGCTCGGGGTGTGCGAGCACGACGGCGAAGCCGCGGTCGCGCAGCTCGTCGGCCGCAGTGTGAAGCTCTTCGCCGAGCCCCTCGAACGGTGCCTCGAGCAGGATCCAGCTCGAGCCCGGGGGCCCGACGGCGATGGTCTCGAGATCGCTCTGGCCGAGGCGGCCGACCATGTCGTGGCGCAGCTCTCCCCCGCAGCGCACGTCGACGTCGACGCCCTCGAGCCGCAGGCGGGCGCGGACTTCGGCGACGCGGTCCGGGAGGTCGCTCACGTCGGTCACGTACTCGGCGCTCACGTGCGGGGTGGCCACGATCACACCGGTTCCGTCGGTCTCGGCCAGGCGCGCCAGCTCCACGCTCTCCTCGAGGGTGGCGGCGCCGTCGTCGACGCCGGGGAGGAGGTGGAAGTGGATGTCTGCGCGCCGTCCCTTCATCGCAGGAAGAGCTTCGTCGAGCCCGGGCCGGATTCCCGTGAACGACTCGTGACCCACCCGTGAAGTCGCTGGTAACAACCGCTTTACGACCCCTTCACCGGGGTCCGCGCGCGGGGGTCTAGATTGGCCTCCGATGGAACTCCGACTGTCCACGCTCCGGCGGGTGGCCACCGCGATGGGAGCGGTCGAGGCCGGCCGCTGCCTCACCTGCGGCGGGAGCGTGAGGGCGGGCCAGCCGCACGTCAGGCTCCGGGGCGCGGTGTTCCACATGGCCTGCGCCCGCTACAGGCGCCGCCACAGCTGAGCCCTTCCCCCTCGGGTTACAGTGGGTCGCCAAGATGATCTGGCTCCTGCGGCATGCCGAGGCCGAGGACGGCTCTCCCGACGCCGGCCGTCGCCTCACGGTGAAGGGCGAAGAGCAGGCGCGCACGGCCGGCGCGGCGCTGAAGGCGCTGGGCGTCGAGCTGGACGCCTGCCTCACGAGCCCGCGCGTACGGGCCGAGCAGACCGCGCGGCTGGCGTGCGAGCCGCTCGGGGTGGAGGTGTCGATCGACGACCGCCTGTCCGGCGGCCCCTTCGACCCCAAGGAGCTGGTCGCCGGTCTCGACAACGTGATGCTCGTGGGGCACGATCCGGACTTCTCGATGGCGGTGCACCACCTCACCGGCGCTCAGGTGCGGATGAAGAAGGGCGGGCTCGCGGGCATCGACCGCGGCGAGCTCAAGGTGCTGCTGCGTCCGAGCGAGCTGTCGGCGATGGCGGACTGACGCGAGCACGGTGGCGTACGCCTGCATCGACATCGGCAGCAACACCACGCGCCTGCTCGTGGCCGAGCCCTCGGACGGCCGCCTGCGGGAGCTGATGACCCAGCGTGCGTTCACGAGCCTCGGCAAGGCGACGACCAAAGGCCGGATTCCAGAGGAAAAGATCGAAGAAACAGCAGAGGTGGTTGCGACACAGGCAAGGCTGGCTCGTGAGCTCGGCGCCGAGGACATCGCGGTGGTGGCGACCGCTGCCGTGCGCTCGGCCAAGAACCGCGAGGAGTTCGGCGCCGCGGTGGAGGCGGAGTCGGGGCTGCCGGTGCGGGTGCTGTCGGGCCACGAGGAGGCCCGGCTGGCGTTCCTCGGGGCCACGCGCACGTTCAGCGGCCCGCTGGACGGCTCGATCGCCGTGGTGGATGTGGGCGGCGGATCCACGGAGGTGGTGATCGGCACCCTGGCCGAGGGCGCGACCTGGGAGGAGTCGTTCCGCATCGGGTCGGGCTTCCTGGCGGACTCCTACCTGCGCTCCGACCCGCCGAGCGTGGCGGAGCTGGAGGCGGTGCGCTCGCACGTGGGCGGCGTGTTCGAGGGGCTCAAGGTGCCGCCGGCCCTGCACGCGGTGGCCACCGGCGGGAGCGCCAACGCGCTGCGCCGGCTCGTGGGCGCCGAGCTCGTGTACGAGACGCTCGAACGGGCGATCCGCATCCTCGCCTCGGCTCCGATAGCCCAGGTGGCCAAGCGCTTCGAGCTCGACCCGGAGCGCGTCCGCGTGCTGCCCGCGGGGGTGCTCATCTTCGAGGAGCTGTCGGCCACGCTGGACCTGCCGCTGTCGGTGGGCAAGGGAGGGGTGCGCGAGGGCGTGATCCTCGACCTTCTGAGCCCCGAGCTCGTGGCGAGCGCCTGATGGCGAAGGCACGCAGCATCCCGGGGCTCGACGGCGACATCACGTTCGCGGAGGCCGCGGCGCGCGCGGTGGAGGTGCGCGCGCAGGAGATCTTCGCCTTCCGCGACGGGGTACTCGACACGAACGACCCCGAGCGCGTGCACGACATGCGCGTGGCCACCCGGCGCCTGCGCGCGGCGCTCGAGATCTTCGCTCCCTGCTTTCCCAAGGGTGAGCACAAGGAGCTGCTGCGCGAGGTGAAGAAGCTGGCTGACGCGCTCGGCGAGCGCCGCGATCCGGACGTCCAGATCGCCCTGCTCGAGGGGCTGAAGGCCGAGCTTGGCCAGGGCGAGCGCACGGGCGTGAACGGGCTCATCGCCGAGCTTCGGGCGCGCCAGGCGCAGGGGAACGACGCGGTGGCGAAGGAGATCGAGCGCGCGCAGGAGATGCGCCTCGAGGAGCGGCTGCTGGCGCTGGCGGGCCAGGCGGCGCCGTCGTGAAGGCGCGCAAGGTCAAGGGCCTCGATCCCGAGGGCTCGCTCAGGGACAACGCGGCACGGATCGTGGCCACGCGCCTCGACGAGCTGTACTCGTTCGACCCGCACGGGGACGCCGCCACCCTTCACAACATGCGCATCGCGGCCAAGCGGCTGCGCTACGTGCTCGAGCTCACGGGCCCCGCGCTGGGCAGCGCGGCCGCCAAGGGCGCCCGCGAGGCCAAGGAGATCCAGACGCTGCTCGGCGAGCTGCACGACTGCGACGTGATGCTCGAGCTGATCGATGGCCACGAGGCGGAGCTGCGGGGCTCGGACGCCGCGGCCGCGCTGGCGCTGGTGCCAAACGGGGCGGGCGACCTGCCGGGAAGCACGGCCCGCTCGCTCCCCAACCGCCTGCACTACCGCGGCCTCGAGACGCTGGCGGCCTACTTCTGCGCGCGGCGCGAGCTGCTGCACCGGCGCTTCATCCGCAAGTGGGAGCGGCTGGAGCGCGCCCAGTTCCGTGATCGGCTGCTGGGGTCGCTGTAGGATGAGTCTGCGGCGGCCCGAGGAGGGACCTCGTTCTTACGTGATGGAGCAGGCTGCCGACACCAGTGACTGGCTCGACGTTGCGGCGGAAACGCCGCAGGTCCGCTACGCCAATCGCGAACTCTCCTGGCTGGACTTCAACGAGCGCGTGCTGCAGCTCGCCGAGGACCCGCGCGTGGCGCTGCTCGAGCGCGTGAAGTTCCTCGCGATCTACACCGTCAACCTCGACGACTTCTTCATGATCCGCGTGGCCGGCCTGCACGACCAGGTGGACGCCGGCGTGGACGCCCGCGGCAAGGACGGCCTCAGCCCGGGCCAGGTGATCGACGAGATCGCCACGCGCGTGACCGATCTCGAGCGGCGGCGCGTGCGCTGCTTCGAGGAGCACATCCTGCCCGCGCTCGCCGACGCCGGCATTCACATCCGCGGCTGCGACGCCTGCACGAGCGACGAGCTGGTGGAGCTCGACCGGATCTTCCGCGAGGAGATCTTCCCGGTGCTCACGCCGCTGGCGGTCGGGCCGGGCCGGCCGTTCCCGTACATCTCCAACCTCTCGCTGAGCCTCGCCGTTTGGCTGCGCGACCCGGTGACCGCGGTCGAGACGTTCGCGCGCGTGAAGGTGCCCAAGGAGGTGCTGCCGCGCTTCATCTCCGTCGGCCGCTCCACGCTCGTGCCGCTCGAGGATCTGATCGCCCGCCACCTGGGCGACCTCTTCCCCGGCATGGAGATCCTCCGCCATAGCACCTTCCGCGTGGCCCGCGACGCCGACTTCACGGTGTCCGACGAGGCCGACGACCTGCTCCAGGCGGTTGAGGACGAGCTGCGCCGGCGCCGCTTCGGCGAGGTGGTGCGGCTGGAGCTGGGCGCGGACATGGACCCGGAGCTGCGCGCGCGGTTGATCGACTGGCTCGACGTGGAGGAGCGGCAGGTCTACGACATCGGCAGCCTGCCCGACATGAGCGACCTCTGGCAGATCCACGGGCTCGACGCCTACGGCCACCTGCGCGACGCCCCCTGGAGCCCGATGCCCCACCCGGCGCTGCTCGAGGACGAGTCAGATCAGGCGGACATCTTCGCCGCGATCCGCGCGGGCGACATGCTCGTGCACCATCCGTACCACTCCTTCGGCGGCAGCGTGGAGCGCTTCGTGACGCAGGCCGTGACGGATCCGGACGTGCTTGCGATCAAGCTCACGGTGTACCGCACCTCCGACGACTCCAATCTCGTGCCGGCCCTGATCGAGGCCGCCGAGCGCGGTAAGCAGGCGGTGTGCCTTGTGGAGCTCAAGGCACGCTTCGACGAGCGCCGCAACATCGGCTGGGCGCGAGCGCTGGAGGAGGCGGGCGCGCATGTGGTGCACGGGCTGCCGGGCCTCAAGACACACGCCAAGGCGCTCCTCATCGTGCGCCGCGAGGCGGGCGGGGTGCGCCATTACGTGCACGTGGGCACCGGCAACTACAACGGGGTCACGGCGCGCATCTACGAGGACTTCGGCCTCTTCACCACGGAGCCGGCGATCACTGCCGACGTGGCTGACCTGTTCAATTCGCTCACGGGCTATGCGCGCCCGCGCCACCACCGCAAGGTGCTCGTGGCCCCTGGGCACATGCGCGAGCAGCTGCTCGCCCAGATCGTGGCCACCGCGGACGCCGCGCGTGCCGGCCAGGACGCGCGCATCGTGATGAAGATGAACTCGCTTGTGGACCGGCCGTGCATCGATGCGCTGTACGCGGCGGCGGCGGCCGGCGTGCAGGTGGACCTGATCGTGCGGGGCATCTGCTGTCTCATCCCGGATCTCGACAACATCCGTGTCGTTTCCGTGGTGGGCCGCTTCCTCGAGCACTCGCGTGTGTACGCTTTCCGCCGCAATGGGGAGCGCCGCTACTTCATGGGCTCGGCCGATCTGATGCCGCGCAATCTCGACAACCGTGTGGAGCTGATCGTTCCGGTGGAGGACGAGGGGCTGCGAGCGGAGCTCGACGACACGCTCGAGCGCACACTGGCCGATGACACCTACGCCTGGGAGCTGGACGGCGAGGGCCGCTGGTCGCGCCGCACGGGCCGGACGCGATCGGTGCAGGAAGAGCTGATGGAGCGGGCACTCACCGCCACACTGGCTAACGAGGCCGACGCCTCTTAATGCATCACCCCATCTCCTACTTCCAGGGCATTGTGCTCGGGCTCATCCAGGGCATCGCCGAGCCGTTCCCGATCTCCAGTCTCGGCCACGCCGTGATCTTCCCGCGCCTCGCGGGCTGGGACATCCACCAGAACGACAAGTTCTTCCTCACCTTCCTCGTGGCCACGCACTTCGCCACCGCCATCGTGCTGTTCTTCATGTTCTGGAAGGACTGGAAGCGGATCCTCGGCGGGCTGTGGCGCTCGATCGCCCGGCGCCAGATCGAGGATTCCGACGAGCGCCTGGCCTGGCTGCTCGTGGTCGGCACGGTGCCCGCGGGCATCCTCGGGCTGGCCCTCGAGCACAAGCTGCGCAGCCTGTTCGCCTCGCCGGCGTCCGCGGCCGCGTTCCTCACGGTCAACGGCGTGCTGCTGCTCGCGTTCGAGCGCCTGCGCAAGCGCGCGCCCGAGCCGGGCGACTACCTCGGCGATAGCGACAAGCGCCTCTCGCACCTCACCTGGCGGCAGGCGCTGGCGGTCGGCACCTCGCAGGCGGCGGCGCTGATCCCGGGCATCTCGCGCTCGGGAATCACGATGGGCGGCGGGCTGATCGTCGGGCTGTCGAACGAGGACGCGGCGCGCTACGCGTTCCTGCTCGCCACCCCGATCATCGGCGCGGCCGCGCTGCTCAAGCTGCCGGATCTGTTCGGTTCTGACGGCGCCGGCGTGCGCGGCCCCGCCCTCGCCGGCGCGATCGCGGCGGCGCTCACCACCTACTTCGCGGTGAAGTTCCTGCTGCGCTACTTCGAGACCAACAGGCTCACGCCGTTCGGCATCTACTGCATCTGTGCGGGACTGATCTGCACAGTGATCTTCGCGGTCTCCTAAATCCTCTCTTAGTCAGGAAGATTCGCGTAGGATGGCCGCGCGGCTCCCGCTGGCACGGGCACCCCCGCGTTCCTCGGTCGTCTTCACATCGCGCGGTGAAGGCGGGCAGATGCGCCTGGACGAAATCGATCCACAACCGGCGCCGGATCTCGCAGCCAGCCTGGTGGTGGACACGTGGCGGCGCAACGGGCTCGCAGGCTGCATGCGCAAGGCGCGCGCGGTGTCGCACACGTATCTGGCGCCGCTCGTGTTGCGGCGGCGCACCATCGCCAGCGTGGGCGCGTACTTCGACCTGATCACGGACGAGGGCAGGCTCTTCTACGACGACTGCTTCCACCTCGGCTATTACCCGCGCGGCAACGAGTGCCTGCGCGAGGCGCTTGACGCCCACACGGACCTGGCGGCGTCGCTGGCCCGGGTGAGCGACGGCGCGGAGGTGCTCGACGTGGGCTGCGGGATCGGGGCGCCCGCGCTGCGCGTTGCGAGCCGTGCGCGGTGCTTGATCACCGCGGTGAACGTGAGCTGCGAGCAGGTGCGCCAGGGACGCGCGCTCGTGGCGGCGGTCGGCCTGGCCCACCGGGTGGACATCCGCGCGGGCAATGCGCTCGACCTGCGCTTCGACGACGAGTCATTCGACTGCGTGATGTGCATCGAGGTGGCGGGCGACATCTGCGTGACCGAGCGCGACAAGCGCACCCTCGTGTCGGAGCTTCACCGCGTGCTCCGGCCCGGTGGCCACCTGGGCTTCACGGACCTCGCGTTCGCCTCGCGGCCGAGCGCGAAGGACGACCGCACGCTGCGTGCTCTGCTCTATCACTCGGGCGCCGAGTTGGTGACGGACTGGCCAGGGCTGCTCGACGAAGCAGGGTTCGAGATCCTCGAGTCGCTCGACATCGTGGCGCACACCCAGCGCACCTGGGACCACGCGCGGGCGGTATACGACGAGCGGGCGGACGAGGTGGACCGGCGCTACGGGCGTCGCGCGGCGCGGCGCGCGCGGGAGAACCTCGAGCGCATTCCGGGCATCATCGCCCGCCACGGCACGTTCCCGGCCATCGCGGCTCGCCGGCCGCTCTAGGACAGCAGGCTGCCGGCGCCGATCGCCGCGGCCATCAGGGCGGCGAGCGTGCCGATCACCGCGAGAGCGGAGCCCCAGGTGCGGCGTGCCGGACGCCCCTCGAGTACGTCATCGAGGGCCATCAGGCCGATCAGTCCGACGAGGCACTCGGCAAGTGAGAACACTGCAACGCGAAGGTAGGCGAGCCGCGCCGGGCGGATGTTGCGCGTCTGTGAACCGTCGCTAGTCGACCGCGCGCGGGGTGGCGCGCCTGCGCAGCGGCCGGCTGTGGCCATTCGCGGGCCGCACGGCAGCAAGCGCGGCCTGCGGGGAGATCGCCTCGGAGCCAAGGTCGAGCGGCTCGCGGGCGTCGTCGGCGGTGAGCACGTGGAAGGGCCGGATCACGGCGGTTTCGAGCGAGGGCGCGCTCAGGTCCACGATCACGTCGACGATTGCGTGCTGGCTCTCGGTCTGCTGGAGCCAGCGCAGCGCGGCGTCGAGACCCTGGAACGCGCGAGCGAGCGGGCGGTAGTCCGCGGTGAGCCGCGCGATGGCCACGAAGCGGGCGGTGGGCTCGAGGTCGGGCACCGCGATGCCGTGCGAGAGCAGCTCGCCCAGGATGCGCTCGCGCGTGGTCCATTCGAACGACGACGTGGGCGCATGATGCGTGGGCCTGTGCGGAGCCATGCGGAGTGCGGGAATTCTCTCAGCGAGTGCAACTCCCGGGGCGTCCGGGGTCAGATTCTTGCCGCAGTTTGCGTGCTTTTCCAGGCATTACCGCCGCGTTAACAAAATCTTCTCCGGTGCGTCACCAGTCCTTCACCGGCGCGCGAGGGCGCGGTCTTAGCTTCGCCGGAGAGATGGAGAGCGCACTCCAAACGATCGATTCCACGGGCCCTGTGGTGACGATCGGAGGTCTCGAGATCCGGCCCGCCGAGCTCCAGGCCTTCGTCCACGGGGCGCGAGTGAACTTCACGGTGCGCGAGTTCGAGACCTTCTACGCACTGGCCGAGCGCTGCGACCGCGTGGTGTCGCGCGCCGAGCTGTACGCCGCCGTGTGGGGCGGGGCGATGCCGCATCGCGACCGCTCGGTCGACGTCTTCGTGCGCAAGGTCCGGCGCAAGCTCGCCGCGGTCTCACCGGGCTGGACCTACGTCCACACCCACTTCGGGATCGGCTACCGCTTCTCGCCCGAGCGCGCGGTCCGCTAAGCCCGCTTACTTCAACGCATGTCGGTGAGATAGAGCGCGGCCGGGCGGGACGTGGGCTCGGGTCCGGCCAATTTCCACGCGCGTCACGTTTACCCCCGTATAGGTAGGAAAGGTGACGCGCGTGCCGCACCTGGCACTCCGTCTCCGCCCGCCGGCGTCAATAGTCACCTCGGTAGGCGAAGCCAGGGCTGTTGCTGGACAACATCTAGATGACACGGTACCCGGCCTGGTTCCCTCATCGCTGCCGTAACCGCCCCGATAGCGCGCCCGCACCCGAGCCCACACCGAGCGCCGTTGTCACACCGATATGCGTTGAAGGGAGCCCGCTTACTTCGCGTTTCCGTTGTAGATCACGCGGTCGAACGCCGGCAGCGCCGGGTCGCCGGCGTAGCCGAGGTGGTCCAGGCCGAACAGGTCCTCGATGCTCTTCAGCAGCGAGAAGTGGTTGAAGTACTCGCTCTGGTTCTCGGTGCCCGCCTTCACGTAGGGCGAGAGCAGCAGTAGGCCCACCTTGCCGCCGCCGCCCGTGGGCGTGGTGGGACCCGCGGTGCCGGTCGGTCCGGTGGTGCCCGTCGGTCCGGTGGGGCCGGTGCCGCCGAACTGCGCGGCTGAGGCGCCCGGACCCGAGGGTCCCGTGGGTCCGGTGGGTCCGGTGGGTCCGGTGGGTCCCCTGGGGCCAGTGGGTCCCGTCGGCCCGCTGGGTGTGGTGGGACCGGTCGGCCCCGCCGGCGGCGTGGAACCGGCCGGCGTGGTGGGTCCGGACGGGGCCGTGGGAGTGACCGGTGACGCGCCGAGCAGGTTCGGGTACTGGGCGGGCGCGTCGCAGCACGCGCTCGAGTCGGGGTTCGCGCCAGTTTGGGGCGCCTGCGCGAAGGTGATCGCGATCAGCCCGCCGTTCGTGTACGCAGGCGACTTCATGATCTCCGGCACCACGGTCTTGAGGAAGTCGTCGGCGGCCGCCAGACCCGAGGGCTGGCCGGGCGCGCATGGATCCGCCGCGCCGTCGTGGCAGCGGTTGGGCACGATGTACGAGAACGCCGGCGCCGTCTGCACGCTCTTCAGGTCCTTCGAGAGCTGATCGAGCCCGACGTCGTAGCTCGTGCAGGGCGTGGTGTCGATCAGCGAGTGGAAATAGGCGAACGGGTTGCGCCACGTCACGTACGCATCTCCGGGGCGCGGGGCCTGCTCGGCGTCCGGGCTCCCAAGCGCCGGGTGGCGGCAGGTCTTGGGCTCGCCGTCGGGGCTGTTGCCCACGTCCTCCACGTAGGCCTTCCAGGACTTGCCCGCAGTGGTGAGCTGGTCGGCCAGCGTGAGTGCCTTGGGCGGGTACACGCAGCCGCTGCCCGCCACCTGACCGTCGCTGCCGATCGTGCCCGGCGAGACGTCCGTGTACTGCGGGCACTCCGCGGCGGTCTGGGGCGTCGGGCCCTGCCCGCTGATCAGCGCAATCTCGTTGGCGAGCTGCCCGGAGGTGACGCCGTAGTAGTTGTCGAGCAGCTCGCCGCGCTTCGGCAGCGTCTTCGCGAGATATGGCGCCTTCGACTGGTCACCGAACGCGTCGTCGAAGCGCTGTTCGGACAGCACGATCATGAACACGTGCTGCACCGGCGGCAGCGCTGGAGCGGTGGGGGGCGCTTGGTCACTCCCCCCGCTGCTCTGCTTCGGCGCGGCGGCAGGAGCGGGGGCTGACGCGGGCGCGGGGGTCGAGTCCAAGGGAGCGGAGCCGGAGTTGTCGACGGCAGGCGCCGGTGAAGGTGGGGCCGCGGCGGGCGCGGGCGCGGGCGACTCGGCGAGAATGAGTGGAGCGCGCGCGCTCTGCGACGCCGGGCTCACCGCCGAACCGAGCACCACCCCGAACGCCAGGAGGCTCATCACCGCCACCGCGGCGGCGCGCGGGGTGGGCATCTGGAGACCTGCGAGCCAGCCGGAGTGCTGGGGCGCCTCGGCGGCCGCCGGCTCGGCCGCCGCGCCGCCGATCAGCTCGCTCACGAGCGGCGGCAGCGCGCCGCGCCGCGCGCCGCACTCGAGGCAGTAGCGCTGGTCATGCGCGAACAGCGCGGAGCATTCCCCGCAGTTCATGCGCGCCAGTCTCCCTCCGCGTGCGCGCGGGCTTGTGAAGATTTCGGCAACTACTTCTTCACATCTGGCCCTCGCGCCCGCCGGATACTGGGCGAGCCGTGTCGGCGACGCCTGCCACAAGCACGCAGATCGACGCGCTCGAGACCACGCTGGTATCGGGCGTGGGCGATGCGTGCACGGGCTGTGGTGCGCGCCTCGCGGCCGAGCAGCGCTACTGCGTGGAGTGCGGCGAGCGGCGAGGCCAGTCGCGCCTGCCGTTCGCGGACAGCCTCGGCAAGCGCGCGCAGGCGGCCCCTCCGGCTCCGCCCCCCAAGCGCCCGCACCTCAGCGCCAACGGCGCGCTCATCGCCGGCATCGGCACTCTGATCCTCGCGCTCGGAGTGGGCGTGCTGATCGGGCGCTCGGGCGACAACTCCTCGGGCACCAAGAGCGGCCCGGCGCAGATCATCCGTGTGCCCGCCGGCGCTGCCACGGGCACGACGGGCGCCGGCGGCAACACCACAGCGTCCACGTCGGGCAACGGGGGCGGCAAGAACGGCAAGGCCGCCAAGGGCAAGGGCGACAAGTCCAAGTCGCCGCTGTCCGCCCAGACGGTGCAGAAGAAGGGCGCCACCACCCCGCCACCGGCGGTGAAGATCGGCAGCCCGGGCCACGGCAAGGGCTACAAGAACGGCAAGTTCACCGGCGACTTCTTCGGCCAATGAAGACGCCCAAGCTGACCATGCCCCGGCGCCGCCCGCAGGGCGCGACCCCGAGCGGCCTTCCCACCCGCGCGCTCGATCCGGCGGCGGAGGGCACCGTGGACCTCGAGCGGCGCCGCGACCAGCTGAGTGCCCGCGTGGCCGAGCTGCAGTGGGACCTCGGCGGGCTCGTCTACGAGATGGCGATCCGGGACCGCATCCGCGTGGACGTGCTGGTCAAGCGCGCGGCGCTGCTCCAGGACGCCGACGCCGAGCTGAGCGAGGTGGAGCGCATCCTGCGCGTGGAACAGACCGCCACGGCCGGCTCGTGCAAGTCGTGCAGCGCGCCGCACTCGAGCGGCGCCGTCTACTGCTGGCAATGCGGTGCGCCGCTCCTCGAGCAGGTGCCGCACGACGCGATCACTACGACCAGCACCACGGCCTAGCCGAAGCGGCCGCTGACAGGCCGCCTCGGCCTAGCCGAAGCGGCCTGTCACGTAGTCCCGCGTCCGCGTGTCGGCGGGCCGCGTGAAGATCACGTCGGTGTCGTCGACCTCCACGAGCGTGCCCACTTGGCCGTGCTCGCTGTTTCCCAGGCTGAAGAACGCCGTCTGATCCGCCACGCGCGCGGCCTGCTGCATGTTGTGCGTGACGATCACGATCGTGAAGCGGTTCTTGAGCGTGTGCATCAGGTCCTCGATCGAGGCGGTGGCGATCGGATCGAGCGCGGAGGCTGGCTCGTCGAGCAGCAGCACGTCTGGCTCGATCGCGATCGCGCGCGCAATGCAGAGGCGCTGCTGCTGTCCGCCCGACAGACCGAGGGCGCTCGACTTGAGCCGGTCCTTCACCTCGTCCCACAGCGCGGCGCCGCGCAGCGCGCGCTCCACGCGGTCGTCCAGGTCGTGCCGCATGCCGAGGTTGCGCGGCGCCCAGGCGACGTTGTCGTAGATCGACTTGGGGAACGGGTTGGGCTTCTGGAACACCATCCCGATTCGCCGCCGCACCTCCACGCGGTCGACGCCGGTGCCGTACACGTCGTGGCCGTGGTAGAGGATCTCGCCCTGGATCCCGAAGCCCGGGATCGAGTCGTTCATGCGGTTGAGGCTGCGGATGAAGGTCGTCTTGCCGCAGCCGGACGGGCCGATGATCGCGGTAATCAGGTTGCGGTAGATCCTGAACGAGACGTCCGCCAACGCGGTCTTCGGCCCGTACGAGATCGACAGGTTGCGCACGTCGAACACGACGTCGCGGCCGGTGGTGGGGCCGTTGCCGCTCGTGCCCAGGCGGACGCCGGGCGGCGGCCCGAGGTCGGTCTTGATCCGCACCCGGCGCGGCGCGGGCTGGGGTTCGGGTGATCTCATCGCGTGAGCTTGGAGCGGCTTCGGGCCAGCAGCGCCCGCGCGCCGAGGCTCGCGACCAGGATGAACGTCATCAGGACAAGCGCCGCGCCCCACGCGCGCGTGAAGCCGGACGGGTCGGCCTGCTCGGACGCGGTGAAGATGTAGACCGGGATGTTCGGCAGCGCTTGGCCGAACAGGTTCAGGCTCGTCTTGTTGGGGGAGATGGACGCTGAGCAGCAGCAGCGGGGCGGTCTCGCCGGCGGCGCGGGCCACCGCGAGAACCGTGCCCGTGAGGATCCCGCCCATCGCTGTGGGCAGGATCACGCCGGTGATGGTCCGCCAGCGGCTCACCCCGAGCGCGTCCGCCGCCTCGCGCAGCGCGCCGCGGCACGAGCAGCAGCACCTCCTGCGTGGAGCGTGCGATCAGCGGCAGCATGATGATCGCCAGCGCTACCGAGCCCGCAAAGCCGGTCTGCTTGTGGCCGGACACCATCAGGCCGAACACGAACAGGCCGACCACGACGGTCGGCAGTCCGTTCATCACGTCGAGCGTGAGCCTGATCCAGCGGCTGCTGCGGCGGCCGGCGAACTCCGTGAGATAGAGGGCCACGAGCACGCCGACCGGCATCGCGATCGCGGTGGCCATCGCGGCGATGACGGCGGTGCCGACGATGGCCGGAGCGATGCCTCCGCCCGGACCGCCGAACAGGGGCGGGCTCTTCGTCAGGAAGTCCCAGCTCAGGGCGGACGCGCCGCGCGAGGCCACCGCGAAGATCACGATCGCGAGTACGGCCAGCGCGAGCAGCGACGCGCCGACGGCACCTGACTCCGCCAGGCGGCTGACGATCTGCCGCCGGCGCAGGTTGCCCGTGGGCGTGAGCGGAGCGCTCGGGTCGAACAGCATGTCGGTCACGGCATCACCCCGGCCTTGACGTCGAAGCGGCGGCCGATCCACTGTGCGATCAGGTTCGTGCCCACCCCGATCACGAGCAGGATCGCGGCGAGGTAGAAGAGCGCGCCGAAGTGCAGCTTCGTGGTCGCCCCCTGGAACTGGTTGGCGATGCGACTGGCCAGCGTGTCGCCCGGCAGGAACAGCGAGCGGTGAATCGCGTTGCCCGCGCCAATCACCTGCGTGACCGCGATCGCCTCGCCCAGGGCGCGGCCGAGCCCGAGGAAGCACGCGGCGGCCACTCCCGACGCGGTGCTCGGGAGCACGACACCGCGCAGCGTCTCCCAGCGGGTTGCTCCCAGCGCCGCCGCGCCGTCCTGGAGCTCGGGCGGAACCGTGAGGAAGAGGTCGCGGCTGATCGACGCGATGATCGGCACCACCATGATGGTCAGGATCAGCCCAGCGGTGAAGACGCTCGCTCCCGTCGTGGGCGGCACGCCAAAGATCTGCAGGAAGCCAAAGACGGAATGAAGGAACGGCTCCGCGTGCCGGTTGAGCCAGGGGGCGAAGATGAGGATGCCCCAGAAGCCGAGGATCACGCTGGGGATCGCTGCCAGGAGCTCCACCAGCGGGCCCACCACAGCGCGCACGGTGCGCGGCGCCAGCATGCTCAGGTAGAGCCCGATCGCGATGCCGATCGGCGCGGCGAGCGCGAGGGCGATCATCGACGTGACGGCGGTTCCGAAGAGCATCACGCCCGCGCCGAACACGCCGAAGTTGGGCTTCCACAGGGTGTGGGTGAGGAAGCCGAACCCGAATCGCGTCAGCGCCGGCCTTGCTCCGTGGAACACCTGGTAGGCGATTTCGACGAGCACCAGCACCGAAACAAGTGCCGCGAGCGCGCAGAGTCCGTAGAGCACTGCGTCGCCGAGCTTCGTGCCAGACGCGTTGCGCGCCCGCGCTCGACCGCGGCCGCCGGCGGGGGCGGCTGATCCGGTAGTCGCAGCCATCGACGCGGCAGCGTAATCCAGATTTCAAGCCGTTCCCGCGTTGTTCACCAGATTTCCAACGGCTGGCAACAAGTTGGCAACAGGTCTGCCACGAGCCCCCGGCGATGCTACCGCCGCCTAAATGGCTACCTCCTCTTTCGCGGGGGGCGGCTTCATCCAACGCGGCGGAAAGGACATCACTTGAACCGCACCAGGTTGCTTGGCTTCATCCTCGCGGCGGCGGTCGCGACGATGGCGACCGGATTCACCGCCAACGCCTTCGCTTCGACCGCCAACGGGTCGATCACCGGCGCCGGGTCCTCACTGGTTGCTCCCCTGATGGCACAGTGGAGCAAGGACTTCGAAAGCAGGTTCAGCATCGGAGTCACGTACGGGTCGGTCGGCTCGGGGGCGGGCATCGCCCAGATCACCGCGCGGACCGTCGATTTCGGCGCCTCCGACGCGCCGCTCACGGGCCCGCAGCGGGGCGCATGCAATCGCTGCTACCAGATCCCGTGGGCGCTCACGGCCACCGGCGTCGCGTTCCATCTGGACGGGATCCGCAAGCTCAAGCTCACCGGGCCGATCGTCGCGGCGATCTACCTGGGGCAGATCACGAACTGGAACGACTCAAGGATCAGGAAGATCAACAAGGGCGTGCACCTGCCCAACCTGAAGATCACGCCGGCTTTCCGCAGCGACGGCTCCGGTGACACGTACGCGTTCACCGACTACCTGTCGCGGGTGAGCAGGACGTGGAAGAGCAAGATCGGCTTCTCCACCCAGGTCAGCTTCCCCACCGGCGTGGGCGGCAAGGGCAACGACGGCGTGACCGCCATCGTCAGCTCGACCAACGGCGCGATCGGCTACATCTCGGCCTCGTACATCATCGCCCACGGGCTCGGAGCCGCGGCTCTGCAGAACCGGGCGGGTCGCTACGAGTACCCGAACCTGAAGAACATCGCGGCTGCGGCAAAGGGCGTGAAGGTCGGCCGCTTCAACGAGATGCACATCGTGAACCCGCCGAAGAAGTTGAAGAGCGCCTACCCGCTGTCCACGTTCACCTACGTGATCGTGCCCAAGACGACAGCCAAGAAGGCACTGCTGACCAAGTTCATCCAGTACGCGGTGGGTGCGGGGCAGAAGTTCGGCGCGGCGCTTGACTTCGCGCCGGTGCCCAAGACGGTGCTCAAGGCGGCGAAGAAGACGGTCAAGCAGTTCCAGCAGGGATAGCTGAACCGAAAAAAGCACCTTGTCGTGGCCCGGGCAGGGGCCGCGGCAGGACCGGCGGCGTTCGCAACCTCTCCTGGGGCGAGCGCCGCCGGTTAACTTTTGCGGCTGTGACGGTGGAAGAACCTCCCGATCAGGAGGAAGCGCGGATCCGCTTCCCCACGCGCGGCAACCGCAAGCTCGAGGGGCTGCTGGACGCCGCCAATGCCGACCTCCAGCTCAAGGCCTGGTGGCGCGTGGCGCAGGTGAACGCCGAGCGGCTCGGGATGTCGGACCACTCGTGGGTGCACATCCAGATCGTGGCCAACATCGCGCTGCGCCTGCTGCGGTTGCTCGTGCGGCGCGGCGTGGAGCCCGGGCTCGTGCGCGACTACGGGATGGACGCGCGCGACTCGGAGGTGGTGGTGGCCGCGGCGGCGCTGCTGCACTGCGTCGGAATGTCGATCCACCGCACCGACCACGAGACCTACAGCCTCTTCCTCGCGGCCGACAAGCTCGACTCGCTGCTCGCCGGGGTGTACGAGGAGCCGCAGCGCTCGATCATTGCCGCCGAGGTGATGCACGCGATCATCGCCCACCGCCGGCGCGGCGATCCGCTGACGCTGGAGGCCGGCATCGTGCGGGTGGTCGACGCGCTCGACATGGCCAAGGGGCGCTCACGCGTGCCGTTCGAGGCGGGCCGGATGAACATCCACTCGCTGTCGGCGGCAGCCATCGACGAGGTGCGCATCGACCCGGGCGAGGACAAGGCTGTGCGCATCGAGATCGACATGAACAACTCGTCCGGCATCTTCCAGATCGACGAGCTGCTCGCCACCAAGCTCCGCGGCTCGGGCCTCGAGGACCACGTGGAGGTGGTGGCCCAGATCGAGGCCGAGCACGAGAAGCGGCTGGTGCCGCTGTTCAGGCTGTGAGATTCAGCGAGCCGACGCCCGCTTCGTGATCCAGTAGCCAGCGCTTGCGCGGCAGGCCGCCGCCGTAGCCGGTGAGGCTGCCGTCGCTTCCGATCACGCGGTGGCACGGCACGACGATCGAGACCGGGTTGCTGCCGTTGGCGGCACCCACGGCCCGGGCCCGGTCCGGCCGTCCGATCTGCTTGGCGATCTCGCCGTAGCTGCGCGTCTCGCCGTAGGGGATCGTGAGCAGCGCGTCCCAGACGTTCCTCTGGAACTCGGTGCCGCGCATGTCGAGCGTCAGGTCGAACTCGATGCGCTCGCCGGCGAAGTACTGCTCGAGCTGGTCGATCGCGTCCGCGAACGGCTCCTTCGCTTCCCGCCAGTCGCCGGGCGGCAGGAACGAGTGCATGTAGAGACCCTGAAGCGCGTGCTCGTCGCCGAGCAGCTGCAGCGGGCCGATTGGACTTGGGATCTGTGTGCAGTAGGTGGTGTTCATGCTGCTAGTTGAACGCTCCGGGTGGTGGGTTTCGTGAGCATGCCCCAGAGGTGCTGACTGGCCGCCGCGCGGTACGGGCGCCAGCGCTCCGCGAGCTTGAGCGCGCCGGCCGGACTCGTGTCCTGGCCGAGCCGTTCGAGCGCGTGCTTGATGCCGAGGTCGGTGGGGAGGAAGGCGTCCGGGTCGCGCAGGGCTCGCATCGCGATGTAGGAGACGGTCCAGGGGCCGATGCCGGGCAGGGCGAGGAGCTGCTGCTGGGCACGCGCGCGGTCGGCGCCGGCGCCGAGGTCGATATCGCCGCAGGCGAGGGCTCGGGCGAGCGTCTGGATCGCGCGCCCGCGTGAGGCGGGCATGCCGGTGCCGTTCGCGATGTCGGCGCGGGCCAGCTGGTCCGCCGACGGGAACAGGTGCGTGACGTTCCCGCGCGGGGTCTGCAGCGGCTCGCCGTGGGCCTGGGCCAGGCGCCACGCCAGCGTGGCCGCTCCCGCCAGCGACACCTGCTGGCCGAGCACGGCGCGGATGGCCAGCTCATGGGCGTCCACGTGGCCGGGCACACGGCGACCGGGAGCCTGCCGTACGAGCTCGCCGATCAGCGGGTCTGCGCGCAGGTGCTCCGCGATCGTCTGCGGGTCCGAGTCCAGGTCGAGCAGCCGGCGGCAGCGCTGCACGGCGGGGCCGAGATCGCGCAGGTCGTCGAGGTGGAGCTTTGCCTGCACGTGCCCCTCCGCGGGCATGAGCTCGGCGATGCCCTGCCCGTGGGGAAGGCGCAGGCTGCGGCGGTAGGTGTGGCCGACGAGCTCCTCGACTCCCGGCACGGCGCGGGCGCCGAGGAACGCGATCAGCTCGCCCGCCTCGAGCGGGGCGCGGTAGGGAAGGCGCAGGACGATGCCGCTGGCCGCGCCTGCGGCCGCATCACCGCGCTTTGCCCGGCGGCGCAGCTCACTCGGCGTGCTCGCGAACACCTCGCGCACGGTGTCGTTGAACTGGCGCACGCTCGCGAAGCCGGCGGCGAGGGCGAGCGGCGCCATCTTCAAGCTCGTAGTCTCGAGCAGGATGCGGGCGGCCTGGGCGCGCTGGGCGCGGGCGAGCGCGAGCGGTCCGGCGCCAACGGCGTCCACGAGGCAGCGGTGCACATGGCGCTCGCTGAACCCCACCCGGCTGGCCAGCCCCGTCACGCCCTCGCGGTCCACCACGCCGTCGCCGATCAGCCGCATCAGCCGGCCCACGAGATCCGCCCGCGCGTCCCACTCCGGGGAACCGGGCGAGGCGTCGGGGCGGCAGCGCTTGCAGGCACGGAAGCCGGCAGTCTGGGCGGCCGCGGCGGTGGCGAAGAAGCGGCGGTTCTCACGCTTCGGCGTCTTCGCCGGGCAGCTCGGGCGGCAGTAGATGCCGGTCGAGGTGATGCCGGCGAACACCCAGCCGTCGAAGCGCGGGTCCTTGGCTTCGAAGGCCCCGTGGCAGTGCTCCACGTCCAGGTGCATGCGACGAGAATGGCACGCCCGGAGGCCAAAGTCTGGCGGGAATCGGACATGGCCATTTGACCGCGTCCGATTCCCGCTCGCCGTGTCCGGCCCAAAACGCAGCGCGGCCCCGTCGGGGAGTGCCGGGGCCACGCGCAGCCACGAGGAGGGAACTCGTGTGGAGCGATCCTCGCAGTGGCCCATGAGAGCGGTGTAAAGGACCCGTGAATCGAGCCGAAAACACGGCGGGAAGGGGTTTCGGGCTTCCGCTACCCTTTCCAACCGAAGCGGGCGTAGTTCAGTTGGTTAGAACGCCGGCCTGTCACGCCGGAGGTCGCCGGTTCGAGTCCGGTCGCTCGCGTTAGACGGCTGCAAACCGTCGTCCCGCTGCGTCATCAAGCCCGGCATGTGCGCCTGCACAATGCCGGGCTTTCTTCCTTGCGGTACTCGGTTTTCGCCGTCTGAGCGCGAGCGACTTCGTCGCTCTTGTCTTTGGACCGGCGCGGCTGTGGGTCCCCATTTGTAGGGTGCCTCGCTGACAGGGGTGTCTTTTCTGGGGGTTCTCATGGGGTTCTTGCGTCTTTGCGGCGTGAGTTTTGTGCTTGCGCTCTTCGCCGTGTTCGCCAGTGCGGCGTTGGCCAACACCAAGCTGTCTGACGTCACGATCACCGCCAGCGACGGGGTGAATCTGTCGGGCGACGTGTACCTGCCGGGCGGGGGCACCGGCAAGTACCCGGCCGTGATCGATATGGAGCCGTATGGACGCTCCACCTCCACCGATTACGTGGACGACGGCTACGCGCGCATCAACCCCGACGTGCGCGGCAGCGGCAAGAGCGGCGGGGCGCTGTGCCTGCTCTGCACACGCGAGCAGGAGGACGTCTACGACGTCGTCGAGTGGGCGGCGCACCAGCCTTGGAGCAACGGCCACGTGGCGCTCTATGGCTACTCGTACTCGGCGATCACGTCGCTGCTCGGCGCCGCGCTGCAGCCCCCGCACCTCGACGCTGTGGTGGTGGGCCATCCGCCCACGGACCCGTACCGCGACGTGATCTGGCACAACGGGCTCTTCGACCAGGGCTTCGTGGGCCAGTGGTTCGCGGGCCAGACCGGTACGCAGGCCGTGGGGCTCGGGGTGCAGCCGCAGATCCTCGACCGCGCCCAGCAGCAGTTCGCCATCGAGGCCCGGCTGATCCCCGACTACGGCCCCCTGTACGAGGAGCGCTCGGTGCTGGCCAAGATGAGCCGCATCACCGTGCCGGTGTACATCTTCAGCGGCTGGGAGGACATGTACAGCCGTGGCGACCTGCGCCTGATCGACGGCCTCGCGTCCCACCACAAGCTGCTCGTGATAGATCCCAGCACCCATCACGGCACCGGGGAGGCCGGCGAGGTGGGCGCGCCGTACGGCGGCTCGCCCGCCGAGCAGGTGCAGAACGCGGGCAGCCTCAACTCCACTCCCCCCGACCACGAGGACCTGGCGTGGCTCAACCGCTTCGTGAAGGGCGTGCCGAACGGGATCGAGAACAAGCCGCGCGTTCGCTATTTCGACCTGGGCGTTCGCAAGTGGTACTCGAGCCCCTCGTGGCAGTCGGTGAGCACGCGGCTCGTGCCGTTCCACCTGTCGGGCGCGCGCAGCGGCTCGGCCACGCTGTCGCCCAACGACGGCACTCTGGTCTCAGCGGTGCCGACGGGGCGCGACTCCTACCAGGAGTCCTACGCGTACGACCCGGCGGCGGGCGCGTCGGTGCCGATGGGCAAGGATGGACCCGACGGCTTCTTGCCCTACGCGCCGCTTGACTCGCGGCTCGACCAGCCGCAGGGGCTCACCTACACCACGCCCAAGCTCACACAGGCGCTACCGCTCGCGGGGCCGTCGGAGCTCCATTTCTGGGCCATCACCGAGGCCAGCGACATGGCCTTCGTGGGCCGGCTGATCGACGTCGCGCCGGACGGCTCCACGCGACTGATCACCCAGGGCTGGCTCCGCGCGAGCTTCCGCTACGTGGACCCCGCGCGCTCGCGCCCAGGCGCTCCCTACCTGCCGGACGACCGCGAGCTGCCCGTGACGGTGGGGCTCACCACCGAGTACCGGATGGACATCTGGGACACGGCCTACACGCTCGCGCCGGGTCACCGGCTGCGGCTCTGGCTCAGCTCCTCGGACAGCCCCACCCACGAGCCGCTGCCCGTGGCGGGCCGCAACCTGGTCTTCCACGACCGCGACCATCCGTCCGAGCTGCTCGTGGGCACGCGGCTGCCATGCGTGTCGGGCTGCCCGTCCGCTCGCGCGCGCCGCTGCGTGCGGCGGCTCACCGTGCGGCTGCCGAAGCGCCTGCGGCGAGCGCGCGTGACCGTGGCGGGCCGGCGCCTGCGCGTAAGGCATCGCAAGCACCGGCTCGTGGTGGTCGTGCGCCCGAAGGCGAGGGCGCGCTTCGTGACCCTCCACATCCGCGGGGTCAACCGCCACGGGCGGCGGGTGAAGCTGCGCCGGCGCTACCGGGTCTGCCACTGAGTAGTCAGCTCGAAACCTGCTAGCCCACCGGTGTGGCCTCGGCCTCCTTGATCTCGCGCGCCAGATCGTCGGCGGCCATATCGCTCGCCTTCGCGACCATGCGGTTCGCGGCCTTCAGGTTCGCGGCCACCTGATCGGCCATGTTGGCGGCGTAGACCACGATCAGACCGGCCTGGCCCTCGTCCAGCACCTCGCCCAGCTCCTTCAGGTCATCGCGGGGCATTCCGCCCGCTACGTGCCCGGAAACCGCGCCGATCGCGGCCCCGGCACCTCCGCCGACGGCGAGCGCGCCGACGATGCCGACGGCCGGGAAGAGCGCGGCCACGGCACCGGCCGCGAGGCCCCACCCGAGGCCATGGGCGGCGCCGTGGCGGGTTGGCTGCTCGTGCTTCTTCACGATCTCGACCTTGCCGTCGTCCTTCTTCGCGATCACCGCGGCGTCGAAGTCATCCGAGGTCTTGATCTCCTGGTACAGAGCCTTGACGGCCTCGTAGTCGCCAACGGCGGCTTCCACGCTGCTGTAGGAAGCGGCGCCGACGAACAGGGTGTCCGGCTTGTCGCTCATAGCGTCCTCCACGTTCTTTGGGTGGTCACGAGCGACGGTAGGCGCGAACTCCGAGGCCGACATCATCCGAACTGGGTGAGGCTGTGTCTAAGGAGCAGCCGGTACCACGGCCAGCGGGGTGTTGCTGGGCAGCTCGGATGTGTCGAAGGAGGGCGAGTCGAGCCGTTCCACGTTCGGCATCCGCTCGAGGAACGCGTCGGGTGGCTCGAGGAAGCCGACCTTCGGCGTGCGGTAGTGCATCGGCACAATCCACTTCGCGCCGAGCTGTTCGGCGATCGCCGCGGCCTGCTCGTGGCCGATCGTCGGGCCGCTGCCGATAGGGATGAAGAGCAGATCGACGCTCCCGATCGCCGCGGCCTGCTCGGGGCGCAGCTCGGACTGGCCGAAGTCGCCGAAGTGCGCGACGCGCGTGCCGTCGAACTCGAACACGAAGATCGTGTTGGGCCCGCGCTGGGTGCCGGCGGCAGCGTCGTGCTCGGACGCCACGGCCAGCACCTCGCCCACCGGGGACTCGAGCTTGCCGGCGGTCGAGCGCAGCACCACCGGGTCGCCTCCGATCGCCTGGACGCCGTTGTGGTCCCTGTGCTCGTGCGTGACCAGCAGCAGTTGCGCGTCCACGCCGGCGATCGCCGGGTAGTTGAACTCGATCCCGCGGGCGGCGAGGCCTGACACGTCGCCGAACGGATCGATGAAGACGGTTGTGTCGCCCGCGCTCAGGCGGAACGCGGACTGGCCGTACCACTCAACTTGCATGCTGCTCCTCAGGTTGGGGTGTGCGAAGGACGCGGCCTGGGACGGGCGCCGGGACGTCGTCGTACTCGTAGCGGCCGCCGCGCATCAGCGACGCCAGCGCCGCCACGACGCACGCTGCGATCGCGAATGCGAACGCCTCGTGCAATCCCGTGCTGAACGGTGACGAGATCAGATGGGGGAAGAAGGAGTGGCCGGTGATCGTGGCGCGGTCGCTCGCGCTGAGCGCGGCGAGCGTATGCGGTCCCACCAGGTGCTGGATCGGGTTGTAGCCCAGGAACGCCGCGAAGAGGATCGACACCGGCGGCAGGTGCGCGACATGCTGGGCCGTGGCGGCGGGAACGCCGTGCGCCTCGAGCCCGCTGCTCATGGCGTGCGGGAGGGTGGCGGACAACCCGATGATCATCAGCGTGAAGAAGATCCCGATCGACAGGACCTGCGCCGAGTTCTGAAAGGTCTGGTTCATGGCGCCACCGGCGCCGCGGTCTCCGCGCGGCAGGCTGTTCATCACCGCCGCTCGGTTGGGAGAGGCGAACAGTCCCATCGACACACCGGTGAGAAACAGCACGACCGCGAACACGGGGTACCTGAAATCGATCGGCAGGAGCAGGAGCAGCCCGAAGCTGAGCGCGGCAGCGAGCATCCCGCCGGTGGCGAAGGGCCGCGCGCCGAAGCGGTCGGACAGGACGCCGGACGTGGGGCCCGCCACCAGCATGCCCACCGTCAGAGGCAGCATGTAGATGCCGGCCCACAGCGGGGTGCTCGTGAAGTCGTAGCCGTGCAGCGGCAGCCACAGCCCCTGCAGCCAGATGATCAGCATGAACATCAGGCCGCCGCGCGCCACCGCTGACAGGAACGTGGACAGCGTGCCGAACGTGAACGCGCGGATGCGGAACAGGTCGAGCCGGAACATCGGATCCGCCACTCGCTTCTCGATCACCGCGAAAGCCACCAGACTCGCCACGCCGCTTGCCAGCAGCGCGATCGCGGTCGGGCTGCCCCAGCCAGTGGGGTGTGAGCCGTACGGCCGGATGCCGTGCGTGACGGCCACCATGATGCAGATCAGCCCGAGGGCGAAGGTCACGTTGCCCCACCAGTCGATCGGACGGCGTCGCGGCTCGCTGCGCTCCTCGAGCTTGAGGTACGCCCACACGGTTCCGAACACACCCACGGGCACCGAGATCAGGAACACGAGCCGCCAGCTCACCGGCGCCAGCAGGCCGCCGAGCACGAGGCCGACGAACATTCCACTGACCCCGACGATGTTGTTGATCCCGAGCGCCATCCCGCGCTGGTTCACCGGGAAGGCGTCGGTGAGGATCGCCGACGAGTTGGCGAGCAGGCACGCGCCGCCTATCCCCTGGACGATCCGGAACACGATCAGGTAGGTGGCACCGGCACGCCCCGTCATCCAGTCGATCGTGAGCAGCAGCGAGGCGAGCGTGTAGATGAGGAAGCCCAGGTTGTAGATCCGCACGCGGCCGAACATGTCGCCCAGGCGGCCGAGGCTGACGATCAGCACGCTCGCCACGACCATGTAGCCGAGGATCATCCAGAGCAGGTAGAAGCTGTTGGAGGGAACGAGCGGGTCGAGGTGGATGCCGCGGAAGATGTCCGGCATCGCGATCAACGTGATCGAGACATCGAGCGTGGCCAGCAGCACGCCGAGCGTGGTGTTGGATAGCGCTATCCACTTGTAGCGGTCGTTCTGCAAGGACGATGATTTTACACAGGCAACCTGTACAGTTTCCCTGATGGTCGCAAAGAAGACGGACAGCGCGCGCGTGGCTTCCGAGCTGCGGGTGGTGCTGGGGCAGCTTGTGAGGCGGCTGCGTGCTGAGCACCGCTTCCCGCTGTCGCAGGGCGCGGTGCTCGGCCGGCTCGACCGCGAGGGGCCGCAGAGCGTGAGCGACCTGGCGGCGGCCGAGCGCGTGCGCCCGCAGTCGATGGCGCAGACGGTGAGCGACCTGGAGACAGACGGCCTCGTGGAGCGGACGGCGGATCCGGAGGACAAGCGCCGCGCGCTTGTGTCCCTCACCGACCAGGGCCTCGAAGCGCTCCACGCCGATCGCCGCCACCGCGTTGGCTGGCTTGCGGAGGCGATCGAGCGGGACCTCTCGGAGGAGGAGAAGGCCGTGCTGGGCGATGCCGTGGAGCTCTTGCGGCGCCTGGCCGAGAGCTAGCGCGCCACCAGCTCGTAGTGCACCGTCCGGTAGCGCATCAGCCGGTGGAAGAGCGGCACGAGCAGCGCCTGCAGCAACCGGTGGCGCCGGGCGAGCGCCTTCGCGGCGAGCTTGGCGTCGTCGCCTTCCAGTAGCTGCGCCCGCGCAGGGAACCCCGGCCCGGTGGCCTTGCCGTTCATGTTGGACGGCGCCACCTCGACATCGGGGTTGTTCCGCAGGCGCTTGGTCTTCCACGCCTTGTCGTAGGAGCGGAAGAAGGCGCGCTCGCCGTCGAACGCGAGGCTCACGGGCGTGGGCACCGGGTCGCCGTTGCGCTTGTAGGTCGTGAGGAGGATGGTCTTCGTATCGCGCAGGGTGTCGAGTGAGTCATTGGGCATGCCCCTTAGACGGGACGCGGAGCTGCCGCGTGACAGATCGGAGGATGGGATGGGCGCGAGTATCGACGGGGAATCCGGCACTCGGAAGATCGAGTACGCGAACCTGGTCCTGACGATCATCAACGAGGACATCGGGCGCGTGCATGTGCGCGTGACCGCCGCGCTCGGGCTGGCGGCGGTGTTCATCACGCAGCTGCCGCTCGGCTTCAGGGTCACGACGCTGGCCGGCATCGTGTTGCTGGCGCTCGCCGCGGTCGCGCTCTTCTACTACACGCACCTGCTCAACCGTGCGCGGATCGCGATCGCGTCGCAGTTCGTCCGCGCAGGTGGCGAGAACGTCGCTACCGAATGGAGCGGAACCTTCGGCAGTACGACCCACGAGCCCCACATCTGGCTCTACAACCTGGGCCAATGGATGTTCGTGATCGGTGGGATCGCGCTGGCGGTGGTGATCGGCAAGCTGCTGCTGCCCTAGGCCGCCTGCCGGGCGCTCATGGCCGGCACCGGTCTCGGATCGCGGCGCGGGTCATGGTGCGCTCGCCACGAGGTAGTGGAACTCGTTCCGCAGCCGGTAGCTGCCGTCGGCCTGCCGGAACGGCGCCATCGAGTCGACGATCTGCGCCCGCACCTCGTCCTCGTGCCCGGGACCGACGAGCGTCGCGATGCCGGCAGGGGCGACGAGCAGCCGGCCGAGTGTCTCGGCGTCCGGGTACTGGTAGGGGAAGCTGAAGTCGAAGGCGGAGACCGGCGTGAGAGCGGCGGCGGCAGCGATCTCCTCGAGCACGCCCGGCTTCCAGAACGGAGGCGGCTCCGTGGAGCCCGACAGGAACGGCCGGGTGATCACCTTCATCGCCTCGAGGTCGTTGTGCTCGGGACGTCCCCACACCTGAACCACCACTGGCGCACCGGGCCTGGCCACGCGGCCCGCCTCGCGCAGCGCGGCCACCATGTCGGCGGCGAAGAAGAACGAGGTGAAGCCCGTGACGAGGTCGAACTCGTCATCGGCGTGGGGGAGGAACTGCATGTCGCCGACGCGGAGGTCCGCGCCGGGGACGCGGGCACGGGCGAGCTCGAGCAGTGTCTCCGAGGCATCGATGCCGCACGGCTCTGCCCCGAGGGAGGCGCAGAGTCCGAGAAACACGCCAGCGCCGCAGCCGACGTCGAGCACACGCTGGCCCGGCCGAAGCCCCACGCGCCGGACGGCCTGCTCGTAGCCGGGAAGCTGCTGCTCCTCGCTGAGCGCCCAGTCGTCGGCGCGGGCTCCCCAGAGCGGGCCCCAGCGCTCGGCGCTGCCTGTGGTGGGTGTATTGGGGGCTGTGGACGGCATCGTCTGCTCTCCTGCGTAGACTATGTTCCGTAGTTATCTAATACTATGGTCCATAGTTATGTCAAGACCTGAGCTCAGCCTCTTCTCCTACGAGATCCTCGGCCTCGTGGGCCGGGACGGAGCCGGTGCGCACGATCTCCTCCGCATGGCCCAGCGCGGGCGCTTCCTCGACTGGGCGGGCGAGAGCCAGTACTACGTGGAGCCCAAACGGCTCGCCAAGCTCGGCTTCCTGGAGGCGCGCCAGGAGCCGGGCAAGACGCGCCCGCGCACCGTCTACTCGCTCACCGACCAGGGCCTCGACGCGTTGCGCGAGTACGCCCGCACGCCGGTCACGTTCACGCCCGTGAAGAGCGACCCGCTGCTGCGGCTCTTGATCGCGGACCTGGTGGGCGAGGACGTGACGCGCGAGAGCATGGGCACGCTGCGCGACGACATCGCCGACCTCAAGGAGCGGCTGAAGGAGGCGGCCGGGCGCGCGGACGAACTCCCGCACCGGCGCAAGTACCTGCTGCTGGTCACCGGCTTCCTGGACGAGCTGCTCGACCTGCACCTGAGCCTCGTGGACGACGTGGAGCGCGAGCTCGGTTCGTGAGAGTTCGCTAATCCAGCGCGTTCGGGCCGCGTTTTCGTCGAAACTGGAAGATATGTCCCGACGGAATCCGTTGGTGATCCCGGCCATCGTGCTCGGCATCGTCCTGCTGGCGGTGGCTGTGGTCTATTTCGTGGACAGCGCGTCGGCGCTGCCCTCGTTCTTCCCCGGCCATCAGGCGGGGTCGTCCCATCACCACACCAAGCACGGCATCGCCGCGCTGGTGCTGGGGCTGGGCTGCCTTCTCTACGCCTGGTTCCAGACGGGGCCGGCCACTCGGGAAGCCGCCTAGCCGCCGCTGTACAGCGCCTCGATCTCGGCCGCGTACTTCTCGGCGATCGGCTTGCGCTTGAGCTTCATCGTGGGCGTGAGCTCGTCGCCGCCCGGCAGCCACTCCTCGTCGAGCAGCTTCCACTTCTTGATCTGCTCGACGCGGGAGAGCTTGGCGTTGGCGGCGTCCACGGCCTCGCCGACCGCCTCCAGGACCGCCGGATCGTCAGCCGAACCGCCGGCCTCGGGCTCGAGCACGAGCAGCGCCACGTTGTAGGGGCGGCGGTCGCCCACCACCATCGCCTGCCCGATCAGCGGGCTGGCGGTCTTGAGGTGTCCCTCGATCAGCGCGGGTGACATGTTCTTGCCAGCCGCGTTGATGATCAGCTCCTTCTTGCGGTCCACGATTCGCAGGCAGCCGTGCTCGTCGATCTCCCCGACGTCGCCGGTGTGGAGCCAGCCGTCCGAGTCGATGGCCTCGGCGGTGCGCTCCGGGTCGCCGCGGTAGCCGCGCATGACCTGCGGCCCGCGCAGCAGCACCTCGCCGTCTTCGGCCAGCTTCAGCTCCATCCCGGGAAGCACGCGTCCCACGGTGTCGAGCTTCGCCTCGCTCGGGTGGTACGTGGTGACCACGCACGCGCACTCCGACATGCCGTAGACCTCGGCGGTGGGGATGCCGATCGCGCGGATCCACTCGTGCACCTCGAGCGGGATCGGAGCGGCGCCGAACACGACCGACTCGGCCTGGTCGAGGCCGAGGCGCTCGCGCATCGGGCGGAGCACCTTCTCCTCGGCGACAGCGTGGCGCTCGGCCAGCTCGGCGGGGATGGGCGTGCCGGCAACCTCGTGGCGCACGCGCTCGAGCCCAACGGCGATCGCGCCCTGCACGGCGGCGCGGCGCTCCTCGTCCGGGTCCGCGGCGATCAGCGCCTCGAGCCCGGCCTTCATCTTCTCGGCCACGCGCGGCACGGCGCCCCACGAGGTCGGTCGCGCGCCCGGCAGGGCCGCGATCACCTCGCGCGGGTCCGCCACGCACGTGATCTGCAGCCCGAACAGCATCTGCCCGTAGTGGGAGAGGGCACGGTCGGCGATGTGAGCGGTCGGCAGGTAGGAGGTCGAGCGGCCGCCCATCCGCACGGGAAGGACCTCCACGAGCCCGCGCCACTGCGCGAGCAGGTTCTCGTGCGTCAGCTCGACGCCCTTCGGCGGCCCGGTGGTGCCGGATGTGTAGATCAGCGTGAGCAGGTCATCGGGGCGAGATCGCGCGCCAGGAGGCGTCGAAGTCGAACGCCGGGCTGGGCGACGACTCCAGGGCGGCGAGCTCGATCGTCCCGTCCTCAGCGCCGTCGATGCAGATGACCTGCGCCGGTCCCGCCCCATCCATCGCGGCCAGCGCGGCCTGGATCTGCGGCAGGAAGACGCGCTCGGTGATGACGATTTCGTTGCCCGCGTTCTCGAACAGGTACGCGATCTGCTCGGGCGACGAGGTCGCGTAGACCGAGAACGGCGTGGCGCCGACGTGCAGTGCGGCGGTGTCGCAGATGAAGAACTCCGGCCGGTTGACGGTGAGCAGGGCGATGGTGTCCCCGCGCTTCAGTCCCAGGGCGGAGAGCCCGGCGGCGATGCCCCGCACGCGCTCCGCATACTCGGCGAACGTGACCTCCACCGAGCCGTCCGGGGTGCGCAGCGCGACCTCATCCGCAAAGCGCGCCGCGGTGGCCTGGAAGGCCTCGGCGAACGTGGACGCGCGGACGGCCTCGGCGGCCTCCGCCTGGTCGGGAGCGAGCTTGACTGTCGATTGCATGTGGAGAACCTACGCCGAGGCGACTTCGCTTGCACGGGGCGTTGGGGCGGGTAAGTTGCTTCGCGCGCCCTTAACGCGATACTGGCCCTGTGTCTCAGGAGAACCTCGAGCTGGTCCGGGCCGCGATGTTCCGCGAGGACCTTGACCTCGTCCGGCTCGTCGGAACCGGAGCCTTCGACGAGGCCGTTGACCCGTCGGCGTTCGCGCCCGGCGTCGTGGTGCTGTTCGCCACGCCCGGAGGCGGCCCCCCGGCCGAGTACAGCGGCTTCGCGGGCATGGTGGAGGGCTGGCGCGACTGGCTCGGCCCGTGGGCCAGCTATGTGGTGGAGGTGGAGGACCTGATCGACGCCGGCGAGCGCGTGGTGGCGCTGGCCGTGCTGAGCGGCCAGACGCGGCGCGACTCCGTGGAGGTCAGCCAGCCGGGCGCGGCGGTGGTCACGGTCGGCCGCCGGCAAGATCGTGCGCGTCGAGTTCCACCTCGACCGCCGCGAGGCGCTCGAGTCCGCGGGCCTGTCCGCTTAGCGCGCCCGTCGTTCAAGCAGCGCGCCTTGAGCGTCGATACCTCATTCGAGCGATCTGGCCCACTCGATGTCGCGCGTCCTGCTGGAGACAACCCAACCCGCGTTCTGGGAGAACGACGCCACCGGGCGTCGGGTCATCGGACGCATCGCCGGCATCCTGTTTTCCGCAGGCGGGCTGGCCACGGTGCCCGCCTACCGGCTGATGGAGAACCCCACTCCGCCGGCCGCCGTCAACCTGCTGCCGCTGCTCGCCTTTCTCTCCGGAGTCGCCTGCTTCGCGGTGCCGTGGGACCGGCTGCGTGCAGCCTGGTTCCATCTGGTTCCGGCTGCTCGGAGCGGTGGAGGTCGGCTTCTCGGTGTGGGCGCTCGGGCCGCACGGGAACGTGGTGTCGTGGTTCTACGTGTTCGTGGTGGTGTTCGCCGCGCTGGCGTTCTGCGAGCGAGCGGCGGTGACCGCCCACGTGGTGTTCGCGTCGATCGCGCTTGCCGCGCCGATCGTCTACGCGCCCGATAGCGCGCGCGACAACCTTGTGCGCACGCTCGTCGCCCTGCCCACGCTGGTGGTGGCTGCCGCCGTGGTGGCGTTCCTGCGCGAGCGGCTCGAGCTCGGCAACGACGCGATGCGGCGTGTGGCTGAGCGCGACCCTCTCACCGGTGTCGGCAACTACCGCACGCTGTACGAACGGCTCGACTACGAGATCACGCGCCATGCGCGCCACAACCGCCGCTTCGCGCTGGCGCTGCTCGACCTCAACGACTTCAAGCAGGTGAACGAGATCCACGGCCACCTCGAGGGAGACCGCCTGCTCCGCGACGTTGGCCGCGTGCTCATGGAGACCGTGCGCGGCCAGGACACCGTGGCCCGCCAGGGGGGCGACGAGTTCTCCGTGCTCGCCCCGGAGTCCGGCCCGGTCGACGCCCTCGCTCTCGCCCGCCGCCTTCAGCGCTCGCTGCGGCGGGTGCGCATCGGCGACCTTCCCCTCACCACCTCAATCGGATACGCCGTGTTCCCCGAGCACGGCACCACCCCTGACGCCCTCCTCGCGCACGCAGACTCCGCTCTCTGGCGAAGCAAGCATGAGAGCCGCGCGGCCGAGGCGTCCTAGTGCAGTCGCAGCTGCGGCGGACAATCGGAAGGCTGCCGGGGCTCCCGCTGTGCGCGGTGTGGGTGTCGTTCGCGGATGAGCTGGTGCTCGAACTCGGGCAGCTCGTCAAGCAGCACCCGGCCCTGGGGCACGAGGTGGGGCAGTGGCGCCTCGGTGCGCTCGGCTCGGATTGGTCGCTCACCCGCCCCGGGGGCGGGCTGCTGTTCCCGCGGCCGCTTGCCGATGGTGAGGCCTGGGGTTCGGCTGCCACGCGCGCGTTCGACCCGGTGCTGCGCGCCGGCATCGAGAGCCTCCTGCACGGCGACGACTGGCGGCTCCAGGTGCGCTTCGACGACGGTCACGTGTTCACGGTCGAGCCCGCCCGCGCGGGCGATCTGCCCGACTGGCAGGTGTCGCCCGCGGACGACGGCCTGTACGTGGAGGGCGGCCCGGGCCAGCGCGTGGCGCTGATGGCCGAGCACGGCGCCCCGCCACTGGAGCAGGTGGACCAGCCACTCGGCCTGATCGCCTGAACCGCGCCCACGTTCCTGCTTTGTACCGCCAGTGGCCGCAAAAGTCAGGAATGTGGCGGGGGTTCCAATACGATCCGGCCGATGGAGATCGGAGGGCGAAGGGCGCTCCTCACGGGCGCGTCCGGAGGGATCGGCGACGCGATCGCGCGGGCGCTGCATGCGCGCGGCGCGACCGTGATCGTCAGCGGGCGCCGCGCCGATGCGCTCGAGGGACTGGCGAAGGAGCTGGGCGACCGGGTGGAGGTGGTGCCCGCCGATCTGTCACAGCCCGATGGCGTCGAGAAGCTGCTCGAGGCCGCTTCCGACATCGACATCCTGGTGGCCAACGCGGCCCTGCCCGGAAGCGGACTGCTCGACGGACTTCAGCACCGAGGAGATCGACCGCACCATCGACGTGAACCTGCGCGCCCCGATGCAGCTCGCGCGCCGGCTCGCGCCGGGGATGAGGGAGCGCGGCTCAGGTCAGCTCGTATTCATCTCGTCGATGTCGGGCAAGATCGCCAATGGCGGCGGCTCGGTCTACTCGGCCACCAAGTTCGGGCTGCGCGGCTTCGCGGCGGGCCTGAGGGATGAGCTGCACGGCACCGGCGTTGGGGTGACTGTGGTCTTCCCCGGCTTCATCAGCGATGGGGGCATGTTCGCCGACACGGGCATCGAGCTGCCGCCGTACGTGAAGACGCGCAAGCCGCAGCAGGTGGCCGACGCCGTGATCCGCGGGATCGAGCGCGACCGCGGCGAGATCGACGTGGCACCGCTCACCATTCGCGCCACCGGCTGGCTCGCCGGCATCGCGCCGGGCCCAGTGGCAGCGGTGGGGCGCAAGCTCGGCTCCGCGGAGATGGCCGAGCTGCTCGCCGAGCGCCAGCGCCCGAAGCGCTGACAGTGCGCTGACCTCTCGAGCGAATTCGCACTTGACACTCTCGTCGAGCCGTGGTTTACTGCCGCCCGCGAGTTTCCGTAAACGTTTTCGGAAATGACGAAGAACTCTGTCACCATTCGCGAGCTGGCCCGCCTGAGTGGAGTCTCGGTCGGCACGGTATCGCGGGCACTCAACGGCTATCCGGACGTCCGGCAGGACACGCGGGAGCGCATCATGCGCCTGGCCGAGGAGCTCGACTACACACCGCAGGCCGCAGCCCGCACGCTCGTCACTCGCCGCTCGCACGTGGTCGGCATCTTCCTCGAGACGGGCCAGAACCACCCCGACATCCAGCACCCGTTCTTCCACGAGGTGCTCGTTGGGATCAAGACCCGCCTCGGCGCCGCCGGCTACGACCTGCTGCTGTTCGCGAGCGCCGAGCCGGGCAACGGCTACGGCACGCATTCCTACCTCAAGCGCTGCAACCACCACCACGTGGACGGCGCCGTGCTGATGGGCCTGAGCGCCGACGACCCCGAGGTGGACCGCCTCGCCCGCTCGTCGCTGCCGTGCGTCTCCGTGGACGTGGAGTTCCAGGGCCTGCACTCGAGCTGGGTGTCCTCGGACAGCTACCAGGGCGCCGATCTGGCGGTGAAACACCTGATGGAATGCGGGCATACGCGCATCGCGCACATCGCCGGCCCGCTCGAGACGACCCCTGGCCGCGAGCGCCTGGCGGGCTTCCGCCGCGCGATCGAGCGCGCCGGGCTCGGCTACTACGACGAGCTCGTGGTCTACGGCGACTTCTACTACGAGAGCGGCTTGGCGGCGATGGAGAAGCTGCTCGCACTCGATGCTCCACCCACCGCGGTGTTCGCGGCCTCGGACATGATGGCCATGGGTGCGATGCGGGCAATTCAGGCCCGGGCCTGTCCGTGCCGGACGACGTGGCGGTGGTGGGCTTCGACGATATCGCCATCGCCGCCATGGCCCACCCGCCGCTCACAACCGTGCGCCAGGAGAAGGCCCAGCTTGGCGAGCTCGCAGCCGAGGCCCTGCTGAAGCAGATGGACGAGGGCGCAAACGGGGACCTCGCTCCGAGCCTGACTCTTCCGGTAACTCTCGTCGCGCGCGAGTCGACGCTCGGCGACCGCATCCAGTCCGTCACATAGGAGGTGCTGCGATCGGTCATCTCACAGCGCTTCGTCTCAAAGCTGCGTAAACGTTTTCGTAAAGGAGGGAATTGGGAGAATGTTCTCGAGGCTCACAAAGGGCCGCCTAGGGATCCTGAGCGTGCTGTGCATCGGCCTGGCGCTCGTGGTCGCCGCGTGCGGCAGCAGCAGCAAATCAAGCAGCAGCAGCGCTTCAAGTCAGGCCAAGGCGGCCGCGCCGAACATCCGCGGCGCCACGGTGACGATGTGGGTGATGAACAACGGCCCGGCCCCGGTCGCGGACACCAGCCGGATCCTCAAGCCGTTCGAGCAGCAGACGGGCGTGAACGTGAAGGTCAAGCTCGTCGGCTGGGACGTCCAGTTCGACCGTATCCGCAACGCGGCGATCTCGGGCACCGGGCCCGACATCACGCAGGCCGGCACAACCCAGGTTCCCTTCTTCGCTGCCCTCGGCGGGTTCGAGGACCTGAACAAGTACACCGACCAGATCGGTGGCCAGAGCGCATATGCGCCGGGCATCTGGAAGACAACCCAGGTCGAGGGCCAGAACGGCACGTGGGCCGTCCCGTGGTTCACAGAGGCACGCGCGATCTACTACCGCAAGGACGCGCTCAAGAAGGCCGGCGTCGATCCGGCGACCGCCTTCACCGACTGGAACGCCTTCAAGGCGACGCTCGAGAAGCTGAAGAGCGTGAAGGAGATAGGTGGCAAGCCGATCCAGCCGTTCGGCGGACCCGGCAAGAAGGCGTTCGACCTCGTCCACGGCATCGCCCCGTTCATCTGGGGCGCGGGCGGTAACGAGCTGACGCCAGACAACAAGAAGTCGGCCATCGACAGCCCGCAGGCTCAGCAGGGCGTGGAGTTCTACGCCAGCCTGATCCCGGACGGCGTGTTCGACACCTCGGCCCTCGAGAAGGACGGCCAGGGCGTGGAGGACATGTTCAAGGGCGGCCAGCTGGCCGTCTGGATCGGCGGCCCGTGGGTGCTCCAGGCAGCAACCGCGCTCCGACGACAAGGCGTGGGATGCGACCGCTCGCAAGAACGTCGGCGTCGTCGCCGCTCCCCAAGGGCCCGAGCGGCAAGGCGTACGCGTTCGTCGGCGGCTCGAACCTGATGATGTACAAGACCGCGAAGAACAAGGACGCGGCCTGGGCCGTCATCAAGTACCTGTCGCAGGACGCGACGCAGAAGTCCTACGCCAACCTGATGGGGATGTTCCCCGCGCGGCTCGCGCCGCAGAAGCAGGTGGGCGAGTCCGACCCGAACCACGAGGAGTTCTTCAAGGCGATCGAAGAGGGTCGCTCCTACGCCCCGATCCCGCAGTGGGCACAGGTGGAGAACAGCTACAAGAACTCGTTAGGCGAGATCCTCGACATCGCGGCCGGTGACGGCGGCAAGCCGTACAACCCGCAGACCGTCGAGTCAGGAGCTCCAGTCGGCCGCCAAGGAAGCCAACGGCCTGCTGGCCCAGGGGGCTGGTTAGCCTCCGAGACCGGACCCTGGGGGCGCGAGTGAACCTCCTCCACTCGCGCCCCCTCGACCCGGAGCTCGACGTGACGCAACTGCCCCATACAGAGGCAGCGCCAGCGCCCGAGCGGCCGCTCCCGCGCCTTCACCGGGGAAGCGCGCGGGGCGCGATGACTCGGGCGCGGCAGCGCCTGCGCCGCCGGCGCAACCGCTTCGCCTGGGGGCTGATCGCACCGGCCCTCGTCTTCATGGTGCTGGTGCACGTGCTGCCCACGCTGGCGGGCTTCTACGTGTCTTTCCTGCGGCTGAACACGTTCACGCTGCCGCAGCTGTTCGGGGCCCCGTGGTACGGGCTCCAGAACTACAAGGACCTGTTCGACTCGGCTCGAGCCCGCTGCACGACGGCTTCTTCGAGGCTGTGCGCAACACCTTCCAGTACACGACGCTGGTGGTGGTGGGCACGATCGGCGGCGGGCTCGGCGTGGCGCTGCTCCTCAACCGCACCTTCCCCGGCCGCCGCGTGGTGCGCACGCTGATGCTGCTGCCGTGGGTGGTGCCGAGCTTCGTGGTGGCCACGCTGTTCCAGTTCATGCTGCAGAAGAACGCGGGGATCGTGAACAAGTTCCTCGTGGACTACACGCACCTGCTTCACCACCGGCCCACCTGGCTACTGGGCGGCAACACGATGTGGGCGATCGTGATCCCGAGCATCTGGCAAGGGGCTGCCGCTGCCGATGCTCTTCTTCCTCGCCGGGCTCCAGACCATCCCGGACGACCTGCACGAGGCGGCGAAGATGGACGGCGCGGGCGCCTGGCGGCGCTTCCGCTACATCACGCTGCCGCTACTGCGGCCGCTGATCGGCATCCAGATCCTGATCGGCGTGATCTACGCCGCGTACCAGTTCGTGATCCCGTACATCATGCTCGGCTGCAACCCGGGGCCGAAAGCCGACCTGCTGATGACGCTGATGGTCCGGCAGTCATTCGAGAACAGCCTGTTCGGTGTCGGCGCCGCCATCTCGACGCTGCTGATGCTCGCGAATGACCGTGTGGGTGCTGATCTGGTACCGCGCCTTCCGCCGTGACATGGAGGTGGCTCCCGCGTGAGCGCGATCGCCGATGTCACCCCGCGCCGGCGCGGCGAAGCTCACGAGCGTGTTGCTCACCACGCTCACCTACCTGATCCTGCTGATCATGCTGGCGCCGATCTCTGGCTGCTCGTCGGCGCGACCCAGACCTCTCGGCGATCTCGAACGGCACCTACCAGGTGCTGCATCCGACGCTCCACGCGTTCAGCGCGATGTGGAAGCTCGATCGACTTCGGCCACTACTTCGCCAACAGCCTGATCATCTGCTCCTGTCGCCGCGCTGCTGTGCCACCGCGTTCGCGAGCGGCGCCGGCTACGCGCTGGCCCGCTACACCTCCAAGCCGCTCAAGGCGTACGGCGTCTCGGTGCTCGCCACGCAGGTCGTGCCCGGCGTGATGTTCCTGCTGCCGGTATACCTCGGCTTCGTCTGGCTGAGGAAGAACACGCCGATCCAGCTGTTCGACACCCGGCTCGGGATGATCCTCGTCTACACGGCGTTCTTCACGCCGGTGGCGATCTACTTCATGCGCTCGTTCTTCCTCGCGCTGCCGCGCGACCTGGAGGAGGCGGCGCTGGTGGACGGCTGCACGCGCTTCGGCGCGTTCGTGCGGATCGTGCTGCCCAACGCGGCGCCCGGGCTCGTGGCCACCTTCGTCTACGCGTTCCTGTTCGCCTGGGACGAGCTGCTGTTCGTCACCGCGCTCACGCAGACCAACGCCGAGACGATCCCGATCGGCATCCGCAACTTCATCGGCAACTACAACAGCGCCTACGACCAGCTGATGGCGGCGGGCGTGGTGGCGACGGTGCCGGTGATGGTCGCCTTCTTCGCCGTGCAGCGCTGGCTCGTGCGCGGCATCACCGCCGGGGCGGTGAAGGGATGACCGGCCCGCAACGGCTTCCCGGATGGGCTTCCGCTTCGGCGTGGCCACGGCGGCGTACCAGATCGAGGGCGCGGTGCACCGAGGACGGCCGCGGCGAGTCGATCTGGGACCGCTTCTCGCACACCCCCGGCGCGATCGACGGCGGCGACAACGGCGACGTGGCCTGCGACCACTACCACCGCTGGCGCGCCGACCTCGACCTGATGGAGGCGCTGGGCGTCGAGTCCTACCGCTTCTCGATCTCCTGGCCGCGCGTGTTGCCGAACGGCAACGGCCAGCCCAACCAGCGCGGCGTCGACTTCTACCGCCGGCTCGTGGAGGGACTGCTCGAGCGCGGCATCGAGCCGATCGCCACGCTCTACCACTGGGACCTGCCGCAGGCGCTCCAGGACGTGGGCGGCTGGGGCTCGCGCGAGACCGCGCACCGCTTCGCCGAGTACGCCGCGCTGATGGCCGACGAGCTGCGGCCACGGGTGAGCGAGTGGGTCACGCACAACGAGCCCTGGGTGGTGGCGTTCCTCGGGCATGCGCACGGGGTGAAGGCGCCGGGCGTGCGCGACTGGCCGACGGCGCTGCGCGTGTCGCACCACCTGCTGCTGTCGCACGGGCTGGCGCGCGCCGCGCTGCGCGCCGCGCTCCCCGACGCCCGCGATCGGGCATCGCGCTCAACCTCGCGCCGGTGCGAGCGGCCAGCGACATCCGCCGAGGACGTCGCGGCGGCCCGCCGCATGGACGGCTACATGAACCGCTGGTTCCTCGACCCGCTGTTGCGCGGCGGCTACCCGACGCGACATGGTCGAGCTGTACGAGAGCCACTTCGGCCGCCTGGACGCCGTGCGCAACGGCGACCTCGAGCTGATCTCGCAGCCGCTCGACTTCCTCGGCGTGAACTACTACTCGCCCCAGCGCGTGCGGCATGCGCCGGGCGAGCGGTCCGCTGGCGAGCTCGAGCCGTGCCGGCGCCGGCCCGCCGCTGACGGCGATGGGCTGGGAGATCGACCCGAGCGGCCTGCCGCGAGCTGCTGCTGCGCATGCGCGGCGACTACGGGCCGCCGCCGATCTACATCACCGAGAACGGCGCGGCGTTCGAGGACCCGCCCGTCGAACGGCGGCGGGCTACGTGGACGACGAGAGCCGCACCGACTACCTGCGCGGCCACATGGAGGCGCTGCGCGCAGCGATCGAGCGAGGGCGTGGACGTGCGCCGCTACTGCCTCTGGTCGCTGCTCGACAACTTCGAGTGGGAGCACGGCTACGACATGCGCTTCGGGATCGTCCACGTGGACTACGACTCGCAGCGGCGCGTGCCCAAGCGCAGCGGGCTCTGGTACCGCGACTACATCCACGGCGTCCGCAACGGCGGCGTGAGGGAGGTCTGGCATGGCGAGCATCACCCTCGAGAAGCGTCTCCAAGGTCTTCGGCGACGGCACGGCCGCGGTCACCGACTTCGACCTGCACGTGGCGGACGGCGAGTTCATGATCCTCGTCGGGCCCGTCGGGCTCCGGCAAGTCCACGGCGCTGCGCATGGTCGCCGGGCCTCGAGGAGATCTCGGGCGGCTGGATCCTGATCGGCGACCGCCTGGTGAACGACGTCGAGCCGAAGGACCGCGACCTGGCGATGGTGTTCCAGTCCTATGCGCTCTATCCGCACATGAGCGTGGAGGGAACATGGGCTTCGCGCTGAAGATGCAGGGCGAGCCGAAGGCGCGGATCGCCGAGCGCGTGCGCGAGGTGGCGAGATGCTCGGCGTGAGCGACCTGCTCCACAAGCCGCCCGCGGCAGCTCTCCGGCGGGCAGCGCCAGCGCGTGGCGCTCGGGCGCGCGATCGTGCGCGAGCCCGCGGCGTTCCTGATGGACGAGCCGCTCTCCAACCTCGACGCCAAGCTGCGCGTGGAGATGCGCGCCTACATCGCGCGCCTGCACCAGGAGCTGCGGCACCACCACCGTGTACGTGACGCACGACCAGGTGGAGGCGATGACGATGGGCGACCGCGTGGCGGTGATGCGCGACGGCCGCATCGAGCAGGTGGACGAGCCGCAGCGCGCTCTACGACCGGCCGGCCAACGTGTTCGTGGCGGGCTTCATCGGCTCGCCCGCGATGAACCTGGTGCGGCGCGGATCGGACGGCGACGAGCGGCTGTTCGGCTCTCAGCGCTCGCGCTCCCGGAAGCGGTGTCGCACGAGCGCCCCGAGCTTGTGGCCTACGAGGGACGCGAGCTCGTGGTCGGGCATGCGGCCCGAGGCGTTCGACATCTCCTACAACGGCACGGGCGCGGGCCGCGAGCTGGCCTTCGACGTGCTGCTCACCGAGGCGCTCGGCGCGGACATGCTCGTGCACCTGGCGCTGGACGCCGCCGCGCGGCGAGCTCGAACATCACGGCCCGCCTGCGGCCGGCCAGCGCCAGCAGATCCGCTCCGGCGAGCGCGTGACGGCTGCTGGTGGACCCCAGCCGCATGTACTTCTTCGATCCGGACACCGAGCTGGCGATCACCTAGCGGAGTCCCACTGAGCAGCCGGTGGACAGCGACCGGGCCCCGTGAGAGGATCGGCTCCACTGGCCAAGTCACCGCTGGGTGACGCTCTCGTCAAAGGAGCCACTCGAACATGAGACTCGCTCGCCGCTGGACGCTCGCGACGCTGGTCGCGGCCCTGCTGGCCATTCCCTCGATCGCCCATGCCGTCTCCTACTGCGTCAACGCACCCGGTTGTGCGGGCGACGCAGCGAGGCCTGACCTCCAGACCGCACTCAACGCCGCCAGGGGCCCGACGACGGAGGCGGACACGGTGACCGTGGGCGATCCGGGTGTGCCGACGGCCGACCGGGTACGTCTCTACAGACGGGGGCGTGCCGACCAATCCAGGTGAGCATCGTCGGGGCGGGTCCGAGCGCAGACCACCTCACCAGGATACAATGCCGGCGCGACCGTGCTGACGCTCACTGGGTTCCGGCTCGACCGTCTCGGGAACTGACCCTCCAGCATGCCCGCCGGGGACTGCGAACCGGGATGCAGAGCAACGCGGCTCCCTGAGCAACGTGAACGTGACGAGCGTGGACCCCGGTACGGGCAATCAGACGGCTGCCGTTCTAATGGGCACCGGAGCCGAGCACCTGGAGCTGGTGGCAACCTCATCGCTGCCGGCTGGCAGCGGCACTCACTACGGGATGGCTACCTCGATGCACTCCGGAGTGTAGCCTTGACCTCCAGGATCTGTCAATCATCGCTCGAGGCGCAGGGGCTGTCCTCGGTACCGCCGGAGACAACGTCACGTTACGCCGGGTGACCGTTGCGTCTCGGGCACGTTGGATACGTCACGCAGGGAGAACATCTGACGGCTCGACAACGTGACGTTTCGCGCGCTGGGCGCCGTCTCCGAGAAGGACTTTCGTCGTCTCGAGCCCGTACGATCGAGCAACGACTGACGGCACGGTGAACCTCAACCACGTGACGGCGGTCGGTGACGGAAGCGTCGCGACGCGTACGGAATGCATCTTGTCAAACAGAACAGCCGGACCGCTCGGCGACGGTGAACCTCCGCAACTCGGTCGTGCGCAACTTCTTCGTGACCATGGAACGCCAGGCGAGCTGCACAGCGGCGCCGTCGCGAACATCAGTGCCTTCCTACTCCGATCTGGGCCCGTTGCTCGCACAAGATCGACACGAACCGGGCGGCGGAACCGGCGCGGTGAACGTGGGTCGCCGGCGGAGATAGACGTCTGATCCCGCTCTGTGCCAATCCGGCTGGCGGGCGACTTACGCTGCCCGGCCCGGGCTCGCCGGCGATCGACGCCGGCGACCCAGCGGGCCTCTCGCCCGGCGACTCCGCCACGGATGTCCTGGGTGCGCCGCGCATCTCGAACGGGCGTCAGGACATAGGTGCGGTGGAGGTGCAGATCCCGCCGCCCGTCGCACCGCCCGCGAAGGACACGACGGCGCCGAGCTTCAAGATCTCCAAGCTCCCGAAGCGGCTCCGCTTCAAGCGCCTGCTGGCTGGCCTCACCTTCACCGTCGTGCCGAGCGAGCCCGCCTCGATTGACGCGACGCTGGCCGGCTCGGCCCGCTCGGTGAAGCTGGCGAAGACCTACAACGTCACCATCTCCCACAGGAAGCTGGGGCTGGCCCCCGGCCGGCGCCGCGTCACCCTCAAGGTGCGCAAGAAGCTGCTCGGCAAGTCGCGCAAGTTCACCTGCGGCTGACGGTCGTGGCCAGCGACGCCGCGGGCAACAAGCACACGCTCAGGCGCACCATCAAGGTGCGCCGGTAGCCGCTACTCGCCGCCTACGCCCAGCGCCGCGCGCACGATGCGCATCTGCTCGGCGCGGTGCGCGGCGGGGTAGCCCTCGCCCGGGCGAGGCGCGGAACTCGCGGCCCACGTACTCGTAGCGCAGGTTCTCGGCCTAGCAGCTCGTCGAGCATGCGCAGCTTCATGAACGCGCGGGCGCCCATGTTCTTCGGCTCCTCCTGCACCCACACGACCTCCTCGAGCGACGGGTAGCTGTCCATCAGCTCGCGCAGCTCGCTGGAGGCGAACGGGTAGAGCAGCTCCACCGGGCCACCGCCACGTTGTCCGCTCGTGGCGCGCTCCTCGCGAGCCGACGATGTCGTAGTAGATCTTGCCGGTGCAGAGCACGAGCCGCGTGACCTTCTCGCGCGGGCCCGGCGAGCGTCGGGTCGTCGATCACGGCGTGGAACTGGCTCTCGCCCGACAGGTCCTCGAGCTTCGACGTCGGCGGCCGGCAGGCGCAGCAGGCTCTTGGGGGTCATGATCACGAGCGGCCGCTGCTTCTGCACGAGCGCCTGGCGCCGCAGCAGGTGGAAGTACTGCGCGGGCGTGGTGCAGTTGGCCACGCGGATGTTGCCCTCGGCGGCGAGCTGGAGGAAGCGCTCGATGCGGCCGCTCGAGTGCTCGGGCCCCGAGCCCTCGTAGCCGTGCGGGAGGAGCAGCGTGAGCCGCGATGGTCTGGCCCCACTTGGCGAGACCGGACACGAGGAACTGGTCGATCACCACCTGGGCGCCGTTCACGAAGTCGCCGAACTGCGCCTCCCACAGCACGAGCGCCTCGGGCGCCTGCACGCTGTAGCCGTACTCGAAGCCCAGGCAGGCGGCCTCGGACAGCGGGCTGTTGTGCAGCTCGAACGGCGCGGTGGCGTCCGGCAGGTTCTGGATCGGCGCGTGGCGCTCGCCGGTCTTCGAGTCGTGGAACACGAGGTGGCGCTGGCTGAAGGTGCCGCGCTCGGTGTCCTGGCCGGTGAGCCGGATCGGCACGCCCTGCAGCAGCAGCGACGCGAATGCCAGCTCCTCGGCCTGCGCCCAGTCGATCGCGCCCTCGTCGAGCGACGCGCGGCGCTTCTCCAGCTGCGGCTTGAGCTTGCGGTGCAGGTTGAAGCCGTCGGGCACCTTCAGCAGCTGCTCGTTGAGCGATGCGCAGCGTGTCGGCCGGCACGGCGGTGACGCGGCTCGGCGCTGGCGGTGCGGTCGAGCTGGTGCTCGCCGGTGTCCGGGCCGGGGCTCGCGAGCGACGCCTTGAGGTCGGCGTGGGCGTCGGACAGCGCCTTGTAGGCCTCCTCCGCCATCGCGTCGGCCTCGGCCTGGGTCAGCACGCCCTCGGCGATCAGCTTGTCCGCGTAGAGCTTGCGCACCGGCGGGTGCTTCTTGATCTTCTCGTACATCACCGGCTGCGTGTAGGCGGGCTCGTCGGTCTCGTTGTGGCCGAAGCGGCGGTAGCCGATCAGGTCGATCAGCGCGTCGCGGCCGAAGCGCTCGCGGAACGCCGTGGCCAGCCGCACGGCGGCGATGCAGGCCTCCACGTCGTCGGCGTTCACGTGGATGATCGGCACGTCGAAGCCCTTGGCCGGGTCGGACGCGTAGCGCGTCGAGCGGCTGTCCTCGCGGATCGGTGGTGAAGCCGAGCTGGTTGTCGGTGATCACGTGCATCGTGCCGCCGGTGGTGTAGCCGTGCGAGCGCCTGCAGGTTGAGCGTCTCGGACACCACGCCCTGGCCCGGGAAGGCGGCGTCGCCGTGGATCAGCACGGGCACCACGGCGCTCGGGTCGTGGATCGGCTCGCGTCCCTTGCGCGCTCGTCTGGTCGGCGCGCGTGCGGCCCTCGACCACCGGGTCGACGATCTCGAGGTGGCTCGGGTTGGGCGAGAGCGTGACGGTCACGCCCTTGCCGTCCGCGCAGCTGGTAGGTGCCGGAGGCGCCGTGGTGGTACTTCACGTCGCCGGTGCCGCCCTCGGGCATCGCGGTGTCGGCCTCGAGGTTCTGCTCGCCCTCGAACTCCACGAGGATCGTCTGGTACGGCCGGCCCACGGTGTGCGCGAGCACGTTCAGGCGGCCGCGGTGCGCCATGCCCAGCACCACCTCGCGCGCGCCGGCGCCGGCCGCGCGCATCGAGCGTCTCGTCGAGCATCGGCACGAGCACGTCCACGCCCTCGATCGAGAACTGCTTCTTGCCGAGGAACGCCTTGTGCAGGTAGCTCTCGAGCGCCTCCACCTGGGACAGCCGCTCGAGCAGCCGCGCGCTTCTCGTCGGCCGACAGCGGCTCGCGGTGCGCGCCGGACTCGATCGTCTGGCGCAGCCACACGCGCTGGCGGTGGTCGGCGATGTGCTCGATCTCGTAGGCGATCGTGCCGCAGTAGGTCTCCTGCAGGTGGGGGAGGGCGTCGGCGAAGGTCTCGCCCGGCACCGCCACGCGCAGCACTGAGGCCGGGATGGCGCGCATCAGCTCGGGCGTGAGGTTCACGGTCGCGGGGTCGAGCGCCGGGTCGCCCACCGGCTCGGAGCCGAGCGGGTCGAGGCGCGCGGCCAGGTGGCCGTGCATGCGGTGCGCCTTCACGATCGAGGTGGCGGCCTGGACCGCCTGCAGCAGCGCCTCGTCGGGCGCGCCGGTGAGCGCGGGGGTGACCGCCGAGCGGCGCGGGCTCGGCCGCGGTCACGGGCCCGGCGCCGTCGCGCGGCGGCCGCGTCGAGCGCCACGCTCGAGCGCGCCGAAGACGGTCTCGTAGAAGCCGTCCTCGCCCTGCAGCAGCTGGTCGATCTTGCGCAGGAACGCGCCCGACTCGGCGCCCTGGATCACGCGGTGGTCGTAGGTGCTCGTCATCGTCATCACCTTCTGGACGCCGAGCTCCTTGAGCTTGTCCGGCGCCACGCCGCCGAGGCCGGGCGGGTAGCCGATCGCGCCGGTGGCCACGATCGTGCCCTGGCCGGGCATCAGCCGCGGCACCGACGCCACGGTGCCGATGCCGCCCGGGTTGGTGAGCGTGATGTTGGCGCCCTGGTAGGCCTCGGGCGGCAAGCGTGTTGTCGCGCGCGCCGGCCACCAGCTCGTCGTAGCGGGCCACGAAGGACGTTGAAGCCGAGCGAGTCGGCGCGCTGGATCACCGGCACCACCAGCGAGCGGGTGCCGTCCTTGCGCTCCACGTCCACGGCCAGGCCGAGGCTCACGCCGGCGGGCTCCACGCGCTGCGGCTTGCCGTCCACCTCCGCGTAGGCGTGCGCCATCACCGGCATCTCGCGCGCGGCCTCCACGATCGCCCAGGCGATCAGGTGGGTGAACGACAGCTTCTTGCCCGCGCCCTTGAGCGCCTTGCGGCGGCGCGTCCAGCTCGTCCACCGTCAGCGGTGCGGAAGCTCGTGGCCGTGGGGATCGAGCGGCTCTCGTTCATGAAGCGCGCCAGCGTGGCCGCGGGTCCGCGCATCGGCTTGGCGGTGGCGTCGTCGGGCGACACCGGCGCGGCTGCCGGAGCGGCAGCGCCGGCGCCGTTGCCGCTGATCGCCGCCTCCACGTCCTCCTTGGTCACGCGCCCGCGCGGGCCGCTGCCCTTGATCGCACTCACGTCGAGCCCGTGCGCGCTCGCCATGCGCGCGGCCACCGGCGTGGCGTTCTCGGCGCCGTTGCCCGCGACGGGTGCCGGGTGTCGGGCGTCGGGTGCCGGGGTCTGCGGTGTCCGGTGTGCGGGTGTCGGGTGCGGCGGCGGCGCGCCCGCGCCTGCGGCGATGCGGCACAGCACCGTGCCGGTGGGCACCGTCTCGTCCGCCTGCACGAGGATCTCGGCGAGCGTGCCGGCCACCGGGCGAGGGCATCTCGGCGTCGACCTTGTCGGTGGAGATCTCGACGAGGTTCTCCTCGACCTCCACATGGTCGCCCGACCTGCTTGAGCCACTCGAGCACCGTCCCCTCGGTGACCGAGTCGCCCATCTGCGGAAACTCCACATCCACCAGTTCGCCTGAGCCGGCTCCGGGTCCTGGGCAGTCGGCGGTCCGGCCGGCCGCGGGGCCGTCGCCGTTCGACCTCGATCTCCGCCAAGCACGGTCCCAACCGGCACCGTCTCGTCCGCTTGGACGAGAACCTTCGTGAGCGTTCCGGCGACCGGTGCAGGCACTTCTGTGTCGACCTTGTCGGTCGAGACGTCAACTAACGCCTCGTCCTGGTCGACTGGATCCCCTACCTGCTTGCGCCACTCGAGGATCGTGCCCTCGGTCACCGATTCGCCCATCTGGGGCATGGTGATCTCGACGGTTGTTCGTGTGGCCATCTGGCTCGGGGATGAACTGTAGAGAACTGATCGTGACTTCCGGCCGGGTCCAGCGTTGAGGTAGCGCGATCTAGACTCACAACTGGACCCGCGGAGACTTCCACGACCACTGGCCATCATCCTCTTCGGCCCGCGGCGGCCGTCATGGCTGCGCTCGCGCTGCTCGCTGCCTGCGCGCCCGCGCTCGGCGACCTCGCCGATGCGGCGGACGATCCACCCCACATCACCGACGCGAGCATGAGCCCGCGCCGCTTCACGCGTGCCGCGACGGGACGACGTTCCACTACGAGCTGTCGAAGAAGGCCAAGGTGTTCTTCTTCCTCGACCGCGGCGCCAGGGGCCGCGTGGTGGGTGGCCACTGCCGCCGCGAGAGCCGGCACGAACCGCCACCACAAGCGCCTGTGCCGTTCTACGTGCGCTGCCGGCAGCTTCAGCCAGCCGGGCCCAGGGCACCAACATGCGCTTCTTCAACGGCCGCATGGGCGAGCATCGCCCTCAAGCCGGCGCACTACAAGGTCACGCTCGTGGCGGTCGACGGCATGGGCAACCCCTCGACGCCGGGCAAGGTGCTGCGCTTCACGGTCCTGCGCGGCTGACGGCCAGGTGGCGCCGGAAGCGTGAGAAGCTTCCCGCCATGGAGACTGCCACCCGCCGGCGCAAGCACTGGGGCTGGGGCTACGAGGACCAGCAGCCGCCGCCCGAGCAGGTGCGCGAGGCGGCCGCGGGGATCCGCTCGCACCTCGGCTTCGAGCCGCTCGACGCCGAGGAGCCCGTGCCGCTGTCGGCGGTCGAGCTGCCCGCGCCGCGGCTCGAGCCGCCGGCCGTCGCTCGCCGAGCTGTGCTCCACCGATCCGCACGAGCGCGCCTCGCACGCCTACGGCCGCTCCTACCGCGACGTGGTGCGCGCCTTCCGCGGCCGCTTCGACCATCCGCCGGACGTGGTGGCCCGCCCCGCGGACGAGGACGACCTGCGGCGGCTGCTCGAGTGGTGCGCCGACGCCCGCGCGGCCGCGATCCCCTACGGCGGCGGCACGAGCGTGGTGGGCGGCGTCGAGCCCGCGGTGGGCGACGACTACGCGGGCGCGGTGTCGATCGACCTCTCGCGGCTCGACCGCGTGCTCGAGGTCGACGCCGTGTCGCGCGCCGCGCGCATCCAGGCCGGCGCGAGCGGCCCGCGCGCTCGAGGACCAGCTCCGCGAGCACGGGCTCACGCTGCGGCACTTCCCGCAGTCGTTCGAGTTCTCCACGCTCGGCGGCTGGATCGCCACGCGCGCGGGCGGCCACTTCGCCACGCTCTACACGCACATCGACGACCTCGTGGAGTCGGTGCGCGCGCTCACGCCGCAGGGCGTGTGGGAGTCGCGGCGGCTGCCCGGCTCCGGCGCCGGGCCCGAGCCCCGACCGCCTGCTGATCGGCTCGGAGGGCATCCTCGGCGTGATCACCGAGGCGTGGGTGCGCGTGCAGGCGCGGCCCGACGTTCAAGGCGTCCGCGCCCGGTGCACTTCGACAGCTTCGGCGAGGGAGCGCGAGGCGGTGCGCGCGCTCTCCCAGGCCGGGCTCTACCCGTCCAACTGCCGCCTGCTCGATCCCGGCGAGGCGGCGATCACCGGCTCGGCGACGGACGGCAAGGCGCTGCTCGTGCTCGGGTTCGAGTCGGCCGACCATCCGGTCGACGCGTGGATGGAGCGCGCGGTCGAGCTGCTGCGGGGACCACGGCGGGAGGTCTCGCGGAGCGCGGTCTCGGAGGTCGGACGAGGGCGTCGAGCACCTGGCGCCAGGCCTTCCTTCAGGCGCCCTACCTGCGCGACACGATGGTCGCTGCCGGCGTGCTCAGCGAGACGTTCGAGACCGCCATCACCTGGGACCGCATGGACGGCTTCGTCGGCCGGCGTGCAGGAGCGCGCCGCGAGCGCGCTCTACGAGGCCTATGGCGGCGGCACGGTGAGCTGCCGCTTCACGCACGTGTATCCGGACGGCGCGGCGCCCTACTTCACGCTGCTCGCGCCGGCCCGGCGCGGCTCGGAGCTCGAGCAGTGGGCCGAGGTGAAGGACGCGGCGTCCGAGGCGGTGCTGGCGGCCGGGCGGCACGATCACGCACCACCACGCGGTGGGCCGCGACCACCGGCCCTGGTACGACCGGCAGCGCCCCGAGCCGTTCGCCGCACGCCCTGCGCGCGGCCAAGAAGGCGCTCGACCCTCAGGGCATCCTCAACCCCGGCGTGCTCGTGGACCCGGCGTGAGCGGACCACAGCGCAAGCGCAACCTGCCGCGCGCGGACCAGATCGTGCGCGGGCTGTGGCGGCTGCGCCTGCCGATCGTCGGCTGGCCTGGGGTGCCGCACGTGAACGCGTTCGCGATCGCGTCCGGCAACGGCGTCGTGCTCGTGGACACCGGGCTCGCCGAGCCGGGCGGTCTCGGCCGGCTCGAGCAGGCGCTCGACCAGGCGGGGCTGGGGCTCGAGCACGTGCGCCTGCTCGTCTGCACGCACGCCCACTCGGACCACTACGGCCTGGCCGCGCCGATCATGGAAGCGTCGGGCTGCGAGCTGTGGATGCACCCGCGTCACGAGCACATGACGCGCGCCGCCGAGAACCCGGAGCGCGCGCTCGAGCGCCGGATCGAGGTGGCGCGCCAGAGCGGCGTGCCGGAGCAGGCGCTCCGGCAGTACCAGGACGCGCGCAAGGGCCAGGGCATCGGCATCGTGAAGATCGTGATGCCGCAACCGCGACCTCGTGCCGGGGGTGGTGGTGGACACCGACCTCGGCACCTGGGAGGTGTACGAGACGCCCGGTCACGCGCCGTCGCACGTCGTCCTTCACCAGCCGGATCGCGGCATGCTGATCTCCGGCGACCACCTGCTCGGCCGCGTCTCGCTCTACTACGACTACGGCTGGACGCCCGACCCCACCGGCGAGTTTCTCGCGAGCCTCGACGTGGTGGAGAAGCTGGACGCCCGGCTCTGCCTGGCCGGACACGGCCGCCCGTTCCGCGACGTGCACGGGCACATCGAGGCCAACCGGCAGGCGGTGGCCGAGCGCGTGGAGCGCGTGCGAGCCGCGATCGCGGACGAGAAGCGCACGCCGTTCGAGATCGTGCCCTACCTGCTGGGCGAGCGTGGAGCTGACGCCGATGATGGTCAATTGGGGCCTGTCGGAGACCCTCTGCTACCTGCGCCACCTGGAGAAGCTCGGCGAGGTGGAGAAGGTGGAGGACGATCCGGAGCGCTGGCTGGCCGCCTAGCGCAGGCCGGGCACGACCTCGGCCACCAGCCGCTCCACCTGCTCGACGCTCGTGGCCGGCAGGATGATCGCGCCGAGCCGCAGGCGCTCGGTCAGGCCGCTCAGCGTCTCCACCCAGTGCTCGGGCGGACCGTCGAGCAGGCCCTCGCCGCGCTCTCCGTCGGTCAGCTCGCCGCTGACGTTGCAGAGGCCGAGCACGTCCGCGGGATCGCGGCCGGCCTTCTCCGCGGCCTCGTCGATCACGCTTGCGCGCCTCGGCCATGGCGTCGGCGTCCATGCGGCCCAGCGACGGGATCCAGCCGTCGGCCGCACGTCCGGTGAGCCGCAGCATGCGCGGCTTGTAGGCGCCGAGCCAGATGCCGATCGGATGCGCCGGCTGCGGCCCCGGCTCCCAGCCGTTCACGGAGTAGTAGCGGCCGTCGAAGCTCACGCGTCTCCTCGCCCGCCCAGCCGGCGCGCAGGATCGCGATCGCCTCCTCGAGCGCCTCCACGCCCTCGCCGGGCGTGCGCCGCGGGCCGCCCATCGTGGCCACGCGGTCCCACAGCGCGCCCGCGCCCAGCCCGAGCTCGAAGCGCCCGCCGCTCATCAGGTCGAGCGACGCCGCCTGCTTGGCCAGCAGCGCCGGATCGCGCAGCGGCAGGTTGGCCACGTCGGGGAAGAAGCTCAGCCGCTCGGTGCGCGCGAGCAGGTCGCCGATCAGCGCGAACGTGTCGAGGAAGCGGCGCTGGTACGGGATGGTCCTGGATCCCGATCAGGTCGAGCCCGCCGCGCTCGGCGGCGCCGACCATGGCCAGCGTGTCGCGGTAGGCGTCTGCGGAGGGGTTGACGAAGAGGCCGAGCTTGAGGGCCACGGGCCGAAGCCTAGACCGGCTCGGCCACCCGGTCCCAGGGGTGCGCGCCGCGCAGCGCGGCGAGGATCGCGCGCGTGGCCGGCGAGCGGTTGAGCGTGTAGAAGTGGATGCCCGGTGCGCCGCGCGCGAGCAGGTCGGCGCACTGGAGGGCCGCATATGCCACGCCCAGCTCGGTGACCGCCTCGGGATCGTCGGCGCGCTCAGCCAGCTCGCGCTCGAACGGCTCCGGCAGCGTGGCCTTGCACATCTCGGTGATCCGCTTGATCTGGCCGAAGTTCGTCACCGGCATGATCCCCGGGACGATCGGCACGGTGATGCCAGCGGCGCGAGCCTCCTCCACGAAGTTGAAGTACAGCTCGTTGTCGTAGAAGAGCTGCGTGATCAGGAAGCCGACGCCGGCGGCCACCTTCTCCTTGAGGAACTTGATGTCGTGCGCCATGTCCGGCGCCTCCGGATGCACCTCCGGGAAGCAGGCGGCGCCGATCGAGAAGTTGTAGTTGTCGGAGATCAGCTTGGCCAGCTCGGTGGAGTAGTGCAGGCCGCCGGGATGCGGCTTCCATTCGGTCTCGCCGCGCGGCGGGTCTCCGCGCAGGGCGAGCACGTTCTCGATGCCGGCGGCCTGGATCCCGTCGAGGATCTCGCGCAGCCGCTCCACCGGCTCGCCGACGCAGCTCAGGTGCGCCATCGCCTCGATGCCAAGTTCCTGCTTGATCCACTTGGTGATCTCCACCGTGCGGTCGCGCGTGGTACCCGCGGCGCCGTAGGTCACGGAGGCGAAGCCGGGCTCGTCGTCCTTCAGGTCATACAGCGCCCGCTTGAGCGTCTCCATCCCCTCGTCCGTCTGGGGAGGGAAGAACTCGAAGGAGAAGACGGGGCGTTGGTCGTCTAGCAGCTGATCGATGCGCATAGGAGAAGTTCCCAGTTAAGAACCCAAGCGTATGTCATGCCTCCCGGTCCGGACCTTGTATATCCAGCCCGGTGGCCACTCGCGTCACACCCTGCGATGTGTATTGAACATCAACCGAGTCGTTCCTGCGGTAGGTGCCCGCAATCGAGAGGAACATCGCCAGCCAGCGCCAGAAGCCCAGCGCGCCCCTCCTTGGCCAGCGGCTTGCGTGAACACCAGGTGGCCCTTCTGGACGGTGTAGTCCGCGCCCTCGGTCTGGGGCACGCCGTTCACGAACACGTTGTAGGGCGGCTCCGCGTCGGGCGGCAGCCTCACCAGCCAGCGATCCTCCATGTGCCCCGTTATAGCGTCGCGGCGGCGGTGGCCACCTCGGCGAGCCGCACCAGGGACCGCCTGATCAGCTCGCGCTGCTCATCGAGCTGGAACGCCTCCTTCTCCGGGATGTCCACGAGCACGTCGATGCGCGTGCCGTCGCCCTCGGGCTCGAGCCGCCAGTCGAAGCGCAGCCCGGGGACCTCGCAGGAGATCGCCACACGCCGTCCCTGCGGCGCCGAGCGCATGAGCTGGGGCGGCGTTCCCGCCCACCATTCGGGAAAGCGCGAGGGGTCCGACAGGCGCTTCCACACCTCGTCGAGGGGTGCGGCGCTGCGACCCGTGTCAGCGAACGAGGGCATGGCGCAGCGCAAGACTAACGCGGCACCGCGCGCTCGGTCAGAAGGGCTTGACTCGGCACCGGGTGCGGGTGTGTACTGGTGGCAGAGCGCCCCGCGTTGGCCCGCTTTCGGCGCTCCACAACCCTCCATGTTCCGACCGCTCGTCGCAGTCACGGCAGTGCTGCTCGCCGCTCAGGGTGCCTGGGAGCTGTTCGCGCGCCAGCAGCCGCTCGGCGCCGTGCTCATGGCGGTCGGAATGCTGGTGGGCTCGATCGGCGCCACCGCCGCCCCCTACGTGTCCGAGCTCGAGCGCCGCCGCAAGGAGCGCTGAAGCGGAGAGGCCCGGCGCACAGGCCGGGCCTCCCTCGCATCGCTTGGAACGGACCGTCGCTCAGCCCGTGAAGCGCGGCGCGGCCTTGCGCCGGGGCTTGGGCGGGGCGCAGCGCGAGAGCGTCCTCGAGACGGTCGTGCGCTTGCCAGCCTGGTCGGTCGCGATCACCCGCAGACGGTGATGTCCAGCCTTGAGCTTCTTCAGGCTGATGCGCAGCGTGAAGCGCGACTTGGTGGTGGTCTTGATCGTCTTGCCGTCGAGCGTGATCCGCACGCTCTTCACCTTGGCCGGCGCGTTGACGCTGAACCTCACCCGCACGCTCGACGCCGAGGTGCACGCGCGGCGGACGCCTGCGACGCCCACCTTCGGCGCGGCCGGCGTCGCCGGCGGCTTGCATTTGTTCACCGTGTCGACGTTCACCGCGGCCGAATGGTGTGCGGTCTCGAGATTGGAGTTGGCGTCGTCACCCCAGTACTCGAGCGTGTGCGCCCCGTTGGCGAAGCCGATGTTGGCCACGCCGCCGGCGGTCTGCACCACCTGCTCCGCGCCGCCGTCGACCTTGTAGTGAACGGCCTGGGGCCCCGCTCCGCCGGCCTCGTCGGCAACGGTCACGGGGATGATGCCGTCGGCCGAGCAGGCCGGCACCGCCGCGCTCGACAGCGGAGGTGTCACGTCGGGCCCAGCGTTCGTGCTGCCCATGGCACATGCAGCGTTGGCGGTCAGGTGCAGCCGGTCGACGTAAGCGCCGGAGTCGACCTCCTCGTCGCTCCAGTCGTAGATCGACAGGAACAGCGTGTGCTGGCCGGCCGTGATCGGCGTGGACGCGCGCATCAGCGGAGTGATCCGCTCGTAGGGCACGTCCGGATCCACGAGCGGATCGGTCGGCGTGACCTCGCTGCTCGTGGCAGCATTCATCGGGTAACCCGTCGAGTCGGTGGCGAAGTCGTGAGGAGCCACGATGTCCGTCGTGGTGGTCGTCCAGTCCGAGGTGTCCACCTCGGCGATGAACGACTCGCGGAACCCTCCCAGTGCTCCGCGGCTGTGGATGCTCTTCTGCTTCGTCCCAGGCGCGCTCTCGTTGGTGAAGAAGCGGTAGTCCAGCGACAGGCAGTTGGCGCCTGCGGGCACCGAGACAGGGATCCTCAGGATCGACACGTCCCTGTCGTTCACGCCGCGGATGTTGCCGCCGCCGAGCTGGGCGGAGCCCGCCGCTACGGGATCGCCGCTCGTGAAGATCGCGTAGCTCGGGCCCACGATCGGGAAACCGCCGACCGGGGGCGCGGTGGCGGTGGCGTTGGGCACCCCGCGGGGCGGCAGGGTGTCGAAGGCGGAATCGCCCGCGATCCAGCTCGTGTCGTTGATGATTGCGGGAGCGAAGTCGTTGGGGGTGGAGCTGGGCGTGATGTCAGCCTGGGCGGTGCCGACGAACGCCGCCAGCCCGAGTGTCGCGGCCGCGATGGCCAGTAGGGAGCGCCGATGCCGTGCGCCCCGTGCGCGCTGTCTCATGAGTTGGGGAACCTCCGGGAGGTGGTTGCGAGTTCCCCTATACCTATGCTGAGTGAGGCCGCTACGCAAGCTCGCGCCGGAGCGCGTCGAACACGGACTCGCCGTCACGCTGTTCGACCAGCCGCCGGCGCACGCGCCCGGTGTAGCTCTCCATCGAGCCGTCGCCGCGCACGTCCACTCCCGCCCGCAGCCGCGACGGTCCTGCCAGCTCCACGCGCGCCACCACCTGCTGGATCGGCTCGAACTTGCGCAGTTTCGCGTCGATCGGCTTCGCGTCCGCGGCATCCGAGAGCTCGCGCGCCCGCGTCTCGAGCGAGTCGAGGGCCGCTTCCAGCGAGTCGAGCTTGGCCCGCTCCACCTTCGCCCCGGAGCGGACGACCAGGCGGTAGGAGCTCAACCGCCGATGGCGCTCATCGTGCGCGCCGGCTGCCTGAAACCGCGCTCGCCCACGTGGTGCTTCAACTCCTTGCGCCACACGGCGTCGCGCACGATCTGGTCGACCTCCGCGTCGGACGCGCCCGCGCGCAACGGCTCGCGCAGGTCGGTCTCGTGCATTGAGAAGAGGCAGGTGCGCAGCTTGCCCTCGGCCGTGATGCGCACGCGGTTGCAGTCAGAGCAGAACGGCTCGGACACGGGGTTGATGAAGCCGATCTCGCCCCTGCCGTCGGCGAAGCGGAACACGCGCGCCGTGGCCGACGGCTCGCGCGGCAGCTCCTCCAGCGGATAGACCGCGTGGATGATCTGGCGCAGCTCCTCGCCCGAGAGCACGGAATCGGGCGTCCACGAGTGGTCCGCGTCGAGCGGCATGAACTCGATGAAGCGCACCTGGAAGGCGGTCGAGCGGGCGAAGTCGGCGAACGGGATCGCCTCCTCCTCGGTGAAGCCACGCATCGCCACCGCGTTCACCTTGATCGGGTGCACCTCGGGGTGCTGTGCCAGCGCGTCGAGGCCGCGCAGCACCTGCGGCAGCGAGTCGCGCCGGGTGATCTGGAAGAAGCGGTCGCGCGCCAGCGAGTCGATCGACACGTTCACGCGCTGGATGCCGGCATCCACCAGCGCCGCGGCGTCGCGTTCGAGCAGGTAGCCGTTGGTGGTCAGCGACAGGTCCTTGAGTCCCTCTATCGGCGCCAGCATTGACACGAGCCGGGGGAACTCGCGCCGCACGAGCGGCTCGCCGCCGGTGAGGCGCACGTCCTCGATGCCCATGCCCACCATCACGCGCACGATCCGCTCGATCTCCTCGAAGGTGAGCACCTCGGAGCGCTCGAGCCAGGGCAGCCCGTCGGCGGGCATGCAGTACTGGCAGCGGAAGTTGCAGCGGTCCGTCACCGACACCCGAAGGTCGGAGATGCGCCGGCCGTGGCCATCGACGAGCGGCTCCATTACTTCAGGTTAGCCGCAGGGCCTAGCGCTGGTCCATCGGCACGAACTCCCGCTCCCGCTCGCCCGTGTACACCTGGCGCGGCCGCGCGATCTTCGTGTCCTTGTCCTCGACCATCTCGAGCCACTGCGCCACCCAGCCGGAGGTGCGCGGGATCGCGAACATCACGGTGAACATGTCGTAGGGCAAACCCAGCGCCTCGTAGATCAGGCCCGAGTAGAAGTCGACGTTGGGGTAGAGCTTGCGCTCGTGGAAGAACTCATCATCGAGCGCCCGCTTCTCGAGCTCCACGGCGATCTCGAGCTTGGGGTTCATGCCCGTGACCTCGAACACCTCTTCCACGTTCTTCTTGATGATCCGGGCGCGCGGGTCGTAGTTCTTGTACACGCGGTGGCCGAAGCCCATCAGCTTCTCCTCGCGGTTCTTCACGCTCTCGAGGAAATCCGGGATGTTCTCGACGCTCCCGATCCGGTCGAGCATCTTCAGCGCCGCCTCGTTGGCGCCTCCGTGCAGCGGTCCGTAGAGGGCGGCCACTCCGGCCGCCACGGCCGAGTACGGGTCCACCTGCGAGGAGCCCACGCCGCGGACCGCGCTGGTCGAGCAGTTCTGCTCGTGGTCGGCGTGCAGGATCCAGAGCACATCGAGCGCGCGCTCGAGCCGCGGGTCCGGCTCGTACCGGACCTCGGTCATCTTGTACATCATCGAGAGGAAGTTGCCGGGGTAGCTCAGGTCGTTGTCCGGATAGACGTACGGCAGTCCGAGCTGGTGCCGGTAGGCAAAGGCGGCGAGCGTCGGCATCTTCGCGATCAGGCGGATCGCGGCCATGTGGCGCTCCTCGTCGTCCTGGATCTCTTCGCGCCGGGATAGAAGGTGGACAGCGCGGCCACCGCGCCCACGAGCATCCCCATCGGATGGGCGTCGTGGCGGAATCCCTCCACGAACTTCTTCACGTTCTCGTGGACGTAGGTGTGGTGCGTGATCTCGTGGACCCAGCCGTCGAGCTCGCTCGCGCGTGGGCAGCTCGCCGTGGATCAGCAGATAGGTGACCTCGAGATAGGTGGCCTTCTCGCACAGGTCCTCGATCGTGTAGCCGCGGTACTCGAGCACGCCCGCCTCACCGTCGATGAAGGTGATCTCGCTCTCGCAGGCCGCCGTGTTGGTGAACGCGGGGTCGAAGCTCATGAGCCCGAAGTCGTCCTCGTCCACCTTGATGCCGCGCAGGTCCATCGCGCGGACGGTTCCGTTCGTGACCTCGAGCTCGTAGGTCTGGCCGGTGCGGTTGTCGGTGACCGAGAGTGTGTCTCGGGCGGTGGCTACGCCGCCATCGCCGCTCGTCTCGTTGGGGGCTGCTTCGGGCATGGCGTCTCCTGTCAATCCGATCTCGTTGAGACCAGATTGTTGCGAATGCGGGCCCGGGCCGGTCTAGTTGTCCTTGTTGCCGCGCACGGAGCCGTGCTCGGCGCCCTTGCGCTCGCCGCCCTTGTACTTGGCGCCAACGGCGGCGCCGATGATGCCGGCGGCGAACAGCAGCACCGACATGACCATCAGCAGCGGCATGGCCTTGCCGGGGAACTTGTTGTTGGTCAGGCCGAGGATCGAAATGATCAGCGCGAAGGCCACGCCCAGCGCGCCGGTGAGGTAGAAGTAGTTGAACCCTGCGGTGACGATCAAGACGCGCGGCAGGTTATCGGAGCACTCAGTCGTGCGACGGCGAGAGGCGCTTGCCGCGCGCGCGGATGCGCTGCGGGGGCCGCGGGGCCGGATCGGCGTGGGGGCCGCGCCGCGGCGGGCGCGGGGGCGGACGGCGCGAGGGACGGTGCGGATGGCGGTCGCTGCCGCCGCCGTCCGAGTCGTGCGTCGGCTCGACCTCCTGACGCGCCGCCCACCACACGATGTACAGCAGCGCCACGATCGGGATCTTCAGGACAAGCATCATCCATATGAACATCCACGCTCCCCCGGACATTCCAAGCATCGTACCCCGCGTTGCAAGCGGGCACGGGCTAGGCGGTGCGGATGCCCTCTATGGCGGTGATGTGGCGGAACCGCTCGAAGCGCTCGTCGATCTCGTCGCGCGTCAGGCGGCTGACACGCTCGGTACCGAACTCCTCGACGCAGAACGAGCCGAGCACGGAGCCGTAGGTCATCGCGCGGCGCAGCTCGTTGTGATCCTCGGCGGCGCCGGGCCCCTGCGCGGCCAGGTAGCCGAGGAAGCCGCCGGCGAACGAGTCGCCCGCGCCGGTGGGGTCGAACACGTCCTCGAGCGGGTACGCGGGCAGCGAGAAGAAGTCGTCGCCGCTGAACAGCGCCGCGCCGTACTCGCCCTGCTTGGCGACAATCACCCGCGGGCCCATGTCCATCACCGCGCGCGCAGCCGCGCACCAGGTTGGGCTGCTCGGTGAGCTGGCGGATCTCGGCGTCGTTCATGAACAGCGAGGTCCACGCTCGCCGATCGCTGGACCAGCGAGTCGCGCGCGGTCTCGATCCAGAGGTTCATCGAGTCGAGCCCCGCGAGCTTGGCGCCGTCGCAGATGCCGCGCACCTTGCGCTGGAGGTCGGGCTGGATGTTGGCGAGGAACAGCATCTCGGCCGACTTGGACGCGTCCGAGAGCTTGGGCTCGAAGTCCCCGAACACGCCCAGCTGCGGTGTCGAGCGTGTCGCGGTCGTTGAGATCCCAGCCGTACTCGCCCGCCCAGAAGAAGGTCTTGCCGCCGGGCACATGCTCGATGTCGTCGGTGTTCACGCCGCGCGTGCGCAGTACCTCGTACTCGGCGTCGCCGAAGTCGTCGCCCACCGGTCCCACCACGCGCACGTCGGTGAAGAAGCTCGCGGCCAGCGAAAAGTGCACGGCGGAGCCGCCGAGCATGCGCTCCCGCTCGCCGAACGGCGTCTTGACCGCGTCGAAGGCGATGGATCCGACAACAACCAGGCTCATGCGGGCGGGGAGACTAGCTCCTGCCCCGATAAGGTGCGGCCCGCATGCGCGCGATTCAGATCGAGGAGTTCGGCGGCCCTGAGGTGATGCAGCTCGCGGACCTGCCGGTGCCGGAGCCGGGCGAGGGCGAGGTGCTCGTCCGGGTCTCCGCAGCCGGGATCAACTTCGCCGACACCCACCAGCGCGAGAACTCCTATCTCGCGAGGTTCGAGCTGCCGCTGGTGCCGGGCACCGAGGTGGCGGGCGTCGTCGAGCGCGCCGCCGGCGAGTTCTCCGAGGGACAGCGCGTGGTGGCGCTCACGGGCACCGGCGGCTACGCGGAGTACGCGGTGGCTCCCGCGTCTCAGGTGTTCCCCATTCCCGAAGGCGTGGACGACGGCGTGGCGCTGGCGCTGGTGGTTCAGGGACTCACAGCCTGGCACCTCTACCGCACCTCCGCCGCGTTGCGACCGGGGGAGAGCGTGGTGGTGATCGCGGCGTCGGGCGGCGTGGGCAACCTCGCGGTACAGCTGGCCAAGCCCTTCGGGGCGGGGCGGGTGATCGCCACGGCGTCGTCGGAGGAGAAGCGCCAGCAGGCTCTGGCCCTCGGCGCCGATGCCGCGCTCGACCCGAATATGGAAGAGCTGGGCGCCGCCATCCGCGAGGCCAATGGCGGGAGTCGCGTGGACGTGGTGCTCGAGATGGCGGGCGGCCGCGTGTTCGACGAGTGCCTGGGCGTGCTCGCACCATTTGGCCGCCTCGTCACCTACGGCATCGCCTCGCGCGAGCAGAACACGGTTCAGACCGGGCGCCTGATGCGCGGCAGCCAGAGCGTGGTGGGCTTCTGGCTGATGCACTGCCTGGCCCGCGAGGACATGATGCGCGAGCCGCTCGAGGACCTCTTCGCCCGCGCGCCCGCGGCGAGCTGAAGCCGCTGGTGGGAGAGACCTACCCGCTTTCCGAGGTCCAGCGGGCCCACGAGGACCTGGCGGCGCGGCGCACGAGCGGCAAGTTGCTGCTCGATCCCAGCGCCTAGTTACAAGGCAGCCACTAGATTCAAGGCCGCAATGCCCACTTTCCGAAGACCTAGGGCTGTCCCAGCCCCTGCTCGAAGCCCTGCAACATCTGGGCTACGAGTCGCCGACTCCGATCCAGGAGCAGACCATCCCCGAGCTGCTCCAGGGCCACGACGTGATCGGCCAGGCGCAGACCGGCACCGGCAAGACCGCCGCCTTCGGGCTGCCGCTGCTCGAGTACGTGGATACCGACCATCGAGGAGGTGCAGGCGCTCGTGCTCACGCCGACGCGCGAGCTCTGCATCCAGGTGACGCAGGCGCTGCGCGCCTATGGCGAGCGCCGCGGCATCCAGGTGGTGGCCGTGTTCGGCGGCGCGCCGATCCGCAACCAGGTGGCTCAGCTCAAGCAGGGCGGTCAGGTGGTGGTGGGCACGGTGGGCCGCGTGATGGACCTGATGAGCCGCCACGAGCTGGTGCCTCAGCGACGTGCGCTACGCGGTGCTCGACGAGGCCGACGAGATGCTCGACCTCGGCTTCCTCGAGGACGTCGAGACGATCCTCTCGCGCTGTCCCGTCCGGCCGCCAGACGGCGCTCTTCTCGCGCCACGATGCCGCCCGAGATCAAGAAGCTCGCCGAGAAGCGCATGTTCGACCCGATCACGATCAAGGTGCGCGCCGCCACGCTCACGATCGACACCGTCGACCAGTTCTACATCGAGGTGTCGGACCGCGACAAGCCGGACGCGCTCGCGAAGGTGCTGAAGGCGGAGAACCCCGAGCAGGCGATCATCTTCGCGCGCACCAAGATCGGCGTCGACCGCCTGGCGCGCAGGCTCGGCGACGCCGGCATGCGCGTCAAGGCGCTGCACGGCGACATGTCGCAGGGCTCGCGCGACGGCGTGATGATCGCCTTCAAGGGCGGCCGCGAGCGGCTGCTCGTGGCCACCGACGTCGCGGCGCGCGGGCTCGACATCTCGGGCGTCACGCACGTCGTCAACTACGACATCCCGAACTCGCCGGACGTGTACGTGCACCGCATCGGCCGCACCGGCCGCGTGGGCCGCTCGGGCGGGCGATCACGCTGATCACGCCCAAGCAGCGCAGGGACCTCGAGGCGATCGAGAAGCACGCCAAGACCAAGATCGACCCGTGGTCCGAGAAGCGCCGGAGGCGGTCGGCGCCGTGGCGGCCGAGCCCAACGGCGACCGCGAGACGCGCCGCCCGCGCCACACCAAGCCGCGCAAGGCCGCCGAGGTGCAGCTCGTCAAGCTGATCGTGTCCGGCGGCCGCGCCCAGGGCTTCGAGCCGGCGGACGTGATCGAGCGCGATCGTGGACAACTCGCACCTCGAGGGCGAGGACATCCGCAACGTGCGCGTGCTCGAGCGCTTCTAGCTTCGTGGAGGTGCCCGCGAAGCGCGCCGACGAGGTGATAGACAAGGTCACCGGCAGCGCCGTCCGAGGAACCAAGCTGCGGCTGGAGGTAGCAAAGAGATGAGTCAGGCCACGATGCACACCAACCACGGGGCGATCGAGATCGAGCTGTTCGACGAGGACGCGCCCAAGACGGTGGAGAACTTCCGCAAGCTCGCGGGCGACGGCTTCTACGACGGCGTGATCTTCCACCGCGTGATCCCGCGACTTCATGATCCAGGGCGGCGACCCCACCGGCACCGGCACCGGCGGCCCGGGCTACACGTTCGAGGACGAGTTCAACGACCACAAGATCGTGCGCGGCGCGCTCGCGATGGCCAACGCCGGCCCGAACACAAACGGCTCGCAGTTCTTCATCGTCACCACGCCGGAGGCGCCTGGCTCGACGGCAAGCACACGGTCTTCGGCCAGGTGACGTCCGGCATGGAGGCCGTGGACGCGATCGAGTCGCACGCCCACCGACGGCGCGCGACAAGCCCGTGGAGGACGCGAAGATCGAGCGCATCGAGCTCGGCGACTAGTCTGGCTGCCCAGCCAAGGTCGTCGTAGACTCCACCCCGCCGGAGTCAGCTAGTCAGGAGGGGCGAATGTCCACCGTCGAAGCAAGCCGGAGCTCCAAGGCAGGACGGGCACGGCGCAAGCACCATCCCGGTCGAGAATCCCGGCCACCGGGGAGACGATCGCCACCGTGCCCGACATGGACTCGGCGCAGGTCAAGAGCCTCGTCGATCGCGCTCGCGCGGCGTTCCCGGCCTGGCGCGACCTCGGCTTCGACGGCCGCGCGGAGGTCTTTACGAGCTGCGGCGCTGGATGATCGAGAACCGCGACCGCCTGATCGGCACGATCGTGGAGGAGAACGGCAAGCCGCCGGACGAGGCGATGCTCACCGAGGTCGTCTACCTGGCCGACTCGCTGGGCTTCTGGGCCAAGAACGCGCCCAAGTACCTAGGCGACGAGAAGGTGCGCACGCACTCGCCGCTGCTGATCGGCAAGAAGGTGATCATGCGCTACCGGCCGTACGGCGTGGTGGGCGTGATCGGCCCCTGGAACTACCCGCTGCTCGAACAACTTCGGCGACGCGCTGCCCGGCGCTGGCTGCGGGCAACAGCGTCGTGCTCAAGCCGAGCGAGGTCACGCCGCTCACGTCGCTGCTCATGCAGGAGGGCTTCCGTGCGGCGGGCGGGCACGCCGGACGCGTTCCTCGTGGCCACCGGGTCGCGGCGAGACCGGCGCGGCGCTGGTGGACCACGCGGACATGATCATGTTCACGGGCTCGACCGGCACCGGCAAGAAGATCATGGCGCAAGGCTGCCGAGACGCTCACGCCGGTGTCGCTCGAGCTGGGCGGCAAGGACCCGATGATCGTGCTGCAAGGACGCCGACCTCGAGCGCGCGGCCAACATGGCCGTGCAGTGGGCGATGACCAACAGCGGGCAGATCTGCATGTCGGTGGAGCGCGTGTACGTGGAGGAGCCGATCTACGACGAGTTCGTCTCCAAGGTGGTCGACAAGACGAAGGCCTTGCGGCAGGGCAAGCCCGGCGCCGCCGGCGACATCGACGTGGGCGCGATGACGTTCCCGCCGCAGCTCGAGAAGGTGGAGGCGCACGTGAAGGACGCGCTCGAAAAGGGCGCCCGCGTGCTCACCGGCGGCAAGCGCGCCGAGGGCCCGGGCCGCTTCTACGAGCCGACCGTGATCGTCGACGTGGACCACACGATGGACTGCATGACCGACGAGACCTTCGGCCCGACGCTGCCGATCATGAAGGTTCGCGACGAGGACGAGGCGGTGCGCATGGCCAACGACTCGCGGCTACGGGCTCAACTCGAGCGTGTTCACGCGCGATATCGAGAAGGGCGAGCGCGTGGCGCGGCAGGTGGAGGCCGGCAGCACCTGCGTGAACGATGCGCTGATGAACTACCTCGCGCAGGAGGCACCGTTCGCGGGCATGAAGGGCTCCGGGATGGGCGCGCGCCACAGCGCGGCGGGCATCCGCAAGTACACGCAGCCGCAGACGATCCTGATCACCCGCTTCGGGCCGAGCAAGGAGCCGACCATGTATCCCAACACCGCCAAGAAGGCCACGCTTGATGGAGAAGGCCGTGGTGCTGATGTACGGCCGCAAGCGCGCGCTCGCGGCGGAAGGGGCGCTGACCCATGGGCGCCGAGAGCACAGCAAACGCGGTCTGGGAAGGCGACCTCGCTCACGGCGGCGGTCGCGTGGCGCCGGGCAGCGGCGCGTTCGACGAGCAGGAGGTGACCTGGGCGTCGCGCACCTCGCGCTCGGCCGGCAAGACCTCGCCGGAGGAGCTGATCGCCGCCGCGCACGCCGCCTGCTACGCGATGGCGTTCTCGCACACGCTCGCCGAGGGCGGCCACACGCCCGAGCGCGTGGAGGTGAGCGCCACGGCCACGTTCGAGGTGGAGGGCGGCCCGCGCATCACCACGATGGCGCTCACGGTTCGCGGCCGCGTGCCCGGCATCGAGGAGTCGGCCTTCCAGGAGGCCGCCGACCGGCGCGAAGGATGGCTGCCCGGTGTCGGGCGCGCTGAAGGGCAACGTCGAGATCACGCTCGACGCGACACTCGAGAGCTAGGCCGGCACGAGCGCGATCACCGTCTCAGTGCCCGGGGCCACCTGGGTGTGTCCGGCGTCGCTGACGACGACGGCCTCGGGGTCTTCCCGGTAACGGTCCCAGTCGGTGAGCAGCCTGCCCGGGCGGCCGGCGCCCTTCCAGGCGTCGAAGCGCTCCCTGTACTTCCCGCCCAGCTCCTCCACGCACATCAGCGCCGCGTGGCCCGCCTGGGCCATCGCCTTGCCCTGGGTCCGCATCACGCCGGGCCGAATCACGTAGCGCATCGCCGGCGAGGCAGGTGGCTCAGCCTCCTCTTTCGGCCTCGGGGCGTCGGTGAAGGGCTGGAGGGTCTCCAGCAGCAATGAGCGGTCCGACCTCCTGCGTGGCGGCAGGCACAGCAGAAACTCCCGCTCCACCACGCACTGCTCCTCGTTCTCTATCTGGCGGAACTCGGCCTCGCCTGCCCTCAGTGCCACCTTGCGCGGACGCTCGTGCCACTCCTCGAACGGCCCGAACCGCTCCACGCACTCCACTGCCGCCGCCCCCGCGCGCGCCATCGCCTGCTCCAGCGAGAACGGCACCCCGCTGCGCACCACGTAGTACATGACCCACGGGTCCTCGCCCATCGCGCCAATGTAGGGATCGAGCAGCGACACCACACCACCGCCTTCGCCCACTTGCCGATTCGTCAACGAAATTGATCCCGAGGCAACGAAATTGCTCCCGGAACGACTTTGTTGTCAACAAATTTGACCCCGGGTCAAAAAAGTTGACGGGGGATCAATCTTGTTGACGAATCCGCAAGCGCTCTGCGAGCGACAGGTTGGGTGCGGTGACGCGCGGCGGGCGCGGTCAGCGAAGGCCGACGCCGAGCACGCGCTCGAGCTCCGGCAGCGTGGTGTCGGGGCCGCGGTGCAGGATGCCCGCGATTCCCACGGCCTCGGCGCCGGCGATGTTCTCGCGCAGGTCGTCGATGAAGACGCAGTCTGACGCGGGGAGGTCGATCTCGGTCAGAGTCAGCTCGAAGATCTCCGGGCCCGGCTTGTGCAGCCCCACCTCGCCCGAGATCACGATCGCGTCGAAGAGCAAGCGCCAGTCGGCCACGTCGTAGCTCGTGCCGCCCCACGAGTTGGAGATCACCGCCGTGCGCACGCCGGCGTCGTGCGCGCGCCGCACCGCCTCGATCATCGCCTCGTCCGGACCGACGCCGGCGAACAGGCGCTCGACCAGTCCGGAGGTCTCGGTGATCCCGAGGTGCGGGCCGAAGCGCGGCTCGAACTCCTCCACGGTCAGGTCGCCGCGCTCCAGTGCGCGCAGCTCGGCAAGCGCCTCCGGGTTCTCGCGGAACGTGCGCTTGACCGTGTCGGGCGGCAGCCCCTCCGCCTCGCAGAACGCCTTGAACGAGTCGAAGACGTTGGTGGTGAGAACGCCGCCGAAGTCGGTGAGCAGGCCCTTCACGAGCCGGGCAGCGGGCGCTTCGTGATCTCGAGCGCCGCGTCGGCCAGCATCGGCACGCCCTTGTCGAAGAGCTTGAGGTACTCGTCGTCGGTGGTGCCCGCCAGCGAGCGCTTGTAGTTGCCCTCCATGAACACCGCGGACTTCCAGAGTGCGAGCGCCTGGTACCAGCGCAGGTCGGACATGGAGCGCCCGGACAGCTCCTCGTACTTCGTCACCAGCTCGTCGCGCGTGGGAAAGCCCTCGCCGTGGGTGACGGTGGTGAGGTCGAACATCGTGTTCAGCTTGTCGTCGCGCTGCGACCAGGTGGCGGTCATGTAGCCGAGGTCGGCAAGCGGATCGCCGATCGTGGCCATCTCCCAGTCGAAGATCGCGACCAGGCGGGCGGGCGACTCGTCGGCGAACATCGTGTTGCCGAGACGGAAGTCGCCGTGCACGATCGTCGCCTCCGGCGACTCCGGCTTGTTCTCCGCGAGCCAGTCGTAGAGCTCCTCCACGAGCGGCAGCTCGCGCGTCTTGTTGTGCTCCCACAGCCCGCTGAAGCGGCGCAGCTGGCGGTCGAGGTAGCCGGTGGGCTTGCCGAAGCCCTCGAGGCCGCATGCCTGCCAGTCCACCGAATGCACGTCCACGAGCGCCTGGATGAGCTCGCCGGCGATCTGGGCGCGGCCCTCGGGGTGGTCGAGCGGCGCCGGGACCGTGTGCGTGATCACCGTGCCGTGCATGAACTCCATGACGTAGAACGGGACGCCGAGGATCGAGTCGTCGTCGGAACTGGCCAGCACGCGCGGCGTGCGCAGGTGTCCCTCGACCGCGCGCAGCAGGCGCGCCTCGCGCAGCACGTCGTGGGCGGACGGCGGCAGCGGCGGCCGCGGCGGGCGCCGAAGCACGAACACCTCGTAACCGCGGCGTACGAGATAGGTGATGTTGGAGTGCCCCTCGCCGATGCGCTCGGCCTCGATCGGGCCGGAGCCGAGCCCGTGCTCGTCGAGGAACGCCTCGAGCGGATCGCGGACTATGAGCGGCGGCAGGTCCTGCTCAGCCGCCTGGGCCGGGGTGTCGACGATGTCGAGCGACGCCATTGCGAGGGCGGAATCCTCTCAGAACTCGGCGGGAAGAACCGCCCGCCGCTCGGCGTCTGTGTACGTAATGGCCCCCCGCGCCCGGCCCGTCGCGATTGCGGCCGCCTGCTGGCTCTTGTTGCTGGCGGGCGCCGCGCGCGCGGTCGACGACCACGCGGTGAACGTGAAGAACTTCTCGTTCACGGACGTGGCCTCGGGCAGCACCACCACGACGATCCCCGAGGGAGACCAGGTCACCTGGCACTGGGTCGGTCCCGGCACCGGGCACTCGGTGACCTCGGATCCCGGGTCGGCGCAGACCTTCGACTCGGACAGCGTCAACCCCACGCACACCCACCCCACGGACGACAGCTTCACGGTCGTCTTCCCCACGTCCGGATGCTTCCAGTACCACTGCTCGGTCCACGCCTCGATGCACGGCCAGGTGCAGGTGGGCACCGGAGTGTGCCCGCCGCCGCGCAGCGGTGGAGGGGGCGGTGGCGGCGGTGGAGGCGGTGGTGGCGGAAACGGACCGCCGCCACCCCCGCCTCCAGCGTCGCCTGCCCCCGACACCACCGCGCCCGCGTTCAGTGCCGTGCGCGTGAAGAGCAAGAAGCTCACGTTCAAGCTGTCTGAGGCCGGCAAGGTCACGATCAAGATCCGCAAGGGCCGCAGGGTCGTGAAGACGTTCCACCTCGCCGGCAGAAAGGGCGCGAACAGCTTCAGGCTCACCCACCGTGGGTTGAGGAAGGGCGTCAAGTACGAGGCACTTGTCACCGCGGTGGACGGCGCGGGCAACAGGTCGCGCGTGCGAAGCGTGTCGCTGAAGCTCTAGCGCTAGATCTCTTCGAGGTGGCGGACGTTGGCCACGTCCGCCTCGTCGTCGCTCGGCCCGGCGCCGAACCAGGCGTCGAGGATCTCGCCAAGCAGCGCCGCGCTCGTTGAGCGCAGCGAGAGCGCGAGCACGTTGGCGTCGTTCCACTTGCGCGCTCCGGCGGCGGTCTCGGCGTCGCCGCACAGCGCGGCGCGGACTCCGTCGACCTTGTTGGCGGCGATCGAGGCGCCGGTGCCCGTCCAGCAGCACACGATGCCCTGGTCGGCGCGGCCCTCGGCCACGTCGCGGGCGGCTGCCTCGCTGGCCCAGGCCCAGTCGTCCCGCTCACCGTCGGCCAGCGCGCCGTGCACGAGCGGCTCGTGGCCGCGCTTGCGCAGCTCGTCCACCACGGCGTCCGCGACGCCCGTTCGCTCGTCCGCTGCGACGGAGATCTTCACCAAATCCATCCTAGTCTTGGACCCGTGCCCGAACTGCCCGAAGTGGAGATCACCGCAAGGCGCCTGAACAGCGCGCTCGCCGGCCGCAAGATCGAGTCCGCGCTCGCGCCGGGCATGGTGACGATGAAGACCTTGGATCCGCCGCTCGATGCGATCGCCGGCCGCGAGATCACGGCCGTCCGTCGCGCCGGAAAGATGCCGATCGTCGAGTTCGGCGATCTCGCGCTGCTCATCCATTTGATGTCCGCCGGCAGGCTCCAGTTGTTCGACAAGCACGCGTCGCTGCGCGACAAGCGCTCGCGCCTGCTGCTCCGGATCGACGACGGCCGCGAGCTGCGCCTGCGCGAGTTCGGCACCCAGCAGCGCGCCTGGGCCAAGCTGCTGCCCACCGACAAGGTCGGCGAGGACGAGGCCGTGGCCACGCTCGGCCCCGAGGCCTGGCCCGCGCCGCCGCTCGAGCAGTTCGCCGAGCTGATCGACCAGCCGCGCCACCTCCATCCGCTGCTGCGCGACCAGCGCACGATCGCCGGCATCGGCCGCTCGTGGGTGGACGAGATTCTCTGGGAGGCCGAGCTGTCTCCGTTCACCCAGGGCAACCACCTGGACGAGGAACAGGTGGCCCGCCTGCACGGCGCCATCGACGAGGTGCTCTCCCGCACGCTCGCCCACTACGAGGAGGTGGTGGGCGACTCGCTCCCCGACAAGGCCCCGATGCCTCTGAAGGTGCACAAGCGCCAGGGCGAGCCCTGCCCGCGCTGCGGCGAGACGCTTTGCGCCGTGTTCTTCAAGGACCACCTGACCACGTACTGCCCCAAGGAGCAGACCGGCGGCCGGGTGCTCAAGGACCGCCGCCTCTCGCGGCTACTCAAGTAAAGGAGCCTGATCCGTGCCAGACGTCGGCGACACCGCCCCGAGCTTCGAGCTGCAGAACCAGGACGGCGAGACCGTGAAGCTGTCCGACTTCGCCGGCCGCACGGTGGTCCTCTACTTCTACCCGAAGGCCGACACGCCCGGCTGCACGACCCAGGCCTGCGGCATCCGCGACCGCAGCGGTGAGTACGAAGCCGCCGGCGCCGTGGTGCTCGGAGTGTCGCCCGACGAGCCGAAGAAGCTCAGGAAGTTCGCCGACAAGTACGACCTTCCGTTCACGCTGCTCTCCGACGAGGACCACAAGCTGGCAGAGGCGTACGGTGTGTGGGCGGAGAAATCGATGTACGGCCGCACGTACTGGGGCAACCTGCGCAGCACCTTCGTGATCGACGGCGACGGCAAGATCGCGCACGTGTTCCCGAAGGTCTCGCCCAAGACGCACGACGACGTGGTGCTGGGGGCGCTGGCCGCATGAGCTTTCGCGTGGTGGATCCGAAGCAGGTGGACTGGATCACCCGGCCGCACGAGCCCGATGAGCCGGCGCGCCACGTGGCCGAGCTGAGCGAGCACGCCGGCTTCGAGCACACGCGTGCGAACGTGTGGCGCTATGAGCCGGGGGCCAAGGGCCGGCGCCACCGGCACAAGACCCAGGAGGAGACGTTCGTCGTTCTCGCCGGCACTCTGTCGATGTACGTGGGCGAGCCGCCGGAGCGAGTCGACGTGCCTACCGGCGCGCTGATCCACGTGGAGCCGGGCACGGCGCTCCAGTCCGTGAACCACGGCGACGAGGACCTGCTCGTCTACGCCTACGGCACGCCGCCGGAGAACGAGAACGCCGAGCTGCTCGACTCGGCGTTGTAACTAGATCACGAGGCGCTTGGTGGCCAGGAAGCCCGAGTGGCCGCGGCCGAAGTGCACCGCGCTGCCGTACGCACCCAGGCGGCGGGCGTCGAAGCCGGCGACCTCCAGGGCGTCGAGCACGGACTGCACCTCGTAGAGCCGCAGGTGGTGCAGCTCGTCGCTGCGGCGGAAGCCGCCGTCCACCTCGCGGAAGACGGTGATGCGGCGGTCCAGGCTGCGTGACTCGTGGTCCTCCGACGCCTCGAGGCAGAGGGTCCAGTCCGGGCCCTCGCTCCAGTCGCGACGCGGGCCGCCGCGCTCGCGCCCAGGCTCCGCGATGTCGAACAGGAAGAGGCCACCGGGCTCCAGCGCCTCGTACACGCGCGCGAAGATCACGCCGAGCGCCTCGTCGCCGGCGCGCTCGTCGAAGGCGTAGTTGAAGCACTCGCCTATGGCGGCCACGGCCACGCAGGCGGGAAGCTCGGCATCGAGCAGCGACGCGTTGAGGAAGCTCGCGCCCGGCGCGCGACCGCGCGCGATCTCCACGAGGTCGGGTGACACCTCCACGCCGAGCACGTCGTAGCCCCGCTCGGTCACGAGCTGCGCGGTGATGCCGCTCCCGCAGCCCAGCTCCACCACGAGACCCGCGTCGAAGCCCTGGCGCGTGAGCAGACGGAGGAGGGTCTCGCCGCCCGCGCGCGCGAGGTGCCCGAAGGCCTGGTCGTGCACGTAGGCGAGGTCGCGCCCGTAGAAGAGCTCCGCGTTCACCACTCGCATCGTATGGGTGGCTACGAGCGCGTGAACTCGTAGCGCCCGCCGATCGTCTCGTAGCCGAGGCGCTCGTACAGCTCCTTGGGCCAGTCGTCCTCGTCGGCCACCAGGAAGGTGAGCTGGTTGCCCGACGCGAGCGAGGCGCGCGTGGCCGCCTCCACCACCGCCCGGCCGAAGCCGCGCCGGCGGTAGTCCCCGGCGGTGACCACGTCGTCGATCTCGCCGATGCCGCCCTCCTCGTACAGCGCGCACCACGACACCGGCACGCCGCTGATCTCGACGGTGAAGGCGCGCGCCACCGCCACCACGCTCGCCACCAGCTCGAGCGATGCCGCCACCTGCGCGGCCGCCATGCTGCCGAGGTCGTCCTGAAACGCGCGCGTGCGCGCTCCGCGGAGCGCCTTCGGGGGGACCTCGCGGACCGGGTGGCGGGGCGTGTGGGGCGGCTCGCCGCGATGCGCCATCACGATGTGCCGAGCCCGCCGCCAGGACAGCTCGGCGAATCCGGGCGAGAGCCGCTCGCCGGCCGCCGGGTCCGGCACCACCACCTTGCGGTGCGAGAGCCCGGCGGGACGCTGGATGCGGTCGGCTGCGGCGGCCAGCCGCTCGGCGGTGAGCTCGCCGAGCCCGCGCTCCACGCGCAGCAGGTTCTGGTCGTGAACGCGCGGCATGTCGAGCCGGAACGTGGCGGTTCCCCATTCGAACGGCTCGAGCCGCTCCGCGCAGCGGTCCTGGAGTGCTACCTCGAAGCGGCGAGTCTCGGCCAGCTCGTCCATCGCCCGGAATCTAGCCTCGCGCCGGTTCTCACGTTTACGTTCCCCTGGTTCCGGGTGACAAGGGAGTGCCGGAGGGAGGCATAGGATGCTGTTCTTGGTGTTCGCTGTAGCAGTGGGGTTCGGTTTGCTCGTGCTCACGCTGAAGCAGCTGTTTGATGAGTGGGGCGCGGGCCGCGACGACGAGCCGGGCGACGAGGGCCCGCCGTGGCGCCGCCGGCGCCGGCCGCGGCCGCCGGGGCCACGCCCGCACGGACCCGAGCCCACTTGGTGGCCCGAGTTCGAGCGCGAGTTCCGCCGCTATGCGAGGGCGCACGGGGTGCGCAAGGTGTCGGGCGTCGGCTCGTAGCCGGGTTAGGATCGGCCACGTGACCGATCCTCTCAACGGGCTCAGCGAGGTCGACGAGGCGCTGCAGCTCGCCGCCGCTCTCGCGCGCGCATATGTGGCGGGCGTGGGCGAGGATCCAGTGCAGCCGCCCGGCAGCGAGGAGCGGGTGATTGCGCTCGGTGGCCAGCTGCCCGAGCAGGGCGAGGGTGCGCTGGCGCCGCTCCGCGAGCTCGGCCAAATCGGCAGCGACCTTGCCACGCGCTCGAGCGGCGGGCGCTTCTTCCACTTCGTCGTCGGCGGCACCACGCCGGCGGCCCTGGCCGCCGACTGGCTCACCTCCGCGCTCGACCAGAACTCCGGGCTGTGGGCATCGTCGCCGCTCGGCTCCCGGCTCGAGACGATCGCCATGGACTGGCTGCGCGACCTGTTCGAGCTGCCGCCGGAATTCGGCGGCGCGCTGGTCACCGGCGGCACCATGGCCAATTTCACCTGCCTGGCGGGCGCGCGCAGCTGGTGGGCGGAGCGCCACGGCCTCGACATCGACGAGCATGGCCTCGGCGGCGCGCCCGCGATCCCGGTCTTCGCGAGCGAGCACATCCACCAGAGCGCCACCAAGTCGCTGGGCCTGCTCGGGGCCGGCAGATCGGCGGTGAGGCGCTGCGCCGACCTCAATGCGCTGGACACAGGGCTGCGGGAGCTGAACGGGGCGCCAGCCATCATCGTTGCCACCGCCGGCGAGCCCAACGCCGCCGCCTTCGACCCGATCGCCGAGATGGCGGACCTGGCCGGGCGCTATGGCGCCTGGCTGCACGTCGACGGCGCCTTCGGCCTGTTCGCGCGGCTCTCCCCGCGCACACGGCACTTCACCGACGGCGTGGAGCGCGCGCACTCCATCTCCTCCGACGGGCACAAGTGGCTCAACGTTCCGCACGACTGCGGCTTCGCGTTCGTCCGCGACAAGCGCTTTCTCGTGAAGGCATTCTCTGAGTCGGCCGCCTACCTGCCGGCCCATGAAGACCAGCGACCGTCGGTGGCCTACCTCAGCCCAGAGGGCTCGCGCCGCGCCCGCGCGTTCGCGGTCTGGGCCACGCTGAAGGCCTACGGCCGCGACGGCTATCGCCAGATGGTGGAGCGCCACGTGGAGATCGCGCACGACCTCGCGGCCCGGGTCGATGCGGAGCCCGAGCTCGAGCGCCTGGCCGACGTGCAGCTCAACGTGGTCACCTTCCGCTGGCGGCCCGAGGGTGTGCCGGAAACCCAGCTGGACGAGCTCAACCAGGAGCTGGGGGCCGAGCTGCTCCGGGACGGCCGGGTGTTCGCCGGCACCACGCTCTACGGCGGCAAGGTGGCCTTCCGCCCGGCGATGGTCAACTGGCGCACGCAAGCTGCGGACGTGGACCTGCTCGTGGACGTGCTGCTCGAGCTGGCCCCGAAGTTGCTGACGGCCGTCTAGGTGCCGAAGCCCTCGCGCGCCTCGCGCACGAGGGTGACCGCCTCTGGGAACAGCCGCGACATCGCGCTGCGCAGCTCGTTCACCTGCTCATCGCTGTTGCCCTGGAGGTTGAGGCGGTTGATCCCGGCCACGGTCATGTCGACGGCGAGCTTGATCGCATTGTCGGCCCAGGTCATCCGCTGGCCGGCCTGCATCTGCTCCGCGAGCTCGGCCATCCGGCGCCGCAGCTCCTCGGGGTCGCCGAAGATTCCGAAGGGGTCCTCAGAGGACATGGCCTGATTCTAGGCTGCGTGGCGCAGAAGCCTCAGCGGGCGTAGCGGTGCGGTTTGGAGGCGCGGTGCGTGAGGGGCCTGCCGGCGAGGTGGATGCGCACGTGGCGCTTGATCGCTGGCCGCGCGTGCCGGTGGTCGAATAGACCGTGAGCACGATCTGGTGGCGCCCGCTGCGCACGCTCTTCGGCAGCCGCACGCGGATCCGGTTCTTGCCCGCCTTGAGCCGGTAGCTGCCGCGGACGTAATGGGTCTTGAGCAGCACCTGCAGCGTGCCGCGCCCAGTCGAGCGCACGTTGAAGCGCAGCACCGGCAGCCGCCGCGCCACGTTCGTCGAGCTTGTGGAGCGAGACCCGGATGCGCGGCGGCGTGGTGCCCCGCAGCTTCACCGGGGTGACCACGAGCGACGCGTGGACCACGAACTGCTGGCCGTCGCGTCGAGCCGGAGTTGGGGATGCCGAGCGCCGCGAGCGAGCCCGTGGCAGTTGGTCCACGGCACGTCGCGCGCTGGCGGTGTTGCCGTTCACGGTGAGCGGGTGGACGCCGAAGTCGTCCGATCACGCTGGGCACCGACGAGCTGCCGGCGGGCAGCTCGACGGTGATCTTGAGCGTGGCCGCGCCGCAGCCCGCGCGAGGACACGCGCGGTGTCGCCGCTGTAGAAGTACATGTAGTTGGCGGCCAGGTGGTCGATCGGACAGCGTGCGCGTGGGGCAGCGTCATCGCTCGTCGCGCCCGTGTAGGTGAGCTGGACAGAGCGCGGGAGCTGGCCGCCGCCGCCGAGGCCGGGGAAGCGTGTAGGAGCGCGCCGGTGTTGGCCGCCGTGAAGCCGTTGAACGCCTGCGTCAGGCCGCTGCCGTGCGCCACCAGCACCTGCGTCGATCGCCTGGAGGTCCTTCTGCGGGATCGTTGCCGGCGCGCAGGCCGCCGGCCTGCGTGAGGATCTCCTTGACGATCCCGGGGCCGTAGTGCTCGGACAGGTAGTCGAAGAAGATCCAGCGCGCGTACGACCATGCCGCGGTGGCGCAGGGAGTGAGGTCCGCGCAGTCGAGCGGCTGCTCGGGCGAGCCCCAGTAGCTCAGCGAGCCAGCTCGTGCCGCCGGCCACGTTGGCGCCCGCCCACTCGGCCGTGCCCTCCTTGAGGAACTTCGCGCCGCGCGCGTCGATCGCGTACTGGAGGAGGTGGAAGAGCTCGTGCGCGGCGGTCTCGGCGTCGTCCACCGAGCTCGGGTCGATCTCGATGTAGCCGCTCGTGGCCGCGCCGGGGTGTCCGGGGGGCTCGCGCCGAGGTTGCCGCGCCGGTGTCCGTCACGTAGACGTCGACCTTGCCGTCGCCGTCGTCAACCGGCGGGTGCGAAGCCCCAGGTGCCCACCTCGACGTCGAGTACGCGCGCTCCAGGTTGGCGGCGCAGCGGTCTGCTGCGTCCGCGCCCGGCACGGTGGCCGGGTAGTGGACCGTCGAAGTGGCCGCCGGAGCTCGTGAGCGTCGATCAGACCGGCCGTGTCCGGGCGCGCAGCCAGAGCGGTCGCGGAGAAGACCAGTAAGAGCTAAAAAAGAGATCGCCCCTGCCGCGAGGCGCCGGATCCCGTAGGACATGTGTCCAAGGTAAGTCGGGGTCCGGCTCAAGCGCAATCGAACACACTTTTCCTTGCGGGGGGGGCGTCCAGATCGCGGTGCCGGCGTTTATAGTCGGCCCGGTGCTAATCAGCGAGGTGATGACCGAATCGGTCGTGACCGCCGATTGCTCGGCCACGTTGCGCGAGGTGGGGGAGTTGATGCGGGATCGCAACGTCGGCTCCGTGGTGATCTGCGAAACGCGGCTATCCGGCGGGCCTGATCACGGACCGGGACCTGGCCCTCGACGTGGCGGCCGACGGCGTGAGCATCGATGACGCAGGTGCGCGACTACGCCACCCGCCCGCTCGTGACGTGCGAGAGCGAGATGGACATCGAGGAGGCCGCCGCCCTGATGGTCCAGCACCGCGTGCGGCGCCTGCCGGTGATGAACGGCGAGCAGCTTGTGGGCATCGTCACCCTCGACGACCTGGCCGTGCGCTCGGGCGACCTCGCAGCTCGCGCAGCAGATGACCGCCGAGGTGGCCAAGGCCGCGCTGCCGCAGTTCTTCTTCCACCAGCGGGGCGGCTGATGAGCGCCGCTCACCCCGGCAGCAGCGGCGCACGCGCGCCCGCGTGGAGACGCTGATCAAGCGTGATGTCGCCCGAGCTCGAACGCTCGTGCTCGCCAGTGGGCGAGCGAATCTCGCGCATAGTCGAGCCAGTGGACCACGAGTACTACCCGCCGCGCACCGGCCAGGTGGAGCCGCCGCCCGCGCACCACGAGCGTCGGGCGGCGACCCGGCGAGGACTGAGCCAGGAAATGACTGTGACTCCCGAGGAGACGAACGAGCGCATCGCGCCCGAGGGCGGCGACTCAGCTCGCGATGGGAGCGGCGGATCGGGCCCGCGGTGGGCATCGCCGCGGGCGCTGGCGGCGATCTTCATGCGCCGCGAGCTTCGCGGCGCAGCTCCCGCTCCTGCGCGACCGCACCAAGAACGAGGCCGAGACGCTGCGCTCGGTGCACAAGCACGCCACGGCTACATCGCGGGCGGGGTGCTCCAAGCGCTCGCGCTGCTGCTGATCGCGGCGGTGCTCTGGTACCTCTACCGTGCCACCAAGTACCGCCGTCCGCAGACGCCCGCGATCGCGCTCATCCTCGGCATCGCGGGACCGATCGTGTTCGGGCTGGCGGGCGCGATCGGGCCGTTCGTGATCAAGCACTACGCCGTCCGAGTTCGTCGCGTCCGGCGCCAACGCAGACGAACCAGCACGCCAAGGACCTCGTCAGCGGCAGCTCGGCGCAGATATTCAGCATCGTCACGCCGGCCGCGGGCCTGGCGTTCGCGTTCGCGATGATCATGACCAACGTCAACGCGATCCGGGCCGGGCTGCTGAGCACCTTCGCTGGCGTGATCGGCGTGATCGGCGGCGTGCTGTTCGTGATGCCGCTCGGCCCGCCGCAGCTGCTGCTCTTCTTCTGGCTGGTGTCGGTGGGCCGGTCGTGCCTCGACCGCTGGCCAGGCGGCCGCGGCCCCGCCTGGGCGTCGGGCGAGGCGATCAAGTGGCCGACCACGATGGAGCGGCCGCGGCATGGCGCCGGGCGGCGCGGCGCGCCCGCTCAGGCAGCGCGCCGCCGCGGGCAGCCCGAGCCGGAGCCGGAGCCGGAGCCGGAGCCGGAAGCGGAGGCGCGGCGGACGAGCCGCGTCGCGAGCCAACCAGACCCGCAGCCTCGCGCAAGCGCAAGCGCAAGCAGGGCCGCAAGCACTGAGTCGAGTATCGAGACTGTCTACGCGATAGCCGGCGCCTCCGGCAGCCGCGCCAGCGCCGCTTCCATGTCGGCCTCTGAGAACTCGACGTCCTCGAGCTTCCCGGCCAGGTAGGCGTCGTAGGCGGACATGTCGAAGTGGCCGTGGCCTGAGAGGCCGATCAGGATCACGCGCTCCTCGCCGGCCTCGCTGGCGGCGAGCGCCTCGTCCATCGCCGCGCGGATCGCGTGCGCCGGCTCCGGGCCCGGGCACGATGCCCTCGGTGCGCGCGAAGTTCACGGCCGCCTCGAACGCCGGGTTCTGCGCGTAGGCGCGCGCCTCGATCACGCCCGCCTTCACCAGGCCGCACAGCATCGGGGCGTCGCCGTGGTAGCGCAGGCCGCCGGCGTGCACGGGCGGCGGCACGAAGTCGTGGCCGAGCGTGTACATCGGCATCAGCGGCGTCATGCCCACCGTGTCGCCGAAGTCGTAGCGGTAGGCGCCGCGGGTGAGCGTCGGGCACGCCGCCGGCTCGGCGGCCAGGAAGCGCGTGTTCGCCTCGCCGCGCAGCACGCGCCGGATGAACGGGAACGACAGCCCGGCGAAGTTCGAGCCGCCGCCCACGCAGCCCACCACCACGTCGGGCTCCTCGCCCGCCATGCCCATCTGCGCCATCGCCTCCTGGCCGATCACGGTCTGGTGCAGGCACACGTGGTTGAGCACCGAGCCGAGCGAGTAGTTGGTGTCCGGGTCCTTGGCCGCCACCTCCACCGCCTCCGAGATCGCGATGCCGAGCGAGCCGGTGGGGTGCGAGGCCTGCGACTTGCCGGCGTCGGTGGTGTCGCGACGGCGAGCGGATGCACGGTCGCGCCCCAGGTCTCCATCATCGAGCGGCGGTAGGGCTTCTGGTCGTAGCTCGCGCCCACCATGTAGATCACGCACTCGAGCCCGAACAGCTGGCAGGCGAGCGCCAGCGCGGAGCCCCACTGGCCGGCGCCGGTCTCGGTGGACAGCCGCTTGACGCCGGCCTGCTTGTTCTCGTACGCCTGCGCCACGGCGCTGTTGGGCTTGTGCGAGCCCGCCGGCGAGACGCCCTCGTACTTGTAGTAGATGTGCGCGGGGGTATCGAGCGAGCTTCTCGAGCCGCCGTGCGCGGTAGAGCGGCGTGGGCCTCCAGAGCTTGTAGACCTCGCGGACCTCGTCCGGGATCTCCACCTCCGGCTCCATCGACACCTCCTGCTGGATCACCCCCATCGGGAAGATCGGCGTGAGGTCGTCCGGGCCCGCGGGCTGCATCGTCTGCGGGTTGAGCGGCGGGATCGGATCGCCCGGGCAGGTCGGGCAGCAGGTTGATCCAATGGGTCGGGAGCTCCGCCTCGGACAGCGTGAACTTGACCGTGTCTGTGCTCATGCGCAGGCTCCTTTACGCGGGGGAGGCGCGATTGTATGCACGTCCACGCGCCACGAGAGAGGAGCCCCATGACACGCCGCTCGTTGACTGTCCTTGTCGCCGTGGCTCGTCTGCGCGGCCGCCACCGCGCTTGCCCTCGCAGGCGGCGGCGCCAGCGCCGCGCCGGCGCGCGACACCTACAGCAGCTGCCTCAAGCACGCGCAGTCCACCTTCGACATGGACGAGTGCGTGGGCAAGGAGCGCCAGCGGCTGGGGCCGCTGCTGGCCGCCGCCTACAACAAGCTGCTGAAGGACCCCGACAGCAACGCCCACCGCAAGCACCTGATCGCCGTGTCACAGAAGGCCTGGATCGCTTACAGAAGCACGACTGCGTCTACGCGGGCAGTCAAGCCCAGGGCGGCACCCTGCAGCCCGTCATCGAAGGCGAGTGCCTTGTAAGCCGAACCCGCACCCGGATCAGGGACCTGAAGGAGTTGGCACAACCGCTAGGGCAATAGCGGTCAACGGTCAATCAGTCCTCACCAGCCTCCACCTTCTCCTTGATGGCCTCCGTCACCGACGGGTCGCGCAGCGTCGTCACATCGCCAAGCTCGCGGCCCTCGGCGATGTCCTTGAGCAGCCGCCGCATGATCTTGCCGGAGCGGGTCTTGGGCAGGTCGTCGGCGGGGATGAAGCGCTTGGGACGGGCGAGCTTGCCGATCTTGTGGCCACGTGCTCGCGTAGCTCGTCGTTCATGTCGTCGGGCCAATCGCCGCTCCCCTCCAGCGTCACGAAGGCCACGATCGCCTGGCCGGTGTCCTCGTCCATTGCTCCGATCACGGCGCACTCCGCCACGCGGTCGTGCGACACCACGCGGACTCGATCTCCATCGTCGACATCCGGTGGCCAGAGACGTTGATCACGTCGTCCACGCGCCCGACGATCCAGAAGTAGCCGTCATCGTCGACCTTCGCGGCGTCGCCCACCGTGTAGACGTCGTCGCCGTACTTCGACCAGTACGTCTCCACGTAGCGCTCGTCCTCCTTGAAGAGCGTGCGCAGCATGCCCGGCCAGGGACGGCGCAGCGTCAGGAAGCCGCCGCCCTCGTCCACGACCTCGCCGTCCTTGTTCACCACCGCGGCCTCCACGCCGGGGAAGGCCCGCGTGGCCGAGCCCGGCTTGGTGGTGGTGATGCCGGGCAGCGGCGTGATCATGATGTGGCCCGTCTCGGTCTGCCACCAGGTGTCGACGATCGGGCAGCGCTCGCCCCCGATCACCTTGTGGTACCAGACCCACGCCTTCGGGTTGATCGGCTCGCCCACCGACCCGAGCAGCCGCAGCGAGGAGAGGTCGTGCTTCTCCGGGTACTCGCGGCCCCACTTGATGCAGGCGCGAATCGCGGTGGGCGCCGTGTAGAGGATCGTGACCTTGTACTTCTCAACGATCTCCCACCAACGGTCCTTGTCCGGGTAGTCGGGGCGCCCTCGTACATCACCGAGGTGGCACCGCCCGCGAGCGGCCCGTAGACGATGTAGGAGTGCCCGGTCACCCAGCCGATGTCGGCCGCGCACCAGTACATGTCCTTGTCCGGCTTGAGATCGAAGACGCTTTGGTCGTGGCGTACACGCCGGTGAGGTAACCGCCGGTGGTGTGGAGGATGCCCTTGGGCTTGGCGGTCGAGCCTGAGGTGTAGAGGATGAAGAGCGGGTGCTCGGCGTCGAGCGGTTCGGGCTCGCAGTCGGGGTCGGCCTTCTCCAACGCCTCGTGCCACCAGACGTCGCGGCCGTCCTGCATCGGGCAGTCCTCGTCGGTGCGCTTCACCACGACCACGTGCTCGAGCCCCGGTAGCCGGTCGAGCACCTCGTCCACAGTGGCCTTCATCGGCGTGGGCTTGCCGCGGCGAAGGGTGGCGTCGGCGGTGACGAGCACCTTGGCGTCGGACACGTCCATGCGCTCGCACACCGACTCCACGGAGAAGCCGCCGAACACCACGTTGTGCGTGGCGCCGATGCGCGCGCAGGCCAGCATCGCCGCGGGGGTCTCGGGCAGCATCGGCATGTAGATGCCCACCACGTCGCCCTTCTCCACGCCGAGGTCCTTGAGCACGTTGGCGAAGCGCCTGGTCATGTCGAGCAGCTCCGCGTAGCTCACGTCGCGGGTGTCGCCGTCCTCGCCGACCCAGTGGTAGGCGAGCGGTCGCCGTTGCCGGCGTCCACGTGGCGATCGAGGCAGTTGTGCGAGGCGTTGAGCTTGCCCTCCTTGAACCACTTGGCCCACGGCGGGTTCCAGTCGAGCACCGTCTCCCAGGGCTCGAACCAGTCGAGCTCCTTGGCCCAGCCCTCCCACCAGGCCTCGTAGTCCCTCTCGGCCTCGTCGTACACCGCGGGATCGGAGAAGTTGGCTTAGCTTGACGAAGTCCTCTGGAGGCTCGAAGACGTCCTCTTCCTTCAGCAGAACCTCAAGATCGCGTTCGACCTCGACGTGTCTGCCATATGACTCTCCTCTTTCGCTTAACGGGCAAGCTACTACCCGGAGGGCTCTTTATCCTAGAAAGCACTGTCCGAGGACGATGGTCACGCGGCAGGAAGAAACCATGGCTCGTGCGCGTCAGCGGGGGTACGTGGTGCGGAAGAGCTACGGCCCTGTGCAGGCGCTTGCGGGGGTGGACATCGAGATCCGCCGCGGCGAGGTGTTCGGCCTGCTCGGGCCCAACGGCGCGGGCAAGACCACGCTCGTGGAGATCCTCGAGGGGCATCGCAAGCGCGACGCCGGCGAGGCGACCGTGCTCGGCCTCGACCCCGACAGCGGCGAGCGCGAGCTGCGCGAGCGGATCGGGATCGTGCTGCAGGAGGAGGGCGTGGACGGGGTGCTGACGGTGCGCGAGGCGGTGGAGATCTACAGCGCTTCGTACCCGCGCCCGCGCGACGCGCGCGAGTGCATCGAGCTCGTGGGGCTCGAGGAGAAGGCCGAGCGCGCGCGTGGAAACGCTGTCGGGAGGCCAGCGCCGGCGGCTCGACCTTGCACTCGGCATCGCCGGCGACCCGGAGCTGATCTTCCTCGACGAGCCCACCACCGGCTTCGACCCCTCCGCACGCCGCACAGGCATGGGAGGTGATCGAGGGGCTCAGCTCGCTCGGCAAGACGATCCTGCTCACCACCCACTACATGGACGAGGCGCAGAACCTGGCCGACCGCGTGGCGGTGATCGCCGCCGGGCAGCATCGTGGCCGAGGGCACGCCGGACACGATCGCCGGACGCGATGTGGGCGCCGCGCTCGTCACGTTCAAGACGCCGGGCGGTGTGGACGCGGGCGAGCTGCCGCTACCCGACGGCGCCGAGCGCACCAACGGGCGCGTGGTGTTCAGCAGCCAGACGCCCACGCGCGACCTGGCGCCGCTTGTGGCGTGGGCGAGCGAGCGCGGGGTGGAGCTGGAGGGCCTGACCGTCACCCGGCGCTCGCTCGAGGACATCTACCTCGAGCTCACGAGCGGGGGAGAGCGCTGATGCAGCCGCGCCGACCTCAAGCTGCTCGTCCTCTGGACCCGCACGCGGCTGAAGATCCTGCTGCGCGGGCCGCGCGGCGCGTTCTTCACCTTCATCTTCCCGCTGATCTTCCTGATCATCTTCGACGCCGGCAACAAGGGCAACACGATCAGCGTCACCGGCGGCAAGGTCGACTTCGTCCAGTTCTACACGCCGGGAATCGCGGTGTTCGCCGTCACCACCTCGTGCTACCAGGGGCTGATCATCCTGATCGCCAACCTGCGCGACCAGGGTATGCTCAAGCGCGTGAAGGGCACGCCGCTGCCGCCGTGGATCTACCTGAGCGCGCTCGTGGGGGCGGCCATCACGGCCGGCTTCATGTCCGTGCTGCTGATGTTCGTGGTGGCCGTGCCGGCGTTCGGCGTGCACGTCTATCCGAAGCTGATCCCGGCCGCGGTGATCACGCTGTTCATGGGTGCGGCCTCGATCACCGCGATCGCGCTGTGCGTGTCCACGTTCGTCGACCGCCCGGAGAGCGCTCAGCCGATCGCTGCGATCACGTTCTTCCCGCTGCTGTTCGTCTCGGGCGTCTTCTATCCGCTCGAGACCTACCCGGACTGGCTCCAGAAGGTCGCGCACTTCTTCCCTCTGAGCCACATGGCGCAGGGCTTCGAGGAGTGCTTCAGCCCGCACACCACGGGGCTCGGCTTCTCGGGCAGCCACCTCGCGGTGCTCGCGATCTGGTGGGTGGGCGCGACGATCTGGGCCGCGCGCCACTTCCGCTGGGAGAAGCGGCCGGGCGGGGGCGGCGGCCTGGCGTGGCGCCGGGCCTCGGCGGCGGCCGGCGGCGACTCCGCCCGGCGCTAGTTCCCGCCCTGGCTTCGCCTACCGGGGTGACTATTGACGCCGGCGGGCGGAGATTCGCTCGAACCTATGCTGGGCAATCGCCAACGTGCCAGGCCGTTTGTAAGGCCGCGAACGTTGCCTAGCGAGGCGAGACGGTGATGCCGCCCCATTCCTCGGGAGCGACGTCGCGCAGGGACTGCGAGAAGGTCCAGCGGTGCCCAGCCGGATCCTCAGCCGAGTACTGACGCTCGCCATACTCGAAGTCGGTCGGCTCCATCAGGATGCGCGCGCCGTGGCTGCGGGCACGCTCGCAATGGGCGTCCGCGTCTTCCACCCGAACCACCACGGAGTGGGTCTCCTCGCCGGCGCGCGGAGGACGCCGGTCCCCTCGCACGTCGCCCACGATCAGGGCTCCGTCGCCGAACCCGAGCTGCGCCCGATGGTCCTCGCCGATCTGTACCTGCTCGACGAAGCCGAATGCAACGCCGAGCCACTCCACCGCCTCGCGCACGTCCGGATAGACGAGCACCGGGATGACCGACACGGACGGGATCGAGCGGTTGGTCTGCACCGCCGCCGAGTCTACGCTCGCGTGCGTGTGCCTACTCGCTCAGCCCGGTGGCCTCAAGAGCTTCCTGCGTCTCTTGATAAAGGCACACGCGGGCCACCCGACCATCGCGGACCTCGAAGACCAGGGTGCTCCGAGCCACCGTTTCGATCCCGTCCCGGCCGCGGAGCTTGGCGGAGTTGGGGACGACGACGCAAGGCCCGGACTCGATGAAGCGGTCTGGCTTGATCTCGACCTCCTCGAACATGTCGAGGAAGCTCTCAAAGAAGCGGACGACCTGTTCGAGCCCCCTGTAGACCCCCGCCTCGAGGCCCCGTGACGCGGACCAATCCACCTCCACGTCGGGGTGGTTCAGCGCCCGAATGGCCTCGAATTCGCGGCGGTTATAGGCGGCTATCGCGCGGCGCGCCACCTCGACGTTCTCCTTGGGCATAGCGCCAGTATGGGCGCTTGCACCTGTCAGAGAGCGCCGGCGGCCGACACGAGCTCCGTGTAGGCAGCAGACGGATCCGGCGTGCCGAACACCGCCGAGCCCGCCACGAATATCCGCGCGCCGGCGTCGCGGCAGGGCCGCGCCGTCGTGAGGTCGACCCCGCCGTCCACGGTAATCGCCACCCGGTCGGGGAGGATCGAGCGCAGCCGCCGCACCTTGTCGTTGGAGCTCTCGATGAACGACTGGCCACCCCAGCCTGGGTTGACGGTCATGCAGAGCAGGATGTCGAACGTGTCCGCCGCGGCCACCACGGCCTCGGGCGGGGTGGCCGGGTTGATCGCGAGGCCGGGCACGCAGCCCGCATCGCGCACCGCCTTGAGCGCGTAGTGCACGTGCGGCGTGGCCTCCCAGTGGATGTTGATCGAGTCCGCGCCCGCCTTCGCGAACGCCTCCACCTGGTGCTCGGGCCGCTCGATCATCAGGTGCACGTCGAGCCAGCCGCCCGCACCGTGCACGTGCTCGCTCAGCGCCTGCACCATCTGCGGCCCCATCGTGATCGGGGGCACGAAGTGGCCGTCCATCACGTCCACATGGATCACCCGCGCGCCCGCGTCCATCACGGTCTTCACCTGCTCCCACATGCGCGACCAGTCGGCGGCGAGGATCGACGGCGCTACGCGGCGGCCCTCTGGGAGCGCTCGTCGCCCATCGCTAGACGCGCGCCGCCCGCTGCTTGGCGTGGGTGCGGATCTCGGACAGGATCCGCTCGAGGCGCGGCTCGGTGTCGCGGTCCACGTGCTTCATCGCGCCTGCCACCGCGGGGTGCACGCGCGCGATCTGCGCATGCAGCTCGTGCGCCACGGCGCGGTAGGTGGGGTGGCCCTCGCGCCCGGAGCGCAGCTCGATCAGGTGCATCGCCTCGCGCGCGTTCATGTCGAGCACGTAGCGAATCCGGTAACCGAGGCAGAGCGCGTACGGCGCCAGCGCCGGGGAGCCCCGCAGTCCACGAGCCGCTCGTACTCCGCATGCGAGCGCTCGAGTCCCGCGCTGTAGGCGTCGGCAACGCCGGCCTCCTCGAGCTCCTCGGGCACGCCGGCGCCGAGGTAGGGCGTGAGCGGCTGCCACTGCACGGTGAGCATGCGGTGGCGCTGGAGGTCGCGGAAGGCGCCGTAGTCGCCCACCACCTCGAAGCGGTAACGCAGCGCCTCGAAGCCGCGGCCGGGGCGGTGGCGGCGGTTCTCGCGCTCGCCCACCAGCTCGCCGAGCAGCGTGGCGCGCTCGTCGGGGGCAGCACGCGCACGGCGGAGCGCACCTCCTCCTCGGAAACGCCCGCGGCCTCGAACAGCAGCGCCGCCAGCAGGTCGTCCTCGCTGCCCTGCACCGACACCAGCTTGACCGACGGGCGCGTGTCCTCCTCGCGCCGGGCGCGGTCGAGCCCCAGCCGCGCCGGCCCAGCGATCGGCCGCCTGCTCGCGCTCCTCCAGGTAGTGGATCCAGCGCCCGCCGCGCTCCGGGTTGTCCACGCGCGCGACGAAGCTGGGCATCGTCTTCTTCAGCTCGGCGAGGATCATGCGGCCGTACTCGCGCGCCTCGGGCAGCGGCGAGGCGAACAGGTGCATCAGGAGCTGCTCGTAGGCCTGGCCGGTGGCGAACATGCCCATGTGCGAGAGCGAGGCGGCCGGCAGGAGGCCGCGCAGCAGGTCGAGCGCCTTGGCCGTGATCGAGCGCCTGTGCGCCGCCTCGGGCTCGCCCTCGGCGCGCGGGAAGCGCTCCTCGGCCCAGGCCGTGACCTTGCGGCAGCGCCTCCGAGTAGGCGTCGAACAGGAAGTCCATCGCCGAGGCGTACTCGGGCCCCATCGACTCGTCGCTCCAGTAGCGGTAGCCGCCGCCCGGCATCGGCGCGTCGTAGGGGATGTAGCGGGTGGATTGCTCCAGGTAGGCCGCCAGCCGGCCGCGCTGGAGCACCTTGGTCATCACGTTCGACACCCACTCGCAGGCGACGTGCGCGCCGCCGAGCTGGGCCACCGAGTCGTCCCCGTAGCCGAGGAAGATCGTCTGGTAGAGGCGCGCCGCGCGCTCGCCCTCGTCGCCGTCGAAGGCCCGGTTGCGGCGCCCTCCAGGTCGCCCGCGAACTCGTCCAGGAAGAGCCGCCTCAGCGTGCCCTGATAGCGCGAATAGCGGGCAAAAAGCGCGCCCTTGACCGTCTCCGGCAGGTTGACCAGCGCGAACACCGGCTGGTCGAGATTGGTGAAGTGGGGCGCGAGCAGCGCCCGCTCCTCCGCGCTGAAGTTCTCGACGGGGTAACGCATGGGAGCGGGCGGCGAGTGCGCTAGGCAACTGCCCTCGGCATGGAGGTTCCGGCCTGGCGGCCGACCGGCCGCCCTAGGCCACGCGTCAGCCCTTGCCGTGCCAGCCGACGGTCACCCCGTCGGGCGCCACGATCGTCGGCACCACGCCGCTGTCCGCGCGAGTGCTCCATCAGCTCGGCGCGCCAGCCGCGGTCGGTGGTGGCGTCGCGCTCCTCCCAGTCGAGCCCCTCGGCGCTGAGCGCGTCGCGCGCCTGCTGGCAGTAGGGGCAGCCGGGCTTGACGTACATGATGCGCTTCGGGCATCGAGACGAGGCTAGCGCGTGGGCGGAGTAGCTTTCTGGCCGATGACGGTGGAGGCCGAGCTGGAGCAGGTGTGGGCGCGAATTGTTCGCCGCCTTCCCGCAGCGCAGCCGCAACCCGGTGAAGCAGCTCGACGCGCCGCGCGATGGAGCTGGCCTCGCAGGACGCCGAGCTGCGGGCCGCGCTCTTCCGCTTCGTCGACGTGACGCCCGCCTGCCGCTCGCTCGACGACCTGGCCAGGCACCTGAGCGGCTACCTCGGGCGAGCTGGACGAGCGGCCCGCCGTCGCTCGAGGTGGCGATGAAGATGGCGGGCACCAAGCCGGGCCGGGCCGCGCTCGGCGCCGCGGCCGCGGGCGGCGTGCGCCACATGGCGCACCGCTTCATCGTCGGGTGAGTCGCCGCGGCAAGCGCGCTGGGCGTGCTGCGCGAGCTGTGGGACGGCGGCGCCGCCTCGTCGGTCGACCTGCTCGGCGAGGCGACCGTGACCGAGGCGGAGGCGGACCGCTACGCCGACGCGCTGCGCCGAGGCGCTCGACACGATCGCAGGGCCGCGCCGGCGGCTGGCCGGAGCGGCCGGCGCTCGAGTCCGACTCGCTCGGTCCGCTGCCGCGCGCCAACCTGTCGGTGAAGGTGTCGGCGCTCACGCCCGCACCTGCGCCCGGACGCGCCCGACGCTCGGTCGCGAGGACGCCGCCCGCCGCATGCGCCCGCTGCTGCGCGAAGGCGCGCGACCTCGGCGCCCACCTCCACATCGACATGGAGTCGCTCGACGCGCTCGAGACCACGATGGACCTGATCTTCGAGCTGCTCGACGAGGACGAGTTCCGCGAGGGGCCGTCGGCCGGGCTCGTGCTGCAGGCGTACCTGCGCGAGTCGCCCGGGCAGCTCGACCGCATCCTCGGCTGGGCGCACGAGTCGCCGCGCGAGCCGCCGCTCGTGGTGCGGCTCGTGAAGGGCGCCTACTGGGACCACGAGATCGTCGAGGCGCGCCAGCACGGCTGGGAGGCGCCGGTGTTCGAGGTCAAGGCGGACTGCGACCGCAACTTCGAGGAGCTCACGCGCCGCCTGCTCGACGCGCGGCCGGCCGTGCGCGTGGCGATCGCCTCGCACAACCTGCGCTCCGTGTCGCACGCGATCGCCTACAACCGCCACACGGGCGGCGAGGATCGCGACCTCGAGCTGCAGGTGCTGCGCGGCCTCGGCGACGAGCTGCAGCCACGCGCTCGCCGCGCAGGGCTTCCGCGTGCGCGTGTACTGCCCGGTGGGCGACCTCGTGGCGGGCATGGCGTACCTCGTGCGCCGCCTGCTCGAGAACACCTCCAACGAGTCGTTCCTGCACGAGCAGGCGCGCGGCGTGCCGCTCGAGGAGTTGCTGGCGGCGCCGTGAGGCCGTTCGCCAACGAGCCCACGCTGGAGCTGCGCCGCGCGCCCGCGCGCGAGTCGCTGCTCGGCGCGCTGCGCGAGCTCGACCCGCGGCTGCCGCTCGCGGTGCCGCGTGCTGGTCGGGCGCGAGCGCGGGCGCGCACGAGGGCTTCGACTCCACCGACCCGGGCGAGCCCGAGCGCGTGGTGGCCACGCGCCGGCCGTGCCGACCGAGGCGGATGCCGCGCGCGCCGTGGAGGCCGCCGCGGCGGCGTTCCCCGCCTGGCGCGACGCTCGGCGCGAGCCGCGCGCGCCGAGGTGCTCGTCGGCGCCGCGGAGATCCTGCGCTCGCGCCGCCTCGAGCTGGCCGCGCTGCAGGTGCGCGAGTGCGCGAAGCCGTGGCCCGAGGCGGACGCCGACGTGTGCGAGGCGATCGACTTCCTCGAGTACTACGCGCGCGAGGCGCTGCGGCTCGACGCACGGGCCGGAGCTGCTGCAGGTGCCGGGCGAGCGCAACTCGATGCGCTACGAGCCGCGCGGCGTGTGCGCGGTGATCGCGCCGTGGAACTTCCCGCTCGCGATCCCGACCGGCATGACCTCCGCCGCGCTGGCCGCCGGCAACTGCGTGGTGCTCAAGCCCGCCGAGCAGTCGCCGGCTTCGTCGCTCGCGCTCGTGGAGGCGCTGCGCGAGGCGGGCGCGCCGCCGGGCGCGATCTCGCTGCTGCCCGGGCTACGGCGAGGTGGGCGCCGCGCTGGTGCGCCACCCGGGCGTGCACGCTGATCGCCTTCACCGGCTCGAGCGCGGTGGGCCTCGAGATCGTCCGGGCCGCCGCCGAGACGCCGGAGGGCCAGAGCCACGTGAAGCGCGTGGTGGCCGAGATGGGCGGCAAGAACGCCGTGATCGTGGACTCCGACGCCGACCTCGACGACGCCGTGCCGGCGATCGTCAAGCTCGGCCTTCGTGTACGCGGGGCAGAAGTGCTCGGCGGCGTCGCGCGTGCTCGCGCACGAGAAGGTGGCGGACGCGCTGCTCGAGCGCCTGGCCGGCGCGGTGAAGGTGCTGCTGGTCGGCCAGGCCGACGACTTCGCCACCGACGTCCCGCCGGTGATCGAGCGCGAGGCGCAGCAGCGGGTGAATCGCTACGCCGAGCTGGCCGCGCAGCGAGGGGCGCGTGGTGGCGCGCGGAGGCGAAGATCCCTGCGAAACGGCTGGTTCTGCGCGCCCACGTTGGTGGCCGACCTGCCGCCCGACTCCGCGGTGATCCGCGACGAGATCTTCGGGCCGCTGCTCGCCGTCGAGCGCGTGCAAGAGCATCGCGGCGGCCTGCGAGGCGCTCGAGCGCTCGCCGTTCGCGCTCACCGGCGGCCTCTTCTCCCGCAATCCGCGACACCGTGGACGAGGTGGCGCGCCGCTCGCCGGTGGGCAACCTCTACGTGAACCGTCACATCACCGGCGCGATGGTGGGCCGCCAGCCGTTCGGCGGCAACCGCCGCTCGGGCATCGGCTCGAAGGCCGGCGGGCCCGGACTACCTGCTGCAGTTCGTCGAGCCGCGCGTGGTCACCGAGAACACGATGCGGCACGGCCTCGTGGTGGAATAGGCCGGAATTCCCTGCGCGAACGCCGGAATCCGTACCCGAGCAGGCGTAGTCCTCGCCCTAACTGGTAGACACGGCTTACACCTGCTGGTGTACGCTAGGGCAGGGGGAATCGATTGCCAGTACTCGAGTGCTCACGCTGCAATGAGCTCTACTACTCGGCGCACGGCTCAACCGAGCTGTCGTGCGACGCGTGCGGCGGCCACGCGTGGAGGGTCTTCGAGGACGAGGTGAGCTTCGCCCGCGTGTCCGCGCTGCCGCGCACCTTCCAGCCCGGGGACCACGGCGTGCTGCTGTACACCGACGACGACAGGGGCGGGCTTCTGCTGCCGTTACCTCGGGGAGGGGCTCGAGCGCGGGGAGCGGCTGGTGATCGCCGTGCCGGCCGACCTGCGCAGAGCGCGTGATCGCGCGGCATGGGCGCGGGTGCGCTGGAGAGCGCGATCGTGCTCGAGTCGGAGCGGCTGTACGGCCCCGACTTCGATCCCGAGGCCGCGGCGCGCGAGTACGACCAGATCGTCAAGCGGCTCGACCAGCCGGCGCGCATCCTCTCCGGGCCCGGACGGCGAGTGCGCGGCCGACATCGAGCCGGAGGTGTTTCGCCGCTACGAGCGGGTGGCGCACCAGCTCGTGCTCGACCTGAAGGCCACGGCGCTGTGCGTCTACGACGGCCGCCGCCTGCCCATGGCCTTCTCGCCGATCGCCGTGGACAGGCACCCGCTGATCTCGCGCAACGGCGGCGATCTGTGCCGCAACAGCGACTTCGGGTACGAGTCCGCCTAGCTGCCGAACAGCGAGCTGAGCGACGTGCCCACGTCGTGGGCGAGGTGGAAGAGCGGCGAGGGCACGATGCCGAAGAAGATCGTGGCCGCGGCCATCACCAGCGTGACCAGCAGCACCTCGGGCTGGGCCTTCGGGTCCGCCTCGGGCGACCAGCCGGCCACCGGGTGCACCTCGCGCCGGCGCGGCAGCCCCGGCAGCTCGATCTTCAGCGGGTTCATCCACATCACCGCGATCACGCGCAGGTAGTAGACGAGCGAGATCATCGAGCCGACGACGATCATCACTCCGAGCCACGCCCAGTTGCCGTCCACCGTGGCGGAGATCAAATAGAACTTGCCGATGAAGCCGGCGGTGGCCGGGAAGCCGGCCAGCGACAGCATCGCGATCGTCATCGGCCACGCCAGCAGCGGGCTGGCGCTGCCGAGCCCCTCCAGCGATCTGAGGCCGTCGCCGTGCTCCGATACGCGCTCGCGCGCGATCACCACGCCGAAGGCGGCCATGTTCATGAACAGGTAGATCGCGAGGTAGAAGGCGGTGGCCTGAAGCCCGAGCTTGGTGCCCACCACCACGCCCGCGAGCATGTAGCCGGCCTGCGCCACGCCGGACCACGCGAGCATGCGCTTGAGCGAGTTCTGCGCGATCGCGCCCGACGTTGCCCACGATGATCGTGATCACGGCCAGCGCGGCGAGCGCGGGCGCCCACTGCACCTGCACGCTCACCAGCGCCTCGTCGAAGAGGCGCAGGATGATCGCGAAGGCGGCGGTCTTGGTGGCCACCGCCATGAACGCCGTGACCGGCGTGGGCGCGCCCTCGTACACGTCGGGCGTCCAGGCGTGGAACGGCGCGACCGACGCCTTGAAGGCGAGCCCCGCGACCGCCAGCGCGATGCCGGTGAGCAGCAGCGGGTCGGTGATGTCCACGCCGTTGCCGATCGCGTTCGAGATCGCCGCAAAGCCGGTGGAGCCGGTGGCGCCGTAGATGAACGCGAGGCCGTAGAGCAGCGTGGCCGAGCCCACCGAGCCGATCACGAGGTACTTGAGGCCCGACTCGAGCGACGTCTCGCGCCGCACCTCGCTCGCGCACATCACGTAGAGCGGGATCGACAGCAGCTCGATGCCCACGAACAGCGTGACCAGGTTCTCCGCCGAGGCGAGGATGTTCATTCCCGCGATCGAGCCGAGCATGAGCGCGAAGAACTCGCCCGTGCCCGACCTCGCGCAGCGCGACCGAGCGCCAGGCGAACGCCACGGTGGCCAGGCCCGCCACGTAGAAGAGCAGCGACAGCCCGAGCGCCAGCGTGTCGACGGCCAGCGCGCCCTCCACGATCGGGCGGCTGTCCCCGGTGTGCCAGTTCCAGATCGTCAGCCCGATGGCGGCCCCGAGCGCGCCCACGGTGAGGAACGGCACCAGCACGCGCTGCACGAAGCGGCCGCGGAACAGCGCCGCCATCAGCACGATCACCGCGCCGCCCGCGGTGGCGAACAGCGGCGAGATGCCCTTGTAGTCGATCACCGGCGCCTTGACGGCGGCTATGACGTGCAGTGCGGTCATCGCTTGAGCGCCGACCTGCGCCTGGGTTGGTGGGCGCGAACGCGTTGATCCGGTGCAGCAGGAAGTTCGGGTAGACGCCGAGCGCGAGGATGATCAGCACGAGCGGTGCGATCACGCCGAGCTCCGGCCCGAGCGCAAGGTCACGCGACTCGACGTGCGCCCCCACCGGGTTGTGCATCGAGCGCTGGTAGAAGCGGATCATGTAGACCGCCGCGAGCACGACGCCCACGCTCGCCACCAGCCCGTAGACGATCTTCGACTGGAAGGTGCCGAACAGGATGTACAGCTCGCCCACGAAGTTCGACGAGCCGGGCATCGCAAGCGTGGCCAGCGCGACGATCAGGAACACAGCGGCCAGCACCGGCGCGCGGAAGGCCATGCCGCCCATCCAGTCGAGCGACTCGCGGCCCTGGGCGCGGATGGCCAGGTAGCCGATGATCAGGAACAGCGGCGCCACCACGAGCCCGTGGTTGACCATCTGGAGCACCGCGCCCTGTCCGCCCTTCGGGTCGAGCGAGAAGATCCCGAGCACGATGAAGCCGAGCTGCGCGACCGACGAGTAGCCGAGCACGAGCCGCGCCTCGTCCTGCGAGAACGCAAGCACCGAGCCGTACAGGATCGACACCACGGCGATGGCCAGCATCAGCTCCTGGAAGTGCACGGACGCCTGCGGCAGGAGCGGCAGCACGATGCGCAGGAAGCCGTACACGCCGACCTTCGACACCACGGCCGAGAACACGAGGATCACCGGCAGCGGCGCCTGGCGGTAGGCGTCGGGCATCCAGCCGTGCAGCGGGAACGCGGGCGCCTTCACGAGGAACGCGAACGCGAACAGCAGGAACAGCCAGTACTGCGACCCCGACGAGAGCGGGTGCTGCGCCAGCGTGGCCAAGCGAGAACGAGATGTGGCCGCCGGCGGGCGTCGACATCACGCCGAGCGCCACCGCGGCGGCGAGCATCAGCAGCGATCCCACCAGCGTGTAGATCACAAGCTTGGTGGTGGCGTACACGCGGTCCTCGCCGCCCCACATGCCCACCAGGAAGTAGAACGGCACGAGCATCAGGTCGAAGAAGACGACGAACAGCGCGAGGTCCTGCGCCATGAACGCGCCCAGCACCGCCGTCTGGCCGAGGCCCATGAAGAACGCGAACAGCCGCGGGCGGTCCCACTCGCGCAGCGCCGCCGCGATCGAGGCCGGCACCCAGAGCAGTGCGGTGAGGACGATCAGGAACAGGTTGAGCCCGTCGACGCCGAGGTGGTAGCGGATGCCGAGCTCGGAGATCCAGTTGTCGTCGGTCACGAACTGCATGCCGGCACCGGTCTTGAAGCGCGCGAGCATCACGATCGCGTAGGCGAGCGCGAGCACGCTGCCCGCGACGAGCGTCCAGCCCGCGAGCCGCTTGCGGCACGAACATCGCCAACAGGCCGGCGGCGGCGGGCAGGAACAGGATGATCGAGAGGTAGACGGTCATCTCACGTGGCCTGGAGCAGGAAGTAGAGGGCGAGTCGCGCCGAAGCCGAGCAGCATCACCAGCGGCATAGCGCGCGCAGGTAGCCCGACTGGACGGTGCGCGCGAAGTTGGTCCCGCGCGCGTCACGAGCCGCGTGGCGCCGCCCACGAGCGTGCCCTGCACGAACGCGCTCTCCACGACGTAGCGGCCGAAGCGCCCGAAGGTCGCCACCGGGCCGCACGAACAGCGCGTCGTACAGCTCGTCGAAGTACCAGCGGTTGACGAGCAGCCGGTGCAGGAACGGCATGCGCTCGAGCAGCGCGACCGTCGTGAGGCCGGGCTGCCGGATGTAGCAGACGTACGCGATCGCGATGCCCGCCAGGGCGATGCCGGCGCCCACCACAAGGCCGATCCAGGCGGCGCTGGTGCTGGGCTCCGAGTTCAGGTACTTGGAGTCGGCGAACGTCGGCTCGAGGAAGTTCTGGAACCAGTGCGTGACGCCCGGGATCGCGACGATGCCGCCGACGATCGTCAGCACGCGCGAGCGAGCCCATCGCGACCTTCATCGGCCACTCGCGCTCGGCGATGTGGTGCTCGGCGCCCAGGGAAGCCCACCTCGGTGTCCTCGTGCTCGCCGGTCATCGGGTTGACGTGCTCGCCGTGGAAGAGCTCGCCGCGCTCGAGCGACTCGGCCTCGGGCACGGCATCGCCGTGGAACACCCGGAAGACCATCCGGAACGAGTAGAAGGCGGTCATCAGCGCGGCGGCGAAGCGCGACGATCGCGAGCACGAGGTCGAAGCCGCCGCGGTGCACGTCGAAGCCGAGGATCTCGTCCTTGGAGAACCAGCCGGACAGCGGCGGGAAGCTGGCGAGCGCCAGCGCGCCGATCACGAACGTGATGTAGGTGAAGCGCATCGACTTCCTGAAGCCGCCCATGCGGTCGAGGTCCTGGATGCCCGCCATCGCGCCGATCACCGAGCCCGCGCCCATGAACAGCAGCGCCTTGAAGAAGGCGTGCGTCATCAGGTGGAAGAGGCCGCCGACGTAGCGCGCCCGTGGAGACGCCGAGCACCATGTAGCCGATCTGGCTGATCGTGGAGTAGGCGATCACCCGCTTGAAGTCGGTGATCGCCAGCGCGCAGGTGGCCGCGTAGAAGAGCGTCGCGCAGGCCGAGTCCCGCCGTGATCTTGGCGGCGGTGGGCGCGAGCTCGTACAGCGGGTGGAAGCGCGCGATCAGGTAGACGCCCGCGGTGACCATCGTGGCCGCGTGGATGAGGGCGCTGACGGGAGTCGGGCCCTCCATGGCGTCCGGCAGCCAGGTGTGGAGCGGCAGCTGCGCGGACTTGGCGAACGCGCCCACCGTGAGCAGCAGGCAGGCCGCCACCAGCGTGGCGTCGTTGGTGGCGAACGAGTCCTTCGGCGCCGCCGAAGATGCCCGGCGTAGCTGAGGTGGTGGCCCGCGTTCTTCCAGCAGCAGGAAGGCGGCAATCACGAGCGCGACGTCGCCGATCACGTTGATCACGAACGCCTTGATGCCGGCCGCCGTGGCGGTCTTGCGCCGGTACCAGAACGAGATCAGCAGGTACGACGCCGCGCCCACGAACGCCCAGCCCACGATCAGGATGATGAGGTTGGCCGCGAGCACCAGCAGCAGCATCGAGAAGACGAAGAAGTTGAGGTAGGCGAAGAAGCGCGTGTAGCCGCGGTCGGAGTCCATGTAGGCGACGGAGTAGACGTGGATCAGGAACGACACGCCGCTGACCACGAGCGCCATGAACACCGACAGCGGATCGACGAGGATGCCGAAGCCGACGTTGATGCCGGCGCTGTGCGCGTAGTCGAACAGCGTCGAGGAGGCGTGCCGCGCCTCGGGCGCGCGGTCTTGCAGCGTCAGCGCCGCGCCCACCGCGCACACGAACGACGCCGAGGATCGCGGCCGAGCCGATCCAGCCTGGCACAGCGGCCGCGCCAGCGTCCGCCAGCCGAGCGAGATCACGATCGTCCCCGCCAGCGGGAACGCAAGCACGAGCCAGGCCCATGAGGTAGGTGTCATCCCGCGGAGCTCCGACAAGGCGTCAACGTCTTCGGGGATCCGGCGGCGGAAGATGCCGACGATGATCCCGAGCCCCACCACCACCTCGCAGGCGGCCACCACCATCACCACGAGCGCGAAGATCTGGCCATCGCCGTTGCCCCACATGCGCGAGAACGCGATCAGCGCGAGGTTGCCGGCGTTGAGCATCAGCTCGAGGCAGAGCAGGACCACCAGCGGGTTACGCCGGGTGAGCACGCCGCACGGCGCCGATCGCGAACAGGAACGCGGAAAGCACCACGTACCAGGTGACGTTCACGCCGTGCCGCCTCCCCCGGTGAGCTCCTCGAAGCCGCGCCGCTTGCGCGCCAGCACGAGCGCGCCCACCGCCGCGATCAGCAGCAGGTAGGACGCCGCCTCGAACGGGATCAGGAACTGGTTGAGCAGCAGCGAGCCGATCTGGCCCGGGCCGCCGAAGCCGTTGCCGACTGCGCGCCGTGCGTGTCGAGCGCCTTGAGGCCCGAGCCGATCACCGCGATGCACAGCTCGGCCGAGCAGGCAGAGCGCGAACAGCACGCCCAGCGGGCGGATGCCCGGGACGGCTCTCGCCGAGCGGCTCCTCCGCGCCGCCGATGTAGGCGACCACGAACACGTACAGCACCATCACGGCGCCCGCGTAGACGATCAGCTGCGCGGCGGCGAGGAACTGCGAGCTGCAGCAGCAGGAACAGCACGGCGAGAAAGAACAGGTGCGCCACCAGCGAGAGCACGCTGTAGAAGGGGTTGCGCAGCAGCACTACGCCTGCGGCGCCCGCCAGCGCGCCGATCGCCGCGATGAAGAAGACGATGTCCTCGAAGATCACTCGCCCTCCCTCCGCAGCGGCGTCTTCTCGATCGGGTCCGCGAGCAGCATCTCCTTGGTGAAGATCGAGGTCCGAGCGCGTGTAGTCCGCGAGCTCGTAGTCGTTGCCCATCGTGATCGCGTCGAACGGGCAGGCGAGCTCGCAGTAGCCGCAGAAGATGCAGCGCGTCATGTTGATCTCGTAGACCGCGGCGTAGCGCTCGCCGGCGGACACCTGGTGCTCGGGCGTGTTCTCGGCCGCCACCACGCGGATGCACTCGGCCGGGCAGGCGGCGGCGCAGAGCGAGCAGCCCACGCACTTCTCGAGCCCGGAGTCCTCGAAGCTGTGCAGCTTGTGGCGGCCGCGGAAGCGCGGGTACACCGGGCGTCTTCTGCTCCGGGTACTCGATCGTCACGGGTCCCTCGACCACGCGGCCGAGCGTCGTCTTGAGCCCGCGCAGGGTCTCGCCGAACACGCGGTAGACCGAGCCGAGGCCGCCGGGGTTGGGCCCGCGGCCCACTTCGATCACGTCTGCTGATGGGTCGTATGGGGTCATGTGGCTACGAGGATTGCGGTGACGAGGACATTGAGGGTGGCCAGCGGCAGCAGCACCTTCCAGCCGAACGACATCAGCTGGTCGTAGCGCAGCCGCGGCAGGGTGGCGCGCACCCAGATGAACAGCACGATGAAGCCGAGCATCTTGAGGATCACCCAGAGCGGGTTGAGCGCCGGCGGGCCCCGGCCCGTGCCAGCCGCCGAGGAACGTGGCGGTGGCGATGCCGGCGATCACGATCATGTTGATGTACTCGGCCATGAAGAACGAGCCGAAGCGCATGCCGCCGAACTCGGTGTTGAAGCCGCCGACGATCTCCGAGTCGCCCTCGGCGAGGTCGAACGGCGGGCGGTTGGTCTCGGCGAAGCCGGCCACAAGGAAGATGCAGAAGCCGACGAACTGCGGCACCACGTACCAGAGGTTGTGCTGCGCCTGGACGATCTCGGTGAGCGACATCGACTGCGCCTGGATCACCACGCCGAGCAGCGACAGGCCGAGCGCGATCTCGTAGGAGATGAGCTGGGCGGCGGAGCGCATCGCGCCGAGGAACGAGTACTTCGAGCCGGACGCCCAGCCGCCGAGCATCAGCGCGTAGAAGGCGAGCGCGCCGAACGCGAAGTAGAAGAGGATCGCCGATCGGCACGTCGATGCCGTAGAGGCCGAAGTTGCCGCCCCAGTCGCCGTTGTCGCCGAACGGGATGATCGCGAGCGTGACCACCGCCGTGAAGATCGAGATCACCGGGGCCAGCGCCATCATCCACGGCACCGCGGTGTTGGGCGTGGACGCCTCCTTGGACAGCAGCTTGAGCACGTCCGCCAGCGGCTGAAGCAGGCCGTAAGGGCCCACGCGGTTGGGTCCGATGCGCGACTGGAAGCGGCCGAGCAGCTTGCGCTCGAGCAGCAGGATCAGCGGTACCACCTGGAGCACGAACAGGAAGATCACGACCGACTTGGCGATCATCACGAGCGTGCCTCTCGACGTAGTTGACGTCGGCGAGCGGGAGCGCGACCGTCAAGCCTTCGTCACCTCCACGGTGCGAGGCAGCCCGTTCATCAGCGCGGTGGCGTTGTCGGTCTCCGTGCCCTCCACGCAGGAACACGCTGCCCGGCGGCACGGCGATCGTGAACCCGCGCGCGTGCGCGCACGCTGCGGCCGTCCACGGACACGCTCACCTCGTCGCCCGAGCGCACGCCGAGGCGCTGGGCGTCCTCGAGCGAGATCTCGAGCGTCTGCTCGGGCGCGAGGAAGCGGAGCACGGCCGCGTGCTGCGTCTCGCGGCCCGACCAGAGCGACGGCACCGTGCCGAGCCGCAGGCCCTCGGCGGGCAGCTCCGGCGGCGTCTCGAGCTGCCGTGTCCGGCAGCGGCGACGGCCTCGAGCGCGGAGGCCTGCTCGCGGTCCTGCCAGCGCACGCCGCGGCCGCCGATCTCCTCGAGCGTGAGCCCGCCGTAGAACGGCACCGCCTGCGCCAGCTCGTCGAAGATGCCGGGCATCGTGGGCACCGGCAGCGGCTTGCCGAGCCGCGCGCTACAGCTCCGCGAGCACCGCACCAGCCGGAGCGCACCTCGGCCGGGTGGGCGATCGCCTGGCGCACGCGCTGGAGGCGGCCGTCCGGATGCGTGACCGTGCCCTCCTTCTCGGCGTAGGACTCGGCGGGGAAGACCACGGTGGCGTGCTCCTCGAGCGCGGGCGTGACGAAGTCGGCGAACGCGATCACGCTGGTGGCCGAGTCGAGCGCCTGCTCCCAGGCGGCGGGATCGGGATTGGTGCGGACCGGGTCGGCCTGGAAGAGGAGGAGCGAGGAGGCGCCCGCGCCCGGAATCTGCGCCGCGCTCAGACCGGCGGTTTCCGCGGCGGCCAGGCCCGGACCGAGGTTGGGAAGGCAGCCCGAGCTCGCGCAGCCCGCGGGAGTTGGTGCCGGCGGGCACCTCGATCAGCCCGGCGTCCTCACTGGTCTCCACGCCGCAGCGGCGCGCAAGCGCGAGCAGCGCCGACGACCGCCTGGCGCCCGCGGTCGCCGTGCGACAGGCGCTCGCCCCAGAGGATCACGGTGGGGCCGTCGCCGCCCAGCACCCCGGCGGCCAGGCGCAGCGCCTCGGAGTTGGTGCCGGCGCGGCGGGCGAGGTCGTCGAGGTCCCCGCCGCCGCTGAGCGCCGCCGCCAGGCCGCTCATGCGCGGCCTCCACGGCGCCGGGCGCGAAGCGCAGCACGGCGTTGGCGTTGGGGTCGAGCGTGCCGGGCCGGCTGGTGGCCACCACGAGCTTGGCGCGGTTGCGGCGCACCGCCTTGCGCACGCGCAGGTCGAGGATCGGCGCCTCGTCAACGAGGCTCGTGTCGAGCACGAGGATCGACTCGGCGTAGTCGATGTCCGAGACCCTCGCGCGAGAAGTCGGGGCGCGCCAGCGCGCGCGCCTGCTCGGGATCGAGCGCGCCGTTCGAGCGCGAGTCGACGTTCGGCGAGCCGAGCGCCTCGCGGAACAGGCGCTGGATCAGGAAGCCCTCCTCGTTGGTGGCCTCGCCGCCCACGATCGCGGCGGCCTTCGAGCCCGCCGCGCTCCAGGGCGCCCGCGGCCGTCGGACAGCGCGCGCTCCCACGACACCTCGCGCAGCACGCCGCCGTCGCGCACCATGCGGCGCGGTGATGCGCTCCGGCGCGTGGATCGCCTGGTAGCCGAAGCGGCCCTTGTCGCAGAGCCAGCCGTCGTCCACCTCCTTGTGGTCGCGCGCGAGCACGCGCATGACCTTGGTGTCGTCGCGCGTCGTGAACTTGACGTTGCACTGCGACGGGCACAGCAGGCAGACCGAGCCGGCGTCCTCGATGTCCCACGGGCCGCGCGCGGAAGCGGTAGGCGGTGGAGGTGAGCGCGCCCACCGGGCAGAGCTCGATGATGTTGCCGCTGAACGGCGCGACGTAGGGGTGGCCGTCGTGGGTGCCGACGAAGGTGTGGTCGCCGCGCTCGAGGAACACGAGCTGGTAGTCCTCGGCCACCTCCTGCGAGAAGCGCACGCAGCGGTAGCAGAGGATGCAGCGCTCGCGGTCGATCGCCACGAGCGGCGAGATCTCGAGCGGCTTCTCGAAGTGGCGCTTCGGCTCGATGAAGCGCGAGCGGCCCGGGCCCCAGCCGTAGGAGATGTCCTGCAGCGGGCACTCGCCGCCCTTGTCGCACACCGGGCAGTCGAGCGGGTGGTTCACCAGCAGGAACTCGACGATCGCGTTCTGCGCCTCCTTCACGCGATCGGAGGTGGTGATCACCACCATGCCCTCCTTGACCGGGCGTGGAGCAGCTCGTCTGGAGCTTGGGCATGCCCTCGATCTCCACGAGGCACATGCGGCACGCGCCCACCGGCTGGCCGAGCTTGGGCTCGTAACAGAAGTAGGGGATCTCGACGTCGCCCTGCTTGGCGGCGTCCACCAGCATCGTGCCCTCGGGCGCCTGCACCTCGCGGCCGTCGATCTCGAACGTGATCAGCTTGGGCTCTGGTCTGGGCACTAGCTCCTACGCCGCCTGGTCCGCCGGAGGCGCGGCCACGCCCATCTCGATGCTCAGGCGGTCGGCCGCCTCGCGCGCGCGCTCGATGTGCTCCTCGAACTCGCCGCGGAACTTCTTGATCATCGAGCCCACGGGCATCGCCATCGAGTCGCCGAGCACGCAGAGGCAGTTGCCGATGATGTTCGTCTGGACGTTGGCCATGATGTCGAGGTCCATCGGCGTGGCCTCGCCGGCGTCGATGCGCTCGAGCATCTTCACCGTCCAGTTGGTGCCCTCGCGGCAGGGCACGCACTTGCCGCAGGACTCGTGGCGGTAGAACTCGCCAGCCGCAGCGCCACGGACACGACGGGCACCGAGTCGTCCACCACGATGATCGCGCCGGAGCCGAGCATCGAGCCGGCCTCGGCCATCGACTCGAACGAGTACGGCCGGTCGAGGTCCTCCTCGAGCAGCACCGGCGCCGACGATCCGCCCGGGAACCAGAACTTGACCTTGCGCCCCGGGCGGCGGGCCGCCGGCCAGGCCGTAGACGATCTCGCGCGCGGGGATGCCCAGCTCGATCTCGTAGTTGCCCGGCCGCTGCACGTTGCCGGACACCGACACGACCTTCGTGCCCGTGGACTGCTCGGTGCCGTTCTGCTTGAACCAGTCCGCGCCGTCGCCCGATCACGAGCGGCACGTTGGAGAGCGTCTCGACGTTGTTGATCAGCGTCGGGCCCTGGTAGAGGCCCTGGTTGGCGGGGAACGGCGGCTTGAGGCGCGGGTTGCCGCGCTTGCCCTCGAGCGAGTCGAGCAGCGCCGGTCTCCTCGCCGCAGATGTAGGCGCCCGCGCCGCGGTGCACCACCAGGTCCACGCTGTTGCCCGTGCCGAGGATGTCGCTCGCCGAGGTAGCCCTTGCCGTAGGCCTCCGTCACGGCGGCGTCGAGGATGTCCGCCATCGAAGGCGTACTCGCCGCGGATGTAGATGAACGCCTTGTTCGCCCCGGCGGCGACGGCGGCGATGATGATCCCCTCGATCAGCCGGTGCGGGTTCTTCTGCATCAGCAGGCGGTCCTTGAAGGTGCCGGGCTCGGACTCGTCCGCGTTGCAGCAGAGGTACTTGTCCATCGTGCCCTTGGGCATGAAGCTCGCCTTCGTGCCCATCGAGAAGCCGGCGCCGCCGCGGCCGCGCAGGCCGGAGTCCTTCAGCTCCGCGAGGATCGTGTCCACGTCCATCTCGGTGAGCGCCTTGCGCATGGCGGTGTAGCCGCCGCATGCGCTCGTAGACGTCGATCGTGTTGAGCCCCGGCTCGTCGATCCCGTCCAGCAGCACGCGTGTCTCAGCCATCGAGCGCGTCCTCCCACGGAAGCTTGAAGCCCTCGTCGCCGAGGCCGCGCCCGGGCAGCGGCGGTGCGGCCCTCCCTGATCGCGGCGATCACCTCGGGCGCCTCGCTCGGGTCGATCGGGCCCGACGTAGCGGTTGTCGATCGACGCCATCGGCGCCATGTCGCACGCGCCGAGGCACTCGAAGCTGCGGATGTTCGCGTCCTCCAAATCCTCGCCCGCCTGCTCCAGCGCCTCGAGCAGCGCCTGCGCCTTGCGCAGGTTGCACGCCACGCTGGTGCACACGTACACCTGGTGGCGGCCGAGCGGCTCGGTGTTGAGCATGTCGTAGAACGTGGTGATCGAGGACAGGTACGCGGGGGTCACCTGCATCACCGCGGCCACCTGCTGGATCGCCTCCGGCGAGCACCAGCCGTGTACCCGCTGCGCGGCCTCGAGCGCCGGCAGCGCCGCGGAGCGGTGGTCGGGGTAGTTGGTCATGTGGTCGCGGATCTCTCGTCTCGAGCTCCGGCGGCACATCCACCGAGGAGAGGTCAGGGACCGTCGCCGCGGATCCTTCTGCAGATCCGCGGGGGCGTCCCAGTTGCTGCACCGATCAATCCCTCCCAAGATCGGATCCAGCATCGCCACCGAAGCAATCAGATCGGCGATGAGCGTCCCCTCCGACATGTCCTTGAGCGACTGCAGGTTCACGAACGAGGGATCGCGCATGTGAACGCGCGCGGGCTTGGCCGACCCGTCCGCCAGCACGAAGCAGCCGAGCTCGCCGCGCGGCGACTCGATCGCCGCGTACGCCTCGCCCGGCGGCACGCGGAAGCCCTCGGTGACGAGCTTGAAGTGGTGGATCAGCGCCTCCATGCTCGTGGCCAGCTCATGCCGCGGCGGGAGCGCGATCTTGCGGTTCTCGGTGATGTAGGGACCCTCGGGCAGGCCGTCGAGCGCCTGCTCGATGATCTTCAGCGACTCGCGCATCTCCGCGATGCGCACGCGGTAGCGGTCGTAGTGGTCGCCCACCGTGCCCACCGGCACCTTGAAGTCGAAGTGGTCGTACGACGAGTAGGGCGCGGCCTTGCGCAGGTCCCATGAGTGGCCCGGCGGCGCGCAGCAGCGGTCCGGTGACGCCGAGGTCGAGCAGCCGCTGCTTGTCCACGATGCCGACGTTGCGCGTGCGGTGCAGGAAGATCTCGTTCTTGTCGAGCACCGCCTCGTACTGCTCGATGCGCGACGGCATGCGCGCTGATGAACTGCGCGGCACTTCTCGACCCAGCCCGGCGGGATGTCCTCGATCACGCCGCCCACCTGGAAGTAGCGCGGGTGCATGCGCTGGCCGCTCGACATCTCGAACAGGTCGAGAGTCATCTCGCGGTCGCGGATGCCCCACCACAGGAACGAGATGGCGCCGAAGTCGAGGATCGAGGTGGCCATCCAGAAGAGGTGGCTCGAGATCCTGTTCAGCTCCATGTGGATCACGCGCAGGTACTGCGCGCGCGCCGGCACCTCGAGCTCGAGCAGGCGCTCGACGGCCATGCAGAAGGCCATCGCGTTGAAGTAGTAGGAGAGGTAGTCCATCCGCTCCACGAACGGGATGACCTTCCAGTAGGACTGGTCCTCGCAGCTCTTCTCGATGCCGGTGTGCACGTAGCCGATCAGCGGCGTGAGCTCGTGCACGTACTCGCCCTCGAGCGTCACCAGCAGGCGCAGCACGCCGTGGGTGGCCGGGTGGTGCGGCCCGATGTTGATCGTGAAGAGCTCGCTCTCGCGCTCGAGCTCGGTGCCGTAGACGGGCGCCTGACCCTGGTCGAGGGCCTCCATCGTGATCGACTTCTCGCGCTCCCGATAGGGCACGGCGAGCGGGTTGTTGCCCTCGTGGCTACTCATACCAGCGCGGCTGCTCGTTCTCGTTGAAGGTGAAGATCACGGCCTCGCCGCCGATTGGGAAGTCGCGCCGCTGGGGGTATCCCTCGTAGTCCTCGGGCATGAGGATGCGACGCATGTCGGGGTGGCGGTCGAACACCACGCCGAACATGTCGTAGACCTCGCGCTCCTGGAAGTTCGCTCCGGGCCACAGGTCCACCACGGTGGGCACGTGCGCTTCGTCCACGCCCATGCGCGTCCTCACGCGCAAGCGCTCCACGCGCTCCATCGAGAGCAGCTCGTAGTGCACGGCCAGGCGCGGCTCCTCGGGCAGGTAGTCGCAGCCGTGGAGGCTCGAGAGGAACTCGAACGGCTCCTTGTCATGCGTCTTCAGGTAGCGAGAGCACGTCGTGCACGCGCGCCGGCGCGACCTCGAGCGTGGCCTGGTCCCGGTAGTAGCTCGTCCCGGCGACGGCATCCTCACCCAGCTCGTTCCGCACCCGCTGGGCGATCAGCTCGAGTCCGGTTGCGTCAGGCACGTTCTTCTGTGCCCTGCGCCTGATAGCGCTCCCGCCAGCCGAGATCGGGCTGGTCGAGGATCTTCTTCTGGAGCTTGATGATCCCGTACATCAGCGCCTCCGGCCGCGGCGGGCAGCCGGGGATGTAGATGTCGATCGGGAGGAAGCGGTCCGCGCCGGCGACCAGCGCGTAGTTGTTGAACATCCCGGCGCTCGAGGCGCAGGCGCCCATCGAGATCACCCACTTGGGCTCCAGCATCTGGTCGTAGAGCCGGCGGATGACCGGCGCCATCTTGATCGACACGCGCCCCGAGAGGATCAGCATGTCCGCCTGGCGCGGGGAGGCGCGCGACACCTCCGCGCCGAAGCGTGCGAGGTCGTTACGCGGCGAGCCGATCACGGAGATCATCTCGATCGCGCAGCAGGCGAGGCCGAAGGTGGCGGGCCAGACCGCGTTCGCGCGCGCCCAGTTCTGCGCCTTCTCGAGCGTGGTGAAGAGCAGCCGCTCCTCGACGTATTGCTCGAGGTCCTCGTCGGGCACGTCGCCCTTGAGCATGCGCTGGGCGGTGTTCTGCCGGATGCTTCAGGTCGTCCAGCTTCTGCCGCGTTACCTCCATTCGAGGGCTCCTCTCCGCCAGACGAAGACGAAGCCCACGAGCAGCAAGACGATGAACACGATGGTCTCCACCAGCGCGAAGGTACCCAGCGACTTGAGCTGGATAGCCACCGGGTAGAGGAAGATCACCTCGATATCGAAGAGGATGAAGAGCATCGCGATCAGGTAGAAGCTGATCCCGAAGCGGAAGTTCTTCTGAACCTCGGAGGGCAGGCCGCACTCGTACGGCTCGCGCTTAACCGGGTTCGGCTTGCGCGGCCCGAGGACGCTATTCAGGAGTGTGAAGGCCGTTCCGACTCCCGCGCCAAGCAGGATGAAGACGACCACAGGGAAGTAGCTCTTGAGCATCGAACGACGCCCGGTTATACCACCCTTGTGACATGGTGCTACATAGTGCGGAAGGTGGCTAGCTGACTGAAATACACATGGCCGTGGGGATCGCGGTCCTCGCCACGAACCTCGCGGCCGCAGTCTGGGGTGGCGTCGCGTGGCTCCGCCGTATCCCCTCGGTGATCTTCTGGTACCTGTTGCGAATTGCCCAGGCGGTGGTGATCGTCCAGGTGGCCCTTGGGCTGTTTCTGCTGATCGGTCAGGGCCAGCGCGCCGCTTCTGATCTCCACTACCTCTACGGCGTCTCGCTGCTCGTGGTCGCCCTCGTGGCCGAGGGGTTCCGGGCCGGGGTGGCACAGCGGGAGATCGACAAGCGCGAGATCGACGACGTCGAGGCGCTCGAGCGCCGCGAGCAGGTGCTGCTCGCCCGGGCGGTGGTGCGCAACGAGATGGGGATCATGACGATGAGCGTCATCGCCGTCGTGACGCTTGCGTTGCGGGCGTATTCGACCGGTGGGTAGGGCGCGCAGGTCGCGACCTAGCCGTGCTTCCAGAAGCTCGTCAGCTTCCGGGCGCCCATGCGATTAAGGCCGATATGGACGTGGTTGCGGTGCGCGGTGGTGTCGTCGACGTGCTTGCGGTGGCCCTTGCGGTCGTAGCAAACCGAGTACTTGCCCATCCCGCCGGGACCGCTCCACCAGGCGGTGCAGTTCCAGATGATCTCCTGCACGCCCATGCGGCGGGCGAGGGCGTGCTCGTTGCCGAGCTTGTCGGGCGCGAGCAGCAGCGAGATCAGGCGCTTGGCAGCGCGGCGGCCGGCGGCGGTGTGGACGTCGAGGTGCCAGTCGATGGCGCGGCCGTCGGCGTGAAGGCTGTAATTGTGCGGACCGAGCTTCTCGCAGCGCATGATGCCCCAGAAGACGCCCGGGGAGTTGTGCTCGAGCCAGGAGACCATCGCCAGCGCGCCCGGCGTGGGGTGCTTGGTACAGCGGCGCGAGAGGTCGTAGCGGTAGCCATCGATGGGGAGCTTGTCGAGCCTGTCCGCCGGGTTGCCCTTCACCGGCGCGAACGTCTTGGGGTAGGCCGCCACCGCGGTGCCCACCAGGCCGAGCGTGCAGAGGATTGCTGCGACGAAAACGCGCACCAGCCTGTGATCGGTCGGTCCGGGTCGGGCTTTAGCCGGATACCGCGTTTGCCGCCAGGCGGTCCAGCACTTCGCCCAGCTGGGCGAGCTCATCCTCGGCGAGTCCGGCACGCAGGCGCTGGTCGAACCTCATCGCCACCTTGCGCAGCCGGTGGAAGGCGGCGTCGCCCGCGTCGGTGAGCTGGACACGCTGCACACGGCGGTTCGACGGATCGCGTTGGCGAGTGACGAGGCCCGCCTTCTCGAGCGCGTCGAGGTGGTGGGTCATCGTCGCGCCCTGAATCCCCACGGCGGCCGCCAGCTCGCGCTGGGTCTCCGGCCGGCCGCTCTTCAGCGACAGCAGGATCAGCCAGGTGGGGACGGAGCCGCCCGCCGCCGCCAGCTCGTCCTCGAAGGCGCGGTTGAGCAACTTCGCCACGCGCTGGACGCGCAGGCCTACTGGTTCTGTCTTGAGCTTATCGTTTGACATCTAACATTTCGATGTCTAAGCTTACTGCATGACCACTTCAGCGACAACTCAAATGTCTCGGAATCCCAGTCTGGCGCAAGCCCCGGCCGCCTCGGGGGTGCGGCTCGCATTCGCCGCGATCGTGCTCGCAATGCTGCCCGCGGTGCTCGACCAGACGATCCTCGCCACGGCGCTTCCCACCGTGGCCGCGGATCTCGGCCGGCTAGGTGACCTGTCGTGGGTCGTGGCCGCGTACGTGGTGGCATCCACGGCAAGCACGCCGCTGTGGGGCAAGCTGGGCGATCGCCACAGCCGCAAGACGCTGCTTCAGCTGCAGCTCACGGGCTTCGTGGCGGCGTCGGCGCTCTGCGGCTTCGCCCAGGACATCACCCAGCTCGTGATCGTGCGGGCGCTGCAGGGCGTGGCAGCCGGCGGTCTGATGACGCTGGCGATGGCCACCGTGGGCGATCTCGTGTCGCCGCGCGAGCGTGGCCGCTACCAGGGCTACATCGCGGCCACCTTCGCTGGCGCGGCCGCGGTCGGCCCGCTCGCGGGCGGCCTGCTCGTGGACCACGCGAGCTGGCGCTGGATCTTCTACGTCAACGTGCCGGTGGGCATCGCGGCGCTGGCCGCGCTCCGCGCCAAGCTGCCGGCGGCCGGCGTGGAGCGTGCGGCCGTGCCGCTCGACTCGATCGGCGCCACCATGCTCGCGGGCGCGACTGGCGCGTTCATGCTCGTGTGCGTGTGGGGCGGCGAGCGCTACGCGTGGGGCTCTGCGCAGATCGGCGCGCTGATCGGTGTGGCCCTGGTGCTCGGCGCGCTGCTCGTCCTGCGCGAGCGCCGCGCGGCCGACCCGATCGTGCCGGTGCGCATGCTCGCCACGCCAGTGGTCGCGCTGGCGAGTGCCGGGCTGTTCCTCGGCACCGCCGCGCTGTTCGCGGTGACCGTGTTCGTTCCGGTGTTCCTCCAGCGCGCAGTCGGCCTCAGTCCCACCGATGCCGGCCTGCTGCTCGTCCCGATGATGGTGGGCACGACGATCTCCACCACGCTCTCCGGCAGGCGCATCGCCAGGACCGGACGCTACAAGCACTTCCCGATCATCGGGCTTGCGGTGATGAGCGCGGCCCTGGGGCTGCTGGCGGCCTTCGCCGGTCAGCGCTCGGCCACGGCCACGGCGCTCTGCCTGCTCGTATTCGGGCTGGGCTTCGGTCTCGTCAGCCAGATGCTCGTGGTGGCGGTGCAGAACAGCGTCGAGCGGGCGCAGCTCGGCATCGCCACGGCCACCACCACGTTCTTCCGCGCGCTTGGCGGCTCGGTCGGCGCGGCGGGACTCGGCGCGCTGTTCGCGTCGCGTGTGGGCCAGTCGGACATCGCCGGCGCGGTGCAGACCGTGTTCGTCGTGGCGGCGCCGCTGGCGGCGCTCGCGGCCATCGTCTTGCTGTGGCTGCCGGAGACCGAGCTCGAGGGTCGGTAACTTTTCCGGCCGATGGCCGGAGCAGCAACCCGATTCACGGGCGCTGAGCTCGAGCTCCCGGCAGAGCTGTCTCGTCTTCCGGATGCACGCAGCTGGGCCGACGCCGCGGCGGAAGCGTTCGGCTTCGACGAGATGGTGCGCTACCAGATCAAGATGGCGGTGAGCGAGGGCGTCGCGAACGCGGTGGAGCACGGCTCCTCCTCGCCGCGCGACCAGATCCATCTACGCGCGGCGGCGGAGGGCGACTCGCTCGCCTTCTACATCCGCGACTCCGGCAAGTTCATCCCGCGCATCAGCCCCCGCGGCGAGATGCCGGAGCGCGGCCGCGGCCTGGCCTTCCTGGGCCAGCTCATGGACGAGGTCGACATAAAGCCGTCAGCGTCTGGGACCGAACTGCGTTTCTGCAAGCGGCTGGAGTCCTAGTCCGGCGGACTTTGGTTGCCCCGGCGGAGGCCTCAATCGCCGCCGATGTGGACGGCCGTCCGCGAATCGTTCGCGATGAGCCGGCCGTCTCCGGCCACCGCCGGGGCGAATGCTGTTTCGCCGTGCGGCGCCTCGGTCCTGCCGGGCGGTCACTAATATGCGCGCCCGTGTTCCGCCCGAAGCCGCTCTGGGCCGCCGGCGCCGTGGCCGTCGCCGCGCTCGCCGATCTCCGCGTGCGGCACGCAAGAAGATCAAGTGCCGACAACGACCAGCCGCACGAGCCCGGTGCACCAGGGCGCGGTCCTGTTCCACGAGCGCTGCGGCGGCTGTCACACGCTCGGCGCGGCCGCCACCCAGGGCTCGGCAGCAACGTGTCGCAAGAAGGAGCGCACGGACGGGCCGGACCTCGACTTCCGCAAGGAGAGCGTGCAGGACGTGCTGTTCGCGATCCGCAACGGCGGCTTCTCCGGGCTCGATCATGCCCGCCAACATGGTGGTGGGGCCAGGACGCGCAGAACGTGGCGGAGTTCGTCTCGAAGTACGCGGGCTCGAAGTCGGCATCGGCCGCCAAGTAGCGCGCGCGGGAGGCCCGCCGTTCTAGACCTCAAGCTCATCCGCCGCGATCCGGAGGGCGTGAAGGCCGCGCTCGCGCGCCGCGGCGACGGCGTGGCCGCCACGGTGGACAGGGTGCTCGCGGCAGACGAGCGCTGGCGCTCGCTGACCACCCGCGCCGAGGAGCTGAAGGCCGAGCAGAACGCGGCCGGCAAGCAGATCGGCGAGCTCAAGCGCGCGGGCGAGGATGCGACGCGAGGCGATGCAGCGCTCGACCGAGCTGAAGGAGCAGGTGGGTCCGGCGGAGGACGAGGCGCGGCAGGCGAAGGCCGACCTCGACGCCCTGCTCGTCACGCTGCCCAACCTCACCGACCCGTCGGCGCCGGAGAAGGAGGAGGAGATGATCCGGCAGGTCGGCGAGGCCGGGCAAGAGCGGCAGGGATCACCTCGAGCTGCTGGGCGAGCTGGTGGACATGGAGCGCGGCGCGCGCGTGTCGGGCTCGCGCTTCGCGTACCTGAAGGGGCCGCTCGTGATGCTCGAGCTCGCGCTCGTGCGCTGGGCGCTCGGAAAGCTCGAGGGCCACGGGTTCATGCCGGTGATCCCGCCGGTGCTCGTGCGCGAGGAGGCGCTGTACGGCACCGGCTTCCTGCCGGACACCGAGCAGCAGATCTACACGCTGCCGGAGGACGAGCTGTATCTCGTGGGCACCTCCGAGGTGCCGCTCGCGTCGCTACATGCGGGCGAGATGCTCGACGAGGCGGCGCTGCCGCTGCGCTACGCGGGCTTCTCGCCCTGCTTCCGCCGCGAGGCCGGGCGCCGCCGGCAAGGACACGCGCGGGATCTTCCGCGTGCACCAGTTCGACAAGGTGGAGATGTTCACGTTCGTGCGGCCCGACGGAGTCGGCCGACGAGCACGAGCGCATCCTGGCGATCGAGGAGGAGATCCTGCAGGCGCTCGAGATCCCCTACCGCGTGGCCAACATCCCGGCCTGGGACCTCGGCGCCTCCGCCGCCAAGAAGTACGACCTCGAGGCGTGGCTGCCGGGTCAGGAGCGCTACCGCGAGCTCACCTCGTGCTCCAACACCACCGACTTCCAGGCGCGCCGCCTGGGCGTCCGCTACCGGCCCGAGGGCGGCAGCCCCGAGGAGGTCCACACGCTCAACGGCACCGCGGTGGCCGTGGGCCGCACGATCATCGCCGATCGTGGAGAACCACCAGCAGGACGACGGCACGATCCGGGTGCCGGAAGTCCTTCACCCGTTCGGGGCTCCGTCGGAGATAGTTCGTATGTGAGGATCCTCCTTGCGGTCCTCCAGCCCAGCCCCGGAGGGGTGGCAGAGCGGTTGAATGCGACGGTCTTGAAAACCGTTAGGCCCGGTCCACGGGTCTCGTGGGTTCGAATCCCACCCCCTCCGCTCAGATCACCGGCTTGACGTCCAAGATCGGGGTGCCGTCGAGCGCTTCGAGCGGGCGCACGTGCATGCGCGGGCCGTCGATCTCGAGCACCTCCACCTCGTGCAGCCCGATCGGGTTCGGACGGTCCGGCGAGCGGGTGCCGAAGACGCCGCGCATCGGATTGGCCGGATCGTCGCGGGGGCGCACGCGGAGCACGTCGCGGCTCGCGCGGTCAAACCAGGTGAGCAGGATCACCCGGTCGCCCGCGCGGATGCCGTCAAGTCCCTCGAGAACGTCAGACTGGAATATGAGCCACGCATCCGGCGCGCCCTCGCGTCCCTGCTTGGGCGCGGATGCTCGGTCGGTGAGCGTGGGCGACTCGACCACGGCGATCGGCGTGACCTCGAACATGAGCCACGCACTTTGCCACGGCCGGCTCCCCGCCGCTGCTCAGTCACTCCACCAGCCCGGGAACGCCTCGCCGTCGCCGTCGTGGCGCGGGCCGAAGGCCAGGAACTCGATGCCGTCCGGGCCCGCCTCGAAGGAGCGGATCACCTCGGGCGCCACGCGCACGGCGTCGAGGGGGGCGAGCTCGAACGTCTCGTCGTCGAGCTTCACGCGCCCAGAGCCTGAGATCACCACGTAGACCTCCTCGGCGTGCGGATGGTTGTGCTTGTGCCCAAGTCCCTGGCGGGTGCCGGGCTTCACACGATGGTGCGTGAAGCCGACGTGCTCGGCGTCGAGATCGGCGCGCGCGAAGCGCACCTCCTGCGTCTCGCCGACGCCGAGGCCCGGCGCCAGGTCCTGCACTTCGGTGAGCTGCTTGAGCGTGTATGCGGATGTCATTGCTGCCTCCCTTATGACTCGTCGTATTCGTCGTGCAGGCGCCACCACTGGTAGGGCGGAGTCTGCGGCCTGCCTTCCGGGGTGTCCTCCCAGTCCTCCTGGCGGCCTAGCGGCGTCAGGTCGAGCAGTGCCCAATCGGTGCCTAGCGCCTCCACCGCGCGCTGCGTCGCGAAGTAGCTGCGGAACACGTTGTCCTCGTCGTCGCGGATGAAGACGCTCACGCCGAAGCCGGTGGTGATCCCCGCGTCGCGGTAGAAGTCCTCGCCGACCGTGGTGAACCAGTGCAGGTCCCACCCCATGCGCCGCTTGTGCCGCTCTATCTCCTCCTGCGACGCGCGAGAGCTGAGCGCAAACGAGGTGTCGCGGGCGCCCAGGTGCGCGAGGTGGCCGAGGTTGTCCACGAAGCGCGAGCAGCCCACACAGGGCGACCTGCCCGCGTCGAACATGAAGTGGTAGACGACCAGCTGGCGCCGGCCGTTGAACAGGTCCAGCAGGCCGGCGCGGCCATCCGGTCCCTCGAAGACGTAGTCGCCGTCGAAGGCGACCATGGGGAGCCGCCGCCGCTCGGCCGCAAGCGCGTCACCGGCGCGCATGTGCTCCTTCTCCTTCACGAGCAGCTCGTCGCGCGCGGCCTGCCATTCCTGGGGTGAAACGGCCTGGGGGAGATTCACTGCGGATCCTCTCTTCCGACTCAGTTCCCTAACGGAACGCACCTTATCACAGAAAGTTCCCTCAGGGAACTAAGCTACGATGTCAGTCATGCAACGGACGCAGTTCGGCGACATGGCGTGCTCGATTGCCCGCACCCTCCACATCGCGGGCGAGCCGTGGTCGCCGCTGATCATCCGGAACGCGATGGTGGGGATCACCCGCTTCGACGACCATCAGCGCGCGCTTGGCATCTCGCGCAAGGTGCTCGCCGAGCGGCTCGACTGGCTGGTGGAGAACGAGATCCTCGAGCGGCGCGCCTACTCCGAGCGTCCGCCGCGCCACGACTACGTGCTCACGCGGAAGGGGCGAGAGCTGTCGGACGTGCTGTTCGCGATCAGCGCCTGGGGCGACCGCTGGACGGCCACCGAGGCGGGTCCACCCGCGCTCTTCCGCCACCGCACCTGCGGGGAGTTCACCCACGCCGAGATCCGCTGCGCCCACTGCGGCGAGCCGCTGCACTCGCAGGACGTGGAAGTGACGCCGGGGCCGGGGGCCGAGCCGCTGCCGGCCGGTTAGCGCACCGCTTCGATCCAGTCGAGCCGCTGGCCGCAGAGGCTCTGCGCGCGGCTGGGCGGGACGTAGAACACGGGGCGGTTAGCGGTCTCGCGGCTGAGCACGATCGGGCCGAGTGGGAAGCTGTCGCCGGCGTTGCCCGGGTGGAAGAAGCCGCGGCCGTAGCGGAGCGTGATCCGGTGGCGGCCGGGGCCGAGCTGCAGCGAGCCGAGCTGCGAGTACGAGCCGCCGTGGCTCAGCCGGTCGCGCATCGACCCGGCGGACACGCCGTCCACGTCGATCTCCACCCGCCCGCGGAACGAGCCGCCGATCCACACCCCGTACTGCCCGCCGCTGTCGAGCACCGTCTGGGTGGTTGCGCTGCCGGAGGAGTCCGGCAGCAGGTAGTTGACGCCTGGCGTAGGCGCGTCCCAGGACGCCGAGTGCCGCATGCTCCGCAGCGTGACGAGCGTGGCGGGCAAGCTGCGCACCGCCGCCAGCCGCCCGCTGCTGCCGGCGTCTTTGGCCAGCGCGAGCACGTCTGCGCACCTCGGCACCGCACCCGCGTTCACGTTGTCACCGAGCGCTTGGTGCGTGATCACGTGTGGGCTCGGATCCGCCGATCGCTCCCACACGTCGTACCAGCGTCCGCTCGACACGAGCTGGTACGGCGCGGGCGGCCTGCTGCCCACCGGTGAGCGCCTCAGCACGAGCGTGCGGTACACGAGCACGGCGGGCGTCTGGAACTCGTCGATGTCGGCGGTCTCGCCCTTCTCGAGCAGGCTTCCGTTGCGCAGCGGGATCTGCCGCCGCCGCAGCTCGGAGGCGCCCTCAGGGTCGCCGTTGCGGAGGAAGTGACGGACGCCGTAGGGCTCGTAGTCGGTCATCAGCGTGGGGCCAAGGCCCGAGATCTGGCCGCCGATCCGGGACAGCTCCGCCATCCGGTCGCGCGGGCCGAGGTTGATCCCGCCGTAGGCGAGCACGTTCGACCACAGCACCCCGCCGGCCAGCGCCACGGCCAGCACGACCGCCGGGATCGCGCCGCGCGCATCCACCAGTGCGCTCACGCCCGCGGCAGCCGCGAGCAGCACGGCGGGCGAGGTGATGGCGAGGGCCTTCGCGTCGACCCACGGCGAGGCGAGCAGGTACACGCCGGCGCCCGCCACTCCCACGCCGCCTATGTAGAGCAGCGGGGGCCAGGCTCGCCGCAGCCACGCCGTGTAGACCCCGAACAGCGCGGCGGCGATGGCGAACGCGATCAGGATCGCGGTGGCCGCGGTGTGTGGTGAGCGCAGGCGGAAGTCGTCCACCGGCCAGATGCCCACCACCTGGAACGGGCTGAGCGGCTGGATCAGGTTGGCCAGCCGGCTCTGCGTGGTGACCGTGGAGGCGGCCGGCTCGCTGAGGAACTTGACGAGCAGAAGCGCGGGGATCGAGAGCGGCAGCGCGATGGCGGCGAAGATGCCTGCCTGGCGCACGGTTGCCTGGCCGCCCACGCGCCGGTAGAGCGCCACGATCGCGGCGATCAGCGCCGGCGCCAGCCAGACGCCGCCCGCGTAGCTGAGCGCGCCGAGCGTGGCGGCCACCACCACCGCGGGCGCCACCAGCCTGCGCACCGAGGGCGCGCGCACCGCCGGAACGAGGAGCACGGCCAGCAGCGCCACGAGCCAGGCGGTGGCCAGCTCCTTCACCCCTCCCCACATCGTGTAGCCGAACAGCAGCGCCGACTGCGATGCGATGAACACGGCAAGTCCGCGCCGCGCGCCGCTGGCGAATAGCGAGCGCGACAGCTCATACAGCGCGCAGGCGAGCAGGACGGCGAGCAGCGCGAGGTAGGGCTGGTAGAGCCAGGCCGAGTCCTCGCCCGTGAGCACGTGGCCGATGCCGAGCGGGAGGAACGAGCCCACCGGGTAGTCGCTGTCGACGTAGAAGTGGAGCATCGCCTGGTAGCTCGAGGGCTCGAGCCCCGCGAGGCTGCGGCCGTGCTGCATCAGGCGGTCGGTGATGCCGAGCCAGCTGGCGGTGTCGTCGAGCTTGATGTAGCCGCCGAAGGTGGGCTCGCCGGACAGGACCACTGGCGCCGCATAGACGAGCGAACACGGCGAGCGCGGCGCCCACCGCCCACCACTCCGGCCGTCGCAGGCGCCAGGGCAGCGAGAGCCCGAAGCCGACGGCGGCGACCGCCACCACGAGCGGTGCGGTGATCTCCGCGGTGGCGTCGGCGATGGTGGTGAAGCCGGCCACCACGATGATCGCCGCCAGCCCGACGCCTGGCAGCAGCATGCCGGGCAGGTCGATGCCCGCGATCCGCTCGACCAGCAGGCCGCAGCCGAGCGACAGCGCGAGGAGCAGCGCCGGAAACAGCACCCAGCAGACAAGCATGGTCACGGCGCTTAGATTCGCTGGACGGGCGCGAATCCCGCCTGAAGAGCCGAGCTACGAGCTGGCCGAAGTCGTAGGACGCCTTCTTCGGGAAGGAGCCGGGCTTGCCGAAGGCCAGGATCATCACGTCGTTCGCCTTCATCTTGTAGTTCACGGGGTCGGTCACCTGCTTGCCGTTGACCCACAGCTGGAGCACGTTGCCGTCGCCGGCCTTGTACGCGCCGAGCTGGTTGTCGGAGAAGTCGACGCCCCAGATGTTGATGAACTCGCCGAGCGTGAAGGGGTAGGACTTGGTCGACTCCATGTGCACGACGCCGCGTGGTGTCGTGCGTGTGGATCGGCGAGATGAAGCGGCCCTGCGGGTCGATGCCGATGTTGGCCGGCACGGGATCTGCTTGCCGTTGACGTAGACCTACAGCTCCGCGTGCACGTGGTAGCCCACGTCGGTCTGCTGCGGGAAGTTGAAGAGCCGACGAGCCGCTGCGCGAGGAAGCTGTACTCGGGCTTCCAGGGAGCCGGTCCCGGTTTGAGGCCCGATGTCGAGCTCGCGGCGATGTAGTCCGCGCCGGTGTTCGACGCGGTGGAGCTGCTGTCAGCCGCCGCCACCGCTCGCGACGTCAGCACGACGACCACTGCCACGATCACCGCGAGCAAGCGCGACGCCGCCGCCAATCTGGAGCCGCCGCTGGCGCTCGGCGGCCGCCTTGGCGGCCGCTTCGCGCTCGATGCGCTCCTGCCGGAGCTGTTCCTTCTGTTCCTTCCGGCTGCTCAAGGGAGCGTAAAGGTAGTAGGTCAGGCGGCCGGTTCCGCCTCTGGGCGGCCCACCCTTACTGTGCCCTTAACCTTCCGCCGCTTGCGCCGCGGGATCATGCGGGCCACGAACATCACGGCCGATCGGCACCGCCGTGGCGAGCATGAACGTTCGCAGCCACACCGTCGAGGCGTCGGTGCCCGCGCCGATCGCGTGGACGAGCGACGAGCACGTACGCCACGACCGTGAAGCGGTGGAGCTTGCGCCACAGCTTCGGGCCGATCTTCCGGCGGATGTAGAACGACAGGCCGAGCGCCGCGGCGAGGTAGCCGCCGAGGATTCCCAGCCCGGTGAAGACCGTCCGGTAGCCCATCGTGAACGGCACGGCGATTCCGCTGACGCCCGGGTGGAGCCACGGGTCGCCCAGCAGCGTCACCCCGTGGACGCAGATCGCCACCAGGCCGGCGAGCGAGAGGTGCTCGTGCAGCCCGGCGGCGTTGCGTCCGCGCCAGAGCTTGTTGGCCATCGCCAGGCCGAGGGCCACGGAGGCCGTGATCAGGCCCGAGCGCGACGATGCCTGATGCGCGGCTCGTCGAGCCACCAGATGTGCTGTGTCGGATCCACCGCTGCGCCGGTCATGCAGCCACCTCCTCGAAGGGGAGCGAGAGCGTAGGTGAATCAGCGGCTCGTGCCGGAGGGGACCGATCAGCTCGACGCGGCCCGGTCTCGTGCACGATCGCCCCGCCGCGCGGCGCGCAGGAGGCGGCGCGCGCCCCGCGCGCCCGAGCAGCAGGCGATGCCTTGGCCAGCGTCTCGGCCTCGAGCGCGCTGGCGCGAGCGCCGTGGCGGAGATCAGATCCCGTCCAGGCCGGCTCGCCGGTGGACGGGTCGATCAGATGGTGGGCGAAGCCGCCGTCGCGCGCGCTGCCACACGCGCGAGTCGAGCCCGGAGGTGGCGATGCCGCCGCCGCCGACCGGCACCGCGGCCGCGCACTCGCGCGTGAGCGGGTGCTCGATCTCGACCTGGTAGGGAGCCCGCGCGGCGTCGGGGCCGCCGACGCGCATGTCGCCGCCGCAGTCCACGACGAAGCGCGAGTAGCCGCGCAGCATGTGGGCCACGGCGTCGGCGCAGAGGCCCTTGCCGCGCCGCCGCGTGTCGAAGCGCACACCCGGCGGGCGGTGGATCAGGCCGGCGATCGTCGTCCACCCGCAGCTGCGCGCCAGCGGCTGCCGGGATGCTGGACGCGCGGCGCGGCGCCGCGGCGGGCGGCACGCGAGGGCCTCGGCCGAGCGGGCGCGGGCGCCACGTCCTTGCGCGACTCCCGGTAGCCCGCGGCCTCGATCGCTGGCCCACCAGCGTGGGGTCGACCAGGCCGCCGCTGCGCTCGGCCGCCCAGAGGCCGGCCGCCACCGCCGCTGCGCAGCAGCGGCGACGCCGGCACCGCCTCGCGCTGGTCGGCGTTCAGCGCGCACAGCTCGCTGTCCGAGCGGAAGCGCGAGAGCCGCGCGTCGAACTGCTCGACGTACTCGCGCGCCCGCTGCCGCCGCCTCGGCCGGGTCCCGGCAGATGCGGCTCGAGTCGGCTCGCCGATCAAGAGCCGCATCTCCGATCCCATCGCCGGGAAGCTGACGTCGTGCTCGCTCATGACGTGCGCGTGACGGGGCCGGGGCCGCCGGGGCAGGTGCCGGCGCCGGCGCGGGCGGCCGGCGCCGGCGAGCTCGATGACGCACCGGCGCCGAGTGCCGCCACCGGACGCGCCCGTCGTGAGACGCGGGCTGCGACGCGAGCGTGACCGGATCTGCTGCGCCGGGATCACCTTGGTGATCACGTAGTCGTCCTCGACCTTGCGCACGACGACACGCCGCGGCTGCTGGCCTGCTGCACAGCCGCCACCTTGGCCGTCGGCTGCGACAGCGCCGGGTCGTTGCCGGCGCGCACCTGGAAGGCCAGGAACGCGAGCACCGCCAGGAACGCCGCCAGCGAGCCGAGCACCACCGTGGATGGGCTCGCGGACCGCGCCGCCTGCGGCCGGCGTGGGTGCGGCCTGCTCAGTCATCGCCGCCCTCGTGCTCTGACTCGTGCTCGTGCTCGCCCTCGCCCGAGCCGGAGCCGCCGCTGCCGCTCGTGCGGGTGCGGATCGGAGCCTGGGTGGGGGCGGGAGCGGGTGGCGGACACGGCGCTGGCTCACGGGAGCGGGCGCCGCCGCCGGAGCCGGGGCGGGCGCCGCCGCTGGCAGATGCGCGCCGCGGCGCTGGCGTGGCGGACGTGCTTCGGCTTCTCATGGATGGTGCGGTGGTGCACCCGCTTGATGTGGATGGTGCGCACCTCGGGCGCGGCCGCCTGGGTGACGGTCGCGGCGCTGCGCTCGGCGTCACCCTGCTGCGGCGCGAGCAGCAAGCCGCCGATGCCGCCCAAGCCAAGCAGTGAGACTCCGGCTGCGATCTTTGTTGCGTTGGAAGTCATGTGCTGTGAGGCCTCCTCTCGGGTACACCTCAATAGTCGGCAGGAGCCGCCAAGGGCCGGGTAAGTGAGCGCCAAGTACGGGGAAAAACCCTGTCCAAGAGCAGGTAAAGCTCGGATGTGGAGGCGCGTTTCCGCCCCCTAGAGTGAGGCTGTGGAAGCACGTCCGCGCATCCTGTTCGTAGAGGACGAACGTTCGATCTCGGAGCCGTTCTCGCACGCGCTCGAGCGCGAGGGCTTCGAGCCGGTGGTGGCGGAGACCGCCGCCGAGGCGCTGCAGCTGGCCGACCGGATCGACCCGGCGCTCGTGCTCCTCGACCTGATGCTTCCGGACGGCGACGGCCGCGACGTCTGCCGCGAGCTGCGCCGCCGGTCGGACCGCCCGATCATCATGCTCACCGCGCGCGGCACCGAGACGGACAGGATCGTCGGCCTCGAGCTGGGCGCCGACGACTACGTGGTCAAGCCGTTCAGCGGGCCGGAGGTGATCGCGCGCATCCGCGCCGTGCTGCAGGCGGAGCAACGGCGGCGGGCAGGAGGAGCGGCTGCTCCGGGTGGGCCAGCTGGAGATGGACCTAGCCTCGCGCCGGGTCACCAACGCGGGCACCGAGCTCGAGCTGAGCCGCAAGGAGTTCGACCTGCTGTCCGCGCTCATGAGTCGGGCGGGCAAGGTGGTGCGCCGCGAGGACCTGATGTCCGAGGTCTGGGACGAGAACTGGTTCGGGTCGACGAAGACGCTCGACACTCACATCGGCTGGCTACGCCGGAAGCTCTGCCGAAGATCCGGACGCGCCCGACTACATCCACACCGTGAGGGGCGTCGGCTTCAGGTTCGCCGCGCCCGAGGAGATCGAGCAATAAGCCTGCGCAGCCGACTTCTCCTGGCGCTCGCCTACGTGGTCCTGCTGGCACTCGTGGCCTTCGGCGTGCCGCTGGCGCTCAGCCTGCGCGACCGCGTGGACGCCGAGGTGCAAGTCCCAGGCGATCAGCCAGGCGGACATCCTCGCCTCCACAGCCTCGGACCTGGTGCCTCGGGCAGGAGCGCCAAGCTGGCCACCCTCGCGCGCGAGGGTGGCGCATCGGTGCGCGGCCGCGTGATCGTTGTGGACCGCACCGGCACGGTGCTGGCGGACAGCGGCAGCACCGCGACCGTCGGGCGAAGCTACGCGGGCCGGCCCGAGATCACCGCCGCGCTGGCTGGTCGCAATTACCAGAAGTCGCGCCGCAGCAACACGCTGTCGGCGGACATCCTTGCCACCGCCACCCCGGTGCGCCACAACGGCGTGCCGGTGGGCGCCGTGCGGGTGACGCAGAGCATCGCGTCCGTGAACCGCGCCGTGTGGAGGACGATCGGCGGCCTTGCACTGATCGGCGCAGTGGTGCTGCTGCTCGGCCTGGCCGCCGGGGTTGTGATCGCCGGCCAGGTGGCGCGGCCTCTGGGGCGGCTCAACGTGGCCGTACGCCGCATCGCCCACGGGGACCTCGAGGTGCGGGCCCCGGTGGAGGGCAGCTCGGAGCAGCGCTCGCTGGCTGCCTCGTTCAACGAGATGACGGAGCGGCTGGCCGGTGCGCTCAAGTCGCAGCGGCGCTTCGTCGGCTGACGCCTCACACCAGCTGCGCACGCCTCTCACCGGCCTGCGCCTGCGCATCGAGGAGGCGCAGGCGGTGGGCGTGAGCCCGGCCGCCGAGCGCGAGCTTGACGAGGGGCTGCGCGAGGTGGACCGCCTGTCGGAGATGGTGGACGAGCTGCTCGTGCTGAGCCGCGCGGGCGAGCGCCCCACCGTGGCCGCCGAGCGGGTGGAGCTGGCGCGACGCCGCGGATCGCGCGGTGGAGCGCTGGCGCGCGCGCAGGCGAGCAGCGCGGTGTGATGGTCGTCAGGATGCCGGACCGGCGGCCCGGAACGATCGAGTCCTACGGCGCCGACGTGGACCGGGCGGTCGACTCACTTGTCGAGAACGCCGTGCAGTACTCGAACCCGGGCGGCGAGGTGGAGGTGGCCGTGAGCAGGCGGCGTGCTCGAGGTGCGCGATCGCGGCCGCGGTCTCGAGCCGGGCGAGGAGATCGCGGTGTTCGACCGCTTCCACCGCGGGCGCGCCGGACGCGCGGGGCCGGCGGGCACGGGCCTGGGGCTCGCGATCGCGCGCGAGCTGGCCCGCCGCTGGGGCGGCGAGGCCGCGCTCGCGGCACGGCCGGGGCGGCGGCGTCCGCGCCACGCTCAGCTACCCGCTGGCCGAACCGTCGAGGGAGGGAGGAGATCGTCATGCCCAGCCAGTCTCGTAGAGGGCGGATCAAGTCGGCGGCCTCCTGGGCGGCGCTTGCGCTGCTCGGGCTGGTGCTCGCGGCGGCCGTGTCGCTCGCCGCCAGCCGGCTCTCGAGCCAGCACATCGGGTTGTCGGCGGAGCCCCTCAGCGCCGGCCAGGGCCTGGCCCCGGTGGACGACAGCGCTCACCGGCAGAGCGGCTCGGGCGGCCGCAACTCCTCCGGTGGGCACCGCTCCAAGCACGTCGACGACTCCCACACCGGCACTCAGACGACGGCGCCGACCACGTCCGCCCCCGTCCAGCCACTCGTCGTCCCACAGCCACCGACGACCACGCAGACTCCGCGGCGAGACGACTCCGGCGGAGACGATTCGGGCGGTAGCGGCCGGGGCCGCGCCGGCGGGGACGACTAGCGCGCTGGGCGTCTAGCCGAGGGGGCGGACCGCGCCGGAGCTGGCAACCGCGCGAGCCTGCTCTGGCGAGGGCTGGAAGACCTCGAGCAGCAGGCTCGAGTTCGGATAGGCCAGGTACACGCTCGTGGGGTGCGCGCTGTACTGCACCGCCACGCCGCCGCCCGGCACCGTGAAGTGCGTCGTGCCCTTGCGCTTCAGCGCAGTGCCGATGCGCTTCATCGGGTTGGCGTCAGGGTAGGTGCCAACGGTGAGGAAGTCGGCGCGCTGGTCGCCCACCTTCACGCCCGGCGGGAGGTAACGGACGTACACGCTGCCGCTCTTCGTCTGCGTGAGCTCATACGTGTAGCCGGGCTTCGTGCCCGTCCAGTAGATGGGGTGCTTGAGCTTCGCCGCGAGCTGCTCGAGCTGTGCCACCGAGGCCGACACCGGCTTCGGGCTGGACGAGGAGCTGCCGCCGCCGCCGGAGATCGCGAACACCCACACGAGCACCGCCGCGGCGATGGCGGCGATGATCACGATTGCCACCCGGGCGGGGTTCAGCTTCGCGGTGTTGGGGGCGGGCGTTTCGATCATTGTCGAAGGACTCCTGTTCGACCCGGTTATCGGTCAGCGCGCTGACTTTCTTGAGTCTATAGGGGAAATTTCCTGCAAAACGGCCCTTTTCTGGACGCCTCAGCGTCGCGAAGAAAAGTGTTTAGTCAGAGGGCGTACCACTGGACAAATGACCGAACCTGGCTTACGTTCGATTTCGGACGGTCAGATCGCTGACCGCTCCACATCGCTTTCCGAACGGACTCGCCGCTCTCGATGCACAGGGGGCGGAAGAAGGGACAAGGATGAACCGGCCCGCTTTCAAGCTGTTGCTCTTGGTGCTCGCATCCGCAGTTCTGATGACGGGCATCGCCACCACGGCCCAGGCCGCCACGCACCACGGTGCTTCACAGGCGGCCAAGAAGAAGAAGAAGAAGCGCGTGACCACGCGTGGACCGCGCGGACAGCGTGGAGCCACGGGCGCGCAGGGAGTCCAGGGCCTTCAGGGCCTTCAGGGTCTCCAGGGCCTCCAGGGACCGCCTGGTCCTCAGGGCCCGCAGGGCCTGCTCGGACCGCCCGGGCCGCAGGGCCCCACCGGCGCCCAGGGCGCGACCGGCATCCAGGGACCGAAGGGCGACAAGGGCGATAACGGCGCGACCGGCGCGACCGGTCCCGCGGGTGCTCCCGGCGGAGCCACCGGTCCCACCGGTGCTACCGGTGCTACCGGCGACAAGGGTCCTCAGGGCGACAAGGGCGCTACGGGTGACAGGGGCGCCACGGGCGACAAGGGCGCAACGGGCGACAACGGCGCTACCGGAGCCACCGGTGAGAAGGGCGCCACGGGCGACAAGGGCGCTACCGGAGCCACTGGCGACAAGGGCGCTACGGGCGACAAGGGCGCGACGGGCGACAAGGGCGCGACGGGCGACAAGGGCGCTACGGGCGACAAGGGCGCGACGGGCGCCACGGGCGCGACCGGCGACAAGGGCGCGACGGGCGCCACGGGCGAGAAGGGCGCTACTGGCGACAAGGGTCTCGCGGGTGACCAGGGTCCTCCTGGCATCCAGGGTCCCCAGGGCGTTCAGGGTCCTCCGGGCGACAAGGGCGCCACGGGCGACAAGGGCGCTGCCGGCGCGACTGGCGAGCAGGGCGCTACCGGCGACAAGGGCGCGACCGGAGCTACCGGCGACAAGGGCGCCACTGGCGACACGGGCGCTACCGGCGCGACTGGTGAGCAGGGCGCTACCGGAGCCACTGGCGACAAGGGCGCTACGGGCGACAAGGGCGCCACTGGCGACAAGGGCGCTACTGGCGACAACGGCGCTACCGGAGCCACTGGCGACAAGGGCGCTACGGGCGACAACGGCGCCACTGGCGACAAGGGTGCTACCGGCGACAAGGGCGCCACGGGCGCAACCGGCGACAAGGGCGCAACCGGCGACAAGGGTCTCGCGGGTGATCAGGGTCCTCCTGGCATCCAGGGTCCCCAGGGCGTTCAGGGTCCTCCTGGCGACAAGGGCGCGACCGGTGAGCAGGGCGCTACCGGCGCCACTGGTGAGCAGGGCGCGACCGGCGGCCAGGGTGCGACGGGCAACCAGGGCCCGACGGGCAACCAGGGTCCGACAGGCGACCAGGGTCCGACAGGCGACCAGGGCCCGACGGGCGACCAGGGCCCGACGGGCAACCAGGGTCCGGTCGGCAACCAGGGCCCGGTCGGCAACAAGGGCGCAACCGGCGACAAGGGTCCGCAGGGCGACGCGGGTCCGGCCGGCACCCCCGCGCTCACCGGGTCGACCGACATCACGAGCACGTCGTTCCCGCGCTTCATCAGCGGCATCAGCGGGTTCTCCACGCCGAACAGCTCGAGTGGCCCGGGCGACAACGGTGACGTGCTCGGTCCGGCGATCACCATCTCGAAGTTGACGATCAAGATGGAGAACTCGACCCCAGCGGGTGTGAGCTACACCTTCGCCGTTCGCAAGACGAACGGGACGGTGGGCGATACCGCCGCGACCTGCACGGTCCCGGCGCTGAGCAACACCTGCACGTTCACCGGATCGGTGACCACCGGCGCTGGCGACGAATCAACTGGCGCGTCTCGAGGTCGGGATCGACGGCAACGACGCCGGGCTGGGTGCTCTGGAACATCTCCTACAGCGTAAGCCCAGAGACCAGCAGGCGACTAAGGCGGCCCCGCTACGGCGGGGCCGCTTCGCGTTTTGGAACGGCCTAGGTCTCGCTCGCCACCGGCTGCTGCTGCTTCATCGCCGGTGTCTCGGGAGCGTCCCGGTAGGGGTGCTCCTCCTTGACGTCTTCCTCGTGGTAGACGCTCTCGGCGTTCACGGCCCAGAGGTCGTGGTCGTGCCGCTGCACCAGGTTGTCCACCGCGCGCATCGCGGTGAGCATCGAGTGGTCCGAGTTGTTGTAGCGGTGCAGGCCGTTGCGGCCCACCTGCTGGAGGTTGGCGATCGTCTCGAGCCAGGAGCGGATCGCGGCCACGCGCTCGCTCGTAGTCGCGGTCGTACATCGGGTAGGCCTTGGGCACGCGCACGGCGTAGCCGCGCTCCACCTTCGACTGCGGACGCGAGGCCGAGCTGCTCGAGCTCGCGCGGGGCGAGCGCCACGAGGTCGTCGTCGCTCATGGTCCCACAGCTCGTCGCCCTCGAAGCAGAAGTACTCGAGGCCCACGCACGCCTTCGACTGGTCGGGCACCATCCACGGGCTCCACGAGCGGTAGTTCTGGATCCGGCCCACCTTCACGCCCGGCTCGTGGATGTAGATCCAGTTGTCCGGGAAGAGGTCCTCGCCATCGAGCACGAGGGCGACCGTGAGGAAGTCGCGGTAGCGCAGCCCGCGCGCGGCGTCGCGCACGTCGGGCGGCGCCAGCGGGCGCGTGAGATCCACCGTCGCGCGCAGCGGCAGCGACGAGATCACCTGGCCCGGGCTCGATCGTCTCGCCGCCGGCCTCCACCTCGACGATGCGGCCGTCCTCGAAGCTCAGGCGCTCGACCGGAGTCTCGGTGCGCACCTCGCCGCCGAGGCGCGCGGATCTCGGTGGTCATCGAGTCCCACATCTGGCCCGGGCCGTAGCGCGGGTAGTGGAACTCGGAGATCAGGCTCTTGACCTTGTTGCCGCGGTTGCCGAAGAAGGCGGCCTTGGCGGCGCTGAAGAACGACAGGCCCTTGATCCGCTGGGCCGCCCACTCGGCGCGCAGCTCGGTGCAGGGCACGCCCCACACCTTCTCGGTGTAGGACTTGAAGAAGAGCTCGTAGAGGCGCTTGCCGAAGCGGTTGGACACCCACTCCTCGAGGCTCTCCTCGCTGCCCTTGGGCTTGACGGCGGCGACCAGGTAGGAGAACAGCGCGCGCGTGAGCTCGACGGGGCCGAGCTTGCGGATCACGTCCGGGCCGCGCAGCGGGTAGTCGAGGAAGCGCTGGTTCCAGTAGATGCGCGACATGCGCGGGCGCAGCAGGAACTCGTCGTCGAGCACCTCGTGCCAGAGGTCGTCGACCTCCTTGGACTTGGTGAAGAAGCGGTGCCCGCCGAGGTCGAAGCGGTAGCCGTCGCGCTCCTCGGTCATCGCCAGGCCGCCCACCTTCTCGTTCGCCTCGAGCACGATCACCGGCAGCCCCTCCTTGGCCAGGAGGTAGCCGGCGGTGAGGCCGGCGGGGCCCGCGCCCGAGCACGACGGTGGGCTTGCCGAGCAGGGCGCGACGGCGCTCAGAGGGCGCGGTAAACCGGCTTGTTGGTGGAGGCTGCTTGGTCATGAGGGGGCGGGGCGGGAAGAGAGACGGGGTGAATCTCAGGCGGCAGCCGGGACGAACCCCGTTCGCCCTACGCCCGTATTTCTACCAAGTTCGGTCCAATCACTAACCCGGGTTAACACGGGTGAATATGAGCGCACGTAGACCCTTGGGCGTGTAATCGCGGGCGCAGGCGGGGCAAGCGCTTGGTCAGCTTGAAGCGCGGATCGTGCAATAGGTAGCGCGCCCAGTCGGCCGAGCGCTCCCGCACGAGGCTCGTCCAGGGTGCTCCCCAGCCGGCGGTGCCGCCCACCACCGGGCGCAGCAGCAGCACGTGCTGGCCGGGCGTCAGCTTGGCGAGCAGCGGCTCGAGGTCCTTCTGCGGCGTGGCGGCCTTGAGCCGGTCCATCGCGTCGACCCAGTCCATCACGCGTGGGTCCTTGACGGGCCCCATCTCGTTGGCGTAGACGAGCCCCTTGCGCGCGTAGTAGTTGATCACCGGGCACCTGCTCCGGGTGCGTGACCACCACGAGGTCGCCCGGCTTCAGGATACGGCTTGGCGGTCCACATCACGTGACGGTCGATCGACTTGTGCGCGATCGACTGGAACGGGATCCAGAACGCGAGGATCAGCGCGGTGGCGACGAGGCCGAGCTTGCCCGCGCGCGACGAGGCCGACGCCCGCCATCAGCAGCATCGGCGCCGACGAAGGCGGCGAAGTAGCGGTACGCCCACGCCGGCGAGATCTGCGAGCCGATGAACGCCCACAGCAGCGTGCCGAAGAACAGCACGAGCCCGGCGATCGTGGCCTGCGCTCGAGCCGCGGCCTGTTGCGCTGGATCATCGCCGCGAGGCCGAAACCGCCGCCGAGCAGGATCGCCATCGCCATGCGGTCGCCGTCCACGGTCATCGACGCCGCCATGCGCAGGCTGTGCAGCGACGGCGGCGTGGACCACGGCGCGCCGGTGTGGCGCGCCTGGAAGATGAAGTTGGGCAGCCACGGAAGGAACAGCACGAACGCGCCGCCGTAGGCGAGCAGCGCCGTCCTTGATGAGCGCGCGGCGCTCGTCGCCCTCGGCCTGGCGCACGAGCACGCGCCGCAGGGCCGTGAGCGACGCGGCGATGAAGAACAGGGCCCAGTTGTGCGTGTAGAGCATGAGCGCGATCGACAGCCCGAAGCCGATCAGGTAGCGCCGCCTGCCGGAACACGAACGCGTGGATGAAGCAGGCGCTCGCCGAGCAGCGAGAACAGCACCATCCACGAGTACATGCGCGTCTCCTGCGCGTAGGTCGTGAGGTAGGTGTTGAACGCGAACAGCGATGGCGGCGAACCAGCCGCGCGCGCTCGCTGAACAGGCTGCGCCCCGCCCAGTAGCCCACCGGGATCGCGGCCAGCGCCGGGATCAGCGAGAGCACGTGCGTGGACTCCTCGCTCGTCCCGAAGAACTTCATCCACGCGTGCAGCATCAGGTAGTAGAGCGGTGGCGAGCCGTCCTGGCGCAGCACGTGGCGGGATCGAGAAGAAGTGGTGCGACGAGATACCCCACGACAGCCCCTCGTCGATCCAGTAGGCGGCGCCGAACTCGCGCGTGCGGAAGAACGCCGACACGACGACGAGGGCGAGGAGCGCGAGGACGGTCTTGCCAACCGGGCCGAGCGGCCCGCGCGCGCACATCGGAAAGCGCACGGCGGCGCGCGGGAGCCGTTGCCATTTGGCGGACGATAGTCAACCGGCGCGGTTCAGAGCGACGGCTGCGTGCGTACAGTTGAGGCGCGATGCGGGTCGATTGGGCAATCCCCTGCCGCTACGCCGAGGTCAACGGCGGGCTGGCCACCGTGGTGGGCGCTCAGGTGGACGCCGTGCGGGTGGCGCAGTTCCCCGCGCGGGTCGGAACCTGGCTCGCCATGCGGCTCGTCTTCGGCGACGAGGAGGCCTCCTCGGAACACGACGTGATGCTGAAGATCCTCGACCCGCAGCTCGGCGAGATCGGCGAGACGCACACCAACCTCACGCTCGGTCCGCCCAATCCGGAGAAGGCGCCGGGCTGGGAGGGCAGCCACCTGATGGCGACGTTCGTGCAGTTCGACGCCGAGGCGGACGGCACGCACACGTTCGAGCTGTACGTCGACGGCCGCCACCAGCAGACGCTGCCGTTCAGCATCAGGGGATCCGGCGCCTGAGCGGCCGGGGTCAGTCCCCGGGCGTGATGCTTCCCTCGGGCGGCGGGCCGCCGCCGTCCTCGTCCTCCTCGTCGGCCTGGGCGCCGGGCACGGACTCGTCGCACTTCTTCGCCTCCCAGTCCTGGCGCGCCTCTTTGATCTGCTCGTCGAGCTGATCGCTCCTGGCGCTCGAGGTCGTCGGCCTCGCGCTCGCGCTGCTCGTGAACCTGGTCGTGCTCCTCGCTCACGAGCGCTCGTCCTTCTCCGCGGCCTCGCGCTCGGCCTCGGCGCGCTCCTCGAGCTTGCGCTTGAGGTACGCGGCCTTGTCGGCGCGGCGGTCGAACTGCGCGGTGTCCGCCTCCTCGGGCGTCCGCTCGGACTGCCCGCGCGCGCTCCTCCTCGCGCTGCATCTGGCGACGCGCAGCTCCTGGGTGGTGGGATCCTCGTCGTGCATCGGTGCGGTCTCCTCGCCGGCCATCATGCCACCGCGTCCATGCCCTCGAGCTCGCGCGTGCGGGCGAGGTGCTCGAGCGCGCGCGCCTCGATCTGGCGCACCCGCTCGGGCGAGAGGCCGAGCCGGCGGCCGGTCTCGCGCAGCGGCGCGGGGTCCTCGCCGCCGAAGCCGAAGCGCAGCGTCACCACGTCGCGCTCGCGCTCGGGAAGCTGGTCGAGCGCGCGTCGCAGCGTCTGCTGGCGCAGGCTCACGCTCACCTCGTCCTGGGGCTCGGGCTCGTCGCTCGGCAGCAGGTCGCCGAGCGAGCTCTCGCCCTCCTCGCCCACCGGGCGGTCGAGGCTCGTGATCGTGCGCGCGGCCTCGCGCACCTCCTCCACCTGGTCCACCGGCAGCTCGGCCGCCTGCGGCGATCTCCTCGTCGCTGGGCGGCCGGCCGAGCTTGGTGGCGAGCTCGCGCTCGACCTTGGCGATCTTGCGCTCGCGCTGGCCGATGTGCACCGGGATGCGGATGGTGCGCGCCTTGTTGGCGATGCCGCGCTGGATCGCCTGGCGGATCCAGAAGGTCGCGTAGGTGGAGAACTTGTAGCCCTTGCGCCAATCGAACTTCTCGACCGCGCGGATCAGCCCGAAGATGCCCTCCTGGATCAGGTCGAGCAGCGGCAGGTCGTGGCCCTGGTACTTCTTCGCCAGCGACACGACGAGGCGCAGGTTGGAGTTGATCATGCGCTCCTTGGCCGCCATGTCGCCGCGCTCGACGCGCTTGGCCAGCTCGACCTCCTCGGCGGCGTTCAGCAGCGGGTAGCGGCGGATCTCGTTGAGGAAGAGCTGGAGGGCGTCGGTGGTGATGCCGGCGAGGTCGGTGTTCGAGTAGTGCGTGGGCTCGGGCACCACGCGGCCGCAGTCGTCGCTGAGCGCGGACGCCGCGCGCCTCGAGCGTCTCCTGGATCTCGGCCGCCTCGTCGTCTGTCAGGTCGAGCTCCTGGACGAGCTCGGTGAGGTCTGAGAGGTTCACGCAGTCCTCCTCCTCGCCGTGCTCGATCAGCCTGTCGATGCGGGTTTGGAGCGTGGCTGCGGCAACCATCAGGTCTCTCCCGGTGCGATTTGGGGTTCGGGACGCTCGGGCGGGCGGTCCGGCGGCTCCGGGTCCGGGCTCGGGCACCGTCGGATTGCCCGGATCCGGCGCCGGGCTCGGCTCGGGGTCCGGCACCGCCGGCTGCCCGGGATCGGGCATCGGCTGCTCGGGTGCCTCGGGTGTGGACGGAACTTCCATGCTGCTTGGCCTGTACCCCAGCCAAAAGGGCACAAAACGACGCTACAGACGAGCCACCACGGCTGCAACTACCGCCTCGAGAACGGGGCCCATCGGCACCCCGGCAACGGTGCCCGCGCCGCTCACCACCCGGGGATTTCCGCCGTCGCTCTGGAGGCGCACGTCCACCGCCACGGGCAGCGGCTGGGTGCCGCCGGGCACGAGTCCGCCGGCGATGCCGCCGAACAGGCCACCCAGGCCGCCGCCCACCGACGAGCCCAGGTATGCCGCCAGCGCGCTCGGAGTGAAGCTCGCGCGCACAGCCAGGTCGTAGGCGGTGTCGCCGGGGTCCTTGTCGAGGCTGAAGCCGCTGGTGTGGAAGGGGCCCGACGTGACGTCGGTGAGGTGGATGTGCGCGGAGTCGAAGCCGTCCAGCTTCTTCAGCACCTGCTGCTTGCCGGTGCCGAGCTGGACCGTGATGTTCTCGCCGGTCACGTCGATCGAGTCGCCGTGCTTGAACAGCAGCCGCAGCGCGGGGAAGGCGCGCAGCGAGACGTGCGCGCCGCCCCCGTCCCTCGTCAGCCGGTGCTCGATCACGCGTGCGACTACGGGCGGCAGCACGAGCTGGCTCACCACCAGCGCGAGGATCAAGATCGCCACGACGATGCCGATCGGGAGGGCTACGCTTCGGCGCATACAATCCCGAAGTCTCCCGGAGAGGTGGCCGAGTGGCTGAAGGCACTCGCCTGCTAAGCGAGTAGGGGGCGCAAGCTCTCTCGCGGGTTCGAATCCCGCCCTCTCCGCTGCAGGTCAGGCGAGCAGGCGGGCGCAGGCCTCGCCCGCGCCCTCGTCGGCGAACACCTCGATGCGGCTCTAGCCCGGGGCGCGGAACACCGGGAGGCAGGCGGCGCAGACTGCCTCCACGTGCCGGTGGTCGGTGCCGCAGCAGCCGCCGATCACCGTGAGCCCCGGCAGGCGCTGCATCAGACGCTGATACTCGGCCGCCAGGTCCGCCGGATCGCCCTCGTCGAGCTGGTCCGACTCGTCGAGCTCCTCATGACTCTTGGTCGAGGCGTTGGCGCGCACGCCGCGGATGCGCTCGAGCCACGGGCCCTCGTCGAGGGCACCGGAGAAGTGGGTCGGGTGCGCGCAGTTGACCATGAAGTAGGCGGCAGCCGAGTCGGTAGTCGAATCGGTCTCCTCGATCGCGTCGCGCAGCGACTGGCCGCTCGGCAGGCGGCCGTCGGTCTCCACGACGAACGAGATCGCCACGGGCACCCCGGCCGACCGGGCGGCGCTCACGATGCCCATGGCTTCGCCGACGTTGGTGATCGTCAGCGCCGTGATCAGGTCCACGCCGGCCTCGGCGAGCACAGAGATCTGGACCGAGTGATAGCGCTCGGCCTCGTCGAGGGACATCAGCTCGTCGGGCGAGTAGGCGTCACCGCGCGGGCCGATGCAGCCGTTGATGAGGATTGGGACGTCGGGATGGTCGGCGCGAATCTGCCGGGCCAGGATCACGGCGCGATGGTTGGCGTCGGCAAGGTCGTCGGGCGAGTAGCCGAGCCGCTCACCCCAGTCGGGATTCGCGCGCCAGGTGACGGTGTCGAGGAGCATGCCCGCCCCGTGCTCGCGGGCGATGCCGATGAACTGCGCGTAGTAGTCGCGAAGCACCTCCACCTGGTCCTCGTTCGCCAGGAGGGGGAACGCGGCGAAGCAGGGCAGGTCGATCCCGTGGTGGAAGATGAGCACCGTCTCGATCCCACCGTCGGTGATGTAGAGGCGATCGTCAGCCAGTATGCGCCGGCGATCCTCCCACTCCGGCCATCCCCGAGGCAATGGGGGTCGCCCTGTAATTCGCCGGCTAGCCGAATCGGGCCCGAGCGAGCTTCGTGCGGGTGAGCGTGACCTTGATCGTGATCGTGTAGGTGGCCGCGCTGCCCTTGTCGGTGCCCACTCCGTGCACCGTGGCGCTGCCCCGCTCGATGATGCGCTTCGATCCGCTGAACAATCGCGACACGCGCGGCCTGGCCGCTCGGATTGCCGCGTCCATGGCCTTCTGCTGGAAGTTGGTGAACACCACCCCGCCGGGCACGCCACACGCTTGGAAGGGGTCGTTGAAGGAGAAGCCCGGCAGGATCGACACCTTCGAGCTGTTGTGTGCCGCGCCGTGAATGCTGCCGGCCGCGAAGCCCGGATGCAGCGATCGCGAGCCGCAGTCCTTTGCGGCCGGCGGTGGCGGTGACGTGGGTGAGTCTCCGACGTCGCAGCCATCGGGTCGCCCGCCTTCGTGCAGGGTGCTCGAGCGTTGAATCGGGATTTCCGTCTTCCCGTTCTTGCCGCCTTCCGGTGTCAGGGGAAAGCTGCCGTAGGGCCCGGCAAGTGAGAGGCGAGCCGGCTTGGTGGAGTGGAAGGTGCCGTTCTCCGTAGCAGTCGCGGTGACGGTGTGGAACTGGATCGAGAAGCCCTCGGCCTGGCTGGGATCCGGCGCCCACGCTGAGCAGTCGGAGATCGGGGCGCTGGCTGTGGCGGTGTAGGTGCCCTCGAACGAGACGTTGAATGTTGCCCTGGGGGCCGAGAGTTGGCGTGCCTCGGCTGAGGCGACTGGCACGGCGGCGGCGAAAAGCGCACAGACCACCAGGGAGCCGAGTCGTCGAGTAGAGACTCGGCTCACGCGGTCCACCCTCGCAGGTATGGAGGTGAGAAGCAATGCGCAACTATCCTGCGCAACGTGTTCGGGGCCTACGCCGCCGCGGTGGTGATCCTCGCCGCCTCGGTCGTGATCGGGCTCGCGCTGTGGCGGCTATCGGGTTGGGAGCGCGGATCGTTCTGCGCGCCCGCCGCCGGCTTCTCGCTGCTCTTGATCGTGGGCGAGATCGCGGCGCGGCTGCCCGGTCGAACAATCACCGCGGCGGTGGTGCTGGGCGTGCTGGTGCTCGTGTCCGGGTTCGTGCTGTTCGTGGACCCGTACCCGCCCGCGATCGAGGCCACGGACGGTTTCCTGGTCGCGGTCATGTCGCTGCTGCTGGTCGGACTGCCATTCGCGGTGAGCGGCCACTTCGGCGTGCTCGGCGTGGGCGACAACAACGACATGTCCGTGCACATGGGCGCGTCCTACTGGCTGCAGTCGCACGCGATCCAGCAGGACGTGATGCTCGTCAAGCCCGGCTACCCGCTCGGCCCGCACGCGCTCGCCGGCGCGCTCGGCACCGGGCTCGGCATCTCGGTGGAGCAGGCCTTCACCGCGGTGATGATGGTGGTGCCGGCGCTCACGGCGCTGGCGGCGTTCGGCGGACTCGACCGGCTCTCGCGCGGGCCGCGCTTCATCGGCGCGCTGCTCGTGGGCTTCGCCTACATGGCCGTGTCCTACTACGCGCAGGGTGCCTTCAAGGAGACGATCGAGGGGATGTTGCTGGTGGCGTTCGTACTCGGCCTGCGCGAGTTCGCCGGCGAGCTGCACTGGCCACAGGCGCGGCAGGCGGTGCCGCTCGGCGTGATCGCTGCGGGCACGGTTTACACCTACAGCTACCCGGGCGTTTACTGGCCGCTGGCGGCGCTTGGCGTGGCCTGGGTGGCCACGGCGGTGCGCGGCGGCCCGGGCTTCGCGGCCCGCGGCTATTACCTGGTGCGCGACGCGGTGTGGCCGCTGGCGGCGGGAGCGCTCGCCTTCGCGGTTGCCGTGCTGCCGGACATCACGCGCATATGGCACTTCGCCAGCTCGCACTACGCCAACGAGCCGCCCGCCGGCCTCGGCAACCTCGATCACCCGATCACCGCCGCGCAGACGCTGGGGGTATGGCTCGCCTCCGACTTCCGCTTCGATCCCCACCCGCGCTGGCTCACCGTGATCGGCATCGTGCTGGCGGGCGCGGCGCTCGTGTGGGCGCTGCTCGAATGGTGGCGCGAAGAGGACGTGACCGTGCCGGCCGCGCTCGTGGGCGCGGTGGTGGTGTGGTTCGTGGCCTCGAAGACGAAGAACCCCTACAACGCGGCCAAGGGCCTCGCGATCATGTCGCCGCTCGTAATGCTGCTGATCGTGAGCGGCCTGCTCGCGCCGCGCCGCGAGCTGCGCTTCGCGCGGCCGGGCATCGAGCGCCTGCGTGCTGCCGCTGGCGGCGGCGGTGGTGTTGCTCGCGGGCGGGTCGAGCTTCCTCGCGCTGCGCGACGCGCCCGTTGGCCCGACCTCCACCTGGGACCAGCTCGGCAGCTTCCGCCAGGAGATCAAGGGCGAGCGCACGATCGCGAACTTCGACGACGACTTCGCGCTCTGGGAGCTGCGCGACGGGGTGGTGGGGCGCTTCCGCTTTCTCTACACGCCGCTGCTCGTGCCACTGCGGAAGGAGAAGCACTGGGCGCCCGGGCAGGCAACCGACTTCGACTCGTTCACCTCAGCCACGCTCAGCGGCTTCAAGTACGTGGTCACGTCGAACACGGCGTTCGCCAGCCAGGCCCCGCCCAACTTCAGGCTCGCCGATCGCACCGCGCAGTACCTGCTCTGGGAGCGCAACGGGCCCACGCCGCCGCGCAGCGTGCTCCTCGAGGCCGGGCGCCCAGGCGCGACGCTCGACTGCACCACCGCGGAGGGGCGCGCGCTGTCGCGCCGGCGCGGGATCGCTCACGTGATCCCGGAGCCGGTGGTGTCCGGCCCAAGCGACTGGTCGAGCGACGTCAAGGGCGCGGGCGACTCCGCCAGCCAGCGGCTGCAGCTACCGCCCGGTGACTGGGAGATCTCGCTCCAGTACGTGTCGCGCGAGCCGGTCGACGGTCAGGGCGGGGGGCGTGAGCGCGAAGCTGCCGGGCAATCTCGCCCGCATGGGCGCCTTCTTCAATGTGGGCACGGTGCCGTCAGCGGCGGGGCGCCTGTCGACCGTCGCCGCGAGCGTCGACCAAGCTGCCCGGCGTTCGGCCGGCTGCTGGGCGCCAAGGGGCACACGCGCGCGCTCGACTCGTTCCAGAACGGCACGCTGGGCGCCGTGGCCGCCACGCGTACGGACCGTCCCGGCCGCACGATGCCGCTGCGCCGTGCCTGCGGCCGCTACGTGGACTGGTACCGGCTCGGCGCCTAGCGCAGCCAGGTACGCACGATCGCCTTGGTGAAGCCGAGGCCGTAGCCGAGCGTGGCCGGCTTCTTGGTCTCGCCGTGCATGCGGGAGGCCACGGTGATCGGCACCTCCTCGAGGCGCAGCCCGCGCTTGGACGCCTCGATCAGGAACTCGGACGCGTGGAACTGCTCCTGGCGCAGGTCGAGCTTGGCGAGCGAGTCGGCCTTGATCGCGCGGTAGCCGCTCGAGCAGTCGGTGATCTCGGTGCGGGTGACGGTGGTGAGCACGCGGTTGAACACGCGCAGCCCGAGCTCGCGGGAGAAGGTGTTGGGGTCGGCGCTGCCGAGCGTGCGCGAGCCGTTGACGGCGTCTGCGCGGCCGGCCACGATCGGGCGCACGAGGCGCGGCATCTCCTCTGGCAGGTGCTGGCCGTCGGCGTCGAGCGTGACCACCAGCGCGGCGCCGGCCTCGGCGGCCAGGGCGTAGCCGGTGCGCAGGGCCGCGCCGCCGCCGCGGTTGCGCAGGTGGCGTGCCACCACGGCGCCCGGCGGCCTCCGCCGCCTCGACGGTGCCGTCGCCCGAGCCGTCGTCCACCACCAGCACGGTGGTGGCCAGGCCGCACACCCGGTCGGGCACGCGCGACACCACGGCGCCCACGTTCTCGCCCTCGTTGTAGGCCGGGATGATCACGAGAATGCCGTCGCGGACGCGTCCGTCGAGGTCGGGCAGGGCGACGTCGAGATGTTCCAGTGTCTGGGTCAAGAGGGGTCAGGGATGGGGGCTGCCGAGGCGGTCAGCATGCCGTGAGACTGCTGAGGATGACGAAGATTCTTGTAAATGACAGCGTGACCATGCGTTTGCAAAACGCGTTCCGTCGGTATTGTCACGCCTGTGCAAGTCCTGATTCTGGGCGGGGACGGCTACCTTGGCTGGCCGACCGCCCTTCGCTTTTCGGCTCGGGGACATGATGTTGCCCTTGTCGACAACTTCGCGCGCCGCTACTGGCACCTTCAGCAATCCACGGATTCGCTGACCCCGATCGCGTCCCTCGAGGAGCGCATCTCCGCCTGGGAGGAGCACTCGGGCCGCCGCATCAAGTCTTACGTAGGCAGCGTCCACGAGGGCGACTTCCTCGACCGCGTGGTCGGCGAGCTGCTGCCCGACGTGGTGATCCACTACGCGGAGCAGCCGTCCGCGCCATTCTCGATGAAGTCGCGCCACCACGCGGTGCTCACCCAGCAGACGAACGTGATCGGCACGCTCAACCTGATGTTCGCGATCCGCGAGCACGTGCCGGACTGCCACATCGTCAAGCTCGGCACGATGGGCGAGTACGGCACGCCCAACATCGACATCGAAGAGGGCTACATCGAGATCCACCACAAGGGTCGCTCCGATGTCCTTCCCTACCCGAAGCTGCCGGGTTCGCTGTACCACCTGTCGAAGGTGCACGACTCGCACAACCTGCACTTCGCCTGCCGGGTGTGGGGCCTGCGCGCGACGGACCTCAATCAGGGCGTGGTGTACGGCATCGAGACCGACGAGACCTCGCTCGACCCGCGGCTCGCCACCCGCTTCGACTACGACGAGGTGTTCGGCACCGCGCTCAACCGCTTCTGCGTCCAGGCGATCGTCGGTCACCCGATCACCGTCTACGGCGAGGGCGGCCAGACGCGCGGCTTCCTCAACATCCGCGACACGCTCCAGTGCGTGGAGATCGCGGCCACGCATCCGGCCGCGCCCGGCGAGTTCCGCGTCTTCAACCAGTTCACCGAGCAGTTCTCGGTGCTCGAGCTGGCGCACCTCGTGCAGCGCTGCGCCAGCGAGGTCGGCCTCGACGCAACGGTCCGCCACTACCCGAACCCACGCGTGGAGGCCGAGCAGCACTACTACCGCGCGGTCAACGACAAGCTCATGCAGCTTGGTCTCGAGCCGCACTACCTCGGCGACGAGCTGATCTTCTCGATGCTCAACGTGATCCGCGAGCATCGCGACCGCATCAGCCTCAGCGAGGTGGCGCCGAAGACGCGCTGGCGCCCGGGCGAGCTGGGCGAGGACGCGGACGTCCCTGCTCCGGCCGAGGCCAACGGCGACCGTCCGCGGTCCGGCGGGCGCGACGACGACGTGCTCGGCGAAGAGGGCGTGCCGGGCGCCGCTGTCTAGGCGCCCGCCGTCTGACACCGGGAGTACCGTGGCCGCATGGCCATGGTGCGTGGGCTCGCCGTAGCGGGGGCGCTCCTTCTCTTCTCCCTGTCTGGCTCCCTTGCGCGCGCTGACACCTACTGCGTTACGCCGGCCACCGGCTGCGATGCGCCGCACACCTTCGCCACCGTGCAGGCGGCCCTCACCGGTGTGGCGGGCAACGGCGTGGACGACACGATCCAGCTCGGCGCCGCCACCTACAGCCAGGACAACATGACCTACGCCGGCAGCGACCCGGTGTCGCTCGTCGGCGCGGGCACCGGAAGCACCACACTGCGGCGCGCCACGGCGGGAGCGAATACAAAGGTGCTCTACGGCTCGGGCACCGGAAAGCTCTCGCTGAGCCACCTCCGCGTGCACCTGTCCTTCTTCTCGGCCAGCGTCGTGGCCGGCGTGACGCTGCAGAGCGGCGGCACGCTCGACGACGTGGTCATCGACGGCGACGCCGGGAGCTACCACCCCACCGGCCTCACGCTGGCCGGCGTCGGCGCGCTCACCCACAGCACCATCGACGTGGCGTCCGGCGGGGCCTGCATACAGCTCGGCACCGCCACGGCGACGATCACGGACGACCTGCTCACCCACTGCTCGAGTGGGGTGAACAGCCAGAGCTCGAGTACCACGGCCATACAGCGCTTGCGGGTTGTCGACACGGGCCTCGGGGTGGATGCGGGCGGCTCGTCGACGATCACGATCGAGGACAGCCTCATGACCTTCTCGAGCGGCTCGACAGGCCTCGACCTGTCCGCCTCGGGCCCTGGCACCACCGTGCTCAGGGCCAATCATCTGACTCTGATCGGCCCCGGCAGCGGCGGCCTGGGGGTTCAGGCGTTCAACCACGTGAGCCCCAACGCCACGCTCAGCCTCAGCCACTCCATCATCCGCGGCTTCACCACCAGCCTCGAGCGCGACTCCACGGCCACGCATCCGGCGAGCATCGTCGCCGACTACAACGACTACAGCGTGGCCGCGGTCAACGACCTGGGCGGGCCGGGCAGTCTGACATCCACGCATGTCTACGACAACGTCGATCCGCAGTTCGTCGCACCGGGCTCTGGCGACTACCACCTCACGGCCGGCTCGCCGCTGATCGACCAGGATCCCGCACCGCTCGGCGCGCTCGAGTCGCCGTTCGACTTCGACGGTCACCCGCGCATCATCAACGGCGCGCGCGACCTCGGCGCGTTCGAGCGCCTCGTCGCTCCCACGGCCGCCACGGGCGATGCCAGCGCGATCACCGCCACCACGGCCACGCTCGCCGGGCTTGTCAATACGGGCGGCGACTCAGCCACGTGGAACGTGGTCTATGGCCCCACTTCGGCCTATGGCGCGAGCACCACCGACTCTCCGCTCAACGCGTCCGGGTCCGACTAGCCCGTCGCCACTGTGCTCGGCGGGCTCGCTCCCGGCACCACGTACCACTACTCGTTCAGGGCCACCAACTCGCTCGGCCTCGGCCTGGGCGCCGACCGCACGTTCACCACCGCCGCCGCCGCCGGCGCCGCCGCCAAGCCCAAGCTGAGCGCGCTCAAGCTGACGCCCGCGGCGTTCGCCGCCGCCCGCTCGGGCGCGAGCCTGTCGAGGACCCGCACGGGCGCGCGCATTCGCTACCGGCTCTCGAGCGCCGCCCCGGTCACGTTCCGGGTGCGGCGCCTGCTGCCGGGCGTGCGCGCGGGGCGCCACTGCGTGAAGCGCAGCCGCAAGCACAGGCGCGGCAAGCGCTGCACGCGGGCGGTGCTGGTGAAGGGGAGCTTCAAGCGTGCGTCCAGCGCCGGTTCCAACAGCGCTCACTTCAGCGGACGCGTTCGGCGGCGGGCGCTCAGGCCCGGCAGCTACCGGCTCACTGGCACGCCGGCGGGCGGCAGGGGCGCGTCGGTGAAGTTCAGGATCGTCAAGCGCGCGAAGAAACGCTAGCCGGCGCTCCTTCAACAGATATCGGTGTGACAACGGCGCTCGATGTGCGCTCTGGTGCGGGCGCGCTATCGGGGCGGTTACGGCAGCGGTGAGGGGAACCAGGCCGGGTACCGTGTCATCTAGCTGTTGTCTAGCAACAGCCTGGGTGTCGCTTCCCGGGTGAGATCGGGGCAAGGACGATGCTCGGCTGCTTCGCGGCGCGCTTACTGCAGCAACAAGGGATGGGCTGGGTGGAGTGGGGCTCTCGTTCCAGCACGCGTGTCACTTTTCCCTTGTATAGCGAGGGAAACGTGACACGTGATGGAGATTGGCCCGACCCGCGGCGCCGCCACACAGACGCCCAGGACCGGATTAGTCACCCCGCCCGCCTCGCGCCCAGCCGGAGCCCACGCCCCGCCCGGCCGCGCTCTATCTCACGGAAATTCGTTGAAGGAGCCGGCTCTACCGCAGCGAGCGAACGGCCTTCTTGAACCAGCGCAGAGCCGGCTTGGCGTGGCCGTTGATGGTCAGCAGGCCGGTGTGCAGGCCCCAGAAGTTCTTGCCGCCGGCGTACACAGGCTGGTCGCGCCAGTCGTAGTAGACGACGCCGCGCAGCTTGAGCTTCTTGCGCGCCTTCCAGAGGCCGCGGATCGCCTGGTAGGTGTACGGGCCCTGCTTCTTGCCAACGGTGAAGCGGCCCTTGGGACGCTCCGGCCCGCGGTCGGCCCAGCCGAACTCGCTCACGCGCAGTCCGGTCTTCTTGCCGCCGTAGCTGTTCAGCACCCTGCGGATGTGGGTCATCAGCTGGATCACGCCCTTGCCGGTGGGCGCGTAGCCGTTCACGGCCAGCGTGTCGAACGAGCCGGCGGCACCCGCGCGGTACATCTGCTTGACGTAGCGCAGCAGCGGGATCGAGCCCTTGATGCGGCTGTCGGGGATGCCTGCGGTGATGATCTCAGCGTTGGGATCCACAGCCTTGATCTTCTGGGAGGCGGCGCGCAGCATCTGCACGTAGGCCGCGGCGCTCGGGCGCGGCTGCCAGTAGACGGGCAGGTTGGGCTCGTTCCAGATCTGCCAGGCGGTGATCGGGTGGCGCGGAAGCTGCGGGTTCTCGGCCCAGAACGAGCCGTTCGTGCCGTAGTGGGAGGCGAGCATCGCACCGAAATCGCCGATCGCGCCGAGGTCGGCCGGCGGGTAGTTGCCGCGGATGGCGCCCTGGGCCGGCGCGGTGGTGATGGAGGGCGGCGGATCGAACAGCACCGGCATCACCGTGATGCCCTCCTGGGCCATCGCCGTCATGAAGTTGTCGAGATAGGACCAGTTGATGTTGTTCGGCCCCTGCCCGAAGGTGAGGAAGTCCCAGTCGAACTTCTGCCGCAGCAGGCCCACGCCGGTGGCGCGGATGCTGTCGATGTAGGACGAGCTGCCGGAGCCGAGGGCGGCGAACGTCTCGTCGCTCACCACGCCTACGAAGGAATTGGGCGTGACCGGCAGGATCGCCTTGCGGGCAGCGTGCGCGCGGCCGGGCAGCGTGGCCACGACGATCGAGGCCGCGAGCACGGCACTCGTCAACGCGAGCGCGAAGACTCGCCTGAGCTGTGATCCGTCAGCAAGCATCAGGTTCTGTATCGGCACCGGCTTTAATCGCCCCAAGCCGGTGACAGCTTTTCCTACCCAGAACGGTGAGGGCAGGAACCCGGGAACTGTTGCATGGATCGCGGCGGAACGCCGGCGGCGGGGCCGGACGCTCCCGCAAAACCCGCGTGCTAGGCGGTCAGCGGCGCGGCAGGCGCCGCGACGTGAGGCCGCTGAGCACTACTTCGATAGGTGACTGGCGCCTCGCCTCACTGGCCTGGTCACGCATCCGCCGCATCTCAATCGCCAGCTCTCCGGCGCTCTTGCCCGCCCGGCCGAGCTGCTTCGCGACCTCGCCGATTCCGTTCCGGTGACCCCACCGCCCACGTGATCGGGTGGCACGCCCGATCAGGACGCCACCGGCCAGCCCGGCGGCCGCCGTCCCGGCAGTGATCGCGGGCACTTTCGCTTTCTGGGCCAGCTCGGCGACGGACTCCGAACGAGAACCGCTCTGGCGGCTGTTCGCCTGTGCCATCTCGTGCTCCTAGGACAGCGAGTCGCCGACCTTCTTCGCCTGCGCGCTCACCTTCCGCAGATCGTCGCCCGTGTGCTCGAGCTGCTCGGCGACGTTGCTGATCTGCTTGCCGACGTTCTTGACCGTGAGCTTCCGTCCCATTCGGGGAAGCGGAACCCCCAGCACGCGCGGGCGGCGCGCCCGTTTGACGATGGCGCGTCCCGCGAGACCGAGCGCCGCGGTACCCGCGACTGCCCCAACGGCAGCACGACCCGCCGTCCCGGCGCCCTTCCACGCTTTCGTAGCGGCGGACTCGACCGTCTGCACGGCGCCGTTCTGGCTCTTGCTCTGAGCGGTCGGACGACTGCGGGAGCGTGACGTCGACCTCTTCCGCGCGGCCGTGGAGTGTGAGCCCGCTCCTGAGTTTTTGGCCTTTGCGCTGCCGTTTCTGGTCTTTGAGCTGTTCTTCGCGGCGGTTGACCGCGATGCGCTGGTCTTCTTCTTCTGGTTGGTGGCCATCCATGCCTCCTCAATGAGAACCGGGGTACGGCACCCGTCCTACCCAGTCCCGGCGGACAGACGCACTGTGGACGCGCCAAATTCGTTGGACCGTCGCGCTAAGCCGCAGGCCCGCGGCAGGTCGCTACGATGAGAGGCCGATTGGCGCCCGGTTCTCCTGTGGGAAGGGCGCGCATCGGCTACAAGACAGGCTTCTCGCCTGCAGGCGCCCGTAGCTCAGCTGGATAGAGCGTCGGTCTACGGAACCGAAGGTCAGAGGTTCGAATCCTCTCGGGCGCGCTTACTGTCGAGGGAGCTTTGGCTCCATGACGCCGAACCCGGAGTGAGGACGTGATCCCAACTCGCGTGTTGGCCCGTCTCGAGCCCGCCCGAGCACCGCGTAGGTCGGCTCGTCCCGCCCCTCTTGCTCGCCGGGATCGGCATGGCTCCCTCTTCGCTCCCGTGGCGAAGCGTTGTCATCGGTGGCCTCCTACCAGCACACGACGCCTGGCGCGCGTCGCGAGGCGACCGCCGAGATGCCGAAGCACGCGCTCGCCCAGCGTCGTGATCGGCTTCCCACGTTGACACCGTCCTGGCATCAACAGACCGCGAAAGGTTGTTTCGCCATGACCCCGTCAGTTACATTGATCCACGCGATTGGCTCTGCCCCACCCGCGCAGGCATCACGCAGAAGGGGGTCGCACGGTGACCAGCTCCAGTCACTACGACGTGGTCGTCATTGGCGGCGGCCAGGCGGGCCTGTCGATCGGTTACTACCTCGCCCCGGCGGCCCGCGCTTCGTGATCCTAGAGCGAGCGAATGACCTTGCGCCTGCCTGGCGCGAGCGCTGGGAGTCGCGGACGCTCTTCACGCCACGCCGGTATGACGCGCGGCGATGCTGAGCGGCATCGCCGTCTAACCCGCACGAAAGGAGTCGTCATGAATGCGACTCACCTGGAAACCATCGAGCTCTTCGCCGGACTGTCCCGACGCGAGCGCGAGGAGGTCGCCCGCCAGGCCGACGAGATCGATGTTGACGCTGGGACGAAGCTCGTAAGCGAAGGTCGCTTCGGCTATGAGTTCTTCGTGATCGAGAAGGGGACCGCAGAGGTCGTGCGCGACGGCCAGCAGCTCGCCGAACTGGGGCCGGGCGACTTCTTCGGCGAGATGGCGCTGCTCGGCGACGTACGCCGTAATGCGTCGGTCGTCGCCGCCACCCCGATGACCGCGGTAGTGATGACTGACCGTGCATTCCGCACGCTCGCGCGCGACATGCCCGAAGTGGCAGAGCGCATCCGAGAGGCCTGCCGAGAGCGCACTCGCGGGCTGCGCGAGGTTTGAGTCCCGGCCTGCGCCAGGGCTACCTCAGCGGCTGTGGCTGGCCGATCAGCGGCGTCTTCAACGGCGCAGCGCCGCCGACCATGATGATCATGTGGTAGCCGCCCGGGTTTCTCTGGATCGCGATCCGCTTCCAGTTGTTGGTGATCCAGACGTTGCCGGACGGATCGATCTCGACCGCCGTGTTCCGCTGGAACCCGGGGAAGCCGTATCCGTCATTTGGCGAGATCGGGTCGCCAGCGCGCTTGCCCTTCGGGCAGCTCGCGCGGACGCCGCAGAACTCGGTCACCCGCCTGCCGGCGAAGTTGCTGACCCAGACGTTGTTGTCCCCGTCGACCGCGATCCCCCACGGGACCTTCGCACCACCACCGGTGAAGCCCTTGCTCGGGCTCAGCACGCGGCCGTCCGGGCTGATCAGGGTGACCGATCCGCCCCGGTTCGCGAAGCTGAGGGTGTTGCCCGGGCATGGGAGATTGATCAGCCCCGAGTTCGCGACCCAGATGTCGCCGCGCGTGTCGCTGGCCACGCCCATCGGGTAGTTCAGGCCACCGCCGGTGATCGGCGATCGCGCGGTCGGGGTGCCGTCGGGGTGGTACATGCCGACCTTGTCGCTCAGGGTGCTGCTGACGAACGCGATGCCCTGCTTGTTGAAGGCGATGTCGAACGGTTTGTCCAGGTTCGGGTCCTGGATGGTCTTGGCCTGCGCCGGATCGCCGCCCGGGTAGATCGTGAAGCTGTCGTGCGGCGCGGTCTGGCTGAGCGGATCGGCGTAGGGGCCGCAGTTGGCAATCCAGATGTCGCCCCTGTCGTTGGAGACCGTGCCCTGCGGCCAGCTCAGGTTGCCCGCGGTGATTCCGTCGGGGCCTGACAGCGGCGTTCCGTCCGGAAGGAACTTGGAGACGCTGTTGTGCGGCGGCTGCATGTCCGTCGCGCAGCCGGGGGGCGGCGCAGCGAAGCCGAAGTTGCCGACCCAGATGCTGCCTGAGGGGTCGAAGGTGACCCCGTAGCCGCTTCCGCTGATGCCGCCGGCCTGGATCGGGGAGAAGGGCGCGTAGCTGCCGTCAGGCCGGAAGACCGCGACGATCTTGCCGCCGCAGACCGCCTCCGTTGGATCGCGGCTGAAGGCATAGTTGTTGGCCACCCAGGCGTTGCCCTTCGCGTCGAAGGCGATGTTGCCGGGCCCGTCGAGCGAGCTTCCGTCGCCCACGAAGCGTAGGAAGAGCGCCCAGTTGTTCGGCCGGTCGGCCTTGACGAGCGCCGGCCGGTAGGGCCTCGGGCCCGACCTGGAGAGCCGGTAGAGCCGCAGCACGTGGATGCCCGGGTTGCGCGCCACATCTGCGAAGGCCTCGAGGGTGCCGTGAGCCCTCCGCTCGCCCGGGACCCTCGTGGCATTGAACAGCCGCCTGCACCTGGACTCGTGGCGGGCGCAGCCGGCCAGCATGTTCGCCAGCGAGTTGAAGGTCGCGCGCGTCGGTGTGCGCGACCCGTTGGGCGGGCTGCGGAGGACGTCTGCGGCCCGGCCGGTCCGGGGATCGGCGAGATTGTGGGCCATCATCGTCGCGTTCTGCGTTCCCGGCGTTAGATCGCGGATGCGCCAGCCCGAGATGAACTGGGCCTCGGCGAAGGCGGCGGCGACGGTCGTGCGCTCGTTTAGCCGCACGCGGGACTCGTGGTGAGGGCTGCTCAGCAGGGTCGCCAGCCGCACGGCACGGCGCCTGCTCGTCCCGGGCACGCCGCTGACCACGTAGAGGACAGCCTTGGCGCGACCCGGCGGGCGGTAGCGGATCGAGAACCGCCCCCGACCGTTGGTCCTGTCGTGGCCGATGGCCACCGGCCCGTTCCCCACGGTCGTCTTGAACAGTGTTACGGGCGCGCGGCCGATCGGCCTGCTGCCGCTCTTGACCGTTCCCCTTAGGGTGGCGGCTTCCGCGCTTGCGCTGCCGCAGACCAGCAGGGCCAGAATCGTGCTGAAGGCGAGAGCCAGGCGTGTGGCGCGGTTTCCAGGGTTGCCGACACCGGCTCCGCGGCAGAAGGACGTCCGGCCCATCTCTGCGCCTCGCTCTCTGGTCCCGGGCGCCTCCCAGCCATCGAACGCGCAGAGCCTAGACCGCCGGCGCGCCAGCAACAAACCGGATTGTCAGGAGGAGGACTCTCCGGCTCAGACCTCGCCCCCGCCTCCGCCACTCCCACGACCAGGGGGCGAATGACAGGCGGCACGTGCTTCATGGTGTCCCGCTCGAGCCGGGTGACCTCGAATCCGGCGCTCGAGAGCCCGTCAAGCGTGGGGCGGTTGCAGTGGCAGCCGTGGGCGAAGCGGACGTTCAGCGGGAGCATCCGGTCCCGCCAGCGCGCGAGCCGCGGCTCGTCCGAGCGGACGTGCTCGATGAAGAGCAGCTTGCCGCCGGGGCGCAGCACGCGCCGGAGCTCGCGCAGCGCTCGCGGCTGATCGTCGACCGTGCACAGCACGAGCGTCGACACGGCGCTGTCGAACCTCGGGTCCGGGAAGGGCAGATCCTCCACGGGTGCGCGCGGGAACTTCGCGTCTGGCACGCATTGCTTGATCCGCGGCTTGAGGCCGCGGACCATTGGCTCCTCCGGCTCGGTGATCGTCAGCGTCCGCACGCCTTCCCCGTAGAACCGCAGGTTGGCGCCCGTGCCGCCTCCGATCTCGAGCACGTCGCCCTGCGCCTCGCCCAGCAGCGCCTGCCGGTGGGCGCTCAGGCCGGCCTTCTCGGTCGGCGCCAGCACGCGGTCGTAGATCGCCGCAAAGACGCGGCCCCAGACGCTCATGTCATCGCCCTCCTGAACAAGTCGACATCGTCATGCGCCGACCGTACGCGCGCGCAGGCCCGAGCACATGGGGCATTCGCCTCATCCTCTGGCGGACTTTGAGGCGGGCGACTTGTCGGGCTCGCCGCGGTGGGAGAGGATGCCGCTCATGGCAGTCGAGCAGCACGACGTGCGGACCACCTGCCCGCGGGACTGCTACGACGCATGCGGCGCGCTGGTGCGCGTGTCGGACGGTCGCATCACCCACGTGCGCGGCGATCCCGACCACCCCGTGAGCCGCGGCAAGCTGTGCCGCAAGTGCACGCTCGCCTACAACGGTGTCTTCCTGGATCCGGCCGCGAGGGTGACCGCGCCGCTGGTGCGCAGCGGCCCGAAGGGCGCGGGGCAGTTCGATGAGGTGAGCTGGGACGAGGCGCTGGCGCTCGTGTCCGAGAGGCTCGGCGGGATCGTGAGCGAGCACGGCGGCGAGGCCATCACCTACGTGCACTACACCGGCACGTTCTCCCTGCTCGCCTACTTCTTCCCGATGCGGCTGATGCGCTGCCTCGGCGCGACCGAGGTGGCGCCCGACACGATCTGCAACGACGCGGGCCACGCCGCCCTCGGCTACGTCTACGGCACCTCGCTCGACGGCTTCGACCCGCGTACCGCGCCGGATGCCGCCTGCATCCTCGTTTGGGGCGCCAACCCGTCGGCGTCCGCACCGCACCAGCACGACCACTGGCTGCCTGAGGCGCCCGCCCCGGTGGTGGTGGTCGACCCCCTGCGCACCGAGACCGCCGCCCAGGCCGACCTTCACCTCCAGCCCTTCCCGGGCGGCGACGCGGCGCTCGCGTTCGGCCTCGTGCACGTGCTCGCGCGCGACGGCCTCGCGGACGAACAGTTCCTGTCCGAGCACGCGCTCGGCTGGGAGGAGCTGCGCGACCTGGCGGCCACCTGCACGCCCGACTGGACCGAGGCGCAGACGGGCGTGCCGGCCGCAGATGTCGAGCGCGCGGCGCACCTCTACGGTGGCGGCCCGTCGCTGCTCTGGATCGGCCAGGGGCTCCAGCGCCAGCCCACGGGCGGCAACGTGGTGCGCGCGGTGGCGGCGCTCCCGGCGGTGACCGGAAGCCTCGGGCGGCCGGGCGGCGGCTTCCTGTATCTGAACGGCGCCGAGAACCGCGGGATCGACGAGGACTACCTCGCCGGGGTGGGCGCGTATCCGGACGTGCCGCCGCCGATCTCGCACATGGACCTGCCCGCGCACATGGAGGACCGGGCGCGCTCGCGTGCACTGGTGTGCTGGAACGCGAACCCGGCGGCGTCCTGCCCCGAGCAGGCGCGGCTCCGGCGGGCGCTCGAGCGGGAGGACCTCTTCACGGTGGTGGCGGAGGTGTTTCCCACCGACACCGCCGACCTGGCCGACGTCGTTCTGCCGGCCGCGAGCTGGCTCGAGTTCGACGACCTCGTAGTGCCCTACTTCCACCGGGCGGTGGCGGCACAGGTGAAGGCCGTGGATCCGCCGGGCCAGGCGCTTTCCAACAGCGAGATCTTCCGCCGCGTGGCCGCGGCGCTCGGCCGCGACGATCGGACGTTGCACGAGCCCGACGAGCAGATCATCGCCCGCCTGCTGGCGGGCTCTCAGGCCGGCATGGACTTTGCCGGCCTGGCCGAGCGCGGCACCGTCTGGACCCCGGGCGATCGCCCGGCGATCCAGTTCGCGGACCGCCGCTTTCCGACTCCGAGCGGCCGCGTGGAGCTGGCGTCGGAGGCGGCCGCTGCGGACGGCCACGGCCGCCTGCCACGCCCGCACGCCGACCCGGGCCCGGCGCCTGGGCGGCTGCGGCTGCTGTCACCCGCGTCGCCGTGGTCGCTCAACTCGAGCTTCTCGAACGACGCGAAGGTCACGCGGCGCGACGGTGAGCTGACGCTCGGGATCAGCGAGGCCGACGCCGTCGCGCTCGGCTTGGCCGACGGCGAGCTCGCGCGCGTGAGTAGCGACGCCGGCAGCCTGGTGGTGCCTGTGCGGGTCACCGGCGATGTGCCCGCCGGCGTCGGCCTGATGCCGAAGGGACGCTGGCCCAAGCGGGAGCGGGGCAGCGCGAACGTCAACGCGCTCACGCTGGCCCGGCCGAGCGACATGGGAGCGAGCACCACGGTGCACGGCCTCGAGGTGGCGGTGGAGCCCGTGCGCGAGCCGGCCAGGGCCTGAACTTCCTCGTTCCACAGCGCCTGGGAGGTATGCATGCGGACAGTCGCCGCCGGGGAGCGCAACCGCGCCGGGTCCCTCGGGTTAACCGCGCATCGGGCCCAAATCCTGCGCTTTTAGGAGTGTGCTGATGCGCCTACTCGCGTTCCGCCCCCGGCGGACCCACCTCGTTGTCGCCTCCGCGGCCTGCCTGCTCGCCGCCGCCCTGCCAAGCGGCGCGCTGGCCCGCCAGCGGGCCTTCTACGTGTCGCCCCACGGGAGCGACTCCCAAAACTGCACCCGCAGACAACCCTGCAAGACGATCGGGCACGCGGTTTCCGCCGCGCCGTCGCGGAGCACGGTGATCGTCCGCCGCGGCGCCTACACGGAGCAGGTCAAGATCGACAAGCGCCTGCGACTTATCGGCGTGCACCGCCCGGTGATCGATGCCACGGGGCAGACCAACGGGATTCTCATCAGCGGGGAAGGCGCCGCGCGCTCGGTCGTGCGCGGCTTCGTCGTAGAGCGCGCCGACCAGGAGGGGATCCTGGCGATGAACACCAGGCGCGTGACGATCCGGAGCAACATCGTGCGCCAGAACGACCTCGGCGCCGCCGCCCCACAGCCCACTGGCGAGTGCGCCCCGCAGGGCGAGGTGCCGGGCGATTGCGGCGAGGGCGTGCACCTGATGTCGGTCACGCGCTCGCGCGTGCTCGGCAACCGCGTGACGAAGAATGCCGGCGGCATCCTGCTGACCGACGAGTTCGGGCCGACTGCGCACAACGTCGTGTCGCGCAACCGCGTCTACCGCAACCCGTACGACTGCGGGATCACGATCGCGGGCCACAACGACAAAGCGGTGCAGTCAGGCACGCCGATGCCCAAGGTCGCGGGGATCTACAAGAACACGATCACGCGCAACCTCTCCGACGCCAACGGCCTTCGCGGGGAGGGCGCCGGCATCCTGCTTGCCACGGCCGGCCCCGGCACGGCTGTCTACTCCAACCTGATCATGGCCAACACCGCCAACGGCAACAACCTGTCCGGGATCACGCTCCACAGCCATGCGCCGGGCGACTACCTCAACCACAACCGGATCATCAAGAACCTCGTGCGCAACGACAACCTCGGGGGCGATCCGGACGCGGGGGACACCGACACCACTGGGATCCTGGTGTTCAGCGCCGTCAGTCCGCTGCGTGGCACCGTGGTCCGCGGAAATGTGATCCGCGATGTCCACTTCGGAATCTGGACGCAGAACGTGCCCACGATCCAGGAGCGGGCCAACCACTTCCGCAACGTCAGCGTGCCGGTGTTCCAGAAGTAGCGCCGCGCCCGCTGGACCAAGGCCGGCCCGCGCGGCGATCTCACGAGCCTCCTGGGCGTGGGCCGGCGGTCGACAGAAGCTCGTCCGGGTCGTAGATCGCCTTGATGCGGCGAACGCGCTCGAGGTTGGCGCCGTGGTAGGAGCGATCCCACGGGTTGAGATCGGCGTCCGGGAAGTTCGGATAAGCACCGCCCTCGCCGGGCCGATGCGCGAGGGTCCACGAGCCCGCCAGCCAGCGGCGACCCACCGTCGCTCTCTCGGGCTCGGTGACGACCTCATGCTTGAGCAGGAAGCGCTCTCGGCGGTGGACGAAGGCCGTGGCGAACGCCGGGATGCGGTTGTAGGCGCCGCCCCAGGGGCTGAAGTCAAGCTCGCGGGCCTGACCCGGCACGCGGTCGGCAATCAGGTGAGCGACAAGCGCGGCGATCGCTTCCCGATCGAGCGGTGAGCGGAAGAACTCGGACTTGGCGAACAGGTGGCCGTTCTCGGGCCCCGGCTGCGAGCCGGCGTCCTGCTCCGCGAGATGGCGCTTGGCCTGGCGATACGGCAGCTCAACGAAGGTCGCCGATTCGGGATCGAGCCCCACACGCGCCACAAGCCGGTCAAGCTCGGGGCGAGGGTCCGGGTCCCGGCCGGTGGCGGCGCCGAATACCCGCACGGCCAGCGGCTGGTGGGGATCTGAGCCGGCCGTGAGGAGCAGGCTCGCGGCGATGCCGTCGTCGGCGTCGGGCGCCCAGTGCTGCCACGCGTCGGCGATTTCGGTTGCCGCCGACTCCGGCCAGCGAAGCTCGAAGCAGGTGGTCGCGGGAGCCGGCACGGTCTTCAGCCGCAGCCTCGTGACGATTCCGAACCGGCAACCACCGGCGCCGCGCAGCGCCCAGAAGAGATCGGCGAAGTGCTGCTCGTCACAGCTCACCACGCGGCCGTCCGCAAGCACGACCTCCGCGGCGAGCAGCTGGTCCGCGGTGAGGCCGTGACGCCGTCCGAGGATGCCGAGCCCGCCCCCGAGCACCATCCCCGATATGCCCACCGTCGGGCCGCAGCCGGCCGCAACCGTGAGCCCGTGGGGATCGAGCGCGTCGTAGAGGTCGCCGAGCCTGGCGCCGGCCCCGACCGTGACGGTTTCCGCCGCGATGGAGATCCCATCAATCAGCTCGAGATCGATCAACACGCCCGTGGTTGACGAATATCCGCCGAAGCAGTGGCCACCGCTGCGCACCGCCACCTCGAGCCGGGACCGCCGCGCCAGCGCCAGCGCCTCCGCGACGTCGTCCGCCTCACGGCAGCGAACGATGGCCTCCGGCCGTACGTCCCGGAAACGCGCGATCTCCGGTACCCGCGACGCCTGGTAGCCAGCCGACCCGGGCAGGAGCAGCTCCCCGGCGATCGCGTCCTCCAGCGCGCGCAAGTTGGCCTCCTCGATCGCCCTCGTCATCCGTTCCTCCTCATTGTTGCTGCCGCGGCCGGTAGACGTGGATCGCCACGCCGGCGGGGTAGGTATTAGCCTCGACGAGCTCGAGGTGGAGTGGGCGGCGCAGGCCGTCGAACAGGGGCAGCCCGGCGCCCAGCGCGACCGGCTGGATCATCAGACGGTACTCATCGATCAGCCGCTTGCGCGAGAGCGCCCGAGCGAAGGTGGCGCCGCCGTCGGCGATCAGATCGTTGCCGGGCTCGCGCTTGAGCGCTGTGATCTCCTCCACCAGATCGCCGCTCGCGATCCGTGACTCAGGCCAGTCGGCGGTTTGGAGCGTCTTCGAGAAGACGACCTTCGGAATCTCGTTCATCGGCGCCGCGTAGTCGCTCTTCGAGGTTGGCCAATACGCGGCCAGCGCGACAGCGACCAGTTCCAGGTGATGAGCGGCAAGGGCTGCGGCACCAGACCATCGCACGCGGTGTGGAACCTGCGCGAGCAGAGCGGCACGCAGCTGCCGGCGTTCTCTTTCAAGGTGGACCTCGTGCACGGCGCCACCACCAACCCGGCGCCGGTGGTCGACCAGAACTACGGCGGCGCTCCCCCGGCCGAGATCAAGTTCTTCCTCAAGTTCGGCAAGAAGCCGACGTCCAAGGTCACGTTGAGCGCCAAGCCGCAGGGCGATGTGGCCGGGCTGACGATCACACCGTCGTCGGCGCGGCTGAAGGCCAAGAGGGTCAAGAAGTGCTGATCTGACGCGCGCCGGATACCCTCCGGCTCGTGGCCACGCTCCAGATAATCACGCCGCAAAGCGACGCCCTCGTGCGCCGCGCCAAGCCTGCTCGCGCGGCTCGGCATCGCGTGGCACTTTGTTGAAGCCGCTGTGGCGATCGGGGCCGGCGTGGTGGCAGGGTCGATCGCGCTCGTGGGCTTCGGAGCGGACTCGCTGATCGAGTCCGCGGCGGGGTTCATTCTGCTCTGGCGACTTCGCCGGGAGTCGCGCGGGCTCTGAAGCCGCGGAGCGCCGGGCGCAGAAGCTGATCGGCGTGAGCTTCTTCGTGCTCGCCGCGTATGTGGGCGTGGAGGCCGTGCGCACTCTCGCGACGGCCGCCCACCCCGACGTGAGTTACGTGGGCATCGGGCTGTCGATCGCCGCGCTCCTGACGATGCCCCCGCTCGCCATCGCCAAGGGGCGGGTGGGGGACAAGCTGGGCTCGCCGGCCACCAAGAGCGAGGGGCGCCAGAACATGCTCTGCGCCTACCTGTCCGCGGCGCTGCTCGTCGGGCTGTCCGCCAATGCGCTGTTCGGCGCCTGGTGGGCGGACCCGGTGACCGCGCTGCTGATTGCCGCTGTCGCCCTCAAGGAAGGGCGCGAGGCCTGGCGCGGCGACTCCTGCTCCTGCTGCGCATAGCGCCCGCATCACCCTGAATCGGGGTGCGGGCGCCCTGGTGCGGCGGTGCCCGGCTGGGCGAGACTCAGCCCATGTGCCGCTGGATGGCGTGGCTCGGGCAGCCGGTGCTGATCGAGGAGCTGCTGTTCAAGACCCAGCACGGGATCGTGGACCAGAGCCTGCACTCGCGAATGGGCGCCGAGCCGACCAACGGCGACGGCTTCGGGCTCGGCTGGTACGGCAGCGGCGAGGGCCCGGCGCTGTACCGGAGCGTCGTCGCCCGCCTGGGGCGACCCGAACCTGCGCGAGCTGGCGGCGCACATCGAGTCGCCGCTCTTCATCGCGCACGTGCGCGCGGCGATCGGCTCGCCCGTGCAGGAGACCAACTGCCATCCGTTCCGCCACGGCCAGTGGCTGTTCGTGCACAACGGCGTGATCGCGGACTTCCACCTGCTTCGCCGCGACCTCATGTTCGCGATCGACCCGTCGCTGTTCGCCGAGGTGCACGGATCGACCGACACGGAGGTGGTGTTCCACCTCGCGCTCACGTTCGGGCTCGAGGACTCGCCGATCGACGCGCTCGAGCAGACGGTCGGCCTGATCGAGGGGACCGCCGCGCGGCGGGGGATCGGCAACGCCGTGCAGGGCACCTTCGGCGTCTCGCGACGGCAGCACGCTCTGGGCCGTCCGCTACGCGACCGACGGCAAGGCGCGGTCGCTGTTCGCCTCCTGCGACGCCGACTCGATCCGGCAGCTGCATCCCGAGAACCCGCGCCTTCCAGCGGCTTCACCCGGCCGACCGGGTGATCGTGTCCGAGCCGTTCTCCGACCTGCCCGGCGTGTGGCAGGAGATCCCGCAGGCCACCGCGGTGACCGTCCGGCACGGCGGCCCGCTCGAGGAGCGACCGTTCCTGCCGCGCCCGCCCGCCGGTGCCCCAGCCGGGGTAGCCTCGCTGGTCTAGCCCGAGCGGCTCCCTACAGTTCTGTGGGCGAGGCGCCGATGGCTACGGGGGTAGTCCGCGCCTGCGCATCCCTTCATGCGTCGTCTGCTTCTCACACTCGCCATCGCCGTTTCCGCGTGCTCCCTGCTGGTGCCCGCGGCGGCCTCCGCACGCCACTACAAGGCGCCCTGCGTCGGGCCCGGCAAGAGCGGTCCGACCTGCCACTTCTGGACCGCTCGCGTGGTGTCGATCAACGACGGCGACACGATCGGAGTGCGCATCGACGGCCACCGGCGTGTGCGCGAGGTGCGCTTCACCGGCGTCCAGGCGATGGAGCTGCACCGCTACAACCCAAAGCACTGGCGCGGCGAGTGCAACTCGGTCGAGGCTGCCAAGCGCGTGCGCACGCTCGTGCATCGCAGCCACATGCGGGTGCTGCTCTCCGCGGAGCACCCGGGCAAGCGCTTCACCTACCGGCTCGGCCGCTTCATCAGCGTGCGGGTGCACGGCACGTGGCGCGACCTCGGCGCGATCGAGATGGCCGAGGGGCACACGCTCTGGATGTCCGACGAGCAGGAGCAGGCCTGGAACAGCGTCTACAACAGGCTCGGCCAGGAGGCGGAGCAGAAACACATCGGCCTCTGGGACCCGGCGCACTGCGGCAGCGGTCCCGAGCAGGACGTGCCGCTGCGGCTGTGGGTGAACTGGGATCCGCACGGCGTGGACCAGGCAGACCCGAACAACGAGTGGGTGAAGATCCAGAACCTCAGTCCCACCACGCCGGTGCCGCTCTCGCACTGGTGGATGCGCGACTCGGGCCTGCGGCGTTACAGCTTCCCGCGCGGCACGGTGCTGCGGCCGGGCGCGACGATCACGGTGCACGACGGCCACGGCCAGGGCTCGGGCGACAGCTTCTACTGGGGCCTCGGCGTGCCCGTGTTCCAGAACATCGGCGATGGCGCCTACCTGTTCGACCCCCAGGGCGATCTGCGCGCGAGCATGGTCTTCCCGTGCGTGGTCGCGTGCTCCGACCCGAACCAGGGCACGCTCGAGATATCGGCGCAGCTGCGCGGCCAGCAGTACGTGCAGATCCAGAACGTGTCAGCCCGGGCCGTGAACCTGTACGGCTACGAGCTGCGCTCGCCCGGCTGGCCCTACGACTTCGCTCCGGGCTCCGTGCTGCAGCCGGGCCAGACGATGCGGGTGGAGCTGAACGGCGCAACCGCCCAGGACAGCGCGCTCGACCGCCACTGGGGAACGCCATTCCCGTTCCTCCACCCCCGCGGCGACACGGTGCGAGTGCAGACCTTCAACGGCATTCCGGTGGCCTGCGCGTCCTGGGGCAGCGCGAGCTGCTGAGTTCAGCTCGCGGGTCAGACCACGCACTCGTCGACGTAGCACCACTGCCACGTCTCGCCCGGCTCGAGCGAGCCCACGATCGGGTGCCCGCTCGAGCCCGCGTGCTTCGAGGCGTGCTGGTTCTTCGAGGAGTCGCAGCAGCCCACCTTGCCGCACGTGAGGCAGAGCCGCAGGTGCACCCACGTATCGCCGGCGGCGACGCACTCGCCGCAGACGCGTTCCTCAGTGCCCATCACCTGGATCTGATCGAGGTGCTCGCAGACCACGGCCACGGACCAAAGGTAGCGATCCTAGAATCGCGCCATGAGCCCGGTCCGCCCGAGCGTGCAGGTGGTTGGCCGCGCCCTCGACCCGGCGCACCATCGCCTGCGCGACCTCCTCACCCGCAGCGCGCAGCCGTACGAGTTCTTCGAGGCCGGCTCTACGGCGGCGGACCATGTGCTCGCCACCCGCGGCCTCGAGGACGCGGTGCTGCCCGTCCTGATCGACGGCGACGAGGTTCACACGGCCGTGACCGTGGAGGCGCTGGCGGAGTTCTGGCAGATGTCCTCGCCACCGTCGAAGTCGCACTACGACCTGGTGATCGTGGGCGCCGGGCCCGCTGGCCTGGCCGCGGCGGTGTACGCGGCCTCGGACGGGCTTTCCACCCTGGTGGTGGAGACCGACGTGCCCGGCGGGCAGGCCTCGCACACCTCGCTGATCGAGAACTTCTTCGGCTTCGTGGACGGCATCGGCGGCGCCGAGCTGGCGCGACTGGCCGGCCGCCAGGCCGAGCGCTTCGGCGCCGAGCTCGTGCTGCTGCGCGGAGTGACCGGCAGCGAGCGCGGCCCCGACGGCAAGCCCAAGCTGTACGTCCGCGGCGGCTACGAGGTGACGGCCGATGCGACGGTGGTCTCGCCGGGCATGGACTGGCGGCGGCTCCACGTGGACGGCGTGCACGACCTGCTCGACCGCGGCGTGTACTACGGCGCCGGGCGCAGCGAGGCCGCGCGCTGCGGCGGTGACGACGTGGTGGTGGTGGGCGCCGGCAACTCGGCGGGACAGGCCGTGATGAACCTGGCCAACGCGGGCGCCCGCGTGACGATGGTGGTGCGCGGCGACCGCCTGGGCAAGACGATGTCCGGCTACCTGGTGGACCGCATCGAGGCCCACCCGGAGATCGACGTGCGCCTCCACACCCAGGTCGCCGAGCTGCACCCCGACAGCGACCACCTCGGCGAGGTGACGATCACCGACGCCGGCGGCAAGTCCGAGCGCCGCCCGGCCCGGGCGCTCTTCCTCTGCATAGGCGGCGAGCCGCGCACCGGCTGGGCGGAGGCCACCGGCGTGCGCACCAACGAGAAGGGCTTCGTGCTCACCGGCCCCGACCTGCTGGAGGACGGCCATCGCCCGGACTCCTGGCCGCTCGACCGCGACCCGCTCGCGCTCGAGACGAGCCTGCCCGGGCTGTTCGCCGCGGGCGACGTGCGCAGCGGCTCGACCAAGCGCGTGGGCGCCGCGGTGGGCGAGGGCGCGATGGCCACGGCGCTCGTGCATCGCCGGCTCGAGGAGCTGGCAGCCGCCGGGTGAGAGCCAGGGCCTATGCGTCGGGCCGAGAGAGGGTGCGCCACACGGCCCACATCACGGCCAGTGCCATGAGCAGGTGGATCGCGGTGGCGAGCCCGAGCAGCCACCAGCCCTCGAGGGCGTACAACGCGTAGACGGCGCCCACCACGATCGCCGTGGCTGTGGCAAAGACCATCAGCAGGCTCATGACACCTTCTGGCGGTAGTAGGCAGCGTTGATTTCTATGTAGCGCTCCCACTCGGGCGGCACCTGGTCCTCCGATGTGATCGCGTTCACGGGACAGGCCTCGACGCACGCGTCGCAGTCGATGCACTCCGCCGGGTCGATGTAGAGCTGCTCGTGCTCGTCGAAGTCGGCCTCGCCGGGCGCGGGGTGAATGCAGTCCACCGGGCAAACCTCCACGCACGAGGTGTCCTTCTCGCCGATGCAGGGTTCGTTGATCACATACGTCATGGGCATCCCTTTCGGAACTCATTTACACAATGCTGCTGTGTAAAAAGGAACCGTACCAGCCCTGCATGTGGTTTTCACAATCGCGGTGTGCAAAACTGCGATCAGCCGATGGACGTGCCGCTACAGGCCGGTTCCGATGACGTGCTGGCGCAGCCGACTCGCGCGCAGCTGTTCACGCTGCTCTCCGAGCTCAAGCGTCCGGCGGGCACCGCTGAGCTGGCCGAGCGTCTCGGACTGCACCCCAACGGCGTTCGCCTGCATCTCGAGCGAATGCGCGATGAGGGCCTGGTGGAACGCGCCCGCGCGCCGCAGGCGCGAGGTCGCCCGCGCGACGCCTGGACGATCGCCCCCAGCGCCCGGCCTGGTGGCCACGCCCCGCGCGGCTACGTGGACCTCGTGCGCTGGCTGGCCCGCGCCACGCCGGCGGGCTCCCGCCGCCTGCGCGACGTCGAGGTGGCCGGTAGGGAGATCGGGCGCGAGATCGCACCCGAGGGCGGCGCGCCGGTGGAGGCGTTCCACGGGACCCTCGTGTCGCTCGGGTTCCAGCCCACGATGGAAGAGGAGGCGGGCGGCCAGGTGACCTTCTGCCTCGGCAACTGCCCCTATCGCGACGCCGTCCGGGAAAACGCGGACCTGATCTGCACGCTCCATCGTGGCTTGACCCGCGGCCTCCTCGACGTGATCGCGCCCGACGCGCGGCTCGCCGGGTTCGTGCCGCGCGACCCGGACGAGGCCGGCTGTCTGATCCAGATCGCGGGCGCTCATGCGTCCGCCGAGACGGCGTGACCGAGCCGCAACCTGCCCGCCGCTGCCGGCGGCGGGTCGTGCGGCCCGAGTCGCCGCGGCCGAGTCAACTGCTCGCGCGGTTCTTTGCGGCGGCCATCCTCATGCTGCTGGCGGCGGCCGCTGCCGGCATCGCCAACGCGATCAGCGGGCGCGAATGGCTTCACTGGCTCGCGCTTCACCTGGCCCTCCTCGGCGGCGTGTCACAGCTCGTGCTCGGGGCCGGGCAGTTCTTCACCTGTGCGTTCCTCGCCACCGACCCGCCGTCGCGCCGGCTCACCTCTGCACAGCTCCTGATCTGGAACTGCGGCACGGCGCTCGTGGCGGTGGGCGTGCCCACGGATAGCGCGCCCCTGGTGGACGCGGGCGCGGTGCTCGTGGGCGTCGGGCTCGGCCTCTTCGCGCTGTCGCTGCGGGGCATGCAGCGCCGCTCGCTTCAGCGGGCGCCGTGGGCGGTGCGCTGGTATCTCACGTGCGCGGCGTGCCTCGCGCTGGGCGCGCTCGTGGGCGCGCTGCTGGCTCGCGGCACGGTGTGGACGCACGGCAGCCTGCTCGGGGCGCACCTCGCGCTCAACCTCGGAGGCTGGCTGGGCACGGCCATCGTCGGGACGCTGCACACCTTCTTCCCGTCGCTCACGCAGACGCGGCTGCGCTTCCTGCGCCTTCAGGCGCCGACGTTCTGGCTCTGGCTGGGCGGAGTGAGTGCGCTCGCCTCGGGAGCGGCGTTCGGCAGCGACACAATCGTGGCGTGTGGCTGGCTCGCTCTGCTGCTGAGCGCGGCGTGCCTCGCCGCCAATCTGATCGCCTCCTTGCGCGGCGCCGCCGCGCCGCTCACGCTTCCGGGCCGGCTGATCGCGCTCGCCCAGTGCTTCTTGGCCGCCGGCCTCGTCGTTGCGTTCGTGGCCACAGTGCAGAGCGGCTCGGCCTCGGCGTTTGCCGGCCAGGCGCGCGGAACGCTGGCCGTCCTGCTGATTGCCGGATGGGTCGGCCTCACGGTGTCGGGCTCGCTCCTCCACCTGCTCGCCGTCCTGGCTCGGGTGCGGAACTTCGCACGGACGATGCCGTCACCGCGGCCGGCGCGCGACCGCCTGCTCAGCGCGGGAGCCGCCGCGGCCATCGGCGGTCTCGCGCTGTCCCGCGGCACGGAGCTCGATGCCCTCGGCCGCCCGGCCACGCTCGTCCTGCTGGCGGTGGCCGCCGCCCTGTCCGCCCAAGTGCTGCGGCTGGGGTGGCAGGGTCTGCGCACTGGGACGAGGTGATGGGTGCCGGCAACTCGGCGGGCCGGGGAGGTGACGATCACGGACGCCGGCGGCAAGTCAGAGCGCCGCCGGGCGCGGGCGCGCTTCCTCCGCGTCGGTGGCGAGCCGGGCACCGGCTCGACCGAGGCGGCCGGGTGCGCAGCGATGTCCATCAGGATGACTAGGCCGAATCCGGCACCTGCGCGTCAGGATCGAACAGCCGGCTGCGGATGTCGCCGCCTGAGGCGCAGATCTCTCCGAGCTCCCATATGAACCCCAAGAGCCTGTGGTCGGTCGGGCACTCCGAGCTGAAGGAGAGCCCGCCCGAGCGGACCTCCATCGCCAGGAGGAGCATCTTCCGGACCAGCTCGTCGGCGGCATCCTGGAGCGTCGGGCCCTCCGCGGAAACGCAGCCGGCCAAAGACAGCCGCACGCGGTCACTGTCCTCCACGATCCTGAGTGCGGGGGTGTAGTCGGACATCGGCGCCCGCGTGCATTGTGCTCGCGGGCGCCGACGTCAAAACCGGCAATCGGGCTACTGGCGCGCCATGTGCAACTTCAGTTCCGCCTCCGGATCCTCGATCAGGGCGCCGCTGAGGTCCACCGTCACCTTGTGCAGCGTGCCCGTGAAGCGGAAGGGCGGGTTGTAGTCGCTCGTCACGGGCGAGCCCGGGTCCGCACCGCACGTGAGGCCGCCAGGGTTGAAGAAGAACGCCGTGGTGAAGGGAAAGTCGCGATCGGCCACCAGCTCGCCATCTATGTACAGCTGGAAGCTGCCGGGCATGCCGTGCCCCACGGTCACGTCCGGCTTCCCCCGCGGCTCGAACTCGCAGCGCAGCTCGTGGCTGCCGGCGGGCACCTTCGCTTCGGAGGACACGCGCATCACCTCGCGTCCGACCCAGTTGTGGACGTAGTGCAGCTGGCCGTCCTGCACGAAGAAGGCGTACCCACCCGCAGCCGTGCCCTGGGCGAGCAGGACGCCCTCCGCCCCGCCGTCCGGGATGTCCACCTCCGCGGTGATGCTGTGCGGGCGGTTGAGCACCCGCGGCGCCGCGAAGAACGGCACCGACTGCGTATTCGGGAAATACGCGACGGAGTCCCGCGGGGCGGCCACCAGCGGCTTCTCGGAGGCGAACCGCGCGAGGCCGCTGCCATCCACCGGCAGCACGTCGTACTTGCCGGCCTCGGCGTACCACGTTGCGATGAGGGCGATCAGGCGATCGCGGTTTTCAGCGGCCACGTCGTGGTTTTCCGCGAAGTCCTCGGCCACGTGGTACAGCTCCCAGCCCTGCGCGTCGAGCTCGGTGAGCGTGTGCGCGTCGATCGGCTCCCCGAAGCCCTTGCCCGCTTCCGCGAATGAGGGGCCCGGCCAGGGGCACACCGCCCGCCAGCCGTCGCGGTAGATCGCGCGGTGGCCCATCATCTCGAAGTACTGGGTGTGGTGGTTCGAGTCCGCCCCGGCGTCGTCGAGCGCGTGAGCGAAGCTCACGCCGTGCATGGCTGATTGGGGAACGCCGCGGATGGTCGCGGGCGGCTGGATGTCCAGCAGGTCGAGCACGGTGGGCATCATGTCGATCAGATGCGCGTACTGGTCACGCACCTCGCCGGCTGCCTTGATGCGCTTCGGCCAGCTCACGATGAACGGGTCTGAGGACCCGCCGCGGTAGGTCTCGCGCTTCCAGCGGCGGAACGGCGTGTTCCCGGCCCACGTCCAGCCCCAGGGGTAGTGGTTGAAGTGCTTGGGCCCGCCGATCTCGTCGATCACCTTGAGCGTGTCCTCGAACGGCTCCGGCGCGTTGTTGAAGAACTGCGCCTCGTTGGTCGTGCCGGTGGGGCCGCCCTCGGCGCTGGCGCCGTTGTCCGAGATCACCATGATCAGGGTGTCGTCGAGCTCGCCGATGCCCTCGATGAAGTCGAGCACCCGGCCGACGTGGTGGTCCGTGTGCGAGAGGAAGCCCGCGAACACCTCCATCATCCGCGCATAGAGACGCCGCTGGTCGTCTGTCAGCGACTCCCACTCCGGCACGTCAGGGTCATGTCTTGACAGCTCCGCGTCCTTCGGGACCACGCCGAGCTCCTTCTGGCGGGCGAAGACCTTCTCCCGGTAGGCGTCCCAGCCGTCGTCGAAGGCGCCCTTGTAGCGGTCCGCCCACTCCCTGGGCACGTGGTGCGGCGCGTGCGTCGCGCCGGTGCAGAAGTGCATGTAGAAGGGCTTGTCGGGATCGATCTGCTTGGCGTCCGCGATGAACTCGATCGCCTTGTCGGCCAGGTCCGCAGTGAGGTGGTAGCCCTCCTCCGGGGTCCCCGGCGGGTCGACCTGATGGTTGTCGTAGACGAGGTCGGGATTCCACTGACTGGTGTCTCCCCCCAGGAAGCCGTAGAAGCGTTCGAAGCCGCGCCCGAGCGGCCAGCGGTCGTAGGGACCAGCGGCGGTCTCCTGGTTGCTCGGGATCAGATGCCACTTGCCGAGCATGTAGGTGCTGTAGCCGTGCTCCAGCAGGATCTCGGACATGAACCCGTTCTCGAACGGGACGAGGCCGTTATAGCCGGGGTAGCCCGTGGCGCCCTCGGTGATGCACGCCATCGCGTTGCTGTGGTGGTTACGACCGGTGACGATGCACGAGCGGCTCGGTGAGCAGAGCGCCGTGGTGTGCATGTTGTTGAAGCGCAACCCTCGCTGGGCGATGCGATCCAGGTTCGGCGTCTCGATCGGGCTGCCGTAGCAGCCGAGTTGCCCGAAGCCGGTGTCGTCAAGGACGATCAGCAGGACGTTGGGCGCACCCTTCGGGGCTCGCACCGGCGCGGGCCAGGCCGGACTCGATTCGTCTGGCGTGCGGCCGATGACGCCTGGGAACGGCGCGCCGGACGGATACTCGATCAGGGCCATGGGGACTCCTCGCCTAGGGTGCCGGCCGATGGTTTCGAGGGCGAGCAGTAGTGCCATCACCCCGATCGGGTGATCCGTGGCCGGCTGGCGCGCTTCACCATGTCGTGCATCGTGATCTCGCTTCCAGGCGGCAGCTTCCGGATGGGGAGCGACGACCGCTTCGCGTACCCCGATGACGGCGAGAGTCCTCACATCGTGGAGGTGCGCCCGTTCCTGATCGACGCCCGCGCCGTGACCAACCATGAGTTCGGGGAGTTCGTGGCAGCCAGCAGCTACACCACCGAGGCCGAGAGGTTCGGCTGGTCGTTCGTCTTCGCAGGCCTTCTGCCGGACGACTTCCCGCCGACGGCCGCGGTGGCCGCCGCCCCGTGGTGGCGTCAGGTCTACGGCGCGAACTGGCGCCATCCCGAGGGGCCGCAGTCGAGCCTGGGCGAGCGAGATGACCACCCGGTCGTGCACGTGTCGTTCAACGACGCGCTGGCGTACTGCGAGTGGGCGGACAAGCGGCTCCCGACGGAGGCCGAGTGGGAGTTCGCCGCGCGGGGTGGCTTGGAGTGCAAGGCGTTCCCCTGGGGCGACGAGCTCGAGCCGGGCGGCCGGCACATGATGAACGTGTGGCAGGGTCGCTTTCCGGCCGAGAACACCATGGCCGACGGTTACTACGGAACCTGCCCCGTCGACGCCTTCCCCGCCAACGGCTACGGCCTGCACAACACCACCGGCAACGTTTGGGAATGGACGGCCGACTGGTTCGACGACGGGCGGCATCGCGTACAGAAGGGCGGCTCCTACCTCTGCCACGCCTCCTACTGCCGGCGCTACCGGGTGGCTGCTCGCCAGGGCAACGAGCCGGACTCCTCGACAGGCAACCTCGGCTTCCGCTGCGCCGCCGGGTGATCAAGGCGGCCGAAAAGCGTGACTCCGGCCCACCAGGGGCCGGAGTCAACTGGGGGACGCGATCACGCGGTCAGACTGGTGTCCCCGCCGTACGACACGAGGCCGTAGATGACGAGGATGTCAACCGCGAAGATCGCGAGCGACCAGAACGGATAGGCGGGAATCGCCAGGAGCGCGGCAATTGCGCTCAGGGCGGCGATTCCGATGCCGACCCACTTGCCGAAGCGACCTCCGGCCCAGATCGAAAATGCGACGAAGATCTGGACCGCTCCCACGACCGTGGTCACCCAGCCCCACGTGTTCAGACTGCCGAACACGTAGTGGGCGTTGGCCACGAAGAAGTGAGAGCCGCTGATCGCAGCGATCCCGTAGATCACGTTCAGGACGCCCAGCATCATGATCATGATCCCGGCGAAGAGCAGCCATGAGGCACCCTTCTTGATCACATCGGCGCGATCGTCGCGAGCGGCGAATTCGACGTGATGAGGCTCCATCGTTGCGGTTGTCACAACGTCCTCCTTTCGTCGATTCTGCTTTCAAGGTACGCCCGCGGTACCTGTTCGCCATCCGAACGGAGTACCTCACCGGCGGGGGCGTTCTACGGAGTTGACAGCGCCGCCGCGCAGCTCAGATGCTGGGCGCGGATGCCCGAGCCCTATCAGGCGATCGGACTGGTGCCCACGATGTGGGGCATCCGCCGCCGCGAGGAGATCGCGAAGAACCTCGATCACCTCGAGCACCTGACCAAGGCGGCCTTCTGGCTCGGCGGGCTGGACCAGCCGGTGCGGCTCGTGGCGATCCCGGAGGGCGCGCTCCAGGGCTTCACAGACGAGGTGATGGACCTCGATCACGAGGAGTACGCGCGCGAGTGCGCGATCGACATCCCCGGCCCGGAGACGGAGCGCCTCGGCGAGCTGGCGCGCCAGTGGGACATCTTCATCATGGCCCAGGCCAAGGCACGACATCGAGGAGTTCCCGGGCCGCTTCTTCAACGTCGGCTTCGTGATCGACCCGGACGGCGAGGTGATCCTTCGCCACCACAAGCTGGTGCCGCTCCTGCCGGTGGAGCACTCGCTGACGCCGCACAACGTGTGGGACCGCTGGGTGGAGCTGTACGGCGAGAACCTCGACGCCTTCTACCCGGTGGTGGACACCGAGATCGGGCGGCTGGGGATCATGATGGCCAACGAGGGCTCGTATCCCGAGAACGCCCGCGGCCTGGCGATGAACGGCGCCGAGGTGGTGTACCGCGCGTCGTTCCCGCACCGGGCGAGCGACGCGTTCGTCGTGCAGACGCGCGCGCGGGCGCTCGACAACAACATGTACGTGATCGCGCCCAACCTCGGCACCTACCACCTCACCGTCGATTCCGAGACACGCCGATCGACACCTTCGGCGGCCACTCGCTGATCGCCGACCACCTGGGCCGCGTGGTGGGCGAGCTGCGTCTACAGCGGCGCGTCCTCGTGGGTGGCGGGCACGATCGACATCGACGCCCTGCGCCGCTTCCGCGCGAACTCACGCTGGGGCAACTGGATGAAGGACCTCACCACCGAGCAGTACCGCCTGATCTACGAGCAGGAGGTCTATCCCGAAGAACCTCTACCTCGACCGCGAAGCCCTACGACCACGACGAGCTACCGCGAGAACGTGCTCGAGCCGCAGATCCAGAAGCTGCGCGAGCGCGGCATCTACTGAGCCGCCTGTGCAGCGTCAGTAAACGAACGCACCCGTTTCTAGACCGTTTCGCCCTGCATCTGTACGCTCGGGCTTGACGATGAAGGCGGACGAGAGCGTGCCGGTTCTGATCGCCGGCGGGAGCATGGTCGGGCTGTCGATGGCGGCATTCCTCGGCTTCCACGGCGTCCGCTCGCTGGCGGTGGAGCGCCACGGCGGCACCGCAATCCACCCGCGCGCCGCGCACTTCCATCTGCGCACCCTGGAGGTGTTCCGGGCGATGGGCCTGGAACCAGACGTGCGGCGCAAGTCCGAGGAGCAGTACGACTCGGACGGCGGCATCTCGGCGGTGGAGTCGCTGGCCGGCAAGGAGATCGCCAAGTACATCCCGAGCCTCAACGCCGGCGTGGAGGCGGTGAGCCCCACGCGCCGGCTGTTCCTCACACAGGAGGCGCTCGAGCCGATCCTGCGCGAGCACGCGCTCCGGCTCGGTGCGGAGCTGCGCTACTCCACGGAGCTCACGGACTTCGAGGACACGGGCGACGGCGTGGTGGCCACCACGCGCGATCTGAACAGTGGCGACGAGCGCCGGATTGGGACGGACTACCTCATCGCCTGCGACGGCTGGCGCAGCCCGATCCGCGAGCGGCTCGGCATTGCGATGGAGGGCCACGGCCTGATCTCCAACAGCATCACGATCTACTTCCGCGCCGACTGCGCCAAGCAGGTGGCCGGCCGCACCGAGGGCGTGTTCTACGTCTTCAACGACGTGCTGCGCGGCTTCTTCCGGCTCGACCGCGGAATGCCGGTCCGGCTTCCTCGTGGTGAACACGCTGGGCGATACCTCGAGACCCGACGCCACCAACATCGCCGAGGGCATCACCACCGAGAAGGCCGAACACTTCCTGCGCGCCGCGATCGGCGTGCCGGAGATTCCGGTGGAGGTGCTCGACATCGCGCCCTGGCAGGCGGTGGCCGACAACGCGACGAGCTTTCAGCAGGGTCGCGTGCTGCTCGCGGGCGACGCGGCACACACGATGCCGCCCAACGGCGGCTTCGGCGGCAACACCGGCGTGCAGGATGCCTTCAATCTGAGCTGGAAGATCGCGCAGGTGCTCGCCGGCCAGGCGGGCCCCGAGCTCGTGGACACCTACGACCACGAGCGTCAGCCCATCGGCCGCCTCACGATCGAGCAGGCATACACGCGCTACGTGCTGCGAACAGCGCCGTACCTCGGTACGGACCACATCCAGCCGATCGCGGACGACCTCAGCCTCGAGATCGGCCACCGCTACCGCTCCGCTGCGGTGCTGCCCGATCCGGCCGGGGCCGACAACGACGACGGCCTGCCCTACGTGGACCCGCGCGAGTCGCGCGGGCTACCCGGCACGCGCGCGCCGCACCTGTGGATCGATCACGAGGGCGAGCGCGTGTCCACCCTCGACCTCTTCCGCAAGCACTCGTGCTCCTCGCCGGGCCGGGTGGCGCCGCGTGGGGGACGGCCGCCCGCGCCGCCGGGGACGAGCTGGGCGTGCAGGTCGACGTGCACACGCTGGATGAGGAAGGCTTCCCCAAGGCGTACGGCATCACGCCGTCGGGGGCCGTGCTGGTCCGGCCCGACGGCTACGTGGCGTGGCGGAGCGCCGACGACGCGGGTGCGTCACAGGAAGAGATGACGCGCGCGCTCAGCTCGCTGCTCTGCCTGACGGGCAGCGAGCTGCCGGCCGTCCGCGCGCGTTAGCCCCAGATCTCCCTCGCGGCCTCGGCCACCAGCCGCAGCTTGCGCTCCTGCGCGTCCACGCTGATCTCGTTGCCCATCGCCACGGACGCGAACCCGCACTGCGTGGATATCGCGAGCTGGTCGCGCGGGAAGTGCTCGGCAGCCTCGTCCACCCGGCTCTTCAGCTCGTCCATGCTCTCGAGCTCGTCGTGCTTGGTGGAGACGAGCCCGAGCACCACGACCTTGTCGTCCGGCAGATCCTCGAGCGGCTCGAAGCCGCCGGAGCGCTCGTCGTCGTACTCGAGCAGGTAGCGGTCGAAGTTGGGCGTGCTCTTGAACACGTGGCTCGAGATCTCCTCGTAGCCGCCCGCGCTGATCCACTTGCGACTGGAAGTTGCCCTTGCAGAGATGGAGGCCGAAGGTCACGCCTGGCACGTCGGCCACGGCGTTCAGCATCTCCACGCCCTCGGTCATCACGCGGCTCGACCGGGATGCCGAGCCGCTCCCAGCGCTCGCGCTCCGAGTCCTCCACGAGCTGGCCGAAGTCGGGCGCGTCGATCTGGATGTACTCGCAGCCCAGGTCCGCGAGCGCGCTGCGCCTCCTCGAGCACGAGGTCGACGCCGTCGGCGAACAGCTCGAAGGGGTCGTTGTAGGCCGCGGTCGAGTGCTTGGGCGACCACATCGTGAAGAACATCAACGGGCTCGGCAGCGTGACCTTCACCGGCTTGGTCGCGCGCGCGTGCGCGTACTCGAACTCATCCGGCGTGATCATCTGCTTGCGCCTGACCTTGTCCGTGACGGACACCGGGCTGTGGAAGTCGATGTCCACCTTCCCGGGCTCGCTGTGGAAGGGAACGGCCTCGCCCTCCTCGTGTGCGACGCCCTCGACGGCTGCCGCGAACTGGTCGAAGAAGGTGAAGCGCCGCATCTCGCCGTCGGTGACCACGTCGACACCCGCGCCCTCCTGGAGCGCGATCGCCTCGTCCACGGCCCGGTCCTCCAGCTGCCTGAACTCCTCCACGGGCATGTCGCCCGCCTCACACTTCTGGCGTGCCTCCGCCAGATACGCCGGGCGCAGCAGCGAGCCCAGGACGTCGGCGCGGAACTTCGCGGTCATGTTCTCCCCCTCACTTGAGCTGGTCGGCCAGGTAATCCCAGTCGCGGCTGAACCTGTAGGAGTGCTGCGCCGGCGGCTGGGGCGCCTGGGTCTCGAGCCAGCGAACGCGCTTCTCGCTCTTGTTCCAGAAGGCGTGCACGCAGCCCACGCCGGTCCAGAACACGTCGCCCGGCCGGAGCATGAAGTGCTCGTCGTCGGCCATCGCCTCGACCTCGCCCTCGAGCATGTAGTAGGCCTCTTCGAGCGGATGGTCGTGCGGCTGCGCAACGCCGCCTGGCTGGTACTCGACCATGAACATCGTGTGGAGCGCCGCACCCAGGCGCTGGTCCACGAGCATCTTCACGGCGATGCCGCTGTACGCAAGCAGCGCGGTGGCCATGCTGGCCGACACGGTGGGCGCGTCCACAGGCGCGCCCACCTTGAGGTTGTCCACGTCCATCTGGCCCTCGCCCAGGTGGAAGAAGGTGCGTGTGCGCGGGTCGCGGATGTCGGGCGGCTCGCCCGGTCCGTCGGGCACCGGCTCCCCGGTCCAGAACGTGTCGGGCTGGCTGGCCCCCGGCAGGCGCGGGGCGGGGGAGTTGACCTCCAGGAAGAGCGGCTCTTCGTCAGCCTCTCCCGCGCGCCAGCAGTGCGGCACGCCCACCGGGATGAAGCCGCAGTCATCGGGCCCGAGCCGGTAAGTCCGGCCGTCCAGCGTGACCTGCGGATGTCCGCGCAGGATGTAGAAGCTCTGCTCCGTCGAGTGCACGTGCGTGCCCACCCAGCCACCCGGGTCGAGAGTGACGAGCGCGAGGCCGGTGTGCACCGAGCCCAGGTCGCGACCGACCAGGGTGGCACGCCTCAGACCCTCGGCGCGGCCGGCCAGCCCAGGCGGCGCCGCCAGCTCGATCGCTTCCGCCTTCTGTACGTGGTACATCCGGCGAGCCACCCTATGGGTGGACCCGTTCGTCGTCAAGTGTGGCTTCACAGTAGCTCGACAAGCTAAACAAAGCTCCGTGAACGAAGCCGAAACCATGGTTCAGTAACTCTGAACAAGATTGTCAGACATGCCGCGGCACGAGGTACACTCGCCGCAATGGAGTCCGCCCGTGCCGCTCAGCAGGCCACTACACCCGATCATGACATCGGCGGCCGCCTGAGGCAGGAGCGCGACAGGCAGGGGCTGAGCCTCCGCAAGCTGGCCGGCCGGCTGCAGATCTCGCCGAGCGCCCTGTCACAGATCGAGACGGGCCGCTCGCGCCCGTCGGTGAGCACCCTCTATGCGATCGTCAGCGAGCTCGGCATCTCGTTCGACGAGCTGTTCGCGCGTAGTCCGGAGCACGGCGCCTCGCGCGTCGCAGCCCGGCATCCGCGCACCAAGCCGGGCGAGGAGCAGCTCGTGCAGCGCGCCGAGGAGCGGCCGGTGATCGAGCTCGAGTCCGGCGTGCGTTGGGAGCGGCTCAATCCCACCGGCGAGCGGGACGTTGACTTCCTCGAGGTGGAGTACGACGTGGGCGGCGCCTCGAGCCGCGGCGGCACCTTCGTGCACCACGCGGGGCGCGAGTACGGAGTGGTCACGAGCGGTGCGCTCAAGGTCACGGTGGGCTACGAGGAGTACGAGCTCGGGCCGGGTGACTCGATCTGCTTCGACTCCGCCGTGCCGCACAGGCTCGAGACGATCGGCGACGAGCCGGCCCGCGCGATATGGCTCGTGATCGGGCGCGCCGGCAGCGACGCGCGCGTGCAGTGGCCGCCCGAGGACGCGGCCGGCCCCGCCGCCGTCTAGCCGCTCACATCATCACCCAGCCGCCATCCACGGCCAGGTTGACGCCGTTCACGGACTCGTTCTCGAGCAGGAACACGGACGCGCCGGCTACGTCGTCCATGGTGGCGAGCCGGCCGGTGGGCGTGCGCGCCCTCGTCTGCTCGAGCATGGCCTCGTTGCCCTCCCAGAACGGGCTGTCACCCACGATGCCGGGGTGGATCGCGTTCACCCTCACCGGCGCGAGCTCGATCGCGAACGTGCGGATCATCGTCGTCACCGCGCCGTTGATGCTGGTCACGGTGGTGGAGCCCGGGTAGGGGCGATCCTTGGCGAGGCCGCCGAACAGCAGCACCGACGAGCGGTCGTGCATCTGCGGGTGCAGACAGTGGAGCACCTCGGTGTAGCCCACGAGCTTGAGGGTCACGAGCTGCAGCGCCCTCTCGATGTCGTAGTCGCGCACCGTGTTCGAGTCGCGCTCGATAGCCGCCAGCACGACGTGGTCCACCGGCCCCGCGTCGGCCAGGCCCGCGGCTATGCCCTTGGGTTCGGTGAGGTCGAGCGCGGCGCCGCGGGTGCGTCCGCCGATCTCGGCGGCCACGCTTTCCGCCCGCGCGCTGTCACGGCACGTGAGGAGCACGTCGCGATCGCGCTCCGCGAACTTCTCGGCCAGCCGGCGGCCAAGCCCAGAGCTGCCGCCGACGATCACCACTGCGCCATCAGCCATCCGCTTCTCCCTCGGTCGCGAGTCGTCCCACCGCTGTCAAGCAGCAGTGTACGAGAAGAGGCGAAACCGCACTGAAACGCGGCGAAGTCGTAAAGCGCCGTTGGACAGCGGGAGGGCTAGTCGCCGGAGTCGCCCGTGTCGTCGGCCGACTCGACATCGTCGGCCACGAGCGAACCGTCCACATCCTGCCAGTAGGTCACGTCCACGTGGTCGCCCACGGCGAACCCGTCGGTGAGGTCCGGGTCCGCTTCGAACGTCATGGGGCCGCCGCCGTCCACCTGGATGCTGATGGTGCTCGGCCCGACGGCGGTGACGATGCCGATCGCGTCGAGCTCGTCACCCGTGTCCCCGCCGTCGTCCACAGGCTCAATGTCGTCGGCCACCAGCGTGCCGTCGGCCTCGGTGTAGTAGGTCACGTCCACCACGTCGCCCACCTCGAAGCCGTCGAGCACGTCGCTCGACGCCTGGAAGGTCATCGAGCTGCCGTCATCGGCCTGGATGGTCACGCTGGCGGGCCCGATCGCGGTGATCGTGCCGGTCACGTCCTGGTCGTCGCCGTTCGGGTCGGCGCCGGGGATGAGCTTGATCGTGATCGTGAGGTTGCCGGCGGCGTCGATCGTTTCGCTGATGAGCACCACCTGGCCGGGCTGGAGGCCCTGAAGGTTGATCTGCACGGAGCTGCGGTGCGCACGACGGTGCCCACGGTGGCCAAGCTGGCGTTTTGCGAGGCGCAGCTGCTTGCCGTCGCCGAGACGGAAGACCGCGCCGCGGCCGCCGGCCTTCACCACCTTGCCGTAGAAGGAGAGCTTGCGCGCCCGCCCGTTCACCCGCAGCGAGCCGATGCGCCCGGCGCTCGTCTGGAACGTCACCTTGGTGCCCGGGCGCAGCTTGCGGACCGCGCGCCGGGGAGCCGCGTAGCTGTGAACGGCGTGCTGCGAATCCACGATCTCGACCCGGTGGTGTGCGCGGTCCACGCGGAGCACGGCGCCGCTCTGCGACTGGGCGGCGGCGGAAGCGGGCAGGAGCAGGACCGCGATGGCGGTGGCGCAGCTCGGCAGGAGTCGCTTCATCTGACTGGCTCTTGGTTGAGTGGGTAGCCGACGCGGGCATCCGTGCCCTATTCCTGGTCGGCGTGTCTCAATTCATCGGCCGAAAGCCACAGACATTGAGCCGCGGCAGTTTGACCGGACGAGCGTCGGGCACCCTCGGGGCAAGGAAGGCGGGGAGATCAAGGAGAGAGCAAATGTCTACTGGCGCGATCGTCGCAATCGCAGTAGGGGCCGCGGTCATCCTGCTGGTGCTGTCCCTCTTGCTTCCGAGGATGCGGGAGCGTGGCCGGATCCGGAAGCAGCAGCGCGAGCTCGAGCAGCGCCGTGAGAGCGCGGCCGCAGAGCACCGCGAGCAGGCGGAGGCGCGCGAGCAAAGCGCCGAGGCCGCCGAGCAGCGTGCTCGCATGGCCGAGCAGGAGGCGCAGCGGGAACGCGCGGAGGCCAATCTGCACCAGGAGCGCGCGGCAGCGTCCGAGCGCGGGATGGCCGATCACGAGCTGATCGAGGACCACGAGCGCGACCAGTTCGCCGGCACCTCGGCCGATCGCGGCGAGCTCACGAGCGCCGAAGCGGGCGAGCGCGTGCAGCCGGACCCGGCGGACGAGCGGGAGCCCAGCCGGCGCAGCTGACCACACAGTCGGGCCTCTCCTCCTTGCGCGCGGGTAGCGGCACCGGATAGAACACGCAACGCCCCTCGGGGCCACCGGTGCCACAACAAGGAGGAGAGGAATCAGGAAGTTCGTCCTCGGGCTGGTCACCGCGCTGGCGGCGGCCGGAGCGTTCAATGCCGTCACCGCGCTCGCGGACGGGCCGGGAGTGGGCACGCCCAGCGTCGTGGCCGTCGGCGACTCGGCGATCTCGGGCGAGGCCGGCCGCTGGGCGGGCAACACCAACGGAAGCTCGTCCAACGTCGACGCGCTCGGATCGAGGGCCTACTACGACAACGCGTCCAACACGGGCGAGACGATCCATGGCTGCCACCGCTCAAAGGCGGCCGAGATCCACATCGGCGGCGGCGTGGCAGTCGGCCAACCTGGCCTGCTCGGGCGCAAGCACGTACACGCAGCCGTTCTCAAGCGGCAGCGACTTCAAGCCGGGGCTCGACTTCTACGACGACGGCGCGGGCCACATCGGCCAGGCCAAGGCGCTGCAGCAGTACGCGCCAGCCACAACGTGAAGATGGTCGTCGCGCTGATCGGCGCGAACAACTACGGCTTCGCCGACATCGTCCAGACCTGCGTGGAGGACTGGCTGCTGTCGCCGTCGTGGTGGCCGAACTACTGCAACGACGACTCGAGCATCAAGGCGAAGTTCACGGCCTCGAACATCTCCTCGATCACCACCAGGTGGCGGGCGCGTTCCTCAACCTGCGCACGGCGATGCGCAACGCCGGCTACGCGGACTCCCAGTGGACGCTGCTCGCGCAGACCTACTCGTCGCCGATCCCGAACGGGTCGCAGCATCCGCTACTCGCAGTCCGGCTACACGCGCCAGACGGTGGGCGGCTGCGGGGTGTGGAACAAGGACGCCGACTGGGCCAACGCCACCGTGGTGGCCACGCTCGACAACACGGTGACGAACGCGGTCACCCAGTCGGGCATGTCGAACGTGAAGGTTTTCGACGGCCGCAACGCGCTGGTCGGACACCGGCTGTGCGAGAACACGGACGGCCTGCTCGAGGAGGAGGGCCTCGCCAACTGGCACTCCACCGGCGCGGCCGACAAGTCGGAGTGGGTGTCCCAGATACGCACCACGTCGACGATCTTCGGCCCCTACCAGCTCCAGGAGGATGCACATCCGTCCTACTGGGGCGAGCTGGCGTTGCGCAACTGCGTGCGCAAGGCCTACAACGGCGGGGCGCCGCGCAGCGGCTCGCTGCACCCACAGCACCACCGGGCTGGACGCGCAGGGCGAGCCGAACATGAATTACTGATCAGTCGCGGTGCGCGGGCATACTGCTGGGGCTGACCTACACCCCGGCAGCTGGAACCGCTACGACTCGATAGACCTACCGCCGCTGCGGCAACAGCGGCATCCAGCTTCCGGCGATTTCGCTCGGTCTCTGGAACAACTTCGGCGACGACAGCCGGCTCGACACCCAGCGCGCGATCCTGCGCCGGGCGTTCGACCGCGGCGTCTGCCACTTCGACCTCGCCAACAACTACGGGCCGCCGGCCGGCTCGGCCGAGCGCGGCTTCGGCCGCATCCTGCGGGAGGACTTCCGCCCCTACCGCGACGAGCTGATCATCTCCACCAAGGCGGGATACGACATGTGGCCCGGCCCGTACGGCGAGTGGGGCTCGCGCAAGTATCTGCTCGCGAGCCTCGACCAGAGCCTCCAGCGCATGGGGCTCGACTACGTGGACATCTTCTACTCGCACCGCTTCGACCCGGACACGCCGCTCGAGGAGACGCTCGGCGCGCTCGACACCGCGGTGAAGCAGGGCAAGGCGCTGTACGCCGGCATCTCGTCCTACTCGGGCGCGCGCACGCAGGAGGCGGTGCAGATCCTCCAGGGCTTGGGCACGCCGCTCCTCATCCACCAGCCCTCGTACTCGCTCGTCAACCGCTGGATCGAGGACGACCTGCTCGGCGTGCTGGAGGACGAGGGCGTGGGCTGCATCGTGTTCTCGCCGCTCGGCCAGGGCCTGCTCACCAACCGCTACCTCAACGGCGTTCCGGAGGACTCGCGCGCCGCCAAGGGCACGTTCTTCGAAGGAGCTGGCTCACGGAGCAGAACCTCGAGCCACGTGCGCGCGCTCAACGAGATCGCGGAGGGGCGCGGGCAGTCGCTCGCCCAGATGGCCGATCGCGTGGGTGCTGCGCGACGAGCGCGTCACCTCCGCGCTGATCGGGCGCGAGCAGCGTGCGCCAGCTCGACGACAACCTCGACGCGCTCGACAACCTCGACTTCTCCGACGACGAGCTCGCCGCCGATCGACGAGCACGCGGTGGATCTCGGGCATCAACATCTGGGAGGAGTCGAGCTCGTACTGAGCGTCCTGTGCGGATAACGTTCGGGCTGTGAGGAACCAGCTTCGCCCGCTCTTCGACCAGGTGGTGATCAAGGAGCTCGAGCCGGACCGCGTGCGCCAGTCGGGCCTCGTGGTGCCGCCGGGCACGCACGAGCCGCCGCCGCAGCACGGCATCGTGCTCGCGGTCGGGCCTGGCCTCGACTGGTGGGGCGGCGCCGGCATCGCGATGCCGGTGAAGCCGGGCGACCACGTGGTGTTCCCGGCGTCCGCCGGCGCCTGGGTGGAGGTGGACGAGGAGCGCCTGCTCGTGTGCCGGGTGGGCGAGCTGCTCGGCGTGCTCGAGCAGGTGCGCGACTGCCCGCGCTGCGCCGAGATGCCGCTCGAAGCGGGCGACACCTGCCCCGTGTGCGGCCGCACCGGGCCCACCACCAGCGCGATCGGCTAGTCGTCCCCGAGCGGCGTGGGCGCGATCTCGTCCGCTCCCGGCTATCGCGATGTCGTCCGGCAGGACCACGCCGCAGGCGCGCTGCCTGTAGCGCGAGCTTGGCGCGCCACGCCACGAGCGTCCGGCGCTGGCTCGGCTCGAAGTGGGGCAGGCTGCCCCAGTCGCGCGCCGGGAGCGCCGCCACGAGCGCGCGCAGGTAGGCGTCCTCCTGCACGTAGGTGTGGGCGTAAGCGCGCTGCGCAGCCACCAGGTCCGGCGGCACCGGCTTCACCACGGCCACCTGCCGCGCATAGCCGGCGAAGCGCCGCTCGAGCCGCGCCAAGCTCGCGCTGCGCCTCGGCTGCCGTGAGCCTGCGCTCACGGTAGGCGCCGAGAATCGGGTCGGCGCCGTCGAGCAGCTTGTTCACGGCCAGCCGGCAGCGGCTCGATCCGGTTCACGTAGGCCTGGAGGTCGTGCCGCTCGCGGGCTCGGCGTGCTGTCGCCCCGCGCCGACCGCAACCCGCGAGCGCAACCACGGCCGCCGCCGCGGCGGCGAGGCTAGTACGAGTAGCCGCCACCGCCGCTCGACGACGAACCGCTGTTGCTCGACTTGGCCGTGCCGGTGACCTGCGAGCCCGAGGGAGCCACGGCCCACCACTTGGCGCCGAAGGCGTCCACGCCCTGGCCGTTCACCTGGCCGGCCGACTGGTCGCCCTCGAAGTAGTAGAGCGGGTGGCCGTCGAGGGTCACCTGCTTCCCGCCGTCGGCGCGCTTCACGAGGTTGATGGCGCCGGCGGACACGCCGCTGCCGGCGGCCGGCTTGCTCGTGGCGGTGTAGGGCGGCCAGTTGCTCGCGCAGGCGCCCGAGCAGGTGCTCGTTCTTGCCGGTGTCCTTGGCGAACAGGTAGAGCGTGCGCCCCTTGCCGTCCACCACGATCTTGCCGAGCGATGTGCTCGACGAGGCCACGGTGGGTCCGGAGCTGGACGATGCGGCGGCCGGTGTCGAGCTGCCGCCGCCGCTGCTCCCGCAGCCGGCCGCGACCAGCGCGATCAGCCCCATAGAGGCCACGGTCGCGATCTGTTTGCGGGTCATTCGGATCCTCCTTGAAGGCATCTTTGTTCTGCTTTCGAAAGACGCCGGCCGCGGCGCGAACCTTCCGCACCGCGGCCGTGGAGGTCAGACTCTTTACGCCTGCGTTAGGCCGACCGGGCAGGACACGCCGGTGCCGCCCAGCCCGCAGTAGCCGCCGGGGTTCTTCGCGAGGTACTGCTGGTGGTAGTCCTCGGCGTAGTAGAACTCGCGGCTCGTCGGCCGATCTCGGTGGTGATCTCGCCGTAGCCGCTCGGCGTTCAGCCGCTCCTGGTAGCGTTGCGCGACGACGCCTGCGCCGCTTCGCGCTGCGCGTCGGAGCTCGTGTAGATCGCCGAGCGGTACTGGCGTGCCGACGTCGTTGCCCTGGCGCATGCCCTGGGTGGGGTCGTGGCCCTCCCAGAACGCCTTCAGCAGCTCCTCGTAGGAGATCTTCTGCGGGTCGAACACCACGAGCACCACCTCGGCGTGGCCGGTGCGCCCGCTGCACACCTCCTCGTAGGTGGCGTTGGGCGTGATAGCCGCCGGCGTAGCCCACGGCGGTGGTGTAGACGCCGTCGAGCTGCCAGAACACGCGCTCGGCGCCCCAGAAGCAGCCCATGCCGAACACGGCGCGCTCGAGGCCCTCCGGGAACGGCGGCTCGAGCGGCGTGCCGAGCACGTAGTGCTTGTCGGGCACCCGCATGTGCTCGGCGCGGCCGGGCAGGGCGTCCTCGGCGCTCGGCATCTCGCGTCTTGTTGCGAAGCATCTGGAACAAGCGCGACTCCTCTATCGGTCTCTTTCGATGTATAGAGACAGTCCGTCGGGGACGTACGATGTTACGAAGCGTAGCGGGGTCGAAGCGCTCGAGCAGCCCTGTGGCGGTGACGGCTCGCCCCGCTCCGCAGGCCCAGGCTGCACGCATCCAGGACAGCGCGCTCCTCGGGCCGACAGCTCCTCGAGCGTGACCGCACCGTGGCGCTTGGCGAGGCGGCTGCCGTCGGGCGCCGAGCACGAGCGGCACGTGCGCGTAGCGCGGCACTGGCAGGCCGAGCAGCCGCGCAAGCTGGATCTGGCGCGGGGTGGAGTCGAGCAGGTCGTCGCCGCGCACCACCTCGTTCACGCCCTGGTCGGCGTCATCGACCACCACCGCGAGCTGGTAGGCGGGCGTGTCGTCGCCGCGCCAGAGCACGAAGTCGTCCACCACGCCGGTCACGTGGCCGTGCAACCGGTCCTCGAATTCGACTCGGCGCTCCTGGCGTCGAGCCGCAGCGCAGCCGGCCGGCCGGAGCGCTCGCGCTCGGTGCGCTCGGCCGCGGTCAGCCGCCGGCAGGTGCCCGGGTACGCGCCCTCCGGCAGCGGTCCGTGGGGCGCCTCGGCGGCGGCGCCGGATCTCGGCGCGCGTGCACCAGCACGGATACACGCGCCCGTCCGCCGCGCAACTGCGCGAGCGCCTCGCGGTAGCGCGCGGTTCGCTCCGACTGGTGCGGCGCCTCGCCATCCCAGTCGAGGCCGAGCGCGCGCAGGTCCTCGATCTGCCGGCGCTCGTGCTCGGGCTCGGGAGCGCGCGCGGTCGAGGTCCTCGATTCGCAGCAGGAAGCGCCCGCCGCCCGAACGCGCGAACAGCCAGGCCAGCAGCGCCGTGCGCAGGTTGCCGAGGTGCAGCCGGCCGCTCGGGCTCGGGGCGAAGCGGCCGTCGGACAGCGTGCCCATCGATCGATGATGCCGAAAGCCCACCAAAAACCGTCAACTCGACTTACGATGGAAGCGGTCCACTCTCGCACCCAGTAGTAGTCCCGTACTCACCTGGGCTACAAGGATGTACGCAGCCATCACCCGCCAGGGGCAGCCCACCTTCCCTAGCGCCGCTCGCGTTGCGGTGTCCGAGCACGCCGTGCTGCTGGCCGTCCTGGCCGCCGGAACCATCGTGCGGCTCGGCGTACTCATCACGTATCCCAGCGGGCTCTTCTACAGCGATTCGTGGAGCTACCTGGACGTGGCCTGGAAGCACTTCCCCACCGCCGTCGCGCCCGACAGGCCCGCCGGCTACCCGTTCTTTCTGCACCTGTTCGCGATTGGGCACCAGCTCGACTTCGTGTTCGTGCTCCAGCAGCTCGGTGGCGTCGCTCTCGCCGCCGGCGCCGCGTTCGTGCTCCTGCGGCTGGGGGTGAGCAAGTGGCTCGCCGTCGTGGTGGCGGCTGTGACGTGTCTCGATGGCAACGCGATGGCGCTCGCGCAGAACGTGATGGCCGAGCCGGTGTCGCTCGTGCTCACGTTCGCCTCGTGCGCGCTGCTCGCGCTGTCCACCCGGCCGCGCAACCTGGTGCTCAGCGCCCTGCTGCTGGCCGCGTCGGTGTGCACGCGCTCGGTGGTGATCTTCGCGGTGCCCGCCTGGATCGCGTACCTCCTGATCCGCCGCCGGCCCAGGCCCAAGGCCATTGCCGCCGCGGTGGCCGCGCTCGTGCTGCCGCTGGTGCTCTACGCCAGCGCGGTGGACGTCAAGTTCGGCAGCTTTGGGCTCAACGCGGCCGACGGCTGGTTCCTCTACGGCCGCGTCGCCCCGATCGCCCGCTGCAGCGGCCTTTCGGTGCCTGCGGACCAGCGTTTCCTGTGCACGGACAGCGTCGAGCGCCCGGACCGCTGGTCGAGCTTCTACATCTACAACCCGGCGTCGCCCGCCAACCTGCGCTTCGGCTCCAACGGGCCATTCATGAACCGCGACAGGGTCGCGGGCACCAACGCGCTGCTGCTGTCGTTCTCGCGGCGCATGATCGTGGACCACCCCGGCGCCTACGCGAAACTCGCGGGTGACGACTTCCTGCGCTACTTCGAGCCCGGCGTGGGCTCCCACGACAAGAGCTCGGACTCCGTGCTTCGCCTGCCCGCGCGCGCCGAGCCTCTGCCCACCGCCGGCGATCGCGCGCTCCAGCGCCAGGTGCTGCCTGGCTACGAGCCGCGGGCGGGATCGCTCGCGCCGGCGCTGTCCGCGCTACGGGCGCATCCTGCACACCCCGCGCTGGCTGCTGGCCTTCGCCGTGCTGGTGTCGCTGGCCGCGCTGGCATTCGCGCGAGGACCGGGGCGCCGGCTGCTCTCCGAGGCCTGGCTGTTCACCGGCGCCGGTCTCGGCATGCTGATGGGCTCGGCGCTCGACGCCGAGTTCGTCCTCCGCTACGTGGTGCCGGCGTCGCCGCTCTTGCTCTGTGGCGGCGCGATCGCGTTCGAGGCGATGCTACGGCGCGAGTGATCTGTTAGGCGCGCCTCGCTAGTCTGCGGCGCCGTGGCCCCTTCGCTGCTAGACGAGCTCATCGACTGGCTGCGCATCCCCTCGATCTCCACCGGCGGAGGCGATCCGGCCGACCTCGCCCGCGCCGCGGACTGGGTGTGCGAGCGCGTGCAGGCCGCGGGCGGCTCCGCCGACGCCGACACGAGCCACGGCGGCAACCCGCTCGCGGTCGGCGACCTCAAGTCCGCGAACGGCGACGCTCCCACGGTGCTGATCTACGGCCACTACGACGTGCAGTCGGTGGGCGACGAGAGCGCCTGGACCACGCCGCCGTTCGAGCCCGAGATCCGCGACGGCCGCATCTACGCGCGCGGCGCCGCCGACGACAAGGGCAACTTCCTGCCGCTCCTGTACGTGGCCTGTGAGCTGGCGCGCGAAGACAGGCTGCCGGTGAACGTGCGCGTGCTCGTGGAGGGCGAGGAGGAGGCGGGCAGCGAGGCGGTGGCCAAATGGATCGCCGCCGACGAGCGCGGCGCGGACTGCGCGCTCGTGTTCGACTCGGGGATGGCCGACGAGCGCACCCCGGCGGTCACCGTCGGCCTGCAGAGGCATGGTGATGGTGGACATCGACGTGCGCACCGGCACGCGCGATCTGCATTCAGGCATCTACGGCGGCAGCGTGCTGAATGCGCTGCACGTGCTGCACGGGATGATCGCCACGGTGGTGCCCGGCGCCGACGGCCGCGTGCGCGAGGAGCTGCGCGCGGGCATCGAGCCACCGGCGCCAGCGGAGCTCGAGTCCTGGCAGCGGCTCAAGCCGGGCGATGAGGTGATTTCCGAGGTGGGCGGGCGTCCGGTGTCCCCGGACGCCGGGCGCGCGTACTACGAGCGCAACGGCGCCGACGCCTCGCTCGAGGTCAACCGCATCAGCGGCGGCGAACCGCGCACGGTCGTGCCGGCCAGTGCCAGGGGCACGCTCAGCCTGCGCCTCGCCCCGCGCCAGGATCCGGCGCAGATCAAGGACGTGATGGAGGGGCTGCTGCGCTCGGCCATCCCCGACGGCGCTGAGGTGAGCTTCGATTGGCACACCGCCCAGCCGGCGCTGTCCGACGCCGACTCGCCGCCCGTCAGGCTCGCCGCGGAAGCGCTCGGCAAAGCGTGCGGCGTGCCCGCCGCGCTGCTGCGCAGCGGCGGCTCGATTCCCGCCGTGGCGGAGCTGATGAACCACGGCATCCCCACCGTAGTCAGCGGCTTCGGGCTGCCGGACGACGCATTCCACGCGCCGGACGAGTCGTTCAGCCTGCGGAGCCTCGAGCTGGGCGAGCGCGCGGCCCACGAGCTCTACTCGGCGCTGGCCGAGCTGGGCTAGCGCGCGCCGCCCGCGGCGGTAACCTGCGCCCACTACCGAGGGAACGGAGGGGAGCATGAGGAGATGGGTCGTCGCTGCTGTGGCCGGTGCGCTGATCGCGATCGTGGGAGCGGCCCCGGCAGCCGCCAAGACCCTTCTGCCGTTCCCCAACAACACTCTGACGGTGAGGGACAAGCACACGCCCACCGGCCGGCGCGTGCACCTGACCAGGCCTGAGATGCCGCGCAACAACAAGGGCGTGCCGATCGACCCGCGCCCCTATAACCGCGCAGACGGCTTCAGTCCCGGCGCGCCGATCCTCGTGAAGGTGCCGGGGCTCGACTCGCCGTCCAAGCTCAGGCGCATCCACGCGCCCACCGTGAACGATGTCTTCCTGTCGCTGCGTAAGCGCTCGCCGGTCGTCGTGATCGATGCGAAGAGCGGCAAGCGCCAGCTCGTATGGGCCGAGGTGGACATGAACGCTTCGAAGCGCGCCAGCCGCCTGCTCGAGATCCACCCGGGCCGCAACCTGCGCGAGGGCCACACCTACATCGTCGCGCTGCGCCACGTGGGGAGGAGGGCGCGGACCGTCCGCTCCGTCCGGCACCCGGGCAGGCACATGAAGGCGATCCTCCGCAGGCTGGCCAAGGCCGGCGTGAGGCGGAAGGGCCTGTTCCTCGCCTGGGACTTCACCGTGGCGAGTGGCCGCAGCATCGCCGGCCCGCTGCTGTCGATCCGCAACGACGCCTTCAAGCGCCTCGGCGACACCAACCTGAAGGACATGAAGCTGCAGGGCGGCTCGCCGGCGTTCGACGTGGCGAGCGTGACCGACCTCGACCCGGCGCAGGACGACCAGATCGCCCGCCGGGTGACCGGCACCGTCACCGTGCCCTGCTACCTCAACCAGCCCGGCTGCCCGCCCGGCTCGCGTTTCGCGTTCCGCGGCAAGGGACTCGATCTGCCGAGCCCCGGCACGAACACGATCAAGGCGAACTTCGTCTGCAACATCCCGCGCTCGGCCAGCGCGGCGGCGCCCGCCCGCCCGTCGCTCTACGGCCACGGACTGTTCGGCCGGGCGACCGAGATCAACTCCCGGCCGCTCGAGCAGCTCTCAAACGAGCACAACATCATGCTCTGCGCCACCGACTGGATCGGTATGTCGAACGCGGACATCTCGACGGCCGCCAAGATCCTCACCGACCTGTCGGCCTTCCCCGAGCTCACCGACCGCGTGGACCAGTCGATGGTCGACTTCATGTACCTCGGCCGCACGATGATCCACCCGATGGGTTTCGCGGCCAACCCCGCCTTCCAGGCCGGAGGCGGCTCCGTGATCAACACCTCGCGCCTCTACTACGTGGGCGGTAGCCAGGGCGGCATCTTCGGCGGCACGCTCACCGCCGTGGCTCCGGACTTCAACCGAGCCGTGCTCGCTGTTCCGGCGATGAACTACAGCGTGCTGCTGCCCCGCAGCGTCGACTTCGACACCTACGCGGCCATCCTCTACCCGTCCTACCCGAAGGAGGGCGAGCGGCCGCTGCTCTTGTCGCTGATCCAGCAGCTGTGGGACCGCTCCGATCCCGACGGCTTCGCCAACCACATGACGTCGAAGCCGTACGCGGACACGCCGGCGCACAAGGTGTTCATCGAGATGGCGTTCGGCGACCACCAGGTGAGCAACGTGATGACCGAGGTCGAGGCGCGCACGATCGGCGCTTCGCTGCGCACGCCGCTGCTCGACCCGGGCCGCTCGAGCGAGAAGCGGCCGTTCTTCCATATCCCGCGGATCAAGCGCTTCCCGTTCACCGGCAACGCGATCGAGGTCTGGGACATCGGTCCGCTGCGCACCGTCGCCGGCCAGACGCTCGGCACGCCGACGCCGCCGTCGATCAACAAGCCCAACCGGCTGGGCGTGGATCCGCACGGCCCGGACGCCTCGGAGCAGGCCACCGGCCGCCAGCAGGCATCGGACTTCCTGATGCCCGACTCGCTCAGCAAGATCACCGACGTGTGCGGCTCGAAGCCGTGTTACCTGGCCGGCTGGACCGGTCCATAACGAGTAACCCATACATACGTCCAGAGGCGTGTAACCAGGAAGGCGGCCGGGGACAACGAAGGTGAAGACTCGTGCCTGATCTGCCCCTCTCAGAAGACGCCGCCCTGGTGCTCGCTCTCGCCGGCACGGCGATCCGCTTCGCGGACTCGCCGCAGTCGGAGGCCGAGCACTGGCTGCGCATCCTCCGGATGCACGGCGAAGTGGGCGCCGCGATGCAGGCCCTCGGTATCGGTGAGAAGCCGCTCCAAGCGGCCGGCGAGGAGCCTCAGGTGGCCGGTGGCACGCAGCGCTTCCGCCGCGGAGGCGAGAACATGGTGGAGATGGCGCGCACCCGGTCTGGCGAGAATGCCGCCGAGCGCGGCGCCGAGCTGGTGGGCACCGTCGACGTTCTGCACGCGGTGTCGAGCATCTACGGCAGCTACTTCGAGCATGTGCTCTACGAGCGCGGCGCGACGTTCGACGAGCTGAGCGAGCGGCTCTCGGGCGCGCCCGAGGAGCGCTCGGCCGTCAAGCACAGCTGACGCTGCCGCCGCCGATACGATGCGCCGCCGTGTTCTGGTGGCACCTCATCCGCTGGCTGCACCTCCTGTCGATGGGCTTCTTCGTCGGCGGGCAGCTGATGCTCGCCGCAGTGGTCGTGCCTGTGCTGCGCGGGGGCGAGGACCGCGAGCCGATCCGGCGCGTAGCGCGCCGCTTCGGCATGGGTAGCGCGCTGGCGATCCTCGTGCTCGTGATCACCGGCTCCCTGATGGCGTCGCACTTCCACCGCTGGAGCGACGGCGACCTCCAGGTGAAGCTCGGGCTCGTCGTGCTGGTCGGCCTGCTGATCGGCTGGCACTCACGCAAGCCCGAGCTCCATGCCCTGGAGGGTTTGGTGTTCCTGGCGTCGCTGGCGATCGTCTGGCTCGGGATCGCCATCGCGCACTAGTCGCTACGAGCGCGAGCCCGCCTTCGCACGCGAGCGCGTGGACCGCGAGCGCGTGGAACCCGACTTGGTGCGCGAGCTGGCGCTCGACCCGTTGCGCGAGGCAGCCGACTTGCTCCGCGAGCGCGACGCGGTCGACTTGGTGCGCGAGCGCGACGAGGACGCTGTGCTGCGCCTGCGCGACGTGCTGCGCCGCCCGGTGGAGCGCTGGGCCGCCGGGATCTCGGCCGTGGCCACCGACTTCGTGAGCTGCGGGATCAGCCGCGCGAGGTAGCTCGCCATCCGCTCCTCCTCGCGCCTGATGCGGTTTGCGAGCTGAGCGGTCTCCTTGTCGCCCACGGCCGTGGCCAGCGCGGCGATCGCCGTGTAGGTGGCGATCTCCTCCGCCTCGTCCTGGTACTCGGTCTTGGCGTTCTTCAGTTGCTTCTCGGCCTCGCCGGTGCCGCGCACGGCGTGGAGCGGACCCTGCGCGAGCGCGGCGGCCTTCTTTGCCGCGGTCTGAGCGGTGTTGGCCGCGCCCACAACGCCGTCGGCGCCGGCCTGGCCGCCGAGCTTCTTGATGCGGCGCTCGACCTCGCGCGCGTGCGCCTTCGTCTCCTTGAGATGCGCCTGGAGCCGCTTCTTGTAAGGCGCTCGCGTGGTCATCGCGATGTGCGCCTCGAGGGCGGTCTCGAGCTGCTTCTCCTTGCCGTAAGCCTCGTTTAGGTACTGCACGAGCTTGGTGTCGCGCTCGTTGAGTTCAGCCATTTCTTGGTTGCCTCCCAAGGGAGTTCGGAATTGCTTGAAACAGCGGCGTACCCGACTACTCGGCGAATATGCGTAAGGGGTCGTCATGGCACACGGCAGGCGAACTCGTGCGCCGTTTGGGACCCGAGGGCCGGGGTAGCACGGTGGTGTCCCGATCCAACGTAAAGGAGCTGATCCCATGGGGATCCTCGACAAGATCACCGGCCGGGCGAAGAAGGCCGCGGGCGACCTGGCGGACGACGCGTCGCTGCGCCACGAGGGCCGGCAGGAGGAGCGCAAGGGCGAAGCGAAGGACGAGCTGGCGAACGCCCAGGACAAGGCGACCGACAAGGCGCAGGAAGTGGCCGACCTGGAGCGGAAGACGTCCTAGAGCTTGATCAGGACGATTACGGCGCTGATCAGCACGCAAATGATGATCACGATCTGCATCGCGATCCAGAAGCGCGGCGCTGATTCAATCGATCAGCGACTGGCGCAGGGCGATCGCCACCGCGTGCGTGCGCGTGTCGGCTTGCAGCTTGGCGATCACGCGCTTGGTGTCGGACTTCACGGTCTCGACGCTGAGCCCGATGCGCCGCGCGATCTCCTCCGTGTGGTAGCCCTCGGCGAGCAGCTGGAGGATCTCCCGCTCGCGCTCGCTGAGTGGCTGCTCCCGGCTGCCCGCGCCGGTCATCAGCAGGGCGGGTGACAGCGATGGGTCCACGAACGGCTTGCCCTCGGCCACCGTCCGTGATCGCCCGCAGCAGGTCCTCGGGCGGCGAGCCCTTCATCACGTAGCCGCGGGCGCCGGCCGCGATCGCGTCTGAGAGCAGGCGCTTGTCGCCGTAGGCGGAGAACACCACGAAGCTCACGTTGGGAGCGGCCTCGTGGATGCGCTTGACCGCGGAGATGCCGTCGATGCCGGGCAGCCGGACGTCGATCAGCACGATCTGCGGGTTGTAGCGCGCGACAGCCTCCAGCGCCTCCTCGCCCGTTTCGACAGTTCCCACCAGCTCGAGGTCGTCGAGCTGGCCGAACAGCAGGTCAAGGCCCTGGCGCACGACCGGGTGGTCGTCCACGCCCAGGCAGCGAGTCCGTGCAGCCATTCGGCGATGGTACAGCGATTGAGCCTTTGCCGCTTGAATTCGCTTGGGCTGCGCTCGAAATGCATATGATGCGCGCGCTGCGCCTCGGCTATGCGGAAGGAGAGGGATGTTCGGCTCAATCGTGGTAGGTACGGACGGCTCCGATACGGCAAAGGAGGCTGTGCGCCAAGCCATGGAACTGGCCAAGAGCATCGACGCTGCCCTATACGTAGTCAGCGCCTATGAGCCGGTGCCGGAGGGTCGCCTGCGCAGCGAGCGCAAGGACGCTCCGCAGGATCTTCAGTGGTCGATCAACCCGCGCGAGGACGTGGAGGCCACGCTCAGCGACGCCGCCGACGCGATCAAGGAGGCCGGGGTGAAGGTGGAGACCTTCTCACGCGAGGGTGACCCGGCGGACGCGATTCTCGACGTGGCCGAGGAGCGGGGCGCCGACCTGATCGTGGTCGGCAACAAGGGCATGACGGGCGCCAAGCGGTTCCTGCTGGGCTCGGTGCCGAACAAGGTGTCGCATCACGCGCCCTGTTCGGTGCTGATTATCCGGACGACGTAGCTACGGAGTGGCGGCCAGCGCTGCCGCCGGCTGCACCTCGCCGTAGCCGTAGCGCTCGTCGTAGCCCGGCACGCCCAGGTCGTAGGCGGTCTGCTCGAGGCGGGCCTCCACGGCGTTGGCGGACGGATGTGAGCCCAGCCGCTTGCTGGCGATCAGGAGCGCGGCGGATGCCGCCACGTGCGGGCTCGCCATCGACGTGCCCTCGTACTCCTCGCCGCGGATGCCGAAGTGGCGGACGCTGCCGTCGTGGGCGAAGGTCTGCTGGAAGATCGGCGGCAGGTCGACGCCGGGATGGCAGTTGGCGACGTCCGCGGGGTTGTCCGCGTTGGGGGCGTCGGAGCCGCCGCCCGGCGCGACGAGCTTGAGACCCGGGCCGCCGTTGGAGTAGTCGGCCTGGCAGCCGTCCTTGGTGATCGCGCCGACAGAGATCACGTGGGTGGTGCGCGCCGGATACGCCACCGCGTTGTCCGCCTCGTTGCCGGATGCCGCGACCATCACCACGTTCTTGTGGTGGGCGTAGCGCACCGCCGACACGATCTCGGGGATCTGCGACGCCGTCACGCTGGTGTCGAACTCCAGGCTCATGTTGATCACCTTCGCGCCCCTCTTGGCGGCGTAACGGATCGCGCGCGAGATGGCGATGGCGTCGCCGGCACCGTCGGCGTCTAGCACCCGCACCGGCATGATCTTCACGCCGTAGGCGAGTCCGACGAGGCCGGTGCCGTTGTTCGCGGCCTCGGCGATGGTCATCGCCACGTGGGTGCCGTGGCCGTTCTCGTCGTTGGCGTGGCGGTCGCCATCCACGAAGTCGTGCGCGCGCACGAAGCGGCCGCCGTGGAGGTCGGGCGCCTGGCGGAAGTGGTGGTAGTTCTCGTACGCCACACCGGTGTCGAGCACGGCCACGATCACGCCGCTGCCCCCGGGGGCCCCGGCGGCGATGGCCTCGTCCCAGGCCACCGGCGCGTTCATGCTGAAGGGGCCGGTCATGTCCCACTGCGTGGCGGCCCAGCCGCCGGGCGTATGCGCGAAGCCGGGGTCGTTGGGGTTGTAGGAGGCGTGGGCGATGTAGTCCGGCACCGCGTATTGGACGTTGGGGTGCTTCTTGAGCGCGGCGATCGTGTCCGGCACCGAGCGATCGCCACGGATCCTGAGCGCGCGGGCGCCGAGGCAAGCTTGCCCGCGAACGCTGTCTTGGTGCGGTGCTGGACCACCGCGCGCACCACTCTGGGCGCGCCGTCGCGGTACTTCACGATCACCCTGCCAGGGACGTAGTCCGCCGCAGACGCGGACGAGGCGATGATCAGAAAGGCCGCTGCGAGAGCGGCCAGGGCGAAGAGTGGACGGCGCATCAGACTAGGGTGGGCTCCAGAGTGTATGTCGGCAACAACAACGTCTAGCAGCAGAAGTTGTTATTGGCCGCTGGACGTTAGGACTCGCATGAGCTCGATCTTCTTCCCGCGCGACGAGTACTTCATGCGTCTGGCCCTTCGGGAGGCCGAGCGGGCACTCGACCACGACGACGTGCCCGTGGGGTGCGTCGTGGCCCGCGACGGCGAGCTGATCGGTGCAGCGCCCAACGAGCGCGAGCTGCGGGGCGATCCCACTGCCCATGCGGAGATCCTTGCTCTGCGGGAGGCCTCGAAGGCGCTTGGAAGCTGGCGTTTGACGGATGCGGTGGTGTACGTGACGCTCGAGCCGTGCGCGATGTGCGCCGGCGCTCTGGTGCTGGCTCGCGTGGCCAGGGTGGTGTACGGGGCGGTGGACCCAAAGGCGGGTGCGGCGGGCAGCGTGCTCGACGTCCTGGCGGAGCCGCGGCTCAATCACCGGCCGGAGGTGGCGGGCGGCCTGCTGGCCGAGGAGTCGGCCGCGCTTCTTCGGGAGTTCTTCGCCAGCCGGCGCTGATCTAGGGTTTCGGGCGCGGGATGGTGGTGCCCATCAGGGCGTCCCAGGCACGGTCCGGCAGGATCGCGCGCTGCGCCAGCATCAGGCGCGCGGAGGCGGTCACCGGGTAGCGCGCCTTCGGCCGCTGCTTGGAGATCGCCCGCTCGATCGTGCGGGCCACCGCCTCCGGGCCGGCGCCCAGCCGGGCCATCGGCCCCTGGTACGCGCCCGCGGTCACGGAGGCCACCCGGGCATTGAAGCTCGCGTACGGGCCGTCGTCCTCGATGCCCCTCATCGACCCCACCGCCGCCGCGCCGAACTCCGTGCGAATGAGGCCGGGCTCGATCAGGATCACCTTCACTCCGAAGCCCGCCACCTCGAAGCGCAGCACGTCGGACAGCGCCTCCACGGAGTACTTGGTGGCGTGGTAGGCGCCGCCGCCCGGGAAGGTCAGCCGGCCGCCCATCGAGCTGATGTTCACGATCCGCCCGTTGCGCTGCGCCCGCATACCGGGCAGCACGAGCTGGCACATGCGCAGCAGGCCGAAGACGTTGGTCTCGAACTGCTTGCGCAGCTCCGCCATCGGCACGGACTCGAGCGCGCCTGACTGGCTGTAGCCGGCGTTGTTGATGAGCACGCCCACCGCTCCCTCGGCGGACTGCACCTGCTCCACGGCCGCCTGCATCGACGCCTCGTCCGTCACGTCCAGGGCGAGCGTCTTGCAGCCCTTGGCCTTCAGGTCGTCGATCGACTCGGGCCTGCGCGCCGTGGCGTACACGGTCCAGCCCTTGTTCACGAGCTGCTCTGCGGTCGCCCGCCCGATCCCGGTCGAGCAGCCGGTGATCAGAACCGCCTGCGATGTGCGCGCCACCTGACAGACGCTAGCCTTTCTGACGCTCTGGAGGGGTGCCGGAGTGGTTGAACGGGGCGGTCTCGAAAACCGTTAGCGGCGGTTTCGTCGCTCGAGGGTTCGAATCCCTCCCCCTCCGTTTCCTGCCGGTACGCTGGCGAGCGATGGACCGGATCACGCGCCGGGACTTCGCCTCGCGTGCCGTCGTGGGCGGCGCCGCGTTGCTGCTGCCGGGCTGCGGCGTTCGCCAGGCCGCCACGCGGAGCGTCGTCGAACGGACGGCGGCGGCGATCGCGGCGGCCAACCCGCTGCGCTCCCTCGCCCACGAGCTGCGCGGCCCCGTGCTGCTTCCGGGCAGTGCCCGCTACCAGCGCGCGCGGCTGATCTACAACGAGCGCTACGACGGTCGCCACCCGCGGGCCGTGGCCCAGCCGCTCGACACCCGTGACGTGCAGGCGCTGGTGCGCTGGGCCACCCGTCACCACGTGCGGCTTGCGATCCGCTCGGGCGGTCATTCCTACGCTGGCTTTTCGACCATCGAGCACGGCGTGATGGTCGATCTCCGGCGGCTGCGCGGCGTCAAGTTCCATCGCGGCAGCGGCACGGCGTCGGTGGGCCCTGGCGCCCAGCTGATCGACGTCTACTCCCGCCTCGCCGCCCATCACGCCACCATCCCCGGCGGCTCCTGCCCATCGGTGGGCATCGGCGGTCATGCGCTCGGCGGCGGGATGGGACTGGCCGGCCGCAAGCTGGGGCTCGCCTGCGACCGCCTGCGCTCCGCACGGATCGTGACGGCGGACGGCCGGGCGCTGCACGTGGACCGGAGCCATCACGCAGACCTGTTCTGGGCGCTGCGCGGGGGCGGCGGGTCGTTCGGAATCGTCACCCAGCTCGAGCTGGCCACGCAGCACGTCTCACACGCGAGCTGGTTCTTGTGCTCCTGGCCGTGGTCGGCGGCCGCGCACGTGCTGGCTGCGTGGCAGCGGCTGGCCCCTCACGCTCCCGCCGGCCTCACCTCGATCCTCACGCTGGCCACGGGAGGCGCGCAGCCGCGGGTCACCGCGCTCGGGCAGTACTTCGGCTCAGAGGCCCAGCTGCGCCGGCTCATCGCCCCGCTCACCCGGATTGACGGCGCCTCACTCACCGCCGGCACGAGCGGCTACCTCGATCTTCAGCGCCGCTGGGCGGGCTGCCTCCACGGCAGCCTCGCGGCCTGCCATACGGAGGGAACCAAGCCCGGCGGCACGCTGCCCCGGGCACGCTTCGCCGCCAAGTCCGACTACATCGACAAGCCGCTGGGCGCGCGGGCCCGCGCAGAGCTCGTCCACGCGGTGGAGCGGCGCCAGGGAGCGTCGGGGGCGCTGGTGTTCGACGCCTACGGTGGCGCCATCAACAAGGTGGCTCCGGGTGCCACCGCGTTCGTGCACCGCCACCAGCTCTTCTGCGTGCAGGAGCTCGCCTACTTCGGGCCGAGCGGGCAGCGCCCGGCCCTTCGCTGGCTGCGGTCGGCGCACGCCGCCCTGCGCCTGCACGCCTCCGGCGAGGCGTACCAGAACTACACCGACCCGGACCTCGGCGGCTGGCGTCACGCCTACTACGGCAGGAACTACGCGCGGCTCACCCACGTCAAGGCGCGCTACGACCCCGAGAACCAGTTCCGCTTCGCGCAGTCGGTCCGGCCGGCGGTCTGACTGTCCAATCGCACACACCGCGGTGGGGCGGGGTGTGCGAGATTCGTCCTGATGGCCCTGGGCGTCACCGGATTGCTCGAACGCTCCGCCGAGCTGGAAGCGTTGCGCAGCGCCGTGGAGGCTGCCCGTAAGGGCACAGGCGGCAGGCTGATCGTGCTCGGCGGCGAGGCCGGAATCGGGAAGACGTCGCTGCTCCGCGAGAAGACCGTCGACCACCACGTGTCGGCGATCCTGCGCAAGCTCGAGGCGCGCACCCGCAGCGAGGCCGCGTCCAAGGCGGCAACTCTCGGGATCACCGCAAGATAGGTGGTCCTCCCGATGTCTGGCGAGGCGGCCGGACCTAGGTTGATCGCACCACGATCAACCGATCAAGGAGGACTTGAAGTGAACCTCTACGCGATCATCCGCCGCGGCGGCTGGCCCTCGGTCGAGGCCCTCCAGGAGGCCGGCGCGCGCTCCAAGCAGGTGGCCGACGACGAGATGCCCGACGACATCCGCTGGATCCGCAGCTACGTGCTCGACGAGGGCGCCGGCGCGGTGGGCACGGTCTGCATCTACGAGGCGTCGAGCCCAGAGGCGATCCGCCAGCACGCCGCCAAGGCAAGCCTGCCGGTGGACGAGATCGTCTCGATCCTCGACACCGTGATCATCCGGCCGGACCCGGAGCCCGTGATAGCTCAGTAGCCGGACTCCGGTCCGGACGCTGGATGTGCCGCAGCTGTCGTTACGGCTGCGGCACGATCCGGATGTACGGCTTCGGCGACTCCCAGCCGTCCGGGTAGGTCTCCTTCGCCTCCTCGTCGGACACCGAGCCGGAGATGATCACGTCGTCGCCCTGCTTCCAGTTCACCGGCGTCGCCACCTTGTGCTTCGCGGTGAGCTGCAGCGAGTCGATCACGCGCAGCACCTCGTCGAAGTTGCGGCCGGTGGTCATCGGGTAGACGAGGATCAGCTTGATCTTCTTGTCCGGCCCGATGACGAACACGTTGCGCACGGTCTGGTTGTCGGCCGGCGTGCGGCTCGTCGGGTCGCCGCTCGACGTCGGCGGGCAGCATGCCGTAGAGCTTCGAGACCTTGAAGTCGGAGTCGCCGATCATCGGGTAGTTGGGCGCGGTGCCCTGGGTCTCCTCGATGTCCTTGGCCCAGTTCTCGTGGTTCTCGACCGGGTCGACCGAGAGGCCGATGATCTTCGTGTTGCGCTTGTCGAACTCCGGCTTGAGCTTGGCCATGTAGCCGAGCTCGGTCGTGCAGACCGGGGTGAAGTCCCTGCGGGTGCGAGAACAGCACCGCCCAGGAGTCGCCGATCCAGTCGTGGAAGCTGATCGGCCCCTCGGTGGTCTCCGCCTCGAAGTCCGGGGCCGTGTCGCCGAGTTGAAGTGCCATTTGCTTTCTCCTTAATCGCGGCTGGCTTTACGGTGTATTCCCGAGACTACGCAAGCCGCGCAGCCGGGTACAAGGCCAGCGGTCACGTGTGAAGGGGGGCGAACCTCTTCACGTTCCTGACTCTTGCTCGTAATGGCGGCAAAAGTCCGGATCGTGGAGCTGGTGATCGGGCGCTTGGCGACCTCCGCGAAGGGAGTCGTCACCCGGCGCGAGCTGCTCGACGCGGGGGTAACCAAGGCCGAGATCGAGCACCGGTTGCGTACGCGGGCGCTGCTGCCCGAGTACCCAGGCGTCTACCGGGTGGGTCACCGGGCACCCAACCTCGAGTCCTCCTACATGGCTGCTGTAAAGGCGTGCGGTGAGGGGGCGCTTCTCAGCGGGCTCAGCGCCGCCTACCTGCTCGGCCTGATCAGGGGGAGGCCGCCGATGCCGGAGGTGACGGCCCCGAAGGAGCGCAGCTTCGCGGCGAGGCGGTCGCCCTCGATCTGCAAGCAACGACGCGATCAGATGGCGCGGCATCCCCGTCACGTCGGTGCCGCGCACGTTGGTGGATCTGGCCCCGCGGCTCAGCGAGGATCGCCTGGCCAGAGCCTGCCACGAAGCAGGTGTCCTTCATCGCACTACGCCGGCTCAGGTCGAGCGGCTACTCCGGCCCAACACGCCCGGCGGAGCCAAGCTGCGCGCCGTGATGAGAGGCGACGCAAAGGTGCTGCTCAGCAAGCTGGAGCGCAAGTTCCAGGAGCGCCTCAGGGACGCTTCGTTACCGCTTCCTGAAACGAACAAGCCTGCGGGCGGACGGAGGGTGGACTGCCGATGGCCGGAGCACAACCTCACCGTGGAACTGGACAGCTACACGTACCACCGCTCGAAGCACGCGTGGGAGAACGACCGCCGCCGAGAGCGCGAGGCGTACGCGAGAGGCGACCAGTTTCGCCGCTACACGTGGGGCGACGTGTTCGACACACCCGGCCCGATGATGCGCGAGCTCGGGCAGCTGCTTGCGCTTCGCTAGCTTGCTGCGTATGGCCCCAGCGATAGAGACAGACGGACTTTGCAAGCGCTACGGAGACGTGCTCGCGCTCGACGGCGTCGACCTGCGCGCCGAGAAGGGCACCGTGCTCGGCCTGCTGGGCCCGAACGGCGCCGGCAAGACCACTGCCGTGCGCATCCTCACCACGCTGCTTCGGCCGGACTGGGGCAGTGCGTACGTGGACGGGCTCGACGTGGTGAAGGACGCGGGCCTGCTGCGCGAGCGGATCGGTCTCGCCGGGCAGTACGCGGCCGTCGACGAGAGCCTCACCGGACGCGAGAACCTCGACCTGTTCGGCCGGCTCTACGGCATGAACAAGCGCGACGCCCGGCAGCGCGCCAACGAGCTGCTCGAGCGCTTCGACCTGAGCGATGCCGGCGCCCGGCTCGTGAACACCTACTCGGGCGGCATGCGCCGCCGGCTCGACCTCGCGGGCGCGCTGGTGGCGCGCCCGCCCGTGCTGTTCCTCGACGAGCCCACCACCGGGCTCGACCCGCGCAGCCGCCTGGGGCTGTGGGAGACGATCGAGGATCGGGTGGCGCAGGGTGCCACCGTTCTCCTCACCACGCAGTACCTCGAGGAGGCCGACCGGCTGGCCGACCAGATCGCCGTGATCGACCACGGCAAGGTGATCGCCGAGGGCACCGCTGCGCAGCTCAAGGACCGCGTGGGCGGCGACCGGCTGGAGGTGCGACTGGAGGACCCGGCGAGGGCGGAGGCGGCAAGTCAGGCACTGGGCTCCGTGGTAGACGAGGCGCCGGAGCTCACGGGACGGTGTCCTACTCGCTGCAGTTTCACGAAGAGACGGCACGGTGGCGAACGCCCTTCGCAGACTCGACGAAGCCGGCATCGAGGTCAGCGATCTCACGCTGAGAAGGCCATCCCTCGACGACGTCTTCCTGAGCCTCACCGGACACGAAGCGGAGTACGAGGAATGAACGCCATCAGCGACGCCCTGCTGCTGGCCGAGCGCAATCTGCGCCGCCTGCCACGCAACCCCGACCTGCTGGTGGGCGTGACCTTCCAGCCGATCATGTTCGTGGTGCTGTTCACGTACGTGTTCGGCGGCGCCATCGTCACCCCGGGCTACGACTACATCGACTTCTTCCTGCCGGGGATCGTCATCCAGATGATCGCGTTCACCGGCTACGCCACCTCGCTCGGGATCTCGGACGACCTGCGCAAGGGCCTCATCGACCGCTTCCGCTCGCTGCCGATCGCGCGCTCGGCGGTGATCGCGGGCCGCACGTTCAGCGACATCGCGATGAACGTGATCGCGCTCGCCACGATGGTCGTGGTGGGCTTCATCGTCGGCTTCTCGTTCAACTCGAGTGCCGCCGAGATCGTGGCCGGCTTCGGCCTCGTGCTGCTGTTCGGCTACGCGATGTCGTGGGTGTACGCGTTCATCGGGCTGATCTCGTCCTCGCCCGAGTCGGCCTCCGCGCTGATCACGATCATCATCTTCCCGCTCACCTTCGTCTCGTCCGTCTATGTGCCGACGAAGTCGATGCCGCAGGTGTTCGAGGCGATCGCCAACGCCAACCCGATCACCACGATCGTGGACGCTCTCCGCGCGCTCTGGCTGGGCGCGCCCGCCGGCACGGACATCTGGGTGGGGCTGCTGTGGTGCGTCGCGATCATCGCGGCGTTCTCGGTGCTCGCCACCGCGCGCTACCGGCGCACCGTCGCGCGCTGACTAGCCGCTAGCGCTGAGGGGCGCGGGAGCCCTCGGCCACGGCGATCATCTCGGGCACGCGCACGAGCTTGACGCGCGGGCGTCCGTGGGGCTCGCCCAGCCCCTGCTCGTGCGTGTCGATGGCCTGCCAGCCCTCCCAGGTCACCAGCCCGGGCACCGACTCGCGCAGCCAGCCCTCGATCTCGTCGGCGTCGGGCGAGGCCGGCTCGTTGAGACGGCCCGCCTCTGCGTCCTCCACGACTCGCGCGACGGTGTCCGCCGCGTCCTTCTTGTTGGTGCCGATCACGCCGCTCGGGCCGCGCTTGATCCAGCCGACGGCGTACTCGCCGCACAGCGGCTCCCCGTCCTCGGTGCACACGCGGCCGCCCTGGTTGGCGATCAGCCCGCGGCGCTCGTCGAACGGCAAGCCCGGCAGCGGGTTGCCGCGGTAGCCGATCGAGCGCAGCACTAGGCCGCACTCGATCACCTCCTCCTCGCCGGTGGAGACGGCACGCAGCGCCCCCGAGGCGTCCGGCTCGATCTTGTTTCGCACCACCTTGAGGCCCGATCACGCAGCCGCTGTCGTCCTCGCCCAGCACCTCCACCGGCGAGCGCAGGAAGCGCAGCTCGATGCGGTGGCTCTTGTGGCCGGGCGGCAGCTCCGAGTAGCCGCGCAGGATCTCCACGTTCCGCCGCGCCGTGGGGTCGGCGTCGTCGGAGGCGAGCCAGGCGGCGCTGTGCTCGTCGAGCTCGATCTCCTCGAGCTTGACGATCACGTCGGCGCGCTGCAGCTCGCCCAGCTCGCGCAGCTCGGGGTTGGTGAACGCCGCCTGGGCGGGCCCGCGGCGGCCGAGCAGGATCACGTGTTCCACCTGGGCCGCCGCCAGGCCGGCCACCGCGTGGTCGGCGGTGTCGGTGATGTTGATCTCGTCGGGATCGAGCACGAGCATGCGCGCCACGTCGATGGCCACGTTGCCGTTGCCGATCACGACGGCGCGCGAGGCCGAGAGGTCGAACTCGTGGTCGGCGAAGTCCGGGTGGCCGTTGTACCAGGCCACGAACTCGGTGGCCGAGTGCGACCCCGGCCGGTCCTCGCCCGGGATTCCAAGCCTGTTGTCGGTGGAGGTGCCCACCGCGTAGACCACCGCGTGGTAGCGCTCGAGCAGCTCCTCGCGCTGCACGTCCGAGCCCAGCTCGACGCCGCCGAAGAAGCGGAAGCCGGGCTTGGCGGCGGTCTTCTCGTACACCCGCGTGACAGACTTGATCTTCGGATGGTCCGGCGCCACGCCGGCGCGCACGAGCCCGAAAGGCGTGGGCAGGACGTCGTAGAGATCGACCTCGAACCCCTCTCCGAGGAGCTGATCGGTCGTGTAGAAACCCGCCGGCCCTGCGCCGACGACGGCTGCCCGTCTGGCGGTCATCGGGCCTGAGGATATTCATCTGTGCTTGGCTTCCCGCGTCAGATGAGCATCGACGTGGACAAGATCGTCGCGATCGACGTGCACACGCACGCCGAGGCGCTCTCAGCACGGCGAGGAGGACGAGGTCACGCTCAGCTACCTCAAGGCGGCCGCCAAGTACTTCGGCGGCGACCCTCCGCGGCCCGACCACCCAGGACGTGGCGGAGTACTACCGAGAGCGCAACATGGCGGCCGTGGTGTTCACCGTGGACGACGAAGCGGGCACCGGCCGCAAGCGCGTGCCCAACGAGGAGGTGGCCGAGCTCGCCCACAAGAACCCGGACGTGCTGATCCCGTTCGCCAGCATCGACCCGCACAAGGGCAAGATGGGCATACGCGAGGCCCGGCGCATGATCGACGAGTACAAAGTGCGCGGCTTCAAGTTTCACCCCAACACGCAGGCGTTCTGGCCCAACGACAAGACCTTCTACCCCTTCTACGAGGTGATCGCCGAGGCCGGGCTGATCGCGCTCTTCCACTCCGGCACCACGGGCATCGGCGCGGGCATGCCGGGCGGCGGCAACATCCACCTCAAGTACTCCAACCCGATGTGCATCGACGACGTGGCGGCGGACTTCCCGGAGCTCGACATCATCCTCGCCCACCCCTCGTTTCCCTGGCAGGACGAGGCGCTGGCGATCGTCGGTGCATAAGCCCAACGTCTACATAGACCTGTCGGGCTGGTCGCCCAAGTACTTCCCGCAGAACCTGATCCAGTACACCAACACGCTGCTGAAGAACAAGATGCTCTTCGGCTCGGACTTCCCGCTGATCACGCCCGAGCGCTGGATCGCGGACTTCGAGAAGCTCGACATCAAGGACGAGGTGCGGCCGCTCGTGCTCAAGGAGAACGCGGCCAGGCTGTTCGGCCTCAGAGGTGCAGGCGCATGAAGCGGTTGTGCCCGCTCCAGCTCCTCCACGTAGGAGCTGAAGCCGAGCCGCTCGTACAGGGCCCGCGCGGGCGTGTTCGCGTCGTTCACGTCCAGCTCGATGCGGCGGCAGCCGCGCTCGCGCGCCCGCTCGATCGCCGGCGAGCACCAGCGCCTCGCCGAGGCGTCTTGCCGCGCGCCGCATCCTCCACGAACACGTCCTCGAGGCAGCAGTCGAGCCCGTCGAGCCAGACGCCGTAGCGGTAGCGCAGCCCGCACACCCCCGCCGCCGGGCCGTCGTCGGTGATGGCGCCGAGCAGGTAGTCGGTGTTCTCGTCGGCGAGCAGGCGCTCGATCCCGCGCGCGAAGTCTTCGTCGCCCGGCCAGTCGCGCTTCCACCAATCGCGGAAGGCGATCATGAGGCGAGCCACCTCAGCCGCCTCACCGGGTTGGGCGAGCCAGATCCTCAATCTTCGTCCGGCCAGTGGCCGTGCTCGTCGAAGTACACGCGGGCGGCCTCCTCCTTCACGCCCTGCGGGGTGCCGCCCTCCACCACGCGGATGACGATCGGGTAGGCCACGAGGCCCACCACGGCGATGATCGCGGCAATCAGCTCGACGGTCTGCATGCCGCCGAAAGGTAGCTAGACGGGCAGGTCAGCCTCGCCGCTGGAGCGCTTGGCTCCGTACATCGCCTGGTCGGCGGCGTTGAAGAGCGCGCTCGGAGTCAGGCCCTGCTCCGGGCATACGGCCACGCCGAAGCTGGCGCGCAGCCCGCTCAGCCGCTCGTCGCCGGGGAAGGCAAGCGCGCTCGATACGCGCTCCACCACCTCGTCGGCCACCTCATGGGCCGCCTCCACCAGGATCAGGCCGAACTCGTCGCCGCCCAGGCGGTAGGCGCCGTCGGAGCTGCGCAGCGCGTCGCGCATCACGGTGGCCACGTGCTCCAGCGCCTCGTCGCCCACGAGATGGCCGTAGCGGTCGTTCACGTCCTTGAAGCCGTCGAGGTCGCACACCACGAGCGCGAACGAGGTGCCGTAGCGCAGCGCGCGCGAGGTCTCCAGCTCCAGCCGCGCCATGAACGAGCGGCGGTTGCCCAGGCGAGTGAGCGGGTCGTGGTCAGCGAGGAAGCGCATCTCCTCGAACTGGGCCATCGAGTCGAGGGCCGTCGTGGCCTGGTTGGCGAACATGCGCAGCGCCTTGAGACTGTCGGGCGAGGGCACGAGGCGGTCCTCGGGGTCGTCCACCCAGATCAGAGCGATCACCTCGCGGTCGCGGTCGTACAGCGGCACGACCAGCCAATGGTGATTCCAGGCGTACGGACCGCGGCCGTTCGACACCGACGAGTAGGTGGGGTCGTAGTTGCGCACGCGCGCTCGGGCCTCGTCGGCGGGGACGAGGTAGCAGCCCTCCACCTCGAAGTCCGGGGTCGAACAGAGGCGTGATCGAGTCGACGGAGGTGGGGGAGCTGAGCGTGACGTCGCCGAGCGCCCAGCCGGCGGCGGCGCGTACGTGGAAGCGGCCGTCCGCCTTGTCGAGCAGGTCGATCGAGACCTTCGCGAAGCGCAGCGCACTCCGGATGCCGTCGCACACGGACTCGAGGATCGAGTCGATCGAGCGCGACTCGGTGAGGCCCGCGGACACGCGCAGGAGGTGCTCGAGCGACTCGCGGTGCCCCGCCGCGCGCTGCGTCTCCTGCGCGCTCTCCACGGCGAGCGCGGCGTGCGCGGCCACTGCCACGAGCACGTCGAGCTCGGCGTCACTGGGGGTGCGGCCGCCCGCGGGCTCGTCCACGGAGATGATCCCCAGCGTGCTGCCGTCGGCGCGCCGCAGCGGCACGAGCAGCGCGTCCTCGGGGTGCCAAGCGCCGGGCTCGTTGCTCGCCTCGATGTCGGGCACGAAGCTCGCGCCGTCGATCGAGGTCCAGTCAAACTCGTTGTGGGGGATGAAGTACGCGCCGCCGCTGTAGGAAGCGCTCATCCATCAGCGGCGCGATGTCAGCCCACTCGCGCACCGTGCCGATGAGCGCCTCGCGGGCCTTCTCGCTGCCGTGGATGGCGGTAACCTCGAAATCGTTCCAGGCGGGCCGGTAGAGCGTGATCACCACCGTGCCGAAGCCGAGCGACTCGCACACGGTGCGGGCGATAGCGTCGAGGACCGAGGAGAGCTGATGCTCCCCTCGGAGAAGCCGGGTGACCTCAACCAGCCCGCTCAGGTGCGCGATTGAGGACCCCCGCGATACGTCGTCGCTGATCTCGTGTGGAGGCGGGTGCGGGTCCATTTTGGCCTGGGGATCTCGGCGGGCCGAGCCCCCTGTTGTTAGATCGACCCGCTCCCGGGCGGACTTGAATCGCGACGCGCCGACTGGCCGAGGGTGTCCAGCCCTTCCCCGGACGACTACGCTGACCCTGCACATGGGCATTTTTTCGTCTCAATTGGGTGCGCGGGACATGGCCATCGATCTCGGCACCGCGAACACGCTCGTGTACGTGCGCGGGCGCGGGAATCGTGGTGTCCGAGCCGTCGGTTGTTGCGATGGACACGAACACCGGCGCCGTGCACGCGGTGGGCAGCGAGGCCAAGCGCATGATCGGTCGCACGCCCGCCTCGATCTCGGCGATCCGGCCCCTGCGCCACGGCGTTATCGCCGACTTCGAGGTGACCGAGCAGATGCTCCGCTACTTCATCCGCAGGGTGCACCAGAGCCGCTTCGCGCACCCGCGGCTCGTGATGTGCGCGCCGTCGGGCGTTACCGACGTGGAGAAGCGCGCGGTGATCGAGGCGTCGCTGTCCGCCGGCGCCCGCCGGGTGAACCTGATCGAGGAGCCGATCGCCGCCGCCATCGGCGCCGGGCTCGAGATCGACGAGCCGGTCGGCAACATGGTGGTGGACGTGGGCGGCGGCACCACCGAGGTGGCCGTGATCTCGCTGGGCGGGATCGTGGTGGCCGAGTCCGTTCGCACTGGCGGCTACGAGCTCGACGAGGCGATCGCGGGCTACATCAAGCGCGAGCATGGGATCGCCATCGGCCAGCAGACGGCGGAGGACATCAAGCTCTCGATCGGCTCGGCCTGCCCGCAGCCGGACGAGACGAACGCCGAGGTGCGCGGGCGCGACCTGGTGTCGGGCCTGCCGAAGTCCGTGATGCTGAGCGCGGCCGAGGTGCGCGGCGCGCTCGAGGCGCCGCTCGTGGAGATCATCGACGCGGTGAAGGAGACGCTCGAGCGCACGCCGCCCGAGCTTGCGGCCGACATCGCCGAGCGCGGCATCCTGCTGGCCGGCGGCGGCGTGCTGCTCCAGGGCTTCGACGAGCGCATCCGCGACGAGACCGGGATGCCGGCCAGCCTCGCGGACTCTCCTCTCACCTGCGTGGCCGTGGGATCGGGCCGCTCGCTCGAGGAGTTCGAGGCGGTGTCCCGCGCGGGCTCCGACGGCGCCAGCCGCACGCGCGCCAAGCGCCTCGCTCAGCGCGTGCGTACCTAGCGGCGCGGCAGCGAACTGGTATCCACGGCCTCGAAGTCGCTGCCGCGGAGCCGGCTCAGCGAGTGCAGGTCGTCGTTGTTCCAGTGTCTGTTGGGCGCCCCGCTGATGATACCACGGCGCGCCGTTGTCGGCCACCAACGCCCCGTACTTCTTGAGCGCCCGGAGCACGACGCGCGACTGCCTGGGGAAGTGCGAGATGTCGAAGCTCGCCTTGAGCCGGAAGCGCTGGCCCATGGCGGGGAGGTTGGGGTCGGTGTCGCTCGAGGCGAAGTGCCGGGCGGGATAGATGAACGCCTTGCGCGTGCGCGGCACGGTGATGCGGAGCGCGTGGTGGATGGAGCCGCGGCGCACCTCGGCATAGCGGGCGAGGCCGGGGAAGATCGGCAGGCCGGCGGCATCGGCCGATGTCCATGTCCTCGGCCGCAGGTGGTTCGAGCGCAGGTTCCAGATCGCGCCTGAGCCCGCGTGCCAGCGGCCACCGGGCCCGGGTTGGAGGTCGTAGAGCTCGTAGAGGCGGCAGTGGCTGCGGTCGACGATGATCGCGTGGCGGTCGCCATCGGACTTGCGGCCGCCCTCGATCGGCACATTGCGGCGGGATCGGGTACGGGCCCTTGTCGGACTCGTCGGCGTAGTCGAAGCTCACACGCACCTTGCGCTGATGGCCGGACACTGTGATGTAGGGGATGCCGATCGGACCACCGTCCTAGTGGCCCGAGCCGAAGTCCGCGTGTGACGGCGCGTCGGCGCCGATCGAGCGCACGAGCGCATCCGAGTTGCGCGGCCACCGGCAGCCTGTTCACCGGCAGGTTCCACTGGTTGCTCTTGGGGAACACGGGGCAGCGCGAGGCGGAGGCGAGCGGCCGTCCGGACGCCAGCTGGCCGCTCACGAGCAGGGGTATCCCCAGCATCAAAACCGGCGCCGCCCTAGCCAGCGCCTTCTCGAAGGGCATGCGGAGCAGAGTACCCAGGGGCTCACTCGGCCCCGCTCGCTACCCTCGCTCGAATGGAGAGAAGAGAGTCAGATCAGCTGCCAGAGGAAGGCCCCGCGGAGCAGGTGCCGGACGACGACGCCGGCGGCGACTCCCGCGAGGAGGCCGATGAGAACGAGGGCACGGGCGGCGGGGAGCGGCACACAGGCCACCCTGACGAGGGCGATTAGTCGCCGACGAGGCGCTTGAGATCGAGCGCGTTCTGGACGGCGAACGCCTTCCAGTCGTTGTTGAAGTAGGCGAACACCTCGACCTCGGAGCGCCAGTCGCGGATGCGTGCGGCCCACTCCTCCAGCTCGCTCCCCGAGTAGTTGCCATTGCGGCCACGGTGGCCGTAGTGGAAGCGGACGAAGGTCCACTTGGCGGTGAGCTCGTGCGTTTGGAACTTCCGCTCCGGAGTGTCGCCGATCACGAGCGCCACGCGGTGCTTGCGGAGCAGCTTGTAGACGTCCTCGCAGAACCAGCTCGGGTGGCGGAACTCGAAGCAGTGCCTGCCCTTCGGCAGGTGCTCGAGCGCGCTGCCCAGCCGGTCGTCGTCGCGGTGGAAGTTGGCGGGCAGCTGCCACAGCACCGGGCCCATCTTGGGGGTCCCGGCCAGCGGCTCGATGCGCTCGTAGAAGAGCTTGGTGCCGTGCTCGACCGTGCTGAGCCGCTTGATGTGCGTCAGGTAGCGGCTGGCCTTGACGGAGAACACGAAGCCGGGAGGCGTCTGCTCAACCCAGTTCTCCACCGCCGGCCGCTTGGGCAGCCGGTAGAAGGTGTTGTTGATCTCGACCGTGTCGAACGCCTCGGCGTAGCGCCCGAGCCACTCCTTCGGGGGCATCCCCTTCGGGTAGAAGATCTCCCGCCAGTCCTTGTAGTTCCAGCCCGAGCAGCCGATGCGCACGCGCTTCATGCGCGCACAGTGTCGCTCAGCCGGCGGTGGGCGCCGGCTCGCCTGGCAGGTGCATCAGGTTGCGCACCTCCTCGACGCCGTCCACGTGCTCCGCGCTTCGCACGAGCATGTCGATCTGCTCCTGCGTCTCCACCTCGCCGCGCAGGAACACCACGCCCTCCTCGGAGTTCACGCTCACGCGGCCCTTCGGCGCGTCCTCCGGCCGGAAGATGTGGCTCTCCACCTTGCGCGTGAGCCCCACGTCGTTGAGGAGGGATCGTTGCTGGCGCTCGTGAACCGCTTGACGGTTCCGGTGGCGGCGCCGGTGACGTAGCGCGCGCGCTTGTCGAGGTCACGCCGCGTGTGCTTCACCCGCGAGAGGAGCTGGTCGCGCGCCTGCGCCCGACGCGCGTGCCCGCGCTCCGTATCGAGGATGTACGCGGCAGCCGCACCCGCGGCTCCGGCCAACGTCGTGAGTCCGGCCGTGCGGATCTTGGACATGCTCTCTCTACCCCCTGACTCGTGAGTCCCTGTCCTGCGCTTACCCGGGCCAGAGGAGCGGCATACCCTTGTTCCTAGATGAGAGACGACTTGCGTCCGGCCCTGCGCGCGGCGGCGATTGCGGCCTTCACCGTTGGCGTGCTGCTGATGTTCCTGCACCCGCCCTCGCTGTCGGGGGCCGGCGGCCTCATCACGCTGGTCGTGGCCGTGATCGCGTTCTTCCTGATCGTGGCGTGGGGTACGGTGGCGCTGATGGGCCGCGACGGCATGAGCGAGGAGGACTTCGAGCGCCTCGTGCGGCGCAGCGAGGAGCTCGCGCGCGAGCCCAAGCTGGCCCGTGCGGCCACCGAGTTCGAGCTGCTCGTGGCCGAGGCGATCGACCGGCTGCCGCCGGACTTCCAGGCGCTGCTCGAGAACACCCCGGTGGTGGTGTCGCAGCACGGAGCCGAGGTGCACGCCTACGGCCAGTACTTCGGCGACACCGTGGCGCGCGGCTACTACGAGGACCGCATCGTGCTCTACCAGGACACCCTCGAGCGCGACTTCGGCCAGGACCCCGAGCTGCTCGCGGCGCAGGTCGAACGCACGCTGCGCCACGAGCTGGCCCACCACCTGGGCTGGGGCGAGGCCGGGGTGCGCGAACTCGGCCTCTGATCCCGCGACGGCTACCCTTTGTCCGCTTCGGAGAGGTGTCCGAGTGGCTTAAGGAGCGCGACTGGAAATCGCGTGGGCGGGGTTGACCTGCCTCGAGGGTTCGAAATCCCTCCCTCTCCGCTTGATCTTCATCCCCGGGCTCGGTTAGGGTCGCGTCGGTCCCTGGGATGAGACGTCGCACCGTCTTCTGGCTCGTGTTGTTGGCGCTCTTCGTGCTCGTCGCAAGCGCGAGCGCCTCGGGTGTCGCCCCGCGCAAGTTCGACAGGGGCAAGGCCTCGAGCTCGCTGCGCGGACTCGTGAGCGCGATGGGCGGCAGGTCGAGCGACGCTGCCGGCGTGAACTACGCCTACCTGCGCAAGCTCGACAGCCACCTGCAGAACCTTGCCACCGCGCGGCTCGGCGGCAGGAGCATCTCCGCTGCCGCCGCGCGCGAGGGCGTGACGATGTCGGGAGACAGTGTTTCCGTGGACGTCTACGTGAACGGCGACATCGACGCTGCCGCCGCCAAGCTGCGCGCGCTCGGCATGAAGGTGGCGGCCGTGAGCCGGGTGCAGCCGGAGCGGATGGTGGAGGGCCTGCTGCCCGTGTCCGCGCTCACCGACACCGCGGCGCTCGGTGCGACACACGCCGTGCTTGCCACCTTCAGCGGCACGGACACGGGCGGCACGCTCTCGCAGGGCGACGCCGCGCACCACGGCCTGCAGGCGCGGGCGCTGGGTCCGACCGGCGCGGGGGTGACGGTGGGCGTGATCTCCGACTCGATCAACAACGCCGGCACGAAGATCGCGGGCTCGCAGGCCAGCGGCGACCTGCCGGGGCCGTTGAGCGTGCCCCCGGGCTCGGTCACGTCGCTGCTCGACAGCCCGTCGGGGGTCGACGAGGGGCGGGCGATGGCGGAGATCATCTTCGACGAGGCGCCTGGCGTCAGGAGCATGTTCTTCTCCACGGGGGCCCTCGGCGCGGCGGTGAAGGCACAGTCGATCAACAACCTCGTGAGCTCCGGCGCGAAGGTGATAGCCGACGACATCTTCCTGCTCAGCGAGCCCTTTTTCCAGGATGGGCTCGTCTCCCAGGCGGTCGACTCCGCGAAGGCGGCCGGCACGGCGTACTTCGCATCGGCGGGCAACCGCGCGCGCCAGAGCTGGGAGGGAACCTTCACGCCCGCGGGCGCCAGCAACGACTTCGGCGGCGGCGACACGGTGCAGACGGTCGGGACCCCCGGCTCGGGAACTCATGTGACGATCGCACTGCAGTGGGCCGAGCCGTTCGGCGGGGCCTCCACCGATCTCGCGCTCGACATCTACGACATCGTTGCCGGCGTCCCCAACCTCGCGTTCACGACGGACACCGACAACCTCGCCACCGGCATCCCCGAGGAGGTGGCCAACTTCGTCGCGGGCTCGTTCCCGATCGGCATCGGGATCCGGCGCAACGCCGGCGGCTCGCCATTCATGAAGTACATCGTTCACGGGCCGGCGACGTTCTCGATTGCCGAGCACCCCACCAACTCGAACACGATCAACCCGGACGCGGCCGCCGCCAACGGCGCCTTCACCGTCGCCGCGTCGAATTGGGCCACGCCGCCCACCCCGGAGGTTTTCAGCTCGCGCGGGCCTATCACCCGCCTCTTCGACGCCGGGGGGAACCCGCTCGGCAGCCCCGATGTGCGCGCGAAGCCCAACGGCGACGCCGCGGACGGCGTGGCCACCAGCGTGGGCGGCAACTTCAACCCGTTCTTCGGCACCAGCGCTGCCACCCCGTCGATGGCCGGCATCGGCGTGCTGCTGCGCTCGGCCAACCCGAGCATGCCGGTGGACGAGCTCTACGCGATCCTCAAGGACACCTCGCACACGATCGACTGCACCGCCACCGCCGGCGTGCCGGACGTGGACTGCGGCTTCGGCTTCGAGCTGGCTGACGGCGCCGTGCAGCAGGCGCTGGACACCACGCCGCCGGGCGTGTCCGGATCGGTCGGCGGGGGAGCCGGTCCGAACGGCTGGCACGGGGCCCCCGTGCCTGTGAGCTGGACCCTGACCGACGCCGAATCCCCCGTGGGAGTGACCAACGGGTGCGGCGCCACCACGGTGTCGGCGCCGGGGACGAACACGCTCACCTGCACCGCCACGAGTGCGGGCGGCACCTCGTCCAGCAGCGTCATCGTCAAGCTCGACCTCTCGCCGCCGGCGAGCATCAAGTTCAGGGGCATCTCCGGCAAGCACTTCCTGCCTTCGGCGCTTCCCAGGGCTTCGAAGCTGAAGTGCACTGCCACCGATCCGGAGTCGGGCGTGGACAGCTGCGTGGTGACCGGCCTCAAGAAGTCGCTCGGGAAGCACAGGCTCACCGCCAGGGCCACCAACGACGCCGGCCTGACCGCCACGAAGACGCTCACCTACACGGTCGACTCGATCGGCGCGCTCAAGCTGCCGCGGCGCATCAGCCTCGGGAGCCTGTTCGGGTCAGGGCTGCCGTTGAGCATGAAGGTGGGAGTGGCGCACACCAAGGTGTCGGCCAAGCTCACGGGCTCGGCGTCAGGGGCGAGCGCCGCGCGCACCGTGGTGCTCGGCAGGGCCAGGAAGACCGTCAGGAAGCCGGGCAAGGTCCGGCTGCGGCTGAAGCTGAACAGCGCCGGCAGGCGCCTACTTACGAGCGGCAAGGTGAAGAAGATCCGGCTCACCGTGGCCGGCAAGGCCAAGGGCAAGACCACCACGATCAGGAAGAGCTTCCGGCTGCGGCACTGAGCCCCGACTGGGCGGAGCGGCTACAGCGAGCTCGAGGCCAGCGCCTCGACGACCGGCAGCACGAGCGACACCCGCGGGCGCTCGCCGTCGACGATCTTCACGCGGACGATCGCTCCGCCGTAGTCCTCGGCGCGGGCGTCGGCGCTGCGCACGAGGTCGCCGATCTCGCACGGCGGGAATGCCGCAGGCGGCGAGGAAGCGGCGCAGGTCGCGCTCGCCGCCGTCGCGCAGCTCGAGCTCCTCGACGCGCTCGGCGCGGACCGCTCGGCCTCGGGGGCCACGCCGCGCGACGGGCCGCAGGATGCAGGCGGCCATGTCGTCGGGCATGTGGTGCACCTCGCTCGCGGATGCGCCTCGATCAGGTCGGACGCGGTGGGCTCGGCCGAGCAAGGTCCTCGATCAGCTCGGCCAGGCGCTCGCGGCCGAACAGCTCGCCGTCCACGCGCGCCTCGGCCAGGCCGTCGGTGAAGAAGCAGGCGAGCGAGCCGGCGGGCAGCGCGACGGTGGTCTGGCGCATGCCGGTGCGCTCGCCGACGCCGATCGGGCGGAGCGGAGCACGGCGACGACCGGCTCGTGGGCCGGGTCGCCGAGCAGGATGGGCGGCGGGTGGCCGGCGCAGGAGAAGGTGAGCGTCGCCGGTCTCCGGCTCGTACGATGGCGACCGCGGCGGTGGCGAAGCCGCTGTGCAGGTTGTGGTCGAGCGTCTCGCCCGCGAGGCGGATGGCGAGGCGAGGCTCGAGGCCGGTCTCGAGGTAGGCGCGCAGCGTGTAGCGCAGCAGCGCGGTACGGGCGAGGGCGTCGCGGCCGTGGCCGGCAACGTCGCCGAGCACGAGGCCGACGTTGCCGTTCTCGAGCTGGAAGACGTCGTAGAAGTCGCCGCCGGCGCCCGGGCCGTCGGCCGGGCGGTAGGCCACGGACGCCGCGAGCGGGCCGATCCGCTCGGGCACCTCGGGCAGCAGCGCGGCCTGGAGCAGGCCGACCTCCTGGGCGAGCTGGCCGCGCTGGCGGCGGAGCCGCCGCGCCCGCAGTGTCACGGTGGTCCAGGCAGCGATGGCGGCGAGGAGGAGCGCCGCCATCGCCCCGATCGCGGCCTTCACCGGACCGGGAATCACCTGGACGAGGTCATGCACGGTCCGGGTGACGACGGAGACCCGGACCCTGGCGAGTGCATCACCGGTCCCTCGTGACGCGCCGGCTTGCGAGCGGCCGGGGCGGGCACCGGCGCCACGCCGACCGCGCGCACCGGCCTGACGACCGAGGGGAGGCGCGGGGCGTGCGTGGCTCCGGAGGAGGAGTTGTTGCTGTGCCGCTTGGGCTTGGAAGTGGAGTGCTGTCTTCTTCTGGCGGGCGCCTGCGAGCCGCCGCCGGTGGTCACGGAGTGCTCGGCAGCGGCGTGGGCGAGCTGCCACCGGCGGGCGTGCTCGAGCTCGACGGGCTCGTGACGGAGCCGGCGCTGGTGGTTGTGGTGGTGGTCGTGGTCTGCGGCGCGCTCTCAGAGGTCTTGCCCTTGTCCTGCTTGTACGTGAAGTTCGAGTGGCCGCCGTTGCCGTTGTGCCTGCTGTTTGGGCTGACGACCGGCCCGCCGGCATTGCCCTTGCCCTTGTTCGACCTTCTGCGTGAAGCCGGAGTTGTCGGTGCCGCCGGTGGACGGTGCCTTGAGGGCGGGCTGCTGCGGGGCGCGGCGCACGGGGCGGCGGAGTGGGGGAGCTGCTGACCGGGGCTCTGGAGGCCGGGCAGCGGCGGGGGCGGGGTCTTGCCGCCGGGACCGTTGTCGGCCAGCGCAGGGGCCGCCGGGCCGAGCGCAATTACGCACGCCAAGACAGCGGCCAGCCGGGACGGAGCGGAGGGCATGCTCAGCAGCATCGAACATCCGTCGGCGGACGCTTAGCCCAGATGGGCCGTTTGGACGTTTGTTCGATACCCGGGTAGCAGCCGCTCAAGTCCCCGCAAATTGCGGAAAAACGCCAGTTCCTTGTGGCAATGGCTCGTTAGCTGTACCTTTGCGCAATGGACCGCAGCGCCGCCGTGGAGGCCATCTTCGAGCGCGTCCAGCCGCCCACCACGTTCGAGGAGACGGTGGAGCGCCTGGGAACGGCGATCAAGGTGGGACTGCTGGCGCCGGGCAGCAAGCTGCCGCCGGAGCGCGAGCTCGCGGAGCAGCTCGACATCTCGCGCTCGACCCTGCGCCAGGCGCTCACCACGCTCGTGCAGAGCGGGCACCTGGTGGCCGCCCGCGGTCGCGGCGGCGGCACGTTCGTGGCCGACGACACCGCCGCTCACCGTCGGCCCGGTGCCGGACCCCGAGCAAGCAGCGCGACGTGCTCGACTACCGCGTGGCGATCGAGACCGGCGCCGCGCTGCTCGCCGCCGAGCGCCGCCAGCCGGAGGATCTCGAGCGCATGCGCGAGCACGTGGAGGCGATGAACGCGATGGGCCAGAACTACGAGCGCGCGGTGGGCGAGGACTTCGAGCCCTACCGGCGCGGCCGACATCCGCTTCCACATCGCGCTCGCGGAGGCCGCGCACTCGCATCGGCTCGTGGCGGCCATGACCGAGGTGCAGGGCGACGATGAGCGAGCTGATCGCGCTGATCGCCCATCCGGAGGAGGTGCTCGCCCAGTCGAACGCGCAGCACGCCCAGCTCGTGGACCTGCTCGAGGCTCGCGACGCCACCGGCGCCGCCGAGCTGGCCCGCAAGCACCTGGAGGGCACCGAGCACATCCTGATCGGACTGCTGCCGGGCTGACCGGCCTGGTTGACTCTCGCCACCATGCAACTGGACGAGCTGAAGCACGCGGCCGCCGGCGACTCGCTCGACACCGTCCTGCTCGCGATCCCGGACATGCAGGGACGCCTCCAGGGCAAGCGCTACACAGCGCGCCACTTCCTCGACGTCGTGGTGAAGCACGGCGCCGAGGGCTGCAACTACCTGCTCGCCACCGACGTGGACATGGCCACGCTGTCCGGCTTCGCTATGACGAGCTGGGAGCAGGGCTACGGCGACTTCCTGATGGAGCCGGACCTGAGCTCGCTGCGGCGGGTGCCCTGGCTCGAGGGAACCGTCCTCTGCCTGGCGGACGTGCGGCGCCCGGACGGGGGCGACGTCGCGCCGTCGCCGCGGCACATCCTGCGGCGCCAGCTCGCGCGGCTCGAGGAGCAGGGGCTGCGGGCCAACGTCGGCACCGAGCTCGAGTTCATGCTGTTCAAGGACACCTACGAGGAGGCCTGGGAGAAGGCGTATCGGGGCCTTACTCCGGCCAATCTCTACAACGTCGACTACTCGCTGCTCGGCACCTCGCGCGTGGAGCCCCTGATCCGGCGCATCAGGAACTCGATGATGGGCGCGGAGATGGCCGTGGAGAACTCGAAGGGCGAGTGCAACTTCGGCCAGCACGAGATCAACTTCCTCTACACCGACGCGCTGCGCACGGCGGACGACCACGTGATCTACAAGAACGGCGCCAAGGAGATCGCGGCCCAGGAGGGCATGTCGATCAGCTTCATGGCCAAGTTCGACGAGCGCGAGGGCAACTCGTGCCACATCCACATCTCGCTCTGCCGCGAGGACGGCTCGAACCTGTTCGCGGCGGACCGCGACAGCTTCGACCGCTTCGTCGCCGGCCAGCTCGCCTGCCTGCGCGAGCTGGCGCTCTTCCACGCGCCTAACGTGAACTCGTACAAGCGCTTCGCCGCCGGCTCGTTCGCCCCCACCGCCGTCGCGTGGGGCCGCGACAACCGCACGGTGCCGTTCCGGATCGTGGGCCACGGCGAGTCGCTGCGGGTGGAGAACCGGATGCCGGGCGCGGACGTGAACCCGTACCTGGCGATTGCCGCGATGATCGCGGCCGGCCTCTACGGGATCGAGCGGAAGCTCGACCTCGAGCCGGTGTTCGACGGCAACGCCTACCTGTCGGACAAGCCCCGGGTGCCGGACTCGCTGCGCGAGGCGGTCGATCTCTTCGACATGAGCGCGGTGGCGCGCGACGCCTTCGGCGAGGAGGTGGTCGAGCACTACCTCAACAGCGCGCGCTCGGAGCTCGAGGCGTTCGGAAGCGCGGTCACGGACTGGGAGCGCTTCCGCGGTTTCGAGCGGCTTTGAGCGAGGCATTGACAGCCGTCCGCCGCGTGGCTTAGGGTCAGCGCGCAACCAATAGGTCGGGCCACCACACCATTGGCCCGGCTGCGCCGTCACTCACTTTTGGAGGAGGAGCGACGAATGGCCCAGGCCGAAGTGACGCACGACCAGGACGAAGCCCGGCTAAACGAGCTTGGCTACATGCAGCGTCTCCAGCGCGGCTGGAGCGGCTTCCAGAACTTCGCGATCTCGTTCACGATCATCTCCGTCTTCGCCGGCACGTTCACCACGTACGGCCAGGCGTGGAACAACGGCGGCCCGATCGCGATCTCGATCGGCTGGCCGGTGATCTGCGGCCTGATCCTGCTGGTGGCGTTCCCGATGTCGGAGCTCGTGTCCAAGTACCCCACGGCGGGCGGCATCTACTACTGGGCCTCCGACCTTGGCGGCAAGGCCTGGGGCTGGTTCACCGGCTGGTTCAACCTGGTCGGCCTCGTGGGGATCGTGGCGTCGGTGGTGTACGCGTCCGCCACCTTCCTCGACGCGCTGCTGGGCCTCTACGGGCTCAACGTGCTCGGCATCAACTTCGGCGACACCGCCCACATCCTGCCGGAGACCTTCCTCCTGTTCGTGCTGATCCTGATCGTCCACGCGCTGATCAACATCTACTCCTCGCCGCTCGTGGCGCTGCTCAACAGCATCTCCGCCTGGTGGCACATCATCGGCGTGCTCGTGGTGATCGGGATTCTGGCCTTCGTGCCGTCGCACCATCAGAGCGTCAGCTGGGTGTTCACCCACAAGATCAACAACTCCGGCTGGACCGGCGGCTCCACCGGCAGCTTCTTCTTCTGGATCTGGGTGCTGCCGCTCGGCTTCCTGCTGACGATGTACACGCAGACGGGCTACGACGCCTCGGCGCACATCTCGGAGGAGACGCGCGGCGCCGCCCTCGGCGCAGCCAAGGGCGTGTGGCGCTCCGTGTTCTGGGCGGGCGTCTTCGGCTGGTTCGTGCTGCTCGCATTCACCTTCGCCGCCACCGACGTGAAGGCGATCAACGACGGCGGCGGGTCAGCTATCGCGATCTTCACAAGCGCGCTCTCGAGCGCCAACGCCAAGTTCGTGATCCTGCTGTCCACCGTCGGGCAGCTCTTCTGCGGCATGGCGTGCGTCACCAGTGCGTCGCGCATGTGTTACGCCTTCTCGCGCGACCGGGCGGTGCCGGGTTGGCGCCTCTGGACGCGGCTCAACCACCACCGGGTGCCGGCCTACTCGGTGATGTTCATGTGCCTCCTCGCCCTGCTCGTCACCATTCCGGCGCTCTGGGGCACGGGCGCCTTCCCGTGGCCGTTCTTCGCCGTGGTGTCGATCACGGTGATCGGGCTCTACATCGCGTATGTGATCCCCACCTACCTGCGCTGGCGGATGGGGGACGCCTTCAAGCCTGGCCCGTGGACGCTCGGCAACAAGTACAAGTGGGTCAACCCCGCGGCGGTCATCTGGGTGATCATCTGCGTGATCATCTTCTGCCTGCCCTTCACGCCGGCCGGCATGCCGGGGCGTCAGGGCGGGGATGGCGCCAAGGCGTTCCAGTGGGAGGCGGTCAACTACGCGCCGATCACGGTCGGCATCGTGCTGCTGGCTGTCGGCCTGTGGTGGCTGATCTCCGCTCGGCACACGTTCAACGGACCGATCCGCGAGGTCGACGCCGGTGGCGGGCTCGCGCCTCCGCCCCCGCCGTCCGGACCCATCATCGAGCCGGGCACGGCGGCCGCCGGCGGCGGCGCTCCGCCCGACCGGCCGAAGTGAGCTAGTGACCTAGGAGCCCGGCGCGATCAGCCGGATGTGGCTGCGCGCCACCATCAGAAACGCCATCTGCTGAACGATGCTGGGGTCGTCCAGTGAGGTGAGCGTGGCGTCCTGGATCGAGAAGAACTCGCGGTCGCGCTGGTTCACGTAGTCGGACAGACGGCTGCGGTAGCCCTCCGCCGGCAGCGTGAGGTTGCCCTCGATCCGCCAGCGATCGGTCTCGAGGATGATGTGCTCGAGGCGCAGGTCCAAGGGCGGGCATGCTATCCGGCGAAGCGGGTACCCGAGGTCCCATGCCACCACGTGGAGTGAAAAAGGGCACCGAGCGTGCCCGCCAGTACGAGCACATCAAGCAGAGCGAGAAGAAGCAGGGCAGGTCCGAGTCTCGCGCCGAGGAGATCGCCGCCCGCACCGTCAACAAGGAGAAGGCGCGCTCGGGCGAGTCGCGCACGAGTTCGCGCAGCTCGACCCAGGACATGTCTTCGGGTCGCCGCGGCGGGCTCCGCTCCGGTAAGAGCGGGCCAAAGGGCCGCACCCGCGAGCAGCTCTACAACGAGGCCAGGCAGCTCGGCATCGAGGGCCGCTCGAACATGAACAAGGCGCAGCTGCAGCGCGCCGTCGCCGGGAAGAAGAGCTAGCCCCGCAGCGCGTCGAGGTCGGCCGGCGTGTCCACGTCGGCCGGCTCGCACAGGTGGCCGACCTCGACGCGGCGCACGCCCGCGTCCTCCAGTAGCTGCTTCGCGCCCTCGTCGCCGTGCAGCTCCATGGCGGCACGCATCAGCGCGCGTGGCAGCACCACCGGGTGGCCGGGCGCTCCTTCGTAGACCGCGCGCAGAGGTCGTGAGCCGTCGTAGAGCGCCAGCACCGCCTCGATAGCGGCGGGCGTGATGCCCGGCTGGTCGCCGAGCAGGATCACAGCGGCCTCCAGGTCCGAGACCGCCGTCAAGCCGGCGCGCAGCGAAGCCGCCTGACCTTCGGCCCATTCATTGCAGACGACAATCTCGGCGCCGTGGGGGTCGATCCGGTCCCGGATCTCGTCCGCCCGCGCGCCCAGCACGAGCACGAAGCGCTCGATCGCGGGCACGGCCGCCACGGCCGCCAGCACGTGCTCGAGCAGCGGTCGCCCGCGGAGCTCGGCGAGTTGCTTGGCTCCGCCGAAGCGCGCTCCCTCGCCCGCGGCGAGCACCACGCCGCCGATCACGACATCTCGCCCTCGAGCAGGTCCGCCAGCTCCTCGAGCGACGCGATCGAGTTGCCGGCGAGGAAGTGGTCCACGTAGGGGAGGGCGGCCTGCATGCCGCGGGTGAGCGGCTCGTAGCCTTCGTGTGCCTTCAGCGGGTTGAGCCACACGAGGCGATGCGCGCAGCGCGACAGGCGCGCCATCTCCTCCGCGAGCTGGTCGGGGTCGCCGCGGTCCCAGCCGTCGGACAGGATCACCACGACCGAGCCGCGGCCGATCCGGCGGCCGTGCTCGCGGTTGAGGGTGGCCAGCGCCTCTCCGATGCGCGTACCGCCGGACATGTCGCCTGCGGCGTGGGTGGCGCGGGTCATCGCGGCGTCGTGGTCGCGCCCGGCCAGCTCGCGCGTGACACGTGTGAGGCGCGTGCCGAACACAAACGCCTCCACGCGCCCCTTCGCCTCGATGCAGGCGTGCATGTACTGGAGCAGCATCCGCGCGTGGGCCTGCATCGAGCCGGACACGTCGCACACGAGCACCACCGGGCGGGGCTTGCGCGAGGGCTCGCGCCAGCGCCGCTCCATCGGCTCGCCGCCGTAGCGCAGCGACGCGTGGATGGTGCGGCGAAGGTCGTGGCTGTCGCCGCGGCCGCGTGCGCGCCGCAGCCGCCGGCTTTCGCGCGTGGGACGGCGGTGGGCAAGGCGCACGATCAGGCGCCGCGCCAGCTCTCGCTCGGCCTCGGTGTACTCGGCGAAGTCCTTCTCGCGGAGGATCTCCACGTCGCTCCAGGCGGCCGGCAGCGGGCGCTGGTCGATCGCCTGCTGCTTGGCGGGCTGGTCGCCTGGCACGGCCATGCGCGGCAGCGCGATGCCGGCGGCCTTGAGGTCGGCAGGGGTGAGGTCGAGGCGGTCGTCGTCGAAGGGCGAGCCGAAGCAGGCCGTGAACGCGGCGTCGAAGGCGTCGATGTCCGCGTGGCGCGAGCACAGCACCGCGCGCAGCGCGTTGTAGGAGTCGAGCCGCGAGCTGGGATCCACGGCGGCGAGCGCCTGGTGCGCCACCAGCAGCTCGTCCACGCCCACCCGCGTGCCGGCCGCCCTCATGTGCGCGGCCAGCTCGGCGAGCTTGCCGGTGACCCCGGCGCCGAGCGCGGCCGCCTCAGACACCCTCTAGGACTCCCTGCTCCCTCACGCGGTCGATGTCCTCGCGCACCTTGAGGGCCACGCCGAGCGCCTCGTCGAGGTCGTCGGTGCCGAGCGCGAGCAGCGCTCGCGCCCAGTTGATCGTCTCGCCCACGCCGGGCAGCTTGTAGAGCTCCTGCGAGCGCAGCCGCGCCACGGCGGCGCACACGCGCTCGGCGATCTCGTCCGGCACCTCGGGCAGCCGCGCACGCACGATCTCCTGCTCGCGGTCAGGCGCCGGGTAGTCGATCCAGTTGTAAAGGCAGCGGCGCTTGAGGGCGTCGTGCAGCTCGCGCGTGCGGTTGGAGGTGATGATCACGAGCGGGTGCCCGCGCGCCTCCACCGTGCCCAGCTCCGGGATCGTCACCTGGAAGTCGGACAGGAACTCGAGCAGGAAGGCCTCGAACTCGTCGTCGGCGCGGTCCACCTCGTCGATCAGGAGCACCACCGGGCCCTCCTCCTCGAGCGCCTCGAGCAGCGGCCGCCGCAGCAGGAACTCGCGGCTGAAAAGGCGCCCCCCGGCAGCTCGCCACCGTGGCCGGCCTCCGCCGCGCGGATGGCGAGCAGCTGGCGCTGGTAGTCCCAGTCGTACAGCGCCTGATGCAGGTCGATGCCCTCGTGGCACTGGAGCCGGATCAGGCGCGCGCCCGTGGCGTGCGCCAGCGCCTTGGCCACCTCCGTCTTGCCCACCCCCGCCTCACCCTCGAGCAGCAGCGGCTGCGACAGCTGCTCGGCGAGGAACACGCTCGTGGCAAGCGCGCGGTCGGCGAGGTAGTGGTCGCGTGCCAGGGTGGCCTGGACGTCTTCGATTGAGTCGAAAGGCATGGGCATTCGGGTGACTAGTGACTAGTGACTGGTCACAACAAAGACACTAGTCACCAGTCACGAGTCACCGCGTTACGCGCCCGCCGCCGCCGTCAGAGCCCTCCGCGTCAACACCCGCGCCAAATGCTTCTTGTACTCCGGCGACGCGTTCAGGTCGCCGGGCGGGTTCAGGCCCTCGGCGGCCTGGTCGGCCGCGTTCGCGATCGACTCCGGCGAGAGCGACTGACCCTTCAGCGCCTCCTCGGTGGCGCTGGCCCGCAGCGGCATGATGCCCATGTGGGTGAGCCCCACACGCACGTCCTCGCAGGTGCCGCCGTTGGACTTCACGAGCGCGCACACGCCCACCATCGCCCAGTCCTCGGCGCGGCGGGTGAACTTCTCGTAGCCCCAGCCGAAGCCCTCGAGCGCGGGCATGTACACGGACGTGACCACCTCGTCGGGCCCCACGTCGGTGGTGAGGAAGCCCTTGAACATGTCGGTGGCCTGGATCGTGCGCTCGCCGTTCGGCCCCTGCGCGGTGACCGTTCCCTCCGCGGCGAGGAACACGGTGGGCAGGTCCCCCGCGGCGTCGCCATGGGCGATCGAGCCGCCGATGGTGCCGCGGTTGCGCACCTGCTGGTCGGCGATCAGGCCGGCGGCGTGAGCGGTCACGCCGAGGTCCGACTCGGCGGCCAGCTCCGAGTGCCGCGTCATCGCGCCGATGGAGAAGCCGCCGTTGGAGCGCTCCACGCCCTTCAGCCCCGGCACCTTGCCGAGGCTGATGAGCACGGACGGCGCCGCCAGCCGCAGCTTCATCAGCGGAAGCAGCGAATGGCCGCCCGCGAGCAGCTTGGCGTCGCTGCCGCCCTGGCCCAGCAGGCTGATGGCCTCGTCGACCGATCCTGCAGCCTGGTATTCGAACTCGGCGGGAATCACGATGCACCTCCTCCAGCCGAACCGGCTGCTTGGATCGCCTCCCACACGCGCATCGGCGTGAGCGGCATGTCGATGTACGTGACGCCGAGCGGCCGCAGCGCGTCCACCACGGCGTTGACCATCGTGGGAGTGGCGGCGATCGTGCCCGCCTCGCCCACGCCCTTCACCCCGAGGTCGTTGACCGGGCGAGGGCGTCTCCGTGCGGTCGGTCTCGAAGCTGGGCAGCTCGGCGGCCGTCGGCAGCGCGTAGCTCCACGAACGTGCCGGTGAGGAGCTGGCCCTCGTCGTTGTAGGCGATCTGCTCGAACAGCGCCTGGCCGATCGCGTGCGCGATCCCGCCGTGCACCTGGCCCTCGATCAGCAGCGGGTTGATCGCCCGCCCGCAGTCGTCCACGGCCACGTAGCGCGCCACCTCGACCTTGCCGGTGTCGATATCCACGTCCACGATCGCGGCGTGAGCGCCGAACGGCCAGACGAAGTTCTCCGGGTCGTAGAACGACGTCTCCTCGAGGCCCGGCTCCATCCCGTCGGGGATGTTCTCGGGCACGTACGCCGCAAGCGCGATGTCGCCGAGCGGAAGGCCCTTGTCCGGCGAGCCCTTCACCTGGTAGCGGCCGTCGGCCAGCTCGATGTCCTCGGGCGCCGCCTCGAGCAGGTGCGCGGCGAGCTTCTTGGCCTTCTCCTGCACCTTTACCGCCGCGCGGCCGGCAGCCTCGCCGCCCACCGACAGCGTGCGCGAGCCGTAGGTGCCCATGCCGAACGGGCCGGTGTCGGTGTCGCCGTGCATCACCTCCACGTGCTCGGGCTCGATGCCGAGGCGCTCGGCCACGATCTGGGCGAAGCCCGTCTCGTGACCCTGCCCGTGCGGCGAGCTGCCGGTGTACACGGTGGCCGAGCCGGACGGGTGCACGCGCACCACCGCCGACTCCCAGAAGCCGCCCTGGATGCCCACGCCGCTCGGCCCGACCACGCGCGAGGGCGCGAGGCCGCAGATCTCCACGTAGGTGGAGAAGCCGATGCCGCGGTACACGCCCGTGCTCGCGCAGCTCCGCCTGCTCCTTGCGGAAGGCGTCGATGTCGACGTGCTCGAGCAGCTTGTCGAGCGTGCCCTGGTAGTTGCCGGAGTCGTAGATCACGCCCACGGCCACCTCGGCGGGGAAGTCCTCCTTGGGAATGAAGTTCTTCCGCCGCACCTCGAGCGGGTCGAGCCCCAGCTCGGCCGCGCCCTGGTCGATCATCACCTCGATCGCGTGCGTGGCCTCCGGCCGCCCGGCGCCGCGCACGGCGTCGGTGGCGAACTTGTTGGTGAACACGCCGACGATGTCGGTCTGCACCGCGGGGATCTTGTAACAGCCGCTCATCACGAACGCCGCGAAGCAGGGGATGAACGGGGTGAGCAGCTGGTAGTAGGCGCCGAGGTCCGCCACGATCCTCGTGTGGAGCCCGGTGATCGTGCCGTCGCTCTTCAGCCCCATCCTGCAGTAGGCGATGAGGTCGCGCCCATGCGTGGTGGTGGCGAGGTTCTCGGAGCGGGTCTCGAGCCACTTCACCGGACGGCCGAGCTCGCGCGAGAGGTAGCAGCGCAAGCACCTCCTCGGCGTAGTGGTTGAGCTTGCTGCCGAAGCCGCCGCCGACCTCGGGGGCGACCACGCGGATCTTCTCCTCGGACACGCCCAGCTCGCCCGCGAGGAAGAGGCGGACGAGATGGGGGATCTGGGTGGAGGTCCAGAGCGTGACCGAGTCGGTCCGCCAGTCGGCGATGCAGCCGCGTGGCTCTATCGCGGCTCCCGCCGTGCGGTGGTTGACGATGCGGCGCTCCACCACCACATCGGCCTCGCTCATCGCGGCGTCGATGTCGCCGCCGCCGAGCGCCCACTCGTGGGTCTTGTTCGTGCCGATGTCCTCGTGCACGAGCGGGGCGCCCTCCTCGAGCGCCTTCTCGGGATCGATCACGGCCGGCAGCTCGTCGTACTCCACGACGACCTGGGAGGCGGCGTCGATGACGCCGTACTTGTCGGCGCCCACGACCACGGCCACCGGGTCGCCCACGTGGTTCACCTCGCCGCGGGCGAGCGGCCAGTGCTCGGGGGTCTTCACCTCCACTCCTGGCGGCACCCAGACCATCGGCAGCGGCGCGCCCAGGTCGAGGTCCTCACTGGTGAGCACCGCGTGCACGCCCGGCATGCCCTCGGCGGCGCTCTTGTCGATCGACCTGATCTTGCCGTGCGCGATCTCGGCGCGGACGAGGGCCATGTGGAGCATGCCGGGGAGCGACCATGTCGTCCACGTAGTTGCCGCGGCCCGTGATCAGGCGCGGGTCCTCCTTGCGCTTCATGCGGCGGCCGATCGGCCCTCCGCTTGTGGTGGTGGTCGTCCGCTGTCGCGGTCATGCGCTCACCCCCTTTGCGGAGCCCATGGACTCCGCGGCCGCCATCACCGCCTTGACGATGTTGTGGTAGCCGGTACAGCGGCAGAGGTTGCCCTCGAGCCCGTGGCGCACCTCTTCCTCGGTGGGGTTGGGGTTGCGTTCGAGCAGGTCCGCGGCGGCCATGATCATGCCCGGGCGTGCAGTAGCCGCACTGGAGCCCGTGGTGCTCCCAGAAGGCTTCCTGGATCGGGTGCAGCGCGCCGTTGCCGCCGGGCGCCATGCCCTCGATGGTCTTCACCTCACAGCCGTCAGCCTGCGCCGCCAGCACCGTGCAGCTCTTTACGGACTCGCCGTCCAGGAGCACCGTGCACGCGCCGCAGTTGGAGGTGTCGCAGCCGATGTGAGTGCCCGTCAGTCCGAGCGTGTCGCGCAGGTAGTGGACGAGCAGGAGCCTCGGCTCCACGTCCGACTCGCGCGACTCCCCATTGACAGTGACGTTCACCCGAACGTTTTCCGCCATACCTCTTCCTCCTCAAGCGAGAGCCAAGTGCGGCGCACTCTACTCCTGCTGCGGGGGTGGGAAAAGTCAGGGGTGTCGGGAGTCAGGTGTCAGGTGTCGGGGATGCCGTTTCCGACACCCGAGACCCGACACCCGGGACCCGGTCCTGCGCTCGCAACCACGTGACCAGCTGCGCAGCAGGCACTGGGCGGCTGATCGAGAAACCCTTGCACCACATCGCAGCCATAGCCGGCCAGGCGCTCGAGCACCTCGCCGGTCTCCACGCCCTCCGCCACCACGAGCATGCCGAGCGAGCGGCCGAGCTCGATCGTGGAGCGCACGATCGCGGCGTCGCTTTCGTCGTTCACCAGGTCGGTGACGAAGGAGCGGTCCACCTTGATCTCGTCGACGGGGAAGCGCTTGAGCCAGGCGAGCGAGGAGTAGCCGGTGCCGAAGTCGTCGATGGCGATGCGCACGCCCATGCCGGAGAGCGCGTCGAGGATCTGGGCCGAGCGGTACGGGTCGTGGATCAGCGAGCCCTCGGTGATCTCGAACACGAGGCTGTCGGCGGCGAGGCCGAAGCGGGCGAGCAGCGACGCGACGTCGCCGGGGAGGTCGCGGTCGAGCAGCATCTGTCCCGGCAGGTTCACCGCCACCGGCAACTCGATGCCCACGCGCCGCCAGGAGGCCACCTGTCCGAGGGCCATGCGCAGGACGCTCATGGTGAGCGCGCCGATCACGTCGGTGCGCTCGGCCAGCTCGATGAACTCGCCCGGCGGCACAAGCCCGCGCTGGGGGTGCCGCCAGCGCACGAGCGCCTCCACGCCCACCACCTTGCCGCTGTCCACCGCCAGCTTGGGCTGGTAGTGGAGCACCAGCTCGCCGCGGCTGATGCCCTCGCGCAGCTCGCCGGCGAGCACGAGCCGCTCGGGGCTGTACGGATCGCTCGACTGGTCGTAGAGCTCGATGCCGGTGCGCTGCACCTTGGCGCGGTGCATCGCCACGTCGGCCCTGCGCAGAAGCGCCTCGGCATCCACTGCGTCCCCGGGCGCCCACGCGATGCCCACGCTCGCCGACACGCCCAGGCGCAGGCCCGCGATCACGAACGGGTCGTCCAGCTCGCTGCGTACGCACACGGCCAGCTTGCGGAGGTCGCCCGCGCCATCGGTGCCCACCACGAGGAGGCCGAAGTCGTCGCTCCCGAGCCGGGCCACGAGGTCGTCTGGGCCGACGGTGGCTTGCAGCCGCTCGGCCACGCCCACCAGCAGCCCGTCGGCCTCGCCATGCCCGAGCGTGTCGTTGAAGTCCTTGAAGTTGTCGAGGTCGAGCGCCATCACGCCCACGCGTCCGCCGGTGTAGCGGGCCCGCTCGAGCGCCTGTTCCACGCGCGCGCGGAACAGCGTGCGGTTGGCGAGGCCCGGTGAGTGCGTCGTGCGTGGACTCCTGCTCACGCAGCTCGGCCTGGCGGGCGCTGTAGAAAATCGCGGCGAACGGCAGCGCCAGCAGCGGCAGCGTGGCGAGGCTGAAGTGGGCCGCGATCACCACCACCGGGGCGAAGCCCACGAGGATCCCGTCCACGACCATGATGCTCGGGAGGTTGCGTTTCGTTTGAACCCGGAGCGGGATCCCCATCGCCAGCGCGGTGACCACGAGCGCGAGCAGCTCGTTGAGCACGAACAGCGTGAGCCCCGCTGCGCCCACCGCCAGCAGGTCGCCGGGATGGATCGGCAGGCCGGGGTGGGGCACCGTTGAGAGCGCCGCGAGCACCGCTGCGGCCCCGGCCATCGCGATCATGTACTGCGCGGTGTTGAAGGCCACCTTCACGGGGGCCGTCCTGCTGAGCACCCCCAGAGGAGTACGCCGCCGGCGAACGACACGACCGCCGGGCCCGTGCCATACATCAGCAGGATGCTGAACGCGAACAGGTTGGAGCAGCTGATGCGGCTGTCGTCGTGCTGGCGGGGCGACTTGAGGTGGACCATCTCAGCCCCCATCGCCAACGCCGTGAAGAGCAGAAAACGCCATGGGGCGTCGGTCACCGCATCGAACACGTTGAGCGCGATGAGGACCCCCAAAGTGGCGGCCCCCGCCACGATCACAAGCCACGCGAAGCGGTAGACGGGGTCCGCCGCGAGGGCGCGCAGAGTCCTCCCGCCGCTCGGGCGGGTTGGAGCATCCGTGCCGTCGCCGGGTGGCCTACCCGGCGCGTGCTGCGCGTCCATGCCCTGTGTGATCGGTTGCGAGGGCCAGACACTTAGGGCGGAAATGGCTTTGTAGGCGCCAAATGTGTGGCCCCTCAACCAGTTCTCAGTGTGCCCTTATCGCTCCTTTCGATCATCCCGGCGTGGCACCCGGCAATGAGCGAATGACCGCCAGCGCCGCCGTGGCTCTGCTCGGGCTGCTCGCGGTGGAGGGCGTGACGATCCTGTTCCTGCGCCAGCTGCTGACGGTGCACCTGTTCGTGGGCGCGCTGCTGATCCCGCCGGTGGCGCTGAAGATGGGCTCCACCGGCTACCGCTTCGCGCGCTATTACACGGGCAACCGGGAGTACCGCGCCAAGGGCCCGCCGCCCGCGATCCTGCGCGCGATCGCGCCCGTGGTGGTGCTCACCACTCTGATCGTCTTCGCCAGCGGCATTGCGCTCCTGCTCGCCGGCCCATCGTCGAAGGACATCCTGCTGCCGATCCACAAGGTCGGCTTCATCGTGTGGCTCGTGTTCACGGGCGTGCACGTGCTCGGCCACCTGCTCGACCTGCCCTCGCCCGTGCGGGCGGACCTCGCCCGCCATGCGGACCTGCCCGGGCGCAGCCTGCGCTGGATGGCGCTCGGCGTGGCGCTCACCGGCGGGATGGGTCTCGGCGTGTGGGCGCTGTCCTACGCCGACTCCTGGGTCAACACGTTCTAGCCTCCCCGGAATGGGCAAACGATCCCGCCGCCGCAACCGCGGCGAGCCGCAGACCGCGGCCGCCAGCACGAGCGACTACGCGGATCCCGAGGGGAACGTGCTCACGCTGCGCGACGAGCTGTCCGCGGGCACGGTGAAGAAGGTGCGCCAGCTGGACTCCACGCCCGGAGCGTCGGCCGAAGACCTCTGGCAGCGCCGCGGCGAGCTTCTGTTCGAGCGCCTCGCCGTGGGCTGGACCATCTCCGGACTCCCCCTCGAGGGCCAGAAGGAGCTGCTCGGCCGCTACCGCATGGCCACCACGGACGAGCGCCGCTGGATCCGCGACACGCTCGACAGCCATCTGGCGAAGCACCACCCGGAGCTCACGTAGAAAGCAGAAGGGCCGCCCCGAAGGACGGCCCCACTGCCCACTGCTTACTGCCTACCTCCGGGCTCTGCCCGGATTGGCAATGGCGTCCAGGAATGCCTGGCCGTTGGGAGTGCCAACTCCGGTGACGTCGTCATAGCCCGGAGCCGTCCGGATCGTGCCCGTGGTATTGAACGACCGCAGCTTCGTGGTCGTCCCGTCGCTGGCATCCACGCCGTTGACGTAGTCGTTGCGGACCACGGCCAGCCGGCTGTTCGGGTCCACCACGTCGTGGAACACCGCCGAGCCCGCGTCCGAGTAGAACAGCGGGTTCGAGAACCCGTGGTGGGTCCCGCCGGCCTGGTCGGCCAGCGCCATGATCCCGGCGAACAGCGGCGAGGACAGGCTGGTGCCGCCGATGCGGTACTCGCTGTACTTCGTCGTGCCGTCCGGGAACGTCTGCGTCTGACCCACGAGCATGCCAGTCTGCGGGTCGCCCACCGCGGCCACATCCGGCACCGCCCGCCCGGGGCGGCCGCCGAAGTAACGCGCGATGCGGTTCGGCACCACGTGCTTCTGGTAGCCGGGCTCCCGGAACAGCTGGCTCGTGCCGCCGCCTCCGCCGTACAGGTAGTCGCCTGGCGGCGCGGGCGCCCAGTCGCCGTTCGTGAGCGTGCTGGTGGACGTGCCCCAGCCCGTCTCGAACAGGTAGTCGTCTGACTGCCCGACCCCCAGCGAGGTGCCGCCGACGGCGGTCACCAGCGGGTCGTCGGCCGGGAAGTCCGTGGCCCGGGTGCCGATGTTGGCGATCTCGTCACCGCTGTCGCCCGACGAGAAGTAGACGCCGATGCCCTCGACCGCCGCCTGGCGGAACGTGTCGTTCCACGCGCGCACGATGCCGCGGGGCACGTCCTCGCCGTAGTCGCCGTACGAGTTCGTGATGAGCTGCGCCCGCCGCTTGTCCACGATCTTGTTCATCGCAGCGATCAGCGACTCGTCGTTGCAGTCCTTGCCGCCGACGTAGAGCACGTTCGCTCCCGGCGCCATCGAGTGGACGGCCTCGACATCGAGCGTCTCCTCGCCGTACCAGCCCTGTGGGTCGCACGGATCGTCGGCCGGCGCGTTGAAGATGCCCGGCGGGACGATCTGCTGGAACTTGACGGGCGGCAGCCCGTGCAGGCCCGAGTACTGGTTGGCGTCCTGGAGGATGGTCGGGGAGGCGAACGCGTCGATGATCGCCACCGTCTGGCCGGAGCCGTCGTTACCCGACTTGATCGCGTCCGTGATCCCGTAGCCGCCCTGGAGCTGCGACGGGTCATAGCCGCACGGCGCGTAAGGCTGGGTCTGGCCGTAGGCCGGGGGCTGATCGGTGGCCTGCTTCTGCGCCCCAGTAGGCCGAGCAGGGAGGGGCGTTCACGAAGGCCGGGCTCGGCGGGGCGCTCGGCAGGTCGCCCGGCGTCGGGCTTGCCTGCTGCTGCGGGCGCACCAGGCGGTCGCTGCCGTCGAGGCCGGTGATGCCGGTGATGTTCTTCGACACCGAGCGCGGGATCGACAGGTCCCCGTTCGGCGCCTGCAGCACCCGGCCCGCGTGCCGGTAGGTGCGGATCTGGGTGGCGAATGCCTTCTCGATCTGAGCCACGTCGCCCGTGGCCTCCACCCAGCGGTTGTTGGCCGGCGAGTCGGCTGAGCTGACGCTGAAGCCGGCCCTCGTGAGCCACGCGCTAACCGCCTTGACGGCGGCGTCGGTGGGTGCGTAGCGCGTGCGGAACTGGTCCGGCGTCATGTACTGGCCGTACGAGGCACTCGCGGGATCGCTGACCGCGGCGATGCGCTGATCGAGGTCGCGCGAGTTGCGGAGCTTGAGGTAGACCCAGAAGGTCTTGGTCTGCGTGTTGGGAGCCGAGCCGACCTGAGCCGATGGGGTGGCCCAGTTCGGGGCGCTGTCTGGAAGCGCGGTGCGCGAGGTTGCTGCTGCACTGCTGGCCGGCACCGCGCCGGCTACCACACAGGCAACCAGCGCCGCACGACGCAGCGAATTAGTGGAGAGACGCAAGGTCTCCTCCTCCCTAGCTGGGGAAGGGGCGTCTCCTCCCTGAGACCCCTCCCGATGGTCATTCCTGACTCCCGCCTGGGCCCTCCCGCCCGGCAGGTGGGGGAGCCGTTATAGCGCGTTCGACACGCGCGCTCGGATCTGAGGGAAACTGCGCACACCCTTTGGGGCGTTCGGCAGCGCAAGATCCGGATACAGGGAGAGGCATGCGCCAGCTGACGAGTCTCGACGCGCAGTTCCTCGCGGTGGAGACGCCGCGCACCTACGGGCACGTCGGCGGGCTGGCCGTCTACGACCCGAGCACGGCGCCTGGCGGCAAGCTCGAGCTGAAGGACGTGTGCAAGCTCGTGTCCGAGCGCCTGCACCTGCTGCCGCCGTTCCGCTGGCGGCTGGTGGAGGTGCCGTTCGGGCTCGACCATCCGTACTGGGTCGAGGATCCCGACTTCGACATCGACTTCCACATCCGCGAGGCCGCGATCCCGCCGCCCGGCGACGACCGCAGCCTCGCCGAGGTGGTGGCGCGCATCTTCGCGCGGCCGCTCGACCGCTCGCGCCCGCTGTGGGAGCTGTACCTGATCCACGGGCTGGCGGAGCGGGCGCGTGGGCATGCTCACCAAGGTGCACCACTCGGTGGTGGACGGCGTGTCGGGCGCGGAGATCCTGAGCGTGCTGCTCGACCTGGCGCCCGAGGGCCGCGAGATCCCCGCCGCCCGAGGAGGTCCACGATGGCGAGCGCGTGCCGAGCGATCTCGAGATGCTCGGCCGCGGCGTGGCCGCCCTGCCGCGCTGGCCGCTGCGTGCGCTGCGCGCCGTCCCATCGACGGTGCCCAACCTGCTCGACGTGCCCGGAGTGGGACGCTTGCCCGGGATGCGCACGTTCGGGCGCGCGGCCTCGCGGGTGCGCGAGCTCGACGGGCGCCGAGCCCACCGATGCCCGCGTGCTGGAGATGCAGACCGCGCGCGTGCCGCGGACCCGCTTCAACGGGCCGATCTCGGCCCACCGCCGCTACGCGTTCGGCTCGATCTCGCTCGACACGGTGAAGGCGCTGAAGAACGAGCTGGGCATCACGGTGAACGACGTGGTGGTCACCCTGTGCGCCACCGCGGTGCGCGACTGGCTCGACCGAGCGCGGCGAGCTGCCTGACGATCCGCTCGTGTCGATGATCCCGGTGTCCGTGCGAGCGGAGCACGAGTACGGCGAGTTCGGCAACCGGGTCTCGATGATGATCGTCCCGATCCCCACCAACGTGGCCGACCCGCGCGAGCGCCTGATGCAGGCCCACGAGTACCTGCGCGGAGCGAAGGAGCGCCACCGGGCGATCCCGGCCAACCTGCTCACCGACGCCACCGCCTTCATCCCGCCCGCCGTGGCGGCGATGGCCGCGCGCACCACACTCGACATCATGGGCCGCGTACGGCCGCCGCTCAACCTGGTGATCTCGAACGTGCCCGGGCCGCGCGAGCCGCTGTACTGCGCGGGGGCGCTGCTGCAGGCGCACTTCCCGGTGTCGGTGATCGCCGACGGCGTGGGGCTGAACATCACCGCCATGAGCTACCGCGACCACATCGACTTCGGCATCGTCGGCCGACCGCGAGATGGTGGGCGACGCCTGGCCGCTGATGGACGGGCTCAAGGCGGCGTGCGCGGAGCTGGACGAGGTGATCTGCGGGCCGAAGCGGCGGCAGCCAGAGCCGCAACCACAGCCTGCGGCTCCAGGTTCAGCTGCCGGTCCGTGAAGCGCAGCACCGTGTGACCGGCGAGCGTTAGCTGGACATCGCGCTGGCGGTCGCGTTCGAATGCCGCGGGCGAGCGGTGGTAGGCGTAGCTGTCTATCTCCACGATCAGCTTCAGGTCGGGCCAGTAGGCGTCCACTTCGATTCCTTCGACCAGCACGTTCGCGAGCGGGCGGGGTAGTCCGGCTTGGCCGATCAGATCGTGGAAGAGGGACTCCAGATCGGACCGGCTGGCCGGTTCGATCACTGCCTCGGTTAGGACGGCGCGCAGCGCCTTTACCCCGGCACGTCCGTGGCTTCGCGCGAGCAACGCCCGCACCTTGTTGAGGTCGAAAGCGCCTTTCCGTTCGGCCGCCTCGATCGCGCGCGTGAGCTGCGCGGCGTCCACCACCGCGGCGAGGTCGAGCAGCGTACGGGCCACGGTGGTGGTCGGGATCCCGTGGTGCAGCGTCCAGTCGGCGCGCTCGAGGCGCCGCACCCTGTGCACCGCGATGTCCGGCTGCGCGAGCCCGCTCCGGCGAGGCACAGTCACGTCCGCCCGTTGCCGCCTCTGCCGGGCAAGGTCCTGGTGGTAGGCGGCACTGTGGTGGCTCAGCACCGCGCCTTCTCCACAGGCCAGCACCGCGCCCATCATTCAGCCCTCGGGCCTCAGCACCCGGTGGCCCACCGCATACACGCCGCGATGGATGCGGTGCAGCCGCCCGGCGTGCACCCGGTACTGGATCGCCTTCTTCCCGAACCCCAGGCGGATCAGCTGGCGGTAGGCCACTACGCCGTGCTGCCGGTTGGCCCGCGCGGCCAGCGCCCGATCAGGCGGGTCGATTTGGTGCCCCTATACGGGGCCGAAATCGACCCACGACGCTCATGGGGCCAACGTCGCACGGGCTGCCGCGACAGCGCTGTTACGTGGGTAACAACTTCGCTACGGGGTTGGATCGAAGCCGGCGCGCGTCATCACGCCCCACGTGGCCTCCCGGCCGCGTGCGAACTTCCACAGTCCCTGGAGGCGCCACCAGGCGTGGAGCTGGCGGTAGCCCACGTTCTCCACCACGGCGGCGAGCAGGGCGGCCCCGAGGTCGCGCCAGCGGTGGTAGCGGTGGAACGAGAACTCCTCGACGGCCAGGGCCGAAACCGAGACGAACATGCCGTAGCCGAACGCCACCGCGGCGAACAGGATCGCGAACGGCAGGTCCACGTAGCCGAGGGCGAACGCGATCGCGACCACCGGGATGCCGGTGAGCTCCACGAGCGGGCCGATCAGCTCGAACAGGAAGTAGTAGGGCAGCGCCACGAGCCCGATCCGGCCGTAGCGCGGGTTGAGCATCATGCGACGGTGGATCCAGAGCACCTCGCCGAGACCCTGCGACCAGCGCCGCCGCTGACGCCCGAGGACCACACGCGAGTGCGGCACCTCGGTCCAGCACACGGGCTCGGCCACAAAGGCCACGCGGTAGTCCTGGCGCCTGCGCCGCAACGTGCTGTGGATGCGCGCCACCAGCTCGGCGTCCTCGCCGACGGTGGTCAGGTCGAAGCCGCCGACCTCCACCACGATCTCGCGCCGGAACACGCCGAACGCTCCCGAGATGATGAGCAGCGCGCCGAGCCGCGACCAGCCGGTGCGGCCAAGCAGGAACGAGCGCAGGTACTCGAGCACCTGCACCCGCTCGATCCAGCGTCGCGGCATCGTGGCCTCCACCACGCGGCCGCGCTCCACGCGCGAGCCGTTGGCGGCGCGGATCACGCCGCCCGTGGCCACCACGCGCGGGTCGTCGATGAAGGGCTTGACCACACGCAGGAGCGACTCCTCCTCGAGCAGCGAGTCGGCGTCCACGACGCAGACGAGTGGCTGGCGGGCGGCGTTGATGCCCACGTTGGCGGGGTCCGAGCGGCGGCCCCGGTTCTCCTTGCGCACCACGAGCAGCGGCAGGTCGGCCGCCGGGGCATGTGTGGAGAGAACGCGGCCGAGCGTGGGCACCTCATTCGGGATCACCCGCTCCACCTCGCGCAGGTCAAAAGCCGCCTGCAGGCCCTCGAAGGTGCCGTCCGTGGACCCGTCGTCCACCACGATCAGCTCGAACACGGGGTACTGAGCCCGAGCAGGGCATCGACGCTGGCGACGATCGACAGCTCCTCGTTGTACGCGGGCACGATCACCGACACGCCGGGGGTGAGGGGGTTGGCGAAGATGTCGTCGTGGCCGGCGAAGGAGAAGCGCCGCATCCAGCGGGCCACGTCGAGCGAGGCGATCGCGATCAGCAGCAGGTAGCCCGAGTTGAGCAGCACGAAGTAGACGAGCACGAACCAGTCGAAGCCTGTGATCGCGTCACGCACCGCGTTCATCACGCCGCCGCCTCCAGGCGGCCGAGCGTCTCGCGCGCCTCGGCGGCGCCCGGCTCGTCGCCGGCGGCGCTGCGCTGGAGCAGTGCCACGCCGAGCGGCCCGCAGGACACCAGGGCGTCGGCGGCCCTGCGCGCGAGCGCGTGGTCGTCGGAGCGCAGCGCGGTGGCGAGGCCGGCGAAGCCGCGCGTGCCCCCGAGCTCGCCCAGCGCCCAGGCGCTGGCGCGCTTGACGCCGGCCGACTCGTCGTCCACCAGCGCCGACTCGAGAGCGGGCACCGCGCGCGGCACCCCGATGCGCCCGAGCGCCCTCGCCGCCGCCGCGCGGACGCCGGGATCCGGGTCCGAGTGCAGTGTGCTGATCAGCTCATCCGCGGCCTGGAAGCCGCCGAGCCGCCCGAGCAGCTCGGCGGCGATCGCGCGAGCGGTGGCCGAGCGGTCGCGCGCGAGTCCGTCCGCGAGCGGCGTGGCGGCCGCCGGGCCTATGTGCAGCAGCCCCATCGTCACCACGCCCGCGGGCACCGGGCGCCTGCCCTCGAGAGCCCCGAGAAGGGCGGGGACGGCGTCGGGGTCCGCGAGCTTGCCGAGGGCGCGGGCGGCCGCGGCGCGCACGTCCAGATCGCGGTCATTCAGGAGAGAAATCAGGTCCGGCAGCGCCGCTTGGTGACCGGCCGCGCCGAGCAGCTCCGCGGCGCGGGCGCGGCCCACAGGGCCGGGCTGCCGTGTGCGCTTGCGGGCCCGCTCGATCACTCCGTGGGCCTCAAGCAGCCGCTCGAGCACCCGCCGGTCCTCGCCGCGCAGCTTGGTGAGCAGGCCGGCGGCAAGCTCCTCGAGTGAGCGGCCGGCCGCCCGGCTCGTGATCTCGAGCTGCGCCGGGTCCGGGTCGTCTTCCGCGAGGAAGCCCAGCAACGCGGGGCGCACCTCCGCCTCCAGGCGCGCATGGCGGCGGTCGCGCGCCTCCCGCAGCACCTTGCGCGCGGTGGTGGCGAGGGTGAGCACCACGAGCAGCAGGGAGATCCCCGCCAGCGCGGCGACGAAGCTGGATGCGACCGAGGTCATGCGCCTAGGCGGCGCGGGCGAGCAGGGCCTGCACCCGGCTCATGAGCTCGCGTGGGCTGAACGGCTTCGAGATGTAGTCGTCGGCGCCGGTGGCGAAGCCGCGCTGGACGTCGGCCTCCTGCGCCTTCGCCGTCAGCAGGATCACGGGCACGCGGGCGGTGGCCTCCTCGTCGCGCAGCTGGCGGCACACCTCGGGACCGGTGAGCCGCGGCATCATCCAGTCGAGCAGGATCAGGTCAGGCTCGAGCTCGCGCGCGGCGGCGAGCCCAGTCTCGCCGTCCTCCTCGGTGTGCACCTCGTAGCCGGCCTTGGCCAGCTTGAAGCTGAGCATGTCGCGGATGTCGGCGTCATCGTCGACGACGAGTATGCGAGGCACGTAACCCCCCTTGCTTGGACGGAAAATCTTGAGCCGCTGTGGACGAATGTCCGAGCAACCTCCCACGGGATACTCGGCAGCGGCTCTGAGCTCTTTAGTACGGCTCCCCGAACCTTAATTGGGGTGCTGGCTCGGCTTAGGAAATCCCCCAGCAGGCGTACCGTGGTCGTGTGATGGGAGGGTCAACCCTCGAAAGGCAAATCGGGCACAGAGTGACGCTCGATCTGCCGGTCGGCGTCGACGCGCCCGCCGCCGCCCGCCGCGCCCTCGACGGGATCCACCACGGCTTCGACCCCGAGCTGGAGTTCACCGTCAAGCTGCTCATCTCCGAGCTGGTGAGCAACTCCGTGAAGCACTGCGGAGTCGGGTCCGTGCAGGTGGAGATCGAGGCCACCAACGCCAGCGTTCGCGTGGACGTGATCGATGTGGGCCCCGCCTTCGTGCCCGGGCCGCGCACCGCCGAGCCGGACGTGGAAGGTGGCTGGGGCCTCGTGCTCGTGGACGAGCTGGCCAGCCGCTGGGGCAGCCTCCACCAGACGTCTCACGTCTGGTTCGAGATCGACGCCGCCTAGGCGAGATCATCCTTTCGGTCGATGCCGCGCCGTTGTGCTCGCCGTAGCGTGAGCACGTGCAGTCTGCGGATCTGGCCTGGATCTACGGCGCCGCGCTCAACGCCTCGTCCAGTGAGGAGTCCGCCGCGGATGCCGCGCGCGCCGCGTTCGGCAAGTCCCCAGGACGCAGCCGTCGTGACCTGATGGCGAGCGCCGTCTCGCACGCGCTCGAGCGCTCGCCCGCAGAGCCGCTCGACTCGCTGCCCCCGCCGGAGCGCGTGGTGATCGGCCTGGCCCGCATCGTGGGCATGGACGTTGACGAGATCGCCGCCTTCACGGGCTGCGCGGCCGGCGAGGTGAAGGCGAGCATGCGCTCGGGCCTGGGGCGGCTCACACGGCACCCGGCTGTGGGCGCCGTCTAGGCCATGTGCCGCGCCGCGAACGCCGCCGCCTCGGCTCGGTTGCGGAAGCGCAGCTTCTCGAGCACATGACGCACGTGCGTCTTCACCGTCGGCTCGCTGATCACGAGCCGCTCGGCGATCTCGCGGTTGCGCAGGCCGTCGGCCAGCAGCCTGAGCACCTCGCGCTCGCGTTCGGTGAGCACGCCCAGCGGGTCGCTTCCCGGGCCGTCCTCCATCTCGTCGAGGATGCGCCCGGCCATCGCGGGAGCGATGCGCGGGTCGCCGCGCCCCGCCTCGAGCACCGCGTCCACCAGCTCGCGCGGCGGCATGTCCTTGAGCAGGTAGCCCGCGGCGCCCAGCCGCAGCGCCGCGTACAGGTCCTCCTCCCGCTCGGAGGCGGTGAGGATGAGCACCTCGAGGTCGGGCAGGCGCTCGCGCAGGATCGCGCAGGTCTCGATGCCGCCCAGGCGCGGCATGCCCAGGTCGATCAGCGCCACGTCGGGCGCGCGCCGCTCCGCGAGCCCCAGCGCTTCCTGGCCGTCGGCCGCCAGCCCGATCACCTCGATCCGCTCGTCCAGGCGCAGTAGCGCGGCGGTTCCCTCCCGCATCAGGCGGTGGTCGTCGGCGATCAGCACACGGATGGGCCGGTGGGCGTCGGACATCCCCTGATGCGCAGTATGGTGGAGCGAGGGTGCAGGAAGAGCGCTTGACCTGCGCGACCGGAGGACTCGCCGGCCGCCTACCGCCGGAGGTCGCGGCCGGCCTCGGGGCGATCAGCCGCGTTGCGCGTGCACTGAATGCGCCGGGCACGCTGGAGGAGCTGGCCGCGCACGCGCTTGGCGAGATGCGGGCGGCGCTGGCACTCAGCGCGAGCGTGCTCTACCTGCCCGACTCGTCGGGAAGGCCGGTGCTGCGCCGCTACATCGACGACGCCGACCCCGGCATCGCCACGCGCGAGGAGCTGGTGTTCGACGAGGAGGCATGGGGGCTGGCCGTGTCCGGCGGGCGCCCGCTCGTGTTCCAGGAGCTGGGCAGCTGGCTGGTGGAGAACCCGTTCGCGCCCGAGGCTCGGCACTGGCTCGTCTTGCCGATGCTCGGGGCCGGCGAGCTGATCGGCGTGGTGATCGCGGCGCGCGAGCTGCCGGTGGACCTCGACGCCACCACCCTCACGGTGCTCACCCTGCTCGGCGACCAGCTGAGCGCGGGCATCGCCACCGCGCGGCTGCGCCAGGAGCTTCAGCGCTCGGAGCTCGACCGCGAGCGCATGCGCCTGGCCGCTGAGGTGCACGACGGCCTGGCCCAGGACCTTGCGCTCGCCATGCGCGAGCTGGCGCTGCTCGACAGCGAGCCGCCGCCGGACGTGGCGGAGGCGAGCCGGGAGCGGCTGCGCGAGGCCATCGCGGCGGCCCATCGGCTGGTGCGGGCGCGGCTGCTCGACCTGTCCACCGCCACGCCGCTGGGCGGCCTGCGCACCGCGCTCGAGGATGTGTGCGACCGCTTCGCCCGCCGCGGCCTATCCGTGGAGGTGCAGGCGACGGAAGAGCTGCTCGACGTGGACGCTCCCGCAACCGCCGTCGTGATCCGCGTGCTCAGCGAGGCGCTGACCAACGCCGAGAAGCATGCGCGCGCGAGCAGCGTGCTGGTGAGCGCCGAGCGCGACGCCGGCTGGCTCGAGCTGCGCGTGCGCGACGACGGCCGCGGGTTCGACCCGCGCGCGGCGGTGGCCGACGGGCACATGGGCCTCGAGCTCATGCGCCGGCGCGCCGAGGACGCGGGCGGGAGCCTCCACCTGAGCTCGTCACCGGGCGGCGGCACCACCATCACGCTGAGGCTGGCGGCCGCCAAGTGAACTTGGAGCAGTCGGTGCCCGGGATCGGCGCGGCGAGCTGTCCGCACATGGCGATCCTGCTCGAGTCCGTGGCGGACGTGGCGCCCGCGCTCGCCTCCTTCTACAAGCTCGGCCTGCGCCGCAACGGCTGGCTCTTCCACCGCGCGCTGCCAGACAAGGCGGGCGAGGACCGCGCCGCGCTCGAGGCCGCGGGTCTGCCCGTGTCCGAGCTCGAGCGCGAGGGCCGCTTCGAGCTTTGCGAGCTGCCGATCGAGGATCCGCCGGAGACCTGGGCGCAGCCCTACCTGCCGATCGTCGAGCGCGAGCTCCGGCGCGGCTTCGACGCCGTGTGGTGGTCGCGCTTCCCGGTGGGCCCCGACGACGCGCTCTTCGACCTCGCTCTCGTGTACGACCGCTACTTCGACGCCACCTTCCACGGCAGACAGGCGGTGTCGCTCTGCATCTACATTGTGGGCGGCTTGCCCGAGGCCGCCCGCGGCGAGCGCGCCGAGCAGCTGCGCGAGATGCACGACTCGACGCTCGTGCTCGGCGCCGATCACGCCCTCACGGCGTTCCCGCGCCGGGACGCGAACTAAAGTCATCGCTGTGAGCGAGCGACGGCTCGCGGTCATCGACCTCGGCTCCAACTCCTTCCGCCTCGTGGTCTTCACGTGGGTGCCCGGCAGCTGGTGGAAGCGCACCGACGAGATCCACGAGAGCGTGCGCCTCGGCCAGGGGCTCGACGCTGCGGGCGCACTCCAGCCACAGCCGATGGAGCGGGCGCTCGAGACGATCGACCTGTACGCGCACTTCTGCCGCGCCACCGGCATCGAGGAAATCCGCCCGGTGGCCACCTCGGCCATCCGCGACGCCACCAACCGCGAGGAGCTGCTGGCCCGCGCCAAGGCGCGCTCGGGCATCGACATCCAGGTGCTCTCGCGCGAGGAGGAGGCGCGCTTCGGGTACCTCGCGGTGGTCAACTCCACCAGCCTCACCGACGGCGTGGCGCTCGACATCGGGGGCGGCTCGATGCAGCTCGTGCAGGTGAAGGATCGTCAGGAGCTGGACGCGCAATCGTGGCCGCTCGGCGCGCTGCGCATGACCGAGCGCTTCCTGCCGGACGAGAAGGCCAAGAAGAGCCAGATCGAGGCGCTGCGCGAGCACGTGCGCGAGGAGCTCGAGTCCGCGCCGTGGCTCCAAGGCGCGGCCGAGCGGGGCGAGCGCATCTCCGGCATCGGCGGCGCGCTGCGGAACCTGGCCACCGCCGCCGAGCTGGAGGGCGAGCTGCCGTCATTCGGCGTGCAGGGCTTCACGCTGCGCAAGAAGGAGCTGTCGAGGCTCGTGGGGGAGCTGGCGGAGCTGCCCGCCTCGGAGCGCGGCGAGGTGCCCGGGATCAAGAAGGAGCGCGGCGATCTGATCCTCGCCGCGGCCGTGGTGATCGAGGAGGTGATGACCGCCGGTGGCTTCGACGGCATCGAGACCACCGAGGAGGGGCTGCGCGAGGGCGTGTTCTTCTCCGTGCTGCTCGAGGATCGCGACCCGCCGCTGTTCGAGAGCGTGCGCATCGCGAGCGTCTTCAACCTCGCGCGCCAGTACCACCCGGAGCCAGTGCACACAGACCACGTGGCGCGACTGGCGCTCCAGCTGTGGGACGAGCTGGCGGCGGCGGGGCTGCACGAGGGCCGGCTCGACGAGCGCGAGCTGCTCTGGGCCGCGGCGATCCTGCACGACATCGGCACCGCCGTGGACTACGACGACCACCACCGCCACTCCCGCTACCTCGTGCTGAGCGCAGGGCTGCCCGGCTGGTCCCTGCGCGAGACCGTGCTGATCGCACAGATGGTGCGCTACCACCGCAAGGGCACGCCGAGCCTGGCCGACTTCGAGCGACTCACCGACGACGGCGACCACGAGGTGCTGCTGCGCTGCGCCGCCGTGCTGCGGCTCGCCGAGCAGTTCGAGCGCGCGCGCGATCAGGTGGTGAAGGCGGCGCACGTGGCGATCAGCGACGGCCACGTGGACCTTGCGATCGAGGCCGACGAGGACGTGACGGTGGCGCGCTGGGCCGCCGAGCGGGCGGGCGATGTGTTCGAGCGCGCCTTCGGCAAGGCGCTGCGGGTCAGCTGACGGACGGGTCCGCTACCCAGGCGTCTCTGCCGTGTTCGTTCACGTATGTTCAGGGGCATGTCAGCCCGCATAGCGCTTGGTCTGGCGTTGGCGGGCATTCTCGTTTGCGGCGCCAGCGCGCCCGCATCCGCCCGCACAACGGTCAAGCGGGGCGTCTACAAGCTCGCGATTCCCTCGCCGGGGCACGTTGGGGTGGCAGCGGTGGAGGTGACGGTGCGGGGGCACGGCCATGGCGCGCCCCCCACGCGGCTCTCGCTCACGCTGCCCAACCGCTTCGGGCTGCCGGACTCGGTGCGCTTCTTCTACGCGCGCCGCCATATCTCCACCGCCCCGCTGCGCTACGAGCTGCTGTTGCTGGCGGTGAACCGAGCCAGCGGCAGGTCTGTGGCCAGCGCCCGGGCGAGCCGCTCATCCAAGCGCCGCCACAGCCGGCACCACCGAGCCAGGGCGCGGGCCGCCCGCGTGCAGTTCAACGCGGGCAGCATCGTCCTGCACTATCCCTCGCGCCCGGCCTTCGGTCATACGTGCGGCAGCTGCGGTCGCAAGCTCCCGCGATCGACCAACTGCAAGCGTTGCTGGTTCAAGCGCACGGTGATACGCCAGGTGCAGGCGGTGAACGCCGACACGGCCAGCGCCATCGACCTCGGCTCGCTGACGGCGCTGCTGCGCGCGGGCTGGACCACTGGCGGCGACTCGAGCGCCGTCTTCGGCAACCCCGCCGCCGGCACGCCGGGGGACCCGACCCTCGACACCGGCCACTACGACGACCACCGGGCGTTCGGCTGGGAGCGGGCGAGCCTGCGCGATCCCGGGCCCGTTCTCCACACGGTGGTGGACGATCTGCTCACCGGCCAGCAACAGCAGATCATCCCCGCGCTCGAGCTCTTCGCCCAGGCGGATCTGAACGCCAACGGCAAGCTGGACTCCGCTGCCGCGCCGGGCGGCGGCTCTCCCGGCACCTAGAAGCGGCACTACGCTCATAGGCGTGATTTCGCCGAGGATCGCGCGCCTCGAGGCGAACGGCGGCCGGCCCCGCCAGGAGGACCCGCTGCCGCCCGACGCCCACGTTCCGCTGAGCCGCATCGCGCGGCTCTTCCACGCGTACCGCGGGCGGCTCACCGTCCTGCTCGGCGCTGATCGTGGTGTCCGCGGGCATCGGCGTGGTCAGCCCGTTCCTGCTGCGCGCGGTGCTCGACACCGCGATCCCGCAGAAGGACACCCAGCTGCTCACGCTGCTCGTGCTCGGGATGATCGCCGTGTCGGTGTCGAGCGGCGCGATCGGCGTGGCGCAGACGTGGCTGTCGAACAGCATCGGCCAGCGCGTGATGCACGACCTGCGCTCGGCGGTCTACGCGCACCTCCAGCGCATGTCGCTCGCGTTCTTCACGCGCACGCACACGGGCGAGGTGCAGTCGCGCATCGCCAACGACATCGGCGGCATCGACAACGTGGTCACGAGCACGGCCACCTCGATCATGTCCAACGTCACCACGGTGCTCGCCACGCTGGTGGCGATGATCGCCCTCGAACTGGCATGCTGGCGGTGTTCTCGCTCGCGCTGCTTGCCGTTCTTCCTCTGGCTCACGCGCAGGGTGGGGCAGGAGCGCAAGCGCATCACCTCGGTGCGGCAGTCGCGGCTGGCTGACATGTCGACGCTCGTGGAGGAGTCGCTGTCGGTGTCCGGCATCCTGCTCGGCAAGACGATGGGCCGCGGCCCCGAGCTGGCGCGGCGCTTCAGCGCCGAGTCGGCCGAGCTGGCGGACATCGAGGTGCGCAGCCGGATGGCCGGCCGCTGGCGCATGGCGTCGGTGCAGATGAGCTTCGCGATCATGCCGGCGCTCGTGTACTGGTTCGCGGGCGATCAGCATCGCCCACGGCGGCACCGCGATCTCGATCGGCACGGTGGTGGCGTTCACCACCCTGCAGACGCGCCTGCTGTTCCCGATGCAGTCGCTGCTATCGGTCGGGACTCGACGTGCAGACCTCGCTCGCGATGTTCGCGCGCATCTTCGAGTACCTCGACCTGCGCCGTGGACATCGAGGAGCGCGAGCACGCCGGTGGAGCTGCGCGACGTGCGCGGCGACGTGGCGTTCGAGGACGTGTGGTTCCGCTACGACGCGGGAGCGCCGTGGACGCTCGTCGGCCATGAGCGCCGTGGTGCCCGGCCGGCACCACCACCGCGATCGTGGGCGAGACGGGCTCGGGCAAGACCACGATGGCCTATCTCGTGGCGCGGCTGTACGAGCCCGAGCGCGGCCGGGTGACGATCGACGGCGTGGACGTGGCGGACGCGAGCCTCGAGTCGCTGGCCGCGACGGTTGGGCTCGTGTCCCAGGACACCTACCTCTTCCACGCGAGCATCCGCGAGAACCTGCGCTTCGCCTGCCCGGACGCGAGCGACGAGGAGATCGAGTCCGCGGCGCGCGCGGCGCAGATCCACGACCTGATCGCGTCGCTGCCGGAGGGCTACGAGACGATGGTGGGCGAGCGCGGCTACCGCTTCTCGGGCGGCGAGAAGCAGCGCATCGCGATCGCGCGCACGTGCTGCGCAACCCGCCGGTGCTGGTGCTCGACGAGGCCACCAGCGCGCTCGACAACGAGACCGAGCGCGCGCTGCAGGTGGCGCTCGACGAGCTGGCGCGCGGGCCGCACCACGATCGCGATCGCGCACCGGCTGTCGACCGTCCGGGACGCGGACCAGATCCTCGTGCTCGACCGCGGCCGCATCGTGGAGCGCGGCACGCACGAGGAGCTGCTGGCGCTCGACGGCCGCTACGCCGAGCTGGCGCGCGGTGCGGTGGCGGGCGAGCGGTTCGACCTTGAGGCGACCGGCGACGGGCGAATTTCCGACACCGTGTCGTAGCGGCCCCCCGGGGCGCCCCGGAGAATGAGCTCATCCTCCGTCCGCGAGCTCCGGTGGGCCAGCAGGGCGGGGGCCGTCGTGCCCCAGCACGGCACATACAGGATGGCCACTCCCCATCCCTCCAATCAAGATCAGCGGCTGAGCGAGCCGCTCCCACGAGAGGTGTGAGCCCCGCCCCGGCGGGGCTCACGCTTGTTCTGGGGCGGCTCCTGGCGGCGCCGCCGCCCGACGCGCGTCCACTTATCCCCCTATAGCAAGGGAAAAGGGACGCGCGTGGCTTGCCGGCTAGAGCAGCGCCGGGGCGAGGCGGCGCCAGTCCTCGCGGGGCGGCGCGCCGCCCTGCACGCCCACCACCTGGATGCACACGTGGTCCGCGCCGGCATCGTGGTGCGCGCGCACGCGTGCGGCGATGGCGTCTTCGTCGCCCCAGGCCACGATCGCGTCCACCAGGCGGTCGCTGCCGCCGTCGCGCAGCTCGTCCTCGGTGAAGCCGTGGCGCAGCAGGTTGTTCGTGTAGTTGGGCAGCGGAGGTAGAGCTGCATGTGGTCGCGGGCGCGCCTCGCGCGCGCGGGCGGGATCGGTCTCGAGCAACACCGCCTGCTCGGGGGCAAGCACGGCGTCGGGGCCCAGGATCGCGCGCGCGTACGAGGTGTGCTCGACCGGGACGAAGTAGGGATGGGCGCCGGCGCTGCGGTCGCGCGACAGCTCGAGCATCTTCGGCCCGAGCGCGGCGAGGAAGCGCCGCTCGACGGGCACCGGGGGCGACGCGGTGTCGAGCTCGTCGAGGTACGAGCGCATCTTTGACAGCGGGCTGCGGTAGCGGCCGGGCTCGTCGGCGTTCACAGCGGGCGCGTGGCTGATGCCGAGCCCGAGCTCGAACCGGCCCGGGTACGAGTCGTCGAGCCGCGAGCGATACGCAGCCACCTCCTGCGGGTCGTGCATCCACACGTTCAGGATCCCGGGCGCCACGGGCACGCGGCGCGTGGCGCGCAGCAGCTGCTCGGAGCGCTCCATAACGTCCCCGCCCGCCCCGCCGGGGATGAAGAGCGCCGTGTAGCCGAGCTGCTCGAGCTCGGCGGCGGCGTCGGCCACCTCCCCGAGGTCGTCGTGCCGCCTCAGCTCGCGGCTCCACACTCCCACTCGCCCGAAGTCCATTGCGATGGCGATTCTGCCAAGCCGGCGTTCGGTCCGGCTCGCGGCCTACGGTTCCCGCCCATGCGCCTGGTCGTCGCCCGCTGCGAGGTCCGCTACTCCGGCCGTCTGTCGGCCGTGCTGCCCGAGGCACTGCGGCTGCTCATGTTCAAGTCGGACGGGTCGGTGATGGTGCACTCGGACACCGGCGGCTACAAGCCGGAGAACTGGATGACCGCGCCCACAGTGATCGAGGAGTCCGACACGGAGATCGTCGTGCGCAAGCTCGGCGACGAGGACCGGCTCGACATCAGGCTCGCCGAGATCGTGTCCGACACCGAGCACGACATGGGCGAGGCGGCGGCGCTTCAGAAGGACGGCGTGGAGCGAGAGCTGCAGGAGCTCTTGGCGGATCAGCCGCAGTGGTGCGGCGAGGGCTTCCGGCTGGTGCGCCGCGAGTGGCCCACCGACATCGGCCCGGTGGACCTGATGTGCCGCGACTCGGATGAGGACTGGATCGCCGTCGAGATCAAGCGGCTCGGCACGATCTCGGCCGTGGAGCAGCTCACGCGCTACCTGGAGCGCATCCACCAGGACCCGTCGATGGGCTCCTGCCGGGGCGTGCTCGCGGCGCAGTCGATCAAGCCGCAGGCGCGCGTGCTCGCCGAGGCGCGCGGGATCGACTGCGTGGAGGTCGACCTCGCGGTTCTGCGCGGCGAGCGCGAGCCGGACCTCACGCTGTTCGCGTAGGAGCTACAGGGGCGGTTGCGGCGGCAATGAGGGAACCAAGCCGGGTACCACAGTGGACTCGGTCGCCCGCCTCCAGTGGAAATTGGCCGACCCCATGGAGCGGCCTTTAGCACCGCGCTCGAGATGACCACGCCCGCCGCGATCCCGATCGCCGAGCCCGCGAGCGTCGCCACCAGCAAGCAGAGGCGGAGGATCATTCGCGCTGCTTCTGGCAGCCCGGTTTTCGAGCGTCTGACGCTTTTCCCCGAATGGGGCAAAGCTGATGTATAGGTGGGTCATGACCAATCCATCTGCCACACCAGACGCGGCCCCACCCACCGGCGGCGCCTCACTCGCCGTCGAGCATCGGGACCGCAACCTCGCGCTCGTCTCCGCACTGATGCTGCTCATCGGAATGCCCGTCGGCTGGCTTCCCGGGAGCACCAGCGACGTGATCGGGATGTGCGTGATCAGCCTGATCGTGCTCGCCCTGCTGGCGGGGATGATCCTGTGGCTCGTCCCGCGCGAGCGGCGCGCGAGCCATCGCACAAGCCGCACGGCGCTGATCCTCGGCCTGCTTTCCATCCTTGCCGGGGGCGTGTTCTGGAAGGGACTCCCGTTCGCAATCGCGCCGGGAGCGATTGCGCTCGGGCTCTCGCAGCGCGAGTCGATTCCGGACGGGGAGGGCCGCGGTATGGCCACGGCCGGCGTCGCCCTCGGCGGGTTCGCCGCGGTGGCCTCCTTCGTACTGCTGCTCATCGGCTAGTCGGATAGAGCAGACGGTGGTGCGCCCGGCCAAGGGCGCACCACCGGCTCCCTGCGCCCGTCCCTGACGGTGCAAGGTGGCTTTCCCCGCGTGGGTCAAACCTGCGGTATAGGTGGGTAATGACCAGTCCGTCCGCCACACCAGACCCGGTCTCATCGCTCGGCGCTGTCCGGCACCGCGACCGTGATGTCGCCCTTCTCTGCTCGCTTCCGATGCTGGTCGGCCTGGCCGTGGGCTGGCTCCCCGGCAGCACGCTCGACGTGTTCGAGATGCTCGGCGTGATTGCCGTCAGCTTCATCGTCATGGCCGTCTTGCTGCTGCGTGTGGTCCCGCGCGAGCGCCTCGTGCCCGCCCGCGCGAGCCGCAGCGCGCTGATACTCGGAATCGTCTCGATCGTGGCGGTGTACGCGTACTGGACCGGAGTGCCGTTCGCGATCGCCGCGGCGGCCATCGCCCTCGGGCTGTCGCAGCGCGAGTCCGGAGCCTCGGGCCAGGACCGCGTGATGGCCATGGCCGCGGTGGCACTCGGCGTGCTGTCCGTGGTGGCCTCGTTCGTGATCCTGCTGCCGATCGGCTAGGAGAGCGCCGCTGCGCCCGCCAAGGGCGCACCGCCCTATCCTTTCCAGGCGTGAGTCCGGACGGCGTGCGGGTCGCCTTCCATCTCGACCGGTTCGAGCAGACGGGCGACGACCGCCTCGAGGTTGCCGGCCGTTGGTACGGCGTGCGCGGCCTGCGCTTTGTGCGCCCGGCCCTCACGGTGCAGACGCAGGAGGGCGAGCGCAACCTGCTCGCGCTGCTCGAGCACAAGCCGTGGGCGGTCGAGGAGGGCGAGGCGTGGGTGGCCGCGTTCCCGTGGCAGGGCGAGTCCCCCGACCCCGACCAGGCCGAGCTGGCCGTTGCGCCGAGTGTGGTCGTGGCGCTGGTGCGGGACGCGCGGGATGCGCAGACGAGCACCAGACCCAACGTGCGTGAGCGGCTCCAGGAGTCCGAGGCGCGGGCGCGGCGGCTCGACAGTGAGGTGGCATGGCTGCGCGAGGAGCGCGAGGCGCTGATCGCCGACAAGAAGGCTTCGCAGGAGGAGGCGAGCCGGCTCCAGGCCGAGCTGAGGGAGGCGCAGAGCGCCACCGAGGCGGCGCTGGGCGAGCGTGACGCAGCCCAGAGCGAGCGCGACGACGCGCTGTATCAGCGCGACGCGGCGGCCGGGGAACGCGATGCGGCTGTTCGCGGGCGCGAGGAGATCGAGGCCGCGAGGGACGCGGCGCAGGCCGAGCATGACGCCGCCCTGGCCGCGCGGGACGCGGCGCTCGGCGAGCTCGAGTCGGCACAGCGCGAGCGCGCCGAGGCGCTGGCCGGACGCGACGGGATCGTGGCCGAGCGCGACGAGGCAGTGGAGGCGCGCCAGCGCGCGTTGGCCGAGCGCGACGCGGCGCTCGGGCGCGGCTCGGGGTTCCCCGCTGTGTCGGCTGCCGACCTCGCCCGACAGCCGCACTCGCCAGCGCCCGGCCCACGTGACGATCGTGCGCCGGACTGGACCGCCCGCGCGATCGCCGGCGGCGCGCTGTTCGTCCTCCTGATCGTGCTGATTCTGGTGCCGAAAGTTCTCTAAGCCTCATTGACAGGCGGTCCCCGCGGGCATTGAATGGTCGCGGTGGCGAGCGCGTACACCACCCACACGAGCGGCGGCCGGCGGCGCCGGATCGGCACGGTCCGGCTGGTGGCCGCGGCCGCCGCGGCAGCGGTGCTCGTGGGGGGTTACCAGGCGCACTGGTCCTGGACCGGCATAAGCGGCAAGACCGCCACGCTCTGGGACTGGATCAGCCTGCTGCTGCTGCCGGTGACGGTGGCCACGCTGCCGATCTGGCTGACCAAGCGCCACGACCTCGATGCCCGCCGGAAGGCCGCGGGCTGGGCGCTGCTGGCGCTGTTCGCGGGGATCGTGCTCGCCGGTTATCTCGTGCCCTGGGGCTGGACCGGCTTCGAGGGCAATGCGCTCTGGGACTGGATCAACCTGCTGCTGCTTCCGCTCGTGGTGGCCACCTTCCCGGTCTGGCCCGAGATCCGCCAGGAGCTGCGGATGCATCACCACCTGGTGCTCATCGTGGCGCTTGTGGCGTTCGCCGTCGCGGTGTTCGGCGGCTACGTGTGGGGCTGGGCCTGGACCGGCTTCCAGGGCAACACGCTCTGGGACTGGCTGCACCTGCTGATCCTGCCGCTCGTGTTCCCCACGCTGCTCTTGCCCGCGGCTCTGGCGATCACCGCCGGCGAGCTGATGCAAGAAGAGGCCCAGACGGCCGATTCCGCATCCATTCGCGGGTAGCCCTGTTACAACCTGGGCGTGGGGCGTCTAGGGGCCATCTGTCTGTTGCTGCTCGCCATCGGCGCGGTCGTTCCGGCTGCCGCGGCGGGGAAGAAGCACGATCCCGTGATCACCACGCTGCAGGCGCTGCAGGCGCGCGGGGGCCAGACCGGCACGGATGCGACGGCCTGGCGGCGCCTCTACAACAAGGGCAAGATCGCCGCGCGCCATCTGCGCGGCGCCTCGCAGGCCGACATGAAGGGCGTGCTGGCCAATCTCCGCTCGCTCGCCAAGCGGCACCTGCTCGGCGGCCGGGCGTACCCCAACTTCCTGATCCTCCAGCGCAACGTCGACTGGTTCTGGACGCGCAAGAAGGGGCCGATGGCATACGGCACGCGCACGACCTTCCCGGGCTCGGAGATCATCTACGAGTTCTATCCGGGTGCCGGCTGGCAGCTGCAGCCGCTCGCCAACTTCGGCCACCTCAACGGCCTGCTCAAGCTCAAGCACCCCAAGGCGGGCCTGCTCGAGAGCTACGCCGACGAACTGCTGCAGACGGCCGTGACCCGCCACGGCTTCCTCGCCTTCGAGTACTACTTCCCGTGGTCCGGGGGCGCGCCGGGCTGGGTGTCCGGCATGGCCACGGCCACCGGCATGCAGGCGTTCTCGACGCTGGCAAAGCGCGACGGCCAGGCGAAGTACAGCGATGCCGCCCACTCGATGCTCGGGGTGTTCCAGGCCGGCCCGCCGTGGGGCATCAAGATCGACCGGCCGCAGGGCACGTTCTTCCTCCAGTACTCCCAGGACAAGTCGCTGCTCGTGGGCAACGCGTACGCGCAGTCGATCCTCGGGCTCGACGTCTACGCGAAGAACAGCGGCGACACCACAGCCGCCTCGCTCGTGAGCGACGGCGTGGAGGCCGCAAAGAAGATCCTGCCGCTCTACGACACCGGCGCGTGGTCGCTGTACTACCGCACGCCCAGGGGCCCGGGTCACGAGTCGGACCTGAGCTATCACCAGCTGTTCGAGTCCTTCCTCGTGGAGATGTGCGACCGCTGGCAGCAGCCGTTCTGCGACGAGGCCGACAACTTCGCGCGCTACGAGAAGGAGCCGGTGAAGCTCACTTCGCTGCGTGCGCGTGTGGACAAGAAGCGCCACCAGTTGCGGGTGGGCTTCAAGATCTCGAAGCGCTCGGGCATCACGATGGCGCTCACGCGCGGCGGCAAGACCGTCTACCGCTTCCTGTCGCCGCTCGAGCGCGGCGCTCACAAGATCAGCTGGCCGCTGCCGCACAGGGGCAGCTACCAGATCGTCCTGAGCGCGAAGAGCCTCAACGGCGTGACGAGCGACACGACCCTCGACCTGAGGGTGCGGTAGCTAGCGCCAAGCCGCACGCAGCGTCGAACCTCACTGCGCTGGCGGGATGTTGTGGTTCTGGCGGAACAGGTCGTCCCGGTCGCAGTGCCGCTTGAATGCCTAGCGATGCTTGTGGGTTTGACGTTGGCGGTGGGCTCGGCGCTCGGCACGAACCTCGCGTTCCTGTTCAAGCAGCGCGGTGCGGTGCTGGCGCCGCCGGTGCGTGCGCGCCATCCGCTGAGAAGCGCCGCGGGGCTATTCCGCTCCCGCTGGTTTTCGCTTGGCTGGGCCGTGGCCGTCGTGGCGTGGGGGCTTCACGTGGGTGCGCTCGCGCGCGCGCCGCTGTCGATCGTTCAGGCCGTGCTCTCGGGCGGGTTGGTGTTTCTCGCCGTGCTCGCCGAGCGCTACTTCGGGTTCAGGCTCGGCCGCCGGCAGTGGACCGGCGTGATCGTCACGGCCGCCGGGCTCGCGGTGATCGCCGTCACGGGCGGGTCCCACACGAGCGCAGTGCGTCACTATTCGCTCGCGGCGCTGATCGCTGTGGAGTGCGGCGTCTTCGCGCTCGGTGCCGCGCTCATCCGGATCTCAATGCGCGCCAGGTTCGGGCCCGCCGCGGAGGGACTGCTGCTCGGCGTTGCCGCCGGTGTGCTGTTCGGGGTTTCTGACATCGCCCTGAAGTACCTAACGGAGGCGGTGCGCGGGGGGTTGGACGGGCTCGTCAGCGAGTGGACATTGACGGCGCTCGCGGCTTCGGTGCTGGCCTTCTATGCGTCGGCTCGCGGGCTCCAACTCGGTCCCGGCGTGGCGGTGATCGCGTTCACCTCGGTTGCCGCCAACCTCGCCGCGATCATGGGCGGCATCCTGGTCTTCCGCGACCCGATCGGCATTGGCGCGCTGGCCATCGTCGCGCGCGTGATCGCGTTCGGCCTCGTGATCGCCGGGGCGGCATTCATGCCAGCCCCAATTCGAGCCGGCCGCACGCCTCAGCGTCAGGACCGCTCCTAGCTAGATTTCGCATGTCACGAAAGCGAGACGAGAGGCTCATGCGATGACCGAGCAGCAGCCGGAATCCGAGTGGAATGTGGCCGAGTGGCACGGCAAGACGCTGGTGGACCGCGACGGAGAAAAAATCGGCAAGCTCCAGGACGTCTACGTCGACGTGGAGAACGACGAGCCCCAGTTCGGAACGGTCAAGGAGGGCTTCATCGCCCGCCACCTGACCTTCGTGCCGCTGGGCGGGATCAAGGTCGGTCCCGACGAGCTGCAGGTGCCGGTGTCCAGGGAGCAGGTGAAGTCCGCGCCCAACATCGAGCAACACGGCGAGGAGCTCTCTCAGGCGGACGAGTCGGCCCTCTATCACCACTACGAGCTCAACTACACGCCGCCGAACACCGAGAGCGGACGCCGACTCGCCCGCCGCTGACGCATCACCGGCAACGGCTGCTTCGGGGTCGACACTAGACTCAGTGTTGTCAGCATCGCTCGGGGTCTCTACTCCTTCTTCCTTCGTGCGTGACCAGAGAAGGAACGCCGGAGGCCTGTATGACGTCCAGATCCGCGCCGCCCCGCAGTGACCTCGCAGCGCGTGGGCTCTCCGTTTGCCGCGGCTGTGGGCTGGTGTTGCCGCTCCACAGTGGCCCAACGCATGCTTACGTGGGGGCCTCGCCGGCATGCTGGGCGCTCTATGGCCAGCTGCCGACTGCGTTCAGGATGAGCGCCGTGGGCCACACCGTCCGCCGGCTGGCGCTCGACACCTACGCGCTCCAGCATCCGGGGACGCCGCAGACGCGTTCGGTGCAGTCTGTCGCGATACACGCCATGGGACTGTGCGTACTCCTCGAGCGTGGCGCGGAGGAACGCCGGATCGCGCCCGTGCTCGGCTTCCGGCAGACTCGCCGGGCTCCCTCTCTGTACTGGTTGGATCCGCCCTGTCCTAACGGCACACTCACAGTCCAAGGCGCCGTGGATGCTGACGGCGGGGAGAACTACGCCACCGCGGTCGAGGCCTGGGCCGCCGATGTATGGGCCGCCTGGGAGCAGCACCACGACACCATCCGCGGTTGGCTCGATGTGATGTAGCGGTCGAAGAAGGCAGGGATGAGTCGCCTAGGTCCGGTAGCGGCGGCGGCTCTGGATGAGTGCGTGGTTGAGGATCGCTTCGTCGTCATCCTCGCGGGCGACCACGACGACCTTGTTCCAGACGCCGGGATACACGACCCGCTCGTTGTAGAGCTGGGTGCGGAAGCGCTCGGTATAGACAGCGGGAAGAGGGTCGCCGGCGCCGTACATGCGCCGCCCGCCGTCGCTACCGCGGATGACCGCGACGAGCTCGTGTGTCCTGGCGTAGTCGTCAGCCGCGAGGAACTCCACCAGTGGCTGCTGCGGCGCTCCGCCGCTCAGGAAGGCGACGACGTACTTTCGATCGCGTCCCCACTTGTTCTTGCGGATCGTCTCGCCGAGTCCGATCTGCACAGCGCCCTCCGCGCGGGTCGTGCCCACGAAAACCCGATATAGGGAGTAGCGATCGCGCCCCTGCGGCCACCGGTATGACTCGCCCTTCCGCTCCCGCACGACTCTCCAATCCTGCGGAAGGTCCGCAGACCCCCCGCGAGCGCCGTCGGCGCCCTGTTCGACTGCACTGTCCGCGTCGACGTAGTTGATGGTCGGATTGTCGAAGCCTGCGCGTGAGAGCTGGCTCAGGAGCGGACCGAGCTCCCGATCCGGAACATGCTGCACGGTGACCGAGAAGGGGCACATCGGCCCCGATTCTACAATGCCAACGTAGAACAACAGCCCTACGTAACAAAACGTTGTTCCGAAAGCTGCTAGTGTTCGCCATGCGACCAGACCCCCACCGACGTCGTCAGCTCACGAAAGCTCCTCGACCGTCACCCGGGCCTGGTCACATCAGGAGGACTCAATCGAGTTCTCCGCCCCTGAGAAGAGAGTTGGGACCACCAATGTTTGCCACGATTCGACGCTACGAGTCAGTCGACCAGAGCCGCACCAGCGAGCTGGTGAAGAAGGTCGACGAGGGCCTCCTCCCCAAGCTGAGCGAGTTGCCGGGTTTCGGCGGCTACTCCTTGATCGACACCGGTGACGTCATCAGCTCGGTCGCCTTCTACGAGACCTCGGCGCAGGCCGACGAGTCGACGAAGGTTGCGGCCGACTGGGTGCGCGAGGAGAAGCTCAACAGCGCCCTCCCGAACTCGCCGAAGATCACCACCGGCGAGGTCGTCGTGCACAAGGCGAGGGAGCTCGTCAAGGCGTAAGCCTGCAAGCCGGTCAAGCGCCGCAGAGAAGGCCCGCACGGTGCGGGCCTTCTTCGTTAACGCGTGGCGCCCGGCCGGCTCGTATCGCTGTGCTGGGCGCCGGCTGCGAGCATTGACAGGTGGCATCGCTCGATCAGGCGCGTCCGCCGCCGGCGGCGACGGACTGGAGGTCGCTTACGCTCGCGGCGGCCGCGGCGCTGCCCGCCGACGAGGTCCTCGTGCGCCTGGACGAGCACCGCCGCCGGCCTTTCGCGCGACGAGGCGTCGGCGCGGCTGGCCGAGGTTGGGGCCAACGCGTTGCGCAGCCATGGCGCGCGGCCGCTCGCGGTGCTGGCGCGTCAGCTGCGCAATCCGCTGTTGGTCCTGCTCGTGGCCGCGGCGCTGACCTCGTTTGCCGTCGGTGAGCGCACCAGCGCGCTGATCATCCTGCTGATCATCTGCCTCAGCGTCGGGCTGGGGTTCTTCAACGAGTACCGCTCCGAGCTGGCGGTCGAGGCGCTGCACTCCCAGCTGCGCCACACCGCGCTGGCGATGCGCGACGGCGAGCCCGCGGCGGTCGACGTCACCGAGCTCGTGCCCGGGCGACGTCGTGCGGCTCGCCGTCGGCGACGTCGTGCCGGCCGACCTGCGCCTGCTGCACGCCGACGGGCTGGAGTGCGACGAGGCGGTGCTCACCGGCGAGTCGCTGCCGGCGGAGAAGCGCAGCGATCCCATCGCCGCGCCGGAGTCCTCTCTGGACCTGGCCTCGTGCGCGTTCATGGGCACCGTCGTGCGCGAAGGCAGCGGGCTGGGCGTCGTCGTGCGCACGGGCGGTCGGACGGAGTTCGGCGCGATCGCGCTGCAGCTCGGAGAACGCCAGCCGCAGACCGCGTTCCAGCTCGGGCTGCGCGACTTCTCGCTGCTGCTCGTGCGGGTGACCGCCGTGCTGGCCGGCTCGATCCTGGTCATCAACGTCGTCGCTCGGCCGCTCGCTGCTGGAGTCGGTGCTGTTCGCGCTGGCGATCGCGGTCGGCCTCACGCCCCAGCTCCTGCCGGCGATCGTCACGATCAGCCTCTCGACCGGCGCCAAGCGCCTGGCCGAGCGCGCGGTGGTGGTCAAGCGACTGGTGAGCATCGAGGACCTCGGCAACATCGTCGTCCTCTTCACCGACAAGACCGGCACCCTGACCGAGGGCAGGATCACCTTCGCCGCCGCGCTGGACGCCGGCGGCCGGCCGTCGGATGCCGTCCTGCGCGCCGGGCTGCTCTGCAACGACGCGACGTTCTCCGACGGGCGCGTGGTCGGCGGCAACCAGCTCGACCAGGCGCTCTGGGAGGCGCCGGGCGCCCGCGCCGCCGGCGCCGAGCGCGCCCGGCGCCTCGCCGACCGCCCCTTCGACTACCAGCGCCGCCTGGCCTCGGTCCTCGTCGAAGGCACCGACGGCGCGCGGCAGGTCATCGTCAAGGGCGCACCCGAGACGGTGCTCGCCCGCTGCGCGCGCGTGCCGCCAGACGCGCAGGCGGTGCTCGACAGCCAGTTCGCCGCCGGCAGCCGCGTGATCGCCGTCGCGACCCGCGCCGCGGACGGCCGCACGACCCTGACCGCCGACGACGAGCGCGACCTCGACCTCGCCGGCTTCCTCACCTTCGTCGACCGCCCGAAGGCCGACGCGCACGAGGCGCTCGACCGCCTCAGGCGCCTCGACGTCAAGGTGAAGGTCATCACCGGCGACAACGACCGCGTCGCCCAGAAGGTCTGCGCCGACATCGGCCTGACCGTCGGCGGCACGCTGACCGGCGCCCAGCTCGAGCAGCTCGACGACGCGCAGCTCGCCGCCGCGCTGCCGCAGACGACGATCTTCGCGCGCGTCACGCCGGAGCAGAAGTCGCGGCTCATCAAGGCCCAGCGCGCCTCGGGCGCGACGGTCGGGTTCCTCGGCGACGGCGTCAACGACGCGGTCGCCCTGCACGACGCCGACGTCGGCATCTCGGTCCAGACCGCGACCGACGTGGCCAAGGACGCCGCCGACATCGTCCTGCTCGACAAGGATCTCGACATCCTCGCCGGCGGCGTCGTCGAGGGCCGGCGCATCTTCGCCAACACGATCAAGTACGTCCTGATGGGCACCTCGTCGAACTTCGGGAACATGTTCAGCGCCGGCGCCGCCTCGCTGTTCCTGAGCTTCCTGCCGATGCTCCCGACGCAGATCCTGCTCAACAACCTGCTCTACGACGGCAGCGAGATGGCGATCCCGACCGACAACGTCGACGAGGAGCAGCTCCAGCGCCCGGCGCACTGGGACACCCGCTTCATCCGCCACTTCATGACCTTCTTCGGCCCGATCAGCTCGATCTTCGACTTCGCCACCTTCGGCATCATGATCTGGGTCTTCAACGCCGGCGCCCACGCTGTTCCGATCGGGCTGGTTCGTCGAGTCGCTCGCGACGCAGAGCCTGATCATCTTCGCCATCCGCACCCGCCGCGTCCCGTTCTTCCACAGCCGCACGCCGAGCACGCCGCTCGTCGTCGCCACGTTCACCTGCGTGGCGATCGGCGTCGTGCTGCCCTTCTCGCCCCTCGCCGACGTCCTCGGCTTCACCGCGCTGCCCGCCGGCTTCCTCGCCGTCCTCGCGGGGATGATCATCGTCTACCTCGTGCTCATCGAGCTCGGCAAGCGGCGCTTCTACCGCGTCCGGCCGCCGGGGCCCCCGATTGCCCGCGCGCGTCCCGACCGCGAGCGCCGGATCCATCACCGCGCCTCGCGCTGGACCACCCACGCCGGCCCCCACCACCGCAGACCCGCGCCCGCCGCATAGGAGCTAATCGCCTCGGATGAAACTCGGCAGAGTCGATGCGGGGTTCAGGCGGCGACTGGCTCTGCTATCGCCTTCGCCCCCGTCTCGGCGGCGAACTCCATGCCTTCTTCGAGATCGCCTCGGCGGATGAGCGCGATGTCGCGTATGTAGTTGTGGTGGACGCGCCATGGCTCCGCCGTGCCCTGGCGGGGGAACTGGTCGACCGCGCGCAGCACGTAGCCGCTCGTGAGGTTCAGGAACGGGTCGCCGGCGCTGACGGTGGCCGGTGGCCGCGGCGTGGCAACGGTGTAGCCGCGCGCGTCCATGTGGTTCAGCAGCCTCGTCACGTACTGGCAGATCAGGTCGCACTTGAGCGTCCACGAGGCGTTGGTGTAGCCGGACGCGATAGCCATGTTCGGCACGCCGCCGAGCATCATGCCGCGGTAGGTGAGCGTCGCGGAGGGCTCGATGTCACGCCCGTCGACACGTAGCTCCATCCCGCCCAGCGCCAGCATGTTGAGGCCGGTCGCGGTGATGACGATGTCGGCTTCGAGGACCTGGCCGGACTCGAGCTCGATGCCCGCCTCGGTGAACGTCTTGATGCGGTCGGTGACGATCGAGGCTTGCCCGCTGCGGATCGCCTTGAACAGGTCGCCGTCGGGCACGAGGCACACTCTTTGATCCCACGGCGTGTAGGTCGGATTGAAGTGGGTGTCGATGTCGAACCCGGCGGGCAGCTCCTTCTTCACACCCGCGCGGAACAGCTTGCGCGCGAGCTTGGGACGGCGCTGGCTGAGCTGGTAGCTGGCCATCATCAGCAGGACGTTCTTCCAGCGCAGCGCGCTGTGCGCGAGCCGCTCGGGCAGCACGCGCTGGATCAGCTTGGCCATGGGGTCCTCGCTGGGCATCGAGACGATGTAGCTGGGCGAGCGTTGCAGCATCGTCACGTGCGCGGCGTCGTCGGCCATGGCCGGGACCAGCGTGACCGCGGTGGCGCCACTGCCGATCACGACGACGCGCTTGCCGGCGTAGTCGAGGTCCTCGGGCCAGTGCTGCGGGTGCACAACCGGGCCCGGGAAGCGGTCGGCGCCGGGCAGCTCGGGCGTGTAGCCCTCTTCGTACCGGTAGTAGCCGGTGCAGGCGAACAGAAAGGCGGCGGTGAGGTGCACGGTCTGGCCGTTGTCGGTGCGCTCCACCTCGACGGTCCAGCGCTGCTCGTCCGACGACCACTCGGCGCTCACGACGCGGTGGCCGAAGCGGATGTGGCGGTCGATGCCGTACTCGCGCGCGGTGTCCTTCACGTACTCGAGGATCGAGGGGCCGTCGGCGATCGACTTGGCCGCCTTCCATGGGCGAAAGCCGTAGCCCAGCGTGAACATGTCCGAGTCCGAGCGGATGCCCGGATAGCGGAAGAGGTCCCACGTGCCGCCGATCGAGTCGCGCCCCTCGAGGATCGCGTAGCTCTTGCCCGGGCAGCTTGCCTGAAGGTGATAGCCCGCGGCGATTCCGGACAGCCCGGCGCCGACGATCAGCACGTCCACGTGCTTCGGATCTCGCTCGGCTGTGGGAACGGGGGCGGCGACGTCGGTCATGCGGAACCTCTCCTCGGCTATCAACGCAGTGTCAACAGCGTACCGGAGTTGTCGACGCAGTGTCAATAGCGCTACGCTCGCAGGCATGGGGACCGAGCCGCCTGTGACGAAGCAACGCCGCATCCGCCGGCTTCCCGACGACGCCAAGCGCGAGATCCTCGACGCCGCGGAGGCGCTGCTGAGCGAACGATCCTTCCGCGAGCTGAGCGTCGACGACCTGATGGCCCGCACGGGGATGACGCGGTCGAGCTTCTATCACTACTTCCGCAGCCTGGACGAGGTGGCGATCGCGCTGATGCGCCGCGTTCAGGGCGAGATGATGGAGGCTGCGTCGCCGTGGCTGCGAGCGGGCTACGAGGGCGATCCGGCGGCCGCGGCCAGGCAGGGCATCCACGCCAGCGCCGAGATCTTCGCGCGCCACGGCCTTGTCCTGGCCGCGATCCACGAGGCATCCTTCCGCTACGAGGCCGTGCAGCGGGCATGGCGCGAGGGCGTCCTACAGGACTGGATCCACGCCATCGCGGAGCAGCTGCGGGCGCAGCGGGCACGCGGCGCCACCCGTGTCGCCGAACCCGAGGAAATCGCCCGCGCGCTGCTGCTGATGAACACGGCCGTATTCGTCGAGCGGCTCGGCAAGCAGCCACCCGACTCACCGGAGGCGGTGGCCGAAACCCTCGCCCAGATCTGGATCGGGGCGCTCTACTCCGACGCTCTCGCGACCCCCGGACCCGGATAGGCGGCGATCCGCTGCACGGTCCACTGTCGCCCGGCGCAGCGGTCCAGTTTTCACCCGGCGCAGACAGGTCGGAGCGCCAGGCGAAAGGGAATTCCCCTCCCTGGGTACTGCGGGCTCTGGAGCTGCTCTTGACAGGCGAGCGGGCGGTGAGCCAGTATGGCCTGAGAGGCTCAAGGGAGGCGCGCAGATCTCGCGTTTCCGCAGCTCTGACGAAGGGACGCCGCGATGGCTCGCCTGGTATCCGCAGTGACGTCGGTAAGCCTCACGCGCAAGGTCCGGACCCGCCTCGGCGCCGTCGCTTTCGGTGGTGCCCTCAGCCTGATCGTGGTGGTTTCGGCGGGGCCGGCATGGGCCGCCCCCGTGAGGTCACGGGCCTGGGCTGGATACCAGGCAAATCATCAGAAGTTCCGGCGGGTGTCGGCGCGCTGGACCGTGCCTGCGCTCACCTGTTCCGGCACCACCGCCAGCGGCGATCCGGATTCCTACTTCTTTGTCGGTTTGGGTCCGAGCTTTTCCGGCTCCGAGCGCGTTGGGGTGCGCGAGTTCTGCACGGGCACCCTCCCCGCTTACATCGCCTACCTTGGGATGAACGGCTTGTACGAGGCGCAAGCCGTCGACCCCGCCCCGGGTGACCAGATCTCCGCCAGCATTTCCTTCGCGTCGGGTAAGTACCGGTTCTCGCTCGCCGATGCGACGCAGAGCAAATCCTTCTCGCTCAGGTATTCGTGCGGGGCATTTTCTGCCGGTCAGGGAACGTGCAGGCGATCGACGGCGGAGGTGGTGGCAGGGCTAGCGGCTCCCGGCTTGTCACCGCTCGCTGACTACGGCCGCGTCACGTTCCAGAAGATCGCCGTCACGGACGCGAGGGGCCAGCGGGGTTCCTTCGCGAGGAACCGGCACTGGAGGATCGCGAGGCTCAACGAGTACTCCGGCGCTGCGCTCGCGGCGGCCGCGTCGTCACTGTCACAACGAGGCACACGGTTCACCGACGCCTGGCGCCACCCCTGACGGGCTGACCGCCGTCAACTCCAGACTGCCATTGGTGCAGACGTCACGCTGCCACGGGCGCACCTCTCATCTGAATCGGCAAGCGGGACCTAGACCTGTCGCATCACTGAATCCGCCTTCGCCAGGGTGCCAGGTTCCGGCTTCCACAGCCTGCCATCTCATGCCTCCTCAGCGAAGACCGGCTGCTGGCGCTTCCCATTCGGGCGCGAGGTGCGCCCGCAGCTCAGGGCCGCCTAGCTCACCGGCGGCGGCGTGCCCTCGGCGCTGGCGGCGAGCCCCGGGTTCCACTCGCACACGAGGCAGGCGTGCCGGAACGCCGAGCGCGCGAACTGGAGCGCGTACGCGTGCGGGTCGGCGGCCGCGCAGACGTCGTCCCAGTCGAGGATGTACTCGCCCAGCTCGCCGTCCCAGCGCGCGCGCCTCGGGCGAGAGCGTCGCCGCCGCGAAGCCCTCCGGCGCCGGGTGCGCGTAGGCGTAGAAGGCGGCCTTGCCGTAGCGGGCGTCGCCCGGCCACCAGCCCACGGCCACCTCCTGCGAGTCCATCGCGTTGCGCATGATGAAGTCGTCGGACGGCGGGTCGGCCGGCAGCGCCCGAGAAGAGGTTCACCGCGAGGTCGAACGAGCCCCACCACGCGTTCACGGGCGTCGAGCGCCCGCGGTACGGCGCGCGGAACGCCGCGAGCACGAGCGCGGCGCGCGTCGCGGCGGCGAAGTAGGACGCCACCTGGCCGGGGTCGTAGCTCGCGTGCTCGTGGTCCTCGTCGAGCGGCACGCTCCACGGCACCTCCTGCGGCGTCGGGTCGATCTCACCGTCGCCGGCCAGCGCGCGGATCGCGCTCGAGCAGCTCGCGCGTGACCTCGCCCACCGGGCGGTCCGGCGCCGAGCGGCACGCGCTCCGCGCGCCCGTCGCTGTGCTCGGCCACGCCTCGTGCGCGTGCAGGTCGAGCGCCGCCACGAACGCGCCCGAGCCGTCGGGCGCCGGCAGCGGCAGCGTCTCCCAGCCGCGCGCGGTCAGCCGCAGCGCCGCGTGCTGGAGCTGCGGCTCGGGCGGCGCGAGCGCCACCGCCAGCTTGCCGAGCACCTGCGTGTGGGCGTGGAGCGTGTCGCAGGTGGGCCGCCAGTCGTCGTAGGAGAGCGAACGCCAGGCGGAAGGCATGAGCGCACGGTAGCGCGGAGGGCAAACAGAAGGGCCCCGCCGAAGCGGGGCCCTCCCGAAACTGCGCCGCCTGCCTAGCGCCTAGTGGCCGTGGCCATAGCCGTGGCCATGGCCAGGTCGTGGCCGTGGCCGTGCAGGTCGAACGACGCCAGCGTGACGTCGTCGACGAGGTAGCCCTGGCCGAGCGTGAGCGGGGCCGGAGCGCCAGCCTCGCGGAACAGCATCTTCGAGACATCCGGCACCTGGTTGCCGTTGCCCGCCTGCTCCGGGTCGTAGCGGTAGTAGTCCTCCCAGGTGGTGCCCACCTTCTTGATCCGGCCGTCGATCACGATCGTGACGACGTCGTTGTGCGCGCCGGGGTTGAAGTGGATGAAGAAGCCGATCAGGTGCGAGCGCCCGCGAGAGAGCGTGGCGATGTCCGACTCCCTGAAGTCCGCGACCGTGCCCAGCGGGCCCGTGGTCCTTCACGTCGTCGAAGAACACGTGCACGCCGTCGGCCTGGTCCTCGAAGCGGAGGTAGCTCATGCGCGAGCCGTTGCCGTCATCGGGGCTCACGGACATGCTCAGCCCGGGCTGCTGGGTGGACTGCGCGGTGCCGATCAGGAAGCCGCCCGCGAAGTCGGACGAGGCGTCCTCGCCGGCCGGTTCGCTCGAGGCCCGGCGAGAACGTCTGGTCGCCGAAGCTGCCGCTCGTGATCGCGTTCGACAGCCGCAGGGCCTGCGAGCCGAAGAAGTAATGGGACGCCGCCGGGAAGGCGGACACGTCCGCCACTTCCACGTCGTATGGGCCGGTCTTGGACCAGCCCTGCTGTCCGTTGATGTTGCCGGTGGTGTAGGCCGGCGGCTCGAAATTGATCGGTCCGACCACGTCGGCGCCGGCCGTGGAGGCGAATGCCCCCGCGAGTCCGAGCGCCAGCGCGGTCGTGGCACCTATGGTGCCGAAGAATCGACGCACTGGAACCCTCCTGAAACGTTGGCGGGTGGGAGGACGCGCCGGGCCCTAGCGCGTTTCCGCAGCAACGGCTCCCGCCCACGTTGGTCAACCTGTCCTGACGAACCTAACCCAGGCCCGGCGTGGTCGCCAGCAGGCATTTTGCGTCTGTCAGGCGGCTGACACGAGCGATTACGGGGTGTCCACGATGCGAATTGGGGTGGGGCGGACTTAGCGTCGCCCGTATGCGAATTCCACACCCCACATACTCAAACGTCGCGGCCACCTTGGCCCTGTTTGTCGCTCTCGGCGGCACCTCGTTCGCAGCGGTTTCAATCACCGGCAGCGACGTCAGGAACGGGTCCCTCACCGGCACCGATCTCAAGAACGAGTCGGTCACGGGGAAGGACATCGACAACAGCTCCCTCACGGGCAGCGACATCAAGTCGAGCTCGCTCACGAGCTCGGACGTCAAGGACGGCTCGCTGCTCGCCGCCGACTTCGGTAGTGGTCAACTACCCGCCGGTCCGCAAGGACCGGCCGGCCCGGCCGGCGGCACCAACGTCGTGGCGCGGCGCGCCCAGGTGGTGCTCGCGCCCGGCACGGCAGGCGCCCAGACTGCCAATTGCCTGCCCGGCGAGCGGGCCACCGGCGGCGGAGCGGGGATCACAGGCCTGCTCGGCGCTACCGCCGTGTTCGACGACGAGCCGCGCGAAGCGGATGGCACGACCCCCGAGGACGGTGACGTGATCACCGGCTGGCGGGCGTCCGGGTTCAACTCCGGCGTGACCCAGAACACGCTGAGCATCTACGTGCTCTGTGCGTCGCCCTGAGCTGGAGCCGTCCATGTCATCCGGGCCACTATTCGGAACCCTGGCCATGCGGGCGCTCGAGCGCCCGCATGGCGCAGGTAAGCCCTCACAGAGCCGGCACCGCCCCCGCCGGCTCCGCGGGCGCCTGCGCCAGCGCCTCAGCCAGCTCGTGTCGCGACGAGATTCCAAGGCGCCGGTAGGCGCTCGTCAGGTGGGTCTCCACCGTCCGCACGGAGAGGAACAGCGTCGCCGCGATCTCGCGGTTTGAGGCACCCGCCGCAGCGAGATCGGCGATTCTCCGCTCGCTCGGCGTCAGCTCGTCGTCCGCGTGCGTCCGCTTCGGTGGGCGCCCGCGGGCGGCGCGCAGCTCTGCCTCGGCGTGGCGCACCAAGCGCACGCAGCCGAGCGCGTCCGCCTCTGTGTAGGCGCGGCGGAGCGGCTCTCGCGCCCGCGCGCGCTCGGCCTGCTGGCGGATCGTGCGCCCCAGCTCGATCAGGGCCTCGATCCGCACGAGTGGCGCGCCCGTGCCCGCCGCCTCCGCCGCCATCGTGAAGTGGCGCTCCGCGGCAGCGCGGTCCTGCTCGGTCAGGCCGAGCAGGAGCTCGCCGTTGCCGCGGGTGCGGGGGCAGGACCAGTGCCCGGCCAGCTCGACGAACTCCTCCGCGAGTGCCCGCGCCTGGGCGTGGTCGCCCATCCGCAGCAGTGCACGCACCGCCGGCACGCGCCAGCCGGTGCCGTTGGCGTTGGAGGCGCCGAGGCGCTGCTCGCGCCGCTTCAGCTCGAGCAGGTCCGCCAGCGCGCCCTCGTTGTCACCCTGCTCGAGCCTCAGTCGCCCGCGCTCGAACATCAGCGCCGTGAACAGCAGGTGCTCGGGCAGGTGACCCGTGAACGCATGCTCCACGAGCACCTGCTCGGCCAGGTCGAGCTCCCCGCGCTCCAGGTGCGTGGCCACCAGCAGGCCCACCGCGATCGCGAGCGGCTGCATGTCGTGGTCGCGGCTCGCCTCGAAGGCGCCGCCGATGTCCGCGAAGGCCGAGTTCACGCGCCCGGCGCGCAGCTCGGCGTCGGCCCGCAGGGTCCGGGCCACGCAGTACCAGCCCACCGAGGCACGAGCGATCACGCGGCTCAGCGACCTGTCGATCTCGTTGCGCGCCGTTTCGAGCTGGTCCGCCACGATCAGCGCGAACACCGCGTAGGACCACACGATCCACACCGAGCTCTCGGCCGCGAGCGTGCCGTCGCTCAGCGCCCGCTCGGCGGCTTGAACGGTGCCCTCGATGTCGCGGCCCTCGAACATCAGCTGGCGTGCGCGCGCGGCGAGCACAAGCCGGCCGCCGGGCGTGGAGGCGTCCACCTCGCCGAGGGCGCTGAGCGCTGGGCGCACGCGGCTCACCATCTCCGGCTCGGCGGTGGCGAGACCGGCCAGGTCGGCGGTGAGCACCAGCCGCTCCTCGCGCGCGAGGTCGGTGCGCGCCAGGGCGGCGTCGAGCGTGGCGACGGCGTCGATCACGCCGGCGGCCGGTCCGCCCACGGATGCCTTGGCCTGGGCCAGGCGCCTGATGCTCTCGATGTCGTGCCCGTCCCCGAGCGCCAGCGCCTCCGACAGGTAGGCCGCCGCGGCGCCCACCTGTCCGGCCTCGAGCTCCGCCGCGCCGAGCCGCGCCAGCACCTCGGGCCGCGTCGCTGCGGACGGGGGTTCGGCGAGCGCGCGCTCCAGCACCGCGGCGGCGCGCGCCGGCGCGCCGCGAGCCCGCGCGATGGCGGCCGCCTCCATGAGAGTGCGGGTGGCCCAGTCCTCGCCGGCCGGCTCGCTGTCGAGCAGGTGCGCGGCGATGCGCTCCGGCGAGGCGCCCTCGGCGGCGAGGAGCTCCGCCGCTCGCCTGTTGCCCAGCGCCAGACGGCCCGCCGGCGCGCGCCGCGCAACCGCCTCCCGCACGATCCCGTGGGCGAACCGGGGCGGGCGCGCGCCCGCGAGGATGCCGGCTTCCACCAGCGCGTCGAGCACCTCCAGCACGCGCTCGAACGGCACCTCCGCGAGCGTGGCGAGGTGGCGTGGCTCGGAGTCGTCGCCCAGCACCAGCAGCGCCCGCGCCACATCCGGCCCGTCTGCAGCCGCGCTCGCGATACGGGCTTCCACGGTGGCCGCGATCGCCTCCGGCGCGAGCGCGCGGACGCGCGCGGGGTCGCGGCCGGCGCCCGGGTGGCGCGCCATCTCGTCGGCCAGCGCGGTCACAAACCAGGGATTGCCGCCGGTGGCATGCCGGCAGGCGTCCACCAGCTCTTCGTCGATCACCGTTCCCAGCCGCTCTTGGAGCAGCGCTTCTACACCCGCGCGCGCGAGGGGTGCCAGCTCGAGGCGCGTCACGGCGGGGTCGGAGGCGAGGCGGGCGAGCGCGGGACCGAGCTCGGCGCCGCCCGTGCGCGCCGCCACCGCAAGCAGCAGCGGCAGGTCCTCCACGCGCGTGGACAGGAGCGCGAGCAGATCGAGCGTGGGGTCGTCGAGCCAGTGAGCGTCGTCGGCGGCCAGCACCAGCGGGCCCTGCTCGTCGCACAGCTCCTCCACCAGCGACACCAGCCCGAGCAGCCGTGCGGTGATCGGTTCGGGCGCGCGGTCCTCGCCCTCATCCTCGAGCACGCCGCGTGCGGCCGCGGCTGGGCCCTCGAAGCGCCGCTCCACGCTGGCGAGCAGCCGGCGCGCGCCGCCGAACGCATGCGAGCGCTCGAGCCGAGTGCCGCGGACGCTGAGGCAGTTCGCCCCGCGCGCCGCGGACGCCTCACGCGCGGCTGCCAGCACCGTGGTCTTGCCGATCCCAGCCGGCCCCTCGATCAGGAGCGTGGCCCCGTGCCCGCGAGCCACCCTGTCGAGCGCCTGTTCGATGGTGTTCAGCTCTGACTGGCGTTCCTGCACGGGTCCTGTGGCAACAGTAACCCGTGAGCGAGGTCTAGCCGCGGTCCGCGCCTGGCTCGGCCTGCCCCAACGAGCCCGCCGCTCCGGGACTGAAGCCGCTCAGGTGCAGCGCGAAGATCGATAGCAGGCTGCCGCAGACCGCCGTGAGCACGATGGCCGCGTTGGGAGGCGCGAGCTCGAAGAAGTGCCGCACGCCTGGCGTGGCCAGCACCACCACGTAGACCGCCGCGAGCGCGGCCACAGCGAGCGAAACCACCGTCCTGCGGCGGAAGCTCGTGGCCTCCAGGACGAGGATCAGGTAGAGCCCGAGGACGATCAGCACCGTGATCGCCACCGTGCGAGCCTCGATCAGCGGGAGCTTGAGCGGGTGCACGGCGAACAGGTAGCTGGCGAGCACCCCCACCCCGACGAGGGTGCCCGCCGGCACCGCGAAGCGCGCCACCTCGCGCGTGAAGCTGGGCGAACGCCACGGGCCGCTGCTGGGCGCGAGCGCGAGGAAGAGAGTGGGGATGCCGATCGTGATCGTGGCGGCCAGGCTGAAGTGGCGCGGGAGCAGCGGGTACGCCGTCGAGGTGGTGCCGATGAGCAGGATCAGGAACGCGGCGAACGAGGACTTGGTCACATACAGCTTGGCCACGCGCTGGAGGTTGCGGAGCGCCTGGCGGCCCTGCTCCACCATCGGAGGCACCACGGCGAAGCTGCCCCGCACGAGCACGAGGTCGGCCACGCTCCTGGCCATCTGGGCCCCGCTGCCCTGGGCGATCGCGAGCCGCGAGGCCTTGAGCGCGGGAACGTCGTTCACGCCGTCCCCCACCATCGCCACGTAGCGGCCGGCGTCGGCCAGCGCCTGGACGAAGCGGCGCTTGTCCTCGGGCGAGATCCGTCCCACCACGGTCGTGCTCACCGCGAGCTCGCGCAGCTCCGCCGGATCGGCGGGCAGCTCCGCACCGGTGATCGGCCGGCCGCCCACCGGGATGCCGGCGTCGCGCGCGATCGCCGCCACCGTGCCGGGTGCGTCGCCTGACAGCACCTTCAGCTCCACGTTCTCGCGCACCAGATATTCGACCATCTCGCGCGTCTCCGGCCGAAGCCGCTCGCCGAGCACCACGAGGCCGATCACTCGCACGCCGGCCGGGGGCGGGGCGTCGCCGCTCACTCGATCGAGCCGCGCCTGGCCACGCGCCAGCGCCAGCACCCGCCGGCCCTTGGACGCATGCTGTTCGGCCACCGTGCCCAGGGGGCCGAGCTCGAAGCGCTCCGGCGCGCCGAGCACGAGCGTCGCGTCCGGCATCTCCAGGGCGCTCCAGCGCCGCTGCGACGAGAAGGGCACCCGGCGCACCGCCTGCCGGGGCTCAGCCGGGAACTCCTCCGCGATCGCCGCCAGGGTGCTGTTGGTCTCGGGCGTGCTGGCGGCGTAGCCGGCCAGCGCCTGCACGAGCTCCTCGCGGGTGAGCGGCGGGTTCGGTATCGCATCCACCACGCGCAGGGCCGCCTCCGTGAGGGTGCCGGTCTTGTCGGTGCAGATCACATCCACCGCCGCCAGCGACTCGATCGCGTTCAGCTGCTGCGCAAGCGCCCCGCGGCGGGCCATGCGCAGGGACGCGACCGCATAGGTGAGGCTCACCAGCAGCACGAGCCCCTCGGGCACCATGCTCAGCACGGCGGCGGTGGAGGTGGAGACGGCGTCCGAGATCCCGGCCTGGCGCCGCCACAGGGAGTAGCCGAGGATCGCTCCGAGCGCCAGCATCAGCCCGACCAGCCAGAACAGGAGCCGGTTCACGGCTCGCTCGAGCGGTGAGCGCGGGTGGCGGAACTGGCGGGCCTCGCCGGCCACGCGCTCGGCGTAGCTGTCGGGACCCACAGCCTCGACCAGGTACGCGCCCCCGCCTTCCACCGCGAACGAGCCCGAGCGCACCTCGTCGCCCGCCTCCACCGCCACCGCCTCGGACTCTCCGGTGAGGATCGAGGCGTCGATGCCCAGCGCCTCCGCCTCCGAGAGCCGGCCGTCGGCCACCACCTGGTCGCCGGCCTTCAGGCGCACGAGGTCCCCGGTCAACAGCTCGCTCACCGCGGCCTCGCGCGTGCGTCCATCACGCACCACCGTGGCGGTCGGCGCGACGAGCGCGGCCAGCCGGTCGAGCGCGTGTTTGGCCCGCACCTCCTGCACGATCCCGATCGTCGTGTTCGCCACCAGGACGCTGAGGAAGAGCGCGTCGCGCCAGTCCGCGAAGGCGAGCGTGAGTGCGCCGAACACGATCAGGATCAGGTTGAACACCGTCAGCGTGTTGGCCCGCACGATGCTGGCGTACGAGCGGCTGCTGGCGGGTGGCGGAAACTCCCCGCGCTCAGCCAGACGCCGGCGTGCCTCCGCCTCGCTCAGGCCCTCGGTGACGGGCGCCGGCCCCTGCCGTGCGGCCTGCTCGGGCTCGGGGCTCAGTCGCGAGCTTGACGGTCTCACGGACCTCCTATGTCTCGGGCGCGCGATCCGCCAACAGGGCAAGCTGGTCGCGCAGCAGCCGCGTGATCAGGAAGCCCTCCTGCACGCGCCGCCTGCCCGCCGCGCCGAGATCGGCCGCTTGTCCTGGGTGCTCGAGCAGCCTACAGACCGCGGCGGCGAACTCGTCGACGTCGGTGGCAAGCCGGCCGCCGACGCCGTCCTCGAGCTGGGCGGGAATGCCTCCCGCGCGGCCGGCGACCATCGCCGTGCCCTTCCACAAGGTCTCGGACACCACCAGCCCGAAGCCCTCGCGGATGCTCTTCTGCACCGCCACGTCGGCCACGCGCTGAAGAGCGTTCACCTCGTGCGCGTTCACACCCATCTGGTTCGTGAGCAGGAAGCAGTCCGGTTCGCCGGCGGCCGCCGCCTCGAGCTGCCCGTAGACCCGCCACGCCTCGGGATCGTCGCCGGCCATAGCGCCGACGAGCGCGAGCTGAAGCTCGCCGAACTCGGCGCGTGCCCGGCGCCACACCTCCACGACGCCGAGCGGGTCCTTCCACGGGTCGAAACGGGAGACCTGGAGCATCAGCGGCCGTGCGATGTCCACTCCGAGCTCGGCAACCGTCTCCCGTGACAGGTAGGCGGGCAGCTCGCGGTTCTTCGAGCTGAGGGGATCGATCGCGGGCGCGATGAAGGTGACGGGCACCGAGAGGTCGCCGGGCACGAACTGCGGGAGCGTGAAGACCGCGCGGTCGTACTGCTCGACGAACGGCCGGAGGAAGTCCCAGGCCGCCGGGTCGGGCGTGGACGAGTCGATGTGGCAGCGCCAGATCCAGCGCGTGCCGTCGTGCCCGCTCGCGAGCGACCGCATCGCCGCGGGTTGCGGATCGTGCACCAGCACCACGTCCCACTCGTCTCCCAGGGACTCCGCGTAGGCGGCGTTGTGCTGGAGGTAGTCCTCCCGAGCCTCGGGAGTGATCTCGATGGGCATGCCCTGAAGTCCGTTGTGCAGCGCCTTGGTGAACTCGAAGAACGCCGCATCCCCCGGAATCACGTTCCACTCCACATCGAGGCCGAGGTCGTGCTTGAGTGGGACGAGCGACGAAAGCAGCTCGGCAACTCCCCCGCCGGTCGCGGTCGAGCTGACCTCGAGGATCCTGGCTCCGCGCAGGCCCGAGGCCAGATCGCGGATGGCGGCGATCGTCTCGTCGCCCACGATGCGCCGGTAGGCCTCGAGCGTCTTGCGCTTGACCTGCACCCTTTGTGGGCGCGCGGGGCTGACGACCGGCCTCATCGGTTCAGACTGGCGGAGCCGCCGGCCGTCTGCAACCGGGAACGCGCCGCGGCCGTGACCGTAGTTTCTACGGAGGCGCCTACGCCGGCATGTTGGCCGCGCCCTGCCGGATGGCCTCGCGGATGCGCGGGTAGGTGCCGCAGCGGCAGACGTTGCGGATTCCGTCGAGGTCGGCGTCAGTGATGTCCTCACGGCCGCCGGCACGGAGCTCCTTGACGAGAGCCACCGCCTCCATGATCTGCCCCGGCTGGCAGTAGCCGCACTGCGCCACGTCCACCTCCAGCCAGGCCTCCTGCATCGGATGGAGGTCCTTTCCAACCGTGGCGGGCAGGCCCTCGATCGTCGTGATCTCATCGGTTGGCTGGATCGCGGACACCGGCACCGAGCAGGGGTTGAACGCCTTGCCGTTGATGTGGCTCGTGCACGCCTTGCACACCCCAAGGCCGCAGCCGTACTTCGGGCCCGTCACCCCGAGTAGGTCACGCAGCACCCACAGCAGGCGGACGTCGTCCTCCACGTCCACGCTCACCTGCTTGCCGTTGAGGATGAACGTGTGGGTTGGCACCGGGCTCCTCCTCAGTGGACTCTGTCGAGGCCGCCGGTGGGCGACTCGGGGATCGGCGGCACCGTTGGGTACGGCTCGAAGCCCAGCGGGCCGTCGTGATTGATCGGGAAGCTGGTGGGGGTCTTGCCGGTGGCGCGGCCGTACGCGCAGGCCACGGCCGCCATCGAGGTGCCGACGCCGAACTCGCCTACGCCGCCTGCCTTGCCGGTGGTGGTGGGCATCACGATCACCTGCACGTCCGCAGGCACGTTCCATTGCCGCGTGTAGAAGGCGTTGTCCCAGCTCCCCTCGAGGTAGGCGCCGTTCTCCAGGTGCAGGCCGTAGGAGAGCGCCTGCGCGATGCCGTCCATGATCCCGCCCATGATCTGCGCCCGGATGCCGAGCGGGTTGATCGGAAGGCCCACGTCCACGACGAAGACCACCTTGGTCACGCGCGGGCCCGTGTAGCCGTCGCGCACCTTGCGGCCCGTGGTGTCGGGGCGGCAGTCGATCTCGGCCAGGCAGGCGGCGGCGCCCTTGTACTCCTTGTGGATGGCCACGCCCTGGGCCGTGCCCGCCGGCATGGAGCGTCCCCAGTTGCCCGCCGACGCCACCCTGTCCAGCACCGCGGCCAGGCGATCGTCGCGCACGAACTCCCGGCGGAGCTGTAGCGGGTCCTTGCCCATCGCCTGCGCGAGGCGGTCCACCATCAGCTCGGTGGCCGTGCAGACGTTCGGGCTGTACACGTTGCGCACGCTGCTCGTGTTGAACGTGTTGAAGTCGTAGATCTCGTTGAGCAGCTGCGTGACGCTGCCGAAGTTGTAGGGCACATTCGCGGTGAGCGTGAACACGGTCTCCGCGAACTGGAGGAAGTTCTGCTTCGGCAGGCTCTGGTCCATCGAGGTCAAGAGGTCGCCGATGCCCTGCGTGAAGTCGGTGGCCACGCTCGTGTGGCGCTGGTCGAAGGAGAGCACGTTGCCGCCCGCGCGCGTGATGCGTACTCGCGAGATCGCCATCGGGTGCACCCGCCCGTGGCGGAAGCTGTCCGTGCGATGCCACATCAGCTTCACGGGCTTGCCGAGCTGCTTGGAGATCCACGCGGCCTCGAAGGCGGCGTCGCAGAAGAGGTGCCGGCCGAACGAGCCGCCGCCCTCCACCACGTGCACGGTGGTCTTGTCGAGTGGGATGCCGAGGCTTGTGGCTATCTGCTCCTGCGCCCAGATCGGCGACTTGAGGCTCGACCAGATCTCCGCGCTCCCGTCACGCACGTCGGCCACGGCGCAGTTGCTCTCGAGCGGGTCGCCCGGGCGGAAGTGGAACGTGAAGAGCTGCTCGATGGTGTTGCCCGGAAGCTCCGGCGTGAGCGGCAGCTCCGCCTTCTTGAGATCGGCAAGCACATCGGCTGTGGACTTGCCATCGACGGAACCGGGGGCCCACTTCACCTTGAGCGCGCGCACGGCGTCGATGCACTGACCGAACGTCTTGGCTCGCACGGCCACGCCGCCCTGCACGAACTGGTTGTGCTCGATGATCGCCACGTCGGTGACCCCCGGCATGGCCTTCACGTCCGTGAGGTTCTCGACGGCCAGCGCGCTGCCGTTGATCGTCGGCGGCCGGCACAGCATCGTGGGGAGCGCGCCCGGCACGTCCAGGTCCATCGCGAACTGCTTGCGCCCGGTCACGGCGGCGAGCGCGTCGATCCTGCGCTGGTCCGTGCCGACGATGGTTTGGGCGGACTGTGCCTTGAGCTTTGGAGTGACAGTGGTCGTCTTCGACACGGCCGCCTTGTGTGCGAGATCGCCGAATGACAGGGTGCGCCGGCCAGGTGCGGTGAACACGCCGGCCTCGAGCGAGAGCTGCGAGGTCAGGACGTTGAGCTCGTCAGCGGCGGCCTGCGCGAGCTGGCCGCGCGCGACGGCGGCCGCCACGCGCAGCGGCTCGTACAGCGCGTGCATCGAGTTCGACCCGCCGGTGAGCTGGTTCCAGACGAGCTCCGGCCGGGCGTCGGCGAGCGTGACGTGCACCTTCTCGAGCGGCAGCTCCATCTCGTCGGCGATCGTCATCGCGCAGGCCGTGGTGATGCCCTGGCCCACCTCCGCCCGCGGCAGCTCGAACGATGCGCTGCCGTCCGGATTCACCGTGACCTTGAGCAGCGGCATCGTTGGCAGGGCGGCCTCCGTGAGGATGTCGCTCAGGTCGTAGTGATCCACCGGCTGGACGGTGGGGATGGCGGCCCTTGCCGGCTCGGCGAGCAGTCCGAATCGAGCTGCCGCCACCACGGTGGGCGCCGCGATCAGGTACCCGACCATGCGCCGGCGGGTGATCCCGCCCGCTTCCATGTCCCCTGTCTCGCCCGGCCCCGCGCCCGGGCGCGCCGTTGTCGCCACTCGCCTCCCTAAAGCTCGAACGACCGCGCGTCGGCACGGTATAGCGCCGCCGCGTCGAAATCAAGACGCAGCGGGGGGAAAGTGCGACATCGGTTGGCGGAGCCTCGCCCGGCCGGCTCAGCTCGTGCGCGTGCCCGTGAAGGTGGCCTGGTAGGCCGACGAACCGGGCTCGATGATGCCGCCGCCCAGCACCCGCACGCTGCCGCTCACCGTCCGGCCGTCAGGCGAGAACTGGAGGGTGGCGCCGCCGGTGAGGATCTGCGCGAGCTCGCCGAGCAGACCGGAAGTGAGCCCGTAGTTGTTCTGCACCACCGCGCGCGCGTAGGGCAGGCCAGAGAGGTCGCCGTCCAGCCGCATGTCGAGCCTGCCGGTCTGCTCGTTGGCCGTGACGAAGGCGTCGTCGAAGACCTCGCTCGTGGGCAGGTTGATGTGCACCTGGCTGTACAGGAAGCTGTCGGTGACGAGCCATAGCGCGCCCGCCTGCCCGGCGATCGGCGAGCCCACGAAGAAGCCGACGTCGCGCGCGTTCACCCCGTTCGTGGTCTGGCCGGTGGGCGTGAAGTTGACCCCCACCGGCGGCTCGACGAGCAGGCTGCCGGGCAGGGTGAAGTTGGAGAGCGGCGTGAACACCGTCGTCGTGTCGAGGAAGTTGGTGCTCCCCGAGAACACCGTGCCCGTCATCGTGATCGCGTAGGTGGCGGGCTGGGCGGGAATGGGGCCCTGTGAGGAGCTCGGCCCCTGGTCGTTGCTACCCGGGGGGCAGGTGACCTTCGGCACCCACACCGGGTTGTGGTGGCGGATCACCACCTTGTGGTGGCGCCTCTTCTTCGACCACTTGACCTTGCACGTGGGCGAGGCCACCCGCACGCACTTCCTCACCCGCACGTGCACGCGCCGCCCGTGGCGGATGCGCACCATCCTGAAGCGCTTGCACTTCTTCGTGGCGGCGATGGCGGCGCTATGGCGAGGCGGGTCGGACCGCGCCGGGGACGCCCCGGCGAGCGCCACGGCGGCAAGCAGCAGAAGCACCGCGGCGACGCGCCCCGAACCCCGAATCCGGAGACAGAACGCCGGGCCAAAGCGTGGCTGCACCACGTGAGCACGCTAACCACTCGGGATATCTGCGGTCAATGTACGCCGGCTGACCGGATCAGTGGCCCGGCGGCCCGCCGAGCGCCAGGGTGTCCACGAGCAGGAAGAGAGCGACGGCGCTCACCACGAGGGCAAAGCCGCGCCCCAGCGCCCGCTGCGGGAGGCGCTGCGCGATCAGCGTTCCGGCAAGCGCGCCCAGCGCGGTCGATCCCGCGAGCGCGACCGTGACCGGCGCGTCCAGGGTCGCGCCCGCCACGATGTGGCTCGCCAGTGCGGCCGCGCCGGTGAGCGTGATGATCACGAGCGAGGTCGCCACCGCCCGCCGGAAGGTCACGGCGAGCCACAGCGTGAGGACGGGGACGATCAGGAAGCCACCGCCCACCCCGAAGAAGCCTGTGAGAACGCCCACCCCGGAGCCCGCCACCACCACCTTCGCGGCACTCACCGGCGGGCAGGCCCGCTCCTCCTCCGCCCTACCGGCGGCCGCCCGCTGCCATGTGGCCCCTGCCGCCACGAACATCACCGGCACGAAGGCCAGGATCAGCGCGGGGCCGCTGACGGCCCTGTTGGCGATCGTCCCCAGGAGCGATCCGGCCGCCGCCGGCACCGAGAACGAGAGGGCGAGCCGCCAGCAGACGTGTCCGTGCCTGGCGAGTGAGCCGGCGCCCACCGCGGCCGCCAGCGCGACCACGATCAGCGACGAGGTGGACGCGGGCGTGACGTGCTCGCCGAGCACGTACACGAGCACCGGGAGGGCGAGGATCGCGCCGCCACCGCCCACGCCTCCCACCACCAGGCCGATGGCCAGGCCGAACGGAATAGCCAGGAGCGTCAAGCGACTCTGGACGCGCCCAGGGGTCCCCACACCTGCTCGGGACTCCAGTCGACCAGCTCGGCGAGGTCGGTGGCCGCCGGCGGCGTCCCAGCCTCTCGTTCCCGGCGAGCCGCCGCCGTCCGCTCGTCCTGTGGCAGGGCGTAGGCGTCGAGCGCCGGCTTGACCGGCCGGAACAGCCAGATCGGCCGGCGCAGCTCGCCGGCCGCCGGCCGCGCGAGGCCGAGCCACTTGCGGTAGACCGCCCTCGCCTTGGCGAAGTCGACGTGGATGTCGGCGTAGCTATCGCCCGGCTCGGCGGGCCGGACGCGCACCTTCTGGTGCCAGCAGTGCATGCCGCTGACGGGGTCCGGGTGCACGGGGAAGGTGATGTTCTGGTGCACGCCCGCGTCACTCCACCAGACCTGGCGCGAGCTCGGGTCCTCAGATTCCCACGGGGTCACGCCGTGGATGCGCCGGAACGTGACCGCGTTCCCCTCCTCGACCATGTCCACGAGCGCGGAGGACCAGCGCTCCATACCCCTGTCCTCACGCAGGCGCCAGCGGCCCATGTGGTGCGAGGCGGCCACGACCCCGGGCCGGATGCCCTCGGTGACGAGCGCCTTGATCACGAACCAGCCGATCTCGGTCTCCACGCGTGCGAGGCCGCCGGTGGCAAGCCCGATGCGCTCGGCGTCCTCGGGACACACGAGCAGCGGGATGCGTGTGCGAGAGCTCGTTGAGGTACTTGGCGTTGCCCGAGCGCGAGTGGATCAGGGTGGGCAGGCGGTAGGTCGGCAGCAGCACGTACTCGCCGCGATGGTGGTCGATCAGCGAACGGTGCACGTGGCTGCGCGCGTAGTGCGGCGTGGCCAGCTCCGGCCAGCCCCAGTCGATCAGCTCGGGCTGAAGCAGCTCGAGCTTGCGCGACGGCGTGTTGAAGCCGCGGCGGGGGACTCCGTCGACCATCGCGGCGAGCGTGTCCGGGCGGCCGGTGAGCGGCAGGTGCGAGAAGTCCGCCGACGGCGCGGTGAGTGTCTGCTCCGCGCCCCGAATCTCGGTGTGGCCCGGGTCCTCGACCTCCTGCTCGTGGCTCGCGTAGTCGTCGCGCGAGATCTCCACGACGCCGTATTTGCGCATGTAGCCGAGCGGGTCGAGGCCCTCGGCCGCTGCCTTCTCCGGCAGGCCGGGCACCGAGTTCTCGAACATCCAGCGGTAGTACTCCTCGAGCCGGATCTTCTCCCCGGGCCGGTACGGCGACTCGTAGTACTGGCGGATCCCGAGCGACCCGTCGGGGTCGGCCCGCCACGAGACCTCGATCCAGAACTCGCCCTCCTCCCACACCTCGCCAGGGTTCGCCTCGTAGGTGAACTCCACCTCGCGCCCGGCGCGCTCCATCGCCACCCGCTGCACGGGTTGGCGGAAGCCGAGCCAGCGCCCGGCGTGGGTCTCGTAGGAGTGGGTGTCGTGTCGCTCCGGGCCGTGACCCATGGGCAGCACGTAGTCCGCCCACCATGCCGTCTCCGACCAGGTGGGCGTCATCGCGCCGTGCAGGCCCACAGCGTTCTCGTCACGCAGTGCCCGCAGCCAGGAATAGCCGTCGGGGTAGGTCCAGACGGGATTCAGCACGCGCGTGAACAGCACGGGCTGCGAGCCGCGGTCACCGTCGAGCAGGAAATGCGGGTAGAGGAAGCTCATCTCGTTGTGGGCCAGTGGGTACTCGCGCGGCCAGCTCAGCTCGTTCCACTGCTCGTTGGGCTCCGGCCGGCGCCACGGCGCCGGGATGAACTTGTGCCACGCGTTCGCGCGCCACCCCGCCCACGCTGCCGACCGATCCGGTGAGCACGTTGAGCAGCCACAGCGCCCGGGTGATCTGCCAGCCGTGCAGGTTGCCCGCCGCCGCGGCGCGCCAGATGTGCGAGCAGAAGGCGGGCGCGGCCGCGGCGATCTCGTGGGCCACAGCCACGATGGTGGCGGCGGGCACGCCGCTCTCGGCCTCGGCGAACTCCGGCGTGTAGCGGGCGTACTCGCGCCGCAGCTCGGCGAGGAAGTTGGCCAGCGTCGGCTCGGCTGCCGGGAGCGCGGTGCATCAGGTACGTGCGCCAGTTCACCCAGCGGCGGACGAAGTCGCGGTCGACGAGGTCCTCGTCGAGCAGCACCTTGGCGATCGCGAGCAGCACGGCGGCCTCGGTCCCGGGCCAGGCCGGCAGCCAGTGGTCCGCCATCGAGGCGGTGTTGGACAGCCGCGGGTCGATCACCGCGACCTTGCCGCCGCTTTGCTGGCCCTCGACGATCCGCTGGGCATGCGGGTTGAAGTAATGCCCGGCCTCGAGGTGGGCGGAGATCAGCAGCGTGAACTTCGCGCTCGCGTAGTCGGGCGAGGGACGGTCCGTGCCCATCCAGAGGCCGTAGCCGGTCCGGCCGCCGGAGGAGCAGACGTTGGTGTGCGAGTTGTGGCCGTCGCAGCCCCACGTCTCGAGGAAGCGGTCGGCGAAGCCGTCTTCGCCCGGCCTGCCCACGAAGTACATGACGTCGTTGGGACGCCCCGCCGCAAACGCCTCGTGCATCCGCTCGGCGAAGGTGTCGAGCACGTGGTCCCAGCTCACGCGCTCCCAGTCGCCCGAGCCACGTGGACCCTTGCGCCGCAGCGGGTGCAGGATCCGCTCGGGGTCGTGGATCTGGTTGATCGTCGCCGGCCCTTTGGCGCAGTTGCGTCCGCGGCTCGCCGGGTGATGCGGGTTGCCCTCGAGCTTGCGGACCTCGAAGGTCTCCTTGTCGACATAGGCGAGCAGTCCGCACGCCGACTCGCAGTTGAAGCAGACCGTGGGCACCAGCGTGTAGGCGCGCTCGACGCGGCGCGGCCACGCCTTCGGGTCGAACTCGCGCCAGTCGTCCCAGCTTTCGGGAGGCGGGTAGCTGCCGAGGTCGGTCACGATCAGCTCAGGGGGACGCTCTGGCCCGCGCGCACCCACGCGTCCTCGTAGAACCACAATCCGATCAGCGCCGCCGCGCCCGCGCCCGCCAGCAGGCCCGCCCCGCCGGCCGCCAGAAAGGCCGCGCCCAGGATCGCCGGCAGCAGCGTGGCGAGGCCCACCCCCGCCCAGAAGCGGGCCGCGTACAGATCGCGCCACAGGTTCCGCGCCGCGCGCGCAGCCTGCCGCGTGGAGTGCGTGCCGAACGTGTCCAGCGCGATGAGCGCGGCGCCGGCCGCCGCGCCGCCCACGAGCGACCATCCGAGTGCCCGCTCCAGCGCGCCCGGCGGGGATCCGAACAGCGCCGCGACGGCGAGCGCCCCCGAGCCCGCGAGCACGGCGTTGACGATGGTGTGGGGCAGCAGCAGCCGGCTCTGCCAGAGGTCGCGGCCCTCGCACTGGTTGAAGAGCAGCGCCGTGTACCCCGCCAGCGCGGCCCCAGCGGGCACCATGATCCAGCGGAGCACGTCGCGCACGCCGTCGGCGCCCACGATTGCCGCGACCGTGAACGCGAGGGCAGCGACCGCCGCGAGGTTGATCACCTGCGCGCCGAGCGCGAGCCACGAGCGCCACTGCGGGCGCAGGAAGAGGTAGTGGAAGCGGTCCGGGCGCTTGAGATCGGACACGAGCAGCACCCCGGTGAGCGCGATCCCTGCGAGTGCCATGACGCCGGGCACGACGTCCGCCAGCGCGCTGCCCCGCGCGCCCACGAGGAGCAGCAGGACGGCAAGCATCATCGCCCCCGCCGCGACGCCCTTGGACAGGAAGTAGCTCGACACCCGCCAGCCCCACGGCGGCGGGTGATGGGAGGCGTCCGCCACCACGCTCGCCCCGCCGCGTCGCCCAGGGTGGCGTGCCGCGCCTGCTCCTCCTCGGAGAACTCGTTGAGCTGCGGCTTGAGCTGTGCGGCGGCCAGCGGGTCGAGCGACGCCTCCCGCGCCCCCAGGTAGAACACCTTGGGCTGCGTGTCCTGTTCCGGCGCGCGCACGCGCAGACGGCACCGTGGTGATGAGCTGGCTGATCTCCGAATCCGGATCGTCGATATCGCCCGACACGATCGCATGCGTGGGACAGACGATCTCGCAGGAGGGCTTGAGTCCCTGGTCGACGCGGTGCGCGCAGAAGTTGCATTTCGCGGCCGTGTGCGAGTGCGGATCGATGTAGAGCGCGTCGTACGGGCAGGCGTTCATGCACGCCTTGCAGCCGATGCAGCGCTCCGGATCGAAATCCACGATGCCGTCCTCGCGCCGGAAGAGCGCCGTGACGGGACAGATCTCCACGCAGGGCGCGTCGTCGCAGTGGTTGCAGCGCAGCACCGAGAAGTAGCGCTGCGTGTCCGGGAAGGTGCCCTCCTCGATGTACTTGACCCAGGTGCGGAACACTCCGAGCTCGACGCCGTGCTCCTGCTTGCAGGCGACGGTGCAGGCGTGACAGCCGATGCACGTGCGCTGATCCAGCACGAAGCCAAAGCGCGTCATGTCGGCTTCCCGCAAAGCCGTTCGACCCCGCCCGTTCCCACGTGTCAGGTCACCGCGGTGGCGGTCTCGCCCGCCTCCAGCGGGCGCCCGAGCGCTCGCCAGGTGGGGATCCCGCCATCGATCACATGGAGCACGTCCTTTGCGCCGTACCGCTGCAGCAGGCTCGCGGCGGTCACCGCTCGCTGCCCGGACTCGCAGATCACCGCTATCGGCTTGGCCGGGTCGAGCCCGGCCGGCACCCCGTCGATGTCGTGCCAGGGCTTGAAGCCGGAGCCTGGAATGTGGCCGTTTTCCCACTCGCGCTGCTCGCGCACGTCGAGGATCTGCACCTCGGGGTCTGCGTCGGCGCGCGTGGCCAGCTCCTCCACGGTCAGCCGCTGGATCTGCTCGACCGGACCCCGCTCCTGCCACCAGCTCGTCATGCCGCCGCGCAGATACCCCGCCATTCTCCCGAGCCCGACGGCGGCGGCCAGGCGGCCGGCCCGGCGCCCGTCCTCGTCGTCGCGGCCGATGAACACGATCTCCTGGCCCGCGCCCGCCACCCAGGCGAGCTTCGTGCCGAAGCCGGCACGGGTCATCGGGTTGGAGATCGAGCCCGGGATGTGGCCCTCGTCGAACTGGCGCGCGGTGCGCAGGTCGACGAGCAGCGCTCCCTCCCCGCGCCTGTCCTCGACCTCGCGTGGCTCGAGCGCGGCCAGCTCGATCCCTTCGCTCCGCAGCGGACCCTTGTTCAGCTCGACGATCGCCTTGAAGTTGGGCGGCTGGGGGCCGAGCTTGGCGAGTGCCTGCTCGACGAACTCGTCCTCGTCGGTGATCGAGAGGACCGGGTTGAAGTCGCGCTCGAACCCGATGGTCGAGGAGACCTTCATGTCCATGCTGGGCCCGCCGCACATCGATCCGCCCAGGTGACCCGGCCACATCTCCACGTCGTCGGGGAGGTTGAGGAGCTTCTCGTTCAGCGAGCGGAAGATGCCGCGCGCGCCCTCCGACTTCTCGATTGCCAGGTCGGGTCGCGCGACGTCGCCCACGAACAGCGTGTCGCCCGTGAGCACCGCCCAGGGCTGGTCGCTCCGCCTCGTGTCCACGAGCGCGAACGCCGTGTGCTCGGGCCGGTGCCCGGGCGTGTGAAGCGCGCGCACGCGCAGCGCACCGAGCTCGAACTCGTCGCCGTCATCGAACGGCTCGTGCTCGTAGGCCGGCCGGGCCTCCCTGTGCATGTGAATTGTCGCTCCGGTGGCCGCCACCAGGCGACCGTGGCCGGACACATGGTCCGCGTGGTTATGCGTCTCGAAGATGTGCTCGATCCGCACGCCCATGTAGCGGGCGAGCTCGAGGTACTCGTCCACCTCGAACCGAGGATCCACCACCGCGGCCACGCCCGCCTTCTCGTCCCCGATGAAGTAGGACGCGCAACCGAGATCGTCGTGGATGAACTGGCGGAAGATCATCGCGCTACCTCATGCCCGTCCCTTGGTCATCCCGTTCCAGTACAGGATCGGTAGGCCATAGCGCTTCAGCTGGTACATCGACCAGCGCTCCTTGGTCTGATCGAAGGGGAATGACTCAGTCGGCTTCAGGTCGTAGTCGAACTCTGCCAGGATCAGCTTGCCGTAGCCAGTGACGAGCGGGCAGGACGTGTAGCCGTCGTAGCGCTTGAAGCTCGAGCTCGGCTCGCCGCGCATCGTCGCCATCAGGTTGTGCACGAGCACGGGCGCCTGCTTGCGGATGGCCGCTCCCGTCTTCGACGTGGGCAGGCTCGACGCGTCACCGAGCGCGAACACGTTCGGGAACTCCGGATGCTGAAGCGTCTCCTTGTCGACGTTCACCCAGCCCCCGGCGTCGGCCAAGGGGCTTGACTTGACGACGTCGGGCGGGCCCTGCGGCGGGGTCACGTGGATCATGTCGTAGTCCAGGACCGTCTGCTCATCGCCCTCGGTGCTCTGGAACACCGCTTTGCGCTCGTCGGGGCGGATCTCCACGAGCTTGTGCTTGTAGAGCGTCTCGATGCCCTTGCGAGCGATCACCTTGTCCAGGCTCTCGGCGTATTCCTTGCAGGAGAAGATCCCCGGCGTGCCCGCCGCGTAGATGATCTTCGTCTGCTCGCGGATGCCCCGCCGGCGGAAGTGGTCGTCCGCCAGATACATGATCTTCTGGGGAGCGCCGGCGCACTTGATCGGTGGCGGCGGCATGGTGAACAGCGCGGTACCGCCCCCGAACGCCTGGAGCGTCCGCCACGTGCCCTCGCAGCCCTCGTAGACATAGTTGGAGCAGATTCCGTCACGGCCCAAGAGGTCGGCGCTCATTCCCTTGATCGCGGTCCAGTTGAGCTGGATGCCGGCCGCGACCACGAGGAACCCGTAGCTCACCGCGGTTCCGTCGGCCAGCACCACCTGGTTGTTCAGCGGGTCGAACCGGGTCACGGAGTCGCGGATCCAGGTGGTGTTCCGCGGGAGGACGTCGCGCTCGAAGCGCCGGCTCTTCTCCTTTGGCACCACGCCGCCGCCCACGAGGGTCCACATCGGCTGGTAGTCGTGCGTCTCGGACGGTTCGACCACCGCAATGTCCGGGTTCTTGAGCTTGCGGCACAGCCGCGCGGCGGCGGTGGCTCCGGCTATGCCGCCTCCCACGACGACGATCTCGTGATGCCGGGTTGGGCGGATCGCCCGTGCGTCGTCGACCGTCGGCTCGGTCGGCGTGGACGCTGCCGAATGCGTGCTCACGCTTCCACTCCCTTTCTCCTCGACGCGAGCCGCCAGGGGACGAGGGGCCCGCCTAGTGCTGTGACGATAGCTAGTTGCTCCGTATAAAGCAATCTTTGGCACAAGGCGAGAACCGCGCCGCCGAGCGGCGTCCATCGGCGCCGCCGTGTCAGCGCGGCGACGGAAAGGAGCGTGGGGCCAGCCCGGGCTCGTCTCCCAGGGCCACGGGCATCCCGATCATGCTGCCCCACTCGGTCCAGGAGCCGTCGTAGTTGCGGGCGGAAGCGCCCAGCAGCTCGTGGAGAACGAACCAGGTGTGGGCGCTGCGCTCGCCGATCCGGCAGTAGGTGATCGACGGGCTGGCGAGATCCACGCCGCGCTCGGCGAGGCGCTGCCGGAGCACGTCCTCGGTGTGGAGCCGGCCGTCCACGTCCACCGCGATGTCCCATGGCACGCTGAGGGCGCCGGGAATGTGCCCCGGCCGCTGCGCGCCCTCGTCCGGGTAGCCGGCGTCCGTGAGCACGTCCCCCCGGTATTCCGCCGGCGTCCTCACGTCCAGAAGCTGGCCACCGTCGGAGAGCTCCTCGGCGACGTCTCTCCAGCCCGCCCGCAGACGAGGGTTGCGCCGCGGCCGCGCGCTGGAGCCGGCGGTGTTCTCCGGCGGCTCGTCCTTGGTCAGCGGCCGCCCCTCGGCCAGCCACGCTTGCCGGCCCCCGTCCAGGAGCCGCAGATCGCGGATGCCGTACAGCCGGAAGAGCCAGAAGCCGAAGCAGGCGTACCAGTTGCTCTTGTCCCCGTAGAACACGACCGTGCTGTCTCTCTGCAGCCCGATCCGGCGCCACAGGCGCTCGATCGCTTCGCGGTCGGGTATGTCGCGCGTGACCGGGTCCTGGAGGTCGATGCGCCAGTCGAGGCAATGGGAGCCGGCGATGTGCCCGAGGCGGTAGACGAGCGGCCGCTCGTCCACCTCGAGGATCACGAGGCCGGCGCGCTCGAGGCGCGCCTCGAGCCACGCCGTGTCCACCAGTACGTCCCCGCGGCTCATGGGTCCAGGCGGTGGAGATAGACGTCGACCAGATGCTGTCCGTGCGGGGTGAGCGTCACGCGGCCGTCCATCCGCCGCAGCGGCGCACGCCGGCCCGTGAAGAAGCCGCCGAGCCCGCGCCGGTCGTAGCCGTAGGCGCTGCCGATCGCCGCGAGGCCGTCGGCGTCGACGCCGTGCTGCCCCCCGTGCTCGTACACGTCCACCAGCACCTTGAGGTAGCGCTCGGGCCGCTCGCGGTCCGGCTCGCGGGAACGCTGGCCCGCCAGCTCGAGGGCGTCCAGGCTCTGCTCGACCCGCACGAGGCCCGAGCGAAGGCGGCCCAGCTCCGCGCGGATCGACGCAATCGCCTCCGCGGGATCGGCGGCAGGCGGTGGCTGAGGGTCGCGACGCGGCACGGGCTGATCCTACGAGCACTTCGCCCCTGCCGGATGAGCCACACGCCTGACATCTAGCGAGCGCCAGGCCGCCCAGCTTGAGCTCGTCCCAGTGCTCATCGAGAGACTGCGGGATGGGCGCGCGGCTGGTTTCGAACCAGCGACCGTATGAGACAACGATTGAGACAACGACACGTCACACCGGTGCCGCCCTCTTACACCCGGCGGTACGGCGATCGCCCTGGCATTGGGCTCACACTTTGAGCGTACGCGAGAGCCAAGTTCGGCCTGCCAGCACCACGTCGGGCTAACGAGTAAGGAGAGCCAGAACCTCCCGCGCCTGGTACAGCTGCGCGCGTCGAATTGAGATGGGGGATGGTTCGAGGATTCCGAGCTCGACTAGCGTTCGAATTGCGTTGAGGGCGCCCTGCAAGGAGAGCCCGTACTCCTTCGCCACATCGGGAGCAGTGAGCAACGGTCGGCCGACAAGGTCGGCGGCAAGCCGCTCGGCGGTACCTCGCTTGCCGGCATCTTGCACACGGGCGCGCAGCTCCGTCTGCATGCGTACCAGGCTCTCAACCTTCTCCTGCGATTCCGCAGCCGAGGCTGCAACGCCCGTAGCGAAGAATTCCACCCAGCTATCCCAGTCGCCCGTGCCGCTCAGCTCGAGCAGGGCATCTTGGTAGCGATCACGATGCTGCTCGAACCAGGGCGAAACGACGAGCAGCGGCTCGCGTATGAGCGCTCCTCTTTCTAGCTGGACTATCACCATGAGTCGGCCGATCCTGCCGTTCCCGTCGGAATAGGGATGTAGGCACTCGAACTGGTAGTGCGCCAGGCCAGCTTGGACGACTGTGGGCAAGTCCGGCGGGTCCTCGATCCATGCCAATAGTTCCTCCACTCCGGCTCGCAGCTGGTCTCCTGGAGGAGGCGGAACGAACCGGGCGTCCTCGAGGCTTCTACCTTGGGCCCCAATCACCACGATCCGATCACGGAGCCCCCCGGAATCGCTTAACTCCCCTGCCGTTCCGTTGACGAGAACGCTCTGCAGTTCTCCGAGCATGCCGATAGTTAGTGGCCGCTCTTCAGGCCACGAGAACGCGAGCTCGGCCATCGACTCAAAGTTGAGCACCTCATGGACCTCAGCCGAGATGTTTTCTTGGTCATCTCGCTCGGCTGCGAGTACCTCGGCGAACGGGGCATAGGTGCCCTCTAGTGCGCTCGTGCTTTGGGCTTCTCGTCGCAGCGCAGGGCGGCGCAAGAGTGCCGGGTTCGGGATAAGCCGGGCGGCTCCGTCAAGCCTCGCGAGTGCAGCAGTGGCTGCGTTGACCGTCGTCCAGGTCCTTGTTTGGAGCGAAAGCTCTCTTGGCAGTGGCGCCGGAAGAAACGCGTGCCCCTCGACTACTTCCCGTGTAGCCGGATCCGGGCCGACGATCGGAACGAGCTTCCCGATGGAACTTCTGCCAAGTAGGTCCAAGTCCATGGGTCAACTATATTGCCGAAAACTTGAGTCAGGCAGCGTGTGACACAACTTGTGTTGACACTCCGGCAAGCTCGTGGGGGAAGTCCAGGTCAGCTGCGACGAATGCTCACTCCCTCTGGGGATAACTCAGGGCTGGTCGCTGACTCGGCTGCCCCACGGCAGGACGGACAGCTGTGTGGCTTCCTGCCCCGTGTTCGCGGCGTTCGAACGTGCGCCCGCAACTAATACAGGTAAATGTCTCAACTTCGAGAACATCGCGCTCGTCGTGAGCGCCGTTGTTCGCACGCGCGGTCGCGCCTTTGGTCGGAGTTGCGGAAGCCGCAAGCTTGGCCGTGGCGCGATGCCGCTCGTCGCTCGACGTGGTGGCGGAGTTGCGCCGAGAGGCCGACGCCCCCGGGGCAAGCGGCGGCAGGACCGGCGCGGTTATCTGCGGCCGTCAGTGGATCCCGGTCGTGAACGCTACGACCCGTCGTTTGAGACAACGATTGAGACAACCGCGCGAGACGCATCGACCGCTGGCCAGCGCGAGGCAGCACAGTTCTGCCAGATGCAGCGACTTCGAAATGGGCGCGGCTGGTTTCGAACCAGCGACCTCTCGCGTGTGAAGCGTAAGCGCAATCCGCCAGGCTCCGACTGATTTGCCTGCAAATCAGCCCCTTCCATGTTTCATTCAGCCATGCGGGATGCGGTTATGTACCGGTTTGTTGGGCTACGTTTGAGACAACGAATGAGACAACGGGCTGGGTCGGCAGTCCGCGCGCGCCGGCCTGGCGCGGCTACCCAGAGGCAGCAGGACGTGTAAGCACTTTGTGCTGGTGGCGCCGGCGCACGTCCAGAAGGTGGTTAGCCGCCAGCCAGCCGCCAACCCCGGTACGCGCCACGGGCACGAGACGCGCGAGCCCAGCCTATTCGCCCCAACCGAACTCGTCGTGGCTCTCGAGCTTGCGCCAGATTTTGGGCTGCGGCTCGGAGGTCACACCGGCCGCCTCGAACAGCCTGCCAATCCTTGCGTTGTTCTCATCGAAGAACGACTGGAAGCTTTGCTGATCGGGCCACTCGTCGACGACCATGATCTGACCGTCTTCGGATCCGTAGAAGCGGTGTGCGATCAGCCCGTGTTGCTTCGCTGACTCGAGAATCTCCTGCATCGCGGCCGGATCGCTCGCAGCGTGCTCCTCGAGCTTGTTCGGGTCGCCACTTGCCGACACCGTCATGAGCACCGACATGCTCCCTCCTCCGTTGCATTCCACGAAAGACGGATTTGAACAGACTGTCTGCCCCGGTTCAAGCTCGGCCGTCGCATCGGCGGTACGGTCGGCGCGTGTCCGTCAAGTGGCACCCGGCGGCCGCGCAAGACTGCTGCCCCAGGAACGACGCAGCAGCCTGGCTTTCACCGGGGCCGGTAGCCGCGGAACAAGGGTCTGCGCTATCCGGCTGGCCCGCCGACGGTCGAGGAGATCGTCGCGGTCATGCGCGCCGCCGGCGACGCTGCCCCTTGGAGCGCGGCTGCGAGCGCTCCTCGTGATTCTGTGGCGAGCTGGTCTGCGGATCGGCGAGGCTCTCGAGCTCGCGGAGACCGACCTCGATCGCTCGCGAGGGGCGGTGCTCGTGCGCCGCGGCAAAGGAGGCCGTCGACGCGAGGTCGGGATGGACCGGTGGGCGTGGTCGCAGCTCGAGGCGTGGATGGAGATCCGGGGTCGGCTTCCGGTTGGGGCGCTGCTGTGTGTGATCCATGGTGCGACCGCGGGGCGGGGTTGGGAGCCATCGGCGGCGCGCAAACAGCTGCGTCCGGCTGCTCTGGCGGCGGGGGTGCGGCGCCGGTTCGCGCCGCATCAGCTGCGTCATGCCCGCGCCGTTGAGATGGCGCATGAAGGCGTCCCGTTGGTCGTCATCCAGCGCCAGCTCGGGCACGCGAACCTCGGGATCACGTCGATCTATCTGCAAGGCATCGACAGCTCGGAGATCATCGCCACCGTCCACTCCCGGATGGCTCCCGTGATCCCGGCCAGCGCCGGACTTCGCAACGGGTCATAGCACGAGCTCAAGCAATGTCGGGGCGGCGGCCCGCCGGTGCGGGGACGGCCTCGCTGACCTCGGTCACCACCTTGCCGGGCCACAGGCCCGAGGCGTCGACGTCGGCGATCGTGTTCTGGGCGACCTGGCGCTGCTCGTCGCTCGTGTAGAAGATCTCGGAGCGGTAGCTGGAGCCGATGTCGTTGCCCTGGCGGTCCTTGGTCGTCGGGTCGTGGATCTGGAAGAAGAACTCGAGGATGTCTCGGTAGGAGATGCGCTCGGGGTCGAAGACGATCTCGACCGCCTCGGCGTGACCAGGATGGTTACTGTAGGTCGGGTCGTCGTTGTCCCCACCGGTGTATCCGACCGTGGTTGAGATGACTCCGTCGCGATGGCGCAGCAGCTCCTGTACGCCCCAGAAGCAGCCCGCGGCAAGGATGGCGGTCTCGGTGTTTTCGTTCATGGTGTCGTCTTTCCTCCGACGTTCTGTTGCGGCCCAGCTGCGGGGTCCGGCGGCCGCTCCTCACGGTTATAGACCGTCGCGCCCTCGTCGTCGCCGAGCACGAAGAACGCGATCAGGCTCGCCGGCACGTCCTCGCTGGCGTTCCGCGAGACCGAGTGCAGCGCGTTCGGGGGCTCGTAGAACGACTCGCCGGCCTTCAGCACGATCGGCTCGCCGTCCTCGACCGCGAACTTCACGCTGCCGTCGATGACGTACACGTACGCGCCGGCCGGGTGCCGGTGGGTGCCGCGCGTGAAGCCGCCCGGCTCGTAGTCGACGCGGATCGCTTGAACAGACAGCCCGTCGCGTGACGGGAAGTCGAGCACGGGAGTGACGCGCTCGCCGGTGCCGGATTGGGACATCGGGACCTCCTGCAGAATCGATGGCTCCGCGACGGTACGTCCGCGCGCAGCCGAGCGCGATACGTTCTGCCGCAGGCGCGATCACGAATGCGATTCGTCGGCTTGCGTGTGCTCGTGGGGTGCCGTGCGCCAACGCCGCGCTCGACTTCCTCCGCGACCTCGCCCAAACGCGAACGATTACGCGTGGCGATCAGGCGCTCGCGAATCGTTTTCGACGCGCCCGGCACTTGACCGTAGTTTCGGCTCCATGGCTGAGCGGCGAACCACGACCGCATCGGGGGTGTCAGTTGCCAGCGACGAGCATTCATTGCGCTCGACGCTATGCCGCAGCAAGACGACGGCACCCCGGTTGATGAGCATCGCTCGAAGGAGCGCATCGTGAGTAGCCAGAACGGCGTCGGGTCTGACGCGCCTCCGACGAACCCCGCCCCGGGCATCCAGCGGCTCCTTGTCGTTTCTGACGCGGCTGTCGCCGACGTCGACGAGCTACCGCCCGTCGTCCGCGCGATCATCGACGCCGCGATCGACGTCTATGTCCTCACGCCGACGCTCCCCGGACGACTCGCCTGGCTGGCCGATGACGTGGATCGATTCCAGCACTACGCCGACGAGCGCCTCGACACGGTCCTGAGCCACATGCACGCGATCGGTGCGGACGCGGGCGGCGCGGCTGCCCGTGGAAGCGTCGTGACAGTCATCGCGGACGCAGTCACGGCGTTCGAGCCCGATCACATCCTGATCGCCCTGCACGTCTCAGAGCACGCCAACTGGCAGGAGCACCGGCTCATCGAGCACGTCGAGAACCGCTTTCGCCTGCCGGTCACCACATTCGCCGTCGACGCCGACGGGCACGCTCGCACCGCCGACGGTCCGCTGCTGCTGTGCTATGACGGATCCGAGGATGCAAAGCACGCGATCGAGCACGCTGGGCGCCTGCTGGGCGGTCGCGATGCGCTGGTCGTGACCGTCTGGCAACCGACGCCCGCACTGGGCAGCTCCGCATCCGGCGCCGACCTCGGGGAGCGCGTCGCCCGCGACGGCGTTCGCATCGCGCAACAGGCAGGCCTTCACGCCAAGCCGGTCGCCGTCGAGGCCGCCGGACCGGTGTGGAAGACGATCGTCGAGATCGCCGACCGCCAGGACGCCGCCGCCATCGTCCTGGGATCCCGCGGACTGACCGGTCTGCGGCCGCTGCTTCTGGGGAGCGTCTCGAGCGCGATCGTGCACCACGCCGACCGGCCCACGCTGGTCATCCGGCAGCCCACCCAGCAGACCGGCCGCTCCCCAACTGAGCGTGAGAGCTCTCGAGCACGTGGGATCGCCAACTCCGTGGCCACCGCGGAGTGTCTGCGTTATTCGCACGATCGCGAAGGCTTAAAGACCATTAACGGATCGCTCTCAGTACTCGGCAACGGTTGCCTATGTTCCGGCCGATGGAAGGACAGTCGGCATCATCGGTTGTGGGCTGTGCACCGACTCGGTACCTCACTAGCGGCCCGACCGATCCTCGGAAGCGACTATCGAGCGAAGGTTGAGGCATGACCGCCAACCTGCCACCGCCCGCCAGCCCCGCCACGATGGAAGCGCAACCGCCGAAGTTGACACTCCTCGATGCCAACGGTCGACTCGAGGGCTGCGGCGCAGCGAGCGAGATCCGAGTGGTGATCGCGGACGGTCAATCGCTCGTGCGGACGGGTCTGCGAGCGCTGCTCGAGGCGAAGCGCTCGGGTGAGGGTGGTGGCTGAGGCCGCTACCGGCGATGAGGCCGTCGAGGCCGCGCGTTGCAGCCGTCCGGATGTGGTGATGATCGACGCGGCGCTCCCCGGGCTCGATGCCGTTGAGGCCACAGCCCAGATGTACTCCGAAACCGGGGTCGCCGTGGCGCTGCTGGTGGCGACCGAATGGGACGAACGCATCATCGCAGCGCTGCGAGCGGGCGCCAGCGGCCTCGTTCTGAAGGACGCAGAGCCCAGCGAGCTCGTGCGCACCGTAGATGCGCTTGCGCGAGGCGAAGCGATGCTGTCATCGTGTCTCGCGCGCCGGGTGATCGCGGAGCTCGCGGCTAGACCGGAGCCGTCGTGCCCGCGGTCTGAGTTGCTCAAGGAGCTCACAGCGCGGGAGCAAGAAGTGGTGGCGCTCGTCGCCTCGGGGCTCAGTAATAACGAGATCGCAGACCGCCTGGTCGTAAGTCCCGCCACAGCAAAGACGCATGTCAGCCGCGCGATGGTGAAGCTCCATGCCCACCAGCGCGCCCAGCTCGTCGTGTTCGCGTATGAGGCGCAGCTGGTGGTTCCCCGCTGCGGGGTTTCAGCTCCGAGCGATCCGCGGCCACGCGAGAGCTGGACACCTGAGTGGCGCGCCTCCTAGGCCCGCGGGCCCGAGGAACGAGACGTTTGAGGGCTCCAGCGGGTGCTCGGCTGACTTCTTAGTCGTTCTCACGGGACGCGCGGCGCTCGTCGACCGGCTTGGCTCGGTGGCGGAGCGGATCGTCGCCGTGGTCGACGACCGACGCTTTCGCCGGCGAGCTGAAGCTCATGACTGGCCAGCCTGCATCCGGCAACCCGGGGCGGCAGGCTGGCGGGAACCCTTGTCTTAGCCGACCAACCGGACCGTCGCAGGCGACGCAGCGCGGTCGTTCTACGAATGAGGTGGCGGCGTACTGTCGGACGCCGCATCGAGGACATTCGAGCATCGGCACGTGCGCCGCCTTCAACGCGAGGCAATCAAGCTTCTCGCCGACCCGCCGCCCGGCGTCGCTCGGGACCGCACAGCTATTTTCCTGCAACGAGATTTGGCATGTGCGGATGCTTACCGCCGGCAGCCGCCGTGTCGTCGGCCTGACGGAGTCACTTGCCGGGCTCGACGTACGGCGAGGGAGGTAGCGCGGAGGGCGCGCGGATCAGCGAGCCGGTGGCCACCGCGTTCGGATCCTCGATGGGTTGCCGACCCGATCGAGGCGGCGGAATGCGATCGGTTGCTTGCGCTGTACGGACTCGCCCCAGTACTCCTCGAGCGGTAGCGCCGCGTGGCAGCTATGACGTGGGTGCCAGCCGAAATAGTCGTCCCACACCCGACGACAACCGGAGACGCGCGCGAGAACCTGTGTGCGTCCGTACCCCATCAAGGAAGAAAAACATGACTGTAAGAACAGCCATCAACGGCCTCGCATTGGCGCGTTGGATGGTGGGCGGCGCGGTTGCGCTGCTCGCAATTGCTGTAATCGGCGTCGCCTCGGCGGCGGCGTGGCAGCCGTCACCGGTTGTCGGCCATCTGTACGTCAACGACAACACGCGCGGCGCGAACACGATCGCCGGGTTCGCCCGGCACGCCGACGGTGCGCTCACCCCGCTCGCCGGCGCGCCGTTCGCTGCCGGTGGCGCCGGAACTGGAGCCCCCGTGGCATCACAGGGATCGCTGCAGCAGAGCGCCGACGGCCGCTTCTTGCTGGCCACCGATCAGGGCAGCGATCAGGTCTCCGTGCTGAGGATCCGCCACAACGGCTCGCTGAAGCTGGTCGACATCGTGGCGTCCGGCGGTGTCCAGCCGGTGAGCATCGCCGTGCACGACTCGCTCGTGTACGTGGCGAACGCCGGCGCCGGCGGGAACAGCTACAGCGGCTTTGCGCTGAGGCACTCCGGTCGCCTGACGCCGTTGCCCGGATCGACGATTTCGCTGCCAGACGAGTCGCAGCCCGGAGACATCCTGTTCAACTCGAGCGGGACCAAGGCGGCGGGCACGCGGATCGGCACGTCGCTGATCGACAGCTTCCGCGTGCGGCATGACGGCCGTCTCGTGGCGGCACCGGGATCGCCGTTTCCCGCGCAGGGGCTCGGCCCGTTCGGCAGTGAGTTCCGTCCCACGAACCCGAACCAGCTGTTCGTGTCGAATGCGCACGATGGCGCCGGCAACGGCACCGTCTCGGCGTACGCCGTCGATGGGCTCGGTTCACTGACGCCCATCGGCAATTCGCCGTTCGCCGACCAGCAGACCGCGCCGTGCTGGGTCGAGATCACGCACGACGGGCAGTTCCTGTTCGCGGTCAACACCGCTGACTCCACCGTGTCCCGCTACTCGATCGCGCCGGGCGGGTCGCTGACGTTGCTGGGAAGCACGACGCTCAACGGCGCTGCCGGGCTCGCGCCGCTCGACGCGCGGCTCGACCCCGCGGGCGGCACGCTGTTCGTGGTCGATGGTGGCCGCGACGCGGTGAGCGCCCTCGCCGTGAACGGGGGCTCCCTGAGCGAGCTCTCGTCATCGCCGACCGCACTGCCGGCCGGCGCCCATCCGGCAGGCATCGTGGTCCGATAGGCGCACGCTGGATGCCGGCCGCCGCGGATGCGCGCGGCGGCCGGCACCCTCGCCGGCGGGCGCGGTGTCGCCTAGGCAAGCCCACGCGAGCCCGCACGATCCGGTCAGCCGGCGAGCGCCGCGTCCCGCTCTCCGGGGAAGACGCTGGCGAGCTCATTGCGTGAGCTGATGCCCAACTTGCTGAAGACCTTGTGGAGGTGGTACTCGACCGTGCGTGGGCTGATGTAGAGGCGGGTGCCGATCTCGGGGTTCGACAGGCCGTCGCGGGCCAACCGGGCTATCTGAGCCTCCTGCGCTGTCAGCTCGTCACGGGTCTCGACCGTACGCTTGCGGGCGGTTTCGCCTGTGGCCAATATCTCCCGCTCGGTGCGCGGCGTGAAGGCCTCGATACCCATTTCGACAAACATGTCTTGCGCGGTTCGCAGCTGCTCGCGCGCGTCAATGCGCCGCCGCTCCCGGCGCAACCACTCCCCGTACTGCAGGTGGGCGCGCGCAAGCTCGACCCGCACGCGCGTGCGCGCTAGCCGCTCGATCGCCTCGAGGTAGAGACGCTCGGCGTCATCGCCGTCGCTCAGCAACGCCCGCGAGCGAGCCTCGATCCCAAGCGCCCAGTCACTCCCGCTGGCGCGAGTCATCACGGAGAGTCGTTCCAGCGCCTCGGTGGCGCGCTCTCGCTCCTCGCAGCGGACGGCCGCCAAGATCAGCGAGGAGTAGTGTGGAAGCGCGACGCCGATAGGAGGTCATCGAACCCCGGCGCAAAGTGCGAGGCGTGACTCAACGCGCTCCCGCGGTTCAAGACGGAGAACGACGGGGTGGAGATCCGCACGTGAAGTCGCACGAGAACTCGTTGCCGCTGATCGTGACGCACGGCTGGCCCGGCTCGGTGTCGAGCTGCTCGAGGTCGTCGGCGGGGCTGGCGGCCTGGTTGCTCGTTCACGCCGCCGGGGGTGGTCCTGAGGGAACCCTCGCCGGCGTTGCTCGTCTGGGTGAGCGAAACTCGGACTTCGTTCCGAAGAGCGTCACCCGAAGGGGTAATGCCAAGTGGCGGACCACCGAGGTCGGAGGTCACGGAACGTGAGCCTCTTCGGTGCGCGCCGACACCCCCGCACGGCCCTGTTCCCTGTCGAGGGTCACCTGGCCGATTTCGAAGCGGCAACCGGCTGGCTGAACTCGTCCCCGCTCACTCCGGGGGGTCTGGCTGGAAAGGTCGTTCTCGTTGACTTCTGGACGTACACCTGCATCAACTGGCTCCGCACGCTGGCCTTCGTTCGCGCGTGGGCCGAGAAGTACCGCGATCGAGGCCTGGTCGTCATCGGCGTCCACACGCCGGAGTTCCCGTTCGAGCGCGACGTCGAAAACGTCCGCGAGGCCGCGCAGGCCATGCGGGTCGAGTACCCGATCGCTCTCGACAGCGACTACGGGGTCTGGAGCGCCTTCGGCAACGGGTACTGGCCGGCCGTCTACCTCGCGGATGCAGAGGGCCGGATCCGGTACCACCACTTCGGCGAGGGCGAGTACGACGACGGCGAGTGGATGATCCAGCACCTGCTGCGCGAGGCCGGAAGCGAGGGCATCGACGAAGAGCTCGTCTCCGTAGCCGCGGAGGGTTTGGAGGCGCAAGCCGACTGGACGAGGCTGGGCTCGCCCGAGACCTATCTCGGTTACCAGCAGGGGCAGAACCTCGACTCTCCCGACGGCGTCGCGTACGACGAACCTCGCAACTACGTCGCGCCCGAGTCGTTGCAGCTCAACACCTGGACCCTGGCCGGGAACTGGACGATCGAGGAGCGGGCGTCCGTGCTGAACACAGCCGGCGGACGAATCGCCTTCCGCTTCCATGCGCGGGACGTCCATCTCGTCCTGCGCTCGCGAGCGGGCACGGCCGTCCCATTCCGCGTGCTGGTCGACGGCGTAGCGCCCGGCGCAGCCCATGGGCTCGACGTCGACGAGGAGGGCTGGGGAACGCTGGTCCAGCCACGGCTCTATCAGCTGGTGCGCGAGCCCGGGCCGATCACGGATCGCACGCTCGAGGTCGCATTCCTCGACCCGGGCGTCGAGGCGTACGTCTTCACCTTCGGATAGTCCAACGGCCCGCGAAAGGAGCGGACCCGCTAGGGCCCGGGTCGAGCGGCTCTCAGGGCTTGCCGTCGCCGGAAGGAGCCGAGCTGCGCAGCAAACGTACAGCGCAGGGCGTATCGCGAAGAACCTCCGGGAAGCCGACGACAGAGCAACCCGCGATTAGGACGATGGACGCATGCCGCGGGTCCGCGACTTGAGGCTCGAACGCCTGCCCGGCGGGCTCGACCGGCCGACGATCGTGGTAGGCGGTGTGGCCACGCTCGGGCTGATCATGGCGGTCCTCGACACGACGATCGTCAACGTCGCGCTGGACACCCTCTCGAGGGACCTGCATGCGCCGCTCGGCACCATTCAGTGGGTCTCCACCGGATATCTGCTGTCCCTGGCGGCCGTAATCCCGCTCTCGGGATGGGTCACCGAGCGCTACGGCTCCAAGCGGACCTGGATCGCCTCCATCACGCTATTCGCGGTCGGCTCCGCGCTGTGCGCCCTAGCCACCTCGGCAGGCGAATTGATCGCCTTCCGCGTTTTGCAGGGGGTTGGCGGCGGCATGCTGCTGCCGGTCGGGTTCACGTTGGTGGCGCAGAGCGCCGGGCCTCGGCGCGTCGGGCGGGCGCTCGCGCTGGTGGGCGTGCCGATCCTGCTCGGCCCGATCTTCGGGCCCATCATCGGCGGTCTTATCGTCGACAACGCGGCCTGGCAGTGGATCTTCGTCGTCAACGTGCCCATCGCCGTACTGGCGATCGCCGCCGCCAGCCGATGGCTCCACGGCGACGCGGGCCGCGCGGACGCCGGCGCCCTCGACTGGGTCGGCGTAGCGCTGCTGTCCCCAGGCCTGGCAGGTATCGTCTTCGGCCTCTCCGAGACCGAGAGCCACGGCGGGATGCTCGGTCCGATCGCCTCGGGGCCGATCGTCGCCGGATTCGCCCTCGTCGGGCTGTTCGTCTGGCACAGCCAGCGCGTGGCACGGCCGCTGATCGACCTGCGCCTGTTCCGATCAGGCGGCTTCCGCGCCGCCGCCAGCGCCACCTTCCTCCTCGGCGCGGCGCTGTTCGGCACGCTGCTGGTCTTCCCGCTCTACTACCAGGTCGACCGCGGCGAGAGTGCCCTGAGCGCGGGGCTGTTGCTTGCGCCGCAGGGCATCGGGGCTGCGCTGATGCTGCCGATCAGCGGTCGTCTGGTCGACCGGGTCGGCGGTGGGCCGGTGGTGGTCGCTGGCGTCGGCCTCATCGCAGCGGCGACGCTGCCGTGGGTGTTCGTAAGCGATCGCACGCCGTACGCGTTGCTCGGCGGCTTGCTGTTCGTGCGTGGAGTGGGACTCGGTGCCTCGATTCAGCCCACCACCGCCGCGGCCTACCAGGTGCTCGACTCGTCGCAGGTGCCGCGTGCCACAGCCGCGCTGAACGCCCTGCGACAGGTCGGCGCCTCGATCGGCACGGCGCTGCTCGCCGTGGTCCTCCAGCACGAGAGCAAGGCCGCCCTGCCGGGCGCCAGCGGCCGTGCCGGACAGCTGCTCGCCCCGCTACCCGCGGGCGAGCGCGCGCGGATCGCCGGACCAGTGGCCACCGCCTTTGGTCACACCTTCATGTGGGCGCTGGCGATGGCGATCCTGGTGATCATTCCAGCTATCGCCCTCCTTCGAGCCGAGCGTGGCAGCCGGCGGCAGGAGGCGCTAAGTAGCGCTGGCACCGGCGATCACAAGGCGCAGGCACCACGCGGGGCAGAGGCCGCCTGACGGGTAGATCGTGCTGTCCATCCCGTTGCGCATCACAGTGGGAGGTTGAAGCCGCGCGCCATGTTGAGGACCGCTGCCACCGTGAGATACATCAGCCAGAGGCCAGTGGCCACGTGAGCCACGCCGAGCAACCGCCCCCACATGGCGGAGCCGAGGCTGGCGAAAAAATCGCAGAAGTAGACCAGCGCCAGCCCCACGACAGCCCGCCGACGGGTTGTCGCTCACACCGAAGAACACCACTGCGCCGAGGACCGATAGGACCAGGAAGGGGATCGACATCAGGGCGTTGGGGCGCGGGTCGCTGCCGAAGACTCTCGCCATTCCGATCGCCCACCAGTGCACGCCATATGCCGTGAACGCCACGGCCGCCATGTAGAGCGGCTTTTCGACGACGGGGCCGAACCACGTCAGCCCGACGAACAGGAGCACCCGGGTCACGAACTGCTAGGAAACCGGGCATCCAGATCCCCCAGAGCCGGTGGTGGTGTCGACCCTCCCGTCGCGCGGAGGGTAACCGACCAGTTCCTGGGGCCCGTAGATCAGGTAACCGACGCCGAGGCCGAAGAACCCGAGCGCGAGGGGGCAAATGCCGACGGTTGCAAAGCTGACTGTTGTGGCCGCAACTGACACGAGATCTCCTGGTCGAGGTTGGAGCAGATCGTGCACGCGCCCGTTCGTGCTGTCGTCGCCTCCGGGGCGCTCTTTGCGCTGCTCCTTGCGCTGCTCCTTGCCGGTATCCCGTTTGCGGCCAGGAAGATCAGAGGATGCCCGCTCGAGCCCGCCGAGCCCGTTCGGCTACTCCCGCAGGAGGTGTGGAAAGAGTCGCCCGGAGGCCGACGACAGGCCGGCTGCGATCCGGAAGGGTTTGAACGGCGATGTCAGCCGCACGTTCCTCGCCGACGGCCCCCGGCGGGCTGAAGGGCGTAAGCTCTCGCCCGGTCCCGAGCGGATGGGGAAGATCCTGAGCAGCGCGGTCGATCGGCTGGCTCGCTACGAGCGCGATCTGGATTCGCGCGAATGGATCAGGCAGCTTCGCGATCGCGGCCCCGCCGGCGTCCAGGCGGCACGCCGCCTCCATGAGTTGCTGCTGAGGGTCTCCTATACGAGGCTCCTGCACACGCGCACGATCTGCCAGCAGGACGTGGATGAGATCGCGCTCGAAGCCGCGGATGAGGCGCTCGTGGCCGTGTTGATGCACCTCGACCGCTTTCGAGGCGACAGCCGGTTCACGACCTGGGCCTGCCGACTCGCTCTCAATCACGTGACTGCGGCACTGCGCACACGCCACCGGTGGCGCTCGGAACTGCCCGCGGAGAGCGATGTCATTACGCGTGCGGCGGGCACGCGGGCCAGCGTCGAGCGCCACGAAGAGGATCTGGAGCTGCTGGACGTCGTCTGCCACGCGATCAATGGCGCCCTCAGCGCACGCCAGCGGGAGGTGCTTCTGGTACTTGCGATCGACGGCGGCTCGCCTGACGCGTTGGCGAAACGCCTTGGCACCAGCGTCGGCGCCCTGTACAAGAGCCTGCACGATGCGCGCCGCCGACTGCGGACGCATGTCGCAGCTAGCGGCTTCGCGGCACCCAGCTGATGCGCAGTCTTCACGACCACCTGGCGAAGCTGTGCGCGCGGGTAAGAATTCGCCGCCCAGCGACTCAAATGGTCCCAAGGCTCATGCTCGGTCGCCAGAAGAACAGAACAATGAGATGAATCGGTCGCTGAGGTCGTGGCCGCTGCTCGCCCAGTTGCGCGGGGATCCGCTGGGCCTCGGGCGTGCTGCGCAGTCGGCCCGTTCGCACGATCTCCGGGCGCGGACGGATGGTGCCGAGCGCGTGGTGAAGTCGGTCTGCCCGTATTGCGCGGTGGGCTGCGGGCAGCGGGTGTTCGTCAAGGACGGCGCGGTCGCCCAGATCGAGGGCGACCCTGACAGCCCGATCTCCCGCGGCCGCCTCTGCCCGAAGGGCTCGGCGACGCGACACTACGTCACCAGCCCACTGCGCGAGTACAAGGTCAAGTACCGGCGCCCGTACGGAACGCGGTGGGAGGAGCTCTCGCTCGACCGGGCGATGGACATGATCGCCGACAGGGTGATCCAGACGCGGCGGGAGACGTGGCAGGACGTCGACGAGCAGGGGCGGACGCTCCGCAGGACGTTGGGCATCGCCAGCTTGGGTGGCGCGACGCTCGACAACGAGGAGAACTATCTGATGAAGAAGTTCTTCACGGCAGCCGGCGCGGTGTCGATCGAGAACCAGGCGCGCATATGACATAGCTCGACGGTCTCCGGTCTGGGGACCTCGTTTGGCAGGGGCGGAGCGACCAGCTTCCAGCAGGACCTCCAGAACGCGGACTGCATCGTGATCATGGGGTCGAACATGGCTGAGTGCCACCCGGTCGGCTTCCAGTGGGTGATGGAGGCGAAGCTCCGCGGGGCGAAGGTCATCCATGTGGATCCGCGCTTCACGCGCACGAGTGCGCTGGCCACCAGCTATGTGCCGATCCGGGCCGGCAGCGACATCGCCTTCCTCGGCGGGATCGTCAACCACATCCTCGAGAACGGGCGCGAGTTCCGCGAGTACGTCGTCAACTACACGAACGCGCCGGTGATCGTCGACGAGGGCTTCAAGGACACCGAGGACCTCGACGGTTTCTTCTCGGGCTGGGACGAGGAAAAGGGCGGCTATGACAACACGACCTGGCAGTACGCGGGGATGCGCGTCCGCGGCACCGTGCAGGACGAAGAGTCCGCGCTCAGCGGCGAGGCCGTCGGGTACGGCGGCCACGGGGCCGGCCTCGAGCACGGCGAGCCTCCGGAGGAGGACGCGTCGCTCGAGCACCCGCGCTGCATCTTCCAGCTGCTGAAGCGCCACTACAGCCGCTACACCCCCGAGCGCGTCGCCGAGATCTGCGGTTGTTCGAAGGAGCAGTTCCTGGAGGTCGCGGAGGCGTTATGCGAGAACTCCGGCCGCGAGCGCACGTCGGCGTTCTGCTACGCGGTGGGTTGGACGCAGCACTCGGTCGGCGTGCAGATCATTCGCACCGCAGCGATCATCCAGCTGCTGCTGGGCAACATCGGCCGCACCGGCGGCGGGATCATGGCCCTGCGCGGGCATGCCTCGATTCAGGGCTCGACGGACATCCCGACGCTGTTCAACATCCTGCCGGGCTACATTCCGATGGCGCACGCGCACACCAAGCAGACGCTGGCGGACTTCGTCGAGAAGAACGCCTCGCCGACCGGCTGGTGGGGGCGTCTCGACGCCTACATGGTCAGCCTGCTGAAGGCGTATTTCGGCGCGCGGGCGACGGCCGAGAACGACTTCTGCTTCGACTATCTGCCTCGCATCGACGGCGACCACTCGACCTACCAGGCGGCGTTGGGCATGCTGGAGGGCAGCGTCAAGGGCTTCTTCTTGTTCGGTGAGAACCCGGCTGTAGGGTCGGCCAACTCGCGCCTGCACCGGATGGCGATGGCGAAGCTGGACTGGCTGGTGGTCCGCGACCTGGTGGAGATCGAGAGCGCCAGCTTTTGGCACGACGCGCCAGAGCTCGAGACCGGGGAGCTGAAGACCGACGAGATCGCAACCGAGGTCTTCCTGCTCCCGGCCGCCTCGCACGTCGAGAAGAGCGGCTCGTTTACGAACACCCAGCGGCTGCTGCAGTGGCACTTCAAGGCGGTCGAGCCCGCGGGCGACTGCCGCTCCGACCTCTGGTTCGTCTACCACCTCGCGCTGCGGATCCGCGAGAAGCTCGCGGGCTCGGACGACCCGCGCGACCGGCCGCTGCTCGACCTCGAATGGCATTACCCGACCGAGGGGCCGCTCGAGGATCCGAGCGCCGACGCTGTCTTGCGCGAGATCAGCGGCTGGGACGCGGACGGACGCGCCCTCTCTGGCTTCGCCGACCTGAAACCCGATGGCTCCACCATCTGCGGGTGCTGGATCTACAGCGGCTGCTACGCGGACGAGGTCAATCAGCCCGCGCGCAAGAAGCCAGGGCAGGAGCAGAGCTGGGTGGCGCCCGAGTGGGGCTGGGCCTGGCCATCGAATCGCCGGATCCTCTACAACCGCGCCTCGGCAGACCCCAGCGGAAGGCCATGGTCGGAGCGCAAGAAGTACGTCTGGTGGGACGAGCAGAAGGGCCGCTGGGTGGGTCATGACGCGCCCGACTTCACAGCCGACAAGGCACCGGACTATGTGCCGCCCAAGGGTGCGATGGCCGACAAGGCGATCCGCGGCAACCACCCCTTCATCCTGCAGGCCGACGGGCGCGGCTGGCTGTTCGTCCCCAGCGGGCTCGTCGACGGTCCGTTCCCCACCCACTTCGAGCCGCAGGAATCGCCGTTCCGGAACCTGCTCTACGGCCAGCAGTCCAACCCGGCGCGCAAACAGCTTCATCACCGCCTCAGCCCGTTCAACCCGACCGCAGGCGAGGAAGGAGCGGATGCTTACCCATACGTGCTCACGACCTTCCGGCTGACCGAGCACCACACCGCCGGGGGCATGACCCGGACTGTGCCCTATCTCGCCGAGATCCAGCCGGAGATGTTCTGCGAGGTCTCCCCGGCGCTCGCCGCGGAGCGCGGCCTCGAGAATGGCGGCTGGGCCACCATCATCACCGCTCGCACCGCGATCGAGGCGCGCGTACTCGTGACAGAGCGGCTCGCGCCGCTCGTCGTGCAGGGAAAGCCGCTGCAGCACGTCGCGGTCCCCTGGCATTGGGGGACGCGCGGCCTCAGCACCGGCGAGTCCGCCAACGACCTGTTCGGGCTCACGCTCGACCCGAACGTGCAGATCCAGGAGGTACGCGGCGCCACCTGCGACATCCGCCCGGGTCGCCGCCCCCGCGGCCGTGCCCTGCGAGAGCTGGTCGAGTCGTATCCGCACGAGCAGGTGCACGTCCGGTGACGGCGTTCACCACGCTTGAGCTTGGGGAGACGCCGCTCGGCTGGCCCGACAGCTACGACGGCGAAGAGCGGCCGCGGATGGGCTTCTTCACCGACACGAGTGTCTGCATCGGCTGCAAAGCCTGCGAGGTCGCCTGCAAGGAGTGGAACCAGGTGCCCGAGGACGGGTTGCGTTTCTCCGGCGAGTCGTTCGACAACACCGGCTCGCTCAGCGCCAACAGCTGGCGCCACGTCGCCTTCGTCGAGGAGCCGACGCGCGTCGACGGCGTGCAGGCGGCGGGCAGCGACTTCCGTTGGCTGATGTCCAGCGATGTATGCAAGCACTGCACACATGCCGCCTGTCTCGACGTCTGCCCGACGGGGGCGCTCTTCCGCACCGAGTTCGGCACCGTGGTGGTCCAGCAGGACGTTTGCAACGGCTGCGGCTACTGCGTGCCCGCCTGCCCCTTCGGCGTGATCGGCCGGCGCGAGGCCGACGACCTGCCGGAGGCCGGCAACGACGACGTGCTGGGGCTCGGGACGACGCACAAGTGCACCCTCTGCTACGACCGGCTCAAGGACGGGATGGAGCCCGCCTGCGCGCAGGCGTGCCCAACCGAGTCGATCCAGTTCGGTCCGCTCGACGAGTTGCGCCACCGCGCTCAGCAGCGCGTCGAGCGCCTGCACGAGCAGGGCGTCGCCGAGGCGGAGCTCTATGGCCAGAGCCCGGACGATGGCGTCGGCGGCTTCGGCGCATTCTTTCTGCTGCTCGACAGGCCCGAGGTGTACGGGCTGCCACCCGACCCGATCGTGCCCACCCGTCGGCTCCCCGAGATCTGGGGCGCGGCGTTCCTGGCCGGCGCCGCTCTCGCCGGCACCGTCCTTGCAGCCATCGCGGGAGGGAGCCGATGAGCGCGGACTCGGTAAGTGACGGCCCCAACGGGTCCGGTTACCGGTCCTACTACGGCAAGCCGATCATCAAGGAGCCCGTCTGGGAACCGGCTGTCCCCGCCTATTTCTTCTTCGGCGGCACCGCTGGCGCGGCGGCCAGCCTCGGCCTCGCCGCGCGGCTGAGCGGCAACCCCGACCTGGCCAGGACCGCCACCTACGTCAACGCCGCCGCCATCGGCGTCAGCCCCGCGCTGCTGATCGTCGACCTCGGGCGCCCCGAGCGCTTCCTCAACATGCTGAGGATGTTCAAGGTGACCTCGCCCATGAGCGTTGGCACCTGGATCGTCACCTTCAGCGGCCTCGCCAGCGGCCTGGCGACCAGCCTCGAAACTCTCGGTCGGCTCCCGCGGGCCAAGCTCATCGCCGAGGCGGCGGCGGGAGCGCTCGGCCCGTTTCTATCGACTTACACAGCGGCGCTGCTGGCAGACACATCCGTTCCCGCCTGGCACGAGGCCAGGCGCGAGCTGCCATTCGTCTTCGCCGGCAGCTCGGCGGCGAGCGCCGGTGCAGCCTGCGCCATGATTGCGCCAGCGGGCGCCGCCCGTCCCGCCCGCCGGCTTAGCATCGTCGGCGCCGCGCTCGAGCTCACGGCCGCTGCGGTCATGGAGCGCCGCCTCGGCTTCCTCGCAACGCCCTACAAGCGCGGCCCCGCCTGCGCGTTGGCCACCGCCGCCAAGGGACTGACCGCGGCAGGTGCGCTCACCATGCTTCTCCACGGCCGCCGGCGGGGCGCTGCGATCGGTGCCGGCGCTCTCCTGCTGGCAGGCTCGGCCGCCGAGCGCTTCGCAATCTTCCGCGCCGGCCTCGACTCGGCGAGAGACCCTCGCTACACCGTCATCCCCCAGCGACAGCGTCTGGAGCAGCAAGCTACGACGAGGTCTTGAACGCGGAGTAACCCCAAGCTCCTGCATTCCGCGGGTGACGCTTCTCTGGGCAGAGGACACAAGCGCCATCTCGGTTCTCGTCCGCGATCGACCATCGGCTAGCCGGCCTCAGAGGGCGGCGTGACGTCACACTCGGACAGCTATGAATGCCCGGGCTGACAGTTTGCTGACGGTGCGATGGCGGGGTCGCTCATTCGTTCTGCGCGCCCCGGAACAAGTCGAGGAACTCGCGCGGAGGCTTGAACAGAAGGGCTTGCCCGACGTCGCGGTGTCGATCAGAGGCGCGGTGGACGAGCGCAAGACGGGCTCAGTGAAAGTCCTCAGCGCCGAGGAACGTGAGGCGGTCTGTGCTGTGTTGACTAACGCCGAGAGCGACCCGGCGCTCAGGAGAGCATTCAACCTCCTGTGCGCAGAACCGGAACCTTGCTAAGCGACCTAGCTCAAAGTCGTAATCCTGCTAGCGGGATTTCCCCCGCTGCGCGGGCCCTGCGGGACCCGCACCGAGTGGCCCAAGCTGCGCCGATCAAGCGCGCTCTGGTGTAGCGATCGATCATTCGATCGTTAGCGCGTGCACCCACGCTGTCGGCGATCACCTGCGTCAGCGCTGCCGAGTCCAGGTCGCCTATTCCACGGGGGGCGCCGGTCAGCAGAAGCAGGGGCTTTCGGCGATGGGCGCGGCTGGTTTCGAACCAGCGACCTCTCGCGTGTGAAGCGTAGGCCCAAGCGGCCCAGCTCCGATTAATTCGCCTGCAAATCCCGCCCTTCTGTGTTTCACCCAACGAGGCGTTATACGGCTATATGCCGGTTTATTGGGCTGTGTTTGAGACAACGATTGAGACAACGCCTGGTCCCACGAGTCTCAAGCATCGGCTTGTCCGAACCGGACCGGTTGGCCCCCGGCACGGACCACCGAGGCCGTGGTACGAGCTGATCGATAGCGCTACGCCGCGAGCTTCTCCGTATTGAGCGGGGGCTCGGAACCGTGGTTTGCACGGTAGCCGTTCGACGCTATTACATCGATACTCGTCGAAGGATTGACATCGAGCCCGCGGGGAGCCGCAACTGTGTCCACGCTTGACCCCACCACCGCCGGTCCCACCTCTGCGGGACTGACGCGGCCAGCCGGTGTGCGCAGGTGGCGGCCGGCGCTTGTGGTGCCACTCGGATTGGCGGTCGTCTTCGGACCAGGCCGCAAACGCTGCGAGGCGCTCGCCGCGGTCACGCGCGAAGCCGTCGCTCAGCTCGGCGTCGACGCCGAGATCGAGAAGGTCACCGACTACGCCGAGATGGCACGCATGGGCGTCATGTCCACGCCCGCGCTCGCCATCGACGGCCGGGTCGCGCTCGCCGGCCAGGTCCCCACGATCGACCATGTCAAGCAACTGCTCACGGACGCCGCCTGATGCCGGAACTCGAGATCACACGGAAGTACAAGCGCCCCGCCGGGGAACCGTGCGACTGTTCGCCCGTCGCTCCGACGGTCGACGACGCTCAGGCGGACCGACTCGTGGCCGTCGCGAAGGCGCTCGCCGACCCGGTGCGGCTGCGGCTCGTCGATGTGCTGCGGGACCACCCCGGCAAGGTCTGTCCGTGCGAGCTCGTGCCGCTGTTCGGCATCTCCCAGCCGACGATCAGCCACCACCTGAAGGTGCTGAAGGACGCGGGCGTGCTCGCCAGCGAGAAGCATGGCCTGTTCGTCTACTACTACGTAAGCCTGAGCGGCGAGCTCGACGACTTGGACCGCGGTGGGACTCGGCATGAGCGACATCGCCGTAACAGAATCCGATCCGGCGGTGCTCCGGCGCCTGTCGACGCTCGATCGCTTCCTGCCGTTGTGGATCGCCCTGGCGATGGCCGGCGGCCTTGCGCTCGGTTCGTGGTGCCCGGGCCTGAACGACTTCCTCGACAAGCTCAAGATCGGGACGGTGAGCCTGCCGATAGCGGTTGGCCTACTGCTGATGATGTATCCGGTCCTGACGAAGGTCCGCTACGAGGACATGGGGCGGATGCGCGGCGACGGTCGCATGTTCGGCGTCGCACTGTTCCTGTCCTGGGTGGTCGGCCCGGCGCTCATGTTCGCGTCTGGCCTGGCTGTTCCTCTCCGATCAGCCGGAGTACCGAACCGGGGTCATCGTGGTCGGGCTGGCCCGCTGCATCGCAATGGTTCTGGTCTGGAACGAGCTGGCCGGCGGCGACAGGGACCGCGCCGCCATGCTCGTCATCTTCAACGCGATCTTCCAGGTCGTGGCCTACGCGTTGCTCGGCTGGTTCTACCTCAACGCGCTTCCCGACCTGCTCGGCCTCGACAACCAGGGCTTCCATGTCGGCATCTGGGAGGTGGGCCGCACGACGCTGATCTTCCTCGGCATCCCGCTGACCGCGGGGTATCTAACCCGCCGCTGGGGCCTACGCACACATGGGCGCGACTGGTTCGAGTCGCGCGTGATTCCGCGCATCGCCCCGATCACCCTCTACGGGCTGCTGTTCACGATCGTCCTGCTGTTCGCGATCCAGGGCGACAACATCACCGCCGAGCCGCTAACCGTCGCGCGGATCGCCTTGCCGCTGCTCGCCTACTTCGCCGGCATGTGGGTGCTCGGCTTCGCTGTCGGGCACTCGATGAAGCTCGGCTACCCGAGGACCGCGACGCTCGCCTTCACCGTCGCCTCGAACGACTTCGAGCTCGCGATCGCCGTGGCGGTAGGTGTCTGGGGGGCCAGCTCCGGCCAGGCACTCGCCGGCGTAGTCGGGCCGCTGATCGAGGTGCCCGTGCTCGTCTCGCTCGTGTACGTGGCCCTGTGGCTTCGCCGCCGCTGGTCGTTCGGGCGAGGCGATCGCGGCCCGGCAGAAGTAGCCGAGCCGCTGTGCGAGCCGGTGACGGAACCGCTGAGGACAGCGATGAATTGCCTGGAATGCCATCCGCGCGAGATCCCGGCAATTGCGATTTGTGGCCGATGCGGAGCGGGACTGTGTGCGAATCATCTGTCGAGTCCGACGAGTATCTGACGTCAGCGCTGCAATCGCGCGGGAGGTCCCGGCATCACTGCCCGCCCGGAAGCTGCGCTGCGGACGCTGTGCCGCCGCCGAGCACGGACGGGCAGAACGCAGAGCGGCCTGACACGTTCCCCTCGCATCCGCTGGCGCCCGTCCCTCGTCCTAACCTAGGAAAGAGATGGCCACCGCGTTGTTTGTCTGCCTGCATAACGCCGGGCGTTCTCAGATGTCGGCGGCGCTCTTCGACCAGGCTGCTCAGGGTCGCCATCGCGCGCTGTCGGCCGGCACGCTTGCCGACCCTGATGGGCAGGTTCATCCCGTAGTCGTCGATGCGATGGCGGAGATCGGGATCGACGTCTCGGACCGCCGGCCCCAGAAGCTCAGCGACGACCTGGCCCGCCAGGCGGACGTGGTCGTGACGATGGGTTGCGGCGACTCCTGTCCGTATATCCCGGGCAAGCGCTACGTCGACTGGGAGCTCGAGGACCCAGGCGGCCGCCCGCTGGAGGAGGTGCGCGCCACGCGCGACGAGATCGCCCGTCGCGTCCAGGCGCTGGTCGAGGAGCTCGACGCTGCCCCCGCCTCCGCCGGGCGTACCGGCCGAGTCCACGGCCTGTGGCAGCGGTTCGCGCAGCTCGCCGTCTGGAGCGCCAGCGCTCGCCGCGGTGTGGCATGACGACCTCGGCGGCGTCGGCAGGGGTCACGTCCGGGTAGAGGACCCGGACCGCGATGAACGCGCCGATGCCGCCCACGAGCTGCGCGACAACGAACGGCGGCACGGATGCGGGCGCGATGCCCGCGAAGGTGTCGGAGAACATCCGTCCGACGCTGATCGCCGGGTTGGCGAAGCTGGTCGAGCTGGTGAAGAAGTAGGCGGCGCCGATGTAGGCGCCCACAGCGGCGGGGGCGAGGTTGCCGCGCCGCGTGCGAGCGAGGGAGAAGATCACGAGCACCAGCCCGCCGGTGGCGAGCGCTTCGGCGAGCAGGTGCGCCGGCGAGGCGCGGTGGTGCGTGGAGATGCTGACCGCGGCCTTGGCGAACATGCCGTTCGCGGCGATCGCGCCGGCGACGCAGCCCGCGACCTGGGCGGGCAGGTAGGCGAGCGCGTCGCGCCAGCGGATGCCGCCGAAGCCGGCGTCCACGAGCGACACGACCGGGTTGAAGTGCGCGCCCGAGATCGGGCCGAACATCAGGATGATCGTGAACAGCCCCGCCGCCGTCGCGGCCGCGTTCTCGAAGCAGCTGGAGCCCCGTGTCGCCGGGCGAGAGCTGCTGCGCGGCGATACCGGAGCCGATCACTACGGCGGCCAGGAAGGCCGAGCCCAGGAACTCGGCCAGCAGCCGGCGGGCCAGGGGAGGTGTGCGGCCGGCGGTCATGCGGTCGGTGCGAGCACGTCGCAGTGGTCCTTGCGCAGGCACTCGCGCGACTGCCGTATGCGCGAGCGTGAGCACGTGCGAGCGCACCGGCACGTCGTCGTAGCGCGCGAGCACCGCGTCGGCGCACTCGCGGATCTCCTCGGGTGTGTGCCTGGCCTCGAACTCCTCCGCGAGGCTGGGCAGCAACTGGGTGAGCCGGAGCTCGTGGGCGGTGCGGTCGTTGCGGATGTCGTCGAGCCTGTCCTCGATCAGTTCCCGTACGTGCTGCTCGATCATGTCGCGGATCTCACGGACCTCTTCCAGCGGCCCGCCGGCCGGATCGGGGATGTCCCACGCCTCGACCATGGTTGGGCACGTAGGGGCAGGCGTCGCCGCAGCCCATCGTCACCGCCCAGTCGGCGTGTAGCTGCATCTCGCGCAGCAGCTTCTTGGGCTTGCGGCCCGCGATATCGACGCCGACCTCGCGCATCGCCTCCACCACCACCGGCCAGATCTCAGTCGCCGGAGCGGTGCCGGCGGATTCCGCGCGCACGTCGGCAGGGGCGTGGCGTTCGAAGAACGCCTGCGCCATCTGCGAACGGCCGGCGTTGTGGTTGCAGACGAACAGCACGTACCTCATCGCTCTCCTCCTCAGGCCGCCAGCACGAGCTTGTCCGCGAACTCGCCCGGCAGCCCGGCCTCGCGCACTTCCGCGGCAACCGCCTCGGCGTCATAGGCGACGCGCTCGATCGTCACGTCCACCGTGTCGCCGGCGGATTCGAGCACCGCGAAACGCGCCGCGCGGGTCGCCGTCCTTGGGCTTGCCGACCGAGCCGCAGTTGACGAAAAGCACGCCGCCGTAGTCGCTGCACCCAGGGCTTGTGGGTATGACCGAAGACGAGCGCGCGCGCGTCCTCCGTCGCGGCGAGCCGCTCGTACAGCGACGCGGGCTTGTCCTCGAACAGGTACTCGTTGACCTTGCGCGGCGAGCCGTGTACCAGATGCACGGGCACGCCGCCGACGTCGAAGCGCAGGTCGAACGGCAGCTCGCGCATGAAGTCCTTCGACGCCTGGTCTGTGTTCACGAGCGTCCACTCGACCGACTGCTGGCCGAGCTCGCGGTCGTGCTCGGTGATGTAGGCGCAGCCGCAGTCGTGCTCGTCGCGCGCGATCGCGTAGTCATAGTTGCCATAGATCGTGGGGATCCCGCGCTCCTGGATCAACGCGCACACCTCGTTCGGGTGCGGGCCGTAGCCCACGAGATCGCCGCCGCAATAGATCCGCTCGATGCCCAGCTCGTCGATGCGAACGAGCGCCGCGTGAAGCGCAGGCAGGTTCGCGTGGATGTCGGTAATGACCGCGACCCGGTCGCTGCTCGTCATCGCGCGCGCATCGTAGCATCGATGCTCGCGCATTCAATAGATTACCGTAGATAGATGCAGATCGATCTGCGCCGAAGCCGAACCAACGAGCGCGGTTCGTCCCGCGCGGACCTTCATCCCTCGATTGGCCAGAAGAACATCGACACATTTCGATGCAGCCGCTAGGCTGTGTATCGATGACAATCGATATGGAACTCACGCCCAAGAAGAAGCGGCCGGCGGGCGAGCCCTGTTGCGAGCCGGTGGTCTATCCCGACGTCGAGCGCGAGCAGGCGTTGCGGATGGCCGAAGTCGCGAAGGCGCTCGGCGACCCGATCCGCCTGACAGCTTGTGGACGTGCTGCGCAAGCACGCCGGCAAGGTCTGCGTCTGCGAGCTGGTGCCGCTGTTCGACGTCTCCCAGCCCACGCTCTCCCACCACCTGAAGAAGCTGCGCGACGCCGGCATCGTCGATTCCGAGCGCCAGGGGCTGTGGGCCTACTACTACGTGATTCCCGACGCGCTGAAGGAGCTGTCCGCATGGCTGAGCTGACCGACACCGATATCCGCGAGAGCGTTCGCGAGCGTTACGCCGCCGCCGCGCGGGCGGCCAAGAGTCGCAGGGTTGCGGCTGTGGCCCCGCCTCGGAGACGCAGCTGCTGCGGCGCCGAGGAAGAGCTCGCCGGCGATTGGCGGACGGAGACCTTCGGCGCATCCCTCTACACGGGAGTCCGAGGCCGAGGGCGCCACTGAGGGCGCGGTCGCTGCCTCGCTCGGCTGCGGCGTACCGACGGCGGTGGCCGATCTCCACGACGGCGAGACCGTCCTCGACCTCGGCGCCGGCGCCGGCGCCGACGTGCTCATCTCCGCCAGGCGAGTCGGGCCCACCGGCAAGGCGATCGGCCTCGACATGACCGACGAGATGCTCGAGCTCGCCCGCAAGAACGCCGCAGAGGCGGGCGTCGACCAACGTCGAGTTCGTCAAGGGCTACATCGAGGACATCCCGCTGCCCGACGACGTCCGTCGACGTCGTCATCTCGAACTGCGTCATCAACCTCTCCGGCGACAAGCCAACGTGATCCGGGAGACCGCCCGCGTCCTGCGCCCGGGCGGGCGGTTCGCCGTATCCGACGTCATCGCCGACCCGGACATGGACGAGGCAACGAAGGCAGACATGCGCCAGTGGACCGGCTGCATCGCCGGCGCCCTGACCCGCGCTCAGTTCGAGCAGGCGCTGCGCGACGCGGGCCTCACCGACATCGAGATCAACGAGACCCACCGCGTCCACGAGCACGCCGCCTCGGCGATCATTCGGGCGCGCAAGCCGCTGGCCGGCTAGCCTCGCTACCCAGTCGCGGTGCGGAGGCTCGCGCGCTGCCCGCCGAGCAGCACCGCAGCCGACACCGCCATGAGCAGCGCCGCGAACGCGAACGCGATGCTCGGACGCAGCGCATTTCGAGACGGCACTCGCAGCCCGCGAGCTGCCCAGGCTCCGGCCCGCAAGACGTCCACCTGCCAAGCGCTCGTGGCGACTCCGATCAGCCCCGAGAGCACGGCGGTGGTCGCGTATCCGCCACTCGGCAACAGAGCCGTGGGAACCTCGTGGCCCAAGTCGGCCAACAAGCTCGCCGTCCCGATGCCGCGAACGCCCGGCGTGAGCCAGTCCGGTGCGTCAAGTGACCGGACCGGTCGGCTCGGGACTTTGAGGTTCAGACCTGCTGAGGGACGTCGCTGACGTGTGGCGGCGCGACTTAGCTCCTCCCGGGCACGCGAGAGCACAACCAATCTGTTTGCGGTTGAGCACCCGCAGCAGCCTGGCCAAGACAATGACCCGCCTCCCTTACGACGGGCCGAGCATGTGGTCCCCTGGTCCAGCCCCTACTTGATGCGGATTGCGGCAGCGACGGGCTGCGCCCTGAGCCAAGCGTGGTGGACCTGTCCTGCCGTCGTCATGCTTGTTTCGATGACCCCTGACGCAGACAGGGACTGCGGTCCGGCCGATTTGGTCGACCGCGCGCGTGGGGCGTTGCTTGGAACGTTCGTCGGCGACGCGCTCGGGATGCCTTTCGAGGGGGTCCCGCAGACGTCGATCCCCACTGAGGTGGAGATGATCGAAGCGCGCCGTGGGCGGGGCACATACACCGACGACACCCAGATGATGATCGCGCTCGGTGAGTCGCTGCTCGCGCGAGGCCGGATTGACGCCGACCATCTCGCGCGCGCCTTTCTCGACGCCTATGACGCCGACCGCGGCTATGGCGGGGGCACCCGGCGGGTGCTCGAGTTATGGCGCTCGGGCGTACCGGTTGCCGTCGCCGCCGGCCGGATCTTCGAGGGCCGAGGGTCTCGCGGCGACGGGGCGGCGATGCGGATCGCGCCGGTCGCTGTCCGTTTCCGCGACGATCACGAACGCCTCTGCGTCGAGGCCGCCGCCAGCGCGCGCATCACGCACTCGCACCCGGTCGGCTTGGATGGCGCAGTCGTCCAGGCGGCGGCACTCGGCGCCGCCCTCCGAGGTGACGACATACTCGCAACAGCGCACGCAACGGCCCGCACCGAAGAGCTGCGCCGAGCGCTGGAGGAGGTCGAGGCATTGCTGGCCGCCGGGCCGGGGCCCGGCGAGGTTCACACGCGACTGGGGAGTTCTGCCGACGCCGCCGAGGCGGTGGCCGCCGCGCTCTACTCGGCGCTTGCGAACTCAAGCTTCGAGACCGCTGTGCGCTTCGCCGTCCGCCTAGGTGGCGACACCGACACGGTTGCAGCGATGGCGGGCGCCGTTGCGGGGGCGCGAGACGGGGCTCAGTCGATCCCCGCCCGATGGCTCGCGGCGCTCGAAGACGGTGAACAAGGGCGCTCCCACGTCGAGGCGCTCGCCATCCCGCTCTGCGAGACGTCGACGCGTTAGCGGCGGAGGGACTGCACAGAGCCGCACGCACCTGCCTCCTGGGCTGCCTGCGCGACATCGTGGTCGTTTCGGTTCGACCGTGGGGCGAAGTTCCGGTCGTCATCTAGGTGCGGGCGAGGATGCGAAATCGTGCCCCTAGGCCTTTGCTGACAGGGCGAGTGACCCGCACGACGCGCGCTTAGTATCTCCCGCTATGGAGCTGCGGCGAGAGCGGCTGTCGGCGGAGCTCCTCGATCCGCGCCGGGGGTCAATTCCACAAGGTCGCCCGTGACGCGCTGAAACTGCTCACGCTCGGGCGAGAGCGCGACGGCGCGCGGTTAGTCATCGCCTTCGCAGATGAGCACGCGGCCGCATGCGTGACCGGCCAGAGCTGGTTGGCTGAAGCATTGCGGACCTGGGGTATCGAGGTGCGACATGTGGAGATCGATCCGACAGTGCGTGACACGCTGCGAGCGGCGCAGCTCCGCCAGGTGATGGTTAACCCAACAGGTCCGGGAGTCGGCCACAGCGTCGAATAGTCGTGCGGCGCTGCTTGTGACGACTGCGGCCTCCTCTCGACGTCCCAGCCCGACTACTCCCGTTCCTCTGCCAGCGCGTCGACCAGATCCTGGGCGAGCGCCGCGGAAGCCTGCGCGACCAATGCTGGGTCACCAACGAGTTCCTCAGCCCGGCCTGCCATGACGCAGCCGATGGCGTCGGGGCCAGCCGCGAAGATCTGTGCGAAATACTCGAGGCCTGCGCGTGTCGCGTCCCCCGCAAGGGGGTCGCGAAGCAGACGCGCGAAGGCGCGTACAAACACCTCCGTTTCCACGCCGACCAGGAGCCGGTAGACATCGTGGGCGTCCTTGTCGACCAGTCGGCTCGGGGCTGCGGTGTTTCGCTCACCCAGCTTGTGCATCTTCGCGATCAAGAGTGCTGCTGGCCCCGCGACCTTCACCCGGAAGACCCGCGAGTCACCGTCCTCGAGCGCTGCTACGTCCATCCACGCGTAATCGACCATTGCGGCTTCGAGCCCGGCAGCACGTCGAACCGCGCGCTTGGAGTGTGGGGGCATGCGGCCCCCACGCATGCCACCCGGGTCCGACATGCTCTCCGGAATCATCAAATCGACCGGGGTTCCGGTTTCGCCGGTCCATGCTCCAGGCTGGTCGTCGGGTTCGAATTCCGCTCTGCGCATCGCCTCTTCAAGCAGAGGCTCGTCAGCGAGCTCGCGACGGTCGATCGCCAGATCGCTGTCTTTCGTCGCTTCCGGAAGGGCAACTCGAGCGGCGCCAGTGTGCATGTAGACGGCTTGTGCGCCGATGACGATGACCGCCTCGCGCTGGTCCTCGAGCGCCTCGAGTGCATCGAGCAGTGCGCGACGCGCGACGACTAGAAGGTCAGTTGCGCCAGGCTGGCTCATTGGCTTCCATCCAGTCGAGTAGGACGCGCCCCTCCTCGGGCGCGCGCCCCGGACCGCCGAGCAGGTCGAGCGCCACTTGGCTCGGCGCCGCGACGGTCAGACCATCGAACACCTTCGCCCGCTCAAAGGAGACCGGATCCTCTGGTACGGCAAGAAGGATGTTCGCTCCCGCCGGGGCTTCGCGTAGGCGAAGCTCCTCCACTGCCTCGTCGATCGACGTGACGTAGAGACTAAGAGCGCGTACCGGGGCGTACGGCGCGTAATACTGCGCCGCCGCCGACGAGGTGATTGCGTATCGGAGGTCGCTGCCTCGGAGTTTTCCCAGAGCGGCCTCCCAGCCACGAGGCTCCAAAAACGCGATCGCGGACTTCGACAGTCCAAACCCGTACTCCTGACTCCAGCGCTCAATCAGCTGGCGCCAATCAACCCGGACAATCTCTCCGCGCGCGCGAGTAACGATGTCCTCGCGCTCGAGGAACTCAACGACGCGATACGTCACACCCGTCGAGGCTCCGCTGCGCTCGACAAGCCCGGGCACCGAATACGGCGGCGAGAAGTCAACGAGCGCGCGGAAGACGCGGGCGGCGGTACCGCCCTTGAAGCTGCCACGCGGTCGGCCCGGCCCACGCCAGGGATTCTTTTCGGCACCCGCATCGCGCAGAAACAGCGCCGGCCGATCCATCTGGAGCCGGAGATTGCCGGTAGCGTCTGCGTAGCCGAGACCGAGTTCGGTCAGGCGAACCCTGGTGGCAGGATTCAGGTATGGGGCGACGAGCAGGCCTGTCTTGTTCGCTTCGTCAGCCTCGGCTCGGTCGCGCAATTGCTTTAGCTGCTCCGCGACCAAGCGGGCGTCCCGGGTCTCGAGCGATCCCTTAGCCTCGATCACGACGAGAGCGGAATCGCCCTCTGGCGTTCGCAACTCCAGCACTGCATCCGCCTGGCGGTCCCCGAGTCGAACTTCCTCAGCGAGTTTTGCTGTCCAGGTAGGGGGCAGCCGCTCCGAGATGAGCTGGAACGCGCGACGAATCACGTCGCGTTCGCTGTTGGGTCGTTCGGTTGAAGCCGCCATTTGTAGTCGAAGTGTAGCGGTCATTCCGGATATATCGGTATTCCGCTGTCAACGGAATAGGGCTAATACCGGATTCAAGTCGCATGTTAGAGATGCTCCCACTGCAAAGGTGCGACTGGAATCCGGTTTTACGTGTTGTCCGCTGTCAGCGGAATAAACGAAAAACCGGAAAAGCTGGGTTCGTGTGCGTCCGCGTCGAGAAGGAGTGAGGTCGAGGCCGCCGACCACGCAGTTCTCGGGCGACGTCGGCCCGGCCTCCAGCAGAAGTACGCGCGCCTACGCGAACATCGTCGACGGAATCACCGACGACGAGCACCGTGCGACCACGCTGCGCCTCCTGCCCCGCGGGGTGGCGCTGATGGAGATGCTGGTCGCGAGCGTCCACGGGGCCAATCTGGCCGGTCCTTCCTCCTTAGCGGTAGACGCACATGGATTCCACCGGGCTACCGCATCACTTCGTCACTGGGGCGCTTAAGAGTTTCGCGCGAGTTCGGGCCCCTGCGCGGTGCTGTCGGGCGTTTGAGACACCGATTGACACAACGGGCCCGACAATGCCGGAAAAGGCCCAACGCGCCGACTCGCCCCAAGACGCCGAAACCCCCCAGATGCAGGGGCTTCGAAATGGGCGCGGCTGGTTTCGAACCAGCGACCTCTCGCGTGTGAAGCGAGCGCTCTCCCACTGAGCTACGCGCCCGGGAGAAGGGACAGTGTAGGACGCGCCTCAGCGCGTGGCGGCTACGGCGCGGCGCAGCGCGAGCACCCGCGGCGGCCGCGGCTCTGGCCTCCGACATGCTGAGCCGGCCGCCCGACAGTGCTGCCTGCAGCGCGGGCGCGGCCTGCGGCCGATGCTGCGGAGGTACGTGCGAACAGCACGAGGTCCTTGCCCGCGCGCCGCGGAGCGCACCGCGAGCCGGCCCGGGTCGCCGAACGGGCGCAGCGCGTTGGCCTCGAGGTCGTCGGTGATCGTCACGCCATTGAAGTCGACGCTGCCGCGCACTCGGTGGTCGCGATCGCGCGCGACAGCGGGCCGGCGCGCGCCGGATCGAGCGCCGGATACATCGCGTTCGCGAGCATCAGCAGCCGGGCGCCGGCGGCGATCACGCCGCCGAAGGGCGGCTCGTCGACGGCACGCAAGCTCGGCGGCCGAGAGCCGATGCTGACCGCCGCGTCGTCGCTGTTCACGTCGGCGGCGCCGAAACCGGGGAAGTGCTTGGCCGTGGCCTGCACGCCCCCGGCCACGAGCCCGAGGCGAATGCGGCGGCGAACTGGCCGGATGTCCGCGGGGTCGGTGCCGAACGTGCGCTGGAACGCGAGCAGGTCGACCCCGTGCGCGGCATGTCCGACACCGGCGCGAGGTCCACGTTCACGCCGGCGCGCCGCAGCGCGCGGCCGGTCGCCGACCCCGCGCCTGGATGGCGCGCCGTGTCACCCGTCGCGGCCATCGCTCGGCGCTGGTGCGCCGGCGGGGCATCGGTGATCCGCCGGACCTTGCCGCCCTCCTGGTCGATCATCACGAGCAGCGGCATCGCGCAGCCCGGCCGGCCGCGGGATTGCCTGGAGCCGGCGGGTCGAGCCGCCGGATCGCCGCCACCTTTGTCCCGTTCTCCTTGAAGAGGATCAACGGCGCCGATGGTGCCGGCGCGGATCCGGCGGGCAAGCCCGGCGGGCATGTGGCCGGGGCGCGGCGTCACGGAAGGTGGCGACCACGCGCAGCCCGGCGAGCTGCGCAACGGTGAGGTGCGGAAGCGGCACTGCGGCTGGCGCCGTCCGCCCGGACGAGCCGTCGCGGAGCGCCAGCCAGCCGAGCGCGACCCGCCGCGAGCAGGACCCAACCGCGGTGATCCGCCTGCGCCAGAACACTCGCGCGCAGCATAAGCGGCGATTAGAACTCGACGCCCGGCGGGGTAAGACGGGTGGGATGGAGCGGGACATTCCAGACGGACCGGCCACGAGTCCGGCAGGGCACTACCTCGCGATGCTCAGGGCGGCGCGGGACTTCGGGCTCGAGCCGACGGAGATCCAGTCGATCGTGCAGCGCTTCCCGATGCCGAAGCCCTCCGAGGGGCTTGTGGACGCGCTGGCCGAGGCGATCCTCGCGCGCGGCTGGTCCTTCTAAGCGCGCAGCAGCAGCACCACGCCGACGGCGATCGCTGCCAACCCAAGGATCTGGCCGAAGCCGAGCCTGAGGTGGCTTCCGCCTCGCTTGCCCATTCGCACCACGCGATGCTTGAGCGGCCAGCGCTTCGGGGGCGGGGGAGGCACGTCGCCGCCTGCAGCCATTTCCATGTACGGGCGCGACAGCGCGAAGAGCGCAAACCCGATGAGGATGAGGCCGATTCCCTTCGCCATATCTCGGGATACCCGATTTTCCACGCTAGGCTTCCTCCCGGACCGTGCTAGGCGGGGAGGTAGCGGTGCCCTGCACTCGCAATCCGCTCTAGCGAGGCTGAATTCCCGACATGAGGGGTTGAGCCTTCGGGGTCAGTACGCCGGCCGATGGCGTCGATGGCCAGGTCCCGTGCGGTGAACGGCCGTGAACCAGGTCAGATCCGGGAGGAAGCAGCCTTAAGCGGTACCGCTCATGCGCCACGGGGAAGCCTGGCAGTAGTTACCGGCCGGCGGGCACGCCCGGGGACCAACTTCGACGTCGGGTGCACGGTCCGTTCTCAACGCTCGAAGTGATGACACAGGGGCGCGGCGTAGACCTGCCAGGAGCGGTTGGCGTCCGCCTGCCGCCAGCCGGGCGGGACGCCGAGCCGGCGCGGGCGCGGCTCGTGCGGGTCGAGGATCGAGAGGCGCTGCACGCGCGCGCTGGCGGGCAGCACCACCGTGCCCGCGGCGGTGGCCGGCGCCTGCACCAGGATCCGCCCGGGCGGATCGCCCGTGCCAGTACGCCAGCAGCGGAACCAGGCGGTGGTCCGGCACGTACAGCGGGCGGCAGCCCGGCAGGGTCAGCGCGCGCAGGTCCGACTGCACGCGCGCACGCGCGCGTATGTCGGTGCGGAGCGAGCTGAGCCGGTCCAGCTGCTGGAGGCCGAAGAAGACGGCGATCGCGGCGAGCGCCACGAGACCCAGCGCGCGCCACTCCCGGCGGCCGGGATGCTCCAGCCAGCCCACGCATGCGAAGGCCGCGAACAGGGCGAGCATCGCCCCCGCGAGGAACAGGTAGCGACCGAGCAGCGAGAGCCCCGCCAGCGCGAACACGCAGAACGCCAGCCCGTTGAGCGCGGCGATCGCAGCCGGAAGCGCCGCGCGGCGAGGCACGCATCACAGAGCGCCGAGCACGAAGCCGACCGAGCGCGGCGATCAGCTCGGGCAGGCGCACGATCTCGCCGAGCCGCCGCGGCGCCGTCTTGATCGCCTCGACCAGGCCGGTCTGCCGTCCGAGCTCGGTCGCGAGGTCGTGCGTGCCGTGGAGCGACCAGAGGAAATCACCGGAAATTGCGAGGTCGCTGAGGCCCCAGGCGAGCGGCGCCGACAGGACGAGCGCGGCGAGCCAGAGGCGGCCCCGCCAGTCGCGCGCCGGGAACAGCCACAGCCAGTACGCGCCCGCGTAGAGCCAGGCCTCCGGTCGCAGCAGCCCCGCCAGCCCGAGCAGCACGAGCACCGGTAGGCCGCGCCGCGGGCGCGCGTGCCTCGAGCACCGCCGCCCACACCACGAGCGCGATCTCCACCAGGTCCACGTAACCGCGGATCCCGTAGTTGAGAAAGGGCACGCGGGTGGCCACGATCAACGCGGCGAGCACTGCCACCGCTCGCCCGAAAAGCCGCTCCCCAAGCCGGTAGACGCCCACCACGAGCGCCCCCAGCGCGGCGATCACGAGCACGAGCATCACGCGCCTCGCCGCCGTCGCCGAAGAGGGACGCGGGGATGCCCGCGAGGGTCGCCAGCGGGTGGGGCGTGGGGCGCTGTGGCCACTCGGTAGTCGGGCGTTCGCCCGTGCGCCAGGTCGCTGCCCCAGAGCAGCGCGTAGAAGGTGTCGTAGTTGAGGAAGGTCCGCCCGAAGAAGGCGAAGATCGCGAGCCCGATCAGCCCGGACGCGAGCACGTCGGGCAGGGCCCTGCGGAGCCGGCTCACGCTCGCGGCAAGCTACCGACGGGTGGCCGAAGCGGTGTCTAGGATGGACCTCCATGCTCTCCCTCTACCGCCGCCACCGCCCTCGCACCTTCGACGACGTGGTGGGGCAGGAGCACATCGTCCGCACGCTGCGGAACGCGATCGAGCTCGACAAGGTGCATCACGCGTACCTGTTCGTGGGCTCGCGCGGCACCGGCAAGACGAGCATGGCCAAGCTGCTGGCCTGCGCGCTCAACGCCGAGGGCGGTCCGCGCACGGACTTCTCGCCCGACGATCCCGCCTGCCAGGCGATCGCCCGCGGCACCTCGCTCGACGTGGTGGAGATGGACGCCGCCTCCCACAACGGCGTGGACGACATCCGCGAGCTGCGCGAGAACGTCGCGCTGGCGCCAATGGGCGGCGGCAGCCGCGTCTACATCCTGGACGAGGCGCACATGCTCTCCACGGCCGCGTGGAACGCGTTCCTGAAGACGCTCGAGGAGCCGCCGCCGCATGTGGTGTTCGTGCTCGCCACCACCGAGGCGCACAAGGTGCCAGCCACGATCGTGGACCGCTGCCACCGCTTCGACTTCCATCGCCCGTCGCTGCAGCAGATCGCCGGGGTGCTGCGCAAGGTGGCCGCCGAGGAGAGCATCGAGGTGCCGGACGCGGCCATCACGATGATCGCCCGCTCGGCCACCGGCAGCTTCCGCGACGCGCTCGGCACGCTCGAGCAGCTCGTCACCTACGGCGGCAAGGAGGTCAAGCTCGACGACGTGCTCGAGGTGCTCGGCGTGGCCGACGCCGAGCTCGTGCTCGACGCCGCCGAGGCGCTGGCCGACCACGACGCCGCGGCGGCGCTGATGTCGGTGGAGAAGCTGTCGGCATCGGGGCGCGACCTCACGCAGTTCATGCGTGAGCTGGCCGCTCACCTGCGGCACCTGTTCGTGGTGCAGACGCTCGGTGACGTGCCCGACTCGTTTGCCGTCACCGCCGAGCACACCGACCGGCTCCAGTCCCAGGCCCAGCGCCTGCCGCAGGCCGAGGTAGTGCGGGCGATCGACCTGCTGGCAGCCGCCCTGAGCGCGGTCAAGGACGGGTCGGATCCGCGCATCCAGCTCGAGATCGCGCTGCTCAAGTCGGCGCAGCCCAAGGCGGATGCCTCGGTGCAGGCGCTCATGGCGCGCATCGAGAGGCTCGAGCAGGCGCTCGGTGGGCGCGCGCCCGCGCCCGCCGCTCCCGAGGCGCCCAAGCCCCAGTCCGAGCCCGCGCCGGAGGCGGCCCCTGAGCCCGCCGCGCCCGAGCCGCCGCGCGCCGCGGCCACTCCGCCCGAGCGCGCGCTGGCGCGCGCTGAGGCCGGAGCCGCGGTGGCCGCCGCGGAGCCGCAGCCGCAACCGGAGCCCGAAGCCGAGGCAGAGCCCGTCGGCGCGCTACCGGTCGACCTCGAGCACGTGCGCTCGCTCTGGCCCGCCGCGGTGGAGGCGGTGCGCGAGGAGAACGCCATGGTGGGCGCCCTGCTCGCCGATGCCCGGCCGGTGGAGCTGGAGGGACAGCGGCTCACCGTCGCCTTCGCCGAGGGCGCCACCTTCTCCAAGAAGAAGGCCGAGAACAACCGCGCGCTGCTCGCGAAGGCGATGCGCGACCTCACCGGCCACTCGCTCGAGCTGGTCTACGAGCTGCGCGACGGCCAGGGCTTGGGCGAGGGCGAGCCGGAAGCGTCATCCTCCATGGACGAGGAGCAGCTCCTCGAGCGCCTCAAGCAGGAGTTCGGCGCCACCGAGGTCTTCGACACCGAGGAATCGTGACCATGCCCAAGCAGCCCAACATGAACCAGATGATGCGCCAGGTGCAGCAGATGCAGGCCGAGATGGCGAAGGCGCAGGAAGCGCTCAAGACCGAGGAGGTCGAAGCGAGCGCGGGCGGGGGGATGGTGACCGTGCGCATCACCGGCGCGCTCGAGATCAAGGAGATCCGGATCGACCCGGACGCGGTCGACCCGGAGGACGTCGAGATGCTCCAGGACATGGTGCTAGCCGCCGTGAACGAGGCGATCCGCTCCTCGCAGGAGCTGGCGGAGTCGCGCCTGGGCGGCGCGATGGGCGGCCTGGGCGGGCCCGGCGGGCTCGACCTCGGCGGCCTGGGCTTGCCCGGCTTCTAGTCGGCGGTCGGCTGCGGCTCGCCGCCCTGCGCCCCGCCCTCACGCGCGTCTTCGACCGTCAGACGCCAGCCGGCCACCCGCGCCGCCTCTTCGGCGATCTCCCGCCGCGTGGACACGTCCAGCTTCGCGAGCACGTGTGAGACGTGTGTCTGGACCGTGCGCCGTGAGATGAAGAGGCGCTCGGCGATCTCCTGGTTCGAGAGGCGCTCCGCCACCAGGCGCACGACCTTCAGCTCGGTGTCCGTGAGCGCTTCCCACCCCGTCTTCGGGCGCCGTCTGGGACCGCGCGCGCCGCGCCTGGCGCCGAGCGCGCGCAGGGCGGCGTCGACGCGCGCCAGGTCGCGCGAGGCGCCGGTCTCCTCGTAGAGGCGTTGGGCCTCCCCGAGCAGCTCGCGTGCCTTCGTGCGATCGCCGGCCGCGAGAATGTGCGCGGCGTCCTCACAGAGCTCAGCCAGGTCGAGCGGACGCCCGACCGCGCGCATCAGCTCCACAGCGGCGATCAGCGGCTCCGCCTCCCTCTCCACAAGGCCGCGGACCCGCAGCGCTGCGGCCTCCAGCGAGCGCGCTCCCGGGTTGAGGGCGGCGATCCGCTCGAGCTCCGGCACCACATCCGCCGCGCGGCCGGGATCGCCGGCGCGCGCCGCCAGTCGCGCCAGTTCGGCGCCCACGAGCGGCTGGAAGGTCGCGGCGCCGGCGGTGGTGAAGGCGGCGAACGCATCGGCCAGCACTTCCGTCGCCCGCTCCGTCTGCCCGGCCGCCTCGAGCAGGCGCGCCCTGGCCACGAGCATCAGGTCCGTGCCAAAGGGGGGCGCGCCCTCGGCGGCCTCTCGCTCGGCGGCGGCGACGTGGTGCTCGGCGTGGAGAACCTCGTCCAGGTGGAGATCCACCAGCGCGCGCAGGCTGAGCACGGGCAGCCACCAGCCGATCCCGGTCTGCTCGGCCAGCTCCTGGTGCGTGTCCAGCTCCGCCAGCGCATCGTCGAGCTGGCCCCGCCAGTAGTGGACCGTCGCGAGCTGGTTGTGGAACACGGGCAGGGCATCCCCAAGTCCGAGCGATTCGGCCGCCAGGCGCCCGCGCTGGACGTTGGCGTATGCGTCGTCCAGCCGGTCGAGGCGCACGAGCATCAGCGTCAGCAGCATGTGCGGCCGTGTCTCGTGCGCCGCGCGTGAACCCTCTTCATCCGCCCAGCGCGCCCGCGGAAGCATCAGCTCGGCCGCCTCTGCGAAGCGCCCGCGGGAGTCCGCCGCCAGAGCCAGCGCGTTCACGGCGATGCTGCGGGCGGGCTCGTCCGCGGCGTCATCTTCCAGCACTGCCCGGGCTTCAGCCACCGGGCCGTCGGCGTCTCCGAGGAAGACCCTGGACATGGCCACGAGCGCGCGCAGCCGGGCGTGGTCGGAGGCGGCAAGTCGCGTGTCGGCGAGGCCGGCCTCGCCCTCCGCCACCGCCTCGGCCATGCGTGCGCGGCGCGTGAGCAGGAGCACGAGGTGCAGGCGGAGCCTGGCCGCCCAGTTCGCGTCGACACCGTTCGCGAGCGCCTCCCGGCAGGCCGTCTCGGCGTCCTCGAGAAAGCCGGCTTGAAACAGCGCCTCGGCGAGATCCGGAAGCACCGACGCCCGGGTCTGAGCCGGCGAGGGAGACAGCTCGATAGCGCTCCGGTACAGATCCACGGCCACGGCTGGGCTGCCGCCGGCGAGCTCGCGCGCCACCTTCACAAGCGAAGCGACCGAGCGCTCGTCTCCCGGCAGCGCGCCGCGCAGCGTGTGCTCGGCCACCCGCTCCCCTGGCTCACCCGCGTCCCGCAGAGCGCCGGCGAGCTGCAAGTGCAGCGCGCGCCTGATCGGCGGCGCCAGGTCCTCGTAGAGGGCGTCGCGGATCAGCTCGTGCCGAAATGCGAGCCGCTCCTCGCCCACCGCGAGCGCGCCGGCTTCGATCGCGGCACGCAGCGGCGATGCGAGCGCGCCGGGTGGCCGGTCGGCGAGCGCGGCCAGGTCGCGGACGGTGAAGCTGCGGCCGAGCACGGCGGCGAGCCCGAGCAGCTCGAGCTCGTCGCTGCCGAGCATGCGAAGGCGCCGGACGATGGTCATCGGCAGTGGGGGGGTGGGCTGGGCGACCGAGATCTCGGCCTCTCCGTCGCGCCGCTCCACGGCGTCCTCCGCCAGCAGCGCCGCGATCAGCTCGGTGACGAAGAACGGGTTGCCCGCGGCTCCTCTCAGGTGCTCCGCAAGGTGCGGCCCGGGACTGCCGCCCAGAAGCCGCGTCGCCAGCTCGGACGAGTCCGCCGCGTCGAGCGGCGGCACCGTCACGAGCTCGGCTCCGCGCCGCTCGAGCAGCACGAGCAGGCGGTTGAGGTCCGCTGAGCGGGGGGCCGGGCGGGTGCTCAGCAACAGCGCCACCGGCAGCTGCTCGATCCCGCGGGCCGTCCGGCCGACCACCTCCAGCGTGGCGGCGTCCGCCCAGTGGAGGTCCTCGACTGCGACCACCAACGGCCCGCGCGCCGCCAGGTGCTCCAGCAGCTCGAGGACGAGCTCGGACACGACGAAGCGCCGCTCCAGCTCGCCGGGGCTCTCGTCGGCGGCCAGGCGCTGCTCGAGGCGCTCAGGCCATCCCGGCTCCCCGGCGGACGCAACGAGATCGACGATGGGCGCGAACGGCCGGCGAAAGTCGATCTCCTCGGCCCGGCACGAGAGCACGCGAGCCGAACCGAGGGTTGCCTCCAGCAACCGGGTCTTCCCGATCCCGGCCTCGCCTTCCACGATCCCGATCCGGCCGCTGCGCCCCGCGTCGCCCACAAGGCTGCGAAGAGAGGCGATCTCCGCGGTTCGCCCGATCAATTCCATTCAACCAACCCTTGGGACGCACCCTAGTCCGCGCGGCGCGAACGCGCCAGCCCTCGCCGAGCGTCAGTTGAAGACGACGTAGCGGAAGTAGCGACCTGGGGTGCCGACCGCCACGAAGCTGCCGTCCCGGAGGCGGTCCACCGACGTCTGCCGCCCGCCGCGCCGGCCGACGTACTGAAGGGTGACCATGCTGGTGGGCTTGATGTGCGGGTCAGCGACGAGCAGCCGCCCCCTGCGCGGGAACCTGAGCGTGGCCTGCGGGTGGAAGATGCTGTCGCCGGTTCCGGGCGGTCCCGGTGGGCCGGCCGGCCCCTGGGCCCCGGTTGCCCCGTGCGGTCCGGCCGGCCCCTGCGGTCCGGTAGTTCCCTTGGGGCCGGTCGCCCCGAGCGGTCCGGTTGGTCCCTGTGCACCGGTGGCGCCCTGCGCCCCCGCGGCCGCCAGCGTCTGCCAGACGTCGCCCACTCCAGGCTCAGTCGTACCAGGATCCGCTGCCGCCACCCACGAGGCTCCATCGTGGAACACCACGTCGTTCTTCAGGTAGCCGAAGTTCGGCTGCCACGCGCCCGCGTAGTAGAGCGGGTCGCAGTACAGGTCCGTGTCGTTCCGCGCCGAGACGGTTGTGTCGTCGAGGAACCAGTTGATCTCGGGAAGCGAGGCGCTCACCTGAAAGCTCGTGTGTAGCGCGAGGGGGTGCGTTCCCGGCGCGAACGTCGAGGGCTGGCCGCGGTCGGTAGTGCCGGGCGAGAAGAAGTTGTTCTCGTCGCTGATCGCACGGTCGATCGGGGAGCCGGTCGAGTTCGTGTAGCCGAAGAATGCCTCGAGGAACGGCGACCCGCTGTCATCGGCGGCCCGCACACAGTCCAGAGACGGCGTGAGGTCGGCGGCTCCCGCCGGCGCCGCGACGCCGCCCGCGAGGCCCAGAGCGAGCAGCGCGGCGGCGGCAAGCCACCGTGGCAGTCTCCTCATGTCGCCACACTAGGCGCAGTGCAGCCAAGAAACATCAGCCAAAGAGGCGGATCGTCGTGCTGATCCGGCCGCAGCCCGACGGCGGCTACCTCGCGATCGGACAGGCATCGCACGCCTGGCTGTCCGGGCAGCTCGCGCGCGCGTGGGGGAATGAGGAGTTCGGGCCGGTGGAGCCGTGGGAGGAGGTTTGCCTCGGTGCCGAGCAGCACGACGTGGGCTGGGCGGAGTGGGACCTCGATCCGGTGATCGATCCGGACACCGGCCGCCCGTTCACGTTCATCTCGCTGCCGCTGCCGGAGAAGCTCGCGCTGTGGTCGGGCGCCGCGCGCAAGATGCTGTCGCAGAGCCGTTACGCGGCGCTGCTCGTGTCGATGCACGGCAGCGCGCTGTACGAGCGCTTCCCGCCCAAGGATCCGGAGGACAAGCGCATGGTGGAGCGCTTCCTCGACGAGCAGCGCGCCTTCCAGGACAGGCTGTCCGAGGGGCTCGACGCTCACCAGCTGCGGCGCAACCAGAAGCTCGTGTTCGCCTGGGACTACATCTCCCTGGCACTCTGCCTCGACTGGGCGCCCGCGGAGGTGAAGGACGTACCTACTGCGGACGGCAGCCCGGTGACCCTCGAGCTGAGCGAGGACGGCGAGCTCGACCCCTGGCCGTTCCGCCACGAGCGGCGTGGAGCTGAGGGCGGAGGGGCGGCGGCTCGGCGAGGGCAGCCTCGAGGACTCCCCGCCGGTCACGCTCCAGTTCACGCTACGCCCGCGGCGATAGCTAGATTCAGCTGTCCTTGCTCTCCCCGCCGGTCAACCGCCTGATCACCGAGCTCGCCCGCCTGCCCGGCATCGGGCAGCGCACCGCGCAGCGGCTCGCCTTCCACATCCTGCGGGTGCCGGACGAGGAGGCGCTGGCGCTCGCCGACGCGATCCGCGAGGTCAAGGAGACCGTGACCCAGTGCGAGGTGTGCTTCAACCTCGCGGTCGGCCCGCGCTGCCGGATCTGCGAGGACGAGCGCCGCGACCCCGCCGTGATCTGCGTGGTGGAGGAGCCGAGCGACGTGATCCCGATCGAGCGCACCAACGAGTTCCACGGCCGCTACCACGTGCTCGGCGGCGCGCTCTCGCCGATCGACGGCGTGGACCCAGAGGACATCAAGCTCGCCGAGCTGTTCTCGCGCGTGGAGAAGCAGGACAACGGTGGCGTGCGCGAGGTGGTGGTGGCCACCAACTCCACCACCACGGGCGAGGCCACCGCGCTCTACATCGCCGAGGAGCTGCGCGAGCGCACGCCCTCGGTGGCGGTCACGCGGCTGGCCAGCGGGCTGCCGGTGGGCGCGGACCTCGAGTACGCCGACGAGATCACGCTCGGCAAGGCGCTGCGCGGGCGCCGCGAGCTCTAGCCGCGCGCGATCAGACCCAGCCGCTGCTTGGTCTGGAGGATGCGCAGCACGGCGCTCTCGATGCGAGCGGCGGGGATCTCGTGGCGGCGCGCGGCGTTCAGCACGGCCAGGTAGGCGGCGCTCTGGTCGCTCTGCGGTCCCGAGATCCACACCATGTCCGCGCCCGCCTTGATCGCCGCCACCGCGGCGTCCGGCACCGACTGCGAGCCGGTGATGGCGGGCGACTCGAGGTCGTCGGTCACCGCCACGCCGCCGAAGCGCAGGTTGTTGCGCAGCAGATCGGTGGCGAGCGCGCTCGACTGCGACGCCGGGGTGACGAACTCGTCCGTGGAGTAGAGCCCGTGGCCCAGCATCACCCCCGAGGCGCCGGCGTCGAACGCCGCCTTGAAGGGCACGAGGTCGCGACCCGCGAGCTGCTGCGGCGTGAGCCCGACGTTGGCCGCGCCATCGTCCGTGGGCTGCGACGCCGCGCCCAGGCCTGGGAAGTGCTTGGGCGTGACGAGCATCTTCTCGCGCGCGTAGGCCCTCACGGTGACGGCCGCGAAGCGCGCCACCTCGTCCGGGAGGTCCGAGTAGGACAGGCGCGAGTAGGCGCCGCCTTGGCCCGTGTCCACGTCCACGTCCGGGCCGAGCACGCCGTTGATGCCGAGCTGGCGCAGCGACGACGCCGTCTGCGCCGCCTCGTCCGCGGCCTGCTGGATCGAGCGGATGTCGGACGGCGCGTCCACCGGCGGCAGGTCCGGCAGCTCCGAGAAGTCGCTGCCGTCCTGCACGGTGAGCAACCACGGCGGCACGTGACCGTGCTGCTTGGCCACCTGGGCGGCCGCGTCCGTGAGAGCGACGAGCTGCTGGCGGTCGCCGTAGTTGTCTGCGGTGATCGACAGCGCGCCGATGTCGAGCTTCGCCAGGTCGCCGAAGATCGGGGCGCTCGAGTCGGTGCCCTCGAACCCGAATACGAACAGCTGCGCCACCTTGCGCTCGAGCGGCAGCCGCCGCGCGAGGTCCGCCACGCTGCGCGCCACCGCCGGGCCGGTGGTGTGCTCGGCGGGCGGCGGGATCACCCGCTCGAGGAACGAGCGGTGCGAAACCGGGCCGCTGGACGCCGATCCGCTGGCCGGCGGCAGCACGGGCGCCGGCTTGTCGCCGCCGCCTCGCAGCAACAGCACCGCGGCCACCGCGCCGCCAACCGCGACCACCAGCACCAGCACGAGGATCCGGGGGCGGCGGCGCAAGGCCCGAAAGCTATCTTTCAGCGCCATGCCTCAGGCCGGTCCAGCAGCTATGGAAACGGTGGTGATGAAGTTCGGCGGCACCTCCGTCGCTGACGCCGACCGCATCAAGCACGCCGCGAAGCGGATCGTGGCCGCGCGCGAGGAGGGCTCGCGCGTGGTGGCCGTGCTGTCCGCGCGCGGGAAGACGACCGACGAGCTCGTGGCGATGGCGCACGAGGTGTCCGAGCGCCCGCACCCGCGCGAGATGGACATGCTGCTCTCCACGGGCGAGCGCATCTCGTGCGCGCTCGCGGCGATGGTGATCAACGACCTCGGCCACGAGGCGATCTCGCTCACCGGCTCCCAGGCCGGCATCGTCACCGATACCTCGCACACCAAGGCGCGCATCCTCGACGTCCGGGCGGACCGCATCAGGCAGGCGCTCGAGGAGAACAAGGTTGTGCTCGTGGCCGGCTTCCAGGGCGTTTCCACCAACGCCGACGTGACCACGCTCGGCCGCGGGGGCTCCGACACCACGGCCGTCGCGCTCGCGGCCGCGCTCGAAGCTGACGTGTGCGAGATCTACACCGACGTGTCCGGTGTCTACAGCGCCGACCCTCGCATCGTCCCGGGCGCGCGCAAGCTGCGCGTGGTCTCGTTCGACGAGATGCTCGAGATGGCATCGAGCGGCGCGCGCGTACTGCAGCTCCGCTCGGTCGAGTACGCCCGCAACCACGGCGTGCGGATCCACTGCAGGTCAAGCTTTCTCGATGAACCCGGTACCTTCGTCGTCACAGAAGAGGAAACGATGGAACAGCCACTCGTCACCGCAGTCACGCACTCCACCGACGAGGCCCGGGTCACGCTCACGGGCCTTCCGGACCGTCCCGGCGTGGCCGGGCGGGTGCTCACCGCGATGGCCGAGGCCAACGTGAACGTGGACCTGATCATCCAGAACGAGCCCGAGTCCGAGGGCCACGGCGCCGACATGTCCTTCACCGTTCCGCGCGCCGATCTCGTGATGGCCACCGAGAAGCTCGAGCAGCTCAAGGCCGAGCTCGGCTTCGGCGCCGTCGTCGCGGACCCGACGATGGGGCAGGTGTCGCTCGTCGGCGCTGGAATGAAGAGCCATCCGGGTGTGGCCGCCAGGGCGTTCACCGTGATCGGCGAGGCCGGCATCAACATCGAGATGATCTCCACGTCTCCCATCAAGATCTCCTGCGTGATCAGCCAGGACGACGTGGAGAAGGCGGTGGTCACGCTCGCGTCGGCGTTCGAGCTCGACCGCGACGCGGTGCGCCCCGAGGACGTCCAGGGCGTGCACAGGCCGGTGGTGTCCTGATGCGCGTGGCGGTGGTCGGGGCGACCGGGGCGGTGGGCTCCACGATCCTCGGCGTGATGCGCGAGCGCGGCTTCCAGGCCGACGAGGTCGTGCCGTTCGCCTCCGAGCGCTCGGCCGGGCGCAAGATCGACTTCGGCGAGCAGACGCTGATCGTGCAGGCCCTCGGCGACGAGTCCATCCGCGGCTTTGACCTCGCGCTGTTCTCCGCGGGCGGCACACGCAGCGAGGAGTGGGCACCGCGCTTCGTGGAGGCGGGCGCGGTGGTGGTCGACAACTCGTCCTTCTGGCGCATGCATGAGGACGTGCCGCTCGTGGTGTCAGAGGTCAACCCGGAGGCACTCGACGGCCACCGCGGCATCGTCGCCAACCCAAACTGCTCGACGATGCAGATGGTGGTCGCGCTCAAGCCGATCTTCGACGCCGTGGGAATCGAGCGGCTGATCGTCTCCACCTACCAGTCGGTGTCCGGCACCGGGCAGCGCGCGGTGGAGGAGCTGGAGAACCAGACGCGTTCGATCATCGACGCCAAGGAGCTCGACACGCCGAGCGTGTATCCGCACCGGATCGCGTTCAACGTGCTGCCCCAGGTGGAGACCTTCAAGGACGGCGACGACTACACCACCGAGGAGCGCAAGATGATGGCCGAGACGCGCAAGATCCTCGGCGCGGACGACCTTGCGGTGTCCGCCACCTGCGCCCGCGTGCCCGTGTACACCGGGCACTCCGAGTCGATCAACGTCCAGACGCGCGACCCGCTCTCGCCCGAGGAGTGCCGCGAGCTGCTGAGCGCTGCCCCGGGCGTGATCGTGCTCGACAACCCCGCCGACGGCATCTATCCGCTGGCCATCGACGCAGCCGGCCGCGACGAGGTGTTCGTGGGCCGCATCCGGCGCGACCCCTCGCACGAGCGCTGCCTCAACCTCTGGGTGGTGGGCGACAACCTGCGCAAGGGCGCGGCGACGAATGCGGTGCAGCTTGCCGAGGCGCTGGTGGAGCGTGGGTTGATCGGTGAGGTCGCAGGTCGCAGGTCGCGGGTCGCGGGCTGAGACACATTCGCTGGCTGTTTAGCCGGTTTCCAGCGCGGGAATGAATCCCCTGCGCCCAGGCCTGCGGGAGGCCGGGCGACTTTATTGCTCCGGAGGAGCAGGGGGACAGATGCTTCGGAAGATCGCCGTCGTTTCCGCGTTCGCTTGTGCGCTGCTCGCGCCGGCTGCGGCTCAGGCCAACTGGACCAAGTACGACCGGTCGGCGCAGTTCGCCACGGTCACCGACAAGGACGTGCCGATCACGATGTCGGACGGCGTGAAGCTGTACGCGGACGTGATCCGTCCCGACAAGCCGGGCCGCTACCCGGTGCTGCTCGAGCAGACGCCGTACAACAAGAACGTGGTGGACGGCAGCACGTCGTTCGGCGACAACACCTACTTCGCGCAGCGCGGCTACGTGGTGGTGATCGAGGACGTGCGCGGCACCGGCAGCTCCGAGGGCCAGTGGCAGTCGTTCGACGACCGCGAGCAGCGCGACGGCTTCGAGACCGTGCAGTGGGCGGCGCAGCAGCCTTGGAGCGACGGCAGGGTCGGTCTCTTCGGCCCCTCGTACATGGGCCTCAACCAGCTGCTCACCGCGGCCCAGCACCCGAACGGGCTCAGGGCGATCTTCCCGGTGGTGCCGATGGCGGACGGCTACCGCGACATCACGTACTCGGGCGGGCAGCTCAACACCGCCTTCATCCCGTTCTGGCTCGGCCTCGTCACGGGCACGAGCCTCGTGCCCCCGGAGTACGCAGCGGACGGCAACCCCAACGATTTCGTCCAGGCGGTCACGGAGCTGGCCGGCCACGCCACCGGTGTCGGCGGCTTCCAGCTCGACGCCGTGGTGAACGGCACCACCGGCGGCGACATCAGCTACGACGGCCCGTACTGGAAGATGCGCTCGCCGATCGAGGTGCTGGACCGGGTGAAGGTGCCCGCCTTTATGGTCGGCGGCCTGCACGACCTCTTCCAGCGCGGCGAGCCGCTGGTCTACGAGCGCCTCAAGCGGCGCGTGAACTCGCGCCTGCTGATGGGCCCGTGGACCCACGTGGACGGCTCCGTGGGCAAGGGCCTGCCGGGCAACGGCGTTCCCGAGTCGCTCAGCCAGATCGAGCTGCGCTGGTTCGACCACTACCTCAAGGGCATGAAGACCGACCTCGGCTCGATTCCCAAGGTCACCCAGTGGGCCTGGGGCGATGGGCGCTTCGAGACCCAGCCGAACTGGCCCGACCCGCGCCTCGCGCCAACGCGCCAGTACCTGCGCGCGGGCAAGGTGCTCAGCGCGCGCAGGCCGGCGGCCGACGAGGCGCCGGACGAGTTCGTGCAGAACCCGGTGGCCGGCGTGTGCACCGAGTCGACCACGCAGTGGACCGCCGGGCTCGGCGGCCAGATCCCCTGCACCGATGACAACCGCGTCGACGAGAGCACGAGCGGCGGCACGAGCTACACCACGGCGCCGCTGAAGAAGAGCCTGCGGATCGACGGCCCGATCCTCGCGAACCTGTGGCTGTCCACCACGGCGAGCGACGCCGTGGCCACCGTGCGCGTGGCCGACGTCGCCCCGGACGGCACGTCCACCGACCTCACCGACGGCTGGCTGGCCGCGTCATTCCGCAAGCTCGACCGCAGCCGCAGCCGCTATGTGCGCGGCCACCTGCTGCAGCCGTGGCACCCGTTCACACGCGACTCCGTGCTGCCGCTGCCCGCGGGCGAGCCGATGCAGGTGCCGGTGGAGGTGTTCCCCACCAACGCGGTGATCGCGAAGGGACATAGCCTGCGCATCGACGTGGAGGGCGGGGACTTCCCGCACGCGATGCCGCCGGCCCCGATGGAGGCCAACGAGCTGGGCGGGGTGGTGCAGGTGCTGCACGACAGGCAGCACCCCTCGTACGTCGAGCTGCCGACTCTCGGCCGGAAGGCGCGCAAGCTCAGCGTGCCGGATTTGACGCGCGGCTAGAGCCACGAAGACAATCGCGCCTCCTGCGACCCAAGGAGGACGGAATGGCCTTGCTCCCCCGCTTTCGGATCACGCCTGCGCTCGTGCTGGCGCTCGTGGCCGTGGTGATCGCGCTCCGCGGCGTGGCGATCGGCTCGGTGCCGGACAAGGGCGGCCTGATCACCGCCTGCTACGCCAAGCACGGCGGCAAGATGCGGATCATCGACACCTCGAAGAAGCGCAAGGCCGGCCACTGCGGCCGCAAGGAGCGCAAGCTCACCTGGAACCAGAAGGGCGTTCCCGGCACTCCTGGCGCCAACGGCGCCCCGGGAGCGCCGGGAGCGCCGGGAGCCACCAACCCCGTGGTTCGCTACGGCGAGTTCACGTCCGACGGGGCCGGCTTCTCGAGCCACGAGCACGTGGAGTGCAACCCCGGCGAGCGCGCCCTCGGCGGCGGGATCGGCTGGACGATGTCCCCGGGGAGCGGCGACGCCGTGATGTACAGCGGACCCGAGACCACGACGGCCGACGCCTTCCCGTCCCAGGGCGGGACGCCGATTGGCTGGGACGGCGAGATCCGGACGAGCGACGGCCCGGGTAAGACCGGCCGGATCTACGTGATCTGCGGGACGCCGTAGGCTGCACGGCTTGGCGCCGGAGCGCGAGCTGAGCGGTGGGGAGGCCCTCGTCGAGGGCCTCCTCGCGCACGGCGTCGACACTCTGTTCGGCATCCCCGGGGTGCAGACCTACGGTTTCTTCGACGCGCTTGCGCGCCGCCGCGACGAGATCAAGGTGCTGGCGCCGCGCCACGAGCAGGCCACGGCGTACATGGCATTCGGGTACGCGAAGGCCACCGGCCGGCCGGGCGTGTGCTCGGTGGTGCCGGGCGTGGGGTTCCTCAACGCGTCCGCCGCCATGGCGTCGGCCTACGGAGCCAGCACGCCGGTGCTGTGCGTGACGGGCGAGGTGCCGTCGGAGTTCATCGGCTCCGGCATGGGCCACCTGCACGAGCTGCCGGACCAGCTCGCGATGATGCGCGGCGTCACCAAGTGGTCCGCCCGCATCGACCATCCGGCCGATGCCGAGCGGCTCGTGGACGAGGCCTTCTTCGAGATGACCACGGGCCGCCCGCGCCCGGCCGCGCTCGCGATGCCGTGGGAGGTGTTCGACCAGCACGCCGCCGTGGGGCCGCCGCCCGAGCCGCGGGCGGCGCCGCCGCCGCCGGTGGACGGGAACGCTGTGGACCGCGTTGCCGGGGTCCTGCGCGAGGCGCGGGCCCCGATGATCATGGTGGGCAGCGGCGCGATGGACGCCGGCGAGGAGGTGCGCGCGCTCGCCGAACGGCTGCAGGCGCCGGTGGTGTCGTTCCGGGGCGGCCGCGGCGTGGTGTCGAACGACCACCTCCTGAGCCTGACCTGCGCCGAGGGCTTCGAGTGCTGGCCCGGCACGGATGTGGTGCTCGGGATCGGCTCGCGCATGGAGCTGCACTGGTTTCGCTGGGGCCACGAGCCACAGGGGCTGCGCCGGCTTCTGATCGACGTCGATCCCTCGCAGCCCACGCGGCTCAAGACCGACGACTCGATCGTGGGCGACGCCGCCGAGGCCACGCGCGCCCTCATCGCAGCGCTCGAGGGCCACCGGGCCGCGGACCGCTCGCAGCAGATGCGAGAGGTCAAGGCCCGGACCGCGGAGCGGATCGCACGGATCACGCCGCACGCCCAGTACATCGGCGCCATCCGCCGCGCGCTGCCGCGCGAGGGCATCTTCGTGGAGGAGATCTGCCAGGCCGGCTTCACCTCCTACTTCGCCCTGCCGGCCTACGGGCCGCGCACGTTCATCACCTGCGGGCACCAGGGCACGCTCGGCTTCGGCTATGCCACGGCGCTCGGCGTCAAGGTGGCGCGGCCCGATGTGCCGGTGGTGGCGGTCACCGGCGACGGCGGCTTCGGCTTCGGGCTCCAGGAGCTGATCACCGCGGCTCAGTACGGGATCGGCGTGGTGTGCGTGCTGTTCGACAACGGTGCCTACGGCAACGTGTGGCGAGACCAGATGCGCCTCTTCGATGGGCGGCTGCTGGCCTCCGAGCTGAGCAACCCCGACTTCGCGGCGCTCGCCGCGGCGTGCGGAGTGCAGGCCTCGTCGGCCACGTCGCCCGGCGAGCTCGAGCGGGCCGTGGCGGCGGCCATCGAGAGCGACGAGCCCGCGCTCGTGGTGGTGCCCGTCGACAAGCGCGACGAGGTCAGCCCCTGGCCGCTGCTGATGCCGCAGCCGTACGCCTGACGGGGACGCCGCGATAATCGGTCTGGTGGTTGCTGCCCTGGCCGAACTCGAGCGAGGACGCAAGGCGTACGCCAGCCAGTCATGGTCGGAGGCGTACGAGGCGCTGTCGAGCGCCGAGCGGTCGCAGCCGCTCGCGGCCGGGGACCTGGAGCTGCTGGCCACCGCCGCGTACATGCTCGGCCGCGAATCGGAGTACCTGCGCCTGCTCGAGCGCGCTCACCGATCCCACCTCGATGCCCGTGAGCCGCTGGCCGCGCTGCGCTGCGCGTTCTGGGTTGGCGTAAACCTGGCGCGCCAGGGGGAGATGGGGCGCGCCGGCGGTTGGCTCGCACGCGCGCAGCGGCTTCTCGAGCGGGAGGGAGGAGAGCGCGTGGAGCGCGGCTACCTGCTGCTCCCGGCGGTGTTCGAGCAGACGGCACGCCACGAACTGGAGCGGGCCGCCGCGATCGCGGGCGAGGCCGCGGCGATCGGCGAGCACTTCGGCGACGCGGATCTGTTCGCCCTGGCCGCCCATGAGCAGGGGCAGATCCTCATACAGGATGGCCGCCTGACGGAGGGCCTGAGGCTGCTGGACGAAGCGATGGTGGCGGTGACGACCGGTGAGCTGTCACCGATCGTCTCGGGCATCGTCTACTGCGGCGTGATCCTGGCGTGCCAGACCGCGCAGGAGCTGCGCCGGGCCCAGGAGTGGACGGCGGCCCTGAGCGCGTGGTGCGAGCGCCAGCCGGACATCGTGGCGTTCAGCGGGCGCTGCCTCGTGCACCGCGCCGAGATCATGCAGGTCCGCGGCTCATGGCGCGAGGCGCTGGCGGAGGCGGAGCGAGCCGCGGAACGCTGCCTCCAGGGCGAGAACCCCGCAGGCGCGGGCGAGGCCGCCTACCGCAAGGGCGAGCTGCACCGCCTGCTCGGCAACGCGGAGGCCGCCGAGGATGCGTACAGGGAGGCGAGCCGCTACGGGAGGGAGCCGCAGCCGGGCCTCGCACTGTTGCGGCTCGCGCAGGGAAACACCGCGGCGGCGGAGGCCGCGATCAAGCGGGTGCTCGCCGAAACGGCGGAGGCCGGCAGCCGCGCCCAGCTCCTGCCCGCTCACGTGGAGATCGCGCTGGCCGCGGGCGACGTGGAGGGTGCCGCGCGCGCGAGCGAGGAGCTGGAGCTGCTGGCAGGGCGGAGGGAGAGCGACGCCCTCGGGGCGATGGCGGCGCAGGCGCGCGGCGCCCTGGAGCTGGCAAGGGGAGCGCCGGCGGACGCCCTGCCTTCGCTGCGGAGCGCGGAGCGGACGTGGCAGCAGCTCGAGGTGCCGTATGAGGTGGCCAGAACGCGCTGCCTGGTGGGACTGGCGTGCCGCGGGCTCGGGGACGAGGATGCCGCAGAGCTCGAACTCGAGGCCGCGCGCGACACGCTCACCGGCCTCGGCGCCACCCCTGATCTAGCCAGGCTGGAGTTGCTCGCGGTGGGGGACGCGGCCGCGGAGGCGTCCGGGCTGACCGAGCGCGAGCTGGAGGTGCTGGGACACCTCGCGGCCGGCGAAACCAACAAGGCCATTGCCGCGGCGCTGGTGATCAGCGAGCGCACGGTGGACCGCCACGTGAGCAACATCTTCGCCAAGCTGGGCGTTTCCACGCGCGCGGCCGCCACGGCGTACGCATACGAGCACGAGCTGCTCTCCGGGGGCCGTGGGTGAAATCACCCATGCCAGGCGGGTCCCGAATTTGGGTTGTTCACCCGATGCGCGGCCCGCGCGACCGCCGTAGGTTGCGCCCATGGACACGCATCGGCTCATCAATCGCCAAGTAGTTGTAATCGGAGCAGGGCCCGGCGGCCTGGCCTCGGCCCTTGCTCTCAAGGACGCGGGACTGCGGCCGCTCGTGGTGGACCAGGCCGAGCAGGTCGGTGCGTCATGGCGGCGCCGCTATGACCGCCTGCGGCTCAACACGAGTCGCTTCACATCGCACCTGCCGGACCGCCGCTTCCCCAAGGGCACGCCGCTGTTCCCCACGCGCGACCAGCTGGTCGAGCATCTGGAGAACCACGCGCGCGAACCGGGGATCGAGTGGCAGCTCGGCACCCGCGTCGAGAGCATCGAGGCCGGCGACGGCGGCTGGCTGATCGGCAACTCGGCGGGCGAGATTCGCACTGCTCAGGTGGTGGTGGCGACCGGATACGAGAGCGCTCCCATCATCCCCGAATGGACTCACAGCGACAGCTTCGAGGGCCGCCTGCTGCACGCCTGCGACTACAAGAACCCGGGGCCGTTCCGCGGCGACCGCGTGCTGGTGGTGGGGCCGGGCTGTACCGGGATGGAGATCGCCTACGACCTCGCCGAAGGCGGGGCGAGCAAGGTGTGGCTGTCCGCGCGCACCCCACCCAACATGATGCTGCGCCAGGGGCCGGGTGGCATCCCCGGCGAGCTCGTGGCGGCCGTGTTCCTGCGTCTTCCGGTGCGGGTGGGCGACGCGATTGCGCGCTTCGGCCGGCGCATGGACATCGGAGACCTGAGCGAGTACGGGCTGACGGTGCCCGAGGAGGGCGTGTTCTCCCGCCTGCGCCGCCTCGGAGTGGCGCCCGCCATTGTCGACCATGAGGTGGTGGCGGCGATCAAGGAGCGCCGCTTCGAGATCGTGCGCGGCGTGGAGTCGCTCGACGCGGGCGGCGCGCGCCTGGACGGCGGAGGCCACGTGGCCGCGAACGTGATCATCTGCGCGACGGGTTACCGCCGCGGGCTCGAGCCGCTGGTGGGGCACCTCGGCGTGCTGGACCACAGCGGCCTGCCGCGGGCGCGTGGCGCTCAGGCGGCGGCCGGCGGGCTCCGCTTCATCGGCTACGTGCCGCGCCCGGGCGGCATCGGCTACATGGGCAAAGAGGCAAAGCGAGCGGCGAAGGCGATAGCTCGCGAGCTGCGGAACACAAAGACCCGCTCCATGCCGGCTCGCGGGGAGCCGGTAACCGCGGGCTAGCCGGCGCTCCGGTGACGCTTACCGAGGTGATTTCCACGCGCGTCCGTTTACCCTTGTATGGGTGGGAAAAGTGGACGCGCGTGCCGCACCCGGCACTCCATCGGGCTAGCTGCGGGGCAGGCTGAAGCGCACGCGCGTGCCGAGCTGCGCGTCCTCCAGCCAGATCTGCCCGCCGTGCGCCTCCACGATCGCGCGGGCGATCGCCAGGCCAAGGCCCGCGCTGCCGCCCGAGCGCGCCTGCTCGCCACGCCCCTGGACGAAGGCGTCGAACACGCCGTCGCGGTCGGCGGGATCGATCCCGCTGCCCGTGTCGGCCACCTCGATCTCGACCGGCGCCGTCGCGCTGCTCGGCCCGCACGGTCACGCTGCCGTCGGCGGGCGTGTGCCGGATCGCGTTCTGGAGCAGGTTGAACAGCACGCGCTGGATCCGCTCGGGATTGGCGCGGGCGCAGGCGTCGCGGGTTGCCGAGCTCGGCGTTCACGGCCACCCCGCCCGCCTCGGCCTCGAGGCGCATGGCGTCCACCGTCTCGGCCACGAGCTCGGCCACCTGCACCTGCTCCATGCTCCAGCGGATGTCGCCCGCCTCGAGCCGTGAGAGCTCGAAGAGGTCGTCGATCAGCGCGCTGAAGCGCGCGGGCGTGCACGGCCAGCCGGGCGGCGTACTCGCGCCGCGTCCGGTCGTCCACGATGCCGTCCTCGATCGCTTCGGCCAGCACCTGGATCGATGCGAGCGGCGTGCGCAGGTCGTGGGACACCGCGGCGAGCAGGTCGCGGCGGGCGTTGTCGGCCGCCTCGCGGGCGCGCTCCTCCTCGCTCAGCCGCGCGACCATGCGCTCGACGTCGTGCGCCAGCTCGGCAAGCTCGTCGTGCGCGCCGGTGTGGATGGCGAGTCGCGCTCGCCCTGGCCGACCCTGTCGAGGCCGCCGCGCACCGCCTCCACGTCCGTCGAGCACGCTGGCGCCGAGTGCCCGCGCCGCCCAGATCCCGAGCAGGGAGCTGTAGAGGACCACCATCACCGTGAACAGCACGTCCATGTGCGACACGAGCATCAGCCACGCGAAGATGCCGACGGCTACGAGCAGTTGGCCGGCCACGAGCGCTCCAGCCAGGAGCACCTGGCGGCGCAGCCCGCCGGCGCGCTCGCGCCGCGCCACGAGCAGGCGCGCCCCGCCGACCGTCAAGGCGCCGAGCGGCAGCAGGATCGCCAGTGTCTCGCGCCCCGCATGGGCCGCCGTAGACGGCGCCCGCCACCAGCGCCGCCGCGATCGCGGCGACACCCGCCAGCAGCAGCCCGCGCGCGATCACGGCTGGAAGCGGTAGCCCACGCCCCACACCGTCTCGATGAAGCGCGGCACTGCCGGGTCGCGGCTCGATCTTGGATCGCAGGCGGCGGATGTGGACCGTCACCGTGGAGGTGTCGGTGTAGAAGGAGTACTGCCAGACCTGGTCCATCAGCTGCTGGCGGGTGAACGCCTGGCCGGGGTGGCGGGCAGAAGAACAGCAGCAGGTCGAACTCGCGCTGGGTGAGCTGCGCCTCTTTGCCGTCCACGGTCACGCGCCGTGCCGACGGATCGATCTCGAGCCCGTCGAAGCGCAGTGGCTGCTGCTGCGCCGGGGTGGTGTCCACCCGCCGCAGCACCGCGTCCACGCGGGCCACGAGCTCGGCCGGCGAGAACGGCTTGACCACGTAGTCGTCGGCGCCGAGCCGCAGGCCGACGATGCGGTCGGTCTCCTCGCCCTTGGCCGTGAGCAGGATGATCGAGGTGCGGTCGCCCTCGCGGTCCCTGATGCGCCGCATCACCTCGAGGCCGGCGATGCCGGGAAGCATCAGGTCGAGCACCACGAGATCCGGCGCTGCTCCTCGACCTTCCGCGAGCGCGCTCGGCCCGTCGAGCGCCACGCGCGTGTCGTAGCCGGCGCGGTCGAGGTAGCGGCTCACCACCTCGCCGATGGTCGGCTCGTCGTCCACGATGAGCACGGAACCGCGCGTATGTCGCCCGCCTGCCACCTTCAGGCGATTCTGGCAGTGCCGGATCGGCCCGTCGACCGCTGGCGGGCAGCGTTCACAGTCCGTTAAGCACGCAGCGGCACCGCGGCAAACTCGCGCATTCCTGCCTCGAACTCCTCCTCGGCCGCGAAGCCGAGCGCGTCCCGCGCGCGGCCGGGCGAGGCGAACACGTGCCGCACGTCGCCCGCGCGCCACTCGCCCGTCACCACCGGGCGGGGCGACTCCGGGCCCGTGGCAGCCGCCAGCGCCTCAGCCATCTCGCCGACGCTGCGCGGCGTGCCGCTGGCGATGTTCAGCGGCCCGCGGTACGGCTCGGGCACGCTCAGGGCGAGCTGGTTGGCGCGCGCGACGTCACGCACGTGGACGAAGTCGCGCCGCTGCCGGCCGTCCTCGAACACGCGCGGCGCGTCCCCGCGGGCGAGCGCGCTTGCGAAGATCGAGGCCACGCCGGCGTACGGCGTATCGCGCGGCATCCGCGGGCCGTAGACGTTGTGGTAGCGGAGCGCGGTCACCGCTACGCCCGTCTCGCATGCGAAGGCGAAGGCGAGGTGCTCCTGGTGCACCTTGGTGGCGGCGTAGACACTGGCGGGGGCGAGCGGGGAGTCCTCGCCGATCGCGCGCGGCACCAGCGGCTCGGCGCAGCGGGGGCAGCGTGGCTCGAAGCGGCCGGCGTCGAGATCCGCCGGCGAGCGCGGGGGCGCGGCCTGCTCGCCGTGCTCCGGGCAGGCGTAGCGGCCCTCGCCGTACACCACCATGCTGGACGCCAGGATCACGCGGCCGTCGAAGCGCCTGGCCGCCAGCGCCTCGAGCAGCGTGGCCGTGCCCAGGTCGTTGTGGGACACGAACGCGGTGAGGTCCGACATGTCCACGCCTAGGCCCACCATCGCTGCCTGGTGGCACACGGCGGTGACGCCGTCGAGCGCCTGCTCCACCGTCGCGCGGTCGCGGACGTCGCCCTGGACGAACTCCGCCTCGTCGCGCAGATAGTCGGGCGCCGACCCGTGCGCGAGCGGGTGGAGCACGTCCAGCACCCGCACCTCATGACCGTCTTCGAGCAGCGCGTCGACCAGGTGGCTACCGATGAATCCCGCTCCGCCTGTGACCAGTATGGGCACTGGCCGGGACCCTACGAGGTTTCTCATTGCGTAATGGGAAATTGCGTGTGCGGCGCTTATGTTCGGCGCCATGGTCGAGGTGATCCTCCCAGTGCTCGACGAGGCCTCCGCGCTGCCGTGGGTGCTCGATCGTTTCCCGGCCGGCTGTGAGCCGCTCGTGGTGGACAACGGATCGAGCGACGGCTCGGCGGAGATCGCGCGGCGGCTCGGCGCGAGCGTGCTCATGGAGCCGCGGCTCGGCTTCGGCGCCGCCTGCTGGAAGGGGCTCGTGAGCGCCCGCGCGGAGGTGGTCTGCTTCATGGACTGCGACGGTTCGCTCGACCCGCGCGAGCTGCCGGCCATATTCGCGCCGGTGGAGAGCGGCGCCGCCGATCTCGTGCTCGGCGCACGCGCGGCGGAGCCGGGAGCCTGGCCGTGGCATGCACGGATGGCCAACCTCGCCCTCGCCGCCGAGCTGCGCAGGCGCAGCGGCCTCTCGCTCACCGACCTCGGGCCGATGCGCGCGGCTCGCCGCGAGCCGCTGCTCGCCCTCGGAATCGAGGACCGCCGCTTCGGCTGGCCGCTCGAGATGGTGCTGCGCGCCGCCGCCGCCGGCTGGGATGTGATCGAGCTGCCCGTGCCGTATCTGCGGCGCAGCGGCAGGTCCAAGGTCACGGGCACCGTCCGCGGCACGGTGCGTGCGATGCGCGACATGGCGACGGTGCTCGCGTGAGGCCCGCGCTGATCGTGATTGCGAAGGCGCCCGCTCCCGGGCGCTCGAAGACGCGGCTCTGCCCGCCGCTCAGCGCGGAGGATGCCGCCGGATTGGCCGCGGCATCGCTTGCGGACACGCTGGCCGCGGCGGCAGCCTGCCCGGCGGGCCGGCGCGTGCTGGCGCTGGACGGCGAGCCGGGGGAGTGGATGCCGCCCGGCTTCGAGCTGATCCCGCAGCGCGGGGACGGTCTGGACGAGCGCCTGGCGAGCGCCTTTGCGGACGTCGGCGAGCCTGCCCTGCTGATCGGCATGGACACGCCGCAGGTCACGCCGGCGCTGCTCGCCCATGGCCTGCGCGCGCTCTCCCGGCCCCACACGGATGCGGTGGTGGGACCGGCCCTGGACGGCGGCTACTGGGCGATCGGCCTGCGCCGCTCGCACCCCGAGCTGTTCCTCGGCGTGCCGATGAGCAGCAGCGGCACCCTGGCCGCGCAGCTCAGCCGCCTGAGCGAGGCGAGCCTGCGAGTGCGCATGCTCGCGCCGCTGCGCGACGTCGACCTGATCGAGGACGCCCGGGCGGTGGCCCGGCTCGCTCCGGCCAGCCGCTTCGCTGAGGCGTTGGGGTGCCTGGCGGCATGACCGCGGCGCTGGACGTATACGCGCGCGCGCTCGCGCACCCGGAGCACCCGCTGCTGCTGCGCTCCGACGACGGCGCTGCCCGACCCGCGGCCGTGGGCCGCTGGCTCGGCCCGGTCACGGACGTGGACGAGCGCGTGCTCGAGCGTGCAGTGGGACCGGTGCTCGACGTGGGCTGCGGCCCCGGCCGGCACGTGCACGCGCTGGCGCTGCGCGGGGTGCTCGCGGTGGGCGTCGACATCTCGCCGGCGGCGGTCAGGCTCGCGCGTATGCGCGGCGTCCACGTGATCGAGCAGTCGATCTTCGCGCGCGTGCCCGGGATGGGCACTTGGCGCAGCGCCCTGCTGCTCGACGGCAACGTCGGCATCGGCGCGCGGCCGGCGCTACTGCTCGGCCGCCTGGCATCGCTTCTCGCGCCCGCTGGAGAGGTGCTCGTGGAACTCGATCCGGGAGCGGGCGTTCGGCGCGTGCGCGTGTGCCTCGAGCACGGAGAGTCGCGCAGTGCGCCGTTCGACTGGGCGCTCGTGGGCTTCGACGGGATCCGCGGCCCCGCCAACGATGCGGGCTTCGACGTGGTCGAGCGCTGGCGCGACGGCGAGCGCTGGTTCGGCCGCCTGCGGTTGCGATGAGGCCCGGCTCCCTGCCCGCGCCGCCCGGCCCGTTCAGGCCGCAGTTCTGGCGCAGCCCGCTGCGCGGCCCTTGGCTCACCTCGTTCCTCGGCTCGCTGCTCCTCGTGCTCGTCGCGATCGTCGGGATCACGGGGTTCCTCTCACACGCGGCCTACCAGCCGGACCTCCCGCACAACGCGATCGTCAACCCCGCTTACGACTTCCAGCCGTTCATCTTCTCCTGGCCCTCGAGCCCGTCCTGGCTCTACGGGCTCAACCAGGGCCTGCACGTCAACGTCGGGCTCGTGGCCGTGCCGTGGCTGCTGATCAAGCTGTGGTCGGTGATCCCGCGGCTGTTCGCCTGGCCGCCGCTGCGCAGCCCAGCGATGGCCGTGGAGCGCCTGTCCCTCCTGCTGCTCGTGGGCGGCGCGCTGTTCGAGTTCGCCACGGGCATCCTCAACATCCAGCTCTTCTATCCGTGGCACTTCGGCTTCGTGAAGGCGCACTACTACGGCGCCTGGGTGTTCCTCGCGGCGATGACCGTGCATGTGCTGGTGAAGCTGCCCGTGATCGTGCGCTCCTTCCGCGAGCGCGGCTTCGTCACCCCGCTGCACGCGGACCTCGCGCACACAGAACCCGAGCCTCACGACGAGGACGGCCTCGCGCCCGTGGCTCCGTCCCAGCCCACGATGAGCCGCCGCGGGCTGCTCGCGCTCGCCGGCGGCGCCTCGCTGACACTGCTTGCCGTGAACGTCGGCCAGACGGTGGGCGGACCGCTGCGCCGGGTCGCGCTTCTGGCTCCGCGCGGGCGCGTTTACGGCAGCGGCCCCAACGACTTCCCGGTGAACAAGACCGCCGCCGCCTCGCGCATCACCGCCGAGGCGGTGTGGCCCGGCATGGCGCCTCGAGCTCACGGGTGGCCGCTCGATCGGAGCTGAGCCGGGAGCAGCTGCTGGCGATGCCGCTGCACACCGAGCACCTGCCGATCGCATGCGTGGAGGGCTGGACCACCACGCAGGCCTGGAGCGGGGTGCGGCTGGTGGATCTCGCGCGTCTGTCGAGCGCCGACCCCGGGGCGCTGCTCGAGGTGGAGTCGCTCGAGGAGCGCGGCGCCTACCGGCGGATCACTCTCAACCACGCGCAGGCGCACGATTCGCGTGCGCTGCTCGCCCTGAGGGTCAACGGCGCCGACCTTTCGCTCGACCACGGCTACCCCGCCCGCATCATCGTGCCGGCGCTGCCCGGCGTGCACTGCACCAAGTGGGTCAAGGGCCTGAGGTTCGTCCGCTCATGACCGCGTGGCGCCGCCACTACGGGGCCAGCCCGCTCCACCTCGCGGCACATGCCGCGGCGTTCGCGATCGCTGGCTACGCCTTCTGCGCATTCTCGAGCGCGGACCGGTGGAGAACTTGGTGATCTGGTTCGTGGGCGCGGCGCTGCTCCACGACCTGGTGCTGCTGCCGCTCTACTCGGCGCTCGACGTCGGCGCGAGGCTGGGCATACGGCCACGCGACCGGCACCGGGCCGTGCCGCTGATCAACCACGTGCGCGTGCCGGCATCGCTCATCGGGCCTGCTGCTGCTCGTCTACTTCCCGCTGATCCTCGTGGAGGCCGACCGCAACTACTTCCGATCCAGCGGCCACCACGTGCACGACTACGCCCGCAACTGGCTGCCTGATCACCGCCGCGCTATTCGGCGGCTCGGCGCTCATCTATCTCGGGTCGAACCATTCGAGCTCGCCGCCGGTCCGCCCAGTGACGAACACCCGGCCAGTGCTTTCGTCCACCGCCACGCTGTTGGGCTGGCGCACGGTGGGGAAGCGCCGCAGCACGTGCGGGTGTGCCCGCGCCGGCAGCTCCACCACCTGGTTCTTCGCCGGCAGCGTGACCCAGAGCCGGTTGCGGACGGGGTCGAGCGCCATGCCGTACGGCCCGCCGGGCAGGAACTGGCTCCGCACCAGCTCGAGATGAGGTCGCAGGACAAAGCGCAGCAGGGCGTTGCCCGTGGTGTCCGCCACGAGGCAGGGGCCGCCCGGCAGGCAGGTGATGTGCGTGGGGCCCACGCCCGCGGGCGCGCTGGCCACGCGCTTGAACGTGCGCGCGTCGTAGATCTCGAGCAGCCGCCGGCGCACCGACACCACCGCCAGCTCGCCCTCGAGCGCGGCCAGGCCGCCGGGCTGAGTGGCCACGGGGAAGCTTGCGGTGGGCCGCCCGCGCTCGACCACCGACACGCGAGCGCCCAGCTCGTCGCCCACGAACCAGCGCCCGGCCACGCTCGCGGCGTCGTGCGGCTGGCGCGCCCACGGGGCTGCTCGACAGCACGCGGCGCCGTGCGCAGGTCCACCGCGAGCAGGCGATCGGCGTCCTCCGCCGGCACGAGCAGCGGCCCGCCCGAGCCCGCCAGCGCAAGGTGCCGTGCGGCGCCCGGGAGCGGCAGCACGCGGATCACGCGGCCGCTGCGTCCGTCGACGATCGCGAGCCGGGCCGGGCGCCGCAGCGCCACGGCCACCCTGCCGGTCAAGGGGTCGGCCGCCAGCCCCTCGGGCCCGTGGCCGATCGCGACCACGTGCCCGGCGGGCTGGACCGCGGCCGGCGGCGAGGTCGGGGGCTCGGCCGCGGCGGGCAGCTTGCGCGCGGGCTCGGAGCCGCAGCCGGAGAGCAGGGCAATCGACAGCGTCATGGGCAGGAGCGTCCGCCTCATGCAGCGAGCATTCCAGGCTGACCGCGCGGGAACGAGGGCGGCGGTCCTCGTTCCGCGAATCGTCATGTTTTCGGCGGCGGCCACGGTGGTCGCCGGCCTGTGGATACGTGCCTCGGGCGGGCGGCTCGGCACCGCGCTGCCGCCGTTCGTGATGTCGTGGGCGCCGCGCGCGCTGGGTCTGGCGTGGGTGTCCGCCGCCGTGCTGGCCGCCGGCGTGGCGGCGGCGCCGCTGCTGGCGAGGCGGCTGCGCAGCCCGCTCGCATTCGCGGCTGCCCTGCTCGTGCTGGCGCTGGCGCTGGGCCTGGCGCTCAACCTCGCGCGCAGCGGCGTGCGCGGCTGGTACGCGGTCTTCGACACCGGCCCGCACGGCTCGTTCGAGGCCAAATGGGAATACCTGCCCGGCTTGCCGGCGCTCTCCTACGGCCCGCACTTCTTCCTCGACCACTTCGCCGAGCTCGTGCCCGCGCTGCCGGTGAACGTGGCCGGCCACCCGCCGGGCCTGCTGCTGACGCTCCACTACCTTGGCATCGACGGCGCCGCCGCGATGGCCGCGCTCTGCATCGGGATGGGCGCGCTCACCGCCCCGCTCGCGTACGACCTGGGACGGACCCTCGGCGGCGAGGAGCGCGGGCGCAGCGCCGGCCTGCTCACCGCATTCGCGCCCTCGCTGCTCCTGTTCGGCGTCACGTCGGCGGACTATCTCTACGCCACGCTCGGGCTCGCGGCGGCGTGCCTGCTCGTGCGCCCCGGCAGGGTGCCGCGCGGCGCCGGTGTGCTGCTCTCGGCGGTGGCCGCGCTCTTCTCCTGGCTGCTGCTGGCGATGGCCGCGTGGGCAGTGCTCGTGGTGCTCCAGCGCGAGGGCCCGCGCCGCGCCGCGCTGCTGGCCGCCGCATGTGCGCTGGCAGTGCTGGCCCTCAACGGCGTGCTGGCCGCCTGGACGGGCTACGACCCGATCGGCGCTCTGCACTCCACCGAGGCCGTGTACCGCAACAGCCTCGCCCGGGTCAGGCCGTACCCGTTCTGGGTGTTCGGCTCGCCCACGGCCTGGCTCGTGATGCTCGGGCTGCCCACCGCGTGGCTCGCCGTCCGCTCCCTCACGCGGCGTGATCCGGCGGCGCTCGCGCTCTGCGCCGTGATCCTCGCGGCGGCGGTGCTCGGTTTCACCAAGGCCGAGGTGGAGCGCATCTGGCTCCCGTTCGTGCCGCTCGCCTGCGTGGCCGCGGCGGCCACCCTCGACGTGCGCAGGCTGCGGCCGCTGCTGTGCGCGCTCGCTGCGCAGGCACTCGCGATCGAGCTGCTGTTCCGGACGATCTGGTGAAGGTGCCGCTCACCTGTACAGGCGCGCGTTGCGATCCGAGCGCGCGCCGGCGAAGTCCTGCGGCCGGCCGCCCTGCACGTCGAGGTAGGACAGCTCCCGCGCGACGCCTGCCAGGTTGCCCTGGTCGTGGTCGATCATCCAGGTCTCGAGGGCCACGCGGCCGTCGGCGGTGCTCACCAGCCTGAACGCGCGGGCCTGCTGCGGATAGTCCGCCAGCGAGGATGTCGTGATCAGCCAGTAGCCGCCCGCGGCGGTGTGGCGCGCCTCGATCCGGTTCTTGTGGCTGTTGCCGGCGATTGCGGCGATCACGTGCTGGTCGCGGTCGAGCAGCTCGAGAGCCGGCTGTCCCTGCGGGAACGTGGTGAGCGCCTGGTGCGAGAACACCACCACCCAGCGCTTGCCCGCGCGCGCCAGCTCCGCTCGCAGCCACGCGATCTGTGCGGCGCCAAGCGCGCCTCCGGAACCCTGGTGGCGGCGCACGCTGTCGAGCACGATCGCGCGCACGTCCGGGCCGATGTCGAACGAGTAGCGCAGCAGCGGCCCCGATCCCCCAACGCGGCTCGCGGCGCGCAGGCTGGCCAGGAGCTCCGGCGGCCGCAGCAGACGGCGGCCGGGATCCGGGGGTGTACGTGCGGTGCGGCCGGGCAGCCCGCCCGCCAGCAGCCGCGCCACCTCCCTTCCCGCGAAGCGCTCGTCGTCCTCCGAGACGCGGATCGACGGGTCGAGCTGAACCAGCCGCCGCGAGCCGGTGGCCACCGCGTCGAGCGCGGGCGTCGGCGCCAGCTCGCCCTGCACCAGCAGATCGTGATTGCCCACCACCGGATACCAGCGCGAGTTCAGGCCCGGGGACCGGAAGCGCTGCTCGGCGGCGGCCAGCAGGCCGGGGTGGCGCGGCGCGTCCACATCCGGCCGGTAGTAGAGCGGATCCGGATCGCTCCGGCTCTGCACGCCGCTGTAGCCGGGAGCGCCGCTGTTCGGGTTCACCTCGCCGCCGCGCAGGATCGCGAGCGCCTGGTCGAGCTCGTTGCGCTGGTCGCTGTCGATCAGGTCGCCGTTCTCCACCACGGCCTGCGGGTGCAGCGCGTCGATCGCCCTCACCGTGGCCACGAGCACCTGCGGCGACAGCGCCTCCTGCGGGCGGAAGGTGGAGCTGAACGCGCCGCCGAAGCGGTCGAGGAACGGCACCCGCGCGGGGGACTCCTCGTCGCGTACGTGGGCATCGGTGAACTGTGCGAACAGCGCCAGCTGCTTCACGGGCCGCGAGCGCGGAGCCAGCTCGGTGCGGTCGAGCAGCGGCTCGCCGGGGCCGCGCTGGAGCTCGCCCGTGCGGCCCGGGTCCATCCAGGTGGCCTTGAGCGTGGAGTCGCCACCCGGCTGTGCCGAGCCGCCGCAGCCGGCGAGCGCCGCGGCGGCAACCAGTGCCGCGAGGAGCCGGCGCACGTCAGTCGCTCCTCAGCCCGGCCACCACCGGCTCCCGCTCGAGCCGCCGGCCGGCCAGCGCCGCCGCGGCCAGCGCCAGCAGCAGCAGCCCGCCCACCACGATGGCCACCTGGCCCGGGCCCACTCGAGCGGCAGCGCCACGTAGCTCGCCGCCAGCCTGCTCACCGCCGGGCCGAGCACGAGCAGCTCGAGCACCACGGCCGCGGGCGCGGCCGCGAGCACCACCACCAGCGCCGCGCCGGTGAGCACCAGCCGCACCTCGCGCCGCCCGCGCGCCCGCGGCACGCAGCACGGCGATCGCTGAGCGCCGCTCGCGCGCGGTGAGCGCCAGGGCCTGAACGAGGATGTAGAGGCACACCAGCCCGTCCACCAGCGCCACCGCACGCAGTAGCGCGGCGAGCACCCCGAGGAAGGTCGCGTTGCGGGTGGTGGCGCCGGCCACGGTCTGCGCGAAGGCGCCGATGTCGGCCAGGCGCCGGCGCACCTCGCCCTGGTCCGCGCCCGGCGCGAGCTTCACCGCTATCGATCCGGTGAGCGACGGATCGGCGGCGAGCAGCCGCTGGGGACGCGTGTAGACCACGCGCCCGTCGTTGTCGAACGCGCGCACCAGACCGACCACGCGGAAGCGCGCCTCGCGGCCGCTCGGCAGCTCCACGGCCAGCTCGCTGCCGGGGCGCACGCCCAGGGCGTCCGCGATGCCGGTGCCCACCTCGGCCTCCGAGGCGGTGCGCACCCGCCGCCCCTCCGCCAGCGGCGGATCCTCGAACGGCGCGTGGTCGCCCGGATAGGCCACCAGCTTGAGGCTCTCCGCGAGCTGGAACGAGTCGGCGGCGAGCACGACATAGCGCGGCGACGCCGCCTGCACCCCGGGCACGTGCCGGATCGCGCCCAGCTTGGACGGCGGCGCGGTGACCGTGAGCTGGTAACGCTTGCCCACGAGGCCCGGATCGTTCTGCAGCCGGTCGAGCAGTCTGGCCATGCCGAGCATCGCCAGCACCACCCCCGCCGACACGGTGAGCACCGCCACGGTGGAGAGCGCGCGGCCCCGCCGGGCCGCCGCCAGGCGCATTCCCACGCCCAGGAAGCCCGCCGGAAAGCGCGACGCGTGCGAGGGGGGCGCCGGCCTCAGCGGCCTGAGCACCTCCACTACCGGACGGCGGGCCGCTCGCCACGCCGGCCACGCGGCGGCTGCGCTCACGAGCACGACCACCAGCAGCAGTCCGAGCGCGAGCGGTCCGAGCAGCGCCGAGCCGGGGGGCAGCTCGTTGATGCTCTCGAGCAGGCCGCCCGAGGGCCCCGACGCCACCAGCGCCCCGGCGGCGATACCGGCAGCTCCAGCGGGAAGCGCGAGCACGGCGGCGTCCAGCGCATGCTGGCCGGCCACGGAGCCCGGGCCGAACCCGAGTGCCCGCACCACGCCGATGCCCTGGAGCCGACGCTGCACCTCGGCCTGCGCGGCGGCGGCCAGCATCACCCCCGCCGAGCCGAGCGCGATCACCGAGAAGCCCACGAGCAGCGCGATCACGATCCCGGCGGCCTGATCGATGCTGGTGCGCACGCCCGAGCGTGTGAGGAAGCGCAGCCCGCCGATCCCGAAGCTCGCCGCGCGCGCCTGGGTGAGCGTCTGGTCGAGCTTGCTCGGGTCGTTGAGCCAGATCAGCGCGACGTTCACGCGCGGATGCAGGACGAACTCCGGCCTCAGCGCCCGCCGCGCCACGTACACGCGCGGGCCCTTGGCGAGCGGGAACGCGACGTTGTCCGGTGACACCGCCACGCCCACCACGCGCAGCCGCCCGCGGCCGATGTCGATCGGCTCGCCCACCCGGATGTGCCAGCGCTGCGCCACGCCACGCTCCACCACCGCCTCGCCGGAGGCGCCCACGTCGTGCCCAGCCACGATCTCGTAGCCGCGCCGCCCAGGGCCGATCACGTGCACCACGCCGTTGCGCGACACGTTGCCGTTCGCCTCGAGCGGGACGCCGGTGAACTCCAGCCGGTAGGAGCTCGCCTTAAGGTTGGGGAGCGTGCGCAGGCGGCTGTCCACGCGCTCCTGCGGCTGCTCGTTGAAGCGCGCGATCACGTCCGGCAGGTCGGCGCGATCGGCCGCGCGGTCGAAGCCGGTGTGCAGCCCGTAGCCAACCGTCAGGGCGGCCCCGAGCATTGCCGCCGCGGCCGCGATGCCGAGCGCGGCCAGCATGGTGCGGCCGGGGTTCACGCGCAGCCGCCTGAGCGACGCGAGCGCTCCGCCCGGCAGCGTCATTCCACGAGCCGCCCCTGCTCGAAGCGCAGCACGCGGTCGGCTATCCGCGCCGCCTCGGCGTCGTGGGTCACCAGCACCACGGCGCGGCCGCCGGTGGCCACCTCCCTGAGCAGCGTCAGCACGTGGTGGCCGGAGTGCTCGTCGAGGTTTCCCGTGGGCTCGTCGGCCAGCAGGAGCTGCGGGTCGTTCACGAGCGCCCGGGCGATCGACAGCCGCTGCTGCTCGCCGCCTGAGAGCTGGCTGGGTCGCCGTCCCGCGGCCTCGGCGAGCCCCAGTTCCGCGATCAGCCGCCGCGCCTGCGCCGCGCCGCCGCCACCATTCGAGCGCAGCCGGGTGGGCAGCAGCACGTTCTCCTCTCCTGTCAGCTCCGGGATCAGGTGGAAGAACTGGAAGACGAAGCCCACGTGGCGGCGCCGCAGCTCGGTGAGGCTGCGCTCGCTCGCCTCCTCGAGGCGCTGCGACCCAAGCTCGATGCTGCCCGCATCGGGCCGGTCGAGCCCGCCGAGCAGGTGCAGCAGGGTGGACTTGCCGCAGCCGGACGGGCCGACGATCGCGACGAGCTCCCCGGTGTCCACGTGCAGGTCCGCCCCGTCCAGCACGCGCCGCGCGGCGCGACCCTCACCGTATGACTTTACGAGTGCCCTCGCCGTGACCAGTCGCACGGCTTCCCAGGCTAGGCAAGTTCCTCAAGACGTAATAACTGCCGGGGCCGCGCGCCGCGCGCAGGCGGTCTACGCGGCCTGGTGGATCTGCCGCGCGGGCGCGGCGAGCACCTTGGCGTAGCCCGCGGCGAGCTGCCCGAGCGCCCGCTCCCAGCCGCGCGCCGCGGTGGCCTCCAGCGCGGCCTCGCCGAGCCGCGCCCGGCGGGCCGGGTTGCCCGCCAGCTCGAGCAGCGCCAGAGCCAGCGCGTCCGCGTCGGGTGGGCGCAGCAGGCCGGTGCGGCCGTTGTGCACCAGCTCCGCCGGGCCGCCCTCGCCCACCGCCACCACCGGCAGGCCCGAGGCCTGCGCCTCGAGGATCACCTGACCGAACGTGTCGGTGCTGCTGGCGAACAGGAACATGTCCGCACTCGCGTACGCGCGCGCCAGGTCGTCGCCCTCGAGCCAGCCGAGGAATGTCGCCGCCTCGCCCACCCGCATCCGCAGCCGCGCCTCGTCGGGCCCCCCGCCCGCGAGCACCAGCCGCAGGCGCGGGTCGCGCGCCCGTGCGGTCAGGAAGGCGTCGGCCAGCAGATCCACTCCCTTCTCCACGCTCAGGCGCCCGGCGTAGAGCACGTTCAGCTCACCGGGCAGCGAGCCCTCCACGCGCATCTCCGGGGAGAAGCGCGTGAGGTCCACTCCGCGCTCCCAGCGGGAGAGCCGCTCGGCCGGCATCCCGAGCTGCTCGAGCGAGCGGTCCGCCGCCCGGCTCGGCGAGAGCACGCGGTCGGCGCGGCCGTAGAAGGCGGCGAGCAGCATGCGCATCGCTCCCTCGAGCCGCTGGCCGCCGGCGCGCAGCTTCGCGTACTCGGTGAGCTCGGTGTGGTAGCTCGCCAGCGTGGGCAGCCCCATCACACCCGCCACCAGCGCGGCGCCGATCCCCGCCGGCCCCGGGGCGCACAGGTGCACGAGGTCGTAGCGACCCTCGGCCAGCGCCTCCGAGATCGCAGTCAGGCTCGGCACGCCGAGCTTGAGCCCTTCGTAGAAGGGCAGGTCGATGTCCGGCACGGCCGGCAGCCGCCGGTCCACGTTGTGGTCCGTGCCCACCACCTCGACGTCGAAGCCGGGCACGCCGCGCTCCCGGATCTGGTCGAGCGTGGCAGTGACGCCGTGCATCCCGCCCACGCCGTCGGCCACGATCGCCACCCGCGGCGGCCGCTCGTCCCGGCTCGCCAGGCGCGAGCGCTCGTTGGCGAGGAACGCCGTGGCCGGCGCGTAGGGGATCGCCGGCGTGCAGGCCTCGAACAGGCCGCGGATGGCGGCGCCGTGGTCGCCCTCGTGGATGAGGGCGGCCAGCAGCTCGTCCACGGCATGCCCGAGCTTGCGCTCATGCAGACGCCGCGCGCGACGCTGCAGCGACTGGTGGCTGAAGCCGTCCTCCTGCATCAGCTCGATCACCCCGCGCTCGTTCACATCGAGCGCCATCGCCTCGAGCCAGCCGCGCAGCAGCGCACGCGCGTCGTCGGGCCCGAGGCCCTGGCCATTCTCGCCGCTGCGCGCGTGCCCCTCGCTGATCACCTGCGTGGCGATGGCGAGAACCGCGCGCGGGTCGGGCGCCGGCCCGTCGCCGCGGCCCACCACGCGAGCGGCGAGCCCGATCGCGGCGTGCGCCCACTTGGCGGCGCTGCCCTGGTCGCCGCACGCGCGCGTCTCGCCGAGCCGGATCCACTCGAGGTGGTCCGCGGGCGTGTTCGCCGGCGGGGTCTCCGTGTAGGTGCGCCCGATGTCCACGCCGGCGTGGTCGTCGGAGCCGGCCACGCAGGTGCCGCCGTGGGTGTCGATGTACATGGCGGCCGGCGCGTTCAGCTCAGGCGGGCGCGAGCCGTTGCGCGTCTCCCACACTGGGAACAGCTCGGCCAGGCGGCGGCGGTGGTGCGCCTCTAGCGGCGCAGCCACGGAGTAGAAGGGGTGCGCGAGCGCGCACGCGATCTCGTGCTCCTGCAGGTAGCTCGCGCACAGCTCGACGTCGGCCGAGTGTGCCTGGAGCCAGTCGTGGTCGTCCGGGGTGATGCCCCAGCAGAGCACGTGCACAGCCTGCGGCTCGCCCGTGAACCAGGCGGTGAGCTCTTCGGACACGAAGGTGTCGGGGCGGTCGCCGAGCTCGAGCGCGCCGCCGATCGTGTCGTGGTCGGTGATGGTCACGAAGTCCATGCCCCGCCGCTTTGCGAGCGCATAGACCTCCTCCGGCGGCGTCGCGCACTCCGGCAGTCCCACTGCCCTCTGTACCCCGAGCTTGGCCAGCTCCGACGCCGTGGAGTGGCAGTGCAGGTCGGCCCTGCTGTGTGTCTTATTAGCGTTCATAGCAGGCACTTTCCCTGCAGAGAACGGCTCTCCGGTTACGCGCTGGCTAACAACACGTGATGAGGATGTGAACGCGGACTAAGCCTTCGCGGCACGCGAAAGGCTGGCCAGATCTCGCCTCGAGGCGATCCCCAGCTTCCTGTAGATGTTGCGCGCGTGCGTGCGCACGGTCTCGATTCCGATCGAGAGCGTGTGGGCGATCTCCGCGTTGGTGCGGCCCTCCTGGAGCAGCTCCAGCACGTCGGCCTCGCGCGGGGTGAGCAGGTCCGGCCCGGGTGTGCCGAGCTGGCGCTCCGCCATGCCGCCCGAGCTGGCGGAGCGGGGCAGCACGTGCATGCCGCGGGAGGCGAGGTGGATCGCGTTGATGATGTCCCGGCCCTGCGTCTCCTTCGAGATGCAGGCCGTGGCGCCGAACGAGAGCATCTGGTTGCACTCGGCCGCCGTAGGCCGGTTGGCCAGCACGACGATGCGCGTCTCCGGGTGACGCTCGTGGAGCTGGTGCACGGTGCCCGGCGTGGGCAGGGAGCCGAAGTTGAGCAGCACGACGGCGGGTGAGTGCTCCTCGATCGCGTTGCCGATCTGGTTCAGCGGTACGTCGCTCGCCACCAGGTGGAGGTTGCTGTCCTCGGCGATCAGCTGGCTGAGTCCGACCTTGACGAGGTCCTCGAACTCGGCCGTGACGACGGTTACTGCCCCCCGCATGGCGCCGAAGTGTACCGATCAGGGGGGATGGAGGGGTGAGAGATTCCTCCCCCCTGTCTCACCCCGGGCCTCACTCGCGGATCACCCCGGGTGTCCCCCGAAATTTCCCCCGCAAATCACACGTGAGGGGGGACTTAGGAGCCGCGCAGGACGGGGACCATTTAGACACACCAGTCAGGGACAGACTGGACGGGGGGCAAGGACAAAGCTTTCCACAGGGCGGAATTGGGGTACGCCTAGCACCGCGAGAGGGCCGACCAGCTACTGGTCGGCCTTTCTCGTTCTGGGAAGGGGTTTGCGTCACGCGGCGCCAATACGATGCGCCGCGTGACCGCAGATCCCAAGGACGCCGCGCGTGCGGCCGCCGCCGCGGCGGCCGTCGAGCGGATCCAGCCGGGCATGGCGATCGGCCTCGGCTCCGGGCGCGCGGTGTGGAAGGTGGTGGATGCGATCGGCGAGCGCGGCCTCGGCGTGCGCGTGGCCGCGGCGTCGGTGCGCACCGAGGAGCTCGCCACCCAGAAAGGCATCGAGCTGATCGACGTCGACGCCGTGGTGCCGCTCGACCTCGCCATCGACGGCGCCGACGAGGTCGATCCCCAGCTCGGCCTGATCAAGGGCGGCGGGGGCGCCCTCCTGCGGGAGAAGATCGTGATCGCGGGCGCGCGCCACTTCGTTGTCGTGGCGGAGATCGACAAGAAGGTGCAGCGCCTGGGGGAGACCTTCGCGGTACCCGTCGAGGTTGTGCGCTTCGGCTGGCGCTCGACGCAGGCCCGCCTGCTCGACGGCATCGTGCCCGAGGCCGAGCTGCGGCTGGCCGGCGACTCCCCCTACGTCACCGACGAGGGGCATGTGATCCTCGACTGCAAGGTCCCGGCCGAGGGCAGCATCGAGGAGCTGGCGGCCGCGTTGAAATCCGAGACCGGTGTGGTGGAGCACGGCTTCTTCCTCGGCATGGCCGACGAGGCGCTGCTGGGGACGCCTGACGGCGGGCTGGAGATCCTCAGCGGCTCAGTCCGTTGATGCAGACTCCCGGGAAGTCGTAGCCCGAGTCCACCGCGAAGCGCGCCACCGCGCTCTCCAGCTCAGCGCGAACCGCCGCCGCCTCGCGCTCGTCGAGCTGCTCGATCACGAGCGCGATCGCGCCGGCGATCTCGTTCGTGTAGCGCCAGAAGTGGTCGAAGTCGTCGAAGTGCCAGGTCATGCGCACCTCCTCGAGCCGCGGCCGCTCGAAGCCCGCGCCGGTCACAAGCGCCTCGACCCTCTCCGGATCGGCCAGCGCGAAAATGCCCGGCGCGCCGCTCTCCGGCGGCTGCATGTGGCCGCGCTCCACGAGGATGCGGCTCGGCACCGTGGCCCAGGGGTTGTCGGCCGGCGCTCCCCAGACCGAGAAGCTCAGCCGGCCGCCGTCGCGCAGCACCCGCCGCGTCTCGTGCAGGGCGGCCGCGGGGTCCGCCATCAGCATGTAGCCCCAGCGGCAGAGCACGCCGTCCACCGACTCGTCCGCGAGCTCCATGCGCTCGGCGTCCATCACGCGGTACTCGATGTTGCGCAAGCCGAGCTCCGTTCCGCGCCGCTGCGCGGCGTCCAGCATCTGCTCGGCGAAGTCGGTCATGATCAGCCGTCCCTCGCCGCCCATCCGGGCCGCCGCCGCGAAGCCGGCCACGCCGGCGCCGGCGGCCAGCTCGAGGATCGTCTCGCCGGGCTGCGGCGCCAGCGCCTCCACCATCTGCTCGGTGGCCGCGCGCGAGGTCGTCGCGAGTAGCTCGTTCCACTCGTCCCATCCGGCGGCCATCCGCTCCCAGATGTCGAGGCTCTGCTGTCTGTATTGCGCGAGGTCCATGCTGCGCAGCGTAACCGGCTCACGAGCCTGCGCCGTCAACTCCGGTTGACAAGCGATGGGCGTCAATGTAAGTTGACACGCATGAGCGAAGCGACCAAGCTGGCGGGAGCGGTATCGAGCGCCGACCCAGCGGTGGGCCTACGTGCCGTGGCCTCGCTGCGCGCGCTGCTCGAGTCGCTTGAGCGGCTCCAGGTGGAGAACGCGCGCAAGCAGGGCTGGTCGTGGCAGCAGATCGCGGACTCGCTCGGGGTCAGCAGACAGGCCGTGCACAAGAAGCACGGCGGTGGCCGCGGTGGGCTGCTCGGCCGCGGCCGGAGAGGAGACGACTGATGTTCGAGCGGTTCACTGACGCCGCGCGCCGGAGCGTGGCTGGGGCCCAGGAGGAGGCAGGCCTACTCGACAGCGACCACATCGGCACCGAGCACCTGCTGATCGCCCTCGCAGCGGAGTCGCAGGGACTGGGTGGCCGCGTGCTGCGCCAGCTCGGGGCAACGCCGGCGGAGCTGCGCTCCGACGCTCGCCGGCTTCGGGCTCCGGGCTCGATCGACCCGGAGGCACTGGCCACGCTCGGCATCGACCTCGACGAGGTGAGGCGGCGCGTGGAGCAGACCTTCGGACCGGGCGCCCTCGGCGCTCGGGCCTGCGGAGGCTCCTCCGGTCACATCCCGTTCTCCCGCAAGGCGAAGAAGTCGCTCGAGCTGTCGCTGCGGAGCGCGGTCGCGCTGGAGGACAACTTCATCGGCTCCGAGCACATCCTGCTCGGGCTGGCGCGGACGACCGACGGAACAGCCGCGCGCATCCTGGCAGAGCGCGATCTCGACGTGAGCCGGCTCGAGGCAGCCATCCAGAAGGCCCGCCGGGCGGCTTAGCCCCGCTGCGCGGCTAAGCCGCCGCGAGCTGCGCGATCTTGCGCTGCACGTCGCCGGTCTTCACCACGTGCTTGTTCATCCCCAGTTCCTTGGGCTCGAGGCCCAGGGCCAGTCCCACGAGCTGGGGGAAGTGCAGCACGGGCATCCCGAGGTCGCGCTCAACGTACTTGGCGGCGTCGGGCTGCTGGAGATCGAGGTTGAGGTGGCAGAGCGGGCAGGGGGTGACCATGCAGTCGGCGTCGGCGTCGATCGCGTCCGCGATGTGGCGGCCGGCCTGGCGCAGCGAGGTGGTCTTGTTCATCGTGATCAGCGGGAAGCCGCAGCACTTGTGCTTGCCCGCATAGTCCACCGGCGTGGCGCCGATTGCCTCGATCACCTGCTCGAGGTACATGTCGCGCTCCGGCTTCTCGTCGAAGCCGAGCCGCGACTGCGGCCGCACGATGTAGCAGCCGTAGAAGGGCGCCACCCGCAGGCCGCTCAGAGGCCGCACCACGCGCTCGCGCAGCGCGTCGAGGCCGATGTCCTCGACGAGCAGCCAGAGGAAGTTCTTGTTCCACCAGGCGGAGTTCTTCTCATAGGCGAGGCCCTCGGGCTCGATGTGCTCGTTGATGTGCTCGCGGTAGGCCTCGTCGGCGTCGAGCCGCTCCTGGCACTCGGACTGCGCGCCCTGGCAGGTGGAGCAGATGTTCATCATCCCGAGCGCGCCCTCCACGTCCTGGGCTATCGCGAACGTGCGCGCGTTGAGGCTGTCGACGAGCTCCTGGTTGTGCTCGGCGATCACGCCGGCGCCGCAGCAGTTGGCGCGGTCGAGCTCGATCAGCTCGATGTCGAGCCTGGGCGCCACGGCGGCCATCGCACCGTGCAGCTCCGGGGTGAAGCCGCGCGACACGCAGCCCGGCCAATAAGCGACCTTGATGCTCAAGCTTCCTGGCTCCCTTCTGCCATAGCGCCTTCCTCCTCGCCGCCGGACTCGCCGACGATGTACAGGTTCAGTTCGATCCGCTCGCCGTGCGAGTGCACCTCGTTGTAGATGCGGCGCACCTGCTTCTGGTCGGGCAGCTTGTGGTGGATCAGAGCCTTCACCGGCGACACCTTGCCCGACTTGACCCCGTTCACCACGGTGGGGAGGGAGCCGATCAGCTGCTTCAGCGAGTTCGGGTCGAGCTGCGAGCGGATCAGGCTGCCCTGGCCGAACGAGCGCGGCAAGAGCTGCGACTCGTGCAGCGTGCCGTACTTCTCGATCAGCCCGACGAACGCCGCCTCGTGGCCGTAGCCCGCGTTGCTGTCCTTGATCCCGTAGTCGCCGGTGGCGCGGCGGCGCAGGCGCATGATCTGGTTCATGGGCGCCACGTCCTTCGGGCACACCTCCACGCAGGCGAAGCAGTGGGTGCAGTCGTAGATGCCGTGCTCGTCCTCGGCGAGATCCTTGAGGCGCTCCTCCTCGTGGGCGTCGCGCGGGTCGCCCACGAAGCGATAGGCCTTGGCCAGCGCGGCCGGGCCGATGAACTCGGGATCCACCTCGAGCGACAGGCAGGCCGACACGCACACGCCGCAGTGGATGCACGCCATCGCCTGGGTCACGTCGATCATCGCCTCTGCGGGCACGATGTACTCGCGCTCCGGCGGGTCGCCCTCGGGCAGAAGCCACGGCACCACGCGCTGCACCTTCTTCCAGTGCACCGCGTCCATGTCCACGATCAGGTCCTTGAGCACGGGCATGTTGCCCATCGGCTCAACCACGATCGCGTCCTTGCCCATGGCCTGGGCGCGCTCGGCGGCCTCGCCGATCTTGGTGTTGCAGGCGAGGCGCGACTTGCCATTGATGCGCACGCCGCAGGAGCCGCAGATTGCGGCCTGGCATGAGCAGCGGATGGCGATCGAGCCGTCCTGGTCGTTGCGCGCCTGCAGGATCCCGTCGAGCACGGAGCGGGCCGGGTCGAGCTCGACCTTGAAGTCCTCCCAGTAGGCCGCCTGGCCCGACTCGGGGTTGTAGCGACGGATCTTCAGCGTGTAGTCGGGCATCAGTAGGTCCTAGCTTCGGGCTGCCACTGGGTGATGGTCACCTCGGAGTACGAGATCTCCGGGCCTTCTTCCGAGTAGGTCAGGTTGATGTGCTTGAGCCACTCGTCGTCGTTGCGCTCCGGGTAGTCGGTGCGGAACTGCGCCCCGCGGCTCTCCTTGCGCTCGAGCGCGCCCACCACCACGCACTCGGCGTTGTCGAGCATGTACCCGAGCTCGAGCGCGCCGAACAGGTCCTGGTTGAAGACCTTGCCCTTGTCGTCGATGGCGACCGTCTTCGCCTCTTCCTTCAGCCTGCGCACGATCTCGAGCGCCTGATTGAGACCCTCCTCGTCGCGGAACACGGCGGCGTACTTGTCCATGGTCGCGCCCATCTCCGCCTTGATCTCGGACACGCGGCGGCCGGAGCGGTCGCGGCCCACGATCTCCCCGATGGCCCGCTCCTCGCCCTCGAGCGCCTCGCGCGAGGCGGTCGGCTGCGGCATCTCCTTGGCGCGCTGCGCGGCGTGGCGGCCGGAGCGGCCGCCGAAGATCAGCGTGTCGAGCAGGGAGTTGGCGCCGAGCCGGTTGCCGCCGTGCACCGACACGCAGGCCACCTCGCCGGCCGCGTAGAGGCCCGGGATGGCCGTCTGCCCATCCACGTCGGTCTTCACCCCGCCCATCACGTAGTGGTTGCCCGGCTTGATGTGGATGGGCTCCTTGGTGATGTCGACCCCGGCGAAGTCGCGGCCCACGTTCACGATCTCGCGCAGCGCCTCGTGGATGCGCTTGCGCGGCACCACCGTGATGTCGAGTGCCACCGTGCCGTCGGGGAAGCCGCGGCCCTCGTTGATCTCCGTCTGCTCGGCGCGCGACACCACGTCGCGCGAGGCGAGCTCCATCTTGTTGGGCGCGTATTTCTCCATGAAGCGCTCGCCCTGCGCGTTGTAGAGGTGGGCGCCCTCGCCGCGCGCACCCTCGGTGATGAGCAGACCGTTGCCCTGGAGCGTGGTGGGGTGGTACTGCACCATCTCCATGTCCATCAGCGGGGCGCCCGCACGGTAGGCGAGCGCGATGCCGTCACCGGTGCAGATCAGGGCGTTGGTGGTGGGGTTGTAGATCTGGCCGTTGCCGCCCGTCGCGAGGATCACGGCCTTCGCGCCGAACAGCTCCATCGAGCCGTCGCGCATATTGCGCGCCACCACCCCGGCGATTTGGCCCTCGTCGTCGGTCACGAGCGCGGTGTTGAACCACTCCTCGTAGCGGAACACCTCGTCGTGCTTCATCAGCTGCTCGTAGAGCACGTGCAGGATCGCCTGCCCCGTGATGTCCGCCACGTAGTAGGTGCGGGCCGCCGAGGCGCCGCCGAAGGCGCGCGTGCCGAGCCTGCCCTCCTCGTTGCGGTGGAAGGTCACGCCCAGGTGCTCCAGGTCGAGGATCTCCTGCGGCGCCGCCTTGCACATGATCTCGATCGCGTCCTGGTCGCCCAGGTAGTCCGAGCCCTTGACGGTGTCGAAGGCGTGCGACTCCCAGGTGTCCTCGGCTCCCAGAGCGGCGTTGATCCCGCCCTGCGCCGCGTTGGAGTGCGAGCGCACCGGGTGCACCTTGGACAGGATTCCCACGGATGCGCCCTGCTCCGCGGCCGCCAGGGCCGCGCGCTGACCGGCGAGGCCGGCTCCGATTACGAGAACGTCATGGGTGGGCACGGGCGCGAGAGTCTATGCAAATGGTTCCGGCGGACCAGTTCTCAGTTCCCAGTTCTCAGTTCCCAGGTCAGGCCGTGAAGGTCAGGTCGTTCCCGTTGCTGTTGCCGTAGGAGTCCTGTGCTGCGCCTGGTTTCAGCTCGATTCGGGCGCCGGGGGCTGCGGGCACCTGGAATACGCCGCCGGGGCCCGCGCTCACCGACTTCTTCCGGCCGTTCACCAGGAACGTGGCCTTGCCGGAGTCGGCGTGGTCGGGGCGTGCGGTGAGGTCGGCGCCGGCGTCGCCCGGCGGGTCGCCGACGGCCTCGTGGGAGACGGCCGGCGGGTAGTCGAGAGTGATCGCCGCGAAGCCGGGCCGGGTGGTGGTGCGGGCGGCCTTCAGCGTCTGCGCCGGCACCACCGTGAAGGGCTTGGACGTGACGCTGTAGTGGTTCGCCTGGATCACGAAGCGGTAGCTGCCGGCGGCGGCCCCGAGCGGCACCTCCCACTTGGTCCGGTACAGGCCCGAGTCGTCGACGGTCCAGAGCATGTTCAGCCCGAGGTCCGTGTCCACCGTGGTCCAGCCTCCGTCGCCGCGCTGGCGCTGCACCAGCACGAAGGCGCGCTCGAGCGGCCGGTCGTAGCCACGTGCGCCGCCCTGCCAGGAGAACCAGGCGTGACCCAGACGCGGGTACGAGGCCAGCGGCTGGTTCTTCAGGCTGGCGCTGCTCGGCCCGGTGGGGAACGGGCCCGCGTCCGCGTCGGCGCCGATGCCGTTAACCGGGTCGTACTCGTACGGCGAGGGCGCCGGCCTGTTCGACACCACGTCGCCCGCCAGGCCCACCAGCACCTGCTGGAGCGCGTCGGAGCTGGCGCGGCCGTAGATCGTGGCGGCGCCCTCGTAGTGCTGCGCGTCGTACTCCTGCGGCGTCGTGAAGTAGTCGGCGTACTCGTTGGCCAGGCCGGAGATCACCACGTCCGCGATCCCAGCGCTCGAGCTCGCCTGCATCACCGCGGCGCGCACCCGGCGGCCCATGTCCTCGGTCATCTCGCCCGGCACCGACACGACCATCCGGTCGCCCACCCGCAGCGCCATCATCGGCACGGCCTTGGGCACGTCGAGCGGGATCGGCGCCTGCGCCTTGTCGCCCTGCGGCCCGGCTCCCACCGGCAGATGGTCGCCCTCGAATGGCGTGCGCGTGATGTCGAACAGCGGGCCGCGCCCCTCTTCCGAGCCCGTGAACTCGGCCATGCCGAACGCACCGCGATCAGCCACCGGGCCGTCCGGCGTGTCCTGGCCGCACCAGCACATCCGCGTCCAGCGCCAGTCGAGTGCCGGGGAGGACGACATGCGCTGCCCCGCCTGCTGCCACGCCCGCATGAAGGCGTCCGCCTCCACGGTGCCCACGTAGTCCGCGGCAGCCGGACCGGAGCGGTGGAGGCCGGAGGAGATGTCGCCCTCGTCGGAGTTGCCGTATGCGTTCACCACATCCTGGCCCGGAGGTGCCTTGCCGAGATCGCGGATGCGCTGCTCCACGAGGTGCGTTGCCGCCCCGTGGTGGTCCTCGTTGTAGAAGTTGAACTGGTACTTGTTCACCGTGCCGTGGTTGGCGAAGGTCGACCACATCCCCACCGGCACGTCGCGATCGCCGATCGTCTTGTCCACGCGCAGCACGTTCACGTTCGGGTCGATCGTGTGCAGCACTCCCAGCGGGTCCATCGCCGCGCTGCCCTTGCCGTAGGGCAGGTGGATGCCGTGGTCGTAGAGGTGTGCCTCGATCGAGCGGTTCTCGGTGAGGTCGTCGATGTGGGTCGTGCCCCAGCCTGCGCTGCCCGGGCCGAGGTTCTCGTTGGCCCGCCTGATCGCGAGTGCGAGCTGGCGCACCATGAACGCGTACAGCTGCGGATCCACCGTGCCCGCCAGGTCGAAGTCCGTCGGCGAGCGCAGGGTCATGAAGACCGAGTCGTAGGTGGAGAAGTTGTAGAAGGACGTGGGCGCGGCGTGCGTGTGCGACGCCGAGTCGAGCACGTTGGTCTGATCGAAGCCGATGTCGGAGTCGAGCGCTGCCGCTTGGGCGAGCATGCCGCCCGGGATGCCGTTCAAGTCCTCGGCCACGAGCGCCACCTTGCGGTCGCCCTCCTGGAGCACTATCGCCCGCGCCCACAGGCGCGTGTGCTGGCCCTGGATCACGCCGTCCGAGCGGACCCAGCCCATCATGTAGTAGCCCGTGGGCGGCGTGATATCAGCCCGCCCGACGCCAACCTGGAGCTGTCCGGCGAGCGCAGGGCCAGGCAGCGCCGCGAACGCGACGATCAGCCCCGCCAGAAGCTTCAATCGGACCCCCACCCGGGCTCGGATTGTGCCGGGACGAGCCGCGCGATGAGCCAGTTCCCAAACTGAGAACTGAGAACTGAGAACTAGACAGCCGGCGACGTCGGTTGGAGAGCGCGCCGTACCTGATCTAGGGTGACCACTCCCCGCAGCACCCCATCCCCGTCCACCGCCATCAGCGCGCCCAGCGTCCGCAGGCCCTCGCGGCCCAGCAGGGACTCGAGCGGCGCGTCCGTGAGCACCCGCAACGCGCCCTCGGCGTCCTTGCTCATCACCTCGTCCACGGTCCAGCCCGCACGCAGCTCCTCGGGCACCTCGTCCACCTTCTCCCTGATCACGAGGCCCATGAAGTGGCCGGCGCGGTCGATCACCGGGAACCAGGGCCAGCGGTAGCGGAGGAAGAACTCGTCGAGCACGCGGTCCAGATGCGCGCCGGACTCAACGGCCACGGGCTCGGCATCCATCACGTCCGCCACGCTGAGGCCCTCGAGCTGCGAGGTGATGCGCGTCTGCATCTCGGTGCCGCGCGCCGCCTGGGCGAAGAAGTTGCCGATCAGCAGGAACCAGATGCCGGTGAACACCGCGCCGCGGATGGCCACGTACACGCCGAAAGCCATCAGCAGGTAGGCCATGAAGCGACCGGTGCGCGCCGCGAAGCGAGTGGCCCGCACGCGGTCGCCGGTGCGCCACCAGGCGATCGAGCGCAGGATCGCCCCGCCGTCGAGCGGGTAGCCCGGGATGAGGTTGAACACGAGCAGCCCGGCGTTCACCAGGGCCACATAGCCGAGCAGCACCTCGGCGGAGGAGTAGCCCGTGCGCTCGCTGAGCAGGGCAGCGTCCGAAAACGCATGTCCGCCCCAGATGAGCGCGCCGGCCAGCCACGAGCCCACCGCGATGAGGAAGGTGACGAACGGGCCCGCCGCGGCGATGCGGAAGGCCGCGCCCGGCGTGTCGGGCTCCCGGGACATCGATGCGATCCCGCCGAACAGCCACAGCTCGATGCCGAGGATCGGCACGTTGTTCCGGCGCGCCACGAGCGCGTGGCCGAGCTCGTGCAGCAGCACGCACAGGAAGAGCAGCAGCGCACTGGCGGTGGCCAGCAGGAACGCCTTCGTGTCATGTCCGGGGAAGGCGTCCTTGTACTGGCCCGTGAGGAGCCAGATCAGCAGGAACAGAACGACGAACCAGCTCGGGTTCGCGCCTATGCGAATGCCGAAGATCCGGCCCAGCTGTATCGAGCGACCGAGCATCAGATGTTCATCGTAGGACAGCGTTTAGGGCGATTTCAGCGCGGGCAAGCGATAATGCGCGGCCCTTCACCAGCTTCTAGTTACTAGGAAAGGAACGCCCCAGTGGCTCATCGCGTGACCTTTATCCCCGGCGACGGCACCGGGCCGGAGATATCGGAGGCAGTCCAGCGAGTGCTCGAGGCCACCGGCGTCGACTTCGAATGGGACTTCCAGGACGCCGGCGCCGACGTCTATGAAGCAGAGGGCACTCCGCTGCCCGACCGCGTGCTCGAGTCGATCAAGGAGCGCGGCGTCGCCATCAAGGGGCCGATCACCACCCCGGTGGGGTCCGGCTTCCGCTCGATCAACGTCGCCCTGCGCAAGGAGCTCGACCTGCACGCCTGCCTGCGCCCGTGCAAGGCGTACGAGGGCGTGCGTACCCGCTTCCCCGAGACCGACATCGTGATCGTCCGCGAGAACCACGAGGACCTGTACGCGGGCATCGAGTACCAGCTGGGCGACCCGAAGACCGACCAGCTGCGCCAGTTCATCAAGGAGACGGAGGGCACCGAGCTGCGCAAGGACGTCGGCATCTCGATCAAGCCGATTTCCGTGTACGGCACCCAGAAGATCGTGCGCGCGGCGTTCAACTACGCCAAGCTCAACGGGCGCAAGAAGGTGACCCTGGCGCACAAGGCCAACATCATGAAGCACACCGACGGCCTGTTCCTCGATGTGGGGCGGCAGGTGGCCCAGTCCGAGTTCCCGGACGTCGAGTTCGAGGACCGGATCATCGACAACCTCTGCAACCAGCTCGTGTCACGTCCCGAGGAGTACGACGTGATCGTGCTACCCAACCTCTACGGCGACATCGTGTCCGACCTCGGCGCCGGCATGATCGGGGGGCTCGGGCTCGCGCCGGGGGCGAACATCGGCGACGAGTACGCCGTGTTCGAGGCGGTGCACGGCTCGGCGCCCAAGTACAAGGGACAGAACAAGGTCAATCCCACCGCGCTGCTGCTCTCGGGCGTGATGATGCTGCGCCATCTCGAGGAGTTCGAGGCGGCGGACGTGATGGAGCAGGCGATCGCGGATGTGATCCGCGAGGGCGAGTCCGTGACCTACGACATGAAGCCGACCCGCGACGATCCGTCGGCGGTGGGCACTTCCGAGTTCGCCGACGCGATCATCGCGAAGATGGAGAAGGTGGCGGCTTAGGTCGCCACGTATCCCTTGCCCTGTTTCGTCACCGCACCGTCCGCTTGGAGATTGGCCATCACCCGGTACAGGTAATTGGGAGGGCTGATGTTCATCATCTGCGCCAGCTCGCTGACCGTGGCGCCGGGGTTCTGGCGAATGAGGGCAAGTGCCTCGTCACCGCGGGTTGCGCCGCGCCGGCGCCGGCGGCGCCTCGTGCCGCCGCTGCCCGTGGCGGAGCCGCGCGGGCGGCCGGGGCCACGCCGCGGACCGTCGACCCCGTCCAGAGCGGCCTTCGCGCGCTCGAGCTTGAGGTACTCCTCGTGAAGCGGCCGGAGCTCCTTGAGCCTGTTGTCAATCTCGGCGCGCTTCTCGGCAAGGAAGTCGGCCATTTCACTCCTTAGAAATCCGAATTAATAGATAGAGGTAAAGGTAATGCGGAACAAGATAACTGTAGTAGGTGCAGGCAATGTGGGTGCAACCACTGCACAACGTCTTGCGGAGCGTGACTACGCGGACGTGGTGCTGGTGGACATCGTCGAGGGCATGCCGCAGGGCAAGGTGCTCGACCTCAACCAGGCCGGCCCGGTGGTGGGCTACGAGGCCAACCTCGTGGGCACCAACGGTTACGAGGAGACCGCCGGCTCGGACATCGTGGTGATCACCTCAGGCTTCCCCCGCCAGCCCGGCATGAGCCGTGACGACCTGCTCGCCAAGAACAAGGAGATCGTGGGGGGTGTGGCAAAGCAGGTGGCCGACCGCTCGCCCGACGCGATCGTCATCGTGGTCACCAACCCGCTCGACGCGATGTGTCACGTGGCCTCCGACGTGACCCAGTTCCCGCGCCAGCGCGTGATCGGGATGGCGGGCGTGCTCGACTCGGCGCGCTTCCGCACCTTCCTCGCCTGGGAGCTCGGCGTGTCCGTGCGCGACGTCACCGGCTTCGTGCTCGGCGGCCACGGCGACACGATGGTTCCCGTGGTGAGCTACTCCAACGTCGCCGGGGTGCCGATCCGCCAGAAGATCTCGGACAGCCGCATCGAGGAGATCGTGCAGCGCACGCGCGACGGCGGCGCCGAGGTGGTGAAGCTGCTCCAGAAGGGCTCGGCGTTCTACGCGCCCGCCGCGGCGGTGGCCGAGATGTGCGACTCGATCGTGTTCGACCAGAAGCGCGTGCTTCCGTGCGCGGCGCTCTGCCAGGGCGAGTACGGCATCGACGGCCTGTTCGTCGGCGTGCCGGTGCGCCTCGGCATGGAGGGCGTGGAGGAGATCATCGAGATCGACCTCGAGGACGACGAGAAGCAGCAGCTCGAGAAGTCGGCGGGCGCGGTGAAGGAGCTGGTGGAGGCGATGGCGGGGCTGTAGTTCGCCGTTCGCCGTCGGCCGGCGCAACTACGGGGGACCGGGCAGGTTTCCGCGAGTGATGAAGTGGCTCGTGGGGATCGCCCTGGCCATCCTTGTGGTTGCGGCGCCCGCGCTGGGCGCGCCGCCGCCACTTCACACCGTCGCCGCCGACCTGTCCTCCCGGCTGGTCACCGACAACGTTCGTTACGCGGTCTTTGTCACGCCGGCCGGGGCCGCCACGGTGATCGACACGCGGAGTGGGGCGCGGCGCGTTCTGTCGCTCGCGCCCGGGTGCGACGTCGAGGGTGGAGCGGCCGGCTATTTCCTCCTGAACTGCCCGGCGCCGTTCGACACCCAGCAGCCCTATGTGCTGCGCGCCTGGTCGGGCAGTTTGTTCAAGGTCCCGGGTGGGCCCCGGGTGTTCGAGGAGCTGTCCTTCACTTCCATCGGCAAGCGCTGGCTTGCCGGCTACGAGGAGCATGGCTCCACGGCCATCTACATCGAATGGGGCACCGGGCGTGTCGTGAGCTACGGCGAGGACCTTGGTACGCAGATTCCGCGCGACCTCGACACCGGCGCGCTCAACCCGCGGCCCCGCGCGCCACACGGCTTGCTGGGGACCTTCGGGGACTACCGACTGCTGCGCACGGGACCGGGGCTCGACGACTTCAGGACCCTCGTCCTTCGCCACCGAGGGCGGCGGCAGGTCCGCCTCGAGGGGTGCTACCCGGGCGGCTGCACGTGGCCATCGCTCGGCCCCAGCGCCGCTGTGTGGACACGCGGCGCATCCGTTCGCGCGTTTGTCCTACGGACCAGATACCGGGTGCGTTGGAACTTCGGGTCATCCGCGCTCCCGCTGGTGGCGCAGCAGACCGCGAACCGCGTGTTCTTCAACGTTCCCATTCCCGGCGACCCGCAGCAAGGGCACTACCGGGTCGACGAGGCCAGGATCCCGGGTTAGGCGCGGCTTAGCCCTCCACGAAGCCGAGCCGTAGCGCGCTGCACGCCAGCGCCGCGGCCTGCTCGAGCGCGCCACTCCACGAGCCGCAGGCGCGCTCGATGGTCGTGTCGCGGGGAAGGCCGACGTGCGGGTTGCGCCCGCGGACGTCGGTGTAACGCTCCTGCGTCAGTTCGTCGAGTGCGCACTGCTCCAGCTCGCGCGCGCGCAGGACTGCCTCGGCGGCGGCGCGGCAGTCCCGCCAGGGCGGCCGTGCGAACGGCGACCAGCGCTCGTCAGGCGGGGTCATTCTGCGCCTCCATGATTCGCTTGAGCTCCTCGAGCGTCTTCTCCGACTCGCGCTCGGCCGTGTGCTTGAGCACGCCTCCCGCGATGCGTCCCAGCGGACCTCCCGGCATCGAGTACTCGTTCATGTACGAGAAGCAAGTCTTTCCATCTCCATCCGGGTCGAGGTCGTAGACAACTTTCGCCCGCGAGTGCACTGGTCCTTTGCCCTCCCACACCACTCGCTTGGGCTTCTCCGCCTGCACGACCTCCCAGTGAACGTCGAAGCGGCGGCCGGCGAGCTTCAGGCACTGTACGAGCTCGGAGCCCTTCCGGAGCTCCCCACTCGGCGCGTCCTTCAGCCCCGCGTGGATCGTCACCCAGTCTCCGAGGCGGCGCGGATCCATCACGAGGTCGTATACCCGCTCGGCGGGCGCGTCGATCTCGATCGTGCGTTCCACTCTCATCGCGCGGCGAGCTCCTCACGCCCCTCCCACTCGGCGAGGGCGTGTTCCACTGCCCGGTCGAAGGAGTGAACGCGGAAGCCGTAGAGCTCGCGTGCCGAATCGTTCCTCGGCAGGAGGTCACGCTCCAAGGAGTACATCAGGGGTCGGACAAGCTCGAGCGGCTGATCCACGATCGCGCTCACAACCGCGCTCGCGAGCGGAGTGGCTGATGCGCGCAGGCGCAGAGGCGTGCGGCCCACGCCCATCAGGTCGGCGATGCGCTCGATCATCTGGCCGTAGGACATCAGGTCGGGACCCGCGATGTCGAGCGACTTCCCTGCTGCGGCCGGCGTAAACGGGGTACGTGCGAGGTACTCGATCGCGTCGCGCTCGTCGATCGGCTGCGTGCGGTGGTCGCGCCAGGCGGGGAAGGGAAGCACCCGCAGCCGCTCCACCAGCCGCACGAGGATGCGGAACGACGACGAGCGGGCGCCGATCACGATCGAGGCCCGCAGGGCGGTGGACCCGGGGAGCGCGTTGAGCAGCATCCGCTCCACCTCGAGGCGCGAGGCCAGGTGCGGCGACAGCGCGCCGTCGTCCAGGCTCGGCACCATCCCGCCGAGGTACACGATGTGCTCCACGCCGGCCGCCTCCGCCGCGCGCGCGAAGTTCTCAGCGGCCTTGCGGTCGCGGCTCGCGAAGTCGCCGTCGGCGCCCGCCGCGGGCTCCATCGAGTGCACGAGGTAGTAGGCCACCGACACTCCGTCGAGCGCGCGCTTCAGCCCCCGGCCGGACACGAGGTCCCCCTTCACCGCCTTCACCTCTGGCGGCGCCTCGAGCAGCGACGGGTTGCGGGCCAGAGCGCGCACGGGGCGTCCCTCGCGCAGCAGCCGCTCGATCAGGCGGCCGCCGACGTATCCGGTCGCGCCGGTGACGAGCTCGGGCATCCGCGAAACCTACGCAAAGAGCGGGGCATTACCGCGAGCCACGGCAAAAACATCCAAATTGCAGGGAGAAGAAAAGCACGGCATTTGCGGGAACCGCCCCTCCCCGAGGGGGGCGAAGTGTTTAAGAATGGGCCGCGAAGCACCGGACTCGTTCAGAGGCAACACCAGGGGGCGAAACAGGTCGATGGCCAAGCGCGTGAGCTGCAAGGACTGCTACTTCCACCAGAACGGACTCTGCGCGCTGAGACTCCAGGAGCCCTGCCCGACCTACCGCCCGGCCGAGCGCAACCTCGAGCCGGAGCGCCAGCTGGCCTTCGTGTTCCGCACGGAGCGGACGCGGACGGCGTACGCATTTCCGCAGCCGAGCTAGCCGCGAGGCTGGGACGCTTCCTCGCCGCCGGCGAGCCTCACCCGATTCGTATGACGCCATGTCGATCGCTGCGGTCGATGCTGCTCTCGTCCAGGAGCGAGCCAGATAGTGATTCCCGCCGCCATCTCCTCAAGTGCCGTGCACGCCCAAGCCGCGGCCCATGACGGATGGGCGACGCTGGTTCTGGTCTCCCTCCTTGTTCTCTGGCCGGGGCTGAGCGTCTGGTTCTTGCGTCGTGGCGACGACTCCGACGACTCTGGCGGGGACGGCGGATCCGGAGGACCGCCGCCCGAGCCGCCTACCCCTGACGGACCGGCCTGGTGGCCAGAGTTCGAGCGCGAATTCGCCGCCCACGTCGCCGCCATCGCCCGCAGCGCTGCGCCTCCCCGCAAGGTCTCGAGCTCGACGAGCGTCAGCCGCTCGGATCTTTCCGAGCCTCCATCCTCCTGACGATCACGCCTGACGCGGGGAGCTGGCGGCAGTCCCCGTACCGCGGGCCGAAGGCCCGCAATATGCGACATTTCCAAGATGCGGTTGACGGTTCTGGGGAAGTCGCCGTCCTGGCAAGACGCGGGGGGAGCGTGCTCGGGATACCTCCTGGAGGAGGACGGGGCCACGGTCTTGATCGACTGCGGCAACGGCGTGTTCTCCAAGCTGCGCCGCTACCGCGACTACACGCGCGTGGACGCCGTGCTGATCTCGCACCTGCACGCCGACCACTTCCTCGACCTCGTGCCGTACTCATACGCGCTCACCTACGCGCCGCGCCAGCAGCCCGTGCCCGTGGACCGCTGGCCGGGCACCGATGCACCCGCCCGCCCGCGGCTGATCGCGCCCCCGCGCGCGCGTGAGGTGTTCCGCCAGGTCGTGGGCGCGTGGGGCAGCCAGGACCTGATCGAGAAGGCGTTCGAGCTCGAGGAGTACGCCGCCGGCTCCACGCCCGAGGTCGGTCCCTTCCGCTTCCGCTTCTGCGAGGTGCCGCACTTCCAGGAGACCTACGCCATCTCCGTCAGGTCGTCCAACGGCGGCGGCAGCTTCGTCTTCGGCGCCGACTCGCGTCCCACCGAGGAGCTCGTGGAGTTCGCCAAGGGCGCCGACCTGCTCCTGATCGAGGCCACGCTCCCGCGCCCGGAACGTGACGGCGAGCGCGGCCACCTCACCCCGCGCGAGGCCGGCGAGCACGGGCGCGACTCGGGCGTCGGTCGCGTGGTGCTCACCCACATCTCGGACGAGCTCGACCACCTGTGGGCGCGCAAGGAGGCGGAGGCGGTGTTCGACGGACCCGTCGAGGTGGCCTGCAGAAGGCGCCGTCTACTCGCTCTGACAACGGGTCATTAGTCTTCGAGGCCATGCCTCTTGGACACGATCCCTTCGCCAATTTCGAGCGCATGCGCCGCGAGATCGACGAGCTGTTCGGCGACGTCTTCGAGCGCAGCGGCTTCGCCCCGCGCGCGCGGCTTCTCCCCGCGCGTGGACGTCTACTACTGCGGCGACCCGCCCAAGGCCGTCGTCAACGTCGATCTCGCCGGGGTGGACATCGACGAGGTCGGGCCTCGAGATCCGCGGTCGCCAGCTCCTGATCAGCGGCGAGCGCCTGACGCAGGAGGCCGAGGGCCGCCTGTACCAGCAGATCGAGATCGAGCAGGGCCCGTTCCGCCGCGTGGTGGAGCTGGGCGCCGACGTCGACGTCGGAGCGCGCACAGGCCACCTACGAGGACGGCGTGCTGCGGATCGACATCCCGCTCGTGCGCCAGGACGAGGCAGCGCGGCGCGTGCCGATCGAGGGCAAGCAGCGGCCGGAGGTGGGGCCGGAGTGACGATCCAGCTCCCGCAGGTGGGTCCGCAACGGCGGGCCCGACGGCGATGCCGGCGGTGCCGCCGGCGCTGCCGGTGCTGCCGCTCAAGGACGCCGTCACGTTCCCGGACACGCTCACGCCGCTGGCGGTCGGGCAGGAGCGCTCGGTGCATCTCGTCAACGACGTGCTCGGCGGCAACCGGATGCTCGTGATGGTGGCCTCGCGCGACGAGGAGCTCGACGAGCCCGGCCCCGACGATCTCTACGACGTCGGCGTGGTCGGCGTGGTGGCGCGCATGATGAAGGTGCCCGACGGCACGCTGCGCATCCTCGTGCAGGGCACCCAGCGCGTGCGCATCGAGGACTACGTCGCTACGAGCCCGTACCTCATCGCGCGCGATCACCGAGGAGCCGGACATCGTCGCGCCGAGTCGTCCGAGCTCGAGGCGCTCAAGCGCAACGTGCAGAACACGTTCGCGCAGATCATCGAGCAGGCCCCGTACCTGCCCGAGGAGCTGTCGGTGGCGCTCGCCAACCTCGACGACCCCTCGGAGCTCGCTCACATGATCGCCGGCGCGCTGCGCATCAGCGTGGAGGAGAAGCAGGCAGCTGCTCGAGGAGCGCGACGTGGCCAAGCGCCTGCGCCTGCTCTCGAAGTTCCTCGCGCGCGAGCTCGAGGTGATCGCGCTCGGCACGAAGATCCAGTCGCAGGTCCAGTCCGAGGTGGACAAGGCCCAGCGCGAGTACTTCCTGCGCCAGCAGCTCAAGGCGATCCAGGAGGAGCTCGGCGAGAGCGACGAGGTGCAGGCCGAGGTCGAACGAGCTGCGCGAGCAGATCGAGGCGGCCGAAGCTGCCCGACGACGCGCGCGAAGTAGGCCGACCGCGAGCTGGCCGCGCTTCGAGCGCCTGCCGCCGCAGTCGCCCGAGCACGGCGTGATCCGCACCTACCTCGAGTGGATCGCCTCGCTGCCGTGGTCGAAGTCGCACCGACGACGACCTCGACCTGAAGCACGCGCGCCGCGTGCTCGACCGCGACCACTACGACCTCGAGAAGGTCAAGGACCGCATCCTCGAGTTCCTCGCGGTGCGCAAGCTCAAGCCCGGACGCGCGCTCGCTCGATCCTCTGCTTCGTCGGGCCGCCGGGCGTGGGCAAGACGTCGCTCGGCCGCTCGATCGCCGCGGCGCTGGGCCGCAAGTTCGAGCGCATCTCGCGTCGGCGGCATGCGCGACGAGGCGGAGATCCGCGGCCACCGGCGCACCTACATCGGCGCGCTGCCCGGCGAGATCATCCGGGCGCTCCGCGACGCCGGCTCGAACAACCCGCGTGTTCATGCTCGACGAGATCGACAAGATGGGCGCGGACTTCCGCGGCGACCCGGCGCAGCGCGATGCTCGAGGTGCTCGACCCCGAGCAGAACACCACCTTCCGCGACCACTACCTGGACGTGCCGTTCGACCTCTCGCAGGTCATGTTCATCACCACCGCGAACATGCTCGACCCGATGCCGCCGGGCCGCTGCGCGACCGCATGGAGGTGATCGAGCTCGCCGGCTACACCGAGGAGGAGAAGCTCGAGATCGCCAAGCGCTACCTGGTGCCGCGGCAGATCGAGCGCAACGGCCTCGACAAGTCGAAGATCGAGTTCACGCCCGAGGCGCTCAAGCTGATCATCGACGGCTACACGCGCGAGGCCGGCGTGCGCAACCTCGAGCGCGAGATCGGCGCCATCTGCCGCAAGGTCGCGCGCGAGTTCGCCGAGGGCACGCGCACCCGCAAGCGCGTCATCCGCGAGCGTCAGGTGCGTCGAGCTGCTCGGCAAGCGCCGCGTTCCTCCACGAGGTGGCGCGAGCGCACGAGGCAGCCGGGCGTGGCGACCGGGCTCGCGTGGACGCCGGTGGGCGGCGAGGTGCTGTTCATCGAGGCGACGCGCGTTCCCGGCGACGGCCGCCTTCAGATCACCGGCCAGCTCGGCGACGTGATGAAGGAGTCGGCCGCCGCCGCGCTCTCGTATGTGAAGGCGAACGCGCGCAAGTGGGGCGTCGACAAGCCCGAAGAATGGCTGCGCACGCACGACATCCACATGCACGTGCCCGCCGGCGCCATCCCCAAGGACGGCCCGAGCGCCGGCGTCGCGATCGCCACCGCGCTCGTCTCGCTCGTCACCGGCCGGCCGGTGCGCTCCGACGTCGCCATGACCGGCGAGATCACGCTCACCGGCCAGGTGCTGCCGATCGGCGGCCTGAAGGAGAAGGCGCTCGCCGCGCAGCGCGCCGGCATCAAGACCGTCATCGCCCCGAGGCTGAACGAGCCCGATCTCGAGGACTGCCGCCGCACCTGCGCAAGGGCATCGAGTTCAAGTTCGCTTCCAAGGTCGACCAGGTGCTGAAGCTCGCGCTTGAGGAGTAGGCGCGCTGCCCTCTCCCCTGGTTCGCGCAAGCGAACCTGGGTAGTCTCCCCATTGGCAACGGACCCGAGGAGACGCATGGCATCGAAGAAGAAGCAGGCCGCCAAGGCCGGAGCGGGCGCCGTAGCCGCTGGTAAGGCGGTGAAGGACAACCCGTACGTGCAGCGCATCGTCGAGGACGAGGAGCTGCGCGAGAACGTACGGACCGCCTTCGAGTCGGCGCGCAAGGCGTACAGCCGCATGTCCAACGGCAAGGGGCCGGTCAAGGCCATCACCGAGGACAAGAAGACCCAGAAGCAGCTCCGCGACGCGGCTACGTCGTTGCGCGAGGCTGCCGATTCGCTGAAGAACGCGAAGAAGGGCAAGAAGAAGCGCAAGCGCGGCCGCGGGCTGATGCTGCTGGTCGTGGGCGCTGGCCTCGCGATCGCCCTCAACGAGGGGCTTCGCTCCAAGGTGCTCGACGTGCTGTTCGGGTCGGAGGAGGAGTTCGAGTACAGCTCCACCACCTCGCCCGAGCAGAGCAGCACCAACGCGGCGCCGGTCGGAAGCACCTCGTAGCCGGCGCCGACCTCGCTTTCGGAGAGGGCGCCCAGTGGGCGCCCTTTTCGTTTCGAAACGCAATCGGGCGAGCCCTTGGGCCCGCCCGGAAAGCTTCCTGCGCCTGATACTTCGGGCACCCGCCTGATTGACAGATGCAAGATCCACGGTAGGCCCGCAGGCCCGCTCTCGCCATACCTCATCGGGGGAGACTTGTCAGAACAGCTCGCGCGGGTCGCGGCCGAGTGCGAGGGCGACGAGCAGGCGGATGCGCGCCTTCCACGGCGAGGCCGCGCCGGCGAGGATCACACCGCGCTCGGCGAGGTCGGTCTCCGAGCCCTCGAACCCGTACGTGCGCTCGAGCGTGCCGCCCCGCCCGGGGCGCGCGCACACCACAACGGGGATGCCACTCGCGAGCAGCGCGGTCGATGCCCGGCAGCATCGTCTCCGGCAGGTGGCCGGCGCCGAGGCCGATCAGGACGAGCCCGGCGGCGTCCTGCGCGAGCGCACGGGAGTCCATCCCGGCGGCGGCCGCGACGATCGGCACGTGGGCGCCGGGCAGGGCGGGGCCCACGTGGCCCGGGTCGGCCAGCGCGTCGCCCCGCTCGGGCAGCGCCCGCACCACGCGCACGCGCCCTTCGCGCACCTCGGCCAGCGGACCGGCCTCTGAACCGAACGCGTCGCTGCGCCAGCTGTGCGACTTCACCACCTCGGCGGCCGGATGGACGAGGCCGTCGAACACCACCACCGGCCCGAGGCCGCGCGCCGCGGGCGCCACCGCCAAGCGCACGGCGTCGAGCAGGTTCAGCGGGCCGTCCGAGCCGGTCGAGCCGCCGGTGCGGATAGCGCCGGTTATTGCGAGCGGCTCGTCGCGACCCCAGGTGAGCCGCGCCAGCTCGGCGGTCTCCTCGATCGTGTCGGTGCCCTGCGTGATCACCGCGCCCGCCACGCCGTCCGCCACCACCGCCTCCCAGGCCGTGTTGAGGGCGCGCGCCATCGAGGCCGGATCGAGGTTCACCCCCGGCACGTTCGAGAGCTGATGAACCCGCAGCTCCGCCAGCTCCCCGAGCTCCGGCACGGCGGCCACCAGCTCGTCGCCGCTCAGCGCGGGCCGCGCGGGCGAGCCCGTCATGGCGATTGTCCCGCCGGTGGCCACGAGCTGTACGACGGGCCGCGCCATCAGCGCGCGAGGCTACCTCTTTGCAACGTCGGGGCGCAGGGTTGCGCTGGCTGGTCGTCCGACTAGAGTGGGGCCCAATGGGGGCCTCCACTCACCCCGAGCAGGGGGAGCGCAAGCTAGAGAGCGAAAAGGCGCAGCGGATCGTCGCGGCCATGAGGCAGAGCGTCGGCACCCGCGGAGCCGCGGGCGCGACGTTCGATCACGTGGCTCGCGAGGCCGGCGTCTCGCGCGGGCTGCTCCACTACTACTTCGGCTCCAAGGAGCGGCTGCTCGTCGAGGTGGTGCGCCACGACACCGAGCTGCGCGTGGCCACGCTGGAGCGCAACCTCGCGCCGGCCGCCACGCTCGACGCGGTGGTGGAGGTGCTGGTCACGCAGGTGCGGAGCTTCCTGGCCGAGGACCCCGCGTCGCAGGCCGTGATCTACGAGATGTTCAGCGCCTCGCGCCACAACGAGGAGCTGCGCGCGGAGATGGCCCAGCTTTTCAGGCAGACGCGCGACCACATCGCGGAGGCGCTGCGCGAGAAGCACGACGCCGGCGTGGTGAAGCTGCGCGACAAGCCGGAGAACGTGGCCTCGGTCCTGCTCGGCCTCGGCGACGGCATCACCATGCAGCTGATCTCCGATCCGGACTGGGACAGCGACTCCGCCTTCGAGCTGGGCATCCGAACCGCCCGTTTCCTGCTGGGCGCGGACGACTAGCTCGAGAGCTTCGGGCTCTTCCAGTCGGCGGCGAGGCGGCGCTCCAGCTCCTCGGCGAGCTGGTCGATCGCTATGCGGTCCTGCGCCAGCGAGTCGCGGTCACGCAGCGTCACGGTCTGGTCCTCCATCGTCTGGTGGTCCACCGTGACGCCCCAGGGCGTGCCGATCTCGTCCTGGCGCCGGTAGCGCTTGCCGATCGAGCCGCCGGTGTCGAACTCCGCGGGCATGCGCTTGCGCAGGTCCTCGTAGATCTTGCGCGCGAGCTCGGGCTGGCCGTCCTTGTTCACCAGCGGCAGCACGGCCACCTTCACCGGGGCCAGCCGAGGGTGCAGGCGCAGCAGCACGCGCTCGCGGCCCTCCACCTCCTCCTCGTCGTAGGCGTCCACCATGAAGGCCAGCGTGCCGCGGTCGGCGCCGGCGGACGGCTCGATCACGTACGGCACGTAGCGGTCGCCGGTCGCGCTGTCCACGTACTCGAGCTTCTCGCCCGAGAACTTGGCGTGCTGGGTGAGGTCGAAGTCGCCGCGGTTGGCGATGCCCTCGAGCTCGGACCAGCCCATCGGGAACAGGTACTCCACGTCGGAGGTGCCGCTCGAGTAGTGGCTGAGCTCGTCCTGCCCGTGCTCGCGCAGGCGCAGATGGCCGGGGCGGATGCCGAGCTGCTGGTACCAGTCCATGCGCAGGTCGCACCAGCGGCGGTACCACTCGGGCGCGTCGGGCGGGGGCACGAAGAACTCGATCTCCATCTGCTCGAACTCGCGCGTGCGGAAGATGAAGTTGCCGGGGGTGATCTCGTTGCGGAACGACTTGCCCACCTGCGCGATGCCGAACGGCGGCTTCTTGCGCGCGAACTGGAGCACGTTCTTGAAGTTCACGAAGATGCCCTGCGCGGTCTCCGGGCGCAGGTAGATCGTCGAACCGTCCTCCACGACCGGCCCCATGTTGGTCTCGAACATGAGGTTGAACTGGCGCGGGGGCGAGAGGTCGCCGCCGCAGACCGGGCACTTCAGCTCGCCCTCGGGCTGCGCCTCCCGTAGGTGGTCCTCCCGGAAGCGCTGCTTGCACTCGCCGAGGCACTGCACGAGGGGGTCGGAGAAGCCGGCGAGGTGGCCAGACGCCTCCCACACCTTGGGGTGCATGAGGATGGCGGAGTCGAGGGCCACCATGTCGTCGCGCTCCTGGAGGTTGGAGCGCCACCACTCGTTCTTCACGTTCTGCTTGAGCAGGACGCCGTAGTGGCCGTAGTCGTAGGTAGAGGCCAGCCCGCCATAGATCTCGGACGAATGGAAGATGAAGCCGCGCCGCTTGCTGAGGGCGACGATCTTGTCCATCGTGACTACGTCCTTGGCAGGTGCGCTCATGCGGGATGGAACCCTAGCGACGGCGCTGAGTGAGCGCCAACGCGCCAAAACTGAGGCGAACACCCCGCATCCTCCGGGTGAGCGCCAGGTTAGGCGGCCGGGTGGGGGGGTAACTTGACGGAATGGTCAACTTGGCCTGGCGGGCGACGTCGCACGTGACGGCCTGGATCGTCTGGCAGTCGATGAAGATCTCGCTGCTCGACGATCTGGACCGTCCTCGCACGCCGGCCGAGGAGCTCGAAATGAAGGCCGCTTAGCCGCACGGAACCATGCGGGAGCCGGGGCCAGCACTCCTATACTGAGAGTGCCATGCCGATCTACGAGTACCGCTGCGAGAAGGGCCACACCTTCGAGGTGATGCAGCGCATGAGCGACGACCCGCTCACCAGCTGCAGCACCTGCGAGGCCCCTGTCCAGCGCGTGTTCCACCCGGTGGCGGTGCACTTCAAGGGCTCCGGCTTCTACAACACGGATTACGGCAAGAAGCGCAAGGCCGGATCCTCGAGCAGCGAATCGTCCTCCAGCGACGGCTCGAAGTCGGACTCGAAGTCCTCCGAGTCCAAGTCCTCATCGGACTCCTCTTCCTCCAGCGCTTCGTCCGACTAGCGCTTACTGCTCGCAATGAAGGGAGACACCACGCAGGTGTCGTACTTCAAGCATCTATTTCATGCTTAAAGCACGACACCTGGGCGCTAGCGGCCCAGGAACTGCCGCACCGCCGCCTGCTTCTCGGCGGGGGAGATGATCAGGCTCGTGCCCGGCCCGATCCCGGACGGCTTCAGCACGTGGGTCGTCCCCGAGCCGCCCGTGATCAGGTCGCCGAAGAGGCCGCCCAGGCCGATCCCGCCCATGTCCGAGCGCACCGCGCGCGGCGCGTTCCACGCCACCCACGGCAGGCGGAAGAACGTGCTGGGGGACAGGGCCTTCGCGCGCATCCGTTGCAGCACGAGCTGCTGGCGCTCGGCGCGCTGGATGTCCGTCTCGTTGGGCGCGCAGCGGTTCTCGCGGATGCGTGAGAACTCGAGCGCCTGCTGGCCGTTCAGGTGGTGGTCGCCTTTGCGCAGCCGGAAGCGGTGACCGGTCTCGAACACGTTGTTCGACACCACGCAGCGCTTGAGGCTCACGTCTATCCCTCCTAGCGAGTCGATCAGGTGGGGGAAGTCCTGGAAGCTCACCTCCACCACGTGGTTGATCCGCACGCCGCCGCCGAGGAAGTTCTGGATCGTCTGCACCGCCAGCCCGGCGCCGCCGATCGCGTACGCGGCGTTGATCTTCTGCGAGCCGTGGCCGGGGATGGCGGCGTAGGAGTCGCGCGGTATCGACAGCCGGCGCACGCTGCCGAAGGCGGCGTGCAGGAGCATAATGCTGTCCGAGCGGCCGGGGCCGGACGCGCCCGGCTCGTGCACTCCCTCCGGCCGCTGGTCCGATCCCAGCACCAGCACCGTGCTCCCGGACAGCAGGTTGCCGCCACTCGACAGCGACTGCTCGGCGCTAGCGGGCAGGCCCTTGTTGGTCTGCGCGCTGATGAAGAAGAGCACCACCGACAGCAGCACCCACGCCACCGCGGCGATCAGCACGTACTTGATGCCCCGTTTGACCCACCAGTACCTGCCGCGCTGCGGCTCGCCGGGCAGCCGCCGCTTGAACTGGCGGTTGCGCCGCAGCCGGTCCCAGGCCTCGCCCGGGGAGCGCAGGCGGTCGCGCAGGCTGGGCCGCGACTTGTAGACCTTGTACTCGGGCTGCGAGGGCCGTTGCGGCCGGAGGCCGGGATCTCCGTCTGTCACGTGGGGCTCTCTGTATAGCGTTCGGTCATGGCGCCGCGACGGGTGATCGGGATGGACGCGGGAGGAACCAAGCTGCTCGGCGGCGTGGTGGACGCGGACCTCGTGGTGCACCATCGAGTGCACCGGCGCATCCTCGGGCTCGACCAAGCTGAGCTGGTCGAGACGATAGTGGACGCCGTCGAGGAAGCCCGCTCCGCCGCGCCCGACGTGGAGGCCATCGGCTTCGGGATCCCGGCGCTGGTGCACCTCGCCACCGGATCGGTGATGGTGTCGAACCATCTGCCGCTCGACGGACTGCCGTTCAAGGCCCTGATGAGCGAGCGGCTCGACATGCCCGTGGAGGTGGACAACGACTCCAACGTCGCGATCCTGGCCGAGCACACGGCGGGCGCCGCGCGGGGCGCGGACGATGCCGTGATGCTCACGCTCGGCACCGGCATCGGCGGCGGCCTGTTGTTCGGCGGCGAGGTGTACCGCGGCTCGGCGGGCGCGGGCGCGGAGCTCGGCCACATCGTGGTGGACCCAGACGGGCCCGAGTGTCCCGGCGACTGCCCGGGCCGCGGCTGCCTCGAGGCGTTCGCGTCAGGCAACGCGATCGGGCGCGCGGGGGAGGAGGCGGCACGCCGCTCGCCGGAGTCGAGCCTGGGCAAGGCCCTCCAGCAGGGTCGCGAGATCACGGGCGGCCTCGTCACGGAGCTGGCGCACGACGGCGACGAGTCGGCAATCGAGGTCCTGGCGGAGGCGGGCCGCTGGCTCGGCCTCGGGATCGTGACGCTCGCCAACGCGCTCAACCCGGAGCTCGTGATCGTGGGCGGCGGCGCCGGCGCCGCGGGCGACCTGCTCCTGCAACCCGCGCGCGACGTGCTCGCCGAGCGCGGCCTGCCACCCAACCGCGAGTTGCTGCGGGTCGTCCCCGCGCACTTCGGCGGCGAGGCCGGGATGATCGGCGCCGCGCTCACCGCGCTCACCGCGCTCGAGGAGAAGGAGAAACAGGAGTGAGCGGTCACCTCATCGTCTGCCCCACGCCGATCGGCAACCTGGAGGACGTCACGCTGCGCGTGCTCTCGGCGCTGCGCGAAGCCGACCTCGTGGCCTGCGAGGACACGCGCCGCACGCGCACGCTGCTCGACCGCTACGGCGTGAAGGCCAAGCTCGTGTCCTACCACGAGCACAACGAGGACAAGCGATCGGCCGAGCTGGTCAAGCGGATGAACGAGGGCGCCACGGTGGCACTCGTCTCCGACGCGGGCATGCCGCTCGTGTCGGACCCCGGCTACGTGCTGGTGCGCGCGTGCGTGGCGGCAGGCCTGCCGGTGGAGGTGCTGCCGGGACCGTCGGCCGCGCTGGCCGCGCTCGTGGCTTCGGCGCTGCCGTCGGACCGCTGGCGCTTCGCGGGCTTCCTGCCGCGTAAGAAGGGCGAGCTGCGCCGCGCGCTGGCCGAGCCCGGCGGCACGCTGGTGGCGTTCGAGGCGCCCGGCCGCGTGCCCGCCACGCTCAAGGTGCTGGCCGAGCTCGATCCCGAGCGCCAGGTGGCCGTATGCCGCGAGCTCACCAAGGTGCACGAGGAGGTGGTGCGCGGCAGCGCCGCCGAGCTGGCCGAGCGTTACGCGGATGCCCCGCCCAAGGGCGAGGTGGTGCTCGTGGTGGCGCCGGCGCCGGAGGGCTCGGGCGAGGTCGACGACGCCGCGCTCGACGCGCTTGAGAGGTTGGTCGACGCGGGCGCCAAGCCGCGCGCGGCAGCGAGCGTGGTGGCTGAGCTCACGGGTGGCAGCGCGAACGCGCTCTACCGGGCCCACACGAACGCCCGCAAGTAGCATCGAGCCCCGCATGTCGTTCTACATCACGACACCGATCTACTACGTCAACGCCGAGCCGCATCTCGGCCACGCGTACACCACGATCGCGGCCGACATCCTCGCCCGCCACATGCGCCAGCGCGGCGAGGACGTGTTCTTCCTCACCGGCACCGACGAGCACGGTGAGCCGGTGGCCCAGGCCGCCGAGCGGGAGGGCGTGACCCCGCGCGAGCTGGCCGACCGCAACTCGGTGAAGTTCCGCGACCTCGTGAAGCGCATCAACGCGACCAACGACTTCTTCATCCGCACGAGCGACCCCGAGCACGAGCGCGTCGTGCAGGAGGTGGTGCAGCGGATCCACGACAACGGCCACGTGTACGCCGGCACCTACGAGGGCTACTACTGCCCGCGCTGCGCCGATTTCAAGACCGAGGCCGAGCTCGTGGACGGCAACAAGTGCCCGATCCACCTGATCGTGCTCGAGCGCGAGAAGGAGGACAACTGGTTCTTCAAGCTGTCCGCCTTCCAGGAGCCGCTGGAGAAGCTGTACGCCGACCGCCCCGAGTGGGTCACGCCGCAGAGCCGTTACAACGAGGCGCTGTCGTTCATCAAGCAGGGGCTCAACGACGTGTCGCTCTCCCGCGCGCGCATCAGCTGGGGCGTGCCCGTGCCGTGGGACGAGTCGCAGGTGATCTACGTCTGGATCGACGCTCTCCTCAACTACTACACGGCGCTCTCTTACGCGCGCGGGGGCGAGGACCTCACCGAGCGCTACTGGCCGGCTCGCCACCTGATCGGCAAGGACATCCTCAAGTTCCACGCCGTCATCTGGCCTGCGATGCTGATGGCGGCGGACATCGAGGTGCCGCGCAGCATCTTCATCCACGGCTACCTGCTGATGGACGAGCACAAGATGTCCAAGTCGCTCGGCAACGTGATCGACCCGTTCGAGGTGATGGACCGCTTCGGCACCGACACGCTGCGCTACTACCTCTTCCGCGAGGTCAACTTCGGGCAGGACGGCTCGATCTCTGCCGCGGGCTTCGAGACGCGCTACAACGCCGAGCTGGCCAACGAGTACGGCAACCTGGCGAGCCGCACGCTCGCGATGATCGGGCGCTACCGCGACGGCGTCGTGCCGGATGCGTCGGCGGACGAGGCGCTGGCGAGCGATCTCGCGGGAGTGGACGAGCGCGTGCGCGACAAGCTCGATGCCGTCGACATCAGCGGCGCGCTCGAGGAGATCTGGACCGCGGTGCGGCGGCTCAACCGCTTCGTGCAGGACGAGGAGCCGTGGAAGCTGGCCAAGGACGAAGGCGCGGCCGAGCGGCTCGACACCGTGCTCTACTCGCTGGCCGAAGGGCTGCGCTTCGTGTCCGTGCTCGTGAACCCGTACATGCCGGACTCCTCCGAGCGGCTGCTCGCGGCGCTCGGGCAGGAGGACCTGTCCTACGACGGCGCGTCTTTCGGCGCCCGCGGCGGCGGCGCCCAGACCGGCAAGCTCGACCCGCTCTTTCCGCGGATCGAGCCGCCAGCCGCCGCCGCGTAGCGGTGGTCGATACCCACTGCCACCTCGACTCCTGCAAGACGCCCGCCGCTGAGCTGGTGGAGCGAGCCCGGGGCGCCGGCGTCACGCGCCTGGCCACAGTGGGCATGCACGACGAGTCGATCGCGAACGCCCTCGCGGCCGCGCACGAGTTCGAGGGCGTGGTGGCGATCGTCGGCCGCCACCCCCACTACACGGAGGGCTTCGGCGATGGCGACCTCGAGGCGATCGAGCGGGCCGCGGCCGACCCGCGCGCGCGGGCGATAGGCGAGACCGGCCTCGACTACTTCCGCCACCATGCCCCGCGCAAGGACCAGCTGCGCGCGTTCGAGGCTCAGATCGACCTTGCTGCGCGCGCCGGGCTGCCGCTCGTGATCCATACGCGCGAGGCGGAGAAGGACACGTTCGCCCTGCTGCGCGACCGGGCCAGCCAGCTCACCGTGATCCTGCACTGCTTCTCGGCGCTCTCGCGCGTGGAGGAGTGCGTGGAGCGCGGCTACATGTGCTCGTTCGCCGGCAACGTGACCTACCCCAAGGCCGTCGAGCTCCAGGCCGCCGCGCGCGAGCTACCCGAGGAGCTGCTGCTCGTGGAGACCGACTCGCCCTACCTCGCGCCCCAGCCCATGCGCGGCAAGCCCAACGAGCCGGCCAACGTGGTCGAGACGGCGCGCTTCGTGGCCGAGCTGCGCGGCGTGCCATACGAGCAGCTCGACGCCGCGGTGGAGCGCAACGCCGCGCGCGTCTTCGGCTGGTGACCGGCCAGGCGAGCAGGCGCCGGATGCGCGAGTTCGGCGTCCGGCCCAATCGAGAGCTCGGCCAGAACTTCCTGGTGGACGACAACATCCTCGATGTGATCGGGCGCGCGGCGGAGCTCCGACCCGTCGGACGTCGTGCTCGAGGTGGGCGGCGGCCTGGGCGTGCTGTCCGAGTACGTGGCGGAGCGCGTGGCGCACATCCACGTGATCGAGGTGGACCGCGCGCTCGAGCCGCCGCTGCTCGATGCGCTCGAGCCGTTCGGCGAGCGCGCGGACCTGTATCTGGAGGACGCGGTGGAGCTCGACTTCGCCGCGCTCCATCCGCCGCCCAACAAGGTGGTGGCCAACCTGCCGTACGGCGTGGCGGCCACGGTGATCCTCAAGGCGCTCGAGGAGCTGCCGGACGCGACGCTCGTGGTGGCGATGGTGCAGCGCGAGGTTGGTGAGCGCCTGGCCGCCGCGCCCGGCTCGAAGATCTACGGCGCGACCTCGGTGCTCGCGCAGCTGTCCGCGGAGGTGAAGGTGGCACGGAAGATCTCGCGGGGCGTGTTCCACCCGGTGCCGAACGTGGAGTCGGCGCTGGTGGTGCTGCGCCGAACGGCGCGGCCGCCAGACCGCGGCGCTGGTGCGACTCGTGCACGAGGCGTTCGCGCACCGGCGCAAGGCGCTGGCGGGGTCGCTGGCCCTGGCGCCGGACGCCGAGCCGGGCATCCGCGACCGCGCGCGTGCCGGGCTCGAGCAGATCGGCCAGCCCGCGGACGCCCGCGCCGAGCGCCTGTCGGCCGCGGACTTCGCGGCCCTCGAGGAGCGTCTCGGGTGATCAGCGAGCGCGCGCCGGCCAAGGTCAACCTGATCCTCCAGGTAGGTCGCCCGCGCGACGACGGACTGCACGACATCTGCTCGATCTTCGCCTCGCTCCGGCTTGCGGACGAGCTCACCGTCGTGGCCAGCGATACAGACGCGGACGAGGTGGTGTGTCCCGGGGTGGAGGGGCCGAACCTGGTGGAGGCGGCGCTGCGCGCTGTTCCGCGAGCGGGTGGACTCCGGGCTGCCGCCGCTCAAGGTGACGATCGACAAGAAGATCCCGGTGGCTGCCGGTCTGGGCGGCGGCAGCGCCGACGCCGCGGCCGCGCTGCGTGCCGCCAACGAGCTGTCAGGGCGTCCGCTCGACGCCACCGAGCTGCGCGCTCTCGGCATGGAGCTGGGCGCGGACGTGCCCAGCCAGATCGAGCCCCGCCACGCGCTCGTCACCGGAGCGGGCGAGCACGTGGAGCGTCTGCGCCTGCCCGCGATGGGGCTGCTGCTCGTGCCGTCCGAGGACGGTCTGTCCACCGCCGATGTCTACAGGGAGGCCGACCGCATCGAGAGCATCCGCCACCAGCTCGAGCCGGACAAGCTGCGCGCGCTCGCCGCCGGCACGCTCGCCGCGCTGGCGGCCGCGGTGGAGAACGACCTCCAGGCGGCAGCGGAGTCGCTTCGCCCGGCGGTGGCCGAGCCGGTGCGGCAGCTGCGCGAGGCGGGTGCGCTGGCGGCAGCGCTGAGCGGATCAGGGCCCACCGCCTTCGGCATCTTCTCCGGCCCGGCAATGGCGGAGCGCGCCGCGGTGGGCGTGCCCGGCGGAATCGTTACTAGCCTCGCCTCTGGATGAGCCCTGGCCGAATCGCCGCCCTCGTCGTAGCCGTACTGCTCGCGGCCGTCGCTGTTCTGCGGCGCAAGCGCATCGGGGGCGAGCGGTTCGTGGGCGCCTTGGTGGTGGCCGCAGGGCTCGCGGTGTACGGCAGCGGCGTGCTCGCGCACGTCGATGCGCAGAAGGCGATCGAGAACCTCGCGCAGGCACTGGGCAAGTGGACCTACGTGCTCGTGGGCTTCATGGCCTTCGCCGAGACGGGCGCCTTCATCGGCCTCGTGGCACCGGGCGAGTTCACGGTGCTGCTCGGCGGCGTGATCGCCGGCCAGGGCACGATCAACATCTTCGTGCTGATCGCGATCGTCTGGGCCTGCACGCTCAGCGGCGACAGCCTGAGCTTCTTCCTCGGCCGCAGGCTGGGGCGCAACTTCCTCATCAATCACGGCCACCGGGTGCGCATCACGCCCGAGCGGCTCGCGCAGGTGGACAAGCACTTCGAGCGCCGCGGCGGCTCCACGGTGCTGGTGGGCCGCTTCATCGGCTTCGTGCGGCCGGTGGCGCCGTTCATCGCGGGCGCGTCCGGCATGCCGTACCGCCGTTTCCTCCCGTACAGCGTGGTGGGCACCGGCATCTGGGGGCCGGGCCTGTGCGTGCTCGGCTACATCTTCTGGCAGTCGTTCGACCAGGTGACGAAGATCGCCGGCCGCGCCACGCTCGTCTTCACGGTGCTCGTGGCGATCGGCGCGGGCGTCTGGTACCTGCGCAAGCGGCTGCGCGACCCGGCCGAGCGCGCGCGGCTGATGGCGTGGCTCGAGCGCCAGGGCGAGCGCCCGCTCCTGCGCCCGGTCGCGGCCGTGGTGCGCCCGGTGGCCCGGTTCGCCGCGCCACGCCTGCGCTTCCTCGGCGAGCGGCTCACGCCCGGCGAGCTCGGCCTCGAGTTCACCAGCGTGCTCGCCGTGGCGGCGGTGGGCATCTACGCCTTCGTGGCCTACACGATCACGCTGGCCGGCGACCCCGCGCTGCTCACCCCGGCGGACAGCGCGCTGCTCAAGCTCGCCGACCGCACCCGCACCAACGCGATCGTCGACGTGGTGAAGGTCTACACCGACCTCGGCTCGCTGCCGGTGGTGGGAGCGCTCGTACTGGCCGGTTCGGTCGCCCTCGCGGTGCGAAGGCGCCCGATCGAGCTGGCGGCCCTGGCGCTCGGCTTCCTGCTGCTGATCGCCGCCGTGCACGCCACCAAGGCGGGGGTGGACCGGCCGCGCCCGAGCGGCAAGCTGGTGGGCACCGTGGGCTCGAGCTTCCCGAGCGGCCACGCCGCCTACTCCACCGCCTACGTGGCGATGGCGGTGATCGGCTGGCGCGTGGTGCCGGGGTTCGCCAGCCGCGCGGTGATCATCCTCGTGGCGCTGCTGGTGTCCGCTTCGATAGGGATGTCGCGCATCTATCTGCGTGCCCACTACTGGTCGGATGTGGCGGGTGGATGGGGCCTCGGCTGCGGTATCTTCGCCGTCTGTGCGGTAGTGGCCCTCGTCGTCTTGCACTTGCGCGAAACTGCCCCTGCGAGGACCTGAACGATGGACGTGAACAGCTTCTCACCCACCACCTGGGCGCTGATCGGCGCCGGCGCCGTGGCGATGGTGGGCTACTGCGTCTTCATCCTCGCGCCCGCGTGGGCGTCCTACGGCCGCGTGTGGGAGCGCATAGCCGCGAGCTTCCTCACCCTCTTCATGCTGGTCACGCTGCTGGGGATCGGGTCCGGGATCGGGTTTGCGATCGTCTGGTTCTACGACCAATACGCCGGCTGAAGTCGCCAGAGCGCTGCGGACCGTCGGATAGCTGCGTCCTCGGTCGGCCGCTTGCGATTGCAGGCTGGCCTCCCTGCGTCCTTGCTCTCCTCGGTCCTCGCTGCTCTGGCGACTTCAGCAGACCCTGGGCGTTTGATGACTGAAGCTTCTTGGTCCTATAGGACCCAAAAGTCTTCAGCCGACGATGAGGGCGCGCCGTAGCTGAAGCAAGCGCCTTAGACTTCCACCCATGCCGCCTGCCCAGCAGCGCGAAGAAAGCGCTGCAAATCCCGCATTTCTGGATGCCGTAGCCGACGTCTCCGAGGCCGTCGAGTCCGGTGCCGGCCTGCCCGAGGTCGCCCGGGCCGTGTCGCGCGCGCTCGACGCGAGTGTGGCCGTGGTGGACGCCTCCGCCAATGTGCTCGCGGTCGCCTGCGCGTCCCCGGCGGACGAGCGCGTGGTGCTCTCGGAAGGAGAGGTCCTCGAGCTGCGCGTGGCGGACATCTCTGCCGGCCAGCTCCGCTACCGCACACGCGGCGACGAGCCGCCGCCCGCAATGCTGCGCCTGCTCGGCACGCTGATCGCCCAGGAGGTGGAGCGGGCCAAGGCGCCCGCGAAGGCCAGCGAGGCTGCCACCGCGGCCTTCATCGCAGACGTGCTCGAGCGCCGCGCCACCGACCGCGACAACATCGTCGCTCGCGGCAACGAGCTGGGCGCCGACCTCGCCGAGGGCGGCAGCGTGATCGTGCTGCGGGCCCTTCCGCTCCAGCCCGCGGAGGGCGACTGGCGCTCGCGCGTGCTGAACGTGGCCGAGCGCGGGGTGAAGAGCGTGGAGCGCAACTACCTCGCCGCGGCGGTGGAGCTGAAGAGCTGGGGGCGGGGCACGAGCGGCCAGGACGCCGAGCTCGTGATCATGGTTCCCGGCGACGGCGAGCTCGCCGAGCGCGCGGTGCAGGCGATCCACAGGGAGCTCGAGGCGAGCATGTCCGGCTTCGCGCTCGCGGTGGCCCGCAGCCGCCCGGCGGCCGACCCGGTGGATCTCCACCGCGCCGGCGCGGAGGCATTCCTCGCCGCCAACGTGGCCGTGGCGCAGGGCACCGGGCAGCTCGCCTTCGAGCACACCGGCGCGTACCGGTTGCTGCTCCCCGCGATGGTCGAGGACCCGGAGGAGTTGCGCCGCTTCCACGACGAGACGGTCGCGCCACTCGTGGCCTACGACGAGCAGTACGAGACGGAGCTCGTGCGCACCCTCGAGTCGTTCCTCGACGCGGACGGCAACGTCGCGCAGACCGCCCAGCGCCTCTACACCCACCGCCACACCGTGCGCTACCGGCTCGAGCGCGTGAAGGAGCTCACCGGTCTCGATGTGTCCTCCACCGACGGCCGCGAGCGCCTCGGCCTGGGCCTGAAGGCAATGCGGGTCCTGGGCATCCTCGCCCCCCACGGGCCCGCCACCGAAGCGGGCGCCGAGGGTGGCCGTGTGCCGCGGGAAGAGAAGGACCGCTGAGGCCGACCGCGACTTCTGTCGGCCAAATGCGTTAGAACCCAACGATCCAACCTTGCCTAACCGCTGCTGCCGCTCCGGTGGTATCGGCGGCCGGGGGACCCAGTTCGTCGGGGCGAATCGCCTGAAAAGGCGTAGCGCGACTCTTTCCGCGCGAGCCCGTCAGCTAACCCCGGAGGCGTGACGAAAGAGAGATTGGCCGATGAGACATGCCCCGCTGGGGCGCGCGTGGCTTGCGTGCGTTCTGACGGTCCTAGCAGCACTCGCGACGGCCCCTGCCGCGTTCGCGCGGTTCGGCGACTCGAGTCTGCGCAAGGGCTCACGCGGCCACGACGTGAAGGTGCTCCAGTCGTGGCTCACCCACCTTGGCTACCGCACCACCGTTGACGGCGCCTTCGGGCACGGCACCTGGCGCTCGGTGCGGCGCTTCGAGCACCACCAGCATCTGAGGATCGATGGCGTCGTCGGCATCCGCGAGGAAGCGCTGATGCGCAAGCTCATGCAGGCGCTCGCCTCCGAGCCCGATCCCACGGGCCTCGCGCCCGGTGAGAAGGCGCGACTGTCCACCGACGGCCGCACCGCCCAGGCGCCGGCCGACGCCCCGCCGGAGGTCCAGCAGGTGATCGCCGCGGCCAACGAGATCACGGACACCCCGTACCGCTACGGCGGCGGCCACGGCAAGGGCTTCGACGACACCGCGTTCGACTGCTCGGGCGCGGTCAGCCATGCGCTCCACGGCGCCGGCCTCGTGACCAAGCCGCTCGACTCCACCGATTTCGAGAGCTGGGGCTCGCGCGGCCGCGGCCAGTGGATCACCGTGTACGCCAACTCGGGCCACGCCTACCTCGTGGTGGCGGGCCTTCGCTTCGACACCTCGGGCAGCGGCGAGAGCGGTCCCCGCTGGCGGCCACAGTCGCGCTCCGGCCGCGGCTACGTGTCGCGCCACCCGGCCGGGCTCTAGGCAGTAACAACTTGGCGCCGCCGCTCGCGGGAGAGCGGCGGCGCCGAGCCAACCTCCCGCGCTACGCTCCTGCCGGACACTTTGGGGAGTGGTGTACCCGGCAGCACGCGACACTTTGGATGTCGAGGATCTGGTTCGAATCCAGGCTCCCCAACTCTTCGCGCGCCCATCCTCAGATGGGCCTCTGACAGGGCGATCCGTCTGCTGTACACGCGAACATATGTTCGCTGTGTCCGACCGCTACGACCTCGCACCTGAACCGCAACCCTGGCGCTCGGCTACGCTCCGCGGCAGTGGCCAAGCCCACCGTTCTCATCATGGCCGCGGGGCACGGCACCCGGATGCGCTCGACGCTTCCGAAGGTGCTCCACCCCGTGTGCGGCAGGCCAATGATCCACTGGGTGATCGAGGCCGCGCGCCGCGCCGGGGCGGGCCGCATCATCTGCGTCACAAGGCCGGGCGAGGGGGTGGCCGAGGAGCTGCCGGAGGGCGTCGAGGCCGCCGAGCAGACTACCGGCGAGGGCACCGGCTCGGCCGTGCTCGCCGCCCGCGACGGCATCACGCCGGACACCACCGTGGTGGTGCTCTCGGGCGACCACCCGCTGATCTCGTCCGAGCTGATCGCGTCCCTCGTGGACCGCCACGAGCGCGAGCGCGCGGCAGCCACCCTGCTCACCACAGACCAGATCGACCCGAGCGGCTATGGCCGCATCGTGCGCGCCGCGGACGACTCGGTGGAGCGCATCGTCGAGACCAAGCACCCGGAGACCGTGCCGGAGAACGAGCTGCGCATTCGCGAGGTCAACGTCGGCACCTACGCCTTCAGCGCCGGGGAGCTCTTCGGCGCGCTCGACTCGGTGAGCGAGACGGGCGGCGAGCGCTATCTCACCGGCGTCTTCCCGCTGATCGCGCAGCGCGGCGGGCGCCTGGTGGCCGCCCAGACCGACGACGTGCTTAGCTCGATGGGCGTAAACACGCGGGCAGATCTGATGGAAGTGGGACGCCACCTCAACCGCCAGCTGATCGAGCAGCACGCCGTGAACGGCGTGACCTTCGCCTCGCCGGACACGACCACGCTCGAGGCCGACGTGGAGATCGGCAAGGACACGGTGATCGGCCCAGGCGTGACGATCCACGCCGGCACTCGGATCGGCGAGGGCTGCGAGATCGGCCCGCACACCACGCTCGTCGACGCGCGCCTCGGCGACGGCGTCTGGGTCGCGCACTCGTACCTGGTCGAGTGCGTGGTGGAGAACGGCGCGAAGATCGGTCCGTTCGCCTACCTGCGCCCCGGCACGATCATCCGCGAGGGCGCCAAGATCGGCACCTTCGTGGAGGTCAAGAACTCGGACATCGGACGTGGCACCAAGGTGCCCCACCTGTCCTACCTCGGCGACGCCGACGTGGGCGAGGAGACCAACGTCGGCGCCAGCAACGTCACGGCCAATTACGACGGCCGCAAGAAGCACCGCACGAAGATCGGAAAACGCGTGAAGACCAGCGTCGACACCACCTTTGTCGCCCCGGTTAGCGTCGGCGACGACGCGTACACTGGTGCCGGGTCCGTAATCACCGACGACGTCCCCGACGGCGCTCTCGGTATAGCCCGGGCTCGCCAGGAAAACGTCGAGGGTTACGCCCAGCGAAAGGAACAAGAGGCGTCAGATGAGCAGCAGCCTGGGGACTGAGTCGCGCCCGCTCGCGTCGAGCCTGCCGTTCGGCTACGACAAGCGGCTGATGATCACCGCCGGCCGCGCCAGCCGCCAGCTCGGGGCCAGCATCGCCGAGAAGATGGGCGTCGGCCTCACCGACGCGGGCCTCAAGACTTTCTCCGACGGCGAGGTCTACTGCCGCTACAGCGAGTCGATCCGCGGGGCGGACCTGTTCATCGTCCAGTCGATCTGCGGCAACCCGCGCGAGGGACTCACGGCCAACGACGCTCTGATGGAGCTGCTCGTGATGGTGGACGCCGCGGTGGGCGCCTCGGCGCACCGCGTAATCGCGGTCACGCCGTGGTACGGGTACTCGCGCCAGGACAAGAAGTCCGCGCCGCGCGAGCCGATCACGGCGCGCCTCGTGGCGCGCATGCTCGAGTCCGCGGGCATCGACCGGCTCGTGACCATGGACCTCCACGCCGGCCAGTTGCAGGGCTTCTTCCAGAAGCCGGTCGACCACATGACCGCCATGAACATCCTGTCGCAGTACGTCAAGGATCAGCTGGGCCCGGCGTCCGACCTCGTGATCATCGCCCCGGACGCCGGCCGCGTGAAGCTCACGCGCAAGTTCGCGGAGAAGGTGGGCACCGAGTACGCCCTGCTCGAGAAGGAGCGCCCCGCCCAGCAGGTCGCGGAGATCGGCTACGTGATCGGCGTCGAGAACGTGCGCGGCCGCCGCGCCGTGATCGTCGACGACATCATCGACACCGGCGGCACGCTCGCCGCCGGCGCGCGCACCGTGATGGAGGCGGGGGCCAGCGAGGTCTACGCGGTGGCCACCCACGGCATCTTCTCCGGTAAGGCGTTCGAGACGCTCTCGAACTCGCCGCTGTCCGGCATCCTCGTCACCGACACGGTGCCGCTGCGCGAGGGGGCGCCCGAAGGCCTCGTCCGCGTGCTCACCTCGAGCGACATCCTCACCGACTCCGTCCGCCAGATCTTCACGGACGGCTCGGTGAGCGAGATCTTCGCGGGAGAAAACCAGCTCTTCTAGGTAGTCGCGCGAGCGGCGAACTTCCGCACCCGCTTCTCTCCCTTGGACTCAAAATAGGCCCACTCCTCGCGGCCGAGCTCCGTGGCGGGCTCGCCGCAGAACCACCACTCGCGCCCGATCCGCCACCAGTTGCGCGTGGCGCGCAGCTGACCGAGCACGGCCAGCACCCCCGCCTCCATGCGCCGGCCCATCATCTCGTTGGCGGGCAGGTTCTCGCGGCGCATCACGTCGAAGAACTCCGAGCGGGGGTCGGAGCTCGCGGAGATCACCCGCATCACGAGCTCCGAGTCGATCGTCAGCTCGCGGTCCTCCATGTACCAGCCGCCGACCTCCTTCACGTGCTCCATCAGCCGCTCGGCGTCGATGCGCTTGGGGTTGGCGAGGAAGCCCAGGTCCTGGAGGGCCGAGCGCAGCCGCTCCGGGTCGCCCTCGAACGCCGCCTCGAGCGCCGCGATCTCCAGCTCGATCTGCTCCTTGTCGAGCTGCTTCGTCATCCCGAAGTCGAGGAACGCGACCTTGCCGTCGTCCATCAGCAGGTAGTTGCCGGGATGGGCGTCGGCGTTGAAGTGCTGCAGGTGGTAGATCGAGCCGTAGTAGAAGCGGTAGATGATCTCGCCGATGCGGTCGCGCTCCTCCTGTGAGAGGTCGCGCGCGGTCTCGAAGCTGTCGCCCTCCACCCACTCCGTCACGAGCACGCGGCGGCGCGACAGGCGCGTGACCACGTCGGGCACATAGATGAACGGATGCCCGCGGTAGGCGCGCGCGAACGTGCGCTGGTTCTGCGCCTCGTACTCGTAGTCGAGCTCCTCGAGCACCCGCTCGCGCAGCTCGCGCGCGGCGGCACGGGCGTCGAGCCCGGGGGCGATCGCCTTGGCCAGCCGGAGGATCATGCCGGCGTTCTGACAGGTCCGCCTCGAGCGCCTTGGCCACCTTCGGGTACTGCACCTTCACCGCCACCTTGCGGCCGTCGGGCAGCACCGCCCGGTGCACCTGGCCGATCGAGGCGGCGGCCGCGGCCTCGTGCTCGAACTCCTCGAACAGCTCGTCCACCGGCTCCTCGAGCTCGTCCTCGAGCACCGCCTTCACGTCCTTCCACGGCATCGGCGGCGCCGAGTCGCGCAGCTTGGAGAGCTTCTCCTGGTACAGCTCGCGGTACTCGGGGGGCAGGAAGTCCGTGTCGATGAACGAGGCGAGCTGGCCGATCTTCATGGCGGCGCCCTTCATCGATCCGAGCGCGTCCACCATCCGCTCGGCCGCCTCCAGGTGCGCGCGGTCGAGGTGCTCGGTGCGCGTGTCCTCGCTGCGTCCCACCGACCGCGCCCGCGCGCCCGCGTATCCGGCGCCGCTCGCGCCGATCGCCTGAGCCACCTTCGCGGTGCGGCGAATGCGCCCGGTCGGGATGCTGGAGTCGTCTTTTGCCATTCCCGGCAGGTTAAACGGCGGCCTGTCGCTACACTGGCCGACTGCATGGCAGACAACAAACGTCCAACTCTCGAAGTGGAGGAACGCAGCGAGCGCGGCACCCGCGCCACCAAGCGGCTCCGCTAGCGAGGGCTACGTGCCCGGCGTCGTCTACGGCGGCGACGACTGCCTGTCCGTTCAAGGTCAACAACCGCGTGCTGCGCGCAGCGCTGCACGACGGCTCGGCGCTGATCGATCTGAAGATCGCTGGCGGCAAGGCCCGCCCGGTCATCATCAAGGACCAGCAGCACCACCCGGTGCGCGGCCAGGTGCTGCACATCGACCTGCTCGAGGTCCGCCTCGATCGAGAAGATCCACTCGACGGTGATGGTCGAGCTCGAGGGCGTCGAGGACGCGCCCGGCGTGAAGGAGGGCGGCGTGCTCGAGCAGGTGCACCGCGAGCTCAACATCGAGGCGCTGCCCACCGACATTCCCGAGCGGATCACCGTGGACGTGTCCGGCATGGACATCAACGCCGTGATGCACCTGTCCGAGGTCAGCCCGCCCGCCGGGGTCACCTTCCTCGACGATCCCGAGGAGACGATCATCGCCACGATCACCGTCCCCACCGAGGTGGAGGAGCCGGAGATCGAGGAGGAGACCGAGCTGGTCGGCGAGGAGGGCGAGGCGGTCGAGGCAGGCCGAGGGCGAGGCCGGCGCCGAGGGCCGCCGAGGGCGGGGAAGAGGGCGCCGCCGAGGGCGAGGCTGCCGCAGAGGGCGGCGGCGAAGAGTCCTGAGCCTGTTCCGGCGCGGCAGAGGCCGCGGCGACTCGGAGGACGACGGCGGAGGCAGGGCGGACTGGCTGATCGTCGGCCTGGGCAACCCGGGCGACAAGCTACGCGGCCACCCGGCACAACGTCGGCTTCGAGGTGGCGAACGAGCTGGCCTCGCGCTGGCAGCTTCCGAAGGCCAAGAAGAAGTACGCCGGCCTGCTCACCGAGGGCCGAACCGGTCCCGGCGGGCCGCGCGTGGCGGTGCTGCTTCCGCAGACCTACATGAACGACACCGGCAAGTCGGCCGGCCCGGCGCGCGGCGCCTACGGCGTGCCGCTCGACCGCGTGCTCGTGATCCACGACGAGATCGACCTGCCATTCGGCGAGGTGCGGACGCGGCTCGGCGGCGGGCTGGCCGGCCACAACGGCCTCAAGTCGTTGAAGCAGGGGCTCGGCAGCGCGGACTTCCAGCGCGTGCGCGTGGGGGTGGGCCGTCCGGACTCCACCGACCCGGAGATCGTCGCCTCCTACGTGCTCTCGCAAGTTCCGCGAGCCGAAGGCCGAGGTCGAGCAGCTCATCGCCCGCGCCGCCGAAGAGGCCGAGCGGCTCCTGGCTACAACCGCTTGACGATCTCCGCGGCGGAGTCGGTCACCCGGATCGACCGCTCCAGGTGGAGCGCCCAGGCGGTAGCCGCGTCGAACTCGTAGTCGCTCGTGCGCTGCGCGGCGGCGGCGACCGACACAGCTCGCTCCACTGCCTCTGGGTCAGGGGCGCCGGCGGCCGCGCAGTCGATAGCGAGGTCGGCCAGGCGCTCCATGCGATCCACCGTCTCCTGAACGAGCAACAGCCTCTTGGCCAGCCGCACGTCCTCACGGTGGAGTTCCACGAGATCCTCTAACAAGGAGCGCAGCAGCTCGCGATCGATCTGCGCAGGCTCAGGCTCTGCGGAAGGGCTCATACCTGGATAACGCTCGAGCCCCCCAAGAGCTCATGCGGGGAGGATGCGAATCTCCCATACTGCGGACTGAACTACCTCGGAGCAGCGGCTCTGATCAGCTCTTCCAGGTCGAAGTCGGGTTCCTCACCGAACTGACGAAGCATGCGTATGCGTAGCGCCGCATAGCGCCGGATCGCCACGCTGCGCCGCCCATTCCGCACTGCCAGGGACATCAGCTCGCGCTCCAAGTCCGTGTCGAAGGGCTGCATCTTGGCGGCCTGTTGCAGGTATCCGGCGGCGTGGTCGACGTCACCCCGCCTCTCGAGCAGGCGTCCGAGCGCCCGCAGCACCTGGAGCGCGATGTCACGTAGACGCTCGCGCTCCGCAAGGGTCCATATCTCGTAGGGCAGCTCGGTGAGAAACTCGCCGCGGTACCAGGTGAGCGCACGCTGGAGCGTGTCTATGGCCTCGGCCGGACGATGATCCTCCTCCTCCGCCAGTCCGCTCGCCGCGAGCCGCTCGAAGACATCGGCGTCGACTCGAACGAGATCGCGATCGAGGGCGTAACCCCCCGGTGGGATCAGGACGATGAACGACGACGGCGCGCGCTTGCGGCGCCATGGCTCCAGAGCATTCCTCAGCCCGTGGACGTGGTGGCGAACGATGGACAGCCCACGCTCCTCTGCTCCGGGCCACAGCGCGTCCGCGATTTCGTCCACCTGGACCACGCGGTGGCGCTCGGAAACCAGGTACTTCAAGAGCTGCCCGTCGCGTTGATCGAGCCAGCCGCCGGCCACGGGTCCCGTCGGCGTGTCGAGCCTCGTGCGCCCCAGGCTCAGGATGCCGAGCCGCGGCCCGACCGGAGACTCGAGGCCCAACCCCTCTTCTGCCCGCGAGGAGCCCTCGGCACGACGAACGCGGAACAGCACGCGAGCAGGCGAGCCTGAGAGCATGGTCGCCCGGATCCACACGGCACAGCTTGGCCTCCCGGGCGGCATCTCGACTCGGATTTCGGAGAACGGTTCGTGTGCGAGGCAGCGCTGGGTGAGGCATACGCGCTCGAGCTCGCCACCCGGACGACGGCATCCGAACAGCTCGCAGCAGGTGGTGCCCCGCACATCGGCTCGATCCGCGATCGTGTTCAGGGCGCGGTTGGCTACGAGAGCCTCCCCACTCGCGTTGACCACCATCACCCCATCCGGTAGTCCGTTCACCACCTGGCGCCACAGCAGGGTCTCACTGTTTCCCGGCGGCCCCGTTCGCGAGCCTCGAATCGTTTCGTCGGGGGGGTCCGACGTCACTGTGTTCCCTCTCGTGGCGGTTGGTCCTTCTCTACGACTCCCTAGAGCTGGTCATGAGGCCAGAGAAGTCCCTGTGAGCGTTGTGTAACAGGATTCGCGCATCCAAGTCAATGGTCCAAACCTAAAACCTGGGCAGCGGTCCGAATTTCGATCGTCTAATTCGTACGTAACACGCACGCCGAATTCCCAGCGCCATTCGGCTCGCTGATGCTCTCCCCACAGTTGTCCACTAGGAGGGAGCGGCGGTGCAGCGGAGTCTCATACTCGATGAGCGCACGCCCAGCAGCCACTACCGGAACGGTTTCCCGCCGGGCAAGGAGATGCGGCACGGTTCCGATCGAGCTCGCCTGAGGGCAGCGATCGACGGGGCCAAGGCCGGAGACCGCGAGGCGATCCGCTACCTCTACGTCCAGCACGCGCAGGCAGTCCATCGCTACGTCCGCGGCATCGTTCACGACGACTACGAAGCCGAGGACATCACTCAGGCGGTGTTCACGAAGCTCTTCCGGACGATCGAGAAGTACGAGCTGAGGGATGTGCCGTTCGCGGCCTGGATCAGGCGCGTGGCCCGCAACCTGGCCGTCGACGAGATGAGGCGCCGCCGCCGCACGGGATGGGGCGCGCTGGAACCACCCGAGGCTTCATCCGAGGAGGGAGCATCGGAGCGTCTCGAGTCACTGCTCGAGGCCCTGCGCGGGCTCCCGTACGACCAGCGCCGGGTGGTCCTGCTACGGCACATGTGCGGGCTGGCACCCAGCGAGATCGCCGAGCAACTCGGCAAGTCCGAGAGCTCGGTCCACGGGCTTCACCACCGCGCTCGGGGCGCGCTGCGCCGCACGCTCACGGATCTCGAGGCCACGCCTGCCACCGCGCGCGCCCGCCAGGGACAAGGACGGTATGCGGCGTGAACCGGCCCTTGGTCGAGCTCATGGATTCGACCGCCGCGTCGATCCTTGCGGAGCTTGATTCCGCCACCGGCGCGCGGCAGCTGGTGGCGGCGGTGTGTGCGCGGGACGCGGGAGTGCGGGACCGCGCGGCGGCCGCGCTTCGGTCGGACGGGATCAAGGTGTGCGCCGCCGCGGCCGGAGGGGATGAGCTGCTGAGTGCGCTTGGGAGGCAGCGGGTCGACGTGGTGATCTGCGTCCTCTCGGAGGCGGAGGGGAACATTTCGTCCGTTCGAGCGCTGCGCGCCCGACCTCCGGGCTCGTCCCTGGTGATCGCCGGCTTCGGTACGAGCCGCGCCCGGCTGCGCAAGATGCTTGACCTGGGCGCTCAGGGCTTTGTGCTCGAATGGCAAATGGCCACGGCGCTCGCGCCCGCCGCGCGGGCGGCCTGCTCCGGGCTGGTGTCGGTGCCGGCTGAGCTGAGCCAGAACGTCGAGCGGCGGGCGCTGACGAAGCGGCAGAGAGAAGTGCTGCGCCTGGCCGTGCTCGGGAGCGGCAACGCCGAGATCGCGGAGCAGCTCTACCTCTCGGAGAGCACCGTGAAGGCACACCTCTCCGCGGCGTTCCGGAAGATCGGAGTGAGATCTCGCTTCGAGGCTGCCGCTTTGCTGCTCGATCCCGAGGTGGGCCGCAGCTTAGGTATCAACTCCGCTCGGGTGTCAGAGCGCTAAACGCTCGCATCGTCCATACGTTGACTCGATGGCGGCTGGCGGGGGTCGGCTGTACGCTGGTCTTGGACTAGCTCAAGAAAGGGGTGAGCGGCTTGCCGATCAAGGACGATCGGCCGGGACCGTCACGCACCGAGCGGTTAGAACTTCCTCCAGGGAGGGCAGGCGCGGCGGCAGCGCGAGCCGCGGTCGATGTGCTCGCGCGTGAGCTCGGGGAGCGGTACGAGGACACCCGTCTCTTGGTGAGCGAGCTTGTGACCGCCGGCGTCGACTGGCTCGATGAGACGGCGGCGCCGCAGGTGGAGATCTCAATCTCTCGGACGTCGATCAGGGTTGAGCTGCGCTATGACGGTGCCGGCGCGGGGCTCGAGGAACCGGTACTCGGCGAGTGGACCCCCATGCTGTTGGATGCCCTGACCTCGAGCTGGGGCACCGGGGACGGTGATGAGGTGTTCCTCTGGTTCGAGATGGCGCGGGGCTGACGTCCAGGTTCGCGCCTCTCGCGGCCGGCCTGTAAGTTGCACCACTGCATCGGTTCTGGGGAAGCGGAGGAGCGGCGGCGGATGAGCGAGACACCTCAGGTGGTGCTGCACACCGCGCCCGACGGGCGCTCGCTACCCACGGCCGGCTCCCCGGGGCAGCTGTTGGTCTTCCTGGACGCCGCGAACGCGGAATCGTTCGCGCGTGGCCTGGTGGAGGCCGGATTGCCCGAGGCGGTCCTCGCGGCTCTCGAGGACGTTGACCGCAGCGGCGGCGCCGAGCGGTCCGGCGACGTGGCCGTGTTCGAGGAGTGCGTGGCGGACCTGAGCCCCGGGGAGCGCCGCGAGAGCGCACGCCGGCTCGCGCTCGAGCTCGGCCCGTCGTTGCTGACGCGCTACTGACACGGCCTCAGACACGCTCCCTCAACCGAGGTATGAAAGAAAGCGCGGCGCGGCTCCGTTAACGAAACGTGGAGCTGAACGAAGGTACCCGTCGGATCTTCGGACAGCACTGGCGGCTCATTCTCGCGTTCGTCGCCGCCGGGCTCGTGTTGGGCCTGCTGGCCAACGCGGGCGCCACCAAGTCCTACACCGCGTCCACCAGGCTCACGCTCGACACACCGGATCCGAAGAGCCAGTCCGAGTCCACCGCAATCGCCGACACCGCCGATGCGATTGCCACCAGCCCGTCGCTGGTCAGCCATGCACTGGCCGACGCGCACGTGCGTGGCCGTGACGCGACCGCGGTTGCCGCCGATCACGTGTCCACGCGCTCGCTCGGCACGTCGGGCATCCTGCGGCTCTCGGTGAGCGACCGCGATCCGCACGTTGCGGCCGCCATAGCCAACGCGCTCGCCGCTCGGGTCATCCGGGCACGGCTGGATGTGACCAGAGGTACCAGCGACCAGGTCGTCGCGAGTTTGGCCCGGGGCATCAGTCGCCTCAACAACCAGATTGCCGCGCTCGACGCAAGAGTCGCATCGCTCACCGTGCAAGCCGCCACAAGGACCGATCCTGTGGTGGCCAACGGCATTCGAGCGAGGCGCGATCAGGCTGCGAGGACCCGCGACAGCCTGGCCGAGCAGCGCTCCGCGTTGGAGACCGAGCGGACCAGCGTGGTGTCCGGGGATGCGGCGCTGCCGAAGCCCACAGTGATCAGCTCCGCCTCGCCCCCGGCACGGGCGGACTCCTCGGGCGTGACCGCCGACGTGGTCCTTGGGCTGCTGCTCGGAGCGATACTGGGCGTGGGCGTGGCCGCACTGCTCGAGAGCGTCCGTCCGACAGTGGTGGGCGGCGAGGCGCTTGCGACGAAATTCGACACTCCGTTGCTCGGCACGCTGGCGGAGGGACCGGACGGCCAGCCGGATCTCGGGGACATGGTCCGGATCGCTGAGCGGCTTCGGCTCGCCGCGAGCGCGGAGCACGTCCCGGCGATCTGCCTCCTCGCGGCAGGCGAGGGCATCGACGCAGTCCGGCTCTCCAAGGAGCTCGACATTCTCGCCGCCGCTCCCTACGACGCCGACGAGGAGCTGGCGGGCGTGTCCAAGCCCTCGGACCAGTCCAGTCAGCGCCTGCGTGAAACCCGGTCGGTCACGCGCGCGAGGCGCCACGAGCCGCTGGTCAGGATTCGCCCGTTCGAATCCCGCAGCTTCGCCATGGGAAACGGCCACGGCAACGGACACGGGAGTCGCGGCCGGAACGGCAGCGGCGTCGTGCTCGTCTGCCCGCCGGTGCTCAAGCAAGACGCGTTCGTCGCCGCGCGGCATCTGCTGCGAATCAATCCTGGGCGCCTGCTCGGCCTGATCGCGTACTCGTCCGCACAGCCGCGGCACGATTCCGCGGGGTTCGCCGATTGGGAGAGCTCATGAGTGTCGACCCGCATGCCGGCGCGGCGCCGGCCGCGCCCCCGATCCCGTTCGCGAAGTCGGAGGTCGTACCGGAGGCCCTCGAGCAGGTGGTGCGCGTGCTGGGCTCCGGCTGGCTGACCACCGGTCCGGAGGTGGGCGAGTTCGAGCGTGAGTTCGCCGACTGGGTGGGCGCGGAGCACGCGGTGGCAATGGCCTCGTGCACCGCCGCGATCGAGCTGTCCCTGCGGGCCCTGCGGTTGCCGCTCGGGGCCAGGGTTCTCACCTCCACGATGACCTTCTGCGGCGCCCTCCATGCGATCGTGCATGCCGGTCTCCGGCCCATCCTGGTTGACGTAGACCCCAACACCCAGATGCCCGACGCCGCCACCGTCGCTGCCGCGGTGCGGCGCGAGGGACGGCCGGACGCCATGGTCGTGCTCCACTTCGCCGGCTACCCGGCTCCCGTCGAGGAGATGGCGGACGCCGCGGGACTTCCGCTCGACAGGGTGGTGGAGGACGCCGCCCACGCGCTCGGGACCCAGGTGGGCGAGCGGAACGTCGGGACGCTGTCGGCGGCGACCTGCTTCAGCTTCTACGCGACCAAGAACCTCCCGATCGGCGAGGGCGGGATGGTGACCACGGACGATCCCGACATCGAGGCCCACCTGCGCCGCGCGCGCCTGCATGGGATGAGTCGCGACGCGTGGAATCGCTACTCGCCGGGCGTCAGCTGGCGGTATCAGGTGGCCGTCGCGGGGTTGAAGGCGAACATGACGGACATACAGGCCGCGATCGGGCGCGCGCACCTGAGCCACTTCCCGAGTTGGCAGGCGCGCCGCGAGCAGCTCGCGGCGCGCTACGACCGGCTGCTCGCCGAGGTGCCGGGCATCAGGCCGGCCCACCGGCCGCGGAGCGGCCGGCACGCGTGGCACATCTACGTGATCCGGGTGGAGCCGGCGTACGGGCTGAGCCGCGACGAGCTGATCGAGCTCCTGGCCGAGCGGGGGATCAGCTGCTCGGTGCACTTCATTCCGAACCACCACCACTCGTACTTCGAAGAGCTGCTCGGTACCGACCCCGCGGATTTCCCGGGAGCCGAGGCGGTCTTCCCGCAAATCGTGTCGCTGCCCCTTCATCCGCGGCTGGACGAAGCGGACGTGGACAGGATCTGCGACGAGATCGCGAGCCTGCACATCCCATTGCATCCCGTCCCGGCAGGCCATCGCCGGGGACCCGATGAACGGTCCACCGCTTTCTGCTGAGGAGGGAGAACGAGCATGGGACACAACGGATCGAATGGGCACGGCGCCAACGGCAACGGCTCCAACGGCAACGGCGCGAATGGCCACAGCCGGTCGGCCTGGGAGCCGGGAAGGTGGTCCGCCTTACGCCGCCGGCACGTGGCGGTGATAGGCGGAGCCGGCTTCGTGGGCTCGGTGCTGGTCCCGCGGTTGCTCGAGCGCGGCTACGAGGTCACCATCCTCGACGCGTTCCTGTACGGCACCGAAAGCGTGGCCGAGAACGACCACGACGGTCGCTTGCACCTGGTGCGGGGGGACATGCGCAGCGTCGAGTCCCTCGTGAGCGGTTGCCGCCAGGCGGACGCGATCGTGCACCTCGGCGGACTCGTGGGCGACCCGTCATGTGACGTGGACGAGCAGCTGACCCTCGAGATCAACCTGCATGCCACAGCGATGATCGGGGAGGTGGCCCGCGGTCTCGGCACACCGCGGCTGGTGTTCGCGTCGAGCTGCGCGGTCTACGGGGATTGCGACGGGTTGCTCGACGAGGAATCGGAGCCCGCGCCGGTGTCGATGTATGCGCGGACCAAGGCGGACTCCGAGCGCGTGCTCATCGCCGCGGCGAGCGACTCCTTCTGTCCCACAGCCCTGCGCTTCGGGACCTTCTACGGGCTGTCGCCGCGACCCCGCTTCGACCTCGTGGTCAACCTCCTCACGGCCAAGGCGGCCCGTGAGGGCTCGATCTCGATCTTCGGCGGAAACCAGTGGCGTCCGTTCATACATGTTGAAGACGGGGCGACCTCCATCATCGCCTGCCTGGAGGCGCCGCTGGAGGTCACGCGTGGGCAGATCTTCAACGTCGGGTTCGAGGGTGAGAACCACACTCTGCGCGACGTTGGCGAGCTGATCGGACAGCTGATACCCGGCACGTCCGTGAACGTGGAGGCCGGCGCGGCGAAGGAGGCCAACTACCGGGTGTCGTTCGAGAAGATCCGCAGGGAGCTCGGGTTCGTGCCCCGGCACACGCTCGCCGACGGCATCCGCGAGGTCAAGCTCGCCGTGGAGTCCGCGGCGATCAGCGACTATCGCGAGACCCGCTACGACAACCACAAGTCGCTGCGCGCGGGGAACGCGGCGGCGTTGCTGGACGAGCTCGCCGCGCCGGTGCCGGTCCAGGGCGTTCCCTGAGGTAACGACAGCGATGGCGCTGGCCGGCACAGCCATCCGAGCAGAGTCGCCTCTGGCGGCACCGGGTCGCGCGCTGCGGGTGGCCCAGGTGGTCACGAAGTTCACCGCGGGCGCGGGCGGCATCACGCTGCGCGGAGCCCTTGCCCTCGATCCCGAGCGCTACGCCGTGACGGTCCTCGCGGCGGAGGGCGGATCCTTCGGACCTCGCGCGTCCGCCGCGGGAATCGAGCTCGTGTGGTTGCGCCACATGGCCCCCGACCTCAGCCCGTGGGCCGACGCTCGCGGGCTCAGCGAGCTGACCTCGCAGCTCGCTGCCGGCTCCTTCGACCTGGTGCACACCCACAGCGCGAAGGCCGGCGCGCTCGGCAGGCTGGCGGCTCGTCGAGCGGGGGTGCCCGCCGTGGTCCATTCGATTCACGGCTTCCCGTTCCACGAGTTTCAATCGCCCTTGCGCCGGCGGAGCTATCTCGCGATTGAGCGACGGCTGGCACGCATGACCGACTACTTCCTCACGGATGGGACGTTCGTGGCGGCAGAAGCCGTCCGGCTCAAGATCGCGCCGCCGGACCGCGTCCGTGCGATCGCCAGCCCGATCGACGATGGCATCCCAGTCGCGTCCCAGGCCAACCGGCGACGTGCGCGCCATCTGCTCGGGATATCGCCGAGCGCAAAGGTGGTGGGCACCGCGGCCCGGCTCGACCCGCAGAAGTCTCCGCTCGACCTGGTGCGCGCGATCGCCGGCCTTGGGCGGTCCGACGTCCACCTCGTGTGGATCGGCGACGGGGAGCTGCGACCCAAGACCGAGCGGCTCATCCGCCGTCTCGGCATGGGCAGCCGCTGCCTGCTCCTCGGCGAACGCGAGGACGCGACGAGCGTCCTGCCGGCCTTCGATGTGTTCGCGCTTTCGAGTCTTTACGAAGGGCTCCCCTGCGCGGCGGTGGAGGCCATGGTGTGCGGCGTGCCGGTGGTCGCCACGGCGGTGAACTCCGTACCCGAGATCGTGGTGCCCGGGAAGACAGGGCTCCTCGCCCGGCCGGGCGATCCGGCCTCGCTCGGCCGGGCTCTCTCCTATCTGCTCGATCATCCGGCCGAGGGCGCGCGCATGGCGCGGGCGGCGCGGGCGCACATCGGGGACCGTTTCGCAGGCGAAATTCTCGGCGAGGACCTGACCCAGGCATACGGGTCCGCGCTCGCCGTGGCCGCCGACCGCGGCGCCTGGGGGCGGGGGGCCGGTGATGGCACATGATGCGCGGTGCGCTCGACACGGCCGGCGAACGCGTGACGATCGAATGCGAGCCCGGATGGGTGGCCGAGCTGATCGACGAGAGCGGCGCCGGGGAGTTGCGGCGCGCGCAGCCGACGGGCGCATCCGTGCATGTGCGCGTGGAGACCGATCGATCCCCGTTCGACGTGCGGGGATGGGAGCTCTTTGCGCGCGGCGCCTGGCGACGTCCCGGCCAGGTCGTGCTGGAGAACGCATTCGGCTCCGGGTTCGACCTGTGCCTCACGTGCGCGCACGAGCGGGCGAACTTCGTATATCGGTGGCGGCCGCCGGCGCAGCAGCGCGCGGCCGCGCACCTCCTGCGCTCGCGCTTTCACCTGCTCGCACGGGCGGTGCTGATCCAGTACCCCGCTCTGTGGTGGGCGGGCACGAGGGGGCGAGCTCCGCTGCACGCGTCAGTGGCCACCGCGGGAGGCTCGGCACCGCTTCTCACCTGTCCGAGCGGAGTGGGCCGATCGACGGTTGTGCTCCGCGAGGCGGCGGCCGGCGGACGCTCCACGGGCGACAACGTGTCCGTCGGAGACGGCACGGAGGTGTGGGGTCTCGTGGAGCCGCTGCGAGTGGAGGGAGCGACCGGACGCCGGATGCAGCATGGCCGCCGCGAGGCACCGCTGCCGGGACGCGTCCACTCGCTGGTGCCGGACTGCCTCGTGGTCCTGCGGCGCGGCACCGCCGAGCAGCCGCGAATCGTGGAGTGCGGCCCGAAGGCGGCCGTGAGAGCGCTTGTCACGAGCACCTACATGGCCGGCGAGCTGAGGAGATACTGGGCCTTCGCCGCGACGCTGGCAGCCGGAACGGAGATCGGGCCGGCGCATCCCCCGGTGAGCAGCGTGGCCTCGGCGTTCGCAGCGCAGCTCCCGTGCTACGCGCTGCTGTTCGCCCGCAGCGGTGGAGTTCGCCTGGCGGAACTGCTCCCGTCCGCACGCGAGGAGGCGAGGGCATGTCTGTGAGCGCCCCCATGCGCGAGGTCGAGCGGGCGGGCACGCGCCGCGCCGCGCGGGTGTTCGACGGCCCCGAGTGCCCGGCGGACCCAGTGGCGCTCGGGCGGCTGGAGGCCGGCCTGGCGGGGGCGGACCTGGCGGCGCCGCCGGTGGTCCTACCGGACTTCCATCACAAGGGCGACAAGGAGATGCCGTCGAGTATCGCGGTGGCCACCCGCGAGACGATCCGGCCCACGCTTACGAGCGCTTCTCTCAACTGCGGGATGGCGCTCGTCGCTCTCGACATGGAACCCCCCAGCGCCGCCGCGGTCACCGACTTCTACGGTCGGGTTCGGGAGCGCTATCCGTACCCGCCTACCTATAGACGCGACCTGACGCCGACGGAGGTGATCGACTCCGCCACCGAGGGGTCGCACTTCGCCGCGGACCGCTTCGGCGTGGACCCGTGGGAGCTCGACCGGATGGAGGAGGGTGGACGGCTGGACATCGGGCGCTTCGGCGGCCGCGAGAGGGCGCGTCGCGAGCTGCCCTGGTCGGTGGTCCAGCTCTCCCGGATCCGATTCGGCACGATCGGTCCGAGCAACCACTTCATCGAGCTCCAGCAAGTCGAGGAGCTGCTCGACCCCGAGGCCGCTGAGCTGCTTGGCCTGCGGACCGGGCAGGTCACCCTTCAGTTCCACGGGGGCGGCGGCTCGCTGCCCGGCGAGCTCGGCGTGCTGTTCGGCCGCCGCAAGCGCTACCCGCCGGCGGTGCGGGTGCAGATGGCGGCCCAGAAGCCGCTGTACCACTTTGGGCGGGCGCGGTCCGTAGAGGAGCTGAGACTGCGCCGGGCGCTCTACTTCTCGCGCGACTGCCCGCCGGTCGAGCGCCACAGCGCGGAGGGGGAGCGGCTGATGCTCGCCGCCGCGATGGCTATGAACTACGGCTTCGCCTTCAGGTTGTCCACCTACGCGAGCCTGTGCGAGATCCTGCGGCGCTCGTTCGGGCCGGTGGACGCCCGGCTGGTGGTCGACTCTCCCCACAACACGATCTATGAGGAGCGCGTCGAGGGGGAGACGGCCCTCGTTCACCGGCACAACTCGTGCCGCGTATACCACGCAGCGACGCAGCCGAACCACCCAGTGTTCGGGCGGCTCGGGCGGCCGCTGCTGCTACCCGGCACGAGCCGCACGTCGTCCTACGTCTGCGTGCCTGACCGGGAAGCGGCACATGGCCTCAACTCCACCTGCCATGGAGCGGGGGCCACAATCGCCGGGCTCGCCCGGCGGGGGCTAACGGGTACCGACCCGCGGGGACGGACGACGCTCCGCTTCGGCTACTCGGGCGCGGCCCCAGTGGAGGTTCCGCAGCTCGACGATCGCGGCATCGACGGCGTCCTCCACATCCTGACCCGCAACCGAGTCGCTCGCCCGGTCGCGCGGCTGCGGCCGTTCGCGGTACTGAATTGAGGACGCGGTGACGAGCGGCGAGAACAGGTGGCGCGAGAACTGGAGAGCGATCGCACCGCCCGACGCCGTGCTCCTGCAGCTCCCGCGAGGACAGCCCAAGCGGACGCTCGGACTCGCGCTGGCCACCCTCGCCCCGGGAACGCCGGTGGTGCTCCAGGCCTCAGCGCCCGGGGCCATCCGGCGCTGCCGCTCCTTCGCGATGCGGACGGCCATCGAGGTCGAGCGCGAGTACCTGGCGTTCCCCTCGGCCGTCGCTCCCGCGTATCTGGTGGAAGACGCGCCGGACTCGGCCCGGCTGTTCTTCGGCAGCGTGCTCACAGCGCCACCGCGGCCGCGGTTCTCGAGGCTGTTCGCCACCGGGCTATGGGCGCTTCGCAAGCTGGCGTCATGGCGAGGACTCCGCTTCATCGCGCCCGGCCGCATGGTGGTGGGGAGGCTCACGTGACGGTCGCCGCCCCGCCCCGGCGCAGCTCCGTACGCCCGCCCCTGGGCACGCCCAAGCCGCTGCGCCGGTTCATCGAGGAGTCCGGGCTCCAGTCGGTCGTCATCGGCGTCTCGAAGGATCCGAACGCGAAGCTCACGGTCCTCCTGGTTGCCCCCGTCAGCGGCAGGCCCATGCTCGTGTTGAAGGCGCCCACAACCGACGCCGCGGCCGTGGCGGTGGAGTCGGAGATAGCGGTGTTGCGCGGGCTCCGGCGGCTGAAGCCCTGGCACACGTTGCCCACGCTGCCGCGCGTGGTGGACGTGGTGGAGCTCGACGGCCGGCCCTCGATGGTCACCACGGCTCTGAGCGGTGTGCCAATGACCGCGTCCTACCTCCGCTGGCGCCACACGGCGTCCCGCCGGTGCGTGGCGGCCGACTTCGCCGCGGCTTCGGCCTGGCTCGCCGAATTCCAGGGCGAGACGGCGGGCGAGCTCGCGCCGCTCGACCTCGACGGAGGAGTCGCTCGCCGGCTGCGCGAGCGCTTCGCCGGCGACGACAAGCTGAACACAGACCTCGGGCGGCTTGCCGAGATTCACGGGCGCCTCGGCTCCTACGAGGTCAGGCGCTCCGCCGTGCACGGCGACTTCTGGCCAGGCAACCTCCTGCTCACCGGAGAGCGCGTCTCGGGAGTGGTGGATTGGGAGGCGGGCGCCCAGAGCGGCGAGCCGGTGCGCGACCTCGTCCGCTTCGCCCTCATGTACGCGCTCTACATCGACCGCCGGACTCACCCCGGTCGCCACGTGAGCGGGCATCCGGGGCTCCGGGCCGGCGCATGGGGCGCCGGTGTGGCGTACGCGCTTGACCATCAGGGCTGGTTTCCGCGCATGTTCCGGCGCTTCCTCGGCCACGGGCTGAGTCGCCTCGGAGTCCCGCCGGAGTGCTGGCGCGACGCGGCCCTGGCGGGGATCGCGGAGGTGGCCGCGTTCACCGACGACCCAGAGTTCGGCCGCCGTCACCTCGAACTGTTCCGGCGCCTGCCGGACCTCCGTCCACACGAAAGGGGATCCGGATGATCCGGCTCCGCAACCCAATCCTCCTCTTCACTCTCGTGCTCGTTCTGCTGGTGCTCTCCGCAGGCACGGCCAGCGCCGCCGGGACCACCCTCTACGTCGACCGCGGCAACTCCGCCTGCTCGGACAGCGGCAGCGGTACCCAGGCCATCCCCTTCTGCACGATCAAGGCCGCCGCTTCGAAGTCGGCGCCGGGAACCACGGTGCAGGTGGCCAGCGGCACCTATCCGGAGAACGTGACCATCACGAAATCGGGGACGTCCACCGCACCGATCGTGTTCACACCTGCGCCGGGCGCCACGGTCACGATCAGCGGCAGCGGCATCGGGATCTACCTCTCGGGTGTGAGCTGGGTGGTGGTGCAGGGCTTCAACGTCACTCACACGCCTGGCTACGGGATCAACGTCTCGAACTCGTCGAACATCACGATCGCGGGCAATCACGTGAGCTTTGCGGGACAGCCCGTGAGCGGTCAGATCAAGACTGGAATACGGCTCAGCAACGTGAGCGATTCGCTCGTATCCGGCAACAGCTCGGACCACAACAGCGACTACGGGATCATGCTTACGAGCGGCTCGACCCGCAACGAGCTGCGCGGCAACCTGACGTTCAACAACTCGCGGGTCTACGTGCGCGCCACCGCCGGGATTCGCCTCTACCACTCGCCCGGCAACACCGTCGATCGCAACATCAGCCACGACAACCAGGACTCGGGCATCGAGTCCTATCCGGGCTCCGACGACACGCTCATCTACGACAACGTCCTCTACAACAACGGCGACCACGGCATAGACGATCTGACGACCACCGGTCAGCGGATCATCGGCAATACCGCCTACAACAACGTCACGGCGGGCATCAACGTCGAGGGCAGCTCGACCGGCGCCACGGTCGAGAACAACATCAGCGTCGACAACGGCATCAAGAGCCCCAGGACGCACAGCGACATCCGGATCGAGCGCGGATCCACGGCGGGCACGACGGTGGACTACAACCTGGTCTATCTCACCGTCCCGGACACGGTCGAGATCTGGGACTCGGTGAGCTACTCCTCACTCGCGGCCTACCAGGCTGCGTCCGGCCAGGAGGCCCACGGCATCTTCGCCGATCCGCGCTGGTACGACCCGGCGGCGGGCGACTTCCGCCTTCGCCCGGGCTCTCCCGCGATCGACTCCGCGAACTCGGGCGTGAGCGGCCAGCCGGGCACGGACGTCCTGGGGGTCCCGCGCCTCGACGATCCGGCGACGCCGAACACAGGAATCGGACCGCGAACCTACGACGACCGCGGCGCCTACGAGTTCCAGCCCGGCGCCGCGGCCCCGCCGAATGCGTCGCTCAGCGTGACACCGCCATACGGCACCGTCCCTTTCCAGGCCACTGCCGACGCGTCCGCTTCAACCGGCGACCACCCAATCGCGAGCTACACGTTCGACTTCGGCGACGGGTCCACCGCCGTCGGACCCCAGCCGGGCCCCATCGCCACACACACCTACACAACCCCCGGCACCTACACCGTCACCGTCTCTGTGGTCGACGACACGGGGCTGTCCTCCACAGCCACGGCAACAGTGGACGCCAGGTCGTCCACCCCCACGAACATGATCAGCAACCCCGGGTTCGAGACCGGCCTGACGGGATGGAACACCTCGGGCTCTGACCCAGGCGTCTCGCTCACGCAGGTCTCCGGAGGCCATTCCGGGAGCTTCGCGGCGCGCGTCGCGAACACCGGCTCGACCGCGGCCACCTACCTGCTCAACGACTCTCCCAACTGGGCGAACTCCACGAGCCCCGGCACCTACACGGGCAGCGTCTGGGTGCGCTCGGACACGCCGGGAGCGACGCTCAGGCTGCGGTTCCGCGAATACGCCGGCTCCAGCCTGGCCGGGACGGCCACCAGCACGGCCACGCTGACGAGCTCGTGGCAGCAGGTGACCGTCACCTACTCGCCGGCGTCGCCGGGGTCCTCCACGCTCGACTTCAACGCCTACGTGGTGAAGGGGGCAGCGGGTACCTCGTTCGACGCCGATGATGCCTCGATCACGCTCCGCTGATGACAGCGTCCGCGACGATGGAGGCCGCATCCCCGGTCCGCGGCGGGCCGGTTAGCAGCCTCGCTCCGAGGCTTCGAGCCGACCCAGCCGCCGGGGAGCGGGTGGCCGTCGTGACGACGGCGGTGGCCGTGGCCACCCTGCCGCTGCTCACGCCGCGCGGCCCGGGCAACGCGGCTCCCGCCGACGTCTTCATCGCCCTCGCCGTCTGCGCCTGCCTCTTGTGGGCGGGCACGAGCCGTCGCCCACTGGGGTTCCCGTATGCGATCGCGATGTGGCTATTCATGGCGGGCGGAGCGATCGGAGCACTTGCCGGCCCGGTGCCCTCGTCGGGAGCGCTCGCCCTCGCCCAGGATCTGGAGTTGCTCATCTGGTGCTGGGCGGTGGCCAACATCGCCTCCTCGCCCGGGCGGTTGAGAGTGCTCGTGAACACGTGGGCCTACAGCGCGCTCGGCTGGGCAGCGCTCCTGATGGTGGGTCTCATCACGCGCAATCACATCCTCACCGGGCAGACCGGGAGCGAGGGCAGCCGCACGGCCCTCACCCTGTTCGATCCGAACTATGCGGCGAGCTACTGGTTCATCTCGATCATGATGATCTGGGCCTCAGGGGTTCCGCGCCGGCGCTCGCTCCGCATCCTCGCCTACGGCCTGCTCCTGCCGGCTCTCCTGTCCACCGGGTCGAACAGCGGAATGGTCGCGCTGATCGTGGGCACGGCCGTGGCGGCCACCCTTGCCGTCCGCCGCCGGCGGGGACCGATGGCGGCGGTGGCCGCGGCGTCCTTTCTCGCCATCGGCGGCTGGCTGATCGCCTCCCAGGTCAGCATCAGCCAGATCCAGCGGTGGGCGCACGGGAGCCACTACACGGTGATCCGGGACGGCCTGGGTCGTGGACAGGCGAGCGTCGCCGAGCGAGCCAGCATCCTCCACGAGAGCATCGGGCTGTACCGCACGGGCAGCCCGCTCGGCGCTGGGCCGGTCTCCACCGAGGTGCGCCTCAGAGATTCGATGGCGCCGTACGTGAAGGAGGCCCACGATGACTACTTCGCCGCGATCCTCGAGCGAGGCGTGGTCGGCGCGTTCGGCCTGCTGCTGCTCGTGTCGGGCATAGCCGCGCGCACCGTCCGCCTGGGCGGGGGGCCGCTCAAGCGTGGATGGAGCCGCGCGCTGGCTCGACCGCATGCGCTGGCTGGGGCCGTGGCGGGCACGCTCGCCGCCGAGACGGTTTACGAGCTGCTCCACGTCCGGCACGTCTGGACGCTCTTCGCCTTCGTGGCCGCCATCTACCTGTGGGGGCGGGAGTGATCGCGATCCGGCAGCTGCGGCGGGGCGCCACCGGCCTCGTGATGGGGAACATCGTCGCCCGCGTGGGTGCGCTCGTCTCACTGGCGCTCGGCACCCTGATAGTCGCGCGAGTTGGCGGTCCACCCGCGGTGGGCCTGTACGCCCTGCTGCGGGTCGTGCCCAGCCTTCTCGGCGTCGTCCTCTCGTGCGGCCTGCCCGGCGCGGTTGCGTACTTCCTCGCGGGCCCCGCGAAGGACGACCGGCGCCTGCCGCTGACGCTTGTGGGCATGGCGCTGGCGGGTGGCGTCGCGGGCACGCTGCTCTGGATCGCGTTTGCTCCGCTGCTCGGTGGCTTCTTCCAGGGACTCTCGCTCGGCCTGACGATCCTCGCGGGAGTCACCGTCCTCACCCAGCTCTCGGTGGCCACGGCGAAGTCCTGCTCGCAGGGCAGCAGCGACATGCGCGGCGCCAATCTCGTGATCCTCAACGAGGAGTTCATGTTTCTGCCCGCCTACGGGCTGCTGGCGGCCGCCGGCGAGCGCGGTGACGCGGCCATCGTGGCGGCGCTCCTGGGCGCCGACCTCGTCACCTCCGCGCTCGCGTGGACGAGGCTCACACGGCGTCGCCTCTTCGCCGGGGCGCGGCGGCCGTCGCTGCCGCTCGCCAGGCGAATCGCGTCCTACGGCTGGCGCGCGCAGCTGGGCGGGGTGGTGTCGCTGCTCAACCTGCGGCTCGACTTCATCGTGCTCAACCTGATGGCAGGCCCGGCGGTACTCGGGATCTACGCGATCGCCTCGAAGTTCGCCGAGCTGCTCAAGGTGCCGGGGATGGCGCTGACCTATGTGCTGTATCCCGAGTACGCGCGAGTCGACGTGTCCCAGGCGGCCGAGCGGGCGCGCCGGCTGATTCCCCGGGCCGGGCTGGCGATCGGCGCGATGTGCGTGCCGCTGCTCCTCACAGCCGGTGTCGTGATCCCGGGCCTGTACGGGTCTGCGTTCCACGCCGCGGTGGTACCCACCCGCATCATCGTGATCGGGCTGGCGCTGGAGGGCGTCGCCGGGGTGATCACCGGCTTCCTCTACGGCACCGGCCGGCCGGGCCTCAACTCGTGGGCGATGGGCGCCGGGCTGGCTGCCACCGTGGCGCTCGATCTGATCCTGATCCCGCCGCTCGGGGCAACCGGAGCCGCGGTGGCCTCCGCCGTGGCCTACCTGACGAGCACGCTGACGCTGGTCTGGTTCTTCTGGACGGCCGGACACCCGAAAAGCTGGCGGCCCTGGAAGGCGGGCGCGCTCTCGGAGGCCGACGCACGATGATGCTGCTCGGGGCGAACGGACACGGGCCGGGACGCACCCTCGTGGTGGTGGCCCACCCCGACGACGAGACGCTCGGCGCCGGTGGGACGATCGCCAGGCTCACGGCGGAGGGCAGCGAGGTGTGGGTCTGCATCGTCTGTGACGGCGTGACCGCGCGGCACTCCGAGACGTCCCGCCAGCGGGAGTGCGCCGAGCGGGCGTGCGAGGTGCTCGGAGTCAGGGAGGTGGTGTTCTGCGACCTGCCGGACCAGCGGCTCGACTCGCTCGACCTCATCGACGTGATCACGCCGATCGAGCGCTGCGTGCGGGACCTGCGGCCCGACACCGTGCTGACGCAGTTCAAGGAGGACGTGAACCAGGACCACCGGGCGGTGTTCGCGGCCGCGATGGTGGCCACCCGGCCGTCGCCATCGACCCCCGTGCGCACCGTGATGTGCTTCGAGACCGCCTCTTCCACCGAGTGGGCCGCCCCGCTCCCCGGCGCCGTGTTCGCGCCCAACCTGTTCGTGGACATCAGCGCGACGCTCGACAAGAAGATCGAGGCGATGACCAAGTACGCGGACACGTACATGAGCGAGGTCCAGCCCTATCCGCATCCGCGCTCGTACGAGGCGATCGAGGTCTACGCGCGACGCCAGGGGGTGGTCGCCGGCATGGATGCGGCCGAGCCGTTCATGCTCCTGAGGGGGGTGGTGTGAGGTGCGGGTGGTGTTTGTGGCTCCCGAGGAGCCGTCGGTCATGCCGATCTTCTTCCGCAAGGTGATGCCGCGGCTTGGGGATGAGGTCGCCGCGGTGGCCGTCGTGAGCCCGATCTACAAGCGCTTCTCCTGGCTCAGCCAGGCAAGGCGGTTCGTCCGCTCGTTCGGTGTACGGGCGTTCGCGGTGGAGGTTGTCCACTACGCGCGCGACAAGGTTTCCCGCGACCGCTCCGTGAAGGACATTGCGCGTTCCCACCACACGCGCGTGCTCACGCCCGCCGACGTGAACGACCCGGCATTCATCGCGCGGCTGCGGGAGATCGACCCGGACCTCGTGATCTCGGTGTCCTGCCCGCAGGTGTTCGGCTCGGAACTGCTCGCTGTTCCGCGCCTGGGCTGCCTGAACGTGCACAGCTCGCTGCTCCCGCGCTACCGCGGCATGCTGCCCACCTTCTGGGTGCTCGCCAAGGGCGAGAGCGGCACGGGCGTGACCGTGCACTACATGAGCCCGGGGATCGACGAGGGCGGCATCGTGGCTCAGCGGGAAATCGCGATCTCCCCGGAGGAGACGCTCCAGACCCTGATGAGGACCTCCAAGGCGGTGGCGGCGGACCTGGTGCTCGACACCATCGAGCGCTTCCGGGAGGGACCCGTGCAGCCGCTGCCCAACCCCGCAAGCGATGGCTCGTACTTCTCGTTCCCCGAGCGTGAGGACGTGGCGCGCTTCGTGGCGCTCGGGAGACGCTTGCGATGACATCCTCAGCGGCCAAGCGAGCATTCGACGCGGTCGTGGCCACGCTTGCGCTGGTGGTCCTGGCGCCGCTGTTCGCGCTCGTGGCGCTCGCGATCAAGCTCGACTCCCGGGGCCCGGTCTTCTTCACGCAGGAGCGCGTCGGCCGCGGTGGCAGGCCCTTCCGGATGATCAAGTTCCGCACGATGGTCGCCGACGGCGACCGGCTCGGGCCCAACGTGAGCGCCACGCGGGACCCCCGCGTCACAAGGGTCGGCGCTCTGCTCCGGCGCTCGTTCATAGACGAGGCGCCCCAGCTCGTGAACGTGCTCAAAGCCGACATGAGCCTCGTCGGGCCGCGGCCAGAGACGCCCGAGTACGCGCTACTGCTGACGCCTGAGGAGCGCCGCATCCTGTCCGTGCGTCCCGGCATGGCGGGTCCGTCGACGCTCGCTTACTCGCGTGAGGAGCCGGCGATTCTTGCCCGGCAGGAGGACCCGGATGGCTACTACCGCGATCGCCTGCTGCATCAACGGGTGGCGGCGGACCTCGCGTATCTGGAGCGACCGACGCTCGTCGAGGACGTCCGCATCCTCTCGCTCACGGCGCTCTATCTGCTCTCAGGCCTGACAGGCCTGGAGCTCCCCCGTTCAACAACGAAAAAGGAGTTGGGCAGCCTTGGACACGGTGGCTGACAAGGTCAGGTCGTTCCTCGAGTTCAATCGCTCGATATCCCAGCGCGTCTCGCGACTGCTTCCCCACGCGCGATGGAGCATCGGGGACCTGTACGACCAGACGGTTGCGGCTCAACTCAGCCAGGGCGCGCTGGCGGTCGACGTGGGCGGGGGCAAACGCTGTTCGTTTGCACGCCTCCGTCCCCCGGGCGAGGACGTCAGGATCGTGGCCGTCGACATCTCGGCCGAGGCGTTGAGCGGGAACACGGATGTGGACGAGACAAGGGTGGCGGACGTGGTTCGTGACGGCCTTCCGTTCGCCGACGGGGAGGTGGACGTGGTCACCTCACGGTCCGTGCTGGAGCACCTCGCGGACGTCGAGTGCTTCGTCGAGGAGTCGGAGCGGGTGCTGAAGCCCGGTGGTTACGCGATTCATCTCATTCCCGGCCGCCGGGGCCTCTTCGCCCTGCTCAACAGGCTGCTGCCAAACCGCGTATCGAAGTCCATCCTCTTCTCGCTGCGCCCGGCGTGCGTGGGCATCGGCGGTTTCCCCGCCATCTACGACCGCTGCTCGTACGGTGAGATGAAGGCCGTGTTCGAGGGTCACGGCCATGAGGTCGTGGAGCTGCGGCCAAGTTACTTCGGGGCGCAGTACTTCGAGTTCTTCTTCCCGTTGTTCCTGCTGGTCTCGGCCTACGAGGCCGTGTGTAGCGCGCTCCACGCCGAGGGGCTGGCGTCGCGGCTCCTGATCGTGGCGAGGAAGCGCGACTCGACCAACCCCGAAGCTCCGGTGCGGAAGGAGGCGCTGATGGAGCCGGTGGCCTGAGGCGGGCCGGTCGCCGGGCTCGACATCGTGAGGCGTGCAGCCGTCATCTCCGCAGTAGCGGTGCTCGCTGCGACTGGCTTCGCGGTGCGGCAGGCCACCTCCTCGGGGCCCGAGCGCGCGCGGTCGCGGTCGGAGGCCGTGGCGCGGGTCCGCACCACTCTTCGATACCGCTACATCTACAACTCCAGTTCGGGCCAGGCCGCCGCGGCCCGCCACGGCTGGAACCTGCTCGACGTCGGCTCGCGCTGGGCGGCGGATCACCTGCCCAGGGGCACTCGCGGCCTCGTGTGGGTGGGCGACTACGACAACTCGAGCTGCGACTGGGCGATCTCGGACTCCCAGCTGAGGGGCGACATCCATCGCGGGGATCCGAAGATCGCCGGCTACGTGATCTCGGACGAGCCCGACCCGCACGCGTGTCCAAACGCCCCCGCACAGCACCGGGCACGCTCGGCCATGATCCGCGGCCTCGATCCGGGCAAGCTCATCGTCATGGTCATGGACGCCAACTCCGGCCGCGCGAGCCTCGACCAGATACCGCTATGGGTCGGGGCAGCCGACTACGTGGGACTCGACCCATACCCCTGCTATCGCGGCGGCCCGTGCAGGTACTCCTGGATCCGCACGATCATCAGGGCGGCCGATCGCGCTGGGCTCCGCTACTGGGGAGTGGTGCAGGCGTTCGAGGACCCGCCGTGGCGCTGGCCCACCCCTGCGGAGGAGGCGCACATGCTCTCCCTGTGGGCCTCGTCCAGGGCATCCGGCTACATGACCTTCGCCTGGACCTGGGCGGGCCGTTCGCTCAGCAGCCGACCCGGGCTGCTTGGCGCGCTCACGCGCTTCAATCATGCTCGCCCGGCCAAGCGGGCCGCCATACCGGCACCCGCCGGCACACCGGTGCCGGCGAGGAGGGCGGCGCCCGCGCACGAGGTCCACTACACCTACACCGGCCCGGCATCGGTGGCGTTCGATTGGACTGGGGCGGCCCGCACGATTCGCTACGGCCGCAGCGCCAGGTATGGCGCCCGGGCCACCGCCCACACCCCGAGACCGCTGCCGTTCTCATCGCGCGGCCCCTTCTGGGAGGCAAGGTTGAACCGGCTCGCGCCGGCCACCACCTACCACTACTCGATCGGGGGTGGTCGCGATCACACCTTCAGAACGGCGCCGCGCGGCCCGTTCCGCTTCGACGTGGAGGCCGATGTCGGGGACTCCCGGAGCTTCGACGGGGTGGGCCCGACCCAGCGCCAGATCGCGGCGGACCATCCGGCCTTCGTGCTCGTCCCGGGCGACCTCACATACGCGAACGACGACGGCCAGCCGGCGGCGGACCGGCACTTCAACGACGTGATGGTGTGGAGCCAGGCGGCGGCCTACATGCCGGCGTGGGGAAACCATGAATGGGACGACCAGTCCGACGACCTTCGCAACTACAAGGGCCGCTTCGCCATCCCGCACCCGCGCGCCTCCCCCGGCGCCCCCGGGAAGAACTGCTGCGGCGAGGACTGGGGCTGGTTCGATGCCGGCGGTGTCCGCTTCATCTCCTATCCCGAGCCCTACAGCGACGCGACCTGGCAGGACTGGCGCCCGAAGGCCGATCGCCTGATGGCGGCGGCGGAGGCCGACCCTCGTATCAGCTTCATCATCACGTTCGGGCACCGGCCCGCCTACTCCAGCGGCTACCACGAAGGCGACTCCTCCCTGGCCGCGATCCTGAACTCGCTCGGAGACCGCTATTCGAAGTACGTCCTCAACTTCAACGGCCACTCGCACGACTACGAGCGCTTCCGCCCGATCCACCACGTGGTGCACATAACCGCGGCCGGGGGTGGCGCCGAGCTCGAGCCACTGTCCGGCAGCGATCCGCGCACCGCCTTCCGGGCGCTGCATCTCGAGCACCTCCGAGTGGACGTGACCGCTAACCGGATCAGCCTCCAGGCCGTCTGCGGCCCATCCGAATCGCACCAGAGCACGTCCTGCCGCCCGGGCCAGGTGATCGACTCCTACTCGATTGCGAGATAGCCGGGCTGGGCGGCCTTCCTAGAATCGAGTCGTAAGAGGCCGCGCGGCGTTCCGGGCGGCCGTTCGTGCTGCCCGATGTCGCTACGCCCCCTGCTCACATACGCCCACGAGAGCGACGCCGTCACGGCGCTCGCGGAGTCGGCGCGGAGCGAGCCGCAGCGGGCATTCGTGTCGGCCAGCCTGCGCCCGTACCTGCTTGCGGCGCTGGTGGACTCGGATCCGGCGCGCCCGGCGCTGGTGGTGGCCGGCGACGATCGCTCCGCGCGCGACCTCGCCGCCGACCTCAAGGCCTTCCTGGCCCCGCGGCCGGTGCGCTTCTACCCGGCGCGCGGCGTCCAGTACGAGTCCCACCTGGCGCCGCCGCCGCACCTCGTGGGCCTTCGCATCGCGGCGCTCGACGCTCTCATCGAGGGCGAGGGCGCGGTGGTGGTGGCCAGCGCGTCCGCGCTCGCCGAGAAGGTGCCGGACCCGGAGCTCCGCCCGCACGGCTTCACGATCGAGAAGGGCGGCCTGATCGACCTCGACGAGGCGGCGGACCAGCTCGTGGCCTGCGGCTACGAGCGCGCCGACCAGGTGGAGGACCGCGGCCAGTTCGCCATCCGCGGCGACATCCTCGACGTCTACCCCGCAACCGAGGAGCGGGCCGTGCGCTGCGAGCTGTTCGACGTCGAGGTGGAACGGCTCACGTTCTTCTCCACGTTCACGCAGCGCTCGCTCGAGGAGGCCGAGCAGGTCGAGATCGCGCCCGCCGCCGAGCTCGCGCCCGAGCATCGCGAGCTGGCCGAGATGGCGGCCACCGACGAGGAGGCGCCCCGACGTCGCCGAGCTCTTGCCGGTGGACCGCTTCTGCACCTTCCTGTCGCTGATCCCGCGAGGAGGCGCTCGTGGCGGTCGTCCGCCGAGGAGGAGATCGCGCCGTCGCTCGCGGACCTCTGGGAGGACGTGACCACCAGCTTCCACGACCGCGACGCCCACCACCTCTACGTGGAGCCGGACGAGCTGCAGGCCGAGCTGGACTCCCGCACGTCGCTCAAGCTGTCGAGCATCTCCGGCGACCAGCCGCACGAGTTCCGCGCCCAGGGCGCGGACACGGCGGCGAGGTCGCTGCGGGAGGCCGAGCCCGAGCTGGAGAAGCTGGTGCGGTCCGGCTACCGGACGGTCGTGGCGTGGTCGCGGCAGGGGCGAGGCCGAGCGTGCCCAGCTACAACCTGGCTCGCGTGCGCGCCGCAGTTCCTCGACGGCAGCGCGCCGCACGAGCCGAGCCGTGATGTTCGCCGCCGCCAGCCTGCGCGAGGGCTTTCTCGCGCCGCAGCTCAAGCTCGCGATCCTGCCGGAGCATCGCCTGCTTCGCCGCCGCCGCGCGAGCCGCCCGAGGGCCCGCGCACGGGCGCGCATGGCCTCCTTCACCGACCTCCGCAGCGGCGACGCCGTGGTGCACGAGGACCACGGCATCGCCCGCTTCACCGGCTTCGAGACGAAGACCGTCGGCGGCGTGACCCGCGACTACCTGGAGCTCGAGTACAAGGACGGCGACCGCGTGTTCGTGCCGAGCGACCAGCTGCACAAGATCAGCCGCTACGTGGGCGCCGACGCCGGCAACCCGCCGCTGTCCAAGCTCGGCGGCAGCGCAGTGGGAGAAGATGAAGCTGCGCGCCCGGCGGGCCGCACAGGCGCTCGCGGGCGAGCTGATCAACCTCTACGCGGAGCGCAAGCGGCGCGCCGGCCTCGCGTTCCCGCAGGACGGCGAGTGGCAGATCGAGTTCGAGCAGGCGTTCCCGTATCAGGAGACGCCCGACCAGCTCGACGCGATCGAGGCCGTGAAGGCCGACATGGAGGAGGCGCGCCCGATGGACCGCCTGATCTGCGGCGACGTCGGCTACGGCAAGACCGAGGTCGCGCTGCGCGCCGCGTTCAAGGCGGCCGCCGACGGCAAGCAGGTGCTGTTCCTCGTGCCCACCACCGTGCTCGCCCAGCAGCACTTCGGCACCTTCACCGAGCGCCTGCGCGACTACCCGTTCACGATCGAGATGGCGTCGCGCTTCCGCTCCGCCAAGGAGGTGAAGGAGGCGCTGGCACGCCTTCGGCGAGGGCAAGGTGGACATCCTGATCGGCACCCACCGCGTGCTCTCCCGCGACGTGCGGCCCAAGGAGCTCGGCCTGCTGATCGTGGACGAGGAGCAGCGCTTCGGCGTCAAGCAGAAGGAGCTGCTGCGCCAGCTCAAGCTGCGCGTGGACGTGCTGTCGCTGTCGGCCACGCCGATCCCGCGCACGCTGCAGATGTCGCTCGCCGGCCTGCGCGACATCTCCGTGATCGAGACGCCGCCCGAGGGCCGCCGCCCGGTGCGCACCTACGTGGGCGAGTACGACGAGGAGCTCGTCAAGCAGGCGATCGAGCGCGAGCTCGCGCGCGAGGGACAGACGTTCTTCCTGCACAACCGCGTGGACACGATCGACGAGACCGCCGAGCGCATCCGCGCGCTCTGCCCGAAGGCGCGCGTGTCGCGTCGCGCACGGCCAGATGGACGAGAAGCAGCTCGAGCAGCGTGATGCTCGAGTTCCTGCGCGGCGACGGCGGACGTGCTCGTGTGCACCACGATCGTCGAGGCGGGGCTCGACATCCCCACCGCCAACACGCTGATCGTCGAGCGCGCCGACGCGCTCGGGCTCGCCCAGCTCTACCAGATCCGCGGCCGCGTGGGCCGCTCCCGCGAGCGCGCCTACGCCTACCTCTTCTACCCCTCGTCACGCCGCGCTCACCGAGGAGGCGCAGAAGCGGCTCTCCACGCTCTCCGACTACACGGAGCTCGGCTCCGGCTTCAAGATCGCCATGCGCGACCTCGAGATCCGCGGCGCCGGCAACCTGCTCGGCGAGGAGCAGTCGGGGCACGTGGCGGCGGTCGGGCTTCGAGCTGTACGTGGCGATGCTCGACGAGGCCGTGGCCGCGCTCGGCCGGCACGGCCGCGGACGAGGCGCCCGAGCCCGTGCGCATGGACATCCCGGTGGACGCGTACGTGCCGGGCGACTACGTGCCGTACGAGGCGGCCAAGATCGAGATCCACCGGCGCGTGGCCGGGCGCCAAGGAGATCGCCGACCTGATCGTGCTGCGCGAGGAGCTCGAGGACCGCTTCGGCCCGGTGCCGCCGCCGCTCGACAACCTCATACGCCTGCAGGATGCGCGCATCAAGCTCGGCCGCGCGGGCGCGAAGGACGTGGGCTTCCGCGCGGGCAGCTCACGGTGTCCCCGATCGAGCTCGACTCCACCGGCAACAAGGCGCTGCGCGCCGCGCTTCCCGGGGCGATCTACGAGTCCGGCCGCAGCACCGTGAAGGTGCGGGTGCCCGACGATCCCGCGGCGCGCTTCCCCGCGGTGGTGGCCGCCGCCGAGGCGATCCTGAACGTCGCCGCTGAACAGAACGTCCGCTAGTATCGACTCCCTGCGCGCCAGGCCCGGGAGGCTCGCGCATCCCCGCGCGCAATCTGCCTGTATCACCGACACCTCTTAGGAATGACAAAGAAGCTGCTCACCGTCCTTGCCCTGCTCACTGTCGCCGTCGCGGTCGTCGTATCCGGCTGCGGAAGCGGCGTCCCCTCCAACTCGGTCGCAGAACGTTGGCGACACTCCGATCAAGAAGACGGACTTCGACCACTGGCTCAGCGTGGCCGCCAAGCAGTCGGCGCCGCAGGGCAGCACCGCGCAGCCCGCCGTGCCCGACCCGCCGAACTACACGAAGTGCGTCGCCGCGCTCCAGAAGCAGCCGGTGGCCAAGGGCCAGAAGCAGCCCTCGGCGGCGGCGCTCAAGGCCCAGTGCGAGCAGCAGTACAACGGCCTCAAGACCCAGGTGATGCAGTTCCTGATCCAGTCGCAGTGGCTCGCTCCAGGAGGCCGACTCGCGCAACCTCACGCGCCAAGCCGGCCGCGGTGCAGAAGCAGCTCGACGACCAGATCAAGCAGTCGTTCCCCAAGCGCGCGGACTTCGACAAGTTCCTCAAGACCTCGGGCATGACGATGGCCGACCTGCTCTTCCGCGTGAAGGTCGACGTGCTCACCCAGCAGGTGCGCCAGAAGATCGTCGCGGGCAAGGACAAGGTCTCCGACGCCGCCGTCACCGCCTACTACAACAAGAACAAGTCGCGCTTCGCCCAGCCCGAGCGGCGCGACCTGCTGGTCGTCCTGACCAAGACCAAGGCGCAAGGCCAACCAGGCCAAGGCCGCGCTCCAGAGCGGCACCGCCTGGAAGGACGTCGCCAAGAAGTACTCGATCGACCAGGCCTCCAAGGCGCAGGGCGGCAAGCTGCCCGGCGTGGCCAAGGGCCAGCAGGAGAAGTCGTTCGACACCGCGATCTTCTGCGGCCAAGAAGAGCGAGCTCGTGGGCCCGGTCAAGACGCAGTTCGGCTACTACGTCTTCAAGGTCACCAAGGTCACGCCCGCCTCGCAGCAGACCGAGCAGCAGGCGCACGACACGATCGTCAGCCTGCTGCGCTCGCAGCAGGAGCAGAACGGCGATCAACGCCTTCGTCAAGGACTACCAGAAGAAGTACAAGGACAAGACGAAGTGCGCGAAGGGCTACGTGATCGATAGCTGCAAGAACGCTCCGAAGACGAAGACCGGCACCGCGCCAGTCTCCGGCGCGGCCCCGCAGCAGACGCCGGCCACGCCGCAGCACGACGCCCGCGGCGCCGCTCGGGCACCACCGGCAAGTAGTGGCATGGGGAGCCGGCCCGCTCCCTGGTCGCGCTCGACGAGATCACGCGCCGGCTGCGGCGCGAGTGCCCCTGGGACCGCGAGCAGGACGAGCGCTCGATCGTCCCGCACACGGTGGAGGAGGCCTACGAGCTGGCCGACGCCGCGCACTCGGGCGACGACGCCAAGCTGCTCGACGAGCTGGGCGACGTGCTGTTCCAGGTCTACTTCCTGTCGCTCCTGCTGGAGGAGCGCGGCAAGGGCGACCTGGCGGCCGTGGCGGAGCACTGCCGCCAGAAGCTGATCCGCCGCCACCCGCACGTGTTCGGCGACACTCGAGGCGGAGGACGCCGCCACGGTGCTGCGCAACTGGGACGAGATCAAGCGCGCGGAGCCCGGGCGCGACGGCGACGAGGTCTTCCACGACATCCCCGAGAACCTGCCCTCGCTCCTCTACGCGCGCAAGGTGCTCCGTCGCGCCGCATCGGGGAGCGACTTCGAGCACCCCGATCGAGATACCCTGCGGCGCCGGCTCCGAGAAGGCCTCGACGCCGAGAGCTTCGAGGCGATCGGCGACGTTCTCTTCGACTGCGTGGCGCTGGCGCGCGACGCCGGGGTGGACCCCGAGCTCGCGCTGCGCGCCGCCGCTGACAGGTTCAGGAAGGCGATAGACGACACATGAGCGAGATCCAGCAGGTACACGCGCGGCAGGTGATCGACAGCCGCGGCAATCCCACGGTCGAGGTCGAGGTGAGGCTGGCGTCCGCGTGCCAGCGGCCGCGCGATCGTGCCCTCGGGCGCGTCCACCGGCGAGTTCGAGGCGGTCGAGCTGCGCGACGGCGGCGAGGCCTTCGGCGGCAAGGGCGTCACCCAGGCGGTGGCGAACGTGCGCGGCGAGCTGGCCGGACGCCGTCACCGGGCTCGACGCCGACGACCAGGCGGCGCTCGACCGCGCCATGATCGAGCTCGACGGCACGGACAACAAGGGGCGCCTCGGCGCCAACGCGATCCTCGGCGTCTCGCTGGCGGCGGCCAAGGCCATCGGCCGAGGAGCACGGCGTGCCGCTCTGGCGCTACCTCGGCGGCGACGCCGCGCACGTCCTGCCCGTGCCGATGATGAACGTGCTCAACGGCGGCGCGCACGCCGACAACAAGGTCGACTTCCAGGAGTTCATGGTCGTGCCGCTGCGGCTTCGACTAGCTACTCACGCGCGCTTGCAGGCCGGCTGCGAGGTCTTCCACGCGCTCAAGAGGCACGCTCCACGACCGCGGCCTCGGCACCACGGTCGGCGACGAGGGCGGCTTCGCGCCCGACCTCGACTCGAACGAGCAGGCGCTCGAGTTCCTCGTCGCCGGCATCGAGGCCGCCGGCTACAAGCCGGGCGACGAGGTGGCGATCGCGCTCGACCCGGCCACCAGCGAGATCTTCAAGTCGGCGGCTCGTACGAGCTCGAGCACGAGGGCCGCTCGCTCTCCTCCGCCGAGCTGACCGACTACTGGGCCGACCTCGCCTCCCGCTACCCGATCGTCTCGATCGAGGACGGGATGGACGAGGAGGACTGGGACGGCTGGAAGGTGCTCACCGACCGCATCGGCGAGCACCTGCAGCTCGTGGGCGACGACCTCTTCGTCACCAACACCGAGCGCCTCAGGCGCGGCATCGACAGCGGCGTGGCCAACTCGATCCTCGTCAAGGTCAACCAGATCGGCACGCTCACCGAGACGCTCGACGCCGTGAACACCGCCCGCGACGCCGGCTACACGGCCGTGATGTCCCACCGCTCGGGCGAGACCGAGGACGTGACGATCGCCGACCTCGCCGTGGCCACCGGCTGCGGCCAGATCAAGACCGGCGCGCCCTCCCGCACCGATCGCGTGGCCAAGTACAACCAGCTGCTGCGCATCGAGGAGGCGCTCGGCGCCGAGGCCGAGTACCCGGGACGGTCGGTGTTCCGCTGAGCGCAGTCGTCGTCGCGGTCAGCTCGAACCCAGACCACGCGGTCTCCAAGCCCGGCCGCGACAGCATCAGGCTGCTGGCCGGACTCGGCGTGGAGCGCGACGCTCACCTGGGCGAGACAGTCCAGCACCGCTCACGCGTCGCCCGCGACCCCACGCAGCCCAACCTGCGCCAGGTCCACCTCATCCAGTCCGAGCTGCACGACGAGCTGCGCGCGGCCGGCTTCGAGGTCGCCCCGGGACAGATGGGCGAGAACGTGACCACCCGCGGCATCGACCTGCTTGCCCTGCCCACCGGTACGCGGCTACGGATCGGCGAGGCGGCGCTGCTGGAGGTCACAGGCCTCCGCAACCCATGCAAGCAGCTCAACGGCATCCAGGACGGCCTGATGGCCGCCACGCTCGACCACGACGCCGACGGCAACCTCATTCGCAAGGCAGGCGTGATGGCGATCGTCCTCTCAGGCGGCCAGGTGCGCCCAGGGGACCCGATAGCCGCCGAGCTGCCCGCCGAGCCTCACAGGCCGCTAGAAGCGGTCTGACCGCACGCTCTGCCCCGGCGGCCCACGCCGGCAGCTCCGCCGCAACGCCTGGCCGATTCGTCAACAAAGTTGACGGGGGATCAAAAAAGTTGACGGGGGGTCAAATTCGTTGTCAACAAATGTGACGGGGAGGCAACGGAATTGAGGGGGATGCAAGAAATTTGTCGAGTCCGCAAGGGCTAAGGGAGGACACCTGCGGACGGGGGCGAAGGCGGGTCCAGATGGCACAGGCAGCGTCAGCCAGCGCCGAGCGCGCCGCCGCGAGGCGCAAGCAGAGGGCGGCGGGCACCAGCGACCAAGCGGCCCACCGGGCGTTCCGGCATCCGCTGGGACCGCGTGGCTCGCGCCGCACTGCTCGGGACCCTCGGCATCGTGCTGCTGCTCTACATCTCGCCGCTGCACCGCTGGCTCACCCAGCGCAGCCTCGCCAACCAGCAGACCCAGGAGCTCCAACAGCTGCAGAAGCAGAACAAGCAGCTGCGCTCGCACATCAAGCGGCTCCACGACCCGACGGCGCTCGAGGCCGAGGCCCGCAAGCTCGGGATGGTCCGGCGAGGCGAGCGCGAGTACGTGGTACAGAACCGCCGGGACGCTAGCTGGACCGGCCGCTAACGTCGTAGGCCGTGTCCTACGCGGTCGAGAACGCGCTTTTCCAGTGGGAGGACGGCGAGCGCCACCTCCGGCAGACGCCTGAGCCGGCTCGCGGCCAGCTCGAGCGCGCCGTGTGGGTGGTGCTCGACGAGCTGCGCCGGCGGCTTGGTTCGGCGTTCAGCGTGGAGGAGCTGGCTGCCTTCTACGCGCGCGGACGTGGACTGGGCCTTCGACATCGCCCAGCGCGAGGCCGCCGGCACCGACTCGTCATGGGTGGTAGACGCCGCCTTCAGCCGCTACGCGCGCGAGGCCACGAACTATGCCGGTGGCCGCACGCGCGAGCGCCGCCGGGCGCGCGCCAGGCGCCGTGGACGGCTAGTCGTCCGAGTCGCTCGTCGCCGTTGCCGTTGTCGTCATCGTCGCGTCGGCGTCCTCGCCGGCGCGGCGGATGACGATGCGGTCAGGCTCGACGGTGACGGTCACCGGCCGGTGACCGGCCCAGTGCTCGGCGTAGACGGGGTTGTCCTGAATGGCCGGGTCGAGCCAGAGGCCGAAGCCCTCGTCGCCATGGTCGAACGTGCCCTCGAGCTCGCGGCCGCGCCCGCGGCCCCGCCGCCCCGGCGTCCGCGTCCTCCGCGACGGCCCCGGCGCCGCTTCGGCTTGCCGCCTGAGCGGCCCTCGCCGTCGTCGTCCTCGTCGTCGCCTTCATCGTCGTCCTCGTCCTCGTCCGGCTCTGCCTCGAGCTCCGCGGCCACGAGGGCATCGTCCTCGGCGCGAAGGTCCAGCTCGTCGTCGAGTCCGGAGCCGAAGTCGCCGTCGCCGCCGGAAGCGGAACGAGCTCATGCTCGCGCTTGAAAGTGTCGATGTCCTTGACGCTGACATCGAGCTGGTGGGCGATCCAGGCATTGGTGCGGCCCTCTCGGACCCAGCTCCGGATCTGGTTCAGTTGGGATTTGAGCGATCTGCGTGCCAAGAGGCGGGGAGACTACCAACCCAATTCAGCTGGGATCTTGCTTAGACTGCGCATGTCACCAAGCGACAGCCCCGCCCGCCAGCATGGGCACCAAGTGCGCCAGTCTGGGGAAGGGGATCTATACACTGGGCCACGGAGGCGCTCATGCAGTTGGGCCGCAAACCCGGGCAGGGAGGCATATCTGATGCTGGTTCTGACTAGAAAGTCCAACCAGAGCATCATGATCGGCGACGACATCGAGGTATCCGTCCTCGCGATCATGGGCGAGAAGGTTCGGATCGGCATCGAGGCTCCGCGCAAGGTGCCGGTGTTCCGCAAAGAGGTGTATCTCGAGATCCAGCTCGAGCGCTCGACGAGGCCGAACGGGAGCAGGTCACCGAGGCACTCGAACGCCTCAAGTCGAAGAAGCGGTAGTAGCTAGGGCGGCTCTTAAGAGCCGATCAGGAGCGACAGCGTCTGGAACATCGCGATCGTCACCACCACGGTGGTGGTCACGATCACGAGTACCAGCACGGTGAAGTTCATGTTGCCGCGCTTCTCGACCCGCTGGGCACGGCGCATGCGTGAGCGCTCGGCCGCCTCCTTGCGGAGACGCTCCCTGCGCAGCCGCTCCTCGGACGTCTCCTCGTGGAAGGCGGCCTCGAAGTCGGCTAGGGACTGTCGCATGCGCATTGCCATGGCCCGGGAAGGCTACACCACTTATCGGGCAGCGGCGGTGGCTTCCGACTCCTCGTAGACCTTCACGAATCGCCGGTAGTTGTCACCGATCTGACGCGCCGCTTCCTCGCGCTCGAGCGATCCGTCGAGGAAGCCCTTGAGCGCGTCGCCCCAGATGGAGCGTCCGATCGCAAAGCCCACGAAGCCCTCGACGGGAGCCGCCTGCGTGAGCCAGTGGTCCACCTTCTCGTCGCTGGCGCCGCGGCCGAGCAGCACGCACACCACGCCGTCGCGGCCGCCCGAGCGCGTTTGCTGGGCGAGCATCTCGGCGTCCGAGCGCTCGTCCACGCCCTCGATCTTCCAGACGTCCACCTCGATGCCGGCGTTCTGGATGTCCTCGATCGCGCGCCGCATCAGCTCCGGCCGCAGCTCCGCGTCGTAGCGGTCGCTGTCGCCGTCCACCGACGCGAGCTGGTCGTCGGTGGCCGGCACGAGCAGCTCGAACAGGAACTTGCGGTCGTGCTCATGCAGCCAGTCGGCGAGCCGCTTGAGGCGCTCCAGCTGGCGCGCGTTCATGTCGGTGTCCGGGTCGTCCGGGTTGTAGCGGACGAGCACCTTGGAGAAGTCCGGGTCGAACTTCTCGATGTGGTCGCCGAACTGGTCGCCGTACTCGAAGTCGAACTCGTTCTGGCCGCTCTTCTCCACCGGCATCGCGAGCTTGAGCCCGCGCCCGCGCGCCTGCGTGGGGATGTCGGTGGGGGCGCCGAACTGCTCGTCCACGAGCGCGCCGGTGATGCTGGCCTCGGCGCCCTCGTCGAGCGCGTGCAGCAGCCCCTCGAAGACGAGGTGCTTGGCGTCGGAGATCTTCTGGGTCTCCTCCTCGGTGGGCTCGCTCTCCAGGCCGAACCACTTCTTCTGGAACGACCCGCGGTGGTCGAACGCGAGGATGAAGAGCTTGCCGTCGTAGCCGGGATTCATGGGGGTGTCCTTCCGCCTCCTAGGATAGTTATGGCGGGGAGGTTATACCCGCCACCTTCGTGGATACGATGCGCGCGTGGAGCACCGATTCACGGGGCCCCCGTACACGATCGGCATCGAGGAAGAGCTGATGATCCTCGACGCCGAGACCCTCGAGCTCTCGAACTCGATCGAGGCGCTGCTCGAGGCCGTGAAGGGGGAAAACGGGCAGGTGAAGCCGGAGCTGATGGAGTCCGTGCTCGAGGTCGCGACCGACCCCTTGCCGCAACACGCGCGAGGCCGGGACCGAGCTGCGCCAGCTGCGCGCGCTCGTCGCGCAGCTGGCGGGGGAGCGCGGCCTGGCGATCGGCTCCGCGGGCACGCACCCGTTCGCGATGTGGGAGGACCAGCGCATCGTCGCCCGGCCCCGCTACCGCGACCTCGTGGCGGCGCTGCAGGTTCGTGGCGCGCCAGGAGCTGATCTTCGGCGTGCACGTGCACGTGGGGGTGGACGACCCCGACAAGGCGATCCACGTGGCCAACGGCATGCGTGTGCACCTGCCGCTGCTGCTGGCCCTCTCCGCCAACTCGCCCTTCTGGCGCGCCGACTCCACCGGCCTGCTCTCCACCCGCACGCCGATCTTCCGCGCCTTCCCGCGGGTGGGCATCCCGCCGCGCTACGACGACTGCGAGGACTACTCGCGGCGAGTGAAGTTCATGATCGAGTCGCGCACGATCGAGGACTACACCTACCTCTGGTACGACGTGCGCGCCTCACCCGAACTTCGGGACCGTCGAGGTGCGGGTGATGGACGCTCAGACGCGCGTGGAGCACACGCTCGCGCTCGCGGCGCTGGTGCAGGCGCTCGTGAAGGAGCTGTGCGAGCACTTCGACGCGGGCAAGAAGCTCTCGCACTACCCGTACGAGCCGCTCGACGAGAACAAGTGGCTCGCCGCGCGACACGGCCTCGAGGGCGAGCTCGTGGACCTGCCGGAGACCGTGATCGAGTGCCCACGCGCGAGCTGGTTCGCCGGGTGGTGAAGCGGGTGCGGCCGCACGCGGAGGAGCTCGGATCGGTGGAGGACCTCGACTGGACCGAGGACCTGCTCACCAAGGGCAACGGCGCCGCTCGCCAGGTTGTGGTGTACGAGGCCAACCAGGATTTCCGCGAGGTGATGCGCGAGATCGTGGAGGCCACGACCGGGTGAGCGCCGCGGGGTATCCTCGTTCGAGTGAGCGAGCCCGGCCTCTTCGTCGTTTGCAAGAACTGCGGATCCGAGGTCAGTCCGTATGTCACGGAATGCCCTTACTGCGGTCAGCGGGTGCGCAAGCGCGCCCCGCGGCTCGACCGCGGCGAGACGCCGGAGCAGCCACGCAAGCGCGGCACCAAGACCCGGCGGATGCCCTCGCTTGGCCGCATTCGCCGGGACGAGATCCCGGGCATAGCGCCCGACACGCGTCCCTACGCCACGATCGTGTTGATTGCGCTCTGCGTCGCCGTCAACGTGGCGATCGCCACCGACCAGGTGAGCTACCTCGATCTCGGCGCCATCCTGCCCGGACACGAGGAGGTGTGGCGCTACTTCGCCACGCCCTTCCTGCACGCCAACGCGGGCTACGAGCTGGTCACGCTCGGCACGGTCGCGATCTTCGGCACCCACCTGGAACGGCGCTTCGGCCCGGCCGCGCCGGTGATCCTGTTCCTGGCCTGCGGCGCCGCCGGCGCCTACGCGGCGCTGCAGCTGAGCGACTCACACCTCCCGTTCGGGGCCAATGGTGCGGCCCTCGGCCTGCTGTGCGCATGGCTCGTGGACGACCGGCTTGCCGCCGGCCGGGGCGAGGATCGGGGCAATGACCTGCTCGGGGTGATCGTGATCGGCGTGGTGCTGCTGCTCCTACCGCTCATGACGGTGCAGGCCAGCGCCGTCGCCGGAGTGGTGGGTGGCCTGGTGGGCGCCGCCCTGGGCGTGCCGCTGTCGGCGCTCGTCAGGCGCTGACGGCGATCCGGCCCGGCTCGCCCTCCACGAGCATGCCCACCCGCGTGCCCGGCGCGCCCGAGCCGGGCGCCGCCGCCACGAGCAGCCCGCCGGAGGTCATCGCGTCGCACACGAGCCAGGCCAGCTCCTCCGCCAGCGCGGGGTCGAACTCCGCGAACGGGTCCACCCACTCGCGGTTGCGGCGCGTGCCGCCGGCGATCGGGGGCTCGGGGCCGCGCAGCAGCTCGAGCACGACCGTCGATGGCCGGCACCGCGGCCGCGTCCAGCTCGGCCGCCACTCCGCTCGCGCAGCGCCAGCTCGTGCAGGTGGCCGAGGAGGCCGAAGCCCGTCACGTCGGTCATCGCGCTGAGGTCGGACTCGAGCGCCTGGGCGGCGGCGTCGCGGTTGAGCGTGGTCATCACCGCGATCGCGCGCTGCACGAGGCCATCGCCCGCGAGACCGCGCTTGGCGGCCGTGGAGGCCACGCCGCCGCCCACGGGCTTCGTCAGGTAGAGGTCGTGGCCCGCGCGGGCGGTGGAGTTGCGCACGAGCCTGTCCGGGTGCACCCTGCCTGTCACGGCCAGGCCGTACTTGGGCTCCCGGTCGTCGATCGAGTGGCCGCCCACGATCGCCACCCCGGCGCCCGCCGCCGCGTCCTGGCCGCCGCGCAGGATCTGGCGGAGCACGTCGCCGCCCAGCTCCTCGAGCGAGTAGGCCACCAGGTTGAGCGCGGTGAGCGGCTCGCCACCCATTGCGTAGATGTCGGAGAGCGCGTTGGTGGCCGCGATGCGCCCGAAGTCGTAGGGGTCGTCGACGATCGGCGTGAAGAAGTCGACGGTGGTGAGGATCGCCAGGTCGTCGGCCACGAGGTAGGCGGCGGCGTCGTCGGCCGTGTCAGATCCCACCAGCACGTTCGGGTCGTCCGGGCGCGGCAGCTCCGCCAGCAGCGGATGGAGCTCGGCCGGGGAGAGCTTGCACGCGCAGCCCGCGCCATGGGACAGAGCGGTGAGCTTGACGGTCTCCATCTACCTATTATCCGCCGACGTGCCCGAGCCCCAGTTCACGGAGGCGGAGCTGCACGCCGCGCTCGAGCAGCTCACTCCCGAGCGGTTTCAGGAGTGGGAGGCAGCGGATAGCCCAGATGGCGCCCGAGCTTCAGCGCACGATCGTGCAGATCCTGCACGAGGGCGGCTGGTTCGACGACGCCCACGAGGCCGCCGTGCGCGGGGGCCGCCACCACGCCCGACCAGGACGAGCGCCTCACCGCCGTGAAGACCCTGATGGCGGAGGAGACGCGCACCGTCATGTTCGTCGGCGTGGCCGTGGGCTGGGAGCTGGCACGGGAACTTGAAGGTTTCGACTCCGGCGACACAGAAGGAGACTGACGATGGACATCCGCTTTCTCGGCCACGCCTGCTTCGAGCTCAGCGACGGCGACACACGCGTGCTGGTCGACCCGTTCCTCACCGGCAACCCCAAGGCCGGCGCCGAGGCGTCCGAGATGAACCCCACGCACATCTTCCTCACGCACGGGCATCAGGACCATTACGGCGACATCATCGATATCGCCAAGCGCACGGGCGCGCAGTGCGTGGCGATGGTCGAGATCGCCGCCGAGCTCGAGGAGGAGGGCATGGAGAACGTCGTCAACCCGAACATCGGCGGCACGGTGGAGTTCGAGGGCGGCTGGGTGCGGCTCACCCCCGCCTGGCACAGCTCGACCACGCCCAAGGGCACGGTGAACACGCCCGCGGGCCTCGTGATCAACCTCGGCGGCAAGACCGTCTACCACCTGGGCGACACCGGCCTGTTCACGGACCTCCAGCTCGTGAAGGCGCGCGACCACGTCGACGTCGCGCTGATGTGCGATCGGCGGCCACTTCACGATGGACCGCCACGACGCCGTCACGGCCGCGGACTGGGTTGGGCGCCGACACCGTGATCCCGTGCCACTACAACACGTTCCCGCCGATCGAGACCGACGACCAGGCGTTCAAGTCGGACGTCGAGGCGAAGACGTCGTCGCAAGCGTCGTGATCCTGCAGCCGGGTGAGACGCATTCGGTCTTAGCGCCGTCCTCATAGGCGCGTCGCTGCTCTGCTCGCGGGCTGCGGGAGGCGGGGGCGGGAAGGCACCGACGACGGCGGCGGCGAGCAGCACGCCGCGCCATCGCCGACAACCCCGACCGCCACCACGCCGGACGCCACGGTTCCGACAGCCACGGAGCCCGAGCGCGCAGAGGCAGGGGCCGACCTCTCCGGAGGATCAGCCGGGCGGCGCCGGCGACGAGACGCCGATCTCCACGCAGGCGCTGTTCACCGGCAAGGGCGGCGACGATCTCGCCCGAGACGCGTCCGCGTGCCGCCGTTCATCGCCGTGCAGGTGGTGCTGCACGGCCAGGACGGCGGCGGGCTACGACGATCGAGGTCGTCCACGACCAGCTGAAGTGGCGATGGGCGAGGGCCGCAAGGCGCAGCGTCAAGCTCGCCGGACTGCGTCCGGGAGGCGCTACACGGTGAAGAACGCGTCTCGGCGCCCCCGAGACGCTCGCGATCGTCGCGAACGCCGAGCCGGGTCCGTAGTCATTTGGCCAGCCAGCCAAGGGTCGGGTACCCTTGCCCGGTCGAGCGGCAAAGCATCCAGGAGGAAGCCGCATGACCGACAGCGCGACCACCCGCACCGAGCGCGAGGACTTTCAGGCCACGAGCGATCCCGCGCTGCTCGAATCCGCCGATCGAGGGGACGCCACCAACCTCCTCAGCTACCGGCAGCTCTACGAGCTCTGGGAGCGCCAGCAGTGGCGCACGCAGGACCTCGACTTCAGCCAGGACCGCGAGGACTGGGAGAACTTCCCGGACGACGAGAAGTTCCAGCGCATGTACGGCCTCTCGTCGTTCTTCATCGGCGAGCAGAGGGTGGCCGAGGAGCTCGGGCCGATGATGCGCGCCGCGCCCACCGAGGAGATGCGCATCTTCCTCTGCACGCAGATCGCGGACGAGGCGCGCCACGTCGCCTTCTTCAACCGCTTCTACGAGGAGGTGGGCGTGCTCGAGTCGACCAACCTCCAGGACCGCCTGGCGGAGACGAGCGAGCACCTCAACCCCAAGTTCCACGAGCTCTTCGACGACATGCTCCACTCGACGCGTGGACAAGCTGGCGCGCGACCCGAGCGACCTCGAGACGCTGGTCGAGGCGGTCACGCTCTACCACATGGTGATCGAGGGAATGCTCGCCCTCACCGGCCAGCACTTCATCATCAGCTACAACGAGGAGAACGGCACGCTGCCCGGCTTCGTGGAGGGCTTCAACAACGTCGCCCGCGACGAGCACCGTCACGTGGCCTTCGGCGCCCGCTTCCTGCGCGAGATGGCGCAGGCGGACACCAAGTACGCCGAGGCGATCCAGCGCACGCTCGTGGAGTGCGGGCCCGCCGCCGACGGCGTGCTCACGCCGCCCTGGTACGAGGAGGGCATGGACCTCTTCGGCGTGAGCCTCGAGGAGACGCGCGAGTTCGCGATGAAGGCGCTCGAGCGCCGCCTGAAGGTCATAGGGCTCGCGCCCGTCGCCTAAAGTCGGTGATCCGGGTGGTACTTTCTCCGGATGTGGCTCGGGAGGTCACGTTCTCCGGGGACGGCTGCCGGTTCACGTTCGGCGGTGGTGCGCTACGAGTTCCAGCGAGGACGCCCATGGCGCCGAGGCCAACTGGCTGAGGGGCGGCGTGACGCGTCGAGCTGAGCGCCACCGGCGCGTTCCGCTGCTCGGTGCCCGTGATCTTCATGGCCGACGAGCTGTGCTACTTCCGCGACGACCTCGGCCGCATCCTCGCGCGGCAGAAGGGCGTGGCCACGCTCGACACCGAGGAGGACTGCCTGTCGATCGGCGTGACGATCGACGCCGCAGCCGCTGCACGATCGGCGGCTACGTGGAGTCGCGTGGGCTTCGCGCGCTCGACGTTCGAGGACATCTCCACGGACGAGGCGTCGCTGCGCAACGTCACACGGCCAGCTCGTGGAGCTGGTGCGCGAGTTCCCGGTGAGGGCCAGCGGCCGGCTAGCCGATGCGGTCGCCCGGCTCGGACGTCCTCGTCGGGCCGCAGCAGCACCACGCCCTTGTCGGCGTCGATGGCGCCCATCACCAGCACCTCGGAGTCGAAGGTGGCGATCCGCCGCGGCGGGAAGTTGACCACGCCGATCACGAGCCGTCCCTCCAGCTCCTCGCGCGGGTAGTGCGTGATCTGTGCCGAGGAGCGCTTGACCCCCACCTCGGGGCCGAAGTCGATCTCGAGCTTCCACGCCGGGTTGCGCGCCTCCGGGAAGTCGGCGACGGAGAGCGACGCGGCCCACGCGCATGTCGATGCGCTGGAACTCCTCGAAGGTGGCCATGACGGCCGGGAGCCTAACCGGCCTGCGAGCTACTCGCCGGGCGGCGGCGGCGGCGGCTGGCTGCGACTGTGTCCCGCTGGGCGGCGGTGGCGTGCGGCTGCTCCGGAGGCGGTGGGCGGACGGGTCGGTGGTCGTGGCCGGCGGGTCGGCGACGCGGTGCCGGCTGCGTCGGGTCGGTGGGCGTGGTGGCGCCGGACCGGCTGCGGTGGGCTGCGGCGCGCCGCCCGTGGCCGTGGGGTCGCGACTCCGTGCCGGTGGGCCGGTCGGGCCCTGCTGCGGGAGCGTGACCGTGGAGCCGCCCTGGTCCGTCGTGGTCTGCGGATCGGGGCGGTGGGCGCGGTGGGCGTCGGCCGGCGCGGCGCGGCCTGGGCCGGGCGCCTTGGTCGCGGCCACGTGCTTGGCCTTGGATGCGTGGTGTGGCCTTGTGCGTGCGCCACCACCTGCTGCGGCTCGGCGGCCACCACCTGAGGCTCCACGGGCGCCGGGGCCTGCGCCACCGCGTGCGCGCGCGCGGCCGGGTGCGCCGGATGCGAAGCGTGCTTGACCTCGACCGCGCCGGCCGTGACGATCGCCGCCGCGGCGAGACCCGCGGCGGCCTTGGTGGCCACCGCGCCCACGCCGGCGGAGATCATCCCGCCGGCCGTGGCGCCGCCGGCCATAGCTCCGGCGCCCGCCAGACCGGCGCCGCCCGCGCCGCGGCACCGCCGCCGGCAGCCGCTCCGCCCGCGGCCGCGCTGCCGGCGGCGGCTCCGCCGCCGGCGCCGGCCGAGCTTGGCGAACACGAACTTCTTGATCACGCGCGAGCAGCGCCGATCGGATACACGGCCGCGAGCGCGCGCCCGGTGTTGCGCAGCTCGCGCCGGAAGACCTTGCAGCGCTCGCAGGTGCGCAGGTGGCGGCGCACCGGCGCCGACGTGCGCGCGATGCCCTCGGCCACCTGGCCGAGCTCGAGCCGCACCTCCTCGCAGGTGAGCAGCCGCGCCTCGGCGGCCTCGGCGAGCGACACCCGCGCGCGCACGAGCAGGGACTTGACGCTCGGCACCGTGGTGTCCATCGCCTCGGCGATCTGCTCGTAGGAGAGCGCGTCGATCTCGCGCAGAAGGAGGGCGGTGCGCTGCGTCTCGGGCAGCTCCTGCACGTCGGCCACGATCTGGCGGAACTCCTCGCGCGTGTGAACGGTGTCCGCCGTGGTGGCGCCGCCGTCGCGCTCGAACACGTCCATCGAGTCCTGCCCGGCGTGCTGCGGCCGGCGCAGGTGGTTGAGGCAGCGGTTACGCGCGATGCGGTAGAGCCACGGACGCGCGTTGATCGGCCGGTCGTCGGCGCAGATCGCGTTGAACGCCGCGGTGAAGACCTCCTGCAGCACGTCCTCGGCGTCCTCGGTGGAGCCGAGCATGTGGCGGCAGAACGCGAGCAGCCGCGAGTTGTAGCGATCCACCAGCGCCTCGAAGGCGCCGTGGTTGCCGCGCCGGATCAGCGCGACGAGCTTCTCGTCGCTCTGAAGGCGAAGAAGCGGCGAGCGCGCAGCAAGCGCGGGCGTCTGTCTGTAGAGCGGAAGCTTCCAACAGAACGGCCTTCCCCGCTAAGAACAGGCTAGCGGCCAAGAAGTCGCGTGACCCTCACAAATGCGTGAAATGCGGGGTGGGATCGAACCACGGCAGGGACCAGGGCTAAGCTCCTCTGTATGCCGGTTCGCACGGGCCGGTAAGACTATCAGGCGGGTATCCTTGCATGAGCAAGCTGTTCTTCGCCCATTTGCATCGTGGCGGGCCTTATCGCCGGTTCATCGCCAAGAGCTGTTCGAGCCGTATGGGCGTGATCGACACGAAGTGCCCGGGGTGGGATTCGAACCCACATGCCCCAGTTGGGGCCAGGGCTTTTAAGGCCCCTCTGTATGCCAGTTCCAGCACCCGGGCTGGCGTGGCAAGTCTAAGTTTCAACGGCGGCTACTGCCAAGCCAGACCACCGGATAGGCGCCTCGGCGGTTGCTTGTTAGATTGCCCCGGCCGGTAGGGGATATTCCGCCACGGAGGAAGGCGGAGCCGGCAGGGAAGACGGGAGACAGAAGCACTGATGCGTTCTGTCAGCCGTGTGGGACGGGTGGCCGCGATCGGCGCGGTGATTGTCGCTGCCGTGCTCGTGGGCTTCGTCCTGTTCGGCGGCGGCAGCGGCTACACGGTCAGCGCCGTCTTCGAGAACGCGCGGCCAGCTCGTGAAGGGCAACCTCGTGGAGGTGGCCGGCGTGAAGGCCGGCTCGGTCAAGGGGATCTCGATCACGCCCGACGGCCAGGCCAAGATCAAGTTCTCCGTCGACGGCGCCTACGCCCCGCTTCCCGCGCGGCACGCAGGCGGTGGTTCGCCAGGCGTCGCAGTCCGGCTACGCCAACCGCTACATCGAGCTGCAGCTGCCGCGGCGGGCCGCGCAAGGGCCAGCCGACGATCAAGAACGGCGGCACGCCTCACCGAGGCGCACACCGTCGCGACGGTCGACATCGACCAGCTCTTCAACACGCTCGACCCGAGCACGCGCAAGGCGCTGCAGGACTTCTTCAAGGGCTCGGCCGCGCAGTACCGGGACGTGACCAAGCAGGCCAACGCCGGCCTCCACTACCTCAACCCGGCGCTCGCCACCTCGAGCCGGGTGTTCAACGAGCTCAACCGCGACACGCCGGTGCTCGAGCACTTCCTCGGCGACAGCGCCGCACCTCGTCACCGCCGTGGCCCAGAAGCGCGACGACCTCGCGGCCCTCGTCCAGAACCTGAACACCACCACGCACGCGATCGGCAGCCAGAAGGCCGCGCTGGCCGACTCGATCGGCCGGCTGCCGGACTTCATGCGCAACGCCAACACCACGTTCGTGAACCTGCGCGCGGCGCTGAACGACGTCGACCCGCTGGTGAACGCCTCGAAGCCGGTGGCGAAGAAGCTCAAGCCGTTCCTCGACCAGGTGCAGCCGCTCGCGCGCGACGCGCGTCCGACGGTCGCGGACCTCAACACGGTGATCCGCGGCGCCGGCTGCGAACAACGACCTGGTCGAGCTCACCCAGACGCTCACGCCGCTCGCGCACATCGCGGTGGACACCGCGCAGCGCGACGGCGCGAGCCGCCAGGGCGCGTTCCCGGAGTCGCACGACCGCGCTCAAGGGCAGCGCGCCGATCATCGCGTTCAGGCCGTCCCTACACGCCGGACCTCTTCGGCTGGTTCGACGACTTCTCGACCACGGGCGACTACGACGCGCTCGGCCAGATCTCGCGCACGCAGACCGTGTTCAACAGCACCTCGGCCGACACGAGCGTGCTGAACGTCGCTCGGCCTGGGCGGCCAGTTGCCGGCCGACCGGGGCCGCTTCAGATCGGCAACGGCGGCAACCCGTTCCCGGCCGACCTCCAGCAGAAGCTCTGCCAGGGCGCTCATCGCGCACGCAGCAGTTCAGCCGCTGCCCGGGCGGCGGCGACGTGGTCGCGCCCGACAAGTCCAACCTCCTCAGCTCCGGCGAGCAGCAGGCCCTCGGCTGCACCGAGCGGACCGCGGAGCGGGCAACTACACGCCCGGCGGTATGAAGCGGCTCGCCTCAATCCTCGTGGTGATCGCCGCCCTCGGTCGCGGCCGTGGTGCTGATGGGCGCCAAGTCGGGCGGCGGACCAGTCGAAGACGATCAAGATCGTCTTCGACAACGCCTTCGGCCTCACTGAGCGGCGGCGACCTGAAGATCGGCGGCGTGAAGGCCGGCAAGACCACCGGCTTCAGCGTGACGAACACGCCTGCCGCCGAAGGCGATCGTCACGGCGAAGATCACGCAGCCGGGCTTCACCTCCTTCCGCAAGGACGCGAGCTGCCGTATCCGGCCGCAGTCGCTGATCGGCGAGTACTACGTGGACTGCCAGCCCGGCACGTCCAAGGCAGCCGCTGCCCAACGACACGGTGCCGGTCACGCAGACGCAGTCGACGATCCCGCAGGACCTGCTCCAGGACGTGATGAGGCGTCCCTACCGCGAGCGCCTGCGGCTGATCATCAACGAGCTCGGCACCGGTCTGGCCGGCCGGCCGCAGGACCTCAACGAGGTGATCCGCCGCGCCGATCCCGGGCCTTCAGCAGACGAGCCAGCGTGCTGAAGATCCTGGGCAACCAGAACCAGGTGATCCAGAACTTCATCGTCAACTCGGACACCGTCATCAAGCAGCTCGAGGCGAAGCAAGAAGGACGTGGCGCGCTTCATCGTGGAGGCCGCCAAGACCGCCGAGATCTACCGCGTCGCGGCGCCAGGCGCTTCCAGGCCCAGTGGCACAAGCTGCCGGCGTTCCTCGCGGAGCTCAAGCCGACGATGGCGAAGCTCGGCACCTCGCCGACCAGCAGACGCCGCTGCTCAGCGACCTCCAGCGCTCGGCGCCGGACCTCAACACCTTCTTCAAGCGGCTCGGCCCGTTCAGCGCAGGCGTCGCGTCCGGCGTTCAAGTCGCTCGGCCAGACCTCGATCAAGGGCCGCAAGGCGCTGAACGACAGCCGCCGCGAGGTGGACCAGCTTGCCGCGCTGTCCTCCGACGCGCCGCAGCTCGCCAAGCCGCTGCGCCAGTTCCTCCAGACGATGGACGACCGCGGCCGCAGCGTGATGGAGCGACCCGCGCGCCGAGGCCAGCGCGCCGCCCGCGCCCGACCCGACCGCCTACCACAAGGGCCAGGGCTTCACGGGCATGGAGGCGTTCTGGAACTACGCCTACTGGCAGACGCTCGCGATCAACCCGTTCGATTCGCTCGGCCACGTGCTGCGCGGTCTCTTCATCCTCGGCTCGCCGTGCGCGAACTACCAGACCGGCGACGGCTACGGCACCGACCCGAAGACCACGGACCTGTTCAAGAAGTGCAACTCGTGGCTCGGCCCGTACCAGCCGGGCGTCAACGCCAAGGACCCGACCGGCGAGGTGAAGGAGCTCGTCCAAGGCCAAGTCGCCAAATCGAAGACCAACGCCGTCCCAGCCGGGACGCGGCACGCCCGAGGCCAAGCCGCAGCCCGGCCAGCCGGACATCTCCAAGCCGCAGATCACGCTGCCCCCCGAGGTGCAGCAGCTGCTGGACACGCTCAAGGTGCCGGGCACGAGCCCGAAGCTGCCCCAGATCCCCGGCCAGCTTCCGCAGGACCTGCAACAGCTGCTGCGAGCAGCTGCCGCCGAATGTGCAGCAGCAGATTCAGTCGCTGCCGCTCGACCAGCAGGAGCAGGCCCTGCAAGAAGCTCCAGTCCGGCGCCTTGGGCGGAACTTGGCGGGCGGCGGCTCGCCGCTCTCCGCCGTCGGGGCGTCGCAGCTCGCAGAGCTCGGACGCCAACAGCCAGCTCCTCAACTTCCTGCTCGGCCGATGACGCGTCGCGGAACAGCCTCCATCGTCGCCTCGCCCGTGCTCGTGGGAGCGGTGACCACGCTGATCGTGATCGTGGCGGTGTTCCTCGCCTACAACGCGAACAACGGCCTGCCGTTCGTGCCCACCTACGACGTGTGGGCGCAGCTGCCGAGCGGGGCGAACCTGGTGAAGGGCAACGAGGTGCGCGTGGGCGGCTTCCGCGTGGGCGTGGTGGACAAGATCGTGCCGCAGTACGACCCCGCGCTCGAAGAAGACGATCGCGCGGATGCACATGAAGCTCGACAAGTCGGTGCAGCCGCTGCCAAGGACACCACGCTGATCGTGCGCCAGCGCTCGGCGCTCGGGCTCAAGTACGTGGAGATCACGCCGGGCCACGCGGCGGCGGACTACCGCGCGGGCGACACGATCCCGCTCAAGTTCGCCGGCAACCCGGTGGAGTTCGACGACGTCTTCAGCACCTTCGACAAGCCCACGCGCGACGTCTCGCGGCTGGCGCTCAAGGGCTTCGGCGACGCCTTCGCCGGGCGCGGCGAGTCGCTCAACGCGGCGATCGCGGCGCTCAACCCGTTCGTGCACGCACCTGCAGCCCGGTGATGCGCAACCTCGCGGACCCGTCCACGCAGCTCAACCAGTTCTTCAAGCAGATCGGCAACGCCTCGGCCGAGGTGGCGCCGGTGGCGAAGGTGCAGGCGGAGCTGTTCACCAAGATGGCCGACACGTTCGCCGCGATCGACCACAGCCCGAGCTCGCTGCAGGCGGCGATCGAGAAGGCGCCCTCCACGCTCGACACCGCCACGGCCAGCTTCAAGGTGCAGCAGCCGTTCCTAGCCGACTTCACCGACCTGTCGCACCGGCTGCGCCCGGTGGCGGCATCGCTGCCGCAGCACGCTGCCGTCGCTCAACACGGCGTTCAAGTACGGCACGCCGGTGCTGCCGCAAGACGGTGCCGCTCAACCAGGAGACCGGCAAGCCTGTTCGACGCGCTCGACGACCTCGCGCGCAACCCCAACACGCTTCCTCTCGCTCAAGGACCTGACCACCACCGTGGCGGTGGGCGCGCCGCTGCTCACCTACGTGGCGCCCTACCAGACGGTGTGCAACCAGACCGTCTACTTCCTCACCGGCCTCGGCGGCCACATGTCCGAGGACGTGAAGGGCGGCACGATCGAGCGCGTGCTCGTGCGCAGCGACAACCCGGACCAGCAGCCGGGCAAGCTCGGCTCGAGCGACAACTACCGCCCGGCCGACCTGCCGTCCAACGTCAACCCGAAGACGACGAAGCTGGCGTCGGGCGACTACGCGGAGGTGCAGCACGGCCAGCCGTACGCGCCGGCGATCGACGCCGCGGGCAACGCCGACTGCCAGACCGGCCAGAACGGCTACCCGAGCGGCCCGCTGCCCGCGACCGGCACGCCCGAGGCCGGCACGCTACCCGCCGGCCAGCGCGCTCGTCGAGCTTCAACCCCAACGACCCGAACGACCCCTTCTACACCCAGCACGCCGGCGGCAGCCACAACGTGGTGGCGCCGAACACGCCCGGCCTCGCCGGCCCCACGTTCACGGGCGTGCCGAACCTGAAGGACGTGCCGTAGCGATGGCGTTCTTGCGACGCAAGAAAAGCATCCGCAGGACCCGGGCATGTCGCCGTTCAAGGCCGGCGTGATCGCGCTCGTGGTGATCGGCGTGGTGGTGTTCTTCACCTTCACCAAGGCCAACCCGTTCGCGAGCCCGTACAAGCTCACCGCGGTCTTCCGCTACGGCCAACAACATCAAGCCCAACTCGCCCGTGCGGATCGCCGGCGTGAACGTGGGCAAGGTCACCAGCGTCACCGGCATCCCCGGCGGCCAGGGCGCGGCGAAGGTGACGATGGAGATCGCCAAGCAGGGGCTGCCGATCCACCAGGACGCGACGCTCAAGATCCGGCCGCGCATCTTCCTCGAGGGCAACGAGTTCGTGGACCTGCAGCCGGGCTCGCCCGCGTCGCCGGTGATCAAGAAGGGCTCGCACTTCGCAGATCCCGATCCAGCAGACCGCCGCGCCGGTGCAGTTCGACCAGGTGCTCACCGCGCTCCAGTCGGACACCCGCAAGAACCTCCAGGACTTCCTCAAGGAGTACTCGCAGGGCCTCGCCGACGGCGGCGCCAGGGCTTCAACCAGGCCGTGAAGTCGATGCCCGCCGCCTACCGCTACGGCTCGCTCGCCAACGAGGGCACGCTCGGCTACGCAGCCGCACGACCTCTCCACGGTGGAGCAGGGGCCAGGCCAAGGTGTTCCGCGCGCTCGACGTGCACGAGCAGGACCTCAAGGACCTGATCACCAACTTCAACACCACGGCGGCCGCTTTCGCCCGCGAGGACCAGCCGCTGCAGCAGGCCATCCCGGCGCTCGACACGGCGCTGAAGGTGGGCACGCCGGCGCTGCAGCGCCTCAACGGCGCGCTGCCCGCGCTGCGCTCGTTCTCGCGCACCGCGCTGCCGGCCGCCAAGTCGTCCGGGCCCGACGATCGACGCCTCGATGCCGTTCGTGACCCAGGCGCGCCGGCTCGTGAGCCAGTCGGAGCTGAAGGGCCTGACGCACGACCTGATGGTCACGATCCCGCCGCTCGCCAAGCTCAACCACGACTCGATCCCGCTGCTCGAGGAGACGCGCCAGCTCAGCGCGTGCCAGAACAACGTGCTGCTGCCGTTCGCCACCACGAAGATCCCGGATCCGGACTTCCCGAAGAACTCGGGCTCCTTCTACCAGCAGGTGTCGCGCACGCTTCCGGGCCTGGCGGGCGAGAGCCGGATCAGCGACGCCAACTCGGGCATGTTCCACATCGAGGTCGGCGCCGGCCCGCTCACGGTCGGTCCAGACCGACGGCGCGGGCGAGAAGATCTTCGGCCAGTCGGCCTTCCCGATCGAGGCCACGCGGCCCGGCCAAGCCGGACTCCCGTCCGGTGGACCGGCCGAACGTGCCGTGCGAGACGCAGCAGCCGCCCGACCTGCACGCGCCCACGCAGCTTGCCTCGACGCCGGACTGATCGACAAGACGGCAGCACCACCCGTCGCTGCCCACCAGCAAGATGGCGCCGGACGTGGCGAAGCTGCACGAGAACGCGCTGCAACATCATGAAGCGCGAGGCCAGCGCGCTCGCGCGCCAGCGCAAGGGCCAGGCCGTCTGTCGATCCGCTCGAGTGCTCGCCCAAGGCCCAGGAGCGCGGCCGCCAAGAAGCTCGGCCTCACCTGGCAGGGCAGCGAACCTGGTCGACCTGAGGACGCGGGCGAAGTGAAGCACGCGATCCGCAAGCACCTGGGCGACTTCCTGGCGATCCTCGGCCTGATGGTCCTGCTCGATCGGCGTGGCGCGGCTACATCCTCTCCCACGAGCGGCTGCGCTTCCCGTTGATCCAGTCCAAGCCGTTCCAGGTCAACGCCGCGTTCACCACCGCGCAGGCGGTCACGCCTGGCCAGGGCCAGACCGTGCGCATCGCCGGCGTGCAGGTCGGGCTCGATCGGCGGGGTCAAGCTCGAGGACGGTCACGCGGTGGTGCGGCTCGACATCGACCAGAAGTACAAGCACCTGATCCACCAGGACGCCTCGCGCGCTGCTGCGCCCAAGACCGGCCTGAAGGACATGTTCGTGGAGCTCGACCCGGGCACACGCCAGCGCCCGGCGATGCAGAAGGACGGAACGATCCCGGTGCAGAACACCGCGCCCGACATCAACCAGGACGAGATCCTCAGCTCGCTCGACACGGACACGCGCGCCTACCTCCAGCTGCTCGTGAACGGCCTCGGGCAAGGGGCTGCAAGGGCCGCTCGAACGACCTGCGCAACGTCTTCAAGCAGCTCGGCCCGACGCACCAGGACCTCGAGCGCGTGGCCAAGGCGATCGCCGAGCGCCGCCACAACCTGCGCCGGCTCGTGCACAACTACGGTCAGCTGACCGCCGAGCTGGCGGACAAGGACCACGAGATCGCGAACCTGGTGGACGCCTCGAACGCCGTGTTCCACGCGTTCGCCGCCGAGAACCAGAACGTCTCGTACGCCGTCGCGCGCCTGCCCGGCACGCTCAACACCACCGGCGCAGACGCTGCAGAAGGTGAACACGCTGTCCGGCGTGCTGCGCCCGAGCCTCGACTCGCTGCGGCCGGCGTTCAAGCAGCTCAACAAGGCGAACAAAGCGGTGCTGCCCGTTCGTGAAGGAGGCGGCGCCGATCACGCGAACCAGATCCGGCCGTTCGTCAGACGGCGCGTCCGTACGTGAGCCAGAGCCTCAAGCCTGCGTCGGTCAACCTCGCGCGCGCCATCCCGGACCTCACCAGCTCGTTCCACGAGCTCAACCGCTTCTTCAACATCGGCGCCTACAACCCGGCGGGCAAGCAGGGCATCAGCGAGGGCCTGCGAGAAGAACGGCGCCTGCTCGTCCGCCGAGCTCAACCGCAAGCAGGGCGTACCTCTACTGGCTGGCGTGGGTGGCCAGAACTCGCAACTCGCTGTTCTCCACCTCGGACGCCGAGGGCCCGCTGCGCCGCGCGCTGTTCATGTTCGACTGCAACTCGATCCACGCGATCGCTCGACAGACTCGAGCGGCGCGGCCGACCCGCTGCTTCGGCCCGCTCTCGAGCATGCTGTCCGACGCCAAGTTCTGCGGAGGGGCGAGCCAAGTAATGCCCAAGCAAGCTCCCAGCGTCGGCCGCATCCTCGCCATGGTGGTGTTCGCACTCGTCGTGCTTCGGGATCCTGCTGTTCCTGTGGATTTCGTTCGGCGGCCCGGTGCCGCTCAAGCCGAAGGGCTACCGATTCAAGGTCGCCTTCCCCGAGGCCACCACGCTCGCCCAGCAGGCGGACGTGCGCATCGCCGGCGTGAACGTGGGCAAGGTCATGGGGATGAAGCTCGACAAGGGCGGCGCCCGCGACGATGGTCACGATCGACATGAAGAAGGGCTTCGCGCCGATCCCGAAGGACACGAAGGCGATCCTTCGCCAGAAGACGCTGCTCGGCGAGACCTACGTGGAGCTGACACCCGGCACCCGCGGGAAGGGCGGGCCACGGGATGCTGTCCGACAGCGCCCAGCTTGCCAACTCGCAGGTCGAGCCGACGGTTCAGCTCGACGAGATCTTCCGCGCGTTCGACCCGCAGACGCGCAAGGCATTCCGGCAGTGGGTGCAGGAGTCGGCTCAGGCGATCAAGGGCGGGCGCGGCCAGGACCTCAACGACGCGCTCGGCAACCTGCAGGGCTTCGCCGAGGACGGCGCCGGCGTGCTGGGCGTGCTCGATCGCCAGAGCAAGGACCTGCACAACTTCGTCAAGAACACGGGCGTCGTGTTCCACGCGCTCACGCGAGCGCCAGGGCGAGCTGCGCCAGCTGATCACGAACTCGAACGACGTGTTCTCGGCCACCGCCGTCGCGCGACAAGGCGCTGGCCGACAGGTGTTCGACATCCTGCCCACGTTCGAGGACGAGTCGAAGGCCACGCTGGCGCGCCTGCAGACGTTCTCGACCAACGCCCATCCGCTCGTGAACGACCTCAAGCCGGTGGCCGACCGGCTGCAGCCCGACGGTGAAGGACCTGTCGGTGCTCGCGCCCGAGCTCACCACGTTCTTCAGGAGCAAGCTGCCGCCGCTGATCAGCGCGGCCAAGCCCAACCTGCCCAACGGCGAGCGCTTCCTGCGCGGGGCGTCGCCGCTGATGGACGGGCTGCACACCTTCTTCCCGGAGTTCAACCCGATCCTGTCGTTCGCCAACTACTACCAGTCGGTGCTGGCCGACTTCCTGTAGATCGGCGGCGCGGCGACGATGTACACAGGGCGTGAACCCGCCGATCAACGGAGTCGCGATGCCCACGCTGAGCCAGTTCGGCATCATCAACGAGCGCTCGCTCGGGCCTCCAGACCGACGATCCCGAGCCTACGACCGCGGCAACGCCTACATCTCGCCCAACGCGTACACGCGCGCGACCAAGTTCGGCGTGATCGAGAGCCTGAGCTGCGCCAACGCGGGCGGCGAGGAGAAGAACCCGGATCCGAGCGGCGAAGGAGCCGCCCTGCTTCGTGGCGCCGCCGCTGCTGTTCGACAGCAAGCAGTTCCCGCAAGCTCCAGAAGGGCGACGACCAGGTGCAAGCCGGCGCCCGGCCCCTACGACGGAAGCAAGCCCGCCCGGCCCTGACCCGGAGCGGGCATAAGGGACAATCCAAGGCGTGGAGCGCGCCTACGGATGGCTCTACCGGCGATTGGGGCGCCGGTACCTGGTAGCGATCGCCGCGATCGAGGCTGATCTCGGCGCTCGCTGATCACGCTCGGCACGCTCGGCGATCTTCAGCCTGTACGTGGACATGCTCGGGTGCGCAGTTCTTGCGCATGCTGGTGTTCACGGACGTGTGCTTGATGGTCCAGGCTATCGGGCGTGGTGTATGCGTGGCCGTGGTGGAGCCGCTCCGGCGCTGGGTGGCGGGCGACCGCGAAGGCGTGAACCCGGCTGACGTGTGGCGCGCGGCGGGTCGCGTGCCCTTCGACCTCGTGCAGCGCGGCGACAAGCGCGCGATCGCCAGGTGGCGCTGCCCGTGTCGCTCTTCATCACGTTCGAGCTCGGGCTGCCGTGGTACGCTTTGCGTTCCTGCTACTCGGCGCCTGGTGTCGATCGCGTACTCCGCCGTGCTCGACCTGTTCGCCGGCGAGACGGCCTGTCGGCCGATCGTCCGCGAGGTGGCGGAGGGCTGCCGCGACGGCTTGACCCGGGCCGGCATCGGCGTGCCGCTGCGCTGGAAGCTGCTCGGCGCGCTGCCGCTGATCAACGTGATCACCGGAGTGGTGGTCAGCGGCCTGTCGGCGGTGACCGCGTGCCTCGCTGACGGGTCTCGGGGTGAGCGTGCTGGTGGCGGTGATCGTGGCATTCACGATCTCGCTGGAGCTGACCGTGCTCGTGTCGCGCTCGGTGCTGACGCCGGTGCGCGACCTGCTCGCCGCCACCGAGCGCGTGAAGGCGGGCGACTTCTAGGTGCGCGTGCCGGTGACCTCGGGTGACGAGCTGGGCACGCTTGCGCTCTCGTTCAACCAGATGATGCGGGGTCTGTCCGAGCGTCAGGCGCTGCACGACGCGTTCGCGAGCTACGTCGATCCCCAGGTGGCGCAGCGGGTGCTCGCCGAGGGCACGCGGATCGAGGGCGAGGAGACCGAGGTGACGCTCGCGTTCGTGGACATCCGCGACTTCACGAGCTTCGCCGAGCGGGCGTCGGCGCGCGAGGCCGTGGCCTACGTGAACGAGTTCCTCGAGCTGGTGGTGCCGGTGGTGACCCGCCACGGCGGCCACGCCAACAAGTTCGTCGGCGACGGCCTGCTGGCCGTGTTCGGCGCTCCCGTGAGGCTGCCCGACCACGCCGACCGCGCCCTGGCGGCCGCGGCGGAGATGGCTACCTGCGTGCGCGAGCGCTTCCACGACCGGCTGCGGATCGGAATCGGCGTCAGCTCGGGACCCGTGCTCGCGGGCACGGTGGGCGGCGGCGGCAAGCTCGACTTCACGGTGATCGGCGACGCCGTGAACGTGGCCTCGCGTGTGGAGGAGGCCACGCGGGCGACGGGCGACACGGTGTTGTTCACCGAAGCTACGCGCGCTCTTCTGTCACATGAGAAGCTGCCTTTGGAGCCGCGCGGCGCGATTTCGCTCAAAGGCCGCAGCGATCCTGTGCGCATCTATGCACTGGTGGACGTCGAGGCGCGAATGGTTCAAACTCGGACAGCAGGGGCTACAAGCGGGATGCCTAGTGGCCGATGATCGACAAATGGGGATTCCCCGCCGGCTGGCAATAGGGCTCGTGTGCGCACTCATCGGAGGCGCTGCGATTCCAGCGCTGGCGCTTTCCGACGGGGGCGTGCTTGGCGGCGGCAACTCGCCGGCCTCTGTGCTGCCAACGGTGAGCGTGAACGCGCCCACCGTGCCCGCCAACCCGGTGCTGCCTCAGGACAACCCGGTGCAGCAGGTGGTGAACACCGTCGGCAACACCGTGAACCAGGTGGCCGGCCAGGTGCAGCAGGTCGTGCAGAACCCACCCACCGGCGGCGGCACCGGCGGTGGAGGTGGCGGCGGCAACGGCAGTGGCAGCAACGGCAGCGCCAACAACGGCAGCGCCCAGGCGGCGGGTAGCGGATCGGGCGGCGACGGCAACTCGTCCTCCAGCGGCAGCTCGCCCAGCGGCTCCAGCAGCTCGAGCGGCGGCGGTTCCTCGCCCCACAAGTCGAAGGGCAACGGCAACAAGGGCGGCGGCTCGAGCGGCACCGGCTCCGCCGCAGGCGGCAGCCCCGGCTCGGGCGGGGGCAGCAACGTCACCGGCTTCGTCGCTCCGGGCAGCGGCGGCAACGGCGGCACGTCGTCCCAGGATCCGAAGCCCAAGAAGAACGGCTCCGTGCTCACCCGCACCGTGCACGACATCGTCCACGTGCTGCCCGGCTGGCTCAAGCCGCTGCTGGCCGCGCTCGCGCTCGCGATCCTCGGCCTCGCGCTCAACTCCTTCTTCCACTCGCGGCGCGCCCGCAAGCTCGCGCGCGTGCGCGACACCCTGCTCGACGAGGTCGGCGTGCTCCAGAAGGCGCTGCTGCCCGACGTGCCGGACCGCATCGGCGGCCTGGCGGTGTCGGTGGCCTACTCGCCGGCAGAGGGCCCGGCGGCCGGCGGTGACTTCTATGACGTGTTCCCGCTCCGCGGGGACCGAGTGGGGATCATCGTGGGCGACATCTCGGGCCACGGCAAGCAGGCGCTCGAGCACACGAGCCTGCTGCGCTACACGATCCGCGCGTACCTCGACGCGGGGCTCGAGCCGCGCGGCGCCATCGCCGTGGCCGGCGAGACGCTCGAGGACGACCTGAACGGCGACTTCGCCACCGTCGTGGTGGCCATCTACGACTCGGACAACGGCGCGCTCGTCTACGCCACCGCGGGCCATCCGCCGCCGCTGGCGCTCGGCCCCGGAGAGTTCGACCCCGTCACGGTGTGCTCCGCGCCGCCGGTGGGGGTGAACGAGCGAACCGGGCTGCGCCAGACAACGGTGACGGTGCCGCGCGGCACGGACCTCTGCCTCTACACCGACGGCGTGGTGGAGGCCCGCAAGGACGGCGAGATGCTGGGCCGCGACCGGCTCACGGAGATCCTGACCGAGCAGCGCCCCCAGCCCGTGGCGTTCGACGTGCTGACGAAGGTCTCGGAGGAGATCGACCAGAGCAGCGACGACATGGCGGTGTGCGTGCTCACTGTGGAGGCGAAGCGCGCGGTGCCGGCGTTCCGGCTTGAGGAACTCGAGCTCCGAGCGGGGGAGCTCGACGAGCCGCACGCCAGGCGCTTCCTCGAGGCGTGCGGAGTGCGCGGGAGCCGCGTGGACGCCGCGCTGTCGTCGCTCAAGACCACCGCAGGGGAGTTCGGCGGGGCGGTGCTGCGGGTGCGCATCGAGACGGGCGAGACGACGGTCACGGTGGCCTCACCTCCGGGCGTAACCAGCGAGCTGCCGGCACTGCACGGCGTGCGACTGGCCGCGCCGGTCGACCTCTAGCGACCACGCCAGGGTTTAACCTGGCGCTGGGGTACCGCAACCATGGGCCCGCTCGCTTGTTTGCGGGTCCGGCGCCTCGCTTTGCCGGATGGATTCGCTCGCTTCCAACTGCACGCTCAGCCGCCGCGCGCTCATCGCCGTGGCCGTACTCGCCCTCGCCCTGGCGCTGCCCGGGGTGGCCCGCGCCCAGCTCATGAGCTTCGACGGCTCGTTCGGCTCCGCGCTGCAGCCTGGTGGCAGGTTCGCCAACGCTCAGGGAATCGCCACCGACGCCGCCGGCCGGGTCTACGTCGCCGACCCCACCGCGGGCGACATCGAGATCTACGACAACGCCGCGGGCGGCAACCGCTTCCTCGCCAGGTTCCCTGGCTTCGTGGTGAATCCGGAGGACGTGGCGATCGACGGCCGCTTCAACATCTACATCGACGACGGCGGGCGCAACACGATCGGGCTCTTCGACGGCTACAGCCAGGGCATGCAGCTGATCCGCGAGTGGGGAGGCTCGGGCTCGGCGCTCGGGCAGATGCTCAACCCCCGCCAGCTCGTGGTGGACAGCGCCGGGCTCGTGTACGTGGTGGAGCACGACAACCAGCGCGTGCAGTGGTTCAAGCCGGGCGGCAGCAACACCCAGGTCCCGGTGTCCGCCTGGGGCGTGGCCTATCCGCCCACCTTCAGCGATCCCGAGGGCCTGGCGTTCGACTCCGCCGGCCGCTTCTTCGTGTCCAACGACAGCGCGTCGGATCCGGGCATTCGCGTCTACACGCTGCCGGGGACGCTCATCGACACGGTGGGGGCCGGCGCCGGCAGCGGCGGGGGGCAGTTCGTCAACCCCAAGGGGCTGCTCGAAGATCCCTTCGGGCGACTGCTCGTGGTGGACTCCGGCAACGCGCGGGTTCAAGTGTTCGGCTCGGCGGACCAGCACAGCCCGTTCCTCGACGCGTTCGGTAGCTCGGGCTCCGGGGACGGGCAGTTCTCGCAACCCACCGCCGCGGCGCTCGCGCCCGGCGGCTGGCTCTACGTGAGCGACACCGGTAACGGCCGCATCGTGCGGCTGCGCTACGACGACAGCGACCGCGACGGCGTACTCGACGACGCCGACAACTGCAAGGGCCTCGCCAACCCCGACCAGCTGGACACCGACCACGACGACCAGGGCGACGCCTGCGATCCCGACCTCGACAACGATGGCGTGCCGAACGCCCAGGACCGCTGTCCGCTCACGCGCCGCGGCGCCGACGCCAACCTCGACGGTTGCGCCGATCCGCGTAGCCGCGTCTCCACTCCGCGCAACCACGGCCGCTACAGGGTCAAGCGGATGTTCCGCAGCGTCACCGGCACGGCCGCGGGCGACACCGTTGGGGTCAAGGAGGTGCGCGTGGCCATCGCCCGCAAGTCCGGCGGCCGCTGTCGCTGGCTCAACTCGAAGGGCAGGCTCGGCCGCTCGGGGAGCTGCGCCAAGCCCCACTTCATGAAGGCCAGGGGACGCGATCGGTGGTCGCTCAAGGTCAAGGTCCGCGGCCGCGGCAGTTGGCGGGTCCTGAGCCGCGCCGTCCAGAACGGCGGCACGCTGGAGACGCTGACCAACTCGAAGAACACCGAGAGCTTCTCGGTCCGCTAGCCGCGCGGTCCGTCGCGTAGGCTCGCGCCTGTGAGCTACCGGGAGGCGATCAGGCTTCGGCGGCCACTGGTGCGCGGGGCGCTCGGGACGGTGGCGTGCGGGCATCCCCTCGCCGCCTCCGTGGGCGTCGAGACCTTTCGCGCCGGTGGCGGCGCCGTGGATGCGGCCCTGGCCACCGCGGCGGCGCTGATGGTGCTCATGCCGGAGGCGTGTGGCCTGGGCGGTGACGCCTTCATGCTCGTGCGTTCGCCGGCCGGCGAGATCACGGCGGTGAACGGGAGCGGCGCGGCGGGCGCGGCGGTGGCGCCTCCGCTCGAGCCGGCGGGCGCGGCCATGGTGGCGGTGCCGGGTGCGGTGGCCGCGGTGTGCGACGCCCACGAGCGCTTTGGGCGCCTGCCGCTCGAGCAGGTGCTCTCACCGGCGATCGGCCTTGCCGGCGGCGGCTTTCCGATCGGCGGCGGGCTGCTGCGGATGATCGAGGAGGAGCGTGGGCTGCTGGAGGCGGGCGCCCCCGGCTGGGTGTTTCTCGGCCCGGAGCTGCGGCCGGGGTCGCTGGTGCGCCAGCCGGTGCTGGCCGGGCTCCTGCAGCGGATCGGCCGCCACGGCGCGCGAGCCTTCTACGACGGCCACTGCGCCGCCGCGATCGAGCGCGCCGTGGGCGCCGCGGGCGGCTCGCTGGCGGCACCCGACCTGCTCGCCCACACCACCGTGGTGCGCCCGCCGCTGCGCGGCGCCTATAAGGGCTTCGAGCTGGCGGTGCAGCCGCCGGTGTCGCAGGCGGCGCTGCTCCTGATGGCGCTGGGCGCAGTCGAGCGCAGCGGGGCGTCCTCCCCGGCCGACCGCGCACACGTGTCCGTGGAGGCGATCGAGGCCGCGTTCGAGCACAAGCACGAGCTGGCAGCGGACGGCGCTGCCGAGCGGTTGCTGGAGCAGCCGCTTGAGCTCGACCCCCGCGCGCCCGCCCGGCGCCGTGGCGGACCTCGCGGCGGGCTTCACACCACCTCCGTGGCCGCCGCCGGCGCGGACGGCCAGGTGGTGTCGATGCTCGTGAGCGTGTACGACCTCTTCGGCTGCGGCGTGCTCGTGCCCGAGTGCGGCTTCCTGCTCAACGACCGCCTCGCCGGCTGCTCCACCGACCCTGGGTCGCCCAACGCGGTAGCCGCCGGCAGGCGGCCGGTGCACACGCTGTCGCCGGCGCTCGTGTCAGACGAGCGGCGGGCGTTCGCGCTCACCACGCCCGGCGCCGACGGCCAGGTGCAGACCCTGCTGCAGCTCATCGACGCGATCGCGAGCGACGGGGAGAACCTCCCGCGCGCGCTCGACCGGCCGCGCTGGCGCTCCAGCGAGGGCCGGCTCGGGATCGAGTCCGACTACGACCCGGGTGTGCTGGCAGAGCTGGGGCGCCGCGGGCACGAACTGTTCCCCATGGATCCTGGCGCGCCCACGTTCGGCGCGGCGGTGGCGGCCGGCGTCGATTCGCGCACCGGCACGCCCTTCGCAGCCAGCGATCCGCGCGGCGGCGCATGGGCCGCGGCCTGCTGAGTTAGTACCGCGGGAGCCCCGGGTATCGCCGCGCGGAGGTCCTAATGGGGAGGAGGACGCAGTCGTGAACGACTCGAACCATGCGCGCCGCAGGGGTTGGTATCTGCTGCTGCTCGCGCCATTCATCGGCCTGCTGTTCCCGGGCTGGTACTCGACCAAGTCGCCCGAGCTGTGGGGCATTCCGTTCTTCTACTGGTACCAGTTCGCCTGGGTGATCGTGGCGGCCCTCATCACGGGACTGGTCTACATGCTCACGCGCTCGCCCGAGCCGGGGGACCGCTCATGAAGGTTCCTCACAACACCGATGCCGTTGCCCTCACGATCTTCATCGTCCTCTTCGCGGCGGTCGCGCTCATTGGTTTCGTGGCCGCGCGCTGGCGCCGCGGCGATCTGTCTCTGATCGACGAGTGGGGCCTCGGCGGCCGCCGCTTCGGCAGCGTCGTCACCTGGTTCCTGCTCGGCGGCGACCTCTACACGGCCTACACGTTCATCGCCGTGCCGGCGCTCGTCTACGGATCCGGTGCGGCCGGCTTCTTCGCCCTGCCCTACACGATCATCATGTATCCGTTCGTGTTCGTGGTGATGCCGCGCCTGTGGTCGGTGGCGCACCGGCACCGCTACGTCACGCCGGCCGACTTCGTGCGCGGGCGCTATGGCTCGCGCAGCCTCGCCACCGCCACCGCGTTCACCGGCATCCTCGCCACGATGCCGTACATCGCACTGCAGCTCGTGGGCATCCAGGTGGTGCTCGGTGCGATGGGCGTGCACGGCGACTGGCCGCTCGTGATCGCGTTCGCCGTGCTCGCGGCCTACACGTACCAGAGCGGCCTGCGAGCACCGGCGCTGATCGCGCTCGTAAAGGACACGCTGATCTACATCACGATCATCGCTGCCGTGATCTACATCCCGTCGAAGGTCGGCGGCTTCGGCCACATCTTCGACTCCGCCGAGAAGGCGCTTCCGAACCACACGACGCCCACGGGCAAGCCCGGCGCGTTCCTGCCGGGGAGCGCGGCGGCGCAGCAGGCGTACGCCACGCTGGCGCTCGGGTCGGCGCTGGCGCTGTTCCTGTACCCGCACTCGGTCACCGGAGTGCTCAGCTCGAAGAGCGCGCAGGTGATCCGGCGCAACTCGGTGGTGCTGCCGGCGTACACGTTCCTACTCGGGCTGATCGCACTGCTCGGCTACATGACGATCGCGGCCGGGATCGTGCCGTCGAATCCCAACTACGCGGTGCCGGACCTGTTCGTGCACTTCTTCCCGAGCTGGTTCACGGGCGTGGCGTTCGCGGCCATCGCCGTCGGAGCGCTCGTGCCCGCGGCGATCATGTCGATCGCCGCGGCCAACCTGTTCACGCGCAACCTGTGGAAGGAGTTCCTGCGCCCAGGCGCCAGCCCGGCGCAGGAGGCCACGGTGGCCAAGCTCGCCTCGCTTGTGGTGAAGGTGGGCGCGCTGCTGTTCATCCTGCTCTTGCCGAACAAGTACTCGATCGACCTGCAGCTGCTCGGCGGCGTGTGGATCCTGCAGACGTTGCCGGCGATCGTGATCGGTCTCTACACCCGCTGGTTCCACCGCTGGGCGCTGCTCATCGGCTGGGCCGTGGGCATGAGCATCGGCACCTGGATGGCCGCGGACATGTCGTTCAAGACCTCGGTCTACCCGCTCAACCTGTTCGGCTGGCACTTCTCCGCGTACGCGGCCGTGTTCGCCCTGGCGGCCAACCTGATCGTGTCGGCGGCGCTGACGATCGCGCTCGCCCTGGCGGGCGCCCGCGACCGCACGCGCGACGAGACGAGGCCGGAGGACTACTCGGAGTCCCGCCGCCGGCCGGCGACGCAGCCGAGCGCGGGGCTTGCCCACTAGCGCCTAGAGACCCGAAACGAACTCGTGGATCGCCTCCGACACCTCGTCGGGGCGATCCTCCACGAGGTAGTGCCCGGCCTGGAGCTCGACCGTCCGCGCGTCGGGGAAGATCGCCTGCCACTGGTCTAGGAACGCGGGCACGAACACGCGGTCGCGCACGCCCCAGACGAACAGCATCGGTACGGCGAGCTGCGGCAGCGACTCGTGGATATGCCCCATCAGAGGCGCGCTGATGTCGTTCTCGGTGAGCGGGATGTCGCGGATGAAGCCGAGCGTGCCGAGACGCGACCAGTAATGCGGGAAGGGCGCGCGGTAGGCCTCCATCATCATCGGATCGATGTCGCGCATCGTCATCCCGCCCGGGATCGACTCCACCACGGCGTTGCAGCCGAGCGCGAGGATCTCGCCCAGGCCCTCGCCACGGAACTGGCGCAGGAAGCCCGGTAGAAAGCTCGGCAACTCCCATGCCCACGTGTTCATCGCCACCACGGCACGCACGCGCTCGCGGCGCTCGAGGGCGGCGGCCAGTCCGATGGGGCCGCCCCAGTCGTGGCACACGAGCGTGAGGTCGTTCAGGTCGAGCTCGTCGATCACGGCGATCGCGTTCCGCACGTGCGTGGAGAGGATGTAGCGGCGCGGCTCCGGTGGTTTGCTCGAGCGTCCGAAGCCCATGTGGTCGAACGCGATGCAGCGGTGGCCCCGCTCGGACAGCGTCGCGATCGGTCGCCGGTACATGTAGCTCCACGTCGGGTTTCCGTGCAGCATGAGGATGGGCCCGGCGTCGCGAGGCCCCTCGTCCACATAGTGGATGCGCACCTCCTCGACTTCAACGAAACGGGCCTCGAACCGGAACGTTCCCCCAAAATCCCCGGCCAAGTCTGCTGACATCCCGCCGGGGTTATACCTAGCGCGGGGGCGTTCGGGTAGCCTCCGGCGCCGTCTTATGTCCGCGAACGCACAGGCACCAGACAGCACTCAGGTTCACGGCGGCCGCATCGTGGCGGGGCGCCTGGCCGCGAATGGGGTGACCAAGCTGTTCACGCTCTCGGGCGGACATCTGTTCTCGATCTACGACGGCTGCCGCGAGGAGGGCATCGACCTCGTGGACGTGCGCCACGAGCAGGCGGCGGCGTTCGCGGCCGAGGGCTGGGCCAAGGCCACGCGCACGCCTGGCGTGTGCGCGCTCACCGCCGGCCCGGGCGTGACCAACGGCATGAGCGCGATGGCCAGCGCGCTGATGAACAGCTCGCCGATGGTCGTGCTCGGCGGCCGCGCCCCGGCGATGCGCTGGGGGCAGGGCTCGCTGCAGGAGATCGACCACGTGCCGTTTGTCGCGCCGGTGACCAAGCTCGCGCGCACCGCCGGTGCCACCGCCGACATCGCGGGCTTCGTAGACGAGGCACTCGCGGCGTCGCTCGAGGCGCCTGGCGGCCCGACCTTCGTCGACTTCCCGCTCGACCAGGTGTTCATGGAGGCCGACACCCCGGTCGGCGATGCCGCCTCGCTGCCCGATCCGGCATCGGTGCCCGCGGCACCCGACATCGCCAGGGCGGCAGAGCTGCTGCGCTCGGCCGAGCGCCCCGCGATCATGGCGGGCACCGGGCTCTACTGGGCCCACGGGGAGAACGCCCTGCGGCAGCTCTGCGAGGAGCTGCGCATTCCGGTGTTCCTCAACGGGCTGGCGCGCGGCTGCGTGCCGGCCGACCACGAGTGCTTCTTCTCCCGCACGCGAGGCTCGGCGCTGAAGGCCGCCGACGTGGCGCTCGTGATCGGCGTGCCGATGGACTTCCGGCTCGGCTTCGGCGGCTCGTTCGGCGACGACACCCAGATCGTGGTGCTCGGCTCCGCTCCGCCGGCGAACCCGCACCCGCGCGAGCCCGCGGCCGAGCTGTACGGCGGGATCGCGGCCACGCTCGACGCGCTCCGCGAGGAGGCCGCCGGCGGCCCGGACAGGAGCGGCTGGCTCACCTCGCTTCGGGAGACCGAGAACGAGAAGCGAGCGGCGGAGCAGGACGACCTCGCGGACTCGCGCTCGCCGTTACATCCGATGCGCGTGTACGCCGAGCTCCAGAAGGTGATCGACCGCGACACGATCGTGATCGGCGACGGCGGCGACTTCGTGTCCTATGCCGGCCGCGTGATCGAGACGTACGAGCCCGGCTGCTGGATGGACCCCGGTCCCTACGGCTGCCTAGGCTCGGGCCCCGGCTACGCGATCGCGGCGTCGGTGGCGCGGCCGGACCGGCGCACCCTGCTGCTGCTCGGGGACGGCGCCTTCGGCTTCTCGGGCCTCGAGTTCGACACGATGGTGCGGCACGGGCTGCCCGTGGTGGCGGTGATGGGCAACAACGGCATCTGGGCGCTCGAGAAGCACCCGATGGAATTCCTCTACGGCTACTCCGTGGCGGCCGAGCTGCAGCCGGAGCTGCGCTACGACAAAGTCGTCGAGGATCTAGGCGGGCACGGCGAGCTGGTGCGTCAGCCGGATGAGCTGGTGCCGGCGCTCGAGCGCGCGTTCGCGTCGGGCAAGCCGGCGCTCGTCAACGTGCTCACGGACCCGTCAGTCGCCTACCCGCGCAAGGCCAACCTGGCCTAGCCCGAGTAGCTCGGGAAGCGACTCCGCCCAAGCGGTGATCGCCTCCCAGTCGCGCGCGTCGGAGGCGGGCATGCGGTTGAACGGGAAGCGCAGCTTGGCCGGGTCGATCACGCCGCCGAAGATGGTGACCGCCATCGGCTCGACCTCGGGCACCCGCCCCAGGTTCTTGTCGAGCTGCTTGCGCACGCTCGTCACGTCCTTCTCCTCCATCGTCTGCGGGCCCATCCCGAAGACGGCCACGGGGAGCTTGGCGAGCTCCCCGCGGTGCCTCTTCAGGAGCGCCTGAACGTCTGAGTGCAAACGGCCCATGTAGATCGAGCCTCCCAGCACCACCGCGGCATTGGAGCCGAGATCCTTCACCTCTGAGGCGGGTCGCAGGTCGGTCTCGAAACCCTGCTTGCGCAGCGTCTCCGCGACCTTCGATGCGACCTCTCCGGTGGAACCTTTCTTGGTGCCGTAGGCGACAAGAATCTTCATGTCCTGTAGTCAACCGCCGGACGCGCCGGCGGCCAACCGGACGAACCACTTTTGGCGTTAGGTAGTTCCCCGTATGGCTTCGCCGACGTACTCATGAGCCCGGAATCCACCTGTCCCTGGGACGCCCACTCGGGGCCTTCCTCTTGGAACATCGTCTTGAGCGAGCCCAGGACCTCGGGGTCGCCGCCGGTGAAGAGCTCGATCAGCTCGCGCCAGCGCCGGGCCACCTCCAGCATCTGCGGATCGGTGGGGTCGGTGCCCTTCTCGTGGTGGGATTTGGCGGTGGCGATCAGCTCCTCCCAGTCGCGGTGGTACTGCTGCTGTGCCGCCTCGCCCAGCTGCTTGCGGCGCTGCTCGAGCTTGTCGAGCTGTTCGGGCGTGTAGTACTTGTCCATCATCGTCATGGCTTGAATCGCCTCCATGTAGTCGTGCCCCGACGCGTGGTCCACGCGATCGAGGATTCCTTGGAGAAGCGACTGGAGGCGGCGGCCACGCTCGACGTCCTGCTCGACCCGCCGGAGGTGATCCTCGAGGGTGTTGCGAGTGTCGCCCTCGAGCGCGTCCGGGATCTCCTGAAGGGGCAGACCCAGGTCGCGCAGCGCGCGGATCTCGTACAGCCTGCGGACGTCCGCCTCGCCATAGAGCCGGTGCCCGGCCTGCGTGCGCTCCGACGGGACCAGCAGCCCGATCTCGTCGTAGTGGTGCAGCGTCCGGACGGTCAGCCCGGTGGCCTTCGCAAGCTCGCCGATCTTCCAGAGCTTCTCCTGCATGGGGGCCACCGTAGGCCCTCACGTTACGTGAGGTTCAAGGGCTTCTTTGGTCAGCTCTGTGACCGAGGCAGGAATCTCAAAAGAACCGCCGGCCCGAAAGCCGGCGGTTCAAGTGGCCCCATCAGGACGGGCAGGGGTACGTGCCATGAAAGGGCCTCAGCGGTTCGAGCGGCGGGAGGCGCCGATACGATGCGGCTTCGCCCGAACCTATGTGCCGGATCATCCGGATCAGAATGCCAAGGCACGCTAACCCGACCCGGCGAGGCCAGTATAACCACACCGGGGTACTTAAGGCAAGCTAGAACATCCGCCTACGCGTACTCCAGAATGTCCAACTAGCGGGCTGCTGAGAGCGCGGCTCCGTAGAGGATGTCGTGCTCGCCCACCTCGATGGAGCTGAGCCCGAAAGCCCGCACGGATTCAACCAGTATCACGGCCCCGGCAACGATCGTCGGGGCCCTGTTCGGATGCAGTCCCACCACCTTTCGCCGCTCCGGCTCTGGGACGGAGGCGAGCATCCCGAGGATGCGCTCGCAGGCCTCGAGCTCGAGCCGGTAGCCGTGGACCTTCGTCGAGTCGTATGGGTCGAGCCGCTGTTCGATCGCCGCGAGTGAGGTCGGCGTGCCCGCCACGGCCACGCCATCGCGTACTCCGCTGCGGACAGGGGACGGCACAGCAGCCTCGATGATGCCCCGCACGTCCTCGGTCAGCTCCTCCAGCTCGGTGGGGTCGGGCGGATCGGTGGTGATGTGGCGCTCGGTCTGGCGTACCGAACCGGCCTGGGTGGAGACGTGGAAGCTCGCGTCCGCGCCCGGGCGTCCAACCACGAACTCGGTGCTGCCGCCGCCGATATCGAGCACGAGCAGCGAGTCGCCGCCGGGCGGGCGCTCGGCGGTCGCTCCCGCGAACGTCAGGCCTGCCTCCTCGTCGCCGCTGATGATGCGAGCGTCGATGCCGAAGCGCTCGCGCAGCTGCGCTTGGAAGTAGCCGCCGTTGCTCGCGTCACGGACGGCACTCGTGGCGACGGCCACGGTGCGCTCGGCACCCAGCGCGTCGATCGCCTCGCGGTACTCGGCCAGCGCGGCGAACACGCGCTCCATCGCCGGCTCGATCAGTTCACCGCCGGCATCCACGTCCTCGCCCAGGCGCGTGACCGTGTTGCGACGGTCGAGCTCCTCGACCCTGCCGTCCACCACCTCGGCCACGAGCAGCCGGGTGGTGTTGGTGCCCAGGTCGACGACGGCGACCCTCACGCCACCGCCCTGTAGCGCTCGATTGCGCGCCGGCGCTCGTCGGCATGGTCGACGATCGGCGCCGGGTAGTCGCGACCGATCACGCAGCCCGCCTTCTCCTGGTCGTCTTCACTCATCCTCCACGGCTCGGCCAGGTGCTCGTCCGGCACGCCTTTCAGCTCCGGCACCCAGCTGCGCACGTATGTGCCCCCCGGGTCGTGGCGCTTCTGCTGCGCGGTCGGGTTGAGCATGCGCCGGAAGTAGGGCGCCGGATCTGCGCCCACGGACGCGATCCACTGCCAGTTGCCGTTGTTGTTGGCCTCGTCGCCGTCGAGCAGGTGCCGCATGAAGTGCCGCTCGCCGGCGCGCCAGTCGAGATGCAGGTCCTTGGTGAGGAACGAGCCGACCACGAGGCGCGCGCGGTTGTGCATCCAGCCGCTCGCGCGTAGCTGGCGCATCCCGGCGTCCACGAGCGGGTAGCCGGTGCGGCCGTCCCGCCAGGCGTCGAGAAGCTCCTCGTCGCTGTCCCATTCCAGCTCCCGGTAGCGGGGTTGCAGCTCGTGTCTCGCCGCCTCGGGGTGGTGGAGGAGGAGCTGGCCGTAGAAATCGCGCCACGCGAGCTGGCGGCGGAACTCGGCAGCCCCCTTGCCGCGCCGCTTGGCGGTCCTCGCCTCAACCTCGCGCGGGGAGACGCAGCCGAAGTGGAGGTGGGGCGAGAGGCGCGAGGTCTTGGCGGCAAGGTCGTCGTGCGTGCGCGCATACCCCTTGATGCCGTAGCGGAGCCACGCGGCGAGGGCGTTCCGCGCGGCCGCCTCGCCGGGCTCGACCACCGGATCGCTGGGCGTGGCCATCTCGAGCCTCGGAAGCGCCCCGCGCCTCACGCGCGGCATCGGGATCGCGCCGGGAGCGCGCAAGACCTCGCGGCGCCGCGCCTTCAGCCACGCCCGATGGTATGGCGTGAAGACCCTGTAGGGCTTCAGCTCCTGGAGATCGGTGGCGAAGTTGCCCTCGGTCTCCTGCACCCTGATCCCCCTGGCCTCCAGCGCGGCGCGCACGGCGGCATCGCGCCGGACCGCGAACGGCGACACGTCGGCGGCCCAGTACGCGGCCCTTGCCTTGGTCTCGCGCGCGAGGGCAGCCAGCTCCTCCGCGGGCTCTCCCGCGCGGATCACGAGCCCGGCGCCGCGCTCGCGCAGCGCCTGGCCCAGCTCGCTCACACAGCCGTGGAGGAACCACGCGCGCGCGGGAGAGGGGAAGCGCCCGTGGAACAGCCGCCGGTCGAGGATGAAGACGGGCACGACGTTTTCGTGCTCGGCGAGCGCCGATGTGAGCGGCGGGTGGTCGTTCAGGCGCAGGTCGCGCCGGAACCAGACGATGGCGGTGGAGGCCATTGGCGGCGAAAGCTAGCCACCGCACCTGTAGGCTGCCCCGATGCCCAAGATGCTCGGCGCGTCGCTGCGTCGCCAGAAGACCAAGGCGCCGGAGGACGCGAGCGGGCTCGCCGACCTCGTGGTCAAGGATCTGGAGGGCGCCGACGTGCGGCTCGGCTCGCTCTGGGAAGATCGGCCGGCGGTGCTCGTCTGGCTGCGGCATTACGGCTGAACGTTCTGCCGCTCGCACGCGGTGCAGTTGCACCGCGACCGCTCGAAGTTCGACGCCGCGGGCGTCCGCCTCGCCGTGATCGGACAGGGCACGCCGCGCCACGCCGAGCACTTCCGCGACAGCCACGATCTCGACCTTCCCCTGTATGTGGACGAGGGACGCAGTAGCTACAAGACCGCCGGCACGAAGATCGCCACCGTTGGTGAGCTACTCGGCCCGCGGGTGGTGGCGAAGGGCGCCGCCACGAGCGCCCGCGACGGGGTGATGCAGGGCAAGATCGTCGGGCACGCGGCCCAGCTCGGCGGCGTGATGATCGTGAAGCCGGGTAATGAGATCGCTTACCTCCATCTGGCCGATGACGCCAGCGACAACCCCGCAAACGAGGACGTTTTAGGCGCTGCAAGGGCGTCCGCAAAGGGTTGACGGCGCCTCTCGCACGTTGCTAGATTCAACGGTCGCGACGCGGGGTGGAGCAGTCAGGTAGCTCGTCGGGCTCATAACCCGAAGGTCGCGGGTTCGAATCCCGCCCCCGCTACTACCGAAGCCCGGTAACGAGGGCCGCCCGAAAGTCCTGTAAGGGACCTGAAATTGCGACCCGAGGAGCCGGGCTTCGGCTTGCTCGCACGTTGGTCGCGACTGTCTCGGGTCAAAGGCTTTGCAGGCGGGACGCACGGGGCGGCACTCGGCTCAGCCGACTGTGCCGGTTAAGAGCCAGCCGACTTCAGCCGGGGACCTGCCGTCCGGCCGCCTCGCAATGGGTCGTCCTGCTCAGAAGCTCGGCGTGCAATATTCCAGCGTTTCGGCGCTGGGAGCGACCCCGAGGTCGTCTCGCAGGAGAGTCCGCAGCTGCTCGTAGACGCGGAGCGCTTGCGCGGAGTTACCGGTTCGGGCGAGCGCCCGCATGAGGCAGCGGTAGCCGTTCTCGCGATACGGAGCGCGGGTGATCAGCTCGCGTCCGGCTCGTTCGGCAGCGGCGAGCTCGGTGCCGCCGACTCCGAGGCAGGCTTGGGCGTAACACTCGAGCGCACGGAGGTAGAGCGCTTCAAGCTCGTGACGGACCTCCTGGATCCAGTCGGCGTCCTCGTCGGGCAGAAAGCCCCGTCGTGCCGTGAACAGCGGACCCTGACTGGCGCCCCACGCACGATGCCAGTGTTGTGGGTTGAGTGGGGAAGCTTGCCAGCAGCGGGCTCGCTCATACCTGACGATTCTCAGGCCGCGCGCAGTCCCGCCCGGGGTTCGAACAGCGAGTCCAGTCGCTCGGTGAGGTCCGCTGCCACCGGCCTGCCGTTTATCGCACGCATCACCTCGTGCTCCACGAGCACGGCCACGTCGTCCAGATACTCGGACGCGACCCAGTGCGGATAGGGCAGGCGCTCGATGTCCTTGCCCTGGATGTTGCGGGTGTGGTTGATCACCTGCTTGAGAAGACGGGTGGCGAGCGTCGTTTGGAGCCAGCCGAGCACCACGAACAGCTCGCGGCGCGGCACGCCCTCCCTCAGAAAGGCGCAGGGCGCGCCGCTGTCGAGGATGAAGCCGGGCGGGAGGTAGCGCGCGTTGATGCGCGGCGCCACCAGCTGCCAGGTGATGCCCTCGCGTCCGAAGTGGGGCTGGCCGCCCACGCCGTGCAGGTACCAGGGGCCGTCGCGCTTGAAGGTGAGCACGGCGTCGCCGTCGTCGCGCCAGTAGACGACGTGCGTGGGTTCCGCGTAGAGCCGCGCGGGCTGCGCCTTGTTGTACGGGCGGTAGTCGGGATCGGGCAGGCGGACGCGCTTTGGCCTCGCGCGCGCGTGCGCGCGCACGGAGCGGCGCGTCTCGCCGCGCCGCTCCTGCTCGGCTGCCCGCGCGCGCAGTTTCGGGGAGAGGCGGCCTAGCCGGGCGCGGGCGACCTCGCCCTCGACGGTGATCGGCCGCTCGAAGAACTCGAGCTCGTAGGGCTCTTCGATCGTGCCGTCGGCGGCGATGGGCCGGATGAACCACTCGTTCTTGCCGATGGTCATGCCGCCCGTGGCCACCACGAAGTCGCTGAGGGCGGGGCCTGAGAAGTACGGGACGTGCTCGGGCCGCAGCCCCCATGAGAGGTTCTGCGTCTGCTCCATCGCCGTGCGCAGCAGCTTCTGACCGCGCACCATCGCGGCCCCGGCCGGCTTGCCCGCGTGCAGGTCGAGGACGACCATTGGCTGCTTCGTCTCCTCGAAGAATCCGGGCAGGTCCGCCACCGCCACGGACCCCGAATCGAGCAGCAGCTCGCGCAGCCCGCGCATCGTCTTGATGGTGAGGAACGTGTCGCTGCAGATGAAGCGCAACCGGCCGCCCGGCGCCAGCTCGTCGAGCGCCTTGGCGACGAAGAACGAGTACGTCTCCTTCTTCAGCTTGTGCCCGCGGTAGCGGCCGAAGCGGCGGTCGAGTGCGTCCTCGATGTCGGCGTCGAAGGTGCCACCGAACGGCGGGTTGCCGACCACTAGGTCGAAGCGGGACTCCGTCTCGAAGCGGAAGTAGTCGCCGCAGTGCAGCTGATGGCCGGACGGAAGCGATCCCCAGCGCGATTCGATCGCCCAAATCGCACGCTCGTACAGCGCGGGATCGAGTTCCACGCCGAACACGCGCTCACGCATCGCGCGCGTGTATGACATGTGCTCGGTCAGCCGCTCGATCAGCGGCAGCAGGAACGCGCCCGTGCCGAAGGAGGGCTCGAGAACACGCGACGATGGCGTGAGCGGCAGATCCGCCACCAGCCGCGCGGCCAGCCCCGGCGGGGTCATCACCTGGCCCAGCTGCCGGCGCGGCGACCGCTCACGCTTCGCGCTTCGCTTCACGGAGAAAGCGACGCTAACGAGGGGGTCAGATGGCGATCAGTCGCGGCCGAAGATCCGCAGCAGCGAAATGAAGATGTTGATGAAGTCGAGGTAGAGCATCAGGGCGCCGAAGATGGCGGCCTTCTGGTGGTGCTCTTCCGAGAGGCCCTGGGCGTTGATCTCCTTGAGCTTCTGCATGTCGTAGGACGTGAGCCCAGCGAAGATGATCACGCCCGCGAATCCGAGCACGAGGTTGAAGGTGCTGCCACCGATGAAGACGAACGCGATCGACGCCACGATGAGGCCGATCAGCGCGCCGAACAGGACGGCGCCCCAGCTAGACAGGTCGCGCTCGGTCGTGTAGCCGTAGATCGCCATCCCGCCGAACACGCCCGTCGCCCCCGCGAAGGCGCCGACGATCGAGGCGGTGGTGTAGACCTCGAGCAGGACCGAGAACGTGAGGCCGGTGAGCGCCGCGTAGACGCAGAAGAGCACGGCCGCGGTCTGCGCCGAGATGCGGTTGATCGCGAACGACAGCCCGACCACCATCGCGAGCTGGGCGCCGAGGCATGCGAAGAAGATCCCGGGGTGGTCGTCGAAGTAGTTGAGGACGTCGCCGGTGGCGTGGAACCAGATGGCGATGCCCGTGGTGATGGCGAGCGCCAGGAGCATCCAGGCGAACACCTGGCGCAGGAAGCTGCGCTCGGTCGCGATCGCCGTGGTGTCCGTGTAGGCGAAGTCCGACGACATCGCGGCGGAGTGTAAGCGGGGAGGCAGCAGAGCAATAGTTAAGCGACGGCTTGACTTTTGTCTCCCACTTCCCGTACACTCAAGCACATGCTTGACCAACAGACACCGCCGCTCGACCGGGTCTTCCAGGCCCTCGCGGATCCCAGCCGCCGCGGCATGGTCGAGCGCCTCAGCCGCGGGCCGGCATCGGTCAGCGAGCTCGCCAAGCCGCTGCCGATGTCCCTCCAGGCCGTGGTCCAGCACCTCCAGGTGCTCGAGGCGAGCGGCCTTGTGCGCACCGAGAAGCTCGGCCGCGTGCGGACCTGCCAGATCGAGCCGGCCGTGCTGCGGTCGGCCGAGCAGTGGATCACCGAGCGGCGGACGAGCTGGGAAGAACGCCTCGACCGTCTCGGCGACTACCTCGCCGAGAACCCCGAAGAACCGAAGCCAAGGAGCAAGAAATGACCGAGCGATCCGTCACCCATTCGACCTTCGTCATCGAGCGCACCTACGACGCCCCGCCCGCCCGCGTGTTCGCCGCCTGGGCCAGCCGCGAGGCCAAGGGACAGTGGTTCGGCAGCCCCGACGACAACAACCAGCACTACGAGCTCGACTTCCGCGTCGGCGGGCGCGAGTCTTGGAAGGGCGGCACCGGCGGCCCGACAGGCGCATCTACGTTCAGCTTCGACGCGATCTACCAGGACATCGTCCCGGACGCTCGCATCGTCTACGCGTACGACATGCACATGGACGATGCCCGCATCTCGGTGTCGCTCGCGACCGTGGAGTTCGAGGCGGTGGATGGCGGCACGCGGCTCACGTTCACGGAGCAGGGCGCCTTCCTCGACGGCCTGGACGAGCCGGACCGCCGCAAGGAGGGCACCGGCACCCTGCTCGACGCGCTGGGCAAGGCGCTTGCCGGCGAAACCGCGAACGCCTGATTTACGCGGGCTGTCGAAATCGGCGATCCTGCTGCGTCGGACTTGGTGAGGCCGTCAAACAGGCGGCGACCCGAGAGCAGGAGACACCCATGCCCCAGTACATGCTGCTGATCTACGCGCCGGTGGACGGTCCGCCCGCCGGATCCGATCCGGAGCAGAGCGCGAAGTGGTTCGAGTACACGCAGTCCCTGATCGACGCCGGCGCCCATGTGGCGGGCGACGCCCTCCAGGGCGTGGACAGCGCCACCACGGTGCGTGTGCGTGACGGCGAGACCCAGATCATCGACGGCCCGTTCGCCGAGACCAAGGAGTTCCTCGCCGGCTACTACCTGCTCGACTGCCCGGACCTCGACACGGCGCTCGGGCACGCCGCGCGGATCCCGAACATCCACTACGGGTCCACGGAGGTGCGGCCGGTGCTGGATCTGTCGGCGGCGATGGCCGAGGCGGCGCAGGCGCAGGCCCAGCAGCGGTGACCCACATGCACGACGAGCGGCGGCCGGCGGACCCGGCCGCCGCCGTCGAGCTTGCGTTCCTCGAGGAGCGCCCCGCGGTGCTGGCCACGCTGATCCGCCACGTGGGCGACTTCCAGCTCGCCGAGGACGCGGTGCAGGACGCGTTCGCCGCCGCGGTGGCCACGTGGCCACGCGACGGTGTGCCGGCCAGCCCGGGCGGGTGGCTCACCACCACGGCGCGGCGGCGGGCGATCGACCGGCTGCGCCGTACGCGCTCGCTCGCCGACCGCGCCGATCGGCTGGCCGAGCTGGCGCGCCTGGACGCGCAGGAGCACCGGCCCGACTCCACGGAGGAGGAGAGCGCCGTGGAGGACGACCGGCTGCGCCTGATCTTCACCTGCTGCCACCCCGCACTGGCTCTGCCCGCGCGCGTGGCCCTGACACTGCGGATGCTCGGCGGCCTGAGCACCGGCGAGATCGCGCGCGCGTTCCTCGTGGCGAGCCCACGATGGGGCAGCGTCTGTCGCGCGCCAAGCGCAAGATCGCCGACGCCCACATTCCCTACCGCGTGCCCACCGACGACGTGCTGCCCGACCGCCTGCGCGGCGTGCTGATGGTCGATCTACCTGATCTTCAACGAGGGCTACGAGGCCAGCGAGGGCGACCGGCTCGTGCGGGGCGAGCTGTGCAGCGAGGCGATCCGGCTCGGCCGGCTGCTGGCCAAGCTGATGCCCGACGACGCCGAGGTGTGGGGACTGCTCGCGCTGATGCTGCTGCACGACGCTCGGCGCGCCGCGCGCGTGGATGCGCGGCGGCCGCTACGTGCCGCTCGACGAGCAGGACCGCTCGCTCTGGGACCAGGGCCGCATCCGGGAGGGGCTGCGCGCGCTCGAGCAGGGGCTGCGCCTGCGCCGTCCCGGCGCCGTACCAGCTGCAGGCCGCGATCTCGGCGCTGCACGTGGAGGCGCCGAGCGCGGAAGAGGCCGAGTGGGACCAGATCGCCGCGCTGTACGGTGCGCTCGCCCAGCTCGATCCCTCGCCCGTGGTGGAGGTGAACCGCGCGGTGGCCGTGGCGTTCGCCTCAGGCCCGGCCGAGGGGCTGGCGGTGCTTGCGCCGCTGCTCGACGAGCCGGCGCTGGCGCGTTACCAGCCTCTCCACGCCGCGCACGCCGAGCTGCTGCGGCGCGCCGGAGACGGCGACGCCGCCGCACGCGCCTACGAGCGTGCGATCGAGCTGACCTCGAACGCGGTGGAGCGCGCCGAGCTCGAGCGGCGGCTCCGCACCCTGCCCGCTTCACATTCCTGACTTAGCCCGCTCCTGCCGGGAAAAGTCAGGAACGTGGGCGATGTCAGGGCCCTGGGTTGCGCGCTGAGACGAACTGCGCGAGGCCCGACACACGCTGCGCGACCTTCTCGAGGCCACGCTCGCGCAGGGCGTCCGTGAGCTCGTCGCGACCGAAGATGCGGATCCCGGTGAGGGGGCGGGCCACCGCGTTGCTCACGGGCGCCGGCAGCAGACCACGGTTGACGCTCGAAAGGAGCGCCACGCGCCCGCCGGGGGCGAGCACGCGGACGATCTCGTCCAGCGCCTTGATCGGCTCCTCGATCAGGTAGAGGGCGGCGAAGCAGCAGACTGCGTCGAAGCAGGAGTCGACGAAGGGCATCGCGGATGCGTCGCCGCGGATGTAGGCCACGTTCGCGGCCCGCGTCTCGTGCACCGCGCGGGCGAGCATCGCCGCCGACGCGTCGATGCCCACCACCAGGCCGTGGTCCTCCTGCGCGAACGCGCGCGTGAAGTTGCCGGGACCGCACGCCACGTCGAGCACCCGGTCGCCGTCGGCCAGGTCGAGCATCTCGATCGCGATCGTCTGCTCGTCGCGCATCCCCGGTCCCATCGCTCCCATCAGCAGCCGACCCAGCACCGGCCGCCAGTAGCGCTCGTAGATCCGCGCGAGACCCGCCGTCTCCATCAGCTGCTGCCCGGGCCCCAATCCGGCGGCCCGCTCGTCGCCGAGCAGATCGAGGTAGCCGTCGCGGAGCGGGAGCTCAGCGGGGCGCAGCGCGGGCTGGATCAGCTTGAGGGTCTGCTCGATGGCTTCCGGAGCGGCGGCCATGCCCGTAGTGTTACCAGCGCAATCCCGGATCGGAGGTCCTCATGGCAACGGTGGACAGCAGGAACAGGTTCGACGACGTGCGCGTTGGGGATCAGGAGCAGTGGGAGGGTGGGCCGCCGCTGGAGCTTTTCCGGGAGCTGCGTGGGGAGTGCCCGGTGCACTGGACGAAGGGAGTGACCGAGTTTCCCAGCGCCCAAGGCTTCTGGTCGGTAACCACCGCCGACGATATCCACACGGTGAGCCGCGACTGGCGCACCTACTCATCCGAGCGCGACGGCATCACGGCGGTGACCGCGGTGTTTCCACTGGAGCTGGTTAGGGCGATGTTCATCGGCATGGACCCGCCCAAGCACGACCGGCTGAAGGCGCTCTTCCAGGCGGGCTTCACGCCCAAGCGGATCGCCGAGCACGAGGACGAGATCCGCGAGATCGTGATCGGCGTGCTCGACCGGCTCGACGGCCGTGAGACCTGCGAGCTCGTGAACGAGGTGGCGCAGCCGGTGGTGTCGCGGGTGATCGGCAGCTTCATGGGAATCCCGGAGCGAGGACGACGCGGTGTGGGCCAACCTCATGAACTCGGCACTCGGGGCGGGCGACCCGACGTACGACGCGGAGGGCGCCAAGGTCGTGGTCGAGCGCGACGTGCCGGAGATCTTCGAGCGCTGCGGCAAGCTGATCGCGGCGCGCCGCGAGCAGCCGACCGATGACCTCCTGAGCGTCCTCGTCCACGCCGAGATCGACGGCGAGAAGCTCGAGGAGCACGAGATCGTGATGGGCTTCTTCCTGCTCGTCGCGGCGGGCAACGACAGCACGAAGGCGACGTACTGCAGTGGCATGCGCGCGCTGATGGAGCACCCCGACCAGCGCCAGCTCCTGCTCGAGGACCCGTCGCTGATCCCGAGCGCGGTGGAGGAGGCGCTGCGGATGTTCCCGGCGTTTGCGCACTTCGCCCGCACCGCCACCTGCGACACCGAGCTGCACGGGCAGCCGATCAAGGAGGGCGAGCGGGTGGTGATGTGGTACGTGTCGTCTGGCCGCGACGAGACTCGCTACGAGGATCCCGACCGCTTCGACGTGAGCCGCAATCCCGAGCACCAGGCGTTCGGCGCCGGCGGGCGGCACTTCTGCCTCGGCACGGCGCTGGCGCGGCTCGAGCTGCGCGTGCTGTTCGAGGAGACGCTCAAGCGCTACCCCGGGATGGAGATCGCTGAGCCGCCGGTCATGGTCGGATCGCCGTTCGTGAACCAGCTGAGAACGCTCAACGTGCGGCTAGGAGGACGGGCGGCCTAGAGCGATGGCCGACATGACCCACGAGGCGTCGATTCCGCTGGCTCAGCCGCCCGCGGAGGGCTTCGACCGCAGCCAGCTGCAGATCGTTCCCCTCAAGGGGATTCCGATCGTGGCCGTCGCGCTCGGCCTGCTGGTCGGGACGATCGCCGCCGACTGGGGCTGGGGGCTCGACTTCTTCCACGTCGTGGGCGGCGGGCTGTGGACGGCGATCGACCTGTTCGTGGGCTTCGTGGTCGGCCCGATCATCGGCCGCCTCTCGATCCCCGCGCGCATCGAGTTCTCGGCCCGCTTCATGCCGAAGATGCTGTTGCTCATGCCCACGCTCGTGCTGTGCACGATGGCGTCCGGCTGGCAGCTCGGGCACCATCTCGGCTTCACCGACGCGGGCTACTTCCGCCACGGCTGGATCGTGGCGTCCTACATCGTGGTGGGGGTGATGTCCGTGGTGGCGCTCGGGATCCTCGAGCCCGCCAACCTCGCGGTGCTGTTCGAGCTGAAGAAGCCGAACCCCAACCGCGAGCTGATCGCCAAGCTCATGAAGCGCTTCATCTACACGGCGGGCGTGACCGGTGCGATGCAGGTGGCCACGCTCGTGATCATGACCAGGATCGCGTCCGCATGAAGGACATGCCCGACCAGGACTCGCTGCCGCCGGTGACCGAGGTCTGCGTGGCGGCGATGAGCGTGATCATCGTCGGCGGCATCTACATGGCGTCGCACCTGCCGAACGCCGCGGCCACCACTCTTCCGGTCATCGTGATCGTCGCGGGCTTCCTGCTGATCGGCTGGAACGTGATCGCGCTGTCCCGGCTGCGCGAGTTCTCGTGGAGCTCGTTCTGGCTCGTCGGCCGCTGGGCCCTGCTTGCCTACGTGGTGATCGGCGGGATGCTCGCGTTCGTGTTCGTCCGCGACGGCACGCGCGGCACCCAGCTCGTGCTCGTCGTGCTGATGCTGATCGCCTACGCACTGATCATCCCCATGCTGCTCGCATTCAGCGTGGCGCGCTACCAGCCGCCGGACTGACGCGTTTAACCTTTCCGGCATGAGCGGGGCGCGTTACGGGCGCGATGTGAAGACGCTTGCGCAGGCGCGGAACGAGTTCCTGGCCAAGCGATCGCCCAAGCTGATCGCGCTTGGGATCGCGGTCACGCTGGCGGTGCGGCTCGTGGTGGGCGGCTTCTCATGGCGCGATCTCGTGGCGGCCGCCGCGATGCTCGTGATCTACCCCTTCGGCGAGTGGGCGATCCACGTCTACCTGCTCCACCTCAAGCCGTTCCGGTTCCGGGGCGAGCGCATGGAGCTGGCCACCGCGAAGGCGCACCGCGAGCACCACGAGCAGCCCAACGACCTGTTCATGATCCTGCTCGCGCCGTCGGAGGCGGTGGCGTTGATGTTCCTGGCGGTGCCGCTCTCGCCGGCGCTCGCGGGACTGCTCATCGCGGCCGCGGGCGGGACGGTTCCCTACGGCGCGCTGCTCACGGCGGTGCTCACCGGCCAGCTGCTCGTGGCGATCTACGAGTGGACGCACTTCCTGATCCACACCGCCTACCGGCCGCGGTCGCGCTACTACCGCTCGATCTGGCGCAATCACCGGCTGCACCACTTCAAGAACGAGCACTACTGGCACGGCATCACGAACACGCTGGGCGACCGCGCGCTGGGCACGCTGCGCGACCAGCGCGACGTGCCGAAGTCAGAGACCGCGCGGACGCTGGCGCACTAGGCCTAACGGCTGCAGCCGCACGAGCGGCCGCTCTGCGGGGGACTGCAGCGGCTTGCCGGCAGCAGCACGCGCCTCCACGCGGCTCAGGGAGCGGCGGCCCCAGTCGGCCGCCTCCGCGAAGCGCACGAGCTCGTGGAAGTAGTCGCTGAGCGGGGGCATCTCGATCCCGGCGGGTCCGAGCGCCTCGGTGGCGGCGCTGGTGTCGAAGCGGGCGCGCACGTCGAAGTACGGGAAGTAGACCTCCGTGCGCTTCAGGATTCGCCGCCTGCGGTCGCCCGCTCGCTTCAGCATCAGCGGGTGAATCACGCGCTTGTAGAGGCTGGGGCGAAGCGCCATCGCGCGCCGCCGTCCGAACGCGGCAGCCGACATATCCACCAGCTCGCCCACGCTGCTCGCCGCCGGTCCCGCGGCGAGCGTGTAGGTGCGGCCCACCGCCTCGGGGCGCGCGGACAGCTCGCAGATCGCGTCGGCCACGTAGTCCACCGGCACCACGTCCGCGAGGGCGCGGCGTCGCGCCGGGATGGCCGTGAGCGAGCCGCGCGAGTACGCGCGCAGCGGTCCGTAGACCACGTTGAACGCCGGCGTCCAGCCGCTGTCGGCCTCGCCCACCACGATGCTCGGCCGGAAGACGGTGATCGGCAGGCGGTCGGAGTGCGCGCGCACCTCACGCTCCGCCTCCCACTTGGACAGCTCGTAGCTGTTGTTGAACTCCTGCCCGCAGTCCAGATCGTCCTCCGAGAATGCGCCGCGGTGCTTGCCGGCCACATAGGCCGTCGACACGTGCGCCAGGCGATCGAGACCGCGCCCACGTGTGGCGCACAGCTCGGCGAAATCGAGCATCCGGCAGGTGCCGTCGCGGTTGATCGAGCGCGACTGGTCGAGCGGAAGGCTGAAGGACACCGACGCCGCCGAGTGGACGATGGATGTGACGTGCTCGGCCAGCTGCTCGCGGCGGGCCGGATCGAGCCCGAGATCGGGCATCGTCACGTCGCCGCGCACGGCCACGAGCCGTGCGGAGTGGCGCCCTGCATCTGGCACCACGGTGCGTGCGGCGGCGCGCAGCCGCTCGTCCGCCTCCTCGTGATCCCGCGCGCGGATCAGTGCGTAGACCGTACGATCGGTGTTCTCGAGCAGGCGCGCGAGCAACTCCATTCCGAGGAAGCCGGACGAACCTGTGAGGAAGATGGCGTCTGAGTCCATAAGCCCAGTGTTCCGGGAGCGGCTGTTTGCGAACACCGACCGCAGGCTGAACTTTGGGAGCGAACTTTCGACCCCGTGTATACGCCCCGTGAAATTGCTCTTACATCGAAAGTGGACTTTCGTCCCTATGCGGATATACGGTTGTTGAGAGGGGGAATCGGGGGATGAGCTTCAACATCCTGGCGGTAGGCCGTCCCGGCATGGGCGAGGAGTCCACCGTCGAGCGTGCGGCCGCCCGCGCAGCCGAGGAGCACGCGGCGCTCACGATCATGGGCATATGGTCGCCGGCGCGCCTGATCCACTGGGCGCGGCTCGCGGGCGTGGATCCCGCCGAGCTGATCCGCGACCATGCCGAGCAGTCCTCGGAGTGGCTGCGCGGGGTGGTGGCGGGGCTCCCCGCCGACGTGAGCGTGAAGTTCGCCTGCCGGAAGGGTCTCGCCAAGCGCCACGTGGCGGCCGAGCTGCGCTCCGGCCACTACGACGAGCTGGTGATCAGCCGCGCGCTGCTCGGCCAGCGCTGCCGCACCAGGATCGAGCGCGAGCATCCGGGCCTGCGGATCGAGCTCGTGGATCCGGTGGAGGTCCTGCTCGCCGCGTAGAGCTTTCGCCGGAGCCCGACCCGATGCATGAGGAGAGGACTCACCGGGTCGGGCCTCCGACGGCGTTCAGCGGCCCCCGTTGCCGCTGAAGCTGGTCACGTCGTCAGCTCCACCGGCGCCTCCTCGAAGTGCGTGATGCGGCGCAGCGCGGCCACGCGCTCGTGCACCTCGTCGGCGCCCAGGCGGGTCACGCGCTCGGCGCCGAACTCCTCGACGTTGAACGAGGCGAGCGCGGTCCCGTACGCCATCGCCTGGCGCAGCGTGTGGTCGTCGAGGCCTTCGTCGAGCTTGCGGGCCACGTAGCCCACGAAGCCGCCCGCGAACGTGTCGCCGGCGCCGGTGGGATCGATCACGGTCTCGAGCGGGTAGGCGGGCAGGGCGAAGAACGAGTCCGCGGTGATGAGCGCGGCGCCGTACTCGCCCTGCTTGGCAACGACCACGCCCGGTCCCCAAGACAGCACCTCGCGCGCGGCTGTGAGCAGGTTGGGCTTGTTCGTGAGCTGGCGCAGCTCGGCGTCGTTCAGGATCACGCAGTCCACGCGCTGGATCACGCTCACGAGCGAGTCGCGCGCAATGTCGATCCAGAGGTTCATCGAGTCGAGCGCGGTGAAGCGCACCGCCTCGCACTGCTCGCGCACGGCGCGCTGAAGATCCGGCTGGATGTTGGCGAGGAACAGCACGTCGGCGTGGGCCGAGCGCTCGGACAGCTTGGGCTCGAAGTGCTCGAACACGCCGAGCTCGGTGGCGAGCGTCTCACGCGAGTTGAGGTCCCAGCCGTACTCGCCGTGCCAGAAGAACGTCTTTCCGCCGGGCACGCGCTCGACGTCGTCGATGCGCGTGCCGCGGGCGGCGAGCACCTCGTAGTCGGGCGCGTGGAAATCGTCGCCCACAGGACCCACCACGTTCACCCGGTCGAAGAACGAGGCCGCGAGTGCAAAGTGCGTCGCGGCGCCGCCGAGCATCCGCTCGCGCTCGCCGAACGGGGTTTTGACCCTGTCGTACGCGATCGATCCGACGACGGTGATGCTCACGCGCCCACCGGCTCCGCCTCGGCCTGTGAGAGGCCCGCGGCGTCGCGGAGGGCGTCGGCGCGGTCGGTCCGCTCCCAGGTGAAGTCGTGGTCCTCGCGGCCGAAGTGACCGTAGGCCGCGGTCTTCTGGTAGATCGGGCGGTGAAGGTCCAGGTACTGGCGGAACGCGCCGGGCCGCAGGTCGAAGTGCTCGCCTATCAGCTGCACGATCTGCGCGCGGCCGATGCGCTCGGTGCCGAAGGTGTCGACCATCACCGACACCGGGTGCGCCACGCCGATGGCGTAGGCCACCTGCACCTCGCAGCGGTCCGCCAGCCCGGCGGCCACCACGTTCTTCGCCACGTAACGGGCTGCGTAGGCGGCGCTGCGGTCCACCTTCGACGGGTCCTTGCCGGAGAACGCGCCGCCGCCGTGACGGGCCGCGCCGCCGTAGGTGTCCACGATGATCTTGCGCCCGGTCAGGCCGCAGTCGCCCATCGGGCCACCGATCTCGAACTTGCCCGTGGGGTTGACGAGCAGGGACTCGCGCAGCTTCTTCTCGTCGTAGAGCTCGGCGGGCAGGACGGGATGCAGTACGTGCTCCCAGAGGTCCGGCTTGATCAGCGTCTCGGAGTCCACGCCGGGCTTGTGCTGGGTCGAGATCAGCACCTTCTCTATTTCAGCCGGCCGCCCGTTCTCGTAGCGCACCGTGACCTGGGTCTTGCCGTCGGGGCGCAGGTAGGGCATCACGTCGCCCTTGCGCACCTCGGACAGCCGGTGGGCCAGCTTGTGCGCTAGCGAGATCGGCATCGGCATCAGCTCGGGCGTCTCGCGTGTGGCGTAGCCGAACATCATGCCCTGGTCGCCGGCCCCGGCCGCGTCAAGCTCGTCGTTGTCGTCGGCGCTCGTGCGGCGCTCGTACGCCTCGTTCACGCCCTGCGCGATGTCGGGCGACTGCTCGTCGATCGCCGTGATCACGGCGCACGTGTGGCAGTCGAACCCGTAGGTGGCGTCGTCGTACCCGATCCGCTTGATCGTGTCGCGCGCGATCTTCGGCACGTCCACGTAGACGGTTGTCGAGATCTCGCCCGACACGACGACGAGGCCGGTGTTCACCAGCGTCTCGCACGCAACGCGGCCGAGCGGATCCTCCGCCATGACGGCGTCGAGCACGCCGTCCGAGATCTGATCGGCGATCTTGTCCGGGTGGCCCTCCGTCACCGACTCCGAGGTGAACAGGAACTCGCCTGCGGCGTCAGTCATCTGGGAAGGCCCTCACTTTCCGCACCCTTGCGGGTGACCTCGAGTAGATACGCCACCATGATCTCCTCGCTGCCGAGGTTCAGGTGGTAGGCGTCCGATAGTTGCTCAACCCGCTCGATCTGGTCCTGCTTGTCCTTGAACAGATCGTGGAACGGGAAGAAGGTGTAGTCCACCACACGCGCGTCGAACCCGACCTTCTCGAGCAGTTCCGACGTGCGCTCCTGGCCGATGATCGAGAGCTGCATGATGTAGGCCACGCCGTCGTCGGCCAGCGCCTGGGGGAGCAGCTCGATCAGGTGGTCGATCAGGTTGCGGCCCCAGTAGTCGAGCGGGCGGTGGGTCACCACCTGCTCGAACGGGTCCACCGGCATCTGGTAGAGGCTCGCCACGATCACGTCGTAGCGCTCCTCGGGCAGCCAGGGATAGAGGTCGACGGCGGCGGCGCTCACACGGTCGGCCACGCCGTTGCGGAACGCGTTGGTGAGCGTGTTGTCCACGGCCTGCTTGTCGATGTCGATCGCGTGCACGTGGGCGGCGCCGTTGAGTGCGAGCTGCACCGCGAGCAGGCCCGTGCCGGAGCCGATGTCGAGGCAGCGGCCGTGGCTGCCTATGCGCTCCTGGAAGAGGTACTTCCAGACCAGGAAGCTGCCCTGTGTGGGCACGAAGACGCCGTTCTCCACCAGGATGTCCGGGAACTCGAGCGGGAACAGCGAGTGGCTGCGGGCGTCCGTCCAGCGCGGCGCGGCCGCGTCCGCCCCGTTGCCGCCCGTGCCGTTCTCGTCGAGCAGCTCGGGGCGCTCGTGGCCCGGCTTGGTATCGGCGAGCGCCTTGCTCGCGGCGGCGATGTGCTCGGGGCCGACTCCGCAGCAGCCGCCGATGATCTGCGCGCCCTCCTCGCGCCACTGGAGCGCCATCTCCGCGTACTTCTCGCCGGTGATGGCGGTCTCGAAGCGCCAGCCGGCGTTGGTGAAGTAGCCGAGGTTGGGATACACGCCGAGCGGCATGTCGGTGAAGTCGCGCAGCCAGGAGATCATTCCGTGCACGTGATCGGGCGGGATGCAGTTGAGGAGCAGCGCGCCCACGCCCATCTCCTCGAAGCGGCGCGCTGCGCGGCCGAAGGCGTCGCCCTCGGGGCCGCCCCAGTGCTCGCCGTACACGCCGCATACGCCCTCGCGGCAGCGGCGGAAGCTGATCCAGACGGGGATGCCCGTGGCCAGCAGGCTCTCGACCGTGGAGTAGGTTGAGCTGCGCACGAGCGAGAGGGTCTCGAGCAGGACCAGGTCCGGCGGGTCCTCCTCGAACACGCGCGCGAGCAGGCGGACCGTCTCGTGGCCCTCGGGCGTGTCGACGTCGCCGTTGATGCTGAAGGCCACGGCGCACTCGCCGGTGCGGCCGCCCTCCTCCACCGCGCGGCGCGCCAGGCGGACGCCCTTGCGGGCGATGTCCATCCAGTGGATCGGCCGGGTGGAATCCCAGAGCGCCGGGCGGTCGCTGCGGAGCGCGCTCGGCAGGCCCCACGTGTCGGTGGAGATCACGTCGCAGCCCACGTCGACGTAGCTGCGGTGCACGCGCGCCACCGCGTCGGGCTGGTTCACGAGCGCGCTGGTGCCCCAGAGGCGCTCCTCGAGCTCGGGTCTGTCCTCGGCCACCTCCTCGAGCTCGGTGGCGGTGCCGCCGTCGAGCATCACGCAGCGGTCGGTGACGATCAGCCTCTGGATGCGCTCGTACGCGTTGCGCGGCTCGCCGGCGTCCGACGCTCCGTCGGCAGGCAGCGCGCTGCTCACGTTTGCCACTTCTCCTCGCCTCTCCACTCAGGGGGGACCCGCGAGCCTCCGCCACGAGCCTGGTCGCATGGTGCTCGACGCGCGGCCGGGCCGCGACCCCCCTTGCGCCGGACTTCCCCTACCTTTCGAGCAGGTTCACGTGCTGATTGGGCGAGCACAGGGCCATTTTGGCTGGTCGGGGCCCCCGAACCCCCCTTTCGATAGGGCAAGACCTATCCCTTGGGAGGGTCGCTTTGCCCGTTACTCGCGTACGGTGCCACCAATGTCGCCCTATCGCAGCCCGCTGGAGGACGTGCTGCACCACGCCGGTGCCGTGATGCGGCGTCGTGACGGCCGCCGCGTGGCTGCTCACTTCGGCTCCCCGGGCGGCGAGCTGGCGGTTTGCGCCCGCAGCGTGGGCCTGGTGGACCGCTCGGAGATCGGCAAGCTCGAGCTTCGCGGCTACCCGGAGGCCTTGGACCAGATCGTCTGCCTCCTCTCCGACAGCCAGCTCGAGCCCAACGAGGTGCTGCGCGCCGACCGCGTGCTCTGGTGCTCGGCCTCGCCGGACCGCGTTTTCGCCCTGTGCGAGCCGCCCGATGCGTTCGCCCTGAGCGAGCGGATGCACGACGCGGTGCGGCGCACCCCGGGTGCGCTGTTGACCGACGAGACCGACGAGCTGGCGGCTCTGTCCCTGCTCGGGCCGGCCGCGCCGTCCGTGATCGCGGCGCTCGGCGCATGGGACCTCGAGACGATCGCCCTTCCCCATCCCAGCTTCTCGGCGTTGACGCTCGAGGGCCTGCCCGTGTTCCTGCTCGAGGAGTCGAGCGCGCGGGCCACGATCCTCGTGGAGGCCGAGTACGCCGAGCGCCTGTTCGACCTGCTCGAGCGCGTCGGCCGCCGCTTCGGCTTGAGCTGCGTGGGCGCCGACGCCGCCGACCGCTTCGCGATGATCGAGCGCCAGCTCACGCGTGGGCGTGGCTCACGCCCGGCGCTGGCGTAGATCGCTGGTTACAGGGCCGGCGCTTAGAGCCCCGTTTCGGCGGTGATCTTGCCGGATTTGACGGCCGCGGCGAGCTCCTGATAGTCGCGCTCGTTCTGGTCGGCGTATGCCTCCGCGAACTCGACGATCGCGCGGTCGAAGCTGTCGCCGTTGCCGAGGTAAGAGGCGATCGCGATGCGGTCGCCGCTGCGAGCATGCGCGCGGGCGAGCGTCCAGCCGCAGAGCTTGCCGTAGGTGGCCATCGCCCGCGGGACCATCTGCTCGATCTCCGCCGAGCCCTTCCAGTCCTTCAGCTGACGGGCGTAGAAGTCGCGCGGCTTGGCCGTCGAGCCCGCCGTCGACATGCAGCCAGCCGAGGAAGATGTCGCTGGTGGCCTGCATCAATCGCTGTCCGACGACCACCCGTTCGCCGTGGTTTGAGAACTCGCTACGGGCCGAGGAACTCCTCCAGCACCGACTGCCTCGGCCTCCTTCATCTGCAGGAACAGCGGGTCCTGGCCGTCGCGGCCGATCAGCAGCGCGATCCACGCGCGCGTGCCGACGCTGCCGACTCCGACCACCTTGCGGGCGAAGTCGGCCAGCTCGAACTCCTCGAGCAGCACCCGCCGGTCGAACTCCAGCGTCTCGCGATAGCGGCGCATCAACTTGTGGCAGCTCCTCGAAATCTCCTCGCGGTCCGTGGCCGGTCGCGAGCTTGTCGAGCGGCACGATCAACGGCGACTCGTCCACGATCCTTGCCTTCCCGTCGACGACGTGGGTGAGCTTGGAGAAGGCCTTCATGCTGTCCTTGGTGCGAGCCTTCGCGAGCTGCTTCTCGGTCCGCTTGACCATCTTCGGCTTGAACTGCGAGCCGTATTCCTGGAGCGCGCTCTCGATATCCAGGTGGGAGTACCACACGTCGAGGTTCTTCATCCCGGCGAAGTTGGTCATCGCGGTGCGGTACTGGCCGACCGTGTCGAGCACGATCCGATGCTGATCCTTGGCGCGAAAGCCGTTGTCGCGCGCCGCGATCAGCATGCTCGCGGCCAGGCGCTTGACGTCCCACTCCCACGGACCCGGGAAGCGTCTCATCGAAATCGTTGACGTCGAACACCAGCCGCCGCTCGGGCGAGGCGAACACGCCGAAGTTCGACAAGGTGCGCATCCCCGCAGCACTGCACCGTCAACCCCGACCGCGGCGTCGCGCCGAGGTCGTGGGCCATGATCATCGCCGCGCCGCGATAGAACGTGAACGGCGAGACCAGCATCCGCCCGTACCGGATCGGTACGAGCTCCTGCACACGCGTCTTTGCCTGGCGCTCCAGCAACTCGACCGGGTCGGCGCGAGTCGACAGCGGCTCGAACCCGCGTGGCTCGGGCGCGGCGCCTCTCCGCGCCGCCTTACCGCGCGCCACCCGCTCCGCCACCGACAGATGCGGCACAGTCACGCCCGCTTCGCGCCTTCTCGTGGTCGACCGCGGAGCGCCCGTCTCCGCGGGAGCGCCGTTCTTATCCAGCACCGTCTTCGTCGCCATGGCCATCGCCTTCCTCAGATCGAAGCGGCACCGATGCTCTCACCGCCGACCCATGCCAGTCGATGGTGCAAACACCACGGTTCACACCTGTCTGCACCTGTTCGGCGGACCGGTGAGCCTTAGTTCGAGCGGAAAGCGCACAGTGCGCCATCACCCTCTTCGGACGATGCCTGCGGACCTCTGGGGACGTAGCTTCGCGCTATATGGCGGAGGACACGACATCAACGCCGCCGCCCGTGAATCCCCGCAATTTCGCGGACCGCGTCGTCGATCTGGCCACGCGCGCATTCGCCTGGACGGAGCCCTACACGGACAGGGCCCAGGCGTGGGCCGATCGCCAGGAGGAGCATTCACGCAAGGGCGTGGCGCTCGGATGGTTCCGTCGCTATCGGCAGGCCGATGGCCAGCTCTTCGCGCTGCTCCTGGCGGCGTACTTCTTCGTCACACTGCTGCCCGCCGTGATCGCGATGGCGTCCTATGCCGACAGCGATCCGAAGGCGGTAGCCGCGCGGCTCATCGCTCGCCTGCACCTCACGGGGGAGACAGCGACGCTCACGCGCGAGGTGCTCCAGGGAGCGGGCGGCCATCAGCTCACTGCGACGCTGCTCGCCGTGGCAAGCGTCGTGACGTTCGGCCTCGGGATCGGGCGCACCCTTCAGCTCGTGTACGGACGCGTCTGGGACATCCCGGCGCGGCGCGGTGTGGTCGACCAGGCCCGCTACCTGTTGTGGCTGCTCCTGTTTCTCGCCGGCTGCCTGCTCTACGTCCTCGAGGAAGGGCTGCTGGGTTCTGGTAGCGGGTGGGTCGAGTGGGTGCTGGCGCCGTTTTGGGTGGCGGCGTGTGTGGGGCTGCTCGCATGGACGCCGGTTTTCCTACTCCACAGGCGCGTGACGATTCGCGACGCCATGCCAGGCGCGCTGGTGGCGGCGGCTGGTCTGGTCCTCCTGCGCGCCTTGTCCTCACTGGTGTTCACGCATTGGCTCAACTGGTACTCGAAGTACTACGGCGGCATCGGGATCGTGATGGCGATCTTCTTCTGGCTCGTGCTGGCCACGACGGTGCTGATCGTCACCTCCGCGCTGCCGCCGGCCTACGCGGTGCGTCGCGCGAAGCGTATGGAGGCCCGTGACCTAGCTGTAGTTCCTCGTTAGGTCGTTCCGGTTAGATCGTTTAGGCGAGCTGCCGGGGGCTTGTGGCTGAGTGAGCCGTGTGGTCTGCGGTAGTTGTAGTGGTTGAGCCAGGCCGGGAGGTTTGAGCGGCGCTCGTCCGAGCTCGTGTAGGCGCGGCCGTAGGCCCATTCGTTTTGGGGTGTCTGGATGAAGCGCTCGGCCTTGCCGTTGGTCCTCGGTCGGTCGGGGCGGGTGCGAAGGTGGCGCAGCCCGAGCGATCGGCAGGCGTCGGCGTGGGCGCGCGAGAGGTAGCAGGAGCCGTTGTCGGTCATGACCCGCTCGATCTGGACGCCGCGGTCGGCGAACCAGGCGGCGGCTCGTGCGAGGAACCCGGCGGCGGTCGCGCCGCGCTCGTCGGCGAGCACCTCGACGTAGGCGATCCTGGTGGCGTCGTCGACGCAGACATGGACGAAGTCCCAGCCGACGACGCCGCGGCCGCTGCCCTTGGCGGTCGTTTGCGTGTCCCGCTGGTGGCCGCCGCGGCCGGTGACGCGGTGGCCGGGGCGGCGGAAGCGGCCGAGCTTCTTGATGTCGACGTGGACGAGCTCGCCCGGACGGTCGCGCTGGTAGCGGTTCGGCGGCTCCGGCGGCTCGAGCCGCGATCGCTTGCCCAGCCCGATCCGCTTCAGCCACCGCGAGACGGTCGCCAACGACATCCCCAGCTTGAGCGCGATCTCGGCTGCGGTCAGCCGCAACCGCCGCAGCGCCTCAATCGCCGCGACCAGCTCCGGCGGCGTGCGCCGCGGCCGCCGGTGCGGTGCCGAGGACCGGTCGAGCAGACCCGGCGAACCCTCAGCCCGGAAGCGCGCAACCCACTTCCCCGCCGTACGCTCGCTGACGCCGGCGGCCTCGGCCGCCGCCGCCAGCGACCAACCACGCTCCAACACCCGCTCGACGATCAACGCGCGACTGTTCGGACAGGTCCTCGCGTTAGCGTGCAACTTCATCCGGTGTCCTCCTTGGGACTGGGGGCTTAGACACCACCCAGCCTCCAAGGGGACCCGGATGAACAACCTTGTGAGGAGCTACACCTAGCTCACGACGCTCCGCGCCCGCCCGTGAGCCGCAGATAGAGCGACGCCGCCTCCGCCCGGTTGCCGGCGTGCAGCTTGCGCAGGATGTTGTTCACGTGGAACTTCACGGTGCCCTCTGAGATCACGAGCTCCGCCGCCACCGCGCTGTTCGTCCTGCCCCGCGCCATCAGGCGCAGCACGTCGAGCTCCCGGCGGGTGAGCAGGCCGTCGAACACCGCGCGGTCGTCGCGGCCCTCGCTGAGCGCGGGCTCTGACAGCGATGCCGCCGCCGCGGGTGGGCTCTCCTCAGCCGAGAGGTCCAGCGCGGCGTCCGAGAGCTGGCCGGAGCGCGCGTTCAGCCAGTCGAGGAAGCGGCGCGTCTGGTCGCGCTCGCGGCGCAGCGTCCGGCGCAGCGTGGCGGACTCGAGGATCTGCGCGTAGCCGAGAGCGAAGGCCCAGAGCACGTCGCGGTCGAGCGCATCCACCTGGCGGCCCGAGGGCAGACGGTCGGCGTGCAGGAGCCCCACCACCTCGCCCTGGATCACGAGCGCGGCGGCGGCGTAGGACTCCCAGCCCATCAGCTCGGCCAGCTCCCGGTGCACGCGCGGGTGGAGGCGGGCCTCGAGCACGATCGTGGCCCGGCGGCGGCGCATCACCTCGGTCTCGATCATCGGATGCTGGAGCCGCGGCGCCAGCTCGCGCAGCTCCTCCACCGCCTTTGTGGCCCCGGCGGCGTCACCCGCGAAGTACGCGGACTCGGCGATCATCCGGCCGTCGTGGATCCGGCTGAGCAGCGCGCGATCGAAGCCCGACGCCGAGCACAGCTCCTCCGGCGCGCGCGAGATCATCACGCTCGGTGACGTGATCTCACGCAGGCGGACGAGCGCCTGGTGTACGCGGTCGAGCGCCTCGAAGCGCCGCTCGAAGCGGCGGCGCACCAGCTCGAGCTGCAGCCGGTGGAGGTCCGTGGCCTCGGCCCACGGGTCGCCGCCGCCGGTATCCGTAAGCGCGTCCGTGACGGCGCCGACGAGGCGCTCGAGTGTTGCCTCGGGGCCATCGCCGTCAGCCGGCATCCGCTCGCCGAGCAGCGTTGCGGCCTGCTCGATGGCGCGCTCCAGACGGCGCGAGAGCTGCTCCTCGAGCGGGCCGATGGCGTGGGTCATTCAGGCAGCCCCGCGGTCATGCGCTCATAGCGGGCCACGGCGTCCGCGCGGTTGGCGGCTCGCAGCTTGCGCAGGATGTTCTTCACGTGGTACTTCACCGTGCCCTCGGCCACCACCAGCGCCTTGGCGATCGCAAGGTTGGTGTTGCCGCGCGCCATCAGCCGCAGCACCTCGAGCTCGCGCGGGGTGAGGAGCTCGTCGAGCTCGGCCACCTCCTCCGACGCAGCGGGAGCGCCGTCGGCGCCGCCCGCGTTCGCCATCGAGGAGTCCGACAGACGGCTCAGCCGCGCGTTCATCCAGTCCACCGCCCCGCGCAGCTCGCCGCGATGCCCTCGCAGCCGGCCGCGCAGCACGGCCCGCTCGAACACCTGCGCGAGCCCCTCGGCGTACACCTCGAGCGCCTCGCGGTCGATGGCGTCGATCACCCGCCCCGACGCGCCGCAGTCCGCGTGTATGAGTCCCACGGTGGAGCCGCCCAGCGCGATTGTGGCAACCGCGTACGAGCTCCACCCGAGCGCCTCGGCCCAGTGCTGGTCGATGCGGCCCTTGGCGGCCGGCAGCTCCACCACGGCGCTGCCCTGCTGCGCCGCCAGCTCCGCCTCCACGAGCGGGTAGTCGAGGCGCATCGGATGCGCGTGCAGCGCGGCCAGCAGCGCCTCAGCGTCACCGCTGCCGTCGCCACACCAGGCCGACTCGACGTGCAGAGCGCCCTCGCGGACGCTGCTGACGATCACGCGGTCGAAGTCGGAGCTTTCGCCGAGGCCGTCGGCGGAGCGGTCGAGGATGCCGGCCGCGGAACCCACTTCGCCCAGGCCGCGCACGCCCTCCTGCACCTGCTCCAGTGCGTCGACCCGCCGCACGTAGCGCCGCTCGATCAGCTCGCGCTCGAGCTGGTGCAGCTCCAACAGCAGGCGCCACAGGTCCCGCGTGCCCGCCGGGCCGCGCGCCGCGCGCGCATCCAACTGCTCCGCCAGGGCGCCCAGCGCCGACTGAACGCTGCTGCTCGCCGCCTGTACCTCATCGAGGCTCGTAGATCCGTCCGGTCCGCGGCCAGACACGGCCGCGCGCGCGGCCTCGATCGCCTCGGAGACCTGTGGAGAGGCTGCCATTGCGCTCCTGGAGAGGATATGCGGGCTGGACGCGCGGATGCATCAAAAAAGGTGTCCAGTCCCCTAAAGGAGGGACACCCGCAGCCGATTTCCGGGATGCAGTACAGCTGCAAAAAGGCAAACCTGCCGCGAGGCAGGGACGCAAAACCAGAGGTCTCGCAGGGATGCGAGATAGCTCGGTTGCCTGGCCGGGGCGTTCGCGTCTCGGGCAGGCAGCAGAAGGAGGACACGGATGTACAAGTTCAAGCTCCGTCACACGAAGCTGCTTCTGTCGATCGCCGCCCTCGTGGCGCTGGTCGTCGACGCGGGAGCCGGCTTCAAGTTCTAAGAGGACGGCCGCCGGGCGCCCCGGCCCAGTGCCGGGGCGCCCAACTGGCCCACGGCCATGACCCCCACCACGCTTCGGCCTGTACACATCTTCTGCAACGCCGTCGCCCTGGTGGGACTGACGGTGCTGGCCCTGCTCTTGGTGGTGGCCCCGCCGGCGGGTCATGTCTTTGTCGGGATCACCTTCCCGGCGCTCGCCGCCAGCGTCATCCTGGGTGAGCTGTTCCCGCTCGAGCTGCCGCGGCGCTCGGGGGACGGCGAGGTGACGGTGTCGACGATGTTCTCGTTCGCGCTGGTGCTCGGCGTCGGGCTGTTGCCCGCCCTGGCCGCGCAGCTCGCCGCCTCCTTCGTGCAGGACGTGGTGGCGCGCAAGCCCGCCTGGCAGATCGGGTTCAACATCGGCCAGTACACGCTTTCCCTGGGCTCGGCCGCCGCGGTCGTCCAGCTCGTGCTCGGCCACACGCTGATCGGCCGTCACGGCTTCGCCGCGGTCGACCTGCTGGCCGTGATCCTGGCCGCTGCATCTTTCTTCGTCGTCAACCTGCTGCTCGTCACGCGCGCGACGACGCTGTATGTGGGCACTCCGTTCTTTCGCGCGCTCTACACCGACCTCGGGTTCGGCCTGTCCGTCGGCGCGGTGCTGCTCTGCCTCGCCCCGGTGGTGGTGACGGTGCTCGAGGCCAGCCCGGTGCTGTACCCGCTCCTGTTCGTGCCGCTGCTCGGCGTGTACGCGGGTGGCCGCCAGAGCGTGCGCACGGCCAAGGCCGAGCACCTGGCCACCCACGACAGCCTCACGGAGCTGCCCAACCGGCGCTGGTTCCAGGAGGAGGTGAACCGTGCGATGCGCAGCAGTGCGCTTAGCAACGCGGGCCTGCTGCTGCTCGACCTGAATCGCTTCAAGGAGGTGAACGACACGCTCGGCCATCACCACGGCGACCGCGTGCTTCGCGAGCTGGGCCCGCGCCTGCGCGCCGCCTTCCGCACCGAGGACCTGGTGGCGCGCCTCGGAGGCGACGAGTTCGCCGTCTTCATGCCGGAGGCCGACCTGGCCGCGGTGCAGCACGCGGTGGACGAGGTGCAGCTCGCGCTGCACACGCCCGTGGAGGCCGACGGCATCAGCATCGAGCTCGACGCCAGCGTGGGCCTCGCCTGGTACCCGTTCCACGGCGGCGACGTGGACACGCTGCTCGAGCGCGCCGACGTGGCGATGTACCGCGCGAAGGCGACGCAATGCCAGCTCGTGGCCTACCGCCCGGAGGACGACTACCACAGCCCCTCGCGCCGGGCCCTCGTGGGCGACCTGCGCCGCGCCATCGACGAGGGAGAGCTGCTGCTGCACTATCAGCCGCAGGTCGATCTGGCGCGCGGCGTGCCGGTGGCGGTGGAGGGGCTCGTCCGCTGGAATCATCCGCAGCGCGGCCTGATCGGGCCGCTCGAGTTCATCGAGGTGGCCGAGCACACAGGGCTGATCAAGGACCTCACGTACCGGGTGATCGAGGTGGGCCTGCGCGACCTGCGCACCTGGCGCGAGGCCGGGCGGGATGTGGCGCTGTCGCTCAACATCTCGGTGCGCAGCCTGCTCGACCGCAATTTCCAGCGCGAGGTGCAGCGCCTGCTCACCCTGCACAGCGCGCCCCCCAACGTGCTCACGCTCGAGCTCACGGAGAGCTCGCTGATGGTCGATCCGGGCATGGCCAAGCGCGCCATGTACGACCTGAGCGAGATGGGCGTGTCGTTCGCGATCGACGACTTCGGCACCGGCTACTCGTCGCTCGCCTACCTCACCGATCTGCCCGTCCGCGAGCTGAAGATCGACAAGTCGTTCGTGCTCGCGATGAACTCGGACGGGCGCAACGGGATCATCGTGCGCTCGACGATCGAGCTTGCCCGCAACCTGGGCCTGCGCACGGTGGCCGAGGGGATCGAGGACGCGGAGACGCTCGACCGGCTGCGCGCACTGGGCTGCGAGCTGGCGCAGGGCTACCACATCAGCCGGCCGATGCCGGTCGCCGAGCTGGAGAGCTGGTGGGACAAGAACGACGCCGTGACGCTGACGCCGCCCGCGCGGACGACGCCCGGGGTGGCGTCGCTCGAACCGAAGCGTGAGGTTGGCCTGATGCTGCTCGTGATCGCAGCCGTGATCCTGCGTGCTGAGCGTGCCGCTCGCCGGCGGCAGCCTGCAAGCGCCTCGGCGAGCTCAATATCCGCGCGAGCTGGACCGTGCTGGTGTCGGCGGCGATCCAGGTGGGGATCACCTCGGCCATCCGCGGCGGAAGCCACGAGCTGCACGTGCTCCTGCACTTCGCCTCGTACGCCCTCGTGCGTCTGGTTCCTGATCGCCAACCGGCGCATCTTCGGCATGCCGCTGCTCGCGCTCGGCGCCGGGCTCAACATGCTCGCGATCGCCGCCAACGACGGGACGATGCCGGCCAGCGCGTTCGCGCTGCGAGTGTCCGGCATCGACACGTCCGGCGGCTTCGAGAACTCGGGCCTCGTGGCGCACTCGCACCTGCGGCTTCCTGGGGGACATCATCCCGGTGCCGGGCCCCTGGCCGATCGGCAACGTGCTCAGCATCGGCGACCTGCTGATCTACACCGGTGGGTTCATCGTGCTGCATTGCGCGTGCCAGTCACGCCTCGCTTTGCGGCGCCGCCGGCTCGCGCACGCGTAGCTCTCGCGCCGCTTGTCGTAGATTGGGGGGCCGATGGAGTCCCCTGGTCACGTAGCCGCGGGCAGTTGGAGCGGTGGCCGCTTCATGCACTTCGGCGAGCCGCTCGACGACGAGCGGCTGGTGCCGCTGCTGCGTCCGGGCGGCGGGATCGACACCGTGCTCACCGCCGACGTGTACGGCCAGGGCGAGGCGGACCTGATCGTGGGGCAGCGCGCTCGCCGGGCTGCCGCGCGAGGACTACTTCCTCGTCGGCGCGCTCGGCCACGACTTCTACGAGGGCGAGCGCGACGGGCCGCGCGGCTTCCCGCGCTTCACCGATCCGTCGCTGCGCGGGCCGAGACGCCTACGCGCGACTACCTGCGCATGGCGGCGGAGCGCAGTCTCGAGCGCTGCGGCGTGGACTCGTTCGACCTGCTGCTGCTGCACAACCCAGACCACACGGGCTTCACGAGCCCGGCGGTGTGGGAGGGGCTGGAGGCGCTGCGCTCGGACGGCCTCACGCGTCTGCTCGGCGTGGCGCCCAGGGCCGGCCAACGGCTTCACGCTCGACCTGATCTCCTGCTTCGAGCGCTTCGGCGACTCGATCGACTGGGCGATGATCATCCTCAACCCGATGGAGCCGTGGCCGGGCGAGCTGTGCCTCGACGCGGCGCGCACGGCACGACGTGGAGCTGATCGCGCGCGTGGTGGACTACGGCGGGCTGTTCTGGGACGACGTGCTGCCGGGGCACGAGCTGCGCAAGGGCGACCACCGCCTGTTCCGGCCGGAGGGCTGGGTGGAGGCGGGGCGCGAGAAGCTCGAGCGCATGCGCCCGCTCGCCGAGCGCCACGGGCTCACGATGATCCAGCTGGCCGCGCAGTGGGAGCTCGCCCAAGACGCCGGTGAAGTCGCGACCGCGCCCACGCTGATCCAGGAGGCCGGGGCCGGCGCGCGGCCCGTGGAGGACAAGCGCGCCGAGCTGGCAGCCACGCCCGCCGAGATCGTGCTGCAGCGACGAGGAGCCGACGAGATCCGCGCGATCGGCGACAACACCGGCTGCATGGCGCTGAAGGGCGCCTCGCCGGATCACGAGGGCGAGGCCCGCGCCGACCGCTGGGGCTTGACGCCGAGCTGGCGCGGTGGCGGAGCGCTGGGGGATCGAGCCCGACGCGCAGCTTGCGCCAGGTCGCCGCGTAGGCCGACTCGATGACTTCCTGTAAGCGGATGGCAACGGCGCCATCGGGGTCCGGCGCCGGCGGCTCGACGGCGAGCCCAAGGTGCGCGGGGCCACCCGCTACGCGGCGGACATGCCGGTGCAGGGGCTGCTGCACGCGCCGGCTCGTGCAGTCCGCCGAGGCGCATGCGCGCCTGCCTGGCATCGACGCGAGCGCGGCGCTCGGCGCTGCCCGGCGTGGTGGCGGTGCTCACGGCCGGCGACCTGCCCATCGCCGAGGGCGCCACCGGCCGCGCCGCCGAGCCGCTGGCGCGCGACGAGGTGGTGTTCTCGGGACAGCCGGTGGCGCTGGTGCTGGCCGAGAGCGAGGTCGGCCGCCGAGGACGGCGCCGACGCCGTGGAGGTGGACTACGAGCCGCTGCCGGCGGTGCTCGACCTGGAGGCGGCGATGGCGCCGGACGCTCCGCTCGCGCGGTGGAGGGCGGGGGCGACGGACTCCGACGTGGGCGACGCGCACGCAGCGGTGGGCGGCGGCGACGAGCGCGCCGGACGAGGATCTCTCGGCGAACGTGTCCGGCAGCCAGCGAATCGCGCATGGGCGACGTGGAAGCGGCGCTCGCGCGCGAGCGACGCCACGCGCGTCCGCGCGCTTCGTCGACGCCGCGCATGTACCAGGGCTACCTCGAGCCGCAGACCGCCACGGCCTGGCTCGAGCCCGACGGCGAGCTGGTGCTGAACACGAGCACCCAGGGCGCGTTCCCCACGCGCACAGAGCATGGCCACCTGCTCGGGCTGCCGCTCGACCGCGTGCGGGTGCGGCCGGCGCCGCTCGGCGGGGCGTTCGGCGGCAAGCTGATGGTGGTGGAGCCGCTGGTGGCCGGGGCCGCGCTCCTGGCTGCGCCGCCCGGTGCGCCTCGCGATGACCCGCATGGAGGACTTCACGCGTCCAACCCCGCGCCCGGGCAGATCATCGAGCTCGAGGCGGGAGCCCGAGCGACGGCACGCTCACCGCCGTGCGCGGGCGCGTGATCTGCGACCAGGGCGGCAACTGCGACTTCGGCATCGGCACGATCTCGGCGCTGCTCTCGGCCGGGCCCGTACCGCTGGGAGGCGCGCGACATCACGGGCTACGACGTGGCCACCAACCGCGTGGGCACCGGCGCCTACCGCGCGCCCGGCGCGCCGCCGGCGGCGTTCGCGATCGAGGCGCTGATCGACGACCTGGCCGCGCAGCTCGGCATCGACCCGATCGAGCTGCGGCTGCGCAACGTGCTGCAGCGAGGGCGACCCGGGTCCGGACGGCGGCGAGTTCCCGGTGTTCGGCGGCGCCGAGTGCCTGGAGCGCGTGCGCGACCATCCGCTGTGGCAGCGGCGCGAGCGAGCTGCCGGACAACGAGGGCGTCGGCATGGGCATCGGCTGGTGGCCGGGCGGGCTCGAACCCGCGGCGGCGGCCTGCCGGCTCGACTCGGACGGCGGCATGACGATCATCACCGGCGCGGTGGACATGAGCGGCACCGAGACCACGCTTCGCCACGATCGCCGCCGAGGCATTCGGCCTGCCGCCCGAGCGCGTGCGCGTGGTGGCCGCCGACACCGCCAGCGGCACCTACGCCGGCATGAGCGGCGGCAGCAAGGTCACCTACACGGTGGGCGAGGCGGTCGAGCGCGCCGCGCGCGAGGCGCGCGAGCAGCTGCTGCGCGTGGCGTCCTCGGAGCTGGAGATCGCGCCCGAGGACCTCGAGATCGTTGACGGCAAGGTGCAGCCGCGTGGGCGCGCCGGGCCAGGCGCGCGCATCACCGAGCTGGCCAAGGAGATCTGCGCTTCGGCGGCGCAGTACGAGCCGGTGGAGGGCCACGGCCGCACAGCGCAGACCAGCCGCGCGCCCGGCGCGGCGGCGCATCTCTCGCACGTGCGCGTGGACCGCGATACCGGAGAAGTCGAGCTGCTCGCGCACGTGGTCGCGCAGGACGTGGGCCGCGCGCTGAACCCCGACCTGGTGGAGGGCCAGATGCACGGCGGCGCCGCGCAGGGCATCGGCTGGGCGCTGCTGGAGGCGATGGGCGACGACGAGAGCGGGCAGCTCATCACCGGCTCGTTCGTGGGCTACGCGGTGCCCACCGTGGAGCGCGTGCCGCCGATCGACCTCGAGGTCGTCGAGGTACCCGCGCCCGACGGTCCGTTCGGCGCCAAGGGCGTCGGGGAGCCGCCGGTGATCGGCGTGCCCGCGGCGGTGGCCAACGCCGTGGCGTCCGCGGCTGGCATGCGCCTCAACGAGCTCCCGCTCACGCCGGAGCGCGTCTGGTCCGCGCTCGAGTCCGCGTAGGCCGCCGCTTCGGGCTCGGCAGCCTGCTGCGGTTGCTCGGGCTGCGGGGGTGCTGCTTGCGCAGTGGCCGCTCTTCGAGGCCGAACGCCAGCGCCAGCCCGATCGCCGCGATCGGCACGCACACGAGGAACACCGAGTGCAGCGAGTTGGAGAGCGCGGTCTGCACGCCCTCGGCCAGCCGCGGCGGCAGGTGCGCCGAGCCGCTCTGCACGACCTTGTTGGGGTCGATCCGCTGCCCCACGGCGCCGAGTTGCTTGCCGAGCTCCGTGCCGAGCCGGCTCGTGAGCAGCGCGCCCAGGCCGGCCACGGCGAAGCTGCCGCCCATCGAGCGGAAGAAGTTGAGCTGCCCGGTGGTCACGCCGATCTGGCTGACGCGGCACGGCGTTCTGGGCGGCGATCACGTAGATCTGGAACATCACGCCCATCCCGATGCCGATGACCACGAGGTAGAGCGGACACGGTGGCGAGCGTGGAGCCGGTGTCGAGCGTGGTGAGCAGGATCACCCCGACCAGCACGAGCGTGCTGCCGACGATCGGCCAGACGCGGTAGCGGCCGGTGCGCGACGACGAGCTGGCCGACGATCACGCTCGACACCACCCAGCCGGCCGACAGCGGGATGAGCAGCGCGCCCGAGTTGGTGGCCGAGGAGCCGAGCACGTCCTGCATGAACACGGGCGCGTAGATCGTGACGCCGAACAGCAGCGCGCCGATCACGAGGCCGGCCGCGCACGACACGGCGACGACGCGGTTCTTGAACAGCTCGAGCGGGCAGCAGCGGCTCGGGCACGCAGCCGTTCGACGAACGCGAACGCGATCGCCAGCACGACGCCCGCGGCGGCGGTGCCGATCACCTCCCACGAGCCCCACGGGTAGGTGGTTCCGCCCCACACGGTGGCGAGCAGGATCGCGGTGATCGCGCCGCTGAGCAGCGCGGCGCCCAGGTAGTCGATGCGGTGCTCGCGGATCTTGGCCTGGCGCGCGCATCGTGCGCATCACCACCACGAGCGCGATCAGGCCGAGCGGCAGGTTGATGTAGAAGATCCAGCGCCAGGAGGCGTGGTCGGCGAGCGTGCCGCCGAGCAGCGGGCCGGCCACCGCGGCGATCGCCCCACATGCCGCTGATGTAGCCCTGGTAGCGGCCGCGCTCGCGCGGCGGGAAGAGGTCGGCGATCGCCGCCTGGCTGAGCGGGATCAGGCCGCCCGCGCCGATGCCCTGGAGCGCGCGGAAGGCGATCAGCTGGCCCATGCTCTGGGCCGCGCCGCAGAGCGCGGAGCCGATGAGGAAGACGGTGATGGCAACGAGGAAGAGCCGCCGGCGGCCGTAGAGGTCGGACAGCTTGCCGTACAGCGGCACCGTGACCGTGGAGCTGACGAGGTAGGCGGTCACCACCCAGCTCAGGTGCTCGAAGCCGTTCAGGTCGCTGACGATCTTGGGCAGCGCGGTGGCCACGATCGTCTGGTCGAGCGCCGCCAGCAGCGTGGCGAGCATGATCGCCCCGAACGTGACCAGCGCGGAGCGGGTGGTCTGGGCCTCGGCCGTCATGCCTCCAGGGTTCCCAGTTCCTCGTAAAGCCTCTCGACCTGTCTCTTGGCCTGCTCGTGGCGCTTGGCGGACTCGGCGCTGCGCTCGGGCGTGGACCACGCGGCGGGGTCGGCCAGCTCGTCCTCGAGAGTGGCCAGCGCCGCCTCGGCGGTCTGGATCTCATTCTCCACCACGGTCATCCGGCGCTTGCGGTCCTTCGAGATCGCCGGCTTGGGCTGCTGCGCCTGGCGGCGCTTGCCGTTCCTGGCGGCCGGCGCCTGCTCGGCGGCCTTCTTCTTCTCGTCGCGCACGCGCGCGTAGTCGGCCCAGCCGCCCAGGTAGCTCTTCAGCTCGCCGTCCTCGATGGCGATCGTGCGCGTGCCCACCGCGTCGAGCAGCGCACGGTCGTGCGACACGAGGATCAGCGAGCCGCCGAACGCCTTGAGCGCGTCCTCGAGCGCCTCGCGGGCTTCGAGGTCGAGATGGTTGGTGGGCTCGTCGAGGATCAGCAGGTTGGCGCTCGACTGCACCAGGATCGACAGCGACAGCCGCCGCCGCTCGCCTCCCGACAGCTCGCGCCACGGGCTTCTCCACCTCGGCGCCGGAGAAGAGGAAGCGGCCGAGCAGCGCGCGCGCCTTGCCGGGCGTGAGGCCGGTGGCTCGCTGTGCGACCTCGAGCACGGTGCCCTGGCTGCCGAGCTTCCTCGGCGTGCTGGGACAGGTAGCCGAGCTCGACGTTGTGGCCGGTGCGGAGCTTGCCATGCTCGAGCTCGCGGCGGCCCGCAATGGTCTCGATCAGCGTGGTCTTGCCGGCGCCGTTGGGCCCGACGAGCGTGATGTGCTCGCCCCGCTCGAGCCACAGCTCGGCGTCCTTGAGGAGTGGCTTGTCGCCGGCCCTGAGGTCGGCGTGTTCGAGCTCGAGCACCACCCGCCCGCTGCGGGAGGGCTTGTCGAAGCTGAAGCCGAGCGCGCGGCCGTCCTTGGGGTCGCGCTCGATCTTCTGCATCTTGGCGAGCTTCTTCACGCGGGACTGGGCCTGTCGCGAGCGCGTGCCGGCTCGGAAGCGGGTCACGAATCGCTCGAGCCGCTCGATCTCGGCCTGCTGTCGTTCGATCGCGCGGCCGAGCGCGAGCTCCCGCGCCGCCTGCTCCTTTCTCCACGCGTGCCACGGGCCGGGGAAGAAGCGCGAGCGTCCGGCCTCCAGCTCCAGCACCGCGGTGCCCACGGACTCGAGGAACCAGCGGTCGTGCGCGACGAGCACGATGGCGGCGTCGAGCGAGTTGAGACGCTGTTCGAGCCACTCGAGCGAGGCGATGTCGAGGTGGTTGGTGGGCTCGTCGAGCAGCAGCAGGTCGGGGTCGCCGGCGAGCGCGCGGGCGAGCGACGCGCGCGTGAGCTCGCCGCCGCTGAAGGTCTCCAGTTCTCGGTCGAGGTCCGGCTCCTGGAAGCCGAGGCCGCGCACGGTGGCCATCGCGTGCTGGCGCCAGTTGTAGCCGCCGGCGTGCTCGAGCCGTGCCTGCGCGCGGGCGTAGCGATCGAGGGTCTGCTGATCGGTGTTGCCCTCGGCCATCTTGTGCTCGAGCTCCTGCAGCTGGTTCTCGAGCGCGAGCAGGTCGCCGCAGCCCTGGAGCACGTAGGTCGCGCAGCGTGAGGTCGAGCTCGCTCGGCGGGCGCTGGTCGTGGAGCGCGATGCGCGTGGCCTTGTGTATGACGAGCTCGCCCTGGTCGATCGACGTCTCGCCAGAGAGCATCCGCAGCAGCGTGGTCTTGCCGCTGCCGTTGCGGCCGGACAGCGTGAGCCGCTCTCTCTGTTCGAGCTTGAACGACACGCCGCGCAGAAGCGGCTCCCCGGCGATGTCCTTGCCGAGGTCGGATGCGATCACAACGGCCACGGCTGGGTGATCCTAGGAGTAGGAGCTAAGTGAGGCCGGCGTCCGGGTCCGACCAGGCCAGCTGGCCGCCGACAATCGTGGCCGCGATCAGCGGGACGCCCGGGCGGTAGACCAGATGGGCGTGGGAGGGAGCGTCGAGGATCGCGATGTCGGCGCGGGCGCCGGGCGCGAGGTGGCCGATGTCGTCGCGGCGCAGGGCGCTTGCGCCGCCGAGCGTGGCGGCCTGGAGGGCCTCGTCGGCGGTCATGCGCATGTCGCGCACCGCCAGCGCGATGCAGAAGCTCATCGAGGTGGTGTAGCTCGAGCCCGGGTTGGTGTTGGTGGCGAGCGCGACGCTCACGCCCGCGTCGATCGCGCGGCGTGCGTCGGGGTAGCGCTCGCGGGTGGAGAAGTCGGTGGCGGGGAGGAAGGTGGCCACGGTGTCGCTGCCCGCGAGGGCCTCGATGTCGTCGTCGCTCAGGTAGGTGCAGTGGTCGGCCGAGGCGGCGCCAAGCTCCACCGCCAGCTGCACGCCGGGTCCCTCGCCGAGCTGGTTGGCGTGCACTCGCAGGCCGAGGCCGGCGGCGGCGCCCGCCTCCAGCACCGCGCGCGACTGCTCGGCGTCGAACGCGCCCTCCTCGCAGAACACGTCGATCCAGCTTGAGTGCGGCGCGCAGGCGGCCGAGCATCTCGCCGCAGACGAGCCAGACGTAGTCGTCCGGCCGGCGCTCGTACTCGGCGGGGACCACGTGGGCGCCGAGGAACGTGACGTCGTCGGTGAAACGGGCGGCCACCTCGCAGGAGCGCCGCTCGCTCTCGGTCTCGAGCCCGTAGCCCGACTTGATCTCCACGTGCGTGATTCCCGCCCGGATGCCCTCGCGGCGGCGGCGCGCGGTGAGGGTGGTGAGCTCGTCCGCGCTCGCTGCGCGGGTGGCGTCCGTGGTCACGCGGATGCCGCCGGCGGCGTAGCGCTCGCCCGCCATCCGTGCGGCGAACTCGTCAGCACGGTCGCCCGCGAACACCAGGTGCGTGTGGCTGTCCACGAAGCCGGGGATGACGCAGCGGCCACCGGCGTCGAGGTGCTCGTCCGCCTGCGCGCCGGCGCGCTCGAACGGCGCTCGACGCGCTCGCCGTCGATCACGAGCGCGGCGTCGCGGACCACCCCGAGCGGCCCCTCGCCGAGCGACGGGTCGTTCGTCACGAGCAGGCCGATGTTGTCGATCGCGAGGGTGGTCACGGCCCCACCGCCGCCGCCAGCTCGCGCGACACGTCCAGGTCCACGTGCGCTCCGTCGCGGACGATGTAGCGGCCGCCCACCATCACGTGCCGCACGTCGGCGGCGGTGCCGGCGAACAGCGCGGACTGCAGCACATGCTTCGGCATCGGTGCCCGCCAGCCGCACGCTGTCGAGCCCGACCGTCACGAGGTCCGCCAGCGCGCCCGGCTGCGATCCGCCCTCCGTCCCAGCCGAGGCAGCGATAGCCGCCGGCGGTGGCCGCGGTGAGCAGCTCGGCCGCGGAGTGGTTGCCGCGCACCCCGCGTCGCCAGCCGCTCGTCGAGCTCGATCGCCCGCGCCTCCTCGAGCAGGTCGATGACCGCCTGCGAGTCGCTGCCAACAGCACAGCCGCGCACCCGCCTCGCGCAGGCGCCGCGCCGGGCCGATGCCGTCGGCGAGGTCGCGCTCGGTGGTGGGGCAGAGGCAGCAGGTCACGCCGCGCGTCGCCGAGCAGGCGCGACGTCCACGTCGGTCAGGTGCGTCGCGTGCACCGCGGTGAAGCGCTCGCTCAGGGCGCCGGCGTCGGCGAGCAACGCGGTCGGCGATGAGGCCGTGCGCGGCGAGACAGCCCTCGTTCTCGGCGGGCTGCTCGGACACGTGCGCGTGGAGCGGCGCCGACGCGCTCGGCCGCCCAGTCCGCGACCACCGCGTCGCCGATCCGGGTCGACCGCCCGCACGCTGTGGATCGCGGCGGCCAGATTGCGCGGAGCGCTGCCGAGCGCGCTCACGCGCTCGGCCCAGGCGCTCAGCGTCCGCGTCCGCAGAATCGCCGCTGCACCTCGTCCAGCGGCTCGGCGAACCCGCCGCGCAGGTAGCAGGCGTCGAGCAGCGTGATCCGCACGCCCGGCCTCCTCCGCGGCCTGCAGCACCGCGCGCGCCCATCGCGTTCGGGTCGGCGTACGGGCGTCCCGCCGGGCGCGTGGTGCAGGTAGTGGAACTCGCCGACGACGGTGATCCCGGCCAGCGCCATCTCCCCGAACGTCGCGCGCGCGAGCGCCAGGTACGCGTCCGGGTCGAGCGTCCCGGCCAGCTCGTACATCTGCTCGCGCCAGGTCCAGAACGAGCCGCTGCCGCCGTGCGTGCGCCCGCGCAGCGCGCGCTGGAACGCGTGCGAGTGCGCGTTGGCGAGGCCGGGAAGCGTGAGGCCCGGCGAGGCGCTCGGCGCCCGGCGGGCGGCGGACGTCCGCGGCTCCACCGACTCGATCCGCTCGCCGTCGATCTCGATCAAGCACGCCGCGCCTCGGCGCGCTCCCCGCCGAGCCACGCCAGCTCGCACCAGAGCTGCTTCACGACCCCACCCGCTCCACCAGCTCGCGCGCGCGAGCCTCGAACGTCGGCCCGCCGGTGGCGGTCGAACTGCTCCCAGGTGGAGAACGTCGACGGGTCGCGCACGCGGTCGAGGAACAGCACGCCGTCGAGGTGGTCGACCTCGTGCTGGAACGTGCCGGCCGTGAGCCCGCGTCGCACCTCGTCGTGCTCGGCTGCCCGTCGCGATCGAGGTAGCGCACGCGCACGTTCACGTAGCGCTCCACATCGCCGCGCAGGTCGGGCACGGACAGGCAGCCCTCGTTGACGGCGAACAGCTCGCCGTCCAGCGGCTCGACCGTCCGGGTTGACGATCACGGTGAGCGGAACCGGCGGCTTGTACGGGTAGCGCGGGTTGCCCGGCTCGACCTCCACCACCGCGACGCGCAGCGTCTCGACCCACCTGGTTGGCGGCGATGCCCGCGCCGTGCGCCGCGCGCTTGGTCTCGATCATGTCGTCGATCAGGCGCTGCACCTCGTCCGAGCGCAGCTCCTCCGGCGTACAGCTCCCGCGCCCGCTCGCGCAGCACCGGATCCCCACCGTGACGATCTCGAGGACCGCCATCAGTCCTCGCGCATCGGGATGCGCACGCCGCGCTCCTCGGCCACGCGCAGCGCGCTCTCGTAGCCGGCGTCGGCGTGGCGGATCACGCCCGTGCCCGGGGTCGCTGGTGAGCACGCGCTCGAGCTTCTGCGCCGCCAGCTCGGTGCCGTCCGCCACGCACACCATCCCGGCGTGGATCGAGCGCCCGATGCCGACGCCGCCGCCGTGGTGGATCGACACCCACGACGCGCCCGGACGCGGTGTTGACCAGCGCGTTCAGCAGCGGCCAGTCGGCGATCGCGTCGGAGCCGTCGTCCATGCCCTCGGTCTCGCGGTAGGGCGAGGCGACCGAGCCCGAGTCGAGGTGGTCGCGCCCGATCACGATCGGCGCGCTCAGCTCGCCGCTGCGCACCATCTCGTTGAAGCGCAGCCCGAGCCGGCGCGCGCTCGCCGTAGCCGAGCCAGCAGATCCGCGCGGGCAGCCCCTGGAACGCGATCTTCTCGCTCGGCCTCGCGGATCCAGCGCGCGAGCCGCTCGTCGTCGGGGAACTCCTCGAGCACGGCGCGGTCGGTGGCGGCGATGTCCTGCGGGTCGCCCGACAGCGCCGCCCAGCGGAACGGTCCCTTGCCCTCGCAGAACAGCGGCCGCACGTAGGCGGGCACGAAGCCCGGGTAGGCGAACGCGCGCTCGAAGCCGCCGAGCTTGGCCTCGGCGCGCAGGCTGTTGCCGTAGTCGAACACCTCGGCGCCGCGGTCCATGAAGCCGACCATCGCGGCGCAGTGCGCGGCGATCGCCGCGCGCGAGCGCGCGCGACGTACTCGTCGGGGTCGGACGGCGCGCAGCGCGAGCGCCTCCTCCAGCGACATCAGGTTGGGCACGTAGCCGTTCAGCGGGTCGTGCGCGCTCGTCTGGTCGGTGACGATGTCGGCCTCGAAGCCCTCGGCCAGCAGCGCGGGGAGCACGTCGGCGGCGTTCGCGCACAGCCCGACGCTGAGCGGGCGCCGGTCGTCGCGCTGGCGGCTCGGCAGCGCGCGATCGCGTCGTCGAGCGAGCCGGCCTCCTCGTCGAGGTAGCGCGTCTCCAGCCGGCGCTCGATCCGGTGCTGGTCGACCTCCACGCAGAGCGCCACGCCGTCGTTCATCGTGATCGCGAGCGGCTGCGCGCCGCCCATCCCGCCGAGGCCGGCGGTGAGCGTGATCGTTCCCGCCAGCGAGCCGCCGTGCTGGCGCCGCGCGATCTCCGCGAAGCACTCGTAGGTGCCCTGCACGATGCCCTGGCTGCCGATGTAGATCCACGAGCCCGCGGTCATCTGCCCGTACATCGTCAGGCCCGAGCTCCTCGAGCCGCCGGAACTCGTCCCAGGTGGCCCACTCGGGCACGAGGTTGGAGTTGGCGATCAGCACGCGCGGCGCCCACTCGTGCGTGCGGAACACGCCGACCGGCTTGCCCGACTGCACGAGCAGCGTCTCGTCGCCGGCGAGCGAGCGCAGCGCTGCGCACGATCGCGTCGAACGCCTCCCACGAGCGCGCGGCGCGGCCGGTGCCGCCGTAGACGACGAGGTCGTCCGGGTCCTCGGCCACGTCCGGGTCGAGGTTGTTCATCAGCATCCGCAGCGCGGCCTCCTGCGGCCAGCCCTGGCAGGACAGCTCGCTGCCGCGCGGCGCGCGGACCTCGCGGCTCACGCGAGCTCCCCGACGGCGGCCTCCACCGCGCGCAGCAGCGCGCCCGACGCGAGCAGCTCCTCCGCCGCGCGCAGCTCGGGCGACAGCTCGCGGTCGGGCCCGGGCCCGGCACCACGCCGCGCAGCGCGCGCCAGCGCCGCGCCGGTGCCGGCGCCGGGCTCCAGCGGCGCGCGCAGGTCGATCCCGCGCGCGGCGCACACCAGCTCCACCGCGAGGATCCGCCGCAGGTTGCGCACAGACGCTGCGCAGCTTGCGTGCCGCGCCCCAGCCCATCGACACGTGATCCTCCTGCATCGCGCTCGTGGGCAGCGAGTCCGACGCTGCGCCGGCGCCGCCAGCCGCCGGTTCTCGGCCACCATCGCGGCCTGCGTGTACTGGGCGATCATCAGCCCGGAGTTCACGCCCGCGTCCTCGGCCAGGAACGGCGGCAGGCCGTGGGAGCGGGACGGCGTCGAGCAGGCGGTCGGTGCGGCGCTCGGCGATCGCGCCCACGTCGGCGGCGGCGATCGCCAGGAAGTCGCACGCGAACCCGAGCGGCGCGCCGTGGAAGTTGCCGCACGACTCGACGCGGCCGTCCGGCAGCACCATCGGGTTGTCGATCGCGGACACGAGCTCGGCCGCCGCCACGCGCCGGCAGTGCTCCACCGTGTCGCGCGCCGCGCCGGTCACCTGCGGCGCGCAGCGCAGCGAGTAGGCGTCCTGCACGCGAGGGTCGTCGTAGCGGTGGCTGGCGACGATCGGCGAGCCGGCGAGCAGCGCGCCGCAGGTTGGCCGCGCTCACCGCCTGGCCGGGCTGGGGGCGCAGCGCGAGCAGGTCCTGCGGCGAACGCGCGGTCGGTGCCGAGCAGCGCCTCCACCGACATCGCCGCCGTCACGTCGGCCACGCGCAGCAGCCGTCGCAGGTCGTGCAGCGCGAGGAGCAGCATGCCGAGGATGCCGTCGGTGCCGTTGATGAGCGCGAGGCCCTCCTTGGGGCCGAGCACGAGCGGCGCGAGTCCGGCTGCGCCAGCGCATCGGCAGCGGGCAGCGCTCGCCCGCGCCGTCGACACCTCGCCCTCGCCGAGCAGCGCCAGCGCGCAGTGGGCGAGCGGCGCGAGGTCGCCGCTCGCGCCGAGCGAGCCGTGCTCCGGCACCACCGGCGTGATGCCCGCGTTGAGCAGGGCCAGCAGCGCCTCCGCCACCACCGGCCGCGCGCCCGAGCGGCCCATCGCCAGCGTGCGCGCGCGCAGCAGCATCATCGCCCGCACCACCTCGCGCTCCACCGGCGGCCCCATGCCGGCCGCGTGCGAGCGGATCAAGCGCGCGCTGCAGCTCCTCCCGCCGCTCGGCCGCGATCGGCACGGTGGCCAGCGAGCCGAACCCGGTGGACACGCCGTAGAGCGGCTCGTCCGAGGCGGCCAGCGCGGCCACCACCGCGGCGCTCTCCTCCATCGCCCGGCGCGCCTCGTCGCGACAGCACCGCGCGCGCCCCGTCGCGGGCCACGGCGATCACGTCCGCCGGGCGAGAGCCCGGTGCCGCTGAGCTCGACCACCATCGGGTGGGACTAGAGCACCTTCGAGAGGAAGGCCTGGGTGCGCTCGTGCTTGGGGTTGGCGAGCACCTCGCGCGGGTCGCCGGTCTCCACCACCACGCCCTCGTCCATGAACACGAGCGTGTCGCCGGCCTCGCGCGCGAAGCCGATCTCGTGCGTGACCACCACCATCGTCATGCCGTCCCGGGCGAGCTGGCGCATCGCGTCGAGCACGTCGCCCACCAGCTCGGGGTCGAGCGCGGAGGTGGGCTCGTCGAACAGCATCAGCTTGGGCTCCATCGCGAGCGCGCGGGCGATAGCCACGCGCTGCTGCTGGCCGCCCGACAGCTGCGCGGGGTAGGCGTCGATCTTGTCGGCCAGCCCCACGCGGTCGAGCAGCTCGCGCGCCTTGGCCACCGCCTCCTCGCTTGCGCACGCCCTTGACGCGCATGGGCGCCTCGATCACGTTCTGCAGCGCGTTCATGTGCGGGAACAGGTTGAAGCGCTGGAACACCATCCCGATCTGCGAGCGCTCCACCGCGACCTCGGACTCGCGCAGCTCGTAGAGCTTGTCGCCCCGCTGCTGGTAGCCCACGAGCTCGCCGTCCACATAGAGGCGGCCGGCGTCGATCTTCTCGAGGTGGTTGATGCAGCGCAGGAAGGTCGACTTGCCCGAGCCCGACGGGCCGAGCATGCACATCACCTCGCCCCGAGTCAGCTCGAGCGTGATGTCCCTTGAGCACCTCGAGGCGGCCGAAGCGCTTGTGCACGCCCTCCGCCTTGACCATCGGCTCGCTCATAGGCCGCCTCCGCCTCCGCCGCGCGCTCGGGCTACGCATCCCGATCATCCGGGCGCGGAGCGCCTGGAGCGCCGTCGGCGGCAGCTCCCTCGCCGTGCCGCGAGCGTAGTGGCGCTCGATGTAGTACTGGCCGATCGACAGGATCGTGGTGAAGAACAGGTACCAGATGGCCGCCACGAGCAGCAGCGGGATCGTCTTGAAGTTCACCGAGTAGATGAGCTGTGACCGAGTAGAGCAACTCGGAGTAGGCGATCACGCTCACGAGCGAAGTCGTCTTGAGCATCGAGATGGTCTCGTTGCCGGTCGGCGGGATGATCACCCGCATCGCCTGCGGGAGCACGATGCGGCGCATCGTCTGGAGCCGCGTCATGCCGAGCGAGGCGGCCGCCTCGTTCTGCCCCTCGTCCACCGAAAGGATCCCCGCGCGAACGATCTCCGCCATGTAGGCGCCCTTCGTTGAGACCGAGCCCGAGGATCGCCGCGACGAAGGGGGTGATCAGCTTGTTGGCGCTTCCGCTCGCGAACTCCGGGCCGCCGAACGGGATCCCGATCGAGATCTTGGGATAGAGCGCTGAGATCCCAAGGCCCCAGAAGAGGATCTGGACGAGCACCGGGGTGCCGCGGAAGAACCAGATGTAGACCCAGCTGGCGCCCGAGACGAGCGGGTTGGGCGACAGCCGCATGACCGCGAGCACCACGCCGAGCGCGATCCCGACCGCCATCGAGACGACGGTGAGCTCGAGCGTGACCCGCACGCCGCGCAGGATGCGCGAGTCGAACAGGAAGTCGCCCACCACGCCCCACTGGAAGCGGGGGTTGGCGAACACCGAATGGACGATCACGGCCACGAGCAACAGCACGATCGCGGCCGCGATCCACCTCCCGATGTGCCGTACCGGGACGGCTGTTATCTCGTCAGGCTCGACGTCGAGCTCGACGGATTCCACGTCGGCCGTAGGCGACTCCTAGCTGGTGGCTCCGTTGATCTGCGGGATTCGAGATCGCCCCATCGGCGATGCCCCACTTGGTGAGGATCGCCTTGTATTGGCCATTCGACATGAGCACCTTCAGCGCGTCAAGCACCGCCTGGTTGAGCTTCAGGTCCTTCGGCAGGGCGATCCCGTAAGGCGCCGTGCCGTACGGCGTGCCGACCACCTTGAACTGGCCGCTCGACTTCTTCACCTGGTAGTCGGCCACGGGCGAGTCGGCCATGCCCACCTGCGCGCGCCCGCTCGTGATGGCCAGGTTGGCGCCGTTCTGGTCGGGGAAGGTGAGCACCTTCACCGCCTTCTTGCCCGCGCTCGTGCACTTCTTGCTCTGGGCGGTCGAGTCGGCCTGCTGCGTGGTGCCCTTCTCCACCGCCACCGTCACGCCGCAGAGGCTCGAAAGGTCGGTTATGGGCGGCCCGCCCGGAAGCCTTCTCGTAGAAGGAGGTGCCGGCTGAGAAGTAGGTGACGAAGTCCACCGTCTTCTCGCGCTCCTTCGTGTCCGTGAAGGACGACATGCCGAGGTCGTACTTGTGCGCGGCGAGTCCCGGGATGATGCTGTCGAAGGTCGCGTTCACGACCTTGGCCTTGAGACCCATCACTCCGGCGAGCGCCTTCGCTAGGTCGGCGTCCATGCCTTCGACGGTGTGGCCGTCCTTGCCGATGAACTCGTTGGGCGCGTATGTGGCGTCGGCGGCCACTGTGAGCGTGCCCTTCGACTTCACGGCGGCGGGCACCTCGGACGCGACCTTCTGGTCGACGCCACCGGTGGTGGCCCCCGTGCTCGCGCCGGTGGAGGCGGGAGCGGAAGATGTGTTGCTGTTGCTGCTGCCGCAACCCGTGGCGACGACAGCAACGACTGTAATCGCCGCGAGGGTTGCGGCGAAGCGCGAGATCCGGCGTTTCATGGACGAGTCCTCCTCTTAGTGCTGGCTCGGCGAGAATACCTTTCGCGGGGCAAGCTCGGCGCCGCAACCCGCCCCGCGTGGTCGTGTTCCGGGGACGTGCGCCTCACGCTGCTCGCCGTCGTCCTGGCGCTGCTCGCGCCTGCCGCGGCGCAGGCGGCGTCCCGCGTCCAGACGGGTCAGTTCGGGATGAGTGTGCCCGCCGGGGCGGTCGACGCGCGAAGCGCCGCTTCTTACTCCACGCCGCCGCTGCGCACGCCAAGGCGTTACGACCTCGTGGGCATCGAGCGGCCGCGCGGCAAGCTCTGGCTGCGCGGGCGCCGCCTGGGTGGGCGCTGGAGCCGCTGGGTGCCACTTGCCGACGAGCCCGTGTGGGCCGGCGGGGACGACTACGTGCAACTGCGCGGCAACCGGCCGCTGGGCGGGATGCATCTCAGGTTCGTGAACGCTCACGTGCCGGGCGCGTTCTCGGCCGCGAGGAAGGCGCAGGTCCCGCTGCCCACCGGCGGCCAGCTCGGCATCACGGCGCGCGCGGCGTGGGGAGCGAGCCGCTGCAGGCCCCGCGACACCGCCGGCTATGGCCGCGTGGACCTCGCCTTCGTGCATCACACCGAGTCGCTCAACGGCTACCGGCGCTCGGACTCGCCCTCGATCGTGCTCGGCATCTGCCTCTTCCACCGCAACGTCAACCACTGGGACGACATCGGCTACGACTTCCTTGTGGACCGCTACGGCCAGGTGTTCGAGGGCCGCGCCGGCGGTATCGACGCGCCGGTGATCGGAGCGCAGGCGGGCGGCTTCAACGTCCACTCCACCGGCGTGGCGGCAATCGGCGACTTCCGCTACCACCGCCTCAGCTCGGCGGGGATGAGCTCGCTGGCGCGCCTGCTCGCGTGGAAGCTGTCGCTCGACGGCGTGCCGGCCGAGGGCACCGTGACCGTGCCCTCCGGCGGCGGCGCGTACACGCCCTACGCCAAGGGCACACCGGTTACGCTCAACCGGATCGCCGGCCACCGCGACGCCGACTCCACGGTCTGCCCCGGCGCCGCGCTGTACGCGCAATTGCCCGGTCTCCGCGCACGGGTGGCGCAGCTCGAGGGCCCGGTGAGCCGTCTCGACCTCTCCGTGCTCCAGCCCAAGCTGCTCTACCCGCAGGCCCTGGTGTTCAGCGGGCGGCTCACGCCGGCTCCCGGACTGGCGTTGCCGCCCGGTGCCACGGTGGAGATCCGCGACCAGCTCGCGCGCGGCGGGCGGGTGCTCGCCACGCTGCCGCTCGCGCCCGACGGGAGCTTCTCCGGCTCGCTGCCACTGGTGCACGACGACGTGGTGATCGCCTCGTTCCCGGGCGGCGGCGGCCTGCCGGGGCTCGTGTCCGGCGCGGTGCACGCCACGGTGGCCCCGGCCATCGCGCTGCAGGCGAGCGCCGCCAGCCTGCCGCGCGGATCGACCGTCACCCTGTCCGGCACGGTCGCGCCGCCCAAGGGCAAGCTCACCGTGGACGAGCAGGAGCTCCGCCGCGGCCGCTACCGCCGTGTGCGCACGCTCAAGCTGAAGGCGACAGCGGGGACGTTCTCCGTCACCGTCGGGCTCTCGCGCCCGGGCAGCTTCCGCTTCGTCGCGCACACGCCCGGCTCGCACCTGGCCGACCCGAGTGCCTCGCAGCCGGTGACGGTTCAAGTAACGGGCTGACCGCCGTTGCCGCCGGCGACGAGACTCAGGCCGCGCTGGCGCGAGTGGAGCTGCGGCATGCTGGCGCTGGCCGCCAGTTCCTCGAGCGCGTCCTCGAGCAGGATCCCCAGCCGCCCGGCGCGGGGCAGCGCGTCCGGGTCCGCGTAGGCGGAGAAGTGCACGCGCTTGTCGTAGGTGAGCACCCCGAACGAGAGCGCGTGGCCGTCCGGGATGGGGATCACCGGGTACACCGAGCGCACGCGCGCGCCGGCCGCGTACAGCGAGAAGCGCGGGCCGGGCACGTTCGAGATAGTGAGGTTGTAGAGCCGCGGGCTGGCCGCGAGCTGGGCCGCGCGCTTCTTGAACGGCTCGGGCAGCGTGCCCGTGGAGCGCAGCAGGAGGTCGGTGCCGGCGATCTTGCCGGAGCGCTTCAGCTCCGCCATCGTCTCGTGTACGCGCTCCAGTCGCTTGGAGGGTGACGGCTCGCTCACCGGCAGCTCCACGAAGGCGAACGAGATGCGGTTGCCTTCCGCCGACGAGTCGCCGTCGGAGCGCACGTTCACCGGCACCATCACGCGCAGGTCACGCGCGTCCTCGCCTGCCTGAAGCATCAGCCTGCGCAGGGCGCCCGCGCACACGGTGAGCACGAGGTCGTTGAGCGTCAGCTCCCGGCCGCGGCGTAGCGCGTTCATGCGCGCCAGCGCCACGGAGTGCCGGATCAGCCTACGCCGCGGCCCGATCTCGACGTTCAACATCGAGGGCGGGGCGGGCCGCAGCACGTCGCCCGCCAGCGACATCGCGGCGCGGCGCACGTTGTCCGCCACGCGCAGCCCGGCGCCCGGCGAGAGTCCCAGCCGGGCCACCTGCCGCGCGGTGCGGAACTGCTCGAGTGCCGAGTCCGCGATCGAGTCGAGCACCAGGCGCACGGGCCCGCCACTCCCCGCCGCCGGCTCCCACAGCGCAGGGGTGGCGGGCTGTGCGTCTGGACTCGCGTCGAACAGCAGCATTCCGAGCTCCACCGCGGCGATACCGTCCACCATCGCGTGGTGCACCTTGCCCACGATTGCGGCGCGTCCCGTCTCGCAGCGTGGCACCACCAGCAGCGACCAGAGCGGGCGGTCCCGTTCCAGCTGCCGGGAGAGGAACGCGTCCGTGAGCTCGCCGAGCCGCTTGCTCGACACCGGCTCCTCGTCGACGACGTGGACGTGCCGGAGGATGTGGAAGTTGCCGTCGTCCTCCCAGCTCGGCTCCGCCAGGGAGAACGGGGACTGCACGATCTTCTGGCGGAAGCGCGGCGCGTGGTGCAGGCGCCCGGCGATCTGGGCGATGAGCGTGGCGGGATCGAGCCGCTCGGCGCCGGCGGGCAGCTCCAGCTTCGACAGCCAGCCCACGTGCATGTGGGCGCTGGGCGTCTCAACCCGCAGGAACGAGGAGTCGAGGCTCGAGAGCCGCATGATTCAGCTCACCCGGCGGTCGCGGATCCCGGCGCGCGGCGTGATCGCGCGCACCTTCTCCGCCGGCTTGGAGCCGTTGCCGTTCGGCGGCGTAGCCAGACTGATCTCCTCGAGGCGGGCAAGGCGGTAGCGCCGGACCGCTGGATCCGCCGACGTGACGGGCACGAGACCTAGCCGGCTCATTCGCATGCCATACAGGCTGAAGCGAAAAAACCCCGCTCACCAGGGCATCCGGGCCAAAATTGGGGCGACTAACCCCTACGGCGTGTCGAGGCGCGCGGCGGCGAACGACTCGACGGCAGCCAGGTCGTATCCCCCGTGGTCCGTGCCCAGGCCCTGCGCCACCTGGGCGGCTGTGGCGCAGCCGAGGAGTGCCGCCTCCCGTCTGTTGCGCCCAAGCGAGAGGCCGCGCAGGAAGCCGGCGGAGAATGCGTCGCCGCAGCCGGTGGTGTCCACCACGTCGATCTCGAACGCGGGCACGCTCTCGTCGCCATCGGCGTCCACGATCAGCACGCCGTCGGCGCCACGCGTGGCGGCCACGCAGTCCGCGCCGCGCGCAACGAGCTCGCGGCAGCCCTTGGCCAGGTCGTCCTTGCCGGTGAGCGCGAGCACCTGCTCCTCGTTCGGCAGCAGGTAGTCGAGCTCCGGCAGCGCGGCGCCGATCCAGTCGAGCAGCCCCTCGCCTGGGGCCAGGATGTCCGCGGAGGTGACGGCGCCGTGCTCGCGCGCCTTCGCGAGGATCTGCGCGGCTACCTCGCCGCCCATGAACTCCGGGCCGCCGATGTGCAGGTGAGTGCAGTCGGCGAGCGCGTCCCAGGGTACGTCGTCGAGTCCGTAGCCGCCGTTGGCGCCCACCACGTGCAGCGCCGGGCGGTCGCCGTTGGGACGGATGGGCAACACCGTGGCGGAGGTCTGAACGTCGGTGCGGCGCACGAGCAGCGAGGTGTCCACTCCGTCGCGCTCGAGCAGCGAGACGAGCATCTCGCCCGCAGCGTCTGAGCCGATCGCGCCCGCGCTGCGCACGTCCGCGCCCAGCTTGGCGAGCACCAGCGCGAAGCCGCCGGCGGAGCCCGCCGCGGTGATGCGGATCTCCTCCACGAGCTCGCCGCCCTGACCCTCGGGGATGCGCTCCACCGGGCCGCACGAGCACGTCGAGCACGTGCACGCCCATCGCGATCGCCTTCACGAGCTCGCGCTCCTGGGTGGTGCCGTAGTTCTTGCTCACGAACTGCTCCACCACAGCGTCGAGCTGCTCGCGCCCGAGCACGCGCGGCTTGCCGAGCTGCGCCGCGTGCCAGTACACGCCGCACGCCCACTCGAGCAGCAGCATGTTGTCCACGGCGCCGGCCACGTCGTTGCCGTAGGCCAGCGCGCCGTGGTTGGCCATCAGCGCGGCGGTGTGTTCCTCGAGCGCCTGCAGCACCGCCTCGGCCAAAGCGTCGGTGCCGAAGGTCCGGTACGGCGCGATCTTCACCGCGCCTCCCAGCATGAGCATCTGGTAGTGCACGCAGGGCAGCTCGTCGCGCAGCACGCAGGCGATGGCCGTGGCCATCGGCGCGTGCGTGTGCACCACCGCGCCCGCCTCGTAGCGGCGGTAGACGCCGAGGTGGAGGCCGAGCTCCGAGGTGGGGGCATAGGGGCCGTCCACCTGCTTGCCCGCGAGATCGACCACGGTCACGTCCTCGCCCTGCAGCTCGGCGAGCACCGCGCCGGTGGGGGAGATCGCCACCAGCTCCTCGTGGCGCGCGCTCACGTTCCCGGCCGTGCCGGGCGTGAGTCCCTCCGCCGCGAGCCGGCGGCTCGCCGCCGCCACGCGCTCGCGCTGCTGATCCAGGCCCTCCACCGCGGCAGGATCGTACTGCGACCTCGCCGGAGCGAGTTTGTTATTCATTCTGAAAGCGAAGGAAGTTTCAGCTTTCGGCAGGGGGTAACGGTTTTGCAGGGGACCGGCAACAACGCGCGTGCGCGCGAGGATCAGCAGCAGGGAAGCGGGATAACGCGGCGCCGGGCGCTAGGCGCCGCGGCGGTGATGGGCCTCGGGGCGGCGCTGCCGTCGGTGGCGCGGGCAAAGCCGCGGCCCTCGGCGCGGCCGGCCAGCGGCAACACGGCCGACACGATCGTGGTGGGCGCGGGCATCTCCGGCCTCACGGCCGCGCGCAAGCTGGCGGCGCGCCGGCAAATCGGTGATCGTGCTCGAGGCGCGCGACCGCGTGGGCGGCCGCATGCTCAACCACGACATCGGCGACGGCAAGGTCACGGAGCTCGGCGCCCAGTTCGTCGGCCCCACCCAGGACCACATCCTCGCGCTCGCCAAGGCGGTGGGCGTGGACACCTTCAAGGCCTACGACACCGGCGACAACGTCTATTACAAGAGCGGCCAGCGCTCCACGTTCAGCGACAAGCTGCCCACCGGCGCGGTGCCGCTCGATCCGCTGATCCTGCCCGACATCCTGAAGGCGGTCGCACAGCTCGACCAGATGTCGACCGTCGGTGCCGGTGGACGCCCCCTGGCGTGCCGACAAGGCCGAAGAGTGGGACAGCCAGACCCTCTGGAGCTGGTTCAAGGACAACCAGATCAACCCGCAGGTGGGCGGCGTGGTGTCAGCGGCGGTGGAGTCGATCTTCGGCGCCGAGACGCGTGACGTGTCGCTGCTGTACACGCTCTTCTACATCGCGGCGTCGGGCAACGAGCAGAACCCCGGCACGTTCGAGCGCAACTTCTCGACGGCGGGCGGCGCGCAGGAGAGCCGCTTCGTGGGTGGCTCGCAGCTGATCCCGCTGCGCGATCGCCAAGGAGCTGGGCGGCGGCGTACGGCTCAGCTCGCCGGTGCGCCGCATCGAGCAGACGAGCACGGGCATCACTGTGACCGCGGACACCGGCACGTTTTCCGGCAAGCAGGTGATCGTGGCGGTGCCGCCGCCGATCGCGGCGCGAATCGAGTACGCGCCGCTCTTGCCCTCGCAGCGCGACCAGCTCACCCAGCACATGGGGATGGGCACGCTGATGAAGGCGGAGGCGATCTACGACAAGCCGTTCTGGCGCGACGACGGCCTCACCGGCCAGGCGGTGTCCGACACCGGGCCGGCCAAGGTGACCTTCGACAACTCGCCGCCCGACGGCTCGCCCGGCGTGCTGATGGGCTTCATCGGCGGCCACGAGGCGCGCCAGCTCGGCCAGCTCACGCCGGACAAGCAGCGCGAGGCGGCGCTCCAGAGCTTCGCCAACTACTTCGGCGACCAGGCCAAGAAGCCGAAGGACTTCGTGCTGATGAACTGGTCCACCGAGCAGTGGACTCGCGGCTGCCCGGTGTCGATCCTCGGTCCGGGCGTGCTCTACGACTTCGGCACCGCGCTGCGGGAGCCGGTGGGCCGCATCCACTGGGCCGGCACGGAGACCTCCACCTACTGGAACGGCTACATGGACGGTGCCGTCCGAGCGGGCGAGCGAGCAGCCGGCGAAGTGCTGGCAGAGATCTGATGAAAAAGCTCTGCCTACTGCTTACTGCCTTCTGCTTACTCGCGCCAGCGACAGCGGCGGCGAGAGCCAAGTGGGATACACAGGTTCTGGCGCACGTTCCGCCTCCCGGCTATCCGGCGCTGTCGCTGGTGGCGCCCGATCGCACCATCTACGTCGGCACGTTCACCAACGCGTCCGGCGACGCCAACGGTCCGTCGCACCTCTACGCCTACTCGCCCGAGGGGCTGATGCTGCGCGACTGGACGATCCAGGGCCAGAGCCCCGACGCCGATAACGGGATCCAGGTGGCGGCGCAGGACGCCAGCGGCAAGCTCTACCTGCTCGACCAGGAGCCGCCCCGGGTGCTCACTTTCGACCCGCACACGGGCACGCAGTCCACCTACGCCAGGTTCAGCGACGTGCCAACCTGCCCGGTGACGGGCCGGCCGCTGCCGGACTGCTCGGACACGGTGATGGACAACCCGCCGGAGCCCGACTACGCGGCCTGGGGGCCGGACGGCTAGCTCTACGTCACCGACTACACGCAGGGCCTGATCTGGCGCGTGCCGCCGGGCGGTGGCGAGGCCAAGGTGTGGTTCACGGACCGCCACCTCGACGGCACGCTGTTCGGCCCCGCTGGGATCGTGATGCTGCCCGACCACAGGACGCTGATGTTCGACACGAGCGCCGGCGGCGCCGCCACGCTGGGCAACGCCACCACCGGCAAGCTCTACAAGCTGCCGATCAAGGCCGACGGCTCGCCCGGGCTGCTCAAGCAGATCTGGGAGAGCGGGCCGGCGCAGGGGCCGGACGGCTTCGCGCTCGCGCGAGTCGGGCAACGTGTACATGGCGCTGGTGGGGCCGGGCACGAACCAGCTCGTGGAGATCTCGCCGACGGCAAGGAGCTGGGGCGGTCGCCGGGGCCGATAGCCAACCAGCAGCTCACCGTGCCGTTCGACGAGCCCTCGAGCGTGCAGTTCGACGGCTCGCGCATGATCGTCACCAACGACGCCTACTTCTCCGGCGACGAGACTCACTGGGTGCTGTACGACGTGTGGGCCGGCGAGCCGGGCGCGCCCGTATACGTGCCAGGGAAGTGAGCGAGCGCACCGAGATTCCCCGCCTGCGCCGGGTGCCGACGCAGGCGCGCAGCCGCGCGCGCGTGCGCCGGCTGCTGGACGCCGCCGAGGAGCTGCTGGCGGCCGAGGGCGCCGAGGCCCTGACCACCACGCGGGTGGCCGAGGAGGCCGGCGTGTCGGTGGGCTCGCTCTACCAGTACCTGCCGGACAAGGGAGCGATCGTCGAGGCGCTGGCGCGCCGCTACCTCGCCGAGTTCGAGGAGCTGATGAGCGACCTCGAGGAGGAGATCAGGCGCGACCCGGACGCCTGGACCGATCCGGTGGGCCGCCTGATCGACGCCTTCTCCGGGCGCTACCGCGAGCGCCCCGGCTACCGCGCGCTGTGGTTCGGCCGCGACCTGAGCGACGAGCTGCGCGCCGCCGACCGCGAGAACAAGGTGGCGCTGGCGCAGGGCGTGCGGCGGATCGCGGTGTCGCTCGGCATCGCCCGCGACGACGCTTACCTCCGCGTGGCCGCCCGGGCCGGAGTGCTCGTCACCGACAGCATCCTCCAGGAGGCCTTCCGCTCAGACCCGGCGCGGCGACCCTGCGCTGATCGAGGAGGCCAAGCGCATCCTGCGCCTATACCTGGCCGAGGTGGTGCGCCACTACCTGGGCTGAGGCACCAACGCCCGTAACCGGCATTCTGCTAATGTCGGTTATTACAATGTCCCGCCCCGGACGCCCCCAGCTGCTTCTGATCGGAGCCAGTGTCTCCTGGGGCACGTCCACCGTTACAAGCAAGTACGCCCTCGAGGGGCTGACCGCGACCGACCTGCTCGGAGTCGAGGTGGGGGTGGCCGCGGTGCTGCTCGTGGCGGCGGCGGCCTTCACCGGCAACCTGCGGGCATCCCCGCACTGGCGCGCGTACGCGCTGCTGGCCTTCTTCGAGCCCGCGCTGACGTTCGCCCTCTTCAACACCGGCCTCGCCCACACGAGCGCCACCGACGCCGCCCTGCTCGTCTCGCTCGAGAGCGTGTTCGCGGTGCTGCTGGCCGTGGCGCTCCTGCACGAGCATCCCGGCGCGCTCGTCTTCGGGGCGGCGGTGCTCGGCGTTGCCGGGGCCGCGCTCGTATCGACCGGCGGCGACATGAGCGGCGCTTCGCTCGGCGGCAACCTGCTGGTGATCGCGGGCGTGCTCGCGGCTTCCATGTACGTCGTGCTCGCGCGCAGAGTGGCTGGGCGCGAGGCGGCTCTCACCGTCACCGCCTACCAGTTCGTGTTCGCGTTCCTGATGGTCCTGCCGGTGGCCCTGGCGGGCCACAGCCACCTGGCGCACGCCGACGCCGGCCACCTCGCCGCGGGCTTTGCCACCGGCGTGCTCGGCTCCGCTGTGCCGTTCCTGCTCTACAACCTCGGCGGTGCGGTCGATCCCGGCGTCGCGTGCGGCGATCACCCTGAACCTCATCCCCGTGTTCGGCGTGCTCGCGGCCTTCGTGCTGCTCGGCGAGCGGCCCGGGCTGCCTCAGCTCGCGGGCGGCGCGTTGATCCTGATGGCCCTCGGGCTGGTGGACAGGCAGACGCCTAGCGCCGGCAGCGAGCTCCGCCCTCGGCGAGAGTCGCCCGCCGTACGAACGCTGCGCGACGACCGCGCAACCATGACGCGGTAGCACCCGGGCGCGACGCGCCCAGGCGCTCGTGCTGCTGTTCCAGTACGACAGGTCGCGACGCGAGATCCTGAACGTCACACGCCGCGACTTGCCCGGGGCCGAGCGACAGCTTCCGGAAGCCCTTGAGCTGCCGCGGCGGCTGCACCACACCCGGACCCGGCGACGGCAGCCCGAGGTACAGCTGCGGCACCTCGATGCCGCGCCGCTTGCCCACGTTCTTCACCGTGAAGGTCACCCGACGATGCCGAACCTTCAGGCGCGCCGTACCGGAAGCGCGTGTACGACAGCCCGTAGCCGAACGGGAACGCCGGCGCGATCCGGTTCGCGTCGTACCAGCGGTAGCCCACCAGCACGCCCTCCTTGTACTTCACGTTCTCGGCCACGCCCGGGTACTTCTCCGGGTCGCCGGCGGTCGGGATGTCGCCCTCCTCGCGCGGGAAGGTGGCGGGCAGCCGGCCGCCGGGATCGGCGTCGCCGAACAGCACGCGCGCGATCGCCGGGCCGCCCTGCTCGCCCGGGTACCAGGCCTCGAGCAGGCCCTTCACCTTGTCGCGCCACGGCGTGAGCACCGGCCCGCCGGTCTCGAGCACCACGACGGTGTTCGGGTTGGCGGCGGCCACCTGCTCGATCATCGAGTCCTGGTCGCCGTTCGTGTTCGGGCACTCGAGCGAGAGGCAGGCGCGGTCGCTGCCCTCGGTCTCGTAGTCGCCGGCGAACACCACGGCCACGTCGGAGCCCGCGAGCCAGCGCGGCGGCATCGGAGGCGTTGCTGCCGTCGTCGTAGCGTCACCTGCACGCCCGGCCCGACGCGCTTCCTGATCGCCTCGAGCGGCGTGACGAACGAGAACGGCGTCACGTCGCCGGACCCGCCGCCGGTGATGAACGCGTCGGCGTCCTTGCCGATCACCGCGATCGAACGCAGCTTGCGCGCCCGCAGCGGCAGCGCGCCGCGGTTCTCCAGCATCGTGATCGCCGGACTGCTCGATCTGCTGCGCGGTCCGCGCGTGCGCCGGCTTGTCGATCTGCGCGTCGTCGTCGCGGAACGCCGCGCGGTCGAAGAAGCCGTAGGCGAACAGCGTGCGCAGGATGCGGCGCACGTGCGTCGTCGACCTGCTGCGGCGTCGCCTGGCCGGTGGCGAGCAGCATCGCGTTCACGAGCGTGGGCGAGTAGGCGATGCCCGGCCAGGGCTCGAAGTCGAGGCCGTTCGTCAGGTTGTGCGGGCGTGTCGTGCGCGGCGCCGTAGTCGGCGATCACGTAGCCCTTGAAGCCCCAGTCGCGCTCGAGGATGTCGTGCAGCAGGTGCGGGTTCTCGCAGGCGTAGTCGCCGTTGAGCCGGTTGTAGGAGCACATGACGTGCCCACGTGCGCGTCCTTGACCGCCGCCTCGAACTGCGGCAGGTAGACCTCGCGCAGCGTGCGCTCGTCCACCACCGAGTTCTCCGTCATGCGGTTGCCGGCGATCGGCGGCGGGCCGAGCGGCTGGCCGGGCTGCGCTCTGGTTCGCGACCGGCCCGCGCGTCGCCCTCCTGGTTGTTGGCCGCGAAGTGCTTGACGTCCGCGATCACGCCCTGCGGACTGCGCGCCGTCGATCCAGCCGACCGCCGATCCTCGCGTCGAGGAACGGGTCCTCGCCGTAGGCCTCGAACGTGCGGCCGCCGAGCGGCGTGCGCATGATGTTCACGGTCGGGGCGAACACCACGTCGTTGCCCTTGTCCTTCGCCTCGCTGCCCACCACGTCGCCGTGCTTGAACGCCATCGTCGGGTCGAACGTCGCGGCCAGCGCCATCGGGATCGGCAGCGCGGTGGCCTAGCCCTGGCGCGGACCCACCGGGCCGTCGCTGTAGTAGACGGGCGGCAGGCCCACGCGCGGGATGCCGTCGCTCGTGCCGGTGTGCTGGTGCGCGCCGCCGCCGGCGCCGCTCGAGGTCGTCGCCCGCCAGCAGCGAGATCTTCTCGTCCTGCGTGAGCGCGTCAGCAGCAGCGCGGCGCGCGTCGTCGGGCGACAGCGACGTGTCGCACCACGGATGGTCGCCGCAGCGTCCCGCGGCGTGCGCGGGCGCAGCCGCGAGCACCGCAAGACGACCCAATCAGCCACGCGAGCACCGCGCGCCGGCCCCCGTCGCCTCCACGGGCGGGAAAGATGCCGAGAGCGCGCCCGCATGCGCCGGTTAGCTAGCACGCGGCCTGTGCGGCGCGGCGGCCCGGTGCGGCCGTGCTTCGCGGGCCTCACGTCGACGTGCACCGTCTTCGCCCCGACGCGCGAGCGCACGCTCGAGCAGCCCGGCGCCGCGGCGGGAGACCACGTGCGCGCCGCCCGCACCCGCGCCCTGTAGCCGTGCGGGTACTGGAGCGCGGGCACGAATACCTGCGTGCACGAGCCCGGCTTGAAGCGGCCGTGCCCGCCCGCCTGCGGCGGTCGAGTAGCGCAGCTGGAACACGCCGCTGCTCGGGGTTGAAGACCGAACTGCTGCGGCGTGCCGGCCACCGCCTGCGGGTACGGCCGCGCCAGCGCGCTGCAGGGTCGGCGCCACGACGTTCGATCCGCGCGGCGGCTTGCTTCGGGTCGACCACCACGCGCCTCGCTCGCTCGGCGGGTTGGCGCTCGTGGTCGGGTCGCCGCAGCCGCAGTACGCCCACTCGATCCACGGCATCATCGGCGTCGTCCGCCTCGCTCGCGACGCGGGTGAGCGTGGCGGTGTCGTTAGTGGCGCCGAACTCGGTGAGCATGCAGCGCCGTCGCCGGTGGCCGCCGAGCGCGTCGACGCGCGTTCGCGAACGCGCCGCGCTCGCCCTTCGCGCACGTCGGCGGCAGGGCCGCCCAGGCAGTAGTCGTGGAACGACATGCCGAGCCGGCGGTCGCTGAGCTTCGGCAGCTGCGTGGGCGGGCCGCCCTGGTTGAACAGCGGGATTCGGCTCGTACCAGACGAGGTGGCGCCTGTCCGCGCCGCGGATCGCGGCGATCGCCTTGGCCTGGAACGCGCCGAGCTGGGCGTCGAACGCCGGGCAGCCGGTGGGCGCCAGGCACGGAGCCGCAGTTCGTGCCCGGCCACGGCTCGTTGAAGAGGTCGTAGCCCGAGCACGTGGGGGTTGCCCGCGAAGCGCGCCGCCACGTGTGCCCACGCCGCCGCGTAACGCTCCTGCAGCCCCACGCCGCCCGGCCCCGGCGAGTCGGCCCAGAAGTGGTCGAACGCGTGCTGGAGCGCCGGCATCCCGAGGTAGTTGCCGGGGAAGCCGAGGTCCGGCTGGTCGGCAGCCCGTCGTCCTGCACGGCCCAGGCGGGGAAGCCCTCGCCGTGGAAGCGCTCGTTGTACATGGTCCTGGTGGAAGTCGAGCAGCGTGTAGATGCCGTGCGCGGCCAGCGTCCGCACCGTCGCGGCGATCGCGCCAGGTAGGCGTCGTCGTAGGCCCGGGCGACGGCTCCACGCCGCCGTAGATCACGCCGAGCCGGACGACGTTGAAGCCGTTGCGCGCCAGGAACGCCGCATCGTCCGACGCCGAACCCGTCCGCGCTCGGCAGGTAGGGCGGCAGCTTGGAGACCATGTTGAACCCATGCAGGACGAGCGCCCGCCCAGAGCGCGTCAACGATCCACCGCCCAGCATGCCCTGGAGGCGGGGCGGCCATCGCAGGTGAGCGCGAAGCGACGACAGCGCCAGCACACACCCGGCAGCCCAACGCCCGACCCCGAGACCTGCCTCACTTCGCCTCTCCAATCAACAACTCAACGATCACCGTGTCCTTCCACTCCCCGCGCAGCTTCGCATGCCGGCGGTACACGCCCACCTCCCGGAACCCGAGCGACCGGCACAGCGCGAGGCTCGCCTCGTTCTCCGGGAAGATCCGGCTGAGCAGCTTCCAGCATGCCGCGCGCCTCGCACTCCTCGCACCAGCGCCTCCACCGCCGCGCGCCCCGCGCCGCGCCCGCGCGCCTCGCGCGCCGACGTACACGGAGAAGTCCGCCACCCCGAGTACGCGGGCCGCCGCGGCCGGTAGGGAGGAGCGGACGCCCACGCCACGGGCGCCCCGTCCGTCCTCCACCACCACGAGCGGAAAGCCCGTCCTGTATCCAGCTCTCGATGTCGGCGGCCAGCGCGGATCCGTCTCGAAGGTGGCGAGCCCGTCCTCGATGCCCTCGTTGTAGATGCGCGCGATGGCGGCCGCGTCGCGAATGTGGCTGTTCGAGCATGAGAATTCGCTCATTACGCGCAATTGTCACCCCCTGGACGGCGGGGTCGTCGCCCGGCGGATGGAAAGACCTGCCCCCCGTCGCGGTAGGGTGCCGGGAACGTATGGCCTCGACCCCGCTCCAAGTCCCGGCTTCTTCGTCAGAGCAGGGTGAATTAGCAGCAGGCGCAGTCTCCGCCCGGCCGCGCTGCCCGACGCGCAGGCGGTGATGAGCAAGTCGCGGCTCGAGAACTTCCGCGTGGCCAGCCCGGTGCTGCCGCGCGCGCTGCGCGCGGACCTCTACGCGCTCTACGGCTTCGCCCGCCTGGTGGACGACATCGGCGACGAGGCGCGAGGGCGACCGCCTGGCGATGCTCGACTGGCTCGACGCCGAGCTGGATGCGCTGTATGCAGGAAAGCCCGCAGCACGAGCTGATGCAGCGGCTGCTGCCCACCGTGCGCGCGCACGCGATCCCGCCGGACCCGTTCCGCCGCCTGATCGAGGCCAACCGGCGCGACCAGGAGGTCACCCGCTACCGCACCTTCGACGAGCTCGTGGACTACTGCCGGCTGTCGGCCGATCCGGTGGGCCAGCTCGTGCTCTACGTGTTCGACAGCGCCACGCCCGAGCGCATCGACGCTGTCGGACCGCGTGTGCACCGGGCTGCAGATCGTCGAGCACCTTCAGGACGTGGCCGAGGACCTCGAGCGCGGGCGCGTGTACCTGCCGCTCGAGGACATGGAGAGCTACGGCTGCACGGTGGAGCGACCTCTCGCACGCGGCCCACGCCCGAGGGCGTACGCCGCGTGGTGGCGTTCGAGGCGCTGCGCGCGCGGCGGCTGCTCGACGAGGGCGCGCCGCTGGCGCGCATGCTGCCCTGGCGCGCGGGGCTCGCCGTGGCCGGCTTCGTGGCCGGCGGCCGGGCGGCGATCGCCGAGATCGAGCGCCGCGACCACGACGTGCTCGCGGGCGCGCCGCGCGCGTCGCAGGCGCGCCGCGCTCGCCGCCTTCGTGTCCATCCTGTTCGGCCTCGCGAGGACCTGAGTGCAGGAGCTCGCGAGCGCATACCGCCACTGCGAGCGGGTCACGCGCCGCCGCGCCGCCAACTTCTTCTACGGCATCCGGCTGCTGCCGCCGGCCAAGCGGCGCGCGATGTGCGCCTGCTACGCCTTCGCGCGCGAGGTTGACGACATCGGCGACGGCGACCTCTCGCCCGAGCAGAAGATCGCCGCGCTCGACGAGCTCCAGGGCCGCCTCCACGGCGCAAACGGCACCGAGCCCACGCCGATGATGGTCGCGCTCGGCGACGCCACCCGGCACGTTCCAGCTGCCGGTGGACGCGTTCGACGACCTGATCGCCGGCGTGCGCACCGACATCTATCCGGCGCGCTTCGAGGAGCTTCGACGAGACCGGTGCTCTACTGCCGCCGCGTGGCCGGCTCGATCGGCCGCCTCTGCCTCGCGATCTTCGGCTCGACCGACCCGGCAGCGCGCGCCCGCCCTCGCCGACGACCTGGGCGTGGCCATGCAGCTCACCAACATCCTGCGCGACGTGCGCGAGGACGCCGACCGGCGGCCGCGTGTACCTCCCGCGCGAGGACCTCGAGCGCTTCGGCTGCCCGGACTTCCCGGAGGGCTCGCCCGAGGCGCTGGCGGAGCTGATCGCGTTCGAGGCCGCGCGCGCGCGCGAGTGGTTCGACCGCGGGCTCGAGCTCGTGCCGCTGCTCGACACGCGCAGCGCCTCGTGCGTGCTCGCGATGACGGGCATCTACAGGCGGCTGCTCGACCGCATCAGCGAGTCGCCGCAGCTCGTGATGGAGCGGCGCGTGTCGCTGCCCGGCTGGGAGAAGGCGTGGGTGGCGGCGCGCAGCCTGATGGAGGCGGCGGCGTGAGCGCCGGACGGCGCGCGGTGGTGGTGGGCGGCGGCCTGGCGGGCATCAGCGCCGCGCTCGACCTCGCCGGCTCCGGTGCGCGACGGTGACACTGCTCGAGGTGCGCACCCGGCTGGGCGGCGCGGCCTACTCGTTCGAGCGCGACGGGCTCGAGATCGACAACGGCCAGCACGTGTTCCTGCGCTGCTGCACGGAGTACCGGGCGCTGCTCGGAGCGCCTCGGCGTGACCGAGCCGGACGCACCTTCAGGAGCGGCTCTCGATTCCAGTGCTCGCGCCGGGCGGCAGGCGCGGGACGCTGTGCGCGCATGGACTGCCCTCGCCGCTTCACCTCGCTGCGCTCGCTCCTCACCTATCCCGTTCCTGCTCGGCGCGCGAGCGGCTGCGTCTGCGGCCGGCACCGCGCGCGCGCTGTCCAAGCTCGACCTCGACGACCCGGCGCTCGACACGCAGTCGTTCGGCTCCTGGCTCGCGGATCGCGGCGAGAGCGATGCCGCGCGGTGGACGCGCTGTGGAACCTGATCGCGCTGCCCACGGTGAACCTGCCGGCCGAGCGCGCCTCGCTGGCGATGGCGGCCAAGGTGTTCCAGACCGGGCTGCTCGACTCCGCGGACGCCGGCGACGTGGGCTACTCGCGCGTGCCGCTGTCGCAAGCTGCACGCCGAGCCCGCCGAGCGCGCGCTGCGCGAGGCCGGGGTGGACGTGCGGGTGAAGACGCGCGTGCACGCGATCCGGGCGGGAATCGAGGTGGAGTCGGACGCCGGCTCGCTGCACGCCGACGCCGTGGTGGTGGCCGTGCCGCACGACCGCGCGGCCGGGCTGCTGCCCGAGGGCGCGGTCAGCGAGCCGATCGAGCAGCTCGGCAGCTCGCCGATCGTCAACGCCCACGTGATCTACGACCGCCGCGTCACCGACCTCGTCGCTGGCCGCCGGACTCGACACGCCGGTGCAGTGGCTCTTCGACCGCACGGAGGAGGCCGGCCTCAGCGAAGGGCCAGCACCTCGCGCTGTCGCTGTCGGGCGCCGACCGCGAGATGGCGATGTCGAACGAGGAGCTGCCGCCACGAGCTGATGCCCGCGCTGGCAGGAGCTCCTGCCTGCGGCGCGCGACGCGATGGTGGAGGATTTCTTCGTGGTGCGCGAGCACGCAGCAACCTTCCGCGCCGAGCCGGGCTCCGGGCGCCTTGCGTCCCGGGCCTCGCACGAGCGTGCCCGGGCTCTTCCTCGCGGGCGCGTGGACCGACACCGGCTGGCCCGCCACGATGGAGGGCGCGGTGCGCAGCGGCCACGCCGCGGCGCGCGAGCTGCTGGCATCACTTGGAGATCGAACCCCGGCGATGGTGCACGCCGCATGAGCGACCAGGGCCTCGTCGTCCTCGCCCCGATTCCCCTCGACGCGCGCGCGGCTCGCGCGGGGTCGGCGGAGGCGCACGTGGTGCACAGCGGCATCGGCTCGCGCCTGTCGCGGCGCGCGGCCGAGCGCGCCCTGCGCGCCCCCGGCTCGGCCGTGGCGGTCACCGGCGTGTGCATGGCCATCGACCCCGAGCTCGAGACCGGGCGACCTCGTGCTCGCCAGCGAGATCCGCTTCCCCGACGGCACCGTGCCGATCCCGGCCGCGGGCATCCTCGCCGGACGCGCTGCGCCGCGCCGGCTTCAAGGTGCACGTGGGCCCGATCGTCTCCAACCCGCACGGCATCGCGCTGCTGCGCCGCAAGCGCGCCCAGCTGCGTGAGAGCGGCGCCATCGCGGCGGACACCGGCTCCGGCTGGCTCGCCAGCGGCGCCGGCGGCCGCCCCTTCGCGGTGCTGCGCGCGGTGGTGCGCAGCGGCTCCAACCAGCTCGGCCGCCCGCTCGTGGCGGCTGCCAGCGGCGCGCGCGCGCACCGCGCTCTGGTGGAAGCCACCTGGGTGCTCGACCGCTGGGCCCACACCGTGGCGCCGCGGCGCATCGTGCTGGCCGGGCCGCGCGCCTCGTGCGCGGGCGTGGAGCGCGCGATCGAGGTGGTGGAGAGGGCGCTGGAGCGCCACGGCGCGCCCGTATACGTGCGACGCCAGATCGTGCACAACCGGCACGTGGTGCGCGAGCTGGAGGAGCGCGGCGCAGTGTTCGTGGAGGAGCTCGACGAGGTGCCCGAGGGCGCCACCACGGTGCTGTCCGCACACGGCGTGGCGCCGGCGGTGCGCAACACCGCCTCAGAGCTCCAGCTCGATCTGATCGACGCCACCTGCCCGCTCGTGGCCAAGGTGCATCGCGAGGCGCGCCAGTTCGCGGACGCGGGCTACACGATCGTGCTGGTGGGACACGCCGGCCACGACGAGGTGGAGGGCACGCTCGGCCATGCGCCGGACCAGATCCGCCTCGTGGCGAGCGTGGAGGAGGCCGAGGCCGTGGAGGTGGAGGACCCCTCGCGCGTGGCCTACCTCACACAGACCACGCTTGCCGTAGACGAGACACGCGCGGTGATCGACGTGCTCGAGCGCCGCTTCCCGGGGCTGGTCGGTCCGCGCTCCGACGACATCTGTTACGCCACTCAGAACCGCCAGGACGCCGTCCGCGCGCTCGCCGGCATGTGCGACACGGTGCTCGTGGTGGGCTCGCCCAACTCGTCCAACTCCAACCGCCTCGTGGAGGTCGTGCGCCGAGCCGGCACGCCCGCCTACCTGATCGACGACGAGGAGGATATCGAGCTGAGCTGGCTCGACGGCGCGCACACGGTCGGCCTCGCCGCCGGCGCCTCCGCGCCGGAGCGGCTGGTGCAGCGCGTGCTCACGTCGCTCGGCGGGCCTCGGCCCGTTGTCGGTGGAGGAGCACTCGGTGGCCAAGGAGGCCGTGCGCTTCGGCCTCCCGCGCGAGCTCGGGGTCACGCGCGGTGACTGACGTCTACGCCGGACCGTCGCAGGCCGAGCAGGCGGTCCGCGACGCGCTCGCGCGCGCTCGCGACCACCTGCTCGACGCTGCAGGAGCCGGGCGGCTGGTGGCGCGGCAAGCTCGAGACCAATGTGTCGATGGACGCGGAGGATCTCTTGCTGCGCGAGTTCCTCGGCATCCGCGAGGAGCGGCGCAGCGCGCTGTCCGCGGCCTGGATCCGCTCGCAGCAGCGCGAGGACGGCAGCTGGGGCGAACTTCTATGGCGCGCCCGGCGACCTGTCGACCACCGTGGAGTCCTATGCGGCGCTCAAGCTCTGCGGCGACGACGTGGACGCCGGCCACATGGTCCGCGCGCGCGGGTTCATCCTCGCGGGCGGCGGCGTGGAGAACGCGCGCGTGTTCACGCACATCTGGCTCGCGCTGTTCGGCATCTGGCGCTGGGACGACATCCCGGCGCTGCCGCCGGAGCTGATGCTGCTGCCGGGCGGCGCGCCTGCTCGTCGATCTACTCGTTCGCCTGCTGGGGACGGCAGACCGTGGCGGCGCTGACGGTGGTGTGGGCCTGCCGGCCGGTGCGTCCGCTGCCGTTCGGGCTTGACGAGCTGTTCAGCGGCGCCTCGCGCGAGGTGGAGCGTGGCTCCCTGCGCACGCTGCGCGGCTGGTTCGGGCTCGCCGACCGCTTCCTGCACAGGTACGAGAAGCGCCCGCTCGGCTGGCTTCGCCGGCTCGCGCTCGCGCGCGCCGAGCGCTGGATCATCGCCCGGCAGGAGGCCGACGGCTCGTGGGGCGGCATCCAGCCGCCGTGGGTCTACTCGATGATGGCGCTCGACCTGCGCGGCTATCCCGATGGACCATCCGCTGCATGCAGGCCGCGCTCGAGGGCCTGGAGTCGTTCACGATCTACGAGGACGACCGCTGCTGGCTCGAGGCCTGCCAGTCGCCGGTGTGGGACACGGCGCTGGCGGTGATCGCGCTGCGCGACGCGGGCGTGCCGGCCGACGACCCGGCGCTTGATGCGCGCCGCGGGCTGGCTGCTCGAGGAGGAGGTGCGCGTGCCGCGGCGACTGGGCGGTGCGCCGCCCGGATCTCGAGCCCGGCGGCTGGGCGTTCGAGTTCGAGAACGACAACTACCCCGACCTCGACGACACCGCCGAGGTCGTGCTGGCGCTGCGCCGGGTGGAGCACCCCGACCGCGAGCGCGTGGACGCCGCCGTGCGCCGCGGCGTGGACTGGCTGATCGGGATGCAGTCCTCGAACGACGGCTGGGGCGCCTTCGACGCCGACAACTTCCACGGCCTCGTGGAGAAGCACCCGTTCTGCGACTTCGGCGAGGTCACCGATCCGCCGAGCGCCGATGTGACCGCCCACGCGCTCGAGATGCTCGCCGCCGAGGGGCTCGGGCGACGCGCGACGCCGCCCGCCGCGGCGTCGGCTGGCTGCTGCGCGAGCAGGAGGCCGACGGCTCCTGGTTCGGGCGCTGGGGCGTGAACCACGTGTACGGCACGGCCGCCGCGCTGCCGGCACTCGAGGCGATGGGGATCCGCGGCGACGACGCCCGCGTGCTCCGCGCTGTGGAGTGGCTGCGCGCGCACCAGAACGAGGACGGCGGCTGGGGCGAGGACTGCCGCTCGTACGTGGACCGCGAGTGGATCGGGCGCGGGGAGAGCACCGCGTCGCAGACCGCCTGGGCGCTGATCGCCCTGCACGCCGCCGGCCACCCGCGCGACGAGATGGTGGAGCGCGGCCTGGCGCTGGCTCGCCTCGACACCAGCGCGAGGACGGCAGCTGGGACGAGCCCTTCTACACGGGCACCGGCTTCCCCGGCGACTTCTACATCAACTACCACCTGTACCGGCTCATGTTCCCGGTGAGGCGCTCGGGCCGCTGGCTGGCGTGCAGACGGGCGGCCTGCTGGTGCTCGCTCCCGCTGCGCGATCGAAGCGCATGGCCGCCCGGCGCGGGTGCGCCTCGGCGCGAGGTGTGCGTCACGGGCATCGGGGCCCGCCGGCGCGCGCAGCGGCTGCTGCTGGCCGCTCGCGCGATGGCAAGGGCGGTGGCCGTGCTCGGCTTCTGCGGCGGGCTCTCGACGATTCGCTTGAGCCCGGCGACGTGGTCGTCGCCGACGAGCTGCGAGTCGGCGAGGGCGCGCCGTCTTCAGTGCCGGCGCCTACCGCAGCTCGGTGGCGGAGGCTCTGGCGGAAGTCGGGTTCTCGCGCGCGATCGCGGTCCGATGCTGTCGGTGCCCGAAGCTGGCGCGCGGCGCGGAGCGTGCCCGGCTCGCAGACGACGGCTCGATCGCCGTGGACATGGAGTCCGCCTGGCTCGCCGAGCGCCGCCGCCGGCCGCCCGTTTGCGGCTCTGCGGGCGGTCGTGGACACGCCTTCGCGCGAGATTGTCCGATTGTCGACCCTCTCTGGCGGGATTAAGGCGTATCGTGCACTAGGACGCGCCGCGCGCGCGCTTGAGACGCTGGCGCTGACCGCTGCCCAACCGAAAAGGAGACCTGACATATGCCGGTACCCCTCAGGCAGAGCGTGAGAGTGGGCACCTACCTGATGAAGCAGAAGCTCCGCGGCGTGGAGAAGTTCCCGCTGCTCGTCGAGCTCGAGCCCCTCTTCCAGTGCAACCTCGCCTGCTCGTTCTGCGGGAAGATCCAGCACCCCGAGCACATTCTCAAGCAGCGTATGCCGGTGGACCAGGCGATCGCGGCGATCGAGGAGTGCGGCGCGCCGATGGTCTCGATCGCGGGCGGCGAGCCGCTGTCCACCCCGAGATCCACGTGATCGCGGACGGAGCTGCTCAAGCGCAAGAAGTTCGTCTTCCTTTGCACCAACGCGATCCTGCTGGAGAAGAAGCTCGACAACTTCAAGCCGTCGCCGTACTTCTCCTGGGTCGATCCACATGGACGGCCTGCGCGAGCGCCACGACCAGTTCGTCGAGCGCGAGGGCATCTTCGACAAGGCGGTCAGCGCGATAAGGGCGGCCAAGGCGCGCGGCTTCCGGGTCGGCACCAACACCACCTTCCTGACCACGGACACGCCGGACGACCGTGCAAGGAGGTGCTCGACTACCTCAACGACGAGCTCGAAGGTGGACGACGATCCAGATCTCGCCCGCCTACGCGTACGAGAAGGCGCCCGACCAGGAGCACTTCCCCGGCGTCGAGCAGACGCGCGCAGCTGTTCTCCGCGGCGTTCGCCGACGGCGGCCGCAAGAAGTGGCGGCTCAACCACTCGCCGCTCTTCCTCGACTTCCTCGAGGGCAAGGTCGACTACCAGTGCACCCCGTGGGGCATCCCGAGCTACTCGCTCTTCGGCTGGCAGCGCCCCTGCTACCTGATGGGCGACGGCTACGCGAAGACCTACAAGGAGCTGATCGAGACCACCGACTGGTCGAAGTACGGCCGCGGCAACGACCCTCGCTGCGACAACTGCATGGCCCACTGCGGCTACGAGCCCACGGCCGTGATGGCCACGAGCAAGTCGCTCAAGCAGTCGCTGCGAGCGATGGCGGCTCGCTGAGCAGGGCCGCGAGCCCTCCCGGGTCCTCGGTCAGCAGTCGCTTGGTCACCCGCAGGATCCGGTAGCCCGCGAAGCCGAGGATCGCGTCGCGCCGCCGGTCTTCCTCGAAGGCGCGGTGATCCTTGTGGTGCGCCCAGCTGTCCAGCTCGACGATGAGCTTGCGGTCTGCCCACAGCGCATCGACGGTGAAGCCCTGCACGACCGCGTTCATGGCGGGCATTTCAAGGCCCCGGCGTCTACAGAAGGCGATGAGGCGCTCGAGCCCTTCGTGGGCGTGCTGGGCTTCCGGTTCGATCTCCCTCATCGCAAGCCGTAGCCGTTTGACGCCGCGGCGGCCATGGTTCCTTGCAATGCACGCCTCGATCGCCCGCAGGTCGAAAGTCCGCAGCGCTTCGGCCTGTTCCAGCGCGTAGACGAGCGTCCGCTTCGGCACGACAGCGGCGAGATCGACGAACGTGCGTGCGAGGCCGGTCACCGGGATGTTGTCGATTTCCGCGACATCGTCCGGATGCAGCCTCTGCGCGTGGTGGTAGCGGATCCCCTTGCGGCTGCTGCGCTTCGCCTCGCCTGTGACATCGACGAGGGTGCGTGAGTCCGTGCTGAGGTCCCAGAGCCACGACGCACTCCGGTGGCTCACCAGCGCGCCCGGTCCGTACGCGAACGCCGCGGCAAGCGCGTGCCCCTTCGCCGGCACCACCAGGTGCCCCACCGCGTAAACGCCGCGATGGAGCCGATGCAGCCGCCCGTCCCGGAGCCTGCGCTGGATCGCCTGGGCACCCAACCCGATCTCGATCAGCTGCCAGTGGGCGACAACGGCACGCTGCCGTAGCGCCAGCTCGGCGATCACCTGATCACGAGACCGAGTTTTCAGTCGTATGGCGATAGAAAACTCGGTCTCGGCGGCCATGCGCCCACGGTCTCACGCCGCGCGTGACCGTTCCATGCGCCCGCGCGACAAGTCAGTAACGAAGGCGCTACAGCTTGTCGAGCTCGGCGGCGCGGTCGTCCGCCTCGGACTCGTGCCGGGCCGCGAAGCGCTTGGAGCGCTCGGCCTGGGCCTCGAGCTGCTCAGCCTCCGCCAGGTGGCGGGCGGCCTCGTCGCGGTGAGCCTCGGCCTGGGGGCCGAGCGACTCCGCTCGCGACGCATGGGCAGAGGCCTCCTGGCGATGGCCCTCGACCTCGGTGGACAGCCGCTCCCGGCGCTCGCGCTTACGAGCGGCGCGGCGCGGCGCCTCGATCGCCACCAGAGCAACCACGGCGAGGACCGCCGCAACGATCAACACAACAGCAAGAACGCTCATTAGCTGCCGTACCCGGTTGCACGAGAGACCACGCCCGCGGACCGCCCCGGCGAGTGATGTACCTCACTGTTTACCATCGGGTACAGTGGGGTAATGCACAGGTCGGAGGAGATCGAACGAGGGAGCAGACGCATGGGCAGCAGCAACGGGCAGGCGCGATCGGTCACTTCCGGACCACGTGCGCTTCGCGATCGTGGGCAGCGGCTTCGCCGGCATCGGCTGCGGTATCCGCCTCAAGCAGGCGAACGAGAACGACTTCGTGATCCTCGAACGCGCCTGACGACGTCGGCGGCACCTGGCGCGACAACACCTATCCCGGCTGCGCCTGCGACGTTCCCGTCGCACCTCTACTCCTTCTCCTTCGAGCCCAACCCGCGCTGGAGCCGCACCTTCTCGCCCCAGCCCGAGATCTGGGACTACCTGCGCCACTGCTCGACGAAGTACGGCGTCGAGCCGCACATGCGCTACAACCACGCCGTCACGGAGGCGGCCTGGGACGACGAGCGCGAGGTGTGGCGCATCGAGACGACCAGGGCAGTCTCACCGCCGACTTCTTCATCTCGGGCGTGGGCGCGCTGAGCGAGCCCAAGCTTCCGGACATCCCCGGGCATCGAGAGCTTCGAGGGCGCGATGTTCCACTCCGCCCAGTGGGACCACGACTACGACCTGAACGGCAAGCGCGTGGCCGTGATCGGCACCGGCGCCTCCTCGATCCAGTTCGTCCCAAAGATCCAGCCGCGGGTGAAGCAGCTGCAACGTCTTCCAGCGCACCGCGCCCTGGATCGTTCCGCAGCGCGACCGCAATCTCACGAGGCTCGAGAAGCGCCTCTACAAGCTCTTCCCGCCCGCCCAGCTCGCGATGCGCGCCGCGATCTACTGGGTGCGCGAGCTGTTCGTGCTCGGCTTCATGCACCCGCGCGAGGGCGGCCTCAACGAGAAGCTCGCGCTGCAGGCACCTGCACAGCCAGGTGAAGGACCCCGAGCTGCGCAAGAAGCTCACGCCGAACTACCGGATGGGCTGCAAGCGCGTGCTGATCTCGGACAACTACTACCCCGCGCTCCAGCAGCCGAATGTCGACGTGGTGACCGACGGGATCGCTGAGATCAAGCCGCACTCGATCGTCACCGCGCGACGGCACCGAGCGCGAGATCGACGCGCTCATCCTCGGCACCGGCTTCTACGTGACCGACATGCCGGTGGCCGAACTACGTGCGCGGCCGCGGCGGCAAGACGATGGCCGAGCACTGGCACGGCAGCCCGCAGGCCTACCTCGGCACGACCGTCGACGGCTTCCCCAACCTGTTCTTCCTGGTGGGCCCGAACACCGGCCTCGGCCACAACTCGATCGTGTTCATGATCGAGTCCCAGCTCAACTACCTGATGGAGTGCGTCGAGCACATGAAGGCGCGCGGCGCCGAGGTGTTCGAGGTGCGCGAGGAGGTGCAGCGGGCTTTCAACGAGCGCATCCAGCAGCGTCTCCAGGGCACCGTCTGGAACTCGCGGCGGCTGCGCGAGCTGGTACCTCGACGAGAACGGCAGGAACACGACGATCTGGCCCGGCTTCACGTGGCCCTTCCGCCAGGAGACGCGCCACTTCGATCCCGGCGGACTACGAGATCGAGGCGCGCAGCCGCGCGCCCGAGCCGCTCGCGGCGTAGGCAGCGAGCCGCCGGCCGCCCGCGCCAAGGCGAGCGGCCGGGCAACCCACGAGCCTGCCTAGATCATGTTGTTGGCCTGAAGGAAGGACTTCGCAACGGCCGCCGGCGACTGCTTGTTGATCGCCACCGCCTTGTTCATCGAGATCACCGCCGGCGTGGTGAGCAGCTTGTTCACGTTGTTGATGATGCTCATGAACTGGTCGCCGCCCAGCGCCTGCAGCTTGTCCTTGTCGATCACGAGCGCGATGTTCTGGAAGCCGAAGATGTTCTTCGGGTCCTTGAGCACCGCGTACTTGCCGCTCGCGAGCTGCGGGTCGGTGGTGAACACGTTGGCGGTGTCGATCTTGCCGCCGTCGAGCGCCTGGTACTGGAGTCCGAAGGCCAGCGACTTGAACGTGAAGTTGTTCAGGCCGTAGTCCTTCTTCATGCCGGCCGCGCCCTGCTCCCGGTTGGCGAACTCAGGCCGCGCGCCGAGCGTGAAGTGGCTCACCTTCTTCAGGTCGCCAAGCTGGGTGAGGCCGTTCTTCTGCGCGAACGCCTTCGTGGTCGCGATGGCGTCGGTGTCGAAGAACGGGGTCATCTCGCTCATCGCCTGCCCGCGCTTGTCGTAGAACGCCTTGGCGATGTTGTACTCCTCCTGCGGGCTGTGGACGGTCTTGTTGACCCCGGCGACCGTCACGGCCGACTCGCCCGTGTACTCGGGGTAGGCGTCGATCTTGCCGCTCGTGAGCGCCTTGTCGATCACCTCGGTGGCCCCGATGTTCTCCTTGTACTTCACCGTGTAGCCGGCGTGCTCGAGTGCCTGCTTGTAGAGCTGACCGAGGATGAACTCCTCCGTGAAGTCCTTGGTGCCGAGCGTGAGCGGCGGCTTGCCCTTACCTGGCTGCCCGCTGGATGCCGGCGTGCTGGAGGCGGCGCTGCTCGGGCTGCTCGAGCTCGAGCCTCCGTTCGAGCTGCCGCATGCGGCCACGAACAACGCGGCCAGAATCGCGATCAGAGCGACCGCGCCGAGGCGCAACCGCGGTGCTGCTGGTCTCATGTTCTGCTCCTTTGGTGTGCGCATTTGTTCCCTCAGGTTGTTTCGGTGGCGGCCCTGACCCGTGCGCGCCTGCCCAGCCCCGCCCGAAGCGGAACCGGCGTGACGAAGCGCTGCACAAGCGCTAGTACCGCGTCCGTGGCGAAGGCGAGAGCGGTGATCGTGAGGGACGCCGCGATCACGCCGGCTACGCCGTAGCTGGGCTGGTTGACGATGATGTCCCCGAGCCCCCCGCCGCCCGCGAAGGTGGCAAGGGTAGCGGTGGCCACGACGTAGACGGTGGCGGTGCGGATGCCGGCGAAGATCAGTGGCATCGCGAGCGGGACCTCCACGCGCAGCAGCACCTGCCACGGCTTCATCCCCATCGCGTACGCGGCCTGCACCGCGTTGCCGTCCACCTGGTTCACCGCCACATAGGCGTTGGTCAGCATCACCGGGCCGGCGAGGATCACCAGGGCCACGAGCGTGTTCGTGAAGCCGATCCCGAGGATGCCGATCCCGATCGAGATCACGGCCAGGCTTGGCAGCGCTCTGCCGATGTTGGAGACGTTGATCGCGAAGAACGAGCCGCGGTGGAGGTGCCCGAGCCACACGCCGAGCGGTACGGCGAGCACGATCGCCACGCCGATCGACGCGAAAGAGATCTGCAGGTGGGCCACGATCTTGTCCCACATCAGGCCGGTGTGATCGCCCCAGAACGTGAACGCGTGGGCGAAGCTGTCCGAGGTGGCGATCATGCCCTCTGGGCGCGGGTCCACGGGGTCAGCGCCCGCTGGGCGATCACGAGCAGCAGGTCAGCCACGAGCGCGAGCAGGATCGCAAGCATGCCGGCGGCGAGGAACTGCGTCTTGAAGCCGGTCTGGATCGCGTTGAAGATCGGTTCCCCGAGGCCGCCGGCGCCGATGTAGGCGGCCACTGTGGTGAGGCTGATCGTGGTGACCGTGGCGATGCGGATGCCGGCCATGATCGCCGGCAGCGCGAGCGGCAGCTCGACCCGGATGAGTCGCTGGCGGCCCGTCAGCCCCATGGCGTTTGCGGCTTCGATCGCGGGCTTGGGCACCCCCTGCAGCCCGGTGAGGGTGTTCCGGAACAGGATCAGCAGCGTGTAGGACACGAGCGCGATCTCCGCCGTGAAGCGGTTGATGCCCGTGATCTGCACCATGATCTCGAAGAACGCGAGGCTCGGGATCGTGTAGAGCAGCGCCGCGAACAGGGAGAACGGCGTGTCGAACCACTGGAACTTGTAGGCGAAGATCGCGGCGCCGAGCGCGATGACGGTGCCGACGCCCACCGCGATTGCGGTCAGCTCGATGTGCTCGATCAGGCGCGGCTCGAAGCGCGAGCTGAAGTTGCTGAAGAACCAGTGCGCGCAGAACTGCCTGTTGTCCACGACGCACGGGTCGCCCTTGCCGAAGTTGGGGATCACCGGCCCGCCCGCGGCCAGCTGCGTGGCGACGCCGATCACGCGCGTGCTACCTCGCCCTCCGGCGCGTTGCCACCCGGGCCGACCCAGTGGGTGATGGCCTCGATCCGGACGCGCCCGACTGGATCGTCGTCGCTGTTTGTCACCTGAAGCTCCTCAATTCCTTCGGTGAGCATCAGCGAGAGCGCGTCGCGAAGCGAGCTGTCGATCGAGACCGTCGGTGCGCCGGGCGGCGCACCCTCGGGCGGATCGAGCTCGATGTCGCGCAGGGTCCACAGCTGGAGGCGCTTGAGGCCGCGGTCGGACCCGACGAAGCTCGCGACGAAGTCGTTCGCCGGCTTCGCGAGCAGGTCGTCGGAGGTGTCGAGCTGCACGAGATGCCCGTCGCGCATGATCGCGATGCGGTCGCCCATCTTGATCGCCTCGTCGATGTCGTGGGTCACGAAGATCACTGTCTTGCGCAGCTGGCTGTGGAGGCGCAGGAAGTCGTTCTGGAGGCGGTCGCGCGTGATCGGGTCGATCGCGCCGAAGGGCTCGTCCATCAGCATGATCGGCGGGTCGACGGCCATCGCGCGGGCGACGCCGACGCGCTGCTGCTGGCCGCCTGAGAACTCGCCCGGGTAGCGGCGCAGGCTGTCCGCGTCCAGTCCCACGAGCTCGAGCAGCTCCGCCGCCCGCTCGCGGATCCGCTGCTTCGACCAGCCGAGCAGCCGAGGCACCGAGCCGATGTTGTCCTCGATCGTCATGTGCGGGAACAGGCCGATCTCCTGGAACACGTAGCCGATTCCTCGCCGCAGCTCGGTGACTTCGTGGTCGTTCACGCTGCGACCGTCGATCTTGATGTCGCCGCCCGTCATCGGGATCAAGCGGTTGACGAGCTTCAGCGCCGTCGTCTTGCCGCAGCCCGACGGGCCGATCAGCACGCAGATGTCGCCCGCGGGAACCTCGAAGCTGAGCTCCGATACCGCGGCGCTTTCGCGACCGGGGTAGCGCTTGGTCACGCCGCTGAAGACGATTTCGCCTGCCGAACTTCCTTCCGGCGCCTGCTGCGAGTCAGACATGATGCTTTCTCCCCGGCAAGCGGCCACCCTATCAACGATCACCCGACCGAAAAGCGGTCTCTTCACACTTCCTAACTTGCGGGGACTTAGGCTCCGGGGCCGTGACGGACGCTGCCGCGCGCCCACCCACGATGCGGGAGGTCGTCCTCGAATGGGGGCGGATCGGATGTCTGGGCTTCGGCGGGCCGCCCGCCCACATCGCGATGCTGCGGCGCCTGTGCGTCGAGCAGCGCGGGTGGATCTCGGACGAGGAGTTCGAGCGTGCGATCGCCGCCACGAGCATGCTGCCGGGGCCCGCGTCCACCGAGCTCGCGATCTGGTGCGCCTGGCGCCTGCGCGGCCCGGGCGGTGCGCTTCTGGGCGGCGCCTGCTTCATCCTGCCCGGGCTCGTGGCGATCATCGCCCTGGCCGCGGCGTTCCTCGCCTCCTCGCCGCCGGACTGGCTGCGTGGGGCGGGCGCAGGAGCGGGCGCGGCGGTGGCGGCCGTGGCGGTGTCGGCGGGCGCGAGGCTCGCGCCGCCGGTATGGCGGCGGGCCACGGACTCGCAGCGGCCGCGGGTGCTCCTCTACGCGCTGGCCGGCGGCGTCGGCGCGGCGCTTGTGGGGCCGTGGCTGGTGCTCGTGCTGATCGGCTGCGGGCTCGTGGAGCTGGCTTGCGGGGCGGCCTGCGGGCGAGGCGTGCTCGCTGCCGGCTGGCCGCTGGGTCCTTGCCGCCGCCGGCTCCACCGGCGGGCTCGGCGCGCTCTGCTGGACGGCCTTCAAGGTCGGTGGCCTGGCGTTCGGCGGCGGCTTCGTGATCGTCCCGCTGATGCAGGGCGACGCCGTGCACGTGAACCACTGGATGACCAGCGGCCAGTTCGTGAACGCGGTGGCGCTCGGGCAGGTGACGCCCGGGCCGGTCACGCACACGGTCGCCGCCGTGGGCTACGCGAGCCGGCGGGGTAGGCGGCGCGCTGCTCGCCGCGCTTGTGGCGTTCGCGCCCTCGTTCGCCTTCATCCTCATCGGCGCCGACCGCTTCGACCGCCTGCTGCGCAACCCGCGCGCGCAGGCGTTCCTCGGCGGCGCCGCGCCCAGCGGCCATCGGCGCGATCATCGGCTCGGCGGTGCCGCTCACGCGGGCGCTCAGCGAGACGTGGCAGTACTTCGTGCTTGCGCGCGGCGGCGCTGTGGCTGCTCGCCCTGCGCTGGGGCGTGGTGGGAGCGCTCCTCCTCGCCGGTTTGGCGGGCGCGCTGGCGGCACTCGCCGGGGCGCCGCTGCCCGCCTAATTGTGGCGGCGGCGGTGCGGCCGGACCGTGCCCGTGGGCTTGCCGGAGGCCACCGTGGTGGTGGTCACCGTGTGGGCCTTCACGTCCTTTGCACAGAAGCGCTGCGTGACCCAGCGCTTGCGGCTGAACATTGCGGTCTGGTCGTCGAAGAACGGCGAGCGCGGGTTTGTGGACAGCGAGTAGGTGAGGATCGTGCGGGCGTCGGGGCAGGGTCCGGCGTGCCAGGTGACGGCCTGCACGTAGGAGGAGCCCTCGTGAACGGGCTCGAAGCCCTTGCCCGGATCGAAGGTGGCGTAGATCGCGTTGAAGTTGCCGTTGGGGTCGCCGGGGCCGCCATGGATCGGGATGCCGCCCGGGCCCTTCTGCACGTCACCGGGCGCGGCGTCGAGCGGGATGCTCGCGCCCTGAAGGTCGCTGATCGCGTCGCCGAGGGCGAGCCGCACCTGCGGGTTGTTCGTGTCGAGCGTGTTCGGTGTGTGCACCGGATCGGAGGCGCTGAAGGGCGTCGACCACGGCGATGGCTCCGCGCCCGAGGCGTGATCCCAGAAGCGGCGGAACAGCACCGCGCCCTTCGAGTCGACGTCCTCGTGCAGATCCCAGTGGGCGAGCACGTCGCACGCGCTGCCCACCTGCACGGGCGGACCGGATGACGTGGGAGCGAGACCGCCAGGCATCGAGCGGCACATCGACACGAGCCCGTCGCGCGCCAGCTCGCCCGCGTACTGGCGGTCGCTGAACACCATGTCCTGCATCGACTGGCGCGTGAAGCCGCCGTGGTCCACCTGGTCCTGGGTCATGATCAGCCCGATCCGGGTGCGCAGGCTGCGAGCGGTCCGCTCGTCGCCGATGATGCGAGCGAAGCCCTCGAGCGGGTGGTGCGGGTTGGTGAGCCAGTAGCTGTCGTTCGAGTTCGTTACGTAGTCCTGGCGGAACATGTGCGGCAGGTGCGACGGTCCGAACAGCCCCGGCTCGATCGCATCCGGGTCGCTGTCCCAGTTGCAGGCCGAACGCGAGCCGTCGAGCACGGGCAGCCCGAGAAGCTGGAAGGTGGCCTGGCCGAGCGCGGTGTTGCACTGCTGCGCCTTCGAGTCCGGCACGTTGGGGATCGCGCCGATGTCCGCGTACAGCGCGTGACCGGTGCGGTCGGCCACGATCGTGTTCACCCACGGGATGCCCTCGTACTTCTTCAGGATCCCCAGCACCTGGCTGGCGGACTTGGCCATGTCGGTGTCGAGGAAGTGGTTGAACACGCGGAAGTTGTCGGCGTTCGCATCCGCCATCGAGAAGGCGGTGGCCGGCGTCCAGGGCAGCGGCACGCCCACGAGCGACGTGAACACCGGGCCGTAGCGGCTCGAGTAGAGGGTGCGCGACTGCGGCTCGAGCGAGCCGTCGGGCTGGCGCACCTGGACGGTCACCGTCCGGCTCGTCATCTGCGTGGGCTGCCCGTCATACAGGTACGTGGTGGGCGAGCCCGGAACGAGCGTGAGCTGATAAGGCGTGAAGCGGAACGCGGTCGAGACCGTGTGGCTCCACGCGATGTTCTTGTTGTTGCCGATCAGGATCACCGGCACGCCGAACAGCGAGCCTCCCTCCACGTCGATCTTTCCGGGGATGGTCATCTGCGCCTGGTAGAAGCGCTCCGGGCCGACCCACGGGAAGTGGGGGTTGCCGAGCAGCACGCCGTGCTTGTGGTCGCGCGTGCCGCCCTTGCCCACGGCCACCGCGTTCGAGCCGATCGCGCCCATCAGCGGCAGCTGCCGGGTTAGGGCGTTGGCGGTCTTGGACACGTCGAGCGACGTACCGCCGAGCGGCAGCGACGGCGTGGGCGGCTGAGCCTGCGCGATGCCCGGGATCGCCACGTCCCCGCTCGCCAGCTCAACCAGCTGGTAGAAGCGCAGGTAGGCGTCCTGCAGCGTGATCGGGTGCACCCAGGCCTTGCCCCGGCAGCGCGGATCCGGCACGCGGTCGCGGCCACCGACATCGGCCAGGTACTTGTTGTAGCCCGCCACGTAGCCGCGCACCGCCTGGCGCACCTCCGGCTTGGGACCGAACGGCGCCGGCTTGGCCAGCAGCTTGTCGACTACGCCGGAGTCCTTGATCTGCTGGAAGAAGAAGTCGGAGTCCAGGTTGTTCGCGGTCACGTCGTTGCCGCCCTGGTAGTACGAGCCGTCGGGGCCGAAGTAGCGCGAGCGCTCGCCCTCCACGGTTACGTAGTCCTCGGCCATCACGCAGAGGTTGTCCTGGGCGAACGCGTAGCCGTAGCCGTAGCCCAGCCCGCCGAAGCTCGAGGCCGTGATGTGGGGGATTCCGTGCGCCGTGCGCCGGATCACCGCGTGGTAGGCGGCGGGCTTGCCGTTGGCCTTGGGCGGCGCGTGCCGCTTGGCCGCGAATCCCGGCATGGCGAAGAGCGCGAACGCAAGGCCCGCGGCGACCGTCCCCTGCCAGAGACGCCTTCCCACGGCGCGGCAAGGTACACGGTGGCGCGGGCTGCTGCGCCGGTTAGTCGCCCTGCGGCCTGGAGTGCACCACCAGTACCGGCACCGGTGCATCGTGCAGCACCTGGTGCGACACGCTCCCCAGCAGCGCGGCCGTTGCGCGGCCCCGGCCGCGCGAGCCGATCACGATCAGGTCGTGGCGGTGCTCGCGCGCGGCATTCACGATCTCGTGGGCCGGGTTGCCGTCGAGCAGCAGAGTCGTGACTGGCAGCTCCTTGGGCACGTTGGCCACGGCGTCGCGCAGCAGCTTGTCGTGGTACTCGGGCAGCTCCGCCGCGGCCAGCGCGCCCGTGGGAGTGGTGCGGATCCCGGCTGGCGGCGGGCCGGCCACGTGCAGGACGGTGAGCTTGGCGTTCGAGTCGAGCGCGAGGTCGATCGCATCCGCCAGCGCCAGGTCGGACTCCTTGGAGCCGTCCACCGCAACGAGGATGTTGCGATACACGGCTATCCCCCCGATCTGGCGGGCTCAGGCACCGCCACCTGGACGCTGGACTTGCGCGGCACGGCGAGCGCGGACAGGAAGCTCACGAACAGTGCGCCGGCGGAGATCGAGAACGCGATCGTAAAGCCGCGCTCCGTGGGCAGGTTGGTGCCCACCACCGTGGCGGCGATGATGCTCGCGGCCACCTGGCCGCCGATGGCGCCGCCGATCGTGCGCATGATCGTGTTCATGCCGGTGGCTACGCCGGTCTGGCCCGGCGGCACGGCCTCGACGATGAGGTTGGCCAGCGCCGCGAACGCAAGGCCGATGCCCCCGCCGAGGAACAGGCTGGCCAGGTAGATCTCCCAGCGCTCGGTATGCGCGGCTGCAAGCAGCACGAAACAGACCATCGTGAGCAGCGCGCCTGCCATCAGGGCCACGCGCGAGCCCACGCTGTGGGCGATCCGGCCGGCCAGCGGGCTCACCGCCAGCATGCCCGCGGTGGAGGGCACCAGGAACAGCCCGGCCTGAGTGACCGATGCGGTGAAGCCGTAGCCCGCGCTGGCGGGCGTCTCCACGAACTGCGGGATGAGGATGAACGAGCCGTACATGCCGAAGCCGAGCAGCGTGGCCGCCACGTTGGTGGTCCAGACGCCGCGCAGCCGCATCATCGGCATGTCTACCAGAGGCTCGGCGGCGCGCGACTCCACGCGGATCCACACCACCAGCAGCACGGCCGCCGCCACGAACAGGCCGATCACGCCCGGCGAGCTCCAGCCCCAGCTCGGGCCCTTGCTCGCGCCGAGCAGTAGAGCCACGAGCCAGGCGGACAGCAGCGCCGCGCCGAGCCAGTTCACGCGCCCGCCGGGCTTGAGCGGGGACTCCGGCACGAACAGGTGCGTGGCCACGGCGGCAATGGCGGTGGGAATGAGTGGCAGCCAGAAGAGCCAGTGGTACGACAGGTGCTCGATTATCGGGCCGGCCAGCACGATGCCGGCGCCGCCGCCCACGCCGAGCAGCGCGGAGATGAAGCCGATGCCGCTGGCCACACGCCGGGGCGGGAACTCGTCCCGGATGATCCCGAAGGCGAGCGGGAAGATCGCGCCGCCTGTGCCCTGGATCACCCGGCCCACGATCAGCAGCTCGACGGTGTGAGCGAGCGCGGACACGAGCGTGCCGCCGGCCAGCACGAACAGCACGAGCAGCAGCGTGCGCTCCTTGCCGAACATGTCGCCGAGGCGGCCGGCGATGGGCGTGGCGATCGACGCGCTCAGCAGGAAGGACGTGAACACCCAGGTGACGGCCGTGGTGGTGGTGCCGAGGTCGCGCTGGATCACCGGCAGCGCGGGCGCCACCAGCGACTGCAGCAGCGCGTACGAAATCCCGGCGATGGCCAGCACGGAGAAGGTGAGGCCGTAGTGCCGGCGCCCCGCCAGCTCGATGCTCATCGCGCCTTCTCCCGGCGCGCGGGGGAGAGGCCTTGAGCCACGATCCGCTTCACGAGCCGCTCGGCGTCGCGGTCGCTCATCGTTCCTGCGGACAGCTGCTCGATCGCCGCGAGCATCAGGCTGCGGATGACCACCACCGCCCACTCTGGCGGGATGCTGCGCGTGATCTCGCCGCGCCGCTGACCGCGCTCCACCGCGGTGCGCAGGGCGGCGGCGATGCGCTCGCGCGGCTCCTGGTCCTCGCCGGGGTTGGCGCGCCAGCCGCTGATGAAGCGGTAGCGGTCGCCCAGCTCGATCACGGCGCGGACGATCTGCTCGATGGCGTCGAGCGACGAGCCCTCGTCGACCGGGCAGCTCTCAACGGCGGCCACGGCCTCCTGGCGGGCCTGGGCCCTGATGGCGGCCATCAGGTCGTCGCGGCAGGGGAAGTGGCGGTAGAGCGTGGCCCTGCCCACTTCGGCGTGCAGCGCGACCTCGCTCATGCCGGCGCCGGGGTCGAGCGCGAACACGTGGATCGCGGACTCGAGGATGCGGTCGACGTTGCGGGCGGCGTCGGCGCGCCTGACGATCTGAGACGCCATCGTCTTGGATAATAGAGACCCCGATGGCTCAGCTCCGCTGGGCAAACCGTTGATTCATCAACTAAACTCGCCTTGTGGCCACTAGGACAAAGACTGGACTCGAGGGCGTCTCACTTGACGCCTGGCGCGGCTTCCTGCTGAGCCACGCCGCGATCACGCGCCAGCTGAATGCCGACCTCGTGGCGCGCCACGGCCTCACCTCGAGGGACTACGAGGTGCTGCTGTTCCTTGTCCCAGGAGCCGGACCGCAGCCTGCCGATGTCCGAGCTGGCCGATCGCACGATGCTCACGCGGTCCGGGGTCACCCGGCTCGTGGACGGGCTCAGCCGAGCGGCCTCGTCGAACGGGTGGCGTGCCCCAAGGACGCGCGTGTCTCATATGCCAGCTCACCGACGCCGGATGCAGCGCCTGCGCGAGGCGAGCCGCACACACGCCCAGGGCATCCGCGCCGCCTTCCTCCGCCACTTCAGCGAGGACGAGAGTGGCGCAGCTCGCCGACCTGCTGGGCCCGCCTGCCCGGCGCGTAGCGCACGGGCACGTCGCGCCCGATTGCGCCGTTCGAGCAGCTCGGGCCGGGTGGAGGGCCGGCAGCGAGGCTCTGACGTGAGGCTGCTGACTGCGGACTGCCGACTGATAGTTGACATCTCAACAACTTCGAGCTAACATAGTTGACGGATCAACTTTCCACCCGACTTCAAGGAGTCGTTCAATGAGCACCGCAACAGCCACCACGACCACCATTCCGCAGGGCACCTGGTCGATCGACCCGTCTCACTCCAGCGTGGAGTTCACGGTCAAGCACATGGGCATCGCCACCGTGCGCGGCAAGTTCACGAGTTCGAGGGCACGATCGAGTCAGACGGCGAGCGCGCGAGCGTCACCGGCCAGGTCGACGCGTCGAGCATCACCACCCAGAACGAGCAGCGCGATGAGCACCTCGCGTCGGGCGACTTCTTCGGCGTCGAGGACCATCCGCAGATCAGCTTCCGCCGAACTCGATCGAGCTGGGCGAGGACGGCACCGTCAAGATCCCGGGCGAGATCACGCTCAAGGGCGTAACCAAGGAGATCGAGCTCACCGGCGACTACGCCGGCGCGGGCGTGGACCCGTGGGGCAACGAGCGCGTCGGCCTCGAGGTGTCCGCCAAGATCGACCGCCGCGACTTCGGCCTCGAGTGGAACCAGCCGCTCGCCGGCGGCGGCCTGCTCGTGAGCAACGAGTGTCGACCCTGCTGCTCTCCGCCTCGGCGGTCAAGGGCGCGTAGCCTGGCAGACCGAGCAGATGCTCCCTTCCGCCACACACATCGGCTCGGTCCACCTGACCGTGCGTGATCTCGAAGCCCAGCGCTCGTTCTACGAGCGGGCGCTGGGCCTTCGGGAGCTGCGGCGCGAGGGGCAGACCGTGGGGCTCGGTCCCGAGGGCGGACCCGGTGATCCTCGAGCTCACGCGGCGATCCGGACGCCCCGCGGCGTCCGCACGGCACCACGGGGCTCTACCACCTCGCGGTGCTCGTGCCCGGGCGGGCGGACCTCGGCCAGGCGCTGCGGCGCGTGATCGAGGCCGGCTGGCGCTTCACCGGCGCCTCAGACCACCTCGTGAGCGAGGCCCTGTACCTCAACGACCCCGAGGGCAACGGCATCGAGATCTACCGCGACCGCCCGCGCGACGAGTGGCCGCGCAACGACGAGGGCGTGATCCAGATGGCCACGCTCCCGCTCGACATCGACGGCGTGCTGGGCGAGGTGGACGGCGCGCAGCCCGTTCCGGAGCTGATGCCCGCCGGAACCCACATCGGCCACATCCACCTGCAGGTGGCGAACCTGCGCGACGCCGAGACGTTCTACTCGGGCGCGCTCGGCTTCGACGGTGATGGTGCGGACCTATCCGGGCGCGCTGTTCGTGGCGGCCGGCGGATACCACCACCACATCGGACTCAACACCTGGGAGAGCGCCGGCGGCTCGCCGCCGCCGCGAGGGCTCGACTGGCCTGCTCTCCTTCGAGGTCGTGCTGCCGAGCAGCGAAGACGCCCAGCGCGTGGCCGATCAGGCGCGCGCGGCGGGCGCCGAGGTCGAGACGAGCGACGGCACAGCAATAGCGCTCGACCCCTGGCGCGACGCAGTGCTGCTCACGGCGTAGCCCGCACCGCCTACTGCTTACCTACCGCGAAGCGGTAGACAACCATCCCCTTCGCCACCAGCCGCGCGCCCGGCGGCGCGGTGACCTCCACATCGCAGAAGCAGAGGCTGCGGCCGCGCCGCGCCGGCGTGCCGGTGGCCAGCAGGTCGCCGCCCCGCGCCGCCTCGAGGTACTCGACGGTCATCGACACCGTGGAGCCGGTGGCCCCCGGCGGCGCCTCCTCGTCGTGCGCCCAGGCCGCCGCCATCCCGGCGGTGTCGATCAGCGTGGCGATCGCGCCGCCGTGCACCACGTCGCCCATCGTCGCCAGCTCGGCGCGGTAGGGCAGCACCAGCTCGGCGAGGTCCTGCTCCAGCGCCCGCACCTCGATCCCGAGGTGCCGCACGAGCGGGGAGCTGGGAATGAACTCGCGGATGATCTCGCGCCAGGTCACCGGCACGGCAGCCTAACCGGCTGACCGCGTGACCTCGACCATCCGCTGTGCGTTCGTCACGAGCCACTGCCCCACGAGCGCCACCTGCTCATCGCTGGAGCCTTCGTCCAGTAGCCGCTCGAGCCGCTCCACGAGGCCGTCGCGCCCCAGCCGTGCGGCTGCTCCACGTGTTCGACTTCAGCGGCGGACTCATCAGCCGCGAGAGCGCGTGGCTCGATCTTGCAACACTGCGGGAGCAGCTCAGCGAAGGGAGCACCGCATGACCAGCGCACCCACATTGGACTGGAGCATCGGCCACTACGAGCGCACCGCCGCCCAGCTTCTTCCAGCCGCTCGGCGCGTGGTGGAGCGCGCCGCACCGGCCACGGGCGAGCGCGTGATCGACGTCGGCTGCGGCACCGGCAACGGCGCGCTGCTGGCGGCCGAGTGCGGCGCTCGTGTGACGGGCGTCGACCCGGCTCCGCGCCTGCTGGAGGTGGCGCGAGCCGACGCCGCGGAGCGCGGGCTCGATGCCGACTTCGTGGCGGGAGACGCCGCCGCGCTGCCGTTCGGCGACGGCGAGGCGGATCTGGTGCTCTCGATCTTCGCGGTGATCTTCGCCCCCGACGTGGAGGCCGCCGCGGCGGAGCTCGCGCGCGTGATCGCTCCCAGCGGCCGCATCGTCTTGAGCGCCTGGATTCCGGAGGGCCCTATCTCGGACAGTGTGCGCCTGGCGCGCGAGGCGATCGCCCGCGCGTCGGGAGCTCCGCCGGGCGCGCCGCCGTTTCCCTGGCACCTTCGTGACTCGCTGGCAGGCCTGCTTGGACAGCACGGCTTCGATGTGGCGGTGGAGGAGGAGAGCCTGCCCATCGCCGCGCCGTCCGCTGCCGAGCACTTCGACAAGGAGTTTGCGAGCAACCCGTCGCCGTGGCCGGCCGCGCGCTGCTCGAGCCACGCGGGGAGCTCGATGGACTACGCCGGCGCATGATCGAGGTGCTCGAGGCGGGCAACGAGGACCCGGACGGGTTCCGCGTTACCAGCCGCTATGTGGTGGCCACAGCCACGCGCTCATGAACGACGGCGACCGCATCGTGCGTCACCGTGGCTGGATCGCCGGGATCCTGGTGGTGCTCGGTGCGCCGCAGGGACTGATCGGCCTCTGGGCGCTGCTCGCGCCGCGCGGCTTCTACAAGAACTTCGGCCTCGGCGGCGCTGGCTGGGTGTCCGTGCTCGGCGCGTACGACGAGCACCTGGTCCGCGACGTGGGCTCGCTGTTCCTCGGGCTCGCAGTGCTGCTGATCGTGGCGGCTGTGCGCGGCCAGCGGAGCCTGAGCGCGATCGCGGCAATCGTGTGGCTCGTGTTCGCCGTGCCGCACTGGATCTACCACCTGGCCAATCTCGGTCCGTACGCCACCGGGGACGCGATCGCCAACGCGATCTCGCTCACGTGGACGGTGGCCGGCGGGCTGATCGTCCTCGCACTGCTGCGCGACTCCGCCCGCGCACGCGCGCCCAGCGGCTAGCTGTCGAGCACCTTGCTGAAGCGCCGCTCGGCCGCGCGCGTCATCTTCTGCTTGAACGCGGCCAGCAGGGCGTCGCTCGCGAGCGGGCGGAGCCGCTCCAGGGCATCGCGCTTGCGCGCCCACTCGGCGGGATCGTGCACGCCATCCTGAGGAAGCGGGCCGAGCACGTCGTCCACGAACACGCGCACAAAGGCGTCCGCGACGGCTGACGAGTGCTTCATCACGCGCTCGGCCACCGCGAGCACGTGGTCGATCGGCACTCCCTGCTGGATCAGCTCCTCACCGGCGGCGAACAGCGTGGGGCTGGGGATCTCGAAGCGGTCCTCGCCGAGGGGCTTGATCAGCCCTAGCTTGACCGCCTTGCGCGCCACCCTGTCGTCGTGCGGGCCGCGCAGGCGCTGGTCCAGCTCCTCCTGGGTGATGTACTCAGGCTCCTCGTCGCCGAACGGCGTGAGAGCCGCGCGCTTGAAGCCGAGCGCCTCCTCCACGGCTCCGCTCGAGCCCTCGATCAGGCGCTCGATGGCCTTGAGGTTGAAGCCCTCGGCCTGCATCTCCTGGATCAGCTTGATGCGGGCCAGGTGCTCGTCGTCGTAGTAGCCGGTGCGCGCCTGCACCACCGGTGGCGGCAGCAGCCCGCGCGACTGGTGGGCGCGGATGTTGCGCACGGTCATGCCGCTGCGCTGGGCGAGCTGGTCGATGGTCAGCCCGCTCTGGCCGTTGGACGGTGACGCCATCACGGTCATGGTACGAAGTTTCAAGTTACATGAAATCGTGTAACACCGCGACATGGCGAGTGTAGAGGAGTGACCTATGGCTACCAAGAAGAAGACCGCCGTCCGCTCCCAGAAGATCGAGCTGCACGGCCACCTCGTGAGCTATCGCATTGCCGGGGAGGGCCCCGCGATCCTCCTCATCCACGGCATCGCGGGCCGGTCCGAGCAGTGGCTCGACTCGATGACGCTGCTGGCCGAGAGTCACACCGTGGTGGCGCCCGACCTGCTCGGCCACGGGCGCTCCGCCAAGCCGCGCGGCGACTACTCGCTCGGCGCCTATGCAAGCGGCCTGCGAGACCTGCTGCTGACGCTTGACCTGCCCAAGGCCACGGTGGTGGGGCACTCGCTAGGCGGCGGCATCGCGCTCCAGTTCGCCTACCAGTTCCCCGAGCGCACCGGGCGTCTCGTGCTCGTGTCGAGCGGCGGGCTCGGCCGCGAGGTGCATCCGCTGCTGCGTGCGGCCACCCTGCCCGGCTCGGAGCTCGTGCTGCCGCTGATCTCGAACGACACAGTGCGGAACGCCGGCACGAGCGTCTCGCAGCTTGTGGGGCGGCTCGGGCTTCGCACGGGACCTGAGATCGCGGAGTTCGCGCGCGGCTACGGCTCGCTCGCGAGCGCCGACTCGCGACAGGCCTTCCTGCACACGCTGCGCGCGGTGATCGATCACGGCGGCCAGCGCGTGAACGCGGGCGACCGCCTCTACCTCGCCGAGGACATGCCGAGCCTCATCGTGTGGGGCAGGCGCGACCCGATCATCCCCGTGAAGCACGCCGGCATCGCGCACCGCGGGATGCCCGGCAGCCGCCTCGAGGTGTTCGACGAGGCGGGGCACTTCCCCCAGCTCGAGGAGCCGGTGCGCTTCGCGCGCACGCTGGCCGGCTTCATAGGCTCCAGCGAGCCGGCGGACGTGGACGCCGACTCGCTGAGAGCGCGACTGATCTAGCTCTTGTCGACCTTCTTGCCCTTGGCGTTGACGACGTACCACTCGGCGCCGAAGGCCTTCGAGCCCTCGCCGTTGGCCTGACCGGGCTTCACGTCCTGGAAGAACGCGTAGAGCGGGTGGCCGTTGTAGGTCACCTGCAGCTTGCCGTCCTTGCGCTTGGTGGTGCCGAGCTTGGACGCCTTCACTCCCTTGCCCGCCACCGGCTTACCCGTGGTGAGGGCGGGCGGCCAGGCGCCCGCGCACTGGCCGTAGCACGCGCTCTTGCCGTGCTTGTCCTTCTCGAACAGATAGAGGGTCTGGCCGTGCCCGTTCACGAGGATCTTGCCGAGATCGCCCACCTTCTTGAGCTGGATCCTGGCCGCCTTGGCCGCGTGGGCGCTGCTACTGGGGTGTGCCCCCGCTGTGGTGCCACCGATCACGGCGGCCACCGCGACAACAGCGATCAGGGGCAGAAGCAGTCGCTTCATCGTTGGTGCGTCCCTTCGTCGTCGGATATGGACCACCAGGGGAAACGCGACCGCGCCGCCGATCCTTCCCCGCGATCCGCCGAAAAAGGCACCGTGCGGTACCGGCGCATTTGCTGAAAAGCGCTGGAATACTGCGCGCGTCCGTCCACGCGGCAAAGGGGCCTCGGGAGCCCGGTGGCAGGCCGGAACCGAGGTGCCGCGACCTCATCAGCACTGAACAGGGAGGGTTCATGAATAGATCTCTTCGCGCGCCCTGGATGAAGGCCGCCCTCGGCGCGGCCGCGATCGCCGCGCTGGCGGTTCCAGGATCGGCGTCCGCGGTGACAACGGCCCAGACGACCGGCCTCGCGCCGATCCTCGTCTCCGGCGGCACGGACCTGGGCGCGCTCCCCGCGCGCAGCCTCCGGGTGACCGTCGCCCTTTCGCCGCGCAACCAGGCCGCGCTCGACCGCGTGGTGCGCAACCACCAGACGATCTCGAGCGCCACATACAACTCCACGTACGCTCCCGCGCAGTCCACCGTGAACGCGGTGCGCTCCTGGGCGACCGCGAACGGGCTGAGCGTGAGCTCGGTGTCGGCCAACCGCACGCTCGTGCGGCTGAGCGGATCGTCCACAGCGCTCGGCAGGGCGTTCGGCACGAGCTTCGAGCGCTACCGGCAGTCGAACGGCTCCACCTACTTCACCCCGAAGGGCACGGCCAAGCTGCCGAGCAGCTTCTCGGGGCAGGTGGCGGGTGTGCTCGGCCTCTCGAGCATCGGCAAGCTCAGCCTGCTGCCGCATCGCACGCCGCAGAACTCCACGCAGGCCGCCGGCGGCGTCAACTACCCGGCGGACTACGGCCCGCAGGACTTCTGGTCGCTCTACAACGCGCCCAGCTCGGCCACGGGCGCGGGCCAGCAGGTGGCGGTGATCGCCGAGGGCGACTTCACGATCCCGAAGCAGGACCTCGTGAAGTTCGAGCAGCAGTTCGGGCTGCCGCAGGTGCCCGTCACGCAGACCACCGTCGGCACGCCGTCCTCGGACACAGCCGGCAACGACGAGTGGGATCTCGACACGCAGTACTCCACCGGCTTCGCGCCGGACGTGACGGGGCTCCACCTGTACGTGGGCGCGTCGCTCTCGAACGACGACATCCTGGCGACGATCAACCGCTGGGTCACCGACAACTCGAACAAGCAGGCCAGCTTCTCGGCCGGCGAGTGCGAGCTGCTGGCCCAGGTGTCGGGCTTCCAGGGCCCGCTCGACAACGCGCTCGAGCAGGCGGCCGCGCAGGGACAGACGCTGTTCACCTCGAGCGGTGACACCGGTTCGTTCTGCCCCGCGATCATCGGCGTGAACGGCGTGCCCGCGGGCCTGCCGGGCACGAACTACCCGGCGGCGTCGCCGTTCGCGATGGGCGTGGGCGGCACCACGGTGCTCGGCCCGGGACCGAACGAGATCGCGTGGTACGCCGGCGGCGGCGGCATCACGTTCTTCGAGGGCGTGCCCGCCTACCAGGCGAGCGCGGGCGGCAGCTTCACCGGCGTCGACCGGGGAGTGCCGGACGTGTCACTGGACGCCGATCCCAACTCGGGCTACCGGGTGATCGTGGACGGCTCCGAGACGATCATCGGCGGCACGAGCGCGAGCGCTCCAGCCTGGCAGGGCATCTGGGCTCGCGCCCAGGGCGCCCACGGCGGCGGCCTCGGCTTCGCAGGCCCGGTGATTTACAACACGGTGCCCGCGTCGGCGTTCAACGACATCACGGTCGGGACGATCGGGTTCTATGTCGCCACGCCGGGGTGGGATTACACGACTGGCCGTGGGACGCCGGATATCTCCGCGTTCGTTGGTGGGGCCTAGTCGCGAGTCCGCAGTCCGCAGTCCGCAGTGGCGGCGCTCCTTCGGGGGCGCCGCTTTGCTTTTGGGCTAAGAGGATGCTCAGGGTCGGCTTAAGGGGATGTGAGCGGGCGCGGTGAACATCGCAGGCATGCGGGACCACTTCGAGGCTCGCGCCCTCGCGCGTGCGAAGGTGCGCGCGCGGCGCAGGCGCGTGGCCATCATCCGTAGACGCACCTATTGGTTCTCCGCGCTGCTGTTCGCCGGGGCGTGGATCGTGATTTTCGGCCAGCTCGTGGCCGGGCACGACCCGGCGCTGGCGCGCAAGCGCATACAGCCGGCAACCACCGTCGAGCACCGCAAGCCGGCCACGTCACGCCGCTCTCGCCACCGCCGGCGCCGCGTCCGGCATCACCGTGTTCACCACTCCACCAGCACCACCGCCAGCACGCCCTCGGCCCCGGCGCCCGCCCAGACCAGCTCGGCCCCCGCGCCCGTTCAGAGCAGCCCGGCCCCCGCGCCCGCCCCGGCCGCCACACCCTCGCCGCCACCGGCACCGGCGCCCACCCCGGCACCGGTGGTCACGAGGTCGTCGTGACAGTCGCGATCGCCGCCGTCACCAACCCGGGTCCTCACGTCTTCTGGATCACCAGCCGCGCGGCGGGAACGGCGGCGCTGGTGCTCGCCAGCATGTCGGTGACGGTCGGGCTGATGATCGGCGGCAAGCTGATGAGCGGCCAGGGACGCGGCGGCGACTTTCGCGCCCTGCACGAGGCGCTCGCGCTCGCGGCCCTGGCGGCAATCGCCCTGCACGGCCTCGCGCTGCTCGGCGATCCCTACCTGCACCCGGGCATCGGCGGCATCGCCGTGCCATTCGCAGGCCGCTACCGGCCACTGTGGACAGGCCTCGGCATCATCGGCGGCTGGGGACTCGCGCTGCTGGGCCTCACCTACTACGCGCGCGAGCGCATCGGCCAGGCCCGCTGGCGGGCCCTGCACCGTTTCACAGTGGCGTTCTGGGGCCTTGGCGTGATGCACACGATCGGCTCGGGCACGGACGCGAAGACGCTCTGGTACCTCGTGCTCGTGCTGGTGGTCGTGGTGCCGCCGCTGATCATGTTCCCGGCGCGTCTGGCCGCCAGCGACGGCCGGCGGCGCCCGCCGAGGTCTCGCAGCGCGGCACGCCCCTTAGCAGGCGCACCAGCCCGCCGGGGCTAACGGCCAACGGCCAACGGCCAACGGTCAACGGCCAACAAACACCGCCGTCTCGGCGGCTCCGCCGTTGCGCACCACGCCGCGATGCATCACGGTCGTGTTGGCGGGCATCGAGACGTTGCCCTGTGGGTCCAGCGCGATCATGCCGGCGTCGCCTCGCAGCGGGCCGATCCGGTCGCGGAGCGCCCTCCCGCACGCCTCCTCCAGCGAAAGGCCCGCGTGGCGGATCAGAGCGGCCACCTCGGCGGCCAGCATCGCCCGCACGATCAGCTCGCCGTCGCCGGTGGCGGAAAGCGCGCACACTGCGTCGTCGGCGTACGTGCCGGAGCCGATCAGCGGCGAGTCGCCCACGCGGCCCGGAAGCTGGCCGAGCACCCCGCCGGTGGAGGTGGCGGCGGCGAGGTGGCCATCGGCGTCGAGCGCCACGGCGCCCACCGTGCCCTTCGACGCCATCCAGCGCTCCTGCTGGCGCTCGGTGACGAACCAATCGTGATCGCACAGCTCCAGGCCGTGCTCGTCGGCCAGCCGCTCGGCGCCCGGCCCGGCCAGCAGCACGTGCGGCGTGCTCTCCATCACAGCGCGCGCGAGAGCCACCGCGTGCCGCACGCCGCGCACGGCGGCCACTGCACCCACCCGCAGGTCGACCCCCGACATGATCGAGGCGTCCATCTCCACACCGCCCTCGCTGGTGAGCACGGAGCCGCGCCCGGCGTTGAACAGCGGGCAGTCCTCCAGCGACTCCACCGCAGCCTGCACGGCGTCGAGCGCCGGGCCGCCGCCCTCCAGCACATCCGAGCCCGCGCCGAGCGCATCCTCCAGCGCGCGGTGGTAGTCCTCCTCGGCGCGCACCACCCCGGCCGCCGGATTCCCGCAGCCGCCGTGCACCACGATCACCCTGTCCGCCACGAACCGGCAACCTACCGGGCATGGCGCGGCTTGTGCTCTGGGACATCGACGGCACCCTCGTGGACTCGGCGGGTCTGGGCGGCGAGGCATTCCTCGAGGCGTTCGAGCGCGTGACCGGCGCACCGGTGACCAAGCTCGTGCCGTTCGCCGGCCGCACGGACCTCGAGATTGCGCTCGACCTGCTGGAGACCGCCGGGATCGACCACAGCCAGAGCCTGCTCGGCGACTTCGAGCGCGAGCTGGCCGCCGCGATGGCGGAGCGGGCGGAGCTGGTGCGCGAGCGCGGGCGCCCGTTCCCTGGCGTGCGCGCGACTCTCGAGAGGCTGGGGCGCGAGCCGCACACCACACAGTCGCTCCTCACGGGCAACATCGCGCCCAACGCCGAGGTCAAGCTCGCGGCCTTCGGCCTTCACACGCTGATCGACATGGAGATCGGGGCCTACGGGTCGGACCACCAGCGTCGCGCCGAGCTCGTGGCGGTGGCCCGGCGCAAGGCGCTCGACCTGCGCGGGGCGGCTTTCGACCCGGCCGACATCGTGCTGGTGGGCGACACGCCCCTCGACGTCGCGGCCGCCCTCGAGGGCGGCGCCCGAGCGGTCGGCGTGGCCACAGGCCCCTTCGACATGGACGAGCTTCGCCACGCCGGCGCGGACGCGGTGCTGCAGGACCTGTCGGACCTCGAGCTAGCCCTCGAGGCCGTGCTCGGCTGATCCGAGGCACCAGCGCTCGACGGCGGGCCACGGCCCGTAGCCGGCATCCGGATTGATGTGCCCTCCACCCGCGACCAGGTCGAAGGGCAGCTCGAGCGGCTCGGCGTACAGGCGCTCGGCGCCCTCTGGGCAGTAGGGGTCGTCGTCTGAGCCCACCACGCGTGTGGACGCGGCCGCGCGCGCCACGTCGGCCGGCTCCACCGAGAGCGGGAAGAAGCCGCGCACGCCGGGCAGCTCGGCCGAGGGGCTCGGCGGTGCCACGAGCAGCGCGCGCTCCACAGGTGAACCCTCCCAGCGCCGCGCGTGCTGGAGCCACAGCACGCAGGCGAGCGAGTGGCAGAGCACCACGAGGCCCTCCGGCTCGCGCAGCTCGGAATCGAGAGCGTGGAGCCACGATTCGAGCCGTGGCGAGTCGGGCTCGGGCAGGTCCGGGTAGCTGACACGATGGCCGCGCTCGCCCAGGCGGCGGGCCAGCCAGGTCTGCCAGTGGGTGGGGCCGGAGCCCTGCAGGCCGTGCAGGATCAGGAAGGACATTCCGCTGAATCATCCCCAGAAATGCCTCGCTCCCGCCGGGGGGAGGCGGGAGCGAGGGAGGGGAGTCGTTCTTGAAAAAGGGCGCTAGGGGTGACAGCGCAAAGCGGCGGCTACAAAGACCGAGGGTCCAGCCCATCCGAGGGCCATCCGGTTGGCTCGAGTCTGGTGGCCGTGCATGGCGAGGAGATTCGCAGTCCGGGGCCCGCCGACAAATGCGGCTGGCTGGCCTCTGGCGGTGTGGAGTGCCGCCACTCCGCAGGTGTGGTTAACCCCCCGGTGGGTTACCCCCATACGGGCGACGCGGCTCATGAGGAGGCGAGCCGCTCCAGGATGCGCTCGGCGTACCAGTCCTCCCAGCGCGCGTCCGGGGTCTCCGCGGTGTACTCGCGGTCGAGCGAGACGAGGGTGAAGACCAGCTCGCTACGCACCGGCGCGGCACCCAGAAGCTGCGGCAGCTCGGACAGGTTCACGAGCCAGTCGGCGTACCAGGATGCCCAGTCGGGGTCGTCGCCGTCCACGATCCGGTAGACGACGTGGTGGGTCTCGCCCGCCTCATGCAGCAGGGCGCTGATCTTCTCTGCGCTGGAGTTCATGCCGCTCCGTCCCGCGGCCGCCGGATTCGTTTCACCCGAACGCCGCCCGGCGCGCGGACTTGGGCGCGACCTTGCACGCAGGGGGATGGATGGAAGGGGAGTCGCGCATTCCCGGATGCCGGGGTACGTTGGCTAGGGGATGGAACTCAGGGCCCACAAGGTCGCGCTTCCGCTGGCCGAGACGTTCACGATCGCGCGCCACTCGCGCGACGTCGAGCACGTGGTGCACGTGGAGCTCGAGCTCGACGGAATCGTCGGCTACGGCGAGGGCGCTCCCGTGGACTACTGGGGCGAGACGTCCGGAGTCGATGCTCGCCTTCCTCGAGGACGAGGCGCCCGAGCTGATCGGCGGCGACCCCTACGCGCGCGAGTACATCGGCCGCCGCCTGGCGATGAGGCCGGGGGAGCAGGGCGCGAAGCAGGCCATCGACGCCGCGCTGCACGACTGGCTGGGCAAGCGCCTCGGCGAGCCGGTGTGGCGCCTGCTCGGCCTGTCGCCGACGAGTCCGCCGACCTCCTACACGATCGGCATCGACACGATCGAGGGCACGGTGGACCGCACGCGGCGCGCCCACGGCTATCAGGTGCTGAAGCTCAAGGTGGGCGGGGCCGGACGACCTCGAGCGCCTGCAGGCGGTGCGCGAGAACACGAGCGCGCGCATACGCATCGACGGCAACGAGGGCTGGACGCTCGAGACCGCGCGCGAGCTGATGCCGGTGCTCGTGCAGATGGGCGTGGAGTTCGTGGAGCAGCCGTTTCCCGTCACCGACATCGACAGCTTCTGCGCCCTGCGCGAGATCACGCCGCGCATCCCGGTGGTGATCGACGAGGGCTGCAAGGACCTGCTCGACGTGGCGCGCGCGGCCCGCTACGCCGACGGCATCAACATCAAGCTCGCCAAGTCGGGCGGGATCCGCGAGGCGCTGCGGATGATCCACGCCGCCCGGGCGCTCGGCCTGCAGGTGATGCTCGGCTGCATGATCGAATCGGAGCTTGGCATCGCGGCCGCCGCTCAGATAGCGTCGCTCGTGGACTACGTGGATCTCGACGGCCATCTCCTCATCTCGAATTCGCCGTTCACCGGGCTTGGCTTCCGGGACGGGGGCGTAGTCGCGTCCGCGGATCCCGGGCTCGGCGTGCGGCCCGAGTGAGCGGCGAGCGGCTGGCGGTCCTCACCGAGGGCCTCTTCGACGATCACCACGCCAAGACCGCGCACGGCGTGATCCGCTACGGCAATCGCGAGGTGGTGGCGGTGGTGGACTCGACCCAGGCCGGGCGGACCGCCTCCGCGGTGGTGCCGTTCTGCCAGAAGCCGGTGCCGATCGTGGCGACGATCGCGGAGGCGGCGGAGCGCGGGGCGGACACGATGCTGATCGGCATCGCGCCCACCGGCGGAAAGCTCGACGACGCCTGGCGGGCGCTCGTGCTCGAGGCGATCGACCGGGGGTTGGGTGTGGAGGCGGGCCTGCACACGATCCTCGCCGATGACCCCGAGTTCAGCGCGGCGGCGCAGCGCAGGGGAGTGACCCTGCGCGACCTGCGGCTGCCGCCGCTCGACCTCGGCGTGCCGCGCGGGCCGAACGGGCGCAAGCCCGGCCTGAGGGTGGTGCACAGCGTGGGCTCGGACGTGGCCATCGGCAAGAAGGCGGTGACGGTTGAGCTCGACGCCGCCGCACGCGCGCGCGGGATGAGGTCCGTCTACGTGCCCACCGGCCAGACGGGCGTGGCCATCGCCGGCTGGGGCATCGCCGTGGACCACGTGCTGTCGGACTACGTGTCGGGCGCCGCCGAGCGACTCGTGGACGAGGGCTCGGAGCGCGGCGAGCTGCTGTTCGTGGAGGGTCAGGGCTCGCTCTTTCACCCGGCGTACTCGGCGGTCACGCTCGGCTTGCTGCACGGCTGCTCGCCCGACGTGCTCGTGCTAGCCCACCGCGCGGGGGCCACGCACTTCGAGGGGTACCCCGACCTGGCGCTGCCCCCGCTTCGCGAGCTGATCGAGGCCTACGAGGCAGTCGTGCGCCCGCTGCGCCCTGCGCGCGTGGCTGCCGTGGCGCTCAACACCTCGCGGCTCGCGGACGACGAGGCACGCGCGGCCATCGCCGCCACAGAGGACGAAACTGGTCTGCCCGCCGACGACCTCGTTCGCTACGGAGCTGATCGGGTACTCGACGCGGTGTTGACTGCGTTTGAAATGCCGGTTTAGCGCCTACCCTATGAACATGCTTCTGCTGGGCAGCGACCCGGCGGCAACCCTGCCGGGTCCAGCAAGAGAGATCACCGTGGAGCCGATCGAGGTTCCCCGTGAAGCACCGCGTCCAGAGCCGGTGCCCGAGCCCGAGCCGGGCCCGCCGCCCGACCCGCAGCCGGGTCGCGAGAGGGAGCCGGAGAAGGTGCCGGCATGACCGCGTCGGTCCCCGACCTGATCGAGCCGGTCGTGGGCTTCCGCAAGTGGCGGCTCGTGCGCGACCGTCTGTCGTCACCGTTCATACCGTTGCGCTGGGAGGAGGCCGAGGTGCAGGCCCAATGCTTCCCCGCCAACCGCACGCTGCTGTTCGGCAAGGGCTGGCTAGAGCAGCCCCACCGCGCGCCGCACCCCGACTGCAAGTGCGGCATCTACGCCTACCACCGCCCGCCCAACCGCGGTCCGATCCCCTACCTCGACCGCATCACCGGGATCGTGGCCCTCTGGGGCAAGATCGAGGTGCACCGCGACGGCATGCGGGCCGAGCACGCGCGCATCGGCGCACTCGCCTATCTCCACGACCTCGGCCGCGACCACGAGCGCCGCGTGCGCTACATCGCCATGGGACTGGGCGTGGACGTGGTGGAGCAGTCGGAGCTCGCGCTCGCTGCGCAGGACTACGGCAAGCGGCTCCCCGCGGAGATGATCCCCTGACCAGGAACCGCATTCCGGTCTGGCCGATCGTCGGCGTCGTGCTGTTCGTGGCTATCTGGCTCGTATCGACGATCTACCTCGCGCTCGCGCTCGCGATCTGCGTGCTCGTCCTGCTCGCCGTCTACTGGGCGTTCACGCAGCTTCCGGCGCGCTTCGGCGGCGAGCGGCCGGATCGGCATCGCGACCCGCCACGCTGAGCCGATCTCTGTCAGGGTTCGCGCGTGGGCTCGAACGTCACAGTCGAGTCGCGCGGTGAGCTGGCGCTCGTACGCCTCGACCGGCCGCCCGCCAACGCGCTGAATCCCGAGGTGCTCGCCGAATTCGAGTCGGCTCGCGAGCAGCTTGCCGCAGACCCGCCCGGCGCGGTGGTGGTCACCGGCCGCGAGCGTTTCTTCTCCGCGGGTGTGGACCTCAAGCTCGTGCCCACGATGACCCCCGAAGACCAGCGCGCGATGGTCAACGGCATCAACCGGCTCGTGCTCGGCTGGTACGGCTTCCCGCGCCCGGTGGTGGCGGCTGTGACCGGCCATGCGATCGCCGGCGGGATGGTGATAGCGCTGTGCGCGGACTACCGCGTGGGCGCGAGCGAGGGCAAGCTCGGGCTCACGGAGCTGCGCGCCGGCGTACCGTATCCCGCGGCGGCGATCGCGCTGGTGCGAGCGGAGCTGGCCGCGCCCGCGGCACGGGCGCTGGCACTGCGCGCGCACCTCGTGGAGCCTGACGAGGCGCTCCGGCTCGGGCTGGTGGACGAGCTGGCCGGGCCGGGCGAGGTGCTCGAGCGAGCCTGCGACCTGGCGGAGCAGATGGCCGAGTTCGCAGGCGACTCGTACGCGCGCACCAAGCTCGAGCTGCGCGGCCAGACGCTCGCGCGCATCCAGGAAGCGGTGGACGCCGGCGATCCGCTGCTCGAGGCCTGGCTCGACGAGGGCAGCCCCCATGCCGCGGCCAGCGTCCTGCGCAAGGGCCGACAGACTTAGCCGCCCATGATGGTCGTGATGACACCCCAGGCCACTCAGGCCGAGATCGACGCGGTTGTGGCGCGGCTCGAGACCGTGCCCGGGGTGCACGCCAAGGTGATGCCGGGCGAGCTGACGACCGCGATCGGCGCGCTCGGCGATCCGGAGGGGGTGCGCGCGCTCGCGCTGGAGGGGCTGCCGGGCGTTGATCAGGTGATCCCGATCAGCCGGCCCTACAAGCTCGCCTCTCGCGAGCTGTCGCACCACGCGCCCACCGTGGTGTCGGTGGACGGCCGCAGGGTGGGCGGCGCGGACACCTTCTGCCTGATCGCCGGGCCCTGCACGGTCGAGTCGCGCGACCAGACCATGGCGGTGGCGGGCGCCGTGCAGAAGGCCGGGGCATCGATGCTGCGCGGGGGCGCGTTCAAGCCGCGCACCTCGCCTTTCTCGTTCCAGGGCCTGGGCGTTCCCGCACTCGAGATCCTGCGCGAGGCCCGCGAGCAGACCGGCCTGCCGGTGGTGAGCGAGCTCACCGACACCGCCAACGCCGAGGCGATGGCCGAGGCCGTGGACGTGATCCAGGTGGGCGCGCGCAACATGCAGAACTACGGGCTGCTCGAGGTGGTGGGCAAGCTCGGCAAGCCGGTGCTGCTCAAGCGGGGGCTGTCCTCCACCGTGGACGAGCTGCTGATGGCCGCCGACTACATCCTCAAGGAGGGCAACGAGAAGGTGATGCTGTGCGAGCGCGGCATCCGCACGTTCGAGACCGCCACGCGCTTCACGCTCGACCTCGGCGCCGTGCCCTACCTGAAGCTCCACACCCACCTGCCGGTGATCGTCGATCCCTCGCACGCCTCGGGCGACCGGCGCCTCGTGGAGCCGCTGTCGCGCGCCGCGGCGGCGGTGGGGGCGGACGGGATCATCGTGGAGGTGGCCGAGGACCCGGACGCCGCGCTCTGCGACGGGCCGCAGCAGCTGTACGCGCGCGACTTTCAGGCGTTCGCGGACCACGTGGCGGCGCACGCCGCGCTGGTGGGGCGGAAGCTGGCTTAACTACGATCGCCGGCATGCCGTCGGCGATAGTCGTGGGAGCGGGGGTATTCGGCGCCGCTCTGGCCGACCGGCTGGCCGGCGACGGCTGGCAGGTCACGCTCGTGGACCGCGACGAGCCCGGGCACCAGCGGGCGGAGTCCGGCGGCGAATCGCGCCTGCTGCGCTTCTCCCACGGCTCGGACGCCTGGTACACGCGCTCGGCCTGGCGGGCGCGCGAGCTGTGGCTGGAGCTCGAGCGCGACCACGGCAGCGAGCTGCTCGTGCAGTCGGGCCTCGCCTGGTTCGCCCGCCGCGAGCACGGCTGGGAGAGCGACAGTGAGCGCACACTGCGCGAGCAGGGCATCCCGGTGGAACGGCTGGCGCCCCAGCACGCGGCGGAGCTCTTTCCCAGCGTGCGGATCGACGACCTGGCATTCGTCCTGTACGAGCCGGCGGCGGGCATCCTGCGAGCCGGGGCGGCCACGCGCGCTCTGGTGCGCCGGGCGCGGGGGCACGGGGCGCTGGTCGAGCGCGCCGAGGCGCGTCCGGATGGCGCGGCGGTGCTGCTGGGCGACGGTCGCCGGCTCGAGGCCGACAAGGTGGTGTGGGCCTGCGGTGCGTGGCTCCCGCGCGCATTCGGTGAGCTCGTGCAGCTGCGCGTCACTCAGCAGGATCTCTTCTTCTTCCAGGCGGCGCCGGATTGGAGCACCCCGCCGCTGCCCGGCTTCGTGGACTACGACGGCGCCGCCTACGGCGTGGGAGCGCTCGACGGCAACGGCGTGAAGGTCGGTCCCGACGTGGACGGACCGCCGCTCGATCCCGACCAGTGGCCGCGCTCGCCGCGGCCGGAGAACGAACGCCTCACGCGCGAGTACCTGGCGATGCGCTTTCCTGCGCTGGCGGACGCCCCGCTGACGGCGAGCTCCTGCTGCCAGTACAGCCTCACCCACGACACCCACTTCATCGCGGCGCCCCATCCCGATCACGGCGGCCGCGTGTGGCTCTACGGGGGCGGCTCCGGCCACGGCTTCAAGCACGGCCCCGCGCTGGCCGAGCGGATGGCCGCGTGGCTCAGGGAAGACGAGGGGCCCGAGCCGCGCTTCGGGCTCGGGCCCCGTAGTCCGGATCGGAGCCTGCGAACGGCGGGCGCGGGCAGCCGCTAGGCCGCAACGGGCGCCCCCTGGTTGAGCACCGACAGGCCGATCGGCTGCACCGGCTCATCGAAGCTCGAGATGATCTCCGGCTCGGAGAAGAAGCCGACGACCTTCACGGGCTCGTCGCCCACGTTGCGCAGCCCGTGAGGCACCATGGCCGGGACGACAGCCAGGTCGCCCGCGCTGACCCGGGCGCGCTCGTCGCCGACCTCGGCCTCACCCTCGCCGGCAACGATGTAGAGCACCTCCTCCGCGCTGTCGGTGTGCGTGGCCAGGCGATCGCCCGGCTGGATCTCGAAGTACACGACGGCGGAGTCGGCGGCGCCAGCCCACTTGTTGATCGGGAACGTGACGCGCACGTGCTTGTGCTTGTCGCTGTCCAGCCACACCTCGGTGAGGTCGAGCTGGGTGGTCGAGGCGGTGAGCATGAGGTTGTCCTTTCGTAATACGGCGGTGTGCATTGATTACGCGGCCAGCGTAGGGCAGTTGACTCGGTGTGTCAAGATGAATGCACAGTAATGTCCTCCGAAATACAAAACCGGGGCAAGCGCCCGTACGAGATGCGCAAGCGGGCGGAGACCATGGCCGCGACGCGCCAGCGAATCACCGAGGCCGCCATGGAGCTGCACGGCACCGTCGGGCCGGCCCGCACCACGATCACGGCGGTGGCAGAGCGCGCCGGGGTGCAGCGCCACACGGTGTACCGCCACTTCCCCACGGAGGACGATCTGTTCGCGGCTTGCTCGGGCCACTACCTCGCCACCAACCCGCTTCCGGACGTGGACGAGTGGAGCGCGATCGCCGATCCCGAGCAGCGGCTCGCCCACGCGCTCGAGGAGCTGTACGGGTTCTATGAGCGCACGGAGGCGATGTTCAGCAACATCCTGCGCGACGAGGAGCTCGTGCCGTCAGTGGCTCCCGCGCTGTTGCCGGTACGGGAGTCCCTCGAGCGGGCCGCAAACGCGCTTGCGGCCGGGTGGCCGCAAGCGCGTGGGGGGAGGCGGCGGGTGGTTGCTGCCGCCGCGCGACACGTGGTGGACTTCCACACCTGGCACTCGCTGGCCCGGGGCGGTGGGGTGAGCCGCTCCCAGGCCGTCGAGCTTGCGTCGGCGATGGTCCAGCGGGCCGGGAGCTAGGCCGCCACCGGGGCCACCTCTCCAGCCTGGGCCGCCTCGGCGTGAGCGCGGCTGTCGGCGGACGAGATCATCACCGCGGCGAGAATCGCCGCGAGCAGCGTGAACGCGGCACCGACCAGGAACGCTGTCTGGAAGCCGGCCGTGAGCGCGAAGCCGTGGCTGTGACCGGCGGCCACGTGGTTCGTGCGCGCGGTGGCGATCGCGGACAGGATCGCCAGGCCGAGCGCGCCGCCCACCTGCTGCGAGGTGTTGATCAGGCCGGATGCCAGGCCCGCCTCATCCGGCTTCGTGCCCATCACTGCGGCGATCGTCACGGGCACGAACGCGAGCCCGAGGCCGAAGCCCACCACGAGCGACGGGAACAGCACGTCGCCGAGGTAGGAGCCGCCGGCCGACGCCTGGCTGAACCACACGAGCCCGCCTGTGAGCATCAGGTAGCCGGTGATCAGCACCGGCTTGAAGCCGATCCGCGTGGTCAGCTGCGAGGCCACGCCCGCCGAGGCGATGATCATCAGCGCCAGCGGCAGGTAGGAGACGCCCGTCTTGAGGGCGTCGTAGCCCAGCACCTGCTGCATGTACAGCGACAGGAAGAAGAACATCGCGAACAGCGCCAGACCGAGCAGCAGCCCGACCACGTTCGCCCCGCGCAGCGTGCGCAGGCGGAAGATCGAGAACGGCATCAGCGGCTTTGGTGCGCGAGCCTCCCAGGCCACGAATGCGCCGAGCAGGCCGAGCGCGATGCCGCCGAGGCCGATCGTGTGGAAGGTGCCCCAACCGGCGTTGTTGGCGTCCACCAGGGCGTACACGAGCAGAGCCAGTCCGGCCGTGACGAGGACGGCGCCCTGGAAGTCGAAGTAGCGCGTCTCGGCGTCGCGGCTCTCGGGCAGCAGCCTCGGGGCGGCCGCCGCGGCGATCAGGCCGATCGGCACGTTCACGAACAGCACCGCCTCCCAGCTGATCCATTGGGTGAGAGCGCCGCCGAGCAGCACGCCCGCGGCGCCGCCGGAACCGGCCACCGCGCCCCAGACGCCGAGTGCGCGGTTGCGCTCAGCGCCCTCGCGGAAGATCGTGGTGACCAGCGAGAGCGCAGCGGGAGAGATAAGCGCGGCGCCTAGGCCCTGCACGGCGCGGGCGGCGATCAGCCAGGTGTCCGACTGGGCCAGTCCACCGAGCAGCGAAGCCACGGAGAACAGCGCCAGGCCGCCGATGAAGACGGCGCGCCGGCCGAGCAGGTCGGCTAGCCGTCCGCCCAGCAGCAAAAAGCCGCCGAACGTGAGCGTGTAGGCGTTGACGACCCAGGAGAGGTTGTCTTGGGAGAAGTCGAGGGCGCGGCCGATGGAGGGCAGCGCAACGTTGACGATCGAGGCGTCGAGCACGATCACAAACTGCGTGAGCGCCAGCAATACGAGCGCCAGATCCTTACGGCGAGGGGTGAGGGCGAGGGGACTCATCTTGTGCTCCTGATCACTATTTGGAAGTCGAGGTCCGGTTCCGCTTAGGTGCTCGACAGAATAGGAACGACGGTTCCGTTTGTCAACTACAATGGTCGCTGATGCACTGTTTCTTCACATCGGGCAGACGCCGCGACCTTCGCGATCCAACCCCTTAGTCGCCTAAGGCCACCCCTTACTTCGATGAGCGCAGCCGAGGAAACCGCCGTCAGACAGCTGAGAGCCGACGCCCGCCGCAACCGCGAGCGCATCCTCGAGGCCGCCAAGCAGGTGTTCGGCGAGCAGGGCGCCGACGCGCAGATGGACGACGTCGCCCGGCGTGCCGGGGTGGGGGTGGGAACGGTGTATCGCCACTTCCCCAACAAAGACGTGCTGATGGGCGAGCTTGTGACAGAGAAGTTCCGGTCGTTCACCGAGCACGCACGCGAGTCGCTCGACGAGGACGACGCGTGGGAGGGCTTCAGCGAGCTGCTCTACGCCACGGCAGAGAACATGGCCGAGAACGTCGCGCTTCAGGATGCGCTGCGCACCACGAGCGCTGCCTTCGAGTACGCGGAGCCCGCCCGCCTCGAGCTCGACAAGGTGATCGAGCAAGCTCATCAAGCGCGCTCAGCGCCAGGGAACGCTGCGCAAGGACTTCAAGGCCGAGGAGCTCGGAATGCTGATGGGCGGGCTGTGTGCATCGATGAGCGGGCCCTTTCCGGAGCAGCGCGACTGGCGCCGCCATCTGCAGATCGTGCTCGATGGTCTTCGAGCCCAGCCGGCCGCCCGTTCCAAGCGGGCTTCTTGACTCGCGCCGGGAGCAATTCACTGCTACCGTCCGGTTTGCAGGGCCGGGAATTGGACTCGGCTAAAGCAGTGCAGGCGTAGTCGCTGGATCAACCTCCGCGGAAGCGCAGCACACAACACCCGTGGAGGTCTCACGGAATGCCAAACGGCACAGTCAAGTGGTTCAGCGACGAGAAGGGCTTCGGCTTCATCACGCCCGATGACGGCGGGAAGGACCTGTTCGTCCACCACACCGGAATCATCGGCGAGGGCTACCGGTCGCTCGCCGAGGGTTCGAAGGTCTCCTATGACGCCGAGGCCGGCGACAAGGGACCGAAGGCGGTGAACGTCCAGGCGATCTAAGCCTGACGTTTTCGTCGTTGTCGGGGGCCCGCCATAGGCGGGCCTTCGTCGTTCTGGTTCGCCGTCCGCAAGTCCGCAGGTCAGCCGACGGCTGTGGCTTCGACCCCCAGGGGGTCGATCCCGCTGTTGCCCACCATCAGTTCGCCGTCGCGCACGAGCTCCACGAGCTGCCGGGCAACGACGGGATCGAACTGGGTGCCGGCTCCGCGCTCGAGCTCGGCGAGGGCGTCGTCCACCGTCAGCGCGGGGCGGTACACGCGCGGGTAGGTCATCGCCTCGAGCGCGTCCGCGGCCGCCAGGATGCGGCTCTCCAGCGGGAATCGCCTCGCCGGCAACGCCGCCCGGGTAGCCGTCGCCGTCGTAGCGCTCGTGCAGGTGCAGGACCCAGTCCGCGATCTCACTCATGCCGGCCCCGGCGATGATGTCGCGGCCCAGCTCGGAGTGACGGCGCATCTCCTCGAACTCCTCCTCGCTGAGCGTCCGGGCTTGAGCAGGATGCCGTCGGTGATGCCGATCTTCCCCACGTCGTGAAGCACGCCCGCGGTGCGGATCATGTCCACGCGCTCGGGTGCGAGCCCGAGGCTCACCGCCAGGGTTGCGGCGTAGAACGCCACGCGCTGGGAGTGCAGATGCGTGTAGCCGTCCTTGGCATCCACCGCCCGCGCCAGCGCGTGGACGGTGCGGATCAGGCTCGCGCTCTGGGCGTGCTCGGCCTTCTCCTCGGGCGAAAGCGCCTCGCCGCTGTCGGACGAGTACACCGATACGCGATCGCGCCCGCGCGACTTGGACCAGTACATCGCGCCGTCGGCGAAGCGCATCAGGTCAGCCTGGTACTCGGCGGCGCGCGGGTAAACGGCGATGCCGGCGCTGAGCGTGAGGGTCTCGCGCGTGGGGCCCACCGTCACGCCGGCGAGCGCCCCGCGCAGCCGCGACACCACGGTCTGGGCCTCGGAGACTCCGGCGCCGGGCAGCGCGACCATGAACTCGTCGCCGCCGACCCGGCCGGCTACGTCGCTGGGACGCAGCGAGGAAGAGATCGTGCGCGCGAGGGCGATCAGCGCCTGGTCGCCCACGCCGTGGCCGCAGCGGTCGTTGATCGGCTTGAAGTGGTCGAGGTCGAGCGCCACGAGCGCGACCTCGTAGCCCTCGCGCCGCGCGCGCGACAGCTCCACGCCGAGCCGCTCTTGGAAAGCGCGGTGGTTGAACAGGCCGGTGAGCGGGTCGCGGATCGCCTGCTCGAGCTTCTCGCGGTAATCGCGCGCGTTCTGGAGTCGCGATCGCGAGCTGGTCGGCGAGCAGGCCGCAGCAGCTTGAGCTCGGTGTCGTCCACGGGGTCGCGGTCCGAGCGCACGAGCACGAGCGCGGCCGAGGCTGCGCTCACGCGCCGATAGCGTGAGCCGTCACGAGCTGGCTGCCGTCGTGCAGTTCGATGCCGGACATTTCGTTGGGCTCGCCCGCGACTGCCCCCCTCCGTGGCCCAGCGCCCGGTGGTGGCCGCGATCACCAGCTCGCCGCCCTCGTCGAGGAACAGCGCCGAGCTCGTGGTGCGCGCCGCCAGCCGCAGCACGTCCAGGCCGCGCTCGATGATCGGCCCCTCCTCGAGCGTCTCGGTCATCGTCGAGGCGAGCCGCGTAACGCGCCTCGAGCTCCTCGTTGCGGCGCATCACCTCCTCCCGCAGGCTGCGCTCGCGCGTGACCGCCAGCCGGTTCTCGAGCAGCAGATAGGCCTGCCGCCCGAACGAGAAGACGATGCGCGAAGATGAAGAACGCGCCGTGAAGTAGGACGCCTCCCACGCCTCGAGCGGGCGGCTCAAGCGAGACCACGCCCGCGGTGGCCGGCAGGGCCAGCACCGCGGCGAGCGGCAGAACCACGCGTATGAGCACCCAGCGGCGGCGAGAGATCTCGCGCGGGTGCAGCTCGTGCTGATCGCGGTCGAGCCGGGCGGCCACGGCCACCAGCCAGCCCGTTGCGGCCCAGAGGAGCGCGGTGATCGACACGAGGCTGGTCACCTGCCCCGCGGCCGCTGCGGAGGTGAGGCCGTCGCCGATCGCGGCGCGTGCTGCAGCCCGCGACGATCGTCCAGCCCACCACGCGCACGCCTCCGGCGGGCCCGGCGAGCGTCGCAAGCGCGCCGAGCAGCACCGCGACCACGTCCACCACGAACACGAGCGTGAGCAGCGAGTCGCCGTGCCCGAAGCCCGGGATCGCCACGGCGAAGCCGCCGAGTGCGACCACCAGCGTGCTGAGCAGAACGGCATCGCCGAGCTGATCGAGCTGTGCGCTCGCGCAGGTTGCGCCGCGCGAGCGCGGCGGCGGCGGCGAGCAGGCCCACGGAGCCCGCGAAGCCCACGTAGAAGGCGACCGTGGCGCCGTGGCCTGCGGCCGCCACCGCTACCCCGAGCAGAGCCGCCAGGGCGCCGAAGAGATTGGCGGCGCCGAGCATCGTCCACACAGCCCGCCGGTCTGGGCAGCGGCGCGCCGCCTCGGCGCAGCGACGCGCGGCGAGCAGGCAGGCGCTCACCGCCAGCGTCCATGCCGGTATCTGAAGGCCCACACCCCAGCTCTCCATCCGTCAAATATCGGCTCGGCAAGCCCCGAATATGAGCCCTGGGGGCGAACCGGGGTGCGTGGTGCAGCTAGCTGGGCTTGCCGCCCGCCTCCGCGGCCCGCATGAAGCGCTTCGTGCCCCGCTTCGCGGGCTTGCCGTCGGCGTTCTTCGCGGCGTCGGCGGCCATCTGCTTGAGCATGAAATCGTGGTTGCGGTCGAGCACGGCGCGGGCCTCGGCGGCCACCACGGCGTTGTTGCAGACGCTCAGCTCGTTGTCTTGCTTCTGCTCGCCGCCGACCGACCAGTTGGTGCTGCCCTTCACGGTGTAGATGCCGTCCACTATCACCATCTTGAGGTGCGAGATCGCGTGCTTCGAGCTCGTACCGATGGCGATCGAGTTGCCGAAGTAGTCGTTGTCCCAGGCCGCCAGGATCTGGCGCTCGGTCTTGCCGCTCTTCGACTGGCTGCGGTCGAGGCTCATCTGCACGTACACGTGCTCGTTCGTCAGCTTCGACTTGATGATGGTGTCGAGGTCGGTGTCGTCGTAGCCGAACATGTTCAGCACGAGCGACTGCTGCGCGCTTCCGAGCAGCGACGAGAGCAGACCGTGGACGTCGTCGTCCGGCGAGTAGAAGGACTTCAGGTTGGGCGGATAGTGGGCGATGAAGCGACCGTCGCGCTTGAACTTGTCGAGGTCGTCCCAGGAGAAAGGCTGGCCAGGCATTGATCCTCCTTGCTCGAGTCCTCACACCAGCCTATGCGCTGCGGCCACAGGCGGCTTAAGATCTCCGGCGTGACTCGCGCCACGGGCATGACCCGGCGCACGATGCTCCGCACGGGAGCCGCCGCCGGGATGTCGCTGGCGGCCGCCGGCGGCCTGCCCGCCTGGGCGCGGCCCGTCGCCGCTGAGCTCACGCGCGTGCGCAGGCCGGGCTCGAGGCCGTTCCCGCACCGGCCCGAGGGTGAGGAGTCACTGCCTCAGATCAACCACATCATCGTGCTGATGATGGAGAACCACTCGTTCGACAACATCCTCGGGATGCTGCCGCACAAGGTGCGCTCGCGGCGGCATGTGGACGGGCTGCCCGTGAGCCGCGGCGGCAAGCAGCTGTCGGTGAACCGCGACCAGGCGGGCAACCCGGTGCGCGCGCGGCACGCGCCCGCAGAGTGCCAGCTGTCCAGTGTTCCCAGGCAGGACTGGAACGCGAGCCACCTGTCCTACGGCGGCGGCCGCAACGACGGCTTCGTGAAGGCCAGCGGCGAGTCGGCGATGTGGTTCTGGGACGACATCGACCTGCCGTTCACCTACTCACTGGCATCGAAGTTCCCGGTGGGAGAGCGCTACTTCGGCTCCTGCCTCGGCCAGACCTATCCCAACCGCCGCTACCTGCTCGCCGGCACGTCCGACGGCATCATCGCCACCGACAACAGCACCTTCGCGGCGAAGGCCAGGAACGGCACGATCTTCGACCGCCTCGATGCGCACCGCATCAGCTGGCGCAACTACTACCAGCAGGTGCCGGCCACGGTGATCATCCCGGGTGTCTCCACGCCGCCCGGCCGCAAGGAGAACTTCCAGAACATCGACGTCTTCTTCTCGGACGCCCGCCGCGGCAAGCTCCCGGCGGTGAGCTTCGTGGATCCCGACTTCGACATCCGCTCGGAGGAGAACCCGCAGGACATCCAGTTCGGCGAGCGCTTCGTGGCTCAGGTGGTGCGCGCGGTGATGGAGTCGCCGAACTGGAAGAGCACTGCGCTGTTTCTCACCTACGACGAGCACGGCGGCTACTACGACCATGTACCGCCGCCGCGCGCGATCAAGCCCGACAGCACGCCGCCGCTGCTCAAGCCTGGTGAGGTGGCGGGCGCGTTCAACCGCTACGGCTTCCGCGTTCCGCTGGTGGTGGTGTCGCCGTTCGCGCGGGCGGGCTACGTGTCACGGGTGGTGCAGGACCACACCTCGATCCTGCGCTTCATCGAGCGCAAGTGGAACATCGGCGCGCTCACCTTCCGCGACGCCAACGCCCACGACATGACGGATTACTTCAACTTCAGGCGCAAGCCGGCGTTCCTGCACCCGCCGCGGCTCGCGCACGCGCCTGACTACCGTCCCGGTCTCGACCACTGCCACGCGCTCGGGCTGCGCCCGCCGGGCGACCCCACGCCGGTGAGCTGACCCTGTTAATTCTTTCTTAGCTTCTCGCCGCGATGATGGGCGGGGATGCTGCTGCTGACGCTGTTCGCGCTGGTCGCTGGGGCGGCCACTGCCGTCACGCCCTGCGTGCTGCCTGTGCTCCCGGCCTGCTTTCGGCCAGCGCGGTTGGTGGACGGCGGCGGCCGCTCGGCATCGTGCTCGGCCTCGCCGTCACCTTCACCGTCGCGGTGGTGGCGCTGGCCTCGCTCGTCAAGGGAGTGGGTGTGGCCGGCAACGGCGTGCGCGTGCTGGCCGAGGTCGTGCTGATCGGCTTCGGTCTGTCGCTGCTGCTGCCGCAGGTGGCCGCACGCATCGAGGCGCCGCTCTCGCGACTCGCGCGCTTCGGCCCCAGCACGCCGGGGCGACGGCTTCTGGAGCGGCGTCGGCGTGGGCGGAGCGCTCGGCTTCGCTTACACGCCCTGCGCCGGGCCGATCCTCGCGGCGGTGATCTCCGTGTCCGCCACGCAGGGCACCTCGGCGCGGCTCGTGACGATCGCGCTCGCTTACGCGGCGGGCTCGGCCGCGGTGCTGCTCCTGCTCGCGCTCGGCGGTCGCACGCTCGCCGAGCGGATCAGGCGGGCCGGCCGCGGCCTCGGCCTTCAGCGCGCGATGGGTGTGGTGATGATCGCCACGGCCGTGGCGATGGCCACGCAGCTCGACGTGCGCTTCCAGAACGCGATCGCCAACCACCTGCCCACCGCGCTCGTGAACCCCACGAACGCCCTCGAGACCTCGCATGGGGTCGAGTCGCGGCTGGCGGACCTGCGCGGGAAGCCGCGCTTCGACCTCGGCGCGGCCACGGCCAAGGTCCCGGCGGGGAACCTGCCGGTGCTCGGTAGGGCCCCTGAGTTCGCGAGCAGCGGGCCCTGGCTCAACACCGGCGGCAGGTCGCTCTCGCTGCGGCAGCTCCGCGGCCGCGTGGTGCTGGTGGACTTCTGGACCTACACCTGCATCAACTGCATCCGCACGTTCCCCTACCTCGAGGCCTGGGACGCGCGCTACCGCAAGGCGGGGCTGACGATCGTGGGCGTGCACACGCCGGAGTTCCCGTTCGAGCGCGAGACGGGCAACGTCAAGCACGCGATCGCCACCGAGGGCATCCGCTACCCGGTGGTGCAGGACAACAACTACGGCACCTGGACGGCGTGGGGCAACCAGTACTGGCCGGCCACGTACCTGATCGATGCGCAGGGGCACGTGCGCTACACGCACTTCGGCGAGGGCGACTACGACAAGGACGAGCGGGCAATCCGTACGCTGCTCGCCGAGCGCGGCGATAGGCGGCTGGCCAGCGGGCTGGCCAGGGTGCACGCGCTGCATCCCCCCAAGCTCGCCACGCCCGAGACCTACGTGGGCACGGCGCGCGCGGTCGGCTACGTGGCGCAGCCGCAGAAGGGCACGCACGACTACGGCCCGCCACCGTCGAGCCTCGGGCTCAACCAGTTCGCGCTCGGCGGTGTGTGGAACGAGACGAAGGAGTCGGGCACCGCGGTGCGCGGCGCGTCCATCAACCTCGAGTTCCAGGCCCAGCGCGTGTACGTGGTGCTCGGCCCGTCCCAAGGCCGTAGCGGACTCGTGCAGGTGCTTCTCAACGGCAAGCCGATCGGGGACGGCGCCGGCGACGACGTGCACGGCGGCGTGGTGACCGTGGACCGCCAGCGCCTCTACAACGTCGTGAAGTTGCCGCGCGCGGGCAACGGTCATCTGAGCCTGCGTGTGCAGAGCGGCGTGTCGGCGTACTCGTTCACGTTCGGCTGAGCGCGCCCGGGTTGCTTTCGGGCGGGGGTCCGGACTAGGGTCTTCTCATGGAGGCCGCTTCCACTCCGGCCGATCCTGCGGCGGACTATCCCGTCCGGCTGAATATCGCCTATGAGGAGCCGCTCAACCGCTTCCTGCCGCTCGTCAAGTGGCTGCTGCTTCTGCCGCACTACATCGCTCTGTTCCTGCTCGTGATCGGCGCCTACCTGGCCGCGATCGGCGCGTTCTTCGCCGTTCTGTTCACGGGGCGCTACCCGCGTGGGATCTTCGAGTTCGAGGTGGGCGTGATGCGCTGGGCGCTGCGGGTGAACGCCTACTACTACCTGATGACCGATCACTACCCGCCCTTCTCGCTCAACCCGGAGCCGGACTATCCGGCACAGCTCGAGATCGAGTACCCCGAGGAGGGCGTGGCGCGCTGGCGGCCGCTCGTCCAGTGGCTGCTTGCGATCCCCTACCTGATCGCCGCCAGCGTGATCGGTTACATCGCCCAGATCCTCGTGTTCTTCGCGTTCTTCGCGATCCTCTTCACCAGGCGCTTCCCCAAGGGCATGTTCGAGATCGTCGAGGTCTCGCTCCGCTGGCTCTTCCGCTCGTACGCGTACGCGGGGTTCATGACCACGCGCTACCCGCCGTGGGTGTGGGGCTGAGCTGACCCCGGGCGTGGGGCACGCGGACGCCTGGTCGCGGATGGTGGCCAACATGGCCGGAGTGTTCCCGTGCCTCGCGAGGCGGGCGGGTGATGGCCACGCCCTCGAGCTGCCCGGTGTGACCGCGGCCGTTGTGCCGGCGTCACCCGAGCGGTCGGTGCTGAATGGCGTGATGTATACGGAGGCAGAGGCCCTGGTCACGGCGCTCGAGCGCCTCGCGGGGGAGTATGAGCAGGCGGGCGTGCGCGCGTGGACCGTGTGGGTGCCCGACCACGATCGCGAGGCGGCCGCGCTGCTCGAGCGTTCGGGCCACGTACTCGATGCGACACCCGCAGCGATGATCCGGGGACTCGAGGACTTCGACCCGCCGGCGCCGGAACTCGACCTGGCCGAGCCGGACATGGCCGAGGCTGCCCGTATCAACGACGCCGCCTACGGCTTCGCCGGCGACTTCGAGCGCGCGTTCCACAGCGTGCCGCCGGAGCCGGCTCACCTCTATCTGGCGCGCGCCGACGGCCTGCCTGCGTGCACGCTGCTCACCTACGAGGAGGTCGGGGAGTGCGGGGTGTATCTGGTGGCCACGCTTCCCGAGGCGCGCGGGCGGGGCCTGGCCACCGGGCTGATGTCCCACGCGCTGCTCGCGGCGCGCTCGCGGGGGTGCACCACCACCTCGCTTCAGGCCACCGCGCGCGGACGGCCCGTCTATCTCCGGATGGGCTACCGCGAGATCGGCACGATGCAGATGTGGGAGCGCCGCGAGCGGGTCTGAGCCGGTCCCTATCGTTTTCTGAGTGAGGTCCCTTCGCCGTCCCGTGCTCGGGGCTGCCCTCGCGCTGTCCGCCGTTGCCGCGGCGCCCGCGCCGGTGGCCGCGGGGCTGCCGCACGGCTGGCCCTCGCACCGGATGGAGCTCGGCCTCGCGGACCAGCCCGGCGGCGCCGCCGGGCTGCGGCGAAAGGCGCGCTTCCGGTTTCGCTACCAGTACCTCGCCGGCGGCGTGAACACCGGTCAGGGCTGGTCCAGCTGGAACCCGAACGGCAGCTTCGTCTCGCTCTACATCAGGGAGTCCGCCGCGCACCACATCGTGCCGGTGTTCACCTACTACATGGTGCGTCAGTCGCTGCCCGGCAAGAACGTGGGCGACGAGCAGAAGGCGGACCTCGGCAACCTCGGCGACGCCTCCACGACGAAAGCGCTCATGGCTGACCTCAAGCTGTTCTTCCAACGGGCGGGCGCCACCAGGCGCCGTGCGGTGCTCCATGTCGAGCCTGACATGTGGGGCTTCGCCGAGCAGGCCGCCGCCGGCGGCAACGCCGCCAGCATCCCTGTGCGGCTGTCGGCGGCTGGGCTGCCCGAGCTGGCCGGCCTGCCAGACACGCTGCCCGGCTTCGCCCAAGCCGTCAAGCGGCTGCGCGACCGCTACGCGACCAAGGTCATGCTCGCCTACCACCTGAGCGTGTGGGGAACCAAGGTGGACATAGGGCTGTCCGACCCGCCGCCGTCCCAGGTGAGGAGCCTCGGGCGGAAGGCCGCGGCCTTCTACCGCTCGCTGCACGCGAAGTTCGACCTCACCTTCGCCGAGTTCTCGGACCGCGACGCCGGCTTCAAGCAGAAGATCTACGCCGACGGGGGCGCGTCCTGGTGGAACGCGGCGGACTTCGCCCGCAACGTGCACTTCCTCTCCACGTTCTCCCGCTCGGCGCACCAGCGGATCGCCATGTGGCAGATCCCGCTCGGCAACCGCCAGATGCGCGCTGAGGACAACAGCTGGGGCCACTTCCAGGACAACCGCGTGGAGTGGCTCCTGGGTCGCCACAGCGCAAAGCACCTGCGCGCGTACCGCAGGGCTGGAGTCGTGGCGTTCCTGTTCGGCGGCGGGGCGGAGGGCACAACGTGCGCCTGTGACGCCCAGCACGACGGCATCACTAACCCGCCTGCGATCGACGGCAACGACCGCCCTTCGCTGTCCGCCGACGACGACGGCGGGCTCTTCCGCCGGCTCGCGCGCCGCTTCTACGCGCACGCGCGGCCGCGCGTCTAGCTCGCCGGCTCGATCGGGTCCCGCTCCATCCCGCGCCGGTGGAAGAAGGCGCCGAACGAGCCCGCCACCGCGGTCACGGCGGTGATCGCCCAGGCCTCGAGCACGAGGTCGATGATCTTGCCGCCGGTGGTCACCGGGTTCGGCATCTGGGAGGAGACGGTGAGAAGCTGGGCGCTCGTCCAGAACAGAGCGTCGCCGAAGGTCCGGATGCCGGCGACGGTTCGACCGCGCTCGAGGAAGTAGATCGCCACTGCGGCGACGATGTCGAGCACGAGCGAGACGCGCTGAACAGCGCGATGAGACGCTGACGCAGGTGCAGGTGCGTGGCGGTCTCCGCGCTCGCGACATTGCGCGCCTCATGGCCAAGTGTGCGCAGGGGCCCCGTGACCGCCATCGCGAGCGAGGGTAATCAGCGTGGCGGCGGGATTGGCTATTCGCCGCCCAGCGACTCGTACACCGAGTCGAGCAGCGCCTCGCGGTCGCGGATGCCGAGCCGCTCGCTGAGATAGCGAGCGGTCTCCGCGCGGGAGGCGCCGTTGGCGGCCATGTTGAGTGCGACCAGCCGCGCGCGGCGCTGCGTGTCCTGCTCGGGGGGCGACGCAGGCGTGGGCGCCCGCGCTGGCGCGGATGCCGGTCGAGGCGCTCCTCGAGCCGGTCGGCGGCATCGCGCAGCTCGGCCACCAGCGTGGTGAGGTCGGCGAGGGCGGTGTCGATCTGGTCACGCGCCTGGCCCTTGAGCGCCTCCGCGGCTTGCTCGGTGGCGGCCAGCAGCGCCTCGAGCTCGCCCGCCGCGGACGCCGAGACCGTTGCCTCGCCGCCTGCCTCGGTGATCGACGCGCTTTCCATCGGCGTGGCGGCGAGCGTACCACCGGCGCAAGAGGTCGAGCGTAGCCTCGAGACCGCGCTGCACGTTAGGGTTCCCGCCGTGCTCGACACCGTTCGTGAGAAGCAGCAGACGCAGCCGCCGACGGACGCGAGCGTGCTCGAGGACGTGGTGCTGAACGACTGGGAGGGGCACCCCGTCCGGCTCGGCGACCTGTGGAGCGAGCGGCCGGCGGTGCTCGTGTTCGTGCGCCACTTCGGCTGCGTGTTCTGCCGCCAGATGGCGGTCGACATCCACCGCCAGCGGGACAAGTTCGAGGAGGCCGACGTCGAGCTGGCGGTGATCGGCCACGGCTCGCCCGCGCATGCGGCGGACTTCCGCAAGCTTCAGAACGTCGACCTCAGGCTGCTCGTCGATCCCGACCGCAAGGTCTACGAGCTGGCGGGCGCCAAGGTGGCCACGCTCAACGAGCTGATCGGGCCGCGGCAGATCCTGCGCGGCCTGAGGGCGACAGTCGATGTCGCGTCTCAAGCAGGGCAGCATCGCGGTGCACCAGGGGCAGGATCATCGGCCACGCGGCGCAGCTCGGCGGAGTGCTGGTGATCGCGCCGGACGGCTCGGTGCGGTACGCGCATCTGTCCGAGGAGTCGGGCGACAACCCGCCCGCGCGCGAGGTGCTGGCCGCCGCGCGGGCAATCCGCCCGCACCTCAACTCGGGCGGCTAGCTAGCGGGGGCCTCGACCCGGGTAATTGCCCGGATCGGTGAGCGATCCGCCACGCGAGCGGCGGATCAGATACACGATGCCGGTGGCGCACGCCACGGCCACCAGGAAGCTCCACGCATTGCGGCCGGCGATCAGCGTCGTGAGGACGCCGCCGATAAAGGCGCCGCCGATGCCGACGAGGATCGTCTGGCCGATGCCCATGGGGTCAGGCCCAGGCAGTGCGAGCCGCCCGAGCGCCCCGACAACGAGGCCGGTGAAGGCCAGCCCGATGAGATAAGCGATGAGCCCCACGAGGCAAGAGTAGTCAGTGGTCGGCCACTTGACCGTCGATCGGCTGTCCGGCCGTGACCCAGCCCACGATCCCGCCGCTGAGGTTGTACGCATCCCAGCCAGAGGCGGCGAACGCCTGGGTGGCCATCGCCGAGCGCGCGCCCACGCGGCAGTAGAACACCACCGGCTTCTCCCGCTCGATCGACTCCGCCTGGGCCGCCAGCGCGCCCAGCTCGACGTGCCGCGCGCCGGCGATGCGCCCCGCGTCGTGCTCGTAGGGCTCGCGCACGTCCACGAGCTGCGCGTCGCCGCGCGCCAGCATCTCGGCCACGATCTCGGGGGACAGCTCTCGGTCGGTCATCCAGCTCTTATGGTGCCGGGTCCAGATGAAGGCGGCGGTGGTGGGTCATGTGGAGTACGTGGAGTTCGCGCTCGTCGAGCACGTGCCGCGGCCAGGCGAGATCGTGCATGCGGAGGAGACATGGTCCGAGGCGGCGGGCGGCGGCTCGGTGGCGGCGGTGCAGCTGGCCAAGCTGGCGCGCGGCTCGCTCTTCTACACCGCGCTCGGCGACGAGGAGCTGGGCCACCGGGCCAAGCGGGAGCTCGAGGAGCACGGGGTGGAGGTGCACTGCGAGTTCAAGGACAAGCCGCAGCGGCGCGGCTTCACGTACCTCGACGCCAACGGGGAGCGCACGATCACGACGATTCACGAGCGCTACGGACCGAGCGGCGCCGACGACATCGCCTGGGAGGACCTCGATGACGTGGACGCCGTCTACTTCGTGAGCGGCGACGCCGGTGCGCTGCGCAACGCGCGCAGGGCGCGTGTGCTGGTGGCCACCGCGCGCTCGCTCGGCGTGCTCAGGGAGGCGGGCGTCCAGCTTGACGCGCTCGTGCACAGCTCGAAGGACCAGGGCGAGCGCTACAGCGCCGGGCAGCTCGACCCAGAGCCCAAGCTCGTGGTGGGCACCGCGGGCTCGGAGGGTGGCACCTGGACGGCCGGCGAGGGCCGCACCGGCAGCTTCCACGCGGCGGAGCTGCCCGGCCCGGTGGTGGACGCGTACGGCGCCGGGGACAGCTTCGCGGCCGGGCTCACGTTCGCCCTCGGCAACGGACTCGCGGTGCAGAAGGCGCTGCAACTGGCGTCGCGCTGCGGCGCTTCATCGATAACGGGACGCGGCCCATACACGGCCCAGCTCAGCGCGGACGATTTGTAGCTCCGCGCGCCTCGGTAATCTGGCGCTGCGCGCATGGACCCGACCCTTCTCCGGAATCGGCTCGTGATTGCGACGGCGATGTGGCGGGAGGCCACGGACGACCCGCTGCCGCGTCTCGAGCCCGCCGACCCAGCCACCCAGATCCAGGCCTTCGAGATCAAGCTGATCGACATGCTGTGCGCACAGGCCACGTCCGAGACCGCCAGCGAGGTGGCGGAGCGCACGTGGGACCTGGTGCACGACCGCCCGGACGGCGACCCGGTGAAGCTGCGCGTGGTGGAGTGCCACGAGGCGCTGGCGCGCCTCTCCGCACACCGGGACTGATCGGCCCGTGACCGACGAGCCGCGCCCTCCGGCGACGCTCGACGAGGAGCTGCTAGGGGCGGAGCTCGAGTCCGTCGTCTCGACGCAGTCCGACGCCGCGCGCATCCAGCGCATCCGCGGCGAGCTGGCCGAGGGTTTCCGCGCGCTCGCGCGGGTGGGCGCGGCGGTGTCGATCTTCGGCTCGGCGCGCACGCCGCGGGACCACCTCGAGTACGCGCTCGCGCGCGAGACGGCGCGCACCCTGGGCGCCGGCGGCTTCGCGATCATCACCGGCGGCGGTCCCGGGATCATGGAGGCCGCCAACCGCGGCGCTCGTGACGCGGGCGCGCTCTCGATCGGGCTCAACATCGACCTGCCGTTCGAGGTCGGCATCAACAAGTTCGTGGACCTGCCGCTGCAGTTCCACTACTTCTTCACCCGCAAGGTGATGTTCGTGCGCTACGCGTCTTCGTTCGTCGTGTTCCCCGGCGGCTTCGGGACGATCGACGAGATGTTCGAGGCGCTCACCCTGATCCAGACGGGCAAGATCCGCCATTTCCCGGTGCTGCTCGTGGGGAGCTCGTATTGGGCTGGGCTGGTGGAGTGGATGCGCGAGCGCATGGTCGGTGAGGGCAAGATCTCCTCGGGCGACATGGACCTGTTCGAGGTCACCGACGACCCGCGGCACGTGCTCGAAGTGGTGAACCGCGCCGCGCACCGCCAGCCGCGGGTGGCCTAGTAGTCGTCCGTGCGTGGCCGCTGGCGGGTGCGCTTGACGTCCGCGCGGCGGCGCTTGGATTCGAGCCGCTGCTTGCGCGACGTCTTGGTGGGCTTCGTGGCGTGACGGGCGCGCGGCACCGCCAGCGCAGCCGCCAGGCGCGACCGCAGCCGCTCGAGCGCCAGCTCGCGGTTGCGCGCCTGGCTGCGCGTGTCCTGCGCGACGGCTGTGAGGCGCGGCCCCAGCTTCGCCATCACGCGCTTGCGCTGCGCCTCGCTCAGCGAGGGGGAGCCGGCCACGTCGAACACCGCCTCCACCCGCGACGCCGTGACGTTGGCGTGCTGCCCGCCCGGACCGGACGAGCGCGAAACGCGCAGCTCGAGCTCAGACAGCGGAATCGACACGCTGCGGGTGACAACCATCGGATCCTCCACCGCGCAGATGATGCCCGAGGGAACTGGGAACTGGGAACTGCGGCGCTAGGCCGTAGTCGCCGCGCTGCCCGTGCCGAGCAGCGTGCGCGTCTCCGACTCGAGCCGGTCGGCGCGGGCGCTGAGCGTGCGGAAGTGGAAGTGCAGCTCGGTGAGGTAGTCGGAGATCTGACGGCGCGTCTCGTCCGTCGACGCGCTCACCGAGAGTTGGTCCTGGAACGAGGCGATCTCGCGCTCGAGCATCTTGACTGCGCCGGCGATGGCGGCAGCGTTGCGCGTGATCTGGTCAGGGGTCATCGCTACCCGTAAATCGACCGTCGCTGTGCCAGCTTGAGCGATGTCTTGACCGCCTCACCCGAGCGGGGTAGAACTGGTGCCGCAGGGACTCGACAAGAGGAGGTCCCAATGGCCCGCAAGTTCGTTGACTGCCGTGAGATGCCGAGCGAGAACAACTGCTCGCTGTACATCGCCGGCACCGAGGAAGAGGTGGTGGCAGCCGCCAGCGAGCACGCCATCTCGGCCCACGGCCACGAGGACACACCGGAGCTCCGCGACGAGATCCGGAAGGCCCTCAAGGACGAGGCTGCGGTACCGGCTTAGCCGAACGACTCCGTCCGGCCGCAACCCGCAAGCGTGACGCTCACGGGGCCGTCCGTCTTGACGTCGAGGGCGGCCCCGCAGCTCACGTGGGCTCGCCTCGGGTCGATCGTCAGCGCCGAGATGTTCTGGGCGTCTATGTCCAGCCGGTTGCGCGTGAGCGCCGGCGGCACCGGGCCCCAGCGGCGCGATTGGCTCGTGTAGGCGATCGCCGGCAGCGTGCCGCCCGTCAGTGCGCCCGCTCCGCGCTGGGTGGGCAGCGCCTGTGGGTCGCCCGTGCCGGAACCCTCCGAGCGCACGTCGATCATGCCCCGCGGAGCGTCGCCGCCCGAGTCGCGCAGGTTGAGGCCTGACAGCCAGTACGCGTGGTTTGCCGGCCCGCCCATCTCCGGGAAGTCCATCTTGGGGTTGACCACGTAGGTGACGTGCGCGGGATCGCGGTCCACCTTGGTCGTGCCGAGGAAGTCGGCGGCCGGCTGGTACTGGTCGTTGATCGCCAGCGTGAGGTGGTCGGCCGGCGCGAACGAGTCGAGCTCGTAGCGGTAGCCGAGCTGGTCGAACGTGGTCGCCTGCTGCACCACGCCCAGGTAGGGCACCAGCTCGTCGGTGACCGCGTTCCAGATCAGGAACGGGATGTTGCGCAGCGAGGGGAGCATGTTGTTCGTGTTGCTGCCGTCTCCACCCGGCTCGGGCGGGGCCGGCGGCACCCACACGCCGAGCCCGGGCGGGCCCACCACCGGCTGTCCCTTGGCGAACAGGTCCGGGTACTGAGTGGCGAACTTGTAGGTGCCGTAGCCGCCCATGCTGTACCCCGAGATCGCCGTCCAGGCCGGGTCGAGCCTGTAGTGCGCCGCCACGTCCGCCCACACCTCGAAGGTGTCGGCGCCCGCGTAGTCGTAGTACCAGCCGTCCGGTCCGCGGCCCTCCGGCGTGATCACGATCGAGCCCGGTCCGCGCTCGCCGATCTGCGACTGGTTGCGCGAGCCCAGGTACTGGTTGAAGCTCGCGCCGAGCGAGTGGAGCAGCAGCGTGAGGCCGTAGCCGCTCGCGGGCTGCGCCTGCTTGGGCACGTAGATCGCGTACGGCTGGAGCCGGCCGCGCAGCTCGCCCTTGCACTCGGTTGCCGACTGGCAGGTGGTCGAGTAGTCGGTGCCCTGCTCGGTCTCGAAGTGGCTCGCGAGGATGCGGTCCATCGGACCGGTCCTCGGCACCCCGCTGTTGTCGGTGGACCTCCGCGCGAGCTTCGCAAAGTCCACGTAGGCATGGAAGCTGGAAAGGTCGCCGTTCTTCAGCGCGGCGCCCTGCGCGCTGTCGCGCCACCAGGCGGCGTTCGTGGCGGTGCCGGCCGGGTCGGTGGGATCCGGCATCGGCTCGTCGAAGCGGAACGCCACGTTGAAGAAGGCGGTGGGCTTGTTCAGCGTCCCCGCTCCTCCCGGGCGCGTCGCGTCGGCGGCCTGCTGGGGGATCAGGTAGGAGTTCGCCGCCTTGTCCCAGAGGCCGGTGCCGGCCGCGAGCCGCACGGTGTCGCGGCCCGGGTTCCAGTCCGAGTGCGGCACCAGCACCGTGATCTGGCGGCGCGCACGGTCCACATTCACGGTGGGCGCGCTGGGCGCCGCCTTGCCCGTGGCGGCGTTGAGCATGTCCGCGCTCTGGCCGTGGACGGTCACGAACCACTGCGCGGGCGCGCTCGCGTTGGCCCCGTGGGGGAACTGCCGCGGCTGCTCGCTGTCCCCGATCGCGACCGTGGTGGCCACGAGCGAGGGATCCTTCATGGTGTTCAGCGTGATCCGGAAGGCCGTGGCGGTTGCGGTCGGTTTCACGCGCAGCTCCACGAGGTCGGCCGCGTTGCCCGCGTAGGCCGGATCCGTGGGGTAGGTGTAGGTGCCGTTCGGCTGCGAGAAGGTGTTGCCGCCCGTGCGCGGGTCGCCGGGATCGGGCACGCTGCCGTTCGCGCCGTGGTCGTCGTAGAGGAAGTCCTGGTAGAGGAACTCACCGTCGCGGTAGGCGCTCGCGCCGGAGACCAGGATGGGCTGCGCGTGCCAGATGCCGGCGTTGCCGAGCTGCGGGGCGCTGGCCGGCGGCGCGTAGAGGAGGTCGGGCCCCGGGCGCGGGCCGGGCCCGCTGTAGAGCGATCCGGTGGCCGCGCCCGCAGGCGCGGCGGTGGCGAGCGCGCACAGCGCTCCGAGCAGCACGATTCGACCCCGCACGAACATCCCCCCTGCCTCGATTCCGCGCCTGCAACATATCCGGAAAGTGTCCATTGGGCGCCGGTTCTACGATCCAGGGCATGACTGACACCCTCGCCTCTTCCCGCACCGTCGCCTCCGTGATCGGCGGCCAGCCCCAGACGGACGCCCCAGGCGGGCGTCTCACCTCCACCAACCCGGCGCGCACCTCCGACGTCGTGGCCGAGGCGCTGCTCGGCGACGCGTCCACCTTCGTCGCCGCATGCCAGGCCGCACGCGACGCTCAGCAGGCGTGGGCGGAGGTGCCCGCTCCCGTCCGCGGCCGGGCGATCCAGCAGATCGGCCGGCTGGTGGAGGACAACAAGGAGGCGCTCTCCCGCCTCGTCACGCGCGAGATCGGCAAGCCCTATGCGGAGTCGCTCGGCGAGGTGCAGGAGATCATCGACACCTGCAACTTCTTCGTGTCCGAGGGCCGGCGCCTGTACGGCCAGACCGTGCCGTCCGAGATGCCGGACAAGCAGCTCTTCACCTTCCGCACGCCGGTGGGCGTGGCCGCGATCATCACGGCCGGCAACTTCCCGGTGGCCGTGCCGTCGTGGTACATCGTGCCGGCGCTGCTGTGCGGCAACTCCGTGGTGTGGAAGCCGGCCGAGTACGCGCCCGCGGTGGGGGAGGCGCTGGCCGAGCTGTTCCTGCACGGCGGCCTGCCCGACGGCGTGCTCAACCTGGTGCAGTGCGACGGGCCCGACCGCCTTCGAGGGCCTCGAGCAGGCGCTCGGCGCCGGGCTCGTGGACAAGGTGGGCTTCACCGGCTCGTCCGAGGTCGGCCGCCGGATCGGCGAGCTCTGCGGCCGCCACATCCAGCAGCCCTGCCTCGAGCTCGGCGGCAAGAACCCGCTCGTGGTGATGCCGGACGCCGACCTCGACCTGGCCGTGGAGGGTGCGCTGTTCAGCGGCTTCGGCACGGCCGGCCAGCGCTGCACCTCGCTCGGCACGGTGATGGTCCACGAGGACGTGCACGACGAGTTCATGTCGCGCTTCGTGAAGGCGGTGGAGGGCGCCGCGGTGGGCGACCCGATGCAGGACGTGATCTACGGCCCGATGATCCACGAGCGCTTCCTGGAGCGCTTCCTCGGCTGGCTCGACCTGATCGAGGACCACCACACGGTGCACGGCTCGACCGCCACCGGGCGCATCACGTCCGACTCGCCGCGCGAGGGCTTCGTCGGCGATCCCGACGCGGGCATCTTCTGCCACCCCACGATCGTGGACGGCGTGCGCCGCGAGGACGCGCTCTACTCCACGGAGACCTTCGGCCCGATCGTGGGCGTGGCCACGTTCTCGACCTTCGACGAGATGATCGAGCTCGCCAACGGCCACGGCTACGGGCTCTCGTCGGCGATCTACACGACCGACCCGAAGAGCGCCTTCGAGTTCCGCCGCCGCGTGAGCGCCGGCATGGTGAGCGTGAACAACTCCACCTCCGGCGCCGAGGCGCACCTGCCCTTCGGCGGCAACGGCAAGTCGGGCAACGGCGCGCGCCAGTCGGGCATCTGGGTGCTCGACCAGTTCACCCGCTGGCAGTCGATGAACTGGGACTACGCCGGCAAGCTGCAGAAGGCGCAGATGGACGTCGCGGACATCACCGGCGACGTCGGCTTCCGCCTGCCGGACTAGTTACTCAGGATCCATCAACTGCAAGTTCTTCTCGCTATGCGGGATTAAGTTGCAGTTCGTGGCGCTTAGGGCTGGGCCTCGGGCTCGTCCACCTCGCCGTCCACCACTTCCGTGGTGTCGGCGTCCTCGGCGGCGGCGCGGGGAGCGCCTGCGTCTCGTCGGCGTCGCCGTGAGCGCTGGGGAAGCGGGCGGCCGCCTCGTCCGCCACGGCCATAAGGCGGTCCGCCACGTCGCGCACGTCTTCGATGAGGCGAAGGCGCTCGGCCCAGATGGCCTCGGCATCGGCGTCCAGCTCGTGCACCCGGCGCTCCGCCGCCTCGCGTACCTCGGCGGCCTCGCGCTCGGCCTGCTGGAGCCGGTCGTCTGCCTGGGCGCGTGAGCGGGTGGTGATCTGCTCGGCCGTCTCGTGCGCTCGCTCGAGGATGCCGCGCGTCTCCTCGCTCACCTGGGCCACAGCGTGCTTCACGGCGGACTCGGGCGAGCGGCTGATCTCGAGCTCCGCGATCAGCCGGTTCACGCGCTCCACGTAGGCGTCCACGGCGTCCCGGCTCGTAGCCGCGCATCGCACTTGGGAAGGAGATGCTGCGGATCTCCTCCACCATCTGCTCCTGGTCGGCGTGCGACGTGAGCGCGGACGGAAAGCGTCTTGTCGGCGGCCCCTCCACTACCCCATAGATACCGAAAACGGGCTCTAAGCAGTCCGGCGGTACCAGCGGGGCGAGGTGGTGGGGGGCGGTTCGAGGGCCGCCCGCGCCACCAGCACGGTCGGCGCGTCGACCCCGATTTGGCGCTTCAGCGCCCGCCCGAAGTCCTCGCCGAGGCCGTCCACGGTCTCCGCCTCGATGCCGAAGGAGCGCGCCATCGCCTCGAAGTCCGGCGTCTTCAGGTCGACCCCGAAAGTGGGCTCGCCGCGGTGGCGCTGGTCGAAGCGCAACATGCCGTAACCGCCGTCGTCCACGATCACGGCGGTCATCGGGATCTGCTCCTGCGCCACCGTGGCCAGCTCGCCGCAGGCGTAGAGGAAGCCGCCGTCCCCCGACACGCTCACCACCGGCCCCGTGCCCGCCAGCGCCGAGCCGATCGACAGCGGAAAGCCGTAGCCGAGGGTGCCCCAGCCCATCGGGTAGGCGAGGTGGCGAGGGGCGGACACCGGATGCAACGCCCCCAGCCAGTAGCCGGCGATGCACATGTCGGCCACCACCACCGCGTCCGGCGGCACCGCCTCCTCGAACACCGACAGGAAGCCCATCTCGTCAGGATGCTCGCGCCGCAGTTCCTCGAGCGCCTCGCCGCGGACGGCGTCGAGTCGCGAGCGCAGCTCACTCCCATCCCCAGCCGCAGGCAACCTCTCGGCCAGCGCGGCGCCGACGGCCGCCGCATCCCCCACGAGCACCAGCTCGGGCTCGTAGCTCTTGGCCGCGTCGGCGGCGTCCACGTTGATTGCCACCAGGTGGCGCGGCGGAGGCATGGCCCAGTTCTGGGTCATCATGCCGTCGAAGTCCGTGCCGATCGCGAGCACCGCATCGGCCTCGTCCCATAGCCGCCCGGCCGCCGGCAGATGTGGCGGGAGCCCAACCGCGCAGGGATGGTCGGCGCCGAGCAGTCCGCGCGCCATGTAGGTGGTGAACACCGGCGCTCCGAGCCGCTCCGCCAGCTCACCCACCTGCTCGCCCGCCCCCGAGCGCAGCGCGCCACCGCCCGCCCATACGAGCGGCCGGGCGGCGGCGCTCAGTATGGACGCGGCGCGATCGAGCTCCGCGTCGGCTGGAAACGGCAGCGATGAGAGGTACTCCTCCGCAGGAGGCGGCTCGCCCACGGCGGAGAGCACATCGGTGGGAACCTCTACATACACAGGCCTGCTTGGTGCCGCTGTAGCCGTTTGCAGCGCACGCGCGATCTCGGAGCCCAGCGTCCCCGGGTCGCTCACCTTGAACGTTGCCTTCGTCACCGGCTTGAACATCGCCTCCTGGTCCGAGGCCTCGTGCAAAGCGCCGCGGTGCACGCCAGGTCGCCGGATGGACGAAGGGATGTCCGTGGCGATCACCACCACCGGCGACCCCGACGCCCAGGCCTCGCCCAGCGCGCCCAAGGTGTTGGCCGCGCCCGGGCCCGTGGTGGTGATCGCCACGCCCACCTCGCCAGAAGCCCGCGCGTACCCGTCGGCCGCGTAGACGGCGGTCTGCTCGTGCCGCACTCCCACGAGCCGGATCGAAGACCCGTCGAGCGCCTTCCAGGCCGCCAGGTTGTGCACCCCGGGCAGGCCGAAGCACACCTTCACGCCGGCGGACTCGAGCCCGCCGACCAGCAGCTCTGCGCCGGTCGCGCTCACCCCGGCTTTGTACAGGTCAGGCGATGCGGGCGTCGTGCAGGCTGGTGTCGCCCGAGAGCTCGGTCACGAGCGCATCCACCACGGCCGGGTCGAACTGGGTGCCGACGCCGGCGCGCAGCTCGTCGAGAGCCTCGGGCACGCTCATCGCGGAGCGGTAGGGGCGGTTGGACACCATCGCGTCGTACGCATCGCACACGCAGATCACCCGAGCGCCGAGGGGAATGGCCACGCCCGCCAGCCTGTCCGGGTAGCCGTCGCCGTCCCAGCGCTCGTGCGACCAGCGCACGAGCTGGTGCACCTTGCCGAAGCGCGCGATCCGCTCCACCATCAGCGCGCCCACCACGGTGTGCTGCTTGATCTCGTCGAACTCGGAGTCCGTCAAGGGCCCCGGCTTGTTCAGAACCTCGCGGCGGATCTCGATCTTGCCCACGTCGTGGAGCAGGGCGCCCCAGCGCACTGCCCGCAGCTCCGGCCCGCGCATGCCCAGGCGCGCGCCCACGCGCTCGGCCAGCTCCGCCACCGATTGGGCGTGCTCAGCCGTGCCTACATGCGCGCGCGCAAGCGCCTCTGACAACGCAAGGAGGCGTGTCACGCCGCATACCTTCAACGGGGGACGGACGGCTCCTCTAACGGGTCTAGCGAGGCAGATCGAACTCCAGCCGGGCTCCGCCCTCGGGGGACTCGCCCGCGCGGATGCGCCCGCCATGCGCTTCCACGAGTGCACGCGCGATCGCCAGGCCCAGGCCGCTGCCGCCCGTGCTCCGCGCGCGCGAGATGTCCGTGCGGTGGAAGCGGTCGAAGATGCGGCCGCGCTGGTCGGGCGGGATGCCCGGGCCGTTGTCCTCCACCGCGAAGCGCACGTAGCGGCCATTCGATTCCGCCGACAATCTCACCAGCCCGCCCGCCGGCGTGTGCGCGACCGCGTTCTGCGCGAGGTTGTGGATCACCTGGGCGAGGCGGTCGGGATCGGCGTCGATCGTCACGTCGCTCACCGGGCCCAGCTCGAAGTCGCGGTCAGCGGTGAGCGACAACGCGTTGAACACGTCGTGCACGTAATCGCGCAGCTCGATGGGGCGGCGGTGCAGCGGGCTCCCCTCCTCGGTCTTGGCGAGCAGCAGCAGGTCGTCCACGAGCCGCTCCATGCGTTCCGTCTCGGCGCTCACGAGGCGCGTGACTCTCGCCACGTCCTCGCGCGACACGTCCGGCTGCCGCGCCAGCACCTCGAGCTGCCCGCGGACAACGGTGAGCGGCGTACGCAGCTCGTGCGAGGCGTCCGACACGAATGCCCGCTGGCGGGCGAACGCGTCGTCGAGCCGGTTGAGCATGTTGTCGAAGGACTCGGCGAGCACACGGATCTCATCGCTCGTGTCGGTGGGCCCGATGCGGTGCGAGAGGTCGCCCGCGTTCACGGCCGCGGCGGTGCCAGCCATTCGACGCAGCGGCCGCGACACGCGCGTGGCCACCGCGTAGCCGGCAAGCACCGCGGCGAGCAGGGCGAACAGGCCGGCGAGCAGGAACGTCCTCGCCACGCCGTGTTGTGCCCGCACCACCGGCGCGAGCGGCTCGCCCACTCCCACGAGCGCCACGGTCCTGCCGCTGCGCTGGACGCGCCGCACGTACACCCGCAGGCCGCCGATATCGATCGCGTCAACCGTGGTGAAGCCCAGCGGGGCCCTGCGCAGGATGCGGCTGGCCCGCTCCTCGCTGGCCTGGGTGGCACGCGACTCGGGCTCGGTGTCGAGGACGTTCGACACCCCGAGCAGCTCGGGCTCGTTGGTCACGATGCGTCCGTCCGGCAGGCGCGCGTAGAGGAGCTGGGACGTGCCCCGGAAGGGCTGGTGCGTGACGTAGCGGTTGATCGCCTCGTCCAGCTCGCGCGCGGTCTCGTCGTTGGGCGGGAGCGCGGCGGCGAAAGCGCCGGCCTGCGTGACGAGATCGCGGTCAAGCTGGTCGCGCAGCTGCTGCCCGGTGCCCCGATAGATCGCGGCGAAGCTCGCGGCGACGGTGAGGATCAGGATCGCGGCGATCCAGAGCGTGAGGCGAGTACGGAGCCCGCGCGGGATTCGGAAGCTACTCACGGTCGACTAAGCGATACCCGACCGAGCGCAGCGTCTCGATCGGCGCCGGACCGCCGTGCGCCGCCAGCTTGCGGCGCAGGTATCCGACATAGACCTCGACCACGTTAGTCCCGGGATCGAAGTCATAGCCCCAGACGGCGCTCAGGATCTGCTGCTTCGAGAGCACCTGGCCGGGGTGGCGCATGAAGTAGGCGAGCAGCTCGAACTCGCGAGCCGAGAGCGTGATCGGCATGCCGCCGCGCTCCACACGCCGCGTGAGGAAGTCGAGCCGGATGCCGGCCACCGACAGCTCGGTGGCGCGGCCCTGCTCGGGGCTGCGCAGATGCGCCCGCACGCGCGCGGCCAGCTCGTCGAACGAGAACGGCTTGGTGACGTAGTCGTTCGCGCCGCTGTCGAGCGCGCTCACCTTGTCCTCCACCTCGCCGCGCGCCGTCAGCATGATCACCGGCAGCGCCGGCTTGCGCGCGCGGATCGTGTCGAGCACGTCCATGCCGTCGCGCTCGGGGAGCATCACGTCGAGGATCACCAGGTCCACCTCGCCGGACAGCGCACGACGCTCTCCTTCGAGACCGTCGTGCGCGCAGTCCACCGCATAGCCCTCGGCCTGCAGGCCACGGCGCAGAAAGTCCGCGATTGCAGGCTCGTCCTCGACCACAAGGATGCGCACGGGCGTGATGGTACGCCCGCGCGCTAAGGGGTTTCTAAGGCTCGTCTAGAGAGCCACCAATGCGTCGAACGGCGTGTGGTCCGGCCGCGGGGTGGCTAGCGGGTTCTCGGACTCCGCCCAGCGCAGCCATTTGTCGCAGGCCGCCACCTGCCGGCCTGCCTGTCGCAGCCGCATGTAGGCGCCGAGCTCGCAGCTCGTGCCCACCGCGGCGTCGTAGCGCTCGCGTGCGTGATCGCGCTCGGCAAACGCCGCGGCGAGTCGCTCTCGGGCGTGCACCAGCTCGTCTGAGATCGCGGGGCGATCGTCGATCGTTAGGGCCATGGGTTCTCCTCCCACTGGAGATACCGGGGAACGGGACGGGATGGGTACCGGCTCCGCGCCCGGGCCTTGGGCAGGGGAGGGCGTCTCGAAGGCCCGGACGCGGGGGGAGATACCGCCGGTCTCGAAAGGTTCCAGACAGGCCCTAAAGCAGGTGTAAACAGGTGGTGAGAGTTCGGTTAAAGCGCACAGTGACACCGATTGGTGGAGAATGGCCGACATGAGGGAGGGGGCTGTGTCCGAGGAGCGCGCGTCCACCAACGGCGCCGGCACCGCCAGCGAGATGGCGAGCGTGGCCGCCCGGCTGGCCGGCGCGCTGACGAGCGAGCTGCAGCGCCGCATTCCGCGCGCCGACCTCGACGAGCGCGACCCGGACTACATCCGCGAGACGCTCCCGCGCCTGTGGCTGATGGCCACGATCTGGTTCCGCGGCCGGGTGCGCGGCCTGGAGAACATCCCCGAGGAGGGGCCGGTGCTGCTCGTGGGCAACCACTCGGGCGGCAACGTCACGCCGGACACGATCGTGTTCACGCTCGCGTTCAACACCTACTTCGGGGTGGAGCGCCGCTTCTTCCAGCTCGCGCACAACCTCGTGCTGGCGATGCCCGGGCTCGGCTATCTGCGCAAGTACGGCACGGTGGCGGCGTCGCCGGAGAACGCCGACAAGGCGCTGTCCTCGGGCGCCGCGCTGCTCGTCTACCCGGGTGGTGACTACGAGGTGCACCGCCCGTCGTGGGAGTCCGGCAAGGTCGACTTCGGCGGGCGCAAGGGCTTCATCCGGCTCGCGCTGTCCAAGGACGTGCCGATCGTGCCGGTGGTGTCGATCGGCGGGCAGGAGACCGCGCTCTTCCTCACCCGCGGCGAGCGTCTCGCGCGCCTGTTCAGGCTCGACAAGCTCTTCCGCCTCAAGGTGCTGCCAATCTCGCTGGCGCTGCCGTGGGGGCTCAACGTGGGCGACATGCTCGGGCACGTGCCGCTGCCGTCGAAGATCTCGATCGAGGTGCTGCCGCCGATCCATCTGCGCAGGGAGTTCGGCCGCAACCCGGACGTGGACGAGATCTACGACGAGGTGATCACCCGCATGCAGACCACGCTCGACACGCTCGCCGCCGAGCGCAGGCTCCCGGTGCTCGGCTGATGCGCATCGAGGAATCGATCGAGATCAATGCCTCGCCGGAGGAGATCTGGCCGCTGATCTCCACCGCGGAGGGCCTCTCGAAGGTGCTCGCCGGGGTGACGCGCTGGGAGGTGGAGGGACGCCGCAAGAGCGGACTCGGCACGCGCTACCGGATGCTGATGGAGGTGGGCTCGGCTCAGGTGGGCGGACTCATCGAGATCGTGGAGTACCACGAGTGTTCGGACATCGCGTGGACGAGCATCACCGGCATCGACCAGCGCGGCCGCTGGCGGCTGCGCGAGCAGGAGGACGGATCGACGCGCGTGACCCTGCGTCTCAGCTATCACTCGCCGGGGAGCTTCCTCTCCGCGGTGACCGACCAGATCTCGTCGCGGATCGTGCGAGGCAACCTCAAGGAGTCGCTCGTGCGGCTCCGGGCAGAACTGGAGGGGGAGACCGTGAGCAAGAACGAGACCCAGGTGAGTCCGCTGACGGTGGCGATGAACAAGCTGCACACCGCGCGCGTGCTCGCGGGCGCCGGCTTCGTGCGCCCACAGCGCCCGGATCGCATCGTGCGCACGCTCGGCACGCTGCGCCGCTGGGGCCCCACGCCGGCCGCCGGCTTCGCGGGCTCCGCCATCCGCTACCCGCACGAGACAGCGATCATCGACGAGCTCGGCACGCTCACGTTCGAGGAGGTGCACCGGCGCTCGAACGCGATCGCCAGCTCGCTGTCCGACTCAGGCGTGCTCGAGGGCGACCTGGTGGGGGTGATGTGCCGCAACCACCGCGGCTTCGTGGAGACGGTGGTGGCGCTGTCCAAGCTGGGCGCCCACGGCCTCTACCTGAACACCGCCTTCGCGGCTCCGCAGCTCGCCGAAGTGGTGCAGCGCGAGAAGCCCGTGGCGCTGATCTTCGACGAGGAGTTCTACGGGCTGCTGGAGGAGGCGGGCCACCGGCGCAAGCGCTTCGTGGCCTGGCACGACGAGGAGAAGGCGCACGATCCAACGCTCGACGAGCTGATCCAGGCGGGCGATCCGTCCGATCTCGTGCCGCCCGCCAATCCGGGGCGCACGATCATCCTCACCTCGGGCACCACAGGCTCCCCGAAGGGCGCTGCCCGCAGCCAGCCGGAGACGCTCGACCCGGCAGCCGCGCTGCTGTCCAAGATCCCGCTGAAGACACGCGAGAAGTGGCTCATCTCCGCTCCGCTGTTCCACAGCTGGGGGTTCGCCCACCTGTCGCTAGGGCTCGTGCTCTCGTCCACCTACGTGCTGCAGCGCAAGTTCGATCCCGAGCAGGCGCTGGCGGCGGCGGCGCAGCACGAGGTCACCTCGATACCGATGGTGCCGGTGATGGTGCAGCGGGTGATGGAGCTGCCCAAGGAGACGCGTGAGAGGTACGACCTGTCCACCGTCAAGTGCGTGCCGCTCAGCGGCTCGGCACTGCCGGGCGACCTCGCCAACCAGTTCATGGATGAGTTCGGGGAGATCCTCTACAACCTCTACGGCTCCACCGAGGTGGCCTGGGCCACGATCGCCACGCCGCAGGACCTGCGCGCCGCCCCGGGCACCGCCGGCCAGGCGCCGCGCGGCACCATCGTGAAGATCTACGACGAGGCCGGCAACGAGCTGCGCACCGGCCAGACCGGTCGCATCTTCGTGGGCAACGAGATGCTGTTCGAGGGCTACACCGGCGGCGGGAACAAGGACATGATCGGAGGGTTGATGAGCACCGGCGACACCGGCCACCTCGACGACCACGGTCGCCTGTTCGTGGAGGGCCGCAGCGACGAGATGATCGTGTCGGGCGGAGAGAACGTGTTCCCCGCCGAGGTGGAGGATCTGCTCGCCAAGCACGACAACGTGGCCGAGGCCGCCGTGATCGGCGTGCACGACGAGAAGTTCGGGCAGCGGCTCAAGGCCTATGTGGTGAAGAAGGGCAGCGTGACCGAGAAGGCGCTACAGGACTACGTGAAGTCCAACCTCGCCCGCTACAAGGTGCCGCGCGAGGTGGAGTTCCTCAAGGAGCTGCCGCGAAACGCAACGGGCAAGGTGCTGAAGCGCGAGCTGAAGGAGCAGCACGAGAATGGGGCCAAGGGCTCGAAGTCGCGCGCTGGCGCGAGTTCGTAGTTCTCAGTTCTCAGACTCGTTATCGGTGGGGCCGCCCGGGATCGGCTCGCCCTTCAGCTCCTCCGGATCCTCCACTTCCTCGCCCTCGACGGTTACGCTGCCGTCGTCGTGGTGGCGGACGTCTGACGGGCCGAGCTGCGCCTCCGGGCCCTCGTCGTAGGAGTGCGTGCCCTCGGGGCCGCCGAAGGTCTCGTACTTGGCCTCGTCGTCGGGCCAGTCCTCGAGGTTGTCAGGCGGATCCTGCTCGAGGTCGCGGACCTTCTCCCTGGCTTGGTCGCGTGCGTCCCTCTCGCCCATGACCTCTCCTCAGTCGTCGATGCAGTGAGGACGAGCGTTTCCGTCACGGGCGCAGCGCAAACGCCAGCCCCTGGAGGTCCTCCACCACCGCGTCCGCCGCGATGCCGAGGACCGCGGCCGGCGGACGACCGCGGCTCACCCAGACCGACCTGAGGCCGGCGAGCTTCGCGCCGGCGGCATCCCAGCTGTTTCCGGAGACCAGCGTCACGTCGGCCGCCGGTACGCCGAATGCCCCCGGCGCGAGGGCATACACCTCCGCCGCCGGCTTGTAGCGCCGGACGCTGTCGGCGGCGAGCACGTGCTCGAAGCGGTCCCGGATGCCCGCGCGCGACAGCAACGCCTCGAGTCCGGCGGCGGTGCCGTTCGAGAGGACGGCCAGCCGCTGCCCCGAGAGCGCGTCGAGCGCCTCCTCGGCGCCGGCAAAGAGCGGCAGCTCCGTGAGCCGGTCGACCAGGCCGGCCGCATCCACGTCAGCTCCGACCTCGACGGCGGCGGACTCGAAGGCCTGGGCGGCGAGCTCGGGAAGCGGCCGGTAGGCGCCCGCCGCCGTGGCCAGCCAGGTCCAGGGCTGGAGCCGCGCGAAGAACGCGTCGTAGAGGTCGTCCCCGCGCGCGCCGGCGAGCTCGCGCGCCGGCTCCCGCAACCAGCTCAGGTCGAAGAGCGTGCCGAACGCGTCGAAGGCGATGGGCATCGCCGCATTGTTAACCGTCGAGGCTGGCGGAGGTCAGCTGCGCTCGGCGCCCTGGCCCTCGGAACGCGCCAGGGCGCGCTGCACGTCGTCCATGCTCACCTCGCCATGCTGTGACCAGCGCCCGGTCTCCACGTGTTCGAGCTGCTCGCGGATGAAGGGGTCGGTGAGCTTGACGATCTCGTGCCGCAGCCACTCGAGCATCCGCTGCTCCTCCGCGCGGATCTCGGCGGCGAGCTTGGCGGTCTCGCTGTCGCCCGCGCGGCCCGCCACCAGCTCCAGCGCGGTGTAGGTGGCGATCACGAGCCCCTGCGTTGCGCAGCCGAACTGAGCCCCCCGCAGCGGCTTCTCATCCGGCGTGCCCCTGCCCTTGAGCGGCGAGCGGCTCTTGGCCAGCATTCCGCCTCCAGCTTCCCTCAGCGCCCGTGCGCCCGAGCGCAGCGGGCCCACGCCGGCGCCCAGCTCGTGCAGCCGTGCTTCCACGCGGCGGGCATGGCCGCGCGTCTCCCGCAGATAGCCCTCCAGCCCCGAGCGGTACTCGCCTCGCCGCGCCTCCGCGATGTGCGAGCGCAGGGTCCGCGCGAGGGCGAGCTCATCGGCCCGCGCCTCGCGCAAGTAGTCGACCACGCGCTGATCCCCCGCCACGTGAGCCAGGGTACAGAACGCCGCTTGCGGGCCGGACTACTTCCTATGCCCCCTGAACGAGATCACCTGCTGGATGCCGGAGGGCCGGTTGGTGTAGCGGATCTTCAGCGGCAGCAGGCCCGGGCTGGAACGTGATCTTCTCGGCGTTCGCGTCCGCACGCCAGGTGGCCGGGTCCGGACCCTGCGCCGCGGCCAGCTCGTTGCCGGCCGCGTCGAGGGCGGCCCAGATCGAGTTCGCGCAGTTGGTCACGTTGCCATTGCCGCAGAAGCGGAAGTGGAACTTACCCTTCACCTTCTGGCCGAGCAGCGTGCGCAGGTCCTTGTGGATGTACGAGATCCAGCCGCCGGTGAAGCCGCTCGACTCGCTGGCGTTCCTGCCGACCATCTTGGCCAGCGCGTCCGCCTGCGGCCCCAGCACCGGGTCCATCACGGCGTCCGACAGGCGGGTGCCAAAGGCGTCCATGATGGCCGCGCCGGGGTCGTCGACCCTGCCGTCGTTGTTGCGGTCCAGCACGCTCGACCCGTTCTTGCGCCACTGCATCAGCAGCTTGAGCATCTGCGCGTCACGCGGATTCGGGGCAGGCGCCTTGGCCAGCATCTTCGCCACCACGGGCATCAGGAACTTGTCCCTGAAGTCCGTGGTGGCCGCCGCGTTCATGGCGCTCACCACCTGTGCGAGGTTGAGCCTCTTGTGGTGCACGAGCCCCGCGTCGAGCATCTGCACACGGAACAGCGAGCCGTAGTCGAACTGGTCGTCCGCGGCCGGGAAGCCGAGCCCCGGCTTGTTGTTCCAGTTCACGAGCGTGCCGTCCTTGGCGTCGACGCCCTGCGGGTGCAGGCGCGAGGGAGCGAAGCTGCGCCACTCGTAGCTGCCGTTGCCGTTGGTGGGCAGGCCGCCGTCCACGCCGCGCGCCCGCTGCGGGAGGAAGCCCGTGGTGTAGGACGCGATGTGGCGGTCCGTGATGAATCCGCGTGTTGAACGTGAACGGCGACTGCGCGCATGGACTTGAAGAACGACTTCGGGCCATGGATGCGGCCGCGCGTGAGGTCCTCGAATGGCAGCTGCCAAAGGATGTCCTTGCCGAAGCTCGAGCGCTTCTGGGACACGGCCACGCGCACGCCCTTCACCGTGGCGTACCCGATCACGGGGCCGTGCACGGTGGTGTGGTAGGTCATCGCCTGGTCGGGCGACCCCTTGAGGATGCCCGCGTTGACGAAGCCCATCGGGCGGCACTTGCCCTTGTACATGTAGCTGAAGTCGGTGCCGCCGCAGAGTGTCTCGACGTAGTCGTCGATCACGTCGCTGCCGGCGGAGGTGAGCGACCACGCGTAGTCGGGACCGCGCCCGATCAGCAGGTCGCCCGGGCCGCCCGGCTGGGCCACGCCGCGAGCGGAGATGCCCGGAGCGTGCAGGTCCTCCTCGAACGTGAGCCCTGGGTAGAAGTAGCCGATCTGCGGTCCGGCGACCATCAGCGGGTGGTGCGACTTCGAGCGCTTGGAGGCCACCAGCAGGAAGTTGCTCGCGTGAGCGGGCTGGTGGGTGGTGGCGGACGAGGCCGACACGCCGGGCTCCGGCGTGGCCTGGAAGCTGCCGGCGTCGATGATTTCGTTGCCGGGGCCGAGCTGCTTGGGAGTCGGGTCGTAGGGGAAGCGCCCGTCCACGGTGACCTTCGCCTCCGGGTCCTGGCGCTCGCGCAGGTCGTTCCAGAGCAGCGTGCCCTGCGAAGCGCCGAGCCGCTGCTGCAGCCCGCTGAGCAGCATCGCGCTGTTCACCTCGTTGCCGCCGCCGCGGCCGAACAGCTGGCCCGCGAGCGCATTGGTCGCGTAGATGTCGTTGCGGTTCCACGGCGGGTTTGCGGGGGTGCCGGCGTGCTTGTACCAGGCGTTGACGCCCTTCACGTAGACGTCGATGTTGTGCAACACCTCGCGCCCGTTCCTGCCGGCATGCCTGAGTGCCCGGGTCTGCCGGGAGACGATCGACTCGGCCTGCGCGCTCGGGACGAAGGTCTTGAGCCCGGTCACAAGCGAGAACGCGTTCACGCCCGGCACGTCCAGCGCCGCGATGCGGGTGGCGCCGCGCGCCTCATCGAGCAGCAGGTGCCGGTCCTCGGCCACGACCCAGCCGGTTCCCCAGGTCAGCAGGTCCTTCGTCTTGGCGAAGATGTGCGGCACGTTGTAGCGGTCGCGCACGATGCGCAGGCCCTTCCGGGGACGCTCGGTGCGCAGATGCCCCTGGCCCTTGGCGCTGAGCCGCTCGGACTTGAAGTACTTGAAGAGGTCGCGCGTGGTGACGTGGCCCGACAGCGGCGTGAGGCCGTCGTACATCTTGGCCTGGCTGTCGGCTCTCGGTGGGACAGGGACGTCTCCCCACTCTCCCGACGGCACGATGTTGAGCGCGGTCGACGCGAAGTCCTTCGCGACGGCGACGCCGGGCAGAGCGAGCGTGCAGGCGCACGCCAGCAGCGCGAGTCTCTTCATATTGGCTCCCTCCGAGTCCCTCCGTTGGCGCGTATCGAGCGCCCCACGCGAGGAGGCACCCTAACACAGCTGGCTAGTCGGCCAGCCAGCTTTCCGTGACGTTTTCGAGCCTCGGATCGGCGTCTTCGCTGCGGACTGTCTTCTCTATGACAAGGCGTGCGCGGCGGCCGTCGAGCTCGAGCGTGCCGACCTGGTTGTCGAACCACGGCTCGCGTCCGCCGGCCAGCCGCCAGCGCATGTCGGGCTCGCGCACGCCGGCCGTGCGGGCGAGCGCGTGCGCCGCCGCGGCGGCTGGGCGCGACGCCGCCAGCCTGATCGCCGCCCGCTCGCGGCGGTTGAGCGGGTTGCGGAATGGTGAGCAGACGGCCTGGTACACGGCGCTCTTCACCCCGGCCTCGGGACGGAAGCCGGCCTCCATCAGGTAGGCGTGGTGGACGTCGCCGGACAGCGCCACGATCGTGGCCGGCGGCTTGCGGTGCTCGCCGGCGCCGACAGACTTCACGAGCCGCTCGAGATGCTCGAACGAGCGCTCGAACGCCGCCCAGTGCTCGAGGTCGAGGCCCTGGCGGAGCTTTTCCCCGAGCTTCGCGGCGGGCTCGCCCCAAGCTCCGCCACACACCGCCTCGTTCCAAGCCTCGAGCCAGTGCATGGCGGGGGAGAGCAGCCACGGCAGCGAGGTGCCGAGCAGCAGGTGGTTGAAGTCGCCGCCGGCGGCGCACTCGTTGATGAACGCCCACTCCTCGTTGTCGAGCATCGCCCGCCGCGCCGGGTCGAGCACGCGGCCGCCGCGCGAGTCCATCATCACGAGCCGCGAGCCGCAGAGGTCGCGCACGTAGCTCCAGCGCGCGCCCTTCACCTCGTGGGCCACCTCGTGTGCCCAGCCGCGCAATATCGGCCCGGCGTCGCCGTCGCAGCTCTGCACACGGTCGAACATCTCGTCGTCGTCCAGATGCCGGGGCTCGAGGTTGCCGATGTGCTGGTAGAGCCAGTAGGACATCACGGCCGACGAGATCCGCTCCTCCCACCACGGCTTGCGGCGCATCTCCGCCAGCCACACGTCCGACGTGTTCCAGTCGTCGTGCACGTCGTGGTCATCCCAGATCATCGCGCTCGACACCGTGGAGAGCAGCCAGCGCACCGAGGAGTCTGTGTCACCCCAGGTCTCGTAGTAGAGGCGCACGTACTCCTCGAAGTCCGCCACCTCGTAGCCCGGCGGAACGCTCGGGTCGCGACGGCTCTCGATGAACTCGCGCACCTTCGGCGACGCCTCGTCGGCGTACACCTGGTCGCCGAGCAGCAGCAGGAGGTGCGGCCACGTCTCCTGCGGCTCGCGCCGCATCCGCCGCGCGAGCGCGTAGAGGGCGTCCACCTCGCGGCCCTCAGGATGCTCGTCCTTGGGAAGCGAATAGGGCTTGCGGTGCGGGTACGCCACGCGGCAGGAGCCGAACGAGATGCGCAGGCGCCCGTCCGGGTCGAGCGTGCGGATCACGCTCGGCGGGAAGTCGTGCTCTGCCGGCGGCCACTCTCGCTCGCCGTCGAGCGCCACCTCGTACTCGGTGGCCGTGGCGGGCGACAGTCCCTCGATGCGGACCAGCGCGAAGTGATGGCCCTCCACCTCGAACGTGCGGGCGCTGTGGTCGAGCACCGCGACCTCGCACGGCGCGTCGGTCTCCACCCAGACCGTGGCCTCCGTCTCGCTGACGTAGCGCAGCAGGGGACCTAGGACGAGCTGGGGCACTACGCCGAAGTGTTACCCGGCGCCGACGAGCGACACGCCGATCAGGAGCCGGCCAGCCGGATGTTGCTGCAGCGCTCGCACACCTCGGGCGGGATCACTCCGGCGCGCATGAGCAGATCGAAGGCCTTGCACCCGAGGCAGAGGCCGAACACGGACTCGAGCGTGGCGGCCGCGATCAGCACCCCGAGCACGGCGTAAGCCGCGGTATGGAGGCCGAGCGCGAGCGCGAGCAGCGCGGCGGTGACCGACATCACGGTGCCCATGGCCTGCGCGAAGCGCTTGGGCGGGCCCGCCACCGGGCGCTCTCTGAACGGCAGGCGCGGGGTGACCCCGCGCGTGACGAGCTGACCGAGCGGGCTGAGCGTGGGGCCGGTGAGCACGCGGGCCACGAAGCCGTAGGCGATCACCGCGGTGAGCCAGGGCTGGTCGAGCGCGATGGTGAGCACGCTCATCAGCACCACGCCGCCCGCCACGAGGCGTGCGGACACCTCGTTCACCGGGTTCGGGAACGAGAACACCCCCGCGCTGTCAGCCTCGGCAGTTGCCACCCGGGGCGGAAGATACTCCGCGCCGGCCGGCACGGGTTCGCAGCTACTTGACGATGAGGGCTCACACCCCATCTGTCAGGTTCCGGACGGATTGGGCCTGGCGGGAGCGCTCCGCGTCCATCTCGCGCCGATGGCCAACGGTGGGCGAACCTTGAGCATGACCTATCGTGCAGCTATGCGCGACCAATCGAGTGAGTGAGTGTCGAGCATGTGGTCCGACGGACAGCCCAGCCAGTCGATCCGGGCGTTGCTCGAGCGCCCTGGCGATCGTTCTGCTGGCCGTGCTGGTGGTGGCCATCGCCGCCATCCTCACGTGGAGCGAGCGCCGCTATGACACCTAGCCCACGGCGGCCTCAATCCGGCAGCAGTGGCACGGCGAGGTGCCGCCCGCGCCCGATCAGCACGGCGCGGGTGATGGCGTCAGTGCCGAACCGCTCGCGGATCGCATCGAGCACCTCGTCGAGCGCGGTCGCGCGCACCTGATCGAAAGGGAATGCGAGCTGGATCGCGCTGTCGTCGTCAAGGTTGCCGAGGGCGACGCCGAGCAGCGTGATGCCCTTCTCTTCAATTGTCGGCATGGCCCCGGCAAGTAGTCCCCTCGCGGTGGCGAGGATGGTGGGCGTCCGGGCGGTGGCCTCAGCGATCGTGTGCGAGCGCGTCGCGCGCGTGAAGTCGCCGAAGCGCAGCCGCAGCACGATCGTCCGGCAGACCCGCTGCGCCGCACGCAGCCGGCGCCCGAGCCGGTCCACGAGCGCGATCAGGACCGCGTCCAGGGCCTCCCACGTTCGTGGCGGCGCGCGCCCGAGCGCGTGCTGCGCCCCCATCGAGCGGCGGCGCACGCCGGTGCGCACCACCCGGGGATCGCGGTTGTGCGCCAGAGCGTGCAGGTGGCGCCCGGACGCCTTGCCGAGCATCGAGATCAGGGCGCTCTCGGGTAGTCGCGCGACCTCGCCGACAGTCGTGATCCCCAGGCCGCGCAGCTTTGCGCCGGTGACCTTGCCGACGCCCCAGAGGCGCTCCACCGGGAGGGGGTGCAGGAAATCGAGCTCCCCATCGGGAGGCACCACCAGAAGCCCATCCGGCTTGGCGACGCCGCTCGCGACCTTGGCGAGAAACTTCGTTCGGGCGACGCCGACGGTGATCGGCAGGCCGACCTTCTCCCGCACCTCGCGCCGCAGCCGGGCCGCGATCTCCGCTGGCGTGCCGAAGATGTGGCCGAGCCCGCGCACGTCGAGGAACGCCTCGTCGATGGACAGTCCCTCGACAAGCGGCGAGAGGTTCTCGAACACCTCGAACACCGCCTTGCTCGCCTCCGAGTACGCCGACATGCGCGGCGACACGACGACCGCGTGCGGACACAGCCGCCGCGCCATCGCGCCGCCCATCGCCGTGCGCACGCCGCACGCCTTTGCCTCGTAAGTGGCGGCCAGGACGACGCCGGCGCCGACGATCACCGGCCGCCCGGCGAGACGAGGATCGTCGCGCTGCTCGACCGACGCGTAGAACGAGTCGAGGTCCGCGTGGAGGATGGTGGCGTCCGACCTGGGCACGAACATATGTTCGCATGAGATCGAGACGGAAACGACTGAGCGATGAGTTCCGCCCGCGCCCGCGGTCTACATCGCCGGGACCCCAACCACCAGGAGGACAGCATGGCCACGCCGTCCCGTCTGATGTTCGTCAACCTGCCCGTGAAGGACCTCCCCGCGTCCACGGCGTTCTTCCGCGTGCTCGGGTTCGACTTCGACGAGCGCTTCGCCGACGACGGGTGCGCGTGCATGACCGTCAGCGAGCACTCCCACGTGATGCTGCTCACCGAGTCGCGGTTCGCGGAGTTCACGACGAAGCCGATCGCGGACGCGCACGGGAGCGCCGAGGCGCTCCTCTGCGTATCGGCCGGGAGCCGCGACGCGGTCGACCTGGTTGCGAACCGGGCGCTCGATTTCGGCGGCTCGCCGGCAGGAGAGGCCACCGACTACGGCTTCATGTACGGCCGCAGCTTCCACGACCTGGACGGCCACCACTGGTCCGTCATCTGGCTGAGCCCGGAGGCTGTCGAGCAGGGTGAGGCCGTCAGTCGCCTTGCAGAACCCGATGCGTGCCATCGACACAGCCGATCGTGAGCGAGTCACACATGGGAAGTAAGGGGTGCGACCTCCGACCTACAGCTGCTTGACCTCTTCGGTCACGTGCTGGATCGACTCCTTGGCGTCGCCGAAGAGCATCGACGTGTTCTCCTTGTAGAAGAGCGGGTTGTCGATGCCGGCGAAGCCCGTGTTCATGCTGCGCTTGAGCACGATCACCGAGTGGGCCTTGTCGACGTCCAGAATCGGCATGCCGTAGATCGGGCTGTCGGGGACGTCGCGGGCGGCCGGGTTGGTCACGTCGTTGGCACCGATCACCAGCGCGACGTCCACCTGCGGGAACTGCGGGTTGATGTCGTCCATCTCCTTGAGCTGGTCATACGGCACGTCGGCCTCGGCCAGCAGCACGTTCATGTGACCGGGCATGCGCCCCGCCACGGGATGGATCGCGTAGGCCACGTTCACGCCGTTCTTCTCGAGCAGCTTCGTGAGCTCACGCACCGCGTGCTGCGCCTGCGCCACCGCCATGCCGTAGCCCGGCACGATCACCACTCGGCTCGCGTAGGAGAGCTGGATGGCCACGTCGTCCGCGGTGGTGGAGCGCGCCGTGCGCTCCTCGGCGCCCTCGGCGGCCGCCACCGCCGCGCCCCCGCCGCCGAAGCCGCCGGCCACGATCGCGGGGATCGAGCGGTTCATCGCCTCGGCCATCAGGTTGGTGAGGATCGAGCCGGACGCGCCCACGAGCATGCCCGCGACGATCATCGCGATGTTGTCGAGCGCGATGCCGGCGGCAGCCGCCGACAGGCCGGTGAAGGCGTTCAACAACGAGATCACGACGGGCATGTCGGCGCCGCCGATGGGCAGCACGATCGCGTTGCCGAGCACCGCGGCGGCCAGCAGGATGATCACGAACATCAGCTCGGAATGGGTGCCCGACGCGATGATCACGGAGAACACGACGGCGACCGTGAGCAGCGCGGCGTTGAGCACCGTCTGCAACCGTCCCGGCAGCATGATCGGCCGCCCGGGGATCAGCTCCTGGAGCTTGCCGAACGCGATGTTCGAGCCCCAGAACGAGATCGAGCCGATGATCGCCGCGAACAGCGTCGGGATCAGGTGCTTCGAGCCGAGCGAGTTGCCGAAGTGGCGGTACTCCGCCCAGGAGATCAGCGCCACCGCGCCGCCGCCCACGCCGTTGAACAGCGCGACCATCTGCGGCATCGCGGTCATCTTCACGCTGCGTGCCGCGGGGATGCCGACCGCGGTGCCGATTGCGAGGCCGAGGATGATCAGGCCCCACTTGTGGATGCCGTGGCGAAGGAGCGTGTCCGCCACCGCTATCGCCATGCCCACCGCCGCGACCATGTTGCCCCGGCGCGCCGTGCTCGGGCTGGTCATGAGCATCAGTCCGAGGATGAACAGGCTGAAGGCGACGATGTAGCAGTAGTCGAGGAACGTGTCGTCCCTCAGGAAGAACGCTGTGACGGTCATCTAGGAGTCGTCCTCGGGTTTCCCGGCACCGTCTTGCGAGGCGTCCGCCTGGGGCGTCGGGCGTTTCTTGAACATGTGCAGCATCCGGTCCGTCACCAGGAAGCCGCCGACCACGTTGATCGTTCCGAACGCGATCGCGATCACGAGGATGAAGTCGTTGAACGCGCCACTCACCTCGCCGATCACGATCAGGCCGCCCAGCAGCACGATGCCGTGGATCGCGTTCGTGCCCGACATCAGCGGCGTGTGCAGCGTGTTCGGGATCTTGGAGATCACCGCGAAGCCCACGAAGGCCGCCAGAACCAGAATCGCGATCTCGGTTACGAGGCTCATGACGCTCCTTGCTGGGTCTCGGTCTCGGCCGCTCCGGCCGCCTTCTTCGCGCCTTCATGGACGATCTCGCCCTCGCGCGTGACACAGGCGCCGGCCACCACCTCGTCGTCGAAGTTCAGGTTGAGCTCGCCCTCCTCGCCGGTGATCAGCTCCAGCAGCGACATCACATTGCGCGCATACAGCTGCGAGGCGTGCTCGGGCATCGTGCTCGGCAGGTTCAGCGGCGAGGCGATCACCACGTCGTCCTCCACGATCGTCTCGCCCGGCTTGGTCAGCTCGCAGTTGCCGCCGGCCTCGCCAGCCATGTCGACGATCACGGACCCGGGCTTCATGTTGTGCACGCCCGCCGCGGTCACGAGCTTGGGTGCCGGACGGCCCGGGATCAGGGCGGTGGTGATGACGACGTCGAAGCCCCCGATCGCTTCGTTCAGTGCCTCCTGCTGCGCCTTCTGCTCCTCCGGCGTCAGCTCGCGTGCGTAGCCGCCCTCGGCCTCGGCGTCCGCGCCGATGTCGAGCTCGAGGAACTTCGCCCCGAGCGACTGCACCTGCTCCTTGACCACCGAGCGCACGTCGAACGCGGTCACCTGTGCGCCGAGGCGGCGCGCCGTGGCGATCGCCTGCAGTCCGGCCACGCCAGCGCCCAATACCAGCACCTTGGCGGGCGGGATCGTGCCGGCCGCGGTGGTGAGCATGGGGAAGAAGCGGCCCAGCTCCTGCGCGCCCACCAGCGTGGCGCGGTAGCCGCCCACGCTCGCCTGCGAGGACAGCGCGTCCATCGACTGCGCGCGCGAGATGCGCGGAATCGCCTCCATCGCCAGCGCGGTGACGCCCGCGGACGCGAGCGCGCGCGTGGTCTCGGGCGAGGTGAGGGGCGCGAGGAAGCCGATCAGGATGCTGCCGCCCGGCAGCCCCTGGATGTCCTCTGCCGACGGCACGGTGACCCGCACCACCACGTCCGCGCCCTCGAGCGAGCCGATCGTCGCTCCTGCCTCCTCGAACAGGGCGTCGGGAATCAGAGCGCCCTCTCCGGCGCCTGACTCAACCACCACCTCATGGCCCTTCCCGGCGAGCCTCTTGATCACATCGGGAACGAGCGCCACACGGCGCTCGCCACCACTGGACTCATTCGGGACGGCAATCTTCATAGCCGCTCACCCTGCATTGAAGGCGGGGGAGAGTAGTGAACTGGCGCGCGCCGTGTGGCGTCGGGGCGGCCAGCGGCCAACGGCGAGGGGGCGAACGGTCGACCAACCGCTGTGCGCCGACCGCGGCCGGGACTACACTGAATAAGCGCGACTGATTCGCATCGCGCCCTGGCTCCAAGTGACAAAGGCAGTCGAAGAGAGGGAACGGGTAGTCGTCCGGTTCGCGGGCGACTCAGGCGATGGGATGCAGCTCGCCGGCAGCCGTTTCACGGATGCCACCGCGATGCTCGGCAACGACCTCGCCACGCTGCCTGATTTCCCGGCCGAGATCCGTGCGCCGGCCGGCACGCTGCACGGGGTCTCCGCCTTCCAGATCCACTTCGCCTCGCGCGACATCCTCACGCCGGGCGACCACCCCAACGTGCTCGTGGCCATGAACCCGGCCGCGCTCAAGACCAACCTCGACGCGCTCGAGAAGGGCGGCACGATCGTCGCCAACGAGGACGCGTTCACCGACAACAACCTGCGCAAGGCCGGCTACGACGCCAACCCGCTCGAGGACGGCTCGCTCGACGACTACCAGGTGTTCCGCGTGCCAATGACCACGATGACGGTGCGTGCCACCGAGGGCATCGAGGGCATCATGGCCAAGGACCAGCAGCGCACGAAGAACGTGTTCGCGCTCGGCCTGCTCTCGTGGATGTTCGGGCGGCCCACCGACGTCACACTCGAATGGATCGAGAAGAAGTTCGCCGGCAAGCCCGGCATCCGCGACGCCAACCTGAACGCGTTCCGCGCGGGCTACAACTTCGGCGAGACGGCCGAGCTACTGGCGGTGCACTACGAGGTGAAGCCGGCGCCGGCCGACCCTGGCACCTACCGCAACCTCAACGGCACGAGCGCGACGGCGATGGGCCTGATCGCGGCCAGCGTGAAGAGCGGGCTGCCGATGGTCTACGCGAGCTACCCGATCACGCCCGCATCCGAGCTCCTGCACGAGCTGTCGCGGCACAAGCGCTTCGGCGTACGCACGATGCAGGCCGAGGACGAGATCGCGGCAGCCGGCATGGTGGTGGGCGCGGCGTTCGGTGGCAGCCTCGGCGTGACGGCCTCGTCCGGGCCCGGCCTTGACCTCAAGGCGGAGACGATCGGCCTCGGCGTGATGCTCGAGCTGCCGATGGTGATCGTCGACGTTCAGCGCGCCGGCCCGTCCACGGGCATGCCGACGAAGACCGAGCAGGGCGACCTGATGCTCGCCATGTACGGACGCCATGGCGAGTCGCCGCTGCCGATCGTGGCCGCCTACACGCCCGGCCAGTGCTTCGACGCCGCCATCGAGGCCGTGCGCATCGCGGTGAAGTACCGCACGCCGGTGATCCTCCTTACGGACACGTTCCTGGCCAACTCTTCGGAGCCGTGGCAGCTGCCGGACGTCTCGCAGATTCCGGCGATCGACCCGGCTTTCGCCACCGAGCCAAACGGCGAGGACGGCGAGTTCCTTCCCTACAAGCGCGACGAGAACCTCGCGCGCCCGTGGGCCGTGCCGGGCACGCCGGAGCTGCGCCACCGCATCGGCGGGCTCGAGAAGGAGCACGAGACCGGCAACATCAGCTACGACCCCACCAACCACGCGCTGATGACGCGCCTGCGCGCGGAGAAGGTGGCCAAGGTGGCGGACGAGATCCCGCCGCTCGAGGTGGACCACGAGGACGGCGCCGAGGTGCTGATGCTCGGCTGGGGCTCGAGCTACGGACCGATCCGCGCCGCTGTGCGGCGCGTCCGCCTGAAGGGCAAGAAGGTGGCCTCCGCGCACCTCTTCCACCTCAACCCGCTGCCGCACAACGTCGGGGAGGTGCTGCGCTCCTACCGCAAGGTGATCGTGCCCGAGATGAACATGGGGCAGCTCGTGAAGATCCTGCGCGCGGAATTCCTCGTGGACGCGGACAGCGTGACGAAGGTGGAGGGGCATCCGTTCTTTGCTGACGAGCTGGAAGCGGCCATTCTGGAGCGGCTCGCCTCATGAGCACCACCACGAACGGGCACGCGGGCAACGGCGGCGGCACGCCCTTGCCGATGACGAAGAAGGACTTCTCTTCCGACCAGGAGACCCGCTGGTGCCCGGGCTGCGGGGACTACGCGATCCTCGCCACCGTCCAGTCGCTGATGCCGGAGCTCGGGGTGCCGCCGGAGCGCACGGTGTTCGTGTCGGGCATCGGCTGCGCCGGGCGCTTCGTCTACTACATGGACACCTACGGGATGCACGGCATCCACGGGCGCGCGCCCGCGCTGGCCACGGGGCTCGCGGTGTCGCGGCCGGATCTGTCGGTGTGGGTGGTCACAGGCGACGGCGACTCGCTCTCGATCGGCGGCAACCACCTGATCCACGCTCTGCGCCGCAACGTGCCGATCAAGATCCTCCTCTTCAACAACCAGATCTACGGGCTCACGAAGGGTCAGTACTCGCCCACCAGCGAGCAGGGCAAGGTCACCAAGTCCACACCGTTCGGCTCGCAGGACCATCCGTTCAACCCGCTGGCGCTGGCCCTTGGAGCCGAGGCCACCTTCGTGGCGCGCGCGGTTGACACCGACCGCGGCCACGTGGCCGACGTGCTGCGTGCTGCGGCCGAGCACCAGGGCACGGCGTTCGTCGAGATCTACCAGAACTGCAACGTCTTCAACGACGGCGCCTTCGATGCCGTGCGCGAGAAGGAACCGCGCAAGCGCAACATGATCATGCTCGAGGCCGGCAAGCCCATCCGCTTCGGCGAGGACAACGAGCGCGGCGTGGTGCAGCGCTCGGACGGCTCGCTGGAGATCGTCGACGTGGCCGATGTGGGAGAGGACGCGCTCGTGATCCACGACCCCGAGCACCGCGACCCGAGCCTCGCCTTCGCCCTCGCCCATCTCGCCGAGCGGCCCACCGGACCGACACCCGTCGGGGTGTTCCGCTCCGTTGCGCGCTCCACCTACGCCCAGGGGCTCCACGAGGAGCTCGAGGACGCGCGCGCCGCCGTCGGGGACGAGGAGCTCGCCGAGCTGCTCGCCGGCGGCGATACGTGGACCGTTCCCGGTTCTTAGTTCTTGGCTCTTGGTTTTGCCCCGCCGCCTAGCGCGGGGATGGTGTGGAGCAGGAGGTTGCGGAACGCTTCCACGAGGAGCGCCTCGGCCTGCCCGCGGGTCTTCTCCCCGGTGAGCCACTGGCGGGTGGCTTCGGTGGCGAAGGAGTTGAAGCAGCGCAGGGCGAAGCGGCTCTCCGGGGTGTCGCGGATCACATCCGTCATCACCTCGAGCGAGCGTTCCACGCTGCGCTCGATGGCCGCGATCACGAGGGTGCGGATCTCGGGATCGGCGAGCGCCTGACCGTGGCCGACCACGGCCAGCCACGTCTCGCGGTTGCGCCGCGATCACGTCGAGGCCCGCGGAGAGGTTGTAGGCGATGCGCTCCTCGAGCGGCATCTCGGGCCGGCGGTGCGCACCTCCGCCAGCGCCGCGCCGCCTGGGCCACCACGGCCATGAACACTCCGCGGATGCCGCCGAAGTAGTGGTGCACGAGCGAGCGCGCCACGCCCGCCGCGTCCGCCACGTCGGCGGTCGTGACGCTCGTGTACGGCTGCTCCGAGAAGAGGCCCCGCGCGGCGGCGAGGATCTCGTCGCGGCGGGCGTCGGGGCTGAGCCGGCGCCGTCGCGGGACCTCCGCGGCGGGATGTGCGTGCGATGGCACGAGCCTGATTGTAGTTGACGCCCGTTCCAATAACTGTTGTAATGGGTGCCAGTAAGCATGGCCGCGCTCGAGGGACGCTCACTTGCGGCGCAGCACCCGGACTCGCGTCGCGGTGGCGTCCGCTCGTGGCTGTGTTCCTTCCCGCCGTCGTGCGCGGCTCCTGCCTCCGCCTCCAAGCCCGCGATCTCACCCGCCCCGGGCACGCCGGACGCCTCGCCGCAGACCCAGATCAGCATCCTCGGCGTCAGGCCGTCGCGCATCGCGTCGGTGCGCGTGACCGGAGCGCAGCAGCGGCGCGCACCCCGGGCGCCTGCGCCCCTACTCCCGCCACCGCGGCGCGAGCTTCGTGCCGGCGCAGCCGCTCGTGCAGGGCGAGCGGTGCGGGTGGTGGTGCGGATCCGGGGCCGCGCTCCCCTGCGCTCGTCATTCACGGTGGCGCATCTCGGCCCGGTCCAGCCGGCGCTCACCGCTCACCGTCAGCCAGCCGGCCAAGCTGCGAGCACTTCGTCTCAGAGCCCGCGCTGCTCGCGCCGCAGGATCACGACGTCAAGCGCTCCCCGGGCCTGCGCGGCGACATCTTCCTCACGCCGCTGCCCGTCCCCGGTTGTCCACCCGGGAGCAACAACACCGTCACGATCTCGCCGGTGGGCCCCGGCGGGCCGATGATCATCGACGGCCGCGGCCGCCTGGTCTGGTTCCGGCAGCTCACGCCACCGGTGGTGGCGGCCAACCTCGCGGATCCAGCGCTCTGCGGCTCGCGCCGCGTGCTGACCTGGTGGCAGGGACCGGTCACCCCATCGGCCTTCGGGCTCGGCGAGGGCGTGATCGCCGACAGCTCCTATCGCACGATCGCCACGGTGCAGGCCGGCAACGGCTACGAGATGGACATCCACGAGTTCGAGCTCACGCCCGGCGGGCGATGCGCTGCTTCACCGATCTACTCGCCCGTGCTCGTGCACCTGCCGGGCACGCCGGCCGGGCGCGCTCTCGCCGCTGCTCGACTCGATCGTCCAGGAGGTGGACATCGCGCACCGGGCTCGTCGTCTGGGAGTGGCACGCGCTCGGCCACATCCCGCTCGAGCGACTCCTACGCCACCCCGGCCAACAGCGCCTCCTACGACGCCTTCCACATCAACTCGATCCAGCCGCTGCGCGCGCGGGCCGGCGTGCTGATCTCGGCGCGCGACACCTCGGCGGTCTACGAGGTCGGGCGCGCCGAGCGGGCGGATCACGCTGGACGCTGGGCGGCAAGGCCAGCGACTTCCGGCTCGGGCCGCGGCGCGCGCTTCTACTTCCAGCACGACGCGCGGATGCTGCCGCGGCGACCGGATCAGCCTGTTCGACGACGAGGCCGGGCCGCCGCAGAAGGGCCCGCTACTCGCGCGGGCTGATCCTGCGCGCTCGACTCGCCGCCGGCACACGCGCGACGGCTCGTCGCGCGAGTACCGCCGCTCCACGCACACGTCGGCCCAGAGCGAGGGCAGCGTGCAGCTGCTCGCGGGCGGCAACGTGTTCGTCGGCTTCGGGGCGCAGCCGTTCTTCTCGGAGTTCTCGCCTCCGGCCGCGCTGCTGTTCGACGCGAGCCTGCCCGCAGGACGACGGCAGCTACCGCGCGTACTGCGTTCGCCTGGCAGCGCCCGCCGCGGACCCGGCCCGGTGGCGGCCGCGCGGCGCACCGGCCCGGCGAACGTCTCGGTCTACGCGAGCTGGAACGGTGCGACCGACGTGGCGCCGCTGGCAGGTGCTGGCGGGGCAGCGCCGGCCGCTCGGCTCAAGCCCGTGGCCATCGGTCGGCGCAAGCCGGGCTTCGAGACGAGGATCGACGTGACCGGCATCCGCGACGACGTTCGCCGTCCGCGCGCTCGACGCGCGCGGACACGTGCTGGCCACCTCGGCGGCGGTCACGGCCCGATGAGCCAGGCGAGTCGGCCGGCGACCTGCTGCGCGCCGCGTGCTGCCGCGCCTCGTGGTCGCGCTGTCGCGCATCGACTGGCCCGGCGCAGGCTCGGTGCCGCCGGCCGCCGGCAAGCTGGGCCGCCGCGGGCGAGTGGAGCTGTATTTCGCCTTCGACGATCCGTGCAGCGCAGTGGCCGTGATCGAGCTGGCCGAGCGCATCGCGCAGCCGCGAGGTGCGCTGCTCGTGCCTGCTGCCGGTGGTGCGCACGCGGCATCGCGGGCGACCCCGCGGTGGGGCTCAAGCGCCGCTACGCGATCGACGGACGCGCGGCGGCTGCGGCGCCGCAGCGGGCCTCACGCTGGCGCGCGAGCGAGCCGCTCGACCCGCGATCGCGTGGCGTTCCTCGCCGAATGGGTGGCGCGACGCGCGCCGGGCGCCCGCGCTGACCGGCTTCTGCGTCGGCGCGATGCGCGAGCTGTGGTTCGGACGGCGACGGGCCGGTGCGCGCGGGCGGACTTCGGCGCTGTGGCGGGAGCCGCTCGGCGCCGCGCCGCCGCTGGGCGGCAGCTCGCGACGGCGTGCAGCGCAACGAGCGGCGCATGCGCCGCCGCGGCCCGTATGACACGCCCGGCCGCGTGGGTGCACGGGCAGTGGTTCTTCGCCCACGACCGCGCTTGCGCAGATCGAGCAGCGCCTCGACGAGCTCGGCTGGCGAGCGCGCGCATGACCGCGCCCGTGGACTTCTTCTTCTCGTTCCGCAGCCCGTACTCGTACCTGGCGGCGCCGCGCGCATTCGCGCTGGCCGACCGCTACGACGTCGAGGTCGCGCTACCGCGGCGTGATCCCGATGGCGATGCGCGGCCAGGCGGTGCCGCGCGCCAAGGCCTGCACACGCTGCGCGACGTCGCCCGCGAGGCCGACCGGCTCGGGCATGCCGTTCGGGCGCATCCACGACCCGATCGGCGCGGGCGCGATGCGCTGCCTGCTGGTCGGCCGAGCACGCGCGCGACGTGGGCCGCGAGCGCGAGTTCGTGCTCGACGGCGAGCCGCGGCATCTGGTCCGAGGCGATGGACGTGAGCGCGCGACGGGCCTCTGCGCGAGCGTGTGCGAGCGCGCCGGGCTCGACTGGAGCCGACTGCGCGCGCGGCGCTCGAGGACCCCGAGGCTGCGGGCCCGCGTGGATGCGAGCACCGCCGCGCTCGACGAGCTGGGCCACTGGGGCGTGCCGGTGCTCGTGTTCGAGGGCGAGCTGTTCTGGGGCCAGGACCGCATCGAGGACCTCGAGGTCGCGCTGCAAGGTGCGGGACTGGAGCGCCGATGACGCCGCCCAACCTCGTCCTGCTGATCACGGACCAGCAGCGAGCGCCCCAGCACTGGCCCACCCATCCCGGCTGGCTCGACGCGCTCACGCCCAGCGATGCCGAGCTGCGCCGGACCGGCATGAACTTCACGCGCGCGTTCATCGCGTCGGCGATGTGCTCGCCGAGCCGCGCCAGCATCTTCACCGGCACCTATCCCTCGCGCCACGGCGTGACGCTGACCATGACGCGCGGCGACCTCTTCCCCGATCCGAAGAACCTCCGCGACGTGCTGCGGACGGCCGCCGGCCTGGGCATCCGCGGGGAGGTGCCGCGGCGGCGGCTGGCGGGCGTTCGGCAGGGGAGCCCTGCGGCTCGGGCCGAAGAGCGGCAGCGAGCCGGAGCTCCGCCCCGGCACGGCCACGCTCGGCACGCTGCTGCGCGAGCGCGGCTACCACGTGGCCTTCAAGGGCAAGTGGCACCTGTCCAAGCCGGTCGGCGGCGACGACTGGACCAGCGCCGACTCGGCGCGGATCGAGCGCGACTGGGGCTTCGCGGAGTGGGAGCCGCCGGACGCAGGCGGGGACGCGAAGCCCGCGACGTTCGGCGGAGGCAATGCCGGTACGAGCGGCGAGGGCTGGGACGAGGACTACACACGGCAGGTCGAGCGCTGGCTGGCGCGGGCCGAGCTGCCCGAGCCGTTCTGCCTGATCTTCTCCCTGGTGAACCCGCACGACGTGCTCGGCTACCCGGCGTCGTATGAGACCGGCGGGTACAGCCCCGGAGAGTTCGACGACATCCACGTGCCGCTGCCGCCCACGGTGGACGAGGACCTGCGCGACAAGCCGACGGTGCAGGCGCTGATGAAGCTGGGGCAGGCGTCGTACCTGGGCGCGCTGCGCGGCCGCGCGCAGCAGCAGCGTTACGTGGACTTCTACGCGCACCTGCACCGGGTGGTGGACCGCAAGATCGGGCGGCTGCTCGCCGCGCTCGGCGACCCGGCGGATCCCGGGTCGCTCCGCTCGCGCACCGTGATCGTCCGCACCTCGGACCACGGCGAGATGGCGATGTCGCATGGCGGCCTGCGGCAGAAGATGTTCAACGCGTACGAGGAGTCCCTGCGTGTACCGATGGTGGTGTCGAGCCCCGGCCTCTTCCCGGAGCCGCGCGAGAGCGACAGCCTCGTGTCGCTCGTGGACGTGGTGCCCACCCTGCTCGGCCTGACGGGTCAGCCGGCGCCCGCCGCGCGACTTCGACGGCCACGACCTCGGACCGCTGCTGCGCGGCGACGAGGAGTCGGTGCGCGAGGCGGTGCTCTTCACCTACGACGACCATCAGGCGGGCACGGCCTTCCAGAACGCGCCGGGGCAGCCCAACCGCATCCGCTGCATTCGCGACCGGCGCTGGAAGTACGCCGTGTACGTCGACCCGAGCGGCGGCACGCCGGCGGAGTTCGAGCTCTACGACCTCGAGAGCGACCCCGACGAGGCGCTCAACCTGGTGGACAAGCGCACAGGCCGCGGGCGCACCGCGGCCGCCGAGCGCGAGCTGGGCCGGCTTCGCGTGCTGCTCGAGCGGGCGTGCGCCGCCAGCGGCACCGATTCGCCGCGCCTCCCCGCGGCGCGCTGATCAGTCGCGCCGCTCCAGCACGACCACCGGGATGTCGCGCGCCGTCTTGCGCTGGTACTGGTCGTAGGCTGGCCACTCCCTGGTCATGATCGGCCACAGCTCGGCCTTCTCCTCGGGCGTGGCGGTGCGGGCACGTGCGCGGAACCTGTCGCCCCACACCTGCACCTCGACGTCCGGGTTGGCGTCCAGGTTCAGGTACCAGGCGGGATGCGTCGGCGAGCCGCCCCGCGACGCCACCACGAGATAGTCGTCGCCGTGGCGGCCGTAGATCAGCGCCTGCGGCCGCGGCTCGCCCGACTTGCGCCCGCTGGTGGTGAGGATCAGCGTCTGGGTGCCCTCCCAGTCGTGGCCCTCCCGGCCCTCGGTTGCGACGTAACGGTCCACGTGCTCCTGTCCGAACAGCCTCGTCAAGCGAGTTCTCCTTTGGCGTCGTCGTCACAGGACACGTTGACGTATCCCGACCGGAACGGGCGCTCAGCGCCCGACTCCGGATCGTAGGCATGCCGCCACACGCAGCCGGCGTCGTTGGTGAGGAGATGGATCGACAGCGATGTCTCGGCCGACGTCGAGCGCACGCGGTGGATGTCGTGGCGCGGCGGGATCAGCGCGTAGAAGTCACCGGGTTCAGCGTGGTGTCTCGCGCTCGAGATCCAGCTCGGTGCGCACGCCAACGGCGTGCAACGCCTCGTTGGCCTCGTCGAGACTGCTCGCGTCCGCGACGGCCTTTGCGAGGCGCGCGGCCGAGTCCACCGTGGCGCGCGGGTCGAGGTAGATAGTCAGGGCTCCGAGCGGTGAGAGCGGGACGGTGCGCAGCCCGCGGCGGATCTCCGCGGTGCCGGTGTCCCCACGGAAGCAGCGGATCGCCATCGCGCTGGCCTCGGTGGGCACCTCCTTCACCGCCGCCTCCATCCGATCGGCCACCGGCTCGGTGAGCCCGCGCACGCCCGCCAGGCCACCCGCCGCGGCCACCTCGAACACGCGTTCCATCACCTCCTCCACCGTCAGCTCGCCGTCGCACGCGACGCCGAACACGCCCGCGAGCACGTTACGGCCCGCGTCCTGCAGACGCGCCGCGGCGGCCAGCATCAGCGAGTCGCAGAGGGGCGAGGCCAGGCCTGGCTCGTGCCCGTGGGCGAGCGCGTCACCGCCCACGTCGATCAGCACGATCAGGTCCGCGTCCACACCGTCAGCAGCTTCGCCCAGGCCGTCGGCGATCGCCGCGCTGCCCGGATGCGGGTCCACGAGCAGCACCCGCTCGCCGAGGAAGCGCGCCATGTGGGCCTCGGCGAACACCACCTCGCCCGCACGCGTGTCGGGGCCGGCGGCGAGCACACAGCCGGAGAGCCGTTCGCCGCCGTCGATCTCGTCGATCCGGCGCGGCCCGGGCTGCGGGTCGATCACGCGCCGCTCCCAGGTCACGCCGCCCAGCACGGGGTCGGCGCCGTGATAGAGGCGGCAGGCCTCCGCCGTGGCGAGCGCGCCCACCACGTCGCCGCCTCCGCCCATGCCAATCACGAGCGGGCGGCGCGCCGCGGACATCAGCGCTTCTGCATCGATCACGCCGGGGATCCTGCCCGGAGTGCGCGCACGATGGAGTCCTCGTAGGGCGGCTCGAGCACGCCCGCCTCGGTCACGATCGAGCTGATGAGGTCGTGAGGCGTCACGTCGAAGGCGAAGTTGAGCGCGTGCCCCTGTTCCGTCACCTCGGCGGGGTCGCGCTCCTCGATGGGGATGCCGCCGCCGTCGGCGGTGGCGAGGTCGATGGTGGATAGCGGCGCCACCACGTGGAACGGGATCCCGTGGCGTTCGGCCAGCACCGCCAGCGCGTAGGTGCCGATCTTGTTCGCCACGTCGCCGTTGGCGGCGATGCGGTCGGCGCCCACCATCACCGCGTCCACGAGCCCGCGCGCCATCAGCGGCGCGGCGGCGCGCGTCGGTGACCACGCGGAACGGGACGCCCGCCTCGTCGAGCTCCCACGCCGTCAGGCGCGCGCCCTGGAGCAGCGGGCGCGTCTCGCCCACCCAGACCTCGCCAACGAGGCCGCGCGCCAGGCGTGCTCGATCGCGCCGAGCGCGGTGCCGCTGCCCGCGGTGGCCAGGCCGCCGGTGTTGCAGTGGGTGTAGACGCGGCTGCGCTCGCTCGAACAGAGCCGCGGCGTGCCGCCGCCATCGTGCGGTCGGCCTCCGCTCGGTCCCGCGCCACGCTGCCCGCCCACTCGAGCAAAGCGTCGGCCGGCTCGCGCCCGTCGGCGAGCGCGCGCGAGAGCACCTCGCGCCCGCGTCGATCGCCCAGCGCAGGTTCACGGCCGTCGGGCGCGTGGACGCCGAGCAGCTCCGCGGCCTCGTCGAAGCGCGCGGCCGGATCGCCCGGAGCGCAGCCCGAGCGCGAGCCCGTACGCCGCCGCCACGCCGATGGCGGGCGCGCCGCGCACGGCCAGGCGCCGGATCGCGTCGGCCACCTGCTCGGGCGCCTCGCAGCGCAGCCACACCTCCTCGGCCGGGCAGCCGCGTCTGGTCGAGCAGCTCGAGCGCGCCGCCCGTGAAGCGCAGCGGCGAGGCCACCTCAGTCGAGCACGAAGCCGACGGTGACGGCGCGCATCCGTCCCGTCTTCGAGATCAGGAACACCGTCACGCGGTGGCCGGCCCGGAAGCTGCCGACGTGGCAGGTGTGCGACGCCCGCGATCGTCTCGCAGTGCACGTGGCCCACCTTCCGCCGCACGGCGGTCTCGGTCGAGCCCACGCCCACGCCGCGCTCGGTCTTCTCGGTGCGGCCGCGTGTGGAGATGCCGGTGACCCGCCGGTTGCCCTGGAAAGTGACCGTGATCGAGTGCGGGTAGATGAACTGGGTGAACGGGCCCGAAGTCGTTCATCCCCTGCTTCGTCCTGGTCGGATCGCCGAGGCGGTCGCGCATCTGGGTCTGCGTCATGCCGAGCCTCACGCCCGCCATTCCCTTCTGCGGCCGGATCACCGCGTGGGCGGGAGCGGCGGCCAGAAGCGCCGCCGCGAGGGCAACCAGAGTGACGCGCGGCACTCCCCTCATGGGAAGCAAAGTACTCCACGAAGGGGGCGAAGCCAACACCCTGGGCGTGGTCAGCTATCGCTGCCGGCGGCGCGGCGGGCGAGCTCTTCGGAGAGCTCGGATCGTGCCCGGCGGAGCTCCTCCGGGAGAGGCGCTGCCCTCGTGCGGGTGCTGCTCCGGCTCCGGCGCCGGCCCTCTGGGTCTGGGGACCGGCGCCGAGGCTCGTGCTCCGCGCGCTTCCCGCCGAGCCGCGACGTAGAGCATCCCGGCCGCCCCGAGCGCCAGCCCCGCCACCGCCCGGCGCGCGCCCTGGCCCGGCCCTCACAGCGATGGCCCTCCGCACCGGCGTGAGCCGCTCGCTTCTCGAGCGTCGCGCTGCAGCTCTTCGTCGTCGCGCACGCGCAGCACGAGCACCGCCAGGTCGTCGCTCGTGCCGAGCCTCGCGGAAGGCGAGCACGTCGTTCTCGATCCGCTCCGCGATTGCCGCGGCGTCGAGTCCCGCGCAGCTCCGGACGCAGGTCGATGCAGGCGCTCCTCGCCGAACAGCCCTGCCTCCGAGCGCGCCTCGGACACGCCGTCGGTGTAGAGCACGAGCGAGTCGCCGGGCTGCAGCTCCACCGTCTCGTCCACCACCTCGGGATCCGGCACGAACGCCGATCAGCGTGCCCGGACGTCCCGACCGTCTCGACGGACCCGTCGGCGCGCAGGAGGAGCGGCAGCGGGTGCCCGCCGCACGCCGAGCGTCATCCGGATCGAGCCGTCGTCGCCGGGCTCGAGGCGGGCGTAGGCGACGGTGCAGAAGCGGTCGTCCGCCGGCTGGAGCACCATCGCCTCGTTGAGCGTGCCGAGCACGCGGCTGGGCGGCTGCTCGCTGCAGCGACGCCGTGCGCAGCGTGTAGCGCGCCAGCGCCGGTGACCACCGCGGCGCTCGGGTCCCTTGCCGCGCACGTCGCCGATAGCGATGCCCCAGGTGGACTCGCCGCTGCGGAAGATGTCGTAGAAGTCGCCGCCCACCTCGTTGCCCTCGCCGGCGGCGCGGTAGCGCGCGGCCGAGGTCGACGCCCGGAATGTCGGGCAGCCGGTCCGGCATGCAGGCTCTGCTGGAGCGTGCGTGGCGATGTAGTCGCGCTCGCTGTACAGGCGCGCGTTGTCGATCGCCATCGGCCGCGCGCGCCGCCAGGTCCTCCGCCAGAGCGAGGTCGTCGTCGTCGAAGATGCAGGTTCGACTCGGCGGACGACGAAGGTGATCGCCCCGAGCGCCCGGTCGTGGCCGAGCAGCGGCACCACCATGGCCGAGCGCAGGCCGAGCTGCCGCATCATCCGGGCGTGCTCGTCGCTCTGAGCGGCCTCGGTGATCATCTCCGGCGGGATCTCGCGGATGAGCTGCGACTCGCCCGTGAGCACCGCCTTGAGCGCTCCCCGCTCCGGGTCGGGGATGTTGGGGTACTTGCTCTCGATCTCCCGCGCGAGGCGTTGCTTGGCGGGGTCCACGTGAACGAGCGCCAGGCGCTCGAGCGTGCCGTCGGCGCGCACCGTGTCGATGGAGCACCAGTCGGCCAGTTGCGGCACCGCCAGCTCCGCGAGGTTGCGGAGGGTGACCGCGAAGTCGAGCGACGAGCTGAGCACGGACTGTGCCTCGGCGAGGAAGGATGCCCGGCGCTCCGCGCGCTCGGTCTGGAGCCGCGTCTCCTGCTCCATGCGGAGCAACTCGGCGCGCTGCGCCTCGATCCGCTTGCGCTCGCTGATGTCACGCCCAATTACCGAGGCGCCGACGATCTGGCCGCCGGGCTCGCGGAGCGGCGACACCGTGAGCGACACGTCCACGATCGTGCCGTCCTTGCGACGCCGCCGGGTCTCGAAGTGCTCCACCCGTTCGTCGCGCAGCACACGGGCGAGCAACTCCACCTCCTCGCCCGCGCGGTCGTCCGGGATCAGGATCGTGATGTGCTGCCCGATCGCTTCCTCGGGCGTGTAGCCGTAAAGCCGCTGGGCGCCCAGGTTCCAGCTCCGGATTACCAGGTCGCGGTCCTTGCTCAGAATCGCGTCGTCCGATGACTCGACAATTGCCGCAAGGCGATGCTGGAGGGCCTCCGCTTCGCGCCGCTCGCTGAGGTCACGCAGGTAGCCGGAGAACATAGGCGGCTCGACGGCGATGGATGTGATCGCCAGCTCCACGGGCAGCTCCCTGCCGTCCTTGCGTATGGCGCGTAGCTCCACGCGCCGGTCGAGCATCCGGGACCCGCCGCCGGTCAGGTAGCGCTTGAGACCTGCCCGGTGGCGCTCGCGAAGGTCGGGCGGGATGATCAGCTCGGCCAGCTCCTGTCCCACGGCCTCCGCCGCCGTGTAGCCGAAGGTACGCTCGGCGGCGGGGTTGAACTCCACGATCAGGCCGTTGCCGTCCATTGTCACCACACAGTCGAGCGCAGACTGCAGCACCGCGGTCTTGCGGGCTTCGCTGTCGCCCACGGCCTCCTCGGCGAGCTTGCGCTCCACGTAGTCGCCGAGCTGGGCGCCGAGCGCGTCGATCAGGTCGAGCATCGGCCGGTCGGGCTCGCGCGGCCGGGTGGCGAAGAACTCCACCACCCCGAGGATCCCGCTCGAGCTCCTGATGGGGAAGGCGAGCGCTCCGTGCAGCCCGGCGGCGCGCGCCTCCTCCGCGCGCGGGAAGTTCCGCTGGTCGAGAATGTCAGCCACCCACTCCGGCTCGCCCGACTTCCAGACGCGCCCGGGGAGCCCCTCGCCCGGAGCGAACTCCGCCGCGCGCGTGGCGGCGAGGAAATCCGCCGCATCGATGCTGGAGGACGCCCAGACCTCTACGCAGACGATCGTGCTCGAGCGCGGCCGCACCGTCCAGAGCGCGCCCAGCTCCCAGTCCAGCTGTTCGCCGATCGTGGCCAGCAGCTTGAGTGTCGCCGCGGCCAGGGTGTCGGCCGACATGAGCAGCCGCGCCACGGCTGCCTGGGAGGCGAGCAGCTCCGCCGCGTGCTCTCTCGACTCACGGATGTCGGCGATCCAGATCGCCATGGCGGAGCCCACCCCGACGATCAGTAGCCGCCGGAAGTCAGCGCCGGTTCCAAACCTGTGGTCCACGGCCTCCACCACCACGACCGCGAGCAGGGCGGCGGCGGACACCGCTATGACCTCGCGCCGACCGGCTCGCGTGCAGGCCACCAGCGGTCCGAGGATGAGCAGCACGATCGGCACTGCCGTGTTGAAAGTCAGCGCGTTCACGAGCGCGACCGCAACGACGATCGCCAGACCGATCAGACCTCCCTCGAGCCCCCTGCGCCGCGCCTTCGCGCCCCTCAACTCGCTCCTCCCGGACGGGCCAGTACCGGCGTCGCTCTCATTCCCCGTGCCTCAACGGATCGTCCTGGCCACCACGAGTGGGTGGCGCCCCACCGGCGATGGTACTCCCGCTGCTCGACGGCCGGAGCGCATCTGTCACGCCTCGCCGGCCTCGACGGGCCCGCCGCGAGCACACCATTCGCTCCAAGAGCCGGGGTAGAGGCGAGCCGGGAGGCCGGCCAGCTCCGCCGCGAGGACGACCGTGCAGGCGCTCACGCCCGAGCCGCAGTAGGTCACCAGCTCTCCGGAGCCGGCCCGCTCGAGACGGGCACGCAGCTCGGCGGGAGGCAGGTAACGACCGCCGGGGGCCAGCTCGGCGAAGGGAACGTTGGCGGCCCCCGGAATGTGCCCCGCGACCGGGTCGATCGGCTCAGTGAGTCCCTGATAGCGCTCCGGCGCCCTGGCGTCCACGAGCGCCAGGGCACCGGCCTCGATCTCCGCGGCGCCGGCGGTGTCGTCGGCGCGTTCCGCTGCGCTGAAGTCGCCCTGCGCGGCGGGCACCTCACCCGCCTCGAGGACCCCGCCCTCCTCCCGCCACGCCGCGAGGCCGCCGTCGAGAACCGCCACCGCATCGTGGCCGAAATGGCGGAGCAGCCACCACAGCCGCGCGGCCCCGCCCTGGCCGGACTCGTCGTAGGCCACCACGCGATCCCCGCCCGATATGCCCGCGCCGCACGCGGCCGCCTCGAAGCGCGCCGGATCAGGCAGAGGATGCCGGCCCCGCTCGCCCGGCGGGTCTGACAGGTCCGTGTCCAGGTCGAGGAACGCGGCGCCTGGGATGTGCCCGGCCAGGTGGGCGGTCCGCCCCGCGCCCGGCTGGCCGAGCGTCCAGCGGCAGTCCACCACCCGCAGCGCGGCATCGCCGAGCTGTTGGCGCAGGGAAGTGGCGTCCACGAGTGGCCCGAAGCTCATCTACCGCCATCATTGCGCGAGATGAGGGCGATGGTGCTCGACAAGCCCCGCACGCCGCTGCGCGCGGCCGACGTTCCAAAGCCGGAGCCGGGCCCCGGCCAGCTGCTGATCGAGGTGCACGTGTGCGGCGTCTGCCGCACCGACCTGCACGTGGTGGCCGGCGAGCTGACCGAGCCCAAGCTGCCGCTCATCCCAGGTCACCAGATCGTGGGGCGGGTGGCGGAGCTGGGGGACGGCTGCGAGCGGCACTCGCCGGGGGATCGGGTGGGCGTGCCCTGGCTTGGCGCCACCGACGGCACCTGCCGCTACTGCACGAGCGGCCGCGAGAACCTCTGCGACAACGCGCTGTTCACCGGCTACCAGCTCGACGGCGGCTACGCCGAGTGGGCGGTGGCGCGCGAGGACTTCTGCTTCGCGATCCCCGAGGGCTACCCGGACCTGCAGGCGGCGCCGCTCCTCTGCGCGGGGCTGATCGGCTGGCGCTCGCTGCACATGACCGGCGACGCCGAGCGGCTCGGCCTCTATGGCTTCGGCGCCTCGGCGCACATCGTCTGCCAGGTGGCGCGCCACCAGGGCCGGCGCGTGTTCGCCTTCATCCGCGAGGGGGACGAGGCCGCGGCCGGCCTGGCGCTCGAGCTGGGCGCGGAGTGGGTGGGGGACTCGATGGGTCCCGCGCCCGAGGAGCTGGACGCCGCAATAATCTTCGCGCCGGTGGGCGCGCTCGTGCCGGCCGCCCTGCGAGCGAGCGCCAAGGGCGCCACCGTGGTGTGCGCGGGCATCCACATGAGCGACATCCCGAGCTTCCCCTACGACATCCTGTGGGGCGAGCGCAGCATCCGCTCGGTCGCCAACCTAACGCGCCAGGACGGTCACGAGTTCATGGAGCTCGCCCCAAAGATCCCCATACGCACCGAGGTCGAAGCGGTGGGATTGGAGCAAGCGAACGAGGCGCTCGCGAAACTCCGGTCAGGCCAGGTGCGCGGAGCAATAGCGCTGGTGACTGGTGACTGGTGACTGGGAACTGGGAACTAAGCCGCGCGCCGCAAACGCCGATCCTGTCGCCGCGGCTGCGCACGGCGCCTGAACTTCCTCAGCGCATCCGCGGTAGCCCGGTACGCCTCGGCGGACACCGCCATTCCGCAGTGGCTCGCCTTGATCTCCACGTGCTCGGCGGCCGGGTCGAGGCAGGCGTGCCAGTCCACGATCCCGTCGCTGCGCGAGTAGATCGACACGTAGTCCACGCCCTTCGGGAAGTGGGCCTGCATGTCGTCCCAGAAGCGCTCGCAACAGCGGCCGGTGCGGCAGCCATGGCTGAAGAGCCCCGGCGCGCCGAGCGTGCCGAGCGCGCCCACGGCGAGAACGGGCACCCGCACGAGCGGGTGCACCGCCATCGGGTCGAGCTGAGGGGAGCCCAGCGTGACAACGCCGGACACGAGGTCAGGCCGCCGGACGGCCAGCACGCGCGCGAAGTTGCCGCCGCGGCTCTGGCCGATCACCGCCACCTTCTGCTCGTGGCACTCCGCGAGCACCTCCGCGCGCTCCTCGAGCCGGTTCACGGCCACCTCAGAGCAGTTGATGTTCGAGCGCATCCCGGCGCTACGGGTGTGGTGCCCGGTGCGGCGGAGCCACCTGGTCATCACGCCCAGCGAGTCGTCTCCCGCGAGGAACCCCGGGATCAGCAGGACGGGCTGGCCGCGTGCGTCCGATACCCCGTCACCCTGGTAGACGGGGTCGCGCAGCAGCGCAGCCATCTCGAGGCCGATCCGGCCCTCACGCCAGATCGGCGGCTGTGAGAAAAGTGACAGCGCTCTCATTCAGCCTGCAACTCCCCGCGAAACGAATCCCCTAACCGCAAATCGCCCTGCCACCCTAAAGGGCCGATCGGCGGGAAGCAGGACCGATGCGTAGCATCCGCGCGCATGCGAGCCGTGACAATCGACGACGGGAACCTGAAAGTGGTGGACCATCCCGACCCCAAACCGGGCAAGGGCGAGGTCCTCGTATCGGTGAAGGCCGCCGGGCTCAACGGCGCCGACATGATGCAGAGGCGGGGCCGCTATCCGGCGCCTCCCGGCAGCCCGCCCGACATCCCGGGTCTCGAGCTGGCCGGCGAGGTGGTGGCCCTCGGCGAGGGCACCCTGCGCTTCAAGGAGGGCGACCGCGTGATGGCGATCGTGGGGGGCGGCGGCCAGGCCGAGCTGGCGGTGCTGCACGAGCGCAGCGCGATGCCCGTGCCCGAGGCTCTCGCCTGGCCGGCGGCCGGGGGCACCCCCGAGGTGTTCACCACGGCGCACGACGCGCTCTTCACCCAGGCGCAGCTCAGGGCCGGCGAGCGCCTGCTCGTGCACGGCGCGGCCGGCGGCGTGGGCACCGCGGCCGTGCAGCTCGGGCGCGCCGCCGGCGCGCGCGTGACTGCCACGGTGCGCAACGAAGCCCACCGCGATGAGGTGGCCGCCCTCGGCGCCGAGGTGATCCCGCCCGAGGGCTTCGAGGAGCACGGTCCCTTCGACGTGATCCTCGAGCTCGTGGGCGCCCCCAACATCGGGGGCAATCTGAGCTCGCTGGCCACGAACGGGCGCATCGTGATCATCGGTATCGGGGCCGGCGGCAAGGTGGAGTTCCACCTCGGCTCGCTGATGGGCACGCGCGGGACCCTCCGCGGCTCCACGCTCCGCTCCCGCCCGCTCGAGGAGAAGGCCGCCGCCATGCGCGCGGTGGAGAAGCACGTGCTGCCGCTGTTCGACACCGGGGCCCTCAAGGTGCCGATCGCGGAGACCTTCCCCCTGGAGCAGGCAGCCGAGGCCTACGAGTGCTTCGAGGCCGGCGGCAAGCTCGGCAAGATCGTCCTCGTTACGGACTAAGAACTGGCAACTGGCAACTGGGAACTGGGAACGGCGTCACTAAGCACTTTCGCGGCCTGAAGCCGCTCCAACCCATCCAACACCGCCCCCAACTGGTACGAGATGATCCGAGCGCGGTTGATCTCGCTGCGCGTCCAGGGGCGCTCCACCCGGCCGTAAGCCTCGAGCAGGCCGAGACGCTCGTCGCGGCACACCACCGGCACCATCAGGAGCGACTCGAAGCCGAGCCGGCCCAGCAGTGCGATTTCGCCGAGGTCCGCGCCCGGGTCGGAGGCCAGCACCTGCACCGCCTCGCCGGTGTTCAGCACGTGCGCGGTCGAGGGGTAGTTGACGAGGTTGTAGCGCATGCCGGTCTCGTCACCTGAGGTGTCGATGATCGTCTCCACGGCGTTGTCGTCGCGGACCCAGCGCGATAGGCAGATCGCGTCCGCCCCAAGCTCGGCCGCGATCAGCCCGAACACGTCCTCGAGGTCCTCCACCGCGTGGATCTTGGACAGGCGCGCGCTCACGTACTCGAGCCGCTGATCGCCGCTCTCCGGCACCGCGTCCCTGCCGGTCAGGTCGCCCTGGCTGCGCAGACTGGAGCGCAGGAGCGACTCGGACACCGAGCCCGCCACCGTGCCCCACTCGGGCGCGGGCCGGGCCAGCACGTACCCCTGCCCATAGGTCACGTCGAGGTCCGCCAGGAGCTTGAGTTCTTCCATCGTCTCGATGCCCTCCGCGCACACGGAAGCGCGGGTGCGGCGGGCGAAGCGGACGAAGGAGTCGATCAGCGCCTCCTTGGCCGGATCCTCGTGAAGATTCATCACCAGCGAGCGGTCGAGCTTGATCACGTCCGGCTGGATGCGCATCACCTGCTGAAGGCCGGAGTAGCCCGCGCCCGCGTCGTCCACCGCGACCTTCGCGCCGCGCTCGCGCAGCGACGCCAGCTCGTGCACGAGCGCGTCGAGGTTGTCGGCCAGCTCGTGCTCGGTCACCTCCACCACGAGGCCGGTCATGTCGGCCGGGAGCACTGACTGCACCTCGGGCGACGAGATCGTGCTCGGGCTGACGTTGATGGAGAGGAACGTGCCCGCCGGGCGGCCGGGCTTGGACAGCGCCGCGCGCAGTGCGGCGGCCTCGAGTCGCGCGCCCAGGCCGCAGCGCGCCGCCTGGGCGAACCAGGCGTCCGGGCCGCGACCCGGCGGCTCCGGGAAGCGCGAGAGCGCCTCGAAGCCGAGGATCCGGCCCGTGGAGAGCGAGACGAGGGGCTGGAAGAAGGGGATCACCGGCTGCTCGCGCTCGAGCAGGCCCTCGATCTCGGCGCGCTCTTCCTCATCGGTGGGGACGGCCACGTTCTCGGGGTCGTAGCGCTTCGTCTGCCCGCGTCCGCTCGCCTTGGCCCAGCGCAGGGCGCCGCTCGCGAGCTGCAGGAGGGTGGTGCCGTTACGCGCGTCGTCGGGGTAGGACGCCACACCCGCGGAGCAGGAGATCCTGCGCTCGTCGGTGGACGCATCGGCCACCGCCTTGCGGGCGCGCTCGGCGATCGTCGCGGCGAGCTTGCCATCCGCTCCGGGCAGGATCAGAGCGAAGTCGTCGCTGCCGATGCGGGCGAGCAGGTCTGTGGCGCGCATCGTGCGGCGCAGCTCGTCGGCCACGCGCTGGAGCACCTCGTCGCCGAAGGCGCGGCCGTGAGCGTCGTTGATCGAGCCGAAGCCGTCGATGTCGATCACCACGAGGCTCACCGGAGCCTGGTCGCGTTGCGCGCGCTTGAGCTCGATGCCGAGCGACTCGTGGAACTGCTGGTTGTTGGTCACCCCGGTGAGTGGATCGCTGGCGGCAGCCGAGGCGAGCCGCTCGCGCTGCTCCGCCACCTTCACGAGCAGCGAGTTGAAGCTGGTCGCCGCGTCGCGCATCTCGCGCGGCCCGTTCTCGTCGGCGCGCGCGCTGGAGTCGCCTGCGGCCACCCGCTTGATCGCGTCGGCGAAGCGGCCGAGCGGCGCCGCCACCACGCGATCCACGCCGGAGACGAGCAGCGACACCAGCACCAGCACCACGCCGGCACCGATCCCAAGTCCCATGAAGAGTGCGCTGCGGGTGGCGTTCGCCACGGGTGCGGTGGAGGCCACGATCGTCACCCGGCGGCCGCCACGCACGGGATAGGAGGACACGCGGCCGCTCGTCTGGGGCTGCCCGAGCGTCACCTCCGCGCCGGTAGCGCGGCTGGCATCCTGGGCGGCCATCGCCGCCGCCTTGCGGGCGCCCGCGCCGCCGGCTCGCCGGCTCCGGACGGCCAGCGACTGGTTGAACACGGACCTGGCGGCCATCGCCTGGTCACGCACTCGCTGGCCGGCCTCCTGGCGGGCGGCAAGTACGCCGGCAACGCTCACGCAGACGGTCGCCGCGGACAGGGCCAAAGCCATCCGCACGAGCAATTGCTGACGGACCGATGCCGAATTTGTTCGCAAGATGCGCCGGAACACCCTGAACGCCTATCGACGGACACCCGTATTCCCTTTAGGCGCGCAGGCTCCCCGCAAAAGCGTCCATTTGGGCTTGACCTAAACGAATGGGGCAGGTACAAGACCGCAGGTGGAAACGGGCATCGCCACGCACGAGGTCGCCGGGCGCCGGGAGGAGCTCAAGGCACAGAACCGGGCGAAGCTGCTGGCGGCGGCCCGGAAGGTGTTCGCAGAGAAGGGGTTCGGCGCTGCCACCGCGCGCGACATAGTGCGCGAGACCGACCTCGCCAGCGGGACCTTCTACAACTACTTCCACGACAAGAACGACGTCTTCCGCGCCCTGATCGCCGAGCTGGCGGACAAGGCCCGCGACCTGGTCCGCGCGCAGCGCCGCGTGCCGGGCCGGACGGTGGAGCAGCGCGTGGAGGGGGCATACCGCGCGTACTTCGACCTGGTGCTCGAGGAGCGCGAGCTGTTCGAGGTGCTGCGCCGCAACGCCGGGCTCGTGGGCGTGGTCACCGACGACGAGATCTTCGAGGCCGGGATACGCGAGCTGTTCGTGGACCTCGTGGACTGGGCCGACGCCGGCGACCTACCGGGGCTCGACCTCGACTATCTCGCCACGGCGATGGTCGGCACGGGCTTCCAGATCGCCACCCATCTGCTCGACCGCGAGCCCCCAGACGTCGATGCCGCGGCGCGCTTCTGCACGCGCCTGTTCATGGGCGGCATTCCGGCGCTCGGCGAGTAGCTTGCGCCGCCAGGCGCTCGTCCTGTTGGCGCTTGCCGCGCTCGGCGGCGCCGCCATCGCCCGCTCGGAGGCCAGCCCTCCGCACCACGGCCTGCGCATCTCGCACTTCGTGATCCACAGCCGCTTCGTACACGCGCGCCTGCGCGAGACCGCCGTGGAGCCGGCGGGCAACGACGGGGAGGCGCGGCCGCTGCTCGTGTTCCTCCACGGGCGCGGGATGAACGAGGACAGCAGCCTGAGCAAGCAGATGCTCGCCGCGCTCGCAGCCCAGGGTGAGCGCGCCCCCGTGGTCGTGTTCCCCGACGGCGGCGACCACTCCTACTGGCACGACCGCCGCGGCGCGGCCTGGGGTCGCTACGTGATGCGGGAGGTCATCCCGCGGGCCATCGACCGCCTCGGCGTGGATCCCAAACGAGTGGCCATCGGCGGCATCTCGATGGGCGGTTTCGGCGCCTTCGACCTCGCGCGGCTGCACCCCCACCGCTTCTGCGCGGTCGGCGGCCACTCGCCCGCGATCTGGACCAGCTCCGGCCAGACCGCGCCCGGCGCCTTCGACGACTCGTCCGACTTCGCCAAGCACGACGTGGTGCGGGTCGCCCGCCTGCACCCGGCCAAGTTCGCCGGGGAGCCTCTCTGGCTCGACGCCGGCACGAGCGACCCCTTCGACCCGGGCGACCGCGCCTTCATCGCCGCCCTGCGCTCAGGCGGCGTGAAGATCAGCGTGCACCGGTGGCCAGGCGGCCACACCGGCGCCTACTGGCGCAGCCACTGGAAGAACTACCTGGGCTTCTACGCCCGGGCGCTGGCGAGCTGCGGCTGAACCATCCCATCTAGCTGTTGCAGGACAACAGCTAGATGGGATGCTGGACAGCGTCCGGCCGCCCTCATTGCCAGCCGTAAGCGCTGGGGCTTACTTGAGGCGCTCGACCAGCATCGCCATGCCCTGACCGCCGGCCACGCACATGGTCTCGAGCCCGATCGTCTTGTCGTCTGACTCGAGGTCGTTCAGCAGCGTGGCCATGATGCGGGCGCCCGTCATGCCAAACGGGTGGCCGAGGGCGATCGCGCCGCCGTGCGGGTTGAGCTTCTCCAGGGGAATCTCGCACTCGTCCATGATCGGGATCACCTGGGCGGCGAACGCCTCGTTCAGCTCGACCACGTCCACGTCGTCCATGGTCATGCCCGCGCGCTTCACCACGTTCTTGATCGCGCCGATCGGGGCCACGCCCATGATCTCCGGCTCGAGGCCGCTCGTGGCCGACGCGATGATCCGCGCGCGCGGCTTGAGCCCCAGCTCCCTGGCACGCGTGTCCGACATCACCAGCACTGCTGCGGCGCCGTCGTTCAAGGGGCACGAGTTGCCCGCCGTCACGCGCCCGTCCTCCTTGAACGCTGGCTTCAGCGACTGCAGCTTCTCGAACGTCGAGTCCGCGCGCGGCCCGTCGTCCTTGTCCACCGTGCTGCCGTCGGGCAGCTCGATCGGCACGATCTCGCGGTCGAAGAAGCCCTCGTCGCGCGCGGCCACGGCCAGCTCCTGCGAGCGCTGCGCGTACTTGTCCATGTCGTCGCGCTTCACGTCGTAGCGCTCCGCCACGTTCTCGGCGGTCATGCCCATGTCGATGTAGGCGTTGGTGCGGCCATCCTGGCCGTTGAGCTTCTCGTTCTGGAGGTTGGGCTGCGGGATGTCGACGCCCTCGGGCGCCTGCTGCTGGAGAGCGCCCATCAGCTGGGGCAGGCCGTTCTCCGACCACATGCCCACGCGGCTCACGTGCTCCACGCCCGCGGCGATGTAGGCGTCGCCCTCGCCGGCCATCACGGCATGCGCGGCGATGCGGATGGCCTGCAGGCTCGAGGCGCAGTAGCGGTGCACGGTCGTGCCGGTCACGCTGTCGGGCAGGCGCGAGAGCAGCGTGATGATGCGGCCGATGTTGAAGGACTGCTCGCCCTGCGGAAGGCCACAGCCGCAGATCAGGTCCTCGATCGAGCCGGGGTCCACCTCCGGGTTGCGCTCGAGCAACTGGTCCACCACGTACGCGCCGAGGTCGTCGGGGCGGATCGACACGAGCGAGCCCTTGAAAGCACGTCCGATGGGGGAGCGCACGGCATCGACGATCACTGCGTCTGGCATCTGGGGAGGCCTCCTGAGGGGGTCTACTGCGGGGAAAGGGAGTGAGAAATCCTACGGTACACCGCTCGGAGAGAGCACCAGTTTGCGCCCCGGCGAGGCCTCCTGGAGCTCCCAGGCCTGGACCACGCGCTCAAGCGGCATCAGCTCGTGGTCCACGGTCAGGTCACCGGCGGCGGCGTGCCTGACCATGCGCAGGTAAGCGTCGTTGCGTACCTCGGCGGGGGCGGCGAAGTTGGTGTGACCGAGGATCGAGAGCAGCTTGGCGCGGATCCAGCCCGACTCGAGGGTGGCCTCCTTGGACGCCGACTGCCCCAGTTGCACGAGCCGTCCGCCGAAGCTCGTGGCCTTCACCGCGGCCGCTCCCGGCTCGCCCCATACCGGATCGATGGTCAGGTCGAGCTGCCCGTCACAGGCATTGAGGAACGCGGCGGCCAGGTCGTCGTGCTCGTCGAGCTTCACGGTGGCGTCGGCGCCGAGGGTCCGTGCTCGCTCGAGCCCCTCCTCGCTGCGGGCGGCGGCCACCACGCGTCCCGCGCCGAGCAGCTTCGCGGCCTGCACCGCGATCGCGCCCACCGCCCCGCTCGCGCCGAGCACCAGCACGGTTTCGCCCTCGCGCAGGTCGCCGCGCCATTCGAGCGCCAGCCAGGCTGCCAGGCCGGCCACGCCGAAGCAGGCCGCCAGCGCGTCGTCCACCTCGGCGTCGATCTCCACGACGTTCTCGTCCGAGGCCACCCCGCGCTCGGCGAAGAAGCCGAGGCCCGACACATACACCCGCGCGCCCTCGGCCACCGAGTCCGACTCGAGCACCCGCCCGACGGCCTCGCGTCCCGCCACGAACGGCGTCTGCGGCGAGCCGCCCGGGTAGCGCCCGGCCGCGGTGGAGATGTCGATGGGGTTGAGCGGCGCGGCCGACACCTGCACGAGGGTCTGACCTGCCTGGCGCTCCGGCTCCTCGACGTCGGTGTAGACCGGGCCCTTGCCGATCTCCTCGATCAGCGCGGCCTTCATTTCGGCTGCATCCGCAGCGCGCCGTCGAGGCGGATGGTCTCCCCGTTGAGCATGCTGTTCTCGGCAATGTGGCAGGCCAGGCGCGCGTACTCCTCCGGCCGCCCGAGCCGTGACGGGAACGGCACCGACTCGCCAAGCGCCTTGCGGTTCTCCTCGGGGAGCGCGGCCAAGAGGGGGGTGTCGAAGATGCCCGGCGCAATCGTGCACACGCGCACGCCGAGGCGCGCGAGGTCGCGTGCGGCCGGCAGCGTGAGACCCACCACGCCGCCCTTCGACGCCGAGTAGGCCGCCTGCCCGATCTGCCCGTCGAAGGCCGCCACGGACGCGGTCATCACCACCGCGCCGCGCTCGCCGTCATCATCCGGCTCGCCGGCGGCCATCGCGGCGGCGCAGTGGCGAAGGACGTTGAAGGTTCCGATCAGGTTCACGCGGATCACCGTCTCGAACGGCTGGAGCTGCGCCGGCCCGTTGCGGGTCACGGTGCGCTCTGCCCATCCGATTCCCGCGCACGAGGCCGCGAAACGCAGGCCGCCGAACTCCTCCACGGTGGCGGCCACCGCGGCCTCCACGTCGGCCTCGCTCGTCACGTCGGCCTTGAAGGAGAGCGTGTCGCCCCCGAGCTCGCCGGCCAGCGCGTTCGCCTTGTCCCCGTCGAGATCGACGATCGCCACCTTCGCCCCGCGCTCCACCAGCGCTCGCGCGGTGGCGGCGCCCAGCCCGGAGGCTCCGCCGGCAACCAGAGATGGCGCGCCGTTCAGGTCCACGGCGCGGAACCTACTAGCGGGGCTTCGCCAGCGTCAGCCCGAACAGCCCGTCGGTGAAGAACGACTCGAGCTCCATCCCCGCGCCGCGCAGCTCCTCCTCGAGCCGCTCCCGGGTGAACTTGGTGCTGATCTCGGTGCGGATCTCCTCGCCGTCGGCCAGCTCCAGGTCGAGGTCGGCCGCCTCGATCCGCACGCGTTGCTCGCCATGCGCGCGCAGGCGCATCTCGATCCACGAGTCCGTGTCGTTCCAGAACGCCACGTGCTCGAACGAGTCCACGTCGAAGTCCGCGTCGAGCTCGCGGTTGATCGCGTGGAGCATGTTGAGGTTGAACTCCGCGGTCACCCCGGCCGAGTCGTTGTAGGCCGCCTCGAGCGTGGCCACGTCCTTCACCAGATCCGTGCCGAGCACGAGCCGCCCGTCGTCGCCGAGCAGCTCGCGCAGGTCGCGCATGAACACCGCCCGCGTGTCCGGATAGAGGTTGCCGATCGTGCCGCCGAGGAAGGCCACGATCCGCCGCCTGCCCTCGGGCACGTGGACGAGGTGCTGCTCGAAGTCGCCCACCACCCCGTGCACGGTCAGCCCCGGGTACATCTCCACGAGCTCCTCGGCGCAGCGCTCCACCACCGACTCCGACACGTCCATCGGCAGGTAGCGGTCGAGCGTCCCGGCGCCCGCCATCGCGAACAGCAGCGCGCGCGTCTTCGACGCCATGCCGGAGCCAAGCTCGAGCAGCTCGCGCGCGCCCGTGATCTCCACGATTTCCGGAGCGCGCCGGTTGAGCAGGGCCCGCTCGCTGCGCGTGGGGTAGTACTCGGGCAGCGACGTGATCTGGTCGAACAGCTCGGAGCCGCGGTCGTCGTAGAAGTACTTGGGCGGCAGCTGCTTGAGGCCCTTGCGCGTCAGGCCCGCGCGCACATCCGACGCCATCGACTCCAGCGACGAGCCGCTCAGGTAGCAGTCGATCGTCACGTCGGCCACGGCCATCATGCGGCGCACCTGATGCCGGAGAAGATCTGGCGCCGCACCGGGTAGTCCCAGTTGCGGAAGCTCGCGCGCACCACGCTCGGCCGCGTGGCCCAGGAGCCGCCGCGCAGCACCTTGTACTCGCTGCCGAAGAAGATCTCCGAGTACTCGCTGTAGGGGAAGGCGCTGAAGCCCGGGTAGCCGGTGAAGTCGCTGGCGGTCCACTCCCAGGCGTCGCCCACCATGCCGAGCGCGCCGTAGGGCGAGGCGCCGGCGGGGTAGGCGCCCACGCGTGCCGGTCCGAAGGCGGTCTGGTCGAGGTTGGCGCGCCGCACCCCCGGCCACTCGCCGCCCCACGGGTACACCCGCTGCTCACCGGCCGCCTCGTCCCAGGAGGCGGCCTTCTCCCACTCGGCCTCGGTGGGTAGGCGCTTGCCGCGCGAGCGCGCGTAGGCGTCGGCCTCGTACCACGACACGTGCATCACCGGGCGCTGAGAATCGAGCGGCGAGGTGCGGTCGAACGCCCGCGCCTCGCCGTCGGCGGTCCAGTAATGCGGCAGCTCGACGTTCTCCGCCTGGCGCCAGGCCCATCCCTCGTCGGACCACCATTCGCGGCGCCGGTAGCCGCCCTCTTCCACGAACGCCATGTAGTCGGCGTTGGTAACCGGGAGCCGGTCGAGCTCAAACGTGGGCACGTCCACTTCGTGGCGCGGTTGTTCGTTGTCGTACGCGAAGCCCTCCGGGTCGACGCCCAGCAGGCATGCGCCGCCCTCCACTTGCACCATGTCCGGACGGCGCTGGCCAGGCGGGGGAGCCGGCAGTGGCCGGGCCGAGGGGCTGAAGACGCCGGGCGCCGCCAGCATCAGCGTCTGAAGCATTGTCTCGTTGTGCTGGTGCTCGTGCTGGGCGAGCATGTCCCACACGAAGCCGTGAGCGGTCAGCCGCCCCGCATCCTCCGACAGGTCGGAGCGGTCCAGCACGTCGAGCGCCCGCGCGCGCACCTCGGCCATGTAGTCCCGCGCCTCGGCGTGCTCCAGATAGGGAAGGTCGCCACGGTCTGAGCGCGGAGTGAGCGTGGCGTCGTACACGTCCGCGAGGTCGGCGCGCAGCGGCTCAAGCCCGCCTGCCTGCTGGCACAGCCATAGATCCTCGAAGGCCGCGATGTGCCCCAGATCCCACACCAGCGGGCTGAGCAAGGTGCTGTGCACGCGCTCGATGTCCTCCACCGAGAGCGTCTCCACCAGCCAGAGGGTTCGCTTTCTGGCCTCCTCGAGCTGACCTGCGAGTTGCTCCTTGAGCAGGGCCTCGGCCCCTCCGGGGGGCGCTGTTTGCGTTGTTCGAGGACGCACAGCGGGGTCGGTTGAAGAGAGTAGGCCAGTTCGGGGAGACGTGCCTAGCCTGAGTCCGTTTGTTCTCTGCTTCGTTACAAGACGCGCCTCGGATCAGGATCCTGCCCGGGCGCAGCCGCCGGCTAACGCCCGGGCAGGTGTCCCGGTCTACTCGCTGACCCGGTCGATCAGGAAAGCCACGCGCACGTGTGCGCGCCACTCGTCCAGGTTGTCCCCGCGCAGGCCGGTGGACACGACGTCCACCGCCTTGATGTTGCGGAGCGTCTGCTTCGCGTCGTTCAGGGCGGCCTGCACGGCCGCGTCGGAGCTTTCGTTCGAGCTCCCTACCAGCTCGATGATCTTCACGACCGCCATCGCTCTCCTCTCGTCGGACTGCGCTATCCGGCTCACCCTATCCCCGTGGCAGATGCTGAGGTAGGGTCAGCGGGGCGTGGGGTTTCCCTCTCCTTTGCTGCTGAATCGGGCCGTCCCCGCGAGGGTCGCGCTCGGACTCGTGGTGCCGGCCGCGTACGGGTTCCTGACCGGCGTGGCGCTCGACAAGTCCAAGGGCCTCTACATCGCGCTCGTGATCCTCGCGGCCATCGGCGGAGTGCTCGCCGGTTTCGAGATGTACGGCACGGGCCAGGGTGCGCTGCGCGGCCTCGTGGGCGGCACGCTGTTCGGCGGCTTCCTGCTCATCGGACACGCGGTGATCGGCGGCGACGCCACGGTGAAGCTGCCCGATCCCGAGATCGTCTACCTCGCCTTCACCATCATCCCCGGCGTGGCCCTCGGGGCCTGGGGAGGACGGCTGCGCTACGAGTTCGAGGAGCGCGGCGAGGGTGGCGCGGCGCCTTTCGACCTGAGGCGGATCGGCGTCGGCGAGTTCCTCGGCTTCGCGGGCGCCTTCGTCCTGTTCGGCTCGCTGTTCCTCCCCTGGTTCGGCACGAGCTGCAGCTCGCCTGGGCATCCCGCCGGCTGCAATCCCAACTCCACCATCCACGGCGCCGTGGGCGACTTCACGGCCTGGGAGACATTCGCCAAGCTGGACGTGCTGCTCACGCTGGCCTGCATCGCCCCGTTCATCCTCGCCTGGATCGTGATCCGCGGGCACGCGCTCACCTGGCGGCCGGGTGAGGTGACGATGATCGTCGGGATGGTCGCCGCCGTCCTGATCCTCCTCAACGGCATAGTCCTGGGCAAGCCCGGCAGCGATCCCGTGGACATCTCGCTCAAGGTGGGCTGGTTCGTGGGCTTCGTCGGCGCGCTCGGGATCCTGGCCGGCGGGCTGCTGCGCCAGGCGGTGGGAGGGCGTACGAGAAAACCGCCCGGGGTAATCTGACCTCTCTGATGACCCACAGCACACAGATCACTGAAGACCCGATGGCCGCCGGCAAGCCGGACCGCAACCTCGCGCTCGAGCTCGTGCGCGTGACGGAAGCGGCGGCGCTGGCCGCCGCCCGCTGGGTGGGCATGGGGGAGAAGGAGTCGGCCGACCAGGCCGCGGTCGATGCCATGCGCCTCGTGCTCGACACGGTCCGCATGGACGGTCTCGTGGTGATCGGCGAGGGCGAGAAGGACGAGGCGCCGATGCTCTACAACGGCGAGCAGATCGGCGACGGCTCGCCGCCCGAGGTGGACATCGCCGTGGACCCGCTGGAGGGCACGCGGCTCACGGCGCTCGGCTACCCGAGCGCGCTGGCGGTGATCGCCATGTCCGAGCGCGGCACGATGTTCGATCCGGGCCCGTGCGTCTACATGGAGAAGATGGCCGGGTCCGAGGAGATCGCGGACCTGCTCGACCTCGACCGCCCGCTGCCCGAGACGCTCAAGCTGATCGCCGAGCGCAAGCAGTGCGACATCCGCGACGTGATGGTGGTGATGCTCGACCGCGAGCGCCACGCGGACGCGGTCAAGGAGATCCGCGAGGCGGGCGCCCGCATCCGTTTCATCACCGACGGCGACGTGTCCGCCGCGCTGCTGGCCGTGAGTGAGCGCACACCCGTCGATCTCCTGTGGGGCATCGGCGGCACGCCCGAGGGCGTGATCTCCGCCGCGGCGATCAAGTGCATCGGCGGCCAGATCGTCGGCCGCCTCTGGCCGCGCAACGACGAGGAGCGCAAGGCGGCGCTCGACGCGGGCTACAACCTCGACGAGATTCTCGACCGCGACCGGCTCGTGGCCGGCAACGACGTCTTCTTCGCCGCCACGGGCGTCACCGACGGCGACGTGCTCGAGGGCGTGCGCTACTCCGGGTCCCGCGGGGCCACCACGGAATCGCTGGTGATGCGCTCTCGCAGCGGCACCGTGCGGCGCGTGCACGCCACGCACGACCGCGCGAAGCTCAGAGAGATCACGGGCGAGCGGTACGGCTAGGTACTTGGTCCTGCTCCGGCGCCCGGAGTGCCCCGACAACTGACGGCTCCAGGTCGAGCCGGGCCAATGACCGCAAAAACGCGTTGGTCACGATCACGTGGATCCGATGTTGGGTCTGCCGGTAGATCACCCGGCCGATCTTCCAGAACCAGCCCCAGCCGGCGAGCATTGGGTAGAAGCTCGCCACCTCCGAGGTCACGCGGACGGTGGTGAAGTCGTCCTCCGTGGTGGCCGGGTCGTCCGGCAGGAGCGACTCCGGGGGGCGCCGCACCGTGATCCGCAGCCAGCCTTTGCCGCGCCCGGCGGGGGCCACGAGCAGCCCGCGGTCGATGCGCCAGGTCACGATGCCGCAGTTCGCGGCGGTCTCGTACTCGGGCGCGTAGAAGCGGAGCAGCGTGAGCGGGCGGCCGAACAGCACGACCGCTCGCGAGGTGGGCGTGTAGATCACGCGCAGCATCCCGAGCGAGACGCGCGTGATGAAGCGCCAGTACGTGCGGGCGAGCATCTCGAGGTGCTCTGGGGTCCAGAGCGGGTCGAGCGCGGAGCGCGGCACCGTCACATCGGCGCTCTGGCGGCTCGCCACCGGGCCGCCCGGGCTCGCCTCCGACTCGGGCTCGTCCACCAGGTGCACGCGCGAGCGTGCCTCGCGACGGCGGGTTATCTCCCCCCTCGGGTCCTTCCTCGCCACGGCCGGAACGCTACCCACCCCGGTTCCTCAGTAGAGCAATTCGATCGGCACGCGCTCGCCCGCCTCCACCGTGCCCTCGCCCGCCAGCACCAGGGCAAACGCGTCGGCGCCGAGCATCGAGGTGAGCACGTGCGAGCTCTGGTCGGTCTTGGTGGGCCACACGTGCCAGCCGTCGTCCTCGGCGCGCAGCCGGCAGCGCACCACTTCGTCGCGGCTCTCGTTGCGCGGCAGCGGCTCGTCGAGCACGGCGACCACCCGCGTGTCATCCACCCGCGCACCCGCCAGCGCACGCAGCGCCGGACGCACGAACAGGTGGAAGGTGACCATCGCGGACACCGGATTGCCCGGCAGCCCGAACACGAGCTGGCGCCCGCGGGTGCCGAACCAGGTGGGCTTGCCGGGCTTGAGCGCCACGCGCCAGAAGTTCTCCTCCACACCAAGCTCGGCCAGCGCGGGCTTCACATGGTCGTGCGGGCCCACCGACACTCCGCCGGACACGCACACCACGTCCGCGCTCTCGAGCGCCGAGCGCAGCGCGGCGGCGGTCTGCTCGAGGCTGTCCGGCACGATCTCGTTGCGCACCACTTCAGCGCCCGCCCGCTCGGCCTGCGCCACCATCGCCGTCGCGTTGGAGTTGCGGATCTGCCCGGGGCCGAGCGGCCTGCCGGGCTCCACCAGCTCGTCTCCCGTCACGAGCACGGCCACCCTCGGGCGCCCGCCGCACGGCAGCGTCGCACGGCCGAGCGACGCCGCCACCGCCAGCTCCGCCGGGCCCAGCGTCATGCCTGCCCGCAGCACGGGAACGCCGCGGCGCACGTCGTCGCCGGCGCGGCGCACGTTGGCGCCCACGTCGGTGGCGGGCACGGTCACGCGCCCGTTCTGCACCTGCACCCGCTCCACCGGCACAACCGCATCGGCGCCGTCGGGAATCTGCGCCCCCGTGGAGATCTCGATCGCCTGTCCGCCGGCGAGCGCCCGCTCCGCGGGATGTCCGGCGCGCGACTCGTCCACCACCTCGAGCTCTCCCGCTGGCCCGGCGATCACCGCGTAGCCGTCCATCGCCGAGGAGTCGAACGGCGGCAGGTCCTCCTCGGCGGACACGTCCTCGGCCAGCACCCGGCCGAGCGCGTCATGCAGGGCCAGCTCCTCCCCGCCGAGCGGGTCCACGGCCGCGAGCACGCGCTCGCGCGCGCTGGCGATATCGATCAGGTCGCCGGCCACGCGCCGACTGTACCGGGAGAAATGTCGATGTAGACCAAGGAGTGGCTCGGCGCCTACTTCATCCTCGACTGCGAGGACCTCGACGAGGCGCTCGCGCTCGCGGAGATGTGTCCCACCGCGGCCGTCGGCTCAGTGGAGGTGCGGCCGCTGCTGGAGGCCGGTCAGCCCAGCTCTGGGTAGAGCGGCGTGACCGCGGCGGGAGTGCCCTGGCGCTCGAACCGCGAGCGGTCGAGGGCGGCGTCGGCCATGCGCTGAAGCCGCTCGTGGGCCACGCTCAGAAGAGCGTCCGGGGAGTCCCCGTCGCCCGGGCAGCAGGCACTGCCTGCCGCGGGCAGCCTGCCCTGGCAGCCGGCCGCACTCCACGCGTGGGCGCGCAGGCGGTCCACCGCCACATCGGCCTCGCGCGGCTTCACGCCGGGCAGGATGGCGGCAGTGATGCCGGCGCCGCCGTCGAGCACGATCGTGCCCTCCTCGGCCGCGCGCGAAAGTGCCTCCAGCCAGTCCTCCCGTGTGTCCACCGGTGCCGTCAGCACGGCCACCGTGAAGGGCATGCCCATCGCGCGCTGGCGCTCGATCGCCTGCTCGAGCGCGCCGCGCAGCTCGAAGCCGGACTCGCGCCCGCCACCCGCGCGCAGCTCGTGCACCGCGGCGTCGAACAGCTCCTCGAGCTCGCGCAGTCGTTCGCTCAGCGGACGCTCCGCGAGCTCCCCGACGCTCGACCGCTCGACCTCCATTCCAAGCCATCTGCGCAGCACCGCATCGCGCTTGTTGACGAGCGCGGACGACAGGTCGACCTCGGCCGGCGATCTTGGTACGGTTGCCACGTCAGGCCGCATTTCGCGGTCGAACCCTCCATTTCCTTCAGATTGAGCCGGACCCGAGCGACTGAAACAGTCGTTGCGGGATTTTGTGTACCGCTTGCGGGTTCGCGGAGGGTCGGGTTACTCTCGATCGAGGCCCCATCAAGGACGATCTTCTGTGCCTGACCCACCTGTACGCCGCCTACACGCAGTGTTAGACGCCCCTCTTGCGCGTCTCGAGCAGTCACGCGACGAGCTCGCGAAGGCGTGGCTCCTGCGCGTGCTGGAGCGGGCGCCGCTCAGCGATATCGAGCGCATCCCCACCGAGCGGATCGTGCGCGAGCTGCCCGATCTGATCAGCGACATCGTGCGCGCCGTGGCCCGCAGCGCCGCCGGCTCGCCCGGCGACCTGCTGAGCGCGGACGCCGAGGAGCGGGCCAGCCGGCTCGCCAGCCTCTCCGGCCGCGATCCGCACGCGCCCGCCGACCTGGCACGGGACATCGCGGCGCTCCACTCGGTGATGATCGCCGCGCTCGGCAAGGAGCTCCAGGGCGAGGAGGCGCGCGTGCTCGTGGACGCGGCCGACCGCTTCGCCACCGTCTTCGGCGCGATCCAGGCCGCAGCCGCCGAGGAGCTCGTGCGCGAGCGCTCGCGCGAGCTGGAATGGCTCGCCAATACGGATGCGCTCACCGGTCTCTACAACCTGCGCTACCTGCAGGCGCACATCCGCCACCTGGTTGGCATCCAGCAGCGCTACGGCCACGGCTTCGCCGTGCTCGTGCTCGACATCAACGGACTAAAGCGGATCAACGACGCCTTCGGCCACGCCGCCGGCGACCGCATGCTGATGGGCGTGGCCGCCGCCGTGCGCGCCACGGTGCGTACCATCGACACCCCGGTGCGCATGGGCGGCGACGAGTTCTGCGTTCTGGCCCCGCAGCAGACCGCCTCTGGGGCGAAGATCCTCGCCTACCGCGTGGCCGCCGCCGTGGAGCAGATCGAGACGCCCGACCAGTCCGCGGTGGGCGTGTCGATCGGCGTAGTGGCGTGTCCGCAACACGGCGCGGATCCGGACCGTCTCCTGGAGCTGGCCGACGCCGCGATGTACCGCGCCAAGGCCGGCGGCGAGCGCGTGGAGATGGCGGACGAGGACGCCCCACAGGCCGACGGCCGCTCCGAATCGAATTCCTGAACTAGGAACTACTCGATCAGCCCAGACCGAATGCCAATCGCAACGGCCTGTGTACGAGTACCGGCCTGAAGCTTGGCCAGGATCCTCTTCGTGTGCGTCCGCACGGTTTCAGTGGACAGTCCGAGCTGCTTGGCCACCTCTTCCGTATGCATCCCGTCGGCGAGCATCTGAAGGATCTCGCGCTGGCGCGCGGTGAGGGTGCGCTCGCCCTCCTCGAGCAGCAGCGATGAGGACAGCGCCGGATCGACGTAGAACTCGCCGCTGCTGGCAGCCTGGATCGCGCGGATGAGGTCCTCGGGCGGAGAGTCCTTGCGCACGTAGCCCTTCACACCCGCCTTGAGCGCCTCGGCCAGCATGCGCGGCCCGCCATCGGCCGTGAAGACCACGATCGGCGACCCGAGGCTCTGCTGGAGAGAGGCCACGGTGTCCTGCACGTCGCCGCTGACGCGGCGCGGATCGATCACCACGACGTCCGGGCTGCGGCCGCCCGCCTCCTGCACCGCGGCGTCTGGCGTATCGGCCGTGGAGACCTCCACGCCGTCGAGCTCACGCTCGAGCAGGGCGCGGATTCCCTGGCGAACGACCGGGTGGTCGTCCACCACGAGGCAGCGAAGGGCGCTCACAGCGACAGCCGACATTGGGGACGCAGGATACTCCGAACCGGGGACGTACTCAAAGAGCTGGGGGTTGCAGTGAAAGATCCAGAGGTGCCGCTCCGATGCGGCTCGTGACCTTCATCCTCAGCTGCTTGGCGGTGGCAGCGGTGAGATCCCAGCTCGCGTGGTGCGCGAAGGGGCCGCGGTCGATCACGGGGGCCACAATCGTGTGGCCGCGGTAGGAGACCTGCACCTGAGTGCCGCATGGAAGCTTTCGGTGCGCGACTCCGAGCATCGTCCTCGTGAGGCGCTGGCCGCACGCGGTCTTCCTGCCGTAGAAGCCGGGGCCGTACCAGGTGGCGGTCGACGGCTTGTACACCACGACCGTGCGCGGAGCCGAGGAGCTCGGCGTGCCGGCGGCGGTGGAGGCGCCCGCCAGGACGCCGCGGATCTGGAACTGCCCGGAGCCGTGGGGGCGCCAGTGCGTGTCGAAGCTCCCGTCGTTCGCCACGTCCACCGAGGCCACGGACTCCCACGGATCCGTTCCCTGGCGCGTCTCGAGCGTGACCGTCTGGCCCGCCGCGCCCGGGTCGGTGCCGGCGATGTGAAGCCGCTTTCCGAGGAAGAGGGTGTGACGCGCGCTGAGCGCGAAGGCCGGGTCCACCGGACCGTCGGCGGCGGGCTGCGGAGGCGCGGTGCCGCCGTTGCCGGCGAACGCGAAGGCGGGCAGCACGAGGCTTGCGCCGAACAACGCGATGGTCAGCCCGCGGATTGCGATGCGTACGTTCATCCCTTGGTGGTCGCGCCGGCGGGGTTAGCTGTCGGGCTCGCGCGAGTTGCGCTAGGGATGCGGCAATGCGTCCCATTCGCCCCGGCCGGAACAGGTCCGGCAGTTGGTCCCCCCACTCGCCCGATCTCGTCGGGCGATTAGGCAGCGCGCGGACTATACATCGGTTACGCGCCGCAGACCACAGCCACCTACCTGGACACTTTGAGCTCGCCCGTCTCATGAATCTCGAAGCGCGCCGCGTTGATCACGGCGCCGCCAAGGACGATGATCGCGAGCGCGTAGAACCAGAGCAGCACGATCACGAGCAGGATGAGGCTCGCCCGGATTCGCGCGATCGACGAGACGTTCGAGAGGTACAGCGGGAAAGCGTTGTCGATGGCGCCGATCGCCAGCGTGGCGCCCAGCGCGCCGGGCCAGATCGCTCGCCAGGGCACGAGGCGGTTGGGCACGGTCCAGTAGATCACGCAGAGGATCGCGAACAGGATCAGCAGGCCGGCCACGAGGCTGGCCACGAAGACCAGCGTGTGCACGGTCGACAGCCCAAAGGGCAGGTTCCTTGCGCCTCCGACGAGGATCGACTGCAGCGTGGGCACCGCCACGGTGGCGGCCATGAACAGGAGGACCACCACGAGCATCGCCAGCGCGAAGCGCTTCTGCTCCACCCACGTTCGGCAGCGCACGTGGTAGATGCGGCAGAAGGCGGTGTCGAGCGCGCCCCAGAAGGACGAGCCGATCCAGATGCTCGACACGAGCGCGCCGATCCCGAGCCCCGCCGAGGATGCACGCACGCTGTCGAGGAGGCTGTTGAGGTTCTGCTCCTTGATGCTGGGGAACAGGTGCTTGAGGTCCTTCAGGACGCTTGTCTCGAGCTCGCCCGACTGGAGGATCTTGCCCGCGATGAAGAGCGCGAGCAGGGCGAGCGGGAAGATCGAGAGCAGCAGGTTGTAGGCCACCATCGCCGAGAGGCCGGTGAGGTTGTCGTGGTAGGCCTTCCAGTAGAAGTCGCGCAGCCCCTGGCCGAGGCTGCGCTCAGTGCGCCCTTGCGGCGCCACCGTTCACGGCCTTGGCAGCCGGCGCATTACCTCACCCGCCACCCTGCCGGCGACCTTGAGGCCCGTCCGGGCGACGGTCTCCCCGGCCTTGAGGGCAATTCCGACGGGATCCGCGGGCCGCTCAGGCGCCGGCGGCGGAGGCGGCAAGGGAGCCGCGGCCTTCCGAGGGGCCTTGGGCTTCGCGGCCGGCTTCGGCTTGGGCTTCGCTGCGCCAGCGCTGGCGCGCTTGTCGCTCCGCACTCCCGGGCGGGAGCGGGGAAGGTTTCCGAGGATGCCGTCGTTCTCGTCGCTCATCGCAATTTCGTCGGCAAGGGTGACACCGAAGGAACCGGGCACGATACTCTTGACGCGGCCGTCACGGAGCTTTCCGGGTCGGACCGTGGAGACCTTCTGCCGGCAACGAATTTCGTGTTGGCGGATTACTAGCTTGAGGCCCGTCGTTTGCGGGTAAAAACCGTGAGCCGAAGAGCTCGCTGTGCCGGGGATCGCGCGCGTTGACGTCGATAAAGATGCTTCTAGACTTCGATCTGATGCTTGAATGGCCTCGTGCGCGCGCCGAAGCCATCGCAGATACGAAAGAGACGGGATGTCAGTAGCTGAGCTTCAGGAACTCGAGGAGGTCAAGCTCCTCATCACGAAGGGTCAGGCAACCGGCGTACTGACCTACGCCGAGGTGGCAACCGCTCTCGCCGAGGTGGATCTCGACGAGAGCGACATCGAGGATCTGCACGGATTCCTCGAGCGGTCGGAGATCGAGCTCGTCGAGGAGATCGACCAGCAGATCCCGGCGGCACAGGCCGAAGCGGAGCGAGAGAGAGGCTCCGGGCGCCGGCGCAAGGCCAAGGCGCAGCTCGACCTGCGGCCGGACATGACCACCGACTCGCTCCAGCTGTTCCTGAAGGACATCGGCAAGGTCCGGCTGCTCACCGCGCAGGAAGAGGTAGATCTCGCCAAGCGCATCGAGCGCGGCGACCTCGACGCCAAGCAGAAGATGGTCGAGTCCAACCTCCGTCTCGTCGTCTCGATCGCCAAGAACTACCGCAACCAGGGCCTCCCCTTCCTCGACCTGATCCAGGAAGGCACGCTGGGCCTGGTCCGTGCGGCCGAGAAGTTCGACTACCGCAAGGGCTTCAAGTTCTCCACGTACGCCACCTGGTGGATCCGCCAGGCGATCGCCCGAGCGCTCGCCGACAAGGCGCGCACGATCCGCATCCCGGTGCACGTGGTGGAGAAGCTCAACAAGATCGGCCGCGCCGAGCGCAAGCTCGTCACCGAGCTGGGCCGCGAGCCCACGCCTGAGGAGATCGCCGACGTCACCGGCATCGAGCCGGAGGAGGTCGACTCGATCAAGCGCTCCGCTCAGGCACCGGTGTCTTTGGAGAAGCCGGTCGGCGACGAAGAGGAGTCCGAGTTCGGCCAGTTCATCGCCGACGAGCGGGCCGAGTCGCCCTACGAGCGCGCCGCGGAGATCCTCACCAAGGAGGCTCTGCGCGAGGCCCTCGAGAACCTGAGCTACCGCGAGCGCCGTGTGCTCGAGCTCCGTTACGGGCTCGGCGGTGAGCACCCGCGCACCCTCGACGAGGTGGGCCGCACGTTCAACGTCACGCGCGAGCGCATTCGCCAGATCGAGAACCAGTCGCTGAAGAAGCTGCAGAGCCTCGCCGAGGCGCAGAAGCTTCGCGACGTCGCGTAGCGAGTTTTCGAGTTTCGGCCACGTCGTGCCGCTGAGCTGACCTGGTCGATCTGAGCGGCCATATTTTGCCCCCTAGATCGACCACGTCTCGTTTGACTGCGGGATAGTTGCCTTATGGCCGGCGATTCGCTCCGCTGGGAAGACATCGAGCGGGATGGCTCTCCGCTCCGGAAGTACCGCTTCGGCCCCCGGATCCTCCTGGCGACCTGGCTCAGTGAGAACCGCTTCTTCCGTGGGTGGGCGCGGCTCACAAGGCGCGGAGCGGAGACGCGGGAGCGCCTCGAGGCGGAACTCGGCCGTCCCGCGACGGAGGACGAGTTCAATCGCGCCATGGCCGAAGAGTTCGGCTACGACCTCCCGCTGCCCGAATGACAGCCGTCGTTTAGCCGCTCAAGGCGCCCACCTCCCTGGCCGATACACGGGACGATGTTCGATCTTCAGGCTGCTCTGCGCCGTGTGATCGAGACCGAAGGCTCGGATCTCCATCTCAAGGTGCCGTCTCGTCCGCTCATCCGGACCCACGGCATTCTCGAGCCGATCCCGGATTCCGACCCCCTGAGCCCCGACGACACCGAGGCGGTGTTCAAGGAGATGCTCAAGGAGGAGCTCAAGCTCAAGGAGTTCACCGAGGAGTTCGAGGTCGACTTCTCCTACGCCGTTCCCGGTCTCGCGCGCTTCCGCGTGAATGCGTTCCGCCAGCGCGGCGTGATCTCGCTGGTGTGCCGCGCGATTCCGCACACCATCCGCACGGTCGAGGAGCTCAATCTTCCCCCGGTGATAGCCGAGCTGGCCAACGAGGAGCGCGGCATCATCCTCGTCACGGGCACCACGGGCTCCGGCAAGTCCACCACGCTCGCCGCGATGATCGACGAGATCAACCGCTCGCAGTCGAAGCACGTGGTGACGATCGAGGACCCGATCGAGTTCCTCCACCGGGACAAGCTGTCGATCATCAACCAGCGCGAGGTGGGTAGCGACACCACCTCCTTCAAGCGCGCGCTGCGGCGCGTTCTGCGCCAGGATCCGGACGTGATCCTCGTGGGCGAGATGCGAGACGAGGAGACCGTCAGCACGGCTCTCTCCGCCGCCGAGACCGGCCACCTCGTGTTCTCCACGCTGCACACCGTCGACGCGCCCGAGACCGTCAACCGCATCGTCGACTTCTTCCCGCCCCACGCGCAGCAGCAGGCTCGCGCGATGCTCGCGGGCACGCTCAAGGGCGTGATCTCCCAGCGGCTCGTCCGGGCGCCGGATGGGAAGGGCCGCGTGGCCACCTGCGAGATCCTCCGCATGACCGGCCGCGTGAAGGACATGATCATGAACCCGGCCGAGACCGGTCGCCTCACCGAGGTGATCTTCGAGGGCGAGTACTACGGGATGCAGACCTTCGACCAGGCGCTGCTCAAGCACGTGCAGGCGGGCCGCGTGTCGATGGAGGAGGCGCTGCGCGCCGCCACGCATCCGCACGACTTCAAGCTGCTCGTGTCCTCCGACGGCCAGCGCTCCACCTCGGTGGAGAACGTCCTGGGCGGCCCGGACGAGGACGACGTCTCGGACTCCGGCTCGAACGGCAACAACCAGTTCGCCGGCACCGGCCTACCGGCCGAGTACACCTAGCCCGCGGCGGCGGGCGCCAGGCCCAGCTGGCCCATGAGCTCGAGCTGGTCGTAGTAGACGCGATGCCCGGCGATCAGCGGCCCGTCGAACTCGAAGAAGTCGGCGAAGTGCAACTCGATTCGGTTGCCGGACGCGGGGATCTCGCCCTGCGGTCCCGAGAGTGCAGCCGTGTGAGTGCCCGTGAAGCGGCCCGCGACGGCCAGCCTGTCGCCGTCCTCCACTGAGGAGTCGAGCTCCAGGCGCGCGTCTGGCATGGCGGACCTGAAGGCCTCGCTGTGCGCGCGCCAGGCTTCGACGCCCTTCATCTGGCCGATCGACGGCTCGTACGACAGAAGGCCGGGCTTGAAGAGCGCCGAGGCGCCATCGAGGTTGCCCTCGTTGAAGAGCTTGTAGAAACGAGTGACTACGTCAAGTGCTTGTCCCATACCGCTTGTTCGCACGCCGCCACTGGACGGATCAGCAGTTGACGGAGGCCATGGCGGTCGCCAGAGTTGTCCGCAGAACCGTTTGGCTACTCGAAGGAGGCAGGGTTGGACAGCTCACTCGCCGAGTTCAAGGAGACCCAGTCACAGGAGGCCTTCGCGCTCCAGAACCCCAGGCTGCTGAAGGTCAGACTCGATGAGGTGACCATCCAGGCGCGGCAGGGCTCGATGGTCGCCTACCAGGGCGACGTGCATTTCGAGCACGCCGGCAGCGGAATGAAGCGCCTGATGAAGAAGGTCGCCACCGGGGAGGGTGTGGACCTGATGAAGGTGTCCGGCACCGGCGAGGTGTTCCTCGCCCTCCAGGCCGAGCATGTGCACCTGTTCAAGCTCGAGGACGACGAGATCACCTGCAACGGGCAGAACGTCCTGGCGTTCGAGGCCGGGATCGACTGGGACATCAAGCGCGTGGAGGGAGCGTCCGGCGTGCTCACCGGCGGCCTCTTCAACATCAAGCTCAAGGGCACAGGCACGGTGGCGGTGGTGTCCGACGGCCCGCCGGTGATGCTGGAGACCGGCAGCACGCCCACCTTCTGCGACCCACAGGCGGCGATCGTCTGGTCATCGGGCGTGAGCACGTCGGTGAAGACCGACGCGAACCTGAAGAGCTTCGTCGGCATGGGCTCCGGCGAGAGCGTGCAGGTGGCCTTCAAGGGCGACGGCTGGGTGCTCGTGCAGCCGAGCGAGGGGCGCGTGGCCGCCAACGTCAGCGGAAGCAACCAGAGCGGCGGCGGGATCGGCGGCCTGCTCAGCAATCTCGGCGGATAGCAGGGCAAACCACATACTTCAGTTGGTGAAGTAACGCGCTAGAATCGGCTCTGGATGGATTGCGAGCCTCTGGACACCTGTCCCGTCTGCGCCACCGCCGACCTGATCTGCGGCAAGTGGACGATCCTCGTGATCCGTGACCTCGCCGCCGGCCGCAGCCGCTTCTGCGAGCTGGAGCGTTCGCTCACCGGCATCAGCCCGCGCACCCTCTCCCTGCGCCTGCGGGCTCTCGAGGAGGAGGGGATCGTGGACCGCAGGACGTTCCCCGAGGTGCCCCCGCGGGTGGAGTACTCGCTTACGGTCAAGGGCCAGGCGCTGCTGCCGCTGATCGAGGACATGCGCTCCTACGGGCGCGAGTGGCTGCGCCGCGAGCGCGCCACAGTCGTCGCCTAGCAGCCTCATTCCGCAGGAACCTGCGCGCGAGCGGCGAAATCGCCCGCGTATGCGAAACCGCGAGTTGCACGACACCCTTCGCGACTTCGCGCTCGAGGCCGCCGCCCTCCTCGAGGAGGAGGTGCGCGGCGGCGCGGAGCTCGAGTTCGAGGTGGACGAGCAGCCCGCCGGCTCGAAGACGATCCTCTACCGCTACACGCCGCTCACGTCGAAGTTCATCGACGCTCGCTGGGACGCGCTGCGCGCGCTGCCCTCGTGCGACGCGGCGGCGCGCGCGCTCGGCAACGGGGCCGCCCTCTATCTGCGGCTTCAGGGCGTGCCCGGCGTGGATGCCGAGCCGGCGCTGCGCGAGCTGCTCAACCGGCTGTATGAGGACGCCACCAGCTTCGAGTTCCCCGAGGAGCGCTTCGAGAAGGTCTACGGCGACGTGGAGCGCACGCTCTACGAGGACAGCGCCGCGGCCGTGGTGCTCGCCCCGCTGCCGGGCCTCGAGCTGGAGCACGGGCGCGTGGATCTCGGCGACGGAATGTCGCTCGTGGGCGGCGAGGCGATCGACGCTCCGCCCGAGGCCATCTGGTCAGACGCCCGCGAGCGCTCCGGTGAGCCGCACGTGCTGGCGGTGCTCGAGCGCGACATCCGCACCGACATGCCGCTGCCCGTCACCGAGGCTCGGATCCGCTTCCGGCGCCTGCTGACCGCCTTCAGGCTGTTCAAGTCCGGCGCCGTGGCGCTCGGTCCGCTGGCGTGGTCACGAGCCGACCAGGGCGCCTGGCAGCCGCTGCAGCTCGGCTCGGCCGGGCACCTTCGCGGCGACCCGTGGCTGCTCACCGGCGCAGAGGAGCCGGAGCTGTGCGAGCTGATCGACCTGCTCTCCCAGGCGCGCCACGGCGGCGCGATCGCCTGGGGGCTCGGCCGCTTCGAGATGGGCTGCGAGCGCCAGCTCGACACCGAGGCGCTGTCCGACTATCTGCTGGCGCTGCGGGCCCTGCTCGACGGCTCTGACGACACAGGGCGCGCGAGCCTTGCGCTGCGGCTGGCGGCGCTCTGCGCGGAGGAGTCCGACCGGCGCGCCGTGCAGCGGCGGGTGGAGCTGGCATTCGCGCTCGAGCGCTTCGTGGTGGGCGGCGGCAGCGGCGACGCGTACATGGACACGATCGGGTCCGACTCCCCGCGCGAGCTGGTGCTCGAAGTCGAGGATCAGCTGCGCGCGCTGCTGCGCGACGTTCTGTGCGGGTTCCTCGATCCCGATCTGAAGAGCGCGGCCGACGACATCCTGCTGCGAAGCGCGGAGCCGTTCGAGGTGGAGGTGAGGGACAACCGGCGGGCGCGACGGTTTGCGCCGGAAGAGCCAGCGGAACCGGCTCAGCCGGAGTCCGCAGTCCGCGGTCCGCAGTCCGCAGAGGAGGCTGTTCAGGAGGTCGAGGCGCTGCGAGTGCGGCGGTACTGGCCCGAGACCGGGTCCCATGCCGTCGTTGCCGAGCCTGAGCCAGCGCCGCCCCCGGCACAGGCGCCCGAACCCGAAGAGGATCTGTCCGAGGGAGTCACGCACTCGGACGACTGGGGCGTGGACGAGGATCCGGACAGCTACTCGGCGCCCGTGTAGGGCTGCTGCCGGCGGGCGCGGTTCTGGCGTACCACGATGTAGACCACGAGCGCGATCGTCAGGTAGAGGGCGTAGTGCGTGACCTGGTGGACGACGTCCACCGCCGGCTGCCCGATCCCGTAGCCGAGACCGGTGAGCAGGCCGGTCCAGAGGAGCGCGCCGAGGATGTCGCAAAGGATGAACACTCCGAGCGACATCCCGGCCCAGCCCGCCGCGGCGTCCACCAGCGCCGTGGGTACCGGCAGCACATAGGCGAGCACCACCGCCGCGGGCCCAAAGCGCTGCATCAGGCGCTGGACGCGCTCGCTGCGGCGCGCCGCCTTGGGGTGGCCGCCGCTGAGCATCTGGAACGCCGCCGGGCCCCAGCGGCGCCCGGCCCACCAGTAAGCCCAGTCGAAGGCGATCAGCGCCGGTATCGCGGCGCAGAGCGCCACCAGCAGGTCGGCGTGGCCGGTGCGGGCGAGGGCGCCCATGGTGACGATCGCGGTGGTGGATCCCTTGATCAGCTCGAGCAGCGCGGGGTGGCTGCCCACCAGCGCCGGCACGAATGGCAGCAGCACGAGCGCGTAGAGCCCGCTGGCGGCGATGCCGGCCATGATGATCACGTCGGCCCGCTCCGGTCGCCCCTGCCACGGAAGTGCTTGCTCACGACCGTTCATCGAGGTGAAGGCTAGCCGCATATGGCTGAACGATTGACCTGGTCATAGGCGGGCAAATCGTTCAATGAGCCATTGTGTTAGGCGGATAGATGAAGACGGCGATGACCTCACTCATCCTCATTGCCGCCGTATGTGTCGGCTGTGGCGGCGGCGGCAAGGGGCAGACAGCCAGCTCCCCGGCTAGCGTGCCGAGCACCCCCATCAGCACGCCCACGGCCACAACGCCGACCGTCCCCACGGCCACCACCAACACTCCGCCCACCGTCCACCGCACCACCCCGCAGCCGAGCAACCCATCCACGCAGCCGCTCAAGGTCGGCTCGTCATACAAGTGCGGCGGCAAGCCACTGAAGACGATCGACGCGCGCGGTCCGATCGTGGTGAAGCCCGCGGTGGTGAAGCCGGGTCAGTCGTTCACGGTCACGGTCACCGCTAAGAACGTGCACGTGGCGGTGGTGAGCCTCGCCGGCGTGTCGCTCAAGCCGATCCAGTCGAACGCGAAGCCTCAGAACGGCAACCTCGTGGCAACGCTCAAGATGCCGGCCCATGCCGGCTGCGGCAACAAGCTCCTCGACATCGAGGGCGACATCACCGCCGAGGCGTTCATCGGCGTGAGTGACTAGTCGCTCGCCACCGGCACGGCCTCGGCGGCGAACAGGTACTCGTTCATCTCGAGCAGGCCGCTGATGTCGTGCACGTCGTCGTCGAGGTGGGGGACGAGTATCGGCGGCGCGCCGTCGGCGACCTCGCGCGCAAGGCGCTCCACGTTCTCGGCGTCACGGGCGGCGATGGCCCGGTAGTCGGCCAGGTTGCCCGCCACGCGCGCGCCCAGCTGCTCGCCGAGCAGCGCCTCCAGTTCCGCCTCGTCCACCGGCTCGGTTTCCACCGCCAGCGGGCTCATGCGGTTCACTACGGCCCCACCGAAAGGCAGCCCCCGCTCGCGCAGCCGGCGGTGGAAGAAGATCGTCTCGTCGATGGCCGCGCGGCGCGGCGAGGTGACGAGCAGGAAGGTGGTGCGAGGGTCGGCGAGCAGCTCGCCGGTGCGGGCGGCCCGCTCGCGAAAGCCCTCGGCCATGTCGCCGAAGCTGGCGAAGAAGTCCGACAGGTCCTGGAGCAGGTCCACGCCCGTCACACGCTTGAGCACCGAAAACAGCATCCCGGTGCCGCGGCCGAACACCTTCAGCCCGAGCTTGCCCGGACCCATGAAGAGCTGGAGCGAGCGCGAGTCCACGAAGCGCGACAGCCGCTCGGGCGCGTCGAGGAAGTCCAGGGCGTTGCGCGTGGGCGGGGTGTCCAGCACGAGCAGGTCGTAGCGCTCCTCCTGGTAGAGCTCGTAGAGCTTCTCCATCGCCATGTACTCCTGCGAGCCGGCCACCGCATTCGACAGCTCCTGGTAGATGCGGTTGGAGAGCACGGCGTCGCGCGTGCGCTCGTCCGAGGCGTGCTTCTCGATCAGCTCGTCGAAGGTGCGCTTGGCGTCCAGGTGCATCGCCCACAGCTCGCCGTCGCCCTCGATCTCCACCTGGCGCTCCTCGTTGGCGAGCTCCGGGAGACCGAGCGAGTTGGCGAGGCGCCGGGCCGGGTCGATCGTCAGCACCACCACCTTCAGGCCGCGGGAGGCCATCCCGAGGGCGATGGCGGCGGCCGTGGTGGTCTTGCCCACCCCGCCCGCGCCGGCGCAGATCACCACCTCCTTGCGGTCGATCAGCCGCGCGACGCTCACAGCGCCGCCTCCAGCTCGCTGCTCAGCTCCTCGAAGGAGTTCAGGTCGAGCTCGGGCTCGAACAGGAACGGCAGCGTGAGCGGCTCGCGCTCCAGCTCCTCCGTGAGCCGCGCGAGCTCGGAGCGCTGGGTGCGCGCCCGGCGGTACTCGAACAGCGCCGCCCGGAGCGCGGCCTCCACGCCGGGCGAGCCGTCGGCCGCGGCGGCATGCTCGATGCGCTCGGCCTCCCCGGGCTCGAATCGCTCGGGGTAGAGGGCGTTCACCACCACGGCGTCGAGCTCCATGCCCATCTCGTCGTGGAGCTCGCGCTCGAAGTCCACGGTCTCGTTCACCGGCATCTCCTCCGGCAGCGCGACGGCCACTACCCCGGTGGAGTCCCGATCGGTGATGAAGGCGTCGATCTTGCCCGCCTGCCTCGAGATCGGGCCGACGCGCGCGGCGTCGCGGAAGGTGCGCGGCGTGCGCAGGAAGCCGAGTCCGTGACCTGTGGCGGGGCAGTCGACGATCACGAGGTCGTAGGGCGCCGCCTGCGGGTTGCGGCGCTCGAACTGGGCCAGCTCCCAGACCTTGCCGATGGTCACGAGCTCCCGCATACCCGGCGTCGCGGCCGCGAAGTACTGGAACAGCCGGTTGTCGAAGAGCACGCTGTAGAGGGCCGAGGGCTTGATCTGCGTTCGCAGGTATTCCTCCATCGACTGCTGGGGGTCGATCGAGATCGCGTACAGGTCGGTGGCCAGGCGCGTCTCGCTGTAGCCCACGCCCTGGCGCCTGAACACGCGCGACATCCGCTCCTGGTGGGCCACCTCGCACACGATCGTGCGCTTGCCCGCGCGTGCGGCAACGAGTCCGAGGGCTGCTGCGACGGTGGTCTTCCCGACGCCTCCCTTCCCGGTGACGAACACCAGGCGCTTGTCGAGGATGTCTGCCATCCGGGCGGGTCAGTAACAGTACGCGGCCACGATGCGGGAGGAATCCTCCGCGCTCGTACGAATACGCACTGCGAGATGGGTCTCTTCGACCGCAAGCCTGACGCCGTTCCCGTGGATCGGCCCGAGAGATCGGAGTCCGCAGTGACGCCCGAGCCCGCAACGACCAGCGATAACGGCCAGCAGACCGCAAAGGTGATCGCCTTCGCGAACCAGAAGGGCGGCGTGGCGAAGACCACCACCACGCTCAACCTGGCGGCCGCTTTCGCCGAGAAGGGCCATCGCGTGCTGTGCGTGGACATGGACCCGCAGGGCAACCTGACCATGAGCCAGGGCATCGACCCCGACTCGCTCGAGATCTCGATGTACGACGTGCTCGTGCATCACACCTCGATCCGGGAGGTGATCCGCCGCCGCGAGGTGGATGTGGCCTGCTCGTCGATCGACCTCGCCGGCGCCGAGATTGCGATGTCCACGCAGATCGGCCGTGAGCGCTCGCTGGAGAAGGCGCTGAAGCCGATCCTGTCCGACTACGACTTCATCTGCATCGACACCCCGCCCAGCCTGGGCCTGCTCACGATCAACGCGCTGACGGCGTGCAACAAGGTGATTGTCCCGGTGCAGTGCGAGTATCTATCGATGCGCGGTCTGATCCAGCTTCAGAACACGCTTTCCATGATCCGCGAGAACCTCAACCCGGGCGTCGAGATCGAGGGCATCCTCCCGACGCTCGTGGACACGCGTACCGTCCACGCCAAGGAGGCCATCGAGATCCTCGAGGAGAACTTCGGCGATCGGGTGTTCGCCTCCCGCATCAAGAAGACGGTGCGGTTTGCCGAGGCGCCGGTCAAGGGCATGTCCGTATTGAAATACGACCCTGACGGAAAGGCGGCTTTCGCCTACCGTCAGCTCGCAGAGGAGGTTCTCGATGGCCGGTAACAGCAAGCGGGCGAGCATGCGTGAGGGGCCGCTTGCGGCGCTGTTCCGGCGCACGGAAGAGGAAGGTCTCCACGGGGAGGGCCGGCCCGCAGAAGAGTCCGCAGGGCCCGAGGGCGCTACACCCGACACCCCCAAGCGTGCCGAGCTTCGGCCCGCGCCACCTTCGGCGCGTGGGCCTGAGGGCAACAAGCGTGCGGATGGACTGCATGGAGTGGAGGCTCACGTCGTCGAGGAGGAGGCTCCGCGTCACATTCCTACGCCTGAGGAGCGGCTGCGTCATGTCTTCTCGTCGGACATCCCCGAGAACATCCTCGATCGTCCTGGCACGCCGACGCGCGTCGCGCCGGACCCGGTGGCTCAGCCGGATCCGATGCGCGGGCCCGTTCTCCGCGTGGTCGGGGTGGGCGGTGCCGGCGTCAATGCCGTAAACCGCATGATCGAGGCGCAGGTGGAGGGCGTCGACTTCATCGCCGTCAACACCGACGTCCAGTCGCTCGAGCAGTCAAGCGCGCAGGAGATCGTCCACATCGGCGCCGACACCACGCGCGGTCTCGGCTCGGGCTCGAACCCCGAGCTCGGGCGCAAGTCCGCGCTCGAGGACTACGACCACCTGAAGGCGCTGCTCAAGGGCGCGGACATGGTGTTCATCGCCGCCGGCTCCGGCGGCGGCACCGGCACGGGCGCTGCGCCCGTGGTGGCGCGCATCTCGCGCGAGGTGGGCGCGTTGACGGTGGGCATCGTCACCAAGCCGTTCTCGTTCGAGGGCTCGCGTCGCGGCGAGCAGGCCGAGCGCGGCATCGAGGAGCTGGCGGAGGAGGTGGACACGCTGATCGTGATCCCCAACTCGCGGCTGCTGTCGGTGCTGGACAAGTCCACCTCGATGGTCGAGGCCTTCCACGTGGCCGACGACGTGCTGCGCCAGGGCGTGCAGGGCATCTCCGACCTTGTCACCCTGCCGGGCCTGATCAACCTCGACTTCGCCGACGTGCGCACGATCATGTCGAAGGCCGGCCAGGCTCTGCTCGGCATCGGCATGTCCACGGGCGAGCACCGGGCGCTCGAGGCGGCGCAGAACGCGGTCGCATCGCCGCTGCTCGAAACCTCAGTGGAGGGCGCGCGCTCGATCCTGCTGTCGATCACCGGCGGTCGCGACCTCTCTCTGTGGGAGGTCAACGAGGCGGCCAAGGCGGTGTCCGAGGCGGCGCACCCGGACGCGAACATCATCTTCGGCGCGATGGTCGACGAGAAGGTGTCCGACGAAGTCTGGGTGACCGTGGTGGCCACCGGCTACGGCGACCGCCCGATGCGGCGCTCACGGCCGAGCGCGGACCGCGAGGGTCGCGAGCGTCCCGAGAGCCCGGCGCGCGAGGCCGACCATGAGCCGCGCGTGCGGCGCGTGCGCGAGAACTCGCTCACCGACCTGCACGTGCCCGAGTTCATCCCGCGGGGATAGGCTCCGGACATGCTGGTTCTCGCCAGCAGCGGCTTGACCATCGTGATCGTCATCGCGGTCGTGGTGATCGTCGGCGTGCTGTTCGTGGCGCTCGGCCCGCTGAGCCGTCCGGAGAGCATGCGCGACGAGGCCGCCGCCGACTTCGGTCCGCTCGGGGTGGAGGAACCGGACGAGGAGCACACGGCCGCAGAGATCCACGAGGCGGAGGGCATCCACGAGGGCGACCCGGAGGAGCGGCTCGACCGCGAGAACGAGTAGCGCTCGCCCGCGCGCCAGAGCTAGGCTGCGCGGTGCCGCCGCGACTCGCGACGGCGGAACGTCTGAAGGAGGGACCAATGGCAGTTGCGATTAGAACCACCGACTTCCCGGGAGGAATCGGGACCGAGATGTACGACGGCATGCAGGCCGAGATGGACGTCGCGAACAACCCGCCGGAAGGGCTGATCTTCCACTGGGCGGGCGACGTCGACGGCAAGTGGACCGTCACCGACGTCTGGGAGTCACGCGAGGCGTACGACCGCTTCCGCGAAACGCGGCTCTTCCCCGCGATCCAGAAGCTCTCAGGCATGGATCCGGCCAGCGGCCCGCAGCCGACGATCACCGAGTTCGCGGTTCACGGCTACGTGAAGCCCTGAGCGGCCACAGGTCGCAGGGCCTGAACTCAAGCCCTGCGACCTGCGACCTGCGACCTAGCGGTGCCTGTGCTTCGGCGTACGCGCCAGCGCCCGAGCGTTCTTCAACAGGCCGCTCAGCTTCGGCACCCCGAACCCCGTCGTGTAATCCCAACCCGTCTGCGCCTGGTTGAGCCCGTTCGTGCCGTCCGTGATGTCGTAGAACGACTGGGCGTAGCGCTTCGGGTCCTTGCCGATCGAGTAGATCAGCGGGTTGGCGAAGCCGTAGCCGCGGCGCCCGGGCGAGGAGCCCACGACGCGCGCCCACATGCCGGCCCACAGCGGTGACGACAGCGAGGTGCCGCCGCCCTCGGAGTCGGAGCCGTCGGAAACGATCGTGTAGCCGTTGCTGATGATGTCGCCGGAGATGGCGGACACGTCCGGCACCCCTCGGCACAGCTCGCCCGAGCCCTGCGAACCGCCGCTCGAGTCGCCGATGCAGGTGCGCGTGAGGTTGGTGACGTGCTGCTGATAGTCCGGCGCGACGATGTACGGGCTGGCGTTGCCGCCGCCGTGCGTCCAGGCGTACTCGAAGCTGCGCTGCGCCGGATCGCCGCCGTCCGAGTAGAGGACCGTGCCGCCCACGCCCACGGTGTACGGCGTGTCGGCCGGATCCTCGGTCAACGGCACGACGTAGTTGCCCACGCCGTTCGTGCCCGGGTAGATGATCGTGCAGGAGGAGCCCGAGTCGCCCGAGGAGGCGAACAGCGTGCGGCCCTCCATCACAGCCTGCTTGAGCAGCTGTGTCTGGGCGGGCTCCGACGAGTTCGACAGCCCCTGCGACACGGGCAGCGCGTCCGCTCCCTCGTTGCCGTTGAGGGGCGAGAGCGACGGGTCGTTGAGCGTCGAGTTGAGCGGCGTGACCTCACACTCGCCGAGCGACGCGTTCATGATCGGCGGGCCGTGCGGGTCGTTGACCCACGTGGCGGTGGAGGCCACGAGGTCCGTGTCGCGCAGCGTCGGCGCGAAATAGAGGACCTCCTTGCTGATCCCGGGCGCCATGCCGTGGATCGCCTGCATGTCGATGTTCCACTCGGCGTTGCCGCTGTCGTCCGAGAAGTCGCCGCTCTTGGGCGTGTGCACCACCTGCACCGGGAGCTGCTTGAAGCCGTTCTCCTTGTCGAAGGTGTGGAGGTCGTCGATCACGCTGTCGGCGGCGCCGTTGCCGAGGATGGCCACGGACACGCCCTTGCCGATCTCGTTTTTCGGCTGCTCGTAGATCGACCACAGGTCCTTCGGCGACTGCGCGCCGATGTTGGTCGAGCCGGCGGCGGGCGGAGTAAGCGGAGCAGCCCCGCGGGCCTGGGCCTCCTCGTACATCGTGTGGAAGCGCTGGAAGGTGTTGAGCCCCAGGATCTGGGCGACGTGCAGCTTGGCGGGCACCTGCGGCGCGCTGGCGTTCGCCATGAAGCGCGCGCCCTTGAACGAGTACATGTTGAGCTGCGTGCCGAGCAGCTTCTGCACCTGCGACACGGTGCCGGAGGCGAGGAAGTAGTCGCGCGCGCCGGAGGAGTACTCCACACGCAGCCCGCGTGAGGCGAGCCAGCCGCGCACGGCGGTGGCCGCGGCCTTCGACACGCCGAACTGCTTGGCGTACGCCTTCGGCGTGAAGAAGCGATGGAAGTGGGCGCTCGACGGGCTGTAGATCGACCGCAGCGCCTGGCTCTCGGCCTTCTGGTGCGGGTGCGCCACCACAATGCCGATGCGCATCCGCTGCCCGGCGGGCGCCGGGCTAACGGGCGCGGCGTTGCCCAGCGTCTGGAGGACGTTGCCGGTGAGGGGCTGGAGTCCGTTCTGGATGTTCGGGAGCTGGACGCTCACCTGCGCCGAGCTCGACGCCGTCGACCCGGCGGCGACCGCGAACAGTGCGGCGCCGGCCGCGAGCAGCCTCGTCAGCTTCATGCTTCCCCTGCCTTTCCTTCGATGTGGGCTCTTCGTCAGGTTGCCGCCTCCCAGGCAAGCTCCCATGCGCCAGAAAGTACCCATATTCAGGCGTCGCCACGCCGGTTAGCGGTCTATGGTGCCCCCATGAGAGGAGTGGTGGCCGGCGGTCATCCGCTCACGGCCGAGGCCGGTGCGCGGGCGCTGCGCGAGGGCGGAAATGCGGTGGACGCGGCGGTGGCGGCGTCGCTGATGTCGTTCGCCGCGGAGTCGCCGCTCACGGGGCCGGGCGCGGGCGGCTTCATGCTCATCCACACGGCCGATGGGCACGACCACCTGCTCGACTTCTTCGTGGCGGCGCCGGGCCGCGGCCTCGACCACCCCGAGCCGGCGCCGCTCACGCCGGCGAAGGTGTGGTGGAACGAGGGCTCGTTCCAGCTCTTCCACATCGGCGCCTCGTCGTGCGGCGCCTACGGCAACACCAAGGGGCTGACCGAGGCGCTCGAGCGCTTCGGCACCATGCCGCTGTCCGAGCTGGTGCGCGAGCCGGCCCGCGCCGCGCGCGAGGGCGTGGAGGTGAGCGAGCAGCAGGAGTACCTCTACAAGATCCTCGACCCGCTGCTGGCCGCGGAGCCCGAGGGCCGCGCGGTCTACAACCCGCACGGCCGCCCGCTGCGCGCCGGGGACAAGGTGCGCTTCCCGGAGCTGGGCGACCTGCTCGAGCGCCTGGGGGAGGAGGGACCGGACTTCCTGTACACGGGTGACGTGGCGGCCGCGGTGAGCGACTGGATCCTGGAGCGCGGCGGCCTGATCACGCGTGAGGACCTGGCGTCGTACGAGGTGGTGGAGCGAGAGCCGGCGCGCGCCCGCTACCGCCGGCGCGAGGTGATCACCAACCCGCCGCCCTCGTCGGGGGGCATCCTGATCGCGTACGCGCTCGACCTGCTCGAGCGCCTCGACCGGGCGGCCGACGTGCGCGCGCTGGTGCAGGTGATGGACGAGTGCAACCGCGCGCGAACGGTCGAGTTCGTGGACTCGCTGCACTCGGAGGGGTTCATGCGCCGCTTCCTCGCGCACGACGCGATCGACACGGCGGCCGAGGAGGTGCACTCGCGGCTCGGCTCTACCACCCACATCTCGGTGCTCGACGCCGACGGTGGCTGCGCGAGCCTCACCTGCTCCAACGGCTCGTCGTCGGGCACGATCGTGCCGGGCACGGGTGTGCACCTCAACAACATGCTTGGCGAGGCGGACCTCAACCCGCACGGCTACCACCAGCACCCGCCGGGGCGGCGGATCCCGAGCATGATGGCGCCGACCGTGGTGCTGCGCGACGGCAAGCCGGAGATCGCGCTCGGGTCCGCCGGATCGAATCGCATCCGCTCGGCGATTCTCCAGACGATCCTGCGCGTGGTGGACGACGGGATGACCGCCAGCGAGGCGGTGAACAGCCCGCGCGTCCACTTCGAGTCGGGCGTGGTGGACGCCGAGCCCGGCGTGGATCCGCGGCAGCTCGACGCGCTCGAGCGCGACGGCTGGGAGGTGGCGCGCTGGGCGGAGCGCAACCTCTACTTCGGCGGGGTGCAGGCCGTTGCGCGCGACCCCGAGAGCGGCGAGCTGTCCGGCGGCGGCGACCCCCGCCGTGGCGGCGCGTCCGTGCTCGTTACCTGAACTGGCCGGGTAGCCAGCCCGCAAATTGCGGCCTTTTCACCCCAGTTGGGGGGTGTGCGTAAGTCCGCAAACACGGAAGACTTTGCGAGTCTTGGCCCTTAGCTCGGGCGCCCCGAATGGCAGGAGGGGCATCAAATGCGCCCCCGTCTCCGTCCGCTCGACGGCTCGTTTCTGCGAGTCGAAACCCCCAACGCACACATGCACGTCGGCTGGAGCGCTCGCTTCGAGCCCCATCCCGAGCGCGACCGCCCCGATCTCTCTTCGCTGCGCGAGAGCATCCTCGGCCGCCTGCACCTGGCACCGCGCTTCCGCCAGCGGCTGGCGTTCCCGCCGCCCGGCTTCGGCGAGCCGTTCTGGGTGGACGACACGAGCTTCGACATCTCGCGCCACGTGCTCGCGCTGTCGGATCAGGACGAGCTGCTGAGCCTCGCGAGCTTCGCGTCGCTGACGGACGCCGCGTTCTCGGTTCCGCTCGACCGCAAGCGGCCGTTGTGGCAGGTGCTGCTCGCGCCGCGGCTCGAGGACGGCAGCGTGGGCATGGTGGCCAAGCTTCACCACGCGATGGCGGACGGGCTGGCCGCGGTGGACTTCGCGGTGCTGCTCTTCGACTCGAGCCCGGACCCGGTGCACGCGGAGCCCGGCGAGGAATGGCGGCCCAAGCCGGAGCCTGGGCGCATCGAGCTGGCGCTGGAGGCCGCCGCCGGCACGGCCGGGGACATGCTCGGCCTCGCGCGGCGGGCGGGGCAGTTCGCGCTCTCGCCCCGGCGGCAGGCCACCAAGCTGGCCGAGACCGTCACGCGCGTGGCCACCGTGGTGCGCGACGACATGCTGAGCCCCGCGCCCGAGTCGGGCGTAAACGTGCCGATCGGGCCGCAGCGCACGCTGGTGCGCCACCGCGCGGACATGGGCGCGATCCGCCGGGCCGGCCGCAGGCCGCGCCTCGCGGGCGGGCCCACGGGCGAGCACATCACCGTGAACGACGTCTACCTGGCGGCCGTGGCCGGCGCGCTGCGCACGGTCGCGCTGCGGCGGGGTGAGGCGCCGCAGCCGCTCAAGGTGATGGTGCCGGTGAACCTGCGCGACGAGTCGGAGCATGGCGGTGACGGCGGCAACCGCATCGCGTTCTCGTTCATCGAGCTGCCGTTGCACGTGGCCACGGCGGACGCGCGGCTCATGCGCATCCACGAGGCCACCGCGGCGTTCAAGCGCTCGCACCGTCCGGCGGGGAGCCACGCGATGCTGAGCGCGATCGGGCTCCTGCCCGACCCGCTCAAGAGCCTGGCGGCGCGCTTCGCGGCCAGCCCGCGCGCGTACAACGTCACGATCTCGAACATCCCGGGGCCGGGCGATCCGCTCTACATGCTCGGCGCGCGCCTGGAGGAGGCGTATCCGGTGGTGCCGCTGTCGGAGGACCACGCGCTGTCGGTGGGCGTGTTCGGCTACCTGGGTCATGCGCACTTCGGCTTCTACGCCGACCCGCGCGCGCTGCCGGACGTGGGCGAGTTGCCGGAGGCGATCTCTGCCGAGATCCGTGCTCTGGCCGGCCCGCCGCCCCGGCGCCGGCGTCCCGTGGCGGCGGTGGAGGCGGACGCTCCCGCGGAGGTCACTCCGCTCCGCTGAGCGCCGCGCCCTTTCGGATCACGAACTCCATCCAGCCGGGCTGGTCGCGCTGCTCGTAGCCGTGCCCGTCCTCGGCCGCCCAGGCGGCCAGGTCGAGCGGCGCCTCGGGGTCGGTGGCCATCACGAGCAGCGCCTCGCCGGGCCGGAGCTCGGCCATTCGCGCCCTGGCCATCGTGAGGGGAAGGGGGCAGGCAAGGCCCCTCGCGTCGACGGTTGCCACAATCGGATTGTGAACTCGCCGCCGTACGCACTCGCGGCCGTGCTCTCCAGCGGGGAGGTGGAGCGCTTCTACTCGGGCCTGTCCGTGCTCGTGTCCGGGGCCACGGACGGGTCGCGCTGCGCGGCGCTGGCGTCGTTCCGGGCGCTGGACCTGCTGCTCGCGGACGACCTGCTCCAGCGCGCCGAGGAGCCGGAGGCCACGCCGTCGCTATCGTGGGCCGGCCGGGACACGTTCGCCCGCTCGCTGCTCGAGCTGCGCGACACCGCGCTCGGCCTCGAGTCGCTCTCGCTGTATGCGTGCGCCGCGTCCGTGGAGACGATGAGCCTCACGCCTGCGGCCGTGGAGGAGCGGCTCGACGGCGTGATGTCCACGCCGCGCTTCCTGCGCGAGGCCCAGGGCGCCACGCTGATCTTCGTATGAGCCGAGTGGCACTGGCCGCCGCGGCTTCGGCCGCATGCGCTGCGGCGCTCGCAGGCTGCGGCGGGGCGCCGGGGGACATCCTCGGGCTAGGCATCTCCGGCGGCTCACAGCCCAACGCCTTGCGCATGCACGTGGAGGAGAACGGGCGTGCGAGCTGCAACACGAAGCCGCTGCACCAGCTGCCCAGCTCGCTGATCCTCGACGCGCGCAACGTCGCACGCGACGCCAAGACGCTTGCGCAGAGCGGCGCGAGCTTCGGCACACCCGGCTCGGGGCAGCGGAACTTCCAGCTGCGAACCCCTGACGGCACCGTGAATTGGACCGAGGCGGCGCCCGGCATGCCGCCGGTGCTATCCGACGCGGAGGAGCTGGCGCTGCAGATGGAACGCCAGCTGTGCTGAGCCCGCGCGGCTACTGGAAGCGGATCTTGCCGTTGCTCTTGGCCCGCTCGCCCGCGCGCTCGACGTAGTCCACGCGCTTCATTGCGGCCGTGATCAGCTCGCTGAGCATCGTTAGGCGCTCGTCCTCGGAGCGCGACTCGAGCAGGGACTGCTTGGCGTCGTGCGCGAAGTCGATCGTGGCCGCGATGCCGTATGCGCCGAGCGAGTCGAGCTGGGCGGCATCGGGGCGCGACTCGGTGAGGCGCTCCACGAGCTCCGCGTAGCGCTCGCGCGTCTCCTCGAGGGATGTGGGCTGAGGGTCGGTGCCGTCGTCGTCGAGCAGCTCGATGTCGCCGGCCGGGTAGGGCAGCTCCTCGATCCGCTTGAGCAGCCTGAAGGGCCGCGAGCCGCGCACGAGGATGTTCATGCGGCCGTCGTCCATCGTCTCGAGCAACTCCGTGATCGTGGCTGTGCAGCCGATGTCGCGCAACCCGCTGTCTGAGAGCCAGACGATGCCGAACTCGCGCTCCTGCTCCAGGCACTCGCCGACCATCAGCTTGTACCGCTCCTCGAATATGTGAAGCGGCACGACCTCCTCCGGCAGCAGCACGATGCCGAGCGGGAAGAGGGGAAAGCTCTCCATACGCTCACCCACCGCGCCTAGGCTACTCCGGCTTGTGATCCCATTCCGCAGCCGCTTCGTAGAGCGGAAATGTGGCGATTGATGGCGGGTATCCGCACCCCGGCTTTCAGGCTTTCCCCCCTCGTAACGATGAGTCTGGGTTGGGAGTCTTGTCTACATGAGTGTGCGCCGGACTCTAATCACGCTTTCAGCGGTCGCGCTGGCCGCCGTTGCGGGCTTCTTGCTTCTGCCGAAGGTCGGCGAGCTGGGCCACACGTGGTCGCGCGTCAGCTCCGGCGATTCCACCTGGCTGCTGGTGGCCGTCGGGCTCGAGGTGCTCTCGTTCGTCGGCTACGTGGTGCTCTTCCGCGCGGTCTTCGTCCGCTGCGAGTCGCGCATCGACTGGCGCGAGAGCTACCAGATCACGATGGCCGGTCTGGCCGCCACGCGGCTGCTCGCCGCCGGTGGCGCCGGCGGCGTTGCCTTGACGGCCTGGGCGCTGAAGCGCTCCGGGATGAACGGGCGCACCGTCACGCAGCGGATGACCTCCTTCATGGTGATCCTCTACGGCATCTACATGGCGGCGCTGCTCGTCGATGGTGTCGGGCTCGCCACCGGGCTGTTCGGCGTGCACGCGTCGGCGGCGGTGACGATCGCGCCCGCAGCGTTCGGCGGCCTGGTGATCGTTTCTGCGCTGGCGATGTCTCGGTTGCGCCCGCTGTCTCTGGCGCCTACCGCTGCTGGTGATGAGCGCGGTTTGCGGCGGCGTTTTCGCCATCTGACTCTTTCCGTCGCGGCCGGTGTGCGCGGCGCTCTCGGACTCGCGCGCTCCTTTGAGCCGGGTTGCTCGGCGGGTTCGCGTGGTGGGGCTTCGACATCGCCGTGCTGTGGGCCTCGTTCCACGCGTTCGGTGCGGCGCCGCCCGGTGGCCGTGATCGTGATGGGCTACTTCGTCGGTACGCTCGCCAACACGCTGCCCCTGCCCGGCGGCGTGGGTGGTGTGGACGGCGGCATGATCGGCGCCTTCCTGGCCTTCGGCGTCGATCCCGGCACCGCCGTGCTCGCGGTCCTGAGCTACCGCGCGATCGCCTTCTGGCTGCCCACCCTGCCCGGCCTGATGGCCTACCTCCAGCTCCGCCGCACCGTCGGCGACTGGAAGGCCGAGGACGCCGCGGCCGACGACGCCGTGCCGATGCCGGCCCGACCGCATCGCCGTGGCGTAGTTCCGCTCCGTTCCGCAGTACCTGGACGATCTAGCGGCCTCCCACAGGCCGCCAGATCGAGCCCGGGATCTACGAACCGTACGACTTGTGGGCGCCCGCCACTGGCTTCGATCAACCCCCGAAGACGGTCCGACCGCCCAGTCTGAGGCGGCCGTACCGGGGGAGAGGAGACGTGATGCGCGTCTCTCTGAATTCATCTGGGCTCGGCGCCCGGGCCCGCCGCGCCCGTGCACGCGAGGTCTCAGATTTCGGCCCCGCCGCCCTACACGTGGTCGATCTAGCCCGGCTTGCGGGCCGACATCAGCAGGTTGTAGAAGATCGCGGCCGGCAGGCGGGGCTCCAGCAGCGCGCGGTCGAGCGCCTGCAGCGCCAGGTAGCCGCGGTAGGCGTACTGGCGCCAGGCCCAGGGCACCTCGGCGGGCTCGGCGGTCGACTCGAGCGTGCGGTTGGCCCAGCCGAACCAGCTCGCCGCCAGCTCCTCGCCGCTCACGCGCACGCGCTCGAAGCCGGCGCGCGCCGCGAAGCCGCTCGAGCTGCGCCGGGGTGAAGGCGTGCACGTCCACCGACATCTCGAGCTGGTGCTCCTCGGCCGTCGTGCGGCGCGGCGAGTGGCCGTTGCTGCGCGCGCCCGCGCCCATCAGCGCGCGCCACAGCGGGGAGACGCCCATCGCGCGCGCGCTTGGGCAGCGCGGCGAGGCGGTCGCCGTAGCGCGAGGGCTCGCCGCAGAACACGACCGTTCCGCCCGGTCGCAGCACGCGCTGGAACTCGGCGAACGAGGCGTCGAGGTCGGGCAGGTGGTGCAGCACGGCGTGGCCGAACACGAGGTCGAACGACTCGTCGGGGAACGGCAGCCGCTCGGCCTCCGTGCGCACGGTGCGCGACGGTCAGCCCGAGGTCGCGCGCGCGGTGTCTGACAGCGCGGCGAGCATGCCGTGCGAGATGTCGGTGGCCACCGCCTCGCGCACCAGCCCGGCGAGCATCAGGTTGAGCGTGAAGTAGCCCGTGCCGGCGCCGATCTCGAGCGCCGAGTCGAACGGCGCGCCCGGCTCCTCGCCCAGCGCCTTGCGCAGCTTGCCGAGCACCTGGCGGCGGCCCTTCTCGCCGAAGTCGATGCCCCACTTGGCGTCGTAGTCCGCCGCCGCGACGTCGTGGTAGCGGACGTTGACGTCCTTGATCTGCTCCGCTGCGGCCAGCGCCATGCGGCGGCGCACTATAGCCGCGCGCCGAGCGGTACACCCATATACTCGCCGCCGTTTTGCCCGCGCCGCAGGAGCACGTTCAGCAGAACCAGCCCGACGGCGTGCCGCCGCTCGAGCTCACCGGCGAGCGCACGCTGCCCGACGTTCCGGCCGAGAACTACTGGTTCCGCCGCCATCTGGCGGTGTACGAGTGGATCGCCGAGCGCTGCGCCGGCCTCGACGTGGTGGACATGGCCTGCGGCGAGGGCTACGGCACCGACGTGCTGGCCCGCCGCGCGACCAGGGTCACCGGCGTGGACGCCAACCCCGAGGCCCACGAGCACGCGCGCCTGCGATACACGCGCCCCGGCGTGAGCTTCGTGCGCGACCTGGTGGAGAGCTACTCCGAGCCGTGCGACGCGGTGGTGTTCCTCCAGACGATCGAGCACGTGCAGGAGCCGAAGGCGGTGCTCGACCACTTCAAGGGCATGCTCCGCCCCGGCGGCACCGCCTACGTGAGCACCCCGAACGTGCTCACGCTCGCGCCGCCCGGCGCCGAGAAGTCGGACAACCCGTGGCACGTGAAGGAGTACCGCGCGCAGGAGTTCCGCGAGCTGTGCGAGCAGAGCTTCGACGAGGTCGAGCTGCTCGGTCTCTTCCACGCCAGCAAGCTGCGCATCGCACGAGCTGGCGCTCAAGCTCGGCTGGGACGACCTGCACAAGCGCGCTCGGCATCACGAAGCGCTTCTACGACTGGTTCGTGCCGGCGATCACGCGCGCGCGACTTCGCGCTGCAGGGGCGACGGCTCGACCGGGCGCTCGACTTCCTGGCGGTGTGCCGATGAGCCGCGCGGCGTCGCTGGCGATCGTGCTCCACTCGCACATGCCCTACGTCGAGGGCTTCGGCACCTGGCCGTTCGGCGAGGAGTGGCTGTGGGAGGCGGTGGCGAGCGTCTACCTGCCGCTGCTCGACGTGCTGCGCGGCCAGCCCGTCACGCTCGGGCTGACGCCGGTGCTGTGCGACCAGCTCGAGACGCTCACCGGCGAGCGCCGGCGAGCGCTTCACCGAGCTTCCTGCGCGACATCCGCGCCGCCGATCCACGACGAGGATGCGCGCGGCCTCGAGAGGGCGGCGAGCCGGGGCTCGCCGCCGAGGTGCGCCGCGCGGCGGGCGACTACACGCGCGCCGACGAGGCCGTTCAGCGGATCGCAGCGGCGACCTGCTCGGCGTGCTCTGACGACCTCCGCCGGCGTCGAGCTGTGGACCGAGCGCGGCCACCCACGCCGTGCTGCCGCTGCGTGGCCACCGAACCCGGCCTGCCAGCTGCAGATCGGCGCCGGGATCGCCTCGCACGAGCGCCGCTTCGGCGACTGGAGCGGCGGCTTCTGGCTGCCCGAGTGCGCCTACGAGCCGGGGCTCGAGCGCGAGCTGGCCGAGCTCGGCACGCGCTGCTTCTGCGTGGACCAGACGAACGCGCTCGGGCTCGGCTCGCTCGACCAGCTCGAGCCGGTGGCCACCGAGGCCGGGCCGGTGGCGGTGCCGATCGACTGGCAGACCGTCGAGCTGATCTGGGGCGCCGAGCGGCTACCCGGCCACGCCGACCTACCGCGACTACCACGGCCGCACGATCCACGACCTCAAGCCGTGGAACAACGGCGGCGGCGCCGTACGACCACGAGGCGGCGCTCGCGCTGGCGCGCGAGCACGCCGCGCGAGTTCGTCGACCACGTGGCGCGCAGGCTCGACGCCTACAGCGGCCGAGCGCGGCCGGCGCCGGGCTGCGTCTGCTGCGCGCTCGACACCGAGCTGCTCGGCCACTGGTGGTACGAGGGGCCTGCGCTTCCTGGCGGAGGTGCTCGAGGCAGAGCGCGCGACAGCGGGCTCGAGCTCGTCGACGCTGCCGGACGCGCTCGAGCGCGCACGAGCCGGTCAGCGGCCGCGAGCTGGCGCCGTCGAGCTGGGGCAAGGGCAAGGACCTGCAGCACCTGGGACTCGCCGAAGGTGGCCGAGCTCGCCTTCGCCGCGCGCGCGCGCCGAGCTGCAGACGCGTCGGCGGCGGCCGCCGGCGCCGCAGCAGGGCCCCGCGCTCGAGCGCGCCGCGCGCGAGCTGCTGGCGCTCCAGGCGAGCGACTGGGCGTTCATCAGCCACCCACGAGCTGGCCGCCGACTACCCGCGCGCAGCGCGCTGGACGGCCACGTCGCCGGCGCTGCACGCCGCGCTCGCCGCTTTGGCAGACTCCCGCAGCGTGCCTGAGCCCGAACTGCGCAACCTGGCGCCCGAGCTCGACCTCTCGCCCCTGGCAGCCCGCAGCCACCGGACGATGCGCGCCCTGATCCTCTCCTGGGAGTACCCGCCGCTGATCGAGGGCGGCCTCGCCCGCCACGTGCGCAAGCTGTCCGAGAACCTGGTGCGACCAGGACGTGGAGGTGCACGTGCTCACGCGCGGGCACGAGGAGTCGCCGCGCGGAGGAGGAGCGCGGCGGGCGTGGTCGTGCACCGCGTGCGCGAGCCGCAAGCGGCCCGCGCGAGCTGGGCGAGTTCGTCACCTGGATCGAGCACATGAACGCCGACATGCTGGCCGCCGGGCGTCGAGCTGGGCGACCGCTACGACTTCGACCTCGTGCACGGGCACGACTGGCTGGTGGCGGTGGCCGGCGACCACCTGGCCAAGCGCTTCCGCTGCCCGCTCGTGGTGACGATCCACGCCACCGAGTACGGCCGCCACCAGGGCTGGGTGAACGAGCACCCGCAGTCGCACATCCACGGCGTGGAGCAGTGGATGGCCAACCGCGCCGAGCGGGTGATCACCTGCTCGGCCTACATGCGCGAGCACGTGGCCGACATCTACGGCCTCGAGGAGCGGCGCGATCGCGGTGATCCCGAACGGCATCGACCCGTCAGAGCTCGTGCCGGTGGACGACCTCGACGCACCTGCGCGCGCAAGTTCGCGGCGCCGCGACGAGCGGCTCGTGCTGCTGGTGGGCCGGCTCGTGTACGAGAAGGGCTTCCAGCTCGCGCTCGAGGCGCTGCCCGGGCTGATCGAGCGCGCTCGGCGACGTGCGCTTCATCGTGGCGGGCTCCGGCACCGCCGAGGCTGGAGCTGCGCAAGCAGGCGAGCGAGCTCGGGCTCGACGAGCACGGCACGTTCCTCGGCTGGATCGGCGACGACGTGCTGCACTCGCTCTACCGCATCGCCGACCTGACGGTGGTGCCCTCGATCTACGAGCCGTTCGGGCTCGTGGCGCTCGAGGCGATGGCGTCGGGCTGCCCCTGCCTCGTGGCCGACACCGGCGGCCTGCGCGAGGTGGTGCCGAACGAGTCCGTGGGGCTGCGCTTCCGCTCCCGCGACCCGGAGTCGCTCGGCGCGATGGCCGAGCGGCTGCTCACCGACGACGAGCTGCGCGAGCGGCTCGTGGCCGAGGCGCAGGAGCACGTGCTCACGTTCGACTGGGCCGACGTGGCGCGCCAGGTGGCGGCGCTGTACGAGGGCGTCACGCCCTCGCGTGTGTAGGCCGCGGCGGCTACTCCCAGCGCATTTGCTTCGGCGCCTCGCGCATGCGGATCACGCGCGCGGGCACGCCGCCCACCACCGCGTTGTCCGGCACGTCCTTCGTCACCACCGCGTTCGTCCCGATGATCGCGTTGTCGCCCACCGTCACGCCGCGCAGGATGCAGGCGCCGTAGCCGATCCAGACGTTGTTGCCCACGCGCGTGTCGCGCTTGTAGATGCCCTGGAGGCGGATCGGGCGGTCCACCTCCACCACGCCGTGGTCGAAGTCGATCAGCATCACGCGGTCGGCGATCACGCACTCGCGCCCGATCGAGACGTGCTGGTAGGCGGAGATCGTGCACTCCTGGCCCATCACGGTCTTCGCCCCGATCGAGACGACGCCCTCGTGGCAGCGGATCTTGGTGCCGTGTCCGAGCCACGACCAGCGCCCGAGCTCCACGTGCGCCTGCTTGCCGATCTGGATCGTCACGCCCGGCCCGATGAAGCAGAGCCCGTCGAGCTTCAGCCGGCGGCCGTACGGCGTGAGGAAGCGCTTGCGCAGGAGCCGGAACACGAGCCGCGCGTACTTGGGCGTGAGCATCCGGTGCCTGGCCATGAAGCGGAGCAGCGCGGGAAGGCCGCCGTGGAGCGGCGCCGGTGCGTGCCGGACGGCGTCCGGAACTTCGGTGGGCGGCGGGCCCGCGAGCTCTCGCACGGCTTCCATCGAGTGAGGCCGATGATATGTCGCTCTACACGGGCCCGCGCACGTCGAGCACGATCACGTGCCCATGCGGGGCGAAGTGGGTGTCGTCGCCCACCATGCCCGTGGCGGCCTCGAACACCACGCGGTCGCCGCCGCGGCGCTGGCGCACGTAGGTGGCGGACTCCGCCAGGGTGCCGAGCAGCTCGAACGCCGCCGCCCGCAGGCCGCGCAGATCGCCCGCCCGGCCCTCCCAACTCAGCTCGAGCACGTAGGCGCCGGCGTCGTCGCGACGCGCGTCCACCAGCGTGAACACGTCGTTGTGCTCGAGCCAGCCGCGCATGTGGGGGGAGAGGTGCACGTCCGGCTGCTCGGCCACCCAGTCGGGCAGCGCCATCGCAGCCACCAGCTCCTCGGCGCCCGGCCTCAGCCTGCCAGCGTGGGCGTCCCCGTGGCCTCGCTCGTCGCCTTCCCACCTCTCGGGCACGCGGCCACGCTACACGGCGGAGCGCTCGATGTACTCCTGCTCCCAGGGCGACGGCGTGAACGCGTAACCGGGGGTGGCGCCGATCGCCAGCACCGTGGTGCCGGCCTCGCTCGCCACGGCCTTGCGCACGATCTGCGGGTCCTTAACGAACACGAGCGTGCCGGCGGGAGCGTCCAGCTCGTTGCCGTCGACGGTGAAGGTGGCGTGCCCCGCGGTCACGAGGTAGAGCTCCTCGTGGTTGTCGGCCGGGTTGTCGTTGTTCTCGTCGTGCTCCTCGATGATCTGCTGGCCCGCGTCGCTCGCGATCCAGGCGTTCACGCCGAACGCGTCGACGCCGAGGCGGTGGCGCACCGGCACCCAGGCCGCGAGGTCGTCCGGCAGGTCGGTGAGCGGCTCGACCTCGGTCAGGTGCGCGCTCGTCCAGCCGTTGTCAGTCATGGAGTCGTCTCTCCCTTGCTCGTCTTCGCCGTAACCAGTGAACTTTGTATGCCAGCATAACCGGAACGATGGTGACGCGCTGGCTTCTTGTTCAACCCGGCGTTTCACCATCGCCAAGGCTTCGTTCGGCACGGTCACCGCCTCGGGCGGCAAGTCCAGCGGCAGCGGCGGCACCGCCTCCGGCACGTTCAGGTGGCCCGGGGAACACGGCGGGCCTGCCGCTCACCGGGCCGCTGCGCGGGAGCTGGCGGGCCAAGCTCAGCTTCAAGCTTGACTCGAACGCCCACCGCGGCCACCTCATGCTCGAGCTGAGGCGCCGCGGTCCGGCAGTCTCTGCCTCGCCTTCAACACGCGCTACCGGAGCCGCAAGGGCAAGCTCACCGTGAACGGCCGCTTCCACTCCGTGGGCGGCGCAGGAGCCGCGGCCAAGGTGGTGGCCCGCGGGCGCTTCGCGAGCGGCCATAGGCGTGGCAAGAGCTGGTCGATGCGCCTCAACGGCCGCGCGCACAGCGGCACGGCAAGGGCGCTGCCCGCCGCCTGCCAGGGGATCTGACGAGCTAGCTGTAGGACCCGAGCGGGTTGTTCAGCTCGGTGAGGCGAGCTGCCGGGGGTTTTCGGCCGAGGGCGCGGTGGTTGCGGTGATGGTTGTAGGTGAAGAGCCAGCCGTCAAGCGCTTGGGTGCGTTCGTGGCTGGTGCGGTAGATGGCGCCGTAGGCCCAGCCTGAGAGCAGGGTGCGGATGAAGCGCTCTGCTTTGCCGTTGGTCTGGGGGCGGCGGGGTCTGGTGCGGAGGTGTTTGAGCCCGAGGACGCGGCAGGCGATCGTGTGGATCGCGGAGCGGTAGGCCGAGCCGTTGTCGGTGAGCACGGCTTCGGCGCGGATGCCGTAGCGGCGGTAGAAGCGAACGGCGCGGCCGAGGAAAGCGATCGCGGTCTTGGCCGTCTCGTCTGCGAGCACTTCGGCGTAGGCCAGGCGGGTGGCGTCGTCGATCGCGATGTGCACGTATTCCCAGCCGGTGGTGGCGCGGCGCTTGCCGGCCGCGTCGGTGAACGAGCCGATGTAGCGCGAGGAGCCGCCCATGATGCGCTTGCCGGCGCCGCGCTCGATGCGCCCGAGCTTCTTGATGTCGACGTGGGCTGACCTCGGCGGCCGCGGCCGCCGAGCCCAGCGACCAGCCCTCTTCGACAACCCGCCGGCAAAGCAAACGACGACGATTCAGACTGAGAGCAGCGTTAGCGTGCAACCTCATCCGGTGTCCTCCTTGGACTGAGTGGCTTCAGCACTTCTCAGCCTCCAAGGGGGCCCGGATGAACAACCTGCTCAGGAACTACAACTAGCCGAGCGCCTCGGCGAAGCCGCGCCGCCAGCTCGAATAGCGCAGATCGAGGCCCAGCTCGCGCCGCGCCTTCTCGTTGGAGGCGCCCTCTGAGCGGGTCATCATCTGCACCGCGTAGTCGCCGCCCATCCAGCGGGCGACGAACGCCGGCACGCGCCAGGGCTTCTTCGCGCCCAGCGCCTCGGCGAGCACTGGCAGCCACTCGCGCACGGGCGCGGGGTCGTCGTCCACCACGTTGTAGATGCCCGGCGAGCCGTGGTCGAGCGCGCGCACCGTGGCTGCCGCGGCGTCGTCCACGTGGATGAAGGAGAACACGCCGGCGCCGTCACCCACGACGGGGAAGCGGCGCTTGCGCACCATCTCGGCCTGCGCACCATCGGACGCGTACGACGTTCCGGGTCCGTAGAAGTAGCCGTAGCGCAGTACGACCCCTTCGATTCCGTCGGTGCCGATCACCGCCTCCTCGAGATCCGCGACGGCAGTGACGATGTCACCCAAGTGGAGCGCCAGCGGATCCTCCTCGCGGTGCACCGCGCCACCGCGATACTCGTACACGAACGCGATGCTCTGAGCCACAACGCGCCGCGCGCCCGCCGCCCGCGCGGCCTCCATGAGGTTGCGGGTGCCCTCGCGCCGCAGCCGGTTGTTGCGCTCGAACTGCTCGGCGAAGTTCTTCGGGTCGATCGTGCGCGGGATGTCGGTGAGCTGGTGCACCACCACCTCGGGGCGCGCCGCCACCACGGCGTCGCGCAGCCGATCGGCATCCAAGGCGTCGGCGAGAACGGGCTCGGCGCCGAGCTCGCGGATCAGCCCCGCGCGCTCCTCCTTGCGCGTCATGCCGGTGACCTCGTGACCCTCCCGCGCGAGGAGCGGGAGGAGGCTGCGCCCGATCACTCCGCCGGCGCCCGCTACGAAGATCCTCATGCGCGGCGATGCTACTGCGCCAGGAACGCCCCCACGGCCTCGCGGTGATCGCTCGTGGTGAAGCAGTTCGGCTCGGCGAACTCCTCCATCGCCAGCGCCTGGTCCCAGCTCATATCCGCAGCGGCGCGCAGCAGCGGCTTGGTCATCAGCACGGCGTGCTCCGGCAGCTCGGAGATGCGGTCGCACCACTCGTGAGCCGCCGTCAGCAGCTCGTCGTGCTCGACCACGGCGTTGGCGATGCCGAGTTCCGCCGCCTCGGTCCCGCTGAGGATGCGGCCGCCGGCGAACAGCTCGAACGTGCGCTGGTAGCCGATGCGGCGCGTGAGCAGCCAGCTCGTGCCCACCTCCGGCAGCAGGCCGATCTTCATGAACGCGGGCACGAAGCGGGCGCGCTCGGAGGCCAGCACGATGTCGCTGGCGAGCGCGAACGCCATGCCCACGCCGGCTGCCGCGCCGTTGACGGCCGCCACGAATACCTTGTCCGACTTCGCGATCGTCCGCACCACGCCGCCGAACTGCCAGCGGATCCAGCGCCACGCCATCGTCGTGCCCTCGCGCCCGCCGTCGATGTTGGCGTGCGCCTGGCGCATCAGATCGAGGTCCCCGCCCGCGGAGAAGGCGGGGTCCTCGCCGGTGAGCACGACCGTGCGCAGCTCGCGGTCCACCACGAGCGGCGCCAGCGCGTCCTGCAGCTGCAGCGTGAGCGGCGCGCTGAGCGCGTTGAGGTTGGTGGGGTCGCTCATCCGCACGAGCGCGCGGTCGCCGTTGCGCTCCACGGTCACGAGCTCGCGTCCGTCCGCCCGCGCGGCGTCGATCAGCTCGTCGTAGGAGCGGGGCTCGTCGGTCATCGTCGGCCTCCTTCGCGTATCGAGTTCCAGGCGGCGTCGGCCAGCAGCGGCGCGGCGTCTTCGAGCGGCCCGTCCACCCGGCCCTCGAGCCACTCGCGGGAAAGCTCCTGACTCGGGCCGAGCACCAGCGGGAAGTAGAGGTGACGGGGCACGCTGCGGATGCGGCCCGCCGCGGCCTGCTCCTCGATCCAGCCGAACACCTCGCGGAAGAAGGCGCGGTTGATCGCCCTCACACGCTTCTTCGAGGCGAGCAGCACCTCTGCAGAGCGCATCGCCAGCAGAAAGCGCGCCTCCTCAGGGTGAGTGGCGACCCAGTGGAGATGGTGCTCCACCATCCACTCGACGCCCTTGCGGGCCGGCGGGTTCGCGCGCACGCGCTCCAGCAGGCCGGCCTGGTAGCCGGCGAGGGCGCGCACGTACAGCTCCGCCGCCACCTCCTCCTTGCCGCCGAAGTGGTGGTAGATGCTGCCCACACTGGCGCCCGACGCCTTCTTGATGTCGCCGATGCTGGTTGCAGCGAAGCCCTGGCGGTTGAAGAGACGCAGCGCCACCCGCAGGATCACCGCCTGCCGCGCCGCGGTGGCAATCGCCCGGGTCTGAGGTTCAGCTCCCATTAGAATAGGATCCTAGAATATCGTTCTAGGGAGGAAAGGACTCAACCGTGCGCCAGCTGACGATGACCGAGGGCCGTCGGGTGGAGTGGTGGGACGTACCGGAGCCGCGCCTCCAAGACACGCGCGACGCGCTGGTGCGCCCGCTGGCCGTGGCGGCGTGCGACCTCGACGCACGCATGATCTCGGGCGAGGCGCCTATTCCCGGCCCCGTGGCGCTCGGACACGAGCTGGTGGCGGAGGTGGTTGATGCGGGCGACGAGGCTGCGGCCGGCGGCGTGTCGCCCGGCGACGTGGCGGTTGTGCCGTTCCAGATCTCGTGCGGCCACTGTGCACGCTGCAAGGCAAGCCAGACCGGCATGTGCGAGACGGTGCCGCGGCACTCGATGTACGGCTTCGGCTCGTTCGGCGGCGACTGGGGCGGCGCGCTGAGCGACCTCGTGCGCGTGCCGTTTGCCGACCACATGCTCGTGAAGGTGCCCGACGGCGTCGACCCGGTGCGCGTGGCGAGCGGCAGCGACAACCTGCCAGATGCCTGGCGCACGGTCGCGCCGGTGATCAAGCCCGGGGACTCGGTGCTCGTGGCGGGCGGTGGCGGGATCAGCATCGCGCTCTACGCGGTGGAGATCGCCCTCGCCCTCGGCGCCTCGCACGTGGCCTACCTCGACCACGATCCCGGCCGCCTCGCGCTCGCGGCGGAGCTGGGCGCCGAACCGATCACGGCGCCGGCGCAAGGCCGCATCGGCCCCTACCAGGTGACCGTGGACGCCTCGGCCGATCCCGCGAGCCTCGCCACGGCGCTGCGCTCCACGGCGCCGTGTGGCACCTGCACGAGCGTGGGGATCTACTGGCAGAACGACACGCCGCTACCGCTGCTCGAGATGTATGACCGCGCCGTGACCTTCGTCACCGGCAGCCCGCAGGCGCGCCCTGCCATCCCCGAGGTGCTCGAGCTGGTGGCAAAGGGCAGGCTCGAGCCGGAGCGCATCACCACGCGGGTGGTGAGCTTCGACGACGCTCCCGAGGCGCTCGCTGAGCCGTACACCAAGCTCGTGATGGTTCCGGCCTCATGACGGAGGCGGCTCGTACACTCTGCCGCCCATGGCGGCTCCCGGACGCACAGCGGCGGACCTGACCGAAGGCCTTCTGGCCGGCGACAAGCGCGCCCTGGCGCGCGCGATCTCGCTGGTGGAGAACGACGATCCCGAGGGCTGGGCGCTCGTGCGTGAGGTCTATCCCAAGACCGGCAAGGCCCAGGTGGTGGGCTTCACGGGTCCGCCCGGGGTGGGCAAGTCCACGCTGATCGGCGCGCTCGTGAAGAACGCCCGCGCGGAGGACCGCGAGGTGGCCGTGCTGTCGATCGACCCGTCCTCGCCGTTCACCCAGGGCGCGCTGCTCGGCGACCGCATCCGGCTCACCGAGCACTTCCTCGACCCGGGCGTGTTCATCCGCTCGATGGCCAGTCGCGGCTCGCTGGGCGGGCTGTCAGAGGCCACGCTGCAGGCGGCTCTGCTGATGGACGCCTCGGGCAAGGACGACGTGTTCCTCGAGACCGTGGGCGTGGGCCAGGCGGAGGTGGACATCATCGACCACGCCGACACCGTCGTGCTCGTGCTGATGCCCGGCTCGGGGGACTCGATCCAGGCGCTCAAGGCCGGCGTGATGGAGATCCCGGACATCATCGTGGTGAACAAGGCCGACCATCCGCTCACGGACACGATGGTGCGCGAGATCCGCGGCGTGCTGTCGCTCGGCCCGAAGACAGACTGGCGCGTGCCGATCCTGCAGACCGAGGCCTCGCGCGGCGAGGGCGTGCCCGAGGTGGCCGAGCGGATCGCCGAGCACCACCAGCACATCAAGGAGCAGGGCACGCTCGACGAGCGCCGCCGCCGCAACCTGATGAACGAGGTGATGGCGCTGGCCACGGTGCGGCTGCGCCGCAAGCTCGAGGAGTCGGTGCGCGAGGACGAGTCGGTGAAGGAGCTGCTCGACCAGGTGGTGTCGCGCAAGCTCGATCCGGCGAGCGCCGCCGCCAAGCTGCTCGAGCGCGAGCTCTAGACCGCCGCTAGCGCTTGGCCGCCGCGGGCCACGACAGGCCCGTGAGCCGGCGCCACTGGCGCCCGTCGCGCCAGATCACGAGCAGGAGCAGCACGCCCGCGCCGATCGCGACGGCGGTGGGATAGGTGGAGCCGTCGAAGCGCGGGAACGCGTTCACGAGCGGGCCCCAGGGAGCGTCCGGCTGGCCGGCGGCCAGGCCCGCGCTGCCGAATCTCACGTCGGCGTAGAGCCACACCGATGCCGCGGCGGTGATCAGCGCCAGCACGCTGCCCGTGCGCGGCAGGTGCCGCAGACCCCAGGCCGTAAGCGGGATCGCGAGCGGCAGCACGGCGATGAGCTGGCGGCCCGGGAACCATGGTCCGCCGGTGACGGGGGCGAGGAACACGGCCACCACGAGCTGGGCGCCGATGGCGGCCGCGCACAGTCCGGCGGCCGCCGCCATCGTGCGATAGCCGGGCACGGCGTGCGCGAGCCGCTCGCGATGCCCCCGCCACAACAGCCACACGCCGACGAACGCCAGCAGCAGCACCGGCGCCCAGCGCAGCAGGCCCACGTCGCGGTCGAGGAAGAGGCCCACCAGCCGCGGCGTGCGGTCGAGGTAGCCGCCGACCGAATCCGCCCCGGTGGCGCGAGTGCCCGCGGGCAGGCCCGCGTAAGGGGTGAGCCCGCCGTAGAGGCCCTCGTTGACCGCCACGAACAGCGCCGCGCTGAAGCCCGCGATCTCCGCGCCCATCAGCCCCATGAGCCCGTGGCGCTGCCGCCGCAGCCGCGCGATCACATACACAACCACCACCAGAGCCGCCGGCACGAGCCGCACCGACATCCAGGGCACGAGCGCCAGCAGCGCGAAGCAGCCGAACGCGCGCGGGCGCGTGGCCCGCTCGGCCGCGCTCAGGCCGAGCAGCGCCGCGCCCGCCAGCAGCGCGCCGCCCGCCAGCTCGGGGTAGACCGTGGTGCCATAGGCGAGCAGGGGAGGCGAGACCCCCACGGCCAGCGTCGCGCCGAGCGCCCACGGGTCCGGCACCGCACGCAGCGCGAGCATGTAGGCGAGCGCCACCGCCAGCGCCGCCAGCGCCGCGAGGAACAGCTCGACCCCGTGGGCGCCAGCCACCATGTACGCGGGCGTGAGCAGCAGCGGAAAGCCCAGCCCGCCCGGCTCGTAGAGGCTGTCGCGCACACGATCCGGCACGCCTGTGGTCGAAAGCCTGTGCTTGTAGAAGCTCCGGTAGGCATTCGACCGGTAGTCGTCGAATACGTTCACGTCGCCGTCATGGGCGAGCGACCGGGCGGTGAGCAGGTAGCGCGGCTCGTCACCGGCGTAGGCCGAGTGGTCGAAGGCTCGCATCCCCAGCGTGGCCGCATAAATGCCGAACAGCGCAAGCCACACGGCCAGCGCGCGGCGGCTCACGCGCAGCATCCCTTGCAGGGCACCATAAGCACGCAGACTAAGAGGACTGGCGGCTGGCGGTGAGAAGGCGGGGTGGACGCACAAGTCCCCGACAGACGCCTACGGGAGGCCGTCTTGACGATCAAACGCTTACTTCTCGCCTCTGCGATGGGCGCGCTGGCAATGTCCGCGCCCGCCAACGCGGCGGTGATCCACACGGTCCAGCCTGGCGAGACCCTGTGGTCGATCGCCGCTGCCAACAACTTCACAACCCGCGCGCTGGCGGCCGCCAACGGGCTGTCCGAGAACAGCAACGTGGTGCTCGGCACGCAGATCAAGATCCCCTCCGTGGCGGAGGCGGCGGCCGCGCTCGGGGGCGGGGGCCCGGTGAGCAGCGGCTCGTCCAGCTCGGGCGCGCCGCCCGCGGGCGCGTACACCGTCCGGCCAGGTGACTCGCTCACCTCGATCGCGGCCCGCAGCGGGGTGCCGATGATCGCCGTGGCCAACATGAACGGCGTCGATCCGCGCAAGCCGCTCCTGATCGGCACGGTGCTCAAGCTGCCCACGGGCGCGTCGATCTCCACCTCCAGCCCGGCGCCGTCGAACACCGTGGTGCCGAACGCGCCGCCCTACCCCACGCCGGAGCGCGTGAGCTCCTCCACGATCTCGGAGATCGCGGCCGCGCACGGCGTGCCGGCGTCACTGGCGTCCGCCATCGGCTGGCAGGAGAGCGGGTTCAACAACGACCTGGTGTCGCCCGCCAACGCGCGCGGCGTGATGCAGATCCTGCCGGGCACCTGGTCATGGATCAACAGCAACCTGTCGGTGTCGCCGCTCAACGCGAGCTCGGCCACCGACAACGTGCACGCGGGCGTGCTCTACCTAGGCCAGCTGCTGAAGGACACGGGTTACAACATCCCTGAGACGATCGCGGCCTACTACCAGGGCCTCGACTCGGTGCGGCGGCAGGGGATGCTGCCCGCCACGCAGGAGTACGTGAACAGCGTGATGGCGCTGCGCAGCCGCTTCGGCGGTTGACGACTGGCTTACGGCAATCGGGGGTTCTGCCGATAACCAGGGCAGGACCCCCGAACGCCCGCCTCCGTCGTTGATCGCACTCGCTTCGCTCTGGTTGCTCTCGCCGTTCGCCACCGGCGCCCTGCTCGGCTCGCTGCCGCGTGCCCGAAGGCTGGCCGCCCGCTATTACCCGCTGCTGGTGGCGCTCGGCGTCTGCGGCATCGTCCTCGTGGTGCTCGGTGCCTTCGTGCTGCCGCGCCCGGACGCGCTGCTGGCCCTGGCTCTCGGCGGCCCGCTGTCCGGCCTCAGCTTCTGGGCCCGTCGCAGTGACGGCGATGACGACGACCCGGGCGGCGAGGACGACGATCCGGAGCCGCCGCCGCCCGGCGGCGACTGGGAGCGGATCGTGCGCGACCTCGAGCGGGACCTGACCCGCCACGACGCTCCCCGCTCCACGCCTGGCGGCAACCGCCGGCACGAGCACCAAAAGCCCGCCAGTCCAGCGCTCGTCTAGCTCCAGCACCGGGGACAGAAGCCATGAGCCGAGCCGAGACACTCCTGCGGGGGGTGGAGATCCTCAACTCCGCGCTCAGCCCCGCGAAGTTCGAGTTCGAGCAGGTGCACGACGGCGCCTACCTCTGCGGGCGGTACCGGCGCGGCGACCGCACGCTCGAGCTGCACTTCTCCGACTCGCTGCGCCTCGTGAGCCAGCGCATCGGCGACGTGGTGGTGATGCACGACGACTTCATGCGCGCGCTCGTGGGCCCGTCGGGCGGCCGCTACCCGGGCGCCTCCGACAGTGACCCGCTCGACGGCTTCCACCGCCTGCTCTCGGACCTGCAATCACACGGCGGCCACTTCCTCCGCGGCAGCGCCCGCAAGTGGCGTGCCGTGGCAGAGCGCGCGCTGCTGGACCCGCGGCGCTTCACCATCACGCACGAGTTCCTCCAGCTCGAGGACGCACGCCGCGACGCCCGCAGCGCCTTTGCCGCCCACGAGTTCGCCAAGGTGGTGGCGCTCTACGAGCCGCTCGAGAGCGCGCTCATGCCCGCCGAGCGCCGCCGCCTCGACATCGCCCGCGAGCGCGTGCGGACCGGGCGCCTCGACGGCTGGTAGCCGGGCGCCGCGCTAGGCGCCCAGCGCGCGGGCGATCACCATCTGCTGCACCTCGTCGGTGCCCTCGCCGATGGTGAGGATCTTGGCGTCGCGGTAGAAGCGGCACACCGGGTACTCCTCGATGTAGCCGTAGCCGCCGTGGATCTGCACGGCCTCCTCCGAGGCGCGCACGGCCAGGCGGCCGGTCTTGAGCTTGGCCTGCGCGGCAGTGAGGCTGAAGTTCTTGCCCGCGTCCTTGAGCAGCGCCGCCTTGTAGGTGATGAGGCGCGCGGCCTCGATCTCGGTGGCCATGTCCGCGAGCTTGGCCTGGATCGCCTGGAACTTGGAGATCGGCTTGCCGAACGCGATCCGCTCCTTGGCGTAGGCGAGCGCCTCGTCGAGCGCGCCCTGCGCGAGGCCGACGCCCATCGCGGCCACGCCGATGCGGCCGCCGTCGAGCGTCTGGAGGAACTGCTTGAAGCCCATGCCGAGCGGGCCCAGCAGGTTCTCCTCCGGCACCCGGCACTCGTTGAACGCGAGCGGCCGGGTGTCCGAGGCGTTCCAGCCCATCTTGCGATAGGGCGGCTCGATCTCGTAGCCGGGCGTGCCGTTGGGCACGATGATGTTGGAGATCTCGCCCTCGCCGGTGCGCGCCGTGATCGACACGCAGCCCGAGATGTCGGTGCCCGCGTTGGTGATGAACTGCTTGGCGCCGTCGATCACCCACTCGCCGCCGTCGAGCTTGGCGCTTGTGCGCGTGTTGCCGGCGTCGGAGCCGGCCTCCGGCTCGGTGAGGCCGAACGACGCGAGTTTCTTGCCGCTGCACAGCTCGGGCAGCCACTCGGCCTTCTGGGCGTCCGATCCGAACGCGTAGATCGGCCAGGTGCCGAGCGAGGTGTGCGCCGCCACCGTGATAGCCACCGACGAGTCCACGCGTGCAAGCTCCTCGATCGCTATCGCGTAGGAGAGGTTGTCGGCGCCGCCGCCTCCGTGCTCCTCGGGGTAGGGGATGCCCATCAGTCCGAGCCCGCCGAGCTTCTCGACGATCTCGTACGGGAAGCGGTGCTCGCGGTCCAGCTCCTCCGCGACCGGCCGCACCTCGCCGTCGGCGAAATCGCGGACGAGGCGCTGGATCGAGAGCTGCTCGTCGGTGAGGTCGAAGTTCAAGGCTGCGGGAGTGTAGTGGCGTCGTTTGGCTGACCAGCCAGTCGGAGTTAGGATCCGCTCGCACCCAACGAGGAGAGGTGGCTCATGGCAGTGATGGCAGGCGTGCTCGACGAGACTCGTCGCAAGACGCTCGAGGCTCTCTGCGACACGATCGCCCCGTCCGTTCCCTACGAAGGCGACGACGAGACGATGCGCGCCTACATGGCCCGCTCCGCCGGCGACATGGGCGTGGCGCAGCAGATCGAGGGCCTGATGGCGCAGGCCATGCTGCCGGAGGAGATCGAGGGCTTCGGGCTGCTGCTCGACGGGATCGCGAGCACGGACTTCGCCAACCTGCCGCTGGAGGCCCGCACCCAGGTGCTGAAGCAGATCGCCGCCGGGGCGCCCGAGGCCAAGCTCGGGATCAAGGTCTTCAAGAACCTCACCCTCCTCTTCTTCTACGCGCTGCCCGACGAGCAGGGGCGCAACCCCAACTGGGACGCGATCGGCTACCCCGGTCCGATCTCGGCCCCGCCCTCCGCCGACGAGGCGCCGAAGACGATCAGCGTGGAGCATCTCAGCGGAGCGGAGGCCACGCTGACGGCCGACGTGTGCGTGGTGGGCTCCGGCGCGGGCGGCGGCGTGATGGCCGCCGAGCTGGCCAGGGGCGGCAAGTCCGTGGTGGTGCTCGAGCAGGGTGCCTACCGCAACGAGCAGGACTTCAAGCAGCTCGAGCTGCCCGGCTCGCTGGAGCTCTACCTCGGCGGAGGGCTGCTCGGCTCCGAGGACGGCTCGATCGCCGTGCTCGCGGGCGCCACGCTCGGCGGCGGCACGGTCGTCAACTACATGAACTGCATCCGCACGCCTGAGCACATCCGCAAGGAGTGGGCCGAGCACGGCGTGGAGGGCATCGATCAGCTCGAGTACGACCAGCACATCGACGCCGTCTGGGAGCGCCTCCAGGTGAACGTGGAGGCCACGTCACAGAACCGCCCGCACCGCAAGATGATCGAGGGCATGGAGGCCTGCGGCTTCCCCTGGAAGCCGATCACCCGCAACGCGGACCCGAAGTGCGACGACCCGCGCGTGTGCGGCTACTGCTACACGGGGTGCCAGCGCGGCTGCAAGCAGTCGACGATGAAGACCTACCTCCAGGACGCCTCGGACGCGGGGGCGAAGTTCGTGGTGGGCGCCCACGCCGACAGGATCACGACGGCCGACGGCCGCGCCACGGGCGTCGAGGCCACGGTGACGAACGCCGACGGCTCCACCACGAAGCTCACGGTGGAGGCGCCCACGGTGGTGGTCTCGGCCGGCGCGGTGGAGTCGCCAGCGCTGCTGCTCCGCAGCGGCATCGGCGGCCCAGCCGCCGGCAAGCACCTGCGGCTGCACCCCGCCGCGATCGTGGAGGGGATCTACGACGAGGCCATCGAGGGCTGGATCGGCCAGGCCCAGTCGGCGGTCTCGTACCAGTTCGCCAACGTCGAGGAGGACTGGGGCTTCTTGATCGAGAGCGCTCCCACGGCGCCCGCCCTGATCGCCGCCAACTTCCCGTTCGAGGACGGCGGCCAGCACAAGCGCGAGTTCAGCTCGACCCTCAAGCACTCCGCCCCGTTCATCACGGTGGCGCGCGACCACGGCGAGGGTGAGGTGGCGATCGATGCGCACGGCCGCGCGATCGTGCGCTGGTCGCTGTCGGACGAGGTGGACCGCCGCATCTTCGTGCGCGGCAACGTCGAGCTCGCCAAGCTGCACAAGGCCGCCGGAGCGAAGGAGATCTTCACGCTGCACGCCGAGCGCACGTCATGGCGCGAGGGCGAGGACTTCGAGGCCTTCCTCGAGCGGATCGAGAACGCCTCCTACGCGCCCAACGACGTGGCCATCTTCACCGCGCACCAGCTCTGCTCGTGCCGGATGGGGTCCGACCCGGCCACCTCCGTGGCCAACGGCCGCGGCGAGCTGCACGACACGAAGGGCGTGTGGATCGGCGACGCCTCGGCCTTCCCCACCGCGCCGGGCGTGAACCCGATGATCTCGATCATGTCGCTGGCCCACCGCACTGCGGGGGAGATCCTGCAGGGCTGAGTCAATACGCTCCCGTTCCCCAACGAGGAACGGAGACGAAGGTGGCCAAGGTCGTTTACACCGCCGAGGCGAGCGTGCAGGGCGGGCGCGCCGAGGGGCACGGCAAGACCAGTGACGGGCAGCTCGAGGTGACGCTTCGTCTGCCCAAGGAGATGGGTGGCGACGGGGGCGGGACCAACCCGGAGCAGCTGTTCGCCGTGGGCTATGCGGCCTGTTTCGAAGGAGCGCTCGGCGCCGTGGGGCGGCGCGAGAGGGTCGAGCTGGGGGATGCCTCGATCGAGAGCAAGGTGAGCCTCATCACCACCGAGGAGCGCGGCTTCAACGTGGCCGTGGAGCTGGACGTGACACTGCCGTCGATCGACGACGCCGATCAGGCGGTCAAGCTCGTGGAGGCCGCGCACCAGGTGTGCCCGTACTCCAACGCCACGCGCGGCAACGTCGAGGTCAAGCTCACGGCCAACGGCCAGTCCGTGCACTGACGGTTCGCGCCTGCGACCGTGATTCCGCCGGCTCCGGACGTGTTCCACGTGCGGAATCGACGGAAGGGATGGTCGTATGGCACGGATGGTTCGGATACTCGTGGCGGCTGCGGTGATGGCCGCGGCGGTGGCGATCTACGCGGGGGTGGCTGTCGGCCACGACGGTGGCGGGCACCATGGCGGGAAGGGCGACCGCCACGGCGGCAAGCACCGTGGCAACGCGGTCCTCGAGGCGTCACTCGCGCCCTCCCAGCCCACCGACCCGACGTTCCACGGAGTGGCGCCCGGCGGGCTGCCGTGGGTGATTGGCCGCGGCTCGGTGGAATTGAAGTCGAAGGGCCGGCTCGAGCTGCGCGTGCGTGGCCTGGTGATCCCGGTGGCGCCCGCCAACGGCACGCCCGGTCCGGTGACGACGATCAACGCGTCGCTCTACTGCGGTGCCGACACCGACACCGCGCCCGCCGACACGAGCGACACGGTGCCGCTCGACCAGCATGGCGACGCTCGCATCCGCGACAAGTCGTTCAACGTGCCGTCCACGTGCCTCGCGCCAGTGATCCTCGTCCACCCGAACGGCGACCTGACGCACTACATCGCCGTCGACGGCTGGCGCACCAGCTAGGGGACCAGGGGAGGGGAGAAGCGGGAGCGGCCGTCCGGGGAGGGCGGCCGCTCCTCGCTCTCCTCGCCGCTGATCGCGCGGCCGAAGTAACTGCAGCCCTGGCCGCCCGTCTGCAGGTCGTCCTGCAACGAGTAACTGACCGTGGTCACCGAGCGAAGGCCAGAGCCAGACACGCGATTACGGCTGCGGGAGACGGCCTCCGACTGTACATGCGAGACAACCGGGGACCTCCGATCCTCGGGATGAGGGCTGCAACGAGTCCAATGGGCGGCCAGACCGGCGGCCGACCCTCTCACGCACGGATGTGCGTGCGCTAGAGCTGCTTCAGCTCGTCGCCCACGCGCACGGTGCCCGGCTGCGCGACGAGCGCTCCTACGGCCAGGTAGGCGTCGCGCTCGCGGGCGATCGTGCGCAGCACGTCGAGGTCGCGCTCGATGCCGCCGGCCTGCTGGCGGGTGGTCATCACGCAGCGGTCGATGCGCTTGCCCACGTCCAGGCGGGCGCCGCCCAGCTCCACCTGGCTGCCCACGAGCTCGTCCTCGCCCTCGCCGTCCAGCAGCACGTTGGAGCGAAAGCGGCGCGCGTCCCAGTCACGGATCGTCGCGGTGGAGACGAGCGACACGCGCGTGCGAGCCGAGTCGTGGAAGGGACCGTCCGCGCCATCGAACGGCGTCCATTCGCTCGTCGGCTCGTGCTCGAAGTCGTCGGGGTTCTCGTAGCGCCGGGTCACGCCGCTGTCGGACGAGCGCAGCGTGACCTTGCGGCCGAGCCAGTCGCAGAGCGCCTCGTCGCTCTGCGCCGTGGAGCCGTCTGGCAGGGTGATCTCGGCGCTGCCGTCCTCGCGCAGGCGCGCCGAGGCGAACAGCAGCTCGGGCACCCGCCGCGCGGTCAGCCCGAAGCCCGTCTCCACGTCGTAGATGGCGAAGCGGCGGTCGCCGTCGAAGCCGCCGGGCGTGACGAGCACCGTCTCGAGCCGCTCACCGAGCAGCGACTTCACCGGGTAGCGCCAGAGCTCGGCGACGCGCATGCTCAGCTCAGTTCTCGATCGTCACGAGCGTGCCGATCGGCGTGTACGGCCACACCTTGGCCGCGGCTGCCAGCGGCAGCTCGACGCAGCCCAGGCTCTGGGGGGTGCCGAAGGAGGCGCGGGGGAAGGCGTGCAGAGCGTCCCCGCCGTTGAAGTAGCTGATCCACTTGATCCCAGGGTCCTTGTAGTGCGAGCCGTCCGGATTGGTGCCGCTCATCGTGCCCACCTTGATGTGCTCGAACACGGGGAAGGTGCCGAGCTGCGTGGGGGCCGCGGGCACGCCCGTGTTGCCGGGCGAGGTGAGGACGGTATTGCCGTTGTGCCAGAGGGTGAGCTGCTGCGGCAGCTTGCGGTGCACATACACGTAGCTGTAGCCGTCGGTGCGCCGCTTGCCTGCGATGGCGTCGCTGAGCAGCGCCTTCCACACCTGCGGGCCGGCGAAGCCGTCCACGTCCAGCTTGTGCTCGTCCTGGAACATCATCAGCGCGCCGCGCGTGATCTGGTTGGGCTGCCCCGCGCTCCAGAGCCGGCGCAGCTCCTGGGGGGTGTGGCTGTAGCGCCAGCCGAACTGCCCCTTCGGCGGATCGGTGGCCGCGGCCACCTCGGCCTCCGGCGTGCGCGCCACATCGCTGCCGGACGGCGTCCAGCTCACCGGTAGGTAGCCGGCCTGGGCGAGCAGCTGCTGGAGACGCAGCATGGACCCGTTCGGCACGGTCCACTCGATCGTGCGCGAGGTGTGCGCGTCCTCGCCTGCGGGCCCGCGTAGCGCCACGGCCTTCGGCAGAGTCACGTGCAGCTTCGCCCCGAAAGGAGCGCCGAAGCCGGTGGGCTGAAACACCAGCGTGTGGCTGTCGCTCTTATGCCAGTGGCCGGGCACGGCGGGCGACAGCTTGGGCAGGTCGGAGCCGAGCGCATCGCTCACCGGATCCGAGAAGGTGAGCCGCAGCGGGGTGGAGGGAGAGATCTTCGCGCCGGGGGCCGGGTTGCTGATGGCCACCGTGGAGCGGGCGGGCGGGAACCAGCTCACCTGCACCGGCGCTGCCAGACGCTCCCACGGACGCGCGGCCGCGGCCACGCTCACGCTCCCGGCTGCGGGGCGCGGGCCGAGGCTGACCGAGCTCTCGGGGCGGCTCAGCCGCTGGCGGCGCAGATGGCCGGCGCTGCCGTAGGCCACGGCGCTGACGCTGTGATCGAAGCTCACCTTCACGGGCGACCCCGTGGAGACGGTGAGCCAGCGATCGCTCACGTGCGCCTCGGGCGCGCGCAGCGTGAGCGTCTCGCGCCGCCGCTTGCCGAGCGCCCAGGCGAGCCAGCCGGGGCGGCGCACCACCACGTCAACGGACACGCGCTCGCCGGGTGTGAGCTTGGTCTTGGGGGTCAGGCGACCGTCGTGGACGGCGAGCGGGATCGGCTTGCCATCGGGGCCGAAGGCACGTGCGCTCTCGATCGAGCCGGCGAGCGGCTGCGCTTCCAGGCGCGCAAGAGCCGTGGAGTCGCCGTGGAGCGAGGCTCCGGACCACTCGAGTACCGCCGCCGCAAGTCCCACCGCGATGAGTACAAGCGCAAGTAGTGAGCCCCACAGCAGGCGTCGCCGGGCAGGCGACCGTCGCGGCGAGGGATAGCTGATCGCCATGGTTCTGAGCATAGGGACGCCGCGGCTGTCCCCAGCTGCGCGGGTTCTTGGAGGTTCGTGGTCTGACGCTCGTATCGGTGCCGCCCTTGCCATGCGGTACAGCGGCTGGCTACGCTGCCCGAGCGGGAGGGCCGCCCTTCAGTCATGACCGGCCCTCTTTATCAGCTCGGCCGATTCTGCTCACGCCATCACTGGTGGCTCGTGGGGCTCTGGGTGTTGGTCGCCGCCGCGCTTGCCTTCAGCGCCAAAGCGTCGGGGGACAAGACCAACGACAACCTCACGCTGCCCGGCACCGGGTCCACCAACGCCCAGAACCTGCTCAAGGAGCGGCTGCCGAAGCAGGCCTACGGGAGCAATCCGCTGGTCTTCAAGGCAGGCAGCGGCAAGCTCACCGACTCGAAGAACAAGCAGGCGATCGATCAGACGATCACCAATCTGAAGCGGATCGACGGGGTGACGAGCGCGATCAGCCCGTTCAGCCCCGAGGGCCAGAGCTTCCTGAGCAAGGACAAGACGATCGCCTACGTGCCGGTGACGCTCGACATCTCGCCGGGGGACCTGTCGACACCGGAGGCGCAGAGGATCCTCGACGCGGCCGACCCGGCGCGGGAGGCGGGCATGAAGGTGGCGATCGGCGGCTACGTCGGCCAGCAGCTCTCCAAGCCCAACACCGACAAGAGCGATCTGATCGGGCTCGCGGCGGCGGTGGTGATCCTGCTGTTCGCCTTCGGCACCGCGACGGCGATGGCTCTGCCGATCATCACCGCGGTACTGGGCCTGGCCTGCGCGCTGGCGATCATCCAGTTGCTCGGGAACCTCTTCGACGTCCCGTCCGTGGCCCCCACGCTCGGCACCATGATCGGGCTGGGCGTAGGCATCGACTACGCGCTGTTCGTGGTCACCCGCCACAAGCTCCAGCTCAAGGCCGGGATGGAGATGGAGGAGTCCGTGGCGCGCGCCACGGCCACGGCCGGAGGAGCGGTGTTCTTCGCGGGCAGCACCGTGGTGATCGCGCTCTGCTCGCTCACCGTGGCCGGCATTCCCCTGGTGAGGAACATGGGCCTCGCGTCAGCGGTGTCGGTGGTGGTGGCGGTGCTCGGGGCGATCACCCTGCTGCCGGCGCTGCTCGGCGCGCTGGGCCCGCGGATCAACTCGCTGCGGGTCAAGCTCGGGCGCACCCACCCCGACGATCACGAGCCTCACGGCTGGGCGCGCTGGGCGCGCGGCGTGTCGGAGCGGCCAATCCTCACCGCGACGTTGACGGTGGTGGTGCTGCTGGTGCTCGCGATCCCGATCCTCAAGCTCCAGCTCGGCCAGTCGGACAGCGGCGAGATGCCCAAGAGCACCACCGCGCGCCAGTCCTACGACCTCATCTCGGAGGGCTTCGGCCCCGGAGCAAACGGCCCGTTGCTGATCGCCGTGAAGCTCGGCAGCCCAGCCAAGCCCGATCAGAAGAACATCGACGCCGTCAACCAGCAGGAGCAGCAGCTGACGGCCAAGCAGCAGCAGATCCAGCAGCAGGCGCTCGCGCAGGGCGCGACTCCGCAGCAGGCACAGCAGGAGGCGCAGCAGCAGACCCAGCAGCAGTCGGCCGAACTGGCCGCGAAGAAGAAGCAGGCGGAGGCCCCGCAGAGCGATCCCCGGCTGACCAAGCTCGAGAGCGACATCGCGAAGACGCCGGACGTCAAGTCCGTGTCGCCGGTCACGCTCAACGCAGCGAAGACGGCCGGGGCGTTCACCGTGATCTCGAAGAGCGCTCCCTCCGACGAGAAGACGCAGAACCTGGTGCGCGACCTCCGCAACGAGGTGATCCCGCAGGCCACCAAGGGCACGGACATGAGCGCCAGCGTGGGCGGCCGCACCGCCGCCTACATCGACCTCGCGGACCGCATCAGCAGCAAGCTGCCGCTGATGATCGCCGTGGTGGTGGCGCTCAGCTTCGTGGTCCTGCTGCTCGCCTTCCGCTCGCTGCTCGTGCCCGTCAAGGCGGCGCTGATGAACCTGCTGTCGGTGGCCGCGGCCTACGGCATCGTCACCTTCATCTTCCAGGAGGGCCACGGCGCATCCCTGCTGGGGCTCGAGGGAGCGACGCCCATAGTCAGCTTCGTGCCGCTGATGATGTTCGCGATCCTGTTCGGGCTGTCGATGGACTACGAGGTCTTCCTCGTCAGCCAGATGCAGGACCACTACAAGCAGGACGGCGAACCCACCAAGGCGGTGATCGACGGCGTGGCGAGCACCGGTCGCGTGATCACGTCGGCGGCGCTGATCATGGTCTGCGTGTTCACCAGCTTCGTGGTCAGCGGCGATCCCACGGTCAAGCAGTTCGGGATCGGGCTGGCGGCGGCGGTGGCGATCGACGCGACGCTTGTGCGCTGCCTCCTCGTGCCCGCAGTGATGGTCCTGCTCGGCCGCCGCGCCTGGTGGCTGCCCAAGCCGCTCGACCGCGCGCTGCCTCACCTCAGCATCGAGGGCGAGGAGTACTTTGCAGAACGTGACGCCGCCGCGAAACCGGCCGAAGTACCGGCCCCGGCGGGCTGAGGGTCGCCCGTTTGGATGGCTTCAATAAGCTCGGGCTCATGAGGCGCGGGGTGCGATGGCTGACACGGTTTCGGCTTCCCATCCGACGGTGGCGGACTCCTGGCAGCCGCGTGACGAGGCGTGGCTGGCGCTGCTCGACCTCAGATTCGAGGATCTGGTCCGGGACCCGGAGGGCACGCTTGGCCGCATCTGCCGCTTCGCCGACCTGCGCGGCGAGCCGGAGATCGTCGAGGAGATGATCACGAAGCCTCGCCGCGGGGTGTTCAACGAGGGCTGGCACGAGCGCCTTCGCGGAGCCCATCACCACGGCGCCGATCGACCACTGGTGGGAGCGCATCGAGCTGCAGGAGGTGGCGCTTGTGGAGCACGTCACGCGGCACCGCTTCGAGCGCTTTGGCTACAGGCCCGAGCCGGGTCTCACGGCCGATCCCGATCCGGCGGAGCTCGAGGTGGTCGCGCAGGAGCACGCACGCCGGAAGCGGAAGTGGCGTCGCTACGGGATGGCGGAGCTCAAGCGGCGGCACATCAGCTACCGCCATCCAGTGGCCGCTGTACCCAACCCGAAGTGATGCCGGACCTCGATCCGGGAGCGCACCGACATGGATGGCAAGCGCTGGAATCGTCGGCAGTTTCTCGGTAGGGCCGCCACGGCCGGCGCCGGCCTCGCGGTAGCGGCCGGCTCGGCCTACGTGGGCTATCGCTGGCCGCGATCGGGAGGCACGGCATCGGCGGAGTCGAGCGCCGACGTCCAGACCTTCGTCTCCCGGCCGGATCTGCGCCCGCCGGCGGTAGCCGTCACGCGCCCCACCCAGGCGCAGGGCCCCCTGGTGCCGCGCTACCTGATGCTGGCGCCGAAGGGCTACGCCGAGGAGGGGCCGGGTCAGCAGGGCACGATGATCGCGGACACGGACGGCCAGCTCGTCTGGTTCCTGCCCACCTTCGGCGCGGATCAGGTGCCGATGAACTTCAAGGTGCAGCGCTACCGCGGCCAGCAGGTGCTCACCTGGTGGCAGGGAGCGATCGCGGACGGCCGGGGAGACGGGGTGGGGCTGATCTACGACAGCTCCTACCGGCAGCTCGCGACCGTGCGGGTGGGCGGCGGGTTGCGAACCGACCTGCACGAGTTCCTGCTGACCGACCACGGAACCGCTCTCCTCTGCGCGTATGAGCCGGTGCAGGCCGATCTGTCCGCGCTCGGCGGGCCGAGCAGCGGTTGGGTCCTGCAGGGTGTGGTGCAGGAGGTCGACGTGGAGTCGGGCAAGGTGCTGTTCGACTGGCGCAGCCTCGACCACGTGGGGATCGAGGAGAGCTACCAGGCGCTCGCGGGCGACGGAACAGCCAAGCGGCCGTTCGACTACCTGCACCTGAACTCGATCGACGCCGCGCCCGGCGGCGACCTGGTGATCTCGGCGCGCAACACGTGCGCGCTCTACAGGCTCTCCAGGGCGGGCGGCGCCGTGGTCTGGCGGCTCGGCGGCCGGCGCTCCGACTTCGAGCTCGGCTCCCGCGCGCGCTTCTGGTGGCAGCATGACGCGCGCGTGCTCGGCCCAGATCGGCTGTCGCTGTTCGACGACGGCTCGTCGCCTCCCAAGGAGCCCGAGTCGCGCGGGCTGATCCTGAGGCTCGACCACGCGGGCGGCCGTGCGACGGTGGAGCGCCAGTACCGGCATCCCGCGCGCCTGCTCGCCGACAACCAGGGGAGCATGCAGAGCCTGCCGGGCGGCAGAACGCTGGTGGGCTGGGGCTCGCAGCCCTACACGTCGATCTTCAGCCGCAGCGGCCGGCTGCTGCTGGACGCCCGCCTCCCGATCAACGACCAGTCGTATCGCGCCTACGCGGCCGAGTGGAAGGGGCAGCCGCTCGAGCCCCCAACCGTGGCGGTCGGCCCCAACAGCGCGCGAGGCGTGACGGTGTACGCGAGCTGGAACGGGGCGACGGAGGTTCGTCATTGGCGAGGTGCTCGCCGGGGCGACCGCGTCCTCGATGAAGACCGTGGCGGTGGTGCCGCGCAGCGGCTTCGAGACGACGGCGGTGGTGGATGCCGAAGGTCCGTACTTCGGCGCGATCGCGCTCGGCGCCCAGCGCGAGCCGCTGGGCCAGGCCACGCCCGTACGCTCCAAGCCGTAGTCGGGAACACATTCGTTCGGGCCTTGTTACGAGCCGGGCGCGAACTTTTCACGCCCGTCACCCACGCGCTGCATTCCGCTCCGTAGGTTGCCGTCATGGCGAGCGAGCGCGGCCAGGCGACCATCGAATGGACGGCGGTGGTCCTGCTCGTCGCGCTCGCTTTCGCCAGCTTCCTGGCGCTCGGCCTGCCGCGCGTGGACGGCCGCAGCTTCGGCGGTGCTCTGGCGCACGCGATGGTCTGCGCGGCTCGCGGCGGCTGCGACGACGGGCGCGACGCGCTCGTGTCGGTCTATGGCGCGAATGACGCGGCGCTGGTACGCCAGTACGCGCCGAGCATCGTCTACGAGCCCGGGGAGAAGGAGATCCCGATCGACTACCGCCAGTGCCGCACCACGGCTTGCGGTGACGCTCCTGACGACCGCTCGCTTGATGTCAGCCGGACCGACGCCGGCGTGCCGGCCAGCGCGTTCACGCATGTGGTTCACGCCGGCGGCCGCACCTTCCTCCAGTACTGGTTCTACTACCCGGACTCGAACACCACCTGGGCGGCGTCCGACAAGGCGTACCGGGTCGCGACCTCGCCGCTCGACGTCGCCCACAGGATCTGGGGCAAGCTGCCGAAGGCGCCGCGCTACCCGGGCTTCCACCACGACGACTGGGAGGGCTATCAGGTGGAGCTCGGGGCGGACGGCGAGGCGCGAGTGCGCGCCACCGCTCACCACGGCTACCAGTACTGCAAGCAGCGCCAGTGCCAGGACGAGTGGGGTCCGTGGACGGGCTGGACGCGTGTGTCGCGCGGCAGCCACGCCGGGCACATTCCACTGCGCACTCACCTGCGCGGCGTGGACGTGGGCAGCGGCTTTCCGTTCGTGCGCGGCAGCTACGACATCGCAGGCCCCGCGTATCCCGGCGTGGACGTGCGCGAGCGCACCACCGTCAGCGCCGATCTGCGCCTGATCCCGCTCGAGAGCGTCGACAGGAGCGGCGCCCCGGCCTTCGACGGCATCAACCCTCCGTGGCTCAAGCCGGTCTACACGGTCCCGCTGAGCGACTCCACATAGCGGGTACCATATATGGCAGTGATCAAGACCACCGTGTATCTCGAAGAGGCAGACGCCGCGGCGCTCCGCCGCATGGCGGCGCAGACCGGGCGCTCGCAGGCGGAGATCATCCGCGAGGCGATCTCGGCGGCCACGGCGCCCGCCCGCCGGCGCAAGTTCAAGTCGCACGGCGCCGGCCGCGGGAGCGGCGAAGCGGTTGGCCGTTCGGCCGGCGAGATCCTGCGCGAGGAGCTCGGATCGCGGCGACGCCGCTCATAGTCGACGCGGGGATCCTCTATGCGGCCACTGACGCCGCCGACCCGGACAACCGCGCCGCCCGGTCACTGCTGTCGCGCTGGGAGGGCGAGCTGATCGTTTCGGCCTTCACCGCCGTCGAGGCGGACTACCTCATCCTCACGCGCCTCGGGGTCGCCGCCGAGCTGCGCTTCCTGGAGGATCTCGCCGGCGCGTATCTCGTGTACTCGCTCGATGGCGAGGGGATAGGGGCCGCGCGCGACGTCTGCCGCCGCTATCGGGACCTGGAGCTGGGGCTCGCGGACGCGTCGATCGTCGTGCTCGCGCGCCGCTGGAACACCCGCTCGCTCGCCACGTTCGACCAGCGGCACTTCCGCTCGGTCACGCCGATTCAGGGCGGCAGCTTCGAGCTGCTCCCTGGCGACGGTTAGCCGCGCGCGATGCTCTCGGCCAGCTCGATGAAGGCGCGCGTGCCGAAGCCCGTCGCGCCGTTGCCCGCATAGGGCCTGCCGGTGGCCCAGGCCGTGCCGGCGATGTCCATGTGCACCCACGGACGGTCGTCCACGAACTGGCGCAGGAACTCCGCCGCGTAGGCGGACGACGCCTTGCGCTGCTCGGACGAGTTCTGGAGGTCGGCGTAGGTGCCCTTCGTCAGCTCGAGGTACTCCGGGTGGAGCGGCAGCCGCCAGCCGGGCTCGCCGGTGGCGGCGCAGGCCGCCTCCACCTGGCCGTACCAGTCGTCGTCGTTCGAGAACAGGCCACAGTAGGTGGAGCCGAGCGCCACCACGATCGCGCCGGTGAGCGTGGCGATGTCCACCAGCCTCTCGGCGCCCTGGTCGACGGCGTAGCAGAGCGCGTCGGCGAGGACCAGCCGTCCCTCGGCGTCGGTGTTGTTCACCTCGATCGTCTTGCCGTTCATGGCGGTGACGATGTCGCCGGGCTTCACCGAGCGCCCGCTCGGCATGTTCTCGGTGGCCCCCACCACGGCGGTTACGTTCGCCTGCACGCCCAGCTCCGCGATCGCGCCCATCGCCTCGAGCACCGCCGCGCCGCCGGACATGTCGAACTTCATCTCGTGCATCTTCCCGGCGGGCTTGATCGAGATCCCGCCGGAGTCGAAGGTCACGGCCTTGCCCACGAGGCCGAGGTGCGGCCCGCTGGCGTCGGGGCCGGAGTAGCGCAGCACGATCAGCTGCGGCTCGACATAGGTGCCCTGCGCCACCGATAGGAACGAGCCCATGCCCAGCGACTTGATTGCCTCGCGATCGAAGGTCTCGACCTCGAGCGTTCCGTGGCCGTCCGCGATCTCGCGGGCGCGCTCGGACAGGAACTCGGGCGTGGCCACGTTGGCCGGCAGGTTCTGCAGGTCGCGCGCGCGGTTGGTGGCCTCGCTGCGCACCCTGGCCTCCGACACGGCGCCCGACCACGTCGCCGTCGGCGGAGGAGACCTCGAGCGACGTGATGCCGTTCGAGCTCGCGCCGTTGTCCTCGTCCTTCTTGGACTTGAAGCGGTCGAACTTGTAGAGCTTGAGCAGCGTGCCCTCCACCAGCGGCCCCGCCCACTCGGGCGACGGCGCGGCCCAGGAGAGCGAGCGTGCGCCGAGCTCCGAGGCCCGCCCGGCCGCCGCGGCCGCGGCCACGCGCGCCTTCTCGCCGTCGAACTCGTCGCGCTTGCCGAAGCCGACGATCACCACGCGCTTGCCGCTCACGTGCGTGACCGCGAGCTTCTTCAGCCCGGCCTTGGCCTCGCCGGAATCCACGAGCTGCTGCAGCTCGGGCTCGTCGAGGGACTCGCCCTCGAATAGGCCGATTACGCGGGTGTCTGCGTCGGTGTCACCCGGCGCTCCCCTGCGCGCGCTTACCCCGATCGGTGACATGCGGGCCGCAGTCTATAACCCCGATGGCGGAGCCTTCATAAGAGTCGGCGCTCTAGAGTTCGTGCCCCAAAGCGACCAGGGAGATTGAGCACCCAATGCCCAAGACCGTGATCCTCGGCGCCGCCCGCACCCCGTTCGGAAAGCTCGGCGGCGGCCTCTCGAGCCTCGATGCCACAGACCTCGGCGGCACCGCCATCGCCGCCGCGCTCGAGCGCGCCGAGGTAAAGCCCGACCAGGTGCAGCACGTGGTGTTCGGGCAGGTGCTCCAGGCAGGCCAGGGCCAGATCCCGAGCCGACAGGCGCAGATCAAGGGCGGGATCCCCAAGGAGGTGTCGAGCGAGACCGTGAACAAGGTCTGCGCCTCCGGCCTCCGCTCGGCCGGCATCATCGACCAGGCCGTGCGCGCGGGCGATCTCGACGTGGCCGTGGCCGGCGGCATGGAGTCGATGTCCCAGGCGCCGTACCTGCTCAAGGACGCCCGCTTCGGCTTCCGGATGGGTGACGCCAAGGCGCTCGACGCGATGGTGCACGACGGCCTCACCAACCCGTTCACGGACAAGCAGATGTTCGTCGAGGCCACCGAGGTGGGGGACGAGCTCGAGCTCACGCGCCCCGACCTCGACAAGTTCGCGCTCCGAAGCCACGAGCTCGCAGTGCAGGCCACCGACGAGGGCCGGCTCCCGGAGGAGATCGTGCCGGTGACGGTGAAGTCGCGCAAGGGCGACACCACGGTGGAGATCGACGAGGCGCCGCGCCGCGAGTCGAGCCTGGAGGCGCTCGCCAAGCTCCCCGGCCTTCACGGCAAGGACGGCAGCCACACGGCCGGCAACTCGCCGGGCGTCAACGACGGCGCGGGCGCGCTGGTGCTCGCCTCCGACGAGTGGGCCAAGGCCAACGGCGGCCGGGTGCTCGGCACGATCGTCGCGCAGGCCGCGGTGGCGGACGACTTCCCGTACCTCGCCCGCACGCCCGCCAACGCCACCAAGCTGGTGCTTGAGAAGGCGGGGCTGTCGATCGACGACATCGACCTGTTCGAGATCAACGAGGCGTTCGCCTCGGTGGCCATCAACTCGATGCGGATGCTTGGCGTGGACGAGTCGAAGGTCAACGTCAACGGCGGCGCCATCGCCCTCGGCCACCCGATCGGGGCGAGCGGCGCGCGCATCCTGATGACACTCGCCAACGAGCTGCGCCGTCGCGGCGGCGGGCTCGGCGTAGCGGCGATCTGCTCCGGCGGCGGCCAGGGCGACGCCGTGATCCTGGAAGTCAACGGGGGGTAGCTCGTTGGTGGTCGGCGACGGCGGCAAGGCCGCGGCCTTCTTCGACCTGGACAAGACGCTGATGGAGGGGTCGAGCGCGTTCCAGTTCGCACGCGCCGCCTACCGCAAGGGCATGCTGAGCCGGCGCCAGCTGGCGCGCGACGTGTGGGCGAACGTGAAGTTCCGGCTCGAGGGCTCCACCGACGAGGCCACGGCGGAGCTGCGCGAGCGGATCTTCGAGTCGCTCGCGGGCCAGCGCGTGGTGGACCTTCAGCGCCTCACGCCTGACGTGCTCGCCGGCGTGCTTCCGCGCCTGTACGCGCAGATGCTGCACGTGGCCTGGGAGCACCAGGACGCCGGGCGCCCGGTGTTCATAGTCACCGCCGCCTCGCAGGAGATGGCGGAGATGCTCGCCCACGTACTGCACTTCGACGGCGGCATCGGCAGCCGCTCCGAGGTGCACGACGGCGTCTACACGGGGAAGCCAGCCGGGCCCTTCACCTACCGCGAGGGCAAGGCCGAGGCGATCCGGGAGGTCGCGCGCGAGCGCGGGCTCGACCTCGAGCAGTCGTTCGCCTACTCGGACTCCGAGTCGGACCTGCCGATGATGCGCGCCGTGGGCCATCCGGTGGCCGTCAACCCGGACTCAGAGCTCGAACGCGTGGCGCGCGAGGAGGGCTGGCAGATCATGCGCTTCGAGAAGCTGGGACGGCGGCTGCGTATCGCCACCGTGTCGGCCGGCCTCGCGCTGGTGGGCGGGGGCGGCGGCTACGCCGCGGCACGGCTACGCCCGCGCCGGCGCTTCGGGAGGCTGCGCTAGGAGCGGGCCGCCGGACGGCCTCCCCAGACCGCCCGGCGACCGGTTTGTGGCTCCTAGACCCTGTGCGTCACGAGCCTGCGCTCACAGCCCCTGGTATGCCGCAGCTCGTTGTGGTTGAGGCGCACGGTGTCGTGACCCCTGCCGCAGTTCACGTGCGCCGCATGACCGGCGGTTGAGGCGTTCACCGCATCGTTGCCGGGTCCCGCCCACACGCGGTCACGGCCGTTGTCGGTGTTGATGTAGTCGCGCCCCTTCCCACCGACGAGCCTGTCGCCGCCGAGATCGCCGCTGAGCTTGTCACGGGCCGAGCCACCGCTGAGGTAGTCGTTGCCCGAACCGCCGCTCAGCTTGTCGTGGCCACGCCCGCCGTAGAGCCGGTCCTTGCCGGTGGCGCCATTGATGATGTCCTTGCCGTGCTGGCCGTACAACCTGTCGTTGTCGTTCGAGCCATCGATCTGGTCGTTGCCGCCGCCCGCCTCGATGCAGTCGTTGCCACGGCCGCCGGACACCCGGTCCTTGCCCGCCAGCGACATGATGCGGTCGTTGCGGTTGGTGCCTGTGATGTGGTCGGCGTGCTTCGTGCCGATGATCACCGTGGCGAGCTTCAGCGACTTCTTCGAGCACGGCCCGCGCTTGAGCGCGGTCGGGAGCAGGCTGGGCGAGGTGATGAAGCCGCCGCCCGGGTTGGCCCCGAGGATCGTCACGGTGACGGTCTTGCCGCTGTTGTTCGGATTGTTGCCCTCTCCGCCGGGCACCTCGATCACGCAGACGCCGCCCGTCTGGACGCTGCCGGCCGGGCAGCCGCCCTCGGGCACGCCGGGCGCGCAGGTGAGTCCCTGACTCGCCACCCTGGCCTCGCCGACCACCGCGTCGTACACCGTGGCGCCGGTCGCGTCCAGGATCTGGACGTGCACGCCGCGGCGCACGAGGCTCGTTCCGTTGCTCGTGACCTCGTTGAAGTGCACCTGGATCAGCCCGCCCACAGGGCTGCCGTTAAGTCCGTCTCCCACCTGGGTGAGGGTGGAGTCCGTCGACACGGCCTGGCCGTTGATCGTCACCGTGCCCACCTGGCCCGACGAGTCGAACACCGGGGTGTTGCCGCTGCATGTGGCCGTGGCGGTCGACTCCACGTGGCCGACCGTGAGCGCGAAGCCGCTCCCGTTGCCCAGCGAGGTGCTGTCCACGCCCGCGCTCGCCTCAAGCGTCTGCACCGCGGGCGGCACGTTGTCCGGGTCGATCTGGGTGCGAGCGAAGCCTCCGCTCGCCGTAAGTCCGGACTGGCCCACGTTCTGCGTCGAGTCTGAGTCGGCGCAGCCCCCGGTGGGGGTGTTGTTGGCCACGATCGGCTCGATCGGGGTCGGAGTGAGACCCGTGACCGCGACCGCGCTGGCGCGACAGGTCCACACAGGCTGAGCTGCCTGTGCAGAGGAAGGCGCGAGCGAGAGCAGCATCCCTGCCCCGACGGCCACCATCCCTGCCCAGTGGTGAATCCGCGACATATAAGCCTCCTTGCGCAACAGGCAACGGGCTTCCGTGCCGTCGCGCCTAGGTTCTCTTGAGTGGTGAGTACCCCTGCCGAGAGGTTTGTTCCTGAGCGTGCGCCGGCAAAACTCGTGCCGGTCATCACATGCAGGATTACTCCCCTCAGCCTGCGCAAAGGGAAACCACAATTACCCCGAAGCGGCGATTCCTATTGGAGGGAGACCATCTCCGACAGTCCGTCCTCACGTGTCTTCACCGGCTCGTAGCCGAGCTCGGCTCGAGCACGGCCGATGTTGATCGTGGTCTCGAGTGAGGACACCCACACCGCCATCCGGGTGAGCGGCGGCGAGCCCTTGAACGGCAGCACCCGCCAGAGCGCCTCGCCCATGGCGGCGCCGCGCCTGGCCGGTGCGAGCGGCACATTGCGGTCGGGCGGCACCACCCCCTGGGTGCCGAGCAGCTTGGTCACGAACTCGCGGAACTCCACCGGCTCGCCGTCGGTGACGAAGTAGACACCGCCCGGCTGGCCCCGCCGCGCCGCGAGCACCAGCCCCTCCACGGTGTTGTCGACGTGGGTGGTGGCGGTGAGGTGTCTGCCGCCGCCGATCCACGCGAACCGGCTGGCCTTCACGGCCTCCACCAGGCTCGGCAGCAGGGTGTTGTCGCCCGCTCCCCACACGAACCGGGGGCGCACGCAGACCGTCTCGAGCCCGGCGCCGCCCGCGTCGCGCACGAGCCGCTCCGCCTTGGCCTTGGTCGAGCAGTAGAGCGACTTCGAGTCGGGGCGCAGCGGCGCCGTCTCGTCCACGTTCACAAGCGGGTCTCCCGCCAGCAGCACCGCCTCGGTGCTCACATGCACGAGCCGCCGTACACTGGCGGCCCGGCAGGCCTCGATCACGTTGGCGGTACCGCGCACGTTCGTCTGCTCGAACTCCCACTTGGGTCCCCACTCGCCGAGGTGGGCGGCGGCGTGGAAGGCAAGCTCGCACTCCCGAGCGGCGGCCTTGAGCGACTCGAGGTCCGACAGCTCGCCGGGCATCGGCTGGGCGCCGAGGTCGGCGAGGAGCCTGCCCGTCTGTTCGGAGCGGGCGAGGGCGAACACCACGTTGCCCTCGTTCACCAGCCGCCGGATCAACCGCTGGCCGATGAACCCCGAGCCGCCGGTGACGAACACGGTGGCCACGCAGGCATCGTAGACCTGCGCCCGCGGACCCACCCTTAGACTGACGTCATGGCCACCGCGCCCCGCTCCATGACCGAGGCCGAACGCTGGTACCGCGAGAAGTTCGCGCAGACGCCCGAGCGCGACGAGCTGTTCACGACGATCAGTGGCGAGGACATCGCGCCGCTGTACACCGCGGAGGACCTGCCGGACCCAGAGCGGATCGGCTTCCCCGGCGAGTATCCGTACACGCGCGGCGTCTACCCGTCGATGTACCGCGGGCGGCTCTGGACGATGCGCCAGTTCGCGGGCTTCGGCACCGCGGAGGAGACGAACGAGCGCTTCCGCTACCTGCTCGACCACGGCCAGACCGGGCTCTCCACCGCGTTCGACATGCCGAGCCTGATGGGCCACGACTCAGACCACCCGCGCTCGCTCGGCGAGGTGGGCCGCGAGGGCGTGGCGATCGACTCGCTCGACGACATGGAGACGCTCTTCAAGGGCATCCCGATGGGCGAGGTGTCGACGTCGATGACGATCAACGCGCCCGCGGCGATCATGCTCGCCTACTACGTCGTCGCGGCCGAGAACCAGGGCGTGCCGCCGGAGCAGCTGGCCGGCACGATCCAGACCGACATCCTCAAGGAGTACATCGCCCAGAAGGAGTGGTGCTTCCCGATCGACCCGGCGATGCGCCTCGTCACCGACATGGTCGAGTACTGCGCGCGCCGGATGCCGCGCTGGCACCCGATCTCGATCTCCGGCTACCACATCCGCGAGGCCGGCTCGACCGCGCAGCAGGAGCTCGCGTTCACGCTCAAGGACGGGTTCACCTACATCGAGTGGGCGCTCGAGCGCGGCCTCGACATCGATGACTTCGCGCCGCGGCTGTCGTTCTTCTTCAACGCCCACATCGACTTCTTCGAGGAGATCGCCAAGTACCGCGCCGCCCGCCGCATCTGGGCGCGCGAGCTCAAGGAGACCTATGGGGCGAAAAACGAGCGCTCGCTGCTGATGCGCTTCCACACCCAGACCGCGGGCGTGTCGCTCACCGCGCAGCAACCGCTCAACAACATCGTTCGCACCACCGTCGAGGCGCTGGCGGGAGTGCTCGGCGGCACCCAGTCGCTCCACACCAACAGCTACGACGAGGCGCTCGCGCTGCCCACCCAGGACGCGGTGCGGATCGCGCTCCGCACGCAGCAGATCATCGCCCACGAGACCGGGGTCACGAACACGATCGACCCGCTCGGCGGCGCCTACTTCGTGGAGTCGCTCACCGACCGCATGGAGGAGGCGGCCTACGCGTACTTCCGCCGCATCGACGAGCTCGGCGGCATGGTCAAGGCGATCAAGCAGAACTTCCCGCAGCGGGAGATCGCGGACGCCTCCTTCCAGTACCAGCGGGAGGTTGACGACGACAAGCGCATCGTCGTCGGCGTGAACCGCTACCAGGTGCTCGACGACGAGCCGATCGAGATCCTGCGCATCGACCCCGCGCTCGAGCGCAAGCAGATCGACCGCGTGAAGTCCATCCGCGGCGCGCGCGACTCGGAGGTGGCGGAGGCCGCCCTCACGGCGCTCAAGCAGGGCGCGAGCGGCGACCAGAACCTGATGGAGCCGCTGCTCGACTGCGCACGTGCGCACGCCACCGAAGGCGAGATCGTGGAAGCGCTCCAGACCGTTTTCGGGACCTACACCGAGACACCGGTGTTCTGAGCGTGTTCTAGCCGTCGATGCGCAAGCTGTTCGTCTCCCTGGCCCTCGTCTCCCTTCTCGCCGGCATCGGCGCGGCGGTGGCGTTGGCGCGCACGAAGAGGGTCGGCATGGGCGACAACTACTTCTTCAACGGCGCGGTGAAGATCAAGAAGGGCAGCAGCGTGCACTGGCACTGGTCGAACACCGAGAACCTCCACAACGTGGTCGCGAAGAAGGGCGTCAAGTTCCACTCGAAGACCGGCCACAGCGGCGACTTCACCTACACCTTCCGCAAGCGCGGGACCTTCACGATCATCTGCACCAAGCACCCATCCGTCATGCGCATGAAGGTGAAGGTGGTCTAGGACCCTGCGGCTCGAGCTGAGTCGGACACCTCCCCGTCCGGCCTGTGCCAAGCGGGCGGCGTCACCCGGGCGTCGCCCGTTTTGGTTCGTGGGGCCCTCATCGGCGCTCGAAAAGTAGACTCCGGCGCTCTCCAGGCTGATGGAAGGCAGTCCTCAGACAGCACCGAGCGCTCCCCAGAGCGGGCGCAAGATCCGCGTGGTCGTGGCAAAGCCCGGCCTCGACGGGCACGACCGCGGGGCCAAGATCATCGCGCGCGTCCTTCGCGACGCCGGGATGGAGGTGATCTACACCGGGCTTCACCAGACGCCCGAGCAGATCGTGGCGACGGTGGTGCAGGAGGACGCCGACGCGATCGGCCTTTCGATCCTCTCGGGGGCGCACATGACGCTCGTGCCGCGGGTGGTCGAACTGCTCTCTGAGCAGGGAATCGACGACGTGGTGATCACCGTGGGGGGGACCATCCCGTCGGAGGACATCCCGGAGCTGAAGAAGCTCGGCGTGGCCGAGGTCTTCACCCCCGGCGCCCCCACTCACGAGATCGTCGACTTCATCCGCAATGCGGTGTCGTTGGGCGATTGACTCGTCAGTCAAGTGGGTAACATCCCCCGCGGCTGGCAAGCGACTCAGCCCTGACCGAAGGAGCCAGACTTGAAGATTTGCGTCCTGGTCAAAGAGGTCCCGGACGCCGCCGTCGAGAAGCGCATGGACCAGAACACCAAGCGCCTCGACCGCAGTGGCGAGAAGAACCTGAATCCCTTTGACACTCACGCCATCGAGGCCGCCATGCAGATTCGCGAGGGCGGTGCGGTGGATGTCGAGGAGATCGTCGCCGTGACGATGGGCCCGGAGAGCGCCGTGCGCGCGCTCCACAAGGCCGTCTCGCTCGGCGCCGACCGCTCCGTCCACCTCACCGACGACGCCCTCGCGGGTTCCGACGTGGTGGCCACCGGCTACGCGCTGGCCCAGGCGCTGAAGTCGGAGAACCCCGACCTCGTCCTGCTCGGGCAGCAGTCGGATGACGGCGAGTGCTACACGATTGGCGCCGTGGTGGCCGACCACCTGCGAGATGCCCTCCCTCACGCAGGTCATCAAGATCGACGTGAACGAGGGCAGCCTGCGCTGCGAGCGCCAGGCCGAGTACGGCTACGACACCGTCGACGTCCAGCTCCCGGCGGTGATCTCCGTCGGCGACGCCATCAACGAGCCGCGCTACCCGTCGCTCAAGGCGATCATGGGTGCGAAGAAGAAGCCGCTCGACACGAAGGCCGCGGGCGACGTCGACATCGACACGAGCAGGGTCGGCGAGGGCGGTTCCAAGACCGCGGTCCTCGCGATCAATCCGCCGCCCGAGAAGCAGGCCGGCGAGATCATCGAGGACGAGGACACCGACGAGACGGTCGAGAAGATCGTCGCCTGGCTCGACGAAAGGAAGCTGCTCTCGTGATGCTCCTTCCCAACCCCACGCACCCCCGGAAGACGCGGATCACCGTCGCTGGATCTGTGTCCTCGGGCTCGCCAATGGCTACGGCATTGGCCTCGCCCTGCGTCCTTGACCAGCTCGGTGCTCCGCGCCCCCGAGGGCACGTGGAGCCGGAAAGGAACATCACATGAGCGGGATCCTCACCTACGCACTCCATTACGAGGGCGAGTTCAACAAGAACTCGCTCGGCGCGGTATCCGAGGCCGCCAAGCTCGCCAAGGAGCTCGGCGCCGAGGCCCATGCGGTCGTCGTCGGCGACGACGTCACCGACGAGCTCGCCGGGCAGCTCGGCCAGTACGGCGCCAGCAAGGTCTATTACGCCTCAGCCCCGGTCGGCATCGCCCAGCCGGTGGTCGACGTGATGGCCAAGCTGATCGAGACGGGCGGCTACAGCTACGCGCTGTTCGGCGGCGGCCTGCTCGGCTTCGAGATCGGCGCCGGACTGGCGGCGCGTCTCCGCGGCGGCGTGACCATGGAGGTCACCGCCGTGAAGGTCCAGGACGGCAAGCTCGTGGCCGAGCGGCCGATCCTCCAGGACTCCGCCATCGTCGACGTCGACTACGTCGGCGATCCCGGCGTGATCATCGGGCGCCTCAACGCGTTCGAGATCGCCGAGTCGGGCGGCAGCGCCGAGGTCGAGAAGGTGGACGTCGAGCTGTCCGAGTTCTCCACGCGCGCCACGGTGGTGGAGCGCGGCGAGCAGCGCGGCGCCGACGTGAACATCGAGGACGCCGAGCTGCTGGTGGGCGGCGGCCGCGGCCTGGGCAAGGCCGAGGGCTTCAAGCTCGCCGAGGATCTGGCGGACGCCCTGGGCGGCGCCGTTGCCGCCACCCGCGCGGTGGTGGACGCGGGCTGGTACCCGTACGCCGCTCAGATCGGCCAGACGGGCAAGACGGTCGCGCCCAAGCTCTACCTCGCGGTGGGCATCTCCGGCGCGATCCAGCACAAGGTCGGGATGCAGAACTCCGAGAACATCGTCGCGATCAACAAGGATCCGAACGCGCCGATCTTCGAGTTCTCCGACCTCGGCGTGGTGGGCGACCTGAACAAGATCGTCCCCAAGCTCACCGAGGCAATCAAGGCGAAGAAGGGCGGTTAGTCAGCAGATGTCCATTGCCCCGATCGAATACCCACCACAGGTCAACTCGGCCGAGGAGTTCGTCAGCCCACCGGTAGATCCGGAGGACGAGCGGATCGAGGTTGGCGTGGCGATCGTGGGCGGTGGGCCCGCCGGGCTGGCCTGCGCGATCCGGCTGATGCAGCTGCTCGAGGACGCGCCGCAGCTCGCCGAATCGCTCGGCGAGGTGCCGGTGGCGCTGATCGAGAAGGGCAAGACGCCCGGCTCGCACCTGCTGTCGGGCGGCATCATGCGCCCGAGCGCGTTCCAGAAGCTGTTCCCGGACATGGAGGAGTCCGAGTGGCCGACCTACGGGGCCGTGGAGAAGGAGCGCGTGTACCTGATGGCCGGCAAGAACCGCGCCATCCCGCTGCCCACGCCGCCGCCGTTCCGCAACCACGGCAACCACGTGGTGTCGGTGGCGCAGATCGGCCGCTTTCTCTCCGGCAAGGCCGAGGAGGCGGGCGTGTACGTGCTGCCCGAGTCGGCGGGCTACAAGCTGCTCGTCGAGGACGGCCAGGTGCGCGGCGTGCGCACCGGCGACAAGGGCCGCGGCCGCGATGGCGAGGAGTTGTCCAACTTCGAGCCGGGGTCCGAGGTGATCGCCAAGGCCACCGTGCTCGCCGAGGGCACGCAGGGCCACCTCACCGGCGCCGCCATCCGCTACTTCGGACTCTCCGGCGACGACCCGCCGCAGTGGGAGCTGGGCGTGAAGGAGATCTGGGAGGTGCCCAAGCCGCTCGACAAAGTCGTCCACACCATGGGCTGGCCGCTGCGGCTGCAGGCCAAGTACGGCGAGTTCGGCGGCAGTTTCATCTACCCGATGGGCGAGGACAAGGTGTCGATCGGCATGGTGGTGGGCCTCGACTACCGCGACGCCACCTTCTCGGTACACGACATCCTCCAGGAGCTCAAGACCTCCAAGCTCGTGCGCGGCATCCTCGACGGCGGCAAGCGCGTGGGCTGGGGCGCGAAGACGATCCCGTCCGGCGGCTACTGGGCGATGCCCGACAGGCTCTGGGCGCCCGGCCTCTGCATCGCCGGGGACGGCGCGTCGATGGTCAACGTGCCGCAGCTCAAGGGCATCCACTACGCGATGCACGCGGGCATGTTCGCGGCCGAGGCGATCTTCGACGGGCTCAAGAAGGGCTCCACCGAGGACCTGTCCGGCTACGAGGACCGCGTACGCGGCTCGGAGATCGAGACCGACATGTACCGCTCCCGCAACATGCGACAGCCGTTCACCAAGGGCTTCTTCGTGGGCGGTGCGATCGCCAACCTGATGGAGGCCTCGGGCGGCCGCTTCCCCCCGGGCCACTGGAAAACCCACAACGACGCCACCGTGGACGTGTTCATCGGCAAGCGCAACAAGAAGTATCCGAAGCCGGACGGCAAGCTCACCTTCGACAAGCTGTCGTCGGTGTTCGCCAGCGGCAACGCCACCCGCGACGACGCCCCGAACCACATCCGCATCCAGAAGAACGTGCCGCTGGCGCTGGCCACGATGTGGGAGAACATGTGCCCGGCCGCGGTGTACGCCGTGCCGGACGAGGTGAAGGAGCGCACGTCGCAGAACGGCGGACTGCCTGAGGACGAGCTGGTGGACCTCCAGATCACGCCGTCCAACTGCGTGCAGTGCGGCGCGATCACCGCCAAGGGCGGACGGCTCACTCCGCCCGAGGGCGGGGATGGGCCGAACTATCAACAGACCTAGTGACTGGTGACTAGTGACTAGTGACTGGTACCAATCACCAGTCACCAGTCACCCAAGCCGATGGCACGTTCTCATCCCATCCGCCGCGCATCTGTTGTCGGTGCTGGCTCCTTTGGGACTGCCATAGCCGTCCTGCTCGATCGCGCTGGGGTGCGGACGACGCTGCTCTGCCGTACCGAGGAGCAGGCTCGTGTGCTCGCGTCGGCTCGTGAGAATGTGCCGTATTTGCAGGGTGTTTCGCTTCCTCAGCGGATTACGGTGCGGGCGCTCGGCGCCAGGGATGACCAGCCCGCACGCGCCGATCTGATCCTGCTGGCTGTGCCGTCGAGTGGCCTGGGCGCGGCGATCGAGGAGCTGTCGCGGCGGGGCATCTCGCCGCGCGCGTGGGTGGTGTCGCTGGCCAAGGGGCTCGTGCCGCCGGACGGCACGCCGCCGACGATGGCGCTCGAGCAGGTGTTCGGGGCCGAGCGCGTGGGCTGCGTGGGCGGCCCGGCGCACGCCCGCGAGATGGTGGAGTCCGGCGCCGGACTCGTGTGTGCTTCCCACTCCGCGGACCTGGCCAACCGCGTGGCCGAGATGTTCCAGGACGCCGGCGTGGTGTGCGAGGCGTCAGCCGATCCGGTGGGCGTGGAGCTGGCCGGCTGCGCAAAGAACGCTGCCGCGCTCGCCTCAGGCGCCACCGAGGCGCAAGGACTCAACGCCGCCGGCATGGCGGCCGCCGACATCTTCACCGAGGTCACGGCGCTGGCGCGCTCCTACGGAGCGGAGCGCAAGACCTTCATCGGGCGGGCCGGGATCGGCGACCTCGTGGCCACCGCGCTCGCGCCCACCTCGCGCAACCGCAGCGCCGGCGAGCTGCTGGCCCAGGGGGTGCCGGGGTCGGCGATCCCGGCGCGCCTCGGCCAGGCGGCCGAGGCGCTCGAGACCGTGCCGCTGCTGGCGCGCGCGATCGAGCGCGCCGGAGTGGAGGCGCCCGTGACCTCCGCGCTCGCGCGCCTGATCGAGGGCTCGCTCCCGCTCGACGACTGGGTGGCGCTCGTGAGAGCTCAGCAGCCCGAGCCGGCGCGCTTCGGAGGCGGCTGGCTGCGCCGCTTCCTCGCCCGCCGCAGGCGCCGCCGGAGCGGCCCGCGAGCGTAAATACCTCACCTGGGTTCTTTAGCGCGGATTTGCAGGACTAAACGAATGTCGTAGGGCGCTTGGCCGGCGCCGCGCATTTGCGCGTCCGGCCGACCCGTGTTCCCATCGGCGCATCTGCTGGTTTGGACACGCCGAGTGGACAGGGGGTGAACGGCATGGGTCGCTCCTGGACCTAGTTCTCAACCTCGCGGCGGCACCCCGGGTCGGCTTCAAGGCCCGGGGTGCCCACCCGCCCCGCCGTTCGGGGGGTCCGATCAGCACTTTTTGCGCTATACCGCGTTTGGGCTACGGCCAGAACTCCTAAAGCGCTTATTTGCAGGCATAAACGTTTGTTCGACCCCCACCTGCTTGAGGGTTTTCCGCGCTCCTCGACGTTTGTACTAGTTGCGCGGGCGCCCCACCCGTGTTCCCATCGGTCCATCTGCTGGTCGACGACACCAAACGGACAGGGGGGTGGAGCCCATGCGCGCTACCTGGAGCTAATCGCTTTAAACGGTCGCGACTTCGAGCTGCTGGCTCGCTCGAAGCCGCTGACCGCTTCGAACGACACGAGGGCGGCCGTCAAATGACGGCCGCCCTCACCCTTCTCCGGAAGGAGCCCCGTGCGCGGCGCTTCTTCATCGCCCACACGCAGTCCGCGCTAGGCACCGGAGCCGCCTACGTGGCCCTGCTGGTGCTGGCGTACGAGCGCTTCCGCTCGCCCTGGGCCGTCACGCTGATCCTTCTGGCCGACCTCGTTCCGGCCACGCTGCTCGGCCCCGTCCTGGGCGCCGCTGTGGACCGCTTCGGCCGCCGTCGCTGCGCCGTCATCGCCGACGTGCTGCGCGCCATCGTCTTCGTGGGCCTCGGCCTGGCGTCGAGCTTCGTCCTCATCATCGCGCTCGCGCTGCTGGCCGGAGTGGGCACCGCCCTCTTCAAGCCCGCCATCCTGGCCGGCCTGCCGAGCATGGTCGACGAGGATGGCCTCCCGGCCGCCACCTCCCTCTACGGGGCGATCAACGACCTCGGCCTCACCGTCGGCCCAGCGCTGGCCGCGGGCCTGCTGGCCGTTGCCGGCGCCCCGACGGTGATGCTTGCCAACGGTGCAACCTTCGCGATCTCGGTGCTGCTTGTGGGCGGCATCGAGTTCGGCGGAGTCGCGACCAGCGCGGCGGGCGAGGAGCGTGCGGGACGCTCCTCACTGCTCGCCGACGCCCGCGAGGGACTCGCGATCACGATGAACACGGCATCGCTGCGCATCCTGCTGCTCGGCTCGTCCGTCGCGGTGCTCGCGATCGGGATGACCAACGTGGGCGAGTTCCAGCTCGCCAAGGACACGCTTCACGCCGGCAACCTCGGCTTCTCGGCAGTGGTCGCGATCTCCGGCATCGGGATCGTGCTCGGCTCGCTGCCCGCCACGGCAGGCGGCAAGTCGCACAGCCTCAAGCGCCGCTACCTGGTGGGCCTGCTGGCAATGGCCGGCGGCATCCTCGCGGCGGGACTGGCTCCGATGTTCGCGGCGGCCGCAGCGGCCTTCGCCTTCATGGGCATGGGCAACGGCGTGGCCGCCGCTCACGAACAGCTGCTCGTGCAGCGCAGCGCTCCCGAGGAGGCGCTCGGGCGCGTGTTCGGCATCAAGGGCACACTCATCTCCGGCGCGTTCGGCATGTCGTTCCTCCTCGGCGGCGTGTTTGCCTCGCTACTCGGCGCGCGCGGGCTGTTCATCGTCGCGGGCGCGAGCCTGGTGTGCGCGTGGGCCTGGTCCGCGTACCGGTTGCGACACCTGTGGAGCGAGCAGCCCGAACCCGAGGCCGAGCCGGCGTCCGCCTTCAGCGCCGCGGCGCCCGTTTAGGACAGGGCCTGCAGCGCGGGCATCGCGCTCTGCACGGTCACGCGCTCGCGCGCGCGGGCGGGACGAGTCAGGCAGACCTCGAGCGCGGCCACCACGTCAGGGCAGAACTGGCTGCCCGCGTTGCGCTTGATCTCAGCCGCCGCCACCTCCTGTGACAGGGCGCGGCGGTAGGGCCGGTCGCTGGTCATCGCGTCGAACGCGTCGGCCACCGTGAGGATCCTGGCCGCGAGCGGGATCTCCTTGCCCTTGAGCCCGTCGGGGTAGCCCTTGCCGTCGAAGCGCTCGTGATGGTTGCGGGCCATGTCGCGCACCACCGGAGGCAGCTCCAGCTCGTCGAGGATGTAGCTCGAGATCTCGGGGTGCTTGCGCATCTCCTCGAACTCGGCGGAGTCGAGCCGCCCGGGCTTGAGCAGGATGCGGTCCGGGATCCCGATCTTGCCGATGTCGTGGATCACCGCGCCCACTTCCACGGAGCTCAGCTCCTCGTCATCGAAGTCCAGCTCGCGCGCGAGCATGAGCGCGTACTCGGCGACGCGCTCGGTGTGCCCGCCCGTGTACGGGTCCTTCGCCTCGATTGTGCGGGCGAGTGAGGTGATCGTCGAGAGGTACGCCCGCTTGGTGCGCTCGAGCAGCTGCTCGTTCTCCCCGAGCGCCACGCGCAGCTGCTCGTTGGCTGCCTCGAGCTCGTGATGGCTGGCGCGAAGGGCCTCGACGCTGGTGCGCGAACGCTCCACGTACTGCTTCTGGGTGAGCCAGGCGAGCAGCAACGGAACGCAGAAGAGGATGAAGGCGGACACACCGAGAGCCCGCTCGGCGACCACGAACAGGCCGGCGATCAGGCCTGCCGCGACGTTGTGGACCCACAGCCAGGCGAGGCGCTCGCGCCACGCGGCCAGCGGACTGATTCCCTCGTCGAGGCTCCACACGACGGCGAGCAGTCCCGCGTTGACCACGTAGTAGAGGAGCCCCGCCGGCACCGACAGGGCGATGATCAGACCCGCCTGGTGTACCGGCGCGAGCAGGAACAGCCCCGCGGCGGCCGCGCCGGCCAGCGACAGCTCTCCGAAGTCGAACGCCCGCTTGACGAGCGGGGCACCGGGGCGCAGCACGCGCGGGAGCAGGATCGCGGCCTCGGCGCAGATCGGCCCGGCGGGCCCGTACAGGAGGGCGAGTGCCACGGCGGCAACCACCGCCGGGGAGATGTTGCCGCGCTCGAAGATGTCTATCCGCACCAGGTCCAGCGTCATGGTGAGCGCGATCAGCAGGCCGAAGACGAGTGGCCGATGGGCGATCCGGCCGTAGTCAGAGAACGCGGCCACCGCTCCCGTGGCAAGCACGAGGCCGCCCACGTAATAGGGGATCAGCGCGGGGCGGGCTTTGGGGGGCCCGGCGGGATACGGAATCGGGCTCATGTTTTCGCTCACGGCTGTCATGTAAATCGTCACCGCCCAGACCATTCTTGAGGCGCCAGGAGGGGTGAAAGCGCCCCGTCCAGCGCTCGCTAGACTCAGATTCGTATGAAGACCGACATCCATCCCGAGTACGTCGAGGCCCACGTCACGTGCACGTGCGGCAACGAATTCACCACTCGCTCCACCAAGCCTGAGCTGCACGTCGAGATCTGCTCGAACTGCCATCCCTTCTACACGGGCCGTCAGAAGCTCGTGGACACGGGTGGGCGCGTTGAGCGCTTCCGCCGCCGCGCCGCCAAGCGCCGCGGCTAGCTCACAGCCTCAAAACGCCGAAACAAAGGTCGGGCGGAGCTGTTTCTTGTAGCCATGTTCCGTCCCCTTCTCGGAGCGCTCACCGCCGCCGCCGTGCTCATGGCGCCGGCGGCCGCAGCGCCAGCCGCGCAGTCGAGTGCGTCCAAGTCGAGCCAGGCGAGGGTCAGGCTGGCCGACTGCCATCCCGCCGACCTGATGGCGGACCGTTACGCCGCCTTCAACGGGCAGATGCACGCCGTGCCGGGCACAAAGCGGATGGCGATGCACTTCACGCTGCTCGAGCGGCTCGGCCACGCCAGGTACAGGGCGGTTTCGCTCGCGGATCTCAAGCCGTGGCGGCGCTCCAGGGCGGGTGCGCGCACGTTCATTTACGCGCAGCGCGTAACGGCGCTGCACGACGACGGCGCGTACCGCATGCGCGTGCAGTTCCGCTGGTACGGGGCCCATCACAGCCTGCTGCGCAGCGGCACGGTGCGCTCGCGGGCCTGCCGCCAGCCGCCGCCGCTGCCCGACCTCACGATCTCCTCGATCGGCTCGATCCCGGGCGCCTCCGGGCAGCGCATCTACTCGCTGACGTTGACAAACGTGGGCCAGGGCGAGGCCCGGAACGTGCCGGTGACGCTCAAGGTCGACGGCGCTGTGGTGGGCGGCTCCACGGTCGATCTGCTGCCCGGGCAGGAGTCGAGCGTGGTGCAGATCGCGGGCCCGCAGTGCGCGTTCACGGTGCGCGCCATCGCCGATCCCGACCGCCTGATCCCGGAGACGGACACCTCCAACAACGCGCTCACGGTGCCCTGCGCTCAGGCCACCTCCTGACCGGCGTCCTCAGGACATCGCCCAAGGGGCCGATTAGCATGGACGCATGAGCGACCCTGCGCTGAGCACCGTCGCGGCGCCGGGCGGGCAGCCCGCCGCCGACCCCACCGAGCCGCTCCGCGCGGTGCGCGACGCGCCGGTGGGAGGTCAGGCCGTGCTCGAGGGCGTGATGATGCGCGGCGTGTCCACATGGGCGGTGGCGGTGCGTAAGCCGGACGGCGAGATCGGCATCCAGTCGTTCCCGCTCGTCTCCTGGCTCAAGCGCCACCGCTTCCTGCGCCTGCCGCTCGTGCGCGGCGTGGTCGCGCTGGTGGAGTCGCTCAAGATCGGCCTCCAGGCGCTTGGCATCTCCACCAACGCCCAGCTCGACGAGGAGGACCAGGAGCAGCTTTCGGGCGGCGCGTGGGCGGGCACGGTGGCCTTCTCGCTCATCCTCGCGGTCGGGCTCTTCTTCCTGCTGCCGGTGGGCATCACGAGCCTCTTCCGCCACCACATCTCGGGCTCGATCGAGTTCGTGCTGATCGAGAAGGCCATCCGCATCTCGATCTTCGTGGGCTACCTGTGGCTGATCTCGCGGATCTCGGACCTCCAGCGGGTATTCGAGTACCACGGCGCCGAGCACAAGACGATCTCCTGCTACGAGGCCGGGCTGCCGCTCACGCCCGAGAACGCCCAGCGCTTCTCCCGCCTCCACCCGCGCTGCGGCACGAGCTTCCTGCTGATCGTGATGATCGTGGCGCTGTTCGTGTTCGCGCCGCTCGGCACGCCGGCCTGGTACTGGCTGTTCGCCTCGCGCGTGCTCGGCATCCCGATCGTCGCCGGCATCGCGTTCGAGATCATCAAGCTGTTCGGCAAGAACCGCTCCAAGCGCTGGGCCCAGATCCTCATGTGGCCCGGAATGCAGCTGCAGAAGCTCACCACCCGCCCGCCCAACCTCGAGCAGCTCGCCGTCGCGATCGCCGCCATGGAGGCGGTGCTCGAGGTGGAGAACCCGGAGGAGGCCTCGGAAGAGGATCGGGTTGGTATGGAAGTCGTCGCCTGAGGGCGGCGCCACGCGCCACGCGGCCCGGGACGCCACTCGAGCGACCGTGTCAGATTCATAGTGGTGCACTCGTTGATCGTCATAGCCGCCGCGGCCGTGGCTCTCTACGCGGCGTGCCTGCTCGCAATGGTCGTGCTCGGCCGCCGCGGCGATGCCCGGGCGCTGGCCGGCTTCATCCCCGATTGCCTCGTGCTGTTCAGGCGCCTCGCCGCCGATCCGCGGGTGGATCGGCGGCGCAAGGGGCTGATGGCCGCGATGGTCGCCTACCTCGCGCTGCCGATCGACCTCGTGCCGGACTTCATCCCGGTGGCGGGCCAGCTCGACGACGCGATCCTGGTGGCGCTGGTCCTGCGCGGCGTCCTGCGCGGCGCGGGCCCCGCTGTCGTACGGGAGCACTGGCCCGGTCCGGAGCGATCCCTGCGCGTGATCCTGCGCCTGGCTGCGGGCAATGAACGGCCGGATGCCATCCGCACGTGAGGCCGCTCCGCCGGCGTCCCCTGGCTACCCTCCCTTACCGCGATGATCGACCAGCTCGTTTCCCAGATAGAAGCTCGCTTCGGTGAGCTCTCCGAGCAGATGTCCGACCCCGAGGTGATCGGGGACCGCGAGCGCTATGCCGAAGTTGGGCGCGCTTACCGTCAGCTCGAGCCCGCGCATGAGCTCGCGCGTGAATACCGCCAGGCCGCCGACGACGCCGCGGGTGCCCGCGAGCTGCTGGCCGAGGACGGCGACGACGCCGAGCTGCGCGAGCTGCTCGCCACCTCGGAGGCGCGCCTGCATGAGCTCGACGAGGAGATCCGCCTGGCGATGGTGGAACGCGACCCCAACGACGCGAAGAACGTGATCGTCGAGGTCCGCCAGGGCACCGGCGGCGAGGAGGCCGGGCTGTTCGCCGGCGACCTCTACAGGATGCTCAGCCGCTACGCGGAGCGGCGCGGCTTCAAGGTCGAGCCGCTGTCGGTGACGGACGGCTCGTACACGTTCGAGATCAAGGGCGACGGTGCCTACAGCGTGTTCAAGTACGAGGGCGGCACGCACCGGGTGCAGCGCGTGCCGGAGACGGAGTCGCAGGGCCGTATCCACACCTCCACCGCCACCGTGGCGGTGCTGCCGGAGGCCGAGGAGGTGGACGTGCAGATCGATCCGAACGACCTTCAGGTGGACGTGTACCGCTCCTCGGGGCCGGGCGGGCAGTCGGTGAACACCACAGACTCGGCCGTGCGCATCACCCACAGGCCCACCGGGCTCGTGGTGTCCATGCAGGACGAGAAGTCGCAGCTCCAGAACCGCGACAAGGCGATGCGCGTGCTGCGCGCGCGCCTGTACGAGCAGGAGCTGGAGCGCCAGCACGCGGAGCTGTCGGCCGAGCGCAAGTCGCAGGTGGGCACGGCGGCGCGCGCGGAGAAGATCCGCACCTACAACTTCCCGCAGGACCGCGTGACCGACCACCGCGTGGGTCTGACCAAGGGCAACCTGCCGGCGATCCTCGCCGGCGAGCTCGAAGACTTCAGCGCGGCGCTCGAGGCCGACGAGAAGCGGCGCAAGCTCGAGGTCTGATGTCGCCCGCGGCTTCGGTGTCCAGCGTGCGCGACGCGCTGTCGGCGGCCGAGGACGCGCTGCGCGCGGCGGGCTGCGACACCCCGCGCCTGGACGCGGAGCTGCTGCTGGCGTCCGCGATGGACGTGCGCCGCGAGGACCTGTTCCTCGACGCGCGCGGGGGAGTGGGAGCCGCGGCGGCGCGGCGCGCGATGGAGCTGGTCCGCCGCCGGGTGGCGCGCGAGCCCGTGGCCTACATCCTCGGCGTGAAGGGCTTCCGCCACATCGACCTCGCGGTGGACCCGCGCGTGCTGATCCCGCGCCCTGAGACGGAGCTGCTGGTGGAGCTGGCGCTCGAGCTGCCGGACGGGGCGCGCGTGCACGACGTGGGTACCGGCTCCGGCGCGATCGCGCTCGCCCTGAAGCAGGAGCGGCCGGACCTCCTGATCAGCGCGTCCGATGCCTCGCCCGATGCCGTGGCGGTGGCGCGCGCCAACGCGGCGGCTCTCGGGCTGGACGTGGCGGTGGAGGCCGTGGCCGGGCTGCCGCCCGGCGAGTACGACATGGTGCTGGCCAACCTGCCCTACGTACGCGAGGACGAGTGGGCGGATCTCGCCCCGGACATCGCGCGCCATGAGCCGCGCGAGGCACTCGTGTCGGGTGTGGACGGGCTCGATGCGATCCGGACTCTGGTGGCCGACGCACCGGCGGGCACGCTGCTCGCCCTCGAGCACGCGCCCGCGCAGGCACAGGAGGTGCGCGCGCTGCTCGACGGGGCCGAGACGCATCGCGACCTCGCCGGGCGCGAAAGGGTGACGGTGGGGAGAGCTCGGTGAGCGCGGAGGCCTTCGAGCGCTGCATCGCCTCCGGCGGGGTGGCGCTGTTCCCGGCGGACACGGTGTACGGGCTGGCGTGCGACCCGGAGTCGGAGTCCGCGGTGGAGCGGCTCTACGAGATCAAGGGACGGCCGCCCGAGCGGCCCGCCGCGGTGATGTTCTTCCAGCTTGGCGACGCGCTGGCCGCGCTGCCTGACCTCGGCCCGCGCACGCGCGCCGCGCTGGAGCGGCTGCTGCCCGGTCCGGTCACCCTGCTGCTCCCGAACCCCGAGCGCCGCTTCCCGCTGGCCTGCGGCCCTGCGCCGGAGCGGCTCGGGCTGCGGGTGCCGGATCTGCCGCTGCTGGCCTCCGTGCGCCGGCCGGTGATGCAGTCGAGCGCCAACCGAAGCGGCGGCGAGGACGCGCGCCGGCTGGAGGAGGTGGACGCGGGCATCCGCGCGGCGGTGGATCTCGAGCTGGACGGTGGAGAGCTGCCCGGCACGCCCTCGACCGTGATCGACCTGAGCGGCTACGAGCAGGCCGGCGAGTTCACGGTCCTGCGGCAGGGCGCGCTGGGCGTGGTGGCAGTGGCCGAGGCGCTCAGCTAGGCGTCGCGCTCGGCAAGCGCCTTGAGGTTGAGCAGCTGGCGGCGCGCCATCACGAGGTCGCCCACCGACAGCAGCGAGCGCGAGAACGGCACGCCCGGGCGCCCCCATGCGATCCGCATCACGAGCCGCGAACCGCCTTCGCCATGCTGGCTGACCGCGTAGGTGATCGCCAGGTGGCCGAACAGTCGCCCGCGCTGCTCGAGCGTGAGGCTGCGGCCGGGCTCGAAGTCCGCGAGCCGGAAGATCGACACCATTCGCTGACCGCGCTCGAGCTCATCAGCCCTGGGCGTGAGCTGCTGGGGGCTGCGGCGTCCCCAGTTGTCGATCCAGTCGTAGCTGTAGGGCGCGAACCGGAGCTGGCAGAGCCAGCGGTACACGAGCGCGGGCGGCGCGTCGATGTCGACGGCGCGCAGGAGCACGGCCTTAGGGTCCGGCACGAGCTCGTCGCAGGGAAGCGGCGCCGCGCGCTCGGCAGCGGTGGCGCCCCAGCCGTCAATCACGTCGCGCACCCCCATAGAGCCCAGTTTCTCAGTCAGGGCTGAGCGCCGGTCGCGCTGATACCGTCAGTCGAGCCCCGCCGCCCGCCGACCAGAGGAGCCGAGACAGTGACGGACCTTCCGCCTGACTACTTCGCAAAGCGCGTGTCCGAGGTGGACCCGGAGATCGCCGAGGTGCTCGAGAACGAGCTTCAGCGGCAGGAGTCCACGCTCGAGATGATCGCGTCCGAGAACTTCGTGCCGCAGGCAGTGCTCGACTGCCAGGGCTCGGTGCTCACCAACAAGTACGCGGAGGGCTACCCCGGCAAGCGCTACTACGGCGGCTGCGAGTACGTGGACGTCGCGGAGCAACTCGCGATCGACCGTGCCAAGGAGATCTTCGGCGCCGAACACGCCAACGTGCAGCCGCATGCCGGCGCGCAGGCCAACGCCTCCGTATACCACGCGCTGCTCGAGCCGGGCGACCGCATCATGGGCATGAAGCTCGACCACGGCGGACACCTCTCACACGGCATGAAGCTCAACGTGTCGGGCCGGCTCTACGACATCGTCCCCTACGGCGTGCGCGAGTCGGACTCGTGGATCGACATGGACGAGGTGGCGCGGCTGGCCGAGGAGCACAAGCCCAAGCTGCTGCTCGCCGGCTGGTCCGCCTACCCGCGGCAGCTCGACTTCGCGCTCTTCCGCGAGATCGCGGACTCGGTGGGCGCGTTCCTGATGGTCGACATGGCGCATTTCGCGGGGCTCGTCGCGGCGGGCGAGCACCCCAACCCGGTGCCGCATGCGGACGTGGTCACCACCACGATCCACAAGACGATCGGCGGCGCGCGCGGCGGCATGATCCTCTGCAAGGAGGAGTACGCGAAGAAGATCAACTCGGCGGTGTTCCCGGGTCAGCAGGGTGGGCCGCTGATGCACGTGATCGCGGGCAAGGCGGTGTCGCTGCGGGTTGCGCAATCCGAGGCCTTCAAGGAGCGCCAGCGGCGCACGCGCGAGGCGGCGCTCGTGCTCGCCGAGGAGATGCTCGGCGGCGGGATCAATGTGCTCACAGGCGGCACGGACGTTCACCTCGTGCTGGCGGACCTGCGCGACTCGGAGCTGGACGGCCAGCAGGCCGAGGACCGGCTGCACGACATCGGCATCACCGTGAACCGCAACGCGGTGCCGTTCGACCCGCGGCCGCCCGCGGTGTCATCGGGCCTGCGGATCGGCTCGCCGGCGCTCGCCACGCGCGGCCTGCAGGTGGACGACTTCCGCGAGATCGGCAAGGTGATCGTGAAGACGCTCACGTCCTCGCAGTGGGGTGACGCCGAAATCGGGGAGCTCAGCGAGCGCACTCGGGCGCTGGCGGAGCGCTATCCGCTGTACCCCCAGCTAGCGGCCGCCGCGGCCGCAGCCGTCTGAGCTGACTGGGGAGGTCGTCCCGCCGGCAGGCGGCCGGTGGGGACTGCTGGGGCGGAACGCGGCTTTCCGTTCGCTGTGGACCGCGCGTCTCGTCTCGTACGTCGGCGACGGGATCGCGACGGTGGCTCTCGTGCTGCTCGTGTCGCGCGGGCATCCGGCCACCGCCGTGGGCGGGCTGCTGCTGGCGGAGGCGATCCCGGGCTTCATGTCGCCTGTGCTGGGCGCGGTGTCCGACCGCCGCCCGGATCGGCGCGCGCTGATGATCCAGTGCGAGCTCGGGCAGGCGCTGCTCTATGCCGCGATCGCGGTGTGGCTGCCGCCCTATGCGTGGCTGCTCGTGCTGGTCGGGCTCGCGACTCTCTTCTCGCGCACGTTCTCCGCCGCCAGCAGGAGCGCGGTGCCGGCACTCGTGGAGCGCGACGACCTGCTGCCTGCAAACGCGCTACTCAACACCGCGTTCAACCTCCAGGTGGCGCTAGGGCCGGCGCTCGGCGGCCTGCTGGTGGCGCTCAGCGGCGGCTCGCGCACTGCGATCGCGATCGACGCCGCGTCGTTCCTGCTGTCGGGGCTGCTCATGCTCGCGCTCCCACGCGTGCCGCGCGCGGCCGGCGGTCAACCCGAGGAGGGGCTGGCATCAGACATCCGCGCCGGCCTGGCGTACATCTGGCGCGAGCCGCTGTTGCGCGTGCTCGTGGCGAGCATGTTCGCGTTCGTGATGTTCGCCTCGCTCGACAACGTGGCGGTGGTGTTCCTCGTGCGCGACGTGCTCGGCGGCGGGGCGTTTGCGTACGGAGCCGCGATGTCCGCGTTCGGCCTCGGAATGATCGCCGGCGCCCTGGGGCTGGTGAGGCGCTGGTCGGGCGTGCATCCCGCCATGATCGTGGCCGTGGGGATGGTGTTCACCGGAGCGGGCAACCTGCTGGTGGGCGCCGCGCCGGCCATCGGGCTCGTGATCGCGTTTCAGGCGCTGGGAGGCGTCGGCAATGGGCTCGGCCTGGTGGGAGAGGACACGCTGATCCAGCGCCACGTACCGGAGTACCTCCTTGGACGTGTGGTCGGCGCCCTGAACTCCGCGATCTTCCTGGGCAGCATGGTCGCCTACGCCGGCGGGAGCGTCGTCGTGGACGCCACCTCGCCGCGCACGGCGCTGATCGCGTCGGGCATCGCCGTGTTCGGCGTGGCCGCGCTGGCTTGGCCGGCGCTCTCGCGCGCGGCGGCTAGCGATCCCGGCGCTCAGGCGCCGCGGGCGTAGGCGTCAGCAGGCCCGGGCGCTGCATCGCCTCGAGCCATACCGCTCGCGCCTCCTCGCGGCCACCGGTGGCCGGCAGGCGCTCGGCCACCCAGGCCGGAGCGGCGGTGGGGATCTCGCCGTGGATCGGCGCGATGCCCTGCTGGCGCTCCTCGCCCAGCTCCTCGCCCGGCGCGGTGATCACCTCGGTGAGCGTCTCGCCGCGGCGTATACCGAGCAGGTCGATGTCCGGGGCGCCCTCGCGCCCGGCGCCACTCCAGATTCGCTCGGCCAGCTCGCCCACGGTGAGCATCGCCGGGTCGGCGGGGGCGGCGAGCCTGAATCCCTCGCCCGCAAGCAGCGCGCCGTGCGCCGCCACGCAGGCGGCGTGCGCCATCGTGATCCAGTAGCGCACCATGCCCGTGTCGGTGACCGTGAGCGGCACGCCCGCGCGGGCCTGGCGCAGGAAGAGGTCCGAGGCGCTGCCGGCGCTCGACAGGACGTTCACGAAGCGCACTGCCGCGCGGTGTGCGCCAGCGCGCTGCGCGGCGTACGCGGTGAGCTGCTCCATGAAGCGCTTGGTGCGGCCGTAGAAGCTGGCGGCAAGCGCGGCCTTGTCGGTGGAGGCCACCACCACCGTGTCCACGCCCGCCTTCTCGGCGGCGCGGAGCACGTTCCAGCTGCCATGGAGGTTGTTGTCGATGAACTCCTCCGGATAGGTCTCGGCCCAGTCCACATGCTTGTAGGCGGCGAGGTGGAACACCACGTCGGGGCGGGCGCGGGCGAACTCTGTCTCGAGGCGGCCGGCGTCGCGGATGTCGCAGAGCACGTGGGCCATCCGCTCCACCACGGCGGGGTCGCGCCCGCGCCGATCGGCGGTGAGCGCCGCCTCGTGGCCGTCGAGCAGGGTCACGCGCTGAGGCCGGAAGCCGCTCAAGAGGGTCGCCAGCGCGCCGCCGATCGAGCCGCCGCCGCCGGTGATCAGCACGCGGCGCCCGCCGAACAGCTCCTGCAGCTCGAGCACGGCGGGCATCGGGTCGCGCACGCCAACAACGCGCTGCCAGTCGAACCCCTCATCGCGCAGGCGCTTGGCGGGACGCTTGCTCGGACCCTCCGGCGGCTCGCTCAGCGCTCGCTCAACGGCGCGGTAACCGGCCTTCATGTCGGGCGAGCGCGCGGGGTCGGGCTCGTTGATCTCCGCCACCACGTAGCGCACCAGCTCGCCGATGCGGCGCGACGGCGGGGTCGAGTTCGACCTTCAGCTCGCCCGCGCCGTACGGCAAGCCCTCCCCGAGCAGCCCATGGGCGTCCGACACGTGCGCCACCTCGCTGCCCGGCCCGAGCTCCTCCACGTACCGCATCAGGTCCAGCTCGTCTTCTGAGTCGAGGTCGAACAGCGACGGATAGGCCGCCGCGAAGTTGCGGAACAGCGCTGCGTGCGAAGTGTCGAGCGTGAAGCCGAGCTGGGGGATGCGCTCGCGCCACGCGAGCAGGTCGCGCCAGTGGCCGCCGATCGGGCTGAGGAACACGCCGCCCTCGCGCATGCGCAGGACGGGCGGGATGTTCTCGATCAGGGGCGTGACGTCGCGCGCGCAGGCAGGCGTCGGCGTAGAAGCGCAGGAAGCGCTCGACCTCATCGTCGTCCACGCGCGCGTCCGTTTGCCGGTACTCGTCGGGTGTCTGCGGCATGAAGAGGTGGATCGTGAGCACCGGCGAGCCCACCGCGGCGGCGAACTCGACGCTGCGCTCGATGCCGGTGCGCGCCTCGTCGTCGAGCCGGTCGACGCGCACATGGGCGCCGCTCGGCCACGACACTGGCGCCTCTGCGGTGACGATGGCGTTGTGGCCCGCCAGGCGCCTGCCGCGACGTCTCGATCGCCTGGGCGACGTGCACCGCCGTCCGCCACATGCCGCGGCATGAGGCACAGCTCGAGCCCGCGCCAGGAGCCGCCGGCGAGGCGGTCAGCGATCTGGTCAGGCTCGGGCGCGGCCTTGAGCAGCGGGATGGCGGCGTAGCCAGTCGACATAGCTCTTCACTGCGGAGTCGAGGGGGCGGGTATCGAAGTGCAGCCCGGCGCCTGTGTCATAGCTCTCGTTCTCGCCGGGCGCGAGATCCCCTCCCGGAGTCTCGATCGCGGAGTCCGACCCTAGCGTCTCCACCACCAGCTGGGCGGCTTCGATCAGGGGCGTATTGACGCCGCTGGCGACGGTCAGCGTCTGATTCCAGCGCTCGTCCGCCACGATCTGAGCCAGGGCGGGGATGAGGTCGTCCACATAGAGGAAGTCGCGTGTGCGGCGCGGATCGCCGGGGATCACGATCGGCTCGCCGTCGATCGCGCGGGCGGCGAACGCCGCGATGGCGCCGGTGGCGCCCTCCCAGGCCACCTGCCCGGGACCGAACACGCTGGAGAGCCGGATCACGGTCGCGCGCGCCGGGATGGAAGCGGCATGCGTTCTCGCCCAGGCGCTTGGACATCGCGTACGGGTCGGGCGGCGGGTCCATCGCCGCGCGCACGCTCGACGGGTAGATCAGCCCGGCGCCGTGCTCCTCGCAGCCCTCGAGCAGGTTGAGCGTGGTGCCAGCGTTGTCGCGCACCGCGCCCGCCGGATCCTCGCGCGCGCCTGCCGGCGAGGGCTGGCCGGCGAAGTGGAGCACGGCGTCGCAGCCGGGCAGCAGGTCGCGGATCGCGGGGTCGCCGGCGTCCACCTCGATCGAGCTCGAGCTCCGCCGACGCCGCGCGGCGGCGGCTGTGCGGGCGCGTGACCGGCACCACCGCGTGGCCCGCCTCGGCCAGCAGCACGCATGCGCGCCAGCCGATGAAGCCGCTCGCCCCCGTCACCATCAGCTTCATCGCAGGTACTCCGCGAGCGAGTGCTCGTACTCGAAGGGCGAGCTGAAGGTGTGCGTGGCGCCGCCGGCCGGTTGCTCGCCCCTGGCCAGCGCGGCGACGTCAGCCACGGTCACGGTCTCCGCGGCCACGTTGGCGGGGCCGGGCGGCGCCGACAGCATGATCCTCGCGACGTCGTCCACGTGCACGATCCCGATCGTGGCACGCCCGCCGTCGTCCAGCGGTAGCTCCTCGCCGGCGGCCGCCAGCCGCCGGAACTTGTCCACCACGGTCTGCGACTCGGGCCTGTCGTGCTCCACGGGACTCGGCCCGTACACGATGCCGAGACGCATCAGCGCGAGCTCGAAGCCGTGCCTGCGGGCATACAGGTCGAGGCACAGCTCGGCGTAGATCTTGGACAGGTGCGAGAGGTCGCCCTGCGGCCCGTATGGATGGTCGGGCCCGATCTCTCCGGACAGCGACGGCCCGTACACGTGCAGCGAGCTGGCGTACACAAGCGAACGGCAGCCGCTCTCCGCCACCGCCTCGGCCACGCGGCGGGCGCCGCTGAGGTTGGTCTCCTCGGTGTAGTCGGGATCGCTGATCGACAGCGGGCGGCTGGCCTGGGCGGCGAGCAGGAACACGCGCTCCGGCGTGTCCTGGAACAGCCCCTCGAGGTCGTCCGCGGTCGCGGATGTCCGCGGTCTCCACCCGCGCGCCCGCGACAGCGTCGAGCTGGCCTCGCGCCGTGGCGTACCAGTTGTCCGCGAGCACCACGTCGCGCCCGGACTCGATAGCCATCTCCGCGAGCCGGGCGCCGATGTAGCCCGCGCCCAGGATGAGGTCGGCCACGCTAGATCGACCTGACGCCCGGGCCGGGCGGCACCACGTTGCGCGTGTCCACGATCGAGCTCGGCCTCGTCCCAGAGCGGCGTCTGGAGGAACTCGCGGTGCGGGGTGAGCACGACCACGCAGTCGGCCGCCCGCACCTCGTCCCTGGTCCAGGGCACGCTGCGGTGGCGCTTGTCGTCGATCTCCACCTCGTCCACCCAGGGGTCGCAGTAGTGCACCTCGGCGCCGCGGCTCTCGAGCTGGCGCAGGATCTCGAGCGATGGCGACTCGCGGATGTCGTGCACATCGGCCTTGTAGGCCATGCCGAGCAGCAGGATGCGCGAGCCGCGGATGGGCTTGCCGGCGTCGTTGAGCGCGTCGGACACGCGCTGCACCACGTGGAGCGGCATGTTGGCGTTGATGTCGTGCGCGGCCGCGATCAGCTGCGCCGAGTAGCCGTACTCGCGCAGGCGCCAGGCGAGGAAGTGGGGCACGACCGGGATGCAGTCGCCGCCGAGGCCCGGGCCCGGGTAGTGCGGCGAGGAAGCCGAACGGCTTGGTGCTGGCGGCCTCGATCACCTCCCAGGCGGAGATGCCGAGCCGGTCGCACATCAGCGCCAGCTCGTTGGCCAGCGCGATGTTGACGGCGCGGAAGGTGTTCTCGTGCAGCTTGGCGGTCTCGGCCACCATCGGCGACGACACCGGGATCACGGTCTCGACCACCTGGCGGTAGAGCAGCTCGGTGCGGCGCAGGCACTCCGGCGTGACGCCGGCCACGAGCTTGGGCGTGTTGCGGATGCCGTAGTGCCTGTTGCCGGGATCCACGCGCTCGGGCGCGTAGCCGAGGAAGAAGTCCTCGCCCACCTTGCCGCCGCTGCGCTCGAGGATCGGCAGCAGGATCTCCTCGGTGGTGCCGGGGTAGGTGGTGGACTGGAGCACCACGAGCTGGCCGGCGCGCAGGTTGGCGGCCACCGACTCGGCCGCCGCCACGATGTAGGAGATGTCCGGCGTGCGCGTCTTCGACAGCGGGGTGGGCACGCAGATCGTGAGGGCGTCGAGCTCGCGCACCGCCGCGTAGTCGGTGGTGGCCTGCAGGCGGCCGTCGAGCGTGTCGTAGCGCTCGGCCGGTACGTCGACGAGATAGGAGCGGCGCTCCTGCACGGCGCGCACGCGCTCGCTGCTGACGTCGATGCCGGTGACGCCGAAGCCGGCCTCGGCGAAAACCATCGCCAGCGGCAGGCCCGCGTAGCCGAGACCGACGATCCCGACGGCGGCCTCGCGCGTATCTATGCGCTCGTCGAACGCCTGAGCTGACGAGACAACCTCACTCACGCGGGACAAGGCTACTGGCCCGATCGGGGGATAAGTCGGCAGTTTCCCTCTCCGGCCTGCGCTATAAACGCATGCGTATGTCCTTCTGGGACTCCCTGCGCGGCCTGGTCGAGCATGGATCGGTGGCGTGGGGCTTCGTCACGGCGGCGGCGATCGTGCTGCTGCTGACGCCGGTGACTGCCTGGCTCGCGCCGAAGATCGGCGGCGTGGACACCGGCGGCGACCGCCCCGCGTACACACGAAGCCCGTGCCCCGCATCGGCGGCCTGGCGATCGTCATCGGCATCGTCGTGCCGGCGCTGCTGTTCGTCGATCTGGACGGCCGCTACCCGGCATCCTGATCGGCACGGCGGCGTGGCGCTCGTGGGCCTGATCGACGACACGCGCGGGCTGCGGCCGGGACCGAAGCTGCTCGCGGTGCTGCTGCTCACCCTGGTGCCGGTGCTCGGCTGGCACCTCAAGATGGACCACCTGAGCGTGCCGGTCGTCGGCTCGGTGAACCTCGGCTGGGCCGCCTACCCGATCACGATCCTCTGGATCGCGTTCCTCGCGAACCTGGTGAACCTGATCGACGGGATGGACGGGCTGGCCGCCGGCATCGTCGCGATCGCGGCGGGCTCGTTCGCGCTGCTGGCCGTGTCGTTCTTGCGCGTGCGACCCCGCGGCGCTGGCGGCCATCGTCTGCGGCGCCACGCTGGCGTTCCTGCCGCGCAACTACCACCCCGCGAAGATCTTCATGGGTGACACGGGCGCTCTCGCGCTCGGCTACCTGCTGGCCGCGATCGCGGTGCAGGGCGTGTTGAAGACCGCGGCCACCATCGCCCTCGCCGGCCCGCTGCTCGTGATGGCGGTGCCGATCCTCGACACCTCGTTCGTCGTGCTCAAGCGGCTCAAGTACCGCCGCGCGCCATGGGGGGCGGACCAGAACCACTTCTACCACCGCTTCATGCGCATCGGCTTCTCGCAGCGGCGCACGGCGGCATACCTGCACCTCTGGGCCCTGCTCCTGGCCGCCTACGGGATCATGCTGCGCTTCGTGCCGCCGCGGCCGTTCGGCGTGTGGAGCGTGTCGCACTCGATCATCGCGGCGGTGGTGGGGCTGGCCGTGCTCGCGGCCTCGGCGTGGATGGTCTACACGCTCGAGATCCTCAAGGCGCGGCACTTCCGCGCGATCGGTCTGGGGCGCTTCGTGCGCGAAGTGCCGGACGCGGCCGACGATGCCGCCGTGGAGGCCCAGACCGAGGCCGAGAGCGAAGAAGCCGTGGAGCGGGCGCTGACCGGAGGGCGCTGACCCGTGCCCGACGAGCGTGTGGCCACACCGCTCGCCGGACAGAAGCTCGCGCCCGCTGGAGCTGAGCTCGTGGTGGTGGAGTGGCGCGCCGAGGAGGGCGGCTCGGACCCTCCGCTCCACATCGCCCGCTGCACGTGCACCGCAGCGACGACGCCGCATCAGCGCATTGATCGAGGCGCAGCATGTGCCGGGCGCCGGTCCACGCGAGCAGGTTTCGCTGAGCACGACTCGGAACTGCTTGGCTGGCCCGGCTAGTTCCTCAGTTCCCAGTTCTCAGTTCCCAGTTCGGTAGACTCAGGGGAGGGCCAGGTTCAGTAGGTCGCGCGGGTTCCTGCGTGTGCGCTGCTCCGCCTTTCCTTCGGGCTTGCGCTCGATCTTCACCTCCGCCGGGTCGGTGAGGAAGCGAAGGCGGCCTTCGCGCGCCAGCAGCTCGTCGACGGCGCCCATCTTCCCCTCGAAGATCGACCACACCGGCGTGCCGAGCACGGCGGCCTCGCGGTTCATCGTGCCGCCAGCAGACACGAGCGCGTCCGCGAACGCCACGAGGCTGCGGCCGTCGACGGCACGGTCGGGCACGATCACGTGCTCGAGCCCGAGTGCGCGGATGTCTTCGCGCTGCCCGGGTGTGCGCGCAAGTACCACCGCCTGCGCGCCCTGCTGCTCCACCACGTGCCTCAGTAGGCGCGGCAGCAACGGGTTCTCGGAGCCGCCGAGATACAGGGCATAGGACGGCGCGGTGCGGACCACGCACAGCGGCAGCTCACGGTCCACGCCGAGCTGCTCGAGCACTGAGGTGTCCGGGTCGAAGTCCGCCATGTAGTACTCCTCCTTGAGCCCCGGATAGCGGATGAGCTTGGGCGGCTTGGCCCCGTAGCGGGCAAGGCGCTCGGCCGGAATCGCGTCGGGCACCAGCACGCGGTTGGCCAGGCGGCAGTTCACGTGGTGCTGGAGCGTGGCCCACTCGTAGTCGAACATCGTCGAGTTCGGCACGCGCAGCATCCGGCAGGCCACCGGCAGGTCCGTGGAGCCGTGCGCCAGCGCGGCGTCGAACCGGCGCCCGCGGCCGAAGCGCAGCATGCCCCGCACGCGCCCCGCCGCCGCGCGCGCCTTGCCCGCCCGCGACACCCCGCCGTAGTGGCCGAGCGCCGTGTAGGGGTGGCCCCAGTCGTCGAGCAGCTCGAGCGTGTGCGACAGCGGCCGCGCGGTGATCTCCACCTCGTGGCCGTCGCCCTCGAGCAGCTCCACGAGCGGCCTCAGCACCAGCACGTGGGCGGTGTTGGTCAGGTCGACCCAGACTCTCAAGCGGTCACTCCGCGCAGGGGCGGCGGTCCTCGATCTCGAGCAACTGCTCGACCATCATCTGGAGGGTGGTGTGCTCGATGCCGAAGCGCTCCGCCAGCTCGCGCTCGAGCGCGTGACGGATCTCGTCGGGGTCGCGCGCGGGATCGGTGCGCACGTGCGCGGCGAGGGCCGGGAAGCCCGACGTGACCGTCCAAACGTGCAGGTCGTGCACTTCGCGCACGCCCTCGATCGCGGCCATGGCGGTGCCCACCTCCTGGATGTCGAGCCCGGGCGGGGCCGCTTCCATGAGCACGTCGATCGGCTCGCTGATGAGCCGCCAGGAGCCGGCGAGGATGAGGCCGCCAAGCAGGAGCCCCGTGATCGGGTCCACGCGGTCCCACCCCGTGATCAGCACGAGCGCGCCGGAGATGAGTACCGCGAGCGCTCCGAGCGCGTCGGCCGCGGAGTGGCGCAGCACGGCCTCGAGATTGATGTCCTCGCGGTCGCCGCCGGCGAGGGCAAACGTGGCTGCCGCGTTGCCCGCCAGCTCCACGGCACCGATGATGAGCACGCCGAGCCCGTGGACGGTGGATGGGTGCGAGAGCCGCATCACGGCCTCGATGAACACGAACACGGCCACGGCCACCAGGGTGAGCCCGTTGGCCAGGGCCGCCAGGATCTCCGTGCGGTGGAACCCGAACGTGCGCCTGCCACGGGCCGGCCGCGCGGCGATTGCCGCCGCGAACAGCGCCAGGCCGATGGCCCCGACGTCCGACAGCACATGACCGGCCTCCGCCGCCAGGGCCACCGAGTGGAACACCACGGCGCCCACCACGGCCGCGGCGACCATCCCGAGGTTGATCGCGAGCGCCACGACCATGCGCGTGCGGTTGGCTTCCCGCCCGCGCGCGTGAGCGTCCCCAGCATGGCCATGCGCGTGCGCATGGGAATGATGCATTCCTGCCTTTTACCGGGTAAGGAGGCTGTATGCCTTCGTCCGAGCGCGGGAGGCGCGCGGCTGGGCTCGATGGGCTGCGCGCCCTCGCTGCCTTGTCGGTCGTGTGCTTCCACGTATGGCTGTATCGCTTTCCGGATCCCACGCGGATCCGGCGCTCCGGCCTGCTCGACGACGTGCTCTCCGACTTCCGGCTCGGCCTGATCCTGTTCTTCGTGCTGTCGGGCTACCTGCTCTACCGAGGCTTCGCCCGCGCGGCGCTTCGCCGCGACGGCCCGGTGGACGTGGGCGTCTACGCCCTCCGCCGCGCGGCCCGCATCCTGCCCGCGTACTACCTCGCGATGCTCGGCACCTTCGCGCTGCTGTGGGGCGCGCAGGGCACGCCGGGCGTGCGCCTGCCCGACGGTGGCGACCTCACGCTGTTCGCCTTCTTCGCCCAGAACTACTCGTCGCACACCATTCTCACCTTCAACCCGGTGACCTGGACCCTCTGCCTCGAGGTGCTCTTCTACGCGCTGCTGCCGCTGCTCGGCGCGGTGGGCTACCGCTGGAGCCGCGGGCGGGCGCGGCGGCAAGCCGTTCTCGTGGGCGGCCTGATCCTGTTCGGCGTGGCCTGGAACGCCAGCGTCTACCTGCTGGGCGGCAACATGCTCGCCACAAAGGCGCTGCCCGCCTATCTGCCCTACTTCGGCCTGGGGATGCTGCTGGCGCTGTGGGTGGAGACGGCCGTGGCACGCGACGGGCACCCGCCGCGCGTCGGCGCCGGTGCCACGCTTGCGCTGCTGGCGGCCGGCCTGGCCGGCGTCGTGTGCAACGGCGTATGGCACGCGAGCCCGGCCGCGGACGCTCTGCCGTTCGTGACCGGCGCGCTTCAGAACCTGCCGGCCGGCCTGGGCTTCGCGACCCTGCTCGCCGCGGTGGTGGTGGGACGTGGGCCGGCCACCGCGTGGATCCACGCGCGCCCGCTTGCCCAGGTGGGCCTCTTCTCCTATGGGATCTACCTCTGGCACGTGCCGCTGATGCTGTTTGGCGTGCGGCTCGGAGTGCTGCCGCATGCGCTCCTGCCGCGGCTCGTCGCGGTGCTGGTGCCCGCCGTGATCGCGGGCGCGGGGAGCTGGCTGCTCGTGGAGCGCGTGATGCTGGCCCGCGCCACGCGCATGGCCACACGTTCCCAGGGCGCCCGCGGCAGGCGAATGAGCGCGCGGCTCGAGGCGCGCACGGCGCCGTAGCCAAGAGCGCGTCGGCGACGCTTACGTTCGCGACCGAACAGCGGGCACCCACGCGCGTTGTGCGCCCGGGGGGCGAGGGGTAACGTCGCAGGTGCTCGCAGGCCAAGGACCAGGCCGGTATCGCGCCCGCGGAAGGCGGACGAGCCCGGTCCACATGAGAAAAGCCGCCCCGATGCTCTTCTGTCTCGCGTTGCTCGCCGGCACCGCGAGTCATGCGACCGCCCACCGCAGCGGCTGCCACGCCGCCCACTCCTGTCCCTCGGACCATCACACGTACGTCTGGTACGACAGCTCGGGCGAAGGATGGTCCTGTGCCGAGCCGGGCGCACCGGAATATGACCCGGCGAAAGACACGAAGACGATCTCCTACGGCGGCCTCACCTACTACTGCCGTGCCGCGTCCTCGCCTCCCGGATCCACGAACCCGGCTCCGACCGACCCGCCAGCGGGCCGCGCCCACTGCAAGCGAGGCCGGCTGCCCGACCGTTCCTGCACGCCCGGTGCGGTCTTCCGCAACGTCGGCCGGGGCAAGGTATGCACACCGGGCAGAGCACGCAGAGTGCGGAACGTGCCGCAGTCCGTAAAGCGGTCGGTGTATGCCCGTTACGGGGTGCGCAAGCACCGCCGGGGGCGCTGGGAGATCGATCACCTCGTGCCGCTCGAGCTTGGCGGCAGCAACTCCGTGAAGAACCTCTGGCCCGAGGCCGCGTCCCCGAGGCCCGGCTTCCACGAGAAGGATCGGCTCGAGAATGCGTTGCACGCGCGCGTGTGCAAGCACACGATGTCTCTCCGGCGCGCTCAGCACCTGTTCGAGCGCAACTGGGTGGCGGCGTACCGGCGCTACGTGCGCCGCTGAGCTCAGCCGCGGCGGCCGCTGTGCTGCTGCGACCAGCGCGCGGTGCCTGACCGGCGCTGCTGGGACCGCGGGCGCTCGTCCTCGTCGCCGTTTGTGGCGAAGGCCTCTTCCGGCGTCGCGCCATCTGCTTGGGCGCTCGTGAGGCTCGCCACCGCGGCCAGGATCTCGTCGGCGAGCTTCGGTCCGTCCCTGCCGGACTCCGGAGTGGCCGCGATGCGGACCACGACCTCGTCGGCGTCCATCTCTTCGAGGCCGATGTGCGGCCGTGAGCGGGTGGGGATGGTGACGGCGTCTTCGAGGAGCTGCTGCAGGTAGCTCGGTTGAATACCAGCGCGCAGGCGTGCGCGAAGGTCCACCGAGGCGGGCTCGCGCAACGGAACGACGGCCGCGCCGAGCACGACGCTGTTGGGGACCATCGCACGGTCCTCGCCCTGCGCGAGCGTCGTGTAGAGCAGCCCGAGGGAACTGACCACGCCCTCCAACTGGCCGGCGAGCATGCCCGCCTGGAAGCGCACGCGGTCCCCGACCCGGAACGGGCGGGCGCTCAACAGCACCATGCCGGCGATCAGGTTGCCGATCGTCTGCTGGGCGGCGAGACCGACGATCACCGCGGTGAAGGCACCGCCGACGGCGAGCGTGCCCGGCCTGAGCCCGGCGACCCTCAGCGCGAAGAGGATGGCCATCGAAAGCGCCACCAGCCGGATCAGGAAGCCCACCGTGCCGGCGGTGCCGCCGTCCATGCGGCGGAACAACGACGGTCCGAGCGCCCGCCCAAGAGCGCGGGCGAACGCCCAACCCAGGATCACGAGGGCGATCGCCGAGGCGAGGCGGACCGGCAGATCGACGCCGAAGAGCTCTCTGCGTTGGCTGTAGGCCCAGATCACGCCGCCAAGCAGCGGCATGAGCACGAGCGCCTGCCAGCGCGCCCGGCGGGCGCGCTGCACCGCCTGCACCCGCAGCTGACGGGCGATCGGCGAGGTGGCCTGAGCACGCAGCTGACGCGCGATCGGCGACTGGCGCAGCGGGGTTCCGTTCTTCTTTCCGAATAAGGGCATTTCGTCCGGTTCGGGGCGTGAGCACCGGGAGCGCGTGGATCGAGTCCCTGCCCGTCGCCCCTGTAATCGCCTTAACCAGCCCCGGGGGGTTCCCAAACATCCAGACGCCCCGTTCTCAGAAGAGCGCGGGCTGTGTTGGCTGAGGCGATGCCTGCGGCTCCGGCTCGCGCGGCGACGCCAGATCGCGGTCTCGCATATAGCGGCGCGGACTGGATGGCCGGCCGGGCGGCGCCGCGAGGTCCTGAAGGCGCTGCCGCTCGGCGGGCGCCATGTAGGCGCCGCGGCGGTATAGGTGCTCGTAGCGCGCCACGAGATCCGGTCGGTGGGCGCGCAGCCAGTCGAAGAAGATGCCGCGCACCTCGCCGCGCAGGTGGAGAGCGATCCCGCCGATGCTGACCGCGCCCGCCTCGGTAGCTATGTCGAGGATCTCCTCGACCTGCTCCGGCGAGTCGTTGATCCCGGGCATGAGCGGGGCGATCAGAACGCCCGTGGGGATCCCGGCGCGGTTGAGCTCCGCCACGGCCTCGAGCCGCGCGCGCGGGTTGGGCGTATGCGGCTCGGTGGCCCGCCAGGCCTTCTCGTCGAGCGTGGGCACCGACAGGTTCGCGCTGACCGGCGCGACCTCCGCCACCTCCTTGAGCAGCGGCAGGTCGCGCAAGAGCAGCGGCGACTTCGTGAGTACCGAGCAGGGGTTGCGGAAGTCCCTGAACGCCTCCCAGATGCCCGGCATCAGCTTGTAGCGGGCCTCGACCCACTGATACGGATCGGTATTGGTGCCGAGCGCGACGTGCTCGCCCTTCCATGAAGGCCGCGCCAGTTCGGTGCGCAGCACCTCCGGCGCGTTCACCTTCACCACGATCTCGCGCTCGAAATCCTCGCCGGCGTTGAAGTCGAGGTAGGTGTGGGTGGGGCGGGCGAAGCAGTTGTGGCTGACGACGCCATTTGCGATGAAATCGCCCGTGCCGGTGGTGATGTCGTAGAGCTCGAGCTGGGCGCCGACCGGCTCGATCGACGCCACGCGAAGCCCCGCGCGCGTGGTCACGGGTTCCTGGAGCTGCGGAGCCTTGGTCCAGTCCGTGCCCATCAGCTCGCAATTCACTTCCAGGTAAGGCCGCCGCGCCGGGCCGCCGTTCATGACGTGCTTCCAGCCGCGGGTGGTCAGAAAGCGATGGTCGCCGCTCGCGACCAGCTCCGTTCCGTCCTCGAGCACGACGCGGTAGGCCGGCTTGACCGTGGACCAGCTGTCGGTCACCTTCGTGCGCGCGAAGCGCCTGCAGGCGCCCGCGGGCACGGTTCCGTAGATCGCATCGCCCGGCTCGATCTCGGCGAGCATCTTGGTCCGCCCATCCGCCATGAGGATCTCCGTGTCGCCCGAGAGACAGTAGGTACACGCATGAGTGCAGCCCCGGTACGGATTGATCGTCCAGCGGAACGGCATCCGGGATGCCTTGGGCACGTGGTTGAGCGCCGACTTGGCGTGCACCTCGTAGAAGCGGATGTCGAGTGCCTCAGGCGCATCGAAGCGGCGCACGACTGCCGGATCGCGGTAGCCGGGCAGCCGGTGCTCGTCCTCGCTCTCGATTCGCAGGTTGTCCCAGCGCACGAACATATGTTCGCATAGGCGCCGGACGGTTGAGGCGGAAAATCGCTAGCGCTCTTCGCCCCAGGCGGTAACGGTCAACGACCGCGGCCCGCCCGAGTCGCGGTGCTCGCACAGGTAGATCCCCTGCCAGGTGCCGAGGGACAGTCGCCCGTCGGACACCGGGATCGTCAGCGAGGTGTCGAGTAGCGCCGACTTGATGTGCGCGGGCATATCGTCCGGGCCCTCCAGGGTGTGCTCGAAGTACGAGGCGCCGTCGGGCACGGCGCGGTCGAACCAGTGCGCGAAGTCGCGCAGCACGTCGCGGCTTGCGTTCTCATTGATCGCGAGCGACGCCGACGTGTGCCGGATGAAGACGTGCGCCACGCCCAAGCCGATCGACGACAGCCCCGGCACCGCGTCCTCCACCTCGCGCGTGACGAGGTGAAAGCCCCGCGGCATCGCCGGCAGGCGCAAGTGCTCCTGAATCCAGATCACGCCGCCGCAGGCTAGCGCCCAGCCGTCCAGCGCCGAGGCCACCCCGCTAAAGAGATCGCGAGCATTTCCGATCCCAAGGAGAGAATGCCCTCCAGGCTCCTCAGCCTTACGCTGGCCACGCTCGCCTGCCTCACGGCGGTGGCCGTGCCCGCCAGCGCCCACACGCTCGCCAACTGGGACAAGAAGCAGCAGTCGCAGGTGGTGAAGGCCGGCCTGATGCAGAAGCTGCCCAGCGGCTTCGCGGGCGACCAGCCGCTCACGGCCGGCGACCTGACGAGCGCCTTCGCCGCCCTCAGCCTGAGGACGGGCACGCCGGCGGTGACCGTCTCGAGCGCACCGCTCAGCGTCACCCGCTTCGACGCCCTGATGGTGGCCCAGCTCGGGCTCTCCGACGCGGCCGACACCTTCCAGGCGGGCGCCCAGAACGCCGGCCTCCAGCCGCCCTCCTACTTCGGCACCGAGGTCGTGGCCCGGCTGCTCTCCCTGCGCTACAACCACCTTTCCGCCGACGACCAGCTCGAGCTCTACCCCACGGACCGCATCACCCGCGCGGAGGCCGCCTGGTCGCTCGCCCAGACACTCCACATGAGCGACTGGCAGCCGGCCAGCGTGCGCGAGATCGCGAGCCACTTCCAGCTCCCGCGCTACAGCGCCAAGCAGCGCGCCGCGCTCCAGCTTGCGGTGTCGAAGATCGGCATGCCCTACATCTGGGGCGGCGAGTCGGACACCGTTGCGCCCGGCCAGGTGCACGGCGGCTATGACTGCTCCGGCTTCGCCTGGCGGGTGTTCAAGCTCTCGGGCAATCCGGCCGGGAGCAAGATCCGTGGCCGCACCGCCGCTCAGCAGGCCGGTGAGATCCCCAAGTCGAGGCGCCTGAAGATCAAGCAGGTGAAGCCGGGCGACCTGCTCTTCTTCGGCTCCGCCAAGTTCCACTCGAGGGCCACCGAGGCGAACGTGATCCACGAGGGCATCGCGCTCAGCAAGGACTTCGTGATCCACTCCTCGGACCAGGGCGTGTACGTCCTGCCGCTCTACGAGGGCTGGCTGCGGGACCAGTTCACCTGGGCCCGGCGCGTGCTCTAGCGCGAAAAACGCTCAACCAAATTGGGTATTCGCCCGATTACCCGGGTGACATGTCGGTCAGCTCCGGTCAAGAGCTGATCGAGCACGCGCGGACGCCCGATCGGCCGGACACCGCTGCGCCCAAGGTGGTGCCGCTTCCCCCACGCGTCCCGTGGGCCGATGAGACACGCGAGACGAGCGGAATGACCTCCCGCCTGATCCTCGCCTACGTGGAGCGGCGCGGCGGCCGTGTGGCGGTGGAGGAGGTGCTCGAGCTGTGCGGGCTCGAGAACGCCGAGGCGGACCTGCGCAACGAGAGCCACTGGTTCTCGTTCGCAACCAAGGTGCGGCTCTTCATGGCCGCGGCGGAGGTGCTCGACGACCCCTTCATCGCTCGCCACGTTGGCGAGTGCGCGATCGACCTCAACGTGGGGGAGGCGCTCAAGCTGGCGCTGCGCGCGCTCGGCTCCCCGCGGCTCGTGTACGAGAACGTGGTGCGGGCCAACGGCAAGTTCACCACCACCGCGCGCATGGACCTGCTGGATTCGGACTCCTCGCACGCCCGCATCGCCTATGTCGACGTCACCGGTACGCCCTTTCACCCGCTCGACTGCCAGTACAACCAGGGCATGCTCTCCTGCGTGCCCGCCCTGTTCGGGCTGCCGCTGGCGCGGGTGAGCCACCCGGAGTGCGCCGGGGACGGCGGCGAGGCGTGCGTGTACGACGTGACCTGGGAGTCCGGCGGCTCATACGTGCGCTTCGCGCTCGGGTCGCTGCTGAGTGGCGGGGCGCTGCTGGCGGCGGCCGGCGTGTTCGAGCCGTCGCTGCTTCCGGGCGCCGGTGTGCTGGCGGCCGGGCTGGGCGGGCTGGCCGCGCAGCGCGCGCTCGGCGTGCGCCGGCGGGTGTGGCGACAGCTCGAGGCCGAGGTGCGCGACCAGTCGCAGGTGGCGCAGCGGCTGAGCGCCTCGCTTCAGGACATTGCCTCCGAGCTGCGGCTCGAGGACGTACTGGCCAAGGTCACCGCCAACGTGCAGTCCACGCTCGAGGGGCGGCAGTTCGCGCTGCTCGTGGACGACGGCGACGGCCCGCGCTGCCGGCGCTCCTCCGACCTGCCGCTGGAGACGATTCAGGCGCTCGAGGGCTGGGCCGCCGCCCGCCGGCTCGAGGACTCGCCGGTGGTGCTCGAGGACCTGTCCATGTTGCCCGAGCTGAGCGAGCTGGAGGAGCCCGGCGGGCTGCCGCTGCGCTCGTTGTGCGCCGCCCCGCTCACCTATCGCGGCCGCTCGCTCGGCGTACTTGTGGCGCTGGCGCCCAACGCCCGCGTGTTCCTCCCACGCGACGTCGACGTGCTCCAGTCCTTCGCCACCCAGGCGGCGATCGCGCTCACCAACGCCCGGCTCTACGAGGCCCAGGAGGATCTCGCCTCACGCGACCCGCTCACGGGCCTCCGCAACCACCGGGAGTTCCATGAGAGCGTGGCCCAGGAGCTCGAGCGCTGCCGCCGCTACGGCGGGCGCGTGAGCGTCGCGCTCTTCGACCTCGACGGCTTCAAGGCCGTAAACGACGTGTCCGGCCACGCGGAGGGAGACCGTGTGCTGCGCCGCACCGCCGAGGTGCTGAGCGAAAGCTGCCGCTTGTCGGACATCGCTTTCCGCATCGGCGGAGACGAGTTCGCCCTGCTGCTGCCCGAGACCGCCGGAGCCGACGCCCACGCCGTGGCGGAGCGCGCCGCCGCCCAGTTCGGCAGCTCGTTCGGCGTGGCGGTGTGGCCCGACGACGGCCCGAGCAAGGAGAGCCTGCTCGCCCGCGCCGACGAGAACCTGTACGAGATGAAGCGCGCGCGGCCGGGCATTCACCGCGCCCGGGTGGCCGCCAGTCCCTACGACGCGACCGAGAAGCCCAAGCGCCTGGCCGCCGCCAGCCGCCTGTTCGCGCCGCATGTCCCTGCTGCTCGATCCCGATGAGATTGCGCGCGCGATCGTCGAGGAGCTGTGGCAGACGTTCGGCTGCTATCTCGCCGTGATCCTCCGCATCGATGCTGACGGCAAGCTGCGGCCCGTGGCCGGCGCCGGCGACCTCGTGCACGAAATGGGCGAGGAGTTCGACGAGTGGGAGCAGTCGATGGACGAAGGCGTGGCCGGGCGCGTGGCCCGCACCGGCGAGCCCGCGGTGGTGGCGGACACGCGCCTCGACCCGGATTTCGTGGGCACCGAGAGCCAGCTTGGGGGAGGTTCGGAGCTGGCGGTGCCGATCAGGGTGGCCGGCGAGATCTGGGGCGTGCTCAACATGGACTCGCCAGGACCGGGACACGTTCGGAGAGGCGGACCTGCTGTTCGTCGACGCGGTGGCCGCCCACGCCGGCGGTGCTCTGCACCGCAGCCGCCTGTTCTGAGGAGCTCGAGTCCACCTTCACCACCACGCTCGCCGTGCTCTCGGACGCGCTCGAGGCGAAGGACTCCTACACCGCCGCCCACGCCGACGACGTGGCCGACTTCGCGGTGCACGTGGCCGAGCGCCTGGGCCTGGGGGAGGAGGAGCTGCGCACGGTCCGCTACGGCGCGCTGCTGCACGACATCGGCAAGATCGGGGTGAGCAGCGAGGTGCTGCGCAAGCCGGGCCCCCTCAGCGCCGACGAGTTCGAGGAGATAAAGCAGCACACGGTGATCGGGGCGAAGATGCTCGAGCGCATCCCGTTCTTCGCGCCGGTCAGGCCGATCGTCCGCTCAGCCCACGAGCGCTGGGACGGCCACGGCTACCCCGACGGGCTCGCCGGCGAGGACATTCCGCTCGGCGCGCGCATCGTCTGCGCCTGCGACGCCTTCCACGCCATGACCTCGGACCGCCCCTACAGCAAGGCGCGCGTCGGAACAGGAGGCGGCGGCCGAGATGGTGCGCTGCTCGGGCACGCAGTTCGATCCGCGGGTGGTCGAGGCGCTGCTCGCGGATCTCGCCTAGAGCTCCGGCCGCCTCTCCGTCCAGGGGCGCTCTCGTTCGATCTGCGCCGCAAGCGCGATGAGCGTGTGCTCGCCGTGAGGGCGGCCCACCAGCTGCACGGACAGCGGCAGGCCGTCGTCGGTGAAGCCGGCCGGGACCGCGGCCGCCGGCTGGCCGGTGATGTTCCAGGTGGCGGTGCCGGGTGTCCAGCCCGCCACGCCCAGGAAGGTGCGCAGCGCGCCCCGGCCCTCCCAGCGGCCGGCCGCCACCGGAGGCGCCGAGAGCGCGGGGCAGAGCAGGACGTCGAAGTGGTCGAAGGTCTTCTTCAAGCGCTGCACCAGCGCGGCCTCGCCGCGCCTCGACCGCTCCACCAGCGCGGGTGAGGTGATCCGCCCGAGCGCGGCCATCTGGCGTGTGCGCCGCTCGAGCTGGCCCGTGCCGGACACGAGCTCGCGCGAGTCGTCGTAGATGCCGCGCACCCAGCGCGGGCCGAACAGCGGCCTGATCTCGCCGTAGTCCGGCTCGTGCGCCAGCACCTCGTGCCCAAGCGAGCGCAGCAGGTCGGCGGCATCGCTGAGCACGCGCAGCACCGAGGCGTGCATCTTGGTCGCCAGCGGCGGCTTTGCGGAGAACGCCACACGCAGCCGTCCCGGCTCGCCACGGGCGGCGTCGACGTATGGCGTATCCGGCGCCACCTCGGCCACGGAGTCGAGGAACAGCGCCGCGTCCACCACCCGGCGCGCCAGCGGTCCGATCACACTGAGGCCGTACCAGTGCTCGGTCAGCGGGGCGAGGGACACGCGGCCGCGCTGGGGCTTGAGCCCGAACAGCCCGCAGCAGGCGGCTGGGATCCGGATCGAGCCGCCGCCGTCCGAGCCGAGCGCCACCGGGGCTAGGCCGGCCGCCACCGCGGCCGCCGAGCCGCCGCTCGAGCCGCCGCAGGTGCGGTCCGCACGCCAGGGGTTGCGCGTCACGCCCCAGCTCGCGGATTCGGTGAACGGCCAGATGGCCAGCTCGGGCAGGTGCGTGCGGCCGATCAGCACCGCACCCGCCGCCCGCAGTCGCGCGACCACCTCCGAGTCGGCGCCGGCCGGCTCGCGCGGGGAACGCGTGCCGTGACAGGTCACGTCGCCGGCCACGTCCACGTTGTCCTTCACCGCCACGGGCACGCCGAGCAGGGGCCGCTGGTCGCCCGCGCGCAGCCGCGCGTCCGCCTGGTCGGCCTCGGCGAGCGCGCGCTCGGCGTACACGAGACGGAACGCGTTCAGCCGCTGGTCGAGCTCCGCGATCCGCGCGAGGTAGCCCTCCACGAGCTCGCGTGACGACAGCTCGCCGCCGCGCAGGAGCTCGGCCTGGCGGGCGGCTCCCGCGAATGCGAGTTCAGTGTCCATCGGGGCCCACAGTAGTGGCTTAAGCCGCGCGAGCTTCTGCCGATCACCCGGCGGTATGCGCCAGGCTCCTCGCTTCCGTTCTCGTCCTCGCCACTTCGCTCGCCGCTGCCTCGAGCGCCCACGCGGCTCACGGCATGGAGATCGGCCTCCAGGACGACGCGGTCTTCCTCTACCAGCACTACTACGACCGCGACCTGGCGCTCGATCAGGCCCGCCAGCTTGGCGTCACGCGCCTGCGCGTGAACGTGCTGTGGAACCGCGCGGCGGCCGCCCAGGAGCGCCAGCGCATTGCGCCGGCCCAGGTGATCTACAACTGGGCGCCGTGCGACTCGATCGTCGACGCCGCCGCCGCGCGCGGCATCAAGGTGCAGATGACCATCTCCGGCCCCGCCCCCGCCTGGGCCAACGGCAAGCACCGCTCGCGCGTGCATGACGGCGCCTACAAGCCGGGCGCCCGCCTCTTCGGCCAGTTCGCCCACGACGTCGCCCTCCACTTCAAGGGCCGCGTGGACCGCTACTCGATCTGGAACGAGCCCAACTGGCCGGGCTGGCTTGCTCCGTACAAGAGCGCCCCGCGCCTGTACGCGGGCCTCTACCGCGCGGGCTATGCCGCGGTGAAGCGGGTTGACCCGAGCGCGAAGGTGCTGTTCGGCGAGCTGGCCCCGCAGGGCCGCCGCGGCAAGTCGCTGGCCCCGCTCGCCTTCCTCCGCAAGGTCACCCGCCACGCGCACTTCAAGGCCGACGGCCTGGCCCATCACCCCTACGCCTTCAACGTGTCGCCCAGCTCCCGCAAGGGCGGCAAGGACGATGTGACGATGGGCACGCTCGGCCGCCTCACCAAGCTGCTGCGCGGCCTCGCCCGCTCCCACAAGCTGCGCACGCCGCACGGCGGCTCGCTGCCCGTGTACCTCACGGAGTTCGGTTACTTCGCCCGCGGGCCGCGCGCGCTGCCGGTACGCCGCCGCGCCGCGTACCTGCGCAAGGGCTTCCAGATCGCGCTCCACACCCCGTCGGTGCGCGAGATGACGCAGTACACGCTCGTCTCTCCGCCCAAGCGCAGCGACTGGGATACGAGCCTCGTGAAGGGCACGGGCGCGCCCAGCACGGTATTCAAGACGCTCAGCTCGTGGGCGCTCGGCGCGCTCCGCGTCGGCGGCATCGCAAACACCCCGCGCTGAGCGCTAAGGACGAAAGGCGGTCTGCCGACTACCTCGGTGGAGCCGCCCGCGCCGTCCCGAGACCCCGGCCGGCGCCCTCTGGCGGCGGCGCCCATCGCCGGGCGCACTCCCCCGACAGCCCCCTCGCCGGCCACCGCCACGCCGGCCTCCCCGCACGACTCGAGATGAACAGAAGCTTCCGCAAGACCCTCCTGCTGTTTGCGAGCGCGCTCGGCGTGGCGGGCGGCGGCATGTCCGCACACGCCGCTCCGGCCGCTGCTTCCACTGTCGCGATCGACGGCTCCACGCTCACCTATGACGCGGCGCCGGGCGAGGCCAACCGCCTCACGGTGGCGCTGTCCAGCGGTGTCCTCACGGTTACGGACACAGGCGCCGCCGTCGGCGCCGGCCCGGGCTGCTCGACGGTCAGCTCGACAAAGGCGAGCTGTCCAGCGGCGGGCGTGGTCGCGATGGCGCTCTCCACAGGCGACATGAACGACACGGCCAGCGTGTCGAGCACCTCGATTCCCACCACCTTCTCGGACGGGCCGGGCAACGACACGATGACCGGCGGCGCCGGTGTGGACACCTTCATCTCCGGTAGCGGCTCCGACGTCTTCCGTGGCGGCGGCAGCCAGGACATCGCCGACTACTCGTCGCGCACCGCCCCGGTCACGGTGTCGATCGACGGTTACGCCAACGACGGCGAGGCGGGGGAGAAGGACAACGTCGGCACCGACGTGGACGTCGTGCTCGGCGGAGCGGCGGACGACAAAATCACAGGCGGCTGGGGCAACAACGACCTCTACGGCGGCACGGGCAACGACACCCTGAAGGGCGGCGGCGGACGCGACCGCCTGTTCGGTGAGGCGGGCAGCGACACCCTGAGCGGTGACAGCGGCAACGACACGCTCGACGGCGGCGGCTCGGGCGACGTGCTGGGCGGCGGCAGCGGCACCGACGTGGCCGACTACTCCTCGCGAAGCGCCCGCCTGTCGCTCAGCCTCGACGGCCAGGCCAATGACGGCGAGCCGGGCGAGGGCGACAACCTCGGCTCCGACATTGAGACGCTCGCCGGCGGCGCCGGAGCGGACACCATCAGCGGCAACGGCAACGGCAACACGCTGGACGGCGGCCCCGGCAACGACACGCTCAGCGGCTTGGGTGGCAACGACAGGCTCGACGGCAGCCTGGGCGACGACACGCTCGACGGAGGTGACGCAAACGACACGCTCGACGCGGGCGCGGGCCAGGACACGCTGCGCGGTGGCGCGGGCAACGACAGCCTCCTCGGCGGCACGGGCGACGACTCGCTCGAAGGCGGCGACGGCGCCGACACGCTGTCAGGCGGCGACGGCACCGATCTCGCCGACTACTCCTCGCGCAGCGCCGCGCTCACGATCTCGCTCAACAACAGCGGTGACGACGGCGTCTCGGGCGAGCACGACAACGTCAAGCCGGACGTGGAGAACGTGACCGCCGGCAGCGGCGCGGACAGGCTCACCGGCAGCTCGGACGCCAATGTGCTGCAGGGCGGCGCGGGAAACGACACGCTCGACGGCGGCGCGGGCAACGACGCGCTCTACGGCGGCGCAGGCGACGACAGGCTCCTGCAGAGCGCGGGCAACGACAGCTTCGACGGCGGCGACGGCAGCGACCTCGCGGACTACTCCGCCGAGCGCGCGCCCGTGACGATCACGCTCGACGGCGTGGCAAACGACGGCGAGAACGGCGAGCGCGACAACGTGGGTTCCGGCATCGAGCGGGTGACCGGCGGTGCGGGCGGCGACCGCCTGATCGGCGACGACGGCGCCAACACGCTGATCGGCGGCGGCGGCTCGGACACGCTCGTGGGCGGGGGCTCGGGCGACTCGCTCCAGGGCGGCGACGGCGACGACCTGCTCGACGGCAGCTCGGGCGCGGACGACATCGTGGGCGGCTCGGGCAACGACACCGCCGACTACTCGCTGCGCTCCGCCCCCGTGAGCGTGACGCTCGACGACCAGCCGGGCGACGGCCAGGACGGCGAGGGCGACAACGTTCACGGCGACGTCGACTCGATCGCGGGCGGCTCGGGCAACGACCATCTGGTGGGCAACTCGCGCGCCAACAACATCATGGGTGGCCCCGGTGACGACCGCATCGACGGCGGCGCCGGCCCCGACCAGATGGCGGGCGGCCCAGGGATCGACACCGTGGACTACTCCGCCCGCACCAATCCCGTCACGGTCAGCCTCGACGACCAGGCCAACGACGGCGAGCCGGGCGAGCACGACAACGTTCAGAACGCCATCGACATCGTGCGCGGCGGCCGCGCGGCCGACACCCTCTACGGCAACGACGGCTCGAACACGATCTACGGCGGGCCCGGCAACGACACGATCAAGGGCTACGGCGGCGACGACGTGCTGTCGGGCGAGGCGGGCCGCGACCACGTGAACGGCGGCGCGGGCCGCGACCGCATCGACGGCGGCTCAGGCGGCGACACGATCGACACCCGCGACAGGTACCCGGACGTGGTGCGCTGCGGCAGCGGCCGGGACACCGTGTCGGCGGACTCGAAGAAGGACAGGCTGAAGGGCTGCGAGGGTCGCCACCGCTCGAGCGGCAGCGACCACGCGCCCAAGAAGCAGACGCCCACGTCCACCACGCCGGCGCCCGTCGGCCGCAGGGGCGCCCTGGCGCGCCTCGCTAGCGGTCCCAATGCGCGCGGCCGCTACCCGAGCGTCCACGGCCATGTGCGCAAGGTCTCTCCCTGCACGAGCGCCGACGCTCTCAAGCCCACCTGGGTTCGGGCGGCGCGTGCGTTCGGCCTCAAGTGGTCAGTGCTCGCCGCGATCACGCAGATCGAGTCGGGCTTCGGCTGCAGCATGGGCCCGTCAAAGGCGGGCGCGATCGGTTGGACGCAGTTCATGCCCGCCACCTGGAAGCGCTGGGGGATGGACGCCGACGGCGACCACAGGGCCAGCCCGTACGACTCGGTCGACGCGATCTTCTCCACAGCCCGCTACCTGCGTGCCAGCGGCGCGCCGCACAGCTACAAGCGGGCGCTCTTCGCGTACAACCACGCGGGCTGGTACGTCCGCGACGTGCTGCGCCGCGCCAAGCTGTTCGGCGCTTGAGCTAGCGGCCCGCCCAGGCTCCCGTCCCGGAGTGCTCCTTCGGGATCAGTGGCGTCTGCTCGCGCGCCTTTATCTGCTGCACCGCCCACGAGTTCCCGTCGGGGTCGTGGAAGCCGAAGAACGTGCCGCCGTCGGCCTCGGTGATCAGCATCAGGTCGGTCACCTCCACGCCGCGGTCGAGCAGCTGCTGGCGCGCGGCCGCGGCGTCGGACACCACGAGCTGAAGGCTCTTCATCGAGCCAGGCTCCATCTCGCGCTGGGCGGGAAGGTCGCCGAACACGATCGAGCAGCCCGAGCCCGGCGGCGTGAGCTGGGCCACGTGCATGTGCTCGTTACGGGTGTCGTGGTCGAGCCGGAAGCCCACCTTGTCCCGGTAGAAGGCGATCGAGCGGTCGATGTCGCCGACGGGGAGAACGACGACTTCGAGGGTCCAGTCCATGAGCTGTCCTTTGGCCGGGGGCGTTGTAGTGGTAGCCGCCGTCTGCACGACCCTCAGGGCTGGTGCGTTTGGCGCCAGGCGGCACGGGCGCTTATACGGGAGCCGGCATGCAGGAGGCCGTGCGCGTACACGCGTCCGGCGAACCGCACGAGCGCGTAGATCGACGCGAGCACGAGCACAACCGCGAGCGCGTGCTCCCAGAGCGGCACACCCACGAGCGCGCTGCGGGCGGGAAGCACGAGCGGCGCGGTGAGCGGGAAGACGGTGAGCACCTGCGCGAGGACGCCGTTGGAGTCGGCGGACACCGCGACGTAGCCGGCGAAGTAGGCGGCAAGGAGCGTGTACGTCACCGGTTGTCCGGCGGTATCCGCGTTCTGCTGCCGGGAGGCGAGCGCGCCGGCCGCGGCGTAGGCCACCGCGTAGAGCGCGAAGCCGAGCGCGAACCACGGCACCACCAGGGCGAGGCTGCCCCCCAGCTCGGCGGGGGCGTCGAACACGCCGGCGGCAAGCAGGACGGCGGCGAGTCCGGCCACGAGCGCGAGTTGCGCGAGACCTAGCAGCCCGATCCCGATCACCTTGCCGGCGAGAAGGTGGCGCGGCTCCAACGTCGATAGGAGCAGCTCGACCACCCGATTGTTCTTCTCCTCCACCACGCCGCTGACCACCCACTGCCCGTACACGGCGAGGGACATAAGCAGGAGCAGGGCGGCGACGATCGCGACGACGGTCGCTGCATCCGTGGACTTGGCGTCCGCAGGTTGGAGCGTTGCGGTCGTCAGCTCCGGCGCCGGCGGCAGGTGGCGGCGGACCGCGCGGACGGCCGTGTCCGCGATCGCGGCCAGCTCCGTGTTGACGTTGGCGCGAAAGACGAGCCGGTTGTCGCCCAGGAGAATGAGCGCGTCGAGGTCCTTGGCATCGAGCGCCCGGCGTCCGGCCGCCGGCGAGGCAAGCACGGTCAGCTTGACCTTCGCGTCGAACGGCTCTGCCGCGCGCTGGAGGGCGGCGTCGAGCCCCGGCGGCGGGGGCGCAGTCACGGCAACGCGATAGGTCATCTTCTTCGACAGCACCCCGTTCAGCGCCGTGGAACCGCCCACGAGCAGGAGCAACACGAGCGTCGAGACGAGGAACGCGCGGCTACGGAGTCGCTCGCGGATCTCGCGCCCGGCCACGAGTGCGATCGCCCGCCGCCCGCTCATCTCTTCACCAGCTCCAGGAAGAGCTCCGCCAGGGAGGGCGGCCCGTAGCTGAACTCGACCACTCGTGCCGCCCGCTCCGCCGCCGCGAGCACCTGCTCGGGGTCGACGTCGCCGTGGGCGAGCAACCGCAGATTTCCGTTGCGGCGCTCCACGAGCTCGACACCGGCCACCCCCGGCAGCCACTCCGGTGATGCGCCCTCCACCCGGAGCTCGATCCGCCGCTGCCGAGATGCCCGCCTCAGCTCGTCGATGTGTCCCGTGGCCACGATGCGGCCGTCGTCGATGATCGCCACGTCCTCGCACACGTCCTCCACGAGCTCAAGTTGATGGCTCGAGAAGAGCACCGCCGCGCCGCGGGCGGCCTCGCCGCGGAGCACCTCGGCAAGCGTGCGCACGGCGAGTGGATCGAGCCCGGCGAAGGGCTCGTCGAGCACGAGTAGGTCGGGCTCGTGCAGCAACGCCGCCGCGAGCTGGGCGCGCTGCTGGTTCCCGTGCGAGAGCTCCTCCACCTTCGCTCCGGCGCGGTCGGCCAGACCGAGCCGCACGAGCCACTTGGACGCCGCCGCGCGGGCCGCGGCGGCCGTGAGCCCGTGCAGGGCACCGAAGTAGGCGAGCTGCTCGCCGAGCGGCATCCGCGGATAGAGGCCGCGCTCCTCCGGCATGTAGCCGAACCGCAGCCGTTCACTCACTCCCACCGGCCGCCCGCCCCAGAGCAGGTTGCCGGCGTCCAGGTTGACGAGCCCGAAAACGCTGCGCATCGCCGTCGTCTTGCCCGCGCCGTTGGGGCCCAGGAAGCCAAGTACGCGCCCCGCCCCAACCTCCAGGCTCACGTCGTCGAGAGCCACGATCTCGCCGAAGCGCTTCGACACCTGGATCAGCTCCAGCATCACGGCCACCCTGCCATGCGGCCGCGCAGGGGGCATCGGGGAACGCGCGCATCGCCGCTGTGGATAGACCGCAGTGCTAGTGGAGGACCATCCAGACGCGCCAGCCCTGCCCGCTTCGGTTGCCCCCACCGCGCGGGCGGCAAGAACCGCCGGGCTAGATCGGCGCAGTGCGCGCGCCTACGGCATAGCCCACGACGTTGATCCCCAGGTGCACCGCCGTCACGACCACGAACACCACCGCCGCCTGGCCCACCGACATCGTCCAGATCGGCAGCAGCAGCACCCAGACCGCGAGCACGAAGTCGGCCTGGTCGTACAGCGACAGCAGCGCGCCGCCGAGGCTGCGCCGCTGCGTGCCCGGCTCGATGCCGATGCGGCGCTTGAGGAAGCTGTTGGGCAGCTCGCCCACCACCACGCCGAGCCCGAGCAGCAGCCCGTAGAGCCACGGCCCCGCGTCCTGGACGTCGCCCGGCAGGTGGTGCCAGTACCACGGCCAGAGCGAGAGCAGCGCCGCCGCAGCCACCACGCCGGTGATCATCAGGATCGCCCCGCGCCAGGTCTTGTTGTCGCCGAACACGCGCCGCCCGCCGATCGTCCCGCCGCCGTCGAGCGGCCGCTTGAGCCCCTTGAGCAGGTCGAAGGTGAGCACCGGCGCGTGCAGGATCGGCGCCCCGAGTACGGGCACGAACACCCACAGCGCACTCACAGCGCGAGCTCGCCTTCCACCAGATCTGGCGCCGTGGCGCGGAAGGCGGGTACCACCTCGCTCGTCACGAGCCCAGTGTGGCGCGTCACCTCGGACACCAGGTCGAACCAGCGCCGCGTTCGCTCCGGCGTGTCCACCACCACGGTCACCACCGGCACGTGACGGCGCAGTGACAGCAGCCGGTCGCCATGTGGAGCGTCGCCGCCGTGGTAGCCCCAGAAGCCGCGCAGCGCCGTTGCGCCACCGGCGCCGGCCTGGCGCAGCTTCCGGATCAGCGCCACGTGCAGCGGATGTCCGTCGTGGTGCGCCTGCTCGCTCGTATAGACCATCAGCTTCTGCCACGCACCCGGCACCGGCGGTTCGGGCAGTCCCTCCAGCGCCTCGCCGTCGCGCCGGCACACGGTTATGCGCTCGAGCGTCACGAGCGGCTCCCGCAAGAGCGCGCCGATCTCCGGCAGCGCGGCCGCCATTCGCTCCCCGTCTCCCACCGAGATCAGCATCAGCGGTACGTCGGAGTTGGGACCGAAGAAGCGCGCGCGCCGCCGCTCGCCGTGCGCCGTGCCGTCCACGCCGAGCAGGGCGGTGGCACCGGCCACCCCGCGCCGCTGCAGCAGCGCCACGAGCTCGAGCACCGGCTCGCCGCGGCCGCAGTAGACCGTGAGCTTGGTGGGACCGGACACGGCGCGTGCCCCGTTGGAGAGGTCGCCGGTAAGGAGCCGTGCGCGCTCGAGCGTCACCAGCCCGTCGCCCGTCACGGACGTCACCTCCGGCAGGAGGGCCAAGATCCGCTCCCGCGCGTCCACGGCCACCGCCACCACCGGCAGGTCCTCGGAGAGCGACAGCAGCCGCTGCGTCTGCAGCCGCTGCTTCGCGCCGAAGCCCTCCGCGCCGCGCAGCAGGACGCTTGTGGCGAGCTGCGTCTCCCCGAACAGGTCGAGCAGCGCGTCGGACAGGAAGCTGCCGCCGCTGCGGTCACGCTCGCCGAAGTAGATCGTGAGCTTGAGGCAGTCCTCGTTCACGCGATCACCCGGCCCAGCTCCGCGGCGCCGATTCCCACCGCCAGGCTGAGGACGATGTTGAGGAGCGCGAGCCACAGCACCCCGTCCTCTCCCAGGCGGTGCGCCTCGAGCATCCAGGTGGAGAAGGTCGTGTAGGAGCCGAGCGCGGCGGTGCCGGCCAGCAGCAGGGCGTCGCCGTGCAGCGCCGCGCCGGCCAGCAGCCCCAGTACGAACGAGCCGCTGATGTTCACGGCGAACGTGCCCCAGGGGAACTCCGACGACGAACCCGCCCGCTCGGCGACGAAGCCGTCGACGCCGAAGCGCAGCAGCGCGCCGACGCCCCCCAGCGCCGCCACCCCCACCCACAGGAGCGCCGTCACGCGACCACCCGCGCGCGCCGAACGAGCCCGGTGGCCAGCCACACCGCCGCGAATCCGCAGGCCACGCTGGCGGCCACGTAGCCCAGCGCCAGGCCACGCGAGCCGTGGTCGAGCATCCGCAGCAGCTCCACCTGCATGGTCGAGAAGGTGGTGAGCGCGCCGCAGAGCCCAGTGCCGAGCAGCGGGCGTTTGTAGGCGGATTGAGGCAGCCGTTCCTGCAGGCGCGTGGCGAAGTAGCCGAGCAGGAACGCGCCCGCCACGTTCACCGCGAACGTGACCCAAGGCCAGTGGCCCGCCTGCGGCGGCGCCCACTCGGCGAGGCCCGCCCTCGCCAGTGCTCCCATCGCGCCCCCGGCGAAGATCGCGGCAAGCTCCCGGACGTCGTAGCTCGGCATTTCAGGGGCGATTCCACGGGGCTCCATCGGGACCTCCACTCTGGTCGGTTCGGAGTAGAGGCCATCAGCGGCAGCGCCGCGGTTATGGAGCGAGCCTCATCGCTCAGCAGGCACAATACCCGCCGCCGCAGCCCTAAGAAAAGCCTTAGAGCAAGTGTCACAAAGTTGTTACAAAGTCCGCGAGCGTGTACCCTCCCTAACCCGCTGGGAGCCGCCGCCCGCCGTTTCTCCCGCCTCCGCGGGACTACCCTCCATGATCAGAGAGAGAACGAAGCATGCCCGACCGATCACGCGATGCCGCGTTGGCGGGCTTCATGCTTGTGGTGACCGCGCTCCTGTGCGCGGGGGCAGGGGCAGGAATCGGGGCGGCCCTCGGGTCCCCGGCGCTGCTCGGCATTCTCGGGCTCTTCGTCGGGTTCGGACTGGGGTTCGCACTTGTCTACAACCGCTTTAAGGACATCTAGGAAGCCAGCCGTGGGGAGCCCCTCACCACAGCCGAGCGCACCGCTGTCGATCCGGCTGCTCGGGTACCTCGACATCAGCTTCCTCGTGTTCGCTTTGCCGATCTTCATCGGCGCGGGCCTGCCGCTGCTCGGCTGGGCGGGGGGCTCTGCCGTCTACATCGTGCAGCGCGTTCTCGCCGAGCTGCTCAACCGCAGCGCGTCGAAGACGGAGGATCTGCCGAACTTCCTAGGCGTGATGGTGGGCGGCGTGATCGGCCGCGGCTTCCTCGTCGCGATCGCGATCTTCGGCGTCGGCATGATCGATGGTGACGCCGGGGCCTCCGCGGGCATCCTCTTCCTAGCGGCCTTCACGATCCACCTCATGATGACCCTGATCCTCAGCCCGTACACGGGGAGGAAGCCATGAGCCGCCGCGCCATGATCGTCTCCGCCAGCGGCGTGCTGATCGCGATCTGCGTCGGCCTGTTCGCGATCTTCGGCAGCGAGGGCCAGAACCTCGACTACCAGCCGCAGAACGAGTTCAAGCTCGACGACTGGATCCCGATCCACATCGGCTCGCTAAACCTGAGCATCAACAAGGCGGTGCTCTACCTGTTCCTTGCCACTGCGCTCACCGTATGGGCGATCGTCTACGTGGCCAAGCGCATGCAGGACAAGCCCAACCGCGTACAGACCGCCGTCGAGGCGATCTACAACCTGGCCTACACCAACATCACGCGCGGCAATATGGACGACGAGATGGCGAAGAAGTGGTTCCCGCTGGTGGCCACCCTCTTCGTCTGGATCCTGTTCTCGAACGTGATCGGGTACATCCCGCTGCCCGTCAACACGCTCGAGAAGGTCAACATCTTCGGCGCCGAGATCCCGGGCTTCGCGATCTACGCGGCCACCGCCAACATCTCGGTGCCGCTGGTGCTCACGCTGATCGTCTGGTTCAGCTACCACATCGAGGGAATCCGGGCCAAGGGCTTCCGCCGCTACCTGGCGAGCTGGATCCCCGCCGGCGTGGAGGGCGCGGCGCGCGGCCCGATCTTCGTGATCGAGTTCATCTCGCACTTCGTCCGGATCATCTCGCTCACCGTCCGGCTCTTCGCCAACATCCTCGCCGGCCACCTGCTGATCCTGTTCATGGGCGGCGGGCTGGTGGTGCTGCTCGGGCTCGCGGCGGTCGGCCCGCTGACGCTCTTGGTCGCCGTCGTCTTCTTCCTGTTCGAGGTCGTGCTGATCGCCGGCCTGCAGGCATTCATCTTCGCCACTCTCACTGCCATCTACCTCGGCGGCGCTGTCGCCGAGTCGCACTGATCGAAGGAGGATCAATGGACCTCACCGGACTTCCTGAGGTGATCGGAGCCGCCACCAATGTCGGCAAGCCGATCGCGCTCGGTGTCGGCGCGGGCCTCGGAACCATCGGACCGGGCATTGGCGTCGGCTACATCTTCGGCAAGGTGATCGAGTCGGTCACCCGTCAGCCCGAGATGCGCGACGAGATCACGAGCATCCAGTGGCTCGGGTTCGCCCTTACCGAGGCGATCATCTTCTACGCGTTCATCTTCGGCCTGATCGCGTTCTTCCTGTCGAAGTAGATGGCGGACGCGATCGACACCGTGTTCGCCGCGGACAGCGGCGGCAACTTCCTCGTCAGCCCGAACGTCGGGCTGATGATCTGGACGCTGATCGCGTTCGGCATCGCTCTGTGGCTGCTTCAGAAGCTGGCGTTCCCTCGCATCGGCGAGGCGCTCGACAAGCGCCGCAAGGCGATCGAGGAGTCGATCGACGCGGCCGAGCGCACGCGCATCGAGGCCGACGCTCTGCTCGAGGAGTACCGCGCGCGTCTGCGTGAGGCCCGCGAGCAGGCTGATGACATCGTCACGCGCGCACGCAAGGCGGCCGAGCGGGTCCAGGAGGAGCAGCTCGCGCAGGCCAAGGAGTCGCGCGAGGAGCTCATGGAGCGCACCAGGCGCGACATCGAGGCCGAGACGCGGCGCGCGCTGGAAGAGATCCGCAACGAGGTGGCCAACCTGACGGTGGTTGCTACCGAGAAGCTCACGCGCAAGTCGCTGAACGACGAGGACCACCGCCGCCTGATCGAGGAGGCGCTGCAGGAGGTCGACTTCTCGCAGCTCGCCCCGGAGGGCGCCTCGAGCGGCAACGGAGGCTCCGGGAACTAGCCGATGGAAGAGATCGCCGAGGTCTACGCGCGCTCGCTCTTCGAGGTGGCCGAGGATCAGGGCCAGCTCGACGAGATCCACGAGCAAATGGACGAGTTCGCCGACGTGTTGTCGGAGAACCGCGAGCTCCAGGTGTTCTTCTTCTCGCCCTACTTCTCATCGGGTGAGAAGAAGGACGGTGTCGCTAAGGTGATCGAGGGAGGAAACGAGTACTTCGTCCGCTTCCTCGAGCTGCTCGCCGAGAAGCACCGGCTGCCGGTGCTGTTCCGGATCCGCCGCGAGTTCGACGCGCTCTGGGCGAAGGAGCAGAGGCTGCTGGAGGTCTCGGTCACAAGCGCTGTGGAGCTGGACGAGGAGACCGTGAAGGGCATCGGCAAGAAGATCGAGGAGCAGACTGGACACAGGGTGGACCTCACGGCAGGCGTGGACCCTGACGTGATCGGGGGACTCGTGATCCGCGTGGGCAACATGGTGCTCGACGCGAGCGTCCGCAACAGGCTCGAAAGACTCAGGAGGCAGGTGGCAAGCGCCGCCTAGAAAGGCAACTTCTCAAGCAATGCAGATCAAGCCCGACGAGATCACAAGCATTCTCAAGAGCCGCATCGAGGGGCTCGACGAGGGCGAGGCCGACCTGTCCGAGGTCGGCACGGTCCTCTCCATCGCCGACGGCATCGCCCGCGTGCACGGGCTCGACAACTGCATGTCGCTCGAGCTGCTCTCGCTGCCCCACGACGTCACCGGCCTGGCGCTCAACCTCGAGTCCGACAACGTCGGCGTCGTGCTGTTCGGCGAGTGGGACAGGATCGAGGAGGGCAACACGGTCAAGCGCACCGGTCGCCTGCTCGAGATCCCGGTTGGCGAGGGCCTGCTCGGCCGCATCGTCGACCCGCTCGGCAACCCGCTCGACGGCAAGGGCGAGGTTCATACCGACGGCACCCGCCCGGCCGAGTTCAAGGCTCCCGGTGTGGTCTCGCGCCAGCCGGTGGAGGAGCCCATGCAGACCGGCATCAAGGCCATCGACGCGATGATCCCGATCGGCCGCGGCCAGCGCGAGCTGATCATCGGCGACCGCCAGACGGGCAAGACGGCGATCGCCATCGACACGATCATCAACAACAAGGACAAGGACCTCGTCTGCATCTACGTGGCCATCGGGCAGCGCATGTCCACCGTGGTGGACGTCGCGCAGCAGCTCGACGACCACGGCGCGCTCGACAACACGATCATCGTGGCCGCGCCCGCCGACGAGGCGGCGCCGATCAAGTACATGGCGCCCTACGCCGGCTGCGCGATGGGCGAGCACTTCCTCTACAACGGCCGGCACGCGCTCTGCGTGTACGACGACCTGACCAAGCACGCGTACGCCTACCGCCAGATGTCGCTGCTCCTGCGCCGCCCGCCGGGCCGCGAGGCATACCCCGGCGACGTCTTCTACCTGCATTCGCGCCTGCTCGAGCGCGCGGTGAAGCTCAACGACGAGCTCCAGGGCGGGTCGCTCACCGCGCTCCCGATCATCGAGACGCAGGCCGGCGACGTGTCCGCCTACATCCCCACCAACGTCATCTCGATCACCGACGGCCAGATCTACCTGGAGGGCGACCTCTTCCGGTCCGGCGTCCGGCCCGCGATCAACGTGGGAATCTCGGTGTCGCGGGTGGGCGGCAACGCCCAGACCAAGCCGATGAAGAAGGTGGCGGGCAAGCTGCGGCTCGAGCTGTCGCAGTACCGCGACCTCGAGGCCTTCGCGCAGTTCGGCTCGGACCTCGATCCCGAGACGCAGGCCGCGCTCAACCGCGGCGAGCGGCTCGTGGAAATGCTCAACCAGGTGGAGCTCAAGCCGTGGGAGATGGCCGACGAGGTGGCCGCGGTGTACTCCGGAACGGGCGGCTTCCTCGACCGCATCAAGGTCGAGCGCATCTCCGAGTTCCAGGAGCAGATGCTCGCCCGTCTGCACTCGGCCAGCGAGGATCTGATGAAGAAGATCCACGCGGGCAACTGGGACGACGACATCGAGAACGAGCTCGGCAACGCCATCGCCGAGGCACTCGACGACTTCGGCCCGGACTTCGACGAGGAGGGCCAGCCGCTCGAGGAAGGCGAGTCGGAGCGCGTCCGCGAGGCCGGCGAGCACCGCGGCGAAGAAAAGGAAGAGGAGCCCGCGGCCGCGTAACGGCGAACGGCGAACGAAGTTGGCAACGCAAAAAGACATCAAGGGCCGCATCGGCTCGGTGAAGAACATCCAGAAGATCACGCGCGCCATGGAGATGGTCTCCGCGGCGCGGCTTCGCCGTGCCGAGCAGCGGATCGAGGAGCTGCGGCCGTACGCGGATGGCATCCGCAAGATGACCCGCCGCGCCTCCGAAGCCGCCGAGCGCGTGCCCAACCTGCCGGTGCTCGAGGAACGCGAGCAGGTGGAGCACGTCGGCCTCCTGCTGATCACGAGCGATCGCGGGCTGGCCGGCGCCTTCAACTCCCAGATCAACCGCGCGGGCAACAACCGCGCACGGGGGATCGAGGCCGAGGGCACCGGCGTGGCCTGGTACGCCACCGGCCGCCGTGGCCTCTCCACCCTTCAGTTCCGCGGGCGCGAGGTGTCGGGCTCCTACACCGGTTTCACCGACCGTCCCTCCTACGCGGACGCCCGCAACATCGCCGGCGATGTGACCACCGCCTACGTGGACGGCCACATCGACCGGCTGGAGCTGATCTACAACCACTACGTCTCGCCCATGACGCAGACCGTCAGCCACGAGACGCTGCTTCCCCTGCAGCAGGCCGACATCCTCGACACCGACGAGGACGAAGGTACGGAGGACAGCAGTACGGAGAACGGAGAGTCCCAGCACTCCCGAGCACTTTGGCTCTACGAGCCCGAGCCCGAGGAGATCCTCGCGCGCCTTGTCCCCGACTACGTCGAGATATCGATCTACAGGGCCCTGCTCGAGTCCACAGCATCCGAGCACGGCGCCCGAATGACCGCCATGCGCAACGCGTCCGAGAACGCGTCCGAGCTGATCGATGACCTCACCCTCGAGATGAATCGCCAGCGCCAGGCGGAGATCACCCAGGAAATCATGGAAGTCGTCGCCGGGGCCGAAGGGCTCCGCTGAACAGGAGCAGAGACAGCGTGGAATCCAGCACTAGCAGCAGCACCGAGACCCAGGATCGGCAGACCGCCGGCGACTCCCGCAACGGCGGCAACGGCAAGAGCGGCGCCGTAGGTCGTGTGGAGGAAGTAGCGGGCGTCGTGATCGAGGCCGTCTTCCCCGACAACGAGCTTCCCGAGATCTACAACGCGCTCGAGATCGAGATGGCCTCGCAGGACGCCGACGGCGACACGCACACGCTCGTGTGCGAGGTGCAGCAGCACCTCGGCGACGACCGCGTGCGCGCTGTGGCCATGGACGCCACCGATGGCCTCTCGCGCGGCACCGAGGTGCGCGACACCGGCGGCCCGATCACGGTGCCGGTGGGCGAGGAGACGCTCGGGCGCCTGTTCAACCTGCTCGGCGAGACGATCGACGAGGGCGAGCCCGTGGTGACCAAGGAGCGCTGGCCGATCCATCGCCCGGCGCCCGAGGTCGAGGACCTCACGCCCACCCGCGAGATCTTCGAGACCGGCATCAAGGTGATCGACCTGCTCGCGCCGTACGCGCGCGGCGGCAAGGTCGGCCTGTTCGGCGGCGCCGGCGTGGGCAAGACCGTGCTGATCCAGGAGCTGATCGCCAACCTGGCCCGCGAGCACAGCGGCCTCTCGGCCTTCTGCGGCGTGGGCGAGCGCTCCCGCGAGGGCAACGACCTCTGGAACGAGATGACCGAGTCGGGCGTGATCGACAAGACCATGCTCGTGTTCGGCCAGATGAACGAGCCGCCCGGCGCGCGCATGCGCGTGGCGCTGTCCGGCTTGACGATGGCGGAGTACTTCCGCGAGCAGGGTCAGGACGTGCTGCTGTTCATCGACAACATCTTCCGCTTCGTGCAGGCGGGCTCCGAGGTGTCGGCGCTGCTCGGCCGCATGCCCTCCCAGGTGGGCTACCAGCCCACGCTCGAGACCGAGATGGGCCAGCTCCAGGAGCGGATCACATCCACCCGGCAGGGTTCTGTCACGTCGGTGCAGGCGATCTACGTGCCGGCCGACGACCTCACCGACCCGGCGCCGGCCTCCGTGTTCGCGCACTTGAACGCGACCACCACGCTGTCGCGGTCGATCTCCGAGAAGGGCATCTACCCGGCCGTGGACCCGCTCGACTCCACCTCCACGATCCTCAAGCCGGACATCGTGGGCGAGGAGCACTACCGGGTGGCCAGCCAGGTGCAGGAGATCCTCCAGCGCTACAAGGAGCTGCAGGACATCATCGCCATCCTCGGTATCGACGAGCTCTCGGACGAGGACAAGCTCACCGTGCAGCGCGCGCGCAAGATCGAGCGCTTCCTGTCGCAGCCGTTCTTCGTGGCCGAGGCGTTCACCGGCACGGGCGGCAAGTACGTGCCTATCGAGGACACCGTGCGCTCGTTCGACGAGATCATCCAGGGCAAGCACGACGAGCTGCCCGAGGGCGCCTTCTACATGAAGGGGAACATCGACGAGGTGGTCGAGGTTGGGCGCAGTCGTCGCGGTGCGCGACGCGAGGAGGCGAAGAAGGACGACGCCGAGAACGGCAGCAATGAGGAACAGCCCGAGGCGTCATCCTCCGACTCCGAGGAGTCGTAGGTGGCCCGCAACAAGTTCCCGGTCGAGGTCCTGACCCCGGAGGGGAAGGTCTTCGACGACGAGGTGGAGATGGTCTCCACCCGCACCGGCGTCGGCTCGATCGGCATCCTCGCCAACCACGCGCCGCTGATGGCGATGCTCGAGCCCACGGAGCTGCGGCTCTACAAGTCGGAGTCCGAGATCGTGCGCTTCGCGCAGGGCGAGGGCTACATGCAGGTGGTGGACAACAGCGCGCTGCTGCTCGTGGAGGACGCCGTCGACCCTTCGAGCCTCGACCGCGCGACCATCGAGGCGCAGCTCGAGAACGCACGCCAGGCGCTGGAGGAGGCCGAGGACGGCTCGGAGGAGAAGCGCCGGGCCGAGCGCGACGTGAAGCGCTACCAGGCGTTCCTGAAGGTCGGCGGGGCGGAGTAGGCCCCTAGTGTCCCATCCTGGTGTCGCATAGCGACACCTAGTTGGGATACTGCCCGCCGCCGGGGCTAGCCCGGAAGGGTCCAGCGGGTGGCGGTCTCCGGGTAGTCCCGCTCTTCCCAGGACATCACGGTGGTTGGGCGCAGCGCCAGGATCGGCGTTTCGGAGCTGGTCACGTCGACCCTGATGCCGTACTTGCTGTCGTAGGCGTCTGCGAAGCGAGCTAACAGATCGGGGTCGGATGGGCGCTCCAACGCGCCGTCGAGGATCGCCACCTCGTCCCCGCTCTCCAGATGCGCCTGCACCGGCGAGCCCGCGCCGATGTTGCGACCCGTGACGCTCGAAGGGTCTGTGGAGAACATCAGCAGCCCTTCCATCCACAGGCCCCACACCGGTTTGGCGTGCGGCCGGCCGTCCGGGCGCGTGGTGCAGATCCAGTAGTTGCGCGCGGCCACGAGCCACTCCTCCACGCGCGACCACGGCAGCAACTCGCCGGGTGCGCTGCCGCCCCTGCCGATGCCATAGCTCGCCGGCATTCCCGGGCGGCTTGGCAGCGGGTCGACGGTCATGCGGCCAGTGCCCGGTCCACGATCGCCTTCGCGTCCACGCCGCTCGGCAGGGTGCCGTATGCCTTACCGCCGCCGTCGCCGAGGCGTCCGGCGCAGAACGCGTCGGACACGGCCGGTGGCGCGTAGCGCACCAGCAGGCTGGCCTGGAGCGCGAGAGCCAGCCGCTCAACGATCGCCCGGGCGCGCCACTGGGCCTCGTCCGGGTCGAACGAGCCGAGGTCGGTCTCGATGCCCGCAATGTGCTGGTCGAGCCGCGCGTTGGCGCCGCTCGCCTCCTTGCACTCGGCCAGGAATGCGGGCAGGCCCTCGGGCTCGCGCATGAGCGCGCGCAGCACGTCGAGCGCCGCCACGTTGCCCGAGCCCTCCCAGATCGAGTTGAGCGGAGCGTCGCGGTAGAGCAGCGGCATGCCGGACTCCTCCACGAAGCCGTTGCCGCCGAAGCACTCGAGCGCCTCGTTCGCGTGCGGTGCGGCGCGCTTGCAGACCCAGTACTTCAGCACCGCCGTGGCGAGCCGCCTGAACGCGGTGTCCTGCTCGTCGTAGGCGCGGGCGATGCGCATCGCGGACGCGGTGGCGGCCTCGGCCTCGATCGCGAGGTCGGCAAGCACGTTCTGCATCACGGGCTGATCCGCGAGCAGCTTGCCGAACGCCGAGCGATGGCGCGTGTGGTGGATCGCCTGCGCCACGCCGTGGTGCATGCCGGCGGCGCTGCCGATCAGGCAGTCGAGCCGGGTGTGGTTGACCATCTCGATGATCGTCGGCACGCCGCGGCCCTCCTCGCCCACGAGCTGGCCGCGCACGCCGCGGAACTCGACCTCCGACGACGGCAGGGAGCGCGTGCCGAGCTTGTCCTTGAGGCGCTGGATCTGGAAGCCGGGGTCGCGGCCCTCGATGAGGAAGCACGACAGGCCGCCCGGCGCCTGGGCGAGCACGAGGAACACGTCGCAGGGCGGGTAGGAGCAGAACCACTTGTGGCCCGTGATCTCGTAGCTGCCGTCGCTCTGCGGCTCCGCGCGGGTGGTGTTGGCGCGGACGTCGGAGCCGCCCTGCTTCTCGGTCATCGCCATGCCGCAGAGCGCGCCGCGCTCGTAGTCGGGCAGCGTGAGGCGCGGCTCCCACTCGTCGGCGAGCTCGGGGTTCGCGCGCAGCGCCGGCACGGCCGAGTAGGTCATCGACACGGGGCACATCACGCCCGAGTTGACCTGACCGAACACGTACATCATCGCCCCGCGCACCACGTGCGCGCCGGGCTGGGGGTCGCGCCAGGGGAGCGCCGCGATCTCGCGCTCGATGGCGATACGGAGGATCCAGTGCCAGGACGGGTCGAGATCCACCTGGTCCACGCGATTGCCGTAGCGATCGTGCGTGACGAGGCGCGGCTCGTTGCGCTCGGCCCGGCGCGAATGCTCGCGCGCCTCCGCCGAGCCCGCCACGACGCCGAGGTCGCGCAGGCGGTCGACGCCCCAGTCGCCGCCCTCGCGCTCGAGCGCCTCGCGCAGCGGCGTGTCCGCCTCGAAGACGTTGTAGTCCTCGAGCGGCGGCGCCTGGTTCAGGACCTCATGCGTGTGATCGAGTACCGACATCTGCGTTCTCCTTCTGGCTGCCAATTGCATTGAGACAGAACTGGACGAGGTTCGCCACGAGCGCGTCGTGGTGGTGGCGCGCTCCGCGGCCATTGGAGGCGGGCGAGAGCGGGCCGACGAGCGCCTCGCCGAGCGCGCCGACGATCGCCGCGGCCGCCAGCGAGCTGTCCTGCTCGCGCAGCTCGCCGCTGGCGATGCCGTGCTCAAGCGCGCGGGCGAAGGCGTCGCGGTAGCCGCGGCGGAAGCTGAGGCGCTCGGCCTCGACGGCCGGGTCCACCGGCTCGGCGAGCAGCGCGTACGCCATCACGGGCGCCGCCAGCGCGCGGCGCGCGAAGGCCTCGGCGGCCGCGGCCACGCGCTGGGCCGGGGGCAGCGACTCGTCCGAGGTCACGGCGGCGACCACGTCGAGCTCGCGCTGCGACGCCCGCCGGAACACCTCGGCGAACAGCTCCGCCTTGGACGGGAAGTGGCGGTACACGCTGCCGGTGGCCACGCCCGCGCGCTCGGCCACCGCGGACACGCTGGCGGACGCGTAGCCCGCCTCGGCCACCTGGGCGCTGGCGGCGTCCACGATGCGCTCGCGGACGGCGACCTGCCGGGCACGGGTGCGCGCTGTCTGGCGGTACGGCACGGAAAGAAGTGAATCACGGTTCAGTCTTTTGTGCAACCGGCAGAGATGGTTGGATCTGTCCCATGGCCGAGACCATCCTTCCGCAGACCTAGGTTCGATCCGGATGGAGCAGCAGGTTCGCTTCTGCACCGCTCCTGACGGCGTGCGGCTGGCCTACGCCGCGCATGGCGCCGGACCGCCGATCGTGAGGGCGGCCACCTGGCTGACGCATCTGGACTTCGACTGGGAGAGCCCGGTGTGGCGCCACTGGCTTGCCGCACTTGGGGACGGCCACACGCTGCTTCGCTATGACGAGCGCGGGTGCGGGCTCTCCGACCGCGACTTCGGCGATGTCTCGCTGGACACGTGGGTTGCCGACCTCGAGGCGGTCGTCGCCGCCGCGGGCCTCGACCGCTTTGCGCTGCTCGGCCTCTCGCAGGGCGGCGCCGTGGCGATCGTGTACGCGGCGCGGCACCCCGAGCGGGTCACTCAGCTCGTGCTCTACGGGGCCTACGCCCGTGGCCGCATGCTCCGCGGCGCCGAGGAGCGCCGGCGGTCCCGAGGCGATGATCTCGGCGATCCGCGCCGGCTGGACCGACGTGAATCCCACGTTCCGCCACCTGTTCAGCTCGCTGTTCCTGCCGCACGGGACCGCCGAGCAGATGGCGTGGTATGACGAGCTGCAGCGACGCTCGACCTCGCCGGCCACCGCTGTGCGGCTCTATGAGGCGCGCGGCCGGATCAACGTGCTGGACTCGGCGTCGCAGGTCACCGCCCCGACCCTGATCGTGCACGCGCGAGAAGACCGGGCCGTACCGGTGGAGGAGGGCCGGCTGCTTGCCGGCCGCATCCCCGGCGCCCGGCTTGTCCTGCTGGACTCCCCGAACCACATCCTGCTGCCGGACGAGCCGGCCTGGCATGCCTTCGTCTCCGAGCTGCATGACTTCCTCGGCACGGAGCCCGTACGCGCTGGACCGGCGGTCACGGAACTCAGCCCGCGCGAGCTGGAAGTTATCGAGCTGGTGGCCGAGGGGCTGACCAATGAGGCGATCGCCGAGCGTCTGTGCCTGAGCGTCCGCACCGTGGAGCGGCACGTCTCGAACGTCTACGCGAAGCTGCGCGTGAGCGGTAAGGCGGGGCGGGCGGCGGCCGCCGCCTGGTACGCCCAGACGCTACGTGCAGGCCGCCGGCCGGGCGCCGGCGATTTGCGTGCTGGCACCGATGCGGGGGCGGGCAGGGCTCCGTAGCGTCAGCCGGGAGAACGAAACGCCGGACCTGGACCGCCCCACTGGCGGAAGGAGGCACCGTGATGGAGCCCACGCTCGAGTTCGAGGCCACCCAGCAGGCTGGTGACCCGGTGGCGACGCACGAGGTGCGCGGCGGCGGCGGGCTCATGTTGCACGTCCGGGAGTGGGGCGACGCGCAGGGACCCCCGATCCTGTTCGTTCACGGCTGGTCGCAGTGCCAGCTGTGCTGGTCGCGACAGGTGGCGGGCGCGCTCGCGGACGGCTTCCGCATCGTCGCGTTCGATCTCCGTGGCCATGGCGCATCCGAGAAGCCGCTCGACGCCGCGCACTACGTCGACGCGCAACTGTGGGCAGACGACGTGGCTGCCGTGATGGAGCAGCTGAGGCTCGACCGCCCGGTGCTGGTGTCGTGGTCCTACGGCGGGTTCGTCGTGACCGACTACCTGCGTGCCTACGGGGAGGAGGGGATCGCGGGTCTCAACCTCGTCGGCGCCGCGGTCATGCTGAAGCCCACCTTCGACCACATCGGCCCCAGCTTCCTCGAGAACGCCGCCGACGCCTGTGCGCCCGACCTCACGACGAACATCGCCGCGATCCGCCGCTTCCTCTACGGCTGCACCGCGCGCCCGCTCAGCGCTGACGACTGGAGCGCCGCGCTGTGCTGGAACATGGTCGTGCCGGCCGAGGTGAGAGGTGCATTGCTCACGCGCGACATCGACGCCAGCGACACGCTGTCGGGCCTGTCCGTGCCGGTGCTCGTCACACACGGGCGTGCCGACTCCGTGGTGCTGCCCTCGATGGCCGAGCACGTGCTGGACGTGTGCCCGACGGCGCGGGCGTCCTGGTACGAGGGCGTCGGCCACCTGCCGTTCCTAGAGGATGCGGCCAGGTTCGACGGCGAGCTCCGCGAGTTCGCCGGCAGCGTCCAGTAAGCAGCGGGGCTGAGGTAACTTTGTGCTCATGGCAGCAACCTGGCGCTGGTCGGTCCGTCTATTCGCCCTGGTCGCCATGCTGTTCTTTGCCGCGCTGATGGTGGTGTTCGTGATCGTCACCGTTCAGCACTTCGGGCAGAGGGAGTACGTGACCGACAACGTGTCCGGCCTGCCACCGGTCTACGTGATCACGCTGGTCCTAGTGCCCTGCTGCGCGGCGTTTGTGGGCGGCTTCTGGATGCTGTTCTACGACAGCTTCAAGGGCGCGCCGGCGCCTCAGGACCTGCCCGCTTCACTGCCACAGCCCGAGCGGCCCGGCATCTTCAAACGCATCGGCAACTTCGTCTCCCGGCATCTGCCGGGCCAGACCGGGTAGCCCCTTCCGTACCATCAGTCGTCATGGACTCCCTGCGGGTGGGAGACCCGTTCCCCGATCTCACGCTCGAGTCGCTCGACGGCCCGGTGCGCCTCGCCGACCGCTGGGCCGGAGGTCCGCTCGTGGTGGTGTTCATGCGCCACTTCGGCTGCGCCTTCTGCCGTGAGCACCTGATCCTGCTCGGCCGCGCGCACGAGGACATCCGGGCCGCGGGCGGAGAGGTGGTGGCGATCTTCCAGTACAGCGCCGAGTCCACCGAGAACTTCTGCCGCAGCCGCGGCGTGCCGTTCGACTGTCTGGGCGACCCTCAGCGCGCCGGCTACCGAGCCGCCGGGCTCGGCCGCGGCCCGCGCAAGGAGTACATCGGCATCAACGTCTTCAAGCAGCGCAAGCGCGCCCGCAGCGTGGGCGCGCGCGTGGGCATGCCGAAGGGCGATGTGGCGCAGCGTCCGGGCACGTTCGTGGTCGACATGAACGGCGGCACCGCGTTCGCCCACTACAACAAGGACTCCACCGACAACCCGACCGTCGAGGCCGTGCTGGAAGCGGTGGCGATCGCGGCGCCCGTCAGACCGTCGTTCGACTGACGTCGCGCTCGCGCAGCCAGTCCTCGAACGCGGGGGCCGGCACCGGGCGGCTCACGTAGTAGCCCTGCACCAGCTCGCAGCCGAGCTCGCGCAGCTCGTCCATCACGCACTCGGTCTCCACACCCTCGGCGACCACCGTAAGCCCGAGATTGCGGCCCAGCGCGATAGTGGAGCGAACGATCACCGCGTCGTCCTCGCTCTGGTCCATCGTGCCGACGAACGAGCGGTCCACCTTCAGCGTGGTCACTGGCAGCTGCTTGAGGTAGGCGAGCGACGAGTAGCCGGTGCCGAAGTCGTCGATAGCGAGCCACACGCCCATGTCGTCGAGGCGGGCGAGGATCTCGCGGGCGCGCCTCGGGTCGGACATGATCGTGTCCTCGGTGAGCTCCAGCTCGAGGGTCGTCGTGGGCAGACCGCGCTCGTCGAGCAGCCGCTGGATCTGGTGCGGAAGCTCGTGGTCCACGAGGTTGCGCGGCGAGAGGTTCACGGCCATGCCCAGCTCGATGCCGCGCGCGTGCCAGGCGGCGCACTGCTCGACCGCCATCTCGAGCACCGACAGGGTGAGCGGCCGGATCAGCCCGGTGTGCTCGGCCAGCGGGATGAAGTTGTCCGGCGTGATCAGTCCCCGCTCGGGATGGTTCCAGCGCGCCAGCGCCTCGACCCCCACCACGCGACCGTCCGACAGCCGGATCTTGGGTTGGTAGTACAGCTCGAGCTGGCCCGCGGCGATCCCGCTGCGCAGCTCCTGCACGAGGCGCAGGCGGCTGGGTGAGAACTCGTGCCGCGTCTCCGCGTACAGCTCGCAGCCGGACTGCGCGCGCTTGGCGTTGTACATCGCCACGTCGGCGTGCTGGAGCAGCGTCTCGGGATCGGGCCCGTGGTCGGGATAGACGGCAATGCCGGCACTCGCCTCAACCTCCAGGTTGAGGTCGCGCACGGCGATCGGCGCGGTCACGGCGGCGCGGATCTTCTCCGCGGCGGCGAAGGCGTCCATCTCGCCCTCGATCCCAGGCAGCAGGATCGCGAACTCGTCGCCGCCGAGCCGCGCCACGGAATCGCTGCGCCGCAGCGTGTCCTTCAGCCGGTTGCCGAGCTCGTGCAGCAAGAGGTCGCCCATGTGATGACCGAGGGCGTCGTTGATCTCCTTGAAGCGGTCGACGTCGAGGACGATCACCGCCGTGCGCGTGCCGGCGCGCGTGGAGGCGAGGATCGCCTGGTGCACGCGGTCGTGGAAGAGCAGCCGGTTGGGCAGCTCCGTGAGCGCGTCGTGCAGCATCGCGAACTCGTTGTCGGCCAGCTGCTCCTCGAGCGTGGCAAGCGCGCGCAGGCCGGCCACCACGAGAGCGAGGCAGAGCAGGGCGAGCACCACGAGCGCGGCCGTATAGCTGGCGCGGGCCCAGAGGATGCCGACAGCCGCCGCCGCGAGGGCCACTGGTGCTCCGACAGTCCTTAGGGGGCGCCTTGTGCCCATCGCTATCAATCCTTGAGTCGGCAGCTGCGCCCTCCCTTTGAGCGTTCGTGCTGACTCTGGATGATGGTTGGCCGTGCCGGGCGCTTCAATCGCCCAGCTGGGGGAGCGCGGCTAGGCCGGGGTGAGCTCGGCCGGAGCGCCCTGCGCGGGCACGATCCCGCGACCGCGCGCCTTGCGCTTTTTCCCTGCTTTGCGCTCACTTTCGATCTCGCGCAGGTAGGGGAAGAAGTCCACCTGGATCGTGTGCCGCGTGGACTTCACGTAGCGGCGCCTGAGGGCCGCCCGGCGCTCCTCGATCTCCTTCCACATCTCCTCACGCGGGGGGAGGGCGGACTCGCCGGCGAGCAGGTCGGCCACCCACTCCGACTGCGCCTCTGCGAGCGGCATCATGGCGCCGAGCGGCTGCAGCAGCGCGATGAAGAAGAGGCCGTCGAGGTCGGGCGGCACGACCATCCGGTAGAGCGGCAGCTCGTTGTCCTTCGCCTCGAGCACGTCGGGCGGCAGGAACGGGAAGGTGATCGTGTAGCCGGTGCACCACACGATCACGTCGATCGGCTCCTCGCTGCCGTCCAGGAAGCGCACGCTGTGGCCGTCGAGGCGCTCGATCCCCGGCTTGGGCTTCACGCGCCCGTGGCCGATGGCCGGCAGCAGCTCGGAGGAAATCGTGGGGTGGGCCTCGCCGAGCCGGTGGTCGGGCTCCGGCAGCCCGTAGTCGGTCATCGAGCCCTGCGCCTGCTTGAGCAGCCGCATGATCATCAGCCGCGTGAACCAGAACGGGAGGCGGCTGTTGGCCGGTGTGACCAGCTCGTCCACCGGCACCCCGCGCAGGTACTTGGGCACCACGTGCGCGCCGCGGCGGGTTGAGAGGAACACCTGGCGCGCCACCCGGGAGGTGTCGCAGGCGATGTCCACTGCCGAGTTGCCGAAGCCGACCACGAGCACGTTCTTGTCCTCGTAGCCCTCGTTCGTGCGGTAATGGTGCGAGTGGGTGGTCTCGCCGAGGAACTCGCCCGGGTAGTCAGGCAGCTTGGGGTTCCAGTGGTGGCCGTTGGCCACGAGCACGGCGCGATAGCGGTGCGTCTGGCCGCGGTCGGTGGTCACGTCCCAGCCGCCGCCTTGGGCGGGGCGCACGTCGGTGACCTCGGTGCGGAAGCGGATGTGGTCGCGGAGGTTGAAGTGGTCGACGTAGTCGTCGAAGTAGTCGGCGATCTGTGAGTGATGCGGGTAGTCCGGATAGTCCGCCGGCATCGGGTAGGCCTTGTACTCCATGACCTTCCGCGACGTGTTGATGTAGAGCGAGCTGTAGGCGGAGGAGAGGCCGCTGTCGTTGTCGTAGCGCCAGAGGCCGCCGACGCCCGAGCCCTTCTCGAAGCAGTCGAAGTCGAGGCCGCGCGCCTTCAGCACCTGGCACGACGAGATGCCGGATGAGCCAGCTCCGATGATGCAGATGTCCGACATGACTGGGGGATTCAACACTTTCGTGACGCGTGCGTCAACTTCCGAGTCGATCCCTATGCTCGCGTGTTCGGATGAACGTGGCCCTCCGGATCACAGTTATTCCCTGCCTTGTGCTGGCCGCCCTCCTGGGGCTGGTCGCGCCCGCCTCCGCGCGCAGCGTGCCGCGTGGCTTCTACGGAGCCGTGTACGACGGCGCGGTGACGAAGGCTCCGGCCCAGGTACAGGACGGTCAGTTCGCGCGCATGGCGCGGGCCGGTGTGGAGTCCGTGCGCACCGTCTTCTCGTGGGCTGACGCCCAGCCGGTGGAGGGCGGGCCGATCGACTTCACGGACACCGACCAGGCCGTGGCGCTGTCCGCCGCGCACGGGGTATCGCTGCTGCCCGTGGTGATCTACACGCCGGCCTGGGCGCGCGCCGATACGTCCACCGCGGCATCTCCTCCCAAGCACCGGCGTGACTACGTGGCCTACCTCCGCGCGCTGGCGGAGCGCTACGGCTCGGCGGGCACCTTCTGGCGGCGGCATCCCGAGCTGCCGCGGCGGCCCGTCACCTACTGGCAGGTGTGGAACGAGCCACACCTGCGCCTGTACTGGAACGCCTCGCACTGGCAACGCGGGTACGGGGCCCTGCTGCGCGCATCGCACGCCGCGCTCCGGCACGCCGACCACCGCGCGCACGTGGTGCTCGCGGGGCTCACCGGCACCTCGTGGGAGGCGCTCGCCTCGCTCTACAAGCTCGGCAAGGTGAAGGGCGCGTTCGATGTTGCCGCGCTGCAGACGTACACCGGCTCGGCGCGCCACCTGCTGCTAGCGGTGCGCCTGTTCCGCAAGGTGCTCAAGCGCCACGGAGCCGCCCGCATGCCGCTCTGGCTCACCGAGATCGGCTGGCCGGCCGCCAGGGGACACATCAAGCTGCCGAGCTACCAGCGCACGATCGCCACCACCAAGCTGGGCATGGCCAAGCGGCTGTTCGAGGGCTACGCCCTGCTCGCCCGCAAGCGCCGCGCCCGCAGCGTGCGGGTGTCGCGCGTCTACTGGTACTCGTGGGCGTCGCCGTACACGCCGACCTCGCAGGTGGGCATCGGGATCTTCCGCTACGCGGGCCTGTTCCGCTTCGACGGCACGAGCTTCAAGGAACAGCCGGCCTTCGTTGCCTACCGCCGCAGCGCCCGCCAGCACGAGGGCTGTCGGAAGGCCCCCTCCGGAGCCTGCGGCTAGAGCCGCGAGCAGGGCGACGATTCCGATTCGTATGCCGCGGCGCGGCGATGTCGAGCATTCAACCGGCTTCGAGGACCATCCCGATGGCTGTATCGGTCTGCTCCGCGGTACGCAGCCAGGTGAACGGGCGGGCGTGCTCCACCGAGCGCATTGCCAGCTCGTGCCTGAATGCCGCGTCCGCCACGAGCCGCTCGAGCGCGTGCGCGAACGCCGCTGAATCGTCCGGGTCCACCAACAGCGCGGCGCCACCGGTGGTCTCGGGTAGAGCGGCCCGGTCCGCGGCCACCACGGGCGTGCCGCAGGCCATCGCCTCGAGGCAGGGCAGGCCGAAGCCCTCGTACACCGACGGCATAGCCAGCGCGAGCGCGCCAGCATAGAGACCGGGCATGTGCTCGTCCGCGACGTAGCCGAGCTCGCGCACCGTTCCGCCGGCCTCCGGGCGCATGTAGCCGCGGCCCGAGCCGGCGTGTACAAGCTCGACGCCGGCCTTGTCGAGTCGACGAGCAGCTGCGACGAGCGCGTTCACGTTCTTGCGGGCTATGCGCGTGCCCACCACGAGCACGTAGGGACGCTCGAGCCCGAGGGCGGCACGCGCGGCGGTCTGATTTCCAGAGGGGTTGAAGCGCTCGTTCACGCCGTTCGGGATCACCGTGACGCGGTAGGGGTCGGCGCCAAGCACGTCCACGAGCTCTCGCTTCGAGAACTCAGACACCGTGATCACGAGCCGTGCCCGGCGGGCGATACGCGGGAGCAGCGCGCGCTGGTATGCCACGTAGGCCGGGCGGTACCACTCGGGGTGGCGCAGGGCGGCCACGTCGTGGATCACCACCACATTGCGGCGGCTGGCCAGCGGGGCGAGGTTTGCGGGCGAGTAGATGAGCTGTGAACCGCGTGCTCGCACGGGCAGCGCCGCCTGCTCCCACGCGTGTCCCGCCCGGTGGGCGAGCGCCGGGCGTGGCTTGATCACCCGGTAGCGGTCGGGCCTGAGTACCGGCAGCCGCGCGGTCATCTCGCGCGCGAGGCGCTCCACGCCGCCGATCTCCCGGCGGACGGCCGCGCGAGCGTTGATCACCACTTGAGCGGTCACGAGCCGCCCCCGTGGCGCGCACGCCGGAGAGCCCTGAGCTGCTGACGCTCGCGGGTTGTGTCCCGGCGCGCCAGCCGCTTGAGCGCGATCCGGTCCGCGAAGGTGACCGCCTGCAGGAGATCGTCGAGCGCGGCGCGAGTGCGCCCGCGGCGCTTTGCCACCACTGCGCGCCGCTGCCTGGCCAGCAGTTCGACCGGCTCGCCCCGGAAAGCCTGCATGGAGCTGTGCGCCCCGCGGTGCAGCACGCGGGCGTCCGGCCGGAACCAGGTTTCGATACCGGCGTCCGCAGCACGCAGCCCGAGATCGAGATCCTCGGCGTAGAGGAAGATGCGCTCGTCGAAGGGGCCAAGTCGGCGGAGCGTTGCGGTGAGGGCCACCACGCAGGCGCCAATCGCCCAGCCCGTGCGCCGTGGGCGCTGGTCGGTCCATGGGCATGCCGCGCGGCGAAGCGGTCGCGGCATCGCGACTGGCGGCACGAGTGCGATTGCGAGCGCCGCCAACGACGCGGGCTCGGCCTGCGCCGCGTCTTGGCGCCGGCCGTTGGGGAGAAGGACCAGCGGAGCCAGCAGGCGCTCGGGCCGGCCTCCGCGCAGATCGTCGGCAAGCCTGAGGAGCGATTCGTCGAGCAGCTCCACGTCGGGATTTACGAGCACGGTCACGTGCTCCGCCACCGCGGCGACGCCCAGATTTGACGCACGCCCGAAGCCGACGTTGTCGGCGACTTCGATCACGGTGGCGCCCGCGGCTCGCGCCAGCTCGGCGCTGCGGTCGCTCGAGGCCGAGTCCACCACGACCATCCGTGCGCCGGGCAGATGACGTTCGGCCGAGGCGAGCAGAGCCGGCAGGTCGCGCTCGGAATTGTGTGTCACGGTGACGAGCGCCAGATCGGCTGCCGGGGGAGGACGCTCGCCAGGGCCATCGGCGATCAGCTCACGGTAGCGCGTCCGCATGTCAGCGACGGCGAACTCTGCTTCCGCGTGCGCCCGGCCGGCCCGCCCCAGCTCGTGGCGGCGGGCGAGGGCATCCACGAGCGCGTGGGCAGCCGCCGCTTCGTCGCCCGGCGGATAGAGGCGGCCCGAGTCTCCGGCCACGATCTCAACGGGTCCGCAAGCTGCCGCGGCCACGACCGGCCGCCCGGCCGCCATCGCCTCCACGAGCACGACGCCGAAGGGCTCGCGGTCGGCGCAGTGGAGCAGGCAGTGCGCGCGACCCAGTGCCTCCGCCGCGTCCACCGCTCCTGCGAACTCCACGCGGCCGGCGAGGTCGGGCTGATTCGCGCGTCTGCGAAGCTCGGCGAGCAGCCCGACCCCCGACTCGTCGATCGGCTCGCCCGCGAGCCGCACCCTTAGATCGGGAAGCTCGCGCGATGCGCGGGCGATCACCTCGAGAGCCAGGTCGGGACGCTTCCAGGCTGTGATTGCACCGAGCACGAGCACCTCGGGGGGGCCGGCGGGAGGGGGGCCGGCGGAGAACCGGTCGAGCTCCACTCCGGGGCGGATCACGGTGGCCGGCACTCCGAGCTCTCTGGCCGTGCAGTCCGATGTGGCCACAACCACGTCGGCCCGGCGCGCCGCCGCCCGGACCGCACGCGCTATCGCTGGTCCGGGCAGCAGGTCATGGTGCGCGAACACCACGCGTGGACCTTCGTCGCGCCCACCGGTCGCCAGACGACTCCCGGACAGGACCGCGAGGCCGGCTCGCATACCCCAGGCCACTACGACCTCCGGTCGCAGTGAATCCACGATCGCGCGCACCTCGTGCCGGAAGGCCGCGAGGTGGGCGAGCGCCCCGGCGCCCCGGCGCGGGCCGCCGCCGCGGAGCTCGAGCGGCCGCTCACGCAGCGCGAACACCGGTAGACCCGCGTGGCGGGCGCGCTCGGCGAGCGATCCTTCCGGGCAGGTGAGCACCGCCGGCGTGTCGAGTGCCGCTGCCGCATCGAGCAGCACGCGCTCCGCCCCACCCAACAGGCCGGAGTAACTGACGAAGAGGGCCGTCAAAGGCTCAGGCCTCGACTGCGAGAGCCGCTTCGCGAGCGGCACCTGCCACGGTCTCCACCTCGGCATCGGTGAGCTCGGGGTAGAGCGGCAGGCTCAGCACTCGCTCGCAGAACCGCTCGGAGTGCTCGAGCGACACGCGCGCGCCCAGGCCGCGATACGGCTCGTAGTGATGGACCGGATGCGGGTAGTGAATCAACGTCCCGACCCCGCGCCGTTCGAGCTCGGCCCGGAAACGGTCGCGTTCCCGCGCTTGCACCACGTACAGATGGAACACGTGCCGCCGCTCGGGAAGGACGGGCAGCGGGCGCACAGGCGTCCCCTCGAGCGCTGCCGTGTAGCGGGCGGCGATTTCCGCCCTGCGCCGGTTCCACACCTCGAGGTGGGGCAGTTTGACCCGCAGCAGAGCGGCCTGCAGCTCGTCGAGACGGCTATTCGCCCCATGGATCACGTGGTTGCTGCGCTCGGACTGGCCGTGATGTCGCAAGAGGCGCACGCGGTCGGCAAGGAAGCCGTCATCCGTGACCACGGCGCCGCCGTCTCCGAGCGCCCCCAAGTTCTTCGTGGGATAGAAGCTGAAGCAGCCGAGGGCGCCCATGGTCCCAGCCGCGCGTCCGCATAGCTCGGCGCCGTGGGCCTGCGCGCAGTCCTCGACGAGTTGCAGATCTCCGGCGGCCTCCTGAAGAACCTCGATGTCGGCGCACTGGCCGTAGAGGTGCACCGGCATGACCGCCCGCGTCCGGGGACCGATCGCCGCCCTCAGCGAATCGGGATCCATCGTGCCGGCCTCGAGCTCGACGTCGCACAGCACCGGCGTCGCGCCGGTGCGAGCTATCCCGGTGATCGTCGGGACGCACGTGTTCGCTTGGGTCACCACCTCATCGCCATGGCCGATTCCCAGTGATCGCAAGGCGAGCTCGATGGCATCCGTGCCGGACCCCACTCCCACCGCGTGCGCCGCACCAATCGCCGATCCGAACTCGTGCTCGAAGGCGCGGCCCTCGTCGCCGAGCACGAACGATCCGCTGTAGATCACTCCGGCCGCTGCAGCGTCGAGCTCTGGCCGCAGCGCATCGGCCGCTCGGGCCAGGTTCACGAACGGGACATTCACGAGCCGCGACAGCTTAGGCTGCTGCATCCTCGTGGGGCATCCGGCCGCGACTAGAGTCGGGCGGTCGATGGGATACCGGGCTGGCTGCGGCCCGAGGACATCCTCAAGCTCTACGAACTCGCCTACTTCTCGCCGGGCCCCATCCTCGAGATCGGCTGCCACCACGGCAAGTCCACCGGGGTGATCGCCCAGGGCGCTGGCGGACCGCGCCTGCGCAGTTCCATTCATCTCGCTGGACATCGATGCCGGGGCGCTGCGTGCCGCCAAGCCGGGCGGCGAACGAGCATGGCTTTGCTGACCGGGTTGTGTTGATGCGAGCCAGCACGCGCGGATGCTTTCGCGCGGCGCCTGGCTTGCGCCCCGCCCTCTGTTTCTGGACGGCGACCATTCGCGCGAGGGCGTTCGGCGAGATCTGAAGGTGCTGCGCGCCGCCGTGCCAGACGGCGCCATCCTGCTGCTGCACGACTACGCCGATCGGCGCAACGCCGATCCGGCGGAGCCCGAGCTGGGGGTGGGGGAGGCGGTCGCGGAGAGCTGGGTCGAGTCGGACTGCGACTTCGGCGGCGACCTCGCGTCCCTCGATAGCTGGCGGATGCGCTACGTCCACTACCCGCGGCTGCCGCTGGCACGGAGGTTCCGCGCGACGCGGCGCTGTATCGGCCGTTCCATCAGGCGGCGCGCGGGTGCCCGCCGGCGCGAGATCCGCGGATAGGACGGCTCGGCACCGCCACCTCGACCGGGACCACGGCCGACCGTCGGAGGCGTCGCCGCTCGCGTGCCATCGCCGGGAGCAGCGGCAGCGCCGCCAGTACCCCGCCGAGGTGCGCACGCAGTCTTCGCTCGCGCAGGGCGTGCCAGGCCCAACCCAGCTGGCGGTAGAGCACGAAGGGCAGCCAGCGCAGCGGGAAGGCCTTCGTCACGAGCAGCAGCGTGTTGCGCTCCACCCAGACCGTCACCGGGCGACTCAGGGCGTCCGACGATCCCTCGCCCGCGTGATACGCCACCGCGGGCTCGTACGCGCACGTGAACCCGGCGAGTCTCAGCCGCAGGCCCAGGTCGACGTCCTCGAGGTAGGCGAAGAAGCGCTCGTCGAAGCCGCCGACACTTAGCACCGCATCCCGCCGGTAGAGCGCCGCGCCGGCGCAGGCGGCGAACACCTCGCCGCGCTCATCGCACCGGCCGGCGGCGGGCCGGAAGCGCTCGCGCTGCTCGCACGCCCCGTCGCGACGCAGGATGTCGCCGGCGTCGTAAATGAGCGAGGGTCGGCTCAGGTCGAGCATCTTGCTCGCCGCGGAGGCGGCCCGCGGGTCTGCCTCGAGCGCGCCGGACATTCGCTCGAGCCAATCCGGCTCGAGCGTCACGTCGGTGTTCACCAGTGCCAGGGTGCCGGCGCGTGCGGCCTCGATGCCGCGGTTGGCGGCGAACGCGAAGCCGGTGTTGCGCCCCAGCTCGATGACCCGCACCTCGGGATGACTCTCCTGCAGCAGCTCGAGCGAGCCATCGGTCGAGCCGTTGTCTACCACGATCGTCTCCGACGGCGGAAGCGTCTGCTCCGCGAGCGAGGCCAGGCAACCCGGCAGCCAGCGCGCGCCGTTCCAGTTGGGGATGACCACGGCGGGCGCGGTCATCTCGGGCGCCACCAGACAAACGCCCGCCGAGCGTCTGGGAGCGAGACGGCGCCCGCGGGCCGAAAGCCGAGCGACCTGGCGGTGCGCCTGATCACGCTCTGGTCGACCGCTACGCCTCCCGTCAACGCCACGTAGTTGAGGCCGAGCCGGCTCACGGTCACCAGAACGTTGGGAGCCTGAGCGCCCTCCAGGAGATGGCGGTACGAGGCGCTCGTCACAGTCCCGCTCGGGAAACCGAGCACGCGCACCGGCAGGTCTTCGTGGAAGCGCAGGCGCGCCGCGAGCGTGAGGTTGTTCGCGTTGACTAGAGGTTCGCTCGTGGCGAGCCCCACCACTCGGGCGGAGCCCGGGCTCGGTGCCAGCGTGCGGACCCTGGACACGATCCGCTGATAGGCGGGCAGCCAGCCCTTCTGCGAGTCGGGGAGCGGGTGCGTCGGGGAGGGCGACACTGTCTCGAAGGAACCGAGCACGTAGCCCTGGATGTAGCCGTCACCCACGACCACCGGCGTTGCTCCGAGGGCGGGAAGGTGAAGGCTGCGGTCGCGGGAGAGCGCCGATAGCGCATCCGTTTTGGCGACCACGTTCAGCGCGGCCACCGCCGCCAGCCCGGTCACCAGTCCGGCGCGCGCGAGTCGCCAGGGCAGCCTCCATATCGCGGCGACTGCGAGGGCCACGAGCAAAGGGATCACCGGCACCCGGAAGCCGACGCCCTCGTTCCGGGTCACGGTGAGGGCGAGATAGGCCTCGAGCAACACGAACAGCACCACCGCGCCATCGCTCAGCACCCATCCACGCGCCCAGGCGCGGGGGTCCGTTCTCGACCTCCTCAGGCCCATCGCGAGCGCTGCCACTCCGAGCACGAGCGCGGCAACCAGGAGCGCCGCAAGCGGCAGATAGAGCTCCGCCTTGACGGTGTTCACCAGCTCGCGCGTCCAGTAGCCGAAGGCGAGCCGCGACCGTGACGTGCCGAACTGGGCGCTCTGTGCGCCCAGGCCGAAGCTGGTGAGGTAGTGGGCGACGGCGTGAAAGCTGCTGGCGAGCCACACCGACGCCACGGCCGCGCCCGCGGCGACGGCGGCCGCGAGGTTGACGGCGCGCGGACGGCGAGGGCCTGGCCGCGCGAACACGAGCCAGGCGGCTGCGATCAGCTGAGCGGGCACGAAGGCCACGAGCATGGTGCGGGCGAGCGGCATCAGCCCGAGGAGCACGCCCCAGGCGAGCGCGAAGCCGCGGCGCGATAGCGCCTCGGACGCGAGCAGCGCATACGTGCAGGCCGCCAGCAGCGCCGCGCCGGTGACCGCGAACTGATAGCTGCGGGTGAAGTCGATGACCGCAGGTGTCGTGGCCACCACGAGCGCGACCAGCGCCCCGCCGTTGCGCGAGCTCAGCCGGCTGCCGATGCCATAGCTGGTCAGCACCAGCACGGCGAAGAAGATGAGTTGCGTGGCAAAGGCATTCATCAGGCTCTCTCCGAGCCCGACATACACCGGCACCGAGGTCAGGGGGAGCAGCGGCCCGAAGTCGTGCTGTCCGGCCCACACGTGCCACATGCCCCGTGGGCCGGAGTGAGCTAGGCCGTCCTTGAGCGCAAGGCCGTGCTGGATGTAGCGCGACTCGTCGATGTCGAGCGGGAACCCGGCCCTGAAGCGGTGGAGCCACCACAGGTGCCAGAGGCAGCAGAGCAGGATCACCCCGAGGACCGAGAGCGGCTGCCAGCGCTGACGGAGGCGACCCACGCCCCACGTCGAGCCACTGACGGCCGCATTGCCTGCCGCCAGGGCCGGTGGGCGATCCTCAGGGGGCAGGGACCGCACCCTCGCGCGGAGTCAGTCCCTGACGGCTCGACAACCACCCCGCGCGCGCGCGAGCCGTCCCCGGCTCGGTGGCGGACTCGACCGGAGCCTCCGCCAGCACGATCAGCGCCCCCGCGAGCACGAAGAGCGGAAGCGTGACCGCGGGAAGCTGCCAATCCCAGTCGATCGAGGCGTGGAGGAACCAGACCACCGCCGCGGCGCACCAGCCCGCCGCGATGCCCGGTTGCCGCTCGAGTGCCCGCCGGGCCGCCAGCACGATCCCGGCGAACATCGCCGCCAGCGCCAGCAGACCGACCACGCCGAGCTCGGCCGCCGTCTCGAGTTCGAGTGAATGGGAGTTCTGCACACTCTCCCTGATGGGTCGTTCACGCAGCCAGAAGACCCGGAACCCGCCGGAACCGAGGCCTGCGAGCGGGTGCCGGACGAACGCCCGGCCGGAGATCCGCCAGTAGTCGTAGCGGTTTGAGCTCACGGAGGTGAGTCGAGTGGGGCTTGCGTTTGCGAGGTCGGCGGCTGAGACCTTCTCTCGGAGGCCCCCGATCAGCAGGCCGATGGCCGCAAGCGCGACCACCGTGCCGGTCAACGCCCAGCGGCGGCGGGCGCCGGGCACCGGCGCGGCGGGCACTCCGGCCTCGCTGTCCTCGCGTGCGCCGCGGGCGGACACGAATGCCGCGGCCGCGGCTATGACCACGAGAACCACGAGCACTATTGCCCCGTCGCGCTCCTTCGCCCCGGATCCGCCGTCGAGCGACGCAACGCCTGGGAACTGCGAGGCGCACACCGACGCCAGGACCCCGGCCACGAGAGCGACGCCCACTCCGCGGATCTGAGGACGCACCGGCCAGACCGTGACGAGGATCAAGAGCCCCACCGCGCACGCCGCTATTGCTCCGCGCGAGTAGGACAGGTAGATGCCGGCGCCTAGCGGCGCCGCGGCCGCCGCGCCGAGCGCGCGCATCGCCGCCGGGCGTGTGACGTCACCGGCGAGTCGCGCGCACAGCACGAGTCCAAACGCGGCCAGGAGCCCCTCCGAGTTCCAGTACGTGATCGGCTGCTCGAGCCGCCCGCCGGCATGGCTGGAGTGGGCGAGGTGGACGAGCCCGGGCAGCAGTCGCCCGGAGAGGCCGTAGCAGATCACAATCGCCGCGCCGGCCGCGAGCGCCGGCTCCACCGCGCGCATCGCCCGCGGCGAGCGCAACGCTCCGATCGCGACGATCAGCGCCCCCGCGTAAAGGATGATCTCCTCGACGTTTCCCTGCGCGGGCGCACGCAGCGGAGCCCAGGCGATCGAGATGGCGCTCCAGATGCCGAGCGCGGCGAGTCCGCCCAGCGCCAGCCAGCCGGCGAGCGAGCGAGGCAGGGGCGCAGGTCCGGCCAGCGCGAGCGCGAACACCAGCACCCAGGCCGCGATCGCCGCTATGAGCCGCGGCTCCGTGAAGAAGCCGCCGGAGAAGAAGGCGAGCGCTGTCGGAGCGGCGAGCAGGAGAGCCGCGGCGACGGCCGGGAGCGCACGACGCATTGGCGGCAGGCTAGCGCTCGGCGGTGTGCGCGGGGCGAGTCTCAGCCGTCAAGGAACGAGAGCACCCGGTCCAGCAGCGGCTCGTCGAACGAGCGCCGCCAATCCCTGCTCCAGTCGAGTGCGCCGCCGCGCACCCGGCGCTCGTAGTCGCCGACCCCGGCCGCCGCCTCTCGCAGCGCCGCGGCCACGCCTTCGATCGTGGGCTTCGCGGCGATGATGTTTGGCGAGATCTCCGCCAGCGCGGCGGCCGTCTTGTTCTCGAAACTGTTCGTAACCGTGAGCATGCCGGCGGAGGCCATCTCGATCGGCACGAGGCTCGGGTGCGGTGTGTACATGAGCGCCAGGCCGATGTCGTGGTTCCGGAGCAGTCGCGCGTAGCCACTCTGGTCGGAGCGCGGCAGAAGCTGGAGGCTCATGCCGTTTCCAAACGCGACCTGCCGACCTGACTCGAGAGCCCCGATGCCGTGCAGCTCCCAGCTCGCGCCGAAGGTGCCCTCCTCGATAGCGCGGCCGAGCCCGAGCACCCCCAGCTCGAACATGTTCCGCGCCGCATGCGGCTCCGGCCGCGCGTAGAAGAGGAACCGGCGGCTTTCCCTGCCGCGCAGCTCCTCCGCCGTGGGCGGCTCGACCGCGGTGATCGCATTGTCGAACGCCGCGGAACGGTCGTCGCCCGGGGCGGTTCCGTCGGCGTAGACCCCGATGCCGTGGCGGCGGAAGTAGTCCCGCAACAGCTCGGTCGAGAAGAGCCCGAAGTGAGGGAAGTCGTATGACTGCCTCGCGAGCGCGGCGAACGAACCCATCGGAAAGGTGAACGGCTCGTACTCCTGGATCAGGTATAGGAAGCGCTCGCGCTCGAGCGATCGCAGCGCGTGGCCGGCGATGTGCGCCGTCCACCAAGTGGTAGCGATGAAGCGATCGGAGCGGTTCACCTCGACCCCCTGGGATTCCCGCCCGAACTCGACCTCGACCCGATCGAAGAAGCCCTCGAGCCCGCTGTAGGACTCGAGCGTGCGCTTCCATTCCCTCGGCAGCGGGCCCACCGGGTCGACGGTGACGCATTCGCACGCGCAGCCCCCGATCGGCCAGGCGGCTCGCGAGGTTGAACTTGGCGATGTAGCCGCCGAAGAAGTGGGCTAGGTCGATCGTGGGGATCAACAGGTTGACCCGCTCCGGTGCGTCGTCGGACGGCGCGAGGCGGAGCGGTGCGGTCTTCTCGGCGATCAGCCGCGGGCCCGGCGCATCGGGCGTCCGGGCGCCCGGCCTGGGGTCGAGCGCCGGCGGCGGAACAGCGTCCAGGCGGAATCCCCGGACCGGCCGCTCGCGGTTGGTGGCCGAAAGCAGCCGGCGCCATAGGAACGCGTGGAACAGCATCCACTCGGCGCCGAGGGTCTCAGGTCGCCCGAGAAGTTCGCGCAGCCCGCGTCCCCCAAGCGCGGCCACCGCCGGCAGGGAGCGGTCCGTGTTCAGGAAGCGCTCGAGCGTGCGCCGCTTAGCGGGCGTGGTGCGTTGGCCGCAGCGCATCAACAGGACGGTCGCGAACTGCATCAGCCGGCAGACGTCCACGAAGTAGTGCATACGCCACATCCGCACGCGCTCGCGCGGGTCGCGTCGGAGCGCGCCGAGGCGCTCACGCAGGGTGACCATCCTGGTGGCGGCGTCGTGCCCGAGCACCGCCTCGCCGTGCTGAACATAGTCGTATAGGGGCCGCTCGACGAAGCTGATCTCCCCAAGGGTCAGCGCGGTGAGCGCGACCCAGTGGTCGTGGAAGTGGGCGAACTGTCCGGGTGGGAAGGGCAGTGCGTAGTCGAGTAGCTCGCGGCGGATGAGCGAGGCCGCGCCCGTGACGGCGTTCGCCACGAGCAGCGAGAGCAGATCGGAGTGGTTGTTGCGCCGATGGCTCCAGTAGGTGTCGGAGATCAAGCGGCCGCGGCCGTCGATGATGCGTGCGTCGCTGTAGACGAGTTGCGCATCCCCGATCTCGGCGAGGAGCGTCTCAAGCTTGTCGGGGTGCCAGGAGTCGTCCTGGTCGGCCATCGCCACGTACGCCGCCTCGCGCGGGGCGAGCGAGAGGGCGCGCTCGAAGTTCCGGTAGAAGCCGAGCCGCCGCGGAGCGCGCGAGAGTAAGAAGCGCGGATCGTCCCCGAGTGCCTCCTCGATCGCCGTGAATCGCTCCGGGCTCGAGCAGTCGTCGCTTATGACGCAGACCCAGTTGCGGTGGGTCTGCGCCCGGATCGACTCCATTTGGCGCCGGAAGAGCTCGAGCGGCGGCTCGTAAGTGGCCATGCAGATCGCCACGAGCGGGCCGTCTTCCGGCGCGGGCGGAGCCAGGGGCACCGGCGCCTCGAGACCCGCGACGCGCAGCGTCCCAAGCTCCGCACGGGCCTCGCCGCCTCCCTCGAGCTCGGCCCGCAGGAGCAGCTTCAGCTCCCGGCCCTCGTGGCGTGGCGCCACCCTCACGAGACCCCAGAAGCCGCTCTGGTAGCCGGTGAGCAACGGGTCGTCGCTCGAGCCGGGATCGTCATCCACGCCGCGGAGGTCGAACGGATCGAGCCCGGGGTGGAGGGCCCGGAAAACGTCGAGCCGAGGCATCCCGTTAGCCATCACCGGCTGAGCGGACCCGTCGAGCACGAATTCGAGCGAGCGGATCTTGCCCGCGCGGCAGGCGCACCAGCCGGCGACGAAGATCGCCGTGCCGGCCCCGACTCTGATCTGGCCGGGCAGCGGGGCGTCGAGCTGGACGCGCAGGTCCACGGCGCCGGCTCGGACCGGCGCGGTCACCTGGAGACCCGCCGGAGCCTTTCCTTGAGCCAGCTCCCCGCAACCCGCAGAGGCGATCGGCTCAGGCGGGCCACCTCTGCCTGCGCCTCTCCGAGACGCGCGTGCATCGCCGCGAGCTCCTGCTCGAGCACAGCCCGGTGACGCTGAAGAGCGATCTCGTCCATGGTCGGAATCCGCAGGTCGCCCTCGCTGCGAGCGACCCTGGCGGGCGCGGCCGACCGCCCTTCGCCGCCCGGCGCGGGGGCCTGTTCGCGATCGATCGGCGCCTCGCTCGTGCGGCGCCAGCGCACGCTGGTCCAGTCCACCTGCTCGAGTGGCTCGCTGATCCCGTGCAACCGGCGGAAGTCCTCCACCGCCCGCTGACACTCCGGCAGCGCGCCGTAGTCGTCCACGACGACGTACCCGCCGGCCGAGAGGCCGGGGTAGAGGCTCGCGAGCGTCGTCCAACTGGCGTCGTAGCTGTCGCCGTCAAGCCGGATCAGCGACCACCGCCGGTCGCTCAGCGACGACAGGGTCTCCTGGAAGAAGCCCGGAACGAACCTCACTCCGTCCTCGCACCCTAGGCGCGCGAAGCTCGCCTTGACCTCCTCCAGCGGAACGGAGAGGAATTCCACCGGTGCAAGATGGCCGGTCTCAGTGTGCTCGTCAGGCAGCGGGAAGCCCTCGAACGAGTCGGCCACCCAGACCGTCCGGTCATGCGCCCCGAGCGAGTTGAGCGTGGCGCGCATGAGGATGGAGGCTCCGCCGCGCCAAGTGCCCGCCTCGATCAGGTCGCCCTCTGTCCCGTCCTCGACGATCGACTCGACGCGCGCCTGCAGGTCGTCGAGGCGGTGCAGCCCGACCATCGTCAATCCGTGCAGCGGCCAGTCGACGCCCATTGCCCGGACCTGCAGCTCCTCATCCCTGAGCTCACGCGACATGATCTCCCCGCGAGCGTCCTTCCACACCGAGGTGGTGCTCGTCCCGCAAAGATCGCAGAGCGAGAGCTTGAGCAGGTCGAGGTAGGCCGCACGCAAATCGTTGCGGTCCGCGCTCGCCGCGAGCGCGCGCACCGCGCGGCGGGCCTGCGTGCCCGAGAAGACCTTGTTCTTGTAGCTCAGCCCCGGCTGCTCGGGCGCCTCGCCAAGCGGGCGGGGATCGTTCATGGGGCCAACAGTACGCGATGCCACTGCCCGTCGCCGCGGCACGGTATAGGGTGCTGGACGGACGATGAGCCAGCAGGATGACGACGCCCGCGCCGCGCTCCAGAGGGCGTTCTGGCGCGAGATTCGGTCCCGCCATCCACGCTTGCGAGACGCCCTGGTAGCCGACGCGCGGGTCACCGCTCTGCACCGTGGCGAGAGGCATGAATTCGGCTCGCCGGTCGACACTGCGGCGCAGATCGTGCGGCTGGCATGGGTGAGCGACGCCTTCCTCGCGCAGGCGCTCTACCGGGCCAAGGCGCGGATGCAGGCACTGCGGGTCCCGATCCTGCCACGGCTCGCGCACAAGCTCGCGGTGAGCATCGCCCAGGTGTCGATCGGAGATCCCGTGGTCGTGCACCCCGGCGTCTACATCATCCACGGCCAGGTGGTCGCGGACGGCCTCGTCGAGATCGGGGCCGGCGCGGTGATCGGACCGTTCGTGACGATCGGCCTGCGAGCCGGGGACGTCAGAGGCGCCACCCTCGAGGAGGGCGTGAGCGTGGGCACGGGCGCCAAGCTGATCGGCGCGGTGCGGGTGGGCGCCGGCGCCCAGATCGGGGCCAACGCCGTGGTGGTGGACGACGTGCCTGCGGGCGCCACCGTGGTCGGCTCGCCCGCGCGGCCGGTGCGGCCAGCCGGCGCGTCGTAACGGCCACGGATCCCCGCCAGCGGCCGTGCTACCGTGGCCGGCATGAAGGGATTCTGGCGCAGAGGACACAAGCAGGGCGGTGCCTCGGCGCTCGCCGAGCCGCCTATAGAGCTGGCGAGCGACTTCGACGGGAGCACCGAGGAGCTGTTTGCGCAGATCGAGAGGCTCACGCAGCGAAACGAGGCGAGCCGCGATCGCCAGACCGAGCGGGAGCTGCTCCGTCTTCGCCACCTCGCCGGCATCCGGCTGCTCGGGGCGGGTGACACGAGGCCCGAGTTCCCCACTCCGGACAAGGACCACCTTCCCGAGGTCGCGAGCGGGCTTCCGGACCTCCGGCGCGAGGACGTCACGCCCGAGCTGCTGCGCGCAGGAGTCCTCCGCGACGGGTGCCTGCTCGTCCGGGGGCTCTTCAACCGGGACGCGGCACTCCACTTCGCGGAGCAGATCGATCGCTCGTTCGAGGAGCGCCAGCGCCGCGAGGCGGGCGAGCCGAGCGCAGATGGCTATTACGAGGAGTTCATGCCCTCTGCGCCCTACGGTCCCGTGAACGTCCGCCCGTGGGTGAAGGAGGGCGGCGGCGTCCTGGCCGTGGACTCGCCGATGCTCGTGTTCGAGATGATGGAGATGTTCCGCGAGGCCGGCCTGCCCAAGCTCGTGAGCGACTACCTCGGCGAGCCCGCTCTGTTCTCGGTGCACAAGACGACCCTGCGCAAGGCGACGCCGAACGTGCCGGGCGCCTGGCACCAGGACGGCGCCTTCATGGGTGACGTGCGCGCCCTCAACCTCTGGGTTTCGCTCTCGCGCTGCGGTGACGAGTCGCCCGGCCTCGACGTGGTCCCGCGCCGGCTCGACTACCTCGTCCGGGCGCAGACGGAGGAGGCGATTCTCGATTATCAGGTCTCCCAGAAGAACGCCGAGGAGGCGGCCGGCGACAAGCCGATCATCCGACCGATCTTCGAGCCGGGGGACGCGCTCTTCTTCGACGAGCTCTTCCTGCACCAGACGGGCTCCGATCCCTCCATGCCGAAGCCGCGCTTCGCGATAGAGAACTGGTTCTTCGGCGCCTCGGCATTCCCGGAGGACTACGCCCCGATCGCCGTCTGAGCGGCCGCGGCCTGCGGCCGCCGCCGTCAGCGGATCCGCTGCGCGCGCCGCCCCCGGGCCACCAGCAGGGCGATCACCACAAGCTCCACCGCCGTCACGAGCAGGCGGCTCGCCGCCGCGAGCGATACCGCCGCGGGCCCCGGGAGGTGGCGTGCGAGCACCAGGGCGAACACGCCCTCCCGGACGCCGAGTCCGGACGGGAAGATCAGAGCCAGCATCGAGACCGCCCACGACAGCAGGAAGCCGGTGCCGACGAAGACGACGCTCCCCGCGCCGGGACCCGCCACGGCCCGCGCGCCCAGGCCGGTGCCCACCGCGAGCAGCGCCATCGTCAGGGCGAACCACAGCAGCAGCAGCGCCACCTGCCGGCGCGTGAGCGGCACCAGCTCGGTGGCTGGCGCGAGCCGTGAAAACAGCCGGTCTGAGGCCTTCTTGAAGATCGCCGGGTCGAGCAGGGCGAGGCCCAGCGGGATCACGAGCACGGCCCAGTACAGCGGTGACAGGTGCCGCCCCGCCCAGAGCAGAAAGGCGACGGCCGCGACCGCGGCCGCCGCCAGCATCGCCACCTGCTCGTAGACGCTCGCCGCCAGCGAGACGCGCCCGGGCACGCCCGCCTCCCTTCCGAACACCACGCGGCCCGCGACCATAAGCACGTTGCCCGGCACGTAGCGCCCGAGCAGCGAGCGCGCCCAGATCGAGATGAACCTCGGCCGCGCCAGCCTCCGTCCGGCAAGCGTCTCGAGCAGGGTCACGTAGCCCGCGGCCCAGGCCAGGTAGAAGCCCGCGAGCACCAGGGCCGCCAGCGCGAGCAGGGCCCAGTCCAGGCTCCAGTTGTAGTCGGCCGCCTTTGACCAGCCTCCCGCCACGCCCCAGACCAGGAAGCCGGCCACGAGCAGGCCTGCCAGGACTCCTCCCACGCGCCTGGCGGTTCCCATCGCGGCGGGAGCTAGCCGGCGGTTCGCTTGGCTGCCGGGCTCCAGGGGAGCTCGGAGGCGCGCTGGCCCACCACCGCGAAGACGCGGATGGCCGCATGATCCGCGGGCGCCAGTGCCGTGATCACGCCGAAGCCGGCCGGCAGCGCCGCAGGCCCATAGAGCTGGGCCACGTCCGGACGCGGCACGCCGCCGGGCGACGCCGCAAAGAGGCGACCGTGGAAGAACATCAGCACCCAGTCCACCAGCCCGTTGCCGCGCGCGTTGAGCGCCCAACCCCTCAGCTGGAGGCGCGTGTCCGAGGGCGACGCGCCGTCCACCGCTCCTCGAGCCACGCCAGGCGCCACCACGATGTGTCGCCCCAGTGACCAGGAAATGACCTCATGCCCGGGTCGGCCCGCGAGCGTTCCAGAGGCCGCGCCCGAGTAGCGCACCACGTCCACCGGGATGATGCCCGGGAAGCGCTTCACCCCCCTCACGAACGCGAGGCCGTTGGTTCCGCCCAGTTGCTCCACTCGCTGCTGGAGGCCGGCCGGCAGCGTCCCGATTCGCGCCCGCAGGAAGTCCTCGCCCACGACGGCGGCTGGAGCGACGTTGAAAAGCGTCCCGCCCGCGCCCTCCCGCCGCCACGCCGCCGTGTCCGTCACGCCTGCGAGGTACACGGGCCGCTTATGCCGGAGATAGAGATCGACCGTGGTCGGTGTGAGGCGCTGGTCGAGCGGGACGCCAACCACCTCGGCCAGCGAGGTTTCCACCACTGCGGCCCGCGGTCCCGCCATGGCATCGATGTAGTGGCCCGCCTCGCGGTAAGCCGGGCGGCGGTAGTTGTCGCCCATGCTCTTGACCGTGACTGCGCCGAGCAGGATCAGGAGCGCCGCGGCGGCCCCCGCCGCAAGCCACGGCCGGACTGTCGGCGCCAGCCGGATGATGAGCACCGCCGCCAGCACCGCCAGCGCCGGCAGCGACGCGCTGAGGTTGCGCGGCAAAAACAGCGACGTGCCACCGACGGCGTAGAGCACGAGGCCGGCGGGGGTGGCGAGCGTGAGCAACAGCATGAGCCCGCTCTCCGACCGCAGCGACGGCGCTACCCGCCGCAGCCGCTCGAGCCCGCCCAGAGCGGAGGCGAGGATCAGCGTGGCGAGCACCACCAGCATCGCCGCGCCGAGCCAGCCGGGGAACGTCCGCAGCCCGAAGAACGGGTGGCCGACCAGCGTCTGCAGCGGGACGCTGAAGGGCACCCCGAAGTTGAGCGGAGCGACGCTGTCGATGACCTCGATGCCGGTGTGGTTCTGGCGCTGGTGGAGGAAGCCGGGAAACCAAGGCAGGTAGAGGAGCACGATGGCGGCCGCGGCGACCAAGGCCTCGCGGCGGTAGCGAGGGCGGGCCCAGACCGCCCACACCCATTCCACCGCCAGCACGAACACAGCCGTGTAGTGGCTCCACAGCGCCGCGCAGCCTGACAGCGCGAACAGCGCCCACCAGCGCCGTCCGCCGCCGTCGACCGCCTGCATCAGGGCGAGCGTGGAGAGCGCGAGCAGGAACATCATGGTCGCGTACGCGCGCGCCTCGTCCGAATACCAGATCGCGAACGGGCCGAGCGTCATTAATGCGGCGGCCAGGAGGCCGGCCCGCGGGCCGGCGCAGCGCCTACCGATCAGGAAGACCAGCGGGATGATCGCGGTGCCGAGAATGAGCGACGGCAGCCGCACCAGCACGGTGGTGTCCCCGCCGAACTGGATCGAGAGCCACGCGAGGAAGTAGTGGAGAGGAGGGGTGATCGAGGTGTGGTAGACGTCGTGCCAGACGCCGCCGAGTCCGTTGCGCCGGACGATCGTGTAGGTGAAGTTCTCGTCCGCGTACAGCGTCTGGTCGGCTCCCACGACGCGTAGCGCGAAGGCGAGCGCGGTGAGCCCGCCGAGCGCGCCGAGCGTGAGGCGCGGCCCGAGTTCTACGGCGCGGGTGTGCAGGTGGGACGCCCTTGACGGGCGCTCGGCGACCGGCGCCGGGTCGGTGACGCTCACGGGCCCGATCCCGCGCCCCGCGGCCGCGCCAGCACGCCCTGCCAGGGAAACAGGGAGACCCAGCGCAGCGGCTCGGCCTCCGTCGCCACCGTGCTCAGGAAGCTGCGGCGCCCCCACGTAGAGAGGTGTCCCGGAGTGGAGCCGAGCCGCCCGACGTAGCGCCCGCGCACGAGATTGCCCCCGCGAAAGAACGGCTCGTGGGGAACCGTGAGGAAGAGGTATCCGGAGCAGACCCGGGCCAGCTCCCCGAGGACCTCTCGGGGAGCCGGGAGGTGCTCGAGTACCTCGGTGCAGACCACCAGATCGAAGGCGCCGTCCGGGAAGGGAAGTGCGCGGAGGTCCCCCTGAAGCGCCGTCAGCCTTGGGTTGCGCGCACGGAAGGCCGCCAGCGCATCCGCGCGCCCGTCCACGCCGGTGATGTCGCTCGCCGGGAGCGAGCCGGCGAGCCACGCCGACACATGCCCCTCGCCACAGCCCGCGTCGAGCACCCTCCCGGGCGCCAGCGGCACGACCTCGGCGAGCACCCGCGCCCGGAAGCGGGCGAGCAGGCGGCCCTCGACGCCGCCCCGCCGCTCGTACTTCTCGGCGTTGTCGGTTTCCTGCCCGAAACGGGCGGATGTCACGCGGGCCATCGCAGGCGACACGGTGCATATAGTTGCGGACATGGCTCGGCCCAGCCACCTCGAGGCTCCCGAGGCACAGCCGGACCCGCTGCGCAACCGCCCCGAGCTGTCTGTGGTGGTGCCGGTGTTCAACGAGCGAGAGGCGGTCGAGCCGCTCCTTGTCGAACTCGAGGCCGGGTGTGAGGCGACCGGCCGGCCCTGGGAAGTCATCTGGGTCGACGACGGCTCCACCGACGGCTCGAGCGAGCTGCTCGAGCGGCTTGCCCGCGCGCGCTCGGGCGTGCGCTGCGTGCGCCTGCGGCGCAATTTCGGCAAGTCGGCGGCGCTGCGGGCGGGGTTCGATCAGACCCGCGGCGAGATCGTCGTGACGATCGACGGCGACGGGCAGGACGACCCCGCGGAGATCCCCGCGCTGATCGACAAGCTCGAGCAGGGCTATGACGTCGTATCGGGCTGGAAGCAGCACCGGCACGATCCGCTCTTCAAGCGCTGGGGCTCGCGCATCTTCAACGAGCTGACGGCGGTGCTCTCCCGGGTGCCGCTGCACGACGTCAACTGCGGCCTCAAGGCCTACCGCGGCGAGGCGGTCCGGGCGCTCGAGCTGTACGGCGAGCAGCACCGCTTCATCCCGGTCCTGGGCTTCCAGCGCGGCTGGCGTGTGGCCGAGCTGCCGGTGCGCCACCGCGCGCGCCGGCATGGGAAGTCCAAGTTCGGGGCGGAGCGCTACATGCGCGGCGTGCTCGACCTGATCGGCGTGCTCTTCATCGGGCGCTACCAGTACCGGCCGCTCCACCTGTTCGGGGGCGCGGGCCTCCTCTCGCTGCTCGTCGGGCTCGTGATCTGCGCCTACCTCACCGTGCTGAAGATCGGCGGCGCGGCGATCGGCCGCCGGCCGCTGCTGCTGTTCGGCGTGCTGCTGATCCTCCTTGGCATCCAGCTCTTCACGATCGGCCTCGTCAGCGAGATGATCACCGCCACGCGCCAGAACGTGATCGGCGCTCGCACGAGCGCCCAGTTCATCGAGCGGACGATCGACGGGGACGACGACCCCAACCCCACCAGCTAGCCTCCGCGCCTCGTGGCGTCTGCCGACTCCCATCTGGATCCCTATCTGAACGACCCGGACCGCTGGGGAACGTCGCTCGCACAGATGGCGGAGATCATGCTGCCGTGCCTCGACGCCGCCGGGGCGCGATCGGTGGTGGAGGTCGGAGCCTTCGCCGGCGACCTGACGCGCGTGCTCGTGCACTGGGCCGCGGGGTCGGGGGCGCGGGTGGGCGCCATCGACCCGTCGCCGCAGGAAGGGCTCGTACGGCTGGCCGAGGCGCACCCGGAGCTCGAGCTCATCCGCGAGACGAGCCTGGAGGCGCTGCCGAAGATTCCGCTGCCCGATGCGCTGGTGATCGACGGCGATCACAACTACTACACGGTCAGCGAGGAGCTCCGCCTGATCGGCGAGCGGGCGGGGGACGAGCTGCCGCTGCTCCTATTCCACGACGTCTGCTGGCCGCACGCGCGGCGCGACGACTACTTCGAGCCCGACCTGATCCCCGACGAGTACCGGCAGCCGGTCGCCGGGTCCCGGGGAGGCGTCTTCCCCGGCGATCCCGGGCTCAGGGCCGGCGGCCTGCCGTACCCTCGCTCGGCTGACCATGAGGGCGGTCCCCGAAACGGCGTCCTCACGGCCGTCGAGGACTTCGTGGCAGCCAGGGAGGATCTGTGCCTGGTCGTCGTGCCCGCGTTCTTCGGCTTCGGGGCGGTCTGGCATCTGGGAGCGCCGTGGGCAGGCGACGTGGCCCGCGTTCTCGACCCGTGGGACCGCAACCCGGTGCTCGAGCGGCTGGAGGGAAACCGTGTCCTTCACCTCGCCGGCAAGCACGTGCTGACCTCGGAGATCTGGGCGCTTCAGGCACGGCAGGCACGGCAGGAGGCCGTCCTGAGACGGCTGCTCGAGTCGAGCGCGTTCGCGGTGGCCGAGCGCCTCTCGCGCCTGCGGGTCCGCGCGGGGGTCGCGCCGGATCAGTCGGTGGTGTCGAAGGACGAGATCCGCAGGGCGCTCGAGGGATAGGGCTGGGTGGCGGCCTCGGAGCGTCAGCCGCCGACTGAAGCGATCCCCGACGTGGTCGCGCCCCCGCCCGGCAACCCGCGCTTCCCGCTGTTCGACTCACTCCGCGCCGTGGCGGCGCTCTCGATCCTGCTGGTGCACACGGCGCTGTTTTCGGGAGTGTTCGGCCACGCGAGGTATCAGCGCCTCGTCGCGCACCTCGACATCGGTGTGACGATCTTCTTCGTGATCTCGGGCTTCCTTCTGTACCGCCCGATGCTCGCCGCCCGGATCCTCGAAGCACCGCGCACGCCGCTGCACGTCTACGCCCGCCGGCGCTTCCTCCGCATCGCTCCGGCGTACTGGCTGGCGCTCACGGTGCTCGCGATCTTCCCGGGCATCTACGGAGTCTTCAGCGGCCACTGGTGGGTCTACTACGGGCTGTTGCAGAACTACCCCGTGTACACGCCCACGGGCAAGTGCACGCCCGCCACCATCACCGCCTTCAACTGCGGCATCACGCCGGTCTGGAGCCTCACGGTGGAGGTGGTCTTCTACGCGACGCTGCCCTTCTTCGCTCTCGGAATGGCCCGCCTCACCGCCCGCCTGCGCGATGGCCGCTGGCTCGTCGCGGAACTGGGCGTGCTGGCGGCGATCGCCGGCTTCTCCGTCTGGATCCAGAGCTTCAAGCTCCACTCCAAGGTGTTTCCCTACCTCTTCTACTCGCCGCTCGGCCGCGGCTGGTGGTTCGGCCTCGGTATGGCCCTGGCGGCGATCTCGGTGTGGGTTCAGCAGAGGGGAGAGACGCCGCGCGCAGTGCGCTGGGTGAGCGAGCACCCTTGGGTCCCCTGGGCTCTCGCCGCGCTGCTCTATGGGATCGCCGCGCTCGTGATCTTCGACCCGAGGCCGTCGCTCGCGGGCCCGGCCGTGCCCCTGCGCGAGTACCTGGGCGAGTACGTGCTGTTCGGCGCCGTTGCCGCGCTGGTGGTCGTGCCGGCCGTCTTCGGCGGGCGACCAGGTGGCCTCCCGCGGCGCGTCCTCGAGCATCGCGTCCTCGCCTGGCTCGGCCTCGTCTCCTACGGGATCTTCCTCTGGCACTTCCCGATCATGTACGCACTCCAGAAGGGAGGCGTCGGGCAATGGGTGCCGTCGCTCGCCTACCCCGTGCTGGTCCTCACCACCCTCGCGATCACGCTCGTGTGCGCCTCGCTCAGCTACTACCTGGTGGAGCGCCCGCTGATGCGCCGCAAGCAGGCGCGCCGAACGGTGCGAGCCCGGCTGGCGGGAGCTCCCCGGGCCTGATCTACAATCTGCCGGCTTGCGGCCCCAAGCCTGGCCTGGACCGCGGCCTTCCCGAATGGCGGACTCCATGGTGGGCATCCGGCGCCTGCTCGGCGTAACCTCGCCGCCCTCTGGGCGCCGTGAGCGTGCCCCGTTTGGGCCGGCGCTCGCGTTGACGGTCGCGCTGGCCTTCGCCTCGTTCCTGATCGTGATGTCGGTGATCTGGGTGGTGCACCCACCGCACCGCCTGCCCGGGTACCTCGCCGCCGGCGGCGACCAGAACCAGGGCACCAAGACAGCGCTGTACGTGCTCGCGTTCGCCGTGATCCTGCCGCTCGCGCTGGCCGCCGTGCCGCGGCTGGCCGATGCGATCGCGGCCGGTCCCAACGCCCCCGCGCTGCCCGCGCTCGCCGGGCTCGTGGCAGGCACGCTCGCCGTGGCGGTGCTGCTCGTCAAGCTGTCGGCGCTCGTGCCCTGGGGCGATGGCACGGGCACTCTGCTCGTGGCGCTGGGCGTCTGGGGAGCCGCCGCCACCGCGCTGCTTCGGCGGGCGGCGCAAGCGCGGCCTTGGCCCGCGCTGCTCTCGCTCGCGCCATCGGCGCGGGCCGTGACGGTGCTGGCGGGCGCGCTCGTGTTCGGGCTGATCCTGTGCGTCACTGCGCTTCACACCCTGAGCCTGCTGCCCATCGTGCTCGGCGTGCTCGTGGCGGCGGCGGTTCTCGCCGCCGGCGAGCAGGTCCGGCTGCCGCGCGTGGCCGGCCGTCTCGGGATCGCCGCCGACATCGTCCTCGGGCTGCTGCTCATGCTGGCGATACCAGACCTACTCGTCTTCGATCCGGGAATCCACGTCCCCACCCTGCTCAACCTGAACGGCGTGATGCAGTTCCACCACGACTTCCTGCTCGGGCCGGCGAACCAGGTACTGCGCGGGGGGGTGCTGATGGTCGACGAACCGGTGTCGCAGTGGGGCGTCGGCTCCATCTACTTGCTGGCCGCCTGGTTCCACATCGCCCCGATCGGCTACGGCACCTATGCACTGCTCGACGGAATCCTGACCGCGCTCCTCTACGGCGCGGCCTACTGCGTGCTGCGCATCGCCGGGGTCTCGCGCGTGCTGGCGGGCGCGACACTGGCCATCGGCGTGGCGGCCTTCGTCTACAACCTCCACTATCCGGTGGGCGGCCTTCCGCAGCAGGGCCCGCTGCGCTTCGGCCTGCCGATGGCGGCCGTGCTCCCCGCCGTGGTGGCGGCGCGCAAGCCCCGCCATGCGCGCGCCGCCCGCGTCCTGGTGCTGATCGTGCTGGGCGTCTCCTCGGTATGGGCGCTCGAGGGCTTCGCCTACACGCTGTTCGCGTTCGCGGCGATGGCCTGCACGGTGGCGGCCTCCGGCCGGCGGGGGAACGCAGCACTGGCTGTGAGGCAGCGCGTCCTGGCCGCCGCGGCCTTCGCCTGCGCGCACCTGACCTTCGCCCTGGCGACGCTTGCGGCCAGCGGCGAGCTGCCGGCACTGGGGCCAGTACCTGGTCTACGTGCGCGAGTTCCTGCTCGGCGGTAAGGCCGGCGGATCACCTACGGCTTCGAGCACTGGTCGCCCGGCGCGGCGCTGGCGGGCGCTCTACCTGGCCTCGGCCGCCGCGATCGTGCTGTTCGTGCGGATGCGGCCGGGCAGGGTCGTGCGGGAGCGCGACGACTTCGTCGCGCTGACCGGCATGACCGCATGGGGCGTCGCGCTGTTCAGTTACGTCGACAACCGCTCGGCGACCTATCTGCTGCTCTACGTGGCGCTCCCCGCGCTCCTGACGGCCGGCCTCTGGTTGAGCCTGCTGCTGCGCCCCGGCGGGGCGCCTCCGGAGTCGCCCGCAGGTCGGTGGGCTGGCATTCGCGCTCGGCCTCGCGGTCCTGCTGCTGTCGGCGGCCTGGCCGGCGATGGGCGGCAGGTTCCCGCGCACCCCGCTCGCCGAGGCCTTTCCCGGCGGGCACGGGCTGCGCGCAGATCTGCGCCGCCTGTGGCACCTGCCGGCGCTCGATCCCCGCTCGCCGGAGGGCCAGCGGCTGGTCAGCATCTACATGCCCTCGCAGCGGCACGTGCTGATGATGGTGTCGCCCGACCTCGGCACCGAGATCATGATGCGCAGCGGACGCGCCAACAAGCTGCCGATCGGGGAGCCGATCGAGGAGAGCTTCGTCGCCTCGTCCCGCATCCCGGACTGCGCGATGCGATCGCGGGGCTCAGGCCGGGCGAGCGAATGCTGATGGACCAGACCACATGGGGCGTGCTCAGGAAGCTGCGGGCAACCCGGCGGCCGATCCGCTGCGCGAGTTCGAGACGACGCTGCAGGCGCCTCTGCAGGCTTGGGTGCTGCAGCGTATGGAGCGGCGCTTCACGCTGCGGCCGATGCACACCGACGCTCAGGGCTTCGTGGTCGTCGACCTGGCGGCGCGTCGATGAGCGCCGCGCAGGCCAAGATCACGGGCGAGCGGGTGGTCACGCCCGTGGGCGGCTTCAACCCCACCTGGCAGCGCCACGTGGCGGCGTACGAGGTCTGCGCGCCGCTGCTCGGGCCGGGGAAGGTGCTCGACCTGGGCTGCGGAGTCGGCCACAGCTACCAGCGCCTCGCGCCCCGCGAGACGGTGGGCGTGGACATCGAGCCGGGCGCACTGGCCGGCCAGCAGCGCGAGACGGTGGCGGCCGACATGCGCGAGCTGCCGTTCGGCGACTGCAGCTTCGAGTCGGTGGTCGCCATCCAGTCGATCGAGCACGTCCCCGATCCCGGGCGCGCCGTGGCCGAGGCGGCGCGCGTGCTCGAGGCCGGCGGCGTGGCGGTCTTCGTCACCCCGAACCGGCTGACGTTCGGCCGGCCGGACGAGATCATCGACCCCTACCACTATGTCGAGTTCGATCCCGCGCAGCTGCGACGCTCTGCCTGCCGTACTTCGAGCAGGTCGAGCTGCGCGGCCTGTTCGGCTCGGAGCGCTATCTGGAGCTCGTCCGCGGGGAGCGTGAAACGCTCGACAGGCTGCTGCGCACGCGACCCGCTCGGCTGCGCAGGCTGGTGCCGAGAAGGGCGCGCCAGTGGCTCTACGACAGCCTGCCTGCGCCACCATCGCAGGCGACCACGATCCACGAGCCGAGGCAGTATCGCGTCGACGATTTCGAGCTGCGCGCAACGGCGCTCGCCTCGTCGCTCGACGTGTTCGCGATCTGCCGCTCGCCGCGGAGCGAGGGCCCGTGAGGCCAGCGCACTCGCCGGTAGATTGGCCCGCGATGGAAGCCGCCCGCCCCGCCGTTGCGACGTGCGTGTGGTGCGGGTCGCCACTCGACGGCCGCGCCCAGCGCCTGACCGGTCGTACGCGCTGCGCTCAGTGTGGGGCGGCCACCACCGACCCGTGGCCAACCGACGACGAGCTGGAGCGGGCGTACGGGACCTGGTACCGGCCCGGCTCGGGCCGCCGCTTCAGCTTGATCGGCGATGCCCTGCTGCGGCGGACGCGCGGCGTCCTCGCCCGCCGCCTCGACCGGATTGCGCCCCCGGGACGCGTGCTGGACGTGGGCGCCGGCGACGGCGTTCTGCTCGACGCGCTCCGCCGCCGCGGGCGCGAGGGGGTCGGGCTCGAGCGCGACGCGCGGCGTGCGGACATCCGCGGCGAGTCCATCGATCGGGATCGAGGGCAGCTGGGCCGCCGTTGTCTTCTGGCACTCGCTCGAGCATCTTCCGCGCCCGGGTGAGGCGATTCGCGAGGCCGCGCGCCTGCTGTCGCCCGGCGGCGTGCTGGTGGTAGCGGTGCCAAACAGCGCCAGCCTCCAGGCGGCGGCCTTCGGAGACCGCTGGCTCGCTCTGGACCTCCCGCGCCACCTGGTGCACCTGCCGCTTGGCGCGCTCGTCTCGCGGCTCGAGGCGTGCGGGTTCGACGTCGAGCGCGTGTCACAGCTGCGCGGGGGGCAAATCGTCATCGGCTGGCTAGACGGCCTGGTCGGCTCGCTGCCGGGCGGCCTCGACCTCTACCAGTCGCTCCGCCGCCCGCGGGCTCGGCGCGTGACGATCGGCGGCGGCCGGCGCGCGTCCGCGCTGGCCGCGGGAGTGCTGCTGCTCCCGCTCGCGGTGGCGTGCGCCGCGGTGGAGGTTGGGCTACGACGCTCCGGCACGGTATACGTGGAGGCTCGAAAGCATGCCTAAGGACTCTGACCACAAAGTGGTGGTGGTGATGCCCGCCCGGCAGGCGGCGGCCACGCTCGAGGCCACGTTCTCGCAGATTCCGAAGAACGCGGTCGACGAGGTGATCCTGGTGGACGACTTCTCCACGGATGACACCGTGCGGCTTGCGCGCACGCTTCCGCTGACGCTGGTCTGGCATCCCCACCAGGTGGGCTACGGCGGCAACCAGAAGACCTGTTACATGGAGGCGCTCCGGCACGACGCGGATGTGGTCGTGATGCTGCACCCCGACGGGCAGTACGAGTCCGAGCTGGTGCCCAGCATGATCGCGCCGATCCTGGCGGGCGAGGCGGACCTGGTGCTCGGCTCGCGGCTGCTCCTGCCAGGTGCCGCCATCGCGGCCGGCATGCCGCGCTGGAAGTGGCTGGCCAACCGCTTCCTCACGACGATCGAGAACAAGATCATGGGCACGCAGCTCTCGGAGGCGCACACCGGCTACAGGGCCTACTCGCGGCGGCTGCTCCTGACGGTCCCCTTCCTGCGCAACTCGCTCGATTTCACGTTCGACTCCGAGCTGTTGATGCAGGCCGCCCACTTCGGCTTCACGATCAAGGAGATCCCCGCCCGCTGCCGCTACTACGAGGAGGCCTCCTCGGTCTCGTTCAAGACCGGCGCGGTCTACGGACTGAAGACGCTCTGGGCCGGACTGCGGCTGATCCTTCACCGGCGCGGGATCATGCACTGCCGCAAGTTCGAGCCCTGAGCGGGCGCTTCAGCCTCTCACGCCACCGCCGTGAGCGACCCGCGGGTCGATCAGCGGTGGCAGAGCACCGTCTGGATTCGACGCCCGCTGCCGGATCAGGCGCTGGATCAGGGTGACCAGCGCGACGGCCCAAAACACCCACAGGGCGATCATCATGACCACGTAGGCGTCGGCGCCCGCCCTTCCGTATACGCCGGAGTCGAGGTAGGTGATCACGAGCGCGGGGATCACGGCCAGCTGGAGAAGTGCCGTCTGCCAGAGAAAGCCGGCCATGATGAAATATGGCAGCGCCCACACGAGGTACTGGAGCAGGAAGTTCGGGCTGAACGCGAAGATCGTGAGCCACAGAAGCACGATGCTGTCGATCACCGACGGCCGGTAGCGGTACAGAAACCAGGCAAGGACGATCAGGACCGCGAGGGTGATCGGTCCGCTCGTGCGGCTGACCCAGTCGGCGAGCGCGTTCGGGTGTCCCGCGAGAGCGAGGCGGACCGAGAACCGCCGATCGGTAGCAAATCCTGGATCCAGCAGGACGCTCAAACCGCCGCGGCCGGGCACGCCCGTGTAGGTGAGGCCCTTCTTGAAGCCGCCGGGCTCGGCGACGAGGAACGGGAGGCAGGCGATCGCCGCCACTCCCACCGCTGTGCCCGCGAGGATCACGCGCTCCCGCGCGGAGCGCGCGGAGATGAGAATGGGCAGCAGAAGAAGCATCGGGACGGTCTTCAGTACTCCGCCGATGCCGAGCAAGAGCCCCGCCGCCGGCGCTCGCCGCGGTTCTCGCGCGCGCTCCCACACCAAGACGCCGAGGAGTCCGGCCAACGTGGCGACGGGATCGAGCTGCCCGTGGTAGCCGGAGATGGCAATGAAGACCGGGCCCAGCTCGACGAGCGCGAATCCGGTGAGGCGGGTGCGCTCGCTTGCGCCTCGCCAGCCCAGATAGAGGTACACCCCGATCGCGATGCCGAGATCGGCGAGGATCGGCGCCACCTGAACGAGACCCTGGAACGCCAGTCCTGTATGGCGGCTCAGCTTCAGCGCCGCGACCAGCCAAAGCAGGTACCCCGGCGGATACGGCCAGTAGGCCCCGCCGATGTTGCCCCCGTATGTGTGCAGGGGGTGGTGCTCGGTGCGTTCGGCGACGAGGGAGAACGTCAGGATGTCGCCGTTGCCGAACCAGTGAAAGGCGAGGAACAGGCGGAACGCGAGTCCGACCCCTCCGATGATCCACAGCGGATAGCGGCGCACCAGCGCCATCGGCGGGCTCAACCTACCACCTGCCGCCTGAGTGAAGCTACGGCTTCCGGCGCCTGCGTTCGAGCGCGTCCGCCCGCAGCTTGTTGAGCTTCCTGAGAGGCGCCGTGATGCGCCATGAAAACGAGTCCGTGGCGTCGGCGATCGCCCGCTCGAGCCCGAGCACCCGCGCGTCGGCGCCGAGCGTGTTCGCGAAGGCCAGGGCGCGGGCTGCCTCGCGCTCGGCCTCAGCGCGGCGTGCCCGCTCCTTCCAGCTTCGTTGGTCCGCGGGCACCCCGGGCATGCGGCCGTCCCACTTCTCCGCCATCTGCATGTGCGCCTCCACCCACACCTCGAGGTCGCTGATGAGCTCTATGCCGCCGTGGTGGATTGCGCACAGGTCGGCCGTTACCACCCGCCGGCCGGCCTCCCGCACCCGCAGGCAGAGATCGAGGTCGAAGCCGTGCCCGAGCGCGAGCGCCTCGTCGAAGCGAACGTTGCGGACCGTCCACGGCGACAGCACGAGCAGGAAGCCGTCGACCGCCTCCGCCTCGCCCGGGGCCGCCTCCGGCTCCGCCCAGCCGAAGCCCGGCAGATCGCCGCCGCCGTGCTCGCGATAGCGGTGGAGCACCGACGGAGCGCTTACGGTGCCTTCCCACCAGGCGATGCTCCGCACGCCGGTCGCGCCGGCTGCGCCCACCACACCCACGCGCGGATCGCCGAGCGCGCGCCGGACCTTCGCGCAGAAGTCGGGGTCGTCGATCTCGGTATACGAGTGCACGAGCACCAGCGCCTCGAGGTTGTCGTGGGCGGCGGCGGCCTCGAGCAGCAGGTTGTAGGTGCGGCAAATCGTGCCGACCGACGCGAAGGCGAGCACCTCGGAGTCGGACTCGGCCGCCCTGCGTATTCCGGGCTCGGCGAAGCGCCGATATGGCTCCGCCTCCCCGACGGAGGTACCGAAGGCGATCAACGCGAGCTGGTCCTCAGCGTGGGTCTCCTGGAGGCGGGGAGCCGCGGCCGCAGCCGGCTGAGGCCGCGCAGCGGCGCGGTGATTCGCCAGGAGATGCTCTCCGTGGTCTCCGCGAGCGCCCGCTCGAGCTCGATCACCCGCGCGTCGGCCTCGAGCCGGTTGGAGTACGCCTTCACGAGCGCCGCCTCGCGCTCGGCCTCGGCGCGCCGCGCCCGCTCCTTCCACGTCCCGGGCGCCCACCCGACCCCCGGCATGCGGCCGTCCCACTTGTCGGCCACCTGCATGTGGGCCTCGATCCATGACTCCGGGCTGCTGATGAGGTCCAGGCCATGGTGGTGGATGGCCCGGAAGTCCGCGGTCATCACCTTGCGGCCGGCCTCGCGGACCTGCAGGCAGAAGTCGAAGTCGTAGCCGTGCAACTGCCCGAGTGACTCGTCGAAGCGGATGTTCCGAATGGTCCACGGCGAGAGCGCGAGCAAAAAGCCGTCGACGGTGTCCACCTCGCCGGTGCGCGCGTACGGCGGCGCCTCGCGCCAGTCCCACGAGAACGACGGCAGATCCCCGCCGCCGTGCTCCCCGTAGCGGTGGATGAAGTGGGCGAGAGTCACCGAGCCCTCCCACCAGGCGATGCTGCGCACGCCGATCGCGCCCACGCAGCCCACCACGCCCACGTCGGGATCGCCCACCGCCCCCCGCACCTTCTCGCAGAAGTTCGGGTCCGCGATCTCGGTGTCCTGGTGGAGGAGCACGAGCGCCTCGACCCCGGGAAGCGCTGCGACATCGTCGAGCAACGTGTTGTAGCTCTGAAACAGCGAGCCGACCGAGGGCGTGGCTCGCACCACGGAGTCCGGCTCGGCTGCTCGGCGGATGCCCGGCTCCGCGCAGCGGCGGTAGATGTCGGGCTTAGTGATCGGAGAGCCGAAGACGATCATCGCGAGCGAGTACCGGCCCGCGTCTGGCGGCGGGCCGATGATCGAGTGTATTGGCCGCGCCAGCCTGGCACGGCCCCTGTCCGGATCGCGAGGACCCGGTTACAATCGACCGCCCGCGCGCTGGCCCGGCGCCGGTGGAGCAGAGCAACCATGTGGAACGGTAAAGAGGTCTCCGTCGTGCTCATGACCTACGCCGAGCGCGACTCCATCCGGCGGGTGATCGACGGCTTCTTCGCCACCGGTTTGGTGGACGAGGTGCTGGTGGTCGACAACAACGCGCAGGCGGGCACGCGCGAGGAGGTGGAGAAGACGCAGGCCCGGCTGGTGTTCGAGCCCGAGCAGGGGTACGGGCACGCCACCCGCCGGGGCCTGATCGAGGCTCGCGGCGAGCTGGTGGTTCTCGCCGAGCCGGATGGCACGTTCCTGCCGGAGGACATCTCGAAGCTGCTCGTGTACAGCAACGAGTGCGACGTCGTCCTCGGCACGCGCACCACCCGTGAGCTGATCTGGGCGGACGCGAACATGGCCGCGTTCCTGCGCTGGGGCAACTGGGCGGTGGCGAAGATGGTCGAGGCTCTCTTCAACACCAGCCACCTGAGCGACATGGGCTGCACCTACCGGCTGCTTCGCACGCGGGATGGCCGATCACGTGGCGCGAACATGCGGGTTGGCGGCAGTCACGCCGGGGTCGAGATCATGCTGCTGACGATCGCCTCCGGCGCCCGCTTCGTCGAAGTGCCGGTCAACTACCTCCCCGGGTCGGCACCTCGTCGGTGACCGGCAAGCGCATAGCGGCCATCAAGGTCGGGCTGCGGATGATCGGGCTGATCCTCCGATTCCGGCGCTCGACGCCGCGGCGGCTGATGCGCCCGCCGGCGTTCGCGCCGGCCCGCTCGAGCGGCGGGCGAGCCGGAGATGAGCAGCTCCCACTTTGACGCGATCGCCGAGCGTCTACGACGATTCGCTCCCGCCGCACGTCGTCGAGCACTACCTGCGCAAGCGCACCCGCTTCGTGATCGAGCACTGCCCGCCGCGGGCGACGGCCTCGACGTCGGCTGCGGCACCGGCGTGCTGGCCGCGCGGCTGGCCGGACGCGGGCTACGAGATGGCCGGCATCGATCCCTCCGAGGGGATGCTCGAGGTTCTGCGCAGGCGGTCGCCAGGGGTCGGCGGCGGTCCAGGTCGGGCACCGAGCTCCCGTTCGACAACGGACAGCTTCGACCTCGTGCTGACCGTCGCGGTGATGCACCACATCGCCGATCCGGACGACGTGCGGCAGACGCTGGCCGAGATGGTGCGGGTCGCGCGGCCCGGGAGGCCGGATCCTGGTCTGGGACCACAACCCCCGCAATCCCTACTGGGGCCGGCTGATGGCGAAGGTCCCGCAGGACACCGGCGAGGAGCGGCTGATCCCCGAGGAGGAGGTGCTCGGGGGCCTGCGCGACGCGGGCGCCGAGATCCTGACGTCCGTCCAGCTGGGGATGGTGCCCGACTTCATCCCGCAGCGGGCAGTGCGCGCAGCTGCGGCCGCCGAGCGCGTGGTGGAGCGCACGCCGCTCGTGCGCCGTCTCGCGGCCCACAACGTGGTGCTCGCCGCCAAGTGCGGGGGCTGAACGGCGGGACCCCGGGCGCCGCCGTGCCTCAGCCCGGCCCGGCCGCGTACACCCGCACTACCACGTCCAGGATGCCCGGGTAGATCTGCGTCCCGACCAAGTGATACGGCGGCGGGAAGTGAGCGCTGCCGGTGGAGATGGAGCGGAGCCGCTCGAGCTCGGGGCGGTTCGGGTCCCGGGCAGCCAGGGCGACCACGTAGATGCGGTGGCCGCGAGCGGCGACGGTGGCACGGGCGATCGCCTGCTGCAGCGTGACCGTGGGATCGAACACGTTGAAGGGGTGGTCTCGTTCCTGCGGTGCGCCCGCCCGGAACACGTCCCGGCTGCGCTTCAAGACCAGATCGAGCCCGCTCAGCGGCCCTGGACTGACGAGGAAGGCGGTGCCGTCGATCACGACGTCGTCGGGGCCGGCATGCCGGGCTACGAAGTGGGCGGCGGCGCCGTAATGGGGGCGCTCGAAGCGCGGAGTCAGCATCTTCACGGCGCCGATCGCGAACGCCACGACGGCCAGCGTCGCCACCACGTAGCGCAGCCGCGGCCCAGCCGCCGCGAACAGCCACCCGAGGAGCAGGGCGCACGGCGGCCACGCGGGCGCGAGGTTGCGCACGGCAAAGAGGTGGGTGCTCACGGCGCTCACGGCCGCCTCGGCCAGCGGCACCGACAGGAACATCGCGACCACCAGCAGCAACCGCCTGTCCAGGTGCGCGAGCGCGAGCGGCGCGGCTCCCTGCCCGGCCGGGCGCAGCGCCCCGAGCGCCGCAACGGCTATCACTCCGGCCAGTGCAAGCAGCACGAGCGCCGGCTTGCCGGGCAGCTCGCGCAGCGTGGCGAAGGAGGAGTAGGGGTAGCCAACCAGCCAGTGCTCGAGCGTGATCCGGATGCTGTCCGGGGTGAAGGGCGAGAGCGCCGACAGGATCTTTGAGGTGGGGGAGGTGAAGTCGTTCCTCAACCCGGTGATCCAGGGGAGGTACGCCACGCCGGCGCCCAGGTTGGCCACGATCGCCGGTTTGCGCGCCTCGGGATGCGCCCAGAGGAGCCACAGCAGCTGGGCGGCGAGGAGGAAGAAGCAGGTGTAGTGCGAGTAGGCGGCGCCGAGCGTCGCGACCGCGTAGACGACCCACCAGCGCGTCCGGCGCGTCTCGATCGCGACCAGCATCGCGACGCTCGACAGCACCGTGAAGCCCATCATCACGGCGTAGCCCCGCGCCTCGGCTGAGTAATAGACCATGAACGGCGCGAACGTGGTGAGCGCGGTGGCCACGAGCGCCGCCGCGCGCCCCACCGTTCGCACACCGAGGAGGTAGACCAGCGGGATCGTGGCCGCTCCGGCCACGAGCGAGGGCAGCCGCAGGAGCTCGGGCGAGTGCCCGAGCTGCGTGCTGAGCCAGGAGGCGACGAAGTAGAGGGGAGGGGTGATCTCGGCGTTGCTGTGCACGGTCGAGAGCACGCCCCCAAGGCCGTGCGCGGTGACTATCCAATAGGTCGACAGCTCGTCGGCGAAAACCGCCTGATGCGCGACCGCAACCCGTATCGCAATGCCCACCGCCGTCAGCAGCCCGACGAGCAGTGCTGGGAAGGCCGGCAGGGCGAGCGGGCGGCGCTCCGGGGATGACGACCGGCCGGCCCGCGCGTCTGGCGCCGGTTCGGCGACCTGGGAGGCATCCATCGGGACGCCAGACTGTAGACCACCGCGGAGCGTCGCGAGAGCGTCTCGGGGGCGTTCGGCCTGCTGTTAGCCTCATGCAGATAACTGCCGCTCGCCGGAGGCGGGCCGGTTTCTCACATGCCAGACACGACCACCGTGAACGATGACATCGGATCGGCACCGGTCGCCCGCACCCGCGTTCGTTCCGGTCGTGAGCCAGTGGTGATCGGGGTGCAGGGGGTCGAGAAGACCTTCCGCATCCCGGAGCAGCGGATCGACTCGCTGAAGGAGCGGGCCCTCCACCCCTTCACCCGCATCGGCTACCGCGAGCTGCGGGCGCTGCGCGACATCTCGTTCGAGGTCCGCCAGGGAGAGTTCTTCGGCATCACGGGCCGCAACGGGTCCGGCAAGAGCACGCTGCTCAAGATCCTCGCGAGTATCTACCGCCCGGACGCCGGCCGGGTCCGCATGGCCGGCCGGGTGGCCCCGTTCATAGAGCTCGGGGTGGGCTTCAACCCCGAGCTGACCGCTCGCGAGAACTGCGTGCTGAACGGGGTCCTGATGGGTCTCACCCTGCGCGAGGCCCGCGCGCGGCTGGACGCGATGATCGAATTCGCCGAGCTCGAGGACTTCGTGGACCTGAAGCTGAAGAACTACTCATCGGGAATGATGGTTCGGCTGGCCTTCGCGGTGATGGTCCAGGCGGACGCTGACATCATGCTGATCGACGAGGTGCTGGCCGTTGGCGACGCGGCCTTCGCGCAGAAGTGCATGGACGTCTTCCACGAGCGGCGGGACGCGGGCAAGACGATCGTGCTGGTTACGCACGACATGAGCACGGTGCAGTCGCTCTGCGACCGCGCCCTGCTCGTGCACGACGGCGAGCTGAAGTACATCGGCGACCCCGAGCAGACCGCGATCCGCTACTTCAGGCTTAACTTCGCGGGCGCCGGCGCCACGGGCGCGACGGCCGAGCAGCCGGCGGTGCCCGACATCAACGCCCGCCTGATCCACGCGCGGCTGCTCACCGAGGACGGGATGCCCGTGGAGAACGTCGAGCAGGGCGAGCCGATCATTCTCGACGCCGTCGTGGAGGCCGCCCGCGACCTCGTGAGGCCGATCTTCGGCTTCCAAATCATGAATGCCGAGAGCATTGTCGTCTTCACCTTCGTCAGGCCGCTCGAGGAGCGGGTGGCCGCGGGCCAGCGGGTGCGGCTGTCCGGGAAAATCGAGAACCGCATGGTGCCAGGGAGCTACCACATCGATTGCTGGATCCGGCGCGACCGGAGCGCGGGCGGTATGGCCGTCCAGGGCATCCGGCTCGTGAACCTGGTGGTCTACGGGACGGCTCCCCGCCAGGGCATTGTCTCGCTCGAGACCGACGTCGCGCCGGTCGTCGAGCCATGAGCGAGCAGGGCATGACAGTTCAGCCGGAGCTGCGCGACGTTCCCGGGCCGTCCGCTCTCGGCGGTGGGCTGAGGCGCTCGGCCGAGCTGCTCTACCTGATCGCCGTCAACGATTTCAAGAAGACGTATTTCGGCACCATGCTCGGCTACCTCTGGTCGCTGGCGCGGCCGCTCATGTTGTTCGGCGTCCTACTCGCGGTGTTCACGCAGGTGTTCCGCATTGGCTCCCAGGTGCCGCACTATGCGGTGCTGCTGCTCTTCAACATTGTGTTGTTCGGGTTCTTCCAGGAGGCCACGGTCATGGCCGTGACATCGATCGTCGGCCAGGAGGCGGTGGTCCGGAAGACGCAGTTCCCGCGGCTCGTGATCCCGCTCGCGATCGTGCTGACCAGCCTGTTCAACCTGGCGCTGAACCTCGTGGTGGTGTTCGTCTTCATCCTGGCCTTCGGGGTCGGTCCCATGTGGACCTGGCTGCTGCTCCCGGTCATTCTGCTACTGCTCGTGACGCTCACGGTCGCGGTGTCGATGATCGTGGCGTCGCTGTACCCGCGCTTCAGGGACATGGCCATCATCTGGGCGGTGCTCTCCACCGTGCTCTTCTACGCCACTCCGGTGCTCTATCCGGTGGACAAGGTGCCGCCCACTCTGCGCGACATCATCCTGCTGAACCCGCTCGCGCCCCTGTTCGAGCTTGCCCGGAAATGGATCATCGATCCGAGCGCTCCGGGGCCGGCGGCGGCGGCCGGCGGCGCGATCTACCTGCTCGCGCCCGCGGCGATCTTCGGCGTGGTGTGCGTGTCCGCGGTCTGGATCTTCAACCGCGAGGCGCCCCGGATCGCGGAGCAGCTGTGATCGCCAGGCTTGCACTGGCTGCCGCCGCCCTGAGCCTCGTCTTCTGGCTCGGCGCGATGGAGCGGAACACCCGGCTCCAGTCGGATGCGCAGCACGCCACGCTCTCCGGTCATGTGGCCGTCCCCCAGTCACGGCTCCGTCGCGCGCGCTTCCTGAACCTGGACACCGAGCCTGACTTCCTGCGCGCCATTCTCTACTACAGGGCGGGCGATGGGCGGCGCGCCCTGGTGCTGCTCAACAGCATCCTCGCCCGCGAGCCCGACAACCTTCCGGCCTGGGCTCTGCTGCGCGCGATGACCCGGAAGTCAGACCCGCCCACCGCCGCGCATGCGCTCGCCGAGATGCGGCGCTTGGATCCGCTCGATGTGAAGGCCCGGCGCGGTCTGTAGAGGGGTTGATTCGGGCTCAGGCGAAGCGGCGGCGGAGGAACAGGCCGCCCGCCACGAGCAGCCCGCCGAGGCCGGCCACGAGCCTGAGGTCGAGACCCGTCCGGGGAAGCTGGCCAGTTGCGGCCGCGGCCTGACCGGACGCAGACGTCGAGCTGGCGGGCGAGACGCCCGTCTGAGGCTGGGTCGTCGAGCTGGGGGCGCCCTGCGTCGGCGCCGGCTGGCTCGGGGTGGTCGTGGTGGAGTTGTGTTTCTGGCTTTGCGGCTGCGAGTTCCCGAAGGGGTCCTGGTACTGCTGGTCGCCCGCGCCATCTGCGAGCGCGGCGGAGGGGGACGCCAGCGCAAGCGCGGCGGCGAGTGCCGCAAGCGGACGACTGCGGGTCATCGCCACATTCCTAGCAGAACCCCTGGGAGCCCACGTCAGGCGCGGACACGCGCGCCCGCGAGGCGGCCCGCTTCGAGGTGCACTGTCGCGCCGTCGCGGGCGAGCGACTCCTCAGCCGCCTCGGTCATGCCCACCACGTCGACGCCGAGGCCTGAGTCGGAGCGGGGTGGGCGACCGGAGCGGATGGCCGCCGCGAAGTCCTCGAGCTCTACCCGCAGCGGCTCCGCGGGATCCAGGCGCGGGGTGAGGATGTCGCCCGTCCGATAGGCGAGCTGAAACTCACCAAAGCTGTGACCTTCCACACGCTCGACCCCGTTGTCGAAGATCCGCACCTGCTCCGGGCTCGTGTCGTCATAGACGACCATCTTGCGCTCGCCGACGAGCACGGTGCGCCGCAGCTTCGTGGGCGCGAGCCAGGAGAGATCGATGTGAACCAGACAGCCGTCGGGGTAGCCGACGTCGATGAACGCCACGTCGACTACGTCGTCCATCACTGCTGCGCGTCCCGCGGCCCGGACGTAACTGGGCCTGCCGAGCCAGTAGAGGAGGATTGAGAAGTCGTGCGGGGCGAGGTCGCGGATCACGCTCGTGTCCCGCTGGTGGATGCCCAGGTTCACGCGGCTCGAGGTCCCGAAGTAGATGCGGCCGAGCTCGCCCCGGTCGAGCAGCTCCCTCACCGCTCTCACGGGCGGCGAGTAGAGGAAGGTGTGACCTGGCATCAGCACGAGGCCGCTCTCGGCAGCCAGCTCGGCAAGCTCTTCCGCTTCGCCCAGACTGCCGGCCAGTGGCTTCTCCACGAGGACATGCTTTCCGGCGAGCAGCGCCTGCCTGGCCAGCTCGTAGTGGTTCGAGATGGGTGTGGCGATGACCACCGCGTCGACCCCGTCGTCGGCGAGCACGTTGTTCACGTCCGGGGTGAGCGGGAGGTGACGGTAGCGACGGCGCTGGGCTTCCAGCACCGCGGTGTCTGAGTCGCAGCCGAACGACACCTGTAGACCGTCGACTTCGAACAGGTTGCGGAGCAGCTTCGATCCCCAGTAGCCAAGTCCCACGATGGCCACTGACAGCTCGGGGGGCTGAGTCCGCGCAGCCCATCGGCTTGGCTTGGGGTTGCCGAGCACCTCGGTCACGCCCATCGGACGTTACCCCATACCGGGTAGAAGACCAACCCTCCATGACTTTGGCCGGCGTCGGTACGCTCGCACCCATGCTCTGGCCGCGGACCCCGCAAGGGCACGGACGCGGGCGCGTCGCGATGCTCCTCGAGAACCAGCCATATCCGAGGGATGTCCGCGTCCGCGCCGAGGCGGAGTCGCTCACCCAGGCCGGCTACCGCGTCACCGTTCTCGCGCCGAACGTGGGCGGTCAGCCGTGGACGGAGACGGTTGGCGGCGTGCGCGTACGGCGCTACCGCCTGCCGATGGCAGATGGGAGCGCGCGCGGGTACCTGATCGAATACGGGGTGGCGCACGTGCAGCTGTTCGTCCGGGCGCTCGTGGAACTGGCGGCCGGCGCGCAAGTGATCCACATTCACAACCCACCGGACACGCTCTTTCCGATAGCGCTCGTCGCGCGCGCGCTGGGTCGCAGCGCGGTATTCGATCAGCACGACCTCTTTCCGGAGCTCCTGGCCAGCCGCTTCCGCCCCTCACGGCTGGTGGACCTGGCGGTATCGGCTCAGCGCGCCGCCGCACGGGCAGCCTCGATCGTGCTCGTTACCAACGAGTCGCAGCGCGACCTCGTGGTCAGGCGGGCCGGGCGACCGCCCGATCGCGTGTTCGTCGTGCGAAACGGACCTCGAGGCGAGACGCTCGCATCCTCCCCCCGCTCACGCGAGGGAGTGCTGACCGAACCCCGCCTGATCTACGTCGGCGAGCTGGGACCGCAAGATGGCGTGCTGCTGTTTCCGGAGATGCTCAGCCGTCCGTCGCTCGCCAGCGCCCGCCTGACGATCGTCGGGGACGGCTCCTGCAGGGAGGAGCTGGAGCGCCGCTTTGCTGCCGTGAGTGGGCTCGCGGAGCGCGTTCGATTCACGGGTCACCAGCCGCACTCGCGGGTGCCCGAGTTGCTCGCCGACGCCGACATCGCGATTGACCCGGCGCCGCCGTCCGACTTCAACAACCTCTCGACGATGGTGAAGATCGCCGAGTACCTGGCCGCCGGGCTGCCGGTGGTCGCCTTCGAGCTCCTCGAGACGCGCCGGACGGCGGAGGGCGCCGTGGCCTTCGCGCCGGACGGCGACATCGCGGCGTTCGCCGACGAGGTGGCACGCCTGGTGGCGGATCCCGCGCGCCGCGCCGAGCTTGCTCGTGCTGGGCGCGTCCGGGCGGAGGAGCTGGTGTGGGAGCGCTCCGAGGCGGCCCTGCTGGCGGCGTACGCAAGCCTGGAGTGAGGACACGCCTCAGCGAGTTGTCGTAGACTCGTCAGCGTTGGATCGCGGCAGGGGGGATCTGGCTCTCCCCGACTTGAATTGAACGACCCCCGTGAGACTGCTCTCCAGCAGGCATTTCAGCTCGTGGCCGCGCCGGGCGTCATCCCTGCGTGCCTTGGGCGATGTCTCGAGGACGGACCGCGGCGGCGTGCTCGCCGGGGAGGTCCTCCTGGCGGGGGCGACTCGTTTGCCTCACGCGGCCCCGCGCGCATCCGCCAGCGAGGAGCAAGCGGTGGGCATGCTGCCATGGGCCGCCGACATGCCCGAGGAGGCGAAGATCTTCGAGCATCTTCAGCCCTCGGCCGCCGAGCCCGCAGGGCTTTCGTGGCTCTTCAAGCGTGTGGTGGACGTCGGGGTGTCGGCGGCTGCCCTGGTCGTCTTCTTCCCGGTCATGGCGCTCTCGGCCGTGGCGATCAAGATCGAGAGCCCCGGCGCGCCGGTGATCTTCGCCCACGAGCGGGTGGGGCGCTACGGGCGGCGCTTCCGCCTCTACAAGCTCCGTACGATGGTCCCGGATGCGGAGGCGCGCGTGGCCGAGCTGCAGACAGCCAGTGCCCACCCGGCTTGGCTCCTGCTGGACCGCGATCCGCGCATCACGCGCGTCGGACGTTTCCTTCGCAGGACGAGCGCCGACGAGCTCCCGCAGCTCATCAACGTGCTGCGCGGCGAGATGAGTCTGGTGGGGCCCCGGCCGCTACCACCCTACGAGGATGCGCACGTCCCATCGTGGGCGCGGCGTCGGCTCGACGTCCCGCCAGGGATTACCGGGCTGTGGCAAGTGCTCGGCCGCGTTGCGATTCCGTTCGAGGAGATGATCAAGCTCGACTACCTGTATGTGGCCAACTGGACGCTCCGAGAGGACCTCGCGATCCTCATGCGCACTGTTGGCGTGGTGCTCAGCCAGCGCGGCGCGAACTAGGACACCGGCCCAGGCGGGTCTAGCCGTAGGCGTGAGCGACCTTGGAGTACGCGCTGAGCGCGGGCGTGGGGGTGAAGCCGCCCAAGCCGTCGTACTTCGTAAGTCCCGCGTACTGGAAACTCACCGCCGTGCCACCGATCGAGGTGGGGACGAAGCGGGAGGCCCAGTCGTACCAGAAGGCTGCTCGGACCCGGAGGCGCTTGTTCCGCAGCAGGGCGGCGTACCCCTGCCGAATGAGCTTCCCCTGCCTCGCCGTGGTGGTCTCAAAGCCGAGGTAGTCGCTCTTTGGGATTTGCCCCACTGAGGCGGGCCACGATATCTCGGTGAGGTAGACCGGCTTGCGCCCGTCGCCATGCGCCTTCAGCACGGCGCGGTCGAGTTTCACGATCTTCAGCAGGTGGGTCACTGATGAGGCAAACGGGTGCAGTGCGAGAACGTCGAATGAGTGCCTGAACCCGTAGCGGTAGAAGCGCTTCATGTACTTCCAGCTCGGATTGGCGCGGTTGTTGGCCAGCCCGGCAGTGACCACCTTGGCGCCGCGATCCGCCGAGTGGACCGCCTTGTACGCCGCCTTCAGCAGCTTCGGGTAGGTCTTGTAGTACGGCTGAGTCGCCCAGAAGAACTTGAAGGCGGGCTCGTTCCAGATTTGCCACTGGCGGATGGGGATCTTGCGCAGCCCGGGGTTCGCGCTCCAGAAGCTTCCGCGCGGGCCGTAGCGAGTTACAAGCGCCCGCAGGAAGGCCGTGTAGTAGCTCGCCTTGGAGGGTGCGTAGAGGTAGTAGTTCCCGGCGCTCGGCCTGCTCGACGCCCACCGCGGCGTATAGAGGACGATTGGCAGGATCCTGAGGCCGGCCTGTGAGGCCAGGCTGACGGTTGGATCGAGTGCCGCAAAGTTCGGCACGCCTGGGCCGGGCTGCGTCTGGTCCCAGTTGAACACCACGCGGATGGTCTCCACCCCCGAGCTGCGCATGAGCTTGAGCTGGTCGGCGCGGATGGCAGCGGGTTCGTCGAGCACGGTGCCGAAGAATCCGGAGGGCGCGTGCAGCCTGGCGCTCTGCGCCGTGCGGCTTGCCGCCGTGGCGGGCAGAAGCAGAGAACAGCACCCGAGGAACGTCAGGACGAAGGCCAGCCGCCTCCAGGTGAGCTCAGCTCGAAGCATCGCGCTGCCACGTTAACTGCATACCGGCTCGGAAGTTGCGGCGTCTGCGTAGTAGGGTCGGCGCGTGTGTGGGATCGCGGCGATGTTCGACCCCGCCGGCGTCGAAGAGAGCATCGGCGAGGTGATGGCGGCCGCGCTGCGCCACCGCGGCCCTGACGGCACCGGGCTCGTGCGGAGCGGCCCTGCGCTCCTGGTCCACACCCGGCTCGCAATCATCGACCCGGCAGGCGGGCAGCAACCGCTCTGGTCCGAGGACCGCAGGTGCGCGGTGGTCGTCAACGGCGAGATCTACAACTACGTTGAGCTCCGCGAGGAGCTGGAGGCACTGGGCCACCGGTTCAGCACGCGCTCCGACTCTGAGGTGATCGTGCATGCCTACGAGGAATTCGGGCTCGATTGCGTAGACCGCCTGAACGGCATCTTCGCCTTCGCGCTCTGGGACGTGTCGCGCGAGCGCCTCGTGCTCGCCAGGGATCCGTTCGGAGTGAAGCCGCTCTACTGGTGGACTGACGGGCGCCGCCTCGCCGCCGCCTCAGAGATGCGTGCCCTGCTCGCGGCAGGCCTCTTTACGGCACGGCTGGATCCGCTGGCGCTGGAGCACGTGTTGGCCTGGCGCTTCGTGCCCTCGCCGCGGACGATGTTCGCCGGGCTGTCCAAGCTGCCCCCGGCGTCGATGCTCGTGCTGGAGGGCGGCACGCCGCGAATGCGGAGCTACCGGTGTCCGCCAGGTCCGCCACTGCACGACGCCGGCGTCGATGAGCTGGCCGGCGAGCTCCGCCATCAGATCGCCGCCGCTGTGCGCCGGCAGATGATGTCGGACGTCCCGTACGGCGCGTTCTTGAGCGGTGGGATCGACTCGGCCGCGGTGGTAGGGGCCATGCACGCCGAGACCGCGGAACCCACGTGCACCTTCACGGTCGGCTTTCCTGACCAGAGCAGCCGCGATGAGCGGGCCGGCGCGCGGGAGACCGCCCGCGCGTTCGGCGCCCTTCACCACGAGACGGCCATGCGCCAGTCCGACTACACCCGTCTGCTCGGGAGGTGCCTCGCGCACCTGGAGGAGCCGTGCGGAAGCCAATCCGCGCCGGCGCTGCTCGAGCTCAGCCGTTTCGCGGCGCGCTCAGTGAAGGTGGTGTTGTCCGGCCAGGGCGCAGACGAGCCCTTCGGCGGGTACAGGCGCGCCCAGGCCGCGGCGACGCTCAGGTTGATCCAGAGCTTTCCCCCTGGCGCCGCCGGGCCGCTGCGCCGAGTTGCGAGCGTCCTCCCACGTGGAGAGCGCGTCAAGCGCGCGACCCGAATCATTGGTGAGGAGGCTGGGCTCGACCGGCTGGTCACGCTTTTCGAGATCAGCGATCCCGCCGTGCGATCTGGGCTCACCGGAACCGGCGGCGCTGAGGCGGCCAGCGAGCGGCGCGCGATCGTGGCGGATCTGCTCAGCGACTTCCCGTGCGAGGATCCGCTCGACCGGGCGCTCTACGTCGACACCCACGTGATGCTGCCCGATTCGCTGCTCCTGTACGGCGACAAGATGTCGATGGCCGCCGGGCTCGAGCACCGGGTCCCACTCCTCGATCTCGAGCTCATGCGCCTGGTGGAGCGCATCCCCGGACGCGTGCGCATGCGCCACGGCGTCCGCAAGTGGCTATACCGCAGGGCGATCGGCGAGCTTGTTCCCACCGCCTCCCTCCGGCGCGCGAAGCAGGGGTTCACCACACCCTACGACCGCTGGCTGAGGGGCTCGCTTGGCGAGGATCTCGAGCGCCGCTACGCCCCAGGCACGCCCCTCAGCAGCGTCATTGATTCGGGCACCGTCGGTCGGTTGGTCCGCCAGCATCGGCGTGGCATTGGCGACCACAAGCGGGTCCTCTACTGCCTGTTGGAGTTCAGCGAGTGGCATCGCCAGTTCATCGAAGGAGCTGTTTCCGAACCGGTCGCTGCGACCAGCGCCGCATGAGCGCAGTCGGCAGGGCGTCGCGGCGGAAGCGCGACGGACGACGGCCCTGCGTTGCCTTCATCGCCTGGACTCCGATCGTGGGGCGGCCCGAGGAGATCGCCGCCGCCCTTGGCGGCGAGGCCCGCTGCCTCTACAGCATTGACAGCCCCCGGCGCGCTGCCATCCTGCTGCGTTACTCGATCGACTCGGCCCGCACGATCTCGTACCTTGTGCGGCGGCGCCCGCACGCGGTGATCGTGGCCAACCCGCCGATCTTCCCCGCCCTGATCGCACTGGCGTATGCGCGGCTCGCGGGCGTCCGCCTGCTGCTCGACTCGCACCCGTCCTCGTTCGGGCTGGCGGGGGATGAGCTGTCAAGGCGGCTCCTGCCCCTACACGCCTGGGTCGCCCGCCGCGCCGCTACCACGCTGGTGAGCGCGCCTGCCCTCGCGGACATGGTCCGCAGCTGGGGCGCGCACGTGGACATCGTCCACGAGGCGCGGCCATCCTGGCGGGTCGGCCCTTCGCACGCGCCGCGCCCGCGGCCACTGATCCTGTTCGCCTGCATCTTCTCCGGCGACGAGCCTGTGGCCGACGTGGTGGAGGCCGCCCGGCGCGTGCCGAACGTGGACATCCACATCACGGGTGATCCACGGAGGTGCCCGGCCGGCCTGCGAGAGGCAGCGCCGCCAAACGTACGTTTCGTGGGCTTCCTGAAGGGATCCGCATATGTGCAGGCGATCGCGGAGGCGGACGCCATCCTGGCGCTGAGCACAGAGCCCACGTCGGTCATGCGGACCGCTCACGAGGCCGTGTGGGCGGAGCGGCCGCTCATCATCAGCTTACGGCCGCAGCTCGAGGAGCTATTTCCTTTCGCGGTGCACGTGCCGAACGAGGCGGACGGCATCGCCGAAGGAATTCGCTCGGCGCTGAGGCGTAGGGCGGATCTGGTCGCCATCGCGTCGACTGCGCGGGCGCACCAGGAGGCACGCTGGCGGCGCCAACTCGACATCTTGCGTTCGCGCCTCGATCCAGTCTCCACTTAAGATCTCCGCATGCGCGCCGAGCTCCTCGAGTATCTCGCCTGCCCGAGCTGCGGTGGCTCGGTGGAGCTTGACGCTCCTCGACTCGAGGGCGAGCACGTCATGGCCGGGCATCTGCGCTGCGTCGGTTGCGGAGCGACGTACGTGATCGTTCGCGGCGTGCCGAGGATGAGCCGCGCGATGGAAGACCTGGACGAGGTGGCCCGGGTCTTCGGACGAGAATGGAGCGCCCATCATGGGGGCGTCCTCGAGCGCGACACCCTCTACGGGCGGACCGAGGAGGAGGACTGGGAGTTCTTCCAAGCCGGCACCGGGCTCGACGACGAGGAACTCGCGGGCAGGGTTGTGTTGGACGCCGGCTGCGGCGCGGCCCGGCTCACCCGCCAGATCTCTGAACGCGATCCAAAAGCCGTGATCGCACTCGACATCAGCGAGACCGTGGATGCTGTGTTCAACCGCTACAGGTCCGTGCCGAACATGCACGTCGTCCAGGGCAATCTGCTCTGCGCCCCGCTCAAGCGACAGGCATTCGATCTCGTGTGGAGCTGCGGCGTGATCCATCACACGCCCGACGCGAAGGGCGCGTTCGACGAGCTGGCGCGGCGAGTGCGCCCAGGCGGAACGCTCTTCGTCTGGGTATATGCGAACCGGTTGAACCCGTTTCGCTGGACGAAGGCGGCGCTCGATCGGCTGGGCCTGCGCCACCTCTCCGACAGAGCGATCATGCGGCTGTCGCGGCTGATCAGTTACCCGTCGATCGCCCTTCTCGAGCTGTACCGGGCTCTGCGGAGCATCCCCGGCCTGCGCCCCAGCGGCCCCTGGGGCGAGCGCACCGTTCGACGGCGCGGGCTGCGCGAAGTGCAGCTCACCTGGAACGATGCACTGGCACCGCCTTACAACTCCTGGCACAGCGATGCCCAGGTGATCCGCTGGTTCGAGGAGGCGGGCTTCGAGAAGATGGCGGCGTTGGTCGAGCCGAAGGTTGGCGTGCGGGGCACCGCGGCCGCCGCGGCCACTGAGATCGAGCGTGAGCACGCCGCGAACTCGGCGTGACGCGCTTCCTCTGCTGGGCTGTGTGGCCGGCCTGGCGTTGATCCTGGGCGGCGTCGGCTGCGGCGCGGCGGACCACCCGAGCGCTCCCTCGGCGGCCGAGCGCTACGTGACGGGCAGGATCGCCCAGGAGATGCGAACGGCCAGCCCGCTGATCAGGCATGCCGCCGGGGCGCAATCCGACATCTTCGTGTACTGCCGTCTGATCGGCGGCGGGATCTCTGTATGCCAGGGCACCGTCGCGAGCCCATCGACTCGTGAGGTGGTGGCGAACCAGCGCTGGCGGGTTCATAGTGCGCCGTCCGGCAGCGTGCTGTCCGCCAGAGCGCTGGACCGCCGGCTCGTTCCCGCCGGACCGGTGGCCGAGCGCCTCGCCGCCCTTCGCGTCGCACGGCGCGCCAAGCAGCACCCCAGCAGCCAGGCGGCTCGCGTCATCCGGAGGCCGGCGACCCTGTCACTCAAGGGTGCCAAGGGGCCGCTGCTCGACCCGACCTACGTTTGCGTGACCAACGGCCACGGCAAAGTGCTGTTCCAAGGGGTGATCCGTGCGCCGCAGGTCGTTCATGTCCGAGCGAGACATCTGCGCGTGAACCTCGGCAACTCCAACGCCACCGTCCACGTGAACGGCAAGATCTTCCGGATCCCGGCTAGCCCGTATGGCCTAAGCATCTCTCGCGACCGCGTGGCCTACCTTCCGATCGGCAAGCGGCCCTGCACCAGCTGATCCCGCGGCGAATTCGATGCATACTGTGAGGAGCAGCATGGTTGAGCGTCCGGCCCCGAAGCGCCTCAGCATGCGCGGCATAGTCCGGCGTGGCTGGCTCATACCGTTGGTCATGGTCGCGGTGGCAGCGATCGCCTTCGGCGTCAACAAGATCCGCTCGCACGAGGTCACGGCGAAGTCCGTGGTCCTCGTCACCTCCGAGGCAGGTCCGGACGGACCGGGATTCGCCACGGAGGCCGCCAAGCTCGCACTCTCCTACGCAGCGGCCATTCCACAGGACCAGGCGATCGTGCAGCGCGTCGCCACCGCCATCGGCCGCTCGAACCAATACGTCCGCGACCGCCTCGGCGCCTCCAACCCCACCGACACCGCCATCCTGGAGCTGCGCTTCCGCGATAAAGACCCATCCGCGGCGGCCGCTGCCTCTCGAGCGGCTGCGGAGGCGGTTACCGGCAACCGCCCTGCCACGCAAGCGATCGGCGCGGGAAGCATCCAGGTCGTCCGGCTTGCTGATCGGCCCAAGCGGGCCTCCAACGGAGACGCCCTGGCAATCGGGATCGGCCTCGCGCTTGGCTTCGGCCTTGGCGTGGTCTTGCTGCTCGCGTGGGAGCGCGCTGACCGACGTATAGACGATGCGAACGACGTCCTGGTCCGCACGGGTCTGCCCGCAACCACGCTCGAGTCGCTCACCCCGCAGGCGGTCCGCGGCCTGATCGAGCACTGGTCGCGCCTTTCGAAAGAGCATCCTGCGCACGTCGTCATCGTTCCGGTCTCCGGCAAACTTGCCAGCGTCGCCCCCGAACTGGCCGGCCGGCTGCGGGCGCTCGCCGTACGTCGGCCAAAGCGCTTCGACAGCTCGCGTTTTGCTCCTTCGCCCTATGAGAACGGGCCCCCCGAGATCGTCGCGACCGGCCCTCTTGGCAGCGACGGGAGCGCCGAGGCGGAGGCGGCTCGCAGCGACGTCCGCGTCCTGCTCGCCTCGCGGGGCCTCCGCGAGCGCCAGCTCGACTCGGCGAGCGCGCAGCTCCACCAGTTCGGGGCCCCGGCCGACTGGCTGCTGCTCGTCCGCTCCAGAAAGCGGGTGGAGAACTGGCTCTCCCGCACCCCGGCGCCCGATGGGCAGCCCCGGGAGGAGCACGCTGGCGCACCCAGCGGTTGACCTCGTCCAGTAGGAGAATGATCACAACCGCTACAGGTGCCGACACGACCTCCTCGGCACCGCCCCGGCCGCCGCCTCCGCGTCGGCCCTACCGGCACCCCCGGGTGGCGATCGCGCTCTACGCCATCGGGGGTGCTTTGCTCGTCGGCACCGGCGCGGGCCTTGGCCCGGCGGAGGGCGCTGCGGCGCTTGCCGCGGCCGCGTTCGGCGTCCTGGTGGTGCGACGCCCCGCGATCGGCGCGCTCACGCTCGTGGCCCTCACGCCGGTCCTGTCCGGATTCAAGCGCGGGCTGCCCGTGCCGGGCCTCAAGCTCTCAGAGATCCTGATCGTCTACGTGGGCGGCCTGATCCTCGTGAGCGCCGATCGCGAGCATCAAGATCGCTGGGGCCCGTTCGACCTGCTCGCGCTCGTGTATGCCGCAGCCACGCTGGCGCTCGCCACCGCAGATGTGCTGGACAGGCACCTGCTCGTGGGCAACGACACCGCCCGTGCGGCGCTCAGTCCGATCCAGTACTTCGTGCTCTACCGGGCTGTGCTGACCGGGCTCCCCTCGCGGGATGGGCGGCGCCGGGCGCTCCAACTCATCCTTCTCGCGAGCGTTCCGGAGTCGCTGCTAGCGATCATGCAGCAGTTTCACATCGCGGGTGTGCGCGGCTTCGTGCCGCACCTGACCGGGGTGGATATCGACACCACCTTCGGCGCCGAGGGCGGCGGGACCCGTGCGAGCGGAGCCTTTCCGCACTGGCAGGTCCTGGCGGGCTACGAGTTCGCCGTGCTCGTGATCGGGACGAGCGTGCTCGTGGAGCGCGAGCAGCGCGTCCTACCCCGCTGGGCGCTCGGCGGGGTGCTGCTGCTGGCGAGCGCCGCCTTGTTCACCAGCGTGACGCTCACGCCGATGATCGGTGTTCTCGTGGCAGCGCTGGCGCTGGCTGCCTGGTCGCGCCGGATCGCGGCCGTCGCCTGCGGGCTCTTGGCTGTGGCTGTCGTTGCGATCACTCTCTTCGGGCCGACGCTCTCGAATCGCGTGCGCGATCAGTTCAGCGATCCCGGGCACGCCCGTCCCTCGTGGGTGCCGCAGACCGTTTACTACCGCTATCAGATCTGGACTGGGCAGTACTTCCCGGCGCTGTCGGGCAAGTGGCTGACAGGGTACGGTCCGGCTCTGCCCCCGTCGGTGCGTTTCCCGTTCACCGAGTCGCTGTACATCACGCTGCTCTTGCGTGGTGGGCTCCCGCTTCTTGCGGCATACCTTCTGCTCACCGCAGCGCTGCTCGGCGCGGCCATCCGAGCCCGCAACGATCCCGAGCCGGAGCGTCGGGTTAGCGCACGCGCGCTCGCGATCATGACGGTGCTCCTCCTCCCGATGCACCTGATTGAGCCGTATTTCATCCTTACTGGCGGCTCGCACCTGATCTGGATCGCCGCCGCGTTGGCCCTCCGCAGCGCGCCGCTGGCAGAGAGACGAGAGCCGGCGCGGGCGGCGTGGCCCGTCGCCGCGCGCCGGGAACTCGCGCCGAGGCGCGGCCTCAACGTGGCTTGAGCAGTCCGAGTCGCCGGTGCCGGGACCAGCTCAACTACTGGAACAATGGTGCGGGAGGGTCGATCACTCCAGTGGCCCACTACCCGCGGTGGGACGCGGCCGTTGCGGATTTGTTCGGCGGCGGCCGGCGGCGAACAGATAAGCGGCTACCGCCACGAAGGCAAGGGCGATCGAGCCGCTGACGGCCCAGGCGGCGGTTGTGATGTGGTCGCCGGGAAGCGCCGCCAGCAGAGCCAGCTCGCAAGCGGCGGCGAGAGCCATGCCCGCCGTATAGACCCCCGGGCGGCCCCACCCGACGGCGGAGGTGGTGAGCACCACGAAGCCCGCGTTGGCGACCGTTCCGACGGTGAGGATGAGCAGCGATGACGCGGAAGCCCTGTAAGCATCGCCGTAGAGGATCGCGAGCAGGGGGGAGCGTAGAGCGATCACGGCGATGCCGACGAGTCCGCACACGGCCAGCACACCGCCCGTTGTCGCAAACACGAGCCGTCGCGCCCGGACCATGTCGCCACCCGTCCGGAGCTCCGCGACTCGCGGCATGAGCACCGCGGTCACACCCGCCGGGATCACGAAAAGGACCTGAGTCAGGGTCTTGGCGGCTCCGTACAGACCCACCTGGCTCGTGCCGAGCGCGTGCTGCACCCAGACCTGATCGGCCGACAGCCAGATCAGGTAGCAGAGCTCGGCAACGAACAGCGGCCGAGCCAGCGTCAGCACACGTCGAGCGGTGGCCCCGCTGATGGCCAGCGCGGTTCTCCAGAGCACCGGCCGGCGCAGCTCCCAGAGCAGCAGTGGCACGAGGCTGCTGAGGCCGTATACCAGCAGCGCCGTCCGGGGGCTGGCCTGCGTCAACGCGGCGATGATCCCGAAGGCCACGAGCTGGACGAGCGAGGCGCCCGCGTAGGTGCTCGCCGCCCTCGTGAGGTCGCCCAGCCCCCGACCGACTCCGTAGTAGAGCTGGAGAGCGGCCAGACCGGTGAGTGCCGCGATAAGCCCGACCGTATCGGCGCCATCTGTTAACCCCGCGGCCGCCGCCGCCAGGCACAAAGCCACCGACGCAGGGAGCACCACGGTTCCGATGGCGAGGCTCGATCCGAGCACCTCGGCGGTGCGTCGGCCGTGTCCGCGCGCGGCGCCCACCTCGCGCGTCATCGCGTTCACGAGCACTTGAGTCGCGCCGAAGGCGAGCAACGACAGCGTGATCGTGTAACGGACCACACCGAAGCCGTGGGTCGTGAGCTCACGCGCGGCCAGGAGGTAAAAGCAGAACGAGAGCAGGCGAGCTCCTGCCTCGGAGGCGGTCACGCCCACCATCGGCCGCAGTTCGGCGCGCACGCTCGCCCGGTTCACCGGGCATGAGAGCGTAGCGGAGGGGGCGGCCCGCCCCTCTTACGGGATACTCCAATCTTCGACGATTGCGGTTAGACTTTTCGGGATGCGAACGGACTCGCCGGCCCCCGGACGCGTCGCACTCGTCCACGACTTCCTCCTCGACCTCAGGGGCGCCGAGCGCGTCTTCGAGGTCATGTGTGACCTCTGGCCGGACGCGGACGTGTACACCGCCGTCTACGACCCTGTGGGCACCGACGGCCGCTTCAGCCACAGGCCGGTCAACACCTCTTTCCTACAGCGGCTGCGGCCGACCTCGAGGAGCTTTCGGTCGCTGCTTCCGCTCTACCCCCTCGCGATGGAGTCGTTCGACCTCACGGGGTATGACCTCGTGGTTTCGAGCTCGAGCGCCTGGTCGCACCTCGTCGTCGTGGACGAGCCCACGGTTCACGTCTGCTACTGCCATAACCCGTTCCGGTATGCGTGGAACGCCCGGGCGGCCACGCTCTCCCGTGCCGCGCCGTACATGCGTCCGGCCCTCGCGGCCGTGCTCAGCCGCTGGCGCCAACGCGATTGGATCGCCGCGCAGCGCGTGGACCGCTACGTCGCCAACTCGGACACCACGAGACACCGGATCGACCGCTACTTCTCGCGGGAATCGGTGGTCATCTATCCGCCCGTCGAAACACGCCGCTTCGCCCGCGGCGTGGTGCAGGATTACTACTTGGTGCTCAGCGAGCTGATGCCGCACAAGAGGATCGACGTGGCGGTGGAGGCGTTCAACCGTTTGGGCCGTCCGCTCCTCGTCGTGGGCGACGGCCCCGACGCGAGGAGACTGAAGCGCCTTGCGCGGCCCAACGTGTCGTTTGCGGGGCGCGTCTCGGACGCCCGCGCCGCCGAGCTGCTCGCTGGCTGTCAAGCGCTGGTGGTCACCGCCACCGAGGAGTTTGGCATTGCAGCAGTCGAGGCGCAGGCCGCGGGACGCCCGGTGATCGCACTCGCGGAGGGCGGCGTCTGCGAGACCGTCGTCGAGGGCGCCACGGGCACCTTCTACGAGGCGAGCGACTGGGAGTCGCTCGCCGAGCGGGTTGCCTCTTTCAACCCGATGGAGATCGACCCAGCAGCCTGCGTGTCGAATGCTGAGCGCTTCGACGTCTCACGCTTCATGCGCGAGATGTCACGCCTCATAGCCGAGACCGTTGCGGCGTCCGCCGATACCAGCCACAGGCGGCCTCGGCCCGCCCTCACGGTCCGCTAGCGCTCATCTTCTGAGGCGGGCTCTGGAGCCTGCGCACCGCGACGAACGTCACGGCTGCGGCCAGGACCGCCTGGAGCGCCGCCAGCACCAGCGCGATGCTGGTGAGCTTGTCGCCCACCACCAGCAGCAGCAGCGGGTCGAGCATGGCTCCCGCCGCCAGCAGGAGAACGAAGCGCGAGCGGTGGAGCGCCAGCAGGTACTGCACGCACAGGTAGGTGACGGCGAGGAACGCCATCGCCACGCCGAGGATCGGCAGCGCAGTATCGGCGGTTGCGAAGTCCTTGCCGAAAACCTTGTCGAGCAGCAGATGGCCGCCGAAGGCGAACACGAGGATGATCGGCACCGCCGTGGCGCCGGCCACGCCCAGCGTGCGCAGGAGGACGGGCCGGGCGTCGTGGCCCACGCTCGTGCGCCGCGTGGCCTCGGGCAGCAGGTACATGCCGAGCCCCACCGCGATCCACACCATCACCTTCGCGGCCACGGCGGCGGCCGCGTACGCGCTGGCGGCGTCGTCGGACACGCGGTGCTTGACCACGATCACGTCGATGTTCTGGAGCACGGCGATCAGCGCCAGCGCCACGAGCGGCGCCCAGCCGCGCGCCGCGAGGTCGCGCAGCCGCTCGCCCACCGGCGGCTTGTGGCCGGGCGGTGCGGTGTCGAGCTCCTGGTGAAGCGCCCAGCCGAGCAGCGAGGCCATGGCCGCGATCGACATCGTGGAGCCGACGAACGCCCCGGCCACGTCGAGACCGGCCCCGACGAGGATCAGGCCGAAGATCAGGCGCGTGGCGGCCTCGCCCACCAGGCTCACGCCCACGAGCCGGTAGCGCTGGAAGCCCTGGAGCGCGCCGCGCTGCACGCACAGCACGAGCCACAGCACCGCGGTGGGCACCACGGCACCCGCGGCCCAGTGCGTGTCCACGCCGATCACCGAGCCGATCGGCCCGCGCAGCAGAAGCGACACGACCGTCACCCCCGCGGCGGCCAACAGCAGGCTGCGCATCCAGCCACGGATCGCGGCCCCGCGCGCCGCCTCTCCCGTGGCCAGCGCACCGCTCACCTCGCGCGCGACGGTCACCTGCAGCGCGGTGCCGGGAATCGACAGGATCAGGAACGCCGCCACGAGAGCGGCCAGCGAGCCATAGCCGTCCTTGCCGAGCAAGCGCGCGAACACCACCGTAAAGGCGAGGCCGAGCACGTTCTGGGCCATCACCGCGACCGCCATCGACGCGGCCTGGCCGGTATCCGTGCCCGCGAGCTGCTTGAGGCGCGCGAACAGCTCGCGACTCGGCGCGCTCTCCTCTAGCTGGACGGCGGGATGCTCGTCCGTTGGTTTCTCAGCGGTGGGCTGCATGGCCACGCGATCCCCCGGATTCGATCCACTCTAGCCCTCCCATGCCGCAGCAGGGCTAGGTCGAGGGCACCCCCGTTATCCTCACCGGGGATGCAGGAACACGCTCTCGCCGAGCGCCTGATCACCTACGACACCTGCAGCCTCGAGGGGATTCAGAGCGCGGCCGGCTTCATAAAGGGCTGGCTCGAGTCCCGCGACGTGGACGTTCGGGTGGGCAGCCACAACGGTCTTCCCGTGATTGCGGCCACGGTTGGCGCAGCCGCGGGCGCGGACGTGCCCACGGTGATCCTCCACGGCCATCTGGACGTGGTGCCCGGGCGTCCGGAGCAGTTCGTGCCGCGCATTGACGGCGACCGGCTGTTCGGCCGCGGCGCCTACGACATGAAGGGCGGCCTGGCGTCGATGATGGTGGCCGCGCGCGACCTGGCGGAGCAGGACGGGGTGCGCGTGCATCTCGTGGTGGTGTCCGATGAGGAGTCCGACGAGATCACGCAGAGGGGCTCGGACTACCTGGTCGAACAGGGCTATACGGGCGATTTCGCCATCACCGGCGAGCCCACGGACCTGCACATCGGCGTCCAGGCGAAGGGCGTGCTTGCCATGCGCATCGAGGTCAGCGGAAAGTCTGCCCACGGCTCCACGCCGTGGCTCGGCGACAACGCCGTGCTGAAGGCGATCGACGTCTTCCGCCAGATCGAGTCGCTGCCCTTCTCTCGCGAGTCCTCGGAGTTCTTCGACCGCCCCTCGATCAGCCTGGGCCGCATCATCGGCGGCGACGTGATCAACAAGGTGCCGGACCTGTGCGCGATGGACGTGGACGTGCGCTACCTGCCCGGCCAGGATCCCGAGGACATCCTCGAGCACGTGCGCGCGATCCCGGACGTGCACGTGGCCAAGGTGTTCACACGCGCGCCCGCGATCGTCGAGCGCAGCAACCCGTACGTCCAGCTGCTGGCCTCCGCGGTGGCGGAGGGCACGCCCGCCGAGCGCATCTCCGTGGGCCGCGACGGGGCGTCCGACGCGATCAGTTTCATCGAGGCTGGCGTGCCGGCGGTGGAGTTCGGTCCCGAGGGCGCCGGCCACCACGGCCCGGAGGAGTGGGTGTCGATACCGTCGCTGTCCCGCTACCGGGCGGCCCTTGTGGAGTTCGTACACCTGATCGGCCAGGAACAGATCCCGAACAAGCACCTGCGCATTGCCTGACGAGTTCCCACGAGGAGGCGGTCTCTGGAAGCGCATCCTTCTGGGTGCGTTCCTGATCGTGATGGCGGCCGCGGGCGCCACCTCGGTGGCGGCCTTCCACGAGGTCAAGGGCGTGGTGGACGCCTTCCGCGAGTCGCCGCAGCTCCAGCTCGGCAACGACCTCGCCATTCCGGCGCCCGGCAAGCCGCAGACGATCATGCTGATCGGCTCCGACGTGCGCGTGAAGGGCGCCTCGGGCTACGGCGGAGGCCAGCGCTCGGACACGATCATCCTGATCCGGCTCGACCCGTCGAAGAAGACGACGGCGCTGCTCTCGATCCCGCGTGACCTCAAGGTGAGCATTCCCGGTCACGGCATCGCGAAGATCAACGAGGCCTACGCCGACGGTGGGGCCAAGCTCACGCTCGAGACGGTCAAGGAGATCACGGGCCTGCGCATCAACCACGTGATCAGCGTCAACTTCCTCGGCTTCGTGGACGCCGTGAACCGGCTCGGGTGCGTCTACATGGACATCGACCACCGCTACTACAACCCGGGCGGCAGCTTCGCGGCGATCGACCTGCAGCCGGGCTACCAGCGCATCTGCGGCCGCGACGCCCTGTCCTTCGTCCGCTTCCGCCACACCGACACCGACATCGTGCGCGCCTCGCGCCAGCAGCAGTTCCTCGGCCAGATGAAGCAGCAGATCGGCATCAGCACGCTGTTCGGAGAGCGCCACAAGCTGCTCAAGATCTTCGGCAAGTACACGCGCTCGGACATCCACTCCACCTCAGCCGTGCTGCGGCTGCTCAAGCTTGCGCTGGCGTCGGCCGGCCACCCGATCCAGCAGATTCCGTTCGACGGCACGCTCGGGGCGAGCTACGTGTTCGCCAGCGACTCGCAGATGCACAAGATGGCCCGCGAGTTCATCGGCGTGGCGAGCAAGACCGACGCCGGCGAAGAAGACGACCAGCAAGAAGCACCACCGGCGCAAGCACGGCACCAGCCCGGCCACGCTGGGCCTGATCGACGCGAGCAGCCTGGGCCGCAACGTGGCGCTCCAGACCGTCTCCGCCGGCGCCCAGATACCGGTCTACTACCCGCGCCTGATCACGGGCCGCGACCGCTTCCTCACCCCGCGCGCCTACGACTTCATCTCCAAGAGCCACAAGCATTTCCCGGCCTACCGGATGGTCGTGTACAACGCGGATCCGGCCCAGCCCGGCCAGTACTGGGGCATCCAGGGGATCGCGCTCCAGAACCCGCCGATTCTCAAGGGCGAGCACGAGGTGCGCCACTACCACGGCCAGGAATACGACCTCTACTTCGAGGGCAACGTCACGCGCACGGTGGCGTGGAAGACCAAGAAGGCCGTCTACTGGGTGCAGAACACGCTGTCCGGCGCGCTCAGCGAGAAGCAGATGGTCACGATCGCCCGCACGGCACGCTCTCTATAGGCTCCCGCCGTCGCAATGCCTGAACTAGAGCCGATAGGCGTCATCGGTGTGGGTTGGGTCGGCCTGGTCACGGCGGCCTGCTTCGCCGAGCTCGGCCACGAGGTCCACTGCCGGGACATCGTGCAGGGGAAGGTCGACGCGCTGGAGCGCGGCGAGCTGCCGATCTACGAGCCGGGCCTGCCCGAGCTGGTGGAGCGCAACGGCGAACGCCTGCACTTCACCACCGACATGGGCCAGGTGCTGGGCGCCGCCGAGCTGCTCTTCTGCTGCGTGGACACGCCGCCCACCTACTCGGGCGACGCGGACCTGTCGCGCGTCGAGAAGGTGCTCGAGGAGATCGGCGATCACTCCAAGCATGCCCTCGTGATGAAGAGCACCGTGCCGGTGGGCACCGGGCGCTCGATCCGGCGCCGCAGCGGTGGGCTGGCGTACGTCTCGAATCCCGAGTTCCTCAAGGAGGGCTCGGCGGTGGACGACTTCATGAAGCCCGACCGCGTGGTGGTGGGTGCCGACGAGGGCTCCGAGCAGTTCGCCGACCGCGTGGCCGCCCTCTACGAGCCGCTCGGCGGGCCGATCGTGCGCACCGATGTGGCGAGCGCGGAGATGATCAAGCTCGCATCCAACGCCTTCCTCGCCACCAAGATCTCCTTCATCAACGAGATCGCCAACGTGTCCGAGGAGCTGGGCGCGGACGTGAAGGAGGTCGCCCGGGGAATGGGGCTCGACGACCGGATCGGCCCAAAATTCCTGCAGGCGGGCATCGGCTTCGGCGGTTCCTGTTTCCCGAAGGATGTTTCAGCGCTCAAGCAACTTGCAGGAAACTCCGGCTACCACTTCCAACTCCTCACCGCCGTGATCGAGGTCAACGAGCTGCAGAAGCGGCGCACCGTCAACAAGCTCAAGAAGCACCTCGGGCCACTCGCGGGCAAGGAGATCGCGCTGCTGGGCGTGGCGTTCAAGCCCAACACCGACGACATCCGCGAGGCCACGAGTCTCGTGCTCGCCGGACGGCTTCAGGGCGAGGGCGCGAACGTGAGGGCGTACGATCCCGTGGCGGGAGACAGGGCCGCCGACGTGCTCGGCGCGGGCGTCAGGATCTGCGCGACGCCGCAGGAGGCGCTCGATGGGGCCGATGGCGCCGTGCTCGTGACCGAGTGGCCGGAGTTCGGCGAGCTCGACTGGGTAAACGACGTGAAGACGCTCATGAAGACACCCCTCGTAGTGGACGGCCGGAACTTCCTCGACCGCGACAAGCTCGTCGCGGCCGGCTTCACCTACGAGGGCGTAGGGCGCTAGCAACATGCAGGCACTCGTACTCGCCGGGGGCGAGGGCACTCGTCTACGCCCGCTCACGCACACCGTCCCCAAGCCGGTGATGCCGCTGGCCGGCCGCCCGTTCCTCACCTTCATGCTCGACTGGCTGCGCGCCCACGACGTGGACGACGTTCTGCTCTCCTGCGGCTTCCTCGCGCAGCAGGTGGAGGACGTGCTCGGCGACGAGCACGAGGGCATGCGCCTGCGCTACGTGCACGAGGACGAGCCGCTCGGCACCGCCGGGCCCGTGCGCCTGGCCGCCGACGAGGGGCTGCTCGAGGACCGCCTCTTCATCCTCAACGGCGATGTGCTCACCGACATGGACCTCAGCGCCCAGCTCGCCTTCCACGAGGAGAAGAAGGCGAGCGCCACCCTCGCCCTCATCGCCGTGGAGGACACGGCCAGCTACGGCGTCGTGCCCACCGACGAGGGCGGCGCGGTGGAGGAGTTCCTCGAGAAGTCGCCGGGCCCGGCGCCCACCAACCGGATCAACGCCGGCGCCTACGTGATCGAGCGCGAGGTGGTGGAACGCATCCCGTCCGGTCGCGCCGTGTCATTCGAGCGCGAGATCTTCCCCGCACTCGTGGGCCACGGGCTCTACGGCTTCATGTCTGACGGCTACTGGATCGACATCGGCACGCCCGAGCGCTACCTCGATGCGACCTACGACCTGCTGTCCGGCCGCGTGAAGAGCACGCTCCCGCCGCGCGACGAGACCGGCTCGCTGATCTACGAGCCGGCGCTCGTGGCCGGTGCCCACATCGGTCCTCAGAGCGTGCTCGGTGCGCACTGCAGCGTGGGAGCTGAGTCGTTCGTGGAGCGCTCGGTGCTGCATGAGCGCGTGTTGGTCGGCAGCGGCTGCACCATCCGCGAGGCCGTGCTCGGCGACGGCGTGCACGTGGGCGACGGCGCAGAGATCGAGCCGGGCGCGATGCTCGGCAGCGGCGTGACGGTGGAGGCCGGCGAGGTGGTGGCGGCCAACGCGCGCCTCGAGCCCGGAGCCAGGGTCGGATGAGCGGGACGGACCTCACACGCGAGGCGATCGCCGCCGTCGACCCGCGGGGAATGCTCGGCGACGTGCTCGAGCAGCCCGCCCACCTCACGGACGCGCTCTGGCGCGTGGAGTCGGCGGACATCAAGAGCTTCGACGCTCCCGGCGGCCTCGCCATATGTGGAATGGGCGGTTCGGCCATCGGCGCAGATCTCGCGGCGGCCGCGATCGGCGCCCGGGCCAGGCACCCGATCTTCACCGTCCGGGGCTACGAGCTGCCGTCCTGGGTGGGCGAGGACTCCGCCGTGCTCTGCTCGAGCCATTCGGGCAACACGGAGGAGACGCTGGCCTGTTATGAGGCCGCCGCCAAGGCAGGTGCCCAGCGCATCGCGGTCACCACCGGCGGCAAGCTTGCCGAGCTGGCCCGCGCCGACGGCGTGCCCGTGATCGGCGTGCCGTCGGGGATGCTGCCGCGCGCGGCGGTGGGCTACGGGGCGGTCTGCTCCCTGGAGGTGGCGGCGCTGTGCGGCGTCACGCCCTCGCTGCGCTCCGAGGTGGAGGCGGCCGCGGCGCTCGAGCGCGGGCTCAGCGAAGACTGGGGGCCCGACGCCCCGGAGGACTCGCTCGCCAAGTCCCTCGCCCGCACCCTGCAGGGCTCGATCTCCGTCACCTACGGCGCCGGTCTCACAACAGCCGTGGCCAGGCGCTGGAAGACCCAGATCAACGAGAACGCCAAGCTGCACGCCTTCTACGCCGAGCTGCCGGAGGCCGACCACAACGAGATCTGCGGCTGGGAGAGCGGCGAGCCGCTGTCGGTGGTGTTCCTCGACGACTCCACGCTGCACCCGCGCCTGCGCCGCCGCATCGAGCTCACCGCCGAGATCGCGCGCGACGGCGCGAAGGCCGTCGAGGTGGTCGAGTCGGTCGGCGACAGCGCGTTCGAGCGGGTGATGTCGCTCGTGTTCCTCGGCGACCTCGTGTCGGTCTACCTCGCCGCGCTCGACGGCACCGACCCAACGCCGATCGAGGTGCTCGAGCGCTTCAAGGTCGAGCTGGGCTAGCTCGACCCTGGCGCGTAGCCGTTCCCCGATGTAGGTTCGGGCCATGGCCCGGGCTCGCACGCTGGCGCTCGTTTGCGCGGCAGTAGGACTGCTGGCGCTCCCCGCGCTCGCGCACGCCACGACCTACTGCGTGGCCAAGCCCTCGTGCGAGGCGGCGGGAGGGATCCACGAGGACGATCTCAACGCGGCGCTCTTCGCGGCGGAGACGAGCGGCAATCACGATCGAGTGGAGATCGGGCCGGGCACCTTCGACAACGTAAACGCCGAGAGCATTCCTAATGGTGTGGACATCGTCGGCTCGGGCTCCGGACCCGGAGGCACCCTGCTGACCCGCTCAACTACCACCAGCACCCACACAACTCTCGAGATCACTACCTCGACCGCGTCCACGGTCTCCGACCTCGCCGTGCAGGCGCCGAACGTGTCGAACGCAATCGGGATCGATACCGAGGCCCAGGTAAGCAACGTGGCGGTGACCGTCCCCGTTGGCGCCATATTCTCGACGGGCGTGCGTCTCCGCGACGGCGGGAGCCTCAGCAGGGCCAACGTGAGCGTGCCGCTCGCCGCCAACGGATCGCTGGGGCTGCTGCTGGGAGACGGCGCGAGGGCTTCCGACTCCTCCATCTCCGCTCCCATGGGGGCGAGCCTCACAGGCAGCGCTGTCGCGACAATCGAGCGAACTGCGATCCACGCCTACGAGGGCATCCGCATCGAGGACGACGAACTCACCATCGACAACTCGCTGATCCGCGTGGAGCCCGGCGGCCAGGGCCAGGATGGGGCCGACGGCATCTTTGCGACGGTCCAAGGTGGCATCCCGCCGTTCATGCACGCCAACGCGCTGACGGTGATCGGGCCCGGCACGCCGGGATCGGTCGGCATCACGGTGATCAGCCAGGAGGGCATCGTGCGCGACAGCATCGTGCGCGGGTTCGAGCAGAGCTTCGCGATCAGCAACGTGGGGACGCCGCCGAGCCTGCTGCTCGCGTACTCCAACTACGACACGAGCCCGCCAGCCGACCCGGCCGTGACGGAGCAGCACCGCGTGATGGGCGACCCGGGCTTCGTCAACGCCGCCGCGGGCGACTTCCACCTCGGCGCAGGCTCGCCGCTGATCGACGCCGGCGACCCGGCGGGGCTCGGGTCCGGGGAGTCCGCCACCGACCTTGCGGGCGCCCCTCGGATCCAGGGCGCGGCGCACGACGTGGGCGCCTACGAGTTCCAGCCGTCAGCGCCGCCGCAGCCGCCCGTGGTGATCGACACCACCCGCCCCGCCCTCACCGGCGTCCGCGAGACCAACAGGGTGTTCGCGGTCGGCAGGGGCGCGACGCCCATCAGCGCGCGCAAGAGGCGGGTGAAGGTGGGCACCACGTTCCGCTTCACGCTCAGCGAGGCCGCCACAGTCAAGCTCGCGATCTCACAAGCGCAGATCGGCCGGCGCGTGGGCAAGCGCTGCCGCAAGCTCTCGCGGCGCAACCGCAACAAGCGGCGCTGCCATCGGTTCGCGCCGAGGGGCACGCTCACCCGCACCGGCGCGGCGGGCGCGAACTCGATCAGGTTCACTGGCCGGATCGGAAGGCGCGCGCTCAAGCCGGGCAGCTACCGCGTGAAGATCAAGGCCACGGACGCCGCGGGCAACGTCGCCTTCCCGGTCGCCCTCACGTTCAGGGTCGTGCCCGGGGCTAAGAAGAAGCGCCGCTGACCGCAGCCCGCCCGCGGGCCACGAGACTGATGCCGCCCGCCGTGCCGAGCAGGGCGGCGACTGCCGCGATCAGCACGCCCGCGCTGCGCAGGCTCATCACCTGCGCGAGCAGCCCGACGGACACCACGGGCACGGCCAGCGCCACGTAGAGCACGACGAAGAAGGTGGCCGACACCTCGCCGCGCCGCTGCGGCGGCGTGTCGGCTCCTAGTGCGGAGAGGCCGGCGCCCACCGCCAGCCCCTGGCCGATCCCGCCCGCGATGCGGCAGATCACGAGCACCGGGAGCGACTCCACCTCCAGGGCCACGATCAGCAGGCATGAGGACACGACCACCGCCACGGCGCCGCCCACGAGCGACGTGCGCTCCGACACCCGGCCCAACCCGATCTGACCGAGCGCCGAGGCGAGAAACAGGATGAACACCACCGTTCCCGCCAGCAGATGGCTGTGGTAGCCGAGATATACGCCGAGGAACAGCGGTCCCACCGCGCCGAACACGCGGGAGATCGTGAATGCCGAGAAGCCGGCTAGCGAGGCCCGCACGAACGTGCCGCGCACCTCGGGCGGCACGGCGAGGGCCTGCGGCGCGAAGCGCGGATGCTCGCGCACCTCGAGCGTCTCGGGAGCGAGCACCACGGCCAGCGCCGCCGGCACGAGCAGCCCGAGGTACACCCAGTAGGGGAGGCGGAGCGGGAGCGTGCCCGTCTCGCAAGCGCCCCGGACAGCAGCGTGCCCAGGCCGAGCCCGCCGAGGTTCACCGCCACGGCCACGCCGGCGGCGATGTCCCGGCGCCCGCCGGGCGCGAGGTCGAGCAGCATCGCCGTGGCGGTGCCCGCGAACGCGCCGGCCGTGAAGCCCGACAGCAGCCGCGCCACGAGCATCGGCGCCACGCTCTGCGCAACGATGAAGAGCAGGGTGCTGAGCGTTGCGCAACCGAGCCCGAACATCAGCACCCTGCGCCGCCCGATCTCATCCGACAGCCGCCCGGTGAGGATGAGCCCGACGATCACCCCGACGGCGTAGGTGGCGAAGATCACCGTGATGAGCAGCTCCCCAAACCCAAACCGCCCCTGATAGATCGGATACAGCGGGGTGGGCAGCGTCGTGCCGATCATGGCCACGAGGAACGCATATGCGATCCAGGGAAAGGCAGCGCGTGGAGTGAAAGTGCGGCTCAAAGTCGGTCGACGGTCAACGGCCAACGGTCACCGAACCTTGACACAGCCATGCTAAGGTTGCCCTCGGCATGGATGGGCTCACGATCAACGAGGCTGCGGAGACCACAGGCTGGTCACCGCGCATGCTGCGCTACCTCGAGAGCGTGGGACTGATTCAGCCTCCCCGCACCGGGTCCGGCTACCGCAAGTTCGGGCCCGAGGAGCTCCAGCGGCTGAGGACGCTGCGCGAGCTTCTGAACCGCTTCGACTGCGGCCTCTCCGACATCGCCTTCGCCAAGCGCATGCGCGAAGACGACGAGCTGAGCAAGGCCGTGGACGCATGGTTCGAGGCTGCCCCGCGGCGCCCGGAGGGCGTCGCCTCGGATGACTGGCTGAGCTGGGAGCAGGAGAAGCACCAACGCCTGCTCGGCATCGCCGCATGAGGAAATCCCGCACGAATCTCTGATACGCCAATGGAGGCTGCATGACCACCACCCCAACCACCGAGAAGACCGCCGACTACAAGGTGGCCGACCTGTCGCTCGCGGCGTTCGGCCGCAAGGAGATCGAGCTGGCCGAGCACGAGATGCCCGGCCTGATGTCGTGTCGCGAGGAGTTCGGTGCGTCGCAGCCGCTCAAGGGCGCGCGCATCACCGGCTCGCTGCACATGACGATCCAGACGGCCGTCCTGATCGAGACGCTGGTGGCGCTCGGCGCCGAGATTCGCTGGTGCAGTTGCAACATCTTCTCCACCCAGGACCACGCCGCGGCCGCCGTGGTGGTCGGCCCGAACGGCACGCCGGAGGATCCGCAGGGCGTGCCCGTGTACGCGTGGAAGGGCGAGACGCTCGAGGAGTACTGGTGGTGCACCGAGCAGGTGCTGCGCTGGCCCGAGGGCGACGGCCCGAACATGATCCTCGACGACGGTGGCGACGCCACGCTGCTCGTCCACAAGGGCGTGGAGTACGAGAAGGCGGGCGCGGTCCCGTCGCCGGAGTCGACCGACAACGAGGAGATGAAGGTGATCCTCGGCGTGCTGCAGCGCTCGCTCGACGAGGACAACCAGCGCTGGACGAACATCGCCGCGGGCATCAAGGGCGTGACCGAGGAGACCACCACCGGCGTCAACCGGCTCTACCAGATGCAGGAGACCGGCCAGCTGCTGTTCCCGGCGATCAACGTCAACAACTCGGTGACCAAGTCGAAGTTCGACAACATCTACGGCTGCCGCCACTCGCTGGTGGACGGCATCAACCGCGCCACCGACGTGATGATCGGCGGCAAGGTGGCCGTGATCTGCGGCTTCGGCGACGTCGGCAAGGGCTGCGCGTCGTCGCTGCGCGGCCAGGGCGCCCGCGTGATTGTCACCGAGATCGACCCCATCTGCGCGCTCCAGGCCGCGATGGAGGGCTACGAGGTGAAGACGCTCGAGGACGTCGTGGAGACGGCGGACATCTTCGTCACCACCACGGGCAACAAGGACATCATCACCGCCGACCACATGGCGCGGATGAAGCACCAGGCGATCGTGGGCAACATCGGCCACTTCGACAACGAGATCGACATGGCCGGCCTGGCGAAGACCCCGGGCATCGAGCGCATCAACATCAAGCCGCAGGTGGACGAGTGGCGCTTCTCCGACGGCCACTCGGTGATCCTGCTGTCCGAGGGCCGGCTGCTCAACCTCGGCAACGCCACGGGGCACCCGAGCTTCGTGATGTCGAACTCGTTCACGAACCAGACGATCGCCCAGATCGAGCTGTTCACGAAGACGGACGAGTACGAGAAGCAGGTGTACGTGCTCTCGAAGAAGCTCGACGAGAAGGTCGCGCGGCTGCACCTCGACGCGCTGGGCGTCCACCTCACCGAGCTCACCGAGGACCAGGCCGCGTACATCGGCGTGCCGGTGGACGGCCCGTACAAGCCGGAGCATTACCGCTACTGAGCCACGACATTGCCGATATCGGACTCGCCGACGACGGCGAGCGTCGTATCGAGTGGGCCGACTCCCAGATGCCGGTCCTGCACCACATCCGCGAGCGGTTCGCTGAAGAGCGGCCGCTCGACGGGCTTGCGGTTTCCGCCTGTCTCCATGTGACGGCGGAGACCGCGGGCCTCGTGCGGGCGTTGCAGGCCGGCGGCGCTCAGGTTGCCATCTGCGCGTCCAACCCGCTCTCCACGCAGGACGACGTGGCGGCCGCGCTGGTGGACCGTCATGGCGCCGAGGTGTTTGCCATTCACGGCGAGGATCCGGCCACCTACTACCGCCACATCGAGGCGGTCTGCGACAAGCACCCGCGCGTGACGCTCGACGACGGCGCGGACCTGATCTCGGTGCTGCACTCGCAGCGCGAGGAGCAGCTGCCGGAGATCCTGGGCGGTACCGAGTCGACAACCACGGGCGCGTTGCGCGTGCGCGCGCTGGAGGCGGCGGGGCGGCTCGCGTTTCCCGTGCTTGCGGTGAGCGACGCCGCCGCGGCCAGCCTGATCGAGAACCGCTACGGCACCGGGCAGTCCACGCTCGACGGCATCGTGCGCGCCACCAACGTGCTGCTCGCCGGCAGCCGAGTGGTGGTGATCGGCTACGGCTCGAGCGGGCGCGGGGTTGCTCTGCGGGCGCGCGGCGCCGGGGCCAAGGTGATCGTCTGCGAGGTCGATCCGCTGCGTGCCCTCGAGGCCGCGATGGAGGGCTACGAGGTGATGCCGGCGCTCGAGGCCGCCGCGCTCGGGGACGTGTTCGTGTCCATCACCGGCAACCGCGCCGTGCTCACCACTGCCCACTTCAAGGCGATGAAGGACGGCGCGCTGCTCTGCAACGCCGGCCACTTCGACGTGGAGATCGACAAGCCGGCGCTCGAGAAGCTCACCAAGTCCAAGCGCGTGGTGCGCCCGCTGGTGGAGGAGCACGTGCTCACCGGCGGCAAGCGGCTCCACCTCCTGGCCGAGGGCCGCGTGATCAACTTGGCCGGCGCCGAGGGCCACCCGGGCGCCGTGATGGACATGCACTTCAGCGCCCACGCGCTGTCGGTGGAGCACCTGGCGCGCGAGGGCGACTCGCTCGACAAGCGCGTGCATGCGGTGCCCAGCGAGATCGACCGCGAGATCGCCCGCCTCAAGCTGGAGGCGCTCGGCGTGACGATCGACGAGCTGACCAAGAAGCAGCTCGACTACCTGAGCTCGTGGGAGCAGGGGACCTAGACGCTCGCCCGCGCCTCCTCAGCGCCAGTCGAAGTACTCGCGATGGATGCGTCTGGCCGGGACGCCCGCCAAGCGCAGCTGGGACTGGAAGGTGCGCAGCATCCCCTGCGGGCCGCACATGAACACCGAGAGCTCGCCCGGATCGCCGTCGGTGGCCGCGAGCACCTGGTCGGGTGTGAGCCGGCCCTCCACGCTGGTATCGATGAGGTGGGCGCGCAGAGAAGCGTGCCGGCCGGCGATAGCCCGGATCTCGTCGGCGAACGGGGCCTCGCCGTCTGACGTGTAGAAGAAGTCGACTCGCTGCGGAGCGTCGCCGTCGAGGGCGCGCAGCCAGCTCAGGAAGGGCGCGACGCCCACGCCCCCGGCGATCCACACCTGGCGCGCGGTTCCCCGCTGGTGGCTGAAGCGGCCGTGGGGACCTCCGATCACGGCCGGCATGCCCGGTTCGATGACCTCGCGCAGGCGCGACGTGTAGTCGCCGAGCGCCTTCACCGTCACGCGGATCACGCCCTCGTGCGGGGCGCTCGCGATCGTGAACGGATGCCGGTGCCAGCCGTCCTTGCCCTCCAGGTAGACCATCGCGAACTGCCCCGGCATGTACTCCACGTGCCGCCCGAGCGGGCGTAGCGCGATCTCGGTGAGCCCGTCGGCCACCTCCCGGACCTCGTCCACCTCGTAGTCGTGCAGCGACAGGAAGTAATGGGCCAGCAGCTCGCGGTAGACGTAGAACGCCAGCCCGATGCCGCCGATCGCCACGTAGGTCCAGCGCAGCACGGGTGCGCCGTGCCACGGCGTGCCGTCGAGCACACCGTGGAAGAAGCCGGCGGCCACGAACAATCCGGTGGTGCGGTGCAACAGGCGCCAGCGCTCGTAGCCGCCGAAGATGCGGCGCACCTCGCGCACGCCCGGCGCATCCCGGGCGGCCACCACCAGCCCGCGCAGCTGCCCCGGCACCACCGACTGCCAGCGCGGCAGGATCGCCCATGCGGCCAGCGCCACCATCCCGATCGCGCCGATCGCGCCCAGCGGCCCGCCGAGCGCCGTCCCGTTCGGATTCGACGAGAGCAGGATGTGCGGAGCGAGCAGCACCAGACCGGTGATCGCAGCGCGCCGGTGCCAGATGGCGGCGCGGTCGATCCCGTCGAACCACTCCTCAACCCACGGCAGGGTGCTGATCAGAACCAGGGCGATCGATAGGAGCAGGATCGACTCCGCGCCAAAGAGCTGGCCCACGTAGCGGCGGACCGGCTCGCCCGCCGGCTTGGCGAGTGCCCAGAGCACGGCATCGCCCACCACGAGCGCGCCGATCGCCGCCGGGCCCACCTCGCGAGCAACGAACTGTGGAGGAGAGACACGCACCCTCTAGATCATGCCCTGCGCACGCAGCCACGCCTCGCTGCGGCGTATGCCCTCCTCGAGGCCGATCTTCGGTTCCCAGCCCAGCAACCCACGGGCGCGGGCGTTCGGGTAGGTGGCCTTGCGCGAGATGAACACGATGGCATCGCGCGTGACCGCGGGCGGGGTGCCGGTGAACCTCGCGACCTTCTCCATCGCCCAGCCGGCAGCGTGGGCCAGCGGCGGAGGCACCGTTGGCACCCGCTCCTTGCCGAGCATTCGCGCGTAGTGGCCGAAGAACTCCGCGGCGGTCACCGCATGGCCGTCCCAGGCCGTGAACGCCTGGCCCGCGCCCTCCGGCATGGTGAGCGCGCGGGCGATGCAATCCACGAGGTCATCGATGTAGACGGGCGTGATCAGCCCATCGCCTGGCGCCGGCAACCGGAGTTGGCCTGCCTTGAGCGCCCTCACCGGGCGCGCGCACCAGTAGGTCGAGCCCGGCCCGTACACGTCCCCGGGCCGCACCACGGTGGCGCCCGCCGCCCGTGCGAGGTCCTCGGACCAGCCCTTCGTGTCGATGTAGGGCACGCCGCAAGGACGGGGCGGATCGTCCTCGCTCACGTCCTCGGTGAACTCGTAGCCCCAGACCGCCACGGAGGAGATGTGCACCACCCGTTGCGCCCGCGCGCGCTCGGCGGCGGCCATCACGTTGCGTGTTCCGTCCAGGTTCACGCGCCTGAACTGCTCCCAGGTTCCCCAGTCGCCCACCAGCGCCGCGGTGTGCACCACCAGCTCTGCGTCGGCGAGCGCCTGCTCCACCACTGGGCCGTCGGTCACGTCGCAGCGGCGGAACGAAGCGCCCGCGGCGCGCACCGTGTCGGCGGCGCCGTCAGCGATGTCGAGCCCCACCACGCTGTGCCCGTCGGCCACGAGCCGGCGGCAGACCGCCGAGCCCATGAACCCGCCTGCGCCCGTCACGGCCACGGTCATCGGGTCAGCATGCCATGTCGTAGCATCGCGGGCCGCCCATGCCGGACGGCCTCGAACAAGCCCTCGAGAAGATGCGCGCCGACGCCGCGCCAGACGTGGCGGTGGAGACCTTCCGCCACTACTACGAGCGTCTCGCCTCGGGCGAGACCGGCACCATCGCCGAGGACGAGATCGGGCCCGCGCGCGACCTGCCGAGCGCCGCGGAGCTGCCGGACCCGGGCGAGGACGGCGAACAGGCACTCGCGCGGGCGGTCGTGATCCGGCTCAACGGCGGGCTCGGCACGAGCATGGGGATGACCGGCGCCAAGTCGCTGCTCGAGGTCAAGGAGGGGCTCACCTTCCTCGACGTGATCGCGCGCCAGGTGCTGGGGCTGCGCGAGCGCCACGGCATCCGGCTGCCGCTCGTGCTGATGCACAGCTTCCGCACGCGCGAGGACTCGCTGAAGGCGCTCGAGCGCTACCCAGAGCTCGAGGCCGACGTTCCGCTCGACTTCCTGCAGGGCCGCGTGCCGAAGATCCTCGCCGACGGCCTCGTGCCCGCCGAGTGGCCGGAGGACCCCGAGCTCGAGTGGGCGCCGCCGGGCCACGGCGACCTCTACACCTCGCTCGTCACCTCCGGGATGCTGGAGAAGCTGCTCGACCGCGGTTACGAGTACGCCTTCGTCGCCAACTCCGACAACCTCGGCGCGGTGCTCGAGCCGCGCATCCTCGCCTGGTTCGCGCGCGAGGAACTGCCGTTTGCGATGGAGGTGCTGCGGCGTTCGGAGAGCGACCGCAAGGGCGGCCACATCGCGGTCCGCAAGGGCGAGGGGCTCGTGCTGCGCGAGTCGGCGCAGACGCGCGAAGAGGACGAGGACGCCTTCCAGGACATCGAGCGCCACCTCTACTTCAACAGCAACAACCTCTGGCTCAACCTGCGCACGCTCAACGCCGTGCTCGACGAGCGCGACGGCGTGCTCGGCCTGCCGATGATCGTCAACCGCAAGACCGTCGACCCTGGCGACTCCTCGAGCCCCGCCGTGTTCCAGCTCGAGACCGCGATGGGCGCGGCGATCGACGTCTTCGAGGGCGCCGCGGCGATCGAGGTGGAGCGCGCGCGGTTCGCCCCGGTGAAGACCACGAACGACCTGCTCGTGGTGCGCTCGGACGCCTACGAGCTCACGGACGAGGCCGAGATGCGGCTGGTCCGCGACGAGCCGCCGCTGGTGGATCTCGACTCAGCGCACTACAAGCTCATCCGCGACTTCGACGCGCACTTCCCGGCCGGCCCCCCGTCCCTGAAGGACTGCGACCGGCTCACCGTCGACGGCGACGTGGTGTTCGGCGCCGGCGTCGTGGTGCGCGGGTCGGTGCGGATCGAGGGCGACCAGCACATCGACGACGGCACGCTGCTCGAAGGCTGACAGCGGCGCTGGAGGCCGGCGGGCCGAGGGCAGCCGGCCGCCGGCGTCCAGCACCTGTCGAGTCGTTGGAACAGATCAGCCGGGCAAAGCTCACGGTCGAATTCCGAGCTGCCTTTGGCAGAGCGGTTCACGGCCGCCGGCGGTCGCCGAGGCGTCACCCAGGCCCGGGACGCGTGTCAGGCGGGCGTGGGCGTCAGCCAGTGCGCTGGGAGCGTGCCGGCGGGAATCCGGCCCACCGGCGGCTCGAAGCCGCGCGTGCCGAGCTTCACGCAGGCGCGGCCGGCGAGCAGCGGGCCCAAGTCCTTGAAGCTGCCGAGCAGGCGGACCGCGGCGCCGATCTGGAGGTCGGCGACGTTGGGCATCTCGCCTCCGATCACGCCTTCCGCCATCCACGCCTCGATCCTGTCGAGGTGCCCGGGGAGCGCCCGCAGGTCGGCCAGCGCCTCGTCGTCGCCGGCCCTGTTCATGCGCGAGGCGACAGCCGCCACGGGCCGGGCGCCCAGCCTGAGGAACGGCCGCGGCAGCGGCATCTTCGCGTTCGCGGCGTAGCTCAGCATCGCGCCGGTGTCGCGGCGCAGCCCCGCCCACGCGAGCCGGCGCACGAGTGGCTGCAACACCTCGTCGCCCCAAGCCTCGGCCTCCTCCACGCGAGCGCGCAGCGCAGGGTCCTCCGGGAGCAGGCGCGGCTCCGGCTGGAGCTCCTCGAGCCGCCGCAGGATCGCGCGCGAGCCCACGATCTGCTCGCCGTCGAGCTCCAGGGCGGGCACGGTCGTGCCGGGGAAGTGCGCCCGCACCACCAGCTTGTGGAAGGCGGGGATCAGGTTCACTCGCGTGTAGCTGATGCGCTTGATGCGGAACCCGGCCTCCGCGCACTCGCACGGGTGCGAGCCGGGGAACATGTAGAGCTTCGGTCGCACCGTGGCCGACCCTAGACGACGTCGGTCAAGTCGCGCACAAGCTCGCCCGCGGGCCGCACGTCGTGGATGCGAGCGACGCTCTCCCCCGCGTACAGCGCGCCCGCGTCGAGCAGGGTGCGCGGCGCACTGAGGCTCGCCGGCTGCGGGGAGAGGAACGGGATGCCCGCGCGCTGGCTCTTCAGGGTCCGCGCCTGGATCGAGTCCGGCAGCCGGGCGAGCGCTGGGCCCGTGACGCGGTTGGCCAGCCGTACCCAGCGCGGCCCGCGCGGGTCGTCGCGCAACCAGCGCTCGGCCGCCTCGTTCCACAGCACCCGGTGAGGCGCCGCGGGCCAGCCGAGGCCGAACAGCTCGGTGAGCACGGTCTCGCGCGACTCCATCAGCCGCTGCTTGTACGCCCGCTGCGCGCCGCTCTCCTCGCTCATCACGAAGCGCGTGCCGAGCACCGCCGCCTCGGCGCCGGCGTCGAGCGCGCGGCGAACGTCGGATGCGTCGGCGATGCCGCCGGCCAGGAGCAGCGGATAGCCATCGGGCAATGCGGCCCGTGCCTGAGCGAGCAGATCGAGCGCGGGCGTCGTGCCGCGCACATGACCGCCCGCCTCGACTCCCTGCACGATCACGCCGTCAGCCCCCGCGGCCCGCGCTGCCGTCGCCTCCTCCACCGAGCCGCACTGGTGCAGCCAGACGCCCTCGGTGCGCCGTCGCGGGCGCCCCCAGAACGTGACCACCGCGTCCGCCCGGCGCGCCACCTCCCAGTGCTTCGCGCGCGCGAGGTTGAGCAGCAGGTTCACGGCGACCGGCCGCTCGGTGAGGCCGCGCGCCTTCTCCAGGTCCTCGGCGAGCAGCGCCGCCGGCAGGATGCCGAGCGTGCCGAGACCGCCCGCCTCGGAAACGGCGGCGGCCAACTCGGCGCGGGCGATGCCTCCGCCCATTCCGGCCTGCACCAGCGGCCGCTCAACGCCCAGTCGCTCGAGCAGCGCCGTCACGGTCGTTCCCGCGTCACGCCACGGGCGCCGGATCCTCGAAGCGCTCGCGCCGCCGCTCCTCCTCCTCGGACTGGAGCAGCATCCGCACGAACAGCACCGCGAACGCGATCACCAGCACGATCGACTGCTCGACCATCATGATCGCGCCGCCGAGGTTCTGGTCCTCGATCGGGCTGAGTCCCCAAATGCGCGGCACGTGCTCGTAGTACGGATAGGCCACGCCGTGCGACCAGGTGAGGAAGATCCCGAGCAGCCCGATGCTGATCTTCGCCGCGATCAGGTAGCCGAACACGGACAGCCCGGTGAGTCGGCGGCGCATCGGCACCGGCTGGATCAACGGCCACCACACGGCGATCCCCCCGGCGAAGAAGCAGGCGTGCTCGAGCGCGTGCAGCGCCGAGTGGTTGAGCGCTGCGTCGTACATCGCCGGGATGTGCCAGATGTAGATCATGGTCAGCCACACCGCGATGCCGGTGGCGGGATGGGCGAAGGGCCCGAGCGCGCGCTCTACCGACATCAGCCGGCGGGTGAGCGGCCGCATGATCACGCGCGATAGCGAGAGCAGCACGAGCAGCGGCGCGATGTCGCCGAGCAGGATGTGCTGGACCATGTGCATCGAGAAGAGGTAGTCCTCGCCGAGCGCGTCCAGTGGCGAGACGAGCGCGATCAGCATCACCAGTACCGCGCCGATGAATGCCGCGAGCTGCAGCGGGCCGGCGCCGCGGCCGCCCGCCTCGGCGCGCGCGTGGACGAAGCGGCGCAGGTAGAAGTAGACGTAGAGGACGAGGACGATCAGCTGCGCGGGATCGAACGTCCAGTGGTAGCGGGGGTGGGTCACCGCGGCCGCCGCCCAGCGCGCACGGCGTCGCCCCATGTAGCGGCTTTGTTACAGCGCACGCGCGCAATTGTCGCAGTCTGGTGCCCACGCGTAACACGCCGTCTGGGAGGGTGGCCGAATGTCCCTCGCTCGCCTGCTGTCACTGGTCGCGCCGCCGCTCTGCCTCTCCTGCGGCGCCGCCGCACCGCTTCATCAGCCGCTCTGCCGCGAGTGCCTGGGGGACCTGCGCTGGATGGCGTTCGAGCAGCCGGCGGGGTCGGGCGTGCCGGTCTGGGCCGCGGTCAGCTACGAGGGTCCCGCGCGTGCGCTCGTGCGTGCGCTCAAGTTCCGCGGCGCCGTATCGCTAGTGGACGCGATGGCGGCGCAGATGGCGGCCAACGCCCCGCCCGGCCTGCTTGAGGGCCGCTCCCTCGTGCCCGTGCCGCTCCACGCGGCGCGGCGGCGGCGGCGCGGGTTCAATCAGGCCGAGGAGCTGGCGCGCGCTCTGGCGCGGCGGTCTGGACTGCTCACAGCCGACTGCCTCGAGCGGACCTCCGGCGGCGCCCGCGCGAGCCAGGTCGGCCGTGGACGCGAGGAACGCCTCGACGCACTCGAGGGCAGTATCCGCCTGCGCGCCGGGGCACCCGTGCCGCTGCGAGCCCTGCTCGTCGACGACGTGGTCACCACCGGCTCGACGCTGGCGGCGTGCGCGGCCGCGCTGGCGGGCGCCGGAGTGTGCGAGGTCGGCGCGATCGTCTACGCCCGCACGCCGGGGCGCTGAACTTTGCGTGCACTCCGCGGGGTCCGGCGAGGTCGCGGGAGGCCTTCTGGCCGAGTTGTGCTCCCCGGTACCATCGGAGGTGCGGGATACATCGATCTAAGGAGGGCGCATGCGCATCGAGGTGAAGGGGCGCAACGTGTCGGTCGGTGACGAGCTTCGGGGGCGCATCGAGAAGCGTTTCCAGAAGATCGCCAAGCAGGTCTCCGAGCTGGCTTTGGCAGAGGTCGAGCTCACCGAGGAGCGCAATCCGCGGAACGCGACCCAGTCGCAGATCGCGGAGATCACCCTCCACCTCAAAGGCGTGACGCTTCGCGCGCGCGAGGCCACGGACAACATGGTCCGCTCGATCAACGAAGCCACCGACGACTTGGCGCGCCAGGTCAAGCGGCACCGCGACAAGCGCCGCCGCCGCCGCGAGCAGCAGAAGGCAGCGGCGGAGCCAAGGACCGCCTAGGTCGCAGGTCGCAAAGAGCGGAATCTGACGCCTGTAGCACCACGTTCTCTCTCGCTACCCTTGCCCCATGTCCATTCTCGACCGCGCTCTTCGCATCGGCGAGGGCAAGAAGTTCAAGGAGTTCCAGCAGCAGGTCGCGCGGATCAACGACCTCGAGGCCGAAATGGAGCTGCTCGAGGACGAGGAGCTGCGCAGCGAGTTCGCTGAGCTGAAGGAGCGCGCCGAGAACGGCGAGTCGCTCGACGACCTGCTGTTCGAGGCCTTCGCGCTCACGCGCGAGGCGGGCAAGCGCTCGCTCGGCATGCGCCACTTCGACGTCCAGCTGATCGGCGGCATGGTGCTGCACGACGGCTCGATCGCCGAGATGAAGACCGGCGAGGGCAAGACCCTCACGGCCACGCTCGCCGTGGCGCTCAACGCGCTGGCCGGCAAGGGCGTCCACCTGGTGACGGTGAACGACTACCTGGCCCGCCGCGACGCGGAGTGGATGAAGCCGATCTACGACATGCTCGGCGTCACGGTCGGCGTGCTCTCCTCCGACGAGCACGACCCGGCCCTCAAGCGCGCCGCCTACGCGGCTGACGTCACCTACGGCACCAACTCCGAGTTCGGCTTCGACTATCTGCGCGACAACCTCGCGATCGACCTCGAGGACAAGGTCCAGCGCGGCTGGAACTACGCGATCGTCGACGAGGTCGACAACATCCTCATCGACGAGGCGCGCACCCCGCTGATCATCTCCGGCCAGCCCGAGCAGGCGGCGGACCTCTATTACAAGTTCGCCAAGCTCGCGCCCATGCTCGAGCCGGGCAAGAAGCCCGAGGGCTACGAGGCCAAGTCGAAGGATTGGGAGGCCCCCTACGACTACGAGCCTGACGAGAAGCACAAGACGATCGCGGTCACGGAGAAGGGCGTGGAGAAGGCCGAGAAGTTCCTCGGCATCGACAACATGTACCTCGCCGAGCACGGCAACCTGGTCAACCACCTGATCCAGTCGCTCAAGGCCGAGTCGCTCTACAAGCGCGACGTGGACTACGCGGTGATCGACGGCGAGGTGCGGATCATCGACGAGTTCACCGGCCGCATCCTCGAGGGCCGGCGCTGGTCCGAGGGCCTGCATCAGGCGATCGAGGCGAAGGAGGGCGTGGCGATCCAGGAGGAGAACCAGACCGTCGCCACGATCACCTACCAGAACTACTTCCGCCACTACGACAAGCTCGCGGGCATGACCGGCACGGCCATCACCGAGGCCACCGAGTTCATGAAGATCTACGAGCTCCAGGTGGTGGAGATCCCCACCAACGAGCCGATGATCCGCGACGACAAGAACGACCAGATCTACAAGACGAAGGAAGGCAAGTGGAACGCCGTCCTGTCCGAGATCGAGGGCCGGCACGCCAAGGAGCAGCCGGTGCTCGTGGGCACGATCTCGGTCGAGGTGTCAGAGCTCGTGTCCGAGCGGCTCAAGCAGCGCGGCATCCCGCACACGGTGCTCAACGCAAAGCCCGAGCACGCGGCGCGCGAGGCCGAGATCGTCGCGGAGGCCGGCCAGCCCGGCGCGGTCACGATCGCCACCAACATGGCCGGCCGCGGCGTGGACATCAAGCTGGGCGGCAACGCCGAGCACCTCACGCACCAGCAGCTCCTGTCACGCGGACTCGACCCCAGCAGCGACGAGTGGGACAAGGCCTGGGACGAGGTCTTCCACGGCATCGAGGAGCAGGTCGAGGCGGCCCGCCAGAAGGTGATGGAGGCCGGCGGCCTCTACATCCTCGGCACCGAGCGCCACGAGTCGCGCCGGATCGACAATCAGCTCCGCGGCCGCTCGGGCCGCCAGGGCGACCCCGGCGAGACGCGCTTCTTCCTCTCGGCCGAGGACGACCTCGTGCGCCTGTTCGCCGGGGACCGCATCTACCGCATCCTCGACCGCCTGGGGCCGAAGTCCGACGAGGGCGAGGAGGAGCCGATTGAGGCCGGGATGCTCTCCAAGCAGATCGAGAACGCCCAGAAGAAGGTCGAGGAGCAGAACTTCCTCCAGCGCAAGCACGTCATCGAGTACGACGACGTGATGAACCAGCAGCGTCAGGTCGTGTACGAGTACCGCGACCGCATCCTCGAGGGCGAGGACATGTCCGAGACGGCCCGCCTCCAGGTCGCGAACTCGGTGGAGCGCCTCGTGGACGAGTACCTCGTCGGCGACTTCGCCGAGGACTGGGACATCGAGGGCCTCTTCACCCAGCTCGAGCAGATCTACCCGGTGGCGATCGCGCCGGAGGACGTGAACCCGCAGACGCTCGACAAGGCGAGCCTCACCGTCGACCTCCGTGAGGACATCGTCAAGGCCTACGACGAGCGCGAGGAGGAGCTGGGCGACGAGCTCATGCGCTACCTCGAGCGCTGGATCCTGCTTCAGATCATCGACGAGCGCTGGCGCGAGCACCTGCACGACATGGACTACCTGCGCGAGGGCATCCATCTGCGCGGGCTGGCCCAGATCGATCCGCTCGTGGCCTACAAGAACGAGGGCTTCGAGATGTTCACCGCGCTCATGAACTCGATCTGGGAGGAGTTCGCCCGCTTCATCTTCCGCGTGGAGGTGCAGATCGAGGGCGAGAACGGCGACGGGGCCGGCCAGCAGCCGCAGCCGTGGGGCAGCTCCGGCAACGCCAGTGCCACCGGCAACTTCTCGTACGCGGGCGGTACCGCCGCCGACCAGCCGAGTGCCCTGGCCGCAGCCGCGGCGGGCGCCGCCGCCGAGGGCGCCGAGCTCGCCGGCGAGGGAGCTGAGCTGCTCCCGCACATCGAGACGCGTCACGTGGACGAGCACGACCGCATCGGCCGCAACGACCCCTGCTGGTGCGGCTCGGGCAAGAAATTCAAGAAGTGCCATGGGGCCGGTTAGCGGCGCGCCCCTCCGCGACCAGCTGAAGCTGCTCGCGGACTACCTTTGACCCGCCTGCGCTAGCCACGCGCCTAGCGGCGCTCGAGCAGGACATGCAGGCCCCCGGCTTCTGGGACGACCAGGAGCAGGCCGCGAAGGTGTCGGCCGAGCACGCCAGCGTTGGCCGCAAGCTGAACGGCTACCGCGAGCTCGAGTCCGAGCTCGACGACATCGAGGCGCTCGAGGAGCTGGCCGCCGAGGACGACTCGATCGAGGGCGAGCTCGAGGAGCAGCGCGCCGCGTTCGCCAGCAAGCTGGCCGAGTTGGAGGAGGCGCGCCTCTTCTCAGGCGAGTACGACTCCGGCGACGCCCTGGTGAGCGTGCACGCGGGCGCGGGCGGCACCGACTCGCAGGACTGGGCCGAGATGCTGCTGCGGATGGAGATGCGCTGGGCCGAGAACCGCGGCTTCAGGGTGGAGCTGAAGGAGGCGAGCCCGGGGGAGGAGACCGGTATCAAGTCCGCCACCTTCCTCGTGCACGGCGAGAACGCCTACGGCCTGTTCTCGGCGGAGAAGGGCGTACACCGTCTGGTGCGCATCTCGCCGTTCGACTCCCAGTCGCGCAGGCATACCTCGTTCGCGCTCGTCGAGGTGTCCCCGCTCGTGGACGAGAACGTGGACATCGAGATCGGCGACGACGACCTCCAGATCGACACCTACCGCGCCTCGGGCGCCGGCGGCCAGCACGTGAACAAGACCGACTCGGCGGTGCGCATCACGCACAAGCCCACAGGGATCGTGGTGCAGTGCCAGAACGAGCGCTCGCAGTCGTCCAACAAGGCCACGGCGATGGCGATGCTCAAGTCGCGGCTGATCGAGCTGGAGGAGCAGAAGCGGCGCGAGGAGATCGCCAAGGAGAAGGGCGAGGCGCAGGATGTGGCCTGGGGATCGCAGATCCGCTCCTACGTCCTCCACCCCTACACGATGGTCAAGGACCACCGCACGGGCTTCGAGATGGGCGACGCGCAGCGGGTGCTGGACGGCGACCTCGACGGCTTCGTCCGCGCCGAACTGCTGCGCCGGGCCGGCATGAACGGCCAGTCGAGCAACGGGGCTTAGGCGCCCAAATCAGCTCCGCCGGGCGGCCGTGAACTAGAGTTGAGCACGGTTCCGAATCGCCCGGCGGGTTCTCTGGTCTCCTTATCCTTCGGCGCGCCCTATCGGTAGGAGGTCACGAGAGGAGGCTGGTGATGCCCAGCCCCCAGCAAGAAGGGCTTGATCGCGGACCGCGCGCGGCGGCGATCTCAGAAGCGATGGTGCGGCTGTTACACGACTACACCGGTCGTGGCCCCACCCGAGCGCGCACCACGATCGGCGACGACCTGATCGTCTGCGTGCTCGCCGACACACTGACGAAGAGCGAGCGCAGGCTTGTCGAGGCCGGCGAGGAACAGATGGTGCTCGATCAGCGCTTTACGTTCCAGCGTCTGATGCGCGAAGAGGCCATCACTGCGATCGAAGGTGCGAGCGGACGCAAGGTCGCGGCGTTCATGAGCACAAACCACATCGAGCCTGATCTGGCGGTGGAGACCTTCGTGCTCGAGCCGCACTCTGACGGCGACTCGTCAGAAAGCGCCCCGGCGGCCTAGGCAGGCCGCGGCCGGTCGAGCTCGAACCACACGAGCGTCGGCGGGCCATGCGTCACTCCCCAGCGATCGGCCAAGTGGTCGACCATGTGCAGACCCCAGCGGGAGTCGAGCGGTGAGTCGGCCACGCGCGGGCTGGGCACGAACCCCGGCCCCTCGTCCCGGACCTCGACGCGCAGGAGTGCATCGCTCAGAGCCAGATCGAGCTGGAGGCTGCCGGGCCGCCCGCTAGCGGCGTGCTCGACGCCGTTGGAGATCAGCTCGGTCGTCAGCAGCTTGGCCACATGGAGCTCGGCTGGATCGAGGCTGGACAGGTGGCCCACTGCCTGGCGGGCAGCGGCCCCCGCCTCTGGCTCGGCTGCGAAGCGGTAGTGGGGCATCTATCGGACCCTCCTGCGGTCCGCTGGCGCGTCCCGCATAGAAGTCTCCGGCGAGTTCCCTGCGGGCGCGGACGACGAGTGGCAGCCGGGAGCGTCGCAATGAAGGCGTCGGTCTTAAGGCCAGCCTAGCGCGATTACCTCAAGCGGGGGGGTGATCGACCATCGTGAGGTGCTCGCTGAGACCCGTGATCTCGAACGCCTGATGCACGTGTGGGGGCCCTTTCACGACGATCAGATGGCGCGCATCCGCACGGGCGGCCCGGTCTTGGCGCACGAGCAGGGACAGGCCGGCCGAGTCCAGGAACTCGACGGCACGGAGATCCACCACCAGCCGGCCCGCGCTGGCCTCCCTGGCGCGTTCCAGCGCTGATTCCAGCGTGGGCGCCGTCGCAAGGTCCACTTCCCCCCGGACCGACACGACGACCTTGCTGGCGCCATTCCGTGTATCGACTCTCAGACCACGCAAAGTCCGAGACCTCCAGATACGCGTGCATGTCGCAGCGTCGCCGCAGCTTCTCGCCGAGTCCGCTGGACGAGTAACCAGCTTCCGGGTCGTCTCAGACGCCGCCGTTGGCCACGTCGCAGCCTACTCCTGCCGGCATGCGCTGGCAAGCCGCGCAAGCACGCTGCGACACTGACCGCGAATGGGCCAGGCCGAGCTTCTGATCGCGGGTCTGCTGGTGGCCGTGGCGGGCCTCAGCGCACTTGCGCGCACGTTGTCGATCCCGTACCCGATCGTGCTCGTGATCGGCGGGGCCCTGTTCGGCTTCATCCCCGGCATGCCGGAGGTGAAGCTCAACCCGGATGTGGTTCTCGTGGTGTTCCTCCCGCCGCTGCTCTACGGCGCGGCCTTCTTCGCCAACCTAGGAGACCCGCGCAGCAACCTGCGCAGCGTCGTGCTCGTGTCAGTGCTGCTCGTGCTGGCGACGATGTGCGCGGTGGCGGTGGTGGCGCACGAGCTTGTGGACGGCATGTCGTGGGCGGCGGCCTTCGCGCTCGGTGCGGTGGTGGCCCCCACCGACCCGCTCGCCGCCGCGACGATCATGCGTCGCGTGGGGGCGCCGCGGCGGCTTGTGAGCCTCGTCGAGGGCGAAGGTCTCTTCAACGACGCAACGGCGCTCGTGGCCTACCGCATCGCCGTGGCCGCAGCGGTGGGCGGCAGCTTCTCCCTGGGCAAAGCGGGGCTGGAGTTTCTCGGCGGGGCGGCCGGCGGCATCGCGATCGGGCTCGCCGTGGGCTGGGTGATCGCCTTCATCCGCGCGCGCGTGGCCGACACTCAGATCAGCGTCACGATCTCGCTGCTGAGCGGCTATGCCGCGTTCATCCCGGCGGACCTGCTCGGCGTGTCAGGCGTGCTCGCCGCCGTCACCACCGGCATCTACATGGGGATCCGGGGGCCGAGCATCATCTCTCCGAGTACGCGGCTCCGGGGTTTCTTCGTCTGGGACATCCTCGACTTCATCATCAACGCGGCGCTGTTCGTGCTGATCGGGCTTCAGCTGCGGACGATCGTCGACGGCCTGTCAGGGCGCTCGGCAGCCTCGCTCGCGGCCTACGCGGCGGTTGTGAGCGCCGTTGTGATCGCGGTGCGCTTTGCCTGGATGTTCACGGTCCCTTACCTGATCCGGGCGGTGGACCGGCGGCCGGGCCAGCGCGACCGCCGCGTGGGGGCGCGGGCGCGGATCGTGCTGGCGTGGAGCGGAATGCGCGGGGCGGTGTCGCTGGCGGCGGCGCTTGCGATCCCGCTCACCACAGACGCCGGCGACCCGTTCCCGGACCGCGACCTGATCCTGTTCCTCACCTTTGCGGTGATCTTCTCGACGCTGGTGCTGCAGGGCCTCACGCTGCCCGCGCTGATCCGCCGCATGGGCGTGACCGACGACGGCGACGGGGAGCACGAGGAGCTGAAGGCGCGCCTCGTGGCCACCCGCGCCGCGCTCGAGCGCATCGATGCGCTTGCCGCGGAGGACTGGACGCGCGACGACACGATCGAGCGCATGCGCGCCCTCTACACGTACCGCCAGCGGCGCTTTTACGCGCGCGCGGGCAAGATCGAGGACGACGGCTACGAGGATCGCTCGCTCGCCTATCAGCAGGTGGTTCAGTCCGTTCTCGCCGCCGAGCGGGAGGCGCTCGTGCAGCTCCGCAACGACGGCACGATCTCGAACGAGGTGATGAACCGCCTGCTCCGCGACTTCGACCTCGAGGAGGAGCGCCTCGAGATCTAGTGGTGGCGGCGGCGCTTGGGCGCGGGTGGCAGGTGGTTTGCCCTTAGCGTCCGCCGCGTGCCAGAGCTGGACACGGTCCCGCAGACCGGCGTGCGGGGCGGGTTGGCGGTGGCGCCGCCCGCGGCCACCGCCTGGCGGTAGCTGCCCAGTCGGCCGTGCGCGTCCCGGACCACGAGCTGCACGTCCGCGAACCGCTTGCTCGAATAGGTGTGCGTGACCTTCGCCCCTGTGGCGTGGGCGCCGTCGCCGAACGACCAGGCGTAGCGCAGCTTGCCCCCGCCCGGCGCTCGGCTGAATGAGCCGTCGAAGTGCACGGTGAGCGTGTCCGGCTTCACCGGATCGGTCTCGAAGTAGGCCACGGGCCCGCGCGGCCGCGCGCTCAGGCCGCCGTACTCGGGCCGCGACACGAGGTAGGTCGTCCACGTGGCCGGCAGCTCGAGCGCTGCCCTCAGCTCCTCGCTGCCCGGCTCGCCGAGCGGCTGGCCCGAGGTCATCAGGTTGAGGTGCTGGATCGTGTCCCGCGGGGTGTCATAGCCGGCGTACTGGTTGATGGGCGGCTTCACGGGGAGCTGGTTGGGATACGGGTTCTCGTCGTCGGTCGAGTCGTAGGCGCCGAGCACGCCGAAGCCGGGGATGCCGCGCGCCACGAACGGCACCTGGTCGGTGCGGCCCAGCGTGTCGTCCTGCACCGGCGAGTACTGCGCGCGGTCGGCCTGGCTGTAGGCCGGCGCCGTGGCCCCGTTCTCGAGCGGGTTTTCGAGCGGCACCTGGAAATCGTGCTTCTGGCCGAGCACATCGAAGGCCTGGCCCACCGAATCGGAGAGTGCCTGACGGAAGTGCTGGATGGCCGGCATGTTGGCCTGGATCCGCTTCCAGTCATCGCCCGTGTAGATGTCGTTCTCCTTGAGCGGCGAGGCGTTGATGTTGGTGCGCCACGGTCCGCTGCCGCCGGTCGGGTCGTTGGTGAAGTGACTCGTGCCGAGGTGGTAGGCCGGGTACTCCATCCCGTTCTGGTCCATGTTGGCCACGAGCACGTACTGGCCCTGCGGGCCGTCTGGGATCAGGTTGTCGGCGTAGTACTGGGAGCCGTACAGCCCCGTCTCCTCGGCGTCGAAGAGGCCGATCTTCAGCGTGCGCGCGGGCCACGTGTGATTTGCGGCGTACCAGCGTAAGAGCGCCTGCAGCTCGGCCATCCCCATGGTCACGCCCGAGGTGTCGTCGTATGCGGAGCCGTTGTGGGTGTTGAGGCCCGGGGTGCCGTCCGGGTGCGCGGCCAGCAGCACGCGCTGGCCCGGGCAGGTGGCACCGGGAATCGTCACCTCGGCCACGTCCGAGAGGAACGGGGGTTGCGTGCCGGGCACGCCGAAGATCCCGCCCGACTGGAAGTAGTGGTCGGCCACCGTCGTGTCGGCGCCGAGCGGACCGAGCGCGCGGGTGCTCGTCAGCTCGCTCTTCCAGTGGTCGTAGAACTCGCTCCAGCCGTTCACGAGCGGCGGCTGGTTGGCCGGGTCGGCCGGATTGCGTGGGTCGCCGTCCTGGCCGGAGATGCGGTACAGGTAGTTCGAGCTCATGTAGTAGAGCTGGTGGTAGAGGTAATCGGTGTCGACCACCGGGCGAGCCTGCCTGCCCTGGGCGAGCGCGGCCGCCCATAGCGACACCAGCGCCGTCATGGCGCATGCGATAACAAACCTGCGAGCGCTCATTTCCCCTGCCCCCTGCTTCGTGTGAGCGTTCCAACCGGCTGCGGCAGGCTACCTCAGGTGTGCACGCCGCTGCGCCGCATGCCTGCAAACCGGCGGTCGTGCCGTCCGGTCGGGGGCGTATCCCATTCGCCCTCATGTCGATCCGCGAACAGCCCCTCGCGAGTGCCGAATTCCTCACCGTAGACGTCGAGACCAACGGCCGGGCGGGCGAGCTGTGCGAGCTCACCGAGGTCGGCGCGGTGCTCGTGGGCGGCGGCGAATTGCACGACCGCTTCGAGTCCCTCGTGCGCGTCACGCAGCCGCTTTCGCGCGGAATAGAGCGATTCACGGGCATCACGCAGGCGATGGTGGACTCGGGGCCCGAGCCCGCCGGCGTGCTCGAGGAGCTGGCCGAGCTGGCCAGCGGCCGCGTGCTGATCGCTCACAACGCGAGCTTCGACCGGCGCGCGCTTGCGCAGGCGTTTGAGCGCGCGGGGATCGACTGGCCCAGTCCGCCGTTCCTCTGCACCGTCAGCCTGGCCAGGCGGCTCGCGCCGCTGTCGCGGCAGCGCAAGCTGGGGCCGCTCGCCGAGTCGTTGGGGATCGAGGTGGAGGGAGCCCACCGCGCGCTCGTGGATGCCGAGACCTGCGCGCGCGTGTTCTGCGCGCTGTTCCCGCGCCTGTGCACGCATGCGACCACCGTGGGAGACGCTCTCGAGCTGGCCAGCCCCCGCCGCCGCGCCGGCAAGCCCCCGCGCGTGCGCGTGCCGCGCGAGGAGCGCCCCGACCTCAGCAAGCTCCCGGACGACCCCGGCGTGTACGTGTTCCGCGACGAGCGCGGCCGGCCGCTGTACGTGGGCAAGTCCGTGTCGGTGCGCAGCCGCGCCCGCTCGCACTTCTGCGCGCCCGCGGGCTGGACCGAGCGCGCCGCGGTGGTGGACTACAAGCCCACCAACTCGGAGCTCGGCGCGCTCGTGCTCGAGAACCGGCTGATCAAGGCGTGGCAGCCGCCCGGCAACAAGCAACTCAAGCGCACCGACGGCTGGCTTTACCTCCGCGCCCGCCTCGACATCGCCTACCCGGTGCTCGAGCTGGCCGAGGAGCCGGCGCCTGGCCTGGCGTTCAACATCGGCCCACTGCGTGGCAAGGGCGCGGCGGAGGAGCTGGTCGGGCAGCTCGAGTCGCTGTTCCTGCTCAGGCACTGCGGTCGCCGACTGCGCCGCCGTGAGTTCGCGTCGATCTACGGGCAGATGGGCCGCTGCTCGTCGCCCTGCCTCGGAGACCTCGACCCCAACGCCTACCGTCGTAAGCTCGACGAGGCGCTGTCGCTCTTCGACGGACCGGACGACGCGAGCACGCTGCTGCTCGGCCACATCGAGGAACGCATGCAGGAGGCCGCGGCCGCGCACCGCTACGAGCGCGCCGAGGTGCTGCGCCGCCGCCACGAGCGCCTGGCCGACCTGCTCGCGCGCCTGGGCGGCGTGCTCAAAGCAACGCACGCGTGCTCGCGGCTCGTGCTCGCCCGGCACCCGGTGAAGCCGCGCCTCGACGCGTTCTGGGTCGTGGCCGGCCGCGTGCGCGACTGGGGGCCGCTGCCGTCGATGGGTGAGCTCGAAGAGCGTACCGCCTCTGTGCTCGAGGGCTCGCGCCCCGGTGCCGGTGCCGTGCCGGTGGAGGAGGTGGACGAGGTGCGCATCGTCAGCTCCTGGCTGGCCACGGGCGACGCCCACGAGCTGCCGCTCGACCCCGCGCCGGGCCGCACCGCGCTGTCCGAGCTCGTGGCCGGCGCCACGGCGGCCCGGCGGGCGGCCGCGGCGGCCTGAGCTACCCTGGCGGCGCCATGCAGGAGCTGATCGACCGCGCGCTGGCGGAGGACCTCGGATCCGGCGATGTGACGAGTGCGGCTGTGGTCCCCGCGGACGCCCTCGCACGCGCGCGCATCGAGCAGAAGGCGGAGGGCGTGATCGCCGGGCTCAAGGCGGCGGAGTCCGTGTTCCGGCGCGTGGACCCGGAGCTGCGCTGGCACGCTCGCGTGGATGAGGGCGAGTGGCGCGATCGGGGCCTCGTGGCCGAGGTCGCCGGCTCGGCGCGCTCGATCCTGGCGGGCGAGCGTGTGGCGCTCAACTTCCTGGGCCGCCTCTCCGGCGTGGCCACGCTCACAGCCCGCTACGTGCGCGCAATCGAAGGCACGGGCGCCCGCATCCTCGACACGCGCAAGACCACGCCGGGCCTGCGCGCGCTCGAGAAGCAGGCGGTGCTGGCGGGCGGCGGCCACAACCACCGCGTGGGCCTGTTCGACGCGATGCTCGTGAAGGAGAACCACTCGGCGCTCGGCGGCGGGGTGGGGGAGGCCACGCGCAGCGCGTTGGCGGCCGCGCCGGAGGGCATGGCGGTGGGGATCGAGTGCGCAACGCTCGACGAGGTGGACGAGGCGCTCGAGGCGGGCGCGCAGAGCATCCTGCTCGACAACATGACCACCGACCAGCTGCGCGAGGCCGTCGGGCGCGCCAGGGGCCGTGCCGAGATCGAGGCCTCCGGCGGCGTGAGCCTCGACACGGTGCGTGCGATCGCGGAGACCGGCGTGGACTGGATCAGCGTCGGCGCTCTCACCCACTCGTCCCCGGCGCTCGACCTCAGCCTCCTGCTCGATCCGTTGTGAGCCTCGCCCATGTGGACCTCGTGGTGGGCTCGCTCGAGCTCAGCCTGCCCTTCTACAGGGAGCTGCTCGCTCCGCTCGGTTTCACCGATGAGGGCGAGATCGAGGGCGAGCGGGCCGAGCGCGTGGTGTACCTGGGCGGCGAGCGCACGCCCTTCTCGCTCGGGCTACGGGAGCAGCAATCGGAAGGCCGGCACGACCGCTACTGCCTCGGTCTACACCATCTCGCGTTCACGGCGCCCACGCGCAAAGCGGTGGACGAACGCGCCGCCTGGCTGCGCGAGATCGGCGCTCAGGTCGAGAGCGGCCCCGAGGAGTACGCCTACTCCGAGGGCTACTACGCCGTCTTCTTCTACGACCCCGACGGCCTGAAGCTCGAGATCGTCACAAAGGCTCCGGCTTAAGCAGCCGGACCCGCCACCGCATCGAGCCCCTCCTCCCGCGCCGCTTCGGCAGGCGGGTAGCCCTCGCGCGGCGCTCGCGGATTCGGCAACAAACTTGTTCCGGGAGCAACAGAATTGCTCCCGGAACAAACTCGTTGACAACGAATTTGACGGGGGATCATTTTTGTTGACGGGGGAACAAATTCTTTGACGAATCCGCCATGCGCCGTGGGAGGCCTGGCCGGCGGGCGAGTGATGCGGGTGAGTGACTAAACTGGTTGTCAGGTCAAACAGTTCGTCGACCGGCGAGCTTCATTTCGACACCTAGCGAGGTTCGAAACATGCAGTCCCTGCCGATGGCCCCCACGGGTCCGATCGTGCCGCACCTCTCCGCGGGAGAGATCGAGCGGCTGAAGGACGAGGTACGCGCGCTCGCGGAGGAGCGCAACGCCGTGATCCTCGCCCACAACTACCAGGTGCCAGAGGTGCAGGACGTGGCGCACTTCGTGGGCGACTCGCTCGGCCTTTCGCGTCAGGCGGCCGCCACCGATGCCCACACGATCGCCTTCTGCGGCGTCCACTTCATGGCCGAGACGGCTTCGATCCTCAGTCCTGACAAGACCGTTCTGCTGCCCGACCTCGGCGCCGGCTGTTCGCTCGCTGACTCGATCACGGCCGACGAGCTGCGCGCCTGGAAGGCCGAGAACCCCGGCGCGATCGTCGTGATGTACGTGAACACGACCGCCGAGGTGAAGGCCGAGACCGACTACTGCTGCACCTCGTCAAACGCGGTGCAGGTGGTGGAGCACATCCGCCGCGAGCACGGTGAGGACGTGGAGATCCTCTTCGGGCCCGACATGTTCCTCGGCGCCTACGTCGAGAAGGTGACCGGCAAGCGGATGAAGGTGTGGATGGGCGAGTGCCACGTGCACGCGGGCATCCGGCCCGGCGACATCGCGCACGTGCGCGAGGAGAACCCTGACGCGGAGTTCCTGATCCACCCCGAGTGCGGCTGCTCCACTTCGGTGATGGAGTACGTGGCCTCCGGCGACGTCGATCCGGAGCACACCCACATGCTGTCCACCGGCGGGATGCTCAGGTTCGCGCACGAGTCCGACGCCGAGCGCTTCATCGTCGCGACCGAGACCGGAATGCTGTACCCGCTCGAGCACGAGAACCCTGACAAGACCTTCATCCCGGCCAACCGCGCGGCCGTGTGCCAGTTCATGAAGATGATCACGCTGCCGAAGCTGCGCGACGCGCTGCGCGACGGCGGCGAGCGCTACGCGGTGAAGGTGGACCCGGCTGTGGCGGAGCGGGCGCGGGTGCCGATCGAGCGGATGGTGGCCATCAGCGGCAGCGGCTAGCCGCTGCCGTCGCTGCCCGAGCGGCTGCCATCTTTGCCGGACCCGTCCTGGATCACCTGCGGGACCGTGGTGGTGGGCGTGGTGAGCACCGGGGTGTCGCCGCCGTGGCCGTCGCCGCTCTCCTGCTTGCCGTCGCCGCTCGAGGGCGACGTGCCGCTGTCGCCACTGTGGCTGTCGCTGCCGCCGTCATCAGAGCCGCCACCGCCGTCCGATCCGCCCTGGCGGCTGCCGCCGTCCTCGCCGCTGCTCTTGTGGCGTCCGGTGCTGTTGTGCTGCTCGCCGGAGTCCGAGCCCTTCGATCCGCTGCCTGAGTTCTCACCGCTCCGCCCGGACGATCCGTGGCGGTCGCCGGAGCCGGAGCGATCGCCCGAGCCCGACTCGCCGTGGCCGCTGCGGTGGTGGGAGCCGCCGCGCTTATGGGAGCCGGATGAGCCCTTGCCGCTGTGGTCGTCGACCTTGATCGTGGGCGCGCCGGATGCCGAGGAGCTGACGACGGCGGAGGACGAGGACTCGGGTTGTGGCCGGTCCGCCGTCGTCCGGCTGGCCGCGTGGTGGCGGGAGTGGTGCAGCGGTACCGTCGCGGCCCCGGTGGCGATCACGCCCGTGGCCAGCACGACCGCGCCGAGCTTGACCGCGCCGGTGCCGAGCCCAACTCCGGCGGCCAGTTCCGCAACGCGCGCCGAGGGATCCGCGCCGCTCGAGGCGAGCGCGGCCGCCAGGCGCTCTACGAGTCCCAGCGGGGTGACGGCGGTCATGCCCGCGCGCAGGCTCGCTCGCGCGCGGTGGAGCAGCTGGCGCACGGCGCCGTCGCCCACGCCGAGGGCGGCTGCGATCTCCTGGTAGCTCAGTCCGTCGATCTCGCGCAGCAGCACGGCGCTGCGCTGACGCTCGGGCAGCTCCTTCACGGCCTTCACCGTGGCGCGCAGCCGCTCGCGCAGCTCGAACGCCTGGTCCGGCCGCTGGACGCCGTCCATGTTCTCGTCGAGCTGCTCGTGGCTCCAGCCGTTCTGGCGCAGCAGGTTCAGCGAAGCGTTGTGGGCGATCCGGTAGAGCCAGGGCCGCAGGTTGAGGTCGGCGTCCCCGGACACCATCGCCTGGTAGGCCTTGAGGAAGGTCTGCTGTACCGCGTCCTCGGCGCGCGAGGCGGGGAGAAGGCGCGAGCAGTAGGCGAGCAGCTGCTTGCGGTAGCGCTGCACGATCGCCTCGAAGGCGGAGGCGTGCCCTGCGCGCACGAGATCGACGAGACGGGCGTCGCTTTGAGAGCGAAGCATGGTGGTCCCGGCGAGCCGGGCTGGTTCGATCAGCCTTCGTGGCGTCACGCTTTACCTATTTCGACGACCGTCCTGCCCATCTAAACTCCTAAGACGCGCCGTACTCACGGTTTCGTCCCCAATAGTGTGCCAAGCCCATGGCGCTGCAGCGGATCCATCCCGATCCCGCGAGCCTGGATCCGGGACAGGCAATCACCGGGCTCGGCTGGAACGAGCTCGCGCCCGCCGATAGACCGTATCTGGCGCTCAACATGGTGGCCACCGCGGACGGAAAGGCGGCCGTGGAGGGGCGCACACGCGCAATTTCGAGCGAAACAGACCGTGCGATCTTTCACCACCTGCGCACCCAGGCGGACGCCGTGATGGCCGGGGCGGGCACGATTCGCAGCGAGCGCTACGGGCCGATCGTGAAGACCGACGAGCTGCGCGCCAAGCGCTCGGCGGAGGGGCTTGACCCGAACCCGCTCGCGCTGATCGTGAGCGGCGGGATGCACCTGCCGGTGGATGTGCCGCTGCTCCAGGACCCCGACTCGCGCGTGGTGATCCTCACCCACTCGCGCGACGAGCTGAGCGGCCACCGCGCCCAGGTGGACTATCTGCGCTCGGAGGGCGGCACCTTCGACCTGCGCCCGCTGATGGAGCGGCTGCGCACGGACTGCGGCGTGCGCTCGGTGCTGTGCGAAGGCGGCCCGACGCTGAACGCGTCGCTGCTGCCCTACGGGCTCGTGGACGAGCTGTTCCTCACCATCGCGCCGTCGCTTGCCGGTGGCGCGGATGCGCTCACGATCGTGGCCGGCGCGCCGCTGCCCGAGCTGGTGGATCTCGAGCTCGCGTGGGCGCTCGAGGAGGGCAGCGAGCTGTACCTGCGCTACCGGGTCCGGCGCCGCTCCTGACTGCAAGAAGCGCTGCACGTGACCCATCCGGGTGCCCGAACCGGTATCAAGTAGTGCCGGATGCCTTCTCCGCCTAGGACAGACATCCCTGTTCCCGCGCGCCCGCTCGACCGGCCGCGGCGGCCGCAGGGACGCAACGTGCCCGTCGTCGAGTTCGACGACGTGACGAAGGTCTACGATGGCGGCTCGGTGGGCCTCGAGCGCGTGTCGATGCGCATCGGGCGCGGCGATTTCGTCTTCCTGGTGGGCCCCACGGGCTGCGGCAAGTCCACCTGCATGCGCCTGCTGATGAAGGAGATCGATCCCTCACAGGGGCGCATCTCGATCGCCGGGCGCGACATCGTCGACATCCCGCGCAAGCGCGTGCCGTACCTGCGCCGGAACATCGGCGTGGTGTTCCAGGACTACAAGCTGCTGCCCAACCGCACCGTCTACGCCAACGTGGCGTACGCGCTCGAGGTGATCGGCGAGCCCCGCGAGTCGATCCGCCGCAAGGTGCCGGACATCCTGCGGCTCGTAGGCCTCTCGACCAAGCTGCACAACTTCCCGGACGAGCTGTCGGGCGGCGAGCAGCAGCGCGTGTCGATCGCGCGCGCGTTCGTGAACCACCCGCCGCTGCTGCTCTGCGACGAGCCCACCGGCAACCTCGATCCCGAGACCTCGATCGGGATCATGCAGCTGATCTACCGCATCAACCGCACCGGCACCACCGTGCTCGTGGCCACCCACGACCGCGAGATGGTGGACAAGATGCGCCGCCGCGTGATCGAGTTGGCAGAGGGCCGCATCATCCGCGACCAGGTGTCGGGCCTCTACCGGCCGGACGAGTCCACCAAGGAGTTCGCCATACGCCTGCGCGGGGAGCTCGGCATCGGCGACGAGGGCCATCCGAATTGAGCGTGCGCCCAGGATTCTTCCTCAAGGAGGCGTTCCGCGCGCTCAGCCGCAACGCGGCTCCGAGCCTCGCGGCGATGCTCACGGTGCTGCTCACCGCGCTCGTGCTGGGCGTCTTCATCCCGATCGTGCAGGCCACCACCGGCACCGCCAACAAGGTGCGCAGCCGGGTGGTCGTGAACGTCTATCTCCAGGGCAACGCCTCCCAGCAGCAGCTCACCGCGCTGCGCCAGAAGCTCACCACCGGCACGCCCAACGTGAAGAGCGTGACCTACATCTCCAAGGACGACGCGCTCAAGGAGCTGCAGAGCAAGCGCAAGGGAACGAGCGAGGCGATCCAGCTGCTCGGCTCCAACCCGCTGCCCGCCACCTACCGCGTGGTGCCGAAGGACCCGGGCCAGGTGCAGCAGATCGTCGACGCGCTGGTGAAGGTCGATCCGAACACCGGCAAGCAGACCTACACGATGGGCGGCGTCGACAAGGTGGCCAACCGCGAGCAGGACACGAAGAAGATCCTGTCCGCCACGAGCCTCGTAAAGACGCTCACCGCCAGCCTCGCCGGGTTGCTCGTGCTGGCCTCCATCGCGCTCATCGCCAACACCATCCGGCTGTCGATCTTCGCCCGCCGGCGCGAGGTCGAGGTGATGAAGCTCGTGGGCGCCACCAACTGGTTCATCCGCTGGCCGTTCGTGATCGAGGGCGTGATCGTGGGCTTCATGGGTGGGGTGCTCGCCGTGCTGGTGCTGTGGATCATCAAGGACACCCTGGTGGATCCGCTGTCCGACAAGTTCGCTCTGATCGCGGCCCCCAACACGATCCAGTTCCCCGCCCTGATCGCCGTTCTGCTGGCCTCCTGCGTGGCGGTCTCGGCGCTGGGCAGCGGCCTGACGCTCAGGCGCTTCCTCCGCGTTTAGTAACGGCTAACGACCCTTACTAACCTCTGCAAATCGGCACGAACGCCTACCGCATCGCCACCCTCGGGCTGCTCGGAGCCCTCGTCATCTTCTTCGCCGGACTCTGGCTCGGCGGCCATCCCAACGATCTCCCGAGCGGCATCCGCAAGCACTTCGTGGCCTCGGACACGGCGGTGCGCGACGAGCTGATTGACGAGATCGAGCACAGCTACTACAAGAAGGTGCCGCGCAAGTCGCTCGAGACCGCCTCGCTGAAAGGCATCGTCTCATCGCTGGGCGACCGCTTCTCGCAGTACCTCACGCCTGACGAGAGCAAGTCGTTCGACAGCCAGCTGAACGGTGGCGAGTTCGCGGGCGTGGGCGTGTCAGTGGTGCCCGAGAAGAAGGGCCTGCTCGTGACCAATGTGATCCCCGGCTCGCCGGCGTCCAGCGCCGGCATCCGCGAGGCCGACGTGATCATCGAGGTCAACGGCAAGTCGATCGCGGGCGCGGCGGCGCGCTCGGCAAGCTCGGACATCCGCGGCAAGCCCGGCACCACGGTCAACCTCACCCTCGCCTCGCCCTCGGGCAAGAGCCGCACCATCACGGTCAAGCGAGCCAAGCTGCACGCGCCGCTCGCCGAGAGCCGCCTGGTCACCCGCAACGGCGTGAAGCTGGGCGTGGCGGAACTGTCCACATTCGGCGAGGGCGCGCACGGCAAGCTGCGCGAGCAGATCGACAAGCTCCTGAATCAGGGCGCCAAGGGCATCGTGCTCGACCTGCGTGGCAACGGCGGCGGGTTGCTGCAGGAGGGCCGCCTCGTGGCCAGCATCTTCGTGCAGAAGGGCCTGATCGTCTCCACCAACGGGCGAGCGAGCCCGGAGCAGAAGCTCAACGCCACCGGTGGCGCGATCTCGCCCAAGATTCCCGTCGTGGTGCTCGTGGACGGCGGCACGGCCAGCGCCTCCGAAATCGTCACGGGCGCGCTGCGCGACCACCATCGCGCCACCGTGGTGGGCACGAAGACGTTCGGCAAGGGCGTGTTCCAGCAGGTGGAGCCGCTCTCCAACGGCGGCGTGCTCGACCTCACGGTCGGCCGCTACTTCCTGCCCAACGGCGAGAACCTCGCCGGCAACGGGATCCAGCCGCAGGTGAATGCCAAGGACAACCCGCACACCTCGCCCGACGAGGCCCTCAACGTGGCGCTCCGCACCCTGCTGGCCAAGCGCGCTTGAGTCCGCAGCCCCGGCGCGGGCGCGCCGTGCTCGATCCGGTGGTGGCCGTGCTGTCAAAGCGCGGGCGGCTGCTCGTGGCCGAGCCGCTGTTCGAGCGGGGCGGCCAGCGCATCTCGCTGCAGGGGAAGGCGGCCGGCGGCGCGCGCGTGGGAGACATGGTGCTGATCGGCGGCGGCAAGCGCGGACCGCGCGTGGTGCGCACGCTCGGCAAGCCGGACGTGGCGCGCGACGTGCTCGAGGCGCTGATGCTCGACCGCGGCCTGCGCCGGGCGTTCCCGCGCGCGGTGGAGATCGAGGCGGACGAGGCCGCCGAGAGCGTGCCCGCGCAGCGGCGGAATCCGCGCCGCGACCTCTCCGAACTGCCCACCTTCACGATCGACCCGACCACCGCCAAGGACTTCGACGACGCGATCTCGGCGAGCCGCGAGGGCGACGCGATCCGGGTGTGGGTGCACATCGCGGACGTGAGCGCGTTCGTGCGGCCGGGGCGTGCGATCGAGACCGAGGCATACCGCCGCGGCACCAGCGTTTACGTGCCGGGCGCGGTCGAGCCGATGCTGCCGGAGGCGCTGTCCAACCGCGCCTGCTCGCTGGTGCCGGGTGCCGAGCGCCTTGCGGTGACGGTGGAGATGGAACTTCGCGGCGAGCGCGTCGTGAACGTGAGCTTCTACCGCTCGCTCATCCGCAGCGACGCCCGGCTCACCTACGACCAGGTGGACCGGATCTTCGCCGGCGAGGAGCGCGCCGAGGAGCCGTGGGCCGAGCCGCTCGCCGCCGCGCGCGAGGCGGCGCGGGCGCTGCGCGAGTGGCGCGAGCGCGCGCGGTTCGCTCGAGGTCACCTCCACGGAGCCCCAGTTCGAGTTCGACGAGGCGGGCTACGTCGTCGGCGTGACCCACGAGGAGCAGACCGAGTCGCACTCGCTGATCGAGCAGCTGATGATCCTCGCCAACGAGCAGGTGGCGGCCTACCTGGCGGAGCGCGGCGCGCCCACGCTGTACCGCGTGCACGAGCTGCCCAACCCGCAGTCGGTGGAGTGGATGGTGACTCAGCTGGCCTCGCTCGAGGTGCCCACGCCGCCGGTGCCGAAGGACATGTCGCCCCAGCAGGCAGGCGAGCTGGCGGGGGAGGTCAGCCGGATGGTGGCCGAGCAAGTGCGCCGCACGGGGCGTGGTCGCGCCGCGCTTACCTCGCTCGTACTGCGCTCGCTCAAGCAGGCGTACTACACGCCGCGCAACCTCGGCCACGCCGGTCTTGCCAGCCCGGGCTACTGCCACTTCACCTCGCCGATCCGGCGCTACCCGGACCTGGTGGTGCACCGCGCACTGCTCGCCTCGCTCGGGCCTCGACGATCCGGCCCCGCGCGCCGAGGAGCTCGACGAGGCGGGCCTCGAGAGCTCGGCAGCCGAGCGCCACGCGATGGAGATCGAGCGCGCCGCCGCCGACGTGTGCCTCTGCTTCCTGCTCGAGCGCCGCCTGTACGAGTCGGGCTTCGAGCTCGAGTTCGAGGGCGAGGTGGTGGGACTGATCGGCGCGGGGGCGTTCATCTCTTTCGGCGAGGAGGGCTTCGAGGGCTTCCTGCCCGTGCGCCGGATGCGCGGCGACTGGTGGGAGCTGAACGAGGAGGGCACGATGCTGCTCGGCGAGAAGCGCGGCGGAGTGCTCAGGCTGGGCGACGAAGTACGGATCAAGGTGGAGCGGGTCGATTCGCCGCGAGGCCGCGTCGACCTCACGCCCGGCGAACTAGGCTCCACGCGTGGCAAAGAAGGGCAAACGCAAAGCAGCCCCAGGCGACATCGCGACGAACCGCCAGGCCTCCTTCCGCTACCACCTGCTCGAGAAGTGGGAGTGCGGGATGGAGCTGCAGGGGTCCGAGGTCAAGTCGCTGCGTGACGGCAAGGTGCAGCTCAAGGACGCATACGCCGCCGTGCACGACGGCGAGGTGTGGCTGCACAACGTGCACATCGCGCCGTATCCAGCGGCCGCGCGCGAGAACCACGAGCCAGAGCGCGAGCGCAAGCTGCTCATGCACCGCCGCGAGATCGAGCGCCTGATCGGCAAGACGCAGGAGAAGGGCCTCACGCTGGTGCCCACGCGCATGTACTTCAAGGGCCGCAACGCGAAGGTGGAGATCGCGCTCGCGCGCGGCAAGGAGATGCACGACAAGCGCCGCGCCCTGCGCGACAAGGACCAGCGCCGCGAGATCGAGCGGGCGCTGCGCGAGCACGGCCGCTAGCGCTGTGTGACCAATCTGCCCTTGCCCCGGGCAGAACCCCCGATGTAGGGTCGGCCTGCCCCCAATGCGACGACTCGCTCTACTGGCCCTGACGAGCGCGCTGACAATGCTGGCCCTGGCCGCGATTGCCGGCAGCGCTTCCGCCACATCGGTGCCCGGTCCCAACGGGAAGATCGTGTTCGCGAGCGGGCGCGGTGGCGCTGCAGATGATGGGGACGCGCGGATCTGGGTGGCCGACTATCCGGGCGGAACGCCGCAGCAGGTGACGACGCTGCCGGCCGGGACGCAGCACCGCCATCCGAACTGGTCTCCGGACCACACCAAGATCGCGTACGCGGCCGGCGTCAAGTTCAGCGGCGAGTACGCGATCTGGATCGTGGACCTCGCTACTGGCATTCAAACCGAGTTCGCGCCTGTCAGCACGGGACTCAAACAGGACCGTCCCTCGTGGTCACCCGATGGCACGAAGATCGCCTATGGCTCCGGAGGCGACATCTGGGTGAAGTCGCTCGCGCCCGGCTCCACGCCGGAGCAGATCACCGAGGGCGCTGCCTTCGATGAGCGTCCCGTTTGGAGCCCGGACGGCAACACGATCTACTTCAACCGGGGCGTGTCGCCGAACAGGGACCTCTACAAGAAGTCGCCTGTCGCGCTGACCGGCACCGAGACCGGTGTGGTCACAAACGCGACCAAGGACGACTGGCAGCCCTCGGTGTCGCCGGACGGAACCCAACTCTGCTTCCTGCGCGGCGGGCAGGACAACACGGCTGACATCGAGAGGGTCGACGTAAACGGCACCGGGATCACGCCCATCGCCAACACGGTGGGCACCGGCGAGCTGAACTGCGTCTGGTCCCCCGACGGCTCGCGGATTCTCTACACGTTCGGGATCTTCGGCGCGGGCGATCTTCAGTCGCGGGATAAGAACGGGGGCGACGTTCAAAACCTCGACAGCATGAACGTCCCCCTGCACTTCGACGGCAACGCCGACTGGGCCACCAACTTCCCGCCGACCTGCGCCAACCAGACGGTCAACACCGGCGTCAACAAGTTCGTGACGATCCAGCTCACCTGCACCGACCCCGACGCCGGCATCGGCGCCGACCCGCCCACCCCCACGACGATCGACTCCGTGTTCATGGATATCACCCAGCCGCCGGCTAAGGGCAACATCGGCGGCCTCAGTGACGACCGCAAGATCGTCTACACGCCGAACAAGGACTCCAAGGGCATCGACACGATCAAGTTCGACGGCAGCGACGGCGCGAGCCTCGGCAACGGCACGATCACGATCCAGGTCGGCACGAACCCCAACGGCACGCCGGACAACACGGCGCCGCGCTTCTCGAGCGTCAAGCTCTCGGCCGAGCGCTGGAGGCGCGGCTCGAAGCTGCCGAGCATCGCCAAGGCCAAGGTGGGCACCACGATCTCGTTCCGCCTGGATGAGGCAGGACAGGTCACGCTCAGCTTCCAGCGCAAGGCGAAGGGCCGGCGAGTGGGGCGCAAATGCCGCAAGCAGACCTCGCGCAACCGCTCCAAGAGGCGCTGCACCCGCTTCGTCAGCGCCGGGAGCATTCCCGCGTTCGCCGGCAAGGCCGGGCTCAACCGGGTGCGCTTCCAGGGCCGCCTGAGCCGCTCGAAGCGCCTCGCGCTTGGCACCTACCGGATCGTGCTGAGCGTCGTCGACGCCGCCGCCAACAAGTCGAAGCGCACCGGGCCGAGCTTCACCATCGTCGCCCACTGAAAGGAACCGAATGCCGAAGCGCCTGATGATTGCCGCCCTCGCCGCCGTGACGGCGTGCCTCGTCCTCCCGTCTGTCAGCAGCGCGGCCACGACCTTCGGCAGCCGGCTGATCGACAACCCCGGCACCAGCATGTGCGAGGACCCGTCGGGCGACCCGGGCACGATCAACGGCCCGTGCACGATGGTGATGTTCCAGGTTCCAACCGCCCCGAACGGCGACCTCTCGTCGCAGGGCGCGCCCATGAGCGGCGTGATCACCAAGTTCCGCATCAAGGCGATAGGCGACGGCGGTCCCGCGACCGCGACCTTCCGGCTCGCGGACGTCACCGCGAACCCGGGCGACCCCAGCGCGATCGCGACCTCCGCCGGCACGGGTCCGACCGTCCAGATCCCGGCTGACAACGGCGGCGACGCGCCGATCACCCAGGTCGGCGCCCGGCTACCGGTCGCGGCGGGCCAGCACCTGGCGGTGGACGGCTCAGCCAACCTCGAGGCTCTTCACGTCTCCGACGGCGGCAAATGGACCTACATCTACGGACCCCCGCTCGTCGACGGCCAGGGCGGACGCGACTCGACCCTGGCCACCGAGGAGCTGCTCGTCCAGGCCGACATCGAGCCCGACGCCGACCACGACGGCTTCGGCGACGAGACGCAGGACCAGTGCTCGACGCAGGCCACCACACAGGGCCCGTGCGACACGGCGGCGCCCACGGTGAGCGGCCTGAAGGTCACCCGCGGCAGCAAGGTCTCCTACACGCTCTCGGAGGCCGCGACGGTGAAGTTCAGGCTCGCCAAGGCCTCCGTCGGGCGCAAGGTGAAGGGCAAGTGCGTGCGCAAGACGCGCCGCAACCGCAAGCGCCGCCACTGCACCCGCTTCGTCACCGTGGGGGCGGGCTTCAACGGGCCCGGCGCGGCGGGCGGCAACTCGGTGGCGATCCCGAAGATCCGCGGGCGCAAGCTCGGAGCCGGCAAGTACAAGCTCACGATGACGGTCACGGACGTGGCGGGCAACACGGCCACCACCACCAAGACCTTCACGATTAAGCCGAAGCACAAGCCGAAGAAGAAGCACCACCGCAGGCACTAGGCCGCGCGAAGCAATCCCATTTAGCTGTTGTCAGACAACAGCTAGATGGGATTGCTTTGGCTAGTCTGCCGCCCTTGCGCGTCTGCCTGATGATCGAGGGCCAGGAGAGCGTGACCTGGGAGCAGTGGGTCGCGCTCGCCAAGGCCTGCGAGGACAACGGCTTCGAGGCCCTGTTCCGCTCGGACCACTACGTGTCGGTGGAGGGCAAGAGCGAGCGCAGCTCGCTCGACGCCTGGACCACGCTCGCGGCGCTGGCGGCGGTGACGTCGCGGATCCGCCTCGGCACCCTGGTGTCGCCCGCCACCTTCCGGCATCCGTCGGTGCTGGCCAAGTCGGCGGTGACGGTCGACCAGGTGTCCGGCGGGCGCGCGGAGCTGGGGCTGGGCGCGGGCTGGCATGAGCTCGAGCACCGCACCTACGGCTTCCCCTTCGCCGACCTGAAGACGCGCATGGACGTGATGGCCGAGCAGCTCGAGATCATCGCGCGCTCGTTCGACGAGGAGCCGCTCACGTTCGAGGGCAGGCACTACACGATCGAGAACCTCGACGCGCGGCCCAAGCCGGTCCAGCACCCGCGCCTGCCAATCATCATCGGGGGCTCCGCCGGGCCGCGGAGCCTCAAGCTCGCCGCGCGCTGGGCGGACGAGTACAACACGGTCTTTTCCACGCCCGAGGTGGTGGCGGAGCGGCGCGACAAGTTCGCCGAGGCGTGGGACGAGGCCGGCCGCGATCCCGCCGGGCTCGTGTTCTCGGTGATGACGGCGGTCTGCGTCGGCTCCGACGAGGCGGACTTCCGTGCGCGGGCGAAGCGGCTCGCCGAACTGCGCGGAGTGGATGTGGACGCCATGATCGAGGGCGCGCGCGAGAACGCCGTGATCGGCACGGTGGACCAGGCGGCAGAGCGGCTGCGCGAGTACGAGCAGGCGGGCGCGTCGCGCATCATGCTCCAGCACCACCTGCACGACGACATCGAGGCCGTCGAGCTGATCGGCCGCGAGCTGATCCCGCGGGTGGCCTGAGCGCGCCGCCGGCGGCGGGCGTTTACAGCAGCAGCGAGGGCAGCTGGGTCCGGCCACCTTCCACGCGCGTCCCTTTACCACCGTATAGGTGGGACAAGTGGACACGCGTGCCCACCTGGCACTCCGTCTCCGCCCACCGTCGCCAACAGTCACCCCGGCAAGCGACACCAGGAGAGGCGTCAGCCGATCGTGCGCGGGAGGTGGGTGTAGTGCATGCCCACCACCAGCAGCAGAGCGAGGCCGATGTAGACGGCGCCCACCGCTAAACGGGTGCCCTTGCTCACGTCGTGATAGGCCTGGTGCTCGGGCGACTTGCGCATCTTGAACCGGCGCCAGGCCTCGAGCCCCGCGAAGAGCACGATGATGAAGATGATCGGGTTGGGGAACAGGATCGCGGCCACGAGCAGGCCCGCGAATCCGACGATCCACACCAGCGGCGAGATCGCCGCCATCGCGCGGCCGCCGTCGAGCGGCACCACGGGCAGCAGGTTGAAGAGGTTCAGGAAGAAGCCGATGAACGCAAGCGCGCGGAAGAGGTTGTTGCCGGTGGCCGCGTAGAGAGCGAGCGGAACGAGGCATCCGATCGACCCGAGCACCGGTCCCGCGAGTCCGACGCGAGCCTCCACGGCGGCGTTCTTCGGCATCTCCTTCATGCCGATGTACGCGCCGAGGAAGGGGATGAAGACGGGCGCGGTGGCCTTCATGCCCTCGCGCCGCAGCTGGATCGCGTGGCCCATCTCGTGGACGAGCAACAGCAGCACGAAGCCCACTCCAAACTGCCAGCCCCAGAGCAGCGCGTAGGCGCCGATAGACACGATCATCGTCCCGGCGGTGGTGAAGAGCTTGGCCTTGGGCAGGAGCAGCAGCAGGAACTTGAGCTGGGCGCCGGCCTTGGCGATCAGCGCGCCGAGCGCGACGATCCCCGCGCCGATGCGCTTGAAGATGCCGCGATCCTCGCGGACGGGCGACGGGGCCTCGTAGCTGGGGTCCGGCTCTACCGGACGCCAGATCGGCAGCTCTTCGCTGCTCTGCTCCATGAGATCAATTGTGGCAGCGGGTTAGCAGTTCCCATCGCACTTCGCCGTTCTTTATCGACTCCGTAGGTTGGAACCCGAGCCGGGCCGCCACCGATCTGGACGCCGCGTGCTCGGGGTGGATATAGGCCTCGAACACGCCGACCCCGTTTTCGCGCAGCCACGCGATCACGGCGGAGGTGGCCTCGGTGGCGTAGCCCTTGCCCTGCGCGCGCGTGGCCACGACCCAGGCGAGTGCTGCCGTGGCGGGCTCGCGCAGAGTGGCCTGCACGGTGCCCACAGCGGAGCCGGTGGCCCGCTCGCGCAAGATCCAGTTGTGCCACTCCCCGCGACTCGTCTGGCGCACATAGCGGGCGGTCAGCTCGGCCTCGTCCGGCGGCTCGCCGCCCGTGTACTCGTACAGGGCCGGATCGGCGAGTACGGCCACCATCTCGACGGCGTGCTCCACCCTGAGCGGCTCGAGGTCCAGGCGGTTGCTCTTCAGTGGTTGGGCTGAGGGCACTAGGATTGATGGTGAACACACGGGGACGACAGGCTTCGACGTGGACGTTCCGTGTGGGTAGTTGCGAGTCGAGGTCCCCGGTAGGCCTCGTTAAACAACCGGGAAAACCATAAGTGCGGACGATCACACGTTCGCCCTCGCTGCCTAGAACAACCTAGGTGAGTGAGGTGTCGGTCTCGCTTCGGCCTGCGGGCGAGAACACCGGCATCAGCTAGCAGGCCATACTCGCGCCGAGCGCCCTCGGCGGCGCGGGGACTTCAAGAGGGCTGGCCTCCCGTAACCCCGCCGGCGCGGCAATCGGGAGGCGAGATCCAGAGCGCCGGCTACGCTCGTAGAAGCTGCCCAACACGCGCCCGCGGACGTGGGTTCGATTCCCACCGTCTCCACTCTGCCCGCACCACGCGCCCGCGCGCGGAATGATCGAGGCCGCCCGCTTCACGCCCGCGGCTCGGCCGCCGTCGCCACGAGCTGGGTTATGAGGTCTGCCGCGGCGTCGTCGCCTAGGCCCTCGCGCGAGAGCCGCTGCCAGGTCCAGAAGTCGAGCGCCAGCGCCAGGACTGCGCGAGTGCGGCGGGCCGCTGCTCCGCGGACCTTGAAGCCACGCGCCAGAGCGTCAAGAAGATGCGCCTGCGGCGCGTCGAGCGTCTGCGCCATCAGCTCGTCGAGGGCCGGCAGGGCCGCGCGGTCGCGCAGGACCTTCTCGGTCATCTGCTCGCGCTCGCGGTAGGAGCTGTAAAGCAACCGGAGCAGCTCTGACGTGCGGGCCCGCGGATCCTCGACAGCGAGGACAGCCGTCAGGTCGGGCAGCGGGTGCTGGGCGAGGAAGTGCCCCTGGCACGCGGCGAACAGCTCGGCGTCCTCGGGGAAGTGGTTGTAGATCGTCGCGCGGTTCACGCCGGCACGGCGCGCGATCTCCGACACGCTGGTGCGCGCCGGCCCGACCTCCTGGTGGAGTTCCGCTGTCGCCTCGACGATCCGGCGCCGGGTATCCCGCTGCGCATCGGCGCGAGCCTTGAGCTCGTACTTTCGCTTTTGACTTGACATGCTGTCGTGCCAAATGTTACCGTGCTATTCAGACAACAGCATGTAGTACGAAAGGAAAGAGACCATGACGACAACGCAGGCGAAGGTTGTGGGTCCAACGGACGGAAAGGCGGGACAGCTCGCCGCGATCGGCGTGAGGTTCATGGTCGGCACTGCTGAATCGGGCGGTGGGTTCTCGCTCGTGGAACACCCGATGGCTACGCGTGCGCTCGCGGCGCCTCTGCACCGTCATTCACGCGAGGACGAGTACAGCTTCGTGCTCGAGGGTCGCGTCGGCGCGCTGCTTGGTGACGAGGTCGTCTACGGGGAGCCCGGAGACCTCATCTTCAAGCCGCGCGGGCAATGGCACACGTTCTGGAACGCGGGCGACGAGCCGGCGCGGATCCTCGAGATCATCTCCCCGGGAGGATTCGAGGGCTACTTCGAGGAGCTGGTGGACCTCCCGGCCGGCCCGCCCGATCCCGAGCGGATCGCCGAGATCGCCGGGCGGTACGGGCTGGAGCTCGACTTCGCGAGTATCCCGGAGCTTGTCGAGACCTACGGGCTCCGGTTCGGCCCGCCCCCGGCGGGGAGCTGAGACGAAGAGGCGCCGCTGACGATCTAGCGCTTTGGCAGGTCCGCGGCCGCCACACGCACCGCGGCGATGAGAGCCTGCGTGGACGGACGGGCGGCGTCCGTGGCGCGCGTGACGGCGAACATGGCGCGGTCCACCTCGCCCTCGGCGATCGCCCGCAGCGCTATGCGCGAATGGCGACCGAGCAGGGCGAGGTCCGGCAGCAGCGTCACGGCCAGCCCGCGTGCGGCGACCTCGAGCGCAACGGTTGCGTCGTTGGTGCGGTGGCGGATGTCGGGCTCGAAGCCGCCCAGCTCGCGGCACGTGCGGCGGGTCACCTCCTCCCAGCCCATCCCAGGGTGACCGGTGGTCCACGCCTCGCCCGCGAGCTCGGCCAGCGGCACCGCATCCCGGTGCCGGCGTGCCGCCGGGTGACGCGAGGGGAGGACCAGATGCACCGGGTCGCGGAGCAGCTCGTGGCGGACCAGCCCGCCCGGTAGCTGCCACGGCCCGTGCTGCCACTCGTCGCCGAGCACGAGGTCGACGTCGCCCAGCGCGAGCGCGGGCAGCGCCTGCTCGGGCTCGGCCTCCACGAGCTCGCAGCGCACCCCCGGCGCATCGCGCGCCAGCGCCTGCATCGCCGGCAGCGCGAGTCTGAGCGACATCGACTGGATCGCGGCGATGCGGCCACGCCCGCTCACCGTGCCCGCGGCGGCCGCCAGATCGGCCTCCGCCACGGCAGCGCGCGCGAGCAGGGCGTCGGCGTGCTCCACGAGCACGAGCGCGGGGTCGGTGAGTCGCACGCCGCGCCCGGCGCGCTCGAGCAGCGGCACACCGGTCTCGCGCTCGAGCATCGCGAGTTGCTGCGAAACCGCCGACGGCGTGAATTGCAGCGCCTCGGCCACAGCGGCGATCGTCCCGCGCTCGTGCAGCTCACGCAGCAGACGGAGGCGGCGGAGCTCGAGCATTATGAAGAAACCCTACTGGTTCATAGCAAGAAATCGGAATCGTTCCTGACGCTTCGGTGCGCGATCCTGCGCGCATGCGCAGCTCCGGAACGCTCCTCTGCCTCGGCTCGGGCGCCGCCTTTGGCGCCATGGCCATCTTCGGCAAGCTCGCTTACGGAGACGGCGCAACCGTGGGGACGCTGCTCGCCACCCGCTTCGCGATGGCCGCCGTCCTGTTCTGGGTCGTGGTCCTTGCCAGCGGCGCGGCGAGCCAGATGCGGCAACTCGGCCGCCGCGACATCGCCATCGCGCTCGCCCTCGGCGCTTGCGGCTACTCGCTCCAGGCCGGCTGCTACTTCGTGGCGCTCGAGCGCATCGACGCCTCGCTGCTCTCGCTCCTGCTCTACACATTCCCGGCGATCGTGGCCGTGGCTGCGGTCGCGCTCGGGCGGGAGCGGATGACCCGCCGGCGACTGGCCGCGCTGGGCCTGGCGCTGGGCGGCCTCGTGCTCGTCCTGGCGGGCGCGGGCACCGGCGCGCTGAATCCGCTCGGCGCCGCGCTCGGCCTCGGCGCCGCGCTCGTCTACAGCACCTACATCCTCGTCAGCCAGGGCATCGCGGGGCGGGTGGACGCGCGTGTGCTGTCTGCGCTCGTCTGCACCGGGGCGGCCACAAGCCTGACCGTCGGCACCGCGTTGCTGGGTCAGCTTCAGCCCGCCAAGCTCACGCTCGGTGGCTGGGGCTGGCTGGTGTGCATCGCCGTTGTCTCGACGGTCGGCGCGATCGGCCTCTTCTTCGCGGGCCTCCGGCGCGTCGGCCCCACCACCGCCTCGATCCTCGCCACGGTCGAGCCGCTCGTGACGGTGCTGCTCGCGTTTCTCGTGTTCTCCGAGACCCTCACGGTCGTGCAGCTGATTGGCGGCTCGCTGGTGCTCACCGCCGTGGTGGTGCTCCAGGCTCGCTGGCGCCGCGCACCGGTGCCCTCTGTGGCCGCCGTCGGCTGAGCGAACTACATCGTCAAACGCCGATGTAATCTGGTACGGTGGGTCGGCATGGCCACCGCGCTCCAGCTCGCCCCGAAGACCAAGCGCCCCGTGGGCGAGCCCTGCTGCGAGCCGGTGGTGCTGCCGGAGGTGGACCGCGACGGCGCCGCGCGCCTGGCGGAGCTGGCCAAGGCGCTCGGCGATCCCACGCGGCTTCAGCTCGTGGACGTGCTGCGCAAGCACGCCGGTCAGGTGTGCGTGTGCGAGCTGCAGCCGCTGTTCGACATCAAGCAGTCCACGCTGTCGGAGCACCTGCGCAAGCTGCGCGAGGCAGGCATCGTCGGCGTCGAGCGGCGCGGGCTGTGGGCCTTCTACTACGTGATCCCGGGGGCGCTTGAGGAGCTGTCGTCATGGCTGAGTTGAAGGACGTGCGTGAGGCGGTGCGCGAGCGCTACGCGAAGGCGGCGCGAGAGGCGAGTGGCGGATGCGGGTCGTCCTGCGGCTGCGGCGAGAGCGACGTGTTCGGCGGCTCCCTCTACGACGGCGAGGCGGCGGATGCGCCGGCCGCGGCGGTGGACGCCTCGCTCGGCTGCGGTGTGCCCACCGCGGTGGCCGACCTGCACGAGGGCGAGACCGTGCTCGATCTCGGCTCGGGCGCCGGCGCGGACGTGCTGATCAGCGCGCGCCGGGTGGGGGAGAGCGGCCGGGCGATCGGACTCGACATGACCGACGAGATGCTCGGACTGGCGCGTGCCAACGCGGCCGAGGCCGGCGTGTCGAACGTCGAGTTCCTCAAGGGCTACATCGAGGACATCCCGCTGCCGGACGCCTCCGTGGACGTGGTGATCTCCAACTGCGTGATCAACCTCGCGGCGGACAAGCGTAAGGTGCTCGCCGAAGCGGCGCGGGTGCTGCGGCCGGGCGGGCGCTTCGCCGTGTCAGACGTGATCGCCGATCCCGACATGGACGAGCACACCCGCGCGGACATGCAGCAGTGGACCGGCTGCATCGCCGGCGCGCTAACCGAGGACGAGTTCCGGGCGGCGCTCGCCGACGCCGGCCTCACCGACATCGAGGTGCGCGAGACCCACCGCGTGCACGAGCACGCCAGCTCGGCCATTGTCCGCGCGCGCAAGCCCGAGGCGGACTAGGGAAGTGGAATCCGAGCGCCCGTCGCTCGGCCGCCGCGCGGCTGGGGAGGCGATCGGCACCTTCGCGCTCGTGTTCGCGGGCTGCGGCGCGATCGTCACCGACGCGGAGCGCAACGGCGCGCTCGGCACCGTGGGGATCGGGCTCGTGTTCTTCCTCGTTCTGCTCGCGGCGATCGCAGCGCTCGGCCACGTGTCCGGCGCGCACTTCAACCCGGGCGTGAGCCTCAGCTTCTTCCGCACCCGGCACCTGCCCGCGCGGGACCTTGGCGCGTACTGGCTCGCCCAGATCGCGGGCGCGGTGCTGGCCGGTCTGCTCCTGCTTGCGATCTGGCCCGGTCACCCCGCCGACCTCGGCGCCACCGCTCCGAGCATCGCCGCGGGGCGCGCGCTGCTCCTGGAGGTGGTTCTCACGGCGTTCCTCATGCTCGTGATCACCAGCGTGGCCACCGACACCCGCGCCGTGGGGGCGCCCGCCGCGCTGGCGATCGGCGCCGCCGTGGGCCTCGCCTCGATCGCCTTCGGGCCCCTCACCGGGGCGTCGCTCAACACCGCGCGCTCGTTCGGGCCCGCGCTGGCGTCCGGCCAGTGGCACGACTTCTGGATCTACGTGGTGGGCCCGCTCGCGGGCGCCCCGCTGGGCGCGGTCGCATACCAGTGGGTTCGCGGACAGAAGGACAACTCCGATGGCGACAGCACTGTTCGTCTGCCTGCATAACGCCGGCCGCTCGCAGATGAGCCAGGCGCTGTTCGAGCGCGCCGCCGCCGGCCGCCACAGCGCGCTCTCCGCCGGCACGACGCCGGGCGAGCGCGTGCATCCCGAGGTGGTGGAGGTGATGCGCGAGCTGGGAATCGACCTCGCGGACCGCACGCCGCGCCTGCTCACCCGCGAGTTGGCCGAGCAGGCCGACATCGTTGTGACGATGGGCTGCGGCGACGAGTGCCCCTACATCCCGGGCAAGCGCTATGTCGACTGGGACCTGCCCGACCCCGCCGGCCGGCCCGTGGACGAGGTTCGCGCCACGCGCGACGACATCGCCGGGCGGGTGGTGGCGTTGTTGCGCGAGCTCGACGGCTAGTGGTGGTGGCTGTGGCCGCGGACCGTGCGCCAGGACTGCCACGTGATGCGCAGGATCACCAGCGTGATGGCGAGGCCGATGAGCGGGTCGCCGATCGATGCCCCGAGTGCGACCACGACCGCCGACCCAATAACGCCGAGTGACACGTAGGCATCGGCGCGCGCGTGTGCGCCGTCGGCGATGAGCGCGGGGCTGTCGAGGCGTCGCCCGGCTCGCGTGCGGATGCGCCCCGCGATCCAGTTGCCCACGTAGCCGATCACTCCCGCGGCGGCGAGGGCCAACAGGTGGTCTGGGGCGTTGGGGTGAATGAGGCGGTCCACCGCTTCGACGCCGGCCACGCAGGCGCTCACGAAGATGGCGCCCACCACGGCCAGGCCGGCCATGCGCTCGGCCCGCGCCGACCGCAGCAGGAACGCGGCGCCCAGCGGCACCGCGGTGAGAGCGTCGCCGAAGTTGTGGATGAGGTCGGCCAGCAGGGCGACGCTGTCTGTGAGCACGAAGATCAGCAGCTGGCCAAGCGCAGCCAGGCCGAGCACCCCGAGCGCCAGCGACACCGCGCGCAGACCCTCGCGCGAGCGCTTGATGCTGTCGTCCACGAGACCGTGCGAGTGGCCGTGGTGGTGCGCGTGCGTGTGAGGGCCGCGGCAGGGATGCGCGTGCTCAGCCATCGGCTCAGCCTACCCAGCCCGCGCGGCACAATCAGGAGCTCGTGCTTCGCGTCGCTGCGCTATCGCTGCTCCTGGCGAGCCCGGCCGCCGGGTTCCAGTCGTCGATCAAGCCGCTGTCGCTGGCGGTGAAGAAGGAGCTCAAGAAGGGCGGCTTCTGGTACAGCGGCTGTCCGGTGTCGCTGTCTGAGCTGCGCGTGCTCACGGTGTCCTACCGCGGCTTCGACAAGCGCGTGCACACGGGCCAGCTCGTGGTCAACCGAAGTGCCGCGAAGCCGCTCAGGAAGGTGTTCCGCAGGCTCTACGTCGGGCACTTTCCCATCCACCATATGACCCTGAGGTCGGTGTACGGGCCAAAGCATGCGCGGCGCGCCGACGTCACGGGCTCGTTCGAGTGCAAGCCGCCCGTGCCCTCGCCGTGCGGGGCCAGCGCCGCCGGTGCGTGGTCGCTGCACGCCTTCGGGCTGGCGGTGGACATCAACATGGTCGAGAACCCGTACGTGGGCTGCGGGCAGTCGCACGATCCGGCGAGCGCGCGCTACCGCGACCGCTCCAAGCACCGGCGCGGGATGGTCACGCCCAGGGTGGTGAGCGTCTTCCGCTCCATCGGCTGGAGCTGGGGAGGCTCGTGGCCGGGCAGCACCAAGGACTACACGCACTTCTCGCCGAGCGGCTACTGAGCTGCGCAACAATGTCCAGTTCGTGCTTCGCGTGTTCGCGCTATCGCTCGTGCTTGCGAGCCCCGCAGCGGGCTTCCACTCCTCGATCAAGCCGCTGTCTCCGTCGCTCAAGAACGAGCTGAAGGCGGGCGGGTTCTGGCACAAGGGCTGCCCGGTGGCGCTGTCCGGGCTGCGGGTGCTCACCGTTACCCACCGCGGCTTCGACAAGCACAACCACACCGGCCAGCTGATCGTCAACCGCAGCGCGGCCTCCGGGCTCAGGGGCGTGTTCCACCAGCTCTACCGGCTGCATTTCCCGATCCACCACATGCGGCTGAGCGACTACTACGGGCCGAGGAGCGGGCAGCCGAAGGACGACGACGTGACCGAGTCGTTCGAGTGCCGGGAGGCGGCGGCCTCGCCCTGCACGGGCAACGGCACCACGGGGTCGTTCTCGATGCACGCGTACGGCCTGGCGGTGGACGTCAACACCGTCGAGAACCCGTACGTGGGCTGCGGCATGACTCACGACCCGCGGGGCGCGCCCTACCTGAACCGCTCGAAGCACCGCCGGGGGATGGTCACGCCCAGGGTGGTGAGCGCCTTCCGCTCGATCGGCTGGGGCTGGGGCGGCGCCTGGTCTGGCAACACCAAGGACTACCAGCACTTCTCGTCCACCGGGCACTAGCCCGCTGATCCGGCCCGCGGCGGGTCGCGTAGTTGTTGGCATGTCAGGCCCGTCGCGCTGGACTCGCATCAAAGCGGCGCTGACGCCGCAGGAGTGGCGCCGCGCTGCGCTGCTTGCCGGGGTGTTGGTCGGGCTCCACGTTGTGGGCTTCTTCATCCTGCTCGCCCTCGTGGTGCCGCACGGCTACCGGCTCGGCTCGAGCGGCGTGTTCGGCCTCGGCATCGGGATCACGGCCTACACGCTCGGCCTGCGCCATGCCTTCGACGCCGACCACATCGGCGCGATCGACAACACCACCCGCAAGCTGATGAGCGAGGGGCAGCGGCCGCTCAGCGTGGGCTTCTTCTTCTCGCTCGGGCATTCCTCGATCGTGTTCCTGCTCGGCCTGCTCGTGACCCTCGGGGTGAAGGGGCTCGGCGGCGCGGTGGAGAACGACGGCTCCACCCTGCATCAGGCCACGGGCGTCGTCGGCCCGCTCGTGTCAGGCACCTTCCTGGTACTGATCGGGATCCTCAACCTCACGATCCTGGTGAGCATCCTCGGGATCTTCCGGCGCATGCGCCACGGCGAGTTCGACGAGGACGAGCTCGACGACGAGCTGGACTCGCGCGGTGTCATGAATCGCCTCTACGGACGCGCCACCCGTGCAATCACGAAGCCGTGGCAGATGTATCCGCTGGGCATGCTGTTCGGGATCGGGTTCGACACCGCCACCGAGGTCGCGCTGCTCGTGCTCGCCGGCGGCGCCGCGGCCAGCGGCCTGCCCTTCTACGCGATCCTCTGCCTGCCGATCCTGTTCGCAGCAGGCATGTCGCTGTTCGACACGATCGACGGCGCGTTCATGAACTTCGCCTACGGCTGGGCGTTCTCCAAGCCGGTGCGGAAGATCTTCTACAACATCACGATCACCGGATTGTCGGTGGCCGTGGCGCTGCTGATCGGGTCGATCGAGCTGCTGTCGGTGCTGGTGGACAAGCTCACCCTGAGCGGCGGGGTGTGGGACTTCGTCACCGGGCTCGACCTCAATGTGCTCGGCTACCTGATCGTGGGCCTGTTTGTCGTCACCTGGATGATCGCGCTGGCCGTCTGGCGCTTCGCGCGCATCGAGGAGCGCTGGAGCACGAACCTCCAGCGACCCTAGCCGCGCAGCCGGCGGCGGTCGCACCGCCGCCACCGGCGCAAACGTATCCGTAGAGTGGGCGCCGTGCCAGCGGACTACGCCGCGTTCCTGCGCGGGATCAACCTGGGCAAGCACCGCCGCATCAGCGGCAAGGATCTCTGCGCGGTCTTCGAGGACATGGGCTTCGAGGACGTGGGCAGCTTCCGGGCCAGCGGCAACGTGGTGTTCGGTGGCGCGAGCGGCTCCGCGGCCAAGCTCAAGGCGAATGTCGAGGAGGGGCTCGCGAAGGCCACGGGCATGGAGATCGTGGTGTTCCTGCGCACCGCCGAGGAGGCGAGGGCTATCGCCGACCACCAGCCCTTCGACGGAGGCCTGGTGGAGAAGGCCGAGGGGAAGCTGCAGGTGTCGATCCTCGAGCGCAAGCCCACGGCGGCTGTGCGCAAGAAGGTGCTCGCGCACGCCACCGACGACGACCTGCTCGCGTTCGGCGAGCGCGAGCTCTACTGGCTGCCGAGCGGCGGGATCCTCGAGACGGAGCTCGACCTCAAGGCGGTCGAGGACCTCATCGGCCCGACCACCAGGCGCACCAAGGGCACGATGGAGCAGCTGGCCGCGAAGTTCTTCTAGGCCGCGCTGCGCCCGCGCGTGGCGTGCGAACTGCCGAAGTCGAGCGCGATCGCGAGGATCAGCGTGGCGGTCCACGCGTTCACCGGGTTGAAGATCAGCGGCTCGTGGCCGCCCACGTTGTTGGCGATCAGCCAGACGATGAACCAGATCAGTGTCATTGCAGGACCTCCTCTACAGCCATCCGAATCCGACTCCGAACACGAGTCCCATCACAAGATCGATGATCGCCAGTGCGCCGATCCGCGTCCAGCGCTGCCGCGACGTGGGCGCGTCGTAGACCCAGGCGGCGTAGAGGTAGAACCACAGGTAGCCGAACACCACGATCAGCGGCACGAACGGCGTGTTCCACCACCAGTAGTGCCAGTGGAAGGTTCCGCTGGCGTGCAGGAACAGCTCCACCGCCACGCTGACGATCGACAGGCCCAGGGCGACGGCGAGGCGGTTGGGCATACCGAGGATGCGCAGCGCGCGGTCGGCGGGCAGGAGCTTGACGTACACGATGCCGGCCAGCCCGAACATGAACGAGATCTCGACGTTGAGCCCGATCAGGAACTGGTACGCGGTCGGCCCGGTGGTGGCCCAGAGCGGCGCGGTGTCGCTCGCCTGGAGCACGAGCGAGTTGACGATCTCGTTGAACCAGTCGGCGAGCCAGATGGCGAAGCCGGCCGCGACGATGTCGAAGCGGCCGCGCTCCACCTCATTGGCATACGCGTAGATCACGAGCGCGAGCAGCGCGACCGCGTACCACTTGAACTGCGAGGGGTCGCGAACGAGCTGCTCGGCCTTCAGGGTGACGTCGGTGCGCGCTCCGATCGCGAGGCCCATGCTGGCGGCACCCTAACCGCACCATTGCCGGCGCCGCCGCTCAGCACCTGCCACCCCATCCAGCCGAGCGCGGCCAGCAGGACCACGGAGCTGAGGATGAGCACGCCCAGGCTGGCGGCCGAGAAGCCGACGATGTTGAGCACCGTTCCGGCCACGAGGGCGGCGCACGCCCACGCCGGAGCGGCCTGCGCCCGGAAGAGAGCAATCGACAGCAGCACGATCCCCACCACGATCGCCAGACCTCCGATGGTGAACACGAGCGCGGACCCGGCCACGTTGTCGTAGCGGTGCAGCAGAGCGGCCATCTGGGCGCGGTCCGCGCCGCGCGCGCCCATCTGCCAGATCACGAGCTGGCTGGTGGAGTCGCCCACCGCCACGAGGGCGCCGAGCAGCGACAGCGTGCCGCCCAGGTTGGACAGCACCGGCGAGCGCTCGGCGCTCATCCGCATCAGCCCGATCAGGGCGGGAACGAACAGCATGCTGCTCGCCAGGATCAGGATCGTGAAGAGGTAGTAGCGCGTGGGGTGCTGGACGATCACGGCGAGCTGAGCGGCCTCGTCGCTCTTGATCGCGGGTGACGCCACGGACGCGCCCAGCATGAGCAGGGCGCTGCCGATCATCGAGCCGCCGATGGCGGTTCTGGCAAAGCGACCGGGGTCAGAGAGTGTCGACATGCGTGTCCTCCTTCGTGGATTTGAGGCACGCTACGGCCGCTCCACGCCGGGGTCATCGGCCGAGGATGGGATTCGTCTCCCGCCTGCGTCCGATCCGTCCTCTGTCTCGGGACCGATGACGGGGGTGCGGGCTGGGTTTATGTTGAGTAAGTGAATCCCGCGCGGGCCCTGCGATCACTCCCACGCAGCGACGTGGCCTTTGCGCTCTTGCTTGCCGTGCTCGGCGTGGTGGATGTGTTCGTGGGCGACTGGCGCGGGCCCGCACGTCGTGAACGCGGTGGTGGTTCCGCTGATGGCGCTGGCCCTCGCCTGGCGGCGCCGTTACCCGGTGGGGGTGCTCGCCTTTGACGTCGCCTGCCTCGGGGCGCTGTCTGTTGCCTTCGGCGGCTCGGAGACCTCCACCGCCGTCTTCATCATGGTCGCAGCGGTGTTCTCGGCGGCGGCGCACGGGGACAACCCGCCGGCCGCGATCGCGCTCTCGGTGACCGCCGCCGCCGTCCAGACTTCGCTCGACCCCGAGATCCAGCACCTTCGGTGACGCGGTGTGGGACCTGATCCTGCTGTCGATCACGCTCGCCGCCGGCTTCGGCATGCGCGCCAGAACCACGGCGCTCGAGCAGCACGCGGAGGCGCTCGAGCGCGAGCCAGGAGGAGCGAGCGGCAGCGGCCGCGGAGGAGGAGCGCCGCCGGATCGCCCGCGAGCTGCACGACATCATCTCCCACAGCCTTGGCGTGCTCGTGCTGCAGGCGGGCGCGGCCGAGCAGGTGGTGGAGCGCGATCCCGAGCGGGCGCGCGAGGTGCTGCGCTCGATCCGGGCGACGGGGCAGGAGGCGATCGGAGAGATGGGCACGCTGCTCGGCGTGATCCGGGGCGAGGCGGTGGCGTCGCGCGAGCCGCAGCCCTCACTGGCGCGACATCGACCGGCTGGTGGCGAAGATGCGGGAGGCCGGGCTGGACGTGGAGCTCGCGGTGGAGGGCCACCAGCGGCCGCTGCCTCCGGCGCTCGAGCTGTCGGCCTTCAGGATCGTGCAGGAGGGGCTCACCAACGCGCTCAAGCACGCCGGCCCGGCGCACGCGCGCGTGGTCCTGCGCTACGGCGCCGAGGATCTGGAGGTGGAGGTGGCGGACGACGGCACCGGAGCCGGGAACGGCAATGGCAGCCGCCGCGGCCTGGCGGGGATCGGCGAGCGGGTGGCGGTGTTCGGCGGCCGGCTCGACGCCGGCCCGCGCCCCGACGGTGGCTGGACGCTGCGGGCGGGATTCCCGCTCACGCGATGATCCGGGCGGTCGTGGCGGACGACCAGGCCGTGGTGCGCGGCGGACTGCGCCTGATCCTCGAGGCGCAGGAGGACATCGAGGTGGTGGGGGAGGCAGAGGACGGCGCGGCCGCCGTCGAGCTGGTCCGCGAGCTGCGACCGGATGTGGTGCTGATGGACATCCGGATGCCGGTGATGGACGGCATCGAGGCCACGCGGCGGCTTGCGACTGTCGGGCGCGCGACGCCCGCGTGCTCGTGCTCACCACCTACGGACTCGACGAAAATGTCTACGAGGCGCTCAAGGCCGGGCGCCGCCGGCTTCCTCATCAAGACCGACTCCCCCGAGCGGCTGGTGGAGGCCGTGCGCGTGGTGGCGGCCGGCGAGGCGCTGCTGGCGCCCGAGGTCACGCGCCGGCTGATCGACCGCTTCCTGGCGGGCGCGCGGCCGGGTGGCTCGGCGCCGCCCGAGCTGGAGGAGCTCACCGTTCGGGAGCTGGAGGTGCTCAAGCTCGTGGCGCGTGGCCTCTCGAACGCGGAGATCGCGGAGACCCTGTTCGTCAGCGACGGCACGGTGAAGACGCACGTGTCGAGCATGCTCTCGAAGCTCGACCTGCGCGACCGTGTGCAGGCCGTGGTGTTCGCCTACGAGTGCTGCCTGGTGGAGCCCGGCCAGGCCACGACAGCGGACGATCACCTGCGCCGGTAGAGGGCGACGACCTTCCGCACCGTGCCGCGGTAGGTGGGGAAAGGGCCGATGAGGCGCCAGTGCACGCGCATCCGGCCCGCGGCCGCCGGCAGCGTGATCGTGTGGCCGTCCGGGCTCAGCCCCGGCGCGCGCACGTCGCGGGCGGTGGCCGGCACCGGCCAGCGCAGCCGCGTGCCGGCGAACAGCTTGGCGTTCCAGTGCAGCAGCGCGCCGCCGCGGATCGCGCGCAGCGTGAAGTCGATTCGCCCGCGCGTGGTGTCGGCGCCCCGCACCGCGAGGTGACGGCCGGGCAGGAGCCAGGTGGGGGAGAGGGCGGACATCAGCACGAGGTCGTTGCCACGCTCGCGCACGAGCATGTTGCGCAGCAGCACCACGTACTCGGCGGCGAACCAGCCGTGCGGCGCGAGGTTCTCGTCGATCTCGCGCCGCCCGCGGCGGCGCACGCCGGTCTCGAAGCCGCCGCCGGTGGCGGTGGTGTGGGCGAGCTCGCTGTAGAGGCCATCCACCACGTTCGCCTGCTCGCCGCGCAGCAGCTCGGTTTCGAACACCCTGAAGCCGAGGTAGTCGTGCAGCAGCCGGCCATGGAAGTAGGTGGCGATGCCCTCGCGGAAGTGCGAGCGGGCGTGGCGAAGCGTGGCAGTTACAGCCGGGTCGCCGGCTGGCAGCACCAGCTGCTCGGGATAGACCGCCCAGAGGTTGCCCCAGTCCTCGCCACCATTGGCCTCGAGCGTGGGAGGGATCCAGCCGCCGGTGAGCGACTCTGCGTGGGCGAGCCGCAGACGTAGGTCCGCCACGAACGAATCGCGGTCGGCCGCCCATTGCTGCGCGAGGTCCTCGCGCCCCGCCAGCCGGGCCAGCTCGGTGGCGCTCTGCACCCCCGCGGCGGCCCAGAAGTCATCGCCCGTGATGTGGCCGGTGGCAAGCTCGTTGTCGCCCGGCGTGGCCGATGGCATCAGCCCGAGCGGCTCGCTGGCTCGCTCCTGCTCGAACCAGTCCATGGCCCGGCGCACGTTCGGCAGCAGCTGCGCCGCGAAGTCCCGGTCGCGGGCGCGCAGCGTGTGCTGCCCGATCGCCCACAGCGCCTCCCCGAAGCCGTCGTACTGGTCCGCCCGGGAGATGAACAGGCCGTCGCCGCGCTGCCACGCCGGGAAGTACTCGAGGTCCTGCGCGGCGAGGTCGTGCAGCCCGGCGATGTCGAACGCGTTGGCGATCACCGCGGCGTCGCGCAGCCAGAACGCGTTGTATTGGAGCTTGTTCACGGCCTGGATCCAGCCGCCCGCGGCCGCCGGGTAGCGCGGCATGTCCATGTTCGCGAGGCTCGCGTAGAACGTGTCCTCGGCCTTGCGCTCCGGCAGCTTGATCTGGATGGCGCGGTCGTACACGGTCCGCCAGAACTCCACGATGGCGGAGAGCTGCGCGTCGTAGCCGGTGGCGGAGATCGGCGCCAGATCGTCGCTCCCAGCGGGCACCGGCACCACCGGCATCGCGAAGTCGAGCCGCCGCCGTGCGTGCCCGGGCAGCCGCCCCTGGTAGGTCACCTGGCCGAACAGCGTGTCCTCCTTGACCTTGCGCGCCGCGCCTCCCGGGCGCAGCGCCAGCTGCCGGGTGAGCCCGGGCGGCGCCGGCGGGAAGAGCAGCAGGGTGTCGCCGTCGCGCGTCACGCTGTTGCCCGCGAAGGCCCACACGGAAGCCGGGTCGAGTGCCACGCCCGGCTGCGTGTAGAGCCCCTCGCGCGCGGGCGCCGCCGGGCGCGGGAAGCGGAAAGCGCGCTGGCCGTCGGCCTTGAGCGCACCGCCGGAGTGGCGCATGGCCACCGCCCAGCGCGCGCGGGCCGGGTGGCGCGAGAGGTTGTGCAGCGTCACGCGCACGAAGTTCACCGGCCGCCGGCCGACCTCGGAAGACAACGCGCTCACGCTGTAGCGTACGCTCCCGGCGCGCATGGAGTAGCGCACCACGGGGTAGTGGCCGTCGAGCAGTGTGCGCACCGGCGCCGTGGTGGGCCGCAGGCCGCGGCCGTAGCGGAACACGAGCTCCGCCCAGCCGGTGTAGAGCGAGCCCTCGGGCGTGACCGTGGTGCCCGACACATACCCCGGAACGCCGAGCTGGTCGGTGGGATGGACAAGGAACGAGAACGGGCGAGCGGCGGCGGAGGCGGCGCTCATTGCCGCCACCAGGGTCACCGCTGCGGGCCAGCGCCACACCGTTCTCACCTAGCTGAGTAAACCGCTGCCGGGACCAGACGGAGCGCTGGCTATCGTCTCGGCGATGGCCGATCAGGATCGCCACTCACTCGTCGAACGCCGCATCGTGCGGAGCGGCGTGGACGAGAACCGGAAGGGCAAACCGCTGTCTCGCCGCGCCCGCCAGACGCGGCGCTCGGTGGAGGCGTACCTGGCCGCCGGCGTGATGCCGCGCTACATGGAGCGGCTGCGCGATATCGAGGCCGAGCGCAAGCGCATCCGTTCGCGTCTCGCGCGGGCTTACGAGTCGCTCAGGAAGGCGTGCGGAGAGGACCGCGAGGAGTTCGCCCGCAGATGGACCGAGCGGGCGCACAAGTGGGACTTCGCCGAGATCAACCAGCTGATCAAGGAGCACAACGACTGGTATCCGATCGAGTCCGGTCTCGCGCTCGATCCGCGCACGCGCGACTACGTACGCATCCGCGGCCGCTCCTACCGCCGCACCCCGCTCGGCCCCGAGTGGGTGCTCGAGCACTTTCCCGCCGACTAGCCCGGCGGTTAATGTGAGCGCCTGAATCCGTTCCGGCGCTCAGGGTGGTTCGGGATCGTAGGCGTGCTCGTCGTGGCCGCGGCGTGCATCTACGTGTCGGTGAAGTACGGGCAGGACCAGGCCCACCCCAAGAAGGCGCTCGGGCTCGTGTTCGGGATCATCGGCGGCTACGTCGTCCTGCTCGTGCTGCTGCAGAACCTCGACCTCTCGCGTGGAGCGGGCCGCGGTGCCGGACGAGGTGCCGGAGGTGATCGACAATCCCGCGACGCTCGAGGAGCCGGTGCTGTGGGCGGCGATGGCGGTGGAGCCGATCGACGAAGACGCGGTGCGCGCGCGGCACCAGGTGTGGGGAACCACGCGCGCCAGTATGCAGGGCGCGTGGCTCGTCACCGGGCTGATCATGCTCACCGTGCCGCCGGTGTACCTGCTCGAGTCGTTCGTACCGCTCCTGATCGGCGGGCCGATCATCCTGCTGATCGTGGCCTGGAAGTCGATCCGCCTGCTCTTCGGCGGGGTGGACAAGGCCTACGAGAGCGCGAGCAGCGCGATGGCCCCACTCGGGCTGAGCATCGTGCAGCACCCCGACGTGTCGATTGAGGTGAAGGGCATCGCGCCGATGCGCACCGGACCGCGGCTGCGCGGCGCACTCGTGCTCGAGGGTGAGCGTCACGGCCGCCACGTGATCGTGACGATGCCCGAGGCCGCCGGCGCCCGGACGCCGAGCGAGCTGCGTCTGGCACTCGATGCGCCGCCGTTCGAGTTCAAGTCGCGCGACGGCAAGCTGCGGCCCGCCGAGGGCACGCCCGACCCGGTGGTGGACTCCCTGAAGGGAGTCAAGGGCTCGACACGCTGGAACGGGGTGCGCGGGCGGGCGGGGGACGGTGGCATCGTCATCCAGCGCAACTCGGCCGGCTCTAGCGACTGGATGCTGGACCTATGGCTTGCTGAACGGCTTGCCGGGGCGCTGGACAGGCAGTCCGTCAGTTGAGGTAGCTCGGCGGTGGAAACGTCCGACCGCCGGATGTGCTTTATTGCCGGGGCACAACCAGCCGAATCCCTGCCGTCCTGACGGCGGGGAACGGGGGAACCAATAGGGCCGGTGTCGTTCCCGGTCCATGGGGCGAATCGCAGCCATCGCGCTGCGTAGCGCGTTCTTTCTCGCGCGAGCCCGTCAGCTCACCCCGTAGGCGTCAGAAAGAAGGGGTGACCGGTGCTGCAACGGACCGTTGGTACCGCGCGCAGTTCGAAAGCACGGAAGGTGCTCGCGCTTGCGTTCGCTCTTGCGAGCGCCGGCAGCGCGACGGCGGCGGCGGTGGCGCCGGCGAATGTCAACGGCAGCCGCACCACCGCGGTGATCAGCCGCAACGCAAACGGGCCCAGCAGCGGCGGCGCATTCAGCCAGGACGGCCGCACCGCCTCGCTGTACGCCTTCACGAGCGCGGCCACCAACCTCGTCGGCGGCGACACCAACGGCGGGCTCGACGTGTTCGTGCTGCACCGCAACGGCATGGGCGGCGGGATCGAGCGCGTGAGCGTGGCTAGCGACGGCACCCAGGCCAACGGCAACAGCTCGAGCCCCTCCGTGGACGGCACCAATGGCCACGGCCCGCACTGCGTGGCCTTCCAGTCCACCGCCACCAACCTCGACCCGGACGACACGACGCCCGATTCGGACATCTACGTGCGCAACCTCTCGTCGGACACCACGAGGGCGATCGCCCCCGGCATGAGCGACGCGAGCAACCCGACGATCGACGGCCACTGCGACCTCGTGACCTTCGAGTCCGGGGGCACGGTGTACGTGGCCGGCGTGCGCGGCGGCGCGGCGCACGCCGTCGCGCAGGGCAGCGACCCCGATCAGGAGACCGACGGCCGCGGCGTGACCTACGTCCGCGACGGACAGGTCTGGTACCGGCGTTACGCGCGCGGGCGGCATGGCCTGCGCATGCGCGGTCACGAGCGGCTCGTGAGCATCGGCCACCACGGCCGCGGCAATGGGCCGAGCTCCCACCCGTCGGTGAACGCCAACGGCGAGTACATCGCGTTCGAGTCGGAGGCCACCAACCTCTGCGCCGGGCTGTGCGAGGGCGTCTCTGGCGATCGCAACGGCTCGACGAGCGACGTCTTCCGCCGCACGATGAGCTCGCACGCGCCCTCGCACGACCGCATGGAGATGGCGAGCTTCTCCTACGGGGCGCAAGTGCAGGGCAACGGGGCGAGCAACAACCCGGTGATCTCGAGCGCCGGGCAGTTCGTGCTCTTCGACTCGGCGGCCAGCAACCTGCGCCCGAAGGCGAGCATGGTGGGCACGGACCCGAACGGCCACGTGCGCGACGTCTACCTGTGGAACTTCTCGCTGCACCGCGGCTACGGCAACGCCTCGCGCGAGTCCCGCCCACCGAACAACGGCGCGTTCTCGGCGCCCAGCGTGATGCCCGCCACGAGCGCCCACGGCAACTACGTGGCGTTCACCTGCAGCGCGGGCGGCCTCACCGCTGACGGCGGCGGCGGCCGCTCGATCCCCAACGTGTTCATGCGCTTCCTCGGCGGGGCCTAGGAGAACGAAGGCTCTTCCAGCCAGGGGAGGATGTCGGGCAGGCCGTCGCTCACGCGGTCCCTGAAGTCCGCGTCGCGCTTTTCGAGGAACGAGGTCACGCCCTCGATGGCGTCGGCCGACTGGCCGCGGGAGAACATCGCGCGCGAGTCTGCGCGGTGGGCGTCCATCGGGTGGCTCGCGCCGAGCATCGTCCACATCATCCGGCGGCCGAGGGCCACGGACACCGGCGCCGCGTTGTCGGCGATCTCGCGTGCCAGGTCGTGAGCGGCACCCAGCACGTCGTCGGACGCGTGAAGGCTGCGCACGAGCCCCCCGCGAAGCGCCTCCTCGGAGCTGAACACGCGGCCGGTGGCCACCCACTCCATCGCCTGCGAGATCCCGACGATGCGCGGCAGGAACCAGCTCGAGCACGCCTCAGGCACGATGCCGCGGCGGGCGAACACGAAGCCGATCTTGGTGCCCTCGGCGGCGAGCCGCACGTCCATCGGCAGCGTCATCGTGATGCCGACGCCCACCGCCGGGCCGTTGATCGCGGCGATCACAGGCTTGAGCGTCTGGAAGATGCGGAGCGAGATGCGCCCGCCGCCGTCGCGCGGCACCTCCTCGCCTCCCGCCTGGCGCTCCGTCCAGTCGAAGGTGCTGCCGCCGCGCTCGAGATCCGCTCCGGCGCAGAAGCCGCGGCCTGCTCCCGTGACCACGACGGCGCGCACGTCGTCGTCTGAGTCGGCGGCGTCGAACGCCTGGATCAGCTCCTGGCCCATCGTCGGTGTGAAGGCGTTCAGGCGCTCCGGCCGGTTGAGCGTGATCGTGAGAACGTGGTCCTCGACCTCGTACAGGATCTCCTCGAACTCCATGCGCCGCTCCTTGCGTCGGGGAGCGGGGATTGTGCCGGTTCGTCAGCCTTCCGCGGGGGCCGGGCTCTCAGCCGGCCGCTCGCGCGCGCCGAAGTAGATCAGCGTCGTGGCCACGCCCAGCAGCACGAGTCCGAGCAGGAGCACGCCGAGCGACACCCACACGAGCGCGGGCAGCTTGGCGCCGACGCTCATGTCGGCCGCGACGCCGCGCGAACCGTCGGGCCGCATCACCACCACCGACCAGGTGCCCGACTTCACGTGCCAGTTGACCGTCTGGGTGCCCGGGCCGCTCGCCTTCGCCACCCAGAAGCGCGCGCGCACAGGAGGCACCGCCGGTGAGCCGCCGGGGCTCGGCCGGTAGGTCGCCTTGAACGGGGTCGTCGAGACGTCGACCACATCGGAGTGGGCCACGCGCGCGAGGTAGGCGCTGACGTCGGAGCGGCGGGCGATCCCGATGAACAGCGGGCGGCCCGGGTTGGCGCTCTCGCCGCGCACCCGTACCGTGCCCAGCCAGTTCTCGCCGTAGACCCAGCTCGGCACGTCGCCGCTGATCTTCAGGCTTCTCGTGGCCATCGCGTAGCTGCCCGTGGCGAACGGCTTGCTCCCCGTCATCAGGTAGCCGTCCGAGTCGCGCTGGGTGGTTTCGAAGAGCCCGAAGGCGCCGCCGGCGGCCGCGGCCAGTCCTATCAGCGCAACCAGGCTGCCGACCACCACCATCGCTATCCGGCCGCCGCTCCAGCGCCTCTCGCTCGGCGGCGGGGGCTCAGCCGGGGGCGGGGGCGCGCCCGCGGGCTCGGACTTCGGCGGCTCGAACGCGACGCCTTCGCCGTCGGGGTGCTCGCTGCCGCCGGCGTCGAGCCGGAAGGGCGGATACCTGTCCGTCATCAGGCCCACGTAGGCGGCCACGCGAAGCGTCCAGCGGTTGAGCCCGAGCACGAAGTCGAAGATGGAGCGCGGATAGCTGCCGGTGAACAGCAGGATCACCGCCGCGATCAGCACGAGCAGCCTGATCAGCCCGGGACCGCCGGTGCGCCACACCCAGTGGCTCGATTCCCAGGCGAGGAACCCGCTGCCGCCCACGAAGATCCCCACCAGCACGAGCTGCGGGATGGCCAGCAGCCACTTGACGAGCGGCAGCCAGCGCGAGAGGCGCTCGGAGTAACGAATCTCGAGCCGCGCCGGGTAGTCCTCGACGTCCGCGAGCGTGAACGGCGGGTAGCGGTCGGTGCCGAGTGTGCCGTAGGCGTAGAAGCTCACCCGCCAGCTCCAGCGGAGGACGCCGACGTTGAAGTCGAAGATCCCCCGTGGGTAGCGGCGCGTGAACAGGATCGCGAAGAAGGCGACGATGCTCAGCACACCGAAGGCGACCCAGAGGAACGCCAGCACGATGATGTGCGGTATCGCGAGCAGCCACTTGACGAGCCAGAGCCAGCGGCTGAGCTGAGGGTCAAGCCTGCCTTCGACGTCGACGGGATACGGCTGTGCGGCGGTCGCCATCAGGTCCCACGATCGCGGCTGCGAAGGGCCGTCGCATCGGGGCTGGGACCTAATCGGTGTGCGGCTTAGTACGGAGGCGCTACTCGGTGCGGCTGAACTGCCATATCGCCACGCCGAGCATCGCCATGCCGATCAGCGCCACCAGCGCGGCCTCGAACACGCCCGGCAGGTGCCAGCCCCACCAGGTCACGCCGGGAGCCAGCGCATGGCGGGCGGCCTCGCTCACGTCGAGGTGGGCGAACACGGCGCGCCGGATCGGATCGACCGCGTAGGTGATCGGGTCGATGCGGTTCAGCACGTTCAGCCATGTGGGCAGGCCGGCGACGGGGAAGAGCGCGCCCGAGATGAAGAACAGCGGCATGATCACCATCTGCATCAGCGCCATGAACGACTGCATCTGGGTCATTCGCACGGCCATCATCACGCCGAAGCCCGTGAGCGCGAACGCGAGCAGGAGCTGCAGCACCAGCACCTCGAGGATCATCACCGGCGCGTACGGCACGCTCACGAGCCCCGCGATGCAGATCATGATCACGCCCTGGAAGCCGGCGACAGTGGCGCCGCCCAGGCACTTGCCGATCACGATCGCGCCGCGGCTCACCGGCGCCACGAGCATCTCGCGCAGGAAGCCAAATTCGCGGTCCCAGACGATCGACGCCGCGCTGAACATGGCCGTGAACAGCACGGCCATCGCGAGCACGCCCGGGTAGACAAACGTGCGCAGGTTCACCCCGTGCGTGCCCGACGAGGCGAGCCGGGAGAGGCCGGTGCCGAGCACGAACAGGAACAGGATCGGCTGCACGAGCGCCGTGACCATGCGCGCGCGGTCGCGCGAGAAGCGGATCAGCTCGCGCTGCCACACCACGCGGATCGCGCGCAGGTCGCTGCGCAGGCCGGCGCCGGGCACACGCACGCGGGCCACGCGCGGTGAGCCGGTACTGGTGATGGCCGATTCGCTCGTCATCTATCGCCTTCCCATCATCGCGTGCATCGCCCGCTGCTGGTCGACCACGGAGCCCTCGGCGTCGCGGATGGTGGTTCCGGTGTAGGACATGAACACGTCGTCGAGCGAAGGTCGCGACACGCTCACGCCGGTGATCGGCACGCCCAGCTCGGCGAACAGCCGCGGCACGAACTGCTCGCCCCCGGGCACGGAGAAGGTCACCTCGCCCTCAGCCATCACCGCGTCGATGCCGAAGCGCTCGTGCAGCGCGGCGATTGCGGCGTCGTCGTCCTCGGTCTTGATCTGAACGCGGTCGCGGCCCACGCTCGCCTTGAGCGACTCGGGCGTGTCGAGCACCACGATCTGGCCCTGGTCCATGATCGCGATGCGGTCGCAGTACTCGGCCTCGTCCATGTAGTGGGTGGTGAGGAAGATCGTGATCTCCTCGCGCGCCTTCAGCTCCTGGATGTAGGTCCAGATCGAGCTGCGTGTCTGGGGGTCGAGGCCGATCGTGGGCTCGTCGAGGAACAGCACGCGCGGCGAGTGCAGCAGCCCGCGCGCGATCTCGAGGCGGCGGCGCATACCGCCCGAGTAGGTGTTCACGAGGCTGTCTCGCCGCTCCCAGAGGCCGACCATCTCGAGCACGGCGGTCATGCGCTCGCGCGCGAGCGCGCGCGGGACCCCGTAGAGGTCCGCGTGGAAGCGCAGGTTCTCCTCGGCGGTGAGGTAGCCGTCGAGCGTGGGGTCCTGGAACACGAGGCCGATGTTGCGGCGCACCTCATCCCGCGCGGTCACCACGTCGTGGCCCGCCACGCGCGCCTCGCCGCCGCTCGGCTTGGCGAGCGTGCAGAGCATCGCGATCGTGGTGGTCTTGCCCGCGCCGTTTGGACCGAGGAAGCCGAAGATCTCGCCCGGCGCCACCTCGAAGTGGATCCCGCGCACCGCTTCGACCTCACCGAAGTTCTTCGCGAGCCCGCGCGTCCAGACCGCGGGCTCGCGTGCGGTCGCCTGCCGGGCCGGCTGTTCCGCCGTTCCGGTCAAGCCTCGTCTCCTTCCGCGGGCTCGCCATCAGCGAGGATGCGGTAGAGCGAGCGGCGGGTCTCGGCCAGGACCTTCGACATCTCGGCGATCTGGGATGGGCTGCCGGCGCGGAGCACTTGAGTGAAGGCTAGGGCCACCTCGCGCATCAGGTTGGCCGCGTCCTTCATGTCGTCGCTGTAGTCGCCCTTCATCTCGTCCCAGGGGGCCGGCATGTCGGGGCCGCGCTCGGCGACGTAGTCGCGCCCGGCGTCGGTCAGCTCGAAGAGCTTGCGCCCGTCGGCTTCCGCCGGACGTACCAGTCCCTCGTCCTCGAGCTGCTGGAGCGCGGGGTAGACGGAGCCGGGGCTGGGGCGCCACATACCGTCGCTGCGCTCCTCGATGTCCTGCATGATCTGGTAGCCGTTGCGCGGCCCCTCGTTGAGCAGGAGGAGTGCGGCCGTGCGGACGTCGCCACGGCGCGCCTTGGGCCCGCGGCCGAAGGGTCCGCCGCCTCCGAACGGCGGGCCGCCGAAGGGCATGTTGAAGAACCCGCCTGGGCCCATGCCACGCTGGTGGCGCCGCCCTCCGCCGCCCCGGCTGTGGTGGCTCGCCGCCATGGCGAGCAGCGCGGCGGCCTTGAGTCCGCGCTTTCCGTGACGCCGGGTCTGGGGCGGGAAAGCGTTGATTGCATAGCTGGCGTTCGTCATTGCATAGTCCTTTCTGTGAATGCCAACGATGCATAACGATATATCGGTATCTGCGGGAAGTCAAGCTGGTTTCCGGGGTGTCGGGTCTCGGGCGTCCGGGTAGCCGATTCGTATGGCCACTACAAAGCAGCGCCAGGCAGCGCGGAAGAGCGTCAAGAAGGCGCAGGCCGGCGCGAAGAGCAAGCAGACACTCAAGAACCTGCCGAAGAAGACACGCACCGCGCTCGGCAAGGAGGCTGCGGCCGTGAACCGCGGCGACTCGCCCACGCGCAAGGAGCTCGAGGCCGAGGCGCGGCGGCTCGATATCAGCGGCCGCTCGAAGATGGGCAAGGCCGAGCTGAAACGGGCGGTCGCCCGCGCCCGCTAGACGATTGAACGATTTGCCCGCCTGGGGCAGGCAAATCGTTCAATAGATGAGTTCGGGGTGCGCCCTCAGCGCATCAGGCGGCCGCCGTTGACGAGCAACGTCTGGCCGGTGATGAAGCTGCTGTCCTCGGAGACGAGGAACGTGAGCGCTCCGAGGAGGTCCTCCGGCGTGGCGATCCGGCCGAGCGGGGTGCGGGTGGCGTCGTAGCCGTCCGGGGCCATCGTGGTGGCGGCTTCGGTGGGGATGTAGCCGGGCGCGATCGCGTTCACGCGTATCCCGTCCGGCGCGAGCTCGCGCGCGAGCGCGCGGGTGAGAGAGACCACCGCGCCCTTCGACGCCACGTAATGGGCAAGCCCGGTGGAGCCCGAGAACGCCACTTCGGAGGCGACGTTGACGATCGCGCCACGATCCGACTCGCGCAGCAGGGGCAAGACCGCACGAGTGGTCAGCCACACGCCCTTCACGTTCACCGACATCACGCGGTCCCACTCCTCCTCCGGGATGTCCCAGAAGGGCCGCCGAGCAAGATCTACGATGGCTGCGTTATTGACGAGCACGTCGAGCCCACCAAGCTCCTCCTTCACCGCTGCCGTAAGCGTCAGGGGATTGGTGACGTCAGCACGGACGAGCGGAAACCCAGCGTCAGGCGCCTCCAGCAAATCCGCCCCCAGCACCTGCGCCCCCTCCGAAGCCAGGTGACGAGCGAAGGCCAGCCCGAGCCCCCGAGCAGCCCCGGTGACGACCACCCGCATGAGTCAGGCGGCCACGCCCGGCGGCGCCAAAGCCAGGTCCCGGGCGATCTCCTGGAAGCAGTTCCACGACGAGCCGCGCCCGATGCCAGGTCCCGAGTGCATGTTGGACGAGCAGTTGTAGAGGTTCTCGAGCAGCAGCTTGTAGCCGCCCACGCCCGCCACGGGACGGAAGCGCCCGAGCTGTGAGGCGATCGTCGCGCCCGCCGAGTAGCCGCCTTCGGCCATGTCGGGGCGCTCGCGCTCGATGTCGTCCGGTCCGTACACGCGCGAGGCGATCACGTTGCCGCAGGTCATGTTGGGCGCGTAGTGCGACCACTCGCGCAGCAGGTTGTTGAGGAACCTGTCCTTGATCTCGCGCCAGCGCGCGTCCGTGAACAGCCGCCTGGGCGCCGTGAACTCCTCGACGCCCACGATGTGGCCTCCCTCGGGGGCGCGGGTCTCGTCCCAGAGGCTGTCCACCGAGCAGAGCACGTAGGGCTGGCTGGCAAACCCGTTCATGAAGATCTCGGGCTGATACTGGAGCGTGAGGTAGTCGAGGTCCTTCGGCCCCCAGTAGAGGCGCGGCTGCTCACCCACGCCGGGGTTGTCCGCGTCCGCAAGGTAGCGAGGCGGCTCGCCGATCGCGATGTTCGCCCACAGCAGCTGCCCGCGGTCGTAGTTGATGTTGCGCAGCCGGCGCTCGAAGTCCGCATCCCCGGCGCCGGTGCCGCGCAGCAGGCGCAGCACCGTCTGCGGCAGGCCGAGCCCGCTCACCACCACGCCGGCCTCGATGCGCGACCCGTCGGCCAGCGCGACGCCCACCGCCCGCTCGCCCGAGACGAGGATGCGGTCCACGTCGGCTGAGCACACGTACTCCACGCCCAGCTTGCGCCCGGCCGACATCAGCGCATCCGTGATCGCCTGGCTGCCGCCCACGGCAATTGCCGCGGGCTCGAACGACAGCGTCAGCGGCAGCACGTGGATCAGCCCCTGCAGGCCCGGCACGTCGTCGGGGTAGCAGCCCGTGGACGTGGTGGCCGCCCGCATGAACAGGATGCGCATCTCGGTGCTGTCGAAGAAGTCGTAGGCGAGCTGGCGCAGCGTCATGAACTGGTGCACCGGCTCGATGCGCGAGTCCGGGATGTTCACCAGCTCCTCGAGCGGATCGGGCGTGCCCCACGGCGGCGGCGGGCTGAAGCGGTGGCGGCGGAAGGCGGCCTTCCAGTACTTCTCGTACGCGTCGAGCAGCGTCAGGTAGGTGTCCGCGTCGCGCGGCGACATCCGCGCGATCTGCTCGTAGGTGCGCCGCACGCCGGCATCAGAGCGCTCCACTCGCCCGCTCGCCGGGTCCACCACCGTGGACGCCGAGTAGCCGATGAACGACGAGCCGTCGTCGAAGATCATCCCCTCGTTCTGCTCGGGGAAGACGTAACGCAGACCCTCGGCGGCGAGGTCGAAGTCGCGGTAGGCGGGGTGGCCGTAGAAGCGCGTCCAGTTGCTGCAGTGGTTCATCAGGTAGCCGGGCGCCGGGCCCTCGCTGGTGGATGCCCCGCCGCCGAAGTGGCGCGTGCGCTCAAGCACGCACACGCTCATCCCGGCGCGCGCCAGGTAGCACGCGACGATCGTGGAGTGGTGGCCGCCTCCGGCGACGACCGCGTCGTAGCGCGCGTCGCTCAAGACAGGATCGTGACGACTCCGGAGTCGCCGTCCACGCGGATCCGGTCGCCCGTCGAGATCCGCGCCGTCGCGTTGCCGGTGCCCACCACGGCCGGCATCCCGTACTCGCGGGCCACGATGGCGGCGTGGGACATGATCCCGCCGATGTCTGAGACGGCCGCTGCCACCTTGCCGAACACCGGCGTCCAGCTCGGCGAGGTGACGGGCGCCACAAGGATCTCGCCCTCCTCGAGCTTGCCCACGTCGCGCACGTCGAGGATCACGCGTGCCACGCCCTCCACAACGCCCGGCGAGCCCGCGAAGCCGGTGAGGGAGGCGCCGTCGGCGGACGAGCCGGAGGCCCACTCTCGCACGCGCTCGGTGGTGATGCCCCAGAGCATGATCGTCATCGGCTCGGTGATCGCCTCGGGCACGGCGCCGAGGGCGGGTGGAGGCGACCACGCGCGCATCGCCTCCATGATCCGCTTCCGGCGTGCCACGATCGGCGGCCAGTAGCCGGGCCCGCGCCCCACGGAGCCCGCCGCCCATGCCAGCCGCAGGTCAACGAGCGCGTCGCTGATCTCGTGCCGCTGGAGGTAGAAGACGTCGTCCGCCTGCTCCAGGAACCCGTGGCGAACGAACAGATCGCCGAACTCGCGCACCTTGTTCCAGAACAGCGTGTGGTACCAGTGCTCGACGTAGAAGTTGTGGCTCTCCACGTAGGGGAACACCACGCGCGATAGGCCGAGGCTCTCGTCGAACGCGGTCCGTGCGGGGTCGTCCGGCAGCAGCTCGCGGTACTCGGCCGTGATGCGGTCGCGCTCCGCGGACACGGCCGCGAGCGGCCGCGAGATGTCGTCGCCGGCCTCCAGCCGCTCGATGTAGGAGCGCACGCCCCCGAGCGGTATCGACGGGTCGTCGATCCACGAGCGGTGGTGGTGGTAGAAGCCGTTGCCGTTGGAGTAGTTGAACCAGGGCTGCTTGGTGCCGTCCCAGTCCGCCAGCCAGTCGTGGCCCTCGGCGCTGCCGGCGAGCGCCGCGCGCAGGGCGTCCTCGTCGGGGGCCGACTTGATCGCGTCCGCCGATGCCCATGCCCACGGCCATCCGCGCCAGCCGCTGCAGTTCCTCGTCGGGGCGGAACAGCACCACGTCCACGCCAGCCACCATCTTCGCGATCGTCTGGTCCCCGATGTCGGGGAACGCCTCCTTGCAGAGCTGGTAGAAGGCGAGGTAGGCCGCGTAGCCGAGGTTGAGGAACTCGAAGTGGTACTGCCAGATGAGGTCGATCGACTCGAGCAGCCGGTTGTAGGCCACGAGCAGCGTGTGGCTCGAGCCCACCCCGCGCCCCTCGGTGACCACCGCGATGTCCTCCTGCTCCGGCAGGTCGGGCACCTCCAGCGTTTCGATCCCGTGGATCGCCTCCTCGACCTTCTTCTGCCAGCGCCCGTAGAGGTCGTTCCAGTTCTGGAAGTAGAAGCCGGCGCGCTGCTGGAACTCGCCTGCACGGCGACCGATCTCGGCCTCGTCGGCCACGCCGTTGGGGCTCATGTAGACCCAGCCGTAGAGCACGCGGTGATCGATCCCGAGCGCGGGGGGCACCATGAAGATGCGCGAGTTCGCCTGGCCGAGGCATAGGTAGGGCGAGTCGGCGGTGATGAAGTCGAACGGGAACATCGGCTCGGGGAAGTGCATGCCGTCGCGGAACCAGCCGCGCTGCTCCTCGCTCTCGCGCCGCTCCTCGCTGAAGAGCGCGTAGTAGGGGTACATCGACTCCCAGCCCTCGCAGCCCGCGGGCTCCTCAACCTCGAACGGGCTCTGGAAGCGCTCGGCTCCCACCTCGGTATCCGCCATCTCCGTCCCCTCCGCTCGCGTTCAGATGTAGCGAAGGTACGGCTCTGACGGCCCCCCTATCAAGTCCCAATGCGTGCGGCTGTGAAAGGCAGCGCCTATCATGCGCCAATGGAGCTCCGCCAGCTCTCGTCGTTCGTGGCCGTCTCCGAGGAGCTGCACTTCCGCCGTGCCGCGGAGCGGCTGCATCTCGCCCAGCCAAGCGTGAGCCAGCAGATCCGCACACTCGAGGCCGAACTGGGTGTGCAGCTCTTCCAGCGAAACCGGCGCGGAGCAGCACTGACCGCCGCGGGCGCCGCGCTGCTGCCCGAGGCCAAGGCCCTGCTGGCGCGGGCCGACCAGGCGGCCGCCCTCGCGCGCGCCACGGGCACCGGCCAGCGCGGGCGCCTGCGCCTCAGCCTCACACGCTCGCTCACGGGCGGCATCGCCGGCGCGATCTTGGACGCCTACCGCGCGCGCTATCCCGAGGTGGACGTGGAGCTGACGGTGGGCAACACGATGCTGCACATGGAACAGCTCGTGGCAGGCGACATCGACGTGGGCTTCGTGCGGCCGCCGCTCGAGCACCCGGCGCTCGAGGAGCTGGTGCTGGGCCGCGAGCCGCTCGTGTGCGTGCTGCCAAAGGGTCACCCGCTGACCAAGCGCGGCCGCGTGCGCACCACTGATCTGCATGGCCAGCCGCTCGTGTGGTGGCCCGAGCACCACGGCCCGGGCGCCTGGCGCGAGGTGCGCACCGAGGTGATGGGCGAGCCGCCGTGGCCGCCGATCGACCGCGAGGAGCCCGAGGAGGAGCGCATCGTGTCCGCCGTCGCCGAGGGCGCGGGCATCTCCTTCATCATGCTCGAGCGCTCGAGGAGCCTCCGCATCCCCGGCGCGGTGTACCGGCGCTTCGCTGCGCCGGAGCCGACGATGGGCATCGCGATCGCCTGGCGCCGCGGCGACGAGCTGCCCACGTTGCAGCGCCTGCGCGAGCTGGCCGCCGAGCTGTCGGGTCAGACCTTGTCGAGCCCCACGTAGTTCTCGGCCAGGGTGGTGGCGGCGGCCTTCGAGCTCACCACGTAGTCGAGCTGCGAGAGCTGGAGCCGGTGCTCGAAGTCGTCGGCGGCGCCGATCAGGTGGAGCATCGAGGTCATCCACCACGAGAAGTGCTGCACGCGCCAGACGCGCCGCAGGCAGGCGGCGGAGTAGCCGGCGAGCAGGGAGCCGTCGCCGTCGGCGTAGAACTTGGTCAACGCCTCGGCGAGAACGCGCACGTCGTGCACCGCGAGGTTGAGCCCCTTGGCGCCGGTGGGCGGCACGATGTGCGCGGCGTCGCCGGCGAGGAACAGGCGGCCGTGCTGCATCGGCTCCACCACGAAGCTGCGCATCGGTGTGATGCCCTTGTCGACGATCGGACCCTCGTTGAGCGCCCAGCCGTCATCGGTCTCGAAGCGGCGGTGCATCTCCTCCCAGATCGCCTCGTCGGACCACCCCGCGATGTCGTCGTGCGGGTCGCACTGGAGGTAGAGGCGGCTCAGCTCGGGCGAGCGCAGGCTGTGCAGCGCGAAGCCGCGCTCGTGGTTGGCGTAGATCAGCTCGTCGGTGGAGGGCGGCACCTGGGCGAGGATCCCGAGCCAGCCGAACGGGTACTCGTGGTTGTGGATCGTCAGCGTCTGTTCGATCGCCGGGTCGGCAGACGCCGTGGAAGCCATCGCAGCCGGCGATCACGTCGCAGTCGATCGTCGTGCTGCTCGCCGTCGTGGGTGTACTCGATCCGTGGGCTGTCGGACTCGAAGTCGTGCACGCTCACGTCGGAGACCTCGAAGTGCAGCTGCTGGCCGGCGGCCAGCCGCGCCTCGATCAGGTCCTTCACCACCTCCTGCTGCCCGTAGATCCAGATCGCGCGGCCTCCGGTGAGGTCGCTCATCGGGATGTGGTGGCTCTGCCTCCTGAAGCGCAGGTAGATGCCGTGGTGGACGATCCCCTCGCGGTGCATCCGCTCGCCGAGACCCATCGAGTCGAGCAGGTCCGCGGTGCCCTGTTCGAGTACCCCGGCGCGCACGCGCTCCGTGACGTAGTCGCGGTCGCGGTTCTCGAGGATGATCGACTCGATTCCCGCCTGGTCGAGCAGCTGAGAGAGCACGAGGCCGGCGGGACCGGCGCCGACGATGCCGACCTGGGTGCGACTCCTCACGAAAGGAACATAACATTTGGCATATCGGACTTCCGGGTTCCATCGACGCCGCCGTGACCGCTTCTTCGCCCTTTTCGCCGCCCGCCTGCGCTGGTACGGTCGCGTCCGTGGAGAAGGCCATGAAGACGGGGGCCGCCGTTCCGCCCAGCGGCTCGGGGCGCGAGCCCACCATCAGCTACGTGATGGGCAGGCTCGATCTCGCGCTGCGGCGCAACCTCTCCGAGGGGCTCTCATCGGTGGGAGTCACGCTGCCGCAGTACACCGCGCTGTCGGTGCTGCGCGCCCGCGGCGCGCTCTCCAACGCCCAGCTCGCCCGCCGCGTGCTGATCACGCCGCAGTCCACCATCAAGGTGATCGCGGCGCTGGAGAAGAAGGGCCTGATCACGCGCGTGCCGGATCCCGACCACGGGCGCATCCTGCGCACACTGCTCACGCCGAACGGGCAGGACGTGCTCGACGCCTGCGACCGGGTGGCGGCTCAGGTGGAGGCGAGGATGCTCGAGGAGCTCTCGCCCGAGGAGCGCGGCGCGCTGCACGCGGGGCTGAAGAGCTGCGTGCGCAATCTCGGCGCGGGCTTCTAGCCGCCCACGTGGCGGTCGCGCCCCGCCTCCAGGCCGAACACGAGCTCCGGGAGCAGTAGCACGAGCAAGAACACGAGCGGCGCGGTCCAGCCGCCGCTGGCCTCGTGCAGCCCACCGATGATCACCGGGCCGGTTGCCGCCAGCGCGTAGCCGAAGCTCTGCGACATGCTCGACAGCTCCGCTGCCTCTGCCTGGTTGCGCGAGCGCAGGACGAAGAACAGGAACGCGAGCGCGAGCGTGGCCGCCTGCGAGATCCCGGCGAGCACGGTCCACACGATGGCCGCGCTGCCGGGCGAGGCGAGCAGCCCCACGAGCCCGCTGGCCAGGAACAGCAGCGACGCAGCCACGAGCGGGCGTTGATCGCGCATGCGCGCCGCGATCATCGGCACCACGAAGCACACCGGGATGCCGAGCAGCGTGAAGATCGACAGGTAGGCGCCGGAGGTGCCCTTGGACATGCCGTTGTCCTGGAGGATCGACGGCAGCCACGACAGCAGGCTGTAGAACATCAGCGACTGGACGCCCATGAAGAGCGTGACCTGCCATGCCAGCCGGTTGCGCAGAAGACGCGGCTTCTCGTGCGGGGTGGGCGTGCGCCTGTCGGCCACGGCCGTCGGGTGGCGCGCAAACGGCACCCAGATCGCCGCGCACACGAGCGCGGGCAGCGCCCAGACCGCCAGCGCCGGGCGCCAGCCGTGGCCGATCGCGTCCTCGATCGGCACGGTCAGCCCGGCGGCCAGGCCCGCGCTCGTGCTGATGGCCATCGTGTAGATGCCGGTCATGAAGCCCGCTCGCTCGTGGAAGTCGCGCTTCACGAGGCTCGGCACGAGCACGTTGCCGAGCGCGATGCCGATGCCCGCGATCGTGGTGCCGGCGTACAGGGCCACCACGTTCGGCGCGAGCCGTACGAGGATCCCCGCAGCCATGGCCAGCCCCACGAGCACGAGCGGCAGCTCGTGGCCCTGGCGCCGGGCGAGCCGCGGCACCACCGTCGCGCCAGCGGCCATGCACACCACCGGCAGGGTGGTCAGGGCACCGGCGGCGGTGCCTGACAGCGGCACCGACTCGCGCAACTCGTCGATCAGCGGCGGCACGCTCGCCACCGCCAGCCGCAGATTGAGCGCCGTCGTCACGACCGCCAGGACGAGCGGCCACTGCGGCGCTCGTTGACCGTTGGCCGTCGGCCGTTGGCCGGCGATCGAGCGATCTACGGCCAACGGCGAACGGCGAACGGCGAACGAAAACCTAGATCGGATACTCGCGACCGAGCTCTTGGACCGTGATCCAGCGCAACTCCGTGAACTCCTCGAGCGCGGCTCGCCCGCCAAAGCGACCGAAGCCGCTCGCCTTCACGCCGCCGAACGGCATCTGCGGCTCGTCGTGCACGGTGGTGTCGTTGACGTGGCAGATGCCACTCTCGATGCGCTGCGCGATCTCGAGCGCTGCCGGCACGTCGTTGCCGAACACGGCGGCGGACAGGCCGTACTCGGTGTCGTTGGCCATCTCCACCGACTGGTCCGGGCTGTCCGACGCCATCACGGCGAGCACCGGGCCGAATGACTCCTCGCTGTAGAGCCGCATCTCTGGCGTCACGCCCTTCACCACCGTGGGCGGAAAGCAGGGGCCCTCGGCCTCGCCGCCGCTCAGGATCTCGGCGCCCTTGGACGCCGCGTCCTGCACCAGCTCGGTGACGCGCTCGATCGCGGCCTTGTTCACCAGCGGGCCGATCACCGTGTCGGGTTCGCGCGGATCGCCCACCTTCAGGCCGCTCGCGCGCTCGGCGAGCTTGGAGGCGAAATCGTCGATCAGCGACTTGTCCACGATCGCCCGCTCGGTGGACATGCAGATCTGGCCCTGGTGGAAGAAGGCGCCGAAGTTGGCGGCCTTCACGGCCTGGTCCACGTCCGCGTCCGGCAGCAACACCATCGGCGCCTTGCCGCCCAGCTCGAGCAGCACGCGCTTGAGGTGCTTGCCGGCCTTCTCGGCGATGATCCGGCCGACCTTGGTCGAGCCCGTGAAGTTGATCCGGCGCGTGAGCGGGTGGGCGATCAGCTCGTCCACCACGTCGGCGGCGTCGGCCGGGTCGTTGGTGAGCAGGTTGATCACGCCATCGGGCAGCCCCGCGTCCACGAGCGCATGCACCACGGCGGCGTGGGTGCGCGGGCACTCCTCGGACGCCTTGAGCACGACGGTGTTGCCGTACGCGATCGGCATCGCCACCGCGCGGGTGGAGAGGATCACCGGCGCGTTCCAGGGCGCGATCGCCACCACCACGCCCGCGGGCGCGCGCACGCCCATGGCGAGCTTGCCGGGCACGTCGGAGGGGATCACCTCGCCAACGAGGCCGTATGCCTGGGCGCCCGCCTCGCGCAGCATCCCGGACGCCAGCTGCACGTTGAACATGCCCCAGCCGAAGGTGCCGCCGGTCTCCTCGGTGACCGTGTGCGCGATGTCCTCGGCGCGGCTCTGAAGGATGTCGGCGGCCTTGAGCAGGATCTCGCGCCGCATCCCGGGCGCGCTGCGCGACCACTCGCCGAAGGCGGCGTGCGCGGCCTCAACGGCCGCGCGCGCGTCTTCGCGCCCCGCGGCGGCGGCGATGCCCACCGGCTCGCCGGTAAAGGGGGAGGTCTTCTCGTAAGTCCCGCCGCCGGCGGCGCCTGTCCAACGCCCTCCGATCAGCAGCTCTTGCTGCGCAAGCTCCACGGTGGCCATTACCGCTCCTCCTTGTAGTTCCACTCAAGACCGCGGGCCGGGGCACATGTGTTCGCTCCGCGGACAACGATGCGCTAGGCGCACCCGCAGTCTACGCGCTAGCGGGCGTTCCGCACAGGGAAGGAATTGCCGCCGCCAGCGCCCCGCAGATCGTCCTCGATCGCGGCCGCCGCCTCCAAAGCGTGCGGCAGGAACTCGCGCCGCAGCACCGTCATCGAGGCGCGGCTGGCGTGCACCGAGACGTTGAGCGCCGCCGTCACATCCCCGGTGGCGCCCCGGATGGGCACGGCGGCGGAGCGCAGGCCCTCCTCGAGCTCCTGGTCCACCATCGCCCAGCCCTGCCGGCTCGTGGCGGCGAGCGCCTCGCGCAGCCCCTTCTCGTCCTTCACCGTATGTGCGGTAAGGGGCTGGATGTCGATGCGCGAGAGCCGTTCGTCGAGCTCTTCCTCGGCGAGCCCCGCCAGCAGCACGCGTCCCATCGAGGTGGCGTAGGCGGGCAGCCGCGTGCCCACCGCCAGCGTGATGCTCATGATCCGCCGCGTGGGCACGCGCACCACGTAGACCACCTCGGTGTCGTCCAGCACCGAGATCGAGGAGGACTCGTTGACCTTCGCCACGAGCGACTCCATGTGCGGCTGCGCCACCTCGGGCAGGCTCAGGCTCGAGAGGTAGGCGTAGCCGAGGTCGAGCACGCGCGGCCGCAGCGAGAAGCGGCCGTCCGCGAAGTGCACGTAACCGAGCTTGACGAGCGTGAGCAGGAAGCGCCGCGCGGCCGCGCGGGTGAGCCCCGTGGCGCGGGCCACGTCACTGAGCGCAAGCTCGCGGTGCTCGGCGTCGAACGCGCGTATGACCGCGAGGCCGCGCTCCAGGGACTGCACGAAATCTGAACTCCGAGGCCGGTCCTCTGTCATCCCCACCGCTCCCTGTCGTGCCCGTGCACAACGGTTCGGTATGCGAACGCTACCTCAGGTCGGCTACCTCGGAAACCCCTGCGGTTGTTTTCTGACGATTAGGCGCCCTCACCCCCGTCGACGTTGTACGCAGCGCCAGTGATGTAGGTGGATTCATTGCTCAGGAGGAATGCCACCACTGCCGCGATCTCGTCGGGGGTCCCGCGCCTGCCCTGCGGGTTGAACTGCTCCGCGCCCGCCTGGAACTCGTCCGGGAAGGCCTCGAAGAGCGGCGTGCCCACGGGTCCGGGCACCACCGCGTTCACACGGACGCCCTCCTTGGCGTACTCCACGGCGGCGTTGCGTGTGAGCGAGAGGATCGCCGCCTTGGTGCCGGCGTAGGCGCTCAGCCCCGGCACGCCGTGCAGCGCGGTGCCGGAGGCGGTGTTGACGATCGTCGCGCCGTCGCCCTGATCGAGCGCCGCGCGGATCATCTCGCGCAGGTTGAGGAATACGCCGCGGTAGTTGATGCGCACGAGGCGGTCGAAGTCGTCCATCGTGGTCTCGGCGAGCGGCACGGGCTGGCCGCCGATGCCGGCGTTGTTGTGCAGCAGGTCGATGCGGCCGAAGCGCTCCTTCAGCTCGCCGAAGTAGCGCGCCACCTCCTCCTCGGAGGACACGTCGCCGGCCACCGCCACCGCGCTGTCACCGCCGATGGCCTGGGCGGCCTGCTCCACGCGCTCGGCGTTCACGTCCACGAGCGCCACCTTGGCGCCCTCCTTCGCCAGGCGCGTGGCCGTGGCAAGCCCGATCCCGGACGCCGCGCCGGTGACGATCGCCACCTTGCCTTCGAGTCCCTCAAACGGCATTTCGTCTCCTCCTGTTGGTCGAGTCCAAGATCAGCCGGCGCCGTCCATCACCATCTGCAGCGCGCTGCGCACGGACACCGGGTCCGTGTCCGGCGCGAGGTGCGCCAGCAGCGTGAGCGCTGAGCGGGCCAGGTGGCGCGCCAGCAGCAGCGCGGCCTCACGCGAGTCGCCCGCCGCGCAAGCCTCCACGATCGCCTCGTGCTCGCTGTCGCCCGTGCTTCGCCCGGCGGGGTCGTCGCCGAGCACGGACATGCGGCGGTAGCGCGCGCTGCGGGCCATGAAGCCGGCGATCTGCTCGCGCAGCGGCGGGGTGCAGCGCGACACGAGCCCGAGGTGGAAGCTCGCGTGTGCGGCATCCCAGGCCGCGGGATCGTCGGCGGCGGCGCGCATCGCCGACAGGTCGGCGCGCAGCGCCCCGAGGTCGTCGCCGGTCATGCCCGGCACCGACAGCGAGATGGCGAGCGACTCGAGGAGCACGCGGTGGCAGTAGACCGCGTCGAGCTCGGCGGGATCGAACGGCGGCACGCGGTGCCGGCGGTTGCGGCGCGACTCCACGAGGCCCTCGGCCTCGAGCCTGCGCAGCGCCTCCCGCAGCGGGGTGGTGCTCACTCCGATCGTCTCGGCCAGCTTCACCTGCGACAGCTCGCTGCCGGGCGGGATGTCGCCGGTGACGATCATCTGGCGCAGGGCGTCGTGCGCGATCGACACGGCGTCACGGTCGCGCGTGCGGGTCATGTAGCCACCACGAGCACCGCTCTGCCGAACAGATCGCGGCCGCTCGCAGCCTCCTGGGCAGCGGCGGCCTCCTCGAGCGGAAAGCGGTGGAACACGGGCGGCGGCTCGAGCTCGCCTTCGGCCACTCGCCTGAACACCTCGCGGGTCTGCTCGGCGCTGGCGCCGGTGTCGCCGGTGATGGTGAGGTGTGAGCGGTAGAGCTTGCGCATGTTCAGCGCCACCGCGCCGCCGCCGTGCGCGCCGCAGGTGACGAGCCGTCCGTAGGGCCGGAGCGTGGCGAGAGCGTCGTCCCAGAGCTCCGGGGAGCCGATGTTCTCGTACGCCACGTGCACGCCGCGGCCGTCGGCGGACAGCTCGCGCACGCGCTCGGCCCAGCCGGGCCGGCTGTAGTCCACCGTGGCGTCGGCGCCGAGCAGGTCGCGGCAGCGCTCGAGCTTCCATTCGGCTCCGGCCGCCGCGATCGTGCGTGCGCCGAGTGACTTTGCGATCAGCAGTCCCGCGATGCCGAGCCCGCCGCCCGCGCCCATCACGAGCACGTCCTGTTCCTCGGCCAGGCCGGCGGCCTTCGTCAGCAGGTTCCAGGCCACCGGATAGCTCACGCCCATGCAGGCGGCCTGCTCGAAGGTCACGCGGTCGGGCACGGGCTCCACCGCATGCTCCGGCACGGCGCAGAGCGCGGCGTAGCCGCCGTCGCGGTGCACGCCCACCACCTGGTGGTGGTCGCAGGCGTTGGTCAGGCCGGCGCGGCAGTAGTCGCAGTCGCCGCAGTGGAGGCTGCTGGTGCACACCACGCGGTCGCCCACACCAACCTTCGTCACCTCGTTGCCCACTGCCTCCACCACGCCGGCCGGGTCGGAGCCGAGGATGCGTGGGAGGGTGGCGTTGAAGTCCGCGCCGCGCTTGCGCACCTCCACGTCGAGTGTCCGGCCGACGGTGACCGCGTGCACGCGGATCAGGACCTCGTCGGGGCCCATCTGCGGGTCCGGCCAGTCGAGGTATTCGAGCACCTCGGGCCCGCCGTAGCCTCTGACCACGACAGCTTTCACAATCGCCAACTCTATAGAGCTATGCGGCGTCTGCCGCACCAGCACGACGATCGGGCTGCAACCTACGGACAAATGTCTATAGAGTTGCCGCGTGGCCCAAGACTTCCGACTCGCCACGATCGCCGATGCCGAGGGCACCACTACCGCGCTCGTGGTCGACGAGGCGGTGCACGCGCTCCCTGGCCGCCCCGCCGCGCTGGACCTGCTCGCCGACTGGGACAGTGCGCTCGAGCTGCTCGCGGGCCACGCCGAGCGCGGCGACCTGCGGCCGGCGCTCCCTATCGACCAGGTGCAGCTGCTGCCGCCGGTGCCGAACCCTCCCAACCTCTACATGGCGGGCGCCAACTACGCCGACCACGCGCGCGAGATGCGCAAGCTGCCCCCCGGCGCCGACGTGGCCAAGCCCGCCGGCGGCCCGTTCATGTTCCTCAAGCCCACCACCACGCTGATCGGGAACGGTCAGCCGGTGAAGATCGGGCCGGGCGCCGAGCGGGTGGACTGGGAGGTGGAGCTGGCGGTGGTGATCGGGCGGCGCGCCGAGCGCGTGGCGGAGGCCGATGCGCTCGACCACGTGGCGGGCTACACGGTGGCCAACGACGTGTCGGTGCGCGGGCGCTTCGTGCGCGAGGACACGGGCGAGCCGCCGATGAAGTTCGACTGGTTCCTGCAGAAGGGCTGGGCCACCTCGTGTCCGATGGGGCCGTGGCTCGTGCCGGCGGCGAGCCTGTCCGGCGCGCAGGACACGGCGCTGCGTTTGACGCTCAACGGCGAGGTCCAGCAGGACTCGCGCACCTCCGAGATGATCTACTCGATCGCCGAGCAGATCGCGTTCCTGAGCGCTGTGGTGCCGCTAGTGCCCGGCGACGTGATCTGCACCGGCACGTGCGCGGGGGTGGGCGCGGGCAAGGGGCGCTTCCTGGCGCCCGGCGACGTGATGGTGGCCGAGGTGGAGGGCGTCGGCCGGCTCGAGAACCCGGTGGAGGAGGGGTGATTCAGTGAACGACTTCATCAAGCGCATGGGGCATGTGGCGCTGGTGGTGCCGGACATCGAGGCGTCGGTGTCGTGGGCCACAACCGTGATGGGCATGCGAGAGACAGAGCGCGTGGACGGCTGCTCATACCTGACACACGCCGACTGCCACCACTCGCTCCAGTACATCGAGGGCAGCGAGGCCCAGCTCGACCACGTGTCGATGGAGGCGCACGACGATGCCGCGCTCGACGCGCTCGTGGCGCGGTTGGGCGAGCACGGCGTGGAGATCGTGTCCGACTCGCCGCAGGAGAAGGGGATAGGGCGCGCGATCCGCTTCCGCGGCCCCGCCGGCCACGTGATCGAGGTGTTCAGCGGGATGGACTCCGATGGCGTGCCACACACCGGCAGCGGCGTGCAGCCGCGCAAGTTCGGCCATCCCATGCTCGCGTGCGAGGACACGGGTCCGACGCGCGCGCTGTTCGAGGACGTGCTCGGCTTCCGCCTGTCGGACGACGTCGGCGACGGCACGCTCGTGTTCATGCGCTGCGGCGTGGACCATCACGGCATCGGCTTCGGCAGGGGACCGCGCGACGGCCTCAACCACTACGCATGGGGCGTGGAGAACGTGGCCACGCTCGGCATGCTCGGCGACGTGCTGTCACGCAACGGCGGCAGCTTCATCTGGGGCCCCGGCCGCCACGGCGCCGGCCAGAACATCTTCACCTACCACTTCGACCCGGCGGGCTGCATAGTCGAGTACTACGCCGACCTCTACCAGGTGTGGGACGAGAACACCTACGAGCCCGGCCACTGGAGCCTCGAGGACCCCACCTTCGCGAACCTCTGGGGGCCTGGTCCTCCGATGGAGATGATGGAGACGGCGACGCCCCTGGCTTAGCTGCAAGCCCGCTACTGCGAGCGCGAGATCCGAAAGATTGGGTGCAGTGGCGCTATGCGTCGCAGGTCTTCGTCGGGGGCATCCGCGCCCACACCCTGGAAGAACGCGCCGACTTCCCAGGCCCACTTCTTCAGATACGCGCGGAGCAGCGGCAGCTTCTCCTCGTCCGGGACCTCGGTTGCCGTGAACTCCTCCGTTCTGAGGCCTTTTCGCAAGCGCCCCTGGCTACTCGCGCGCAGGTTCCGCACCCACTGGGTCTGGCCGCGCGGCGCGACGAGGTACCTCTCACCCTCGACCTCGAGCGGATTCACCGGGGTGCGCCGCCACTCGCCGCTCTTGCGGCCGCGCACCTCCAGGACCCGGGAGCCCACGAGGCTCACGCCAAGCCGAGTCAGGCCCGCGACGATCGGGTTGAACACATGCTTCGTGAACCAACCCGGACGCTGGTAGTCGACGGCCATCGGCTCATAGTCTGAGGCATCCGGCTCGGCGACGCCCGCAGCTGGGTCAACCGTCGACTCCGGCGATCCGCATCATCAGGCCGTCGGCCGTCGCGTCGGAGAGAAGGAAGGAGGCCATGATCAGACCGTCCGCCGCCAGTGCCGCGACCGGGTCCAGGAAAGCGAGGCCGCACGGAACGGCGAATAGAGGGATCGCCAGAGCAAACCGCAGTGTTCGCACGCGGTTGAGCTCGTCCGGCACACCGGGCCTGATCAGTCGCCGGCCGTTTGCCGCCCACAGCCAGAGCACGTAGAAAGCGATGGACGCAAACAAGAACGTTCCGCCGTACAGGAGCGCGGCCGTCGTTTGATCGGCGTGGGTGCCGCCTGCCAGCTCTTCGCCGATGACTCGCGTCGGGAAAGGAAGAAACGACACGACCATCAGGAGGAGCAGGTTGAGCAGGACGAAGGTGTGATCGACGCGATCAAGCCGACTCATGACCTTGTGGTGGTTCAGCCACACCGTGCCGATGTTCATGAATGAGATGAAGTAGCTCAGGAAGGATGGCCATTGGTGTGAGAGCCGGTCAGCAAGGCTCGCGCCCCCCTGGCCGGTTCCCAACTGCAGCGCCAGGAGGGTGATCGCAATGGCGAGAACGGCGTCGCTGAAGCCCTCGACCCGGCCGATCGTCAGCACCTCGCCCTCGCCGCCAGCGGCCTTGCTCATGACCCTCCCCTGTACATCTCGGCCAGCTGAAGGCGGTGTCTAGCCCTGCGGGCGGTAGCGCAGGCCGTCGAGGGCGATTCGGACCAGGTGCTCCGTCTGGCCGGGCTCGCTTGATGGGACCTTGGCGATCCCCACGACCATCTGGATGACCTCCGCGATGGTCACGTCCCGGCGCACCACGCCGGCGTCCTGGGCTCGCTTGAGCAGCGGCTCGCCCGCCTCGAAGAGGGAGCCGCGGCAGACCTGGAATAGCTCGGCGTCCTGGTCGAGGTAGTTGAGCAGCTCGTGGGCGAGCGCCCTCTTGGTGGCGAGATACGCGATGAAGCGCTCGAACCAGCCATTGAGCGCCTCCCATGGGTCGGCGCCTTCGACCTGGGTCGCGGAACGACAGACCTCCTCGACCTCATCGACGTAGAGAGCTTCGAGCAGGGCCTGGCGGTTTGGGAAGTGGCGGTAGAGGGTTCCGATCCCGACCCCGGCGCGCCGCGCGATCTCCTCGAGCGCGGTCGACTCACCCCCCTCGGCGAATGCCTCCCGCGCGGCCGCGAGCACCTTCTCGTAGTTGCGTCGGGCGTCGGCGCGCTTGGGGCGCGTGATCAGTGCCTGCGCGGATGTGTCGGTCGTGCTCATGCGGCTCCCTTGACAAACGGAGGCTGCCTCCGTATAGTACCGGAGGCTTCCTCCAGTTATTTCGGAGGTGGCCTCCATTTTAGCCCGAAGTTCACGTTTCGCCAAGTTGGGAGCCACATGAAAGCCGTTACCACCCCCTTCTCAAGCTTGTCAGCCGAAAGGCGCCGCTGGGCCTCGCTGATCGTCGTCTGTCTAGCGCAGCTGATGATCGTGCTCGACGTCACGATCGTGAACGTCGCGCTGCCCTCGATCCAGCACGACCTCCACTTCAGCCAGGGCAACCTCACCTGGGTCGTCAACGCGTTCCTCGTCACCTTCGGGAGCCTGCTGCTGCTCGCCGGCCGGCTCGGCGACCTCGTCGGGCGAAAGCGCATCTTCCTCGCCGGACTCATGACGTTCACCGTCGCATCGCTCCTCTGCGGTGTCGCACCCTCGCAGGGGGCCCTCATCGGGGCCCGCTTCCTCCAGGGCGTCGGCGCCGCCGCGCAGGCCTCTGTGATCCTCGCGATCATCATCACCGAGTTCCCCGAGGCGGTCGATCGAGCGCGGGCGATGAGCGCCTACGTCTTCGTATCGGTCGCCGGAGGCTCGCTCGGCCTCCTCGCCGGCGGGCTGCTCACCCAGGCGCTGAGCTGGCACTGGGTCTTCTTCGTCAACCTGCCGATCGGCGCGGCCACGTTCGCCCTTGGACAGGCGCTCATCCGGGCCGACAGAGGGCTCGGGCTCGAGCATGGAGTGGACTGGCTCGGCTCGCTGCTCGTCACCGCGTCGCTCATGAGCGGCATCTACGCGATCGTCGAGGCCACGGCCCACGGCTGGCTCTCGTCTCACGTGCTCGGCTTCGGGGGCCTCGCCGCGCTGCTCATGGCGGCGTTCCTCGCGCTCGAGGCCCGCATCGAGAACCCGATCATGCCCCTGCGGATCCTCCGCCTCCGCGGGCTGGTCAACGCGAGTCTCGTCCGGGGCTTCCTCGTCACCGGCATGTACTCGACCTTCTTCCTCGGCACCCTCTACCTCGAGCACGTGCGCCACTACAGCGCCCTGCAAACCGGCGCGGCGTTCCTGCCCTGGACGCTCACCGTGGCCGTGCTCTCCCAGGGCATCACGGCGCGGCTCGTCGCACGGTTCGGCCAGCTGCCGGTGCTCGCGGCCGGTATGGCGGGCGCGGTCGCCGGGCTGCTCCTGTTCGGCACCGTGGGGCCGGACACGGCCTTCTTCCCGACGATCTTCCTGGCCTGCTTCATGATCGGCCTCGGCATCGGGAGCGCGTTCATGCCCCTGCTGACCCTCGCCATGGCCGAGGTTCCCGCCGCGGACGCCGGGCTCGGCTCCGGCATTACCAACGTCTCCCAGCAGATCAGCGGCGCGCTCGGGCTGGCCGTCCTGAGCACCCTCGCGGCCAATCACACGAAGGCACTGCTGTCAGACCACCACGGGGTCACGGACTCCCTGATCAGCGGCTACCACCTCGCGTTCGTCACCGGCGCGGGAACGATCGCCGCCGGAATAGTGCTCGCGTTCGCGCTGCTGCGGCCCGGCAGCCCGCGAGGTGAGCTGCAACTCGCCGGGGCCTCGGCTGAAAACGAGGCCGCGCGCATCCCCATCAACCTCGACACGGAGGAGCAAGCAGCATGACGCACACCGACCGCCCCGCTCCGCACAGCACGATCGCAGACGAGAATCGCGCACGCCGGGCTGTTCCGAGCTCCGCGCGCCGCTCGAGGATCCAACTGATCTCCGACGCAGTCGTCGCCTCCTACATCCACGACATCTCAGACCGCGACCGCAACCCGCGCCAGATCAGCAACCGGCGCTCGGGCGGGGCGGATCTGGACTGAGCTACGCCTGCTCCAGCCGCCCCACGGTCGGCGGCGCCGTCGACTCCGTGTCGAGCACCCCGTGGCCCGTGCTCCAGCCGTACTTCTCGCCCGCTGCCTGGATCTCCGGCAGAGGCGGCTGGCGGTGCTCCGTGTACGGGTAGGTGGGCGACTGGGCCGGCTCTGACAGCTCCTCGAAGAAGTGCTCGAAGCCGCCGGGCACGATGAACACGAGGAACTTGCAGGTGGCGGAGGTCACGCGCCAGTCGTGCACGGTCTTCGGTGGCACGTAGATGTAGCTGCCGGGCACGGCGTGGTAGACGGTATCGCCCACGCCGATGTCGAGCGTGCCCTCGAGGATGTAGAAGCCCTCGGCGTCGCGGTCGTGCACGTGGCCGGGCGCCACCATGTCGCGCGGGCCGAACCACTCGGTGACGGCGAAGCCGCCGTCGGTGTCCAAAGAGCGCGCCTTCATGGTGATGATCCCGCCCTGGAACCAGATCGCGGGACCCTCGCCGGGGCCAAGCGCGTAGCCGGGCGCGATGCCCTCGGGCGTGCCGCCGGCGTGGTCGTTCGTCACCGGGGCATCGTCCGGGATCTCGCTGGGCGGGTTTGTGAACGAGCGGGCCATGGTCAGCGAGCCATGTAGCCGCCGTCGACCACGAGGTTCGAGCCGGTGACCCAGCTCGACTCGTCCGAAGCGAGGTAGACGGCGGCGTGCGCCACGTCCTCGGGCCGGCCCGTGCGCGGCAACATGATCGCGGCGAGGTGGTTCTTGCGGAAGTCCGGGTCCTCGAGCTGCTCGGCGGTGGCGGGGGACTCGACCATGCCGGGGCTGATCGAGTTGACGCGGATGCCGTGCGCCGCGCCCTCGAGGGCCAGCTCGCGCGTCATCGCGATCACCGCGCCCTTGGCGGCCGCGTGGGCCAAGCTGCCGGGCGTGGAGGGGTTCGAGCTCATGCCGGAGATCGAGCCGGTGTTGATGATCGAGCCGCCGCCGCGCGCCACGAGATGCGGCCACGCCGCGCTCGTGACGTAGAAGATCAGGTGCACCTCGTTGCGGATCGTGAAGTGCCATTGCTCGTCGGTCATGTCGGCGATCGAGGCGAAGTGCGGCGCGGCGGCGTTGTTGTAGAGGATGTCGAAGCCGCCGTGGCGCTCGGCAGCGCCGTTCACCCAGCCGCGCGCCTGCTCGGCATCGCCGAGGTCGACGGGCTGGAAGGACTCCATCTGGCCGCCCTCGCCGCGCACCATCTCGACGGTCTCGCGCGCGTCGTCTGCCTTCGTGTCGCAGCCCACCACCACGGCGCCCTCGCGCGCGAAGAGGAGGGCGGCGGCCCGCCCCTGGCCGCCCGCCGTACCGGTGATGAGCGCGACCTTCCCCGTCAGGCGGTCGGCCAAGCCGGCTCCTCCACTGGCCGCCGCGCGCCGGACTCGACGAGCCGCGGCAGGATCAGCTCCTCCATCTGCTGGAGCCCCTCGTCGTAGTTGGGCCACGACAACGCGATGCCGTCGATGCCGACGCCCTGCAGGTCGAGCATCTGGCTGCACCACCTGGTCCGCCGTCCCGACGATCGGCAGCGAGAAGAACCCCGCGATCATGCCCTCGATCGTCTTCTCCATCTTCATCTCGTCGAAGGGCGTGCTCTGCGAGTTGGCGGAGTTCACCTTCACGGTTGCGATCGCCCCCTCGCGGTCGGCCAGCTCGCGGTGGATCAGGTCCCAGTCGGCGCGCGCCTGCCGTTCGCTGTCACGGCAGACGATGTGCCCGCGGCCGAACACCTTGATCTCGCGCCCATGCTCCTCGCGCGCGAGGCGCTTGATCTCATCCACCTGCTGCGCGGCGGTCTCGAGGTTGGTGAGCCCGGCGAAGATCAGGTCGCTGTGCGCGGCGGCGAATGCGCGGCCGGCGGGGCTCGTGCCCGCGTTCATGATCACGGGGTAGGGGTCCTGCACGGGCTTCGGCTCGGAGAAGCCGTGCGGCACCTGGATGAACTGGCCCGCGTAGTCGCTCTCGCCATCCACCGTCCAGAGCTGCTTGAGCGCCTCGGCCCACTCGGAGGCCACCTCGTAGCGCTGGTCGTGCTCGCGCTGCGTGAGGCCGAACATCGCGAGCTCGGACGCGTTCCAGCCGGCCACGATGTTGAGTCCCCAGCGGCCGCCCGAGATGTGGTCGACGGTGGCGCCCATCTTGGCGGCCATCAGCGGGTGGGCCAGCGGCACGTGGAAGGTGGAGAAGACCATGATGCGCTCGGTCTGCGCGAGCAGCCCGGCGGCCCAGGTGAAGGTCTCGAACGAGCGGTCGCCGAGGTTGGCCTTGCCGCCGTAGCCACGCCAGCGCGCGATCGGCACCACGGCGTCGAGTCCGAGGCGGTCGGACCACTGGGCCAGGCGCAGCGTCTCGTCCCAGTTGCCCTTGAGATTGCCCTCGATATCGGAGAGCGTTACCCCGCCGCGCAGGTTGGTGGCGAACACGCCGAGCTTGAGCGAATTCTCGTCCCCGAAAACAGGGGTGGCGTTCTTATCGAGGCGCGAGCCGGGCGGAGTCACCTAGAATGATTATAACGATATGCCCGATCTGCCCGCCTGGCTTACGGAGATGTACGAGGACGTGGACGCCAACCGCGGCCCGGCCGTGCTCGCCCGCTTCGCCCCTGGCATCGAGCTGCAGTTCGGCGCGCGCCCGGTCGTGACCGGGGTGGAGGACGCCCGGCGCACCCTGGCGGCCGTGCACGAGAACTTCGTCAGCGTGAGCCACCGCTTCGTGAATGTCTGGGAGGAGGACGACGCGACGATCTGCGAGTTCGTGGCCACCTACCTGCTGCCGGGCGGCGAGCGGGTGCCGCTCCCCACGCTCACGATCCTGCGCCGCGACGGCGAGCGGATTACGAGCATGCGCGTCTACATGGACGAGGGGCCGCTGCGGGCGCACCTATGATCAGGAAGGTGACTGCCTCGCCACAGACCCCCCTCGCCGCGCGACCCTCCCGCGCCGAGCTGGTGGCGAGGGAGCTTGAGCGTGAGATCGCCCAGGGAAGGGAGCCCGGGGAGCGAATCGGCACCAAGGAGGACCTGCGGGTGCGCTTCGGCGTGGCCGTGGCCACGATCAACGAGGCCGTCCGGCTGCTGGAGATGCGCGGCGCCATCGAGGCGCGCCCGGGACCGGGCGGCGGCGTATTCGTCTCGCGGCGCTCGTCGCGGCTGGCGCTCAGCCACCTGGTGCTCGGGTTCCGCTCTGGCACCACCACCTACGCCGAGACGCTCGAGGTGCGCGACGCGCTCGAGCCCCTGATCTGCGCCCACGCGGCCCGCCACCACCGGGCAGAGGACATCCGCGCGATGAGGAAGATCGTCAAGCAGATGGAGGCGACGATCGACGACCCCACCGCCTACTTCAAGACCAACTGGGCGCTGCACCGCCGCATCGCGCGCCTGTGCCGCAACGAGCCGCTGCGGACCATGTACCTGATGCTGCTCGACTTCCTCGAGTCCGAGATGGCGGACGCCGAGATCGGCGAGTTCGACGGCGACGCCTTCCTCAAGGTGCACCGCGATTTGGTGGACGCCATCGATGGCGGCGAAGGGCCCAAGCTCGACGCCGCGGTGGAGGCGCACAAGCCCACGCAGGTCCTCAAGATCGAGACCTAGTTGTCCTACAACTAGTTCTCAGTTCTCAGTTCCCAGTTCTCAGTTTTCAGATTCGGAACTCGGTTTTGACTTCGTTCGGGAAGAGGTCGTCGGGCGTCAGTCTTGTCTTGCAGGCGCCCTGCTCGTGGGCGAACTCGAGGAAGGCGTCGAGCGTGCGCCGGTTGTCCTCGATCCCGTAGGGCCAGAAGTCCGGCCCGAAGATCTCCTGCGCCCGCTGCGCGTTCGCCGGGCTCCACGGCACCGGGTACTTCGGCGCGTTGGTGTCGAGCGCGCGCTCGACCGCGCGGCGCTTGGCTTCGCGGAAGGCGGTGTAGAGGTTCATCGCGGCCCACGGATGCGCGTCGTGGAGGTCGCGGCGCAGGGCCACCACGTGCATGATCGGGAACACGCCGGTGTCGCGGTAGTAGTCCTCCTCCTCGGCGCGCGGGTCGCTGAACAGCCGCACGGCGTGGCCGCTCTCGAACGCGTCCGGGGCGTGCGCGGCGATCACCGCGTCGAGCTCGCCGGCCACGAGCATGTCGCTCAGCGACCTGTCGGGCACCGGCGTGAGGCTGAAGCCGGGGGGAGGGTCGAGCTTGATGCCCTCGATCCGGCCCGGCTCGTTGGTGCCGCCCTGGAACCACTGGACCTCGCGCAGGTCGAGGCCGTACTGGTGCTGGAGCAGGCCGCGCGCGTAGACGGTGGCGGTCTGGGTCCACTCGGGCACGCCGATGCGCTTTCCGGCAAGCGCGCTCGGATCGTCCACGGGGCCGTCCACCTGCACGAAGATCGCCGCGTGGCGGAACGCGCGCGAGGGGAACACCGGGATCGCCGTGAGCGAGTCGTCCCCCGATGCGCGCAGTGAGCAGTACTTGGCGAGCGAGAACTCGGACACGTCCCACTCGCGGAAGCGCGCGAAGCGGAAGAACGTCTCCTCTACCGAGAAGCGCATGCAGGTGAGGTCGATGCCCTCCACCTGCACGGCGCCGCTCACGAGGTCACGCACGTGGTCGTAGTCGCCGATGGCGAGCGTGAGGTGGAGGTTGGCGCGCGAGCTGTCGCTCATCCGAAGCGGAGGTTGATGTTCTTCGACTGCGTGTAGGAGGCGAGCTCCTGGAAGCCCTCTTCGCGTCCCACGCCGGAATCCTTCACGCCGCCGAAGTCCGTGCCGGGGAAGTGCGCCGAGGCGTCATTCACCCACACGTAGCCCGCCTGCACGTCACGGGCAAAGCGGTGGGCGGTGCGCAGGTCGCCCGTGAACACGCTTGCGCTGAGCCCGTACGAGAGGCCGTTGGCGATCGCGAGCGCCTCCTCGTAGCTCTGGAACGGCATCGCGGCGAGCACGGGGCCGAAGATCTCCTCGCTCGCGAGCCGGGAGCCGGGCTCGACGCCGTCGAACAGCGTTGGGCGCACGAACATGCCGCCGGCGAGCTCCGCGTCCTCCACCGGACCGCCGCCCGCCACCACGCGCGCGCCCTCCTCGCGCCCGATGCGCAGGTACTCCACCACCTTGTCGAACTGGCCGCGGTGGACGATCGCTCCGGTCTGCGTCTCCTCGTCGGCTGGCAGGCCGTGGCGCATCGAGTCCATCCGGGCGGCGAGCTTCTGCACGAAGGCGTCGTGCTCCGACTCGTGCACGAGCAGGCGCGAGGTGGACCCGCACGACTGTCCCTGCCAGGTGAAGTTCATGCCCTTGAGAGCTCCCTCCACGGCCTGGCCGAGGTCGGCGTCGGGGAACACCACGATTGGGTTCTTGCCACCCAGCTCGAGCGTCACGGTCTTGACCACGTGGGCGGCGGCGCGCTGCTGGATCGCGCGCCCGATCGGCACCGAGCCGATGAACGCGATTCGGCGCACGTCCGGGTGGGCCACCAGGGCGTCGCCTGCCTCTGCGCCGTGGCCCGGGAGGATGTTGACGATGCCGGGCGGCACGATGTCGCGGATCAGCTCGCCCAGGCGCAGAGCCGACAGCGAGGTGTGCTCCGACGGCTTCATGATCACGGCGTTGCCCGCGATCAGCGGTGCGCCCAGCCGGCCGGCGGCGAACATCAGCGGGTGGTTGAACGGGATGATCCGGCCCACCACGCCGAACGGCTCGTGGAGCGTGTAGTCGAGTCGGTCGAAGTCGCTCGGGATGGTGTCCCCGCGGAGCTGGAGCGCCAGCCCGGCGAAGTAGCGCAGCTGGCCCGCGGCTATGCCGGCGTCGCGGCGCATCTCCCGGATCGGGCTGCCGTTGTCGTCCACGTCGAGCCTGGCAAGCTCCTCGGCGTGCTCCATCACCGCGTCGGCGATCCGGCCCACCGCGGCCGCGCGCTCTAACGGCGGCAGCGCCCGCCAGGCGGGCTGCGCCTCGCGGCCGGCGCGCACCGCGCGGTCCACGTCGTCTGCGCCGCAGCGCGGAAAGCGCGCGATCGTCTCGCCGGTGGCGGGGTTGACGGCGTCGATCGTCTCGCCGCTGAGAGCGCCGGCCAGCTCGCCTCCGATCAGCGCGGGGAGCGTCTCCATCCGTTCGGACCTTACCTGAGATAGCTGTAATCGTTATGGTTGATTACGGATGGGTCCCGACCTCGAGCAGCTTGTGGACGAGCACCTCGGCGAGCTGCGCGAGCGACTCGCCGCCCGCGGCTTCGGCGCCCGCGTGGGCTTCGGCGAACGCCCCGCGCTGCTTGTGGTGGACCTGGTGCGCGGGTTCACAGACGCGAGCTCGCCGCTCGCCGGCAACTTCGACGCGGAGATCGAGGCCACCCGCGCCCTGATCGGGGCGGCGCGAGCCGCCGGGGCGCCGGTGCTGTTCGCGATACCGCTCGAGGAGTCCGGCCTCTGGTCGATGTGAGTACTGTCAGACGCTTAACGCCAACTCAACGAGGGAAGGGAGCACGAGTGCCTGACTCACTCAGCTCGACCGCCGACGTGGCCGCGGCCAAGCCGGTGGCCTACATGCGGCAGCTCTGCAAGCACTTCGGGCACAAGAACGAGGCCTCGTTCGGGGACACGAGCGGCGAGATCCGCTTCGACTACGGGCGCTGTGAGCTGACTGCGGGCGACGGCGTGCTGACGCTGCGCGTGGTCGCCCAGGAGCCCGAGGGCCTCGAGCGGCTCGAGCACGTGATCGGCTCGCACCTCGAGCGCTTCGGCCGCCGCGACGGCCTGAGCGTGTCCTGGGCCGCCCGCGCCTGAAAGGTCGCCATCGCGCGCACGAGGGCTCGCGCGAGCGAGGGGCGCGCCCATAGACTGGATGGCGCTCATGGCCCAGGGTGCTCGACACTCGCCGCGCCGTGTCCGGGCGGTTCGCACGGATTCCTCGCGTCACGTGGCCACCGAGATCAGGCGCTACGTGGAGCGCGAGGGCCTGAAGCCGGGGGACCGCATCGGCACCGAGCAGGAGCTGGCCGCGGAGTTCGGTGTGAGCCGGCCGACCCTGCGCGAGGGCCTGCGGCTGCTCGCCAGCACACACCTCATCCGCTCGACGCAGGGCCGCGGCGGCGGGATCTTCGTGGAGAGCACCGCCAACGAGGGGATCGGGCGCAACCTGAGCGACTCGATCGCGACGATGCTCTCCACCGAGAGCATCTCCCTGGGCGAACTGCTCGAGGCGCGCATCGTGCTCGAGGTGCCGGTGGCGGGGCTGGCCGCGGCCGCAGCCACCGCGGAGACGGCGGATGCCCTCGATGCCGCGATTGCGCGCGCGAGCAAGGCCGAGCCCGGCGACAAGGTCTTCAACGCTGCCGACTCGTCCTTCCACGACACGCTCGCCAAGGCCACCGGCAACGACCTGCTGATGGCCTTCACCCGCTGGGTGCTGGACGTGCTCCAGCCGTCGCTGATCAAGCACGTGGGCGCGCGGACCAGCAAGCGGAGCATCCTCGCCCAGCACCGGGCGATCGCGGCGGCCGTGCGCAACAACGATGTGGCCGGCGGCCGAGCTGGCCATGCGGCGCCATCTGGAGTACCTGGTGGAGGTGCTCCGAAAGACGGACGCGCGGGCGGGCTGAGCGGCCCTATAAAGCCGGGAAGGCGTGCGCTACAGTGCGCGATGTGACCGTTTGTTCATATTGCGAACCGAACTGAGCGGGTTTGGCGGAACTGCTGTCACTCGCGGAAGCCGTCGCGAGCACGATCAATGACGGCGACTCGGTTGCGTTCGAGGGCTTCACCCATCTGATCCCGTTCGCGGTCGCGCACGAGGTGATCCGCCAGCGGCGGCGCGGCCTCACGGTGATCCGGCTCACGCCCGACGTGATCTTCGACCAGCTGATCGGCGCCGGCTGCGTGCGCAAGCTGGTGTTCTCCTGGGGCGGCAACCCCGGCGTGGGCTCGCTGCACCGCTTCCGCGATGCCGTGGAGAACGACTGGCCCGCGCCGCTCGAGCTCGAGGAGCACAGCCACGCGGGCATGGCCAACCGCTTCGCCGCCGGGGCATCCAACCTCCCGTTTGCCGTGCTGCGCGGCTACGTGGGCACGGACCTGCCGGAGCGCACGCCGTCGATCAGGCCGATCGAGTGCCCGTTCACCGGTGAGCAGCTCACCGCGGTGGAGGCGCTCAACCCGGACGTCGGCGGTGATCCACGCACAGCGTGCGGACCGGGAGGGCAACGTCCAGCTCTGGGGCATCGTGGGCGTGCAGAAGGAGACGGTGCTGGCGTCAAAGCGCTCGCTCGTCACCGTCGAGGAGATCGTGGACGAGCTCGAGCCGCTGCCGGGAGCGATCGTGCTGCCGCACTGGACCGTCACCTGCGTGGCGGAGGTGCCGCGCGGCGCGCACCCCTCGTACGCGCAGGGCTACTACGACCGCGACAACGAGGCCTACCGCGCCTGGGACCCGATCGCGCGCGACCGGGAGCGAATTCCAGCAGTGGCTGGAGAGAAGAGATGCGACCGGCGCAGGCAGTGCCGAGATCGACTTCATGACGCTGGCGCCGCCGCGGAGTACCAGACCCTCGTGCGGCGCCGGGCTGCGCGACGCCTGCTTCGTCGGCATCGGTCTGCCCAGCACCGCGGCCAACCTCGCGCGCCGCACCCATGCCCCGAACATGGTCCTCATCTACGAGTCCGGCTGCATCGGCTCGAAGCCCACCACGCTGCCGCTGTCGATCGGCGACGGCGAGCTGGCCGTGACGGCCGACTCGGTGGTGAGCGTGCCCGAGATCTTCAACTACTGGCTTCAGCCCGGGCCGGATCGAGGTCGGCTTCCTGGGCGCCGCCCAGATCGACCGCTACGCCAACATCAACACCACCGTGATCGGCGGCGACTACGACAAGCCCAAGGTGCGCCTGCCCGGCGCCGGCGGCGCGCCCGAGATCGCGGCGCTGTGCGGCGAGGTGGTCGTGATCGTGCGCCAGAACGAGCGCACCTTCCGCGAGAAGGTGGACTTCGTCACCTCGGTGGGCTACGGCGACGGGCCCGGGTCGCGCGAGCGGCTCGGCCTGCCGGGCAAGGGGCCCGTGAAGGTGATCACGGACCTCGGCGTGCTCGAGCCCGACCCGGAGACCTGCGAGCTGACGATGACGCAGCTCCACCAGGGCGTGGACATCGAGCAGGCCAGGGAGGCCACCGGCTGGGAGCTGAAGGTGGCCGACGAGCATCGGCACCACCGACCCGCCGAGCGACGAGGAGCTCGCCGCGCTGCGCGACCTGCTCGACACGCAGAAGGCGGCGGCGGCATGAGCGGTGCCAATGGCAGCTACGTGCTGGACGCCGTGCGCACTCCGATCGGCAAGCTCGGCGGCGCGCTCAGCGGCGTGCGTCCCGACGACCTGGCGGCGCACATCGTCAAGTCGCTCGTGGAGCGCAGCCCGGACCTCGATCCCGCGGAGATCGAGGACGTCTACTTCGGGGATGCCAACGGGGCGGGCGAGGACAACCGCGACGTGGCGCGCATGGCGGTGCTGCTCGCCGGGCTCCCCACGAGCATTCCGGGCGCGACGGTCAACCGCCTCTGCGGCTCGGGCCTCGAGGCTGCCATCGATGCCAGCCGCGCGGTCGTCGGTGGGCGACGCCTCGCTGCTGATCGCCGGGCGGCGTCGAGTCGATGACGCGCGCCCCGTGGGTGATGCTCAAGCCCGACAAGCCCTTCCCGCGCGCGCACGAGACGCTGCACTCGACCACGCTCGGCTGGCGCATGGTCAACCCGAACATGCCCGAGCAGTGGACGGTCGCGCTCGGCGAGGGCGCCGAGATCCTGGCGGACCGCTTCGAGATCTCGCGCGAGGAGCAGGACGAGTTCGCGCTGAGGAGCCACCAGCGCGCCGCCGCCGCCTGGGACGCGGGCTTCTACGACGACCAGATCGTCACCGGTGCCGGACACCGAGCTCGAGCGCGACGAGGGCATCCGCGCCGGACACCTCGCTCGAGAAGCTCGGCAAGCTCAAGCCCGTCTTCCGCAAGGACGGCACCGTGACGGCCGGCAACTCGTCGCCGCTCAACGACGGCGCGGCGGCGCTCTTCATCGGCGACGAGAAGGGCGCGGAGAAGCTCGGCCGCGAGCCGCTCGCACGCATCGTGTCGCGCGCGGCGCACGGCGTGGAGCCGCACCTCTTCGGCATCGGGCCGGTGGAGGCGGCGAACAAGGCGATCGAACGCGCGGGCATCGGCTGGGACGACATCGACGTGGTCGAGCTGAACGAGGCCTTCGCGGCGCAGTCGCTCGCCTGCCTCGCCGAGTGGCGGGAGCTCGACCCCGAGATCGTGAACATCAACGGCGGCGCCATCGCCATCGGGCATCCGCTCGGCTGCTCCGGCGCGCGCATCCTCGGCTCGCTGGCCCATGAGCTGAAGAGGCGCGGCGGGGGCTACGGCCTCGCGGCGATTTGCATCGGCGTCGGACAGGGACTCGCAGTCGTACTGGAGGCCGCATGACCGATTACCAGACCGAGAGCGGGATCGTGGTCCCCTCTTACACGCGCGAGAACGCGGAGGTGGATCCGCCGCTCGACTACCCGGGCTATCGCAGCACGGAGTTCCGGCACCCGAAGAACCCGCTCGTGCTGCTGCCGCACATGCTCACCGAGGTCACCGGTCCGGTGCTCGGCGAGAGCCGCCTCGGCCGGCTCGACCACGACCTCACGCGCCAGCACGACGACGAGCCGATCGGCCAGCGCATGTCGATCAGCGGCCGCGTGCTGGACTCGGATGGCCGTGCGGTGCCGAACACGCTTGTCGAGATCTGGCAGGCCAACGCCGCCGGCCGCTACCGCCACGTGGTGGACGACTGGCCCGGCGCCGCTCGACCCCAACTTCACCGGCGTCGGCCGCTGCTTCACCGACTCCGAGGGCAACTACCGCTTCGTCACGATCAAGCCGGGCGCCTACCCGTGGAAGAACCACCACAACGCCTGGCGCCCCGCGCACATCCACTTCTCGCTGTTCGGCCGGGCGTTCACGCAGCGGCTCGTCACACAGATGTACTTCCCGGGCGATCCGCTCTTCTCCGAGGACCCGATCTTCAACTCGGTGCCCGATCCGAAGGCGCGCGAGCGGATGATCTCGAGCTTCGACTGGGACACCACCGAGGACCACTGGCTGCTCGGCTTCAAGTGGGACATCGTGCTGCGCGGCCCCGACGCCGTGGCGTTCGAGGAGCCGCACGCGTGAGCAGAGCTCGGAGTCACGCCTTCACAGACGGTCGGCCCGTACTTCGCGATCGGGCTCACCTGGGACGACGGCCCGTACGCCGCGCCGGAGGGAACCGAGGGCGCGTTCTGGATCCGCGGGCGCGTGATCGACGGCAACGGCGAGCCGATACCGGACGCGGTGGTCGAGACATGGCAGGCGGACGCCGACGGTCGCTTCGCGCACGACGACGATCCGCGCGGCGCCGGTCGACTGGGGCGAGTTCCGCGGTCTCGGCCGCAGCGGCACCGACGACGACGGCCGCTGGGCCATCCACACGATCAAGCCGGGCCCCGTGCCGGGACCGAACGGCACGATGCAGGCGCCCCATATCGACGTGACCTTGATGGCCCGCGGCATGCTCGCGCGAATCGTCACGCGCATCTACTTCCCCGAGGAGGAGGCCGCCAACGCGGCCGACCCCGTGCTGTCGTCACTCACCGGCGACCGCCGCGTCTGAGACGCTGATAGCCACGAAGTCCGACGACGGCTACACGTTCGACGTGCACCTCCAGGGGGAGAACGAAACTGTCTTCTTCGACATCTGAGGGCTTTTCGCGGGGCTCTTCGCGCGCGGCCGGGTGGCCGCCGAGGTGTACGACCGCGCCTGGCTCCAGGCGATGCTCGACTTCGAGGCGGCGCTCGCGCGCGCGCGTTGCGCCCGAGGAGGCGGCCGAGGCGATCGCGGCCGCGTGCGTCGGCGGACGAGTTTCGACATCGCGGAGATCGGGCGCTCGGCGGCGGACAAGGGCACGCCGGTGCCCGGGATGCTCGGCCGCTCTGCGAGCCAAGCTGCCGGAGGAGGCGGCGGCGCACGTGCACCGCGGCGCCACGAGCCAGGACGTGGTGGACACGGCGGCGATGCTCGTGGCGCGAGCGCGCGCTCGTGCCACTGCTCGAGGACCTGGCGGCGGCCGCGGACGCCTGCGCCGGCGCTGGCCGAGCGCTTCCGCGACGCGCCGATGGCGGGCCGGACGCTGCTCCAGCAGGCGGCGCCGGTCACTTTCGGGCTCAAGCGCCGCGGGCTGGATGACCGGGCTCGACGAGGCGCGCGCCGAGCTGGCCGACGTGCGCGACTAACGGGCTGGCGGTGCAGCTCGGCGGCGCGGTGGGCACGCTGGCCTCGCTCGGCGAGGACGGGCCGGCGCGCGGTGAAGAAGATGGCGCGCTCGCTCGAGCTGGCGGAGCCGCCGCTGCCCTGGCACACGCTGCGCACGCGCCCAGCGCGGCTGGCGTGCGCGCTCGGCGAGGCCGCGGGCGCGATGGGCAAGATCGCGCTCGACGTGGAGCTGCTCGCGCAGACCGAGGTGGGCGAGGCGGCCGAGGGCGGGGGCGAGGGTCGCGGCGGGTCCTCGACGCTGCCGCACAAGCGCAACCCGGTGGGCGCCGTGGCCGTGCGCGCCTGCGCGCACGGGTGCCGGGCCTCGTGTCGACGATGCTCGCCGCGATGGCGCAGGAGCACGAGCGCGCCGCCGGCGCCTGGCAGGCGGAGTCCGAGACGCTGTCCGACCTGCTGCGCCTCACGGGCTCCGCGGCGGCGGCGCTGCGCGAGCTGCTCGAGGGGCTCGAGCCCGACCCGGAGCGGATGCGCGCGAACCTCGACATCACCGGCGGCCTGCTGATGACCGAAAGCGTGGTCACGGCGCTCACCCGTAGCCTCGGCCGCTCGCAGGCGCAGGAGCTGGTGGAGAGGCGGCGCGCGAGGCGCTCGACGCAGCGCAAGCCCGTGCGCGACGTGCTGGCGGGCTCCCGAGGTGTGGATGCGCTCGGCGAGGACGGGGTGGACGCGGCGCTCGCGCCCGAGTCCTACCTCGGCGCAGCCGGGCGAGCTGATGGATCGCGCCCTGGCGCGCACCGGGATGAGCGTCGAGCTGAACCACCGCATCAACGGGCCCGTACGACGCGCCGGTCGTGGTGTTCTCGAACTCGCTCGGCGCATCGATCGAGATGTGGGCGCCGCAGGTGCCCGCGCTGTCGATCCCGTTCCGGATGCTGCGCTACGACCAGCGCGGCCACGGCGACTCGCCGGTGCCGCCCGGCCCCTACGACATCGCCGACCTCGGCCAGGACGTGCTCGACCTGCTCGACCGGAACGAGCATCGAGCGCGCGCACTTCTGCGGGCTGTCGATGGGCGGCGCGACCGGCATGTGGCTCGCCGCCAACGCGCCGGAGCGGATCGACCGCCTGGTGCTGCTGTGCACGAGCGCGCGCTTCGGCACGCCGGAGATGTGGAGTCGAGCGCGCGGCGCATCGTGCGCGAGCAGGGCACGGAGGCGGTGGCGGACGCCGGCATCGAGCGCTGGTTCACGAGGGCTTCCGCGAGCGCGAGCCCGCGCGTGGTGGCGCGCTACCGGGCAATGATCGCCGCCCAGCCCGACGAGGGCTACGCGGAGTGCTGCGGCGTGCTCGAGCGGCTCGACCTGCGCGAGGAGCTGGGCGAGATCGGCGCGCCCGACGCTCGTGATCGCCGGCGCGCAGGACCCTTCCACGCCGCCGGATCCCGACGGCAAGCTCCTCGCCGAGCGCATCCCGGGCGCGCGCCTCGAGGTGCTCGATCCCGCCGCGCACCTGGCCAACGTGGAGCGGCGCCCGAGGCGGTCACGGACCTGATCCTCGACCACCTCGACACTGGAGGCACCTCCTCATGAGCGACCGTCACGAGCAGGGCATGAAGACCCGCCGCGAGGTGCTGGGCGACGAGCACGTGGACCGCGCGGTGGCGAACACGACGCCGTTCACCGAGCCCTTCCAGGACTTCATCACGCGCTACGCGTGGGGCGAGATCTGGTCCCGTCCCGGCCTCGACCGCAAGACCCGCAGCTGCATCACGCTCGCCGCCCTCGTCTCCCTGCGGGCCGAGAACGAGATCGCGATGCACGTCCGGGCCGCACTCCGCAACGGCCTGACGCCGGACGAGATCGGCGAAGTGATCCTGCACACCGCGATCTACGCAGGAGTGCCGGCGGCGAACGCGGCGTTTGCGATCGCGCAAGGAGGCGATTGAGAGGAGTAGCCGGGTTACGGGGATGGCACCATCTGCAGCCCTTGCCCTGATGCCCTGCTGACGTGACAGCGTGAGCAGCGTGATCCTTGATCTCTTCAGTCGACCCGAGGTCGCCAGATCGAACCCGTCCGGCGACTTGCGGTCCGAGTGCAGCCAGTCGTTCACGCTGAGCAGCGCGTAGGCCTCGTCGCAGTAGGCGTCCAGGAAGCCCCACGTCATCTGCTTCTCCTCGCCCCAGGTGATGCAGGTCACCCGGCGCGAGTTGTAGCCGGTGAGGATCACGGCGTGACCGCCCCAGGAGCCGGGCGCGCCGCGGCCGCTGATGCCGCCTGGCGGCACGGTCCAGGTGAGTCTGCCGCTGGGCCGACACCGGCAGCGCAAGGCCGATGTAGCAGCCGCCGAACAGGTGGATCGAGTCCCTGATGTGCTCGTGGTTATGCGGCTCGAGCGCAACGTAGGCGTCGAACTTGTGCTTGCCGATGCCTTTCTTGCGCCAGTAGTTGAGGACGTCGATCTCCACGGCGCCGTTGTCGTTCAACGCCCGTCTTCGGGTCGTATCCGCTCACCGCCTCGTACGCCTTCAGGACGTCCGCGTCCTTCAGGGTGACGAGCGTGCCGTCGTTTGAGGTCCAGTCCTGGATCAGATGCGCGGCGGCGGCGCAGGTGCAGTCGCCGATTTCGTCGTTGAGCATCATTCCCCAGCCGTCTTCGGGGATCTTCGCTCCCCAGTCGCAGCTCTTCGGCGCTGGCGGCAAAGCCGTCGTGTCGAGGTAGTCGGCAAGTTGAAGGGTTCGCGGGTCGTGACGGGCCCGCTGCTTGCCGAGAGGCATCTGGGAGTGGTCGATCATCCGATCGTCCTCCTCTGGTTGTGTGGGGCGGTTGCACGGCGAAGCTAGACCCCTGGGAGGGGGAGAGCAAGGGGTTATGGCCGAACCTACGAGGGGCGGTTAGCAACACTGTCAGGAAGCTGTGCTGTCGCTACGATCGGAAGGCCTCCCGGATGGGCTCTCCGCATTATATGACAGTTCCTCTCGCCTCTACGCAGGAAGCAAACGAGCGCGACCTCCTCCGCACGATTGCCGCCGGCACCGCGCCGGTGGTGGGCAAGGCGTTCTTCCGCTCGCTCGTGCGCCACGTGGCTGAGGCGCTAGGCGCCGAGGTGGCCTTCGTGGCCGAGTACGTGGGCGGCCCGCCGGTGCGGGGACGGACACTGGCCTCATGGCCGTCCGCCGCGGACGCCCTCGGCGAGGGCATCGAGTTCGCGCTCGAGGGCTCGCCCTGCGCGCTCACGCTCGAGCGCGACGTGGTCTCGATCCCCGACGGCGTGCGCGAGAGCTTTCCCGGCGATCCGCTCGTGGCCAAGTACTCGCTCGACGGCTACCTCGCGATCGTGCTGCGCGGGTCGGACGGCCAGCGCCTCGGCTACATCGGCGTGCAGTCCAAGCGCCGCCTCGAGGCCAGCGACGAGGAGCTCACCGCGCTGTTCATCTTCGCCTCGCGCGCCGCCGCCGAGGTGGAGCGCCGCCGCCACGAGATCGCCCTGCGCGAGCGCGAGACGGAGGTGAACGCCTCACGCGCGCGCGTGGTGCACGCCGCGGACGAGGAGCGCCGCCGCATCGGACGCAACCTGCACGACGGCGCGCAGCAGCGGCTGCTCGCGCTCGGCAACCTCGTCAAGATCGCTCGCCGTCAGCTCGACACTGAGCCGGACCGGGCGGCGCGGCTGCTGGCCACCGTGGAGGAGGAGGCGGGCGCCGCGCTCAAGGAGCTTCAGGAGCTGTCGCGCGGCCTGCATCCCTCCGGCCTCGTGGAGTGCGGGCTCGGGCAGCCGCTCGAGACGCTCGCGGCCCGCCTCACGGTGCCGCTCGAGATCGTGTCGCTGCCCGAGCGGCGGCTGCCGGACGTGGTGGAGGTCACGCTCTACTACCTCGTGTCCGAGGCGGCCACCAACGCGGCAAAGTACGCCGAGGCGTCCACCGTGCGCGTGGAGGTCACGCAGAGCGGGCGAATGATCTACGCGTCAGTGTCCGACGACGGCGTGGGCGGCGCCACCGTGGAGGGTGGCTCAGGCCTCGCCGGCCTCGTGGATCGCGTGGAGTCGCTCGGCGGCAAGCTCTTGCTTGACAGCCCCGCCGGCCAGGGAACGCGCGTGGCGGCGGAGATCCCGCTCTCACCGTGGCGCGACGCCCGCGAGCCGTTCCTCGAGTTCGGCCACGAGAACGACGACGGCTCCGGCGAGCAGCTCATCCGGGCGATCCTCGAAGGACGCAAGACCGCCGCGATCTCGCTCGCCCGCGAGTGGGAGCTGGAGGGCGGCACGCCGAGCCTCGGCATGCGGTTGCCGATTCGCGACCACAACGGTGTCCGCTGGGGCGAGGTCGAGGTTACGCGCGTGGTCGTGCTGCCGTTCGGCCAGATCGACCCCGACGTGGTGAACGCCGAGAGCGCCGGCGCCTCGACGCTCGACGAGTGGCGTGCCGATCAGCGCCGCTTCTACGACAGCTGCCGTGACGAGACCGCCGTGCTGCTGGGCGAGCCCGGCTGGCGCATCACGGACGACGAGCCAATGACGATCGTCTGGTTCCGGCTCACCGAAGCCGCGCCGCCCAGCTAGGGCGCCACCGGTTTCAGGCCTGCTGTGCCGCGGCCACCGGTCCGCGCGTGACCTCGCTCAGGCGCTCGTCCACGTCGTAGTAGCGCCTGTCGATCTCGCTCACACCGGGCAGCTTGCCGAGCGAGGCGGGGATGGCGTCGCCGAACGCGCGCGCGTGCTCCTCGCTGTCGAACAGGTAGATGCCGCCCGCCGCCTGGTTCTCGTCGTCGTAGATCCAGATCTTCCACTGGAGCCCCGGGGCCTGAGCGATCCGGTCGGCGGCTCCGCGGAGGTACTCGCCCTGCTCGGCGTCGTCCTGGCCGCGCTCGCGACGGTAGTTCACCTGCAGCAGCTTCATGGCGTTCCTCTCGGACGGGAGGCCGACGCTATACCTTTGAGCCCATGTGCCGCAACATCAGAACCCTTCACAACTTCGAGCCGGCGGCGACGGATGATGAGATTCGCGCAGCCGCTCTTCAATACGTCCGCAAGGTGAGCGGCTCCACCAAGCCGTCGCGCGCCAACGAAGAGGCCTTCAACCGCGCGGTCGATCAGGTGGCGCACATCACCGCCCATCTGCTCGACGAGCTGGTCACGAACGCGCCGCCGAAGGACCGCGAGGTGGAGGCCGCCAAGCGGCGGGCTCGCGCCGGGCAGCGCTACGCGGCCTGAGGGCAGCCTCGCGCAGGGAGTACGATCGCGGCCCGCGAGCAGTTCGCGGCCGAGGTCGGATTCGCGCCGGAGAGAAGGGGGAGTGGATGCCTGATCGGGTGTTGACCAGCCACGCGGGAAGCCTGCCGCGGCCCGAGGAGCTGGTCGCAGCTCAACCAGCAGCGGGGCGAGGGCGAGCTCGCCGACGAGGAGGGTTACCTGGCGAAGCTTGCGCCAGGCGGTGGCCGACGTCGTGGGGCGCCAGCGCGACATCGGCATCGACATCGTCAACGACGGCGAGTACGGGCACTCGATGGGCGCGCGCTACGACTACGGCTCCTGGTGGACCTACGTGTTCCCGCGGCTCGGCGGCCTCGAGCTCGTGGAGGCGGAGCTGCGCGAGATCCCCCAGCCGAAGGCGAAGCCGGGCGAGCTCGCGCTCGGCGAGCTTCGCCGAGCGCCGCGACTGGAACATGTTCGGCGAGGCGTACGGCGATCCGAGCGCCGGCGTGGCGCTGCCCAACCCGCCGACCGCCGCGCCCGTGTGCCGCGGGCCGATCACCTACATCGGCCAGGACGCGTCCAGCGCGACATCGCCGAACTTCAAGGCGGCGATGGACGCGGCCGGCGTGGAGGACGGCTTCATGAACGCCGTGGCGCCCGGCAGCTGCGCGCGGTTCGGCAACGAGCACTACGACGACGACGAGGAGCTGATGTACGCCTGCGCGGACGCGATGCGCGAGGAGTACCAGGCGATCATCGACGCCGGCCTGATGCTGCAGCTCGACGATCCGGCGATCGCCGAGAACTGGGACCAGATCGTGCCCGGAGCCGAGCGTCGAGGACTACAAGCGCTTCACGATGATGCGCGTCGACGCGCTCAACCACGCGATCCGCGGGCCTGCCGACCGAGCGCATCCGCTTCCACCTCTGCTGGGGAAGCTGGCACGGCCCGCACGTGACCGACATCCCGATGAAGGACATCGTCGACGTGATGCTCGCGATCAACGCCGGCGCCTACTCGTTCGAGGCCGCCAACGTGCGCCACGAGCACGAGTGGAGGGTCTGGCAGGACGTCGAAGCTGCCCGAGGGCAAGAAGATCCTGCCCGGCGTGGTGAGCCACTCGACCAACGTCGTCGAGCACCCCGAGCTCGTGGCCGAGCGCATCGCTGCGCTTCGCCGACGGCGTGGGCGCGGAGAACGTGATCGCCTCGACCGACTGCGGGCTCGGCGGGCGCGTGCACCCGCAGATCGCCTGGGCCAAGCTGGAGTCGCTCGTGGAGGGCGCGCGGCTGGCGAGCGAGCGGCTCTCCGCGCGAGCCGGCGCCGCGGCGTGACGCCGACAGCCAGAGGATCCCGGTCCCCGAGCCGGAGCTGAGGCCGGAGGAGATGGTGGCGCGGGCGCAGGCGCTCGTGCCGTTCTCCGCGAGCAGCAGGACGAGGCGGAGCGCCGCGGCTACTACTCGGAGGAGATCCACGAGCGCTTCCTGGAGGCTGGTTTCTCGCGCATCCTGCAGCCGCGTCGCTTCGGCGGCTACGAGTTCGGCTGGGAGACGTTCCTGCGCACGATGGTCGCGATCTCCACGGGCGACCCGGGCACGGCTGGTGCCTCACGCTCGGGTCGAGCCACGCCGCGATGGTGGCGAGCCACTTCCCGGTGGAGGTGCAGGCCGAGATGTTCGCGCCGGACGGCGACTTCCGCTGCCCGCATCCCGTGGCGCCCACCGGGCAGGCCACGCCGGTTGAGGGCGGGTACAGGCTCAGCGGCCGCTGGCCGTACGCGTCGGGCGTGCCGTACGCCACCTGGGTGTTCGCCCCGGCGACGATCGTCGGCGGCCCGCCGGACCCGCACGTGCTCGCCGTGCGCCGCGAGGACGTGACATGCTCGAGGACTGGGGCGACGGCAACATCATCGGCATGAACTCCAGCGGCTCCAACACGTTCGTGATGGAGGACCTGTTCGTGCCCGAACGCTTCGTCGTGCCGTTCGACTGGTTCGACCCGCCGCTGCCGAGCGTCGGGATCGAGGTGCACGGCAACCCGCTCTACATCGGCCGCATCGCGGGGCCCTACCACGCCTCGCTGGTGGCGACCATGGTGGGCGCGGCGCGGGCGGCGCTGGACGAGTTCCGCGACCCGATCGGCGCGCGGCAGACCACCTTCCATCCGCAGGTGCCGCGGCTCGAGTTCACGAGGACCAGCGGGTCTACGGGCTGGCCACCGGCATGGCGGACGCCGCCGAGGCAGTGCTCTACGCGTTCGCGCGCGACTACCTGGAGGCCGCGACGACCTCCGTGGAGAGCGGCGAGCGGATCCCGCTCACGCAGGACGCGCGCTGGTGGGCGATGCTCCAGCAGGCGGGCGGGCTGGCGGCCGGCGCCGTCGAGACGCTGATGCACCGCGCCCCGCCGAGCACCTCCGGACGCGGCCAGCGGATGGGCCGCTACTTCCGCGACGTCACCACCTACCGCCAGCACGTATCGGCCCAGCAGTCCGATTTCGCGGTGCGCAACACCGCGCTGTACCTCGGGCCTGTCGGACCGCTGGCTGTTCTGAGCTGCCCGGGCCACCTACATTCCCCGAGGTGGCTTCCGAGACCGGCATGCTAGGGGGGACGGCCAGGCGCTTCAGCGAGCGCACGGCCTGGGCGCGCAACCTCGCGGCGCCGCTGCGCGACTACCTGAACACGGAGACCGGCGGGGCGGTGGCGCTCCTCGCCGCCACGGTGGCGGCGCTCGTGTGGGCGAACTCGCCCTGGCCGCACTCCTACGAGTCGGTCTGGACCACCACGCTCTCGATCACGCTCGGGAGCTCAGGCATCTCGCAGGATCTGCGCCACTGGGTGAACGAGGGCCTGATGACGTTCTTCTTCCTCGTGGTGGGGCTCGAGGCCAAGCGCGAGCTCGACGTGGGGCAGCTGCGCGAGCGGCGGCGGGTGGCGATCCCCCTCGTGGCCGCACTCGGGGGGATGGCGCTGGCCGTGGCGATCTTCCTCGCCTTCAACGCCGGCGGCTCCGGGGCGCACGGGTGGGGCGCGGCCATGTCCACGGACACGGCGTTCGCGCTCGGCGTGCTGGCTCTGGTGGCGCCGGGGGGCACGCGCCTCCGCGTGCGCCTGCTCACTCTCGCCGTGTTCGACGACCTCGTCGCGCTGGTGGTGATCGCCACCGTGTACACGGACCACGTATCGCTCGTGCCGCTGCTGGTGGCACTCGGGATCTTCGTCCTGCTGCTCATCCTGCGCAGCGCGCCGCCGGCAAGTCGTGGCCCGGGTGCCGCCGTGCTCGGGCTGGCCTTCTGGGTGGCGCTGTACGAGTCGGGCATTGACCCAGTGATCGCCGGCTTGGTGGTGGGGCTCGTGACGAGCGCCTACGCGCCCCCGCGTGTGCAGCTCGAGCGGGTGGTGGAGCTCACGCGCTCGTTCCGCGAGCAGCCCACACCGGAGCTGGCGCGCTCGGCCCAGCGCGGGGTGGCGTCCGCGATCTCTCCCAACGAGCGCCTCCAGTACCGGCTCCACCCGTGGACGAGCTTCGTGATCGTGCCGCTGTTCGCGCTCGCCAACGCGGGCATCCACGTGAACAGCGGGCTGCTGCGGGACGCGTTCAGCTCCCCGATCACGCTCGGCATCATCGTGGGCTACGTCGTAGGCAAGCCGCTCGGCATCGTCGGCTCGGCCTGGCTGGTGCTGAGGCTCAGGCTCGGGCTGCGCCGCAGCCTCAGCTGGCCGGTGATCGCCGGAGGCGGCGTGGTGGCCGGCATCGGGTTCACCGTGTCGCTGCTGATCGCGAGCCTGGCGTTCCAAGGTCGCGAACTGGAGGAGGCCAAGATCGGCGTGCTCGCCTCGGCTCTGATTGCCTCGCTCGCGGCGTGGGGCGCGTTCCGCCTGATCCGCCGGCTGCCCGCGGGGCTGCGTGCCCGGCAGATCGCAGAGACCGAGGAGGAGCTGGAGGACCTCGCCGAGGACGTCGATCCCGAGCGCGACCACATTCGCGGCGCCGAGGACGCGCCGGTGACGCTGGTGGAGTACGGGGACTACGAGTGCCCCTACTGCGGCCAGGCCGAGGTGGTGGTGCGCGAGCTGCTCCAGGAGTTCGGCGACGACCTGCGCTACGTCTGGCGCCACCTCCCCCTCAACGACGTTCATCCCAACGCCCAGATGGCGGCCGAGGCGGCCGAGGCGGCGGCTGCACAGGGGCAGTTCTGGGAGATGCACGACAAGCTGCTCAGCCATCAGGACGAGCTCTCGCCGAAGGACATCGGGCGCTACGCCGAGGAGCTCGGGCTCGACTTCGACCGCTTCGCGGAGGATGTGCGCCGCCACGAGTACGCCGAGCGCGTGGCCGACGACGTGGGCACCGCCGACGCCAGCGAGGTGGCCGGCACGCCCAGCTTCTTCATCAACGGCAAGCGCCACCAGGGCGCCTACGACGTGAGCACACTCACCGCTGCGGTGCGAAGGGCGCGCGCCCGTGCCGCCGCCGTGAGGCGGACCGCGGCCCGGTCGTCCTGACGGCAACTATCCCACCTGGGTGTTGCTCTACAACAGCTAGATGGGACGCTTGCGCTTGCGCCTGATCTGAACGGTCAGCGAGGCGGGCTCCGAACGCACGCACGAGATGCACAATCTGATCCTCGCACTTATGTTCGTGCCTTAGGGTGCCGCGGCGGTGTCACGGCCACCCCTGTCCCTCGCGCTTGCGTTGCTGTTCGCCCTTGCGCTGATCGGGTCGCTGGATGACGCGACTCCCGCGGATTCGGATCCCGCGGGATCGGGTCCCGACCTTGCCGCGCTGGTGCGCCCGTTCGCCGGCACGGAGTCGGGCGGCGTCTTCCCGGGCGCGGCCACACCGTTCGGCATGGTCCAGTACAGCCCCAACACCGTGGGCGCGGGCGGAGGCGGCTACCGCTACTCGCACCCGCGCACGTGGGGGTTCGGCACCACGCACCTGTCCGGTACCGGCTGCCCGGCGATGGGTGACGTGGTGTCGCTGCCCACGGTCGGTGCGGTGCGCACCGACGATGCCACCAAGCAGGCCACCACCTTCTCGCACAAGAGCGAACAGGCCTCGCCCGGCTACTACGCGGTCACGCTCAACCACTCGGGCATCCGCGCCGAGCTGAGCGCCACCACACGCACGGGCTGGGCGCGCTTCAGCTACCCGAGCACGCCGCACGCCAACGTGGTGATCGACCCGGGCGCGAACTTCCGCGGCGTGCGCACCGCGAGCGTGCACGTGTCCGGCAACGACACGGTGGTGGGCTCGGTGTCGAGCTGGGGCTACTGGAACGCCTGCCCGGCGCGCAGCCACAACCGCTACACGCTCTACTTCGCGATGAAGTTCAGCCGGCCGTTCGCCGCCTTCGGCAGCGGCAGCGACGACAACCATCCGCGCGCGGGCCACCGCGACGCGAGGGGTCGCGACGCGGGCGCCTACGTGTCGTTCGACACGGTCGCCGACAGTGGCCCGGTGGTGTCGAAGGTCGGGATTTCCTACGTCGACGCCGCGGGCGCGCGCCGCAACCTCGATTCCGAGACTGGGGGCGACGGGTTTGACTTCGATGCGGTGCACGCGCGCGCCCGCTCCGCGTGGAACGCGCTGCTCGGTCGCGTGCAGGTGTCGGGTGGCAGCGACCAGCAGCAACAGACCTTCTACACATCGCTCTACCGGACGCTGCTCTTCCCCAACGTGTTCTCGGACGCCGACGGGCGCTTCGTCGGCTTCGACGACAGGGTTCATCGAGTGCCGCCGGGCCAGGTGCACTACACGAGCTTCTCGATGTGGGATACCTACCGCGCCGCGCAGCAGGTGATCGACCTCGTGGCGCCCGAGCGCGTGGGCGACATGGTGCACAGCCTGCTCGAGGACGAGAGCGAGAGCGGCTGGCTGCCGAAGTGGGTCTACGCGCACTACGAGACGAACGAGATGGTGGGCGATCCCGCCGCCAACGTGATCGCCGACGCGTACCTGAAGGGGCTGGTGCGGCCGGCTGACGTGCAGCGCGCCTACGCGGCGGTGCTGCACAACGCCACCGACGTTCCCGACCCGGGGCGAACGCCGTTCGAGGGTCGCACCGGGCTCGAGGACTACGTCAACCGGGGTTTCGTGCCCTACTACGGCGGCCGCGGCGACTACACCTTCTCCGCATCGCTGGGCCTCGAGTACGCGGTGAACGATTGCGCGCTGGCGCTGATGGCCGGGCGCCTGGGGCGCGAGCCGGACTACCGCTATCTGCTGCGGCGCGCCAAGCGTTACCGCTACAGCGTCGACCACCGCGCCGGTTTCGCCCGCGCGCGTCGCGGCGACGGCTCCTGGAAGCGGCCCTTCGACGCCGACTCACGCAACGGCTTCAAGGAGATGTCGGCCTGGCAGTACACGTGGCTGGCACCGCAGGACGTGCTCGGCCTGGCTGACGCGCTTGGAGGGCGCGACGCCATGATCGCCAAGCTCGACCGCTTCTTCGACTACGGCCGGATCTCCGCCAGCCCGGCCTCGGTGCACGCCGCGTGGCGCGGCAACTCCCGCTACAACCCGCGCAACGAGGGGGACCTGCAGGCGCCGTACCTCTACGACTACCTGGGCCAGCCGTCGAAGACCCAGGATCTGGTGCGCGCCGCCGAGGCCCTGTACACCACGGCGCCCAACGGCCTGCCCGGCGGCGACGACCTGGGCACGATGTCCGGCTGGTACGTGCTCTCGGCGCTCGGGCTCTATCCCGTCACCGGCGGCGATGACCACTACGCGCTCACCACTCCGCTGTTCGACCACGCGCTGATCGGCTCGCGGATCGCGATCGACGCTCCGGGTGCGTCCACGGGGCTGCGCCACATCGCGGGCGCCACGCTGAACGGCGCCCCACTCACCACGAGCGCGCTGCGGCACGGCGAGCTCGCACAGGGCGGCCATCTGTCGTTCGTGCTCACGGCGTCGCCGGGCAGCGGTTGGGCCACCGGCCCGCACACGCCGCGGTCCGCCTGTGCGGTCAGCCCGCCCACCGCCGACGTGCGGCTGCGCGTCCATCAGATCAAGCGGCGCAGGATGCGCGTCACGCTCAGCAACGCCGGTGACGCTCCCGCCCACGCGCTGCGCGTGCGCATGGGCGGGAGGTCACAGTCATTGGCCGTGCTCGCCGCCGGCCGGTCCATCACACGCGTGTGGAGGGTCGGCGGGCGGCGAGCAGAGGCCACGTGGAACGGGCCGGGCGGCAGCGGACGCGCGCTTCGCACGTTCGCCACCGCCACCCGCTGACTTAGCGCTTGAGCCGCAGGACGCTCACCACTCCGCCGTGGTCGGAGGGGTGCACGCCGGCATGCGTCGTCTCCTTGCCGGTGATGAACGAGCGCACGAGCTTGAGCCTCGGCTTGGCCATGATGTGGTCGACGTTGTGGTCCCAGCCGGTCTTGTCGGTGAGTTCGTTGAAGCAGCAGCTGAACTTCGGCGTCCGCTCCTCCTTGAAGCCGGCCTTCGCGATCGCCTCGTACGGCGGCCGGTCCTCGGGCTTCGGCAGCTTCGGGCCCGAGTTCAGGTCCCCGATCAGGATCGTCGGCAGCTTGGAGCGCAGCGGCCCCTTCACCAGCTCCTGCGCCTGCTGGAGCCGGGTGGAGGCGAGGTAGGCCTCGAGGTGCGTGTTCACCACGTGCACGGTCACGCCGTGAACGGTTGCGTCCAGCTCGTTATAGCCGCGGTTTGTGACCACGTTGCCGATCGCCTGCGTGGGGATCGTGAGCTGATTCTTGAACACCGCGGAGTGGACGTGCCTCACCTTCACGCCCTTCTTTGCCAGGATCGCGTCGCCGAGCGTGAGGCGCACGTCACTGCCGCCTCCCATCGGGCCCTCGACGTTGAACGCCGTCTTGATCGCCACCACCCGGTACGAGCGGTGCAGTCTCTTGAGCTGCTTCTGGATCTGCTTGAGGTAGTCGAACGCGACGGTGGAGGCAGGCGCCGGGCCGGTGCGCCAGAGCGACAGCTCCTGGAAGCCCACGAGGTCGGGCCTCGCCTTGGCGATCTCACCCGCCACGAGCTTCATCCGCCCGTTCGGATCCTCGGCCTTCACGCCGGCGAACATGTTGCTCGCCGTTTGCTCGAACTGCGGGCCGGCCGGGGTGGTGGCGAGCGGGATCAGGTCCGCTCCCAGGAAGAGGTTGCGGGTCATCACGGTGATGGTGTGACCCTTGGCCTTAGTCTTCGCGGCCTGGGCGGTTGGCGCGGCAGCGGCGAACAGCGCTACCGCGGCAGCGGCGAGTGCGAGCGAGCGACGAGAGCGGTGCAAGTCCGGTCCTTTCCGTTTGGGGCAGGACCGCCCACCCTATAGGGCGCTACTAAAGGCCGCAGCTCTTCAGCTTCGGCGGCACCGGGAACGACTGATCGGTGCCCGTCGCGATGGTGCCGGCGTCCACCGGGAAGGGCGAGTCGGCCCTGTAGCTGTCGAGCTTGATGGACGGGTCGCCCTGGATGAACTTGGTGCGAGCGCACCTGAGGAACGGCAGCGTGACCGACGCGCTGTTCACGGTCACGTTCTGGAACGTGGGGGTAGGTGTCCACCACTCCGAGTTCGACGAGCCGATCAGCACGCCCAGCCGGTGCCCGGCAGGCAGCACCCAGTCGTCGCCGTACATGTCGAACGAGATCGTGCCCGTGCCGCCGAGCAGGTAGGTGCCGCGGCTGATCAGCGTGGCGTTGCCCTCGCTGTCGAGGTCGTAGATGTCGGCGGTGAGGTTGGCGTTCTGGAACTGCGAGCTCTCGTTCACCGTCAGCTTGGGCACGCCCGCGAAGCGCACCTCGTGCGTGAACGCGGGGGAGAAAGTCCAGATGCCCTCGCCGTTGGGCGAGCCGCCCTCGGCGGTGCCGTTGTTCGTGGTGTCGTCGGTGTAGCTGCCCGGCTTGAGGCTGGCCGTGTAGGTCCGCGAATCGTTGGGCGGCCAGTGCGACTCGGCGCGCCACTTGCCGTCGCTCGACTCCACCGCCAGCGTCGGGTCCTTCACCGTCGGCTTGATGCCCTTGAGGTGCTGGTCGTACCAGCGCATCACCTCGTCGAACCAGCCCTTGCGGCCCATCGCCAGGCGGCCGCTCGAGTCGGTGTCGTTGCCGCGCACGTGATCCCACATGCCGAACCAGCCGCGCTTCGGCCCGGTGACGTTGTTGAAGAAGTCCCACGCGCCGTCCGGCTTCGTGTTGTTCTCGATGAAGCCCTGGGTCATGAACAGCGGGGTGGTGGCGCCCTTGGCCTTCGAGATCAGGTCGCGCTGCTGCCAGTAGGGCGAGGAGTGGTTGGGGTCCTGCTGGTCGGCCCAGTTGAGCGCCGGGCAGCCGGGCCGCGAAGTGTCGTTCAGTGCGTTCTGCTGGTAGGCGAGCGTGTCGCCGGTGATGCCGGGTGTGCCGGCGATCGCGTCGTATAGCGCGGGCGTGGCCAGCGAGTTCTCGAAGCGCACGCGGTTCATGTAGAGGTAGCGGTAGAGGTCGTACACGGGCTCCTGCGATACCACCGCTGCCAGGCCGTTCGGGTGCAGCACCTCGCCGATCAGGCCGGTCACCCCGTCGTACGACTTGCCGTACATGCCCACCTTGCCGGTGGACCAGGGCTGGCTCGCGGCCCATTCCACGGCCGTCTTCACGTCCGACTGCTCGCCGGGACCGGCCCAGTCGAGACAGCCGCTCGAGCCGCCAAAGCCGCGCAGGTCCACCATCACGTACGTGTAGCCGCGCTGCATCAGGTGGGCACCGTTGACGAAGTCGTAGAAGCGTGCGGAGGGGCCGGCGTCGCCCGCCGGCGTGTAGGGCGTGTCCTCGGCCGGACCGGCCGGACCGACCTGGCCCGAGTGGTTGAAGTAGGGGCCGATCGACAGGATCACCGGCGTCTTGGCGTCCGCCGGCAGGTTGCTCGGGCGCAGGACGTCGGCGTGAAGGGACGTGCCGTCGGCCTCCTGGATGTAGGTCTCGTGCCAGGTCGAGCCGGGCGGGGGCGGATCGGCCTGAGCTGTACCTGCCCATGCCAACGCGGCTGTGGCTGCGAGCAGACTCGCACGCACAACCCTTCGCACCGTGTAGCACCCCTGCCCACGCATTGCGGAGCGCAGAGTACATATGAGGCGCGCTGCGCGCGCCAGTTCCCGACGAAACTGGGAACCGGGAACTGAGAACTGAGAACTAGAGCCGCGCGGCCTTTGCAGCCAGCAGCGCCGCATCGGCGGCCGCCAGCAGATCGTCTGCCGTCATCGTGTCGGTCAGCTCTGCGTGCGCCGCGCCGATCGTCATCGGCTCGCCGCCCGGCTGGCGGCAGTGCTCGGCCACACTTGCCGTCACCCGCTCGGCGATCAGCTCGGCCGCGGCGCCGTCGCTGGCCGTCAGGATCGCGGCGAACTCGTCGCCGCCCCAGCGGAAGCAGTGGTCGTGCAGGCGCACCTCGTCCCGGAAGGCGGCCGCCGCCTGACGCAGGCATTCGTCGCCCGCGAGGTGACCGTGAGCGTCGTTGATCTCCTTGAAGTCGTTGAGGTCGGCGAGCAGCAGGCTCAGCGGCGAGCCCACGCGGCGGGCGCGGGCGATCTCGGCGATCAGCGCCTCGTCGAACGCGCGCCGGTTGCCGAGGCCGGTGAGCGAGTCGGCCCGCGCGAGCGCCTCGGCCTCGATGCTGCCGATCCGGTGAAGCCGCGCGTTGAAGTTCGCGATCGAGGCGACGAGCGACAGCGACGACCAGAGGATCACCAGGGCGAAGATCGAGCCGGCGAGCATCGGATCCCAGGACTCGAACAAGAGCGGCGCAACGGTGATCGCGTTGACGATCGCGAGGAACGGCAGCAGCCGGCGGGGCGGGTGCAGGCCGCCGACGAAGACCGTCGACAGCATGAACAGGTCGCGGTAGGGCGCGTGGCTGCCGGCGAGCCACTGGACCACGCTGATCTGGGCGACCCCCACGTAGTTCCAGGCGAGCATGGTGGCCCAGGTGCGGCCGCCTGGCTTGAGGCGGTCGTAAACCGTCGATGCGCCACTCATGAGCGCGACCGCGCCCGCCACGAACCAGCCCGCGGTGCCGATCGCCACGGTGGGCGGCGCCAGCGGGATGAGCATCAGCGCGACAGCCGTGCCCGCGGCGGTGAGGATTCCGTCGAGCTTGCGGGCCAGCGCAATGTCGCCGCCGGCGTAGGGATCCTCGCGGCGGGCGAACGCCTGCCTGATGGCGGCAAGAAGGCCCATCAAGCAGGAAATCGGCGAACGGCGGAATTCTTGAGCCCTAGTGGCGCCGCAGCGCCCGCGCGACCTCCCTGGCGGCGACCTCGCCGGAGCGCACGGCGCCGTCCATGTAGCCGCTCCAGTAGGTGGCCACCTCGGTGCCGGCCCAGTGCACGCGCCGGAATGGCTCGCGCAACGCGGCGCCGTAGCGGCGCAGCGTGCCGGGGCGGGTGTAGCCCACGGGACAGCCCCGCGTCCAGGCCTCCCTGGTCCAGTCCATCTCGAACGAGTCCACCAGCGATCGCGCCTGCGGCCCGAAGTAGGTCTCGAACGCGGACAGCACCACATCACGGCGCGCCTTGGCGCTCATCTTCGCCACCGCCGCCGCATCCGCCCCGCCGATGAAGCCGAACAGGATGCCGGGCGTGCCGCTCGGGGGCGAGTTGTCGAACGTGGTGCGCACCGGGCCGACGTCTGCCACCGCCTGGCCGCTGAGGCCCGCGTCGCGCCAGAACGGTCTGTCGTAGACCGCCTCCCACTTGATCAGGTGCCCCGGGATGATCCGGCGCGCCAGGTTGCGGCGCATGCGAGGCACCGCGGGGGAGAAGTGGATGCCCTCGAGCAGCACGGGTGGGATGGCCATGATCACCTGGTCGGCGTGCACCACCATGCGGTCGCTCGTGACCGTCACTCCGTGCCCGTGCTGGTGCACGCTCCGCACCGGCGAGTGCAGCACCACGCGCGCCCCGAGTTTGTGCGCGAGACGCTGGGATACGAGCTGCGAGCCGCCCACGAAGCGGCTCTCCTGGGCGCCGCCGCCGGTGCTGACGAGACGGATGATGCTGCCCTTGTCCTTCTCGTCGCCCGCCGCGGCGATGTAGGCGAGCACGTAGAGCAGCGACATCTGCGCCGGGTCGGCGCCCCAGATCGCGTCCGATGCGCTGAGCAGCACCTGGCGGCCCACCTCGGTGGTTACGTTGGCGGTGATCCAGTCGTCGAAGGTCATGGCGTCCCACTCGGCAGCGCGCTTGGCCTTCCACGGCGCCTTCAGCGGCACGTCGGCCGCCATGGCGTCGAGCTGCGTGATGGCGGCCACGATCCCCTGCTGCACGTCGGGGTCCGTAGGTAGTCCGCTGGCCGGGTAGCGCGACAGCTGCCCACGCGCGTAGAGCACGTCGTCGCCCAGGTTGTAGGTCTTGAACGTCTTCACGCCCACCGACTTGGCGAGCTTCGCGATGTGGTTCTGCGTCGGCCCGATGTACTCGCCGCCGGCCTCGGCGATCACGGTCTTGGACACCTGATGGTTGAGCGTGCGCCCGCCCACGCGCTTGCGCGCCTCGAGCACGCACACGTGGTGGCCTGCCTTCGTCAGCTCACGAGCGGCGGTGAGGCCGGCGAGCCCTGCGCCGACGATCGCCACCTCCACGCGGCGCCGCTTGCGCGGCCCGTGCTTGGCCGCGGCGGTGCCGGTGGGGAGCATGAGGGCGGCGCCTGCCGCGGCGCCGGTGCCAAGAAACTTCCTACGGGTGAGCGAGCCGCTCAAACGGGCCTCCTATCGACTGGTTTGCCGGCGCCCTCCCGCGGGCCGAGCCACTCTAGTCAGACACGCTGGCGACCGTTTCGATGCGGTCCGCCACCGCCTCCTCCAGGGCCAGCCCGGCGGGGCGCCAGGTGTAGCCAAGCTCGCGCCCCGCCTTCGCGCTGCTGAACAGCGCCGGCACGCGCGCCAGCCGCACCTCGTCGAGCACGAGCAGCTCGGGCTCGCGGCCGAGCGGGGCGAGCGCGCGGTCCGCCAGCCACGCGAGGCCGAGCACGAGCGGAAACGGCACCGCCAGGCGTGGCGGCTCGCGCCCCGCGGCCCGCGCGATGATCGCGAACACGTCGCGGAGCGGCAGGTCCTCTCCGCCGAGCAGGTAGCGCTCTCCGGCGCGGCCGTGCTCGTGGGCTAGCACCTGGCCGCGGGCCACGTCCTCCACCGCCACCACGTTGAGCGCCGTGCTGCGCACGTATGCGCGGGCGCGCCCCGAGGCCACGTCGCGGATCATCTTGCCGGTGGGAGTGGGGCGGAGGTCGTCGAGGGCCGACTGGGGTGGTCGGGTTCACCACCACGGCGCCGGCCGTGAGCGCGAGCTTCTCGGACTCGATCTTGCTGCGTTTGTAGGCCACCTTCAGCTCCCAGGCGGGCGGTTGGTCCTGCTCGGTGGCGGGGCGGCCTGGAGCCGGGCCGCAGGTGGCGGCGCTCGAGGTGTGCACCACCCGGCGCTCGCCCGCCGCGCTCAGCACGTTGCGCGTGCCTTCGACGTTCACGCGCATCATGCGCTCGGCGTCACGCCGGTAGTAGCTGTACACCGCGGCCAGGTGGAACACGGCGTCGCAGCCGTCCACGGCGTCGCGCAGCGCGTCCAGGTCGAGCACGTCGCCCCGCGCCCACTCATCCACGCGCGCGTGAGGCGGCGGTTCCTGCCTGTCGAACCCGCGTACCCTGGCGCCCCGCTCGGCCAGCGCCGCCGCCACGTGCGCGCCGATGAACCCGGACGCGCCAGTGACGAGCGCCCTCACACCCGGCGCGCGGCCAGGCTGCGGCGGCCGAGCTCGAAGCCGAGGCTCGCGTAACTGCGGAAGAGGTGCTCCTCGGCCGCCTCGAGCACCCGCTCGAGCGCGGAGGCGAACCTGCGCACATCGTCCTCCGGGGTGACGAGCGGCGGCAGCGCCTTCACCACGTTCATGTGGTGGCCCGCCACCTGCGTGAGGATGCGGTGGTCGCGGAACAGCGGCACGGTCACGAGCTGGGCGAACAGGCCTGGCTGGCGGCGCTCGATCGCGTCCCACAGCCGGCGCGCGGCGCGGCCCGCCGGCGGGCCGAGCTCGATCGCCCAGATCAGCCCCAGCCCGCGCACCTCGCGCACGATCTCGAAGCGGCCCACGAGCGGCCGCGTGAGGTCGAGCAGCAGGTCGCCGAGCTGAGCCGCGCGCTCCACGAGGCCCTCGCGCTCGATCGTCTGGAGAGTGGCGATCCCGGCTGTCGCCGCGAGGTCGTTGCCGCCGAAGGTCGAGCCGATCACCACGCCGCGCTCCATCGAGTCGAACACCGTGCTCATCACGGCGCGGCTTGCCAGCACGGCGCCGATCGGCACGTAGCCGCCGGAGAGCGCCTTCGCGATCGTGACCATGTCCGGCTCGAGCTGCCAGTGGTCGGACGTGAACAGCCGGCCGGTGCGGCCGAGTCCCACCTGCACGTCGTCCACGATGAACAGGGCGCCCGCCTCGTGGCATGCCGCCTGGGCGGCCTCCAGATAGCCGTCGGGCGGCAGGTTCACGCCCTTGCCCTGTACGGGCTCGACCAGGAAGGCGGCAACCTCGCCCCGTTCGAGCTCCGCGCGCAGCGCCTCGAGGTCGCCGAACGGCACCGGATCGCACCCGGGCAGCAGCGGCTCGAAGCGGTCGCGGAACTCCTCGTTGCCGTTTACCGACAGCGAGCCGAGCGTGAGCCCGTGGAACGCGTGGTGGCAGTAGATGACCCGGGGCCTGCCGGTGGCGGCGCGAGCGAGCTTGATCGCGGTCTCCACCGACTCGGTGCCTGAGTTCGTGAGCACCACGCCGTCGAGCGACGACGGTGCGCGCGCGATCAGCTCCTCCGCCAGCACTCCCGGCAGGGTGGAGACGCCGAGCTGGGGGAGGTTGGCCGTGTCCGCGGCCAGCACCCGCCCGAGCTGCTCCTTCACGTACGGGTGTGCCCGGCCGAGGGAGAAGACGCCGTAACCGGACAGCAGGTCCAGGTACTCGTGGCCCTGTTTGTCGATCAGGTAGGGGCCGCGGCCGCCCACCCACTCGCGGTCGAACCCGAGCGTGCGCAGGATCCGGCCGAGCTGTGGGTTGAGGTGGCGCTGGTTGAGCGCCATCGCGTCGGCCGAGCGCAGCTCTAGCAGGTCGGCGACGTCAGGCGGGTGCGAGTTGTGGGAGGAGCGAGCCACCTCGCAATCCTCTCATCCCGGCCCCCGGGGCCGGACTCACGGGCGGTCGGCGCGGGGTCAGTCGCGCACTGGCTCGAGGCTCGCGCGGATCTCCGCGGACACCATGTCGCACCAGCGAAGGAGATAGTCAAGCACCCGACTCATACCTCGCCGATGATCGACAGTTTCAGTCCGGTGCTTGATAGCCGCTGGACGCCTGTTCGGGGCGCGGCGCGGGGTGCGCCGCGCCCCTTGTGGCGCGTGGTTACTACGCGGCGGTGGGGTGCGCGTGATCGCCACGCGATGCGGCGATGCGCGCCTCGGCGAGTGGAAGCAGGCCGCCGAGGATGCCGGCGCCGAGCGCGCCGAGGGCCCAGCCGGTGCCACGCAGGCTCAGGTTGAGCACGTTGTCGAGCGACCAGTCGCCCGCGCCGACGCCCGCCAGCGCGAACACGACCGCCACCAGCACTGCGTTGTACTCGTAGCCGCCTTCAGTCACCCACGGACCCTTGGCGGCGTGGACCTTGATCACCGCCACGGTCATCACCGCAATCAGCGCGGCCGCGGCGAACGGGGTGAAGAGGCCCAGCGCGATCAGCAGGCCGCCAGCGGCTTCGAACAGGCCGGCAATAAAGGCCTGGCGCTTGCCCTGCGGGAACCCCATCGACTCGAAGAACTGGCCGGTGCCGGAAAGACCGTGGCCGCCGAACCAGCCGAACAGCTTCTGGGCGCCGTGGCCGAAGAACAACAGGCCGACGACCACCCTCAGGACGAGTAGTCCCAGACTCATTGACTGCCTCCTCTTACAAGAACAAGTTGACTGCTCAACCAACGTTAGCAGATGGTTGATCCCGCAACTACACGACGGCCGATCAGCTGTCGGCGGTGCGCTCCTCGTCGGCCTCGCCGTACTCGGCGCCCGAAAGATCCGACTCGGTCTCGCCGTCGAACGCGTCGGGGAGCGGGTTGCCCTCGCCGTGGCCGGCGTTCTCGATCAGCTTCTCCTCGGCGTCCTCGAAGCCCTCGGATTCGCCGCCGCCGCCCTCCCGGACGGGGCGCTCGGCCGGGTCGAGATCCTCGTCGGAGCCCTTCCCGCCGATGTCGCCGGCTTCGGCCTCGGCGGCCTTCTCCTCGGCCCGGACGCGCGCCTCGTCGTCCTGGGCGATGTCTGGCTGGTTCTCCATCAGCGCCTAGCGCCTCCTCAAATGTTCACGGGGGACATGTCGGGATAGCGGTCGCCCGCGGCCGCGCCCGCCGGGGCGGCCTCGTCGATGCGCGCCAGCTCCGTCGTCGCGTGAGCTCGATGTGCCGGCGGCCGCCACGTTCTCCTCCAGGTACTTACGGCGCTTCGTGCCCGGGATCGGGACGATGTCCTCGCCCTGGTGCAGCAGCCAGGCGAGCGCGAGCTGCGCCGGCGTCACGCCCTTCTCCGCCGCGATCTCCTTCACGCGCTCGACGAGGTCGAGGTTGCGCTGGAAGTTCTCGCCCTGGAAGCGCGGGTTGGCGCGCCGGAAGTCGTCCTCGGCGAGGTCGTCGAGGCGGCTGGATCTCGCCGGTGAGGAAGCCGCGGCCGAGCGGGCTGTAGGCGACGAAGCCGATGCCCAGCTCGCGCACGGTCGGCAGGATCTCGTCCTCCGGGTCGCGCGTCCACAGCGAGTACTCGGTCTGCAGCGCGCTGATCGGGTGCACCTCGTGCGCGCGCCGGATCGTCGCCGGCGCCGCCTCGGACAGGCCGAGGTAGCGCACCTTGCCCGCGCTCCACCAGCTCGGCCATCGCGCCCACGGTCTCCTCGATCGGCACGTTCGGGTCCACGCGGTGCTGGTAGTAGAGGTCGATGTGGTCGACGCCGAGGCGCTCGAGCGACGCGTCGCACGCCTCGCGCACGTACTCCGGGTCGCCGCGCACGCCGAGGAGCTCGCCGTTCGCGCCGCGCACGTTGCCGAACTTGGTGGCGAGGACGACCTCGTCGCGGCGGTCGCGCGATCGCGCGTCCCACGAGCTTCTCGTTGGTGAACGGCCCGTACATGTCGGCGGTGTCGAGGAAGTTGACGCCCAGCTCGAGCGCGCGGTGGATCGTCGCGATCGACTCCGCGTCGTCGCCGTCGCCGTAGAACTCGGACATGCCCATGCAGCCCAGCCCGAGCTCGGACACCGTCAGTCCCTGATTTCCAAGCTTGCTCTGTCCATGACCTCCACCTACCCGTGAACTCCCCGGGCAATCACCGTGTCCGCCGGGCATTACGCTACGCCCATGCCGGGCGAGGCTCCGTTCCGCTCGCAACCCGCGCGCGTGCTGATCGCGGGTGGCGGCATCGCCGCGATCGAGCTGCTGGTGGCGCTGCGCAAGCTCGCGGGAGAGCGCGTGGAGATCGAGCTGCTCACCGCAGGGGAGCACCTCACGTACCGTCCGCTGCTCGTTGCCGAGCCGTTCGGCATCGGCAACGTGCATCGCTTCCCGCTCTCCGACATTCTCGGCGACCAGCGCGCGCGGCAACTGCACGCGAGCCTCGGTGGGAGTGGACGCCGCCGCGCATGAGGCGCTCACCGACAGCGGCGAGCGCGTGGGCTACGACGCGCTCGCGGTGGCCACCGGCGCCCGGCCGGTCGAGGCCGTGCCGGGCGCGCTCACCTTCGCCGGGCCGAAGGCGGTGGAGCCGATGCGCGAGCTCGTGGAGCGAGCCGCCAGCGGCGAGTTCCACACGCTCGTCTTCGCCCTCGCGAAGCCCGCCGTCTCATGGCCACTGCCGGTCTACGAGCTGGCGCTGATGACGGCTTCGCGCTCCCCGAGCACCCGCATGGTGCTGGCCACGGCGGAACGGATGCCGCTCGAGCTGTTCGGCAGCGCTGTGAGTGACGCGGTGGGGAAGCGCCTCGCGCGCGCCGGGGTGGTGCTGGCCACCGGAGTCGCGCCGCGTCGAGTTCGCAGACGGGCGCCCTCGTACTGGCAGACGGCGAGCCGATCCCGGCCGACGCCGTGGTCGCCCTTCCCTCGCTCGAGGTGGGCCCGCTGGACGGGCCTGCCGCAGGTGGAGGGCGGCTTCATGCCGGTGGACGAGCACGGCAGGGTGGAGGGAATCGAGGACGTCTACGCCGCCGGTGATGTGACGGCGTTCCCGGTGAAGCAGGGCGGCGTGACCGTGCGCCAGGCCCAGGCGGTGGCCGAGTGCCTGGCCGCCCGCGCGGGGGCGCCCGTGGCCCCCGAGCCCTTCGAGCCGCTCCTGCGCGGCGTGATGCTCACGGGCGGCGAGCCGAGCTACCTGCAGTCCGGCGCCGGCGGGTCTCTGCTGGCCAGCTCACCTCTCTGGTGGCCGCCCACCAAGATCGCGGACAGCTATTTGGTGCCCTACCTCGTGGCACGCTTCCAGCTCAGCATCCCGACGCTGCCCGGAGCGGGCGAGGCCGACCTCGTGTCGAGCACGCCGGCGGGCGACGACGTGCCAGCTCGGCCGCGCGCCGACACCTAGGGGCCGACGGCTGACGAGTTGGCGGACGACGAGTCCTGCAGCGGGAAGTGCGCGAGCTCGAGCAGCACACTCGCGTCCTGCGCCTGAATCACGTCGAAGTTCCAGACATCGGAGCCGGTGACCTTGTCGATGAAATCCCTGGCCGGGCCGCCCTTGAGCGCGGTGATCGACGGTGGCTTGCCCGGCAGTGCAAAGCGCAGGGGCCGGGACAGCTGCGGCTCGACGCTGTTGCGCTTGAAGAACATCGCCTGCGTCGGCGTCTTGCCGGGCGGCGGTGGCAGCAGCACGACCACCTGCTTCACGTCGCCCACGTAGCGGAAGGTGTAGAGCGCCAGCTCGTAGGCCTCGCGCTGCATCAGCAACACCCGTTCGTGCGACGGCTTGCCGGCCTTGATCGAGCAGTTCTTGCCGAGGCCACAGAGCGTGTACAACGCGCCCTTCCCGTCTGACGGGGCCGCCTCGGTGGGGCTGGGGCGGATCACGATCTTCACCGGGATGCCCGCGATCTGGAGCGGGCCGCCGTCCACCGCCACCAGCTGCTCGCCGGTGGGCAGCCGGTACGCCGGCGCGATGTGGTTGGCGATCTGGCCGAGTGCCTCGTCCCCGCTCGCCGTGGGCTTCCAGGTGGACCACTTCGGTGGCTTCGGCGGCTTGCCCGCCGCGATGAAGATGCCGGCGGCCGCCACGGCCGCGAGCGCCATGCCCGCAAGCACCGCGTACGTCAAGCGGAACTTGGTCTCGTGCCCGTGCGACACGCGCGGCGTGTAGGGGGCGAGCTCCTTTGAGTGCACCGCCTCGAGCTCGCGCCCGCCCACCGGCTCCAGTTCGCCGCCGCTCGACTCGGGTGTCACACCTTCGGCCATGCTTCTTCGTCCAGAAGGTCGATCTCCGGTTCTTGAAGTCGCGCGCGCTCCAGCAGTTCGACGACCTCGTCGCCGTGCAGCTCGCGCCGCTCGATCAGCACCTCGGCGATCTGCTCGACCTTGTCCTGATTGAGCCGGACCAGGTGGAATGCGGTGACGTACGCCTGACCGAGGAGCTGTGCGGCGGCCCTGCGCTTGTCGGGGTCGCCGAGCACGCCCCCGATGGGGTTGGCCTCCATCATCCCGCCGCCCTGGCCGCGGTTCATGATCTGAAGCCCGATCTTCTCGAAGCGCTTCATGATCTGCTGCTCCTGCTCTTCCCTGAACTCCTCAGGCACACGGCCCTCGAGCCGTACGGGCTCGGGGCCCATCGCGCACATTCCGACCATCCAGGCGGCTGCCGTGGTGACGCTCGACACGTCGCCGCCCACGCCGACCGAGTTCTCCCCGTAGAACACCCGCTCGGCCGCCATCGCGCCAAGGATCCAGATCAGCTGCGCCACCTCCTCGTGCCGCCAGGCAGAGAATCGCTCGTCCTTCTGGATCGCCTGGTGGTGGCCGAGCGAGCCGGCGCGCATACGCACCGATAGGCGCGTGGACTCGGAGTCCTTCATGTACACGTGGCTGGCCACCGCGTGGCCGGCCTCGTGGATGGCGACGGCGCGCGTTTCCTCCGCGATGTACTCGACGCCCACGGCGGTACCGCTCTCGACGGTGGTCATCGCCTCCACCAAGTCGTGGCGCTCGAATACCGGGCGTCCGTCGGAGTGCGCGTAGGTGAGCGCCATCGAGCAGACCTGCTCGATCATCGCCGGCGAGTAGCCGTTTGTCATGCGGGCGAGCTCGTCGCGGCGCGGCTCGGTGTCGAGCTCCGGGTCGTGATCGACCTTCTTCAGATAGAGGTCGAAGATGTCCTTGCGATCACGCTTGGTCGGGGTGCGGAACCAGATGTGCCGGCCCATGCGTCCCGGGCGAATGAGCGCAGGGTCGAGCGCATCGATCGGCACGTTGGTGGCGCCGATGAAATAGACCTCTTCCTTTCGCGGCCTCGGCTTGGGCAGGCGCAGCTTCACGCTGCCGATCTTCTGAGGAACGACGTAGAGCGCATCCAGGAACGTGTTCAGGCGGTTGGTGAAGAACTTGCGGAAGAACGGCGGCTCGTCGATGCCGTCCATCTGCACCAGCAGCTGGTTGAGCGCCATGCCGCCGCCCCCGCCGAACATGCCGCCGGGGAACACGGCGCGGAGCATCCCGTCGAGCTTGGCGTAAGGCTGCGGTAGCGGCCGCGAGACCGGCTCGTGGCGGGAGGCGAAGAGGCGCTCGCGCCAGGCCCGGGTCTCAAGCACCAGGTCGCCGCTGGGGTTGAGGGCGCCCATGGGACCGAAGAAGAGGTGGTCGTGAAGCGAGCCGGGAGAGTGGGGGGTGGCTGACATCCCTCTGCCGAGCGCATTGCGCCGCATACCGACGGCGTCGATCTCGTCGATGAACACGATGCACTGGCCACCCCACTTGGCCGCCAGCTTCTTCGCCTTGCGCACGAGCAACGTGACGATCACCACGTCGATACCGATGAAGGTCTGCGCGAAGCCCGAGCCCGGCATGGTCACGAAGGGGCAGTTGAAGCCGGTGGCGATCGCCTTCGAGAGCATCGTCTTGCCCGTGCCGGGCGCTCCCAGGAACAGCAGGCCGCGCTCGCGCTTGCCGCCCGCCTTCTCGAACGCCTCGCCGGACTGCCACAGCGCGATCACGCGCCGCACCTCCTCCTTGGCCTCCTTCTGGCCGCGCACGTCCTCGAGCTTCACGCCCCAGTCCGCGTCGCCCGGCTCGTAGCCCTTCATTTGCTTGATGCCCATCACGAGCATCGGCCCGAGGAAGATCAGGAAGTTGAAGAGGAAGAAGACCGGCAGCTGGATGGCGAGCACCGCGAGCGTCCCGAGGTTCTGGCCGAGCCCGCTGAAGAAGTTCGAGACCGCCGCGCCGATGCTCTCGCCGTTGACGAGCGCGATCGTGCCGAAGATCAGCAGGAAGAGCGTGCCGAAGATCGTGAGCCGCCTGAACTTCTTGCGCCAGTACCACGCGCGCCGGCGCGCGACGACGTCCTCGTCGAGCAGTTGCTGGTCGGCGTTGTAGAGGTTGGGCCAGGGGATCAGGCGGCGGACGATCACGTCCACGAGGCCGCGGAACATGATCACCGCGCCGAGGCTTACGAGCAGCGCCCAGAACGGGTTCCAGCCGTTGCGCTCCCACAGAAGCAGGAAGAACGCCGGGCTGGTCAGCAGGGCCACGATCGTCGCGGCGCGCCTCAACGCCCGCCACTCCTCGGCGAGCGGGACGGAGCTGCGCCCGGGGATCTCCCCCGATCTATCGCCTGGCGCGGCCATAGGCTCCCTGAGGTTACTCCGCGTTAGAGCCTGAATCCATCACTTTTTGTAGACGCGGCCTGCCTTCTCGACCTTCCGCCGCTCGATGTGCTTAGGTGTTGGGCCGACCTAGCCGAGTCTCGGTTGCTCTGTGCATCCGGGAGCGGGGGACCCAATGGGCCGCTTGCCGTCCGCGGCCCTGGGGCGAATCGCCGCCAGCGTGCGGTGTAGCGCGACTTCTTTCCGCGCGAGCCCGTCAGCTCACCTCGTAGGTGCACGGAAAGAAGGAGGGTCAGTTGTCCACAACCCAAGCGGATCTCGCTTCGCCTACCCCATGGCGGCGCTCGCTCCGAGCTTCGCGTGAGCGCCGGCTTGCCGCCGCGCGCCTGCGCCGCCGCCGCTTCAGGGGACGCAGCGTGGCAATCCTGATGAGCGTCGTCATGACCGCAGGTGGCGGTGCGGCGCTCGCCGCGAGCGGCAGCGGATCGACGCTGCTCCACCGCGGCAGCCGCGGCTCGACGATCGCCGCGGTGCAGCGTGCGCTCGGCATTCCCGCCGACGGCATCTATGGCTCCGCCACCCGGCGCGCCGTGATGTCCTTCCAGCGCGCACACGGCCTGATCGTCGACGGCATCGTCGGTCCTCAGACGCTCGGAGCGTTGGGGCTCAGCAGCAGCGACGGTTCCTCGAGCGACGGGTCGTCCGGCTCGGGCAGCACCACGAGCGCGACGTCATCGGAGCTCGAGAAGATCGCCGCGTGCGAGTCGTCCGGCAACGCGACCGCGGTGTCGCCCAGCGGCACCTACCGCGGCAAGTACCAGTTCTCCCGCGAGACCTGGCGCGAGCTCGGCGGTTCGGGCGACCCGGCAAGCGCGCCGGAGTCCGAGCAGGACCAGATGGCCGCGAAGCTGATGCAGACGCAGGGTCCGTCGGCATGGCCGAACTGCGCCTAGCGCGTTCGGCCATGCCGCGCCCCGCGGCTAGTTAGGCGCGATCTCGAACCACACGCAGGTGCGCTCGCCTGCCTCGACGCCCCAGCTATCGGCCAGCGCACCCACCAGCATCAGTCCCCAGCCGCCGGGCGGCTGATCGCTGTCAAGGGAGGTGGAGCGCACCTGCTCGGTCCAGCCGCCGCCCTCGTCACAGACCTCGACGCGCACGCGGCCGTCTGGCAGGTCGACGTGCAGTTCCACGAGGTCGTTCGGTCCCGCACCGCCGTGCAGGACGCTGTTCGTCACCAGCTCGCTCACCATCAGGCGCAGGTCATCCACGCGTGGAATCGGCTCCTGATCGGCGAGCTCATCTATCGCGAGCCGCGCAGCGCCAATGGCCGCGGGGCCGCCGTGCAGCTCAATCACCATGAAAGGACACCCCTGTCTCTTCGTTGGTGATACCCAAGCTGGGCGAGGGCAATCACGGGTACGGTGCTTGGCATGTCGGAGTTCACCCAGCTCGTGGCCGAGCTCGACTACCCGATGTACGTGGTCACCGCCGCCGTGAACGGCGAGCGCGCCGGCTGCCTGGTGGGCTTCGGCACGCAGACGAGCATCAAGCCGCCGCGCTTCCTCGTCTGCATCTCGGTGAAGAACCGCACGCTGCGCGTGGCGCGCGACGCGCCCGTGCTGGCCGTGCACGTGCTCAGCGACGATCCGCGCGAGCGGGCACTGGCCGAGCTATTCGGCGGTGAGACCGGGGACGAGACGGATAAGTTCGACCGCTGCGAGTGGCACGAGGGACCAGCCGGAGTGCCGCTGCTCGAGGGCATCCCCAACGTGTTCGTGGGCGGGGTCCTGGCCCAGTTCGACCTCGGCGACCACGCCGGCTTCCTGCTCGAGCCGCTCGAGGCCGAGCATGGGGAGACCGTCCACGAGCTGAGCTTTCAGGACGCGAAGCGGATCGAGCCCGGCCACCCGGCGTAGGGCTTACGGCGCGTTGTAGACGTCGGGCCCGAACGCGACGAGATCCGGCTTGGCCGCGAAGCCCAGGTGATCGAGCCCGAACATGTCCTCGATGCTCCGCAGCAGCGAGTAGTGGTTGTACGGAGTGGCGTTCGTCGACCCGGGCTGCACGAACTGGGACAACAGCACGGCCCCGACACGGCCGCCGCCGTTGCCCTGCGTGGTGCCGCCGGGATTCGGTGAGTTGGGCCCGGGCGTTTCGCCACAGCAGGACGAGGCGTCGCCGCTCTCGGCTTCGTCGAACGTCACGATCAGCAGGCTGCCCTCCGACCACGCGGGCGAGCCGGTGATCTTCGGCACCCAGGTCTGCAGGAAGCTGTCGGCGGCGCCGAGCCCACCCGGCCCGCCGTCCGCGCAGGCGGAGTCGTGCCCGTCGTGGCACAGGTCGGGCGTGATGAAGGCGAAGTTGGGAGTGCTCGCGGCCGACGCGAGGTCGCTGTCGAGCTGGCCAAGCGGCACGTCGTTCGCGGCGCATGCACCCGAGTCGATCAGCGAGTGGAAGTACACGAACGGGTTGTGGCGCGCCGCGTACTGACTGGCGGCGGTGGCGTTCTGCGTCTGGTCGAAGCTGTTCAGCGCGGGGCGCTGGCAGTTCGACGCCATGTCCTCCATGTAGCCGCGCCAGCTCAGGCCCTTGGCCGCGAGCTGGTCCGCCACGGTCTTGACGGTGGACGGATAGACGCATCCCTGGCCGATCGCCTGGCCGTCCGTGCCGATCGTGCCGGGGAAGAAGTCGAAGTAGAACGGGCAGTCCGCCTGCGTGACGATCGCCGGCGCCTGGCCGCTGACCATCGAGATGTAGTTGTCGAGGCTCGCGTGCCCGGTGGCGTAGTACTGGCTCAGCAGCTCGCCCTGGGCGGTGAGCTGCGTGGAGAGGTAGGGGGCGGGGGAGTTCGGGCCGAACGTCGTGTCGAAGCCCTTGTTCTCCAGCACGATCACGAACACGTGCTTGATGGGCGGCGGGGCAGCGGTCGCGGGGGCCGCTGAAATCAGCGGCACCGCCAGAAGCATCAACGCGACCATGAACCGGCGCATCCCGACCGGTTTCTCCCCTTCGCGCAGAACCCCTAAACCGGGATCGCGTGGGCGGCCCCTGCCCCTTGGCTCAGGACGTGTTCAGCGCCACGGCGGCGCGAATGAGCGCCTTCAACGCCTTTTCATCGATCTTGTCGCCCTCATGGAAGTCGATGGCACGCCTGGTGTTGCCTTCGAGGCTGGAGTTGAAGAGGCTCTGAAGGGTCCTCCAACGAGGCGCCCTTGGCGAAGGTCATCTTCACGACGTTCTTGTACGTCTCACCGGTGCAGATGATTCCGGCGTGCGACCACACCGGAACCCCTCTCCACTTCCACTCCTCCACCACTTCGGGATCGGCCTGCTTGACGAGAGCTCGGAGCCGAGCGAGCGTCTCGCCCCGCCAATCGCCCAGCTCCTTGATCCGCGCATCGATCAGCTGAGAGGGAGAGTCCCCTCCTACTCCTTCCTTCGAGCCGCTCTTCCCCTTCTTCATGGTTGTGCTTTCTCCATGGTTGTTGTCGCTCGCCGTCACCTGAGTATCCCCGCCGAGCGCCTTCATCGAAGCGCTAGACCGCGCCCGCGACCACGCTCACCGCCCCGGCCACCATCGCCGCGGCCAGTACCAGACTGCGGTGGCGCTCCGCGTCGAGCCGCCGGAAGAGCGCGGCGCCGAGCCGGTGCCCGACCACCACAGCGACCGCGAGCGCCACCAGCAGCGGCCAGCTCGGCAGCGAGTGACCCGCGTGGGCTATCGCGGTGAGCGCGACCGTCCCGGCCAGCGCGAGCACGATGAAGGCCGCGGCGCCCGTGTCCCGCAGCAGGTGCCCGCGCAGTCCGGCGCGCGTGAGCGTGAGCACCACGGTGGGGCCGTTGAGGCTGGTGGCGCTGGTGAGCACCCCCGAACACAGGCCGCCGACGGCGAGCGTGCCGGCGGGGTGGGCGCCGTCCGCCACCGCGGCAGTGTCCCCCACGGTTCGTGACTGAAGCGACGCCGCCACGAGGATCCCCACGCCGATCAACACCTGGAGCACGTTCGGGTTGATCTGGCGCACCACCAGCGCACCCGCCACCACGCCTGGGACCGCCCATGCGCACAGAAGAGCGGTGCCCCGCGCATCGGTTTCCCGCTCGCGGCCCTCGCTGTAGAGGATCAGCGCGTTGACGAGCAGCGCCAGCAGGAGCAGCAGGGTGACCGCCTGAGCCGGCCGGTAGGCGGCGAGCGCAGCGGGTGCGGCGAAGAAGCCGAAGCCGAAGCCCACGCTTGCCTGCACCGCCATGCCGACGACCACCGTCGCCACGAGTACGACGTCTAGAACGATCCGGGCACGCTAACGGGACAGCATCCGGCCGACCGCGCCCATCAGCTCCTCCACCTGCTCGCCGGGCTCGGAGGGGCCCTCGCCCTCGCCGAGCAGGCAGTGGCGGGCGTGGCCGTCAAGCAGCCCGAGCGCGATCTTGTCGAGCGCCGCCTGCACGGCCGTGATCTGCGTCATCACGTCGATGCAGTAGCGGTCCTCCTCCACCATGCGGGTGATCCCGCGCACCTGTCCCTCCACGCGCGCGAGGCGGCGGAGGAGATCGTCCTTCGAGGCTGTGTATCCACGTGTCGCGGCCATGGCGAGCACTCTACCAGATACCCCCTAGGGGTATTTGATACGCTCGACGGCGTGGACGTGATCTGGAACGCACTGAAGGACAGCTTCCTGATGGCGTGGGAGGTGTGGTGGGCGCTGGTGCTCGGCTTCGGCATCTCCGCCATCGTGCAGGCCTGGATCCCGCGCGAGCGGATCGAGACCTCGCTGGCGGGCTCAGGCGCCAAAGCCCGTGGCGCTCGCCGGCGGGCTCGGCGCCGCGTCGTCCTCGTGCTCCTACGCCGCGATCGCAATCGCCAAGTCGCTGTTCCAGAAGGGCGCCTCGGCCGCCACGGCGCTGGCCTTCCAGTTCGCCTCCACCAACCTGGTGTGGGAGCTCGGGCTCGTGCTCTGGGTGCTGATCGGCTGGCAGTTCACGCTCGCCGAGTACCTGGGCGGGATCGTGATGATCGTGCTGATGGTGCTGATGCTGCGCCTGTTCGTGTCCCCGCGCGCGGAAGCGCGCGCCCGCGAGCACGCCCAGCAGGCCGACAGCGGCCACCAGCACCACATGGCCGGCGAGCGCATGAGCTGGCGCGAGCGGATCACCTCCGTGTCGGCCTGGTCCGACGTGGCGCACAACTTCCGCGGCGACTGGCAGATGCTCTGGAAGGAGATCTCGCTCGGCTTCCTGCTCGCCGGGTTCATCGCGCAGCTCGGCGACAATTTCTTCAACGGCCTGTTCGTGCAGAACGCGCCGGGGCCCGTCACGACGATCGAGAACGTGATCGTGGGCCCCGTGATCGCCGTGCTGCTCGTTCGTCTGCTCGGTGGGCAACGTGCCGCTCGCGGCGGTGCTGTGGTCGGGCGGCATCTCGTTCGCCGGCGTGCTGGCGTTCCTGTTCGCCGACCTGATCGTGCTCCCGATCGTCCTGATCTACCGCAAGTACTACGGCACCTCGTTCGCGCTCAAGATCACGGCGCTGATGTTCGTGACGATGGTGCTGGCGGCGCTGGCCGTGGACGGCCTGTTCAGCGCGCTGGGCCTGATTCCCACCGGTCCGCGCCCCTCCCGCGGCGACATCTTCGGCTCGGTCCAGGTCGGACTACAAGCTGGCGCTGAACGTGCTCGGCGCGGTGATCTTCATCGCGCTGTTCTGGCTCACGCGCCAGCGCGGCGCCACCGACCCGGTGTGCGGCATGAAGGTCGACAGAGAGAAGGCGTTGACCGCCGAGCGCGACGGCCACACCTTCTTCTTCTGCTCAGACCACTGCCGCGAGGGCTTCCAGGACGGCACATGAACCGGGTGGCTCTCAGTGCCACCGTTCACTGCCTCACGGGCTGCGCAATCGGCGAGGTCCTCGGGATGGTGCTCGCCACCTGGTGGGGCTGGGGCGATGCCGCCTCGATCGCGCTGGCGATCGCTCTCGCCTTCCTCTTCGGATACGCGCTCACCAGCCTGCCGCTGCTCCGTTCCGGGATGTCGCTGCGCGAGGTCGCCCCGCTTGCCTTCGCCTCGGACACGGCCTCGATCGCGACCATGGAGATCGTCGACAACGCGTTCATCCTGATCGTCCCCGGCGCGATCGCGGCGGGGCTGGGCGACGCGCTCTTCTGGTGGAGCCTTGCCGTCGGCCTATTGATCGCGGGCGCGGTGGCGTTTCCGCTCAACCGCTACCTGATCGCCGGCGGCCGCGGCCACGCCGTGATCCACGGGCACCACCACGGACGACTCGCGCGCCCTTCAGCGCCGGGAGCACCTGCTCGCCGTAGACCCTGATCGCCTCCACCGGCGCCGCGCCGGAGTTGTTCATCAGCACCACCACGTCGGCGCCGAGCTGCTCGATCTCGCGGATCCGCTCCACGTGCTGCTCGGGGTCCGAGCCGATGATGAACGCTCGCGGAAGTCGTCGTCCGAGTAACTTCTCGTCGGCGTGCTTGAACATCGCCGTCGGGTCGTGCCAGTCGTCGGTGTAGAACTCGTGCGGCATCGTGGCCTTGAACGGCTTTGCGCCCTCGAGGGCGGCGTCGTCGTTCGGGCGCCCAGGAGAAGCCGCCCTGGAGGATGATCTTGCCGGGCTCGCGGCCGGCGTCGTCGCAGGCGGACCTGTAGGCGTCCACAGGTCGGGCACGGTCTCGGGATCGGCGAGCGTCCAGAGGCCGTCGCCGTGGCGGGCCGCCACCTGCGCAGCGTGCTCGGCGAAAGCGGACACGTAGATCGGCGGGCGCCGCCCCGGGTTCGTGTGCAGGATAGGCCTGCTTCATCGGGAAGTGGCCGATCGTGTCGAGCCGCTCGCCGGCGAACAGCCGGTTGATGATCTCGAGCGCCTCCTCCATGCGCGACACCTGCTCGCTCACGTCCGGCCAGTCCATCCCGAGCGGCGACTCGTTGAGCGACTCGCCCGAGCCGATGCCGAGGAACGTGCGCCCGGGATACATCTCCTCCAGCGTGGCCCACGCCTGAGCGACGAGCGCGGGGTGGTAGCGGTACACGGGCGCGGTGACCGCGGTGCCGACGGGCACGCGCTTGGTGGCCTGCGCGGCGAACCGAGCCAGACCCACGCCATGCCGGACTCGCCCGGCTCCCACCAGGGCTGAAAGTGGTCGCTGCACGCGATGGCGTCGAAGCCCGCGCGCTCGGCCTCGACCGCCTGCTCGAGCAGATCGCTGGGCTTGAACTGCTCGTGGGCTGCGCTGAACCAGTACTGGGTCTCGGCCATTGCTGCGCTCCTTCTGCTTGCTTGCGCGGGCGTGTTACCCGGTGTTTGCCGCCGAACCGCGGTATTCCAAGAAGAGAACGAACTTCGAATAACGAGGAGACGGAAATGGCTGACAAGCTGGATGGCAAGAAGGTCGCCTTCATCGCCACCGACGGCGTCGAGCAGGTCGAGCTCACCGAGCCGTGGAAGGCCGTGGAGGCCGAGGGCGGCAAGCCCGAGCTGATCTCCCTCGAGGAGCGGCGAGATCCAGGGCTTCAACCACCTCGACACAGGGCGACACGTTCAAGGTCGACAAGGCCATCGAGGAGGCGAGCCCGGACGACTACGACAACCTCGTGCTGCCCGGCGGCGTGGCCAACCCGGACGCCCTGCGCATGAACGACAAGGTCGTGAGCTTCATCCGCGACTTCTTCGAGAAGGGCAAGCCCGTGGCGGCCATCTGCCACGCGCCGTGGACGCTGGTCGAGGCCGGCGTGGTCGACGGGCTCACGCTCACCTCATGGCCAAGCCTGAAGACCGACATCCGCAACGCGGGCGGCAACTGGGTGGACGAGGAGGTCCACGTGGACAAGGGCCTCGTCACGAGCCGCAAGCCGGACGACCTGCCCGCGTTCAACGCGAAGATGGTCGAGGAGTTCTGCGAGGGCAGGCACGAGGAGCTCGCTGCCGCAAGTTCCTCGTAGGCAGAGGCCACAGGCCAGAGGACCCAAGACAGGGGCGGTTCTTCCACGGGCCGCCCCGCTTCGTTCTCGGTGCACGTTGGGTAACAATCCAGTGGAGAGAGGAGTGGCGCGTGGCTGAAATCGAACTGAAGGACGTGACCAAGCGGTACGGCGACGGCACCGAGGCCGTCATGCAAGATGAATCTCGACGTCCAGGACGGAGAGTTCATCATCCTGGTCGGGCCGTCGGGATGCGGGAAGTCCACGGCGCTCCGGATGATCGCCGGGACTCGAGGACATCTCCGAAGGCGAGCTTCTTATCGGCGGGGAGCGCGTGAACGAGCTCGCCCCGCGCGAGCGCGACATCGCGATGGTGTTCCAGAACTACGCGCTCTACCCGCACATGACCGTCCGCGAGAACATGGGCTTCGCCCTCAAGCTCGCCAAGGTCGACAAGCCGGAGATCAACGAGCCGCGTGGAGGAGGCGGCGGAGATCCTCGACCTCACCGAGCACCTCGAGCGCAAGCCGGCCAACCTGTCCGGCGGCCAGCGCCAGCGGGTGGCGATGGGGCGCGCGATCGTCCGCAACCCCGCCGCGTTCCTGATGGACGAGCCGCTGTCCAACCTCGACGCCAAGCTGCGAGTGCAGATGCGCGCGGAGGTGTCACGGATTCAGAAGCGCCTGCAAACCACCACGATCTACGTGACTCACGACCAGACCGAGGCGATGACGCTCGGCGACCGCGTAGCCGTGATGCGCAGCGGCGTGATCCAGCAGGTGGATCGTCCGCAGGAACTGTACGACCGCCCGCGGAACCTGTTCGTGGCGGGCTTCATCGGCTCGCCGGCCATGAACTTCATGCCCGGCCACGTGGAAAACGGGCAGCGTGAAGCTGCCCATGGTGGATGTGCCGGTTCCCGAGCGCCTGCGGGGCGAGCTCCAGGACGGTCGCTCGGTGATCGTCGGCGTCCGGCCCGAGCACATGGAGGACGCCTCGCTGGTCACCGAGCAGCGGCACAAGGGCGTCGTCTTCAGCACCACGATCGACCTGCTCGAGTCGATGGGCTCGGAGCTGTACGCGCATTTCACCGTCGGTGAGGGCTTGGAGTCGGTGGAGTCCGAGGAGCTGCGCGAGCTGGCCGAGGACGCCGGCGCGGGCGAGCTGCCGCGCGCTGCGGGCGAGGAGGGCCGCGCCGTTGCGCGGCTCAGCGCGGACGCCCAGGTGCGAGTGGGCCGCGAGATCGGAGCTGTGGCTCGAGACCGACAAGCTCCAGTTCTTCGACCCGGAGACAGGCCGCTCGCTGGCGGCGCCAGAGCCGGCGGCCGCAATCGCCTAGGACCGCGAGACCGAGTTTCAGGCGCATAGCGCGGCTTAACCTCGGTCTCGTCCGTCCCAGCCGTGCTCAGCGCCCAGCGCGCGCCCACCGTCCAGGCCTGGACCTGGTTGGCGATTGGGATGCGCCGCGGCCCTTCGTCCGTGACCGCGTAGAGCTCCGGCGCGCCGCCGAGGCGGTCGAGCGCGTCCAGCACGCCGCGTGCGCACGCGCTCCGCCTCGTCCGCGAAGCCCGCGGCGCGCAGGCCTCCCCAGCCGAGCCAGGAGTCGAAGGGCCAGACCGCGCCGCGGTGGTAGGCCTCGGGGCGAGAACTGGGGATGGGATGAGGAGAGCGTGCGGAGGCCGAAGTCGCGTGAGGATGTCGGGCGAAGCAAGGCGCTCGCCGTAGGCGGGGCGCAGGTCTACGGGAACCGCATCGGCCCACAGGAGCCACCCAAGCTGAGAGCCCGCCCCCGTCCACCCGCTCATTGCCGCCGTTGACGGCCATGAGGTCCGGCGTGAACGACTGGGCAATAAGGGCAACGGTCCGGTCCGCCAGTTCGTCCCAGGACGAATCGCCTGACAGCCGCGCGACCGCCCGTAGCGCCGCCACCGCCACCGCCTGCGTATCCGCATCGGCCAGCGGCGGCTCGGGCACGCTGCCGTCGGGTTGAGGATGCCGCCGCCATAGGAGGCGTGCGGATCGGTGGTGTCCCGCCAGCCCTGCTGCACGAGGCCGCCCGAGGCCAGCGCGCGGACCGTGGCGCACGAGCCCGCCGCCCTGCTCCAAAGCCCGTTCGAGCCACTCCGCGGCGGCCTGCCATGGCACCGAGGTGTCACCGAGCGCGTCGAGCAGCACGAGGAACCACGACGTCCCGTCGGCCGATCCGTAGTAGCGCAGCTCCCCGTCCCGCACCGGCCAGCCCATGTCCACGAAGCGCTGCTCCGCCTCCGGCCGGTACTCGTGCACGATCTTGCCGGGCTCCTCGTCGGTCTCCGGATCGTCGCGAACCCCCTGCAGCGCGGCCAGCGCCCGCAGGGTCGCCCGCGCCACGTCCGGCCGCTCCGGCAAGAGCTGGAGCGAGGTAATCAGCGAGTCGCGCCCGAACAGCGCGTGGAAGCGGCCGGGGTCGTCGGCGTCCACGGGCTCCGAGGACGCGTAGGGCCAGCCCTCCGGAGAGAGCACCCGCTCGAGGTCGCGGACGCTCAACCCTTGACGGCGCCGGCGGTAAGCCCCGCCACGATCCGCTTCTGGAAGATGATCACGAGCGCGATCAGCGGGACCGTGATCGTCACGGTGGCGGCGGCGATCGTGCCGAGCGGGATCTGGAACTGCTGGCTGCCGGTGAAGAACGCGATCGCCGCGGACACCGGCCGGCGGTTCGCGGAGCTCGTCAGCGTGATCGACAGGAGGAACTCGTTCCAGGCGAAGATGAACGCGAGCAGCCCGGCGGTGACGAGGCCGGGGGCCGCGAGCGGGATCACGATCTTGCGGAAGGCCTGGAAGCGCGTGGCGCCGTCGACCAGCGCCGCCTCCTCGAGGTCCTTCGGGATCTCCTGGAAGAACGACGTGAGGATGTAGATCGTCAGCGGCAGGACGAAGGTCAGGAACGGCAGGATCAGGCCCTGGTAGGTGTTGTAGAAGCCGATGTCCGTCCACAGCTTGAACAGCGGCGCGGCGATCGCGATCGGCGGGAAGGTGGTGGTGGAGAGGATGATCGCGAGGATCAGGAACTTGAACTTGAAGCGCAGCCGAGCGAGCGCGTAGGCCGCGAACGATCCGATCGTGAGCGCGATCAGCGTGGAGCCGCCGGCGACGATCACGCTGGTCTTGAGGGCCGTCGTGAAGTCCGCGTTCTTGAAGATCGAGCTGTAGTTGCCGAGCGACGGGTGATGCGGGAACAGCGTGGCCGGTGGACAGCTCGCGCGCCCGTCTTCAGCGACGTGTTGATCATCCAGTAGAAGGGGAAGAGGCAGAAGAGGATCGTCAGCGACGACCCCGATCCAGAGGAGTGCCTGCGCTGCCGCGGCCCGGCCGCCTTGCCCGCCTTCTCGCGCGGTCGCGGGCGCGGGTGCGTGTCACGCGTTGGCTGTGCGACTGCCTCGGTGCTCATGTGTCCTCCGCAGGGCGCGGATGTTGCCGCCCACGAGGCGGATGTAGAGGAACGACACCGCCATCACGATGATGAAGGTGAGCACCGCCAGCGCGGAGCCGGGGCCGATCAGCCGGTTCTGGGTGAGCTGCTGGTAGGCGTACAGCGACAGCGATGTGGTGCCGTTGGCGCCCTGCGTGAGCACGAACGGCAGGTCGAAGATCCGCAGCGCGTCGAGGGTGCGGAAGATCAGAGCGACGAGGATCGCGGGCCGCAGCAGCGGCAGCGTGATGCTCGTGAAGCGCTGCCACGGCGGTGGCGCCGTCGACCTTTGCCGCCTCGTAGACGTCGTCGGGGATCACCTGCAGGCCGGCCAGGAGCAGCAGCGCCATGAACGGCGCCGTCTTCCACACGTCGGCGAAGATCATCACCGCCATCGCGTAGCCGTTCTGGCCGAGCCAGACCGTGTGTCCGCCCGGCAGGTGCAGCGCCTGGAGCACCTGGTTGGCGAAGCCCAGGTCGGCGTCGAAGATCGTCTTCCACATCATCGCCGTGCCCACCGTGAGCACCGCCCACGGCACGAGCACGACCGCCCGCAGCACCGCGCGGCCGCGGAACGCCGCGTGCATCAGGAGCGCCATACCAGCCCGAGCACGAGCTCGAGCGTCACCGAGATCGCGGTGAAGACGAACGTCGTCTTGAAGGCGCTCCAGAACTCGGACGAGGTGAGCGCGTCGCGGTAGTTGCCGAGTCCCACCCAGCGGGACAGGCCCGGGTGGATGACGCTGTACTGGTTGAGCGACAGCCAGATCGCGTAGCCGATCGGGTACGCCGCGACGAGCGCAATGACGATCAGCGACGGCGACACCAGGTAGGCCGCGAGCCGCCGCTCCGATATCTCGGAGCGGCGGCCCTTCGGCCTGACGGCAACGGTTGCCTGCGCTGCGCTCACGTTGTGCCTAGAACGTCTGCAACGCCTTGTTGATCTGGCTCTGGGCGTTCTTCAACGCCGTTTGGGGCGAGGTGCCCGACGACAGCGCCGAGTAGACGTTCTTGTAGATCGCCTCGCTGATCTGCGGATACACGGGCGAGACCGGGCGCGGCTTGCCCTGCTGCACCGCCTTGAGCAGCTGCGGCGCGAACGGCTGCGCTCTTCTTCACAGCCGGGTCGCTGTAGGTCTGCGTCAGCACCGCCGGCAGCGACGACTTGATGAAGAACTTCTTCTGCGCCGCCGGACCCGTGGCGAAGTTCACGAAGCTCAGCGCCCCACCCGGGTTCTTCGAGTAGGTCGAGATCCCGAGGTTGTAGCCGCCGAGGATGCTCGCCGGCTGGCCGTTGCCGAACTTGGGCAGCGGCTCGAGGTTGAACTTCACGTGCGCCTGCTTCGCCAGCGAGTACACGTACGGCCAGTTGCGCAGGAGCGCGACCTTGCCGGTCTGGAACGCGTTGCGCGACTCCTCCTCCATCCAGGTGAGGTTGGACTTGGGCGCGGCGCCGTTCTTCAGGCCCTGCTGCATGAACGCGAGCACCTGCTGCGCCTGCGGCGAGTCGATCGTGGCCTTCTTGCCGTCGCTCGACAGCACCGAGCCGCCGTTGCTGTAAAGCAGCTCGAGGAAGTTCACCGTCAGGCCCTCGTAGCGGGCGCCCTGGTAGCCGATCCCGCCGTCGCTCTTCGCCATCTGGTACGCCTGCTGCCAGGTCGTCGGCGGCTGCTTGACCTTGCTCGAGTTGTAGTAGAGGAAGCCGGCGTTCGTGTTGAACGGCACGGCCCAGTACTTGCCGTTGATCTGCGCGGTCCCGAGCGTTGACGGGATGAACTCGCTCTTGCGCGCGTCGATCGCCGGCGTCACGTCGCGCAGCCAGCCCTGGGCTGCGAACTCCGCGGTCCAGATCACGTCCATGCCGAGCACGTCGCACTCGGGCGACTTGGCCTGCTCGCGCTGCACGAGCTGTGTGCGCTGCGGCGTCAGCCGAGGTGGGCAGCTCGAGGAGCTTGGCGTGCACGTTCGGGTTCTGCTGGTTGTAAAGCTTGACCACCTGGCTGAAGGCGCCGGTCGTGTCCTTGCCGATGCACCAGGTCACGTTGCCCTTGGCGTTCTTCGCCATGTCGGGCGTCACGGTCTTGGCGTTGTTGCCCACTCCGGCGACCGTGCTTCCGCCGCTGCTGCCGCCGCCGCTTGCTGCCGCAGCCTGCGGCGATTGCGGCACAGGCCAGTAGCGCACTAGCGCTTGCGAGCTTCCTATTCAAGATCAGCCTCCTCGTTGGGGACGCACGGACGGGCGGCCCTGGGGTCAACAAGCACTCCTGAGCGATCCTTACCCAGCGGGGCTTACCGCGAATCGCCAGGCTTGTTAAGAGCGCGATTGGCCCGGCAGATGTCCGTGCGCTTACTCGGCCGATTACCTTGATGATCAGTCGCTTGTCGCGCTGGCCGTCGAACTCGCAGTAGAAGACGGCCTGCCAGGGGCCGAGGTCAAGCCTGCCGTCCGTGATTGGCAGCACCACCTGGTGGTGTACGAGCATGTTCTTCAGGTGGGCGTCGCCGTTGTCCTCGCCGCCGCGGTGGTGGCGGTAGTCGCCACCGTCGGGCAAGAGCTGGCGGGCCACCTCATTGGGCGGCTCCTGCCAGGTGGCGGGCGCGAGCTTGTCTAGCCACTCGAGGGCGTCGGCCTGGATGCCGGGCTCGTCGTCGTTCACCCACACGCCTGCGGTGATGTGCATCGCCGACACGAGCACCATGCCCTCGCTCACGCCCGACTCGTCAACCGCCTGCTGCACGTCGCCGGTGATGCGCACGAACTCGCGGCGGCGCTCGGTGTGGAAAGTTCGATAGACCGTATGGCTCTTCAATGCCTTCTCCTGTGTCGAACGCGGACATGATGCCCCGATGAACCTCGGCCTGGCCGGCAAGGCCTGCGTGGTGAACGGCGCCAGCCGCGGGATCGGGCTTGCCACCGGCCGGATGCTCTGCGCCGAGGACGCGGCCGTGCTGCTCGTGGCGCGCGGGGAGGAGGCGTTGCGCAGCGCCGCCGCGGAGTGCGCCGCTGCAGGCGGCCGCGCGGAGTGGCTGGCGCTCGACGCCACGGCGCCCGACGCGGGCGAGCGGGTGGTGGAGGAGTGCGAGCGCCGCTTCGGCTCGCTCGACGTGCTGGTGAACAACTCCGGCACGAGCTCGGTCAAGCCGCTCGAGGAGCTCACCGACGAGGACTGGGAGGAGCAGTGGCGGCTCAGCGTGCTCGGGCCGATGCGCCTGATGCGCGCCGCAGCTCCGCGGATGGCCGAGCGCGGCTTCGGGCGCATCGTCAACGTCGCGTCGTCGTCGGGCAAGCGCCCGTCGGGCACCAACATGGCCTACTCGGTGGGCAAGGCCGCGCAGCTCTCGCTCTCGCGCGCGTTCGCCGACCTGTACGCGGGCAAGGGCGTGCTGGTGAACGCCGTGGCTCCCGGCCCGGTGGAGACCGGGCTGTGGATGGACGAGGGCGGACTGGCCGACCAGCTCGCCAAGCTGCGCGGCCTCCTCGCGCGAGGAGGTGCTCGAGACGCAGCGCTCCAAGGTGCCGATCGGTCGCTACGCGCAGGAAGAGGAGATCGCCTCCGTTGTGGTCTTCCTCTGCTCCGAGCGGGCGTCTTACGTGGTGGGGTCGGCGTGGTCGGTCGACGGCGGCACCGTGCAGGTGATCATCTAGCGATCCGGCCGCGTTCCTATCTTCAGGGACGTTCTGACCGAGATCGCCTACACCGTGCGCCGTTCCGACCGCGCCCGCCACGCCCGCATCGTGGTGGACGCCTCCGGCGTGGAGGTGGTGGTGCCGCGCCGCATGGCTCTGCGGCACGTGGAGCCGTTCGTACGGCAGAAGTCGGGCTGGATCGAGCGCACGCTGCGCCGCTTCCGCGAGGCCGAGGAGGCTCTGCCGGCGCCGGAGCTCGAACACGGCGGCAGCGTTCCCTATCTGGGTCGTGAGCTGCTGCTGCGTGTCTCGGTGGAGCCGGGCCGGGTGCGCGACCACGTGGCGTGCCGCGGCGATGTGCTGCACGTGAAGGTGGGGCGGCCCGGGCAGGAGCCCATCCGTGCCGCGCTCGAGCGCTGGTACCGTCGACGCGCGCGCGTGGAGGTGGCCGCCAAGCTCGACGCCGCCACCCGGCGGGCCGGCGTGCGCTACACCGGCCTCACGATCCGCTCGCAGCGCACGCGCTGGGCCAGCTGCTCATCGGGCGGCGCGATGAGCTTCAACTGGCGCCTGCTGCTGGCCCCCGAGCCGGTCCTCGACTACGTGGTCGAGCACGAGGTGGCCCACCTCGAGGTGCTCGACCACTCGCCGCGCTTCTGGCGCCTACTTGGCTCGCGCTGCCCCCGCTACCGCGAGCACGAGCGCTGGCTCAAGGGGCACGGCGCGGCGCTGCGGCTGTAGTGGAGCGCTTCCGCGGCGGGATCGGCCGCTTCCTGCGCATCTACTTCGCCTTCTTCCTCGGCATCACGGCGCTCGTGCTCGTGGCCTTCGCCATCGGCGTCCTGCCGAGCGGAGGACTGCGGGGCGTGGCCGAGGGCGTGGGTTTCCTGATCGCCGCCGCGGCGCTCGCGTACCTGGCCGTGCGGGTGATCCGCCCGCCGCGGCGCAAGAATTAGGCCCGATGCGAGAATTAGGCCCGATGTCTCTCTACGTCGTGATCCGGGCACACGGACCCGCCTGGGACTCGTCGCGCCCGCTCGCGGAGCAAGACGGCTGGACGGAGCACGCCGAGTTCATGGACGTGCTCGCGGAGGAGCGCTTTCTGCGGCTCGCCGGCCCGCTGGGCGTGGATGCCGCGATGCTCGTGATCGAGGCCGACGGGCCGGACGCGATCCACGCGCGGCTCGACGCGGACCCCTGGACGCCCAGCGGCCATCTCACCACCGCAAGCATCGAGCCATGGGACATCCGGCTCGACGCGTGGGACGGTTAGTCCCAGCGGAAGTAGCGCACCGTCAGGAACAAGCCCGCCACCGCCCAGCCCGCCACCACCGCCAGAGCGGTCAGGTGCTCGCCCAGGCCGGTGCCGGTCACGATCGCTCCCGACAGCCCGTCGATCACGTGCTTGAGCGGCAGCGCCACGGCGATCGCCTTCAGCAGCTTCGGCATCGAGTCGGTCGAATAGAAGACGCCCGAGATGAAGATCACCGGCAGGAAAACCGCGTTGACGTAGGCCGGCGGCGGCGTCGAAGTTGGGGATCACGTTGCGCGAACGCGATGCCCAGCGAGCCGAACGCGATCACGCCGAGCACCACGAACACCACCAGCTCCAAGTAGTCCTGCGGCCAGGACACGTCGTAGAAGACGTGTCCGATCACGACGATCAGGGTGACCTGCACCACGGCGTTGGCCACGGCGCTGGCGATCACGCCGCCGAAGTAGGCGATCGGCGGTATGCGGCGTGCCGCGGATGCGCTTGAGAATGCCCTGCTCGCGGTTGAACACGAACGCGTAGGCGAGCGCGGTGAAGGTCGTGCCGAGCACCGACATGCCGGCGATGCCGGGGATGAGCGTGTTCAGCTCCTTGCGGTCGGCCCCGAACACCGACGCGATCAAGATCAGGAACAGGAACGGCAGCGTGAAGTTGAAGAACGCCGCGCTCGGGTTGCGCCAGAACAGCTTGCGCTCGAAGCGGAACTGGCGCCACGTGAGGGCCGCGCTGCTCATGCCGGCTCCGTCTCCTCGGAAGCGTCCTGCTCAGCCGTGAGCTCGAGGTACACGTCCTCGAGCGTCGGGCGGCTCACGCTCAGCCCCTCGAGCCGCGCGCCGCGCGCCAGCGCCTCGCCCGTGAGCCGGTGCAGCAGCTCGGTGGGATCCTCGGTCTCGAGCTCCACGCGGTGGCCGTTCTCCTGGTAGCTCACGCGGTAGGAGCGCGGGCGGGAGCTCAGCTCCGCCGGCGGGCCCTCGGCCACGATCAGCCCGTCCTTGACGATCGCCACGCGGTCGGACAGCGCCTGTGCCTCGTCCAGGTAGTGGGTGGTCAGCAGGATCGTCTTGCCCAGCCCGCGCAGCGAGCGGATCATTTCCCATGCCGCGCGGCGGGCGGCGGGGTCGAAGCCGGTGGTGGGCTCGTCGAGGAAGATCAGCTCCGGATCGCCGACGAGGGCGAGGGCGAGGTCGAGCCGCCGCTGCTGGCCGCCGGAGAGCTGCCCGGCACGCGTGTCCTCCTTGCCGTCGAGGCCCACGAGCGCGATCGTCTCCTGGGCGTCGCGCGGGCTCGGATAGGCGGCGCCGAAATGCTCCACCGCCTCGCGCACGGTCGCCCGCGGGTAGAAGCCCGAGCTCTGGAGCACGATGCCCACGCGCGAGCGCAGCTCCCGGTCGCGCGATGCGGGGTCGAAACCGAGAACGGTCACCTCGCCAGCGCTCCGCTCGCGGTAGCCCTCGAGGATCTCCACCGTGGTGGTCTTGCCCGCGCCGTTCGGCCCGAGCAGCCCGAACACCTCGCCGCGCCGCACCGCGAACGACACGCCGCGCACCGCCTCGAGCTGGCCATAGCTCTTGCGCAGGCCCTCAACCTGGATCGCCATCTCCGTCACGGCGTGGACTATGCCAAGCTGCGGCCCGTTGGCCTACGCCTGCATCGACGTCGGCAGCAACACCACCCGCCTGCTGGTGGCTGAGCTGAGAGGGGGAGAGCTCCGGGAGCTGGCCAGTCAGCGGGCCTTCACCCGGCTCGGAAAGTGCGTTCTGGAGGAGGGCAAGCTCACCTCGGACAAGCTCGCCGAGACCGCCCGCACCGTGGCCGCCCAGGCCCAGATCGCCCGCGACCTGGGGGTGCTCGCCATCGACGTGGTGGGGACCGCCGTGGTGCGCGACGCCCCCAACCGCGCCGAGCTGGAAGCCGCGGTGGCGGAGGCCGCGGGCGTGCCGATGCGGGTGCTGAGCGGGGAGGAGGAGGCGCGGCTGGCGTTCGCGGGCGTCATCGGCACGCTGAGCGGACCCGCGGATGGGCGGCTGGTGGTGGTGGACGTGGGGGGCTGGTCCACCGAGGTGGTGCTCGGCACGCGCGCCGCGGGCGTGACCTGGAGCCACTCGTACCGCCTCGGATCCGGGCTGCTCGCCGACGTGTATCTGCACTCGGACCCGCCCGACACCCGCGAGCTGGCCGCTCTCACCGCGCACGTGAGCGAGGTGCTGGCGCCGCTCGACATCCCGCGTCCCGACCGCGCGCTGGCGGTGGGAGGCAGCGCCACCTCGGTGCGCCGGATCGTCGGCCGGGAGCTGAGCCGCCATGCGCTGGAGCGCTCCCTGCAGCTGCTCTCGCGCTCCTCGTGCAGCGAGGTGGCGGCCCGCATCGACCTCCACCCGGAGCGAGTGCGACTGATGCCCGCGGGCATCGCGATCATGCACGAGCTGGCACGCCGCCTGGACGTGGAGCTTGAGCTGGGGAACGGCGGTTTGCGGGAGGGAGTGGTGCTCGAGCTGGCGGCGCGGACCGGGGAGCCGCGCCGCTAGGCTCAAGTCGGAGGCGCTCGTGGGCGATGTGACACCCGACATGGACGCGATGGAGATGCCGCGCCGAGCCTCGCTCCTCACCCGCGGCCCTGCCCTCGTGGTACTGGCGCTGGTGGTGGCGGGCGCCGTGCTCGGCCTCGTGCTGCTGGTGGCCGGCGGGAACGGCGGCGGCAGCGCCAAGGCGAGCCACGTGAGCAAGGCGCCTCCGGGCGAGATCGACCTCACCACTCTCAGCGCGCAGCAGCTGCGCCCGGTGGGCGCTCACGTGGACAAGGCGAGCATCCGGCTGCACCCTCAGGTGGTGCGGGTGGCGGGCGTCGGCACGGATGGCTTCACGAGCGCCGAGCCGGACAGCTCAGCGGGCGGCTCCTCCGCACAGGCTCCGTCCGACGCCGAGGTGCGCCGCGAGCTGCTCGCCTTCAGGCGCGACCTCCGCTCCGCTCCCGGCGTGCCCGTGGGCGAGAGCGCCAGCGTGCAGCCGGGCGGCACCGCGGTGGCGCCCGTGGATGCGCCCAACGTGGTGGCCGCGGTGATCCAGGCCGCCAACTCGATCGCCCGCACGCCCTACAAGTGGGGAGGCGGCCACGGCGCTTGGGCCGATACGGGCTACGACTGCTCGGGCTCCGTGTCCTTCGCCCTGGCCGGCGCCGGTCTTCTCAGCAGCCCGCTCGACTCCACCCGCTTCGAGCACTGGGGCGCCGCTGGCCCAGGCCGCTGGATCACCGTCTACGCCAACGCCGGGCACGCCTTCATGGTCGTCGCGGGACTGCGCTTCGATACGAGCGGCCGTTCCGGCCCGCGCGGAACACGCTGGCAGCCCTTGATGCGCTCCACCGCAGGCTTCGTGGCCCGGCACCCGCCGGGCCTGTAGCCACTGCCACTCCTGCCGAGGCGTAGGCGTGCGGGGACGCGACGAGGAGCCTGGCCTTCGCCGCACGGATCGCACCGAGTGATACCTGCGCTCTCATGCACTTATGTTCGGCCGGGTGCGGGGCTGGCCCTATGGCCCGATGTCGAAAGATTCGGCGCAGTCTTTCGACTCTGTGGAGAAAGCGTTATGCCCGCAAATAGGCCAAAACCGCCAGCACACGGCGGTGTTGCTGGCCGGTGGCGGACAGGCCGAGCTTCCCGAAGATGCTCGTCACGTGGTGCTCCACGGCGCGCTCGCTGACGCCGAACTCCTCGGCGATCGCCCGGTTGGAGAGTCCCTCCGCCATGCGACCCAGCACCTCGCGCTCGCGCTCGGTCAGCTCCGACAATGGACCGTCGCCGCGGCGGCCCACCATGTGCGCCACCACCTCGGGGTCGAGCGCCGAGCCGCCCTCAGCCACCCGGCGCACGGACTCCGCGAAGCGCTCCACCTCCGCCACGCGGTCCTTGAGCAGGTAGCCCACTCCCTCGGCGCCGTCCTCGAGCAGCCGCATCACGTAGTGCTCGTCCACGTACTGGGACAGCACGAGGATCCCAACTCCCGGCAGCTCAGCGCGGATCGTACGTGCGGCCTCGAGGCCGTCATCCGCCTGGCGCGGCGGCATCCGAATGTCGATCACCGCCACGTCGGGCTTCAGCTCGCGCACCTCGCGCACGAGCGCGTCCGCATCGCCCACCTCGGCGACCACCTCGAAGCCGGCGCCCGACAGCACCCGCGCGATGCCCTCGCGCGTCAGAACGGAGTCCTCGCCGATCACTACGCGCATGGGATGCTCGCCCGCACGGTGGTGCCTCCGCCGGCGGGGCTCTCCACGGTCAGGGCGCCCTCCAGCGCTGCCAGCCGGTCCGCCAGCCCGCGCAGGCCGGAGCCGCCGGCCGGTTCGGCGCCGCCGCGGCCGTCGTCGCGCACCTCCACGTGCAGGTGCCCGTGCTCGCAGCGCACGATCACCACCGCCTCGCCGGCCTCCGCGTAGCGGGCCACGTTCGTCAGCGCCTCGGCCACCACGAAGTACGCGGCCGCCTCCGCCCGCGGAGTGAAGCGCTCGCACGGTACCTCCTCGATGCGGACCTTGATCCGCGCGCCCGACGCCAGCCCGGCGATCGCGGGCTCGAGCCCGCCGTCGGTGAGCACCGCTGGGTGGATGCCGCGGGCCAGCTCGCGCAGCTCCGCCGTGGCCCGCGTGAGCTCGCGCAACGCGTCCTCGAGCAGCACTCCGGTCTCGCTCGGGCTCTCGCCCAGCTGTGCGTGGGCGAGCCGCAGCCCGAGTCCCACGTTCACCAGCCGCTGCTGCGCGCCGTCGTGGAGGTCGCGCTCGATCCGGCGGCGCGCCTCGTCGGCGGCTTCCACGATGCGCGTCCTCGACGCCCGCAGCTCGGCCTCGGCGTTGTGCCGCTCGGTGATGTCGCGGAGGAAGCCCGTGAAGCGGGGAGCGCCCGGCACGTCGATGCGCGTGATCGTCAGCTCCACAGGGAACTCGCTCCCGTCCGCGCGCATGCCGGTGATCTCGATGCGGCGGTCGAGCAGGTGGCCGTGGCCCCCCTGAACGCAGCGCGCGAAGCCGGCGCGGTGGCGCTCGCGCAGCGTGGGCGGCACGATCAGCTCGCCCATCTCACGGCCCACTGCCTCGCTCGTGCTGTAGCCGAAGGTGCGCTCTGCCGCGGGGTTGAACTCGAGCACCTTGCCCTCGTGATCGATCGTGATGATGCAATCGAGCGCCGCGTTCACGATCGCACGGTGGCGCCGCCCGGCCTCGCGCGCCCGCGACTCGGCGCGGCGCCGCTCCACCACCTGGCCGATCTGGCTGCCGAGGCTGGCCATCGCGTCGAGCAACTCGCCGTCCGGCTCGCGCGTGCGCGCGCTGAAGAACTCGATCGCGCCGAGGATGCCGCCGGCGCTGCGGATGGGCGAGCAGATGGCCGAGCGCATCCCCGTCGCGGCCGCGCGCGTGGCGCGCGGGAAGTCCTCGTGGCTCGAGAAGTCGACGATCCAGTTCGGCTCGCCCGTGGCCCACACGTGGCCCGGCAGGCCCTGCATCCGCTCGAACACGGTGTGAAGTGAGGTGGCGGCGAACTCGGCGACCCCCTCGCCGGCGTCCGGCGAGCACCACACCTCGACGCAGGTGAGCGGCCCGTCCCCCGCGGGCGCCTCCCAGATCAGGCCGAGGTCCCAGTCGAGCGTGCGGCCGATCGCCTCGAGCACCCGCGGGTAGAGCTTCTCCTCGGCCGATGTCTCGGCGAGCACGCTCGCCACCGCTCGATCGGCGAGCGCTACCGGCCGGGATTCGATCTCACCCGACCGCATCTCGCTACTCCAGCAGCTCGCCGATGGCGGCCACCGACAGCTCGGCCTTTGGGAGGAAGCCGCGCGCCCCGCTGCGCCGAGCGAGCCCGTCCAGCTCCTCGCCCTCGTGCGTGGAGGTGATGATGATCGCGGCGCCGGGCTGGGCGTCCGTGAGGCGCGGCGCGAGGTCAAAGCCGCTGCAGTCCGGCAGGTTGATGTCGAGCAGCACCACGTCCGGGTCCAGCTCGCGCGCGGCGCGCATCGCGGAGTCGCCGTCGGGCGCCTCGCCCACCACCTCGTAGCCCTCGGACTCGAGCAGCTTGCGAGCCAAACGGCGGAAGCCTGCGCCGTCGTCCACGATCAGGATCGTGCGGGCCATTGGCGCGGATTCTCTCCTACCGCGGCTGCGGTTTCCAGAAGCGCCGCTGCGGGATTCCGAAGCGCGCTTCGCCGGGCTGCTCCCCTTACCGCCGCGCGCCCGCGTTGGCAGGCTGGCGGTGCAACCTGCGGAAGCCAACCAAGGAGGGCCAATGTCGCTCGGATTCAGCATCGAGGAGCAGCGCCGGTGGGTGGAGACGAACCGCTCGCGGGTGGAGGCCAAGACGGGTGCTCCCGTGCTCGCCTTCTCGACCTTCTATCGCAGTGGAAGCTGGGGGCAGATGGGCGCGCAGCACGTGTCGCCGATCGCCGCCAGCGCCATCAAGCTGCTCGGCAAGCGCAAGGCCGGCGGCCTGCCGCCGCACTTCATCCTCGCCTGTACGGATGAACACGTGTACGCCTTCAAATACAAGGCCCGGCGCGACGTGATCGAGGTCGGAGACCAGGTGGGCGTCTGGGAACGCGCCGCCATCCGTGCCAGCGTCGAGGAGACCTCAATCACCATGCGGCTCACGATCGAGGTGCCTGCCGAGGGCGCCAAGGTGGTCTGCGACACCGGCAAGGCCGAGATCACCGAGGAGTTCATGGCGCAGCTCGGCGTGGCGCCGGCGCTGGCCGCGTAGGCGTCGTCGCCGCTACGCGCCGGCGCCCGCGCCGCCGCGGCCCTCGCCGCCGGCGAAACGGGCGGCGCCGCGTTGCGCGATCTCGTGGAGCGCGAGGCCGCTGCGAGCCTCGCGCTCGAGCCCCTGCTCGAAGGTCATGCCGATGCCCTCGATCGCCGACAGGCGGTCCGCGAGCATCGTCTCCTGGGGGAACGCCGCCAGCCCCTCGGCCAGCTCGAGCGCCCGCTCGAGATGCCGGCCGGCGGGCACGATCTCCGTGAGCAGGCCCATGCCGAGTGCCTCGTCGGCGGGCACCATGCGGCCGGTGAGGATGATGTCGAGCGCTCGGCCGAGCCCGACGATGCGCGGCAGCCGCTGCGTGCCGCCGTCGATCAGGGGCACGCCCCAGCGCCGCTCGGGGAAGCCGAGCACCGAGTCCTCCGCCGCGATGCGCAGGTCGCACCACAGCGCCAGCTCGAGCCCACCCGCGAGGCACCAGCCGGAGATCGCGGCGATGGTGGGCTTGCTGGCGATCCGGCGTGTGAACCCGAGCGGGCCGCCGTCGGCGGTGAGCCGCGGGCCGAGCGTGTCGATCGCCTTCAGGTCCGCCCCCGCGCAGAACGCCACGCCGCCCCCGCCGGTGAGGATCAGCGCGCGTGCCTCGTCGTCGGCCTCGAAGCGCTCGTAGCCCTCCGCGAGCAGGTCGGCGGTGGGGCCGTCCACGGCGTTGCGCCGCTCGGGGCGGTCGATCGTGAGCACCGCGGCCGCGCCGCGACGCTCGTAAGTCACCGGATCCTTGGCCATCGCTGGGCCGCGGCCCGGTCTACCAGCCTGCGAGCTGGCGCTTCTGGGCGGCCTTCTTCTCTTCCTTGCGCTTGTCGCGCGCGCCCTGGATCGCGCTGCCGATCACGACCACCAGCGTGAAGAACAACACCAGGCCGAGGCCGAAGATGCTGACGACCTTGTCGTCGGTCTCGCCGTAGAGCCCCTGGCCGTTGTCGCTCGCGAACGCGCTGGCGGCGAACACGAGGCTCGAGAGGGTCAGTACGGCTGTGATGGCGAGCGCGCGCAGTCGCATCGGCGGGAACTGTACCGGGTAACCTCGCTGGCGCGATGGACGACGGCACGCTCATCTGCTTCGTCGAGATCCCGAAGGGGAGCCGCAACAAGTACGAGTACGACGTCGAGTCGGGCGTCATCAAGCTCGATCGCTTCCTGTTCTCCTCGATGGTCTATCCGACCGACTACGGCTTCATACCGGACACGCTCGCCCTGGACGGCGATCCGCTCGACGCGATGGTGTGCGTCTCCGAGGCCACGTTTCCCGGCTGCGTGATTCCGGTCAAGCCGATCGCGCTGTTCAAGATGGAGGACGACAAGGGGATCGACGACAAGATCCTCTGCGTGCCGCTCGAGGACCCGGCCTGGAACACGCTCGACACGCTCGACGACCTACCATCGCAGTTGCGCGACGAGATCGAGCACTTCTTCTCCGTCTACAAGGACCTCGAGCAGAAGAAGGTGCGCGTGGACGGCTGGTACTCGCGTGAGGACGCGATGTCGGAGATCGACGCCGCGCGGGAGCGCTGCCGCGAGTCGAAGGCGGACGGCGGGGGCTAAGCTCGCTGTTGTGAAGCACGTCCGGAACTTCGGGATCCTCGCGCTGATCGCGCTGGCGCTCGTGGTGCTGCCGGGCGGCGGACCGACGGTCAACGTGATCCTCACGCTGCTCGGCGCCGCGTTCTTGGTTGCTTTGGGCTTCTTCCTGCTTCAGCTCTACCGGGAGAACCGCTGGACGCTCGAGTCGATGGAGACCCCTTACCGCGCGGTTCTCTACGCGTCGATTGGGCTGGCTTTCTTGACGTTCGCCGGCTACCAGAAGCTGTGGCAGTTCGGCGACACTTCAGGTCGCATCGTGTGGCTGGCGCTGCTGGCGCTGGCCGGCTATGGCGTGTTCTGGTCGTGGGCGCAGGCCCGGCGACTGAGCTGAGCTTTTTCCGCTCCTGTAGCTGACTTGTAGCGCTCCGGTCTGGAGCAGTTACGGCTCGCGCGCGAGCGTTGTGGGATGCGTTGCGAACGCGGCCAGGCGACTGTTGAGCTGGTGGCCGTCGTGCCCGCGCTCGTGCTGGCCTGCGTGATCGCGTGGGAGCTGGTGCTGGCGGGGCACACGGCTTGGATGGCGGCTTCGGCGGCGCGGGCGGGAGCGCGGGCTGTGGCCGTGGGCCGTGATGGGCGGGCGGCTGCGCGGAGCGTGGTCCCGGGCGCCGCCGCAACCCAGCTCGATGGCGGCCGGGTGCGGGTGTCGGTCCCCGTGCCGGTGCTGCTGCCCGGCTGGCACAGCGCAGTAAGGGTGTCGGCCACGGCGGGGTTGTGAGCTCGCGCGGGCAGGCGAGCGTGGAGCTTGTGGCGGCCGTACCGGCGCTGATGCTGCTCGCGCTGGTGGTGTTCCAGCTCCTCGCGGTTGGCTACTCGGCGGTGCTGGCGGGCGACGCCGCGGAGGCGGGCGCGCTGGCACTGGCGGGGGGCGCGGACGCGCGGGCGGCGGCGCGGGGCGCGGTGCCGGGCTGGTCGCGCGCGCGGATGAGCGTGGCAGTGGAGGGCGAGTCTTCGGTGCGGGTGTCGCTGCGGCCACCGTCCGTTCTCGCCGTGATCGGCTCGCGGCTGGTCGTGCATGCTACGGCCGGGCTGGGAAAGGGGTCGTGAGCTTGCTCGGCCGTGTGGGCGCCTGGCTCCTCGATCCGCCCGAACAGGAGGCCACGTTCCTGAGTTGTGCCGCCAGTGGCAGCAAAAGTCAGGAATGTAAGGCGGATCCGCCGCCCTCACCAGTCGCTGTACACGCCTGGCCGCTGATCGCGGTCGTGGGACTGGCGCCCGGCTGCGGCACCACCACGCTGGCGAGAGCCCTCGCGGCCACGCTCGCCCGCCGCGACCATTCGGGCACCGCGATCGTCGCGGGCCCCAACCAAGCGCCGGGGTCCAACCTCGCCGCCCGGAGCGCAACCCGGCTCGCCGCCCTCATTGCCTCGGGCGGCGCTCCGACACGAGCAGCCGGCCGGCTCTGCCTCACCACCACCGCCGACTACGCCTGGCTAACCCAGCTCGCGCCCGTCGTACTCGACCTGCGGCCGGGCGACCAGCCCCAGGACGCCCAGCGCACCATCCTCGTCGCGCCGGGCGATTCGGAGCCGGCCCTCGCCGAGCTGGCGGCGCGCACGCTCACGCGCGACGGGCGCGAGCCGCTCGTGGTGGTCACGAATGCGGGCAACCCGGAGCGCTGGCGCGAGCGCGCCTTGCTGTCGTTGCCCCAGTCGCGCATCGGCGCCCGCCGCGCGGCCGCGGGCTGGGAGCCTGGCGGGGCGCTGGGCGCCGCCGCTAACCGGCTGGCGGAGGCCGCGTGCGCCTGATCCGCGACGAGTCCGGCCAGGCGCTCGTGGTTCTCATCGCCGCAATGGCGGCGCTGGTGGTCGGCGCGCTCATCCTCGGCTCGTTCGGACAGGCACTCGGCGCGCGCGGCCACGCGCAGCGCGCCGCGGATCTGGCCGCGGTGTCGGCCGCGCGTGCGATGCGCGCCGCCTACCCGCGGCTCTTCGAGCGTCCGCGCAGCCCCCGTCACCTCACCAAGGCGGCGTACCTCCAGATCGGACGCGCCGCCGCGATGGACGGAGCATTGAGGAACGGCGCGAACCTCGACGCAGCACACGTGCAATTCCCAGACGAGACCTCATTCGCGCCCGTCCAAGTGAGCGTCTCCCTCACCGCCACGGCGGCGGTGCACCTACCCGGACGCAAAGCCACCGGGAGCGTCCGAGTAACCGCAAGAGCCACAGCCGCCCTCACCCCAGCCAACGGACCCGGCGCCTACCCGAACGCAGACGGCGGCGGCTACACCGGCCCGCTCGCGTACCGTCAGGGCAAGGGGATGCGCCCCGACGTCGCGCCCGCGTTCGATCGCATGTCCGCGGCCGCACGCGGCGCCGGCGTCGACCTCCTGATCGTCAGCGCCTACCGCTCGGACGCTGAGCAGGCCAAGCTGTTCGCCGCCCACCCGGACCCGAAGTGGGTAGCGCCGCCGGGTCAGAGCCTCCACCGCTTCGGCACGGAGCTCGACCTCGGACCGCCGTCCGCGTACGGGTGGCTCGCGGCCAACGGGCAGCGCTTCGGCTTCGTCCAGAGGTACAGCTGGGAACCTTGGCACTACGGGTATTCGCTCAACGCCGGCACGACGTCGGTGGGCTTTGGTGATGGCGCGCGGCTGAAGACGCTGCCCAACTTCGTGCCGCCCTCGTTGCAATCAGTCATCTCAGCGGCGGCGCAGCGCTGGAACGTGTCCGGCGCCTTGCTGGCGGCGCAGCTGTACGCGGAGTCGAACTTCAACCCCTTCGCCGAGTCGGGCGCAGGTGCCCAGGGCATCGCACAGTTCATGCCCGGCACGGCGCGGGCGTACGGCCTCGCCAACCCCTTCGATCCAGCGGACTCGATCGACGCCCAGGCGCACCTGATGCGCGACCTGTTGCGCCGCTTCGCCTCCGTGCCGCTCGCGCTCGCGGCCTACAACGCCGGGTCCCACGCCGGTCGCCGCCTGCGGCTGCATACCGGCTATCCCCGAGACCCAGGCCTACGTGGCGAAGATCCTCGGCCTGCTGGGTGGCGCGGGGGAGGGCTTCGCGCCACTGGGGGTGCGGCTCGTGGCGTAGGACCAGAGCCATTTGGTTGGCAATCTGCGGCCGCTCGGAGCCGGCCCGCGCGCGTCAGTTCGCCCCACCCCCCTTGATGTGATCGATCACGCGGTGGAACTCCACGGTGGGGGAAACGTCGACGTACTCCGAGTCCTCGAGCGCCTCCGGGGCGTGGCCCGGCCCCCAGTAGAAGGCGTCGCCGGCCGAGTAGTCGCGCGGCCCGTCGGCCGTGTGCATGCGCACGCGGCCCTTGAGCATGTAGCCCCAGTGCGGGCACGGGCACAGGTCGCCGGGAAGGCCACGCAGCGCGGGGGCGAGGTTCGCGCCGGCGGGAAGGCGGACGAAGCACACGGTCATCCCGCCCGCGTCGTGCAGGCGCAGCTCGACGCCGTCGCCTTCGATTGCCACCGCCAGCTCCTCGCGCGCCAGCCGCTGCATCGTGTCCTCCGCGGCAGCCGGTGCGGCACCGCTCGGTGGAGCCACCGGCCTGCCCTCGTTCACCCACGCCGCGAAGCCGCCCTCGAGGTGACCCACGTCGCGGTAGCCAAGCTGCTGGAGCGTGCACGCTCCCAGAGCCGAGCGCGAGCCGGCCGCGCAGTAGAGGATCACCCTCCGGCCGCGATCAAATCCATCGAGGTAGAAGGGCGTGGCGGGGTCGGCGTTGAACTCGAGCATGCCGCGGGGCGAGCGGACGGCGCCCGGAATCACGCCCCTATCGGTCTCTTCCGGCTCGCGAAGGTCGACCAGCAGCACGTCGCCGCTGTCGAGCTCCTCGGCAACCTCGGCCGGTGTCAGGTTCTCGATTCCCGCCTTGGCGGCCGCCACCATCTCCATCGCTCCGGTCATGACAAGACTCCTTCGTTGGGAACGGGAGGAGCGTGCCGCCCCGGCATTCCTGAAACGTTCCTGCTCAGGACGGGTTCGCCGCAAGGCCGGCACAGCGCCATTCGTCAAGCGGCTGGCTGTGCGCCCTGAAGCGCTCCGCGGCCGCGCGGAAATGTCTTCGGGCGACCTCAGGGCTGCCTGCCGCGTGGGCGAGGTGTCCCTTGGCCTCTTCCACCGCGGCACGCCAGGCAGGAGGCAGGCTTACAAAGTCGACAAGCGTGTCGGCCCGCTGCACGTACTGCTCCGCGCGATCCAGATCACCGCCCCGGGCAGATGCGATTGCGGCCGGCACGAGGAAGGTGATGCTGCAGGTGGGGCATGTCTCCGTCGGGCCGCGGATTCCGGCCTCCGCCTCCTCGACCGCCGCCAGGGCGCTGTCGGGGTCGGGCGCCGCCGCAGCCTTTGTCCCGTAGACGCGGTCGAGGATGTGGTGGCCGACGTTTGACTCGCGCGCCCTGGCCAGCGCCTGCTCGAGCAGCGCGTCCGCCTCGGCGTGGTGGCCGCGGTACAGCGCCACCTCCGCGCGCCGCTGGAGCGACAGCGCCTCGCCGGTCGGCGCGTCGATGGCCGCGTGCAGCCGCGCCCCGGCAGCCAGGTCGAGATCGGCTTCGTTCAGATCTCCGGACAGCAGCTTGGCCTCGCCCCGCAGCGTCATCGCGAACGCGCTGCCGCGGCCTGCCCCCAGCCGCTGCGCCTCTGCCCCGAGCGAGTCCGCAAAGGCGATCACCTCGTCGTAAGGGAGGGCGCCATGGAGCAGCCGTTCGGTCACGCAGAGCTGGCCGTCGAAGACGCGGATCGCGAGCTCCGGCACTTCGTGCGTCGAGAGCAGGTACTCGCGCAGGCGGTCGGGTAGCCGACCGGTGGAGTGCGCCGCCAGCGCCGCCGCCCACGAGGCGTCGAGCACCGCGCCGCTGTCCCCCGCTCCCATCGCCAGACGGTAGGCCTCTTCCGCCTTCCTAACCGCGAAGTCCACGTCGCCGTAGGGGCCGATCGCCGCCGCCGCGCTGAGTGTGAGCGCCTGAGACAGCAGACCCCGCACGCTGGTGGGCGTCACCCCCTTGAGCGTCCTGAGCGCTGCGCTTGGGTCACCCGACTTGATCTCCGCAAACGCCTGCCTCGGCCGAATCTCGTGCGACGCCGGCTCGCCCACGGCGCGCGCGGCTACGGCGTAGGCCTCCGGCGCCCGGCGGTCGCCGAGGGCTTCCAGGACCTCTGCGCGCAGGCAGAGCGCCTCGGCGTGGTCGGGTTCATGCTCGAGCAGCGGCTCCAGCCGCGTCAGCGCGTCGGCGAATGCGCCGACCTCGACCGCCTCGCGAGCTGCCGTCAGCAGCCACTCGACCGCGTCGTCCGGCCGTCCGCCGTCAAGCCAGTGGCGAGCGATCAGCGCCGGCGCGCCACCGCTCGCCGCCAGCCGCCGGGCGGCATCGCGGTGGACGGCGATTCGCCGGTGCTGCGGCAGGCGCTCCACAAGCGCCTGGCGAACCAGCTCGTGCCGGAAGCGGTAGTGGGCGCCTGCAACCACCAGCACTCCAGTCTCGAGGGCCGCGTCGAGCAAGGCGCACGCCTCCGGCTCGGGCAGTCCGGTTAGGGCGAGGACGCTCGCCAGCTCGAGGTTATCTCCCGCCACGGCCAGCCGGGCGAGCATCGCCAGCGTGGCGTCGTCGAGCTCGAGAAAGCGAGCGCCGATCGCGTCCCAGACGGTCGCCGGGATGGCCGCCGGGACGCCCTCCGCCAGGCCTCGCGTCAACTCCAGGAGGAAGAAGGGATTGCCCTCGGCGAGCTCGACGATCCGCTCGACGGCGGCCGGGTCCGGCCTCGACGGCGCGCCCGCGGCCACGAGCGCCGCGGCGTCGTCGCGCTCCAGCGGCCCGAGGTCGATCTCGATCGCCCTGCCGCCACGCACCAGGCCGGCGACACTCCGGTGGAGCGTTGCACTCGCGAGCTCCGCCCGGTAGGCGAGCACGATCAGGAAAGCGCCAGAGCCTGCGCGGCCGAGGTGATGCAGCACCTCCGCGGTGGCGTCGTCCGCCAGGTGGGCGTCGTCCACCACCAGCATCACCGCGGTCCCTTCGACGTCGGCGCGTGCGAGCAGCAGTTGGCGCAGGGCGCCGATCACCTGATGCCGAGTGAGCGGGCCGTCGAGCGCAGGGGTGGGAGTCAACACGGGGCTCAGCCGGCCGAGCACCGCGCATGTGTGTTGCGGCAGAGCGTCGAGCACCGATCGGTCATGATCGAGCAACTCCTCCACCGCCAGCTCGATGGGCGCGTAGGGAGTGCCCCAGTCGGCGGTGGCGACGCTCACCACGAGCCACCCCTCCGCCCGCGCCACCCCGCAGAGCCGCCGGCAGAACGCGGACTTGCCAACGCCCGCCGGCCCGCGGACCACAACCACCCCGGCCTCGGCTCGCGCGGCAGCGCGGAGCGCGGCGGTGGCCCTCGCTAGCTCCACCTGGCGCCCGACGAACTCAGGCTCCGCCGGGCCGAGACCGGCGACGCACTCGCGGTACAGCGCCTCGCTCTCCGGCCCCGGCAGCACGCCCAGCCCACGCGCCAGGTTGGTCTTCAGGTGCCCGTACCAGCGGATCGCCTCGTGACGGCGGCCGCTTGCCAGGGCTGCCCTGATCAGCTCGCAGTGGGCGGCCTCGTCCGTTGGCTCGGCCTCCACCAGGCGTGCCCAGTCACCGCTCTGGCGCAACAGCTCGAGCCAGCGCGACCGCAGCCACCCCCGGTATTCCTGCGCCCACTCCTCGTAGGGCGAGTCCGGCAGGAGGTCGCCGGTGTACGTAGCCGCCACGCCGGCGCACGCTGCCGGGTCACCTCCCAGCAGCGCCGCCTCTCCGGCACGCTCGAAGCGCTCGGCATCCGTCTCCACGTCGCACGACGGGAACAGGCTCACGAGGCCGCCGCGGAGCACGACGGCATCCTGGCTGCCGAGCGCCTGCCTGGCGTGGTAGGCCGCCTTGCGCAGGTTTGCGGCGCCCGCCTTCGGATCGAGGTGCGCCCAGAGCGCCTCGATGACTTGCTCGCGACTGAGCCGGTGGCGATTCGCCAGCGCGAGCAGCTGCACAAGCTCGGCGGAGCGCCGTCCCGGCCAACCCGGCGCCGCCAGCTCGACGCCGTCGGCGAGTACTCGGAAGCCGCCGAGCATCTCGATGTGGATGCTCCTGGGCGAGGCCTGAACAACCATCGTCCGGCGAGTCTCCCATCCGCGGAGACGCTCTTCAACGCGATCGCCCCACGCTGTTGGAACTATGCGAGGTCGTCGAAGCTGCCGCAGATCTGCGCGGCGCTGCGAGCAGCCACGGGCTGCTGACGCGCTCCCAGCACGCGGGGTGTGCGCCGGCAGGGACGCCCGGGTGAGCCCTCCAGGCCACTCCGTATCCTCGAACCGGGTGGCCACCAACACGGCAAACGCAACCGATCGCGAGTCGCGCATCCGCGAACAGCGGCGCGCGCTGCCGGACGCGCCCGGGGTCTACCTGTTCCGCGACTCGCGCCGCCGCGTGCTCTACGTGGGCAAGGCCAAGTCGCTGAAGAAGCGCGTGCAGAGCCACTTCTCGAGCCCGTCCACGCGCGGCTCCACCGACCTGCTCGACGAGATCGAGAACATCGAGTTCATCGCAACGCAGACGGAGGCGGAGGCGCTGCTCGCCGAGCAGACCTTCATCCGCCAGTACCGCCCCCGCTACAACGTCCGGCTCCGCGACGACAAGTCGTATCCCTACATCGCGATCTCGCTGGACGAGGACTTCCCCCGCGTCTATTTCACGCGCGAGAAGCACCGCCGGGGCCGCGCCTACTTCGGGCCCTTCTCCAACGCCAAGCGCGTCCGCGAGACGCTCGACCTGCTCGGCAAGGTGTTCCAGTTCCGCACCTGCGACGGCCCCGAGCCCGGCCGCGCGAGCGGCAGCCCCTGCCTCGACTACTTCATCAAGCGCTGCCAGGCGCCGTGCGTGGGCTACGTGTCGAAGGAGGAGTACCGGCGCAGCATCGAGTCGATCGTCGCATTTCTCTCCGGGCGCTACCGGCAGATCGAGAAGGATCTCGAAAGGGAGATGAAGGAGGCCGCGGCCGAGCAGGAGTTCGAGCACGCAGCGCTGCTGCGCAACCGGCTCAAGGCCGTGCGCAGCCTGCTCGAGCGCCAGCGCATCTCCAACGAGTCGGTGGGCACGCTCGACGCGGTGGCGGTGGCGGCCGAGGGCACCGACGCCAACGCCCAGGTGTTCCAGGTGCGCGACGGCGTGCTGGCCGACCGCCAGAGCTTCTACCTCGAGAACGCCGCCGGCCGCGACGAGGCCGAGGTGGCCGAGGAGTTCATCCTCCAGTACTACGCCACCTCGCCGGCGATCCCGCCGCAGGTGATCGTGCCGCGCGGCCTGCGTCGCACCGAGGTGCTCGAGGAGGCGCTCGGCGACCAGCGTGGCGCGCCCGTGGAGATCAGGCACGCGGAGAGAGGCGACAAGCGTCGCATCTTCGAGCTGGCCGAGCGCAACGCCCGGCTCGCGCTAGACCAGGACAGGTTGCGTTCAGAGCACCGCCGCGTGCAGCGCATCGAGGCGCTGGAGGGCCTGCAGAAAGAGCTCGGCATGGAGCAGATACCGATGCGGATCGAGTGCTTCGACATCTCCAACCTGGGCGAGACGCACACGGTGGCGTCGATGGTGGTGTTCGAGGGCGGTGCGCCGAAGAAGTCCGACTACCGCCGCTTCGCCATCCGGGAGGCAGCCCAGGACGACTTCGCCGCGATGCAGGAGGTGCTCTCGCGCCGCATGGCCCAGTACGTGGCGCAGCGAGAGCGCTCGCCGCACGAGAAGAGCTATGACGCGAGTTTCGCCACCGCGCCCGGGCTGATCGTGATCGACGGCGGCAAGGGACAGCTATCGGCGGGGCTCGAGCCGCTCACGGAGTTCCGCGACATGGGCGTGGTCGTGGTCAGCCTCGCCAAGCGGATCGAGGAGATCTTCGTGCCCGGCATCCAGACGCCGGTGGTGCTCCCGCACGACACACCCGCGCTGCAGCTGCTCCAGCGCGTGCGCGACGAGGCGCACCGCTTCGCGATCGAGTTCCACCGCGGCAGGCGCGACCGCGCGATGACACGTTCGATACTCGACGACCTGCCCGGCGTGGGCCCGTCGCGCAAGCGCGTGTTGCTCCAGCACTTCGGCTCGCCCGAGCGCTTCCTGCAGGCGAGCCGCGAGGAGCTCGAGGCGGTGCCGGGGCTGCCCGGCAAGGTCGCGCGCGACATCCACGACTACGTTCACAAGATTCGCTGAAGACGCGGCCGACCCGCGCGCTAACGTCAACCACAGATGCCGTCCTGGCGCAAGGCGCTCAAGCGCACCACGGGCCGTCCGCTCAGCGGGTCGATCGAGGATTTCGTCGTGATCACCGGCTTCTCCGGGGCAGGCAAGTCCCAGGCGATGGCCTGCTTCGAGGACGCGGGTTACTTCTGCGTCGACAACCTGCCGCCCGAGATGATCCTGTCGCTGGCCGACCTGTTCCAGCACGAGGGCAGCAAGGTGGAGCGCGCCGCGGTGGTGTCGGACGTGCGCGGCGGCGAGTTCTTCGAGGGTCTGTTGCGGGTGCTCGACGAGCTGGAGGAGCGCGGTACCGACTACCGCCTGCTGTTCCTCGACGCGTCAGAGCACGAGCTGGTGAACCGCTACAAGGAGACGCGCCGCAGGCACCCGCTGGCGACCGGCGGCGAGGTGGCCGGCGGCATCCACCAGGAGCGCGGGCTGCTCGAACCGCTGCGCGAGCGCGCCGACGTCCGCATCGACACCACGGACATGTCCGCCAACCGGCTGCGCAAGGTGGTGGCGGACAAGATGCTCACGCCCGAGACGGAGGGCAAGCTCGCGATCACCTTCCTCACCTACGGGTTCAAGCACGGCACCCCGCGCGAGGCCGACCTCTCCTTCGACGTCCGCTTCCTGCCCAACCCGCACTACGAGCCCGACCTGCGCGAGCTCACCGGGCGCGACCGCCCGGTGGTGGACTACGTGAACAACTCGGACGGCGTCAGCGAGTTCTACGACAGGCTCGTCCCGCTGCTCGACTACCTGCTCCCCGCCTACATCAGGGAGGGCAAGTCGCATCTCACGATCGGGATCGGCTGCACCGGTGGCAGGCACCGCTCGGTGGTGATCGCGGAGCATCTCGCGGAGGTCTACGGCGACCGCGACGAACTGCTCGTGGACGTGGTGCACCGCGACGTGGACAGGCCGCCGCGCCGCCCCTGACGCGTTTCCGCCGCTCCCGGAGCGGGCAGTGAGTCCGCTGATAGATTGCGGACGTCGGGGAACCCGGAACGAGAAAGGAAGGCCGGATGTCGGTAAGGGCCGGAATCAACGGCTTCGGCCGGATCGGCAGAAACGTATTCAGGGCAGCGCACGCGAAGGGCGCTGACATCGACTGGGTCGGCGTCAACGACATCACCGACACCGGCACGCTCGCCCACCTGCTCAAGTACGACTCGATCCTGGGGCCCTTCCCCGGCGAGGTCGAGGCCACGGACGACGCGATCGTGATCGACGGCAAGGAGCTGAAGGTGTTCGCGGAGCGCGACCCGGCGGCGCTGCCGTGGGGCGAGGCGGGCGCCGACGTGGTGATCGAGTCCACCGGCTTCTTCACCAAGCGTGACGACGCCGCCAAGCACCTCGAGGCCGGCGCGCAGAAGGTGATCATCTCGGCGCCCGCCACCGGCCCTGACGCAACGCTCGTACTCGGCGTCAACGACGACGCGTACGACCCCGAGCAGCACTCGGTGATCTCCAACGCGTCGTGCACCACCAACTGCCTCGCCCCCGTGGTGCACGTGCTGCACGAGACGTTCGGGGTCGTGCACGGCCTGATGACCACGATCCACGCGTACACCTCGGACCAGCGACTTCAGGACGCCCCCCACAAGGACCTGCGGCGCGCCCGCGCTGCGGCGGTCAACCTGATCCCGACCTCAACCGGCGCCGCGAAGGCGATCGGGCTCGTGATCCCGGAGCTGGACGGCAAGCTCAACGGCACCTCCGTCCGCGCCCCGGTGCCCACCGGATCGCTCGTCGACCTCGTCTGCACGGTCGAGAAGTCGACGAGCGTCGAAGAGGTGAACGCGGCCTTCAAGGAGCGCGCCGACAGGGGCTCGCTCGAGGGCATCCTCCAGTACACCGAGGACCCGATCGTGTCGAGCGACATCGAGCAGAACCCGTACTCGTCGATCTTCGACGCGGGCATGACGATGGTCATCGACGGCACCTTCGTGAAGGTTTGCGCGTGGTATGACAACGAGTGGGGTTACTCGAACCGGTTGGTTGACCTGACGGAGCGGGTCCTGGCGCGCGCGCCGGCGCAGGCGGGCGGCTAGTCCGAACGCGCCACGACGCGACAGGCCGAAACTCCCACCATGCCGGCGTTCCGCAAGAAGACGGTGCGCGACCTCGACGTGCGCGAGGGCATGCCGGTGCTCGTGCGGGTGGACTTCAACGTCCCGCTCGACGACGGGCGCGTGACCGACGACGCCCGCATCCGCGCCGCTCTGCCCACGATCAACGAGCTGCGCGGCCGTGGCGCCGCCCTCGTGCTCTGCTCGCACCTCGGGCGGCCCAAAGGACGTGACCCGAAGTTCTCGCTGCGCCCGGCGTCGGACCGGCTCGGCGAGCTGATCGGCAAGCACGTGCACCAGGCCCCGGAGGTGGTCGGTCCGGAGGTGCGCCGCGGCGTGGGGCGGCTCGAGGCCGGCGAGATCCTGGTGCTCGAGAACACCCGCTTCGAGCCCGGCGAGACCAAGAACGATCCGGAGCTGTCGCGGGAGCTCGCCTCGCTCGGCGAGGCCTACGTCAACGACGCCTTCGGCTCCGCTCACCGGGCGCACGCCAGCACCGCGGGCGTCACCGACTTCCTGCGCCCGGCCGTGGCCGGCCACCTGCTGGAACGGGAGGTGACGACGCTCGAGGGTCTCGTGGAGAACCCCGAGCGGCCGCTCGTGGTGGTGCTCGGCGGCGCCAAGGTCACCGACAAGGTGAAGCTGATCGACCGCTTCATGGAGATCGCGGACACGATCCTGATCGGCGGCGCGATGACGTTCGCGTTCTTCAAGGCGCAGGGCAAGCCCACCGGCGACTCGCTCGTATACGAAGAGGGCGTGGAGGTGGCGCGCGGTGTGCTCGAGCGGACGGAGAAATCCGGCTGCCGCCTGCTGCTGCCGATCGACCTCGTGCTCGGCAGGACCTTCGACGCCGACACCGAGCGCACCGAGCTGGAGGGCACGGACATCCCCGACGGCTGGATGGGACTCGACATCGGCCTGCGCACGGCCGAGGCGTTCGGGCGCGAGGTGACAGCCGCCGGGACGGTGTTCTGGAACGGGCCGATGGGCGCCTTCGAGATGGAGCCGTTCGCCGCCGGCACGCGCTCGCTCGCCGAAGCCGTGGCGGCCTCGCCGGGCAAGACCGTGGTGGGCGGCGGCGACAGCGCCGCCGCGCTCGCCGAGTTCGGCCTGGCGGACAAGGTCACGCACATGTCCACGGGCGGCGGAGCCGCGCTCGAGCTGCTCGAGGGCAAGGAGCTGCCGGGGGTGGAGGCGCTCGATGACGCCTAAGCGCCGCCCCTACATCGCCGGCAACTGGAAGATGTACAAGACGATCGCCGAGGCGCAGGCGTTCGTGGCGGCGCTGCGCCCGCTCGTGAAGGGCCTCGACGGCGTGGAGGTGGGGCTGTGCGTGCCGTACACGGCGCTCTCGCCGGTGGTGGAGGCGTGCAAGGGATCGAACATCAAGGTGCTCGCCCAGAACATGCACTTCGATCCGCAGGGCGCCTACACGGGCGAGGTTTCGGCACCGATGCTCACGGAGATCGGCGTGCACGGGGTGGTGCTCGGCCACTCCGAGCGGCGCCAGTACTACAACGAGACCGACCGCGCCCTGCAGGAGAAGGTGCCGGCGGCGCTCGCGGCCGGCCTCGAGCCGATCCTCTGCGTGGGGGAGAGCGAGGAGGAGCGCGAGCAGGGCGAGACCGAGCGGCGGCTGCGCCACCAGGTGCAGGAGGCGCTCGAGAAGGTCGACCCGGCGGACCTCCCCAAGGTGGTGATCGCGTACGAGCCGATCTGGGCGATCGGCACCGGCAAGGTGGCCACCAGCGAGCAGGCGCAGGAGGCGATCGCCTTCATCCGCGCGCTGGTGGGCGACCGCTCGAAGGAGTCGGCCGAGCGCGTGCGGGTGCAGTACGGCGGCAGCGTGAAGCCCGACAACGCGGCAGAGATCCTCGCGCAGCCCGACGTGGACGGCGCGCTGGTGGGCGGGGCCAGCCTCGATCCCGAGGGCTTCGCGGAGATCGTGTCCGCAGCCTCCTCCGCCGCATGACCCTGCCGGACGGCCCGGGCAGCCCGCCGGTTCCACGGGTCTGCCTGGTGGTGCTGGACGGCTGGGGCCTGGCGCCGGACGGACCCGGCAACGCGATCTCGCTGGCGAACACTCCGGTGTTCGACGAGCTCTGGGGCCGCTACCGCCACACGCAGCTCACCACCTGCGGGCGCGCGGTGGGCCTGCCGGATGGCCAGATGGGCAACAGCGAGGTGGGCCACCTCAACCTCGGCGCCGGCGCGGTGGTGAAACAGGACCTCACCCGCATCCAGGACGCGATCGACGACGGCTCGTTCTTCGACAACCCTGTGCTGAAGCAGGTGTGCGCGGCGGGGCGGGAGAGCGGGCGGCTGCACCTGCTCGGACTGGTTTCGATGGGCGGCGTGCACTCCGGCTTCGAGCATCTGCACGCGTGCATCGAGATGGCCGCGCGCGAGGAGGTGCCGGACATCGTGCTGCACGCCTTCAGCGACGGGCGCGACACTGCGCCCGACTCCGGCGCGGGCTACGTCGCGGAGGTGGAGGGCTGGCTGGGCGAGGTCGGCGGGCGCGTGGCCACGGTCACGGGCCGCTACTACGCCATGGACCGGGACAAGCGCTGGGATCGCACGAAGCTCGCCTACGACGCGATCGTGCAGGGCGAGGCCGACACCCCGCACGCCGACAGCGGCGAGGCCGCGGTGCGCGCCGCCTACGAGCGCGGCGAGACAGACGAGTTCATCAAGCCGACGCTCGTGGGCGGCGAGGGCAAGATCCGCGACGGCGACGCCGTGCTGTTCTTCAACTTCCGCCCGGACCGGGCTCGCCAGCTCACCCAGGCCCTGGCCGACCCGGACTTCGCCGACTTCGACCGCGGCGACGCGCCGCAGGTCGAGTTCGCCTCGCTCACCGAGTACCAGGAGGACTGGGACTACCCGGTGGCGTTCAAGCCCGACCGCCCAGAGGTCACGCTCGCCTCGACTCTGGCGGCCGAGGGCGCGGCACAGCTGCACGTGGCCGAGACCGAGAAGTACGCCCACGTCACCTACTTCTTCAACGGCGGCGAGGAGCACCCGTATCCCGGCGAGGACCGCTTCCTCGTCGACTCGCCGCGCGACGTCCCCACCTACGACTACAAGCCCGAGATGAGCGCTCGCGCCGCGGCCGACACGTTCGCGCAGCACTGGCGCGACGGCGACTACCGCTTCGGGATCATCAACTTCGCGAACCCGGACATGGTCGGCCACACCGGCGTGATCGAGGCGGCGGTGAAGGCGGTGGAGACCGTGGACGGCTGCCTCGGCACCGTGGTGGGGGCCGTGCACGAGTCGGGCGGCGCCTGCGTGATCACCGCCGACCACGGCAACTGCGACCACATGCTCGAAGACGACGGCAGCCCCAACACCGCGCACTCGCTCAACCCGGTGCCGCTGATCGTGACCGCGGACGTGGCCGAGCTGCGCGAGGGCGGCGTGCTGGCGGATGTCACGCCCACGGTGCTGGCCCTGCTGGGCGAGCAACAGCCTGAGGAGATGACGGGGGAGTCCTTAGTCGGCGGCTGAAGAAACTTGACACTCTAAGACTGAGGTTTCTATACTCAGAGACGCTCGTATCCACTGTCTCAAATGGAGGTAGCGTCTCATGGCACTCCTGATGAAGCCTGAGCCGTTCTCAAGCGAAATCAGCCGTCTGTTCGACACCCTCTTCGACCCGTCTACCACCGCCAACCGCGCCCAGCGCTGGGCGCCCGCGATGGACCTGGTCGAGGCCGAGGATCACTTCCTCCTCAAGGCCGATCTTCCAGGCCTCGGCGAGGACGACGTCGCGATCGAGGTGCAGGACAACGTCCTCACCGTGTCCGGCGAGCGCAAGACCGAGCATGAGCGCAAGGAGCGGGGCTGGTACCGCCTCGAGCGTTCGTTCGGCCGCTTCAGCCGCTCGCTCACGCTCCCCGAGGGCGTGAACGCCGAGGCGATCAGCGCGTCCTTCGACAAGGGCGTGCTCGAGGTCCGGATCCCCAAGCCCGAGGAGCGCAAGCCGCGCCGCATCAGCATCGGCGCGAACGGCGGCGAGCCCGCGACGGTAGAGGGAACGGCTTCCGAGAAGTCCGACAGCTAACCGCTTCTCGCCCGTCCGAATAGTCTCGGGCGGGCGATGAGCTCATTCACGATCGACGCCCGCGACGGCTCCGCCCGAGCGGGCGTCTCGTTACGCCGCACGGCGAGGTGCACACGCCCGCCTTCGTCCCGCTAGCCACGAGCGCGACGGTCAAGTCGCTGCACGCATCGGAGGTGGCGGCGCTCGGCTACGAGATGGTGCTGGGCAACACCTTCCACCTCTTCATCCGGCCGGGCCACGAGCACATCGCGAAGATGGGCGGGCTGCACGAGTTCATGGGCTGGCGGCGGCCGATCATCACGGACTCGGGCGGCTTTCAGGTGTTCTCGATGGGTCACGGCTCGGTGGCCGACGAGATCAAGGGGCGGCGCGGCCAGCGCGAGAGCCGCATCCTCTCGATCGACGAGGAGGGCGTGCGCTTCCAGTCGTATGCCGACGGCAGTGAGCGCTTCATGGGGCCGGAGACGTCGATGGAGGTGCAGGCGGCTCTCGGCTCGGACATCGCGCTCGCGTTCGACGAGTGCACGCCGTTCCACGTGGACCGCGACTACACGGTGCGCTCCACGGAGCGCACCCACCGCTGGCTCGACCGCTGCATCGACTGGCAGCGGGCGAACGCGCCCGACGGGCAGCTGCTGTTCGGCATCGTGCAGGGTGGGGTGTACGAGGATCTGCGGCTCCAGTCCGCGGAGCGCGTGGCGTCGTCCGACGTCGACGGCGTGGCCGTCGGCGGCTCACTCGGCCAGGAGAAGGCGCAGATGCACGAGGTGGTGGAGTGGGCGTTGCGCCCTGTGGGGGACGAGCAGCCGCGCCACCTGCTGGGGATCGGCGACGTGGACGACATCCTCCACGCCGTGGCCGCCGGCATCGATACCTTCGACTGCGCAACGCCCACCCGGCTCGGTCGCCACGGCACCGCGCTCGTGCCGGACCCGGGGGCCCGCTGGCGGCTCGACCTTAAGAAGCCGGAGCAGCGCCACAGCCGCGAGCCGATCGAGCACGGCTGCCCCTGTCCGGCCTGCCGCGAGCACACCCGCGCCTACCTGCACTACCTCGCGCGCGCGAACGAGCTGACGGCGGCGCGCCTCATCACGCTCCACAACCTCACGTTCATGGCGCGGCTGATGGAGCAGATCCGCGCGGCGATCGCGCGCGGGGAGCTGGCCGCGTACTCCGCGGACGTACTCGCCGGGCACGGGCCACCGCCCTAGCGGGAGGCAGCCCTCACGCAGAGGGGCGCACGCCGAGGCACCGACCCGCGGGGAGGGGGAGTGGCCGGGCCTCGGCCGCGCGTGTTGGCCGTTCGCTGCGCCGCTCGTATGAGAGGGAGGTCGGCACTGGCGTCGGCACGGGCGCAAAGTTAGGCGCCGGCGTGCCCGTGCGAATCCGCTGCCGCCACTGGTCCGGCATGGGGGTTGCGACCGATCCTCGTCCGTACTTGTCCGCAGGGCCGATCGTGATCGAGGAGCGGCTCCCCACGCTGTCCGAGGCGATCCGCATCCAGTCCGGGAACGGCAAGGCCGGGCTGCCGGGACGCGCTAAGCGAGCGTCTGGGCGAGCGGGATCCGCGTGACGCGCCAGGCGGGATAGATCCCGCCGATCACCCCGATCGCCAGGCCCACCATCAGGGCCCGCGCCAGGGTCCAGGCGGTCACCACCGGCGGCACGAGCGTCGAGGCGGCAAGCGCGCGGACCACGAACTCGCTGGCCGCCACGCCGAGCCCGAGTCCCAGCAGGGCGCCGAGGATGCTCACCCCGAGCCCCTCGCCGAGCACCAGCCTGGCGATCCTGCCCGGAGTCCATCCCACTGCCGCCAGCAGCGCGAACTCGCCCTGGCGCTCGAGCACCGCCAGCAGCGTGGTGTTCATCACCGCGAACGCCCCGATGGCGAGCGCGAGCACCGTCATCGCGGCCACCGCGCGGCGGATCAGCAGGCTGTTCGTGTCCACCCGCGAGATCTGGCCCGGCTGGCTGATCGCCACGATGCCGTGAAACGCCCGCTGGAGGCGGTCCTCCACCACAGACGCGCGGGCGCCGCGCTTGATCGAGACCGCGATGGTGGTGGCGTTGCCCGTATTGCCGGACAACCGCTGCACCTCCGCGAGCGGGAGGGCGGCGCCCTGATCCTCGAAGGGCACGCCCGCGTGGTAGATGGCCGCCACCGGGTAGGTGTGCCCGCGGAGGGTGAGCGTGTCGCCGGCCTTCAGCCCGAGCGCCTGAGCGGCGCCTTCGCCCACCATCGCCTGGTTGCCGGTGGCGAGGTGCCCCTCCACGAGCACGAGCCGGTCCCTGATGAAGCTGTGCGGCTCGATCCCGAAGACCAGAAATGAGCGGACGCGCGGGAGTTCGCCCGTGAGCACTGCCACCGGGGACGCATCGGCCACTCCGGGCACGGCCTTCGCCCTCTCGGCGAGCGACACGGGCAGAGTCGACGCGGTCAGCTCGGAGATGCCGCCCTGGAAGAGTCCCATCTCGGCCTGACCGAGGTTGATCAGCCCGGCGGCGCTTCTGTCAATGCCTCCCGCGAGCGAGAGCAGCGCCACTATCGAGGCCACGCCGATCGCGATGCCCGTCGCGGTGAGCGCCGTGCGGGTCCGTCCGCGGACCAGGTTGGTCCAGATCAGGTGGAGCATCGGCCCGGCCGAGGACGCCCTACTCGCTGCTCTTCTTGCGCTCCTTGATCTTCACGCCGCCGAAGATGCAGAACACACGCACCCGCACCACCGGGCAGCCGGGCAGCCGCGGCCCTGGCGGGCGCTCGTCGCTCTTGCCGCCGAGCAGCGAGAAGCCGGTGAGCTCCACCGGCACGCCCGGGGGCGCTTGGATCTCGGTTCCGCCGAGGATCGCCACCACGGTGATGAGGCTCTCGGGCGCCTCTGGCTGTGCCTGACCGAGGTCGAGGGTCACGCCGCCGAGCACCGCGATCACGCGGAGGCGGCTGCCCAGCCGCCAGCGTCCCTTCTGCTCGCTGCCGCCGAGCACGCCCACCAGCCAGCGCGGTCGTCGCTTGGCGCCGGCAGCGGGTGACGGCGCGGCCACCGGCTGTCCGCCCGCGATGCGCTCGGCGTACTCGTCGAGAGTCAGGTCGTCTGTCTGCTGCGCTTCCGTGGTCATTGCAGTTGCTCCTTCCGGGCGCCGCCGAGGTAGGCGATGCACCCGTTGAGGGTCGTGTGCTTCGGGTAGTCGCGCTCAGGCACCTCCACCCCGGTGCGCTCGTGGGGCGCGATCACCAGGTTGGGAAAGTCGAAGGAGTCGATGTCGTCGAGGGCGCCGAGGTCCCTCTCGGGGGCGATCTCTCGATGTCGGCCTTGTTGGTATCCACGACTCCTCCTGCTTGCCGAGCCAGCGATCGCCACCCGACGCCTCGTAGTCCGGCATGTTCGGAGCAACCGAGGGCGCGGAAGGGCCCTTCCGGATCGTGGCGTAGGGACTTGCAGGCGCAACCGCCATGTGGTCGGAACGTAAACCGGGCGCGCGCTCCCGGCTAGCGAGCTTCGCCGCAGCCCGACTACGGGGAACTACGGGATGCTCAGGCGCCCAGCAGCGACGGGACGTCCGCGATCGAGCGGGCCGTGGCGGTCGGCTCGATGCCGGAGTGGCGCACCACCTCCTCGCGGTACTTGCCGGTCATCACGAGGATCCCGGCGAGGCCCGCGTGCAAGGCGCCTCCGATGTCCGATTCCACGTCGTCTCCGACCATGGCGGCTTCCTGCGCCCTGCCGCCCATCTCGCGGAGCACCTCGTCGAAGAAACCGCGGGCCGGCTTGCCCACCACGTAGGCATCGCGGGCGGTGGCGTACTCGAGCGCCGCCACGAACGGGCCCACGTCGAGCGAGAGCCCGTCCGCGCGCAGCCAGAAGCGGTTCTTCTGCAGCGCGATCAGCTCCGCGCCGTCCATCACCTGCCGGAAGGCTGCGTTGAGCACGTCGTAGCCGAAGGCCTCGCCGAGGTCGCCCACGATCACGGCCTCGGCTCCGCGCTCGGTCTCCTCGAGACCCTCGAAGTCGTGCTTCACCTCGTCGTTCATCACGAGCGCTACGCGCGTGTAGCCGCGCTCGCGGCAGTGGCGGACCGCCAGCGCCGCCGGGGTGATCAGCTCCCGCTCCTCCACGTCGAAGCCGAGCCGGGTGAGCTTTTCGAGTGTGCGCCCGCGAGGGTGGGCGGTGGTGTTCGTGACGAAGCGAAGCGCGAGCCCCGACCGCCGCAGCCGCTCGACCGCCTCCACAGCTCCCGGGACCGGCTCGTCCTCGACATAGAGGACGCCGTCGAGGTCGAGCAGGAGAGCACGGATTCCCTCGAGCACGAGCGGAACATCGCACACCTCGACGGTCCGCGCCAGGTGGCCTCGGCCCTCGGTAGAACCCCGTGCGACTCAGCGGTTTTCCCCGCATGAATCGCCGGTGGCGAGGGGCTACGGTGCGCTTGAGACAGCCACCAGTGCAGGAGGTCGACATGACCGAGCAAACCGGACAGCCCAGCACCACAGGGGTCGAGGCGGTCACGGATTATCTCGAGGGTCAGGGCGTGTACTACGAGCTCGTTGAGCACCAACCGACGATGAGCGCGGCCGCCGAGGCGCAGGCCACCCACCGGCCCAAGAATCAGGTCGCGAAGACGGTCGTGGCCCAGGACCGCAGCGGCTACGTGCTGGCGATCGTGCCCGCATCGGAGCGGCTCGACCTGCACAAGCTGCGGGACCTGCTCGGCGCGACGAAGAGCCTGCGCCTGGCCAGCGAGGACGAGATGGCCAGGGACTTCCCGATGATCGAGGTGGGCGCCACGCCTCCGGTGGGGCCGATGCTGCCCCGCGCCGAGGTGCTGGACGAGCGGCTGATGCAGGAGGACCGGATCCTCTGCGCCGCCGGGGATCACCGGCACTCGGTGTTCCTCGATCCGCGCGAGGTCGTGCAGATGGCGGACGCCCGCGTGGCGGACGTGTGCGAAGACTGACCGTGGTGAGGTGAGCCTGACGCTCAGCCCGAAACGAGCCAAGCGCACGCAGCACCAGGAGCGGAAGTCGAGCTAGCCGAACTCAGTCGGCGGACGGCCGGGCCAGACGCAACCCAGTGAGGCGTCTGGCAGCGCTACTTCTCGTTGTCCTCGATCAGCTGCTTGAGGCCGTTGATCTGGCCGTGCACGTCGCCCGCGTTGACGGGGCCCTTGTTGTTACCGCCCTTGTTGGTCACGATCAGGACCACGGCGATGATCGCCAGGATCACCGCCAGCATCACCACGAGCCGGCGCAGGCCGGCGCCGCGTCCGGCCTTCTTCTTCGCGGGGCGACGCTCGCGTTCGCGCTGCCGCTCGAGCGCGCGCGGGGATACCGGCTCCATCTGCCCGGTCCGCGGGGGGAGCGGCTCCATGCGCCCGGTGCGCGGTATCGCTTGGGTGGCGTCCGTCAGGTCGGCCGCCCCGAGCATGGCGGTGCGCTCGAGCACCTGGGTCATCTCGTTCTCCTCGCCGCGCAGCCCGGCCTGCACGGCCTGGGCCATGTCGAGCGCCGAGGCGTAGCGCTGCTCCGGCTCGCGCGCGAGACTGACGCGGATCGCGCGGTCGAGCGTCTCAGGCACCTCGGGGCGGTAGTTGCGGATCGGCTCCACCGAGTCGTTCTGCTGCTTGAGCGCGAGCTCGGTGAGGGAGCTGTACTCGTGCGGCAGCCGCCCGGAGAGGAACTGGTAGGCGCACACGCCGAGCGAATAGATGTCCGACGCGGGCGTGGACTCGGCGCCGGTGGCCTGCTCCGGCGACAGGTAGGCGGCGGTGCCGAGCACCGACCCCACCTGCGTGATGCGCGTGTGCTCGGCGGCCTTTGCGATGCCGAAGTCGGCCAGCTTGCAGGCGCCGGTCTCATCCACGATCAGGAGGTTGCCGGGCTTCACGTCGCGGTGCACGACGCCGGCGCGGTGCGCGTAGTCGAGCCCGTGGCAGGCGTCGCGCACGATGTGCACGGCCTGCTCGATGTCGAGCACGCCCTGGTCGCGGATCAGGTCCGCGCACGACGGTCCCTCCACGTACTCCATGACGATGTAGTGGCGTCCCGACGGCTCGTCGAGCCCCGAGTCGAACACCTGCACGATGTTGGGATGCTGGAGCCGCGCCGCCGCCAGCGCCTCGCGGCGGAAGCGCGCCACGAACGCCTCGTCGTCCGCCAGGTGCTCGGCCAGCAGCTTCACGGCCACCGGGCGCTCGAGCACGGTGTCATGCGCCATGAACACCGTCGACATGCCCCCCGCGCCGAGGCGGCTGTCGAGCCGGTAGCGGCCCGCGACCTCCTGGGGCGTGCTCATGGTGTGCCTCCTCCGACGCCGCTGCCCGGCACGCTCACGCCGCCACCGCCTCCGGGCGTGGTGGGCGGCGGGGTCGTGGTGGTGGGCGGCGGAGTGGTGGTGGTGGGCGTGGTCTGAGTGGGGACGGTCTGCGTCGGCGTGGTCGGGATCGTGGTCGTCGGCGAGGTGGTCACCGTCGGAACGGTGGTGGGCGTGGTGTTCGTCGGAGTAGCTCGCTGGCAGTCCTTGCGCACGAGCGTGCCGAGACGCTGAATCCCGTCCTCGAGGTTGCGTTTCACTTCGCTGTCCACGGAGGCCGGCAGGTTGTTGGCCTGATTCTGCAGCGCGTCCACCTTGGCCTGAGCGCCGCTGCACGAGCCGTTGTCGAACTGCGAGCCGATGTTGTCGAGCTGCTTCAGGAAGGATTGGCCCTCCTTGGTGGGGATCGTGCGCTTCTGGCTGCCGCAGCCCGCGATCGCCACGCCAACGGCCACGAGGATCACCGCCGTGAGCACGATGGATGTGAGCCAGCGCCGCATCACTCGCCTCTATACAGACGGTCCGCCAGCGGCTGCGGCAGTCCCGCCCGCTCGATCGCCTGCGCCGCCTCGGCGATCGGGTACTCCACGCGGTGCCACTGAGCCGTCCAGCTACCCGTGTCGAGCAGCACCCATGCGGCACGCGGGTCGCCGTCGCGCGGCTGGCCCACGCCGCCGGGGTTGATCAGCCAGCGCCCTTCCGAGATATCGAGCTCGGTGCCGTCCGGGGCCTGCTCGCCACGCAACATGCCGTCGTCTGAGCGGGTGAAGAAGAGCGCGACGTGGGAGTGGCCGATGGCGCCCACGCGCGCGTCCATCGCGTCGATGCAGGCGTCGGCCTGCAGCGTGGACAGCACGTACTCCCAGACGGGATCGCGCGGGCTGGCGTGGAACAGGCCGACCTCCTGCTCGGTGTTGGCGGGCTCGAGCCCGCCCATGAAGTCGAGCGCCTCGGAACCGATGTTCTCCTGCGTCCACTGCGCCGCGATTGCGGCGTTGAAGGAGAACGTGCTCACGTCGAGCTTCTTCAGCACCACCAGGTCGTGATTGCCGACGAGGCAGACGTCGCAACGCTCTTGGGCGAGCGCCACGCACTCGTCCGGCTGCGCCCCGTAGCCCACGAGGTCGCCCAGGCACCAGATCTGATCGACACCCGTCTCGGCGATGTCGTCGAGCACGGCTCGGAAGGCCGGAAGGTTGCCGTGGACGTCGGAGATCAGCGCGATCCTCAGTGGCTTGCCCAGGTCGGGGTCTACAGTGTCGCTTCGATGGGGGCTCATGGCTTTCGAGTGCCGCTGGCAGTGCTCTGGGCGTCGGCCGCAGCCGCCATCGCAACACGGGCACTGCGGCCGCGAAGCGGCCTGATCGAACCGGCCCCCGTCGAGGTCAGAGACTACTTCAGCAGCGAACAGATCGACCGGGCGCGGGCCTACCAGCGCCCGCAGCGCGCCCTCGGAATGGCGGGAATGGCGCTCGATGGCGCCGCGCTGGCGCTGATCGTGCTGCGGCCGCCGCGGGCCGTGCGGAGCGTCCTTGAGCGCGCGAGCGTGCGCCCGATCGCCGGGTCAGCCGGGGTGGGCGCGGGCATGTCGCTCGGCTTCACGGCGCTCACCCTGCCGCTGTCCGCGGCCCGCCACCGCCGCGCCGTGCGCGCCGGCATCTCGGTGCAGAAGTGGCCTGCGTGGCTCGGCGACGTGGCCAAGGCAAGCGCGATCGGCGCGGGCTTGAACGCTGGCGCGCTGGCCGGGGCGATGGGCCTGCTGCGCCGCTTTCCCACGCGCTGGTGGGCGCCCGCGGCCGCCGGCTCCACCGCACTCAGCTCGGTGTTCATCCTGCTCTCGCCGGTGTTGCTCGACCCGGTGTTCAACAAGTTCGAGCGGCTGCCCGACGGCGAGCTGCGCACGGAGGTGCTGGAGCTGGCGCGGAAGGCGGGCGTGGAGGTGGGGGAGGTGTACCGCGTGGACGCGAGCCGGCGGACCACGGCCGCGAACGCGTACGTGACCGGCCTCGGCCGCACCAAGCGCGTGGTGCTCTACGACACGCTGCTGAACGACTTCCCACCCGGCGAGGTGCGCTCGGTGGTGGCGCACGAGCTGAGCCACGTGCGTCACCGCGACGTGCAGCGTGCGCTCGCGTGGCTCGGGATCGCGGCGCCCGCCGGGCTACACCTGGCGCAGCGACTCACCGAGTGGATCGCCGGCGACGAGGAGCCGACACCGGCCACGCTGCCCGCGTTGATCATGTCGGTCGGCGTGGTGTCGTTTGCGGGCGGGCTCGCCGGCAACGCGCTGTCGCGCCGGGTGGAGCAGCGGGCAGACACCTTCGCGCTCAACCTCACCGAGGATCCGGACTCGTTCATCGAGCTCGAGAAGCGCCTGGCGATCAAGGCGCTGGCGGACCCGCAGCCGCCGCGGCTCCTGCAGAAGCTGTTCGGCACGCACCCCGATGCGGTGCAGCGGATCGGCTACGGCGTGGCGTACGCGCGGGCGCGGAACGGCTAGCGCTCGCCCGGGCCGGTGTTGCTGTCCGGGTCCTCGGGTGCGGGCGGGCCGTCGTACTCCGGCAGGCTGCGGATGCCCTCCTTGGCCTGCCACTTCGACCAGTTGTCCTCCATCGCGTCGATCAGCTCGCGCATGAAGCGTGGCGAGAGGTTGATCCGCGAGACCACGACGCCCGGGATCTCCTCCTCGTCCACCTCGTGGTCCACGCGCGCGTAGGTGATCGTGAACTCGTAGTCCGAGTGGCTCACGTTCGCGAAGTTCGCGTACACCCCCGCCATGATCTCCGGCGAGGTGTGGATGTTGATGTGGCGCTCGGGCTGGTCTTCTTCGGACACGCGACTAGTATCGCAGCCTTCCGGAAGCCGACTCCATGCGGATCACCGTCCTATCCGTCGGGCGTCTGCGGCCCCCGTTCGCCGACGACGTCCAGCACTACCAGAAGCTGCTTGCTGGCCACGCCCGCGTCGAGCTTGTCGAGCTGCGCGACGAGGAGAAGGTGGATGGCCGCATTCCCGAGCGCGCCTTCATCGTCCTGCTGGCCGCGGACGGCCAGTCGTTCGACTCGATCGGCTTCAGCCGCTGGATGGAGGAGCGCAGGCAGTCCGGGCGGGACCTGTGCTTCGTGGTCGGCGGCCACCGCGGCCTCGAGCTCGAGCGCTGCGACCTGCGCCTGTCGTTCGGACCGATGACGCTGCCGCACCAGATGGCGCGCGTGGTGCTGCTCGAGCAGATCTACCGCGCGCACAAGATCCTCGCCCGCGAGCCATACCATTACTGAGATGAGTACGTCGACCGATCCGGTCGCCGAGCTTCGGGCGGCGGTGGCGGCCGCGGCGGCAGAGTTGAGTGGGAACGGCGCGAGCAAGTCGTTCAGCTTCGACCGTCCCCCCAAGCCCGACTTCGGCGACTACTCCACCAATGCCGCGATGCTGCTCGCGCCCACGATGGGGGAGCAGCCGCGCGCGGTGGCGGAGCGGCTCGGTGGTCTCGTGGAGCAGAAGCTGGCCGGCGAGCTCGACAGGGTCGACGTGGCCGGCCCCGGGTTCCTCAACCTGTTCATGTCTGACGCCTGGTGGCGCGACTCGCTCACCGCGGCGCTGGCCGCCGGCGAGGGCTTCGGCGGCGGCACTGTGGACACCGCCGAGCGCATCCTCGTGGAGTTCGTGAGCGCCAACCCCACCGGACCGGCCACGGTGGCCTCCGCGCGCCATGCCGCCTACGGCGACGCTCTGAGCCGCATCCTCGCCTTCGCCGGCCATGAGATCGAGACCGAGTACTACGTGAACGACACCGGCGGCCAGGTGCGGCGCTTCGGCGAGTCGATCCAGGCCCGCGCCCGCGGGGAGGAGCCACCCGAGGACGGCTACCGGGGCGACTATGTGAGCGAGCTGGCGCAGCGCATCGAGGGCGCCGCCGACGCCGACCCCGAAGAGCTTGCCCGCCGCGGCGTGGAGCTGATGATCGAGGGTGTGCAGGCCACGCTCGAGCGCTTCGGCGTGAGCATGGACCGCTTCTTCTTCGAGCACACGCGTGCACGAGCAGAAGGAGATCGAGCGCGCGCTCGCCCTGCTCGAAGAGCATGGCCACCTCTACGAGCACGAGGGCGCCCTCTGGCTGCGCACCACCGAGCTTCGGCGACGACAAGGACCGCGTGCTGCGCCGCTCAACCGGCGAGTACACGTACTTCGCCGCCGACATCGCCTACCACGAGGACAAGCGCGAGCGCGGCTACGACCGGGCTGATCGACATCTGGGGCGCCGACCACCACGGCTACATGAACCGCATGCTCGCCGCCTGGGAGGCGCTCGGCGGCCAGCGCGACCGGCTCGAGCTCGTGATCATGCAGCTCGTCAACCTCGTCGAGCGGCGGCCAGCGGGTGCAGATGTCCAAGCGCCAGGGCGAGTTCGTGCACGCTCGACGACCTGATCGACGACATCGGCGTGGACGCCGCGCGCTTCTTCCTCCTGCAGCGCTCCCACGACACAACCCTCGACCTCGACCTGACCCTGGCACGCGAGGAGAGCCAGGAGAACCCGGTCTACTACGTGCAGTACGCGCACGCGCGCATCGCGAGCGATCCTGCGCAAGGCCGGCGAGGCGCGGGTGAAGGAGGCACTCGAGGCCGGCTACAGCGAGGAACTGCACCCCTCGGCGCGGGCGCTGCTCAAGCGGCTGTTGGCGTTCCCGGACGAGGTCGCGATCGCCGCCGCTCGCCGGGCGCCACACCGCTTCACGGTGTACGCGCACGAGGCGGCCCAGGACTTCTCGGCCTTCTACCGCGACTGCCGCGTGGTGGGCGCCGCCGAGGAGGGCGGCGACGAGGAATTCCGCATCGCGCTGAGCGTGATGGCTCAGCGCGTGCTGGCGCGCTCGCTGGAGCTGCTGGGCGTGTCCGCGCCCGAGCACATGTAGCGCCCGTCGGATCGCGCTCCCCTGCTTGCGCATGTCCCCAATCCGGGGTAGGACTAGGCAGGCTACAACCCAATTGGAGGCTCGATTGGACTCGCTGCTCCCATCCCCACGTCGCGCGCTGCTTGCGCTGGCCGCCGTGCTCGTGTGCACGCTCGGCTCTCGCCGCATCGGCGCACGCCGCGACCACCTACAACGTCACGGCGGGTGACGCCACGTCGCTGCGTGACGCGATCGACTCCGCGAACGTGGACGAACGACGACAGCATCGTCAACGTCCCCGCCGGCCACTACACCCTCGATCCGAACGATCCTGGTCTGTTCATCCTCGGCGACGGCACGTTCACCCTCATCGGCGCCGGCGCCCGCAGCACGATCATCGATGGCGGAGGTGTCGCCGACCTCGTCCCCTCCACCAACACGCAGGGCCCGGTCTTCACAATCGTGGGGCTCTGCAAGTGCGAAGGCCCGGCCAACGCAACCATCTCGGGCGTCACGGTCACCGGCGGTACCCCGGACGAGGACGGGGGCGCGTTCTTCGTGGGGAACGCAGGACCCAACGCGCCGGCCACGCTGCATCTCTTCGACAGCACGGTGACGGGCAACTCGTCGGAGAACGACGGCGGCGGCATCTTCAACGAGGGAATCCTGGACGTGCAGCGCGTCACGTTCTCGAACAACTTCGCGGAGGCTGACGGATCCGCCATCGCGACGAAGAGCAACAACAACCAGTTCGGGCTCACCCGCGGCACGATCACGGACAACTTCGCGACCGCGTTGATCGTCAACAGCACGATCGTGAACAACATCTCCGACTCCGACTCGGGCTGCGAAGGCGGCGGCGCCGTCGAGCAGGAGGGCGGCAACACCACCATCGTCAACAGCACGATCGTCGGCAACACCTCCAACGACGGCACCTGTGAGCAAATTCAGCCCACCGGCGGTGGGATCGACATCGAGTCGGGCCCGGCGTCGATCGTGAACACGATCGTCACCGGCAACACCGCCAGCCCGGGCGAACGCGAGGTTCTCTCCAGCCGCTTGCAGCAGCGGACGCCGCGCGGACTCGGCCCCAACGGGCCGACCATTCCGAGCAACTGCTCGGTGGACCCCACTGTCCAGGGCAACCCGGGCTCGCTGACGTCGCTCGGTAGCAACATCGAGTCCGCCACCGACTGCGGCTTCACCGCCGCGGGCGACCAGCAGAACGTGGCCGACCCGAAGCTGGGCGTGCTCGGCAACAACGGCGGTCAGATGGACACGATGGCGCTGCTCGCCGGCAGTCCGGCGATCGACCATGCCGACGCTGCCCACTGCCCGGCCACCGACGAGATCGGAACGACCAGGCCGATGGGCGCGGCGTGCGACGTGGGCGCTTACGAGGTGCCGGTGGCCGCTCAGGTGCCGGTGGTCACTCCGCCGGCCAACCCCGCCGCGCCGAAGGTCGGCGTGGCAGGCGTGCGGCGGGCCTGCGTGTCGAGCAAGTTCCACGTGCGCTTCCACGTGGCCACCGCGGCCAGCGTGAAGAGCGTGGTAGTGAAGCTCGATGGCAAGAGGATCAAGTCGACCAAGAGGAGCAGCTTCACGCTGACCTTCAACGGCAAGAAGCTGAAGTCGGGCCGCCATCGCCTGACGATCACGGCGACGGACTCGAACGGCAAGGCGACGACGACGCGCAAGTCGTTCAGCGTCTGCAAGGCCGCGAAGCCGCGCCGCCGGGCGGCGCCGCGCTTCACCGGCTGAGCCCGATCAGCTAGGGCAGAAGCTCACCGCGGGGTTGGGAGTGCTCTGGCACTTCCGCCCCGCGGTCTTCTTGTGACGGCGGTGGTGGTGCCGCACCCGGGCGTGGTGCGCGCGCGCCGCCCGCAGCTCGTGCCCCCTGGCGCCGAACTCGGTGCTGTAGGTGGCGCCGTCGCCCAGCGAGGGGTCCGGCACGCCGAGCACGATGCCGACGCCGATCTCGCGGAAGTCCCTGTAGAGGATGTTGTGCCGGTGCGGCGTGCTGTTCATCCAGGCGCGCACGATCTCGCGCGGGGTGGCCAGGTAGTCGGTGCCCCAGGCGATGTTCTCGCCGATCACCCAGGGGCCGTAGTGCGGCATATAGCCGGCGTGTGCGATCCGGTCCTCGGGGCCGCCGCCGGACTGGTCGTCGTGCGCGAAGTAGTGGTTGGCCACCATGTCGGCGCTGTGCGCCGATGCGGCGCGGCCGAGCTTGCGGTTGGTGCGCAGGGCCACGAGGCCACGGCTCGTGCGCTCTGCGTTGAGCAGGCACAGGGTGGCGGACTCCACCTGCGGAAGATCTGAAGCGGTGGGAGAGAGGTCGGCGCCGGCGCAGCTCGAGGGTGCGTCGGCGCTTGCGGCAGCGGGGATCAGCGCGAGGCTGGCGCACGCGATGGCCGCTGCGGCGATGCGTGGGACGAGACGCTGCACTCCCCGGTAATCGCCGGGGGCGGTCCCATCTTTAGGCCCGGAAAGAGGTAATCAGGCCGTGCCGTCAGCAGAGGCTGACGGCGGAGTTGCGCGTGCTCGAGCAGCCGCCGTGCTTCTTCGCCTTGTGGTGGCGCTTGTGGTGCTTCGGGCGGTGCTTGGCGTGGCGCTTGACGTGCCGCTTGGAATGCCGCTTGTGGCCCTTCGGGCGCTCGGCCGCGCGCGGCGGGCCCGACGCCTTCGTGCCGAAGTCGGCGGTATAGGTGGCGCCGCTGCTGTCACCCGACGGCGTGACGGGCACGATGCCCACGCCGAGCTCCTTGTAGCCGGCCCTGAGGATGTTCGCCCGGTGCTCCGGGCTGTTCATCCAGCTCACCACGATCGCGTCCGCGGTGCTGAGGGAGAGCGTGCCCCACGCGATGTTCTCGCCGGCCCACCAGCGCGTGTTCGGCGGCGCGTAGTTGAAGCGCAGGATGCGGTCCTCGAAGTCCTCGCCGGAGCTCGAGTCGTGCGAGAAGAAGCTGTTGGCCACCATGTCCTGCGAGTGCTGGAGCGCCGCGGCCTGAAGCACCGGGTTGGAGGTGAGCGGGGCGAGCCCGTTCTGCGCGCGCTCGACGTTGATCATGCAGAGGGTGGCGGCCTCGACCTGCGCCAGGTCGGCGGCGTTGGGCTGGAGATCCGAGTCGGGGCACGCCGGGTCCGCGAGAGCGGCGCCGGGCGCGGCGGCCATCGCGAGGACCACGGCAACAGCGCTGAGCAGTGCTGAGCCAGGCACACGCATGGAGCCTTGATCGCCACCTATTTGCAGGGTCTTTAGGCCGTCGGGCGGCGGCTGGACGCATGGACGCGGCACAAGGGGTGGCCGCACCCGGAGGGCGCATGCATAATGGGCTGGATGTTCAGAAGTCTGGCCCTAGCAACGGTGGCCACCGTCCTTGCCACCGCCCCGGCGCACGCCGCGTCCACGGGAGATCAGAAGGTGGTGAAGCTCTCCAACGAGGAGACCACGACGCTGTGGGCGCACCCTGGGTCCACGGCCCTGATCCGCTACAAACCCACGCGCAAGAGCCACGCCTTCCGGCGCCTGCACCTGATGACCGAGGACGGCTTCCCCGAGGTGTACATCGCGCTCGCGAAGGCCATCGACGCGCACGGCTCGCAGTGGATTCAGATTCGCGTGCCGATGCGGCCCAACGGCAAGAAGGGCTGGGTGCCGCGGGACGCCCTCGGCCGCTTCCACACAGTCCACACTCACCTGATCGTGGACCGCCACAAGCTGCGGGCCACCCTCTTCTACGGCAAGCGCCTGATCTGGAGCTCGCCCGTGGGCGTCGGCAAGGCCAGCACGCCCACCCCTGGCGGCCGCTTCTACATCCGCGAGCGGATCCGGGCGCTTCAGCACAACACGATCTACGGGCCCTACGCCTTCGGCACGAGTGACTACTCGACTCTCAGCGAATGGCCGGGCGGCGGCATCGTGGGCATCCACGGCACCAACGAGCCCAACCTCATCCCCGGCCGCCCGTCGCACGGCTGCATCAGGCTGCCGAACGACAAGGTCACGCAGCTGTGGCGCCGGCTGCCGGTCGGCACGCCCCTTCACGTCATATAGACGCGCGACGGCGGGCCCGCCGCCGGATTGACTTTCGGCGCCGAACATGTTCGGATTGACACGAACCCTCTGGCGAGCGCCCGCCAAGCAGGGGGCCATCCGGACTCGCAGCCCACCAGGAGGCTCCGCATGACTCTCAGAATGACCCGCCGCGCCGTGGCACTCTGCGCAATCACGGCGGCCCTGGCCGCACTCTGCTTTGCCGGCATCGCCCGGGCCAACACCACGCTTCCCGGCCAGAACGGGAAGATCGCCTACACGACCGATGCGTTCACCGTGCCGTCGCTGCTGCCTCGGCTCGACTCCTCCTCGCAAACGAGGGGCCCGGTGAAGTGCGCCACCTTCCCCTTCCCCGCGAGTGCGGTGGTCGGGGTGCTGGCGTTCGACGCCGAGTTCCCGTTCGACGTGCTCAACTGCACGGCGGAGATCGCGACCGTCAACCCTGACGGCACCGGCTTCACGCAGGTCACCAACAACGCCGTCCAGGATGACTTCCCGGCCTGGCTCCCGCACGACGGGTCCCGGCTCGCGTACCAGAGCCTGCAGAACGAGGACAACTGCACCAACGTCATCTTTCTCGTTCGCGGCGAGAGTCCGTGCTTCTGGAACATATGGTCCGTCAACCCTGATGGCAGCGGGAACACGCAGCTCACGGACCTGACAAGTGGAGTGGAGCAGAACCAGTCCCCGAGCTACTCGCCGGATGGCTCGACGATCGCGTTCGACACGAACCTCCTCGGCTTCAAGTCGGCCATCCAGAAGCGGGACTTCCCCGTCGATCCCATCCTGCAGGAGTTCGATCGGCTTGGGTCGACCATCGCCACCATGCCATCGGGCGGCACGACGGTTGGACCGGCGGCGCCGGTACTGCCCATCAGCGAGATCGGATTCGTCGACGACAACACCTTCGTGTCCGATTCGCAGCCCACGTACTCGCCGGACGGCACGCAGATCGCCTTCACGCGCATGTCGATCACCGACGAGACGCCCCCGTCGCCGCCGCTGGGGAGCAGCAACCGCGTGATCAGCGTGGTGCCGCTGGCGATCTCCAGCTCGATCTACGTGGCTCCCGCCAGCGGCGGGCCATCGCACCAGGTCGAGAGCACAGATGCGTGCGATGTGACGCTGCCCTCGGCGGGACTGATTGTCAGCGGCCTGGATGCCCGAAGCACGCGGCAGGAGTCCATCTGCGTGTGGGACAGCCAGCCCGCATGGTCGCCTGATGGCACGAAGATCGCTGTCACCCGGACCACGTTCCCGGGCTTCCTGCTCAGTCTCGACGCCGCGAGCGCCAAGGCGGCCCGCGGCAACCCGTTCTCCGAGGATGCCGACATCGTTGCGTTCAATTCGAGTGACGGCAGCGGCGAGGTCGACCTGAGCAAGGCCACCGAGCCCGTGGACTGCGCGGCCGGCAAGGGCGTGGAGTGCTCGTTCGACCAGAAGCCCGCCTGGGCGCCGGACGGCACGCGGATCGCGTTCTACAGCAACCGCGACAACAGCGGGCTGTTCCCGGTGGACGCCTGCGACGGGGACATCTCGCTGTGCGACGACGAGATCTGGACGATGAGCGCCGATGGTTCGTCGCCGGCTCAGGTGACGAACAACGATGTGAATGACATCAACCCGGATTGGCAGTCGATCCCGATTGTGCAGCCGGTGACGCCTGTGACGCCGGCGGCGCCGTCGCCGGTGAAGCCGAAGGTGGCCGTGGCCGGTGTGCGTCGCGCTTGTGTGTCGAGGTCGTTCCATGTGCGCTTCCACATCTCCACCACGGCGAGCACGGTGAAGAGCGTGGTGGTGAAGCTGGACGGCAGGAAGATCAAGTCGACCTCGAAGAGCAGCTTCACGCTGAGGATCAACGCGAGGAAGCTGAAGTCGGGCCGTCACCGTTTGACGATCACGGCGACCAACGCCGCCGGTCAGAAGACGACGACGCACAAGACGTTCAGCGTCTGCAAGGCCGCGAAGCCGCGTCGCAAGGCGGCGCCGCGCTTCACCGGCTGAGGCCCGGCAGCTAGCGCAAGGCGATCGGGGCGGCGCTTCGGCGCCGCCCCGGTTTGCGGGGATTGACTTTCTCGCTCAGGCATGTTCGGATTGATACGACCCATAGCTGTGCCCATCCAGGACTCGCAACCCAGGAGGCTCCAACCAGATGAAGCTCAGGCCCCGCCGCGCCGCGTCCGTGGCCCTGCTGGCAGCCACCGCTGTCGTGCTCGCGCTCTCAGCCTCGGCCCAGGCCAACACCACCCTCCCCGGCCAGAACGGGAAGATCGCCTACACCACTAACGCCGATGTCAGGCCCCAGGAACCCTTCACGGATGCGCAGACACGTGGCGGACTGACGAAGTGCTTCGAGTACGCGCCGCCGGCCGCCTACTTCGATATCGAGTTCTTCTTCTTCGGGTTCGACTACCTGTGCCGCGGCGACATCGCCACGATCAACCCGGACGGCACCGGCTTCTTCCAGGTGACGAACGACGGCTTGGCGAATGACAAGCCGGCCTGGCTGCCCTCCGATGGCTCGAAGCTCGCCTATCAGGGCACCCTTCGGGACGGCGACTGCGTGGAGGGGTTCTGCGGTTACAACGTCTACGACGTGGGGCCCGACGGCAACAACGGGCACCAGCTCACCAGCACCGTTGCGCCGCCGGACGGGAACCTCAACTCGTCGTCCCCGAGCTACTCGCCGGATGGATCGAGGATCGCGTTCGAGGCGCTCAACCCGTTGCTGTTGACTGACTCGATCACGCGGGACATCCCTGAGGATCCGGTGCTCAAGCAGTTCAACCACCTGTTCCAGACGATCTTCACGATGAACGCGGGCGGCGAAAGCACCGGCGCACCCGTCCCGCTGATTCCGGTGGACGACTACGAGGTGCCGGCAATCGTGTCCGACTCGCAGCCCACGTACTCGCCTGATGGGACGAAGATCGCGTTCGTGCGGCTGACGATTGGCCCGAGTCAGCTCACCGTGAAGTCCTCGCGCGGAGTCGGCTTCTCGATCACGAGCTCGATCTACACGGTTCCCGCCACCGGTGGCGAGCCCACGCAGGTCGAGAGCACGCCGGTCTGCAACGTCAGCGAGCAGGTCATCACCGTGCTTCTGGGCGGCGCCGCGGCCGACAGCTCCTCGCGTGGCTTCTTCAACGGGTCGCTGTGCACGTGGGATGCGGCCCCGGCGTGGTCGCCCGACGGCTCGAAGATCGCCATCGAGCGAATCACGTTCCCGTCGGACCGGATCATCCCCTTCAACGCTCGATCGCAGAAGGGGTCGGCCCAGATCTTCGAGGACTCGGACATCGTGGTCTTCAACTCCTCCGACGGCAGCGGCGACACGGACCTGAGTGACGTCACGGAGCCGACCGACTGCGGATCCGATCCCATCGAGAACGGCTTCGCATGCGGCACGGAGCAGAAGCCGGCGTGGTCGCCTGACGGGACCAAGATCGCGTTCTTCAGCGACCGCAACGCGGACGGCCTGCTGACGGAGGATTGTTCGAAGACGACCAGCTGCGATGACGAGATCTGGACGATGAACGCCGATGGTTCCTCGCCGGCTCAGGTGACGAACAACGACGTGAATGACATCAACCCGGATTGGCAGTCGATCCCGATTGCGCAGCCGGCGACGCCGGTGACGCCGGCGGCGCCGTCGCCGGTGAAGCCGAAGGTGGGCGTGGCCGGTGTGCGTCGCGCTTGTGTGTCGAGGTCGTTCCATGTGCGCTTCCACATCTCGACCACCGCGAGCACGGTGAAGAGCGTGGTTGTGAAGCTGGACGGCAAGAGGATCAAGTCGACCTCGAAGAGCAGCTTCACGTTGAGGATCAACGCGAAGAAGCTGAAGTCGGGGCGTCACCGTCTGACGATCACGGCGACCAACGCCGCGGGTCAGAAGACGACCACGCACAAGACGTTCAGCGTCTGCAAGGCGGCGAAGCCGCGCCGCAAGGCGGCGCCGCGCTTCACCGGCTGACGTCGGGCAGCCAGCGCAAAGCGATCGGGGCGGCGCTTCGGCGCCGCCCCGGTTGTCTGCGGTTTGACATTTTCGCGGCGTCGTGTTCCTATGGCCTACACCCTCCGTCGCCTAGGCCCTGAAACCGGCGGCGGCTCAATTCGGACTCGCACAGCAGGAGGCTCCAACAGAATGAGACCCAGGCGCAGCCGCGCGCTGCTTGGAACGACCATTGCGCTAGCCCTGACCGCGATCGGATTCGCCGGTCCAGCGCAGGCGAATACCACGCTCCCGGGGCAGAACGGGAAGATCGCATTCACCACGAACGCCGACAACCTGTTCGACAGCATCGATGCCGCGAGCACCACCAGAGAGACGCGGCTCGCGACTTGCGCGACCCCGGTCCCGATCTACTCGCTGCTTCTCTTCGACAGCGGCGACGCGCTCAGCTGCGCAGCCGAGATCAACACGATCAACCCGGACGGCAGCGAACAGGCCGCCGTGACCAACGACAACTTCCCCGATGACGCTCCGGCATGGAGCTCGCCCGGCGGCGGCTCGATCGCGTTCCAGAGCGCTCAGGGCGACGACTGCAATGACCAGCAGAACCCCCTGCTCTGCAATTACGACATCTGGTCTTCGGGCGCGGATGGGTCGAACCCAACGAGGCTCACTTCGACCTCCTCGAACGACATGCATCCGAGCTACTCGCCGGATGGCACGAGGATCGCGTTCGACGGCTCCAACCCCTTCCTGTCGGCGCCGACCACGAGCATCGATCCGGTCGACGCGCAGTTCGATCACCTCTTCCAGGTGATCTACACGATGCCGGCCGGGGGCGACACGGTCGCGACCCCGACCATGCTGGAGCCGCTGGACGAGGTCCAGCCGAACGTGACCGTCAACTCGGACTCGCAGCCGGCCTGGTCGCCGGACGGGACGCAGATCGCGTTCACCCGCATGAGCCTCACCGCGAACTTCGCCTCGGCGGTCGAGCGGGCGGCTTCGACCCGGGGGGTCCCTGGCCCGCCGGTCCCGACCTATTTCACGATGAACACCGGCATCTGGGTGGCTCCGTCGACCGGCGGTCCCGCCCACCAGATCGGCTCGACCGAGGACTGCCTGCTGCCGAGCTTCCTGTTCGGCGTGATCCTGAGCACCGCCCAGACGGGCGATGTCGGATCGCTGTCGAACCGGGTGACCGTCGGGGAAAGCACCTTCGATTGCACGATGGACGTGGCGCCGGCGTGGTCGCCCGATGGCAAGCGACTTGCCTTCGAGCGCATCCACATCGGCTCGGACGCCCTGCCGGGCTTGAAGAGCAGCAAGAGCCTCTTCACTCCGTTCGACGACTCGGACATCGTGGTCGAGAACGCCGACGGCAGCGGCCAGGTGAACCTCAGCGACCTGGGCGAGCCGGCCGATTGCTCGAACATCGGGTCGCTCAAGTCCGGGTTCTCATGCGGACTCGAGCAGAAGCCCACCTGGTCGCCGGACGGGACGAAGATCGCGTTCTTCAGCGACCGCGGCAGCGACGGCCTGTACCCGCTCGAGGACTGCTTCGACGTCACCGGCGGGTCCACGTGTGATGACGAGATCTGGACGATGAACGCCGATGGCTCGTCGCCGGCCCAGGTGACGAACAACGACGTGAACGACATCAACCCGGATTGGCAGTCGATCCCGATTCCGCCGGCAGCGCCGGCGGCGCCCGCGGCGCCGCAGCCGGTGAAGCCCAAGGTCGGCGTTGCCGGTGTGCGGCGGGCGTGTGTTGCGCGGTCGTTCCGCCTGCGCTTCCACATCTCGACCACCGCGAGCACGGTGAAGAGCGTGGTTGTCAAGCTCGGCGGCAAGAAGATCAAGTCGACGAAGAAGTCCAGCTTCACGTTGCGGATCAACGCGAGGAAGCTGAAGCCGGGGCGTCACCGTCTGACGATCATCGCCACCAACGCGGCGGGTCAGAAGACGACCACGCACAGGACGTTCAGCGTCTGCAAGGCCGCGAAGCCGCGTCGCAAGGCGGCGCCGCGCTTCACCGGCTGAGGCGCAGCGGTTAGGAGCAGTGCGACGGGGGCGGCGCTTCGGCGCCGCCCCTTTCGCTTGACAGCGCGCCATACGCCGTGGTCCCATGGATTCGGACTCGCAGTGACCTCAGCTAGGGAAATCTTCAGGCAGGTGCACCGGGCCATGCCGCTGGCGGCCACCGCCGCTCTGCTCGCGCTGCCGGGCGTCGCGCAGGCGGGCGGGCCGCAGCAGCTCTTGCCGGACCTGGTGCAGGAGGTGCCGCAGAGCGTGCAGACCCAGGAGAACCCCGACGTACCCGGCGATTGGCAGCTCGGCTTCACGTCGATCGTCGGGAATGTGGGGGAGGGGCCGATGGAGATCCAGGGCACGCTCGGCGCCAACGACCCGGACATGACCGCGTTTCAGGTCGTGCACCTCTCCGACAACTCGACGGAGCAGCTCCCTGGTTCGATCGGGCTCGTGCACTACGAGAACGTGCTCGACAACCACGACCACTGGCACTTCCAGCCCTTCGACACCTACGAGCTGCGCTCGCTCGACGGCACGGTGGTCGCCCCGGACCAGAAGGAGGGCTTCTGCCTCGTCAACAGCCTGACGATCCCCTTTTCCGGCGTCCGCGGCCTCCAGAGCGAGTTCCAGATCGGGAACCAGGGCGATCCGGGCTACTTCTGCAATCTTGGCCACCCCGAGGCCACCAGCATCACCGAGGGCATCTCCGTGGGCTGGGCGGACGAGTACACGCCCTTCCGCGGCGGCCAGGACGTGGACGTGACCGGCGTGCCGGCGGGCCGCTACTACCTCGTGCACGAGGTCAACAAGAACCACTCGATCAAGGAGCTGGACGACAACTTCGCAAACAACGTGGCCACCGCGATCGTCGACCTCAGCTGGCCGAACGGCACGAGCGCCAAGCCCGCGGTGAAGGTGCTGGCCACCTGCCTCAGCGGCCGAAACGTGCCCCTACACCGATCCGCCCGGGCCACCGCCGCCTCCCCCGCCCGCGCGCGGACACCAAGGCGCCCAGGCTCCTGCTCGGCGGCGCCACCCGCCAGCGCTTCCTGCGCGGGCGCGCGATCTACGTGTACGCCAAGTGCGACGAGCTCTGCAAGGTCACGGCATCGGGGCGGATCGCCGCGCTGCAGATCGCGAAGACGCTGCGCACCTCATCCACCCGCATGACCCTCAGGCCGGGCGTGCGCACGAAGATCAAGCTGCGCATCTCGGCCCGCACCCGCAGGCTGATCAACAAGCAGCTCAAGAAACGCCACGCGCGGGTGATGGTGCGCGTGTCGATCACGGCGCTGGACGCGTCCGGCAACCGGACGTCGATGAAGCGCACGCTGAGGCTGCTGCCGCGCAGTCGCTAGATGTTGCTGAAGAAGTTGAGGCCCAGGCTGTCGAGCCACGACAGCGCCTGGTTGTTGAGCCGCGTGAGCTCGTCCGTGAACAGCAGCACGCCCATGGCCATCAGGATCACGCCGGACACCAGCGTGATCGCCGCGTAGTGGTTGCGGAAGAAGCGGAAGAAGCCGGTGACGCGTGAGAACGCCACCGCGCTGAGGACGAACGGCACGCCGAGCCCGGCGGAGTAGAAGGCCAGCAGTATGCCGCCCTTGGCCACCGTGGCCTGCGTGCTGGCGGCGGTGAGGATCGCGCCGAGGGTGGGGCCGGTGCACGGCAGCCACGCCACGGCGAACGCCAGGCCCGCCACCACCGGGCCGCCCGTGGAGGCGCGGGCGAGCAGCATCTCCGGCCGCCACTCGCGGTTGAGCAGAGGCACGAAGAGCGTGCCGATGAAGAGCAGCCCCATGAAGAAGATCACGACGCCCGCCACGTGGCGAATCAGCAGCCGGTGCTCGGCGAGCGTGCGGCCCACGCCCGTGGCGGTCATGCCGAGCGCCACGAACATCACCGTGAACGAGAGGCAGAAGAGCAGCGCCGGGCCGATCACGCGCCTGCGTCCTTGGCCCTCTTGGAGCTCCGCGAACGACACTCCCGAGATGGCGGACAGGTAGCCCGGCACGAGCGGCAGCACGCAGGGCGAGATGAACGACACGAACCCGACGGCGAAGGCCGCCACCACGGTGGTGTTCACGCCGCTGTCGGCGAGCACGTGCACGGCTACCGGCCCGATCACAGGTCGTATCGCTCGAGATCCGAGCGCAGCTTCGCACCGTCGCCCGCCTCCGCCGCGGGGGTGGGGAGCGGACCCGTCTGCCCCGCCGGCCGCGCGCGCCGCCAGCGCACCACGGCAAAGGCGATGCCGATGCCGGCGAGCACCACGGCCAGGCCGGGCACGATCCAGGCGGCGAGGTCGAACCCGCTGCCCGAGGGCGTCGCGAGCACCCGCTGCCCGTATTGGGCCACGAGCGCCTGCTTGATCTGGCTCTTGGTCTCCCCGCGCGCGATCAGCGCGCGGATGAAGGCGCGCTCGCGGTCGGCCTGCGGGGACTCCGACACCGACAGCGTGGTGCCGCAGACGAGGCACATCACCTCGTCCTCGAGATCCGTGAGCGAGGCGCGCTGCGGCGGTCCGGCGTGCGCGGCCGCGGGCGCCAGCAGCAGTGCGGCGGCGAGCAGCGGAATCAGGAGACGCCTCACGAGCTCCCCTTGAGCAGCGGCACGACGTTCTTGCGCATGAACGCGTCGTCCACGGTTCCGCGCACCGCCGCCGCGATGCGGCCATCGCGCCCGATCACGAACGACTCCGGGTAGGCCAGGATGCCGTACGCGCTCTGCGAGTGGCCGTTGCCGTCGCGCAGCACCGGATAGGTGAGGTCGTACTTGCGCACGAAGGCGCGGGCATCGTCGCTCACATCGAGCACATCGATCCCGAGCACGGTCCCGCCGCCCTTCGCGAGCCGCGTCTGCCAGCGCTGCAGCAGGGGCGCCTCCTGGCGGCAGGGCTCGCACCACGACGCCCAGTAGTTGAGGAGCACCACCTTCCCCCTGTAGGCCGCGAGCGACGACGTGCCGGGGCCGTCCAGCTTCGGAAGCTCCGGCGTGGGCGCCAGCTTGTTCACCAGCGAGTCGGTGCCCGACTCCGTCGTCTTGTTCGACGCGAGCCCGTAGGCCAGCAGCGCGACCAGCGCGAGCACGCCCGCGAGGACGATCAGCGGTATGGGTGCGAGAAGGCGCTTCACAAGCCCGGCATCAAGGGTATTGCCGCTGGCCGAAAGGCGGGGCACAGCCCTCCCGCGGCCCCGGCCGTGCGTGGTACGTTGGCACAAGCGCGCTAGGGCGCGTTTCAGGACTCGCACAGGCACGGATGCTCCCCACGTCGAGGTTGGATGATGAGCGAAGCGTCCAGTGATCCACCTGGCCCAGGATTAGCTGCGAACAGCCCGCAACCTGGCCGAGCCGCGGGCCCGTCAGCACCGGTCCTGTCCCTGCCCAAGGGCGGCGGGGCGATACGCGGGATCGACGAGACCTTCAGGACCAATCCGGCCACGGGGACGGCGACGCTGGCGATTCCGCTGCCGGCGACGCCGGGGCGGTCTGGCTTCGGACCGTCGCTGTCGCTCACCTACGACTCGGGCGGCGGCAACGGCGCCTTCGGGCACGGCTGGACCGTTGCGATCGACTCGGTGGCGCGGCTCACCGACCGCGGGATTCCGCGCTATCGCGATGCCACCGGCTCGGACGCGTTCGTGCTCGGCGGCGAGCTGGTGCCCTACCTCGACGACTCGACGGGAGAGTGGGAGCCCGTATGGCGATTCGAGAACGAGGGCGGGGCGACGTTCCGCGTCCACCGCTTCCGCCAGAGGGTGAAGGTCTCGCACATGCGCATCGAGCGCTGGACCGATCTCGCTTCCGGCGAGGCGCACTGGCGCGTGGCGGACGAGGCGAACGTCGAGTCGCGCTACGGCGTCAGCGACGCCGCGCGCATTGCGGACCCCGCCGATCGATCGCGCGTGTTCCAGTGGCTGATCGAGGAGCGGCGCGATGTCTACGGCAACGTGATCTCGTTCGAGTACGCGCCGGAGGACGGCGCGGGCGTGGACTTCAACACCCCGTTCGAGCAGGGTCGCGGGGGCGGGGGCTTCGCGCAGCGGTATCTCAAGCGCGTCCTCTACTGCAACGACGAGCCCGGCGTGGCGGCCGCATTCCGCATGCAGCTCGTGTTCGACTACGGCGAGCACGACGACGACGCGCCCGAGCCCGAACCGACCGCCGGGCGAAACTGGCTTCCCCGCCCAGACCCGTTCTCGGCCAACCGCGCCGGCTTCGAGGTGCGCACCTACCGCCTCTGCAGGCGGGTGCTCATGTTCCACGAGTTCGACGAGCTGGGCTCGGAGCCGTGCCTGGTGCAGTCGCTTGGCCTCGCGTATGAGAGCTCCCCGACGCTCACCAAGCTGGTCTCGGTCACCACCAGGGGCTACATCCGCCGCAACGGCACGTACAGCTCCGCGTCCCGGCCTCCGCTCGAGTTCGACTACGCGCCGCTCACGGTCTCCCAGGACGTGGAGGAGCTCGACGCGACATCACTCGGAGCGCTGCCGGTGGACGAGCAAGGGCGGGCGCGCTGGCTGGATCTCGACGGCGAGGGGATTGCCGGCGTATTCGGCGAGACCGCCGACGCCTGGTTCTACAAGCGCAACCTGGGCGGCGGCCGGCTCGGGCCGCTCGAGACGGTGGGCACCGCACCAGTCGCCCGGGGCCGGGGCGCGACCACGCGCCTAGTGGATGTGGACGGCGACGGCCGGCTCGAGTTGCTCCGGCTCGACGGCGGTGGCGGCTCCGGCTTCTACGGACGGGCCGAGGACGACAGCTGGCAGCCGTTCCGCTCGTTCGCATCGCTCCCGGACGTGAGCCTCGACGACCCCGACGTCCGGCTGCTGGACCTGAACGGCGACGGCCGCGCCGACGCTCTGCGCATCGACGCCGACGGCGACCTCCAGTGGTACCGCTCGGCTGGCCGGCAGGGCTACGAGGAGGTGGCGGCCGAGGCCGGGCCGCTCGACCTCCCGGGTCCGCCGGCGTTCGTGTTCGCCGATGCCACCCAGACCACGTTCCTGGCCGACATGACCGGCGACGGCATGATGGACATCGCGCGCATCCGCAACGGCGAGTGCTGCTACTGGCCGAACCTGGGCTGGGGGCGCTTCGGCCAGTGCGTGGTGATGGGAGGCGCACCGGTGTTCGAGGCGCAGTGCGACTTCGACCCCAGGCGCGTGCGCCTGGCCGACGTCGACGGCTCCGGCCCCACCGACCTGCTCTACCTGGGCGACAGCGAGGTGTCGATGTGGTTCAACCAGTCGGGCAACTCCTGGAGCCCGGAGGCCACGATCGCGCAGCTGCCGGGCGCCGACAGCGCATCCGACATCGAGGTGGCCGACCTCGCGGGCCGCGGCACCGCGTGCCTCGTCTGGTCCACGGCGCTGCCCGGCCGGGCGCGGAGCAGCGTGCGCTTCCTCGACTTGATGAGCGCCGGCAAGCCGCACCTGATGGTGGGCGTGCGTAACAACCTCGGTCTCGAGCGGACGATCGCCTACCAGTCGTCCACGGAGCAATACCTCGCGGCGCGCGCTCAGGGAAAACCCTGGCGTACGCGGACGCCGTTTGCGGTGCACGTGGTGGCGGCAGTGGAGACGCGCGACCTGCTCACGGCAACGTCGATGCGCTCCACGTTCACCTACCGCGACCCGTATTACGACGGACCCGAGCGGGCGTTCCGCGGCTTCGCGCGCACCGATCAGCAGGACAGCGACCGCTTCTCGGTGTTCGACGATCCGGGGGCGCCCGAGCCCGAGTTCGTCGGCCCGCCGGCGCAGATCAGGACGTGGACGCACACCGGCTGCTTCGGGCTGCCCGCGTCGCGGGGCTGGGCGGCCGAGTACGGGTCGAGCGATCCGCAGGCGCCGGTGCTGCCCGACACGGTGCTGCCCGACGGGCTCGACGGCGCCGGGCTGCGCGACGCGCTCCGGGCCCTGCGCGGGCACGCGCTGCGCACGGAGGTATACGGGCTCGACGGGTCGCCCGACGAGGACGAGCCCTACCGCGTCACCGAGACGACGTACGCGGTGGTGGCTCTGCAGCCGGCCACGACCACAGCGCCCGCCGCCTTCCGGGTGGACTCCCGAGAGTCCCTCGAGCTGAACTACGAGCGGGACCCCGCCGACCCCCGCGCCACTCACTCGTTCACGCTCGCGGTGGACGAGTTCGGCACCACCACGCAGTCCGCGAGCGTGGCCTACGCGCGCCGCGCAAACCCCGTTGGCGCGCAGTCGAAGACGCTGGCCACGATCTCGGAAACGGACGTGCTCAACCTCGCACCGCAGGCGGGCGCCTACCGGATCGCTCTGCCGTTCGAGTCGCGCACATACGAGGTCACCGGGCTGGCGCCGGCCGCTGGAGCGCTGCTCACGCGCGCCGAGATGGAGGCCGCTGCCAGCGCCCCGGCGATCGACTTCGAGGATGAGCCGACCGTGGGAACGGTGCAGCGCCGCCTGGTCGGCAGGTCGCGCACCACCTACTGGGCCGACGATCTGAGCGGCGAGCTCGCGCTCGGCCACGCGGGCTCGCTGGCGCTGCCCTACGTGCAACGCGCGGCGGCGTTCACGCCGGGCCTGATCAGCCAGGTGTTCGGCACGCGGGTGACCAACGCGATGCTCAGTGGCGAGGGCGCCTTCGTCCTGTCCGACGGGTTGTGGTGGACCGCGGGCGTGCGCCAGGAGTTCGACCCCGCGCGCTTCTACCTCCCGGTCGCGGACGTCGATCCGTTCGGCAACACCAGCACGGTGGAGTACGACGACTACTCGCTGCTCGTCACCGGCGTCACGGACCCGCTCAACAACCTCACCCAGGCCGCGAATCACTACCGGCTGCTCCAGCCGTGGCTGCTGACCGATCCCAACGGCAACCGCAGCGGGGTCCGCTTCGACGAGCTGGGCGTGGTGGTGGCGAGCGCGCTGATGGGCAAGCCCGGCCTGGGCGAGGGCGACGTGCTCGACCTCACCAGCACGGAGGCCGCGGCAGCAGACGATCCGACCGTGATCTTCGAGTACGACCTCTTCCGCTGGACCAACAGCGGCCTTCCGCTGATGGCCCACACGCGCGCGCGCGAGACACACGCGGATCCGCACACCGCATGGCACGAGACCTACGCCTACCAGGACGGCATGTTGCGGGAGCTGATGGCCAAGTCGCCCGCGGCGCCCGGCCTCGCCCCCAAGCGCAACGCCGCGGGAGCGCTCGTGCTGGGAGCGGACGGCGAGCCCGTGCTGGCGCAGGCGTCGCCGCGCTGGATCGGCACCGGGAGGGTGATCTTCGACGACAAGGGCCAGCCCGTGAAGCGCTACGAGCCCTACTTCAGCGCGACCGCGGAGTTCGAGAGCGAGACCGAGCTGGTGGAGCACGGCGCCGGCACGGTGTCGATCTATGACCCGGTGGGGCGCGTGGTGCGAGTGGACCATCCCGACGGCAGCTTCTCGAAGACCGTGTTCAGCGCCTGGGAGACCGAGACGTGGGATCAGAACGACACGGTTCTCGACAGCGACTGGTACGCCCAGCGCCACCTTCTCCCGCAGACCGACCCGCAGGGACGCGCCGCGCGGCTGGCCGCCGACTGCGCGCGCACCCCGGGCATCGCCCACCTCGATGCGCTCGGGCGCGGCTGCCAGACCGACGCTCTGGTGGGGTTAGACGCCGCCGGCGCGCCGCTGGCGCTCAGCACCACCGTGCAGCTCGACATCCGAGGCAACACGCTCTCGATCGTCGATCCCCGCGGCAACGCGGCGGGCACACGGCGCTTCAGCCTCGACTCAGAGCCGCTCTACGAGACCTCCGCCAGCGGCGGCGGGCGCTGGATGCTCGCGGACGCGGCCGGTGGCGCGCTGCGCACCTGGAGCGACAACGGCTTCGCGGAGCGGATCGCGAAGGACGCGATGCGGCGCCCGACGCACCACTACGTGAAGCCCGCCGGCGGAGCGGAGCTGCTCGTGGCGCGCACGCTCTACGGCGAGTCCGCGAGCGACCCGAGCGGGCACAACGTCCGCGGCCGCGCCGTGGCCGTCTACGACTCGGCAGGCGTGACCGCCACCAGCCGCTGCGACTTCAAGGCCAACGTGCTCGCGTCCTCCCGGCGCTTCACGAGCTTCACGCCGGACGTGCAGCAGACGGTGGACTGGTCCGCGCTCGAGGCGGCAAGCACGCCCGCCGCCGCCACGGCTGCCGCGGGGCAGCTCGAGGACGAGGAGCTGGTTTCCACAAGCGTCTACGACGCGCTCAACCGGCTCACGTCGGAGGGGCAGTCGAGCGTCACCGCGGCCGGCACCCAGGCGCTGCGGGCGTCCACGGTCGCCTACGACGAGGGTGGGCTGCCCACCACCATCACGATGGCGCTGCGCGGCGCCCCGGCCGAGGACTACGTCACCTCCGTGTCCTACGACGAGCACGGCCGCCGCGCGCACATCAGCTACGGCAGCGGCGTCACGACGGACTACTCGTACGACCCGCTCTCGTTCCGGCTCGTCGGGCAGCGCTCCGCCACCGCCGCCGGCGCCGTGCTCCAGGACCTGACCTTCGTCTACGACCCGGTGGGGAACATCCTGGCGGTGGACGACGCGGCGCAGCCCACCGTCTTCTACGACAGCGGAGTGGTGGATGCCGGGCGGCGCTACACCTACGACCCGCTCTACCGGCTGGCCTCGGCGGAGGGGCGCGAACACGTGGCGCTGGGGCCGAACCCGCTCTACGACATCGACGACGCGTCTCGCAGCGGGCTGCCCTCGCCGGCCGACAAGCAGGCGCTCCGCCGCTACGGCGAGACCTACGACTACGACGACGCCGCCAACATCACGGAGGTCGTGCACCACCTCGGCTTGGTCAGCGGCCAGGTGCTGTGGCGCCGCCGGCACGACATCGCGCCGGACAGTGACCGCCTGCTGAGCACGAGCATGCCGGGCGACGGTGCGGGACCGCTGCCGCCGCGCTACTCCTACGACGCGCGTGGCAACACCACCAAGATGCCGCACCTCCCACAGCTGCACTGGGACTACGGCGACCACCTCACTCACGCCACTCCGGGGGCCGGCGTGGACGCCTATTACGCCTACGACTCGGGCGGCAAGCGCGCGCGCCAGGTGCAGGTGAAGAACGGCGGCACGATCGTCGAGCAGCGCGTGTACGCCGGCGCCTTCGAGCGCTTCACCCGCACGGTCCACGGGACGACCACGCTCGTGCGGGAGACCGTGCACGTGCTCGACCTGCGAGGGCGCGTGGCGATCGTCGAGACCGATGTGACGCCTGGCGGGGGCGGCGCGCCCGTGCGGCGCTACCAGCTCGCCGATCCGCTCGGCTCGGTGGGGATGGAGCTGGACGAGCACGCCGACCCGATTTCGGTGGAGGAGTACTCGCCGTTTGGCTCCACGACCTACCAGGCCGGTCCCGACTCCGCGCTCGTGAGCCTCAAGCGCTACCGCTACACCGGCCGCGAGCGTGACGACGTGACCGGCTTCGGCTACCACGGCGCGCGCTACTACGCGGTCTGGCTGGGGAGGTGGACGAGCTGCGACCCCGCGGGCCTCACAGCCGGGCTCAACGCGTACCGCTACGCGAACAACAACCCGATCTCACACTCGGATCCGACGGGAATGGCGCCCCCGAATTGGACCTCGCCCGACCTGTCCAACATCGTCAACGAGTACGCGAACCTCGCGGACGCGCTCAAGGACATGAAGCAGGCCACGGACGACCTCGTCTCCATCAACAAGGGCAAGGAGTTCGGCGTCTGGGGCCAGAAGAGCGCGACCGGCGACTCATACGTCAAGTACCTCCTCACCGAGGGCGGCAGAGACAGCCTCCCGGATCCGATCCTGAACTGGAAGGTCATCAAGAACGCCGACCCCCTCTCCCACAGCCACATCTACCAGGACAGCACGCCGAGCGGCACGGGTGGAGACCTCACCCTCCTCGGCAACAAGAAGGTCCCGGAGCACGCCGTCTACAGCGCGACGGATCGCACGCTCATCAAGCTGAACAAGGCCGGCGACGCGGGCGAGTACGTGACGTTCCACCCCAACGGTGAGGTCAACGTGGTGAAGGTGGCCGGCAACTCCGCAGGCGAGTGGGGCCAGACCGCCACCCAGAAGCTCAACTCGCTCGAGTCGGTGGTGGCCCGGGTGAAGGCGAAGTTCGGGAGCCCGCTCGCCCAGTTCGCCTCGAAGGAGGGCAACCTGCAGGCGGCCGCCCGGTTGGGGGGCAAGGCGCTGATGTACGGCGGCGCGATCGTGGGCTCGCTGGCCAGCGGTTACCAGATCGGCAGCGGTATCGAGCAGGTGGCCACCGGCAAGAAGGCGCTTGGGGCGGTGGACATCGGCGAGGGCGGCGCGGGACTGGGGCTGTCCCTGGTCACGACGGCGTCGGTGGTGGCGGCGGCCAAGGGCACCACCGGCGCCGGGGCGCTGGCGGTGGGAGGCGGCGGCGCCGCGGTGTTCGGGGCGGGCCTGCTTGCGGCCGGCGGGGTGATGCTCGCCGCCGAATCGGCGCGCGCCGCGATCAAGGGCGAGAAGACGCCGGTGGAAAAGATGGACGCCAAGCTCGGCACGAGCGTGGGCGACATGTACGGCGGGCTTCAGCGGGCGAGCTGGGTTCCGCAGGTGGTCAAGGACGTCGCGAAAGCGCAGGACGACCTTGCGACCTCGGTCTATTACAACCTCTTCCTCAAGTAAGCGAGGTGGGCTATGAGCAGCACGACCATCCATGGACGACTCACCTCGCTGGAGGACTCGCCGGGTGAACTGCGGGTCGAGCTGCGCCGCCGCGACGGCGCTCTCGTGGCCACCGCCGCGCCCTCGCCCGAGGGCGATTTCCACATGGTCGGGCTCGACGTGGCGCCGCAGCGGCGGCACGAGCTCGTGCTGGAGGTTCACCGCGGAGGCCTGCTCGTGGAGCGCGTGCCGGTGGCGCCACAGCGCTGGGGTGCCGAGATCGAGACCGAGCTCGAACTCGACGAGCGCGCGTGGTCGGACAACCCCGTGTACCGCGTCCGCGGCCAGCTTCGCGACGCCGACGGCAAGCCGCTGCCGGGCAAGCGCATCGAGGTGGTCGACCGCGACCTGCGCGCCGAGCAACGGCTCGCAGAGACCACCACCGGCCGCCACGGGCTCTACTGCGCCGAGTATCGCCGCGAACAGTTCGTGCGCGACGAGAAGGGCAGCGCCGATGTCGTGGTGCGCGCCCGTGATCCCAAGCGCCCGCGGGGCAAGCCGCTAGCCGAGTCCGGCACCGTGTTCAACGCGGGCAGGGTGGAGGTCATCGACCTGATGGTGGGCGGCGGCACCTGGCAGGGGCCGTCCGAGTTCGAGCGCGTGCAGGACGCCGTGGCGCCGCTCATGCGCAAGGTCAAGCCGGCCAGCGTCAAGGCGGACGAGATGAGCTTCCTCAGCGGCGAGACGGGCATCGCGCCCGACGAAGTGGAGGCCTACGTGCACGCCCTCGCCGCGCAGCGCGGGCGCACGTTCACCGCCGACGCTCTCTACGGCCTCCTCCGCTCCGGCCTGCCTGCCACGATTCCCGAGCTCGCCCAGGTGGACGGCGGCGTGATCCGCGCGCGGCTCATCGCCGCGCTCGACGGCAATGTCGTGCCGCTCAGCGTCAGGCCGAGGATCGACGCGATCGCGGCCGCGCTTCAGGCCGAGCGCACCGCCCGGATCGCTGACGGCACCGACACGCGCTCGCCGATCGGCGCGGTGGCGGGCGCCGTGCTGGCCACCAGGCAGGAGCGCGAGCGACTGATCCAGCTGTCGATCGAGAACCCCGGCGACGACCAGCTCTGGGCGGCCGTGAAGAAGGACAAATCGCTGCGCCCGCAGCTCGACACCCTGCGCTTCGCCGCGGAGGTGACCGGCATCGTGGGTGCGTTCCCGCCACTCGTCAAGGCGCTGGTGTCGCTGCACGAGTCGGGCGAGCTGTCCGGGACCTCCGACCTCGCGAGCTACGACGAGGCCGCCTGGCGCTCACTCCTCTCGAAGGGCCGTAAGCCGATCGGCGCGCCCCCGGGCACGCCCGGCTCAAAGCCGGCCACTCGCATCAATGCCTACGCCAAGACGCTGACGAACACGATCGCGGCGGCGATGCCCACCAAGTCGATCGCGGCGGGAATCGCGGCCCAGGCCAAGGGCTCGCCGGTGGGCGCCTTCCTCGACAAGCACCCGCAGTTCGCCTTCGGCCAGACAACGGTGGACGGCTTCATAGCCGAGCACGCGCCCAAGACCGATGCGAAGACGGTGGCGGAGCTGAAGGAAGTGGAGCGCCTCTCCAAGATCAGCCCGCTCTACGACCACATCGCCGCGCTGCGCGAGGCGGGGCTCGGTTCCTCCCGCGCGATCACGACGTCGGGCAAGGAGTCGTTCGCCAAGGACTTCGGTTCGAAGTTCGGCAGCAAGGAGCTGGCCGAGGTGGCCTGGGAGAGGGCCGCCTGGCTCAACGCCGCGGCGCAGCATCTCGTGGCCGCAACCGCGCCCATCTTCCAGCTGCCGCTGAACGTGCTCAACAACCAGCCGGCGCCGGAGAACCCGGCGATTCCCGACTGGGACCTGCTGTTCGGCTCGCTCGAGATGTGCGACTGCGAGCAGTGCCGCACCGTCATCAGCCCGGCGGCGTACTTCACGGACCTCCTCCACTTCCTCTCCCAGCGGGTGGCGACGAGCGGCAACACACCGCTCGACGTCCTGCTCAGCCGGCGTCCGGACCTCGCCGAGATCGAGCTCACTTGCGACAACACCAACATCCCGCTGCCCTACATCGACCTCGTCAACGAGCTGCTCGAGCGCGAGGTCGCGCCGCAGCAGTTCGGGGTCTCGGCGGGGCAGCAGCAGCTCAACTCGGGCACGCTGCCCGCGGCCGCCCGCGAGTCGTTCGCCACCGCGGGCTTCCCGCTCACCGACGCCGCCAAGCTCGGCACGGTGGTGGGCGGCCACCTCTGGTGGGTGCGCGACCGCGGCATCCGCCACGCGATTCGCTGGAACACCAACCGCAACCGCGCGGAGGCCACGCCGTACCCGCAGACCTCCGGCACCGCGGAGGAGCTGTCCGCCAATCCCGAGCACGTCAACGACAAGGCGTACGACAAGCTCGCGCGCGCGATCTTCCCGTGGTCGCTGCCGTTCGACCTGCCCTTCGAGCAGACGACGGCGTTCGTGGGGCGCATGGGCATCACCCGCGACGAGCTGATGCGCCGCTACCGGTCCACCGGCGCCACCCCGACGCCCAGCGATGCGGCGATCGCCGCGGCGGCCATCGGGCTGAGCGACGAGGAGCGCCAGATCGTCGCCGGCTCGCACAGCTCGTCGTCCAAGCCGTGGCTCTTCTGGGGCGCGTCCGCTCCGGCCAGCGGCACCGACTGGGCCGCCCAGCTCCAGCCCGTGAGCACCCTGCTCCAGCGCGCACGCCTCGACTATGGCCAGCTGGCCGACCTGCTCGAACTGGTGTTCCTCAACCCGCAGGCCAAGTTCCTGATCGAGCCGGTGTCCGGCGCCAACCCCGAGACCTGCGACACCACCAAGCTCGCCATCTCGAACCTCACCGGCGCGGCGCTCGACAGGATCCATCGCTTCATCCGCCTTCAGCGCCGCCTCGGCTGGAGCGCGCGCGACCTCGACCGGGTGCTCGGCGGGCTCAAGGCGGCCCAGCTCGACGACGGCGTGGTGCGCACGACCTCCGATATCGAGCGGCTGCGCCGCGCGCTCGGCGTGCCGGTGCAGCGGATCGTGGCGTGGTACGCGCCGATCGACACGGCCGCCTACCAGCCGTCGCCCATCGACGCGACCAAGTCGCTGTACGCGCAGCTGTTCCAGAACCCGAGCGTGGTCAAGCGCCGCGCGGGCAGCGACCCGTTCGCGCTCACGGCCGCCGGCGAGCTGGCCGCGCAGCAGCCGCTCGTGGTCACGGCCGCGGGGGCGAACCCCGATTCGGTCACGCAGATCCGCGCGGCGATCGCCGGCGCCCTGGGCATCTCGGCCGACGATCTGACGCTGCTGCTCGACGGGCCGGACGCCGTGGCCGGCGCGAATCCCAAGCTCACCGTCGAGACGCTCTCGCGCCTCTTCCGGCGCGTCTCCCTCGCGCGCGCGATGAAGCTGAAGGTGCCCGACCTGCTCACGCTCGTGCGGCTCACGGGCATCGACCCGTTCGTGGACACGAGCGCCACGTTCGCGCTGCGCGACGCGCTCGCCACGATCAAGGCCACGCGCCTGCCCATCGCTCAGGTGGCCTACCTGCTGCGCGGCGAGGTGCCGGCCGGTTCCAGCGTGGCGCCCAGCGAGCAGTCGCTCGCCACCACGCTCACGGGCCTGCGCAGCGGGCTCAACGCCACCCGCCTGGCCACCACTCCCGCGCCCGACCCGCAGGGGCAGCTCACGGCCGCGGCGCTCGTGGCGCTCGGGTGGGACGACGCCACGGTGCAGGCGGCGGTGAACATGCTCGCCGGCACCGCCGTCTACACGCAGTCCCTCGCCACGCTGCCCACCGCTGTGACGCTGCCCTCCAACGTCCCGGTGTCCTACGACAACGGCCAGCTCACCTACACCGGCCCGATGACCCTCGCCGACAGGCAGACGCTCGACGGGCTGTCGAACAACACCGCCTACAAGGCGGCCGTCAAGGGCCTGTTCGACGCCCCGCGCGACCTCGTCGAGAAGGCGATGAAGACCTTCGTCGCGCCCGTGTACACGGAGCCGCTCGCGGCGCTCGATCCATCCGTGCAGTTCCCGGCCGACGTGTCGAGCTACGTCTCCTACGACGCGGACGCCGGCGTGCTCAGCTTCCTCGGCACGATGACCGCTGCGCAGCAGGCGGAGCTGCTCGGCCTCTCGAACGACCAGGATTATCAGGACGCCGTGAACGCGCTGTTCGCGGCGCCGGACAGCTACGTGCCGCCCGCCGAGAACGCGTTCCTCGCCGCGGCTGACGCGAGCGCGCTGTTCGACACCGCCACCGACCCGAGCGCGCGCTTCGCCTATGTGCTGCCGCGCCTCTACGGCTACATCCGGGCCACGCGCAGCTCGGCGCTGCTGCAGCAGACGTTCATCCAGGCGCTGCGGCTCGAGCCGGACATGGTGTCCACGCTGCTCCACGACTGGGCCGACCAGGGCCCGGGGTCGCCCCACCATCCCGCCGACGACTTCCTCGACGACGGCTTCGTCACCAGCGCGGACGCCATGACGCGCGTGCGCTTCCCGGAGGCGTTCGCCACCCTCACGCGGCTGCTCAAGATGGCGCGCATCGTCACCTCGCTGTCGATCCCGGCCGGCGACCTCGCCGCGCTCATCGCCCACTCCGACGCCGCGCACGCGAGCTGGCTGGGGCTGCTCGACTTCGCCACGCTGCCCGTGCACGACGGCGACGCGCCGGCCTCGTTCGCGACCTGGGCCGCGCTCGCGGACCTGTTCCTCTGGGAGCAGCAGCTGCCGGAGAGCTCCTCGCCCTCGCTGCTCGGACTGCTGGCCGAGGCCGCGGCCTATGACCCCGCCAACACCACCGTCACGGCGGCGAAGACGGCGATGATCGACGCCTGGGTGAAGCTCACCGACTGGTCCAAGGCCGACCTCGAGGCGCTCATCGGCCCCGGCGCCCAGCCCGGCAATCGCGGCCTGCTCGGCTACGCGCTGCCGCGCCGCCCGCACTTCCCCCCGAACGCGCCGCTGCCGACCAACAAGTTCTCGCTGATCGCCACCTGGAAGCGCATCCGCGACGCGATGGACGCCGCCGCGATGCTCGGCGCCACCTGCTCGCTGTGCGGCGCCTGGGCGCAGCCGAGCCCGAGCGCCGCTGACGCGCTCGCGGTGCAGCAGGCGGCGCGGGCGCAGCTCGGCGACGGCTGGCTCGACGCGTTCAAGGAGCTCCGCAACGCGCTGCGCGAGAAGCAGCGCGATGCGCTCGTGGACTACCTGATCTCCAACCCGCCCTCGGGCCAGAGCTGGACCAGGCCGGACGACCTGTTCAGCTACTACCTGATCGACGTCGAGATGGGCGCATGCATGATCACCTCGCGGATCAAGCAGGCGATCGGCTCCGCGCAGCTGTTCGCGCAGCGCTCGCTGATGGGCCTCGAGCCGCGTGTCAAGCCGGGCTCCGATCCCGGCTGGGCGCAATGGGAGTGGATGCACAGCTACGCCATCTGGGCCGGCGCGCGCGAGATCTTCCTCTGGCCCGAGAACTGGCTCGAGCCCGACCTGCGCCACGACTCGTCGGAGCCGTTCGACCGGATGGTGAGCACGCTGCAGCAGAACCCGGTGACCACGGAGACCGCCGAGGCCGCGTTCCTGGGTTACCTCCAGGAGGTCTACACGCTGTCGCGCATGGAGGTGGTGGGCGTGTACCACCAGGTGGAGAAGGGCAGCGGCGGGGGCGCCCGACGTGGACGTGTTGCACGTGATCGGCCGGACGCAGTCGAAGCCGAGCCACTTCTACTACCGCCGGCGCATCAACGGCACGCGCTGGACGCCGTGGGAGCACATCAACCTCGACATCGAGGCGGACTCGGTGCTGCCGGTGGTGTGGAACCGGCGGCTGATGCTGCTCTGGCCGCTGATGAAGTCCGAGCAGGAGCCGGCGCCGCTCACCATGCCGAAGGCCGGCGACCAGATGCCCACTGCGAAGACGTCGATCAGCGTCCAGATCGCGTGGAGCGTGTTCGAGAACGGCAAGTGGGGCGCCAAGCAGCTCACGTCCAACGCCGTGATCATGAGCTACAAGATGGCCCCGGTGCCGGCCACGATCGCGCTCAGCAGCAATGTCAGCGATCTCGGCCCGCTCGGTGTCGAGGTGACGATCAACACGCCGGGGGTGGCGTGGCTTGCCGGCATCTACTCGGCGCTGCTCACCGTGCTCGAAACGCTCTTCACAAGCGGCGGGCTGTCGGGCCAGCCCAGGCAGTACCTCGGTCCGACGCTGGCCTTCGACGGCGGCCTCGCCGCACCGCGCTACCCGAGCTCGGGGCAGGCGGAGGACCCGTGGTCGTCGAGCCTGATTCTCGCCAGTACGGTGCTCGACCCGATACCGGACGGGTGCGCCACCCTCTACGGCCGCTCGGTCGCGCAGGCCAGCACGCCACTCACGCTGGAGCTGATCAGCGGCCACTCCACCTACAAGGTGCCGCTGCTCCAGAGGTCCGGGAAGTTCGAGCTCGCCTACCCGCGCACGCAGAACGACGGCTGGGCCGGCGCCGGCCACTTCTTCTACCAGGACGCCAAGCGCAGCTTCTTCGTGGAGAAGCTGTCCTCGCCCGCGGACCGCTACCGGTTCTGGAACTTCTACCACCCGTTCGTGGAGACGCTGGGGCGCGAGCTGCGCCGCTACGGGCTCGACGCGATGTTCACGCGCGACCTTCAGATCAGGCCGTACAACCTGCCGCCGCCCGGTCCCGGCGCCCGCATCGTCTTCTCCTTCAACCTCTCCTACCAGCCGACAGGCCACGTCGACTCCCGCTACCCGGTGGAGGAGATGGACTACAGCTACGACGGCGCGTACTCGCAGTACAACTGGGAGCTGTTCGTGCACGCGCCGCTCCTGATCGCCGAGCGGCTGACGCAGAACCAGCAGTTCGCCGACGCGAAGAAGTGGCTCGAGTACATCTTCAACCCGATGGACGCGTCGCCGTTTTCGGCGCCGTGGAACTACTGGAACCCGGCCGTCTTCTACAACACCACGAGGGCCGAGTACGCCGCGGAGCAGATCCAGGGGATCCTCGACCAGCTCGCCTCCGGGGCGCCCGACCAGGTGCTCGTGCAGCAGGTGCAGGACTGGCGCGCCGACCCGTTTGACCCGCACGCGATCGCGAAGCTGCGGACGACCGCCTACCAGAAGGAGACGGTCATGCGCTACCTCGACAACCTGATCGCGTGGGGCGACCAGCTGTTCGCGCAGAACACGATCGAGTCGATCAACCAGGCCACGCAGATGTACGTCTTGGCGGCCGACATTCTCGGCCCGCGGCCGCAGAAGGTGCCGGCGCGCGCGGAGCCGGTCCCGCAGACCTACACCACGATGGAGGACAAGCTGGACGAGTTCTCGGACGCGCTCGTGGCGGCCGAGAGCCTGCTGGCGCCGCCGCCGGTGCTCGTCAACTCGCCGCCCAACCAGCCGGCGGTCACGCTCGCGCCGATGACGTACTTCTGCATCCCGCAGAACGACAAGCTGCTCGAGTACTGGGACACCGTCGCGGACCGGCTGTTCAAGATCCGTCACTGCATGAACCTCGAGGGGGTTGTGCAGTCGCTGCCGCTGTTCGAGCCGCCGATCGACCCCGGGCTGCTCTTGCGCGCGGGGGCGGCGGGCGTGAGCATCTCGAGCACGCTGTCCGCACAGAATGCGCCGCTGCCGATCTACCGCTTCGAGCGCGTGCTCGCGAAGGCCAAGGAGTTCACGCAGGAGGTGAAGACGCTGGGCGCAGCGCTGCTCGCCGCCCTGGAGAAGCGCGACGCGGAGCAGATGGCCGCCCTCCGGCAGACGCAGGAGGCGCAGTTGCTCCAGGCCGTGCTCGCCGTGCGCCAGCAGCAGGTGGACGACGCCACCCAGGCGCTCGCGGCGCTGCAGGTGCACCGCTCGCTCGTCCAGCACCGGCACGACTACTACGCGAACATGCCCTTCCTCAACCCGGGCGAGGCGGTGCACCTCGCGCTCACCGCGGCGAGCATCGACGTGCACGAGGTGTCGGCCGCCACCGAGATGGTGGCGAGCATCCTGGCGATCGTGCCGGATCTGAAGATCGGCGCGCCCACCAGCCTCGGCGCCACGTTCGGCGGCGAGAACCTGGCGGCCGCCGCGCGGGCGCTGAGCACGTTCCTCGCCTCCACCGCGTCGATCATGCAGACCACGGCAGGGCTCGCGCAGACGGTGGGCACCTACCAGCGCCGCTCCGAGGAGTGGACGTTCCAGGCGCAGTCAGCGCAGACCGAGCTGGACGAGATCGACCAGCAGATCATCGGCGCGCAGATCCGCCTGGCGATGGCGCAGAACGAGCTGGCCAACCAGCAGAAGCAAGTGGACAACGCGCAGGCCGTGCTCGAGCTGATGCAGTCGAAGTTCACCAACGAGCAGCTCTACGACTGGATGGTGTCGCAGATCTCGACGCTCTATCTGCAGGCCTACCAGCTGGCGTACGACATGGGCTCGCGCGCCGAGCGGGCCTACCGGCACGAGCTCGGCCTCAGCGAGTCGAACTACGTCCGCTTCGGCTACTGGGACAGCCTGCACAAGGGGCTCCTGGCCGGCGAGCGGCTGGCCTACGACCTCACGCGGCTCGAGGCGAGCCACATGGAGCTGAACCACCGCGAGTACGAGCTGCGCAAGACGGTCTCGCTCGCCCAGGTGGCGCCGCAGGCGCTGATCGCGCTGCGCGAGGCCGGCGAGTGCTTCGTCAGCCTGCCCGAGCTGCTGTTCGACCTCGACTACCCCGGTCACTACATGCGCCGGCTGAAGACCGTGTCGCTCACGATCCCGTGCATCGCCGGGCCCTACACCGGGGTGCACGCGACGGTGTCGCTCGTGGGCAGCGCGATCCGGATGAGCGACGACCCTTCGGTCGACCCGGTGCGCTCCACCGGCGCCGTCGAGTCGATCGCCACCAGCAGCGGGCAGAACGACGCCGGCATGTTCGAGCTCAACCTGCACGACGACCGCTACCTGCCTTTCGAGGGCCAGGGCGCGATCAGCGACTGGCACGTCGTTCTGGATCCCGATTCCAACCGCTTCGACTTCTCGACGATCACCGATGTCTTGCTGAACGTGAGCTACACCGCGCGACCCGGCGGGTCCGAGCTGCACGACGCTGCTGTCGATGCGCTGCCTTCGTTCCAGCAGGTGGCGTTCTTCGACGCTGCGCATGATTTCTCCGACAGCTGGTACCGGTTCCTCAATCCGGCTGATGAGCCCGCCGGCAACGTGCTCGCTCTTGATTTCACGGGACGCTTCCCGTTCCAGCCGCGTGGGGCTGACGTGGAGATCGCCGGCATCGACGTGTACCTCTCGCTGGACGCCCCGGGCACGAACCACGTGACGCTGGGGCTGCACGCCGCGGATGCGGTTGGCCAGCCGACGGGCGCGGATCTGCTGGCCGGCCAGCAGCTGGTGCCGCTCGACAAGTTCGACGGCGCGTTCTTCGCGTCCGCCAACCCCGCCGCGCCGGTGGCCCCCGGCCCGTTCCTGCTGTCGATCGCCGGGTCCGACATCCCCGCTACTGCCTCGAAGACGGTCACCGTGGGGACGCACAACTACAAGCACCTCGACCCGTCGAAGGTGAAGGCCCTGTACCTGGTGTGCCGCTTCGAGCCGGTGTCGTGAGGCGGGTCGCGGACTCGACCTGACCGGGACTAGAATCGCGCAGAGGGCCCGATGGCTCGGCCCTCGCTGCAGATACGCGGACGTAGCTCAGTTGGTAGAGCGTCGGCTTCCCAAGCCGAAGGTCGCGGGTTCGAGGCCCGTCGTCCGCTTCATAAGAAAGCCCGGCTAGGGCGGGGGTTTTGTGTTAATGGCCCTAGATGGGAAAAGCCAGAAAAAGGGTGAGTGCAAACAAAAGTGCAAACAAGCGGATGCGCTGGCGACGTGACCCCGATCCCTAAACCGGACGCCGCGATTGTGCGAAAGTAGGGCGATCGCAAGTCGGTTCTCGGCCGTCGCGCTTCCGGTTCCGCGCGATAGCAGGGTTCGGTCGTCCGTGCATCCGGATAGCGTCCGCTTGACATGGCCCGAGTAGTTGCCGGATCCGATGTGCGGGTCGCGTCCCCTTTGCGATGGGCTGGCGGTAAGCGCTGGCTTCTACCGACGATCAAGAAGCTGGTCGCCGTGCACGAGATCTCGGGCTACCACGAGCCCTTCCTCGGTGGCGCATCCGTCTTCCTCGGATTGCCGGACTTTCCCAAGGCGTTCCTGCGCGACTCCAACGCCGAGCTGATCGCGACCTATCGGGCGATCCGCGATCACCCGGCTGAGATCGCCGAGCAGGTGCTGAGCTACGGCAACGACTCGAAGACCTACTACGAGGTGCGCGCCTCCTCGCCGACGGACAAGGTCGATAAGGCGGCGCGATTCTTGTATCTGAACGACACGTCGTTCAACGGGATCTACCGCGTCAATCTCGACGGCGTCTACAACGTCCCGTTTGGCAACAGGCCATCGCCGCAGATCCCCACGGCCGAGCATCTGCTCAAGGTTTCCAAGCGCCTGAAAAAAGCGACGCTTGCGGTCGGCGACTTCGCCAAGTGCCTCGAGAACGTTGGCGAGGGTCACCTTGTATTCCTCGATCCGCCATACACCGTCGCCCACAACAACAACGGCTTCATCAAGTACAACCAGAAGCTCTTCTCGTTTGATGACCAGAAGCGATTGGGCGCGCTCATCGACCAGGTTCGGGAGCGACGCGCCTACTACATCCTCGCGAACGCGGCTCACGACTCGATCGCGAAGCTATTTGGGCGGCCAGGCAATAGCTGCATCGAGACGCGCCGGCGCAATGCGATCGGTGGGATCAACGCCAAGCGCGGTAGCGCAACCGAGTACCTGTTCACCAATCTCAAGGCGCCGAAGCAGTGACGGCGGCGAGCAATAACGTGCCGCCCGGCGAGCTCATCCGCGACCACCTGCTGCCGGTGAACAAGATCCCGGCAGAGACGCGGCGTAGGCTCTCGGCGCGCGAGTTCAAGACGGTCCCGAAGAGCAAAGTCGAGGAGGCTGAGCAGGACGGCTGGGTCGTCGATGGGGAACTCAAGACCAGAACTCGGGTGAGCAAGGCGAAGCGGCACGACGTCGCTTTCGAGGACCGCGTCTGGGCGGCATTCGCGCGCCTGCAGTTCACGCAACCTGAACCGCGAGCGATCGTTGAAACTGCAGTACGGCAACGCCTCGAGCCAGTCGCAGCAGATCGACGTCTTCGCGGCTGATGACGAGGTCGTCCTCGTCATCGAGTGCAAGTCGACGGCGACGATCCAAGCTGGCCAGTTTAAGAAGGAGGTCGAGGCGATTTCCGGTCAGCGTGGCGGTGTGATTAAGCGGCTCAAGGAGGAGTACCCAAACCACAAGATCAAGTTCATCCTCGCGACGAACAACTACACGCTGACAAAGGCCGTCAGAGACCGGGTCCGCGAGGAGGACATCTTCCATATCTCGAAGGACACGGTCGAGTATTTCCTTACCCTTGCTGATCATCTCGGGGCCGCCGCCAAGTACCAGTTGCTCGGCGCACTGTTCGCTGGGCAGAAGATCCCCAATATCGAGCCAACAGTCGCTGCGATCCGTGGCTCGATGGGCGGCCATACCTACTACTCGTTCTCCATCGAACCAACGCGACTGCTGAAGATGGCCTACGTCCTACATCGCAACCAGGCCAACAGCGAGCTCATGCCGACCTATCAGCGGCTGATCAAGAAATCGCGTCTCAAGAAGGTGGCTGGGTTCGTCGAGGACGGCGGGTTCTTTCCTAACTCGGTCATCCTCAACGTGGAAACCAAGAAGCAGAAGGGCGATCTGCAGTTCGACCCGGCCCCCAAGTCCACAGGTGCCTCGAAGATTGGCATCCTGCACCTCCCGCAGACCTACCGAGCTGCGTATGTCATCGACGGCCAGCATCGACTCTATGGATACGCCAACTCGGAGCGTGCCGCGACCGACCTGATCCCGGCGGTGGCGTTTGTCGATCTCGATCGCTCCGAGCAGGTCCGCCTGTTCATGCAAATCAACGAGAACCAGCAGGCGGTCCCGAAGAACCTCCAGAACACGCTAAACGCCGACCTGCTCTGGGACTGAGACGACTACACCAAGCGCGCGCAGGCACTGCGGCTCCGGATCGCCACCCACCTCGGCGAGCAGAAGACCTCGCCGCTGTTCGGTCGGGTGATCATCGGCGAGAACACGAAGTCGTCGATCCGCTGTATCACGATCGACGCGATTAAGAATGGTCTGCTGCGTGGGAACTTCATCGGCACCTTCACGAAGACCGGCGTCAAGGAACTCGGCTCCTACGACGCCGCCGACTTCCAGACGACTTTCGACGCGCTGACGCCGTTCCTCGAGGCAGCGTTCGACTACCTGCGCGAGGGCTTGGACACCCAGTGGAAGCTCGGCAACGCCGAGGGCGGTTTCGTCTTCATCAACAACGGCGTCGAGGCGTTCCTGCGGCTCCTCAGTGACGTGGTTGACCATGTGGTTGAGCACGACAATCTGAACCCGCTCACAGCAACGCCCGAAGAGATGATGAAGGCGTGCTGCTTCTTCATCGATCCACTGATCGAGCACCTCTCCGGTCTCAGCGCCGAGGAAGGCCTTGCGTATCGCAAGCAGTACGGATCGGGCGCCGGCATGCGCTACTACCGGCGTCTCCAGCAGGCTGTGCACGAGGCGCGCGCCGAGTTCAACCCCGGTGACCTCGAGGAATGGCTCAAGGCAGAGGACAAGAAGTTCGTCAACGTGGCGCGGGAAATTGTTGGTGACCTCGAGACCTTCTTCAAGACCGACGTCAAGGAGCGCTTGCAGGCGGAATACGGCAAGGACTGGGAGCGCCTCGGCCTCCCGAGGAAGATCAGGACGGAGAGTGGCCATCGCGCGGTCGAGGAGAACGCGAAAGACGACCTCGTTCCAGGTCACGAGGTCACCCCCTGGGACATGATGTACCTGATCGACTACCGCGAGATCATGATCCAGAACGAGCAGCTCTGGGTCGCCCAGTTCAAGAAGCGCTACACGATGCCCGGCGCCGAGGAGAAGAGCGGAGGCCGCAAGGGCCAAACCTCGTGGATCGTGCAGCTCAACGACATCCGCAACAAGGCAGCCCATGCGCGCGGGGTCATCACCGAGGAGGAATTTGCGTTCCTCCAGGAACTGAAGTCATGGCTGCTGCTCGGCGAAGTCGACAACGAGCTGTAGCGCCGGTTTACAGCAACGAGCGCGCCGTGCCTGTTCGCCGCCGTTAGCGCGGTCGCCCACGGGATCGAGGTGCGGGCGGCGCCCTGTTTCGTCGATCCGTCCTGTCCGCCGTGGATCGGCCGCTGCAGCTGCGGGGGATTCTGGTCGATGGGACTCGAGGCCTCGCCCAGGTGGCGAAGAGGCCTGGGTCGCTCGACTCCTCAGCGATTCGCGAACTCGTAGAGCTGCTCAACCGCGAGTTCCCCGCAGCAGCCTCTTGACCGTCCGGCGCTAGCTCCCTTCGCTCCGGCTCGCCGCGCACGGACCTCGCTCGCCGAGTGTGGCACGCGTTCGCGTGCTTTGGCGGCGGCGTCGGTCCCGCGCTGGGCGGGACCCGGAGCAAGGGAGTGCTGCCGTGGTCGATGTCGAGGCTCTGTTCCGTGAGCACGACCGTTACCTGCATCGAGTCCTTCGTCGCCGTTTCGACTCCTCGGTGCCGAGCGCGTTGATCGAGGACGCCTGCGCTGCCGCCTGGGCGATGGCGTGGGCTCATCGCGAGCGCGTGCGGGACGAGAATCCCGTCGGCTGGCTGGTGACCGTCGCGTGGCGCGAGGCGCTCGCGCTTCTTCGCAAGCGCGAGGGCGAGACATCATCGGACGCGCCGCTCGCCCTGGCCGGCCACGCACATGATCCGGAGGCTGCCCTCGCGGCGCGCGAGTGCCTTGAGCTGCTGACCCGGCTGGGTCCGAACCAGCGGCTTGCGCTTGGTCTGCAGGCCGGCGGTTTCGGCTACCGCGAGATCGCGGAGCTGACGGGGAATACCTACACGTGGACGAACCGTCACCTCACGGAAGGCCGCGCCCGACTGAGGCAGCTCGCGGCCGCGGACTGAGCTCGCGCACCTAGACATGGCCGGCCGCCCTGGCGGCCATACCTGCCCAACAGCGGAGCCGCAGGGCGAGTACCGAGCGCAGCGAGGACGCAGGCCGAGGCGTAGCTATATGCCCGTCGATCCCGAACCTGGCGTTGCTCTGCGGCTACACCCAGCCCCACACCGCCGCCGTGTGAGGAAACACCCGCGATCCCCGCGCTGGTGCGCTGCCTCCGTCCCGACCCCGCCCCCGCCCCGTAGGGGGTGACCGGGGTCGGGACGGAGGCAGCAAGGGGAGGGATTGGTTGTCCGGAACGGCGGCGGTGTGGGGTGGAAGAACGGAACTTGGAAGTGAATCGAGATGAAGTCAGGGGAGGGACTGTCGGGGTGAGGTCCGGTCTTGGCGGCGGGGTGGCTCGGTGGAGTGTTGGGGGCCGGTTGCATACGAGGTGGTAGGGCACTTGGCGAGGTCGGGCGCCTCTAGGGCAGATGGCTTTCGCCCCGGCATCAGTGGAGCGAAGCGACGACTGTCGACGTATGTCTGAGCCGCTCGGGGAGGCCAGTTCGATGGTTCATCGCTCTCTGTCATTGCTGGCGATTACCACGCGGAGGAAGAGACGGACGGCGTCCAACACTCGCGGCCCGGCGTCCGAGATGCAGGGAGAGGCCCCGCCAGCGAAGGGGCGCCTGGCGAGTTGGCTCGCCTCTTGGTGTGCGGTCCCGAACGTCGGTCGCGCGAAATCAACAAAGGGAAGGATTCCCATGGCAACGAAAATGAAGGACGGTTTCAGGGCGACCGAACGCGACCTCGAAATGGTCGTGTTCGGCGGTCGCCACCGCGGCGTCGAAGGGCGCCAGTTCGCCGAGCGATTCGGCATGCACCTCTCGAACGCGCACCGCCGGCTCGGCGGGCTGGTTCGGCGGGGGCTGCTCGACCACCGGCGGCTGCTGCACGGGCGCCCCGGCATCTACATCGCAACGAGCGCCGGGCTCGACTTCGTCGGGCTCGAGCTACCGCCCGCGCGACTGGACCTGAGGAGCTACGAGCACGACGTCGAGCTCGTCTGGCTCGCACTCGAACTCGAGCGCGAATTCGGCGCGGCCGCCGTGGTTACCGAGCGGGAGATCCGCTCGGCCGAGATGCCGGCGGCGTGGGACTCCTACCGCACGGGCGCGAGGCTGCGACCGCGCCATGCCGTTCCCACCGGGTCGAGCGGCGCGCGGCGCGGGTTGCACTTCCCGGACCTCGTCGTCGAGGGCGGGGCACCGCGCGGTGGCTCGCTCGCAGTCGAGCTGGAACGCACTTCGAAGGGCTCGGCGCGTCGCCGCGAGATCGTTGCCGGCTACCGCGACGCTACGCAGTTTGAACAGGTCCGCTACTACGGGACAGCGGAGACGCTGCGGGGAATCGAGCGGTCCGTCGCCGAAGAGCGCGCCAACAAGATCGAGCGGGTCTTCGACCTGCGGGCGTGGCATCCGCGCGCGGCGATCGGTCTTGCGCCGGTCTGGCTCGCGAGCTCACTTGTCCACCAACACCACCACGGCCACCCCGGGCACCATCGGCATCACGGCGTCGCCTCGCAGCCGGTGCCGTTCGAGCCCCTGACTCACTGGCTCAACCACGTGATGCCAAGCGCCCTCGGCGCGACCGCGCTCAGCGTGACCGCCCTCGCGCTGGTGATCGGCGCGAGTCGCCTTCGCTGGACCTGGTGCGTCCCGCGGGCTTGGCCGCAATGGGGCTCGCCGCCCTGGTCGCTCCGGTTCCGCTCGCGGGTCTGGCCGGTGCGGCGCTCGCGTCGGCGGCGAGCGGAATCGTGCTTCGGAGGTGCGAGCGCGACGACGAGGAGCATGGCGGGCCGCGGCGGCGCCGAGCGCGGGTCAGGCGCGAGCATGGCCCGCTCCAGATGCTGCGCACGGCGTGCGAGCGCCGACGCGTCACGGCCGGACCGCTCGGCGCGATCGACCTCCGTGGTCCGCGCCGGCGGCGGCGCCCCTGGCAGCGCTCCGGGCCACGGATGGCCCTTGGCATCAAGGGCATCAGCGGCCGGCCGGTGTGGCTGCGCTTCGCGCAGCTGGCCAAGCACGTGCTGATCCTCGGAGCGACCGGCTCCGGAAAGTCGAACACGCTCGTCTGGATGGCTAGCCGCACCATCCGCGCCGGCCACGGCGCGGTGGTGCTCGACATGAAGGGCGACCCCGAGCTCCGTGAGCGGCTCGCCGTCGAGGCAGGGCTCAACGGGCGACCGTTCTACGTCTGGCAGATCGAGGCCGGCGGCCAGAGCTACAACCCGCTGAAGGCGGGCGACACGACCGCGAAGCGCGACCGCCTCACGGCCTCGCAGACGTTCAGCGAGGACTACTACCGCGGCTTGTTCTCGACGCACTCCAAGGTCGTGCTCGACGCGCTCGAGGCGGCCGGCCGCGAGACGAGCATCGCCGCGCTGCGGGAGTTCTGGGATCCGCAGGACCTGAAGGGCCTGGTGCGAGCGATCGACGCCGAGAACGCCCGCGAGGCGCTGGTGGGCGAATGCGAGCGTCTCAGCCGACAGCAGTCCGAGCACCTCGTCTCGCTGCGGGCCCGCCTGGCTGAGGTGGCCGACACGACGGCCGGCGAGTCGCTTCGCGCCGGCACGTCCGAGGCCGACGAGATCGACCTGCGCCGCGCGCTCGAGCGGCGGGCGATCGTGGTCTACTCGATCAACTCGGACGTCTACCCAGGGGCCGCGGCGACGATCGGCAACCTGATCCTGCAGGACCTCGTCGGCGTGGTCGGCGGGCTGAGGCAGGCCCGGATCAAGGCGCAGTCGCTGTTGGCCGTCGACGAGTTCGGCGCCCTGTCCGGCGACCAGCTCGGACGCTTGCTCTCCACCGCGCGCGACGTCGGCCTCCCGACGCTGCTCGCCGGGCAAGACCTGGCGCAGCTGCGCCGCGTCTCTCCGCACTTCGAGGCGGAGGTGAAGGCCAACGTGTCGGCGCTGATCGCGCACCGGCAGAGCGAGCCCGACTCAGCCGAGCAGATCGCGCGCATGTGCGGCACCGAGGAGGTCGTCGCCCACACACGACAGGTCGATCATCGGCGCTGGCCGGGATCGAACGGGCAGACCGGACACGAGACCGGCGTCGGCTCCCAGCACCACGAGCGCCAGTTCCGCGTGCAGCCGGACGAGATCAAGGACCTCGACACCGGAGAGGCCGTCGTTCGGCTGTGGAATCCCGGAAGCGTCCACATCGCGCGGATGTACCGCTGCGAGACGACCGAGGAGGCGGCAGCGCTCGCGACCGTCAAGCGGCGAGGCAGGCAGCGGGAAGGCGTGAGCGTGCAGGAGGTCGTCACGGCGGGCGTGCGCTGCCGCGAGCGCCTGGCCGCGAACGCGGGGTCGGCCCGATGATGGGCCGCGCCCACAACAGCCGGGCGGCCCGTGCGGCAGAGATCGGCACGATCGAGGTCAAGGTGTTGCGCATCCGAAACCGCTGCCGAGTCACGTATTGGGGTCCAGGCGGTCAGGTCGGTCGCCGCGTCATGCTGACCGGACCGCAACTCGTCGCCCTCGGAGAGGGGCTCCGGCGGGTCGCGAACGTTGACGACGCCCTCGCCCTCGCAGGCATCTGGCGCGAGGCCTCGGAGAACCGCGAGCCGGCCGCTTTCGTCGCGGCGATCCTCAGGGAGCTCGCCGCGCTACCGGCGGGTGCAGGGGAGCCCGTGCAATTCGAGCGAGTCCCGACATGAGAGAGACGGATGTGATCGTCGCGCTGCCGCCCGCTGTCGTGGAGGTGATCGCACGGCGGGCGGCGGCGATCGTCAGCGAGACGCTGTCGGCCACGCCCGAGTCGTTCATCGGCGTAGCAGAGGCGGCCGACCACCTTGCCTGCAAGCCGCAGCGGATCTACGACCTCGTCTCGCAGCGCCGGCTCGAGTTCCACCGCGACGGACGGCGGCTGCTCTTCCGCCGCTCCGATCTAGATGCTTATCTGGCACGGACGGCCTCGCGTGGGTGAGGCAGGGAGAAGCGAAAGGAGTGCTGACGTGGCCACGACCCTCGAGAAGACCCGCCACCCGGGCATCTACAAGCGCGGCGGCAAGTACGTCTTCGCCTACCGCGACGGCAACCGCAAGCAACGCTGGGAGAGCCGCCGCACGCTTGAGGACGCGCTGCGCGCCAAGCGGGCCAGAGAGACCGACGTCGACCGGGGCGAGCACTTCGAGGCCAGCAAGATGCCCTTCGACGAGTACGCGCTCGACTGGATCAAGGGCTACCAGGGCCGCGGGCGGCGCGGCTTCCGCGAGGAGACGCGTTCCGAGTACACGGCCGACCTGAAGAACTACGCGATCCCGTACTTCTGGGTGCAGGGCCGACGGACGGTCGGCAAGGTGGTACCCAGAGACGTCGCCGGCTTCATCGCCTGGCTCTGCGATCCGCTCGAGCAGGGAAAGACGTTGTCGGACGCGCGCGTGCAGAACATCGTCAAACCGGTGCGGGCGATGTTCGCGACGGCGTTTGAGCGCGGCGAGATTCGCTCGAACCCGGCGCGAGACGTGCGACTGCCGCACCGGCCGCGGATCGAGAACGACGAGGACCGGCCGCGCCCGTTCCCGCCGGGTGTTGGCGAGCTCGTCGTGAGCTGGTGCATACGCGGCACCAGCTGCTCTTCGAGCTGCTGCTCGCAACAGGGATTCGCCGCTCGGAGCTGATCGCGCTGGAAGGCAGGCACCTCGACCTCCACGGCGAGCGACCCACGATCAAGGTGCGCCAGCGCGGGCGCCGGCGCAGGGGAGAGGGCGTCCTGATCGGGCCGCTGAAGTCGCGCTACGCGCGCCGGGACTTGCCGATCGCGGTCGAGCTCGCGGATCGACTCCTCGCGCTGGGCACGCCGCCGGAGGAGCTCGTCTTCCAGAGCATCGACGGAACAATCCTCGACCCTGACAACCTCTACTACCGCGTGCTCAAGCCGGCCTGTCAGGAAGCCGGCGTCGGGTGGGCTGGGTTCCACACCTTCCGGCACACGGTTGCGTCGCGCTTGTTCGCGGAAGGCCGCAACGTCGTGCAAGTCCAGCGCTGGCTGGGGCACCACTCGCCGAGCTTCACGCTCGATACATACGTGCACCTGCTCAAGGACAACCTCGGCGAACCTCTCCAACTCACGCCAAACCGACCGCGAGTTGTCGGCCACGAGGCGTCAGGGTTCGATCGGATAGTTGTGGAGGGTCAGCTAGATCGATTAACGCGCATGGCCTTAGGATCAAGTGGAACGCCTTGCTCGCGCGGCAGGGAGGCACCGGTAAAGGACGAACTCCTCAGTTCGCCTGTGCAGGTCTACGGCGCGATCACCTAAGGCCTGGTGCAAACACGACCTACGGCGTTTGGTTCGAGTCGGGAACCAGGCTTTCCACAAGCGTTTTCCGGCGTCAACGTGCCACGGCGATGGGCTACGACCACCATCCAGACCAGGTGCAGATTAACGAGTGCGCGGCCTGGAAGCTAGAGCCGCGTTGGGCGGTCCGCTTGCCGAACTTGTCACCCCATGCCTCTTGTGGAGATACGAAGGCGAACGCGGATCACTGAGCGCCGACTCGAAGGCGTCAACAAGACCCTGAGCCCTCGGGGCCGCGCCGGCGCAGTGCCGCGCCGCCGCCTTCTTCGACTGCCTGATCTCTCAGCAGGACCGGCATCTAGGGAATATGCGATGGGACGCGCCGAATCAGCGCCTGGGCCTCTACGACCACGGCTACTGCTTCGCGTTGCTCGGTCACTACCTGAACGACACGACTTTTCTTCGCTGGCTCCACGCGCAAGGAGCATTCGGCTCGAGGACTGGGAGTTCGAGGCTCTCAAGCGGCTGCTCGAAGACCGGGGCTCCTCGGGATGCGAGACATCCTGCTTCCGGAGCGCGCGGACGCTCTTGAGCGCCGCGCGAGCGCATGCGGGAAACCGCGGAACTGCTCGCCGCCGGGGAGTTCTAGGCTTGACGCCGGAGCGGACGGGTATACGGTGCTTAAGCAAGAGCTAAAGTAACGATCAGACAGAACCGAGGAAGACAGATGGTCGAGATCGAAGTTAGAGCTCCGCGATTAGACGGGGATCGGCAAACGGTTGAGTGGGAGCAGTGGCGCGGATTCGCGTCGACGGTGAGCGCTACGAGCTCGAGGACGAGCGCGGCGTCATCGACTTGACGCTGCCTGTCCTGGACCTGCGCACGGGCAGAGGCTGCATTTCGCAGAAAGCCCCGAGGAGTGGGCGCGTAATCTGCCGACGACCTACCGCGGGCCGGAGCTTGTGGCCGAGGTCCTGCACGATGATGCACCACGCCGCTCGAGGACGTCCAGGTAGAGCGCGAGCGCGTCGAGGTGCCGAGGCCGTGCACCACCAGGCAGTGCACTAATGCCGAGAACCGCCGCCTCGGAGATCACGGCGAAGCGGGTGGGGGCGGCGCTACGCGCCGCCCGCGCAGACGCCGGACTAAGTCAGCGCGCCTAGGCGAGCGGTTGAGTGCGTCTGGTGCTTACATCGCCAACATCGAAGCCGGACGCGAGAACCTCACGCTCGGCCAGCTAGCAAGCCTGGCGACGGCTTTGGGGGCGGGGCTCGACGTTACGTTCCAAGTGCCGGCCCGCGAGCGCGTCCGCGTGCCGGACGCCGCACATTAGTTCCGCCAGTCCTCGCGACCGTCCTCGAGGTTCGGTCGACTTTGACCTTGGTCGAGATCTCGGATGAGCGTGGTCATTCGCAGGACTTCTTGACCCTGTCGCATGACCCCTCGGGCCTGGTCAGATCCGGGAGGGCGCAGTGGCCGTTACTGCCCTTGCGTGTGGGGACAGCCCGACATAAGTTTGGTTGAGTGCGCTTGCCTTGGTCCCGGCCGAGCTTGGCTCCGCCCACAGTTCTCGCGGAATGGATCGAGGACGAGCCTTGGCGCACGTGGGAACCGCCGAGAAACTACATTGCGGGGGAGGCCAGCTACCACGCCACCTTGACCGCTCTCGCCGGACCCGAGTGCCCGGACGGGCACTGCCTCGCGACTGCTGTGGTGCTTTGTCGCGAGCCAACGAATTCCTACGACTCGAACGCGATCCGCGCCGATGTTGGTGGCCGGTGCGTGGGGTACTTGCGGCGCCACCTTGCCGCCCAGCTTGCGCCGGCGCTCGATTCCGCCCGCTGTAAGTCGTTCGCGGTCTGCGGCGTGATTCGCGGAGGCTCCACGTCGGCCCCTAATTTGGGATGTCATGTGTGGCTGGACCGGCTACTCACACCGGGGCCAAAGATCCGTCTGTCCGAGGACGACGAGTACATCGTCTCTTGGCCCCCACACTCTTGGGAGTAAGGGTCGCCCACTTCGCCGATTCGACCGCCTTTGCTGAGCAAAGATCGGTCGGCTGGGGTCAGCAGACTCACCGGCGCCTCAAAAAGCGTTGAGCGAGAACACCAGCCCTCGGAAGCACCGGGCGGCATCCGCGCGGTCCGGGAGCTAGACGTGGGACTCGTAACCCGAAGGTGCTGCTTCGCATCTCGTCGAGGGCCTGTGCCCCGGCTGGGCGAAACTCACCGCAGTTGCGAGGCGCGTCAGATGGGCGCCTCACTGAGGGACTCACTATGCATGACCACCTCAGACATCGTCTTCACGCCCCACTCCATCAAGCGTTTCCAGGAGCGCTGTCGGCCAGCGCTCGATGCTCCCGCTGCCAGCCTCGAGCTACAGCGCCTTCTCGCGTCCGGTCGGATCGTCGCCACCGCGCCTGACTGGCACGCCTGCCGAACCGCTAGTACCGCGAGCCTGTATCTCTTGCTCGGCGACGACCTCGTCCTCCCGCTCGAGCCCGACCGGCGCTCCGCCGACCGCTGGGTTGCGAAGACGTGTATCACGCGCGGTGGGCTCTCGGACGCCGTCCGCGTTCGGCGGAACGAGCGCAAGCGCAATAGTCGCCGCGCCCGGCGCGCCCGCCGCCGTCGCGAGCGCCACAGTGGCCCGCGAGAGCTTCGGGTCCCGAGCTTGCTCCGTAGAGCGCTGAGCGAGCTCCCTCATGGCGGCAAGCAACGCGGCGCCGATGCGTTCGGCTGCGTATCCGAGTTATCGTCGGTCTGCGGCCACCGTCTCGGGGACGCGGCGCTCAGTACTTCGGCAAGGTCTTCCTTTGCACGACTACACCGGTTTCGCTGACGGAGAGCTCGTAGAGCATGTGCGCACGGCCGGGGCGAACGGGCGAGTCGATGATGCGCGCCGGGCACTCGAGCACTTGCTGTTCCGGTACGAGAACGTCGCCAAGGCACGCGTCCGTGCCAAGGTCCCGACTGCCGACGCGCACGATGTCGTGCAACTCATCCAGCTCCAGGTCGTGAAGGCCGTCTACTCCGGCAAAGCGATCGATAATTTCAAGGCATACGTGCACGCGATAGCTCGCAACGTGATCGCTGATTACACCGAGGAGCAGAAGAAGAATCCTCAGTTCAACCCGCTCCCGAGCAGCGAGGAGCGGGACGATGAGTCCTCGGGCGACGAGCCAGGCGACCTCGACTCGGGCTATGAAGAGGTCGAAATCACGGCTCGACGCCGAGGTGGTGCGGCCAATCCTCACGGCCGTACTTGCCGCACTGAGCCCTGTGCACCGTCACGTTGTCGAGCTCTACGTCATCGGCGACTACCCCGCGGAGGAAACAGTCGCGATCATCCGCGGCAAGAGGCATCAGATGACCCGTGACAACGTCTACCAGATCGCTCGGCGCTTCTACGTCGAGTTCGACAAAGCATGCAGGGCGGCCGGCGTCGGCGGCCCAGAAGACTCGAGCGGGGAGGCGGCGGGATGATTGACGCTGCCAAGCTCTTCGAGGCGTTTAAGGCGGACTTCAGGCAATCCGGCTATGCCGATCCGCACGAGTACCTCATACGCACCAGCGGCCTTGAGCAAGCAAAGCTTGCCTGTTTGATCGAACGCGTACCTCGACGTTGCGCCGAGCACGGCCTGGAATGCGGCTGCCTATCGCGAGTCGAGTGCCAAGGAAGTCGTCGAGGCCCTCGACGAGATCATTGGCCGACGTGGCGGCCTCTGGCCGCGCACCCTCCCGCTGCTTCGCGACCGCGTGCAGATGAAGCGCAGAGACCTCGCGGCGCGGCTCGCGGCCGAGCTCGAGCTGGCGGGCAAGGAAGATCGTGTGCGCGAGGCCTACCACGAGATGGAAACCGGCCAACTGGGGGCCGAGGACGTCAAGTGGGCAGTGCTCGAGGCGCTCGGCCGCATTCTCGGTCAGACGCCAGCGGCGTTGCGCGAGATGGGGCGAAGCTTCGGTCCGCCGCCTGCAATGCCCGGGCGGCGGTACGCCTTCGGGCGGACTGTCGCCGGTGCTCCCGTGGGCGAAACGCCAGTTACGGCAGGAGAGACTGGGACTGACCGCGAGCCAGACGAGGTCGACTACCTCTTCCGTGGCGGAGCGGAGGACGAGTAGCCCGAGGCGGCGGCGAATCTCGCCTATGAGCCGAGACCCGAGCCGGCAGCAGAGTGGGCCCGCCGCTCGGCCCCGGCGAGTGCCGAAGCCTCGGCAGATCGCTGTCAGACGCGCCCGAAACCATCGGACCTTCAAGCTATGGGGCCGACTTCGTGAGCCGGAATGGACTGGCCACCGGGGCACAGTCTCTCCGACGGTGCGCTCGATTCGGGTTAGGCTCGTTTGCGTAATGGGAGAGAGCTGTTGAAACGGACGTCGTGGCGGCCGTGAGCCCTGAGCACGCCGCAGACGCGCTGCTCGCAAAGGCTGCGAAGAAGTTGGGTGTCGGTCTCCCAGTGGACGTCGACGAGATCGCCTGCGAGATCGAACGGCTCGAGATATCTGAGCGCGCCAACCTCGCGGCCCTCCCCGGCCTCGATCCACGTCCGACTGCGGCGCTGTCTGGCCTACTGCTTCCAGACGAAAGGCGAATCTGGGTCGAGGCGACCGAGGCGGCCCGCAGCCCTGGCCGGCGTCGTTTCACGATTGCGCACGAACTCGGACACTGGTCACTCCACCACGGAAAGGCCCGAGCGCGCCAGGGGATGTGGTGCCGGCCGACTGACATTGGCCCGGAGCGCATACAGGTCACGAGTGACAGGCGTTTTGAGCGTGAAGCCAACCGCTTCGCCGCTGCACTGCTGATGCCCGAGGAGCTCTTACGGCACGAGGCTGAAGCAGCGCGCATAAGCATTCCGCTACTCGCCAAGCGGTTCGACGTGTCAGCTCGAGCGATGCAGATCCGACTCGAAGTACTGAAGATGCTCCCGGACTACATGCAATGAAGATCATCCACCTCGCCGACACCCATCTCGGCTATCGAAACTTCTCCAAGCTCGATCCCGATCGAGGTCTGAACCAGCGGGAGTGCGATGTTTACATGCGCTGGCACGAAGCTGTCGATAAGGCGATCGAGCTCGGTCCAGATCTCGTGATCCATGCGGGGGACCTGTTCGACTCCTCGCGCCCCGCCCCACGCGCGATCGCTGAGGCGCTGGACGGGTTCGCGCGCCTGCAGGAGGCCGGTTTGCCGACCATCGCGATCGCGGGCAACCACGAGACGCCGCGGTTTCGCTCGGGCGGCTCGGTGTTCGAGATCCTCGAGCGCTTCGGTGTGGAGGCGGTCTGGGCAGAGCCGCGGACCGTGCGCGTGAACGGCATCGCAGTCCACGCTGTCCCACACGAGCCGTCCGCCGAAGGACTCGCTGCGGATGTGCGTTCGCTGCCGCTTGACGCGAAGGCCGCCGCCAATGTGTTGGTGGTGCATACCGGACTCGAGGCGCTTCCGCGCCAGGGCTACAACGAAGTCAACAAGATCGAGCTCGACCCGGAGGTGCTCACCGAGACTGACTACGACTACATCGCACTTGGGCACCTACACCGCTACCAAGCCGCGCAGCTGAATGCGTTGTACGCGGGGTCTCTTGAGCGCCTCGACTTCGCTGACACCGACGGCGACAAGGCGGTCCTGGAGATCGACCTCGACGCGGGCGCCGGTAAGCCGGGATTCGTCGCTCGTTACCCGGTCGCCGCGAGGCCCGTGTTCAACTTCCGGCTCGAGTGCGAAGGCCTCGGACCGAGCGACGTCCTGAAGGGTGTCGAGCAGGCGGTGATGAGCACAGCCCTTGCGGACGCGGTCGTCCGGGTCCGCCTCGACCGAATCGCGCGCGACTGCTACCAGGCGCTCAACTTCGCTGCGCTCGCAGAACTGTTCGAGGATTGTCTGCACTACGTTGTCAATCTTGGTCGCGGCGGCCTTGCACTCGGCGGAGACGAGGACCAGGCCGAAGGTCCCGTTCGATCAGTTCGCGCGCGCACGCGTGCCCAAAGACGTCGACGCAGAGGCGGTCGTCGCCCTAGCACGGCGCTTCATTGACGACGCCACCCTCGAGGAGACGGAGGCTGAGGCCTCATGAGGCTGATCTCTCTCGAGCTTCGCGAGTGGCGTGCTTACGAGGAGGAGTACATCGAGTTCCCGGACGGGCTGATCGGCGTCGCCGGACGTAACGGCGCGGGCAAAACGACGCTGGCCGAAGCGATCGGCTGGTCTCTCTTCGGCAGATTGCGCAAGGGCCAGAAGCAGGCCGAGCTCCGCCGCCAAGGTGGCTCCGGACGCCCGACAGCCGAGCTCGTCTTCCGACTCGCGGACTCGATTTACACCGTTCGCCGTGTAGCGGGCGGCGACTGCGCGCTGTGGATTGGTGCTCGCGACTCCGAGCCCGAGGCGATGGGCTCAAAGAACGTCTCGGCCCGGATTTCGCGCGAACTCGACCTCACGTGGGACGTGTTCCGGCGCACGGTTTTCGCAGAGCAGAAGGACGTGGCCGCGCTTGACCCCAGCTCGACCGGGCCCGCGCGCCGCGCGCATGTGGAGCGGCTGCTGGGGCTCACGCGTTACAAGGTCGCTGCCGACAAAGCGCGCCGGGAGGTCCACTCGATCGACAGCGAAATCCGCGGCCGGCTCGCACAGGTCGCAGACCCGGAGGAGCTCGCGACAGAGCTCAAAGCCGCCGAGCACGCGGCGGAGGCAGAGAGCCCGAAGGTCGCGGCCGCGCAGTCGAAGCTCGACAAGGCCCAGAAGAAGTACAAGGCCGCGCGCGAGGCCGTGAAGCAAGAGCAGAAGCGGGCGACCGAAGCCGCTCGCCTTGAGGGCGCGCGCGGCAAGGCCGCCGAGCTTGCAGAGGTAGCTGAGGGCCGTGCGCACGATCTGCGCGTCGCGATCCAGGAGCGCGACGCGCGTACCGCGCGGCTGGAATCGATCGCGAAGGAGGCGGATGAGGCGGCCTCAGCCTCCGCGCTGGCCGCGAAGTGGCGGGCGCTCGCGGATGCTGAGGACGAGTCAGTTGCAGCCCGCCAAGTAGTGGCAGAGCTTGGCTACGACGAGCACAGTGCTGGGGGCGAGGAGAAGCGTTTGGAGCAGCTTGACAGCGAACGCGAAAGACTCGCTACAAAGGAAGGCGAGCTCCGGCGCGAGGTCGACCAGCTCGAAGATCGAGCGGCCGCCCTCAGCGAGATTAAAGCGGCGGGCCGAGTTGATCAGCACAAGAAACGAGCTTCGGAGCTAGCAACCGAGGAGCGCCGTGCCAACGAGCGCCTCACTCTGCACCGTTCGCGCCTCGCTGAGGACGAGGCGCACTTGGAGGCAGTCCGGGAAGGCGGGCCAGGTACCCCGTGCCCTGTCTGCAAGAAGCCGTACGGACCGGAGCACGGGACGATCCTGAGCGACTACACGAAGCGCATCGAGAATGCGAAGCGCGACCTCCCCGGACTTGAGCAGGACGAGAAGGAGCTCGCTGGCCTACTCGAAGAGGCACGCGACGCGCACTCACGCGCGCGCGAGGCCGAGAAGGCACTTTCGCGAACGGCGGGCCCCGAGACGCTATCCGGCGCTAGGGCAACTCTTCGCCGAGCACAGCAGGGGCTCCGAGAGGTGGCGGAGCGCCTCGCGACGATCAACGATGAACTCCCGCGCCTTCGGAGCAGCGTGCGCGCGTTACAGGTGAAGGGGCGCACTTGGAGTGCGAAGACCGAGATCGCTAACGACCGCGAGCAAGCACGGGTCAAGGCGCTCAAGGCACTTGGTGTCGAGGCATACGGAACGCGGGCACACAAGGCGGCTGAGACGCGTGCGAAGAAGCTCACGGCGCTCGCTGATGAAGCAACCGACTTGCGCCGGCGCATCGCCGACTCCGCTGGTTTTGAGGGGCGCCTCGAGAGCGAGATGAAGTCCGGGGCCGCGCAGCGCCAAGCCGAGCGGAGGGCGACCCAGGAGTTGAAGGCTCTCAGAGTTAGACCGGGGGCGCTCGCCAAGCTCGAAGATGCGTGCGAGTCAGCGGAGGGCATCCGCGATCAGCTGCGCGATGCCCTCGAGCAGGTGAAGGCCGAGGCGCGCGACCGAAACCAGGAAGTCAAGCACCTGCGCGACCGTCTGAAGGAGGCAAAGAAGGCGCACGCCGACATCGCGGACCGAGAGACCGATCGGCGGCGCCACCAGATTGCGGCCCAGATTCTTGAGGACTATCGGGCTTACGAGGCGAGGCGCGCTTGGCCAAAGCTCGAGATAGGCGCGGCAGCTCTACTCTCCGCTGCGACTGACGGTCGTTACGCCGATGTCCGGCTGTCGGAAGACGATTTCCAGCTGACGATCGCCGACCGCGGCGAGCATCACGGGCTCGCTCGCTACTCCGGAGGCGAGCAGGACCTCGCCAACCTTTGCCTGCGGCTTGCGATTGCTGAATGGGTGGCCAACGAGCGTGGCGTGGACCTGTCGCTCCTGATTCTCGACGAGGTCTTCGGCTCGCAGGATGACGAGCGTCGCGCCCGGCTGCTCGACCAGCTGCGCAACCTCTCGCAACGGTTCGGTCAGGTGCTGCTCATCACGCATGTGCCCGACATTGCAGAGATGTGCGACTCGCAAATCGAAGTCCAACTCGAACGAGCCGGAACGAGCAAGGCTTCCGTCGCTCAGTAGTGCGCGAGAAAAGTGCAAACAAAGTGCAAACAAGCCACCCGGAAAACGGCCGAACTCGCAACGTAGCCGAAGCGCCGAAAACCGCTTTCTAGTGCGGTTTTCGCCGACACGCCCGAACTCCACCGAACCCCTGCAAAGCCTTCCCAAGCCGAAGGTCGCGGGTTCGAGACCCGTCGTCCGCTTCACAATAAAGCCCGGCTAGTGCGGGGCTCTTTCGCTGATGTGGCCTGGACTGCGAGGGCCAGGGAATGGGTGTGTGCAAACAACAGTCCAAACAAGCGGATCGGCTCCGATCCCCAGACGCACGCCGCGACTCTGCGAAAGGAGAGTGGCACCGAGTCGGATCTCGGCCGTCTCGCTTCCGGCTCCACGCGGGAGCGGAAGAAGGCGCGAGCCGCCTCGTGTGGTCCGCACTATCCCATCCTGGTGTCGTGTAGCGACACCTAGATGGGATGCTTTGCGGCGACGAGCCCCTGGACTCACGGGTGTGTGACGATCGCTGCTCGTCCAAGCGGAAGCGGCCGACATACGATTGATCTATGAACGCCGCGGCGCTTGAGGCATACCGGCGCCGCCATTTTCGGGTGAGGCACGTGTCATGGCTCTCGGTGCTGTTCGCCTCACTGGGGATCGGCGTCGCTGTGGGACTGTTTTTGTCCGTTTCTGCCGGAATCGTCGTTGCGATCGCGCTCGCCAACATCGGGCTGACCCTCCACCTCCGCTGGAACAAGGCTCGGTGGATCAAGCGCTTCCCGGAGCTCGCCGACCCAGGCGTGACCTGGCGACGGCGCTACTGGCTCTAAGCCGCTCCTGCTTCTCGTCCATTGCGACAGCGCGGCGACCGGCGCGCCCGACTGCTGCGTCTGCCTCAAAGCGGCAGCAGCGTCAGCTATGTGAGCTATTGCCGGCGCCTTTGGACTTTGCCGCACGTCCGCGTCGGTCCCAAGGTGGCGTGCCGCCAGATTTCTTGCTCGTCAGGTGCCATCCCTTGCATGCATTGCATGGGTACACCCTGCGGGGAACCTTTGCGCCGGGCTTCGCCTTCCTGCGCAGGATGGCAAGCGCTGCGCGCGCTGACGGCAGATCTACGTAACGGACTTTGGTACACGGCGCCACTTCTCACGTATCGGTGAACGCCTGGCGCGACTCGAGCTTTTAATGGATAGCCCACTGGATTTCGCGCGAGCAGGACACGATCGTCCTGACGCAGCGTCGCACTGCGGTAGCGCTTTCGCCTGGGAGCGCAAGCAGAAGCGCCAACGCGCTGCCCGAGGACTTGCGCTTTGCATGGTGGCTGTTGCACAAAGGGGTGGTGGTGTCCGGGTCGGTGAGGACGATTCCGGGCATGGGTCAGAACTTCATCGCGTGTGATCGTGAGCAGGAGTTGTTGTTGCCGCCGAGTCTGCGTGAGTGGTTGCCGGAGGACCATCTGGCGTGGTTTGTGATCGACGCTGTTGGCGAGTTCGATCTCGGGCCGTTCTACGCGGCCTATCGGGCTGACGGTCACGGCCGGGCGGCGCACGATCCGGCGTTGATGGTTGCGTTGTTGCTCTACTCGTACGCGCGCGGGGAGCGATCGTCGCGGCGCGTCGAGCGGCGTTGCGTGGAGGATGTCGCGACCCGGGTGATCTGCGCGAACCAGACGCCTGATCACACGACGATCGCGCGGTTCCGGCAGCGGCACGAGGCGGCGCTCGCCGGGCTGTTCGGCGAGGTGCTCGCGCTCTGCGCCGACGCCGGGCTGGTCGAGGTCGGGGTCGTCGCGGTCGACGGGACGAAGGTGAATGCGAACGCATCGCATCACGCGACGCGCGCTTACGAGCAGATCGCAGCAGAGATCCTCGAAGAGGCCGCCGCTGTCGACGCGGAGGAGGATGAGCGGTTCGGCGATCGCCGCGGCGACGAGCTGCCGCCTGAGCTCGCGACTGCGCAGGGGCGGCGCGGCTGGCTGCGCGAGGCGAAGCGCCGGCTTGACGAGCAGCGAGCTGCCGAGGCCAGGCCGATCCCGCGCTCGCGGCCGGAACGGCTGGCCGAGTCGAAGCGGCGGCTCGAGGAAGACCACCAGGTCGAGCAGCGCGCGAACGCCGATTACGAGGCCTACCGCGCACGCGGAGTGATGAAGAACGGCCGCCGCTTCGGCAAGCCGCCGACGCCCTACACGCCGCCGCCGACACCGCAGGGGAAGGTCAACGTCACCGACCCCGACTCGCGCAACGTCAAGACGCCGCGCGGCTGGGTCCAGGGCTACAACGCCCAGGCCGTCTGCAACGAGCGCCAGATCGTGATCGCCGCCGAGCTCCACGCCGACTCGCCGGACTTCGGCCACCTCGAACCGATGGTCGCTGCTGCCGAGCGCGAACTCCAAGCTGCCGGGATCGCCGACAAGCCGGAGGTGGTGCTCGCCGACGCCGGCTACTGGCACCACGACCAAATGGACGCCATCGTCAGCCGCGGCACGCGAGTGTTGATCCCACCCGACGCCGGCAAACGCAAAGGCACCCGGCCAGGCTGGGATGGCGGCCGCTACGACTTCATGCGCCGGGTGCTCGAAACCGACCCAGGCCGCGACCTCTACAGCAAACGCCAGGGCATGATCGAGCCGATCTTCGGCAACACCAAGTTCAACCGCCGAATCGACCGCTTCTTACGCCGCGGCAGAGCCGCCTGCCGCTCCGAATGGCGCCTCATCACCGCCACCCACAACCTCCTCAAGCTCCACACCGCCCTCACGACCGCCTGAAGGCGGCCGTTTCCGCCGACGCGCCGGACCAGCTTTTCGCTAACGCCGCAGAACCACGAGCGGCCCGCGGCTTTACGCAACAGCCACCATGGAAAGCAGCAGTCCGGCGCGCTCACGCGACGACTGCTGCGGGCAGGCGATTGCGAAAGCGGATGCCGTGACGGGGAACGCGGCGCGGCTGGTTCGGGGCGCCCACGCTGTGCCTATGCAAGGCGCAGGAGCGACGGCCGACACGGATCCTCCTTGTCCCAAGGCGCGCGCCAGACTTGACCGCCGTCGCGCTCGCGTTTCAACGCCGGAGCGGCGGGTGTCCCGTTGACGCCCCGTCACTGCGACACCTCACCGGGCGCGTCTTACGGGGCACCCTGTGCCGACACCGCCGCGACAAGCGCCATATCGAGGCGGAGTGTCCGCAACGGGTTCCCTTCCGTACGCAGCATCCGCTTGGCGCGGTGGTCAACCGGCCCTCGATGTGGTCTGACCGATGAATTTTCCGCGCCGTGTTGGTCTGTACGCCGAATACCGACTCACTGGAGGCTGACGCCATGCGGAAACTGACCTTTGGCATGAACCTGAGCCTGGACGGCTACATCGCCGCGCCCGGCGACGACCTCGGCTGGAGCGTGCCGAGCGACGAGCTGTTCCAGTGGTGGTCCGACCGGGTGGGGGCGACGGGCCTGGCGCTGTACGGGCGCAAACTGTGGGAGACGATGAGCTCCCACTGGCCGACCGCCGACCAGCAGCCTGGCGCCACACCGGCGCAGATCGAGTTCGCCCGCCGCTGGCGGGACATGCCGAAGGTGGTGTTCTCCTCGACGACCAGCGCGGTCGACTGGAACGCCCGCCTGGTCACCGGCGACGCTGTCACCGAGATCACCCGGCTCAAGACTGAGGATGGCGGTCCCATGGACGTCGGCGGCGCCACCCTCGCCGCGGCGGCCATGCGGGCCGGGCTGATCGACGAGTACGCGATCGTCACCCACCCGGTCCTGGTGGGCGGCGGCACGCCGTTCTTCACGGCGCTGGACAACTGGGTGAACCTGAACCTGGTGGAGACCCGGACGTTTCCCGACGGCGTGCTCCTGACCAGGTACGAGACCAGGCGCTGAATACCCGACCTCGGATCGGCGCGGGCTCGGGCCACCCAAGGATCTCGTGGCCGTTAGGGGATCGCCTTACGGGACAGCGCTGCCGCTCTTCCACCGGATGTGGGCGTCCCGGAACGCTCCCCAAAGGTTGTCGCTCGGGGACGACCAACGGAAGCGCCAGTTGGCCGGACCCGTGGAGCCCGGTGCATAGGCACCATGTCGGCGCGTGCGAACTCCCGATCGACGCGAGCCCGAGCACCGTCGCTGCCGCAATGGGGCACAAGCGCTAGCGACGGACCGGCTGCGTCGCACTACCGCTTTGGACGACGGATGAAAGTCAAGTCGGTCTGGACTTGGGGGCGGCTCCTTGCAACAGTTCGGGTGGGCGCGGGCGACGACGAGTCAAAGCGCAGACTTGGGCCTTGTGGTCTGCCGCGCGACTTGCTCCTTCGAGGAGCCACTAGATGCGCGGCCCGGTGTCGCGCTCGCGCCCTTGTTCTGTTGCCAGTCCTTGACGGTGCGTTCGTAGGCGCGCTGGGCCTGCAGCGCGAGCTCGCGCTCGGCCTGGCGCTGCGCGTCGTTGGTCGACCAGACACCGCGGCCGCCCTGATAGCGCGGCGCGCCCGCGGAGAGCTCGAGCCGGCGCATCTTCTTCCTCGTCAGCGACGGCTGCGCGAAGGCGTAGTCCTCGCCGCGGGCCAGTAGGCACCAGAACAGACACGCGAGCTTGCGCGCGCACGCGACGATCGCGATCGAGTGACCGCGGCGCGCCTTGATCCGAGCGTAGAAGCCGGCGATCGGGCCCGGTTGCTGGACTGTCGACCAGCTGGCCTCGACGAGCGCGTGCCGGGCACTCGCTGAGCCCTGCTTGGAGATGTGGCCGTGGCTCGCCGGCCCGACACCCGACTGACGCACGCGCGGGTCGAGCCCGAGGTAGCCGGTCAGCTTGCGCCGGTCGGGGAAACGGGCGATGTCGCCGATCGCGGCCATGAACGTCGCGGCGACTATCACGTTGACGCCCGGAACGGTCATCAGCCGCTTGACCTCGGGCCACGACAGCGCCTCGGCCGCGATCAGCTGCTCGACCGCTGCGATCTCTGTGTCGAGGAACTCGACCTGGCGGATCGCGGCGTCGACCGTCTCGCGCTCGGTCGTCGGCAGCTCCAGCTCCGACACCCAGCGTCGGCCCTTGACGCCGAACAGGTCCGACGCCGGCGGCCGCCCCATGAGGCAGCGCATCAGCACCGCGTGGACCTCGTTCTTGGCGCGCGAGCGCGCCCGCACGAGCTGCGTCCTGCGGCCGAGCCGACGCCGCATCGCGCGGATCCGCTCGTCGGGCATCCAGACCGAGTCGAGCTGCCCGGCCCAGAGCAGCTTCGCCAACGCGCGAGCGTCGAGCCGGTCGGTCTTCGCCCGCGCTTGCCGGATGCCCGTGTCCGACGGCGACACGACGATCACGCGCGCTACATGCGGCTCGATGATGCGCGCGATCTCCCACGCGTTGCCCGTCACCTCGAGCGCGACGTGATCGTGGGTGCCGAGGCTCTGCGCGAACAACTGGATCTCCTCCGGCGTCGTCTTGATCCGGCCGGCCGAGCGCAGCTCGCCGTCCTCGACGATCGCCACCTCGCAGAAGTCACGGTGGACGTCCAGCGCCACAGCTCTCAACTCGACCTCCTCGCTGCTGTTGGTTGACGGAGCTGGAGAACCGGTGGGCAAACGACATCGACGGATCCGCGCTCGCAGCGCAACCGGGCAAGTCGCAGGGGCGACCACTGAAAAGCACGGGCTCGAATACCCATCGTCCAGAAACGGCCTACCCAGCCTGCGTTCTCCCAGAAGGCCCCTCGTCCCGGTCAACCGAACCTACGGCGGCCACCGGACATCAGGTCAACCTTCGAAGCGCAGTTTCATGCCCCGAGAAGGGGCAGTCTGCCCTTCTCGGCAAGACCAACGGACCGCCGGCGCGGCCGTGCGCTTGCTCGTCGCGCGAGGCGGCAGGGTGACACCGCGCGATCCCGACGCGGCGGTGCACGAGTCCTGGGACACGCTGCCGCTTCTTGCGTGTGGCGTCTCGGAACTAACGTTCATGCGCGTGGGAGCAGACGATTTCGAGCGCGGGGAGGTCGAGGGGTTGCTGGCCCGCCCGGTGGCGGCCGTGACGCGGGCGGTCTGGGGGTTCAAGAATCGCACCGACTTAATAGTGCTTGCGGACGGCGAGCGTGTGGTCCTGCAGTGCTACCGGCGGCGTCACGATGCCGAACATCGTCTGCGGGTGCTTCGAGCCCTCGGCGCGCCGGCGGCAGAGGCCGGCATCCCCATTCCCCGAGTGCGCGAGTTCGATCTCGAGGCCGAACTGCCGTGGGTTGTCTTCGACATGCTGCCAGGGGCCCCAGCCACCGAGGCGGATGGAGGGCTCGAGGGCGCACGCTTCCCGGCGACCGCGCGGTCAATGGGTGCGCTGCTCTCTGCCTTCCGCTCATTGTCGACTGCTGGGCTCGAGCTCGACGAGCTGTGGGCAAGGCCGGCTCGCCTCGCCGTTCAGGCGACTCGATGGGCAGAGCAGCTCACCGTCTTGTCCGCGGCCCAACGCTCGTTGCTGGCCGAGTTCGTCGACGCCATCCCTGCCCTCTTCGACGGGCGGCCGGTGGTGCTTGCCCATGGCGACTATGCGCCGGTCAACGTGCTGATCGAGGACGGGTCGGTGACTGGGCTGCTCGACTTCGAAGACATCCGACTCGCCGACCCGCTCTTCGACGTTGCATGGTGGAAGTGGGCAGTGAGCTTCTCGTCGGCCTCGATACTCGATCGCGCCTGGCCAGAGTTTCTGCATGGCGCAGGCGTCGACGCCGCCGACCCCGATCTATCGGCCCGCATCGCTTCGCTCCAAGTGCTGCGCATGCTCGAGCTCCTCGCCGAGGATGCCGGTCTCAGTGCCGCCGTTCAGCCGATCGTTCTCGACCGCCTTCGGACGATGCTGAGCTGAAGTCACCGGGGCGCTTCCGCCTTCGCGTGAACGCGGCAGTCTCCAGTCTCCGATGATGGCCGCCGGGCGTGTCCGTCCGGCGAAGTTGCAGATCTCGGCTCAATGTGGTTGGCGTCCATGCCGAAACAACCGACGATGGATCCTGATACGCCCGGAGCGAGCGCACGGCACGAGCACGAACGGCGGCGCGGTTCGCGGGAGCGGGCGCTGCGCGAGCGCCACCCGCGGATCGGCGGGTTGCTGCTCGCGTTGGCGGGGCCGCCCGCGCACGAGCGTTCTTGGGAGCGTGGGGCGGAGGGCGAGGAGCGCGCCGGGGCGCGGCTTGAGCAGTTGCTGTCTGACACCGGCGTGCGGCTGCTGCACGATCGGCGGATGCCGGGATCGCGCGCCAATATCGACCACATCGCGGTTGGCCCGGGCGGCGTGACGGTGATCGACACCAAGCGGCTTGTCGGAAAGGTCGAGGTTCGCGGTAGGGGTGGTCGTGCTGAGCTGCGGGTTGGTGGGCGTGACCGCTCGAAGCTGCTCGACGGCGCGGAGCGTCAGCTCGCCGCCGTGAGCGCGGTCGCTCTTGGGATCGAGGTGCGGGCCGCGCTCTGTTTCGTTGATCCGTCCGGTCTGCCGTGCATCGGCCGGCTGCAGCCCCGTGGGATTCTGGTCGATGGGACTCGAGGCGTCGCCCGGCTGGCGAAGAGGCCTGGGTCGCTCGGCTCCTCAGCGATTCGCGAGCTCGTAGAGCTGCTCAACCGCGAGTTCCCCGCAGCAGCTTCCTAATCGTCCGGCGCTAGCTCCCTCCGCTCCGGCTCGCCGCGCACGGACCTTGCTCGCCGAGCCTGGCACGCTTGCGCGTGCTTTGGCGGCGGCGTCGGTCCCGCGCTGGGCGGGACCCGGAGCAAGGGAGTGCTGCCGTGGTCGATGTCGAGGCTCTGTTCCGTGAGCACGACCGGTACCTGTACCGCGTCGTTCGTCGCCGTTTCGGCTCCTCCGTGCCGGGCGCCTTGATCGAGGACGCCTGCGCTGCCGCTTGGGCGATTGCTTGGGCTCATCGCGAGAGGGTGCGGGCCGACAATCCCGTCGGCTGGCTGGTGACCGTCGCGTGGCGCGAGGCGCAGGGAACTCCGCGAGGCTGGCTAGGTTCTCACGAGTTCTACGCGGTTATAACGAGAAGGCGTATATCTCTGTATAACTCCGTAGACGATGGATCCGATCGCCAACCCCTACACCCCGAATGCCGGCTCGCGCCCTCCTGAACTTGCCGGTCGCGGAACTGAACTCGAGCAGTTCCGCATACTCATCGGCCGCCTCAAGCGGGGAGCAACCGAACAGAGCATGATCATCCGCGGGCTACGCGGAGTTGGCAAGACCGTTCTCCTCAATGCCTTCGAGGACCATGCGGAGGCAGAAGGGTTCCTAACCTACTACCACGAGCTCACCCCGAACAGCAGCCTAATTGGCGAGGTCACGCGCGACGCGCAGGCAGCCCTCGCCCGGCTGAAGCTGAGTGCCCGCGCGACGACCGCCATGCGCGAAGCGCTTGGTCACCTCGCCACGATCAAGGTCGTAGGTCCCGCCGGCATCGAACTTGCGGTCGATCTTCGAAAGGCGGACGAGGGCACGATCACCAGGGACCTTTCCGAGCTATTCCTGCAGCTCGGGGCCGCGGCCGCGAGCAAGAAATCAGGCGTTGTGTTCCTTCTCGACGAGGTGCAGTTCGTCGCCGAAATCGAGTACCGGGCCGTAGTCAGCGCACTCCACCGTGCGACTCAGAAGAACATGCCGGTGACCCTCGCCGGTGCCGGCTTGCCGCAGATACCGCGGCTTACCGGCGAGGCGCGCTCCTACGCAGAGCGGCTGTTCATCTTTCCTGTCATCGCCAACCTGTCGCCCGAGGACGCAAAGGCGGCCTTGGTCGAACCAGCGCGTCAGCAGGACGTCGAATACGAGGACACGGCCGTGGAACTCGCCCTCGCCTGGACGGGCGGTTACCCGTTCTACATTCAGCAGCTGGGCAAGCATGCTTGGAACCTCGCCAAGGCATCGCCCATCGCGGCCTCTGACATCGAGGCCGCCATGCCTGCCGCCCAGGCCGCGCTCGACACGAGCATCTACGAGGTACGCATTCAACGTGCCACCGAGCAAGAGCGACGCTACATGCGAGCTATGGCAGAACTGGGAGAAGGGCCATACAGATCAGGAGACGTGGCGGCGTCGCTCGGCCGTAAGACCGCAGCGGTTTCCATGATCCGTCAAAGGCTCCTCGACAAAGGCCTCGTATACGCCACCGAGGACTACGGCTACATCGACTTCACCGTGCCGAGATTCGGGGAGTTCATGGCCCGTTACATGCCATACCGCGCACCGAGGCGAGCGTCCGCCGCAAGAAAGAAACGCTCAGGCTAGGCAGCATGTGGTCGAGATCGACCTTCGAGCTCCTTGCTTCGATGAGGATCGACAGGACAGTCGAGTGAGAGCCGGTCGCGCGACTGCGGGTCAACGGGGGCGGTGCTCGGTGTCGGCCAGCACGACTGGGGATCGTTGAAAGCGTTGACGCGCCGCCTCAACTCACGAGCACCTACGTCAACATTCGTGACAGCCAGATGAGCGACACCCAAATCAAAGAGCTAGACGTCGTCGAACCGAAGGCCGACTCGGGTCGCTGGCCGGCGGGCACGGTTGGCACGGTGGTCAAGGTCTTTCCGTCAGCTGCGCTCGTGGAGATCTCAGACTCGCGAGGCCACTCCGAGGACTTCCTCACACTCCCCTGCGACGTGCTGCGGCCAGTCGAGGGCATGACCAAGAGCAGCCCGCGATCTAAATTCTGAGCTCAAGGCGACCGTAGGGCAGAGTCCAGTGCGGCTGCCAGAAGCCGACACCGGCAGGGAGCCCGGCACGCTGAGGGACTCGCAGTTCGACCCAACGGCTATGCCGGTTTCGAGGGCGCGGATTTCTGCCCTGAGGAGCGGGCCGCGGGTCACAATCACGTGGTGCTTGTCCTCACGAGCGGCAACCTGATTCACGCTCCTCCTTCTGGCGAATACCGGAACCGCCGCCCGACTCTGGCGTGGGAGCGCTCCAGCGGCAGCGCGGGACTTCGTGCCGCACCCAAACAGGTCCAGTGGACTGACCGGGATCAGGCCACGCCGGATGGCGTGCTCGAAGATCCGGCCCAGCGGCGTGAGACAGCCGTGGATCGTCCCATGGGCTGTAGCCCTTCGTCTGCATCCCGCCGATCAGCCCGACGATGTGGTCCGCCGTGTTCGCGTTCACGCGCAGCTTCCCGAGCTTCGGGTAGACGTGCTGCTCGAGCTGATAGCGGTACGCCTCCACCGTGTTCGGCCGCGGGTTCGTTTGGGCTCCGAGCCACGCGGACGCGAACCCCTGCAAGCTGGTCCCGTTGAGGCGTCAACGGACGAGTCCAGTCCCGTGTCGGGCCGTGGCGCCTGCCAACGATTAGGGCGCGAGCCGTTCCACTCGCGGCGTAGCAGTAAGGTTTTCCAAGCACCCATGTGTACTCCGCTGTTCTACGTCCCGCGCTTCGTTCGCCACTACAGGGATCGGCGTCGGCTCGGCCACTCGGTCGGCCAGTCTCTAAAGAGTGCTCGGGTACGAATGCGGAGCTACTGATCAGCACGCCGAGTCTCGATAGTCGTTTCGCTAGCGCCGCCTAGCTGAAGACGCGCGCTGATGGGCGCTGTTTGATGGCGTGGTGATGATCGATCTCGCGGCGGTTGTGGAGGACTGGTTGCGCCGGCGGCCAACCAGACTGAGCGTTCTCATTTCAGGCGCAGATCGCTGCGACAAATGAGCGGCGACGCCTCGAAGATCATCTTCAACCCAGCCGCGCGGCAGAGACTGGGCGCGTGCGGTTGGGGCGGGTCATGGGCTTGCGCCGGTCGCTCTCCTCGCGTTGCCTGGCGGTGTGGCAGTCCGGGCAGTAGTCGCCGCCCTGCCCACGTATCCGGCCCGCCTCACGCCGCTGCTCGTCGAGGGCGAGCGCGTGCTCGTCGCTGATCGCTTGAGCGCAGCGGTCGCAGTAGAGGGCGGCCCAGGTTCTGCCCAAGTCATCGCTGCCGGTCGCAAGCGCCACAAAAGGCACGTCTAGCCCACCGCCACACGAGTGCATCGGGGGTGTATTACCCGATGGTGTCCGTGCAAGGCCGCAGACGGTGCCGCGACCGAGCGGTCGAATCCGGGCCGGCTCTCAGACTCGGCCGTCTGCTGAGGGGCTGAACGGCTGAACGGCTGAGCGGCTGAGCGGCTGAACGGGCCACCTTCCCAGCTCTGACCGGTCCCTTCGCTCGGCGCCGCTCAGTGGCGGCTGCCTAAGCGGTCGCGCTTGCGCCGCTCTGCCTCTGCGCGCCGGAGTTGCTCGGCCTCGAGTTCAAGTTCGTGCGCGGACCGGTCGGAGCGCTTGAAGCGACGGAATAGGTCCGCGGCGCGATGGAGGACGGCGCGCCTACGCGCCTCTGCCCGGTTGCGCGTGCCGTCGTTCGGGTCCACCCTCCGAGAGTAGCTGTCCTCAAGTCCGACACCGGAATGCCGAAATGAGCCATGGACCCTCGTTCGACGTCGAGCCCCGACTAGAGGGTCACCGCTGGGCGCGGGCGGGCATTCGGTCTAGGCAACTCTGTCCGTCCGCAGCCCAGCCAAGCCGTGCCGTCAAGGGATAGATTCCGGCTTGGCGCAACGGAGTTTCTGCACGGACCGTCCGATGGACGGACCGTCAGGCGAGACGACAGGAGCGACGGTGCGCCCTTCCTGAGATGCAAGGGGCGGTGTCCTGCTCATCCTGCGCGGGCCTGAGAGCTTGCGGGGAGGGACAACACCTTCCCTTTTTCGCCACTAGGCAAAGTGTCCCGCCGCCGGCGAGCGAGGTCGCCGGACTGGCGGCCCGACCCTGCTCGCGGGAACAGGGCGCCAGGGCCGCCAGCCTCGGTCTTCAGCCCGGAGTCAGCGCCTCTCCACGAGTTGCGGCCAAGCGTACCCACTGCTCGAGCCCGGCCGTGTGGAGGGCGCTACGTAGCTGCGATCCGGCGGGCGCTATCACCACCAGGGTTCCGCCCTGGTGCTCCACAAGATGCCCGACGTGAAGGAGCGATTCGACCAGGCTCGCGTCCGCTATGCGGACGCCGGTCAGGTCCACGAGCAGCTGGTTCTTCCCGTCTCGCGTTGCCGTCAGGACTGCCCGCTCGAGCGCAAGCGAGGCCGCGGAGTCGATCTCGCCGTCGAACGAGAGCGAAACGGTGCGCTCGTCCAGGAGCTCGTAGGGAAGCTGAGCCGTGCCCATCCCGGTTGCATACCATTCGCGGCGGATTCGCTTCGGAATCCTCGCCGTCTTGGCGCACCGACCACCGCGATGCACCATTAGAAGGCTGCCGTCCCCGGATTGACTCAAGCCGCCGGGGGATTTGCCGATACGCGCTCGCCTCGCGCGCGGGCGGGACGCGCGATCCCACACGCCTGTGCACACTGACTGCCGACGGACGACTCGACGGCCAAGTCGAACTCGAGGGCTCGTGGCGCGAGCCCCGCGCTGGACGCCCTGCTGCACCGCCATACCGGCGACAAGGCGGTGCTCCACGTCGACTGACCGCGTGAGCGGCGCCACCCCACTCGCTACAGAGTTGGGCGACCGACTGAGAGCGGGCTAGACGGCGTACAGAAACGTGTAGGCGGCCGTCATGCCCTCCTGAGTCCACTGCGCCAGGCCATAGCGGCAGGCGCCGCCCTTCTCATCTGGGACGTCGATTGTCTTTGGTGGCCTGCCCTCCACGGCCTCGACCTCGACCGTCTTGCCTTGCATGGGCCCGTCTTCCAGGAGCGCCCGCACGGCGGCAGCATACGGCGACTCGTCAGGCCCCACGGCTGGACAGCCGCTTCTTCACTAGCCCGCGGACAACCCCGCTTAACGGACGCACGCCAGACAGTTGGCCGCGCGGCGTTTTCCCGTTCACCTCGCGGCTCGGGCGGCTTGCTTAGTCGTGCGAAGCCTCAAGGTGCATGTAGCGAGGATCCGCACCTCCGACCTCGCGGCCGTTTATCCAGGCACGACCACCAACTCGCTGGGTGGCCAGTTCGCGCCTGGCCCTGGTGACCTGCCCAACCCGGCGGTCGCCATCGGCGCGATGCATCTCGCCCCTCCGTTGTGCCGGCGCTGTTGCCGTGCGGTGTCGCTCCGTGCGCCTCATGGTCTCAACCTTCCAGTCCTCTTCCAGTACAGACGAGTTGCGCGAGCTCTCGGCGACCAGTTCAAACGGGCCCGCATTGAGCCCTCGGTAGCCCCCGTCGTCGACCCAGTGGAGCCAGGCCTCCAACGCTCTAACTTGATCGGCCGCGGCCCGCAGCCCGAGGTAGGCTCCGAACTCGGTCGACGTGCCGACGGCGGCGTCAAACCGCTCGCCCAGCCGGTCCTGCTCGACCAGCGCCAGTTCGAGCCGCTGCACTGCGCGGTCGCGTTCCTTGCTTGCCATGGCCCTCAACCTTTGAGTCCCTCTATGGGGGGCCGCACGAAAGGAAGAGAGAGAGTGAGTCCTAACGAACGATCAGCCTGTGAGTAACACTACTCCGGTAAAGCGGCAGCCGATGGCGCAAGTTGCGCCAATGGTTTCGTTAGACCCCACTCCGCACCGGCACTCCCCGCCCCGCGCGATTTGCGGAAGCGAGGGCGGGGTCACTGGGGACGCCTCTCGTCCGTTGCAGGTGTCTGGATAGTCCGGTCGAGAAGCCTGCATGTGGCGCGGAGCGGGAGCGACGGCTTCGCTGTTGCTCCCCCATCATTGCGCTAACCGTGTCGCGGGTTGCCCCGTTGGGGGATCGGGATACTCCGCGCCCCCGAACGGCGGGGACTACGCGCCGCTAGAGCGGGGAGTTTGCGCCCAGTTCTGCATGCGAGCGCCCGTCTCCGAGCCACAGCAAGGCTGCTCCGAGGCCTACAGAGCGGCATCTGAACATCCAGGCTCCGATCTGGTAGCGGGCACGTTGAGGCACCCTCGGGCAGTGGAATCGGGCGTCAGCAGTTGTGACAGATCACTGACGCGGGTTATCCTCGGGGTCGCGCGAACGATGCGAGGTGACCATGGCCATTGAAGTCGGCAAGCGCGTGGTAGCCGAGTCGTGGTAGCCGAGTCCGAGTCAACGGGCCGCCGACCCCGCTCGGGTGTTGTTGACGAAGTGCTGCGCGGCGATCCCTCGCCTCGCTACCGCATCCGCTGGGACGACGGCCACGAGAGCATTTACACGCCCGCCAGCGGCGCCCTCCGAGCCGAACCACGCCGCAAGAGGCCGCGGCAGGCTGCACCACCGAAACGCTAGCCGAACCTGCGATATGACAACTCCCGCCGGGGGGCGAGACTAGGCGCCACGCGCGCAGCCGACCCTCCAATCGGCGACTTCGGATGTCGAAGCCGACCGGGCGGCTTGCGTCCGTGAGGCGGGCGTCGCAGTCCCGATCGCCGCCTGATCAGCCCCGCGGGCGCTCGAGTGTGGCGAGGATGCGTGGGTGACCGTCGATCACCGGTGTGGCATCGATCTGCACCCGCGCGAAGCCAGCCAGCTCGGCGAGCGCGCTCAGCCCGCGGGCGGCGAAGCCCCAGTAGACGTACTCGTCGCGGCCGTAGACTGCCCCGGGCTCCTGGACCTCGATCGTGCGGCCGGCGTCGAGGCAACCGTCGGCGGCGATCCCGTAGGTCTCGACCAGCAGTCGGCCGCCGGGCGCCAGCAGGCCGCCGAGCACGCGCACCAGGCCGAGCGGGTTCTCGACGCGATGAAGGATCCCGAAGCAGAAGATCACGTCGAAGCGCTCGGCGCCGCCCGCGAGCGCAAGCGCGTCAGCGCGCACATACTCCACGCGCGAGCTCAGCAGACCGCCGATCGCGCGAAAGCCCTCGCCGCCCTCCAACACGGCTCCCCAGCGGGCCTTCACCCAGGCGACGTACTGCTCGTTGTCGACCGCCACCACGCGTGCGGCGCCGCGGTGCTCGGCCAGGTAGGCATAGAACCCGTCGAACGTACCTATGTCCAGCACGCGCTGCCCTACGAACGACGCCGGCAGGAACGGCACGCGGTAGCGATGGTCGCGCGCCACGCCACGGGTATAGAGACCGTGCTCGGCGCTGAGAGCGAAAGTGTGAAACCAGAACGGGACGCCGGCGAGCACCAGCCGGCCTTGCTCCGGGTCAGCGCCGATCGGCAGCAGGTCGGCAACCGCGCGCTCCGCGGCGGTGACTTCGGGAAACCATGGGCTGGTCATCAACACATTCCTTATCACGCCCGCCCAAGACGGCACCGCCACAGCCACCAAGCGCCTGCGGTCCGAATCGCGGAGCGCTACAAAAAAGCTGCGCGCGAGCGGGAGCCATCACCGGGCCCTCCCGCCGCCCAGCGCGCCCGCGCCCCGCGGCCGACCCGCCACCGGTCGCCCAGATCGCCGAGGCGGAGCGGCCGGTATGCCCGACGAACAGGCGGCCCGCTTCCGCTTCTCGCACACAAGCGAGCATGTTCGCGCTCAACCCCGAGACGCTCGCTAAGGACGACACGCAGTCGTCCGGCTGATGTCTGGATCACGCCTGCTTACGAACGGATCCGGAAGTCTCGACCGGCCTCGCAGCGACCTCAATACTCGTGCTTGGGAACGCGAGCAGGAGTCGGCGCACTCACACGCGGCAGTACGGCCTGCCCTGGCGACCAGGTGCCCAAAAGTGCAAACAAAGTGCAAACAAGCCACCCTGAAAACGGCCGAACTCGAGGAGTAGCCGTAGCGGCGAAAACCACTTTCTAGTGCGGTTTTCGCCGACACGCCCGAACCCCACCGAACCCCCGCAAAGCCTGCCCAAGCCGAAGGTCGCGGGTTCGAGGCCCGTCGTCCGCTTCTCACGAAAGCCCCGCTAAAGGCGAGGTTTTTTGCGTTGGCGGACCCAACCGGGAGGGTGAGGTGTGCACAAGAGTGCAAACACCCTCCTTTGACGCTGAGTGTCGACCAGGTCTCGAAGCGGCCGCCACGGCCGGTTAGCGGGGGGCGCGGACACCGAGCGCAGTTGCGACAGCCGGGTGAGGGCCAAGACGAGAACAAGATCGAACAAGAGCTCGACTGCCGTGGTTTGTTGTTCCGCGCCGTCGCCGCGCGGCCGCAGGTGGCGCATTGCTGTTGTCATCGCGAGCGCACCGTCGGCGGTGGTCGCCCTTCCGCCGTCTGCCAGGTTCGTCTACAAGGACGCCGGTGTGGTCCCGCCGATCGAGGTCGGCGGGACCATGGCGCCGCCTACTACCTCGCGGCCGCGAGCTGTTTCAACCAGTCGTCGAAACGCGTCTCGGCGATGCGCGGCTCAGCGCCTGGGAGGAGGGTCCGCTCGCTCGGCGTGATGCCGAAGTAGCGCGCGTGCGGGTCGGTGATGACCTCGCGAGGATCGCCTGTCGCCTTCAGTCGTCCGCGGATGAGCTCGTCGAGGCGGAACTGGTCTGGCCCCGCGATCTCCACGATGCCGTTCAGCGGCGGGCCGACGGCCACCCGGCCGACTTCACTCGCGACGTCATCCGCGGCGATGGGCTGGATGAGCGCCGGGGCGAGCCGAACGGTGTTTCCGTCCGTGGCCGCCTCGGCGATGCTCTTCATGAACTCGAAGAACTGCGTCGCGTGGACGATCGAGTAGGGGATCGAAGAGCCCCGGATCAGCTTCTCCTGGGCGAGCTTCGCGCGGAAGTAGCCGCTCTCCTGCAGGCGCTCCGTGCCGACGACCGACAGCGCCACGTGATGGGCCACGCCGGCGGCCGCCTCTGCGGCGAGGAGGTTGCTTGTCGAGGTCTGGAAGAAGTGCATCACCGCGTCGTCGTCCCAGTCGGGAGCGTTCGAGACGTCGACGACGATCTGCGTGTCCTCGAGCACTTCGGACAGCCCTTCGCCGGTGAGCGTGTTGACGCCCGAGGCGGGTGACGCCGGGACGGCGTCGTGCCCGCGCTCATCGAGCTTGGCGACAAGCTTCGATCCGATCAGGCCGGTTCCGCCAATAACCACGATCTTCATGTCGTTCCCTTCGCTGGCGTGATCGGGATGTGCTGGCTGTCTGGACGACGGTGCAGGGAGGCGAGCCTGTGCCGCCAGGCTGGCTGCCGCGCACGCAGGTGACGCACCAGCAGAAACGGCGATGCGATGACCGCGCCGAGCGCGACCAGAAGCCCTGCCCCGACCGCGAGGACGAGCACGAGCGTGATCAGGAACGCGGCCGGCGGGATCAGCAGGAGCACCAGGATCAGAAGCGGACCCAGCAGCAGAATCACTGGCGGACCCGCCACTGGGACGACGAAGAGCCGCGGCACGATTTCCTGGAGCTCCTCCGCGAGGGTGGGATCTTTGGAATCGGAGGGCACGACCGGGTCGTGTGTGTTCATGACTGACATCTGCAACTCCTTCTGATTCGCAGTGATGGTCAGGCCGCTACGCGCGACGCTGCGACCTCGAGGATCAAGTCCGCGGTCGCGTCCGGGTGCGAGACGAGGGCGGCGTGAGAGGCGCCCGGGATCTCGATCACGCGGCGAGCTTCGGCGCGGTTGGCCATGTAGTGCTGGAGGGCGGCCGGGATGATCCGATCCTCCTCGCCGATCAGGAACCAGGACGGCAGCTCCTTCCACAGCGGGCTCTCGCCTGAGGGCTCGACGAGCGCTTCCTGCGTGGCGGGTCGCTGCGTGGCGGCCATCCTGGCGGCCTGCGGAGCGGGCACATCCGGGCAGAACAGGTCGTGGAAGCGGTCCACGGTGATGAATAGGTCGGTGGTGCCGTTGCTGCGCGGCACCGGCCGGAGCGTCTCCTCGCCCAGCATGCTGCCGGGGAACTTGCCGGCCAGCGCGAAGCAGCTCTCGCCGGGCTCCGGGGCGAAACCGTTGACGTAGACGAGCCCGACGATTTCGCCGGCGTCGGCCGGGACGTTGGAGATCACCGCGCCGCCGTAGGAGTGGGCCACGAGCACGACGGACCCGTCGACCGCGCGAACGACGTCGGCGACGGCGGCCGCGTCCGCGGCGAGGCCGCGCAGCGGGTTGGGCGCAGCGATCACGGGGTGCCCGGCGTCGAGCAGCGGATCGATGACGGCGTCCCAGCTCGAGGACTCGGCGAAGGCGCCGTGGACGAGAACGATCGTGGGTTGCATGGGAGATCCTTCCTGTACGCGAGGGCTCATGCAGCCCTCTTGTTGGTGGGGGTCACTGATGACTGGCTGAGCCAGTCCTCGAAGCGGGTGGAGGCGGTGCGTGCGTCGTCGCCAGGGATGAGGGACCGGTCGTCCAGCTCGGCGCCGAAGTAACGGGCGTGAACGTCGGCCGTCACCTGTCGCCGGTCGTCGCTCGCCTGCAGGACACGCCGGGCGAGCTCGTGGAGGGGGAACGCTTCCGGGCCCGCCACCTCGACCGTGTCGTTGAGGGGTGCGCCGACCGCGACATCGGCCAAGGTGCTAGCCACGTCATCGGCTGCCTCGGGCTGAACGAGGGCGGGCGACAGCCGAACCGTGTCGCCGTCCGTGCTCGAATCGGCGATCCGGCCGATGTACTCGAAGAACTGCGTTGCGCGGAGGATCGTGTAGGGGACAGGCCCGGTCTGCACCACTTCCTCCTGCGCGACCTTCGCGCGGAGGTAGCCGCTCTCGGGGAGCCGGTCGCTGCCGACGACCGACAACGTGACGTGGTGCACCACGCGGGCGGCCGTCTCCGCGGCGAGCAGGTTGCGCGATGAGGTCTGAAAGAAGTCGAGCACGGCCGCGTCGTCCAACGGGGGTGCGTTCGACACGTCGACCACCACCTGGGCGCCCTCGAGTGCTTCGGCGAGCCCCTCGCCCGTGAGCGCGTCGACTCCCGAGGCAGGCGACGCCGCGAGCGGCTCGTGACCGTCCCTCCGCAACCTCTCGACGAGCTTCGACCCGATGAGGCCGGTTCCGCCGATGACAACGATCTTCATCTGTGTCTCTCAGTTGCCGGTTCAGTAGAGGGCGAGGAGGCGGTTGGCCTCCGCCAGGGCTTCGGTCAGAGCGTGCGCGCCGAGCACCACGTCGTCGGGGCTCGGCCCGATCCGCAGGGTGAGCTCACCGTCCTCCATGCAGGTGAACCCGATCTGGCGCTCGCCCGACCAGAACTCGGCGACGCCGAACGACGCCTCCTCCGGGCTGACCACGATCACGTGGATGTCGTGCGGGACTGGCTTGAGCGACGGCGATGTGTTTTTCATGCAGCGAGGGTCCCGTAGGCGGGGCGCCCTCGCATCGGCCAGGTGGCCAGCCTGACTGGCTAGTCGCCAGTCGCTAGTCGAGCGAGGCGAGTTGCTGCTCGAAGCGAGCTATAGAGGCGCGGTAGAGGAGAAGTCCCCAGCTCACCCGGGACACTCCCATTGCGGCGAGTTCGGCCACTGACGGCGCCGGCGGAAGGCGCACGACGTTCACCGGACCGCCGACCTCAGACAGGAAGCGGCGCAGCGCGTCCGTCTCCCAAAGGGTGATCGGATACACGCAGTCGACTCCAGCCTCGAGATAAGTGTTCGCGCGCCGGACCGCCTCCGGAACGAGCTCTTCCTGAGTCCCGGCGCCGGCGCCGCCGAGGAAGGGACCGAGGAAGACATCCACCCGGGCGTTGATCACAAGCGGGTAATCGTCCTCCGACGCGGCCTGGCGAACAGCCCTGAACCACTCCGCCTGCTGGTCGGGGTCGCGGAGACTGCCGGCGCTGTGGTCGGTGTCCTCGAGGTTGCAGCCGGCGGCTCCCATCAGCCGCAGAGCCGAAACCAGGTCGGCTGGCTCCATTCCGTAGCCGGCCTCGGCGTCGACCGTCACCGGCACCTCGACGCCCGTTGCGATCCGCGCGGCCGCGGCGAGCATCTCATCGCCCGGCGCGCCCTCATGGTCCTCATGGCCGAGCGTCTCGGCCACGCCGCGCGCTCGTGGTCGCGACCACGGGAAAGCCAGCCGCGACCACCGCTCTCGCCGTGGCCACGTCCCACGCGTTCGGGAGCAGGAGGGGGTCGCCGGGGCGGTGCAGCGACCGCAGCAGGTCGCAGCGGCTCTCGAGCTCGCCGGTCATTGCTCCGGATGCCATCCGGCGGCCTGGGTGAAGCGCTCGGCCGAAACACGCTCCCCGTCACGGCAGACGTTGTAGATGCCGCTGGGCAGCGATAGCGCCGAGAGGAGCGCGCGCCCGGCATCGCTGACGTGCAGCGTGGCGCCGAAGTCGCCCTTCGGCTCATCCAACCCGGTACCCGGGCCGTCAAGCAGCCCCAGTCGCAGCACGACGCCGCGTCCGCCGGTGCCGGCGAAGCGCTCGGCCTGCTGCTCAGCGGCGAGCGCGGAGCGCAGGATCGGCAGGACCTCGCCGACTGGCGTGTCCTCCGAGACCTGGCCGTCGGGCGGGTAGACAAACGTGACGCTCGGCTGCACGTAGACCTCCGCCCCGGCGGCGATCGCCGCGTCGACGAGGATCCTCGAAGCGTCCGCGCGAAGCCGATCGTTCTCGCGCCATGCGTCCGGATGGGAGATCTGGTCGAGCGGACGGATCCGGGTGGCCAGGTGCAGGACGCCATCGACGTCGCGCACGGCGTCGGCCACCGCGAAGGGGTCGAAGAGGTCGAGCTCCTCGCGCCCGGGCATCGCGAGCTCATGTCCCGCGGCCTCCGCGAGAGGTCGTAGCGCGCGGCCGAGCACGCCAGTGCCGCCAGTAACCAGCAGCCGCATCGTGGACTGCTGAAGAGGTTCGAGGCCTGATCCTGATCCTGCCTTGCTTCTCATCACCTCACGCCTGGCGTATTGTGGCGCATTCAACGCACCGCCGTCGGTCCGCGTTGTCTGCAGGATGGCTGCCACGCTTGCCTCGGAGTTCCTGGACCGGGCCAGCGAGCGCGAAGCGCTCGACGGGCTGCTGGAACACGCGCGCGAGGGTGAGAGCGCCGTCCTGGTCATCCGAGGCGAGGCAGGCATCGGAAAGACGGCGCTGCTCCGGTACGTCGCTCGTCATGCGTCGGGATTTCGCGTGGCACAGGTCACGGGCGCGGAGGCGGAGATGGAGCTTCCGTTCGCCGGCATCCATCAGCTCTGCGCGCCGCTGCTCGACCACCTCGACGCGCTGCCGCAGCCCCAGCAGGACGCGCTGAACGTCGCCTTGGGCGTCGCATCGGGGGACATCCCGGACCGGTTCGTGGTCGGACTCGCCGTGCTCGGCCTGCTGTCCGCCGCGGCCGAGGAGCGGCCGCTGCTCTGTCTGGTGGAGGACTCTCAGTGGCTGGACGAGGCCTCCGGACTGATCCTCGGCTTTATCGCTCGACGCCTGCTGGCGGAATCGGTGGCGATCGTGGTCACCGTCCGCGAGCCGAGCACCAGGCAGGACTTCGACGGCCTGCCCGAGATGGTGCTGAACGGGCTTGGCTGAGGAGGATGCGCGCACCCTGCTGGCCAGAGCGGTTCCGGGTCGGCCTTGACGACCGCGTCCGCGACCGCATCGTCGCGGAAACCCGGGGCAACCCGCTCGCTCTACTCGATCTGCCGCGGGAGCAGGAGCGCAGCGGAGCTGGCAGGCGGCTTCGAGCTTCCCGCTGCGATAGACCTCCCGCGCCACCTGGAGGATCATTATCTCCAGCGCGCTGGAGAACTGCCAGAGGCAACCCAGCGGCTGCTGCTTGCTGGCAGCGGCCGAGCCGATAGGCGACGCGACGCTGGTCTGGCGCGCGGCTGACGGGCTCGGCATCGAAGGGAGCGCGCTCGCCCCGGCCGAAGACGCGCAGCTGGTCGAGGTCGGAGCGCGCGTGCGGTTCCGGCATCCACTGGTGCGATCCGCGGTGTACCGGGCGGCGGTGGTTTCTGAGCGGCGAGCTGCGCATCGGGCACTTGCGGAGGCGACCGACCCGGATACCGATCCCGATCGTCGTGCGTGGCACCGTGCTCACGCGGCGGTGGGTGTCGACGAGGAGGTGGCCGCCGAGCTGGAGCGCTCGGCTGACCGGGCGCGGGCACGTGGCGGCGCCGCGGCGGCTGCCGCGTTTCTCGCGCGCGCGGCTGAGCTGACCCCGGGTCCGGCGGAGAGGGGCAGGCGGGCCCTGGCCGCCGCGCAGGCCAAGTTCGATGCCGGGGCGTCGGACGCGGCGCTCGAGTTGCTGGCCACCGCGGAGCTTGCCCCACTCGACGAGCTTCAGCGCGCCCGGCTGGAGCGGTTGCGCGCGGAGATCGCGTTCGAGCGCACGCGCGGCAGCGACGCTCCGGCCCTGTTGCTCGATGCGGCCCGGCGCCTGGAACCGCTCGATGCGGCAATGGCTCGCGAGACGCATCTAGAGGCGATGGCGGCGGCGCTTTTCGCCGGTCGCCTCGCCGGCAAACCGGATGTCCGCGAGCTTGCCGAGGCCGCGCAGGCTGCGCCGCCGGCGCAGCAGCCGGCGCGGGCAATCGATCTGCTCCTCGACGGACTGGCTACGAGGTTCACGGAGGGCTACGCAGCCGGTCTGCCGCCGCTCCGGAACGCGCTCGGCGCGTTCGGCGAGGTCGAGGGATTGACCGCACCGGACGTGCGCTGGCTGTGGCTGGCGTGTCGCTTGGCCCAGGATCTCTGGGACGACGAGCTCTGGCACGAGCTTGCGAGCCGCGGCGTCCGCGTCGCGCGCGACACGGGCGCGCTCACCCTGCTCCCCGGGATGGCCAACTTCCTTGCCGCGTTCAATGTCCATTCCGGGGCCGTGGACAGCGCCGCCGGGCTGATCGACGAGGTCTCCGCGATTACGCACGCGACCGGGATCCCGCCGCTCAACTACGCGGGGCTGATGCTGGCGGCGTGGCGCGGCGATCAGGCTCGGATGAACGCGATCGCGGAAAAGGTGCTGCCTGGTGCGAGGGAGCGCGGCGAGGGCTATTCGCTTGGCATTTGGGGGTGGATGACCGCCCTGATGCATAACGGACATGGCCACTACGACGAGGCGCTCGCCGATGCGCAACGGGCATGCGAGCACGAGGATGTCATCGCGTACGGCTGGGCCCTAGTTGAGCTGATCGAGGCCGCCGTCCACGTCGGCCGGCCTGACGAGGCGGCAGCCGCGCTCGACCGCCTGAGCGAACGTACGAGCGCGAGCGGCACCGATTGGGCGCTCGGCATCGAGGCTGGCTCACGCGCCCTGCTGAGCGAGGGAGAAGACGCGGAGTCCCTCTACCGCGAGGCGGTGGAGCGGCTCTCGCGCAGTCGTGGGGTTGTCCACCTCGCCCGCGCCCGGCTCCTGTACGGCGAATGGCTGCGTCGCGAGAACCGCCGCGTCGACGCACGTGAGCAACTCCGAGCCGCGCACGAGATGTTCAGCGACTTTGGGGCCGAGGGGTTCGCCGAGCGCGCCCGCCACGAGCTCCAGGCGACGGGCGAGACCGCGCGGAAGCGCACCGAGGACGCGCGCGACGTGCTCACACCCCAGGAGGCACACATCGCCCGGCTGGCCAGAGATGGTCTCTCCAACCCCGAGATCGGCGCACAACTGTTCATCAGCCCCCGCACGGTGCAGTACCACCTGCGCAAGGTCTTCCTGAAGCTCGACATCACCTCGCGCAACCAGCTCAGCCGCATGCCGGCCAGCGACTTCAACACCGCCTAGGTCTTCGCCCGCGACTAGCCACCCAGGCTGGCGTCCTGGCCGATGCGAGGTCGCGCCCGACGCGGGACCCTCGCCTCATGACACATCCCTCACACCAGGAAGGTGGTGGAGACATGACTTATGGGTTCGAAGGTTCTGCAATCGAGGCCCAAGCTCATCTGCTCGAGCTCCAGGCGGAGCGCACCCTCGCTTCGAGCGACGGGTTCGCTGTGGACTCCGCTTACATGGCCTACCTCGACGGGGAGATCGAAGCTACGACCAGCGCCTACGTCGGGGCCGCGGTCACCGAGATCGCGACGTTGCGCGCCGAACTCTCCGGGCCGCAGGTGGGCTGAACGCTTTCTAGGGCGGTTTTCGCCGACACGACCGAACTCCGCCGAACGTCACAAGTCGAAGGTCGCGGGGGCTCTTGCTTACACCCGCACCCGCCGGGCGTGCAGCGTGGCGTAGGTCGGGCGGCACGCCTCGGCCACGGCGGCGTCGTGGCCGGATAGGGTCGTCTCCCGCGGGCGCCAGGGCTCGAACCCGGTGGAGGACCAGACGGCGGCGTACCAGTGCGGCGCCCACACGCCGTCAGACTCGCGCGGACCCGGCGGCCAGGACAGCATCCGGTCGGTGAACGGGATGCCCAGCCACTCGCACAACAAGCGGAGGTGCGCCTCGGGCGCGTGCAGGAAATCGCGCGCGTCGAGGATCGGCACCTCACTCCCGTGCTCGTCCCACAGCTCCAGCAGCCAGCCCTGCTGGGGCAGTCCGATGTCATCCGGCTCGCACGTCTCGCGGGCGCGCACGTACGAGGCAACGACCTCCACCGGGTCGCGGATGAGCAGCACGTTGCGGAAGCGCAGCGTCCAGCTCAGGTCCATCTCGCGCGACACGTGGTGCGCCATGTGCTTGGCGTAGTGCACGCTGCGGCCGGGCGGCAGCGGCGCGGACAGCTCGGCGACGGCAGTGGCCAGGTCCGTGGGCTGCGAAGCGATCACCTCCTCGCGCGCCGGGTGGTCGACGCCGGTGCGGGCGAGATAGGCCGCGTACAGGGGCTCGTCGACGACGACCGTGTCGGGGCGGTTCTCGAACGCGCGCATCATCGCGGTGGAGATGTTCCGCGGCCCGGACCACATCGCCACGCGCACATCGCCGCTCATGGCGCGACGCGGGCGGCCACGTCGGCATCGACGAGCTCCCGGTACAGCTCCTGAAGGCGCTCGACCATCGGCCCGCGGCGGCCATCGCCGATCGTGCGGCCGTCCACGGACCGGACGGGCACGACCCCGGCGAATGTGCCGGTGACGAACGCCTCGCGAGCGGCGTAGACGTCGGTGAGGCTGAACGTGGTCTCGCGCGCCGGGATGCCGTTGGCGCGGCAGATCTCCAGCACGCCCGCCCGAGTGATCCCCGCGAGGCAGTAGCGACCGTCGGAGGTGAGCACCTCCGGCGCGTCGTCCGGGCCCACGACCACGAAGAAGTGCGTCGAGTTGCATGTGGCCACGAACCCGTGCGGGTCGAGCATCAGCGCCTCATCCGCGCCGGCGGTATAGGCCTGGATGCAGGCGGTGATGTCGTTCAGCTTGGAGTGTGCGTTGAGCTTGGGGTCGAGCGTGTCCGGCGCGGCGCGGCGCACGTGGGTCGTGAAGAGCGTGATGCCGTCGGTGACCGTCGCCGGCAGCGGCTCCTTGTGCTCGGCGATGATCACCACGGTGGCGGGCCCGATCGTCACGCGCGGATCCTGGTAGGGCGTGCGCTTGACGCCGCGGGTGACCATCAGCCGCACGTGCACGCCGTCGGTCATGTCGTTGGCCCGCAGCGTCTCGTAGATCGCCTCGGTCAGCTCGCGGCGGCTGCGGCCGACGTCGAGCATGATCGCCTTCGCGCCCTCGAAGAGGCGGTCGAGATGACGCTCCAGGAAGGCGGGATGGCCCGCCCGCACGCGTAGCCCCTCCCACACGCCGTCACCGAGCACGAAGCCGGCGTCGAACACCGACACGACCGCGCGCTCGCGCGGCACGAGCTCGCCGCCCACCCAGACGAGGATGTGCTCGTTGCGCGGGTCGTCCTCGAAGTCGTGCGTGCCGTGGGCCATGCCGCGACACCCTACGGGGCGCCGGCGCCTGGCCACATCTCTGGAGCGCTGCGCGCGCCCAAGAGCCACGTCGAGCCCGCCAGCGTCGCGCTCTGCTGGCGGCTCCTCACGAGGGCGGCGGAGAGCCCCCTCTACAACTGGGAGCTCCCCGCCGAGGACCTCGGGTTCCAGGTGCGGCGCATCCAGGCGGGCATCCGCCGGCGTGCCGCCACGGACTAGGGCGTCGCCAGCTCCCGGACCTGGGTGAGCCGGAAGGAGTTCCCGGACGGGTCGCGGAAGCCCGAGTCGATGCCATAGGGACGCTCCTCGGGCGCCTCGGTGAACTCGACGCCGCGGCTCTTGAGCTCCTCATACGACGCCTGGCAGTCGTCGGTGGTCAGGAAGACCGTGCCGGCGAAGCCCTTGGCCATCAGGCCCCTCACCTGCTCGGCGGTGTCGGCGTCCATGACCGGCGGGCCGGGGATGGCCATGAGCACGATGGCCACGTCCTCCTGTCCGGCGGGGCTGACGGTGAGCCAGCGGAAGTCGCCCATCTCGGGGAGCGTCACGTCCGTGCGCACCTCCATGCCGAGCTTCTGCGTATAGAAGGCGAGCGCCTCATCCTGGTCGTGCACCCATAGCTGCGCGGTGGCGATCTTGATCATGGTGCGGTCTCCTCGGTCGAACGGAACGGGTCGACGGCGACACTAATCAGGGGCCGCGCCGCTGTCTTCTCGAAATGTGCTCTGTTCGGCGGGCCGGACAGGCGGGCGCCCGTAGAAGCGCATCACGCACCACGGCACGCGCGCGTAGTTGGAGGCGGGCGGGAACGACTCGCGGTATGCCCTCGGCGGCATCCCGTACGTGCGCGAGAAGCTGGTGGTGAACGAGCCCACGCTCTGGAGGCCGACCGAGAAGCAGATGTCCGCCACCGAGCGGTCGGTGGTGCGCAAGAGCGCGGCGGCGCGCTCCAGCCGGCGTGTGAGCAGGTAGGTGTGGGGCGGCTCGCCGAACGCGCGCCGGAACTCGCGGCTGAAGTGGGCGCGCGAGAGCCCGGCTGCGCGGGCAAGGTCGTCCACGTCGAGCGGCTCGAAGTAGCGGGCGTCCGCCAGGTCCTTGGCGCGGAGCAGGTGGCGGGCGGGAGGGACGAAGGCCATCGCAGATCAGTATCGCCCTCCTCTGCCACCCGGTCGGGACCCCGCGCGCGCCCGCGCGCGTATAAGAGGCATGACCAGGCCAGCCGCGCTCGCCATCGCCGCCGCGTCCCTTCTCCTGCTCCCCGGCGTCGCCCACGCCGCCGGCCCGCCCGTGAGCGGATGGAGCCAGACCGGGCTCGTCCTCGGGCAGCAGCGCTACCTCGCCACCCCGGCCGGGCGCGGCACGCTACTCCAGCGCGTGGCGGTGAACGGCGGCCGGCCGCTGCGCTCCCGCTACCTGAAGCGCTCGGTGGGCATCCAGGCAGTGGCCGGCGACGGCACCGGCGGCGGGCTCTCACACGACGGGAGCACTCTCGTCCTGAGTCCGCTTCACAGGAGCTACCCGCAGCGCGCGTCGGCGCTGTACCTGTTCAACCCGCGGACGCTGGCGCTGCTCCGCAAGCTCACCCTCAAGGGCGACTTCTCCTTCGACGCGATTTCGCCGGACGGCGCGACGATCTACCTGATCCAGCTCAACTCCCATGACCCCACGCGCTACGCGGTGCGGGCGCTCCACACCGCCAGTGGGCGCCTCGCGCCGAAGCCCGTCATCGATCCGCGGGAGCCGGATGAGGCGATGCGCGGCTACGCGCTCACGCGCATCAGCAGCCCGGACGGGCGTTTTGCGTACACCCTCTACACGGGCCCTGAGAGGCCGTTCGTGCATGCCCTCGACACCGTCGCCGGCACCGCGGCCTGCATCGACCTGCCGCGCTTCACGGACTACTCCGCGCTGAGGCTTCGGCTGCGGGGCAGGCGGCTCACCGTGCTCCAGGGCGGGACACCCGTGTCCTACGTCGACGCGGTCACGCGGCGCGTCACGCCCGCCGCGCCGGCCGGCCCGCCACGGACCGGGACCGCCCGGCGAACGGCCGGCGACGGCAGCGCACCGCCCCTCTGGGCGCTGCTGGCAGGCGTGGCGGCCGCGACCCTGGGCGCCGCCGCGGCGCTGGGCGCCCGCAGGCGCCGGGCCGGCGCGGCCCGTTCCTAGCCGCAGCCCGAACTTTTCCCCCGCCCGTCCCGCGCGTGCGGAAGAATGGCCCGATGGGGCGGGCTCGCCGACTGCGCATCGGGCTGACTGCACGCGTCCGGTTGGCCACATTGCTGGTGGCGCTGGCGCTTGGCGTCGTATTCGCGCTGCTGCTGCACACGGTGGATGTGGCGAACACGCGCGAGGGCGACGCGCGGCGATCCGCCGAGATCCTGCAGGCGGCAAGCGCCGTTCAGGGCTCGGTGATCGACCTCGAGACAGGCCTGCGCGGCTACATCATCGGCGGCGAGACCCAGTTCCTCGAGCCCTACCAGCAGGCCCGCCGCAGCCAGCCGGCTCGAATCCGCTCGCTGACCTCGCTCGTGGCGCGACGGCCGGCGCAGCTGGAGCTCACCCGCCAGCTCGACCGGCAGCTCAACTCCTACGTCAACGACTACGCGGTTCCGATCATCGCCGCCGTGGGGGCAGGGCGCCAGATCGGTGTCAAGCGGCTGGCCGAAGGCAAGGCCCGCATCGACGAGATCCGCGCCACGCTCACGCGCTTCACGTCGGTCGAGGATCGCCTGCTCGTGCAGCGCAAGGCATCCGCCGGGTCCGCCAGGCACCGGGCGCGTGTGCTCACGATCCTCGGAATGGTGCTGCTCGTGCTGCTCGTGATCGCCAGCGGCGTTTACGCCAGCCGCTACGTGGCCGAGCCGCTCCGCAACCTTGCACGCAGCGCGCGCCGGCTGGCCGCCGGGCGTCTCGAGGAGCGCGTCGAGCCCGCCGGAGCCGCGGAGCTGAGCGACATGGGCCTGGCCTTCAACCAGATGGCCGCTTCGCTGGAGGAGCACACGCACGAGCTCGAGCGGCTGTCGGAGACCAGTGCGGCGCAGTTCTCCGCGATCTTCGAGCAGACGCCGATCGGCCTCACGCTGTTCGACCGCGACCTGCGCTGCGTGCGCTGCAACCCGGCGCTGGGCGGGCTGGCCGGCGTGCTCGCCTCGGAGCAGCCCGGCAAGACGGTGTCCGAGGTGTTCGGCCACTTCGAGCCCGATCTCACGGCCGAGCTCGGGCGCGTGCTCAAGGACGGCCGCCCGGTGTCGGGCATCCGCGTGACAGGTGGCGGGAAGACGTGCACCCTCGGCCTCTTCCCCGTTCGGCAGGCGAGCGGCGACCTGATCGGCGTGGCGGCGGTGGCGGTGGACGTGACCGAGCGCGAGCAGCGGCTGGAGCGGGAGCGCGTGGCCGGGCGCCGGTCGCGGCAGCTCGAGCGGCTCACCTCAGCGATCTCGGAGGCGCTCACCCCTGAGGCCATCAGCTCCGCGGTGGTGGCGGAAGCCGTGGCCACGCTCGAGGGCGACGGCGGCGCCGTGCTGCTCCTCGACAACCAGCGCCAGACGCTCACGATGTCCTCCGGGATGGGCTGGCCGCTTGCGGCGCGCGAGCGGTTCACCCAACTACCCCTGTCAGCGAAGGGGCCGACCACGGAAGCGATTCGCCTCCGCCGCACGGTGTCGGTTGGGACCCCGGGGGAGCAGCGCGAGCGCTACCCCGAGATCGCGGAGGAGCGCATCCGCGCGGGCGTGGACGCCATGCTGGCGCTGCCCCTGCTGTCCGGGCCGCGCTGCCTTGGCGGGCTGCTCGTGACGTTTTCGGGGCCGCGCGAGTTCACCGAGGAGGAGCTCGAGTTCGCGGAGGAGGTGGCGGAGCGCTGCGCCAGCGGCATCGCACGGGCGCTGCTGTACGAGCGCGAGCGCGAGACGGCCGCCGCACTCCAGCGCAGCCTGATGCCGAGCGCGCTCCCCACCTTCGAGAGCGTGCTGTTCGGCGCGCGCTTCCGGCCGGCGGGCACCGGCGAGGTGGTGGGCGGCGACTTCTACGACGTGGTCGACCTCGGGGAGGGCCGCTTCGTCGCCTGGATCGGCGACGTGCAGGGCAAGGGACCGAGCGCGGCGTCGGTGGCTGCGCTGGCCCGCTACACGCTGCGCGCGGAGACCCGCCACGGCTCGCGGCCGGGCAGGCTGCTCCAGGCACTCAACGACGCCGTGCTGGCCCAGAGCGAGCCCGGAGACCGGCTGCTCACCGCTGTCTGCCTCTCCGGCGAGGTGAGAGGCGACGCGCTGGAGCTCGAAGTGGCGATCGCGGGCCATCCCGCGCCGCTGCTCATGCGCCGCGGCAAGCCCTGCGAAGAGTGGGGAGCGTCCGGAACCCTGATCGGCTTCGATCACGGCACGTTTGCCTCGGGCAACCTCACGCTCGAACCCGAGGAGCTGCTCGTGCTCTACACCGACGGACTCACCGACGCTCACGCTCCGCGCCAGTTCGTGGTGGCCGAGGAGCTCTGCAAGCGGGCCGACGAGCTCGACCGCACGCACCTCGGCGACGTGCTCGACTCGCTGCTCGAGCGGGCCGGAGGGTCCGGCAGCGAGTTCCCGCGCGACGACATCGCCCTGCTCGGGCTGCAGTTCGAGGCCCAGCCCGCACCGGGCCGAGCGCGGCGCGGCGGCGGCGCCGCGGGAAGCGCCGCCGCCGTCGCCTCAGGGCTCCCGCTTACCCGTCTGAGCCGCTGTCGCCGCCGTCATGGCCGGGACCGGAGTGGTCACCCTGGTCGCCGGACTGGTTCTCGCCGGCGGGGTGATCCTCGTCCACGCTGACGAGAGTGAACGAGCCGTCAGCGGCAGGGCCGGTGACGATCAGCTCGACCTTGTCGCCGATCGTGAAGGCCGTCGCGTCGGGCACGTGGACCACGATCTGGGGCTGCATGTTCTCGCCCTGGTCGCCGTCGCCCTGGTCGCCCTGGCCTCCCTGGTCTCCGCCATCGTCGCTCGCCTGGGCCGACATGTCCTCCTGGTCGTCGTCGCCCGAGATGGTGATCGTCTGGGCGGTGGTGTCCGTGCTCAGCACGATGCCCTCGAGCTTGATCTGACCGGGCGTGTCGCCGACCTGGTGGCAGTGGTCCTCGTTGAGGTCGCCCTGGTCGTCGATCGTCACGCCGGTGCTCACCGGCGCGCCGAGCGGCGCCGGATCGTCGGAGCTCGACCTGTGCACGAGGAGCGACGCCGCGCGCGAGGCCACGGTGAAGCCGTTCGCGCTCGCCCAGGTCACGAGGCCGCGCAGGCGCGCGTGGCGCTTGTGGCCGCGGACGTGCATGCGGTGGGCTCTCAGCGAGCCGTCCTTGAGCTTGCGGCCGGACACGCGCACGACGCTCCCGGCACGCGCGGAGTGGCGCGACGAGACCTTGGTGAGGCGGCCGTGGCGGCTGGCGACCACGAACGTGTGGGCGCTCTTGTTGGCATGGACCACCGTGCCCTTGACTGTGGCGGCGGATGCCTGGGCGCTGAGGCCAAGCACTGCCGCCAGCGCGAGCGCGGCGATCCAGAAGAGAGGTTTGCGATGCATCCCTTGTGCTCCTTGGTCGGGGTTCCAATGCCGACAACCCCTCGAGCGGCGCAAACATCACGCCACTGGACATCTGTTGGGTTAGAGAAGCCTTATCCGGCGCGCAGCAGCCGGCGGTAGCGGACCATCGTGCGGTGGGCCATGTCGCCGTGCGTCTGGGTGCGCAGCGAGGCCACGCGCTCGCGGTGGTACGGGCTCGACAGGCTCTCGGCGTGCCCGATCACGTTGCGCGTGAGGATGCCGTAGCGCTGCTGCAGCCAGCGGGTGAGCGCAGCGACGCGCGCAGCTCGCGGCGGTCGCCCAGCACCTGGCGCGTCGCTCATGCCCACGTGCTCGATGCCGATCGCGGTCCAGTTGAGGCCCACCGTGTGGCGGCAGATCAGGTTGGGGGGCACCAGCTCGTAGATCCTGCCGCGGCGGTCGATCACGAAGTGCGCGCACACCTGCGGCAGCTCGTGCAGCTCCACGTCCGGCACGTCGTCGGCGAACGTGTTGCACACGGGGCCGAACGAGCTCGTCTCCGTGAAGTGCTCCACGATCACCTTCGGGTTGCGCAGCCGGAAGGAGTGGAGGCCGTAGTGGCGGATGGCGTAGCTGCGCGTCTCGCGCTCGCGCCGGGGCGGGAACGGGATCCGCTTCTGCACGATGTGCGGCCGCGCGGCGGGCGCCGCGAGCGAGGCGAACGCGAGGAGGGCTGCGAGAGTGGGCACCGCCACACCATCGCACACGGCGTGCGCGATGATTGCGGTCGGCAAACGACGCAGGAGGGGTCAATTGGACAGCTGGGACATCCGCTCGCTCGACATCGAGCCTCACCATCCGCAGATCCTTCGCTCCGACGAAGAGACGCGGGTGATCGCGATCAACCTACCCGGCGGGGAGGAGCTCCAGGACCATCAGGTCCACGAGCGCGCCTATCTGGTGGTGGTGGACGGAGAGGTCGAGGTGCAGCAGAACGGCCGCACGGAGTCCGGCGGTCCGGGCTTTCTGGCGCACTTCGAGCCCAAGGAGCGGCACGAGGTGCGGGCCACCACCGACGCGCGTCTGCTGCTGATTCTCTCCCCGTGGCCGGGCGAGGGCACCCCGCCGGCGCGAGTAACAACAGCCTCTTAATCGTTCGTCGTCATAATCGAGCGCAGATGGACCCAAGTCGAAAGCGCAGGGTCCGGCTGATCGTCGCTCTCACCGCCGCGATGCTTCTGGCCGGGGCCCTCATCTACACGAGCTTCAGCGCCGCCACCGACGCCAAGCAGCCGTCCCAGCTTCTGCGCTCGGCTGACGCCGGCCGCTCGTACCAGCTCACCGGCAAGGTGGTGCAGGGCTCGGTGGTGCGCAACGGCGAGCTCGATGCGCTTCTCGGTGCGCGACCGCAACGGCACCGGCGCCGCGCTGCCCGTGACCTACAGCGGCGAGGTGCCGGATCCTTTCCGCGGCGGGCGCGAGATCATCGTCAAGGGCACGATGCGGGACGGCACATTCGTGGGCCAGAAGGACTCGCTCGTGACGAAGTGTCCGTCGAAGTTCCAGGCCGCGCCGAACAGCTCGAAAACGTAGTGGCTAGACGTCGGTTACGCGTGCCTCGTAGTGGGGCTCGCTGACGATGGTGTACGCGGCCGTCGCCTCGATGTATGGCGCGCGCAGCGGGCGAGCGGCAGTTCGTGGTGTCGGCGCGCTACGCCTTCTACTGCCTGGCCGGCCTGACGATCCTCGCGGTCGTGATCCTGGAGAGCGCCTACCTGCGCAACGACTTCTCGTACTCGCTCGTCGCGCAGAACTCGTCCACGGACACGCCCACCTTCTACAAGCTCACCGCGATGTGGTCGAGCCAGGCGGGCTCGCTGCTCCTGTGGGCGTTCGTGCTCTCGATCTTCGTCGAGCGTGGTGCTGCACCTCACGCGCCACCGCCACCGCGACATCGCGCCGTACGCCACCTCGGTGCTCGCCACCATCGCCGCCTTCTTCCTCGGCCTGATGGTCTTCTACTCGAGCCCGTTCGACACGCTCTCGCCCGCGCCCGTCGAGGGCAACGGCCTCGAGCCGCTGCTGCGCCACCCGGCGATGATGTTCCACCCGCCGATGCTCTACTCGGGCTACGTGGGCTTCACGATCCCGTTCGCGTTCTGCATCGGGGCGCTGATCGCCCGCCGCACGGACGCCGAGTGGATCCGCTCCACCCGCCGCTTCGCGCTGATCGCGTGGACCTTCCTCGGCGTGGGCATCATGCTCGGCGCGCTCTGGTCCTACTCGGAGCTCGGCTGGGGCGGCTACTGGGCCTGGGACCCGGTGGAGAACGCGTCGCTCATGCCGTGGCTCGCCGGCACCGCGTTCCTGCACTCGATCATGGTGCAGGAGAAGCGCGGGATGCTGAAGGTCTGGAACGTGTCGCTGATCATCTCCACCTTCGTGCTCGCGCTGGTGGGCACGTTCCTGGTGCGCTCGGGCGTGCTCGACTCGATCCACGCGTTCGGCGCCTCGACTCTGGGCGTGCCGTTCCTCGTCTTCATCGGGATCGTGCTCGTGGGCTCCGTGGCGCTCGTGCTGAGCCGGCTCGACGACCTCAAGTCCGAGGCGCGCATCGACTCCTTCTTCTCGCGCGAGGCGTTCTTCCTGATGAACAACCTCGTGCTCGTCGGCCTCTGCTTCGTGATCTTCTGGGGTACCTTCTTCCCGCTCATCTCCGAGGCCGTCACCGGCACGAAGGCGAGCGTGGGGCCGCCGTGGTTCGACCGCTACACGGTGCCGCTGGCGCTCGTGCTCGTGCTGCTGTCGGGCATCGGGCCCGTGATCGCCTGGCGCCGCGTGACGCTCGGCGGGATGCGGCGCGGTGCTCGCCTTCCCGCTCGCCGCTGCCGCGGCTCACGCTCGTGCTGCTGCTCGCGCTTCTCGAACGCGAGCAGCGACGTGGCCTCGCTGATCATGTTCGTGCTCGCCGGCTTCGTGGTCGCGGTGGTGGGGCAGGAGTTCTGGCGCGGGGCGCGGGCCCGCGCGGCGGTGTCGAGCGAGTCGTCCGCCCACGGCGCTGTTCAAGCTCGTGGGCCGCAACCGGCGCCGCTACGGCGGCTACGTGGTGCACGCCGGGATGGCTGTGCTGTTCATCGGCGTGGCGGCGTCGTCGGCGTTCGCCCATCAGCACGGACGTGCGGCTCTCGCCGGGACAGTCGGCCAAGGTGGGCGGCTACACGATCACCTACGACCGCCCCACCGCCGGCATCGTGAGCGACCGCGCCGGCACCGGCGCGCCGATCACGTTCGGCTCGGTGCTGAGCGTGACCAAGGGCGGCAAGCACTACACGCTCAGCGCCCTCGCGCAACTACTACGCCACGCAGGACACGATCCAAGGGCGCGATCGGGCGCTTCTTCGAGGGCGAGGCCAACAGCGAGATCGCCATGCGCTGGGGGCTCGGACGCACCGTCTGGACGCGCGATCCAGCCCGACCTGAGCCGCCTCAACGGGCCGATCGCCAGGGCCAACCGCCAGTTCGGCAAGCGCGAACCTCAGACGTGCAGGGGATCATCATCGGCGCGATCACCAGTCGCTACTCAAGAACCCGCCGCCGGCGCTCTTCCGCTTCATCGTCGTCGCCGTTCGTGGCCTGGATCTGGATCGGCGGCGCGCTGGGGATAAGCGGCGCGCTGCTGGCGCTGTGGCCCTCGCCCGAGGCGCGGCGCCGCCGGGTCACAGCCTCTACGCGGCGCGCCTCGGCCGCGAGCTGTCGCGCGCCGTAGCCGTCTAGCGTTCCGCTCGTGGAGCTCGCGCTGGCCATCATCACGCTCGCGCTGATCGTGGCCTTCGTCGTGCTCGGTCCGCTGCGCCGGGGCTCCGAGATCGACCGCCGCGGCGACGACTCCCGCGCCGCCCTCGAGGCCGCCAAGGAGGCGAAGTACCGCGAGATCAAGGACGCCGAGCTCGACCACCAGATGGGCAAGCTCTCGGACGAGGACTACCGCGCGATCGACCAGGAGCTGCGCGGCCAGGCGATCGAGATCCTGCGCCAGATCGACAAGCGAGGCTAGGGCTGGGGAGGCCCGGGAAGCTGCCGCTGCCCTAGCGCGGGCATGTACTCGGTTCGTAAGCGGCCTGCAGGTGATCATCTCGGTGGTGCTGATCCTGCTGATCCTCATGCACTCGGGCAAGGACGCCGGGCTCTCCGGCGCCTTCGGCGCGGGCACGGGCGGCGGCCCGTTCGGCGGCGGCTCGCTGGTCGAGCGCAACCTCAACCGCTGGACCGTCTTCTTCGCGGTGATCTTCGTGGTCAACGTGATCGTGCTGCTGAAGATCGGCTAGCGCACGCGCAGGTGCTTGCGCGCCAGCGCGCTCGGCGAGAGCGCGTGCTGCGCGGCAGCGCCCGCAGCACGAGCGTGTACGAGCCGCGCGGCAGCGAGCCGCCGAGCTTGAGCGCCCACGTGTAGCGCTGCCCCTTGCGGTGCAGGCGGCGCGCGCATCCAGTGCGGCTGCTTGCAGGCTGCGCGGCGCAGCTCTGCCCGACCGGGCCGACCACCAGCTGCAGCGCTTGGCGTGCGCGCGTCCGCGCCAGAGCGAGACCTCGAGCGCCTTCACGGAGCGCGTGGAGCTGAAGCTGCCGCGCAGCAGCCCGCGCCCCGCCAGCCTGGCGACGTTCCTCGACAGCCGCAGGCGCGAGAGCCGCAGGCGGGCCTTGGCCGCTCCCACCGTGATCGGCACCGTGGCGCTGGCCGTCATGCCGCGTCCGTCGTCGGCCGTGACCGTGGCCACGTAGTGCCCGGGCTTTGTGTAGAAGTGGCCGGGCATGTCGCCGCTGAGGTGGGGGGAGCCGTCGCCGAGGTCCCAGTCGTAGGTGAGTGCATCGCCGTCGGGGTCGCTGCCACCGGCGTGGAAGGTCACCCCGAGCGGGGCGGCGCCGCTATCCGGACGTGGCCGTGGGGGAGACGGCGGGACGGTGGTTGCCCGGGCCGTACACGAGCTCGCGCACCGCGTTGTCGGACAGTGAGACGTAGACGATGTTGCCGTCGGGGGCGGACTCGAGGTCCACGCCGCACGGGCCAGTCGGTGGCGAAGCTCTGGTAGTTCGTCAGCGAGTTGCCGCCGATGTCCGCCCTGCCGATCCAGCCGCAGCCTCGTGCAGGTACCGAAGGTCGCCGACGTCCCCGAAGAAGACCTGGCCGCGGTAGCCCGCCGGGTACTGGTCGCCCTCGTAGACGGGGCCGCCGACGATCGTGTTGCCGTGGGCACCGTCGAGTCGCAGGGGACGCCGTCGGTGTAGTCGTGCGCGGGCGCGAATGCGCGGCGGGGAGGTGGTGTTGTTGGCGTCCAGGTCCTGGCACTGCTGCCACTCCTCGTAGCTGTCGCCGGCCCGCCGAGAACGGGTCGGGCCCGTAGCCCTCGCAGCAGGGCCAGCCGAAGTCCTCGCCGCCGTGTCGCGAGGTCGATCTCCTCGAAGGCGTTCTGCCCGACGTCGCCGATCGCGAGCCCGCCGCCGGGCATCGCCGTGAAGCGGTACGGGTTGCGCAGCCCCTCGGCGTAGATCTTGGTGCAGACGTCGTTGAGGTTGCTGTCGCCAGGGCAGAACGGGTGGCCCGGCACGCCGCGCCCGTCGCGCTCGATGTGCATGATCTTGCCGCGGAAGGTGGCGGGGTCGTTGTCGTACTGGGCGAGAGGGTCGACGGCCGTGTAATCCGAGCCGTCGCCCGTGCCCAGGAAGAGGGTGCCGTCCGGCATCGAGATCACTGTGCCGATCGAGTGCGACGATGCCCTCCGACGGGATGCAGTCCACGCCATTGTCCGGCGAGTCCGCAGGCCCCGTCGGGGCCGGTCTGCACCGTGCGCACGCCGCCGAGGATCGTCGTCTCGTCCGGGGTCGTCACGCCGCCGTCGACCGAGTTGTCCGGATGCACGGTTACGCGCGTGAGCGTCGAGACCTTGCGGTCGCCGCTGTCGCTGCCGTCCTCGTCGTAGGTGTAGAGCAGGTAGAGGTAGCCGTTGCCGGCGAAGGCGCTGTCGGTGGCGATCCCGAGCAGGCCGCGGTCGCCGTCGTTGTTCGCGTGGTCGCCGATGTCGAGCACAAGCTGGTTGTCGTCATGCGCCGCGCCGGGGTTGTGGACGAACACCCGCCCCGAGCGGTCGGCCACGAACATGCGGCCGTCGGGCGCCCAGGCCACGTCCACAGCGCCCCCGCCCGAGGGCACGGCGAAGCTGTCGGCCAGCGTCTGCTCCTCGAACCCGGCTGGCAGCGAGGTGGCCGCCCCGGCCGGCGCGGCGACGGCGAGGAAGGCCGCGAGCGCAGCCGCGAGCGCGATCCCGGACCAGAAACGGGCGAACACCGAACGACCGTAACCCGGACAGGGCCGGATCCGCAAGCCGGACTTGGATCAGCCGGTGAAGCGCATCGAACCGGCGCGCAGTGCCGGGCACACCGCGCCGCTGGCGAAGCGGCGGCCGTAGAACTCGCCGTCGCTCGTGAGCACCGAGGTGGAGCTGAGCGCCTGCGTCCGCTCGAGCAGGCCCAGCGCCGAGTCGGTGAAGCGCATGTCCACGAGCGGCTGCGTGACCTTGCCGTCCTCGATCAGGAAGGTGCCGTCACGGGTCACGCCGGTGAGCAGCGTCTCCTTGGGACGCACCGCGTTCACGTACCAGAGGCGCGTGACGTATATGCCGCGCTCGATCGGGGCGCACAGCTCCTCCGCGTCGCGCGCGCCGCCGCCCACCAGCACGAGGTTGCAGGCGATCGGCCCGTAGGGCGTCCCGCCCGGCGCGTTGGCGTGCCCGGTGGTGCCGGTGCCAGCCAGCGCGCCGCTGGCGGTGTCGTGCACCACGTTCTTCGCCACGCCGTCCTGGATCAGCGGCAGCGGCGCCTTGGGCACGCCCTCGGCGTCGAAGCCGCGCTGGAACGTGCGCGGATAGCGCGGCGAGTCGGAGAGGTTGATCGCCGGGGCGGCCACCACGCTGCCGAGCCGGCCGCTGAACGCGCTGCGGTCCTCCACGTAGGCGAGGCCGTTGAAGGTATGCCAGGCGAGCTGGGCCAGCAGGTCGTTCACCGCGTAGGACTCGAGCACCACCGGGTATTCGCCGGGCTCGAGCGACGCCGGCTCGCCCGCGAGCGTGGCCTTGCCGGCGGCGCTCTCCGCCAGCTCGCGGGGCCGGATCGCGCCCACCGCCCGGTCGGCCGCCGTGGCATAGCCGCTGCGGCCGCTCGGCGCGATGCACACCACCTTCATGAAGGCGTCCGTGGCGCGCTCCGACAGTGACACGCCCTCGGAGGAGGCGAGCGCGGTCTCCACATCGCCCACCGTCCAGGTGCCGTGGGCCTCCACGCCGTCGCGCTCGGCCACCTCGAACACCTCGGCCATCGCGCTGCCGCCAAGCGCCGGGTCGAGGCTCGCGGTGGGAAGGTCGAACGTGTCGCACTCCGGCACGGGGCGCGGCTCGGGAAAGCCCGGGAAGCGGTCCTCGCCGGCCGTGCGCGCCATCGCCTCCGCCGCCGCCTCAGCCTCGCGGGCGCAGCGCGCGAGCGAGTCGGCGTCCGTGGAGTTGGTGGACGAGGTTCCCACGCGCCCGCCGCGCAACACTGCGATCTCCACCGTCAGGTCGTCGATGGCCGTGGACTGGGTGGGCCGGTTGCGCGCGTAGCGGAGCATCAGCGAGCGCTCGGTGATCACTGTGGCGAGCACGCCCTCGCCGCCGCCCGCCGCCGCCAGCGCGCGCTCCGCGAGCTCGAGAGAGCTCACGCCACGCCCACCTGCACGTCGCGGAAGCGGGCCGGCGCCGCTCCGTGGGACACATGCATGGTCTGGCCCGGCTCGCCCTTGCCGCAGTTGAGCAGTCCCCAGAGCTTCCACTCCGATTCTGAGCACACCGCGTCGAGGCGGCCCCAGAACTCGGGGGTCACTCCCGCGTAGCTCGGGTTGCGCAGCAGCCGCGTGCGCTGGCCGTCGCGTATCTCCCAGGCCGCCTCGGTGGCGAACTGGAAGTTGAGCCGCCGGTTGTCGATCGACCACGAGCGGTTGGTCTCGAGATAGAGGCCCTCGTCGGTGGCGGCGATCAGGTCGTCGAGCGAGCCGGCGTCGCCCGGCGCGAGGTTGACATTGGTCATGCGGATGATCGGCTGGCGGGAGAAGCCGTTGGCGCGCATGCAGCCGCCCGAGCGCTCGAGGCCGATCTCGGTGGCGGACTCGCGCGAGGAGAGGAAGCCGCGCAGCACCCCCTCGCTCACCAGCGGGAAAGCGTGGCCCGCCACGCCCTCGTCATCCCAGCCGAAGGTGCCCAGCCCGCCGGAGCAGGTGGCGTCAGCCGTCACGGTCATCTGCTCCGAGCCGTAGCGGAGCGAGCCCAGGTCCGGCACGCTCACGAAGCTCGTGCCCGCGTATGAGGCCTCGCGGCCCAGCACGCGATCGAGCTCGAGGGCGTGTCCCACCGACTCGTGCACCTGAAGCGCCACCTGCTCGCCGTCCAGCACCACCGTCGTGCGGCCAGCCGGGCACTGCGGGGCCGACAGGAGTGCCACCGCCTCCTCGCCCACGCGCGGGGCGTGCGCCACGATGTCGAGGCCCGCGAAGTGCTCCCAGCCCGCCTGTGCCACGTGCTCGCGGTGCGAGCCGGGGTAGGAGCGCACCTGTGCGTCGTCCTCGCTCGTGGCCGTGGCCACGATGCCGCCGCCGCACTCGACTATGCGCTGGTCGCAGAGTGCACCGTCTGTCGATGCGAACAGCTTGTGTTCCCGGAAGGCGCTGAACTGGGCCATCGTCAGGGTCACCCGGGGGTCGCCGCGCATGCCCTCGTCCGCGGCCATGAGCAGCGCAAGCTTGTCCTCCAGCGGCACCTCGAACGGATCGGTGACGAGCGCCGTGGCATAGGAGCCGCGGGCGGGCGCCTCGGGGGCGAGCGGACCTGTGCCCGGCACGCGCGGCTGTGCCTGCGCCACCGCGATGGCCCGCTCGAGCGCTCCCCTCGCCGCGGCGGCCTCGCTGCCGCGCGCCGCCGCGAAGCCCCAGACTCCGCCGATCCGGACGCGGACGCCGAAGCCCTCCTCGCCGCCTCGGCGCACCAGGTCCACCCTCCCGTTGCGCGTGGAAATGGACTCCGCCGCGGAACTCACATGGCGGACGTCGGCGTAGTCGACCCGCCCCACTGCCGCGTCCATCAGGTCGGCCAGGATCTGACGCACGGAGCGTCAGACTAGCGAGTGGCGAAGTCTGGCCATTCGGCCAGTCCCGGGTTACGATCGCAGAAGCCTCCACCGGAAAGGATTTGCTCTGTATGCCCGCCCGGACGGTCCGCGCCTGAGCACGAGTGCTTGGCGCGGTCTGGCCACTGCAGTCTTACTCGCCGCCGCTTTCGCCCTGCGCGCGACCGTCACCGGTGACCCGGGTCCGCTGTTCCTCGTGCCTGTGCTTCTCGGCGCGCTCTGGTTCGGCAGGCGCGGCGGCGTGGTGGTGGCGATCGTGGCCGCGGGGCTGTACGCCGCCGCGCGGGCGATCAACCCGGGCGACCCCCTGTCGGTGACCGAAGCGTCGCTCATCCGGCTTGCGGCCTACGTCTTCGTCGGCTACCTGGTGGGACGCGTGTCCGAGCAGCGCCATGCGCTGTCCCGGGTGGTCGACGAGCAGCGGCTCGAGATCGGCGAGCTGCGCGGGATCCAGCAGGCGATCGCGCCGCGGCACACCCCGCGCCGGCCCTCGCTCGAGCTCGCCAGCTGTTACGTGCCGGCGCAGCAGGGCGCTGCCGGCGACTTCTATCTCGTCACCGGCGGCCCGGGCGACGCCACCATCGTGGTGGTGGGCGACGTCGCCGGCAAGGGCGTGGACGCGGCCCGCAGGGCGGCCTTCGTCCGCACGGCGTTCGCCACCTCCGCGCCGTTCACCGACGATCCCTGCCGCCTGCTGGAGCTGGCCAACAGCGCCCTGCTCGAGCAGCAGACGGAGCCGGCGATGTTCGTCACCTGCGCCTGCATCGTCTTCTCCCCCTCCGAGCACAAGATGACCTGGGCGCTCGCCGGCCACCCGGCGCCGATGTGGCTCGACAACGGAACGCCGCTCAGCTCGGTCACGCCCGCCTATCCGCTGGGTGTGGAGCGTCAGCTCAACTGCAGCTCGGCCAGCGCCCGCTTCGACCCCGGCGCCGGGCTGATGGCATTCACGGACGGGCTCTCCGAGGCGCGGCGGGGCGGGGGAGAGCTGTTCGGCACCGACCGCATCGGGCGCACGCTCGCCGCGCTGCGTGGCGCCTCCCCGGCCCGCGTGGTGCGCGAGCTGCGCCGCGAGGCCGAGCGCTTCGCGGGCGGCGCCCTCCCGGACGACCTCTGCATAGTCGCGCTGCGGGCCAGCTAGAGGGGGGCGAAACGGGGCGGCGTATTTCCTTAGACGGGAATGCGGATGCGTGGGCTCATAGCCGCTGCGCTCGTCGCGGCCACGGCCATCGTGGTGCTTGTCTGGCCGTCAGGCAAACGCGCGGGGCACGCTGGCTCTCCGGCGGTGGTGGTGCGGCCCGTGGACGGCGACACGCTGGTGGCCCGCGATGGTTCCCGCACGTTCTACGTGCGCCTGCTGGGCATCGACACGCCGGAGACTCACCGCCCCGGCACGCCCGTGGAGTGCGGCGGGCCGGAGGCGTCGAGGGCCATGGAAGAGCTCGCGCCGCCGGGCGCGCGCATCAGGCTGGAAACCGATCCAACCCAGGACCGGGTGGACCGTTACGGGCGCCTGCTCGCCTACGTCTGGCTGCCGGACGGCCGGCTGCTCGAGACAGCTCAGCTCGAGTCCGGCTGGGCCACCACCTACGTGTACGCAGGGCGCCCGGTGAGTCTCTTCCCGCGGCTCGCAGCGGCGGCGCGCCAGGCCCGGGCTGCGCGCCGGGGCGTGTGGTCCGAGTGCGGGGGTGACTTTCACAGCGCCGGGGGTTAGGGTGGATTTCAGCCACCGTCCAACTCCTAAGAGGAGGCAGCCATGGCCAGCAGCGACGAAGAGCTGTACTTCGATCTGGTCTGCGAAGGTGGTGGCGTCAAAGGCATCGGGCTGGCAGGCGCGTACGCGGTGCTTGAAGAGAGCGGACGTCACCCGCGCAACGTCGCCGGCACCTCCGCGGGAGCGATCACGGCGGCGCTGATAGCGGCCGGGTACACGTCGAAAGAGCTCAACGACGCGGTGTTCAATCTCGACTACCGCAGCTTCGAGGACCCGACCTGGGAGGACAAGATCCCGCTGATCGGCAAGGGTCTCAGCATCGGCATGGAGAACGGGATCTACCTGGGCAACGAGTTCGAGAAGTGGATCCGCGGCATGCTCGCCGCCAAGCACATCCACACCTTCGCCGACCTGCCCGCGGACTGGGAGGGAGCGACGTTCCCCTCCCGGCTGCAGGTGATCGCCTCCGATCTGAGCGCCGGGAAGATGCTGATACTCCCCAAGGACGCTGAGCAGCTCGGGATCGACCCGGCCGAGATGGAGGTGGCTCAGGCCATCCGCATGAGCATGTCGATCCCCGTGTTCTTCGAGCCGGTGCGCTGGAAGAACCCCAAGACCAACCGCCAGCACGTGATCGTGGACGGCGGGATCCTCTCCAACTACCCAATCTGGCTGTTCGACAGCGCGCCTGGCAAGGAGCCTCGCTGGCCCACGTTCGGGCTGATGCTGGTCGAACCCGATCCCAAGATCCCGATAGGGGAGCGGCTCCCGGAGCCCGAGAAGGCGGTCCACGGACCGCGCGGCCTGATCGCGATGCTCACCAACATCGTCCACACGATGATGGAGGCGCACGACCGCCAGTACATCGACAAGTCCGAGTACGCGCGCACGATCCCGATTCCCACGCTCGGCGTCGGCACCACCGAGTTCAACATCACGAAGGAGCGGACCCAGGCTCTCTACGAGTCCGGCCGCAACGCGGCCACCGACTTCCTCAAGACATGGAAGTTCCCCGAGTACAAGACCGCATTCCGCACCGGAAAGGAGCACTCACGGCGGGCGGACATCGTGCACGCGCAGGAGGCCGCGCGAGTCCAGGCCTAGGCGTCCAGGAAGATGTCGGTCTGCAGCGAGGAGCCGTCGCCGTACGTGTAGTCGGAGAGGTCCGTGATCCCCTCCTCGGCCAGCACCTCGTCATCGATGTAGAAGTTGCCGGTGGCGCTGCGCGAGTCGCGCACCAAGATCGCGTGCGCGGCGTCCGCCAGGATCTCCGGCTTGCGCGAGCGGGCCATCGCCTCGTCGCCGCCGAGCAGGTTCTGCACCGCGGCCGTGGCGATGATCGTGCGCGGCCAGAGCGAGTTGAACGCGATCCCGTCGTCCGCGTACTCGGCTGCCATGCCGAGCGTGCACATGCTCATCCCGTACTTGGCGATCGTGTAGCCGAGGTGGTGCTGGAACCAGTGCGGCTTCATGTTCAGTGGCGGGCTCAGCGTGAGCACGTGCGGGTTCGTGCCCCTCTTCAGATGGGGCACGCACGCGCGCGAGACGAGGAAGGTGCCGCGCGTGTTGATGTTCTGCATCAGGTCGTAGCGCTTCATCGGCAGCGTCTCTGAGCCCTCGATCTGGATCGCGCTGGCGTTGTTCACCACGATGTCGATGCCGCCGAACTGCTCCACCGTCTTGGCCACCGCGTCGAGCACCTGGTCCTCGTTGCGGATGTCGCCGGGCAGCGGCAGCGCCTTGCCGCCCGCCTCCTCGATCTGCTCGGCGGCGGTGAAGATCGTGCCCTCGAGCTTGGGGTGCGGTTCGGTGGTCTTCGCGATCAGCGCGACGTTGGCGCCGTCGCGCGCCGCGCGCAGCGCGATCGCCAGGCCGATGCCGCGGCTGCCCCCCGACATGAACATCGTGCGCCCGCTCAGGTCGCTCACGGCGCGGAGCTTATGCCATGCTCAGCCGACGCATGCTCAAGCTCGGATACAAGGCGTCGGCGGAGCAGTTCGGGCCGCGCGAGCTGGTGGAGTACGCCGTCTTGGCCGAGGAGCTCGGCTACGACACCGTTGTCGTCTCTGACCACTTCCAGCCCTGGCGCCATGACGGCGGCCACGCGCCGTTCTCGTTCGCCTGGCTCGCGGCGGTGGGCGAGCGCACCTCGCGCATCGGTCTCGGCACGAGCGTGGTGGCGCCGAGCTACCGCTACCACCCGGGCATCGTCGCGCAGGCGATGGCCACGCTCGGCCACCTCTACCCGGGGCGCGTGTTCCTCGGCATCGGCACCGGCGAGGCGATGAACGAGACGCCGCTCGGCGTGCACTGGCCCGACCAGAAGGAGCGCTTCCAGCGCCTCAAGGAGGCCGCACAGCTGATGAAGCTGCTCTGGACCGAGGATCGTGTGAGCTACGACGGCAACTACTTCCATACCGAGAACGCCACCGTGTACGACCGTCCCGACGACGGCGTGCCCCTCTACATCGCGGCCTCCGGACCGGCGGCGGCGCGCCTGGCGGGGCGCATCGCGGACGGATTCATCACCACGAGCGGCAAGGCGCCGGAGCTGTACGCCGACAAGCTCCTGCCCGCGGTGCGCGAGGGCGCCGAGAAGGAGGGGCGCTCGATGTCCGAGATCGAGCTGACGATCGAGATGAAGGTCTCCTACGACACCGACCAGGAGCGGGCGAGGGAGGACACGCGCAACTGGGGCGCGCTCGCGCTCACGCCGGAGGAGAAGGTGGGTGTGGAGGATCCGATCGAGATGCAGCGCCTGGCGGACGCGCTGCCGGCCGAGCGGGCGGCGAGCCGCTGGATCGTCTCGGACAACCCGGCCGAGCAGGTGGCCGCGATCAAGCCGTACCTCGACCTGGGCTTCACGCACCTCAACTTCCACTTCCCCGGCGAGGACCAGGAGCGCGCGCTGCGGCTCTACGCCGAGCACGTGCTGCCACTGCTGCGTGAGGCTTAGCCGCCGGCTCGCGTTCGCCCTCGCCACGAGCGAGTCGTGGGAGAGGACGGTGCGCGCGCTCCCGGCCGGCGAACGCAGGGCGTTCGAGCTCGCCCGCCGCTACGTGGCCGGCACGACGCTCGACGACGCCGTGGAGTGCGCGCGGCGGCTGGCGGCGGACGGGCTCGCGTGCTCGGTGGACCTGTTCGGTGAGCACGTCAGCGACCCCGCCCAGGCCGACAGCGTGGCCGATGAGTACGTGGCCATGGCGGGCCAGCTCGGGCGCTTTCCCGGAGGCACGTTCCTGTCGATCGACCTCTCCCACATCGGGCTCGACGAGTCGGGCGATGCGGTGGCGCGGCGGCTGTCCGGGATCGTCGAGGCGCTGCCGGCGGGCTGCCGCCTCCAGGTGGGCGCGGAGGAGGAGCGGCGCGCCGACCTTGTGCTCTCCGCCGTCCTGAGCGCCGCGCGGGCAGGCGGCTCCGTGTCCGCCACGCTGCAGGCCAACCTCCGGCGCAGCCCGCGCGACGCCCGCAGGCTGGCCGAGGCCGGCGTGCCGGTCCGGCTCGTCAAGGGCGCGTACGTGGAGGACCCCGGTGTGGCCCTGCCCTGGGGCGAGCCCACCGACCTCGCGTACATGGAGCTCGCCCACGATCTGCGCCGCGGCGGCGCGGAGCTGGTGCTCGCCACGCACGACCCGGTGCTGCGCGAGGCGCTCCTATCCGCCCTGCCGGACCTTGGGGTGGAGATGCTGCTCGGCGTCCGGGCCGACGACGCCCGCGCGCTGGCGTCCCGGGGCGTACCCGTCAGGATCTACGTGCCCCACGGGACCGACTGGTTCCGCTACGCGATGCGGCGCTTCGCCGAGTCGCTCGGCCCCTAGGTGGCTACGGCGCGGGCAGCGTCGCCCGCGAGCCGTTGGCGAAGGTGGCCGTGGCGACGGCGCCGTCCTGGTTCCAGCTCACCTTCACAGTCGTCTTGCCGACCGTGAGCTTGCCCTGCACCGCACCGGTCACCGAGTTCCACGTGCCGCCGCCCGTCACGGTCGCGTCCCGCACGAAGCGGATCGCGTTCAGCTTGAAGACCGTCGGGTCGCCGTGGCTGGTGAAGCTGCCGCCGCGCAGCCCGGGTCCGTGTCCCACACCCGAGTAGAAGTGCCGGATGAGCGCGTCCCCGAGCGCGCCCGCCGCTACCGTGGCCGCCCGCCGTGCATCCTCGCCGGGGTCGGGACCGTCGAGCAGAGTGGCCGGCGGCACATTGGCGAACAGCGTCGGGTAGGAGCCGGCGGTGTGCACGGCCGGGACGCGATCGGCGCAGCTTGCGTCCAGCGTTTCGAGGCTGCCGGGCCGGCGCACGAACGCGCGGATGATCCTGCGCGCGCAGTGTGTGGCGCCGAGCAGCAGCGTGTCGCCCTCGGAGCTCACGTGCACCGCGTTGCGCAGCTTCACGATCCGCACGCGGGTGCCGAGCGTCGGGCCGAACTTCTCCACATCCGGCTCCGGCGTCAGTGAGTCGAGGTCGCCACCGAGGATCAGCAGCGGGACGCTCGCGGGCAGCGGCTTCGAGCCGGGTGGCACCGGCGGGGCGCTGTGCGCGGGCTTCGGCCAGTCGAGACAGGCCTGGTAGGGCTCGTCATAGGCGCTCATCGTCAGCCACTCGGCGGGGGTGAAGGGAGCGAACGGGTCGCCTGCCGGCGGCTGGGCGACGCTGGCCCCGTATTCGGAGCGGCGCTGCGCGGGCGACGAGCGCATCGAGAAGAGCTGCGGGTAGTCCACGCAGCTGACGGCGAAGTAGAGCCCGTCCGAGAAGTAGCCCGGCGTGCTCGTGCCGTGGTCGTAGGTGCCGGACTGCACGGCGAGCCGCAACAGCGGCACGTTGTCACCGGCGAGTGCGGCGCGCACGGATGGATCGAGCTCCCGGTAGATCACCGGATCGGAGGCGGCGTCCTGCACCATGTCGACGATCGTCCGCACCGTTACCCGCGCGCGGGCGCGGCTGCCGTCCGAGTCGCGGCTCGTACCAGTGATCGGTGCGGCGCGGAGCTTTGCGAGCAACTGCGCCAGCCGGTCGCTCGCCATGCCCGCCGCCGCGGCGCCGCAGGCGAGGTCCCGCGAGCACACGGCGTCGAGCGCGTTCTTCGCCACCGGGCCCGACGACGCGTACCAGGGATCGAGGCCCACAACGGGATACGCCGAGTCGAGCGTCACCGAGTGGAGCAGCGACGAATGGCGCGCGATGAACGACTGGGTGAACCAGGTGCCGTACGAGTCGCCGTACAGGTCCACGCGCCCGAGGTGAAGCCCGCGGAGCACCGCGGCGAGGTCGTCCACCGCGTACGCCGTGGCGAACAGGTCCGCGGCGTGCACGTGCGGGTAGCGGCGCTCAAGCTGGCGCGCGCACTTCGCCACGCGGGCGGCGAACTTCGGCCCTGACGTGCGGCCGCTGAACTTCTGCACCTGGCGGCAGTTGATGAGCGCGGACATCCCGGTGCCGCGGTTGTCCACGAGCAGCAGCCCGCGCTCCCCGATCAGCGGGCTGAAGATCCCGTGGTACTCGAACAGGCTGCCCGCGGACGGGTAGCCCGGCCCGCCCTCCACCGCCACGAGCGCCGGGCCGCGCGCGTGGTTGTGGTGCGGCGGCAGCCACTGGAAGCCGATGCGGATGTGTGGCCCGTGCTTGCGTGTGGGGTCGAGCTTGCGCGAGATGGAGCCGCACCAGCCGCCCTGGCTCGGCGGGCAGCGGTGGAGCGTCAGCGAGCCGAGGCGCAGGTGGGGCTTCTTCGCGGCCGCGCCCGCGGGCGCGGCGAGCACCAGTGCCGCAACGAGTATCGGGAGCAACCGGCGAACGGACACCGGCGTAGTATCACCGCGGCTACGAGTACCTGCCCTCGAGCCCGGCGAAGAAGCCGTCGGAGAGCCGCTTGAAGCCGTCTGCGTCGAGCTTGATGTCAGCGCCGAGCTCGTAGCCCGATCCGCTGCAGCCGGTTGCGCTGCGGCGGCCGCGCCGCCTCGCAGAGCTGTCTGTCCTCGGGCAGCGCGTTGTAGGCCGTCAGCGTCTCCGGAACCGTGATCGCGACGGCGATGGTGATGTCGAGCTCCGCCCCCCAGAGCGGCGCGCGCAGATGATTAGCGAGATTCCCAAGCGTCGTCGCCACGCCCTTCCAGGAGATGCCGAGCGCCGATGCCGCCGCGCCCACCCCGGTGACCACGCCCGCCGCGCCCCCGACCTGCACCGCCAGCACCACGCCGCCCACGATCACGGCCAGCCCGATCAGGAGCGCGAGCCAGTATGTGCGGATCACGCTCCAGCTGACGGTCGAGGCGTTGGCCACGAGCTTCTTCGCTGCCTCCTGGTAGTCCGCGATCTTGAGCCGGTCGGTGCCGGCCCTCTCGCCGGACAGGAGCGCGCGCCAGATCTCCGCCTGCCGCGGAAGCCCCTGCTCCGCCCCCTGGCCAGAGGCGCGCTTCCTCAGCCGCGGGGTGAGCGCGCACTGCCAGATGCAGAGCGAGTGTGAGACGGCCTGCGCGGCGTGAGGCGGGAACGAGGAAGCGAGCTGTCGCAACTCTTCACGGAGGCCGTTGATCCGGTAGAAGTCGAACAGCTTGCGCAGCTCCTTGAGATCCGTTCCGAGCGCGGTGTCGGCGAGCGCGCGGCCGAGGTTGTAGGCGCTGCCGAGGCGCGGGTCCGCCGCCTGCGTCGTGATCAGCACCTCGACCTGCAGGCGGTAGACCGCCTCGCGAAGCTCCTCCTTCGGCGCCCCTCCGGTGTACTTCGCGAGCACTCCGCTCAGGGACGGCCTCTGCAACCCGGCGGTGTCAAAGGCGCCCTCAAGCCGCTTCAGCCCTGCCGACACCGAGGCGAGCCGCCGCTCCGTATTCAGCGTTCCGCCGAAGTCGCGCTGGCTGAGCAGCTTGGCGCCCGCCTTGTAGTTCAGCCGGCGCTGGATCGTGGCCACCTGGTAGAGCCGGCTCATGTCCCAGCCGAGCTGGAACGCCAGGCACACGGGTCGGCTGACGGCTTCCTCGGGTGTGTCCTGAACCGCGGCGGTCAACGGAGGCAGGTGGGTCACGCAGATGGCCCGCGCTCACGCACATTGCCGGCGAGCGCCGGGTTTTCACAGAGCCATCGCCATGGTACATTCGGCATAGCCCGTCTGGGTCTCTGTGAGGGCTCTCGCCGAGCTTTGAGAGAGGCCCTTATGGGCCTTTAACGCGCGGGGCCCTTCGGGGCCCCTCGCATTTCCGGAGACTCGGACTCCCAACGGCCGCCGCCGTTGAAAGCTGCGGGAAACTGCGGATGGCTGTCGCTCCCGCCGGTGAGACTATGGGTCTCGCGCGTTTTCGAAGGGAAGGGGAGGTCTGACCCCCCGTGGAATCGCGGAATCTTGCCGCTCGCGCCGGCCGGTGGAGTGCGGACAACTGGGCGAAGGCGTTCTTCGGCTGGCTGCTCGTGGCAGCCCTGGCGCTTGTGTTGGGCACGGCCGCGGGACACAAACAGGTTCCTGACTCGCAGACGGCTTCAGGCGAGGCGGCGAAGGCGCAGCGCATGCTGGAGCAGGCCGGCTTCAAGGCGCCCGCGACGGAGAGCGTGCTCGATACAAAGCCAGCGTGAGACGACCGCGAGTCCGCGCGTCCGGGCCGCGCGTGGCGGCCGTCGTCCAGACCCTGGCGTCGGCGGACCTGCCGAACGTTGTGAACATCCAGAGCCCGCTCGTGAACGCCGGGCCAGATCTCGCGCGATCACCGCTCGGTGCTGGTCCAGTTCGACGTCAGAGGCGACGCCGACAAGGCCAAGGACAAGATCCAGCCGATGCTCGACGCGGTCGCCGGCGTTCAGAAGGCGCACCCGGGCATGCGGATCGAAGAGTTCGGCGAAGCGAGCGCGAACCACGTGCTCGATCAGACCCTCGGCAACGACTTCAAGAAGGCCGAGCGGCTGACCCTGCCGATCACGCTGATCATCCTGACATTCGCGTTCGGCTCGCTGGTCGCGGCCGGGTTGCCGGTGCTGCTCGCCTTCTCGGCCGTGCTCGCGTCGATCGGCTTCTACTCGCTCTTCACGAACCTCGTCCCGGGCGTCTTCGACACCACGCAGTCGGTGATCCTGCTGATCGGGATGGCGGTCGGCGTCGACTACTCCCTCTTCTACCTGCGCCGCGAACGCGAGGAGCGGCACGCCGGTCAGAACCCGCGCGAGGCGCTGCTGCGTACTGCGGCGACCTCGGGTCAGGCAGTACTCGATCTCCGGGGCGACCGTGCTGGTCGCGATGGCGGGGATGCTGCTTCGCCGGCAACAAGGTCTTCACATCGATCGCGATCGGCACCATGTTCGTGGTCCTCTGCGCAGTAATCGGCTCGGTTACCGTGCTGGCGGCCCTGCTGTCCAAGCTCGGCGACCGCGTCGAGAAGGGCCGGATCCCGATCATCGGGCGGCGCAAGGATGCCGCCGGCGAGTCCCGCGCCTGGGGCTTCGTGCTGGACCGCGTGCTCCGCCGGCCGGCGCTGTCGGTCGCGTTGGCGGGCGCCTTGCTGCTGGCGGCGAGCGTGCCGGTGCTCAACATGCACACGAAGGTGCCGAGCTTCACCGACCTGCCGCATGAGCCTCGCCATCGTCTCCACCTACCAGCATGTGCAGAAGGCCTTTCCCGGGTCGCAGACACCGGCGGTGATGGTCGTCAAGGCCGACAGGACGTCGACCACGCCGCAGTACCGGCGCGCCTACATGGAGTTCCAGCGGCGAGCCCGCGCGACTGGGCTGCTCTTCCCGCCATTCCACGTCAGCGTGAGCCCGGATAGAACGGTCGCGCGCGTGGACTTCTCGATCGCAGGGAAGGGGGACGACCCGAGCTCGATCCGACGCGCTCGGTGCACTCCGCCACGACGTGATCCCGCCGGTGGCGAAGACGCTGCCCGGCGTGGCCGTGGCGGTGACCGGCGAGACCGCGGGAACCAAGGACTTCAACGACCAGATGAAGTCGCGCATGCCATTCGTGTTCGCATTCGTGCTCGGGCTCGCGTTCCTGCTGCTGCTGACGACGTTCCGCTCCATCGTGATCCCGGTCTGGTCGATCGCGCTCAATCTGCTATCGGTCGGCGCCGCGTACGGGATCCTCGTGCTCGATCTTCCAGCACAGCTGGGCCGGCGGCATTCTGGGGTTCAGATCGAACGGCGCGATCACGTCCTGGCTGCCGCTGTTCCTGTTCGTCGTCCTGTTCGGGCTCTCGATGGACTACCACGTCTTCATCCTCAGCCGCATCAAGGAGCTGCGCGACAGCGGCATGAGACACGGAGGATGCCGTGGCTCGACCGGGATCCGCCATACAGCCGGCACGGTCACGAGCGCCGCGATCGTGATGGTGGCCGTCTTCGCGATCTTCGCCACGCTGCGCTCGATGGACATGAAGCAGCTGGGCGTGGGGCTCTCTGTCGGCGGTCCTGATCGACGCGACCATCGTCCGCGCAGTCCTGCTGCCGGCGACGATGAAGCTGCTCGGCGACTGGAACTGGTACCTCCCGCACTGGCTCAAGTGGCTGCCCTCGCTGTCCGCCGAGGGGGCGCCGGCGCGGCGGCGGCGCGTTGGAGCGCCCGTCTAGAGCGGCGGAAGGCGCGAACCGCTGAGCTGCGGTGAGCGGTACGGCGTAAACAAAACCCCGCACTTGCGGGGCTTTTCTGCGAGTGCGCCCAGGGAGACTCGAACTCCCACGGGCCATACGGCCCACAAGGCCCTCAACCTTGCGCGTCTACCAATTCCGCCACAGGCGCGTTGCGGGTGCCAACTATAGCGTTGGTGATCGGCCGGGCGGCGTCGGTTTGTAGTCGTCCGGAGGGGGATGTACTCTACGAACACATGTTCGGATCAGCGTACAAAACCCGGCCTCCGAGGGGGAGCACATGGTCGAGTTGAAACTCACCAAGCGTCAGCAGGAGATCTTCGACTTCATCAAGCGCTACTCCGCGCGCAACGGCTATCCGCCCACCGTCCGGGATATCGGCAAGGCGATCGGCCTCACGTCGTCGTCAACGGTGCACGCGCACCTGGCCAACCTCGAGAAGCAGGGCGTGCTACGCCGCGACCCCACCAAGCCGCGCGCGATGGAGATCCTGGAGAAGGCCAAGAAGGCCGTCGTCCCGGCCGGGCTGCCGCTCGTCGGCCGCGTTGCTGCCGGCCAGCCGCTGCTTGCCGAGGAGAACATCGAGGACTACGTCGAGGTGCCGCAGATCGCGGGCGGCGACGACGGCGAGTACGTGCTGAAGGTGCAGGGCGATTCGATGAAGGACGCCGGCATCCTCGAGGGCGACTACGTGGTCGTCCACAGCACGGAGACGGCGCGCAACGGCGAGATCGTCGTCGCGCTGCTTGGTGAGGAAGCCACCGTCAAGCGCTTCTTCAAGGAGAAGGAACACGTCCGGCTCCAGCCGGAGAACGACGCCCTCGAGCCGATTCTGACGCGCGACGTCCAGGTGCTCGGGCGCGTGGTCGGAGTCTTTAGGAGGGTCACATGAGCACCACCGCCGTACAACCACTTTTCGATCTTTTCGCGGAAGCACAGCCGGACAGTCGCGCTACCGGCCATCGCGGTCTCACGCTCGAGCAGCGGATCTCGGGCGTATGGGAGGGACTGCGACGGACCGGCACGGCGGACTGTCCGGTCTGCCGCGGACCGATGGAGCGGGCCGGCGACAGCGGGCACTGCCTGCGCTGCGGCAGCGTCCTCTCATGAGCACGCCGGTCACGGGCGTCGACTTCATCCTGGTGTCGACGCGGGACTTCGACCGCGCCGTGGCCTTCTACGGCACCACGCTCGGGCTGCCGCTCAGCGCGCGCTACGGACAACGGCCGGGCGCCGAGTTCGAGACGGGCAGCCTCACGATCGCCGTGATCGAGTCGGAGGCCTTCGGGATCGAGCCCCGGGCGAACAACCACCCGATCGCGCTGCAGGTCGACGACGTCGAGGCCGCGCGCGCCGAGCTGGAGTCCCGCGGCGTGTCGTTCCAGGCGGACACGCTCGACACCGGCGTCTGCCACATGGCCAGCTTCGAGGATCCGGACGGCAACGCCCTGATGCTCCACCACCGCTACGCACCGCGCGACTAGCGGACCGATGGGGCGCGCCGCGACTGTCTGGCGCGCGCCGCCCGGCTGGAATCGTGCGCGCTCCCGGGATAGGCTCGACGTGGCCTCCGTTCGAGAGTCACATGGCAGACACCGATATCCAGGCGCGGGCCGTCGAACGGCCTCCGCCCGCCCGGTTGGACCAGGATCCGGAGCAGGCTCGGAAGAAGCGCGCGGCCGAGCGCCCTCCGTTTCCCGTCTATTCGGTCGCTCTTGTCCAAAACGAGAGCGAAATGGTGCAGGCGCCGGCGTTCAACCTCATGCCGTTCCTCGAAAACGAGCCGCAGTTCGCGGTCGAGCTCTTCACGGAGCGGACGTTCGAGGGGCTGCTGCACAACGCCCCCCGGTTCGACTGCGTCGTCATCGGCTACAACGCCGCCTGGAAGAGCTCGGGGGTGGTGGAGGCGCTCAACCGCCAGCTCCCGGACGCTGGGCTGTGTGTGCTCCACCAGCGGGAGCCGGGCCATGTGACCTTCATGAAGGGTGACGTGGGCGTCGACCTGCTGAAGGTTTCGGCCGACGATCAAGTGGTCGTCGCCAGTGGGGTGCACCCGGCTGACGAGATTCTTCTGAACTACCCGGCACCCGTAGAGCGGCGGGTCGCGGACGAGGAGTGGGTCGTGCCCCATACCTCGGCGCTGTGTGCTCTCGTCCCGGGAGCCGAAGGCAGGTGGCGCACCGTCCTCGAGGTGGGGCAGAGGGATCGGCATCCGGTGCTGATCAGAACGCCCACCGGGCGCGCCGGTCACCCGATCGTCGTCTGCACCGTACTGCTGCGCCCTGATGAGCCGGACGGACAGGCGGCCGCACTACTCAGGAACATCGTGGCGTGGGCGGCGGACGGGCGTCCGCACGCCGTAGTGCTCGACGGTCCGGAGGTGGAGCAGGCCGAGGAGCTTCACCACAAGCTTCGCGTTCAGGGCGCCAAGGCCATCCGGCATTGGGAGGATGACCCGGAGAAGCTCGACTTCGACGAGTGGCCCGTGCGGCGGACCGCCGATCTGATCATCCCGGCCGGTGGGCCCGTATTTACAGGCGCCAAGGTCGAGCAGTGGCTGGCTGGCGGCGGGCGAATCATCCAGCTGGGCGAGCACCAGCGCATGAGTATTGAGCACGGGGCCTCGGACGCCGCCTGGGTCGCCCGGCTCTGGGCTGCGTGGTTCCACGCCACCTCGCCGGACACATGGGTTGGCAGCCCCGAGCGAAAGGGCAGCCTGGTGCGAACGCGGGCGGTGCTGTCGGCGCTCCACGCATTCAGCGCGGATGCGGAGTTGAGTGGTCGGCTGCACCTGCCAAAACCGGAGGAATTCCTTGATGAGGTCGAGAGGCTCGTTAAAGGCCGAATCAACGCGGGCGACCGGAGTGTCGACGAAACGGTGAGCGCGACCGTGGCGGCACTTGAGCTCGAGCAGCTCGTGGGAGGAGACTTCCTCGGGGAGCGGACCCGCATCCGTTTCGAAGCATGGCTGGATCCCACCCGGTTCGGCGACACCGCCGACCGCCTTGAGGTTCTGCGTCACAAGGGCAATGGTGCGGCCCTGATCGCTCAGATGGCGGAGGGTTTGCCAGAGCCGCTCTCCACCGTCACCGTCACGAAGCTGCGCGAGGCGGCGGTGGCCTGCTGCGTAATGCCCGCGGACGTTCCCCAGAAGATCATCGACGCCCTCGATTCGGATGCGTATACCACCGTCGTCGAGCACGAGCTGCGGACCAGCCCGCTGCTCGCCGCGCGGTATCTGCACGCCCTGTGCGAGCTTGGGGAGAGATTCGAGAGCCTCGGTGACAAGGAGAACAGGCTCGCGAACGCGGCGCCCGAGAACCTGGATGCGGCGGTGCTGACCCTGGCTATGAACGGCCGCCTCAGACATGCGAGCGACGTCTCAGCCGACGGAGACCACGAGCTGATCTGCGCGGAGGCCCGTGCCCTCACCGCCTACTTCGGCCGCCACCCGGTGGCGACCCACGCGATCCCGGGCGAGGTCGAGGTGTCGCCCCAGCTCGTGGACGCGCTGCTCAGCGAGACGCAGCAGCTACGCAAGAACCAGCGCACCATGGGCCTGCTGGAGGCTCGGCTCACGCGCGCGAGGGACATCCTTGGTGTGATCGCCCTCCTCTTGGCGGCCGGGGTGACGGCCGCGGCGGACGCCTTGATACCGGAGCTCGGCACGACCCTCGGCTCGTTGGTCACCTTCGTCGGATTTCCGGTGGTCACGCTGTTCCTGTTCTGGCTCCTCAACAGCCAGGGCCTGTCGCCGGGCTGGATACGCCGGATCGTGCCCTACCTCAGCCACGGGAGGTCTGCGGTCATTGACAAACTGTCCGCGCCGTGGACCAACTCCAAGGACGCCACGGGCGGCACTTGACCACGATCATCACGGGCAAACTGGCCACAGGCGGGCGCCTCGGCGAGGGCTGGCTCCTGGTCGAGCGGGACCGCATCGCGGATACCGGGTTCGGCCGGCCTCCCGGCAAGCCCGACCTGGTTCACCCCGGCGTCATCTGCGCCGGTCTCTGCGACCTGCAGGTGAACGGCGCGGCAGGGCAGCAGGTGATCGACGGCCCCGACGCGCTCGAGAAGATCGATCAGGCAGCACTTCGCCACGGGATTACGAGCTATCTCGCCACGGTGATCTCCACGGACCCGGGAACTGCATCGCGCGCGGTGCGGCAGATAGCCGAGCGCAGCGGCGACCCGAGCTCGCCGCTCGAGGGAGCGCATCTCGAAGGCCCCTTTCTAAGCCACGAGTTCAGGGGCGTCCACCGGGAGGAGTGGCTGCGCGCGCCCGCAGGAGGCATCCCGGACTACTACTCGGACCCGGCGGTCAAGCTCGTCACGCTGGCGCCCGAGGGCGACGGAGCGCTCGACCTCATCGAGCAGCTGACTGCGCGGCAGGTCACGGTGTCGATGGGTCATTCCGGCGCCACACTGGCGGACGCCCAGAGGGCGGTCGAGCACGGTGCGCGAGCCGTCACTCACCTCTTTAACGCGATGGCGCGATTCGGTCATCGCGAACCCGGGCTTGTTGGCTTCGCGCTGGATAGCGACGCCGTCGCTGTCGGTGTGATCGCCGACGGGGACCACCTCGCCCCTCTCACCCTGCGACTGGTGCGAAAGGCGGCCGGTGAGCGCGTGATCCTCGTCACCGACGCCAGCCCGGCCGCCGGGCTGTCCGCGCCCGGCCGCTTCGAGCTCGCCGGGATCGCGATGGAGCGAACGGAGAGCGGGCGCGCCCAGACGCTCGACGGCCATCTCGCCGGCAGCGCGATCATGCTCGACGACGCCGTGCGCCATTACGCGGAGTCCACCGGCGCGCCGCTAGCGGAAGCGTTGGAGGCGGCGTCGGAGCGACCGGCTGCGCTCGTCGGCCTCAACAGCGGGCTCAGGCCAGGCGCGTACGCAGACGTGGTTCTCCTGGATGACTCGGGCAATGTCGAGCAGACCATGCGTCGCGGTGCCTGGGTGCACCGCGCCGAGTCCGCGACCAGGAGTGTCTGAGGCGCCGATCACTGGCTAGGCTTTACAGCGCTGGCTGTGCAGCCGCGGAGGCCGGAGAGAAAACCGGCCCTCGAGGAAAGTCCGGACACCGCAGGGCGGGGTGGTCGGGAAATCCGACCCGGGGAAACCCGCGGGAAAGTGCCACAGAAATGACACCGCCTAAGCGGCGGGCCCTCACGTGAGGCCCGTCGCCGGTAAGGGTGAAATGGTGCGGTAAGAGCGCACCGGCGGCGTGGTGACACGCCGGCCAAGGCAAACCCCACCCGGTGCAAGGCCAAGCAGGGACGTTGACGCTGCCCGCCGAGTCCCAGGTAGGCCGCACAGATGGATGGTTGTGCTCGACAGAATCCGGCTTATAGGCCAGCTACGGAAAGGGCCCCGTCCGCCGGGGCCCTTTTCTATGTCCGCCGTCGTGTCGCCCTGGACCTATCGGTCTGTGTTTCGCGGCGCGCGGTTTGGACAAGGACCTTTCACGCGCGCTGGTGGTGGCTGCGGAAGAGAAACTCCCACTGCGCCCGGCCAGGGCGCACGCTCAGGCGGCTGCTTCCTTCACGTAGATCTCGAGCAATGCGGCCCAGCCGCCTTCGCTGCTCACCGAGTCGTAAATCTTCTGAGCGTCGTCGCCGTGGCGCTCGATGTTCCGGTGCTCGAACTCCACTCGGGTGCGGTTCTCGCCCTCGGGGATGAAGCGAGCCTCGTACTCGCTCGCTCTCGACTCGTCCGCGAAGTACTTCCAGTCCGAGCCGATGTTCCAGGAGACGACGATGCGCTCGGGGCGCTCGAACACGAGCACGCGGCCCCAGTCGCACTCGCTGCCGTCCACGCCGCGCTCGTAGGCGCGGCCGCCCTCGCGGCACTCGATGATCGCCTCGGCCATCTCGGCGTCGCCGATGTGGTGGGTACGCGGCCACCAGCTGTCGAAGCCGGCGGTGAAGACGTCGAACGCGCGCTCCTGGGACGCCTCGACGGTCACGGTCTTGCGGACAGTCAGATCCGCGGTCTGCATGGTCATCGGACCTCCTCGTCTGTTCGCTCGGCCTCCTGCTTGAAGGCGGCCAGAGCCTGGTTCCAGAACTGGTCGAGATAGGCGCGCAGGGCGCCGATGCCGTCGGGATCGAGTTGGTAGAGCCGGCGGTTTCCCACCTGCCTGTCCGTGACCAGGCCCGCGTCCTTCAGCACCTTCAGGTGCTGGGACACGGCCGGCCTCGACACAGGCAGGTCCTTCGCCAGCTCGCCCACCGGGCTCGGCCCCTGGGCGAGTCGCTCGAAGATCGCTCGCCGGGTGGGATCCCCGAGAGCGTTCATTCCGTTGGCTTGGTAAGTCGACACTAACCGTAAGTCTACGCTTACCAGCGAGCCTGTCAAGGGCGCGCGCGCGAACACGTGAGAAAGCCGCTTGTAGCGCCAAAAGCTGGCTAAAGAACGCTCCCTCTGTTAAGGGAGTGTGGGGTTCACGAGACTTATCTCGCTACCATTTCGCGCTCCGCCGGCCGGACCAACACGGCCGAAGGCCGCTCCCGACGAGGTTTTATGAACGAGAAGCGACCTGAGGCCGTGGGCCTCTACGACCCAACTTTTGAGCACGACGCCTGTGGAGTAGGCGCCGTGGCCGATTTGTCCGGTGCGGCTAGCCACGCCACCGTCACCCGGGCACTCGAGGTGCTCGACGCGCTCGAGCACCGCGGTGCGAGCGGCGCCGAGATCGACACCGGCGACGGCGCGGGCATCCTGCTCCAGATCCCGGACGCGCTGCTGCGCGAGGTGGTGGACCTCGAGCTTCCGCCGCCCGGCCGTTACGCGGTGGGCATGTGCTTCCTGCCGAAGGACCCGGTGCGGCGCGCGGAGATCGAGCACCTCATCGAGCGCACGGTCCACGCCGAGGACCTCGACCTGCTCGGCTGGCGCGACGTGCCGGTGGACTCGAGCGTGCCCGGCCCGAGCGCCACGGCGGTGGAGCCGCTGATCCGGCAGGTGTTCGTCGGCGCGCGGGGGATCGAAGACCAGGACGCGTTCGAGCGCAAGGTCTACGTCCTGCGCCGCATCGTGGAGAAGCACGCAGGCGCGGACATCGCGATCCCGTCGCTGTCCTCGCGCACACTCGTCTACAAGGGCATGCTCACCTCGCCGCAGCTCCCGGACTACTTCCCGGACCTGCGCGACGAGCGCATCGCCACCGCGCTCGCGCTCGTGCACTCGCGCTTCTCCACCAACACCTTCCCGAGCTGGGAGCTCGCGCACCCGTACCGCTACATCGCGCACAACGGCGAGATCAACACCGTGCGGGGCAACGTGAACTGGATGGCGGCGCGCGAGTCGCAGCTCCAGAGCGAGCTGTTCGGCGCGGACCTGCGCAAGGTCACGCCGGTGGTCCAGCGGGGAGGCAGCGACTCCGCGACCTTCGACAACGTGCTCGAGCTGCTCGTGCTGAGCGGCCGCTCGCTGCCGCACGCGCTGATGATGATGATCCCGGAGGCCTGGGAGGGCCGCGAGGACATGCCGGAGGAGCTGCGCGAGTTCTACGCGTACCACTCCTGCCTCATCGAGCCGTGGGACGGCCCCGCGGCGGTGGCGTTCACGGACGGCCGCGTGATCGGCGCGACCCTCGACCGCAACGGCTTGCGCCCGGGCCGCTGGCAGGTCACGCGCGACGGCTTCGTGGTGCTGGCGTCCGAGACCGGCGTGCTGCCCGCCGACCCCGCAGAGGTGGTGGCCAAGGGCCGCCTCCAGCCCGGCAAGATCTTCCTCGTCGACGTGGAGAACGGCCGCATCGTGGACGACGGCGAGGTGAAGCACGTGATCTCCACGCGCAAGCCCTACGGCCGCTGGTACGCCGAGCGCACCGTGCACCTCGACGACATCCCGGATGTCGCGCCCACCGAGATGCCGGCCGACCCGCTGCGCACGCGCCAGCAGCTATTCGGCTACACGCAGGAGGACCTCAAGATCACGCTCGCGCAGATGGGCGGCGCGAAGGGGGAGGAGCCCACCGGCTCGATGGGCAACGACTTCGCGCTCGCGGTGCTGAGCGACCGCGAGCCGCTCCTCTACTCGTACTTCAAGCAGCTGTTCGCCCAGGTCACCAACCCGCCGATCGACCCGATCCGGGAGCAGATCGTGATGAGCGTGTCCACCTCGGTGGGGCCGGAGGGCAACCTGCTCGACGAGACCCCCGAGCACGCCCACCAGCTGATCATCGGCCAGCCGCTGCTCACCCACGGCGAGCTCGAGAAGCTGCGCCAGGTGGACCACCACGTGTTCCGGGCGGACACCCTGGACGCCACGTTCCCAGTGAGCGAGGGCCCGGCGGGGCTGGCGCGCGCGATCGCGCGGCTGTGCGAGGAGGCCTCCGCGGCGATCGACGCCGGCGACAACATCCTGATCCTGTCCGACCGCGCCGCGGGCGCCGAGCGCGCGCCCATCCCGGCGCTGCTCGCCGTGGCCGGCGTGCACCACCACCTGGTGCGCGAGGGCACGCGCCTGCAGGCCGGCCTCGTGGTGGAGTCCGGCGAGCCGCGCGAGGTGCATCACATCGCCTGCCTGCTCGGCTACGGCGCCAGCGCCGTCTGCCCGTACCTCGCGTTCGAGACGCTGTTCGAGCTGCACGACCTCGGCCTGCTGCCGGGGGTCGAGGGTGCCGACCACGCCGAGGCCAACATGATCAAGGCGGTCGGCAAGGGCCTCCTCAAGACGATCTCGAAGATGGGCATCTCCACCGTGCGCAGCTACTCGGGCGCGCAGATCTTCGAAGCGGTGGGGCTCGAGCCTCAGCTCGTGGAGCGCTACTTCACCGGCACGACCTCGCGGATCGGGGGCATCGGCCTGGACGTGCTCGCGCGCGAGACGCTCGTCCGCCACGCCCGCGCGTACCCGCGCGCCGCCCGCCCCGCCTCAGAGGAGCGGCTCCCGGGCGGCGGCGTGCACGCCTGGCGCAAGGACGGCGAGCACCACCAATGGAACCCCGAGACGATCGCGGAGGTGCAGCACGCGGTCCGCCACGGCGGGCAGGAGGCGTATGAGCGCTTCACCGCGCAGGTGAACAACGAGTCCACGCGCAAGGCGGCGCTGCGCGGCCTGCTCAGGCTGCGCACGAGCGACGAGAACGCCGTGCCGCTCGAAGAGGTGGAGCCGGCGAAGGAGATCGTCAAGCGCTTCGCCACCGGCGCGATGTCGCTCGGCTCGATCTCCACCGAGGCGCACGAGACGCTCGCAATCGCGATGAACCGCCTCGGCGGCAAGTCGAACACGGGCGAGGGCGGGGAGGACCCGCGCCGCTTCACCCCTGACCCGAACGGCGACCGCCGCCGCTCGGCCATCAAGCAGGTGGCCTCAGGGCGCTTCGGGGTCACGGCTCACTACCTGGTAAACGCCGACGAGCTCCAGATCAAGATGGCGCAGGGCGCGAAGCCCGGCGAGGGCGGCCAGCTCCCCGGCCACAAGGTGGACGACTACATCGGCAGGATCCGCCACTCCACGCCCGGCGTGGGGCTGATCTCGCCGCCGCCCCACCACGACATCTACTCGATCGAGGACCTCAAGCAGCTGATCTTCGACCTCCGCTGCGCCAACCCGCAGGCGCGCATCAGCGTGAAGCTGGTGTCCGAGGTGGGCGTGGGCACCGTGGCAGCGGGGGTGGCCAAGGCCAACTCCGACCATGTGGTGATCGCGGGTCACGACGGCGGCACCGGCGCCTCGCCGGTCAGCTCCGTCCACAACGCGGGCGTGCCGTGGGAGATCGGACTGGCCGAGACTCAGCAGACGCTCGTGAAGAACAAGCTGCGCGACAGGATCGTCGTGCAGACCGACGGCCAGCTCAAGACCGGCCGCGACGTGGTGGTGGCGGCGCTGCTCGGCGCCGAGGAGTTCGGCTTCGCCACCGCCCCGCTGATCGCGATGGGCTGCATCATGATGCGCGCCTGCCACCTCAACACCTGCCCGGTGGGCATCGCCACGCAGGACCCGGAGCTGCGCAAGCGCTTCGCGGGCCGCCCCGAGCACGTCGTCAACTACTTCTTCTTCATCGCCGAGGAGGTGCGCCAGTTGATGGCGCAGCTCGGGGTGCGGAGGTTCGATGACCTCGTGGGCCGCACGGACCTGCTCGAGGCCGACGACGCCATCGATCACTGGAAGGCTCGCGGGGTGGACCTCACGAACATCCTCGCTCCGGCCGACGCCCGCGACGACGTGCCGCGCCGCCGCGTGCGCGACCAGGACCCGGTGCTCGACGACCACCTCGACCACGCGCTGATCGAGCTGGCAAAGCCGGCGCTCGAGCGCGGCGAGCCGGTGGAGCTGGGAATCGCGGTGCTCAACCGCCACCGCACCGTTGGCGGTCTCCTGTCCGGCGAGGTGGCCCGCCGCCACGGCGCGGAGGGCCTGCCTGACGACACGATCAGCGTGCGCGCGAGCGGTTCCGGCGGCCAGAGCTTCGGGGCCTGGCTGGCGCGCGGCGTGACGATCAGCCTCGAGGGCGACGCCAACGACTTCGCCGGCAAGGGCATGTCCGGCGGCGTGCTGGCTGTGCGTCCGCCCGAGGCGTCCACCTTCAAGGCCGAGGAGAACGTGGTGGTGGGCAACACCGTGCTCTACGGCGCCACGAGCGGCCGCGCGTTCTTCCGCGGGCTCGCGGGCGAGCGCTTCGCCGTCCGCAACTCGGGCGCGAGCGCCGTGGTGGAGGGCGTGGGCGACCACGGCTGCGAGTACATGACCGGCGGCCGCGTGGTGGTGCTCGGACTCACCGGCCGCAACTTCGCCGCGGGCATGAGCGGCGGCATCGCCTACGTGCTCGACAAGGTCGGCGACTTCGCGGAGCGCTGCAACACCGAGCTCGTGGAGCTCGAGACCCCGAGCGCCGAGGACTTCGAGGAGATCCGCGCGCTGGTGGAGGAGCACCGCGAGCGCACCGGCAGCGCCGTGGCCACGCGCGTGCTGGCCGACTGGGACGGGCTGATCGGCACCTGGGTGAAGGTGATGCCGACCGACTACAGGCGCGCACTCGCCGAGCAGGCCGCCAAGGCAGCGGAGGACGTGGCCCACCTGAATGGCCGGGCGCCCGCCCACGAGCGCCACGCGCGCAGGCACGAGCACGAGACGCAGGTGGCCGGCGTGGCACCGTCAGCCGACGCCGACGGCCGCATGGGAGGCAGCGATGGGTGAGCTGGGCGGCTTCCTGCGCGTCGAGCGCGTGAACGGGCCAAAGCGCCCGGTGGCGGAGCGCGTGCGCGACTTCGAGGAGTACCAGGAGACCCTGCCGGTGGACGAGCTCAAGGAGCAGGGCGCGCGCTGCATGGAGTGCGGCGTCCCGTTCTGCCACTCTGGCTGCCCGCTCGGCAACCTGATCCCGGACTGGAACGACCTCGTGTATCGCGACCGCTGGAAGGACGCGATCGAGCGCGCTCCACGCCACCAACAACTTCCCGGAGTTCACCGGCCGCATCTGCCCGGCGCCGTGCGAGGCGGCGTGCGTGCTCGACATCGGCGACGACGCCGTCACGATCAAGCAGATCGAGGTGTCGATCATCGACCGCGCCTTCGAGGAGGGCTGGGTCAAGCCGCGGCCGCCGGCGCTGCGGAGCGGCCACAGCGGTCGGCCGTGATCGGCTCCGGCCCGGCGGGCCTCGCGGCGGCCGCGGAGCTCAACCAGTTCGGGCCACCACGTGACGGTGTTCGAGCGCAGCGACCGCATCGGCGGCCTGCTGCGCTACGGCATCCCGGACTTCAAGCTCGAGAAGACCGTCGTGCAGCGCCGCGTGGACATCCTCGAGGCCGAGGGCATCGAGTTCCGGACCGGCGTCGAGGTGGGCAGAGACATCGACGCGCGACGAGCTGCGCGAGCAGTTCGACGCGATCGTGATCGCCACCGGCTCGACGCGTGCCGCGCGACCTGCCCGTGCCAGGCCGCGAGCTCGACGGCGTGCACTTCGCGATGGAGTACCTCGAGCAGCGGAACCGCTTCGTGGCAGGCGACGCCGCTCCCGCCAGAGCCGATCAGCGCCGCCGGCAAGCACGTGGTCGATCATCGGCGGCGGCGACACCGGCGCCGACTGCCTCGGCAACTCGCACCGCGAGGAGCCGGCGAGCGTGACGCAGTTCGAGCTGATGCCCGAGCCGCCGCCCGAGCGCCCGGACGACCGCACGCCGTGGCCGCAGTGGCCGCTGATCCTGCGCACCTCGCCCGCGCACGAGGAGGGCGGCGAGCGCGCGCTTCGCCGTCAGCACCACCGAGCTGGTGGGCGAGAACGGCCGCGTGGTCGCGCCTGCGCGGCCACGAGGTCGGCCCGCCGCCGAGCTTCGACAAGGTCGAGGGCACCGAGTTCGAGCTGCCCGCCGACCTCGTGCTGCTGGCGATGGGCTTCCTGCCACCCGGAGCACGAGGGCCTGGTCGAGCAGCTCGCCGTGGACCTCGACCAGCGCGGCAACGTCGACGCCGGCGCAGTTCGCCACCAGCGTGCCCGGCGTGTTCGCCGCGGGCGACGCCCGCCGCGGCCAGTCGCTCGTGGTCTGGGCGATCAGCGAGGGCCGCAAGGCCGCCCGCGCCGCGGACGCCTACCTCGCCGAGCTCGGCGAAGAGCCCGGCGAGGATCCCGTAGGCGCCCTGCTCAGCGCGTAGTCGCGTCCGCCTCGAGCGGCAGCCTGAAGCCCTTGCCCCTCTTGCCGTCGGCGAAGTGGATGACCGCTCCCTCGACGGTTGCGCCGTTCCCGGTTGAGCAGGTGCCGGCGAGCTTCATCGTGGGCGTGCGGCCCGCGGCCAGCTCGGTGCGGATGCGGTTCTCGCTCGTGCGCGGAGAGCTTCATCTTCAGCACCACGCCGTTGCCCGCGGTGTCGGGGGCGCTGACCGTGGCGAGCGAGATCGATTGCCCGCCTTGGTCTTGCCGCTGGCGCGGGCAGGCACCGTGCCGTCCTCGCTCGAGGTCAGCGACACCGCGTAGCGGCGTGCGCACGGTCTTGCCGTGGGCGCGCTTGACGAGCCTCTGGTGGCGGGCGATGTGCAGGGTGCAGTTCGGGACCGCCGCCGCCACCGCCCGAGCCGGGATGGCCGATCAGGCCACCTCGCGTCTGTTCGAGCGCACGAGCTGGTCCTCGATCCGCAGCGTGCCGCGATCCTCGGCGTTGCCGCTCGGGCCATAGCGGAGCGGCACCCTGCAGCCCTGGCCGCGCGGGCACGACCCTGCACGGGCTGAGGCCGCCCGGCTCGAGCCTGAAGTGCGCGCCGCCGGCGGAGATCGAGAGGTCCCAAGGGCGTCGCCGGGACCGGGATGGGTGATCGTCACGAGCTGGGAGCCGGCTCCCGAGAACGTGACCGGGTCAGGGTTGACCTGCGCACGGCCGGCGAACGCGGCGGCCGCATCACGAGAAGCCCGACCACAGCGGCTGCGAAGAACTTGCGGATGTGTCTGCGTGGGTTCATGCCGCGCAGCCTGAAGCGGCGCTCACGCAAAGCTCACGCGCGATCTCCATCCGCTCGACCACGCCGTCGCGGAACGAGTACACGTGCCTCACGTGCGAGTCGGAGAGCGGCTCGCCATCGAGGGAGCGCACCACCTGATGCACTCGACGGCCACGCGGCCGTCGTCGAGATCTCGAAAGCCACCGGCTCGACGCGCGAGTCGATCAGCCCGAACTGCCGCGTCCAGTACTCGCGCACATCATCGTGCCCGCGCACGCGGCCGCCCTCCATGCCGTTGGGCCAGTCCACGTCCGGGTGCATCAGCACGACCGCCCGCTCGATGTCGCGGGCGTTGAACGCGGCGTACGCGCCTTTCAGCAGCTCCTCGCGCTCATCGGCCATTGAAGCCGGTCGGGCGTGCGCGCGATCTCGTGCGTCTCGATCACGCGGTCGAGCGAGCCCGTACTCCACGGCCTGCTCGGCGGTGAAGAAGCGGTCGCGCTCCATGTCCTCGTGCACGCGCTCGAGGTCCTGCCCGGTGTGCTGGGCGTAGATCTCGTCCACGCGCCGGCGCAGGTTGAGCACCTCCTGGGCGTGGATCTGGATGTCCGAGGACTGGCCCTCGAAGCCGCCCGAGGGCTGGTGGATGAGCACGCGCGCGTTCGGCAGCACCATGCGCTTGCCCGGCGCGCCGCCGGCCAGCAGCAGCGACCCCATCGACATCGCCATGCCGAAGCAGATCGTCTGCACGTCCGGCTTGACGTACTGCATCGTGTCGTAGATCGCGAGGCCGGAGTAGATCACCCCGCCCGGCGAGTTGATGTACATCGAGATGTCCTTGTCGGGGTCCTCCGCCTGGAGGTGGAGGAGCTGCGCGACGGCCAGGTTCGCGATCTGGTCGTCCACCGGCTGCCCGATGAAGACGATCCGCTCGTTGAGCAGGCGGGAGTAGATATCGAACGAGCGCTCGCCGCGCGAGGTCTGCTCGATGACCATTGGGACGAGTGGCATGGCGGATCTCCTAGTCGGGTTCTGCTGCAACCTGCAAGTTGCACATCATGCTGGTACCATAGCGCAACCAGTCAGTTGCACATCGAAGGAGAAGACATGGAACTCGGAAAGGCAGGGAAAGAGACCGTAGTGATCCACTCCGTCGAGCGGGAGCTGCTCCGTGCCCGGGCGAGCCGGACGAGGCCTGGGAGGCGGTGGCCGATCCCGAGCGTCTCGGCGACTGGCTGGGCGGCGAGCGTCGAGCTCGACCCGGTCCCCGGCGGCGACTTCCACATCCGCTTCGACGACGGCGAGGAGCGCACGGGCTTCGTGGAGGAGCTCGATCCGGACGCCCATCGCTTCGCCTTCTGGTGGCGGCCGCCGGAGGACGACGTGGCCACCCGCGTGGAGATCTCGCTCGACGAGACCGACGAGGGCACGCTCGTGCGCGTGGTGGAGACGAGCCCGATGGCCACGCTCGACCTGCGTGGGCATCCCGCTGCCGAGCCGCCGCAGCGGACGGTCCGACGGCGCTCGCGCTGGCGCTTCGCGTGAGCGGCGAGCCCGTATTCGCGGCGCTGTCGGACCCACGCGCCGCGACGCTGCTCACGCGCCTCGCGGACGGCGGCCCGGCCACCGCCACGCAGCTCGCGGCCGAGCTGCCGATCACGCGCCAGGCCGTGGTCAAGCACCTCGAGGCGCTGCGCGAGGCGCAGCTCGTCACGAGCACGCGCGAGGGCCGCGAGGTGCGCTACACGGTCACGCCCGAGCCGCTGGCGGACGCCGTCGGCTGGATCGCCGACGTGGGCGGCGCAGTGGGACTCGCGCCTCGCCGCGCTGCAGGCGCAGTTCTCGCAGCCGCGGACCAAGTGATGGCCACCGGCTTCGACCCGCACGTCGCGGCGACCTCGATCGAGAAGCTGCCGCGACGGCGTGCGCGAGCGCATGCGCGACGAGCTGGCGGTGGAGGAGCCGCTCGAGATCCGCGTGGACGGCGAGGCGCTGGCCGTGACCATGCGCACCCCCGGCGAGGACGAGGAGCTGGCGGCCGGCTTCCTCGCCGGCGAGGGCCTGATCGGCGGGCCACGAGGACATCGTGGAGGTCGGCCCCACGCGCGACTTCGCCGCCAACACGGTGGAGGTGCGCACGAAGAACGGCCTGCGCCGCGAACCCGCAGCGACGAGCGCAGCTTCTACCTGACGTCGTCCTGTGGCGTGTGCGGAAAGGGCGCGCTCGAGTTCGTGCGCGTGGCGGCGCCCGGAGGCGCGCCGCCGGGGCCGCCGGTCGAGGCCCGAGGTCGTTCTGGGCGCGCCGTCCGCGGTCCGCAGCAAGCAGTCCGCCTTCGATCGCACCGGTGGGCTTCATGCCACGGGCCTGTTCGAGGCCTCCGGCGAGTTGCTCGTGGTGCGCGAGGACGTCGGGCCGGCACAACGCGATGGACAAGGCGATCGGCTCGCTCCTGCTCGCCGGGCGCTTCCCGCTCGAGGGCGTCTTCGCCGCGCGTGAGCGGCCGCGCGTCGTTCGAGCTTGTGCAGAAGGCGAGCCTGGCGAGCCTGATCGGGCGTGGTGGCGGTGGGCCCGCCGTCGACCCTCGCGGTGGACCTCGCGCGCGAGCGCGGCATGCTGCTGTGCGGCTTCGTCCGCGGCGGCTCGCTCAATGTGTACGCAGGTTCCGAGCTGCTTTGCGATTGATCACATAACTCCCGTCGCGCGCGAGTCGTATGCTGGGACAGATGAGCGACATCTCGCCCAGCGACAGCATCGACGCCCTCTACAAGCGCGGCGAGGAGGCCGGCCGGCTCGAGCTGTCCGAGATCGCGTCCGCCGTGGAGGAGCTCGACCTCGAGCCCGGCGCGCTCGAGGCGATCTACGCCGAGGCCGAGCGGCGCGGCATCGAGGTGGAGGACGACTGCTCCGAACGCGGTGAGACGAAGTCGAGCTACACGGTCGACGAGGTGGCCGACGCCACGAGCGACTCGCTCCAGCTCTTCCTGCGCGACATCGCGCAGCGGCCGCTGCTCACCGCCAGCGAGGAGGTCGAGCTGGCCAAGCGCATCGAGCGCGGCGACCAGGAGGCCAAGAACCGGATGATCGAGTCGAACCTGCGGCTCGTGGTGGCCAACGCCAAGCGCTACCGCGGGCTCGGGCTGCCCGTTCCTCGACCTGATCCAGGAGGGCATCCTCGGGCTGATCCGCGCGGTCGAGAAGTTCGACTACCGGCGCGGCTTCAAGTTCTCGACCTATGCCACCTGGTGGATCCGCCAGGCGATGCAGCGCGGCCTCCAGCACCACAGCCGGACGATCCGCATCCCGGTGCACATCGGCCAGGAGCTGACCAAGGTGCGCGCGGTCGAGCGCAAGCTCGGCAGCGAGCTGGGCCGCGAGCCCACCGCCGAGGAGGTGGCCAAGCAGCTCGGCATGGACGTGCACCAGCTCGAGGAGCTGCGCTCGGCCGAGCGCGTGCCCGTCAGCCTCGAGACGCCCGTGGGCTCGGAGGGCGACGCCGAGCTCGGCTCGCTGATCCCGTTCGAGGGCCCCACTCCGCTCGAGGAGGTCGCCGTGGAGCTCGAGGAGGAGTCGATCCGCAGGGCGCTCAAGCGCCTCGACCCGAACGCGCGGCGCGTGATCGAGCTGCGTTTCGGCATCGGCGGAGGCGAGCCGCTGGCGCTGCGCGAGGTGGCCAAGCTGATCGGCCTCTCGCCTGAAGGCGTGCGCAAGCTCGAGCGCCGGGCGCTCAGAAGGCTCGCCGAAGAGCGCGAGCTGCAGGCTCTTGCCGCCTAAAAAGTCCTAAACACGGGCGTACCCCAAAGAAGGCATCTGGAAACTGCCGCGATTGGGCCGGTAGCCACGTTTAGGAGCAGCCTCCTGCGGCGAGACTTACTAGTGGGAAGCCCGGTACGTCACCGGGGCAGGGAGAGGTCGCCAGGAGGTTTCATGGCCAGTGCTGCACGCAAGCCCGCGAGGGATCAGTCGGATGCATATTGTCCTCACTGCTTTTTGCTTGTTGAGGAAAAGGTCGCTGGCGAGTGGCCCGATGTTCACCACCGCGCTGCCCGCACTGCCGGCTGATGATCGGAGTGGGGCGCGCACGGCCCACGCGCCGAGGCCAATCCCGGCGCCCGCGGCACCGCGGCCGGCGTCTTCGCCCACCAGGCCAAGCGCCGGGACGATTCCGACGTCTCGCCCGACGAGGTGCGCGAGGCTATCCGCGCGGTGGCCGAGCAGCTCGGCTCGCGGCCGGAGCGGCTGCTCATGGTCGACTACCAGCAGCGCGCCTCGGTCGACAACGACCTGCCCGAGCTGAGCGACGTGTTCGCCGCGTTCGGCAGCTGGAAGCGCGCTCGGAAGGAAGCGGCGACTAGCGGATGACGGTCGCTCCGATGCACTCAGGGGGCCTCATCTACGGGTCCGCCTCCGACGCCGATCTCCTGCGCGGCTACCACGAGGACGGCGACGTTCGCGCGCGCCAGGCGCTGATCGAGCGCCACATCGGCTTCGTGCGCCGGCTCGCCCAGCGCTACTCGCACCGCGGCGAGGCGATCGAGGACCTCACGCAGGTGGGCTGCGTCGGCCTGATCAAGGCGATCGACCGCTTCGACGGCCAGTACAAGGTCACGCTCGCCACCTACGCCGCGCCCAACGTGCTCGGCGAGATCAAGCGCTACTTCCGCGACAAGGGCTGGGCGATGCGCGTGCCGCGCGACGTGCAGGAGCTGAACGTGAAGCTCGGCCGGGTGGTGGACGAGCTCACCGGCAAGCTCGGCCGCTCGCCAAGCGTGGACGAGCTTGCAAAGGCCACTCACTCCTCCACCGAGCAGGTGGTGGAGGCGCTCGACTCCTCGCGCGCCTACAACACGATCTCGCTGTCGGCGCCCGGCCCCGACGAGGGCGACGAGGACGGCGGCGATCCGCTCGAGCACCTCGGCGACGAGGACAAGGGCTACGAGCTCGCGGAGGAGCGCCAGCTCTTGCGCGAGGGCTTCAAGGAGCTCGGCGATCGCGAGCGCCAGATCCTCCACATGCGCTTCTTCATGGGCCTCACCCAGTCGGACATCGCCGAGCGCGTTGGGCATCTCGCAGATGCACGTATCGCGCCTGATCCGGCAGTCGATCGACCACGTGCGCGAGCGGCTCGACGCGAGCGAGGAGCCGCCGCAGCCGAGCGAGCGCGATACGTGCCGCCCCGTCCGGCGCCGGCGCACGGGCAGCAGGCGCGGCCGGAAGGGCCGGACAGGGCGCCCGTCCTCGCGTGCGGGCTCTGCCTGAGCGCGGGCGTCACCGGGCTCCATTAGGATCCCGCGCCGGATGAAAGTCCTGGTCTTTCTCGTTCCGTGGATCCTGGTGGGGATCGGAGTGGTGTTCGTCGGCTTCTCCGGCGGACCTGGCCGAGCCCGTCAGGCGTATCTGACGCGCGCCAGCCGCAGCTTCCAGGTCGCGATCCTCGTGATCTACCTGGGCGTGGGCATCGCGGTGCCGGCGATCATCCTCGCGCTCGCGCACCAATGCCCAGGGCGCCACCGCGCAGCTCCAGACCAAGCACGCATCCACCGAGATCGAGCGGGGTAAGACGCTCTTCCGCGCCACCTGCGCCAGCTGCCACACGCTCGCCGCGGTCAACGCCCGCGGCGTCACGGGCCCGAACCTCGACCGGATCGGCCTGAACAGCGCCAGCCTCAAGGCGCCATCACCCGCGTCGAGAACGCCATCCGCATCGGCGGAACAGGGCAGGGCAGGATGCCGGCCGGGTTGCTGCAGGGGCAGAACGCCGTGGAAGTTGCGACGTTCGTCGCAACTGTCGCCGGCCGCTAGCCCGGCAGTAGAACTCGCCACTCTCCCCGCATTTTGGGCGCTTTCCGCCGCGCTGGACGGTTACATCCGTCCACGACGTTGCTACGGTGCCAGCCGTTGGCTCGCCAGGCCTCACTGCGAGACGAGTACGCGCCTGCCCGGGAGGAGCGCGTTGCTGACGTCTACCCATTTCCGCGCTACACGGAGCGGCGGACGATCCAGATCAAGGGTCAGACCGCGCCCCCGCCGCGCCGGCGGCGCACACCTGCGACCACGCGCATGTCCTCCCGCCCGGATCGGCTCGCTCTCTGGGCCGTGCTCCTCGGCATCGTGATGATCGCGATAGCCGCCGGTACGGCACACGGGCAGACTCCGCATCACGCCGCGCCGGCCGCACATGTGGCGCACACTCGCTGAGCGTGATCGAATGAGTAGGTGCGCGGCTACGTCGCACTGCTGACGATCGCGGGTTGCCTCGCCGTCATCGTGCCGGCGGAGGTGCATGCCGCCACGCCCGCACCGAGGTTCGAGCTGGCCGGGGACTGGAGCTTCCACGGCGACAGGTACCGCTTCGCCACAAGGAAGCGGGCCGTGTCCGGGCGCTCGCTCACGAGCGTGAGGATCGGCCACTGCGTGGTGCGCAAGGGGAGCAAGGTCTTCAGCGGCTACCGCTTCAGCGCCACCCACGGCGGCGCCGACTACTGGAAGGGCAAGCTCGCGCTCGTCGGCGGCAAGCACTGCAAGCGGCGCCTGGTGTCGTCGACGATCAAGGTGGAGAGCGACCTGCGCTTCACCGAGTCCTCCAAGCTGCCCGGCGGCAGGCGGCCGCCACCCAGCACGTTCAAGCGCATCAGGCCGCCGATACGGGCCAGCGACCCTGTGATCGGAACCTGGCTGCGCAACGGCGCGGGCGTGGTGGTCAAGCGGGAAGGGCGGCTCTACGTGGGCCGCGCGCGTGAGTCGTTCGGGATCGCCAACGGCTGCGCCGTGGCGGCGGGGTCGATCGTCTGGCGCCTGCGGCCGCTCGCGCCGGGGCGCTACAGCGGCACGATCCAGACGTTCTTCGGACCACCGGGCTGCAAGCCGGCGGCGCTGGATCCCACGAGCTGGCGCTTCGGCAGGACGTCCGGGGTGCTGGTGCGGGAGTCGTCCCAGGGGCAGGCGTTCCCGTACACGCGCGGCTGAGCGGCCTCGCAAGCACTACCGCCGCTGCGGTAATTGCAACAAAGCTGGCGTAAGAACGCTAAGGATCGGTAAGAAAAGCCCGCACATAAGGGGTAGTTCGTGTTTGCCGCCACAAGGCCAAGGTAGGACTGAGGCAGGGGCACCGGGTGACGACGGTGGCATGGCTAATAGGCAGGGGAGCCTATACTTACCGCACGTAAGCGACGTGCAGAAAGTGAAGCGGGCAATGAAAACCAAGGAGAGCAGGTTCCAGGTTCACGATGAACTGACCGCGCCGGAGCGCAGCCTTCCGGTGCTCACCGGGGCGCTTGCGAGCGGGGGGCAGCTGTCGAACTTTCTGGGCGTGCTTGCGGGCTCGCCCGCGGCGTTGCGCGGCTACGCCCGTTTCCGCTCCGAGCTGCGCCACGGCGCGCTCGATTGGCCCACGCAGCAGCGCATCGCACTGGCGGTGGCCGAGTACGAGGGAAGCGAGTACGCGCTTCCCGCGCTGCACCGCACCGCCCGCGACGCCGGGCTAGGCCTCGACGAGATCGCGCTCGCGCGCGAGTTCGACTCCCACGACGAGCGCGAGGCCACTCTGCTCCGCTTGCTGAAGGCGCTGCTCGAGTCAGACGGGCGCACCGCCGGCCTACCTGCTCGAGGAGGCCAGCGAGGCCGATTGGAGCGACGAGCAGGTGCTCGAGGCCGTCGCGCACGTCGCGCTCGCGACCTTTACGAACCTGGTGACGAGGGCAGGCGATCTCCCGCGGGACGGCTCCGTGGAGGAAGCCCGTCTGGCTCAGGCCGCCTGACCTTCTAGGATTTGGGCATGGCCGCCAGCGCGGCAACTGAGGCCCAACAGGTTCCGGGGGCCGAGGAGCAAGGGGTACCGGGACGCAGCGAGTGCTGCGCCCTCTATCACCGGGCGGTTGAGCTCATCGGCAAACGCTGGACCGGCGCGATCCTGCTCGTGCTGCTCGACGGTCCCCTCCGCTTCTCCGAGATCCGGCATCTCGTGCCCGACCTCTCGGACCGGCTGCTGTCCGAGCGGCTGAAGGAACTCGAGGCCGAGGACATCGTCGAGCGCCGGGTGCTCGACGGCTCCGCCGGTCCGCGTGGAGTACGCGCTGACGGGCAAGGGGATGGCATTCGAGCCCGCGGTAAGGGCCCTGAAGTCCTGGGCAAACGCCTGGCTCTAAGCCCCACTCGGTCAACGGTCAACGGTCAACGGTCAACGCGTCACGACAGCGACGCCGTTAGCCTTACGCGCTTCCTCTCGTCCCGCCGACTCTCGAAGGAGCCCGATGGCCGACCAGCCCAAGACCGCCGACGACGTCAAGGCGATCGTCGAAGAGCGCGACATCCGCTTCGTCCGCTTCTGGTTCACCGACATCCTTGGACAGCTAAAGAGCTTCTCCATCAATGCTGCGGAGCTGGACGACGCCTTCGAGGGCGGCATGGGCTTCGACGGTTCGTCGATCACCGGCTTCAACGCCATCGAGGAGTCCGACATGATCGCGATGCCGGACGCGTCGACCTTCGCGGTGCTGCCCTGGCGGCCCGAGGACAAGGGCGTTGGCCGCATCTTCTGCGACGTCGTCACCCCGAGCCGCGAGCCGTACGAGGGCGACCCGCGCTACGTGCTCCGGCGCGCGCTCGAGCGCGCCCAGTCGATGGGCTTCGACGCCTTCAACGTCGGCCCCGAGCTCGAGTACTTCTACTTCCGCAACGCCCGGCCGGCCGGTGGCCAGCCGGAGATCCTCGACGAGGGCGGCTACTTCGACCTCACCACGCTCGATGCGGGCTCCGACGTGCGGCGCGAGACGGTGCTGGCGCTCGAACAGCTCGGCATCCACGTGGAGTACACGCACCACGAGGTGGGACCGTCGCAGCACGAGATCGACATGCGCTACGCGCCTGCGCTGAAGATGGCGGACGACTGCATGACCTACCGCATCACGGTCAAGGAGTACGCCATGAAGTACGGCTGGCATGCCACGTTCATGCCCAAGCCGCTGTTCGGCGAGAACGGATCCGGCATGCACACGCACCAGTCGCTGTTCAAGGAGGGACGCAACGCCTTCTACGACGCCGACGACCAGTACTTCCTGTCGCCGGTCGGCAAGGCCTTCATCGCCGGCCAGCTCAAGCACGCGCGCGAGATCTCGTCGATCTTCGCCCAGTGGGTGAACTCCTACAAGCGGCTCGTGCCCGGCTTCGAGGCGCCGGTTTACTGCGCCTGGTCGCGCCGCAACCGCTCGGCGCTCGTGCGGGTGCCGCTGTACCACCCCGGCAAGGAGCAGGCCACGCGCATGGAGCTGCGCTGCCCGGACCCGGCGTGCAACCCGTACCTGACCTTCGCCACGCTGCTGATGGCGGGGCTCGAGGGCATCGAGAAGGGCTACGAGCTGCCCGAGCCGATGGAGAAGAACCTCTACCACCTGTCGCCGGACGAGCGCAAGCGCCTCGGCATCGAGCAGCTGCCCGAGACGCTCGGCGAGGCGATCGAGCTGACCTCCGAGTCCGAGCTCGTGCTGCGCACGCTCGGCGAGCACATGTTCAACCGCTACGTGGAGATCAAGCGGCAGGAGTGGGAGGACTACCGGATCCAGGTCTCGCAGTGGGAGCTGGACCGCTACATGGCGATCCTGTAGCGCCGGCTGTGGCTTGACCGCCTCCTGATGATCGGGTAGGGCTAACTCGTCACCCCAACGAGGAGAGCACCGTGTACACAGTGGTTCGCAGGTACTCCGGCAACACCGGCCTGGTTGACGCGCTCGTGGACAACCAGGACGACGTCCGGCGCATCATCAGCGAGGTGGACGGCTTCCGGGCCTACTACCTCGTGCGGGGCGCCGACGGCAACGCGATATCGATCAGCGTGTTCGACGAGCAGAGTGGGGCGGAGGAATCGAACCGCGCCGCTGCGGAGTGGCTGCGCGAGAACCTCGCCGACATGGAGCTGTCCCCGCCCGAGATCCTCGGCGGCGAGACGGTACTCAGCTTCTAGCCGCGTCGTAGCGCTGCGCATCGGGATCCAGCTGCCGGAGGTGGAGCGCGAGGTGCGCTTCGCCGAGTACGCGGCGATGGCGCGGGCCGCCGAGGGGGTGGGCTTCGACTCGATCTGGATCGGCGACCACCTGCTGTACGGAGGCGAGGGCCGCGCGGAGCGCGGCCCGTGGGAGGCCTGGACGCTGCTGGCCGCGCTCGCCGCCGTGACCGAGCGGGTGGAGCTGGGACCGCTCGTGGCCTGCGCGGGCTTCCACCCGCCTGGGCTGATCGCCAAGATGGCCGCCACCGTGGACGAGGTGAGCGGCGGACGCTTCGTGCTCGGCCTCGGCGCCGGCTGGAACGAGCGCGAGTACCACGCGTTCGGCATCCCGTTCGACCACCGCGTGTCGCGCTTCGAGGAGTCGTTCGCGATCGTGCGTGGGCTGCTGGCGGGCGAGCGGGTGACGCTCGCGGGTCGCTACTGGCAGGCCGAGGATGCCGTCCTGCTCCCGCGCCCGGCGCGGCGGCCGCGGCTGATGGTGGGCAGCAACGGCCCGCGCATGCTCGCCATCGCCCTGCCGCACGTGGACGCGTGGAACGTCTGGTACCAGGACTACGGCAACAGCCCGGAGGGCTTCGCCGCGCTGAGCGAGCGCGTGAGCGTCGCCGCGCGCGACGCCGGGCGCGATCCGGCTGAGATCGAGCGGAGCGCCTGCGTGCTGGTGGTACTCGACGGCGCGGCGGGTGAGCGCGCGGCCACGCCCGATGCGCCGCCGCTCGAGGGCAGCGCGGATCAGATCGCCGCGGGCTTGCGAGAGCTGGAGGACGCCGGAGCGGACGAAGCGATCCTGATCGTCAGCCCGATCACCGAGCGTTCGATCCGCGAGCTGGGGGAGACCGTGGCCGTCTACCGCAGCGGCAGGTAGATCTCCGTGATCCGCTTTGAGGCGTCCGGCTCCTCGGCCGGGTTGGTCACGTAGCTCTCCCAGAAGGGTCCGGAGGCGCGCTCGCCGAGGCGCTCCACCTCCTGTCCGAGCCGCTCGCAGGCAGCGCGCAGCTCGGAGTAGGGGCCGACGTGCCTCAACACCGCCGTGCGCCCCGCCGGCAGGCTCGCCTGTTCGCCGTCGCCGACCTCGCCCGACACGGGCACGCCGAGCTCGACCTCGAGCGGGTCGCCGGTCTCGAGGTAGCGGATGAACGGCGGCCCGGCGGGCTCCACGCCGGCCTTGCCGAGGCGCTCGAAGAGCGCGGGGAAGGCGCGGTCGACGGCGGCGGGCAGGTCGGCGGCCGGCGTCGTGGCCCGCTCGACGGCCGCCGGCTGTGCGGCGATGTCGCGGATTTCGATCTGGGTCATCTGGATCAGCCCTCCGAGTAAACGGGCTCGGCGGCGGCGCTCTCGTGCTCGGCCGCCGCCTTCTTCTCCGGCTGAATCACCGCGAGCGCCACCGCGAGCGCGGCGAGGCACAGCGCGGCGCCGATCAGGAACGCGAGGTGGTAGCCGCCGGTGAGAGCCGAGGCCGTGGCCTTGCCTGCTGCCTTGAGGTGGTCGGTGCGGGTGGCGGACACGGTGGCCAGCACCGCGAGCCCCAGCGCGCCGCCCACCTGCGCCGAGGTGTTGACGAGGCCGGAGGCGAGCCCCGCGTCCTCCGGCGTGGCGCCGGACATCGCGAGTGTCATCAGCGCCGGGAAGGACACGCCGATACCGAAAGCCATGATGATCATCACCGGGAACACGTCGCGCCAGTAGTTGCCGTCCACGGGCGCGCGCGAGAACAGCGCGAGGCCGGCGCCGATCAGCAGCAGGCCCGGGAGCAGCGCGGTGCGAGCCCCGAAGCGCGTGATGATCGGCTCCGAAAAGCGCAGCGACAGCGTGCCCATCACGAGCGTGGCTGGCAGGAACGCGAGCCCGATCTCGAGCGCGTCGTAGCCGAGCACGCGCTGAAGGTACAGGGAGCCCAGGAAGAACATGCCGAACATGCCGGCCACGAGCAGTGCCTGCACCGAGTTGGCGCCGGACACGTTGCGCGAGCGGAAGATGCGAAGTGGGATCAGCGGGTTCGGCGCCGTGGCCTCGCGTGCGATGAAGGCCACGAGCAGCACGAGCGACAGCGCCCCGAACAGGAGCGCGCTGCTCGAGCCCCAGCCGTTGTCCGCCGCCGGCTTGACGATCGTGTAGACGCCAACCATCAGCGAGCTGGTGATCAGCACGGCGCCCGGCACGTCGGCGCCGCCGGCGAGGCCGATGCCCTCGTCCTTCTCCACAAGGCGCGATGCGAGCACGCCGGTGACGATCCCGATCGGGATGTTGATGAAGAAGATCCAGTGCCAGTTGATCGTCTGCGTGAGCAGGCCGCCGAGGAGCAGGCCCACCGAGCCGCCCGCCGAGGCGACGAAGCCGTACACGCCGATTGCCTTGGCCTGCTCGCGCGGCTCGGGAAACATCGTCACGATCATGCCGAGCACCACGGCCGAGGTCATCGCGCCGGCCACGCCTTGCACGAAGCGCGCGGCCACCAGCATCCCCTGCGTCTGGGCCACGGCGCAGAAGAGCGACGAGAGCGTGAACACGGTGAGGCCGTACATGAAGATGCGCTTGCGGCCGAGGATGTCGCCGAAGCGCCCCGCAAGGAGCAGCAGCCCTCCGAACGCGATCAGGTAGGCGTTGACCACCCAGGCGAGCCCCGCCTGAGAGAAGCCGAGGTCGTTCTGGATCGATGGCAGCGCGACGTTCACGACGGTGACGTCGAGGACGATCATCAGCACCCCGGCGCAGAGCACGTAGAGGGCGATCCAGCGGGTCCGGTCAGGCATATTCGTCTCCTTGCTTTCGGTCATCGGAGACTGAGACCGGACTTCGGTGGGGGATTCATCGGTCGGCACGGTGGGCAGGTTAGCATATAGTCCTGTTTTAGGACTAAGTGCACCTATATCCGAACTACGGCGCTAGACTAGGGGGTCTATGGGAGCCAGGAGAACCTACGGGGAAGGATGCGCCGCCGCCCACGCGCTCGACCTCGTGGGTGAGCGCTGGGCCCTGCTCGTGGTCCGCGAGCTGCTGCTCGGGCCAAAGCGCTTCACGGACCTGCGGCGCGGCATCCCGCACGCGAGTCCCAACGTGCTCTCCCAGCGCCTGCGGGAGCTCGAGGATGCGGGCGTGGTGCGGCGCGCCACGCTCCCGCCGCCGGCGGCTTCGAAGATCTACGAGCTCACCGAATGGGGCAGGGGGCTCGAGCCGGTGATCTGCGCGCTCGGCGCCTGGGGCGCCCGCTCGCCAAACCTTCCCCGGGGCGAGCCGATGAGCGTCGACAGCCACATGCTCGCACTCAAGACGCTCTTCGATCCGCAGTCAACGGACGGCTTCGAAGCGAGCCTCCAGCTGGGTGTGGACGGACACCGCTTCCGCGCGCGCGTGGCGGCCGGGGAGCTCGACCTCAGGCGCGGTAGCTTCGACGAGCCGGACGCCACCGTCATCACGGATTCGAGAGACTCTCAGTGCGCTGCTGTGGGAGGGGGCCAAACTGAATGAGGCGCTACGGGACGGCGCGCATCGAGATCGAGGGGAGCAAGGAGGCCGTGCGCGGCTTCCTCGGGCTCTTCCCGCTGCCGGAGCCGGCGACGCAGCTCGTGGAGGCGTAGCCGATGGCGATGGTGCGGCTGCGCGGCCCTCTCAAGCAGCGCGCCGGCGGCGAGTCCGACCATGCGATCGACGGGGCGACCGTGGTGGAGGTCCTGCGCGGGCTCGAGCGAGCGCAGCCCGCGCTCGGCGGCTGGATCCTGGACGAACGCGGCCGGATCCGGCGCCATATCAACGTGTTCGTGAATGGTGAGCAACAGGCGGAGGACGCAGCGGTTCAGGCCGACGACCGGATCGACGTTCTCCCCGCAATTTCTGGAGGATGACGGCAGATGACGGAGCTTCTCGTTGGGACGAAGAAGGGCCTGTTCGTGCTCGAGGGCGAGCCCGGAAGCGCATTCGAGGTGACGGCCCGCGCGTTCGCGGGGGAGCCCGTCGAGTATGCGATCCGCGATCCGCGCAGCGGGCGGCTGCTCGTGTCCGTCACGTCGCCGTTCTACGGCCCGAAGATCTGGTACTCGGACGACGCCTCCGGCGAGTGGGCACAGGCGGACGGCGTGGCGCTGCCGGAGGGCGGGGACGAGGCGCTCGAGCGGATCTGGACGATCATGCCGGGCGAGGACGAGCAGACCGTGTACGCCGGAGGCGACCCGGGCGTGCTCTTCGAGAGCCGCGACGGCGGCCTGAGCTGGCAGCTCAACCGCACGCTCTGGGAGCACCCGACCCGGCCGGAGTGGCAGCCGGGCGGCGGCGGGCTGTGTCTGCACTCGATCGTCCCGTGGCCGGGCGACCCCGACAAGCTCGCCCTCGGCCTGTCGGCCGTCGGCATCTGGCTCACCGACGACGGCGGCAAGACCTGGCGGCACGGCAACGGCGGCATCAGGCCGCGCTACCTCCCGGACGACGCCCCCGCGGACACCATCCAGCTCTGCATCCACAACCTCCACCGCGCGCCGAGGCGCCCCGAGCGCCTGTTCATGCAGTTCCACGGCGGCGTCTACCGGTCCGACGACGCGGGCGAGACGTGGACGGACATCGGCGCCGGGCTGCCCTCCGACTTCGGCTTCCCCATGGTGGTGGACCCGGCCGATCCGGACAGCGCCTACGTGATCCCGCTGGACAGCGACCGCGACCGCGTGACGCCAGGCGGACATGTGCGCGTGTACGAGACGCGGGACGCCGGCGAGAGCTGGACGCCTCGCGGCGACGGCCTGCCGGAGGAGCACGCGTATCTCACGGTCCTCCGGCAGGCGTTTGGTCGTCGAGGTGAGGGACCCGCGCTCGAGCTCTACTTCGGCGCGACCTCGGGGCAGCTATTCGGTTCGGGCGACGCCGGGGCGACGTGGTTCACAGTCGCGCCCCACATGCCGCCCGTGTACTCGGTCCGAGCCTCAGGCTGAGGCGGCCGCCGCTAGCCCATAAATCCGACTCGAAGGGCGCCGAAGCTGGGCTATGCTCGCCCGGGATGGCGTCCCTTCGCCTGCTCGAGTCGCAGGACTGGATGATGCTCCCCGGTGAACGGGCGGCGCTCGAGGCGGTGCTCACTGAACTCGAGCCCGAGCTGTCGATTGAGCTCGGCACCTTCCGCGGCGGGAGCCTGAGCCGGATCTCGGCGCTGAGCGGTCACGTGCATTCGTTCGACCTGACGTTGCAGATCGACCCGGACCAGTACCCCAACGTCACCTTCCACACCGGTGACAGCCATGACCTGCTGTCGCAGGTGCTCGCAACGCTCGAGCCGGGATCGCTCACGTTCGCGCTGGTGGACGGCGACCACACGCCCGATGGCGCACGCCGTGACGTGCTCGATCTGCTCTCCTCGCCGGCATTCGGCAGCGGTGCGATCCTCGTGCACGACGTCTCCAACGAGGCGGTGCGGCGGGGGCTGCTGAGCGTCCCATTCAGCGACTTCCCGCACGTTGCCGACGTGAATCTCGACTTCGTCTACGGACCCCCGCCAGCGGGGCGGACCGCCCACAGGTTGGGCGGCATGGGGCTGATCGTGCTCGACGAGAGCCGCACCGGGCCCGGCGCCCTGCCGCCCGCCGAGTCCCAGGAGCACGACTTCTGGGCGCACATCCGCGAGGGTCACCGCCTGGCGCGCCGGGCAGCGGGGAGGACCCTGCGGCGCTTTGGGCTGCACCCCTCGCAGCGCGCGCGCTAGGCGGTTTGCGCAGTTTCCGCGCTTCCGGCCTGCACAAGGTCGAGGATCACCGACGCGCCGCCTTGACCCCGGTGAGAGGGTTGACCCGAGGCGCCGCCCCGATCGAAGGAGGCCCCATGGAGACGCATGGTTCCGAGAGCTATTACGTGATCGGAGAGGGGCTCCTCACGGACAGCGTCGGCGGCAGGAAGGGCGCGCTGCCCCCCACCGTGACGGCCGCGGCGGCCGGGGCGACGCCACCGTTCCGCTTCACGCGGCTGGGCCCCAAGGGCACCGGCCACCAACTCGGCGAGCCGCTGCGTAAGAAGCTCGGCAACGCGATGGCGGTGGGTGGCGGCGGGTCGGGTCCGATTCCGGCCGGCTTCACCTATCTCGGACAGTTCATCGACCATGACCTGACCTTCGACAAGACCACGGTGATGTTCGGCGCAAACATCTCGGCCACGCAGCTGCTCCAGGGCCGCTCGCCGAGCCTCGACCTGGATTCGCTCTACGGCGCCGGTCCGGCCGACCCCGGCTCGGCGAAGTTCTACGAGGCCGACGGCGTTCATCTCAAGACCGGCAAGGCGGAGGCGGGCGAGGGCGTAACCACCGTGAACGGCTTCGACCTGCCGCGCGGCGCCGGGTCGACGGTTGCGGCCAAGCGGCGGGCGATCATCCCTGAAAAGCGCAACGACGAGAACCTCGCGGTGGCGCAGACCCACTGCGCGATGATCCGCTTCCACAACCGGGTGGTGGACACGCTTCCGTCCGCGCTCCCTCCCGCCACCAAGTTCGCCCAGGCCAGGGAGCTCGTGACCAAGCACTACCAGTGGATGATCAGGACGGACTTCCTGCCCCGCATCTGCGCCCACGGGGTGGTGAACGACGTCTTCAACAATGGGCGCAAGATCTTCGAGGTGGGCGCGGCGCCCACCGACGTGCCGACGATGCCGATCGAGTTCTCGGTGGCCGCCTACAGGCTCGGCCACTCGATGATCCGCGGCGCCTACAACTGGAACAAGATCTTCGACTTCGGCGGCGGCACGCTCGACCTGCTGTTCATCTTCACCGGGCTGAGCGGCGACCTCGGGGTGGGCCCGCGGCTGCCGGGCATCTGGATCGCCGACTTCCGCCGGCTTTACGACTTCAGCGAGGCGGGACGGGCGGATCTGGTGATGCCTGCCAACAAGCGCAACCGCGCGATGCGGATCGACACGCTGATCGCCAACCCGCTGAAGAACCTGCCGCCCGGCTCCTTCGGCGGCCCCGCGGTGGGGTTCAACGACCCGAGAGCCAACCTCGCCTTCCGCAACCTCACCCGCGCGCGGATGGTAAGGCTCGCCACCGGCCAGCAGATGGCCACGTTCGTTAAGAGCAAGGGCGTGAACATCACCAAGCTCACGAAGGCGCAGATCCGCGACGGCAAGAACGGGGCGAAGCTCGACCATCTGACTCAGGCCCAGCGCAACGCGCTGCTCAAGGACACGCCGCTGTGGTTCTACATCCTGCGCGAGTCCGAGTTCAACGGCGGCAGGCTCAAGGGAGTGGGCGCGCGCATCGTCGCGGAGACGTTCCAGCGCGCGATGGAGGGCAGCCAGTTCTCGATCGTCCGCGATCCGGCCTTCAAGCCCAGCCTCGGCCCGAACAACTCGACCTTCCGGATGGTGGACCTGCTGCTGTTCGCCTTCGAGGGGAAGAAGAAGCTGCTGGCCCCGACGGGCTAGTGTCGTGAGTCGGAAGTTCGGCTTCAGCTTCCCGGGTGGCTGGGCTCGGCTGACGACGCACGCGGGATGAGTCGATGCCAGAGCATCGGCGATCCCGCGGGTGGCGTCAGACGCGCATAGACGCCGGGAAGGTGCGCACGAAATAGCGACTCACGACACTAGGACAGGAGCGCCTCGAGCTCGGCCGGCTCGGTGACCGGCCGCTGGCAAGCGAACTGCTCGCAGACGTACGCGGCCGGGTGGCCGTCCACGGGCTCGCGGCCGTGCATCAGCGGCACGCCGTCCGGCTCGCCGCCCGCGAGCACGATGTGCGGGCGGAACTTGGAGCGCACCACGCGCTGCAGCTCGGCGGTGTCTTCGCCTGCGAGAGCCACCTCCTTGGTCTGCGCCAGGCGGAAGTCGAGCGCTTGGAGCAGGTGGGCGAACGCCTGCGGGTGCTGCTGCGCGATCTGATGCAGCAGCCGCAGGACGCCCTCGGCGCGACGGCCGTACTCGTGCTCGCCGCTGAGCGCCGCCAGGCGCAGGAGGCCGTAGGCCGCACTCGAGTTGCCGGCCGGGATCGGGTTGTCCTCGAGGTCCTTGCGCCGGGCTACGAGTTGCTCGTGGTCGGAGGAGGTCTCGAAGAAGCCGCCACGCTCCTCGTCGGCGAAGCGCGCGATCATCTGGTCGGCCAGCTCGCGCGCGGCGGCGAACCAGCGCGGCTCGAAGGTCGACTCGTACAGCGTGAGCAGCGCCTCGACGAGGAAGGCGTGGTCCTCGAGGTAGGCGTTGAGGTGCGCGCGGCCGTCCTTGAAGGTGCGGAGCAGGCGGCCTTGGTCGTCGCGCATCGTGGTGAGGAGGAAGTCCGCGCACGCGCAGGCGGCCTCGAGGTAGCGCTGCTCGCCGAGCACCGCGCCCGCGTCGGCCAGCGCGGAGATCATCAGCGCGTTCCAGGACGCGAGCCGCTTGTCGTCGAGCCCGGGCCAAACGCGCTTCGCGCGCGCGTCGTAGAGCCGCTGTCTAAGCTCGGCCAGGTTGGGCGGCGGCTCGGCCGCGCCCGCGCGCACGGGAATGCTCTTGCCCTCGAAGTTGCCCTCCGCGGTGATGCCGAACCACGCGAGCGCGGCGTCGGCGTCCTCGCCCAGAACAGCGCGAACCTCGTCCGGCGTCCAGACGTAGAACCTGCCCTCCACGCCCTCCGAGTCCGCATCGAGCGCCGAGTAGAAGCCGCCCTCGGGCGCTCGCATCTCGAGCAGGGCCCAGTCGAGCGTCTCCCGGCACACCTGCTCGAACAGCGGCTCCCCGGTGACCTGCCAGCCGTGCAGGTACGCGCGCGCCAGCAGGGCGTTGTCGTAGAGCATCTTCTCGAAGTGGGGCACGATCCAGCGGGCGTCCACCGAGTAGCGGGCGAAGCCGCCGCCGATCTGGTCGTACATGCCGCCGGAGGCCATGGCGCGGAGCGTCTGCGAGGTCATCGCGGTCTCGCCGCGCCGGAGGAGGAATTCGATCGCCGAGGCGGGCGGGAACTTGGGTGCGCCGCCAAAGCCGCCGCCCGCGGGGTCGAACGCTCGGCGCAGTACGTCTAGCGCGCGGTCGAGCAGGCCGGGGTCGATCTCGTCCTCGGATGGGTTGAGCAGCGCGCCGCCGCTCAGGCGCGGGACGATCCGCGCCGCGCCCTCATCGATCTCGTCACGCCGCACCCGCCACGCCTCGTCGATCGCGCCGAGCAGCTGGCGCCAGCTCGGCATGCCGTGCCGGGGCTCCGGCGGGAAGTAGGTGCCCGCATAGAACGGCACCTGCTCGGGCGTGAGGAACACGTTGAGCGGCCAGCCGCCGTGCCCGGTCATCGCCTGGCAGGCCTCCATGTAGATGGCGTCCACGTCCGGGCGCTCCTCGCGATCCACCTTGATGCACACGAAGCGCTCGTTCATCTCAGCGGCGGTGCGCTCGTCCTCGAATGACTCGTGCTCCATCACGTGGCACCAGTGGCAGGCGGAGTAGCCGATCGACACGAGGATCGGCTTGTCCTCCTCCTGAGCACGTCGCAGCGCCTCGGGGCCCCAGGGGTACCAGTCCACCGGGTTGTCCTTGTGCTGAAGCAGGTAGGGAGAGGTCTCTTGCGCGAGGCGGTTGGCCATCTCAGTGGAGGCTAGCCCGCCCCGTTGCTGAACACGCTGCGATCGAGACCGAGGTTGTACGCGCTATGCGCTGAAAACTCGGTGTCGGGGAGTCTGGCGGGGGCGGCTGCTCGCACAGATAATGGCCTCGAGCCCATGGACCGCATTCCTCGCCCCGCCGTGGCCGCCCGGCTGGCACGAGCTCTCGACGAGGGCCACCTGCTGCTCGTGGCGGGCGCCGGCTTTGGCAAGACCATGGCGCTCGAGGATGCGCTGGAGCTGCGCGGCGGAGCCGCGGCGTGGGTGCGCTGCGCGGAGCTCGATCGCGACCCTGGCCGCCTGCTGGGAGACGTGGTGCACGCGCTGTCGAGCGCCGCGCCGGGGGCCGCCGACGTACTCGGCGAGCGCCTCGCCACCGCACCTCTGCAGATCGACCCCGCACTTGCGTCCCGCGAGCTGTCGCGCGAGCTGGAGCGCCTGCTCGTGGACCCGCTCACGATCGTGTTCGACGACGCCGAGCAACTCGCCGCCGCGCCCGAGGCGAGCGCCGTGGTGCATGACCTGCTCACGAGCGCCACGCCAGCCCTGCGCGTGGCTGTGGCGGCCCGCGTGTCGCTGCCGCTGCGGCTGTCCAAGCTTCAGGCGGCCGGCCGCGCGGCGCAGTTCGGGCCCGCCGACCTGGCGTTCAGCCCCGACGAGTGCGCGGAGCTTCTCCAGGCGGCCAGCGGGCGCGAGCCGAGCGCGACGGAGCTTGACGCGCTCTGGTCCGCCACCGAGGGCTGGCCGCTCGGAGTGGCGCTCTCGGCGGCCTCCGGCGGAGCTCCCGCGCCGGGCGCGCGCGGCTCGGCCGCGCTCGTGGCCTTCCTCGAGGAGGAGCTGCTCGGGCCGCTCGGCGCAGAGATGCGCACCGCGCTGCTCGAGTCGAGTCTCGCGCCGGACCTCGATGCCGGGATGCTCCAGGCGCTCGGGCTTCCCGCCGGGCTCATCGACGAGGCGGGCAGGCGCGGCGTACCCCTTCGTGCGGTCAACTCGGGCACGCAGGTGGCCTATCACCCGCTGGTGCGCGACCTGCTGCGCGAACGTCTGGCGCGCGAGTGTCCGCCCGAGCGCACGTGCGAGCTGCACGGCGCCCTCGCCGAGGCGCTGGAGCAGGCCGGCCGGGGTCCCGAGGCCGTGGAGCACTGGCTCGCCGCGGGCGACTCGCAGCGCGCCGCGGCGGCGGTGGCGCGCGAGGGACACGTTCTCTTCCGCAGCGCGCCCGCCACCGTCGGGACCTGGCTCGAGGCCCTGCCGGCGGACATGCGCGACGCGCCCGAGCTGCGCACGATCGAGGGCCGCCTCGCGGCGGGTCAGGGCGAGCTCGAGCGATCGGTGCCCGCGCTCACCGAAGCGATCGCGGGCTTCGCCGGGCGCGGGGACACCGAGCACGAGTGGCGCATGCGCGTGCTGCTCTCGGACGTCCTGGCCATGCTCGAGGACTTCGACTCCGCCGCTCCGCTGGCGGAGGGCTTCGAGCAGGCGCACGCGTACGCCGCCCCGATGACCGCTGTGTCCGTGGCCTGCACGCACGCGCGCGCCTGCCGCTTCAGCGAGGCGGCGGAGCTGTTCGAGCGCGCGATGGCCCACCCGCTCGGGGCGCCGCTGGGCAGCCTGGCGGGCGGGTTCCGCGGCACCTTCCTCGACTTTCCCCAGGCCAGGCTCGACGGCGCGCTGGCCGGCCTGCGGGAGGCGGTGACGGCGCTCGAGCGCTTCGACCCATCCAACCGCCTGCCTCTGTTCCTCGGCTACGGCGCGCTGATCCACGACGAGCGCGGCGAGGACGACGCCGCGATCGCGATGGCCGACCGCATGGAGCGGCTCACCGAGCGCACCTGGATGGGCAGCTACGTGAGCGGCCTTGCGCACACGTTCAAGGCCAGCATGCACGCCCGGCACGGCCACCTTGCGGAGGCGGAGCTGGAGCTCGGCCGCGTGCGGCCGCTGGTGCGCAACTGGGCCGCCGAGACCGACGTGGCGCGCGCCGTGCTTGCGGCGGGCCGGGGCCACCACGAGGCTGCCTCCGACGCCGCGGCGTCGGCGATCGACAACGGCGCGCTCACCACCTGGCTCGGCAGGGCTCGCCTCACCGCCGTGCTCGTGCCCGTGCTGGTGGAGGCGGGTCAGCCGTCCTGGGCGCGAGAACTGCTCGACGCCGCGCTGGGCGCGCGGCCACCCGAGTGCCGCACGCCGCGCCTCTACGCCCAGCGCGCCTGGCTGCGCCGCAACGAGGGCGACGACCCGGGCGCGCTCGAGGATCTCTCCGCCGCCTGGCACGAGGCCGGCTCCGAGGCTCAGCACCTGGTACGCCGCGAGTGGCGCTGGCTTGAGCCGCTGCTGTGGACGGCGCTCGAGGAGGGCACGCTGCCGCCGGACGAGGTGATCGCCTCCATCGAGGCGGCGCTGCCCGGCGGCGCCGCGCTGATCCCGTTCACGCGCCACCCCGTTGCCGAGGTGCGCCGCTCCGCGCTCGTGTCCGCGGTGGCCTCCGGCCACCCCGAGGCGCCACACGCCGTGGCGGAGCTAGAGCGCGACGAGGACGAGGGCGTGGCCGCCGCGGCCAAGGCGTCGGGCAGGCGCCTGGCCAGCCAGCCGCCACCGCTCGTGTTCACGCTGCTCGGCGGCTTCGGCCTGCGGCGTGGATCGTTCACGGTGAACGAGGAAGCGTGGGAGCGGCGCGTGGCGCAGCGGCTCGTGCGCCTGCTGCTGGTGCGGCGCGACGCTCCGGTGTCCGAGGACGTGCTGTTTGAGGCGTTTTGGCCCGACAAGGCCGCGGACGCCGCCCGGCGCGGGCTTCAGGTGGCGGTGTCGAGCGCGCGGGCCGTGCTCGACCCCCCGGGAGCCGAGCGCACGGCGATCGAGGTGTCCGAGCGCTCCTACCGGCTGCGCCTGCGCCCGGGCGACTGGGTGGATACCGACGAGTTCGAGCGCGCGGCCGCCGCTGCGCTCACGACACAGGGTCCCGAGCGGCTCAGGCTGCTCGAGGTGGCCGCGGCGCACTGGACGGGCGAGCCGCTGCCCGAGGACCGCTACGAGGACTGGGCGATCTCCTGGCGCGAGGGGCTGCTCGACCTCTACGGCCAGGTGCTCGGCTCGCTGTCGGACGGGCACGCCGCCGCGGGCGACCTCGCCCGCGCCATCGACGCGAGCCGCCGCGCGGTGGACGTGGATCCGCTCGACGAGGGCGCGCACCGCCGCCTGATGCTCGCCTACGCGCGCTCCGGCCGCCGCGGGCACGCGCTGCGCCAGTTCCTCGCCTGCCGCCGGGCGCTGGTGGACGGCCTCGGCGTCGAGCCCGCCGAGGAGACAGCCGCTCTACAGCGCCGGATCCTGGCTGGCGAGCCGGTGTGAGCGCCCCGTGAGCGGACGCCCATACGGTCCCGCGCATGGGGATCCGGACTTTCGTGGTCCGCGTGAGCGAGACCGAGCCGCGCGTGGTCGTGGAGGACGTGCGCAGCCGCGAGCGCGTGGTGGCCGTGGACCTGAGCGGGGTGTCCGAGGCGATCCAGCGCCTGCTCCACGGCGATCAGCGGGACCGTCCTAGCCCGCCGAATCCCGCAGCGCCGCGCGCCTGATCTTGCCGCTGGCGGTCTTTGGCAGCTCGTCGGTGAACTCGACGATGCGGGGGTACTTGTAGGGCGCGGTCTCGGCCTTCACGTGGTCCTGAAGCTCGCGCGCCAGCTCGTCGCTCGGCTCGCTGCCGTCGCGCAGCACCACCACGGCACGCACCACTGCGCCCCGGTCCTCGTCCGGTGCCGCCACCGCGGCCGCCTCGGCCACCGCCGGGTGCGACACCAGCGCGGACTCCACCTCGAACGGCCCGATCCGGTAGCCCGCCGAGATGATCACGTCGTCCGAGCGCCCCTCGAACCAGAGGTAGCCGTCGTCGTCCTCGCGCACGCGGTCGCCGGTGCGCCAGACGTCGCCGGGCCCGTCGATGAAGAACGTCGGCACCGTGCTCGGGTCCACGCACAGCTCGCCCTCGTCGATCCAGAGCCGGAACCCGGGCAGCGGCTTGCCCATCGAGCCGGGCCGCACGGGCGGACCGATTGGCATGCCCGTGAGCGCGCCCGTCTCGGTCTGCCCGTAGCCGTCGTGGATCTCCACGCCCACGGCGTCAGCCCACAGTCGCACGATCTCGGGGTTCAGCGGTTCGCCCGCCGCCACCGCGTGCCGCAGGGTCGGCAGCTCGCGCAGCTCGGCGCGCTTGGCGATCGTGCGGTACTCGGTCGGCGCCATGCAGAGCACCTGCACGCCCTCGCGCTCCACCGTGGCCAGCCGCTCCTCGGGATCGAAGCGCATGTCCTGGAGCAGCGCCGTGGCACCGCGCACCCACGGCGCCATGAACACGTTGCGTGCGGACTTGGACCAGCCGCTCGCCGCCGTGCACCAGCAGAGGTCGCCCTCGCGGGCGCCGAACCAGTGCTCCGCCTGCACGTGCTGGCCGGCCAGGTAGCGCTGCCCGTGGCGGATCGGCTTGGGCTCGCCGGCGGTGCCGGAGGTGAAGGTGATCAGCGCGGGGTCGGTGGGGGAGAGCTCGGCGGCCGGATGGGGGTCTGCATCGAACAGCCGCTCGTCGGGGATCACGAGCAGCTCGCCTTCGAAGCCCGCGGCCTCCACGGTGGCGAGGTCGCGCTCGTCCACGAGCACGGCGCGCGGCTCCACTCGCTCCATCCGCTCGCGCAGGTCCTTCGGCCGCAGCTGCTCGGTGCAGGGCAGCGCCACAGCGCCCATCCGGAAGCAGGCCACCATCGCGTAGACCCACTCTGGGCGGTTGCCGATCACGGTCATCACCACGTCCTCGCGGCCGACCCCGCGCGCGGCGAGGGTTCCCGCCAGCCGCGCGGAGCGGTCGGCGACCTCCGCGAACGAGATTTCGCTGCGCGAGCCGTCGCGGCCCAGGGCGATCAGAGCCAGGCGCTTGGGTGGAGCTTTTTCCACGACATCCAGTGCGAAATTCATCGAAGCGGGAATCGTAGGGCGCAGGAATGAGGTAGTCGGGAGCGAAGGCTTTCCGTGGCCAGATCGTGTACAGTGCCCGCACGCCGAATCCGCACAAGCGGAGCCGGGGAACCAGTTTCTGGGGCGAACCTCACTTCCAGGGGGGAAGAAGAGGCGCGCAAGCTCTTTCAGCGCGAGCCCGTCAGCTAACTCGGCAGGCGTACGAAAGAGATTTTGCCGAAGCGCGCTGACAAAACGCTTTTGCTCGCAGTGTTGGCTTTGGCCTGCATCTGCCTGCTGCCTGCCGTCGCCTTCGGGCAGACGTCAGGCACGACGCCGGCCCCGGCTCCGAGCACCGGCGGCACCTCGCCGACCGATCCCCAATTCCAGCCCGCCCCCAAGGGCAAGATCGTGAACGGGATCGCGATCCCGCCGATCGGCGCGCCTCAGCAGGTGGTGGACGCGATCAACGCGGCCAACGAGATCGTCACCAAGCCGTACATCTACGGCGGCGGCCACCGGTCGTTCAACTCGCGCGGCTACGACTGCTCCGGCTCCGTGAGCTTCGCGCTCCACGGTGCGGGCCTGATCGACAAGCCGCTCGACTCGAGCGACTTCATGCACTGGGGCGAGCGGGGCAAGGGTCAGTGGATCACCGTCTACACGAATCCCGGTCACGCGTTCGTGATGATCGCCGGGCTGCGCTTCGACACCGGCTTCCGCGACCGCAGGGCCAAGGCCCACGGCGCCGCGCCGGGCAGCGGCCCGCGCTGGGGCGGACCGCGCCCCACCCGCGGGTACCATGCCCGCCATCCTGACGGTCTCTAGGTCGGCTGCGCCGCGCCCGCGCCGTGGCGGATGTAGTCGAGCAGCGTCGCGCTGAGGCCGAGGTCCAGCGACACCGAGCCGCCTGACAGGCGCAGCCGCGCCCGGTCGTCGGTGATCGCCGCGTTCCAGTGGTGAAGGTCGACGTCACGCAGCGCCACGGCAAGCACCCGCGTGCTGCGCTCGTCGGCGCTGTCGGTGTCCGCCGGCGCGTTGAGTTCGAGCGTCAGCTCGTAGTCGATCTCGGACGGCGACTTGTCGCGCAGGCGGTCAAGGTTGCGATCGATGTGCACCGCCACAGGCGCGAGCGCGAGATCCTTGGGCTCCTTCGGGGTAATGGACATCTACGTCTCCTCGGTCGGTTCGCCTTAGGCGACGCTATTCGACCGGGTGGGCGCGGAAATCCGTAGGAGTCCACATCCAGTGACCGCATCGAGCCGCAGGCCTTCACGGGTAAACTGACTCGCCAGTCAACGAAGTTAGGGAGTCCGATTTGGCAGTTGCCACGCCGTTCAGCGAGAAGACCGACGAGCAGCGCGCGATCACCGAGATGGTCCGGCAGTTCGTCGACGAGCAGGTGATCCCGATCGCCGAGGAGCACGACCACGAGGACAAGTTCCCCGACGCGGTCGTCGAGCAGATGCGGGAGCTTGGACTGTTCGGCGTGACCATTCCCGAGGAGTACGGCGGGATGGGCCTCGACCTCACCACCTACGCGATGATCGTGGAGGAGCTGTCGCGCGGCTGGATCTCGGTGTCCGGCATCGTCAACACCCACTTCATCGGCTCCTACCTGCTGATGAAGTTCGGCACCGACGAGCAGAAGGAGAAGTTCCTGCCGAAGATGGCCACCGGTGAGATCCGGGCGGCGTTCTCGCTGTCCGAGCCGGGCCTCGGCTCCGACGTGGCGGCGATCACCACGCGCGCCAAGAAGGACGGCGACGAGTGGGCGATCAACGGCACCAAGATGTGGGTGACCAACGGCCTGCGCTCCGGCCTCGTGTTCCTGCTCGCCAAGACCGATCCCGACGCCGACCCGCCCCACAAGGGCATGACCTGCTTCATCTGCGAGAAGGAGCCCGGCGCCGCCGAGAACACGGGCGAGCACAAGGGCCTCACCGTTCCGCCCCAGATCAAGAAGATGGGCTACAAGGGCGTGGAGTCCACGGAGCTCGTGTTCGAGGACTACCGCTGCCCGTCCGAGAACGTGCTCGGCGGCGAGGACGCCGGCGTGAACAAGGGCTTTGGCCAGATGATGGACGCGCTCGAGGTGGGACGTGTGAACGTGGCCGCCCGCGGCGTGGGCCTCGGCCAGCGCGCGCTCGAGCTGGCGCTGCGCTACTCGCAGGAGCGGCGCACGTTCGGCAAGCCGATCGCCCAGCACCAGGCGATCCAGTTCAAGCTCGCCGAGATGGGCACGAAGCTGGAGGCGGCGCGGCTGCTCACGATCAAGGCCGCCCGCATGAAGGACGCGGGCGAGCGCTCGGACCTCGAGGCGGGAATGGCCAAGCTGTTCGCCTCAGAGTCCGCCAAGGAGATCGTGGAGGAGGCGCTGCGCATCCACGGCGGCTACGGCTACTCGAAGGAGTACGAGATCGAGCGGCTCTACCGCGACGCCCCGCTGCTGCTCATCGGCGAGGGCACTTCTGAGATCCAGAAGATGGTTATCGGGCGCACGCTGCTCAAGCGGAACAAGATCTAGTTCTCAGTTCTCAGTTCTCGGTTCTCAGTTCGATCGCGCCCGAGGCGCTTAGCCGCTCTATCTCCTCGTCGTCTAGGCCGATTTCTTTCAGCACTTCTTGAGTGTGTTCGCCCAGCAGTGGAGGGGCTGTGGGTGGGCGGAGGCCTGAGTCGATCTGGATCGGGGAGTTCATCAGCTCCACCTCGCCCGCGGTGGGGTGGGGCACCTTCGTCGTGGCGGCCAGGCCGGCCTCGGCGGCTGCTTGCAGCGCCTCGGGCACACTGCGGATCTTGCCTGCCGGGACGCCCAGGCTCTTCGAGCGCTGTCAGCCACTCCTCGGCGGTCTTTGACGCCAGCCGCTGCTCGATCAACGGGATCAGGGTCTCGCGGTTCTCCACGCGTGCGGAGTTGGTGACGAAGCGCTCGTCGCCGGCCAGCTCGGGTGCCCCCAGCGCCTCGCACAGCCGCTGGTAGAGGCCGTCGTTGGGGGCCGCGATGGCGATCCAGCCCTCGGCGGTGGGGAATGACTGATAGGGGACGATGTTCGGGTGGGCGTTGCCGTGGCGCTGGGGCTCGCCGCCGGCCACGAGCACGTTCGACGCCACGTTGATCAGCCCGGCCAGCCCGCTGTCGAGCAGCGACACCTCGATCTGATCGCCCTCACCGCGATGCACCGCGGCCAGGATCGCCACGGCGGCGTGTAGGCCGGTGAGCACGTCCACCATCGCCACGCCCACCTTCATCGGCTGGCCGTCCGGCTCGCCGGTGATCGACATCAGCCCGCTCTCCGCCTGGGCGATGAAGTCGTAGCCCGGCCGCCCCAGCGGCTGCCGCCGCGAGCCGAAGCCCGTGATCGAGCAGTAGACGACGGTGCGGGTTGCGCCCGGCCACGCTGGCGCGGTCGATGCCCATGCGCTGCGCGGTGCCGGCCTTGAAGTTCTCGATCACCACGTCGGCCCGCGCGCACAGCTCGAAGGCGAGCCGGCGGCCCTCGTCGGTGGAGAGGTCGATCGCGCAGCTGCGCTTGCCGCGATTGGTGGACAGGTAGTAGGCGGACTCGCCGCCGGCCCAGGGCGGGCCCCAGCCGCGCGTCTCGTCGCCCGTGCCCGGCCGCTCGATCTTCACCACATCCGCACCGAGGTCCGCGAGCACGAGGGTGCAGTACGGCCCGGCGAGTACGCGTGAGAGGTCCAGCACCCTGAGTCCGTCAAGAGGTGGCATCCCGGGATCATCTAGCATCGGCCCAATGTCGTCCGGAGACACGCGGTCGCTGATCGAGCAGGCGGTGCAGCGCTTCAGCGACGAAGTGCCGGCGCTCAAGCAGCTCAAGCTCGTGGTGCGGCTCGAGCTCCGCTCCCACGGCGACGTGCCGATCTGGCGCGTGGAGGTGCCCGGCCCGCAGATCGCGAAGGATCCCGCGGGCGACGCTCGGCTGGACGTGTCGGTGGACCGGCCCACGTTCAACAACCTCGCGGCCGAGGGCCGCCTGCAGGACTGGGTAGACGCATTCGAGCACGGCCAGGTGAAGGTCACCGGGGAGGGCGCCGTGGTCAAGCTGATCGGCAACGTGATCGAGCGCCAGCTCGCCCGCGCTCGCTGAGCGCGCCCGCTGGTGGCCGCCGGCGACGTCAAGGCGGCCTTTGCTCGAGCGGCCGCCGCTGACTGCATCGAGCTGCGCGCCACCACATTCGACTGGCTCTGCGAGCAGGGCCACGTGGGGCTCGAGCGCGTGGCGAAGGAGCTGCGCGACCCGGCGATCGTCGAGCCGGTGAAGGCCGCGCTGGCGGTGCTCGCCGCGATCTACGCGCGTTTGAAGGGCGACGTGACGGTGCTGCACGCCGCGCGCGAGAACCTGTTCCTGCCGGTGGAGCTCTACCACGAGCCCACGGGCACGCTGATCGAGGTGGACGAGCCGGAGCACTTCACCTCGTTCCGCCTCACCGCGCTCGAGCTCTACACGCCGGCCGCCGCGCTCGGCTTCGACATCGAGGAGCACAAGGAGCTCTGCCGCGAGCTCGCCCCGCGCACCGATGCGCTGGGCCGCGGGCTCGCCGCCAAGGGGTTCGGCTTCGGCGGCGTGCCACGCGAGCGCGCGTACCACGACGCGCTGCGCGACCTCGCCACCCCGGCGATGGGCCACCCGCCCCTGATCCGCGTTCCGGCGCTCGACGGCGACGGCGCGGCCGCCTACGGGCGCGTGCGCGACCTGTTGCTGCGCTGACTCGGCGGCCGGTCGTCGTTCTCGGCCACGTTGATCGTCCGGCACACGCCGCAGCGCACGCGCACCTTGAACGTCATCTGGTCGGGGTGCATCGAGGTGGCGAGCAGGTTGCCGCACTCCACGCACACGTAGTCGTTCGGCCCGTTGCCGCTGAACACCGGCCGCTGCGGATCCTCCTGCAGGGCGGTGCCGCCGTCCTTCGGCACCTCGCCCGGGCGGACGTGCTTCATCGCCACCGTGGCCATCGTTACATGTTGGTGAGCTTGCCCGTGAAGTCGTTGATCAGGGCATCCAGCACGCCGACCATCACGCCCTCGCCCATCGAGGCGGCCTTGCCGGTGATCTGCGCGTGGGTGTGGATCTCCCCGCCGCCATCGTTCAGCTTGAACTCGACGTCCGCGTTGGCGTGCCCCTGTCCGCCCTTCTCGCGCGACTTCACCACGAGCAGCGCGGTGTGCTGCGCCTCGTCCTTCTCCTTCACCTCGACGGTGCCGGTGAACGTCAGCGACATTGCGCCCATCTTCACCTTGATCTCGGCCTTCACGGACTCGTCGCTGGTCTTCTCGAGCACGGAGCCTCCCTCCACGCACGGCACGATGCGCTCGAGATCGGTGATGGCGGCGAAGCTCTCGTCGATCGACTTGTCGGTGGTGAACGAATGGTCAAGGTCTACAGCCATGTGCGAGTTCTCCCCTCGTCGGAACGTATTGGTTCAGAGCTGAATATAAGCTCCCGTGTTCGTGCTGGCCCACGGGACATACAAGCTTGGACCCGCCAACGCCACGCTCACGGTGCACACCAAGCGCCAGGGAGCGGCGGCCAAGGCCGGACATGACCTAGTGATCGAGGTGAACGCCTGGGAGGGCACGCTCGATCTGGGCGACCGGCCGAGCGTCGCGCTCGTCGTCCAGACGACGTCGTTCAAGGTGCTCGAAGGCACGGGCGGGGTTCAGAAGCTCGACGAGGACGACAAGGCCAACATCGAGCAGACGATCGACGACGAGGTGCTGCTGAAGCGGAAGATCAAGTTTCAGTCGACCGAGGTGAAGGTCGACGGCGACCGGCTCACCGTGACCGGCGACCTGCGGCTCAACATGAACACCAACCCCGTCACGTTCGAGCTCGAGGCGACCGACGACGGCAGGCTCAGCGGCAGCGCCGTGGTCAAGCAGAGCGACTGGGGGATGACGCCCTACACCGCGCTCTTCGGCGCGCTCAAGGTGGCGGACGAGGTCGAGGTGAGCATCGACACCGAGCCGCTCGGCTCTCAGTAGGGAAGCTCGATGCCGCGCGCGGGCCTGAAGGTCCGCTTCTCGGGATAGACGCAGACGTCGCCCGGAATCAGGTCACCCATCGTCACGAGCTGCATCCCCTCCGGCCCGACCTCTATCCGATGGCCCACGCCTGTGTTCTCGGGGCAGAGCCAGAACGAGCCCGCGCGCAGCGGGTAGCCCTCCTCGCCGAGCCGCGCGGTCCCGCTGCCGCTGCGCACGAACCACGCCTCCTCGCGCGCGGAGTGGAAGTGGAGGTCGGTGTTGTGGGTGCCGGCCGGCATCTCGTCCTGGGCGAGCACGAGCCTCCCCGAGCCCAGCTGGTGCGCTCCGCGCGTGGCGTAGGCCACCTGACCCTCGCGTCCTTCCTCGACGGGGAGATCGGCCAGGTTGCGGATCGTGGGCGGCCGCTCGGCGCTCGGCTCCGGCAGTTCGAGCGGACCGAGCTCGGCATCCGCCTTGAACGGGCGCGCGCTGTCGGAGGGCGACCACAGCGGCCCGAGCCAGAACTGCCCGGTGCGCGGCAGATAGGTGACGTGGTTGCGCGTGCCCTCCGCCGCCACGAGCACCGTGAGCCCCTGGTCGCCGGCGATCAGCGTGTGAGCGTCGCCGTTCGACGGGTGCCAGAGCAGGTCGTCCACGCCGATCTCGTACGTGCGCGCGTCATCGTCGGTGGCCTTCATGTAGCTGAGCCCGCTGCCAGCCAGCACGAGGAAGATCTCGTCCTCGTCGGCGTGGATGTGCGGCGGCGTCGCGCGCTTGCCGGGATCTATCTCGATCAGCGCGATGCCGAGCCGCCTGGCACCGGCCGCGTGGCCCAGGCGGCGGCGCGTGGCGCCGATCTCGCCGCTGTCCCAGCGCTGCGTGGGAACGTCGTCGAGGTGGATCGGCGGTCGGTCTTGCAGGGTCAGTCCCGGTAGACGGTCTGGCCGTCCAGGCCGCCCTCGACGCCCGGGGGCAGCGCGCCGGTGCCGTGGGCGTACAGCGCGATGTCCTCGATCGTCTTCACCTGCGTCGGGTCGCTGCCGTCGCCGCTCAAGGCGCCGTTGCGCCACGTGAGTGTGTCCGGCGGCGCGTCCAGCGCGGCGCCCGGCCAGGAGCTGCGCCTTGTCGCGGATCTTGCCGGTGGTGCTACGATCGCCGCCTCGGTGCCGGCTGACGGGCTCGTGTTGTAGCCGTGGCCCTCGCCGAAGCGGTTGGCGTCGGCGGGCACGACCTTGACGTCGAGCGGCGGAACGCCCAGCTCGCTGGGCCACGACGCTCGGCGTAGTCGGGTTCCTTGCCGTCGGACTCGGTGGTCAGGCTCAGCACCATCTTGCCGGTCGGGTGCACGCGCAGGAACACCGCGCGGTAGGCCTCGTCAGCCACGGTCGCGTTCCTCCTTCTCCTCTGATGCTTGCGCCAGGCGCTGGCGCTCCTGGTGTGCGGTCAGCGCGTTGTGCTCCTCGCAGGTCGCAGAACGCCGGCTGCGGGCCGCCGAGCGGGTGCGGCGGCACCGCCGGACGCTCGCAGCCGGGATAGATGCAGGTCTTCGGCTCGTCACTCATCGGTCACCCAGCCCGGCGTGGTCTTGCCCCGCGAGGGGCCATAGCCGCTGGGCATCGCCACCGAGCTGCCGGGCACGGGCGTAGCGCTGGCCCAGGCTTCGTCTTCGGGCTCGGGCTCGACCCCTGCGGCCTGCGACCTGCGGCCTGCGGCCTCGGCGCCGGCCGCAATCGCCCGCACCACCTCCTGCAGCGCGACGAAGCTGTGGCCGCTCGACCAGCGCGTCGACAGTACGGCAGCGCCGCCGCCATCCCGCCCGCGCGCGGCGAGAACGCGGCTCGCCGCCACGCGCGGGTTCACCCAGATGATCCGGTGGGCCAGGCGCGACAGGCGCTCCATCTCGCGCGCCACGAGCTTCGGCTCGCCGCGCTCCCAGCCGTCCGAGAGGATCACCACCACCGCGCCGCGCGCCATGCCGCGGCGGCCGTGGCGGTCGTTGAAGGCCTTGCAGCGCGTCGCCGATGCGGGTGCCGCTCGACCAGTCCGGCGCCGTCTGCGGCCGCCCGCTGGATCGCGCGCTCCGGGATTGCGCGTGGAGCAGCGCGCGCGTGAGGCGGGTGAGCCGCGTGGCGAACACGAACGCCTCGGCGTTCGGCCCGCTGCCCGCCGCGCAGGTGAGGAACTGCAGGTACGCGCGCGCATAGGGCTCCATCGAGCCCGAGATGTCGCACAGCATCACGAGGCGGCGCCGCACGATCGCGGCGCCGGCGGCGGCGCAGGTGCACCGGGTCGCCGCCGGTGCGCAGGCTGCCGCGCAGCGTGCGGCGCAGGTCGATGCGCGCCGCCGTGGCGGCTCGTTCACGTGCCGGCGCGTGCGCCGCACCGGGGTGGCGAGCTCGCAGGCTCGACATCAGCCGGTAGAGCTGCGCCAGCTCGTGCGGGCTCGAGCGCGTCGAAGCTGCTTGTGCGCGAGCACGCTCCTCGTCGCTGGCGAGCAGCGAGCGGCGACCTCGCGCTCGGGCGCCTCGTCGTCGCCGGCGCCCGGCGCGGCTGCGGGCGCGGCGGCCTCGCGTGCGTGCGCTCGCCGGGCGTCGGTGTCGGGTGTCCGGGTGTCGGTTCTCGGGCGGCGGGCGTCGGTGTGTCGTGCTCCGGATCGAAGGGCTGCTCGTCCGTCCGGCTGCCGAACACCGCGACGAAGACCGCGTCGAAGGCCTTCACCTGCGCGTGGTCGGAGACGAAGACGCCGCGCGCGGTCCAGTACAGGCGCCGCCGCGAGATCGGGCTCGACGAGAGTGAGCGCGCGCGCGAAGCGGCCGGCGCGCGCGGGCGTGATCGGCAGCCCGGCGTCGTGCAGGCGGCGGCTGAACGCGCCCGACGAGCGGCGGCAGGTCGAGCTCGATCGTCTCGACGCCGAAGCGGCTCATTCGCTGCGCACGAGCTGTTCGAGGCCGGCCGCGCGCATCACCTCCTGGTCCTCGGCGTACTTGAGCACCGAGCCGAGCGTGCGGTCGATCGGTCGGCGGCGTCGAGCGTCTCCACGCCGAGCAGCTCGAGCGCGGCCAGCCAGTCGATCGCCTCGGCGATGCCCGGCGGCTTCTGCACGTCGACGTCGCGCATGCGCGACGACCGCGTTCGCCACCTGCACGGCCAGCGTCTCCGACGCGCCCTGCACGCGGCGGCGCACGATCTCGACCTCGCGCTCGGGCGTGGGGTAGTCGATCCACTGGTAGAGGCAGCGGCGCTTGACCGCGTCGTGCAGGTCGCGCGTGCGGTTGGAGGTGAGCACGATCGCCGGCGGGTGCGTGGCGCGGATCGTGCCGAGCTCCGGGATCGTCACCGCGCGCCTCGGCCAGCAGCTCGAGCAGGAAGGCCTCGAAGTCGTCGTCGGCGCGGTCGATCTCGTCGATCAGCAGCACCGCGGGGCGCGGGCCGGGGTGCTCGCAGGGCGCGCAGCAGCGGGCGCGCGACGAGGTAGTCGGGGCCGAACAGGTCCTCCTCGCCAGCGCCTGCGCCGCTCGCCTCGGCCAGCCGGATGGCCAGCAGCTGGCGCGGGTAGTTCCACTCGTACAGCGCCTCGGCGGCGTCGATGCCGTCGTAGCACTGCAGCCGCACCAGCGGCGTGTCGAGCACCAGCGGCCAGCGCCTTGGCCGCCTCGGTCTTGCCCACGCCCGCCTCGCCCTCCAGCAGCAGCGGCTGCGGCAGGCGCAGGCTGAGGAACATCGACGGTGGCCAGCCCCTCGTCGACGAGGTAGTCGACGGCTCGCCAGCCGCTGCGCCAGCGTCTCGACGTCGGGCACGAGTCGCCGGATCTCTCCGGCTGCCTCGTCCGGGCTCACTGCGGCGGCTCGGGCCGGCCCTGCATCGCCGCCCACACGCGCGCCGGCGTGCACGGCATGTCGATGTGGTCGACGCCGTGGGTCTCGTGCAGCGCGTCGATCACCGCGTTGACGATCGCCGGCGGCGAGCCGACGTTGGGCGACTCGCCGACGCCCTTGGCGCCCAGCGGGTGGTGCGGGCAGGGCGTGACCGTCGTCGCCGAGCTCGAAGTCGGGGCACTCGAGCGCGGTCGGGATCAGGTAGTCCATGAACGACGAGTTGAGGCAGTTGCCCTCCTCGTCGAACGTGATGACCTCCATCAGCGCGATGCCGATGCCCTCGGCGAGGCCGCCGTGGATCTGGCCCTCGACGATCATCGGGTTGATGCGCACGCCGCAGTCGTCGACGGCGATGAAGCGCCGCACCTTCACCTGCGCGGTGTCGGGGTCGATGTCCACGACCGCGATGTAGGCGCCGTACGGGTAGGTGAGGTTCGGCGGGTCGTAGATGACCTGGGCGTCGAGGCCGCCCTCCATGCCCTCGGGCATCGGGTCGCCGCTGTAGGCGCGCTGGGCGATGTCCTCGATCAGCGCGCCCTTCTCGGGGTCGCCCTTGACGTACCAGCGGCCCTTCTCCCAGGCGAGGTCCTCGGGGCGCGTCTCGAGCATCGTGGCCGCGATCAGGCGCGCCTTGTCGCGCACCTTGCGCGACACGACCGCGACCGCCGCGCCGGACACCGGCGTGGAGCGGCTGCCGTAGGTGCCGAGCCCGTAGGGCGACTTGTCGGTGTCGCCGTGGCGCACCTGCGACGTCCTCCGGCGGGATGCCGAGCTCCTCGGCGACGATCTGGGCGAACGTCGTCTCGTGGCCCTGGCCCTGCGTCTGGGCGCTGATCGACACCACGGCCTTGCCGGACGGGTGCACGCGCAGGTCGGCGCCGTCGTTCATCGCCAGGCCGAGGATGTCCATGTGCTTGCGCGGGCCGGCGCCGACGCCCTCGGTGAAGAAGCGACACGCCGATGCCCATCAGCTCGCCGCGCGCGCGCTTCTCGGCCTGCTCGCGGCGCAGGTCCTCGTAGCCGGCGATGTCCATCGCCACCCGCATCGTCGTCCGCGTAGTTGCCGGAGTCATACGTCCAGCCGGTGGTGGTCTCGTAGGGGAACTGCTCGGGCTTGATGAAGGACTGTCATGCGCAGCTCGATCGGGTCGGCCTTCATCTCGAGCGCCAGCGCGTCGACCATGCGCTCGACGAGGTAGACGGCCTCGGTGATGCGGAACGAGCAGCGGTAGGCCACGCCGCCCGGCGCCTTGTTCGTGTAGACGGCCTTGACCTTCACGTGCGCGGCCTCGAGGTCGTAGGAGCCGCAGACGATGTGGAAGAAGCCGGCCGGGAACTTCGTCGGCTGCGCGGTGGAGTCGAACGCGCCGTGGTCGGCGATCACGTCGACGCGCAGGCCGGTGATCTTGCCGTCCTTCGCGCACATCTCGGCGTGCATCACGTAGTCGCGCGCGAAGCCCGTGGACATCAGGTTCTCGGAGCGGTCCTCGACCCACTTCACCGGCACGCCGGCGACGATCGAGCCCGCGATCGCGCACACGTAGCCGGGGTACACCGGCACCTTGTTGCCGAAGCCGCCGCCGATGTCGTTGCACTGGATCCGGATCATGTGCTCGGCGAGGCCGGCCACGTGCGCGTACACGGTGCGGTGCGCGTGCGGCGCCTGGTTGCCGTTGTAGATGTCGAGCTGGCCGGTCTTCGGGTTGAAGTCGGCGATCATCCCGCAGGTCTCGAGCGGCGCCGGGTGGCAGCGCGGGTAGATGATGTCGCGCGTGACGACCGTGTCGGCCTCGGCGAACGCGCGGTCGGTGGCCTCCTCGTCGCCGGCCTCCCAGGTGGGGCTGGCGAGGTTGTCGAGCTGGCCCTCCTTGTCGTCGCGGATCAGCGGCGCGTCGGGGTCGAGCGCCTTGCGCGCGTTGACCACGGCCGGCAGCGGCTCGTACTCGACGTCGATCAGCGCCAGCGCGTCGTTGGCCGTGTACTCGTCGGTGGCGATCACGAACGCCACCTCCTGGCCCTGGAAGCGCACCTTGTCGCCGGCCAGCACGGCCTGCGTGTCGTAGGAGATCGTCGGCATCCAGGCCAGGCCGAGCGTCTCGAGGTCCTTGGCCGTGACGACGGCGGCGACGCCCGGGTGCGCGAGCGCGCGCGAGGTGTCGATCGAGACGATCTTGCGCGTGCGCGTAGGGGCTGCGCAGCATCGCGCCGTAGACCATGCCGGGCAGGCGGATGTCGTCGAGGTAGGTGCCCTTGCCGCGGATGAAGCGCGCGTCCTCCTTGCGCTTCAGCCGGCCGAAGCCGATCGGCCGCTCCTCGGTCGGGCTCGGAAGGTTCTCGGTCATGGCCATGGTCAGACCTCCTGCCTCTCGGGTGCTCGGCGGCCCAGCGGACCGCGGCGACGATGTTCTTGTAGCCGGTGCAGCGGCAGATGCCGCCGGAGATCGCGGTGCGGATCTCCTGCTCGGTGGGGTCCGGGTTCTCGTCCAGCAGCGCCGCGGGCCGTCATCAGCATCCCCGGCGTGCAGAAGCCGCACTGCAGCGCGTGCTTCTCGTGGAAGCCCTGCTGCACCGGGTCGAGCGCGGCCGTCGGCCTCGAGCGACTCGACCGTGCGGATCTCGTGGCCCTCGCACATCGCCGCGAGCGTCGTGCACGACTTCACCGGCTTGCCGTCCATCAGCACGACGCAGGCGCCGCAGTTGGACGTGTCGCAGCCCCAGTGCGTGCCGGTCAGGCCAGGCGTCTCGCGGATGAAGTGCACGAGCAGCATGCGCGGCTCGACGTCGCGGGAGACCTGCTGGCCGTTGATGTTGATCGAGACTTGCATCGGTCAGGCCTCCTGGTTGAGGGCGCGCGCGGTCGCGCGGCTGCAGGGCGCGCTTGGTCAGCACGCCCGCGAGGTGGCGCTTGTAGTCGACCGGCCCGCGGCCGTCGGCCATCGGGGAGCAGTCCTCGGAGGCGATCTCGCCCGCCTGCGCGAACAGCTCCTCCGACGGCGGCTTGCCCCGCAGCAGCTCCTCGGCGCGCGTGAGGTGGACCGTGGTGAGGCCGACGGCGCTCAGCGCGATGCCCGACGTTCGGCGATGCGTGGCGCGATCCATCCAGACGGCCGCCGACGCCGCCGCGATCGCCCAGTCGCCCGCGCGCCGCTCGACCTTCTCGTGCGCGCTGCCCGCGCCCGGGAACAGCGGCAGCCGGATCTCGGTGAGCAGCTCGCCGTCGCCGACGGCGGTCACGTACGGGCCCACGTGGAAGTCGTCCATCGACACCGTGCGCTCGCCGTCTGGTGCCGCGGATCACCACCTTGGCCTTCACCGCCGAGCAGACGGCGGACAGGTCCTCGGCCGCGTCGGCCTGGCAGAGCGAGCCGCCGATCGTGCCGCGGTTGCGCACCACCGGGTCGGCGATCACCTCCTCGGCGTCGCGGAAGAGCGGGAAGTGCTCGGCGAGCAGGTCGGACTTCAGCAGGTCGACGTGCCGGGTGAGCGCGCCGATCGCGATCTCGCCGCCCTCGTCGCGGATGTAGGAGAGCTCGCTCGAGGTCGTTGATGTCGATCAGGTGCTCGGGCTGCGCGAGGCGCAGCTTCATCATCGGCAGCAGGCTGTGTCCGCCGGCGATCACCCGCGCCTCGGGGCCGAGCCTCGCGAGCGACGCGATCGCGCCCTCGACGCTTGTCGCCCGCTCGTACTCAAAGGACGCTGGGGTCTGCAACGTGCGCTCCTCTCGTCTCTAGCTTCCGGAATTCGAGCCGCCGCCGGATGGACGGGCCGGCAGCCGCTTGCGCGGCTTGCCGATGTCCTCGCGCTGCTCGTACTGCACAGGCGAGTCGGTGCCGATCACCGGCGAGCGCGGCATCAGCTCCGGCCGCCCCTGGCGCACCTCGGGATACAGAGCCCGCGCGGCTGAGCTGCCGTACTCCACGGCGCGCAGCGCCGGGCCGGCGGGGCTGGCCGCGGCGATCGGCGCCTCGCGGCCGAGGCGCGCCAGCGTGAGCGTGCCCTTCGTGTAGACCTCGCCGATGCGCGGCGCATCGATCTCGCGGCTCTCCGGGAAGTTGCGGAAGCCCGCGGCGGCCGCGCCTGGGTAGAGCCCGTCGACGAGGCCGACCGCGTCGATCATGCCCGCCTTCTTCACGAGCAGGCCCTCGAGCAGGTCCACGCCCGCGTCGAGCTGTTCGTTGATGTCGTTCACCACGTCGTTCACCGGCGCGCTCTTGTCGAGGATCTCGCCGACGTTGGTGATCACGTCGTCGAGTCCCGCCGTGATCTTCCGCAGCTGCGACGATCACGGACACGAGGTAGAACACGAGCGCCAGCACGATCAGCACGACCGCGACGAGCATCACTACGGCCGGGGCGCTCATGATCCCTCCTCCGCGTCGTCGAGGATCACGTCGAGCGAGCCGCCGTAGTCGGCGACGCCCGCCACCGTCTGGGCCACCTGGTCCTGGGTGGTGAGCAGCAGCGCAGCGGCGTCGAGGTCCTTCGAGCCCGCGGCAGCGGTCTCTGCGATCGCGTTCACGCTCGGCACGATGCTCTTGGCGGCCTTGAGCACGCCGTTCAGGAGGTAGAGCGCGACGGGGATGATCGCCACGAACAGGATCACGTCCCCGATCCACCAGAGCGTCATCGCGGCCTCCTCTCGGCCACGAGCGCCGCCTTCCTGCCGATCCCGGGCAGCGCGCCGAGGATGATGTCGAACTGTGCGTTGATGGCCTTCACCGCGCCCTCGAGCGGCCGCAGGTGCTCGGCCTCCACTCCCGCGAGCGCCGCGGACAGCGTGGCGAGGCCCGCGGAGATCTTCGCCAGGCCCTGCTGCACCTGGATCAGCGCCGCCACGAGCACGAGGATCACCACGAGCGCGAGCAGCACGCTGAGCAGTACGAGTACGTGGGTGGTGCTCATGCGGGCACACCTCCGTAGCCGTCGGTGAGCGCGTTCATGTAGCCGTCCTGCACCACCGCCTCGTCCACGATCTGCGCGAGCACGGGCGCGGTGGCCTCGAGCTGGGGGATGTTGGACGTGTTGGCCGCCACCTTGCCGGCGGTCTCGAGCAGGCCATCGACGGACTTCTCGATGCTGGCCACGGCCTGGAGCAGCATCGCCAGCAGGCCCGCCACCACCAGCGCCGCCACGAGGCCGATCACGAGCGCGATGGTCCAGTAGCCGTGGGCTGAGAGCGCGATAACGGTCATTTGCCCACCGCCACCTTTCTGAGCGCCCGGGCGGCGTGCAGTATCCGCACGCCCGAGTCGTTGATGCGGGCGATATCGGGGAGCGCGGCGGTCTGCTCGCGCACCACCTCCACCGCTCCCTCGGCCGTCTTCGCCTGCGTGGCGATCCGTCCGCGCGAGCATCACGATGGTGATGACGATCACCGCGGCCACCGCGATCACAACGACGCCGAGGACGATCCCGACGATCCATCCGGTGGACGAGGCGGTTACCGCGGTCATCTACGAATCCTCCTCCTCTACTCCCTCAGCAGTGACCAGCACGGCGCCGCCGAGCCAGTTGCTGCCCCACCAGCGAAGATACCCGCCGGGCCAAATCGTGTCCAGCCAGCCGCTCTGTGAGGATTCGGTGAGCGCTCGGCCGTAGCTTCGCCTCCGTCATCCCAAACGGAGGTTGCATATGAGACTCGCGCCCCTAGCCGCGCTCCTGTGCGTGGCGTTCCTCGCGCTCGCGGGCCCGGCGTCGGCACAGATCTTCACCGTCACCACCACCGACGACGACGTCGGCAGCTGCGATCCCGGCGACTGCTCCGTGCGCGAGGCGCTCGCCGCCGCCGACGCGAATTCCGGCGAGGACACGGTGAGCATCCCGCCCGGGCATTACGTGCTGACGCAGGGTGAGCTGTTCACGGACAGCCTCGACACGCTCAACGTGATCGGGCACAGCGCCCGCGACACGATCCTCGACGCCGCGGGCTCATCGCGCGTGTTCAACGGCTTCGACGGCACCATCAACATGTCGCACCTGATGATCACCGGCGGCGTTGCGCCGGACCAGGGCGGCGGCATCTACTTCGACGGCGAGCAGATGACGCTCGACCACATGGCCGTGGTCGGCAACAAGGCGCTCGCCGGCGACTTCGGCGGTCAGGGCGGCGGCATCTTCGGCGACGCGCCCGTGACGATCAGCAACAGCCTGATCGCCGGCAACGTTGCCGATGGCACCGGCAACAACTTCAGTGGCGGTCAGGGCGGCGGCATCTTCGGCAACGAGCCGCTCGTGCTCACCAACGTGACGGTGGCGAACAACGTGGCCACACCTGCTGAGCCGCAGGCCTCGTTCCCCCACAGCCAGGGCGGCGGCATCTTCGTCAACGAGCTCGACACCACGTTCACCCACACGACGATCAGCGGCGACCAGGCCTCTGGCGACGACGCCGGCGGCGGCGTGTTCATCAACGACGACACGACAATGCGCAACACGCTGATCGCAGGCAACACCGTCGACGGCGTCCCGCAGAACTGCGTGCTCAACGACGTCGTGACCGAGGAGGGACACAACCTCCAGGGCACGGCGGACTGCGGCTTTGCGGCTGCCGGTGACATCACCGCCGATCCCCTGCTCGGCGCCCTCGCCGACAACGGCGGCGAGAGCGACACCGCTGCGCTGCAGCCAGGCAGCCCGGCAATCGACACCGCGGGCGCGGACGCGTGCGTGCCCACGGACCAGCGCGATGCGGCCCGGCCGCAGTTCGCCGGCTGCGACATAGGGGCCTTCGAGGTCCAGCCGGCCGCTGCCGCGCCTCCAGCGTCACCGCCCGCAGCCGCCGCCGACACCACCAAGCCCAAGGTGAGCGTGGCGGGCGTGCGCGCCGCATGCGTGTCGCGCAGCCTCTCGATCCGCGTGCGCGCGAGCGACGCGTCAGGCGTGAAGACCACGCGCGTGACGCTCGACGGGAAGCGCATCCACACGAAGAACAAGACGCGCTTCACGCTCAAGATCAACGTGCGCAAGCTCAAGGCGGGCCGTCACGTGCTCCGCATCGTCACCACCGACGCCGCGGGCAACCGCACGAGCACGCGCCGCACCATCACCCGCTGTGCGAAGCGGGCGGCCAAGCCGCGTCGTCAGGCGGCACCCCGGTTCACCGGCTGACGAGCGGCCTAGTGTCCCATCCTGGTGCCCTATACGGGCACCAGGATGGGATGCTGCGATGGTGGATCTGCGCCTCACCACCCTCGACGGCAGGTTCGCCGTCTGCCGCCTCGCCCGCGACGCCGAGGTGCCCGCGTGGGCCTCGGGCAGCTTCGTCTCCGTCACCCGGACGCCGGACGAGCTGTCGATCTCCTGCGCGGAGGAGACCGTGCCCGACGGCGTGACCGCCGAGCGGGGCTGGCGCTGCCTCAAGGTGGAAGGGCCGCTCGACCTCGCGCTCACCGGCATCGCGTCGGCGCTCACCGTGCCGCTCGCGGAGGCCGGGGTGTCCGTCTCCGTCATCGCCACCTACGACACCGACTACATGCTGGTGAAGGCGGACCGGCTAGCCGATGCCGTCGCCGCCCTGGAGCGGGCGGGGCACACCGTGAGCTAGATGTAGTTCCTCGTTAGGTCGTTCCGGTTAGATCGTTTAGGCGAGCTGCCGGGGGCTTGTGGCTGAGTGAGCCGTGTGGTCTGCGGTAGTTGTAGTGGTTGAGCCAGGCCGGGAGGTTTGAGCGGCGCTCGTCCGAGCTCGTGTAGGCGCGGCCGTAGGCCCATTCGTTTTGGGGTGTCTGGATGAAGCGCTCGGCCTTGCCGTTGGTCCTCGGTCGGTCGGGGCGGGTGCGAAGGTGGCGCAGCCCGAGCGATCGGCAGGCGTCGGCGTGGGCGCGCGAGAGGTAGCAGGAGCCGTTGTCGGTCATGACCCGCTCGATCTGGACGCCGCGGTCGGCGAACCAGGCGGCGGCTCGTGCGAGGAACCCGGCGGCGGTCGCGCCGCGCTCGTCGGCGAGCACCTCGACGTAGGCGATCCTGGTGGCGTCGTCGACGCAGACATGGACGAAGTCCCAGCCGACGACGCCGCGGCCGCTGCCCTTGGCGGTCGTTTGCGTGTCCCGCTGGTGGCCGCCGCGGCCGGTGACGCGGTGGCCGGGGCGGCGGAAGCGGCCGAGCTTCTTGATGTCGACGTGGACGAGCTCGCCCGGACGGTCGCGCTGGTAGCGGTTCGGCGGCTCCGGCGGCTCGAGCCGCGAGCGCTTGCCGAGCCCGATCCGCTTCAGCCACCGCGAGACGGTCGCCAACGACATCCCCAGCATTGAGCGCGATCTCGGCTGCGGTCAGCCGCAACCGCCGCAGCGCCTCAATCGCCGCGACCAGCTCCGGCGGCGTGCACCGCGGCCGCCGGTGCGGTGCCGAGGACCGGTCAAGCAGACCCGGCGAACCCTCAGCCCGGAAGCGCGCAACCCACTTCCCCGCCGTACGCTCGCTGACGCCGGCGGCCTCGGCCGCCGCCGCCAGCGACCAACCACGCTCCAACACCCGCTCGACGATCAACGCGCGACTGTTCGGACAGGTCCTCGCGTTAGCGTGCAAGCTTCATCCGGTGTCCTCCTTGGGACTGGGGGCTTAGACACCACCCAGCCTCCAAGGGGACCCGGATGAACAACCTTGTGAGGAACTACAGCTAGCGCACCATCTGCGTGCATACGAAGTGCGCCATCTGGCGCTCGCCGCGGTGGATCCGCACCTCCCAGACCTGCGTGCGGCGGCCGGTGTGGAGGGGAGAGGCGGTGGCGATCAGCTCGTCGCCCACCTGGGCGCCGGCGAACACGTTGGTCTTCAGCTCCACGGTGCTGAAGCCGGTGCCCGGCGGAAGGTGGCGCATCGTTGCCCACGCGGCCACTGTGTCGGCCAGCGTGACCCAGGCGCCTCCGTGCAGGTAGCCGAACGGGTGGAGGTGGCGCGACTCCACCACCAGGCGTCCGCGCGCGCCGCCGTCCTCGACCTCCAGCGGCTCGATCCCCAGCTCGTCGGGAAGCGTGCCCTTCTGAATCTCGGCGATCGCCTGGGCGGTGATCTCCGAATTCACGGTCAGCTCTGGAGGACGCTCTCGTCGTAGAGCTTCTTCACCCGCACCGTGCCCTTGGGCGCGGCGCTCAAGCAGAGCTCGCACAGCACGCACTCGTCGAGGTTGCCCTCGACGATCTCCACGTGCCCGTCGGCGTTCTTGAAGATGTCGACGGGACAGGCGTCCTCGAGCTTCTGCGCGATGTCCGCTTGGTCGCGGATCTGGTCGTCCACCTCGACATCAATGAAGAGCCCGGGCATCAGGCAGGCACCTCCTTGCCGAGCTTCGCCTTGACGAGGTCCGGGATCTCGGCGATCTCCTCGGCCACGGTGATGCCCGCCTCGGCCAGGCGCGCGATCTTCTCGGCCGCGGTGTCGGCCTTGCCTTCCACGATCGTGCCGGCGTGGCCGAAGCTCATTCCCGGCATCTCGTCCATGAAGCGGCCGGCCATGAAGGCGACGATCGGCAGGCGCGAGTCGTTCTCGGTCACGTAGCGCGCCAGCTCTGCCTCCATCCGCCCGCCGGGCTCCGTGTAGATCACGATCGCCTCGGTCTGCTCGTCGGCCTCGAACAGCGGCATCAGCTCCGCGTAGGTGGAGCCGATGATCGCGTCGCCGCCGATCGAGATGGCGGTGGAGACGCCGAGGCCCGCGGCGGTGAGCGTGGAGGAGATCTCCGTGGTCATGCCGCCCGACCGAGACATCACGCCGACGTTGCCCGGCTGGTAGGCCTTGGCGGCGTCCTTGGCGGGACCGCCGATGCCGCCCATCTTGGCCACGCCCGGGCGGATGATGCCGAGGCAGTTGGGGCCGATGATGCGCGCGTCGCGCAGGTTGGCCAGCTCGACCATCTGGGCCACGTCGTACCGTGGGATGCGCTCGGTGACGATCACGATCAGCTTGATGCCGGCCTCGATCGCCTCGAACACGGCGTCCCGCGTGAACGCGGGCGGCACCGTCACCACTGAGCCGTCCGGCACGGAGCCCTCGGCCTCCACGAGCTGGGCCACGGAGTCGTACACCGGCACCCCGTGTACCTCGCGGCCCTTGCGGCCGGGGGTGACCCCGCCGACGATCTTGGAGCCGTAGTCGAGGCACTCGCGCGTGAGGTTCACGGCCTCGCGGCCGGTGATCCCTTGGACGATGAACGTCGTGCTCTCGTCAATCAAATGGTTCATGGTTACCTCCGCGGGGCATCCAGCCCCGCGTCTTGATGGCCAGGGACTTCGTCCGGACGTCCGTAACCGGCCGGGCTTCGCCCGTCCTCCACACCCACCTTCTCCACCGCGCGCCGCGCGGCCTCGTGCATCGACACGCTGCGGTCGCAGTACTCCACGCCGTACTTCGACAGGATCTTGAAGCCCTCGTCCTCCCAGGCGCCCGGGATGCGGAAGATCGCGATCTTCTCGGCCGGGTCGAAGCCCAGCTCGACGCAGGCCTTGATCACGCCGCGGGCCACGATGTCCACGCGCGTGTTGGAGACGATCGACATCATCACGGCGATCTTGTCCACGCCCGGCTTGGAGAGCACGAGCTTGGTGAGGTTGCAGGCCTTGGACACGCTCGGGTTGCCGCCGATCTCGCAGTAGTTGGCGGGCTTGCCGCCGTGCTTCTGCACCGCGTCGAAGAGCGTCAGCGAGCCGCCGCCGGCGCCGATCACCAGGCCGAGGTTGCCGTCGAACTCCGTCACGTTGCCGGCCACGCCGCGGTGGTCCACCGAGTCGATGCGCTCGCCCTCGATCTCGAACGGCGTGGGCTCGCGCGCCTCGCGCGTCTCCTCGTCGCCGATGCCGAGCTCGGTGAGCAGCTCCTTCTGCCGCGGCCGGGCCTCGTTCTCCATGTCCATGTGGGCGTCCACGGCCACGAACGTGCCGTCCTCGAGCTGCGCCAGCGGGTTGATCTCCGCCAGCGTCATGCCGTACTTCACGAACAGCTGCGCCAGCTTGGACAGGATCGGCGTGAGCCGGTTGAGCTCGGAGCCCGTCACGCCCACCGACGCGATCGCGTCCTTCGCGCGGAAGTCCATGTGGGGGAGCAGCGTGGAGAAGTGGCCGCGACCGATGTGGTCGGGGTGCTGCTCGGCCACCTCCTCGATGTCGATCCCGCCCATGTCCGAGAACACGAACGTGGGCAGCTTGCGGACGCCGTCGTAGATCACGCCCGCGTAGTACTCCTTGGCGATCTCCGCCTTGGCGCCCACGAGCACGCCGCGCGGCATGTGCCCGTTGATCTCCAGCTCGAGGATCGCGGCGGCATGCTCGCGCGCCTCCTCCGGCGTGTCGGCGAACTTCACGCCGCCCGCCTTCATGCGCCCGCCGGTGAGCACCTGCGACTTGATCACCACAGGACCGCCCACCTGACGGGCGATCTCGGCAGCCTCATCGGCCGTGGTGGCGAACCCGCCGGGAGCGACGGGAACACCCTCGCGCTCGAGCACCCGGCGCGACTCGTACTCGAAGAACCTCACGCGGTCACCATCCCATAGGCCTCGGCAAGCTCGGGGTCCTTCTTCGCCAGCATCTCGGCGAGGTTGACCATCACCTTGCACTGCTTCCAGGTGGCGTCGTCCTGCATCTTGCCGTCGATCATGTGGACGCCGCGGCCGTCCGGGATCGCCTCGATCACCTTGCGGGCGAAGGCCACCTCCTCGGGATCGGGCGAGAAGACCTTCTTGGCGATGTCGATCTGCACGGGGTGGAGCGACCACGCGCCTACGCAGCCGAGCAGGAACGCCGCCCGGAACTGTGTCTCGCAGCCCTCCACGTCCTTGATGTCGCCGTAGGGGCCGTAGAACGGCAGCGCGCCCACGGCCGTGCAGGCATCGACCATGCGCGCGATCGAGTAGTGCCACGGATCCTGCTGATAGCTCGGGCGCGGCGCCTCGGGGTCGTCCGGATCCGGGTCCGCGATCGTGCGGTAGCCCGGGTGGCCGCCGCCGACGCGCGTCGTCTTCATGCGCCGTGAGGCGGCGAGGTCCGCCGGGCCGAAGCTCATGCCCTGGATGCGCGGCGAGGCGGCTGCGATCTCCTCCAGGTTGGAGACGCCGAGTGAGGTCTCGAGGATCGCGTGGATCAGGATCGGGCGGTCGATCCCGGCCTTGGCCTCGAGCTGCGCCAGCAGCCGGTCCACGTATTGGATGTCCCACGGGCCCTCGACCTTCGGGATCATCACGACGGACAGCTTGTCGACCGATTTCGGTGACCACCTGCGTGAGGTCGTCGAGCACCCAGGGCGACTCGAGGGCGTTCACACGCGTCCAGAGCGCGGTGTCGCCCAGCTCCATCTCCTTGCCCACCTGGATCAGCCCGGCGCGCGCCGCCTCCTTGCGGTCCACCGGCACGGCGTCCTCGAGGTTGCCGAGCAGGATGTCCACGGTGGGGGCAATGTCGGGCACCTTCGCCACCATCTTCTCGTTGGAGAAGTCGAGGAAATGGATCATCCGGGAGGGGGTCACCGGGATCTCGCGCAGCGGCTCAGGCGCGTCGATCGCCAGTGGCTTGAAGAAGTCGCGTGGGTTGCGCACAGGTACTCCAGTCGTTGCGGGGGAGACGGGGCGCACAGGGACGGCGCCCTCCCCAGGGCCGGGGAATCTACCGTAAGATGGTCGGTCGTTGACTCACGAGTCAACTTTCAACCGGAGCTACCAGAAGGACTTGATGAGCGACACCGCCACGCACGAGCTGCAAAAGGACCAGGCCTCTCGCGAAGCGAGCGGAGCCCACAAATACGGCCGTTACCTCGAGGAATTCGAGGTGGGCGCCGTCTACAAGCACTGGCCCGCGAAGACGGTCACCGAGTCGGATGACCACCTCTTCTGCCTGATCACGATGAATCACCACCCGCTGCACCTGAACGACGAGTACGCAGCGCAGTCCCAGCAGGGGCGCAACGTGGTGGTCGGGCCGCTCGTGTACTCGCTCGCCCTGGGTATGTCCGTGAGCGACGTATCCGGCAAGGCGATCGCCAACCTCGCTACCGAGGAACTCTCCCACCCGGCACCCGTGTTCCACGGCGACACGCTGTATCGTGGAGAGCGAGGTGCTCGAGGTGCGCCCGTCCGAGTCCAAGCCCGACCGCGGCGTGGTGAAGGTGCGCACGGACGTCTACAACCAGGACGGCACCCTCGTGGCCACTTTCAAGCGCGCGGTGCTGGTTCCGCGCCAGCCTGACGCCTCCTGAACCAGTCCCCCGTCGGTGGTAGGCTCGCGCCCCTCTTCGAGGATGAGCGAGACCGGGTTTGAGTGAGCAGTCAGGGGCAGGCGGCGAAGAGTCCGTATCGGGCGAGCTGGGCGAGCGCGTGCGCGCGCTCGTGGCGGCCGCCGAAGGCATGGCGGCGACCGTCCGCAGCGATGCCGACAACTACGCGCTGAGCCGCCGGCGCGAGGCCGACGTGGAGGCCGAGCGCCGGCTCCGCGAGGCAAGCGAGCAGGCCGACGCGCTGCTCGCCGAGCGCCTCTCGCGCATCTCGGACCTCTCCGACCGCATCCTGGAGCGCGCCGAGGCGGTGCTCGAGCGGCTCGACCAGGCGGAGGAGGTGCGCGGGCAGCTCGAATCGCTCACGCGCGCGCTCGGCGAGACCGCGGAGCGCGTTGCGCGCGAGCTCGGGACGACCCCGAGCTCCAGACCGGAAGCACCGCCCGCGCTGCCCGTGCTCGTGGAGGACGACGAGGGCGACGAGGACGAGAAGGAGCACCCGATGGCCGACCAGGTGCGGCCGCTGCGCCCGCCGAGCGAGCGCGGGCCGCGCCCGCTCAGGCCCGTGGGACCCGACCACGAGGCTCGCGAGGAAGCGGACACGCGCCTCGACGACGCCCGCCTCGTGGCTCTGCAGATGGCCGTGGCCGGCCGCACGCGCGACGAGGTGAGCGCGCACCTGCGCGCGGCGTTCGACGTGGGCGACCCTGATCCGATCCTCGACCACGTGTTCGTCGAAGGCTTTCCGCCGTCACCGCCGGCGGCGGGCGCGTAGCTAGCCGCCGAGCCAGTTGGGGCGGCGGATGCCGCGGCGCGGCGCCTGGGCGCGCGGGGGGCGGGGGAGTGGCTCGCCTTCGAGGATGGCGGCGGGCGCGTCCGTGACCATCCACTCGGCGTAGGCGGGGGCGGACTCGGCGAACTCCTCCACCCCCTTGCGCAGATCGGGGGGCCGGAAGCGCGGCGAGGGGGAATGCGAGTCGCTCGCCAGGTTGTGGGCGAGCCCGTCGCGCACGAGCTGGAACGCAAACTTGCGCGAGCGCGAGCCGCGGTCGCGCGCCACCACCGACGGCAGCGTGATCTGCACGAGCACCCCGCGTTCCACGATCGCCCGCAGTCGGCCCGGTTCGCGGTGGAAGCTCGGGTTGCGCTCCGGGTGCGCCAGCAGGATGCGGAAGCCCCGCACGGTGATGCGGAACAGCAGGTCCTCGAAGTTGTCGGGCAGCAGTCCGTAGGGCGTCTCAACCAGGAGGTCGGTGCCGCGTTGCCCGAACGAGGCCAGCCGCAGCTGCTCGTCGCTCGCATGCTGGGCCCAGTGGATGTCCACCTCGGCGCCCGGCACCACCCGCAGATCGACCCCGACCGGGATACGGTCGTTCAGCTCCGCGCACGCCTGCGCCACGTCCTCGATCGCGAGGTCCGGGTAGTCGGCACGCAGGTGCGGCGTCGCCGCGAGCACGGTCGTCCCCTGGGCGGCGGCGGCGCGCACGAACTCCAGGCTCTCGTCGATCTCGGCCGGCCCGTCGTCCAGCCCGGGCAGCACGTGCGAGTGCAGATCGATCATCGCGGGCGCCCATTCTGCCGAGCGCGCGCCGCGGGGGTCTTGCGGACGCTACGAGCCGGCCGCGCGGCGCAGCGGTTCGACCTGGGCGGTGGGCTCGGCAGGCCGCTCGAAGCTCACGTCCCACATGCGCGCGTGCACGAGTGCGCAGATCTCCTCGAAGCCCTCGCCCACGCCCCTCACCAGGATCTCCCCGGTGTCGGTCTGGATCTGGAGGAAGGGCTTGCGGCGCTCCGTGCCGGCCGCGAACGAACGCATCCGGTCGTAGGCGATCTCGTCGACGTCGACGTCTTCGGCGCCGCGCAGCACGATCAGCCGGCGGCTTGTGGCGGCACGAGGCGCTTGCCTGAGAAGGGCGCGAGGTGCAGAACCTCTTCGTCCTTGTGGAGGCGATTCGGCAGCACCTCCAGCAGTCGCTTGACGCGAGTCCTGCTCTTCCGGGGGAGCTGCCTCTCCGCCAGAGCCGTGATCTGGTGGGAGGTCATTCGCGCAACCGTAACCCAGATCGGCCGAAATTGCCTCGAACAAACGTCCAGGCGGTCGTAACCTTGCACGCGGGTGCTTCGGAGGGTCCTCTACTGGCTCGCTGTGCTGGTGGTGGCGCTGGCGCTGCTGGTGGCGATCGTGCTGCTGCTGGCTGCCCGCGACTCGTCCTCGATCGGCGCCGCCAGCCGCGCGAACACCACGATGCGCTTGGACGCGCTGTAGAGCGGGTGGCAGGCGCTCAGCACGAGGCGCGGGTAGCCGACATTGCGCGTGACCCAGAGCGCCGAGGGCTCGACGATGCGGCTCTCCTGCACGCGGTAGGTGAAGCTGCCGTAGGGCATCTCCAGCACCACCGGATCGCCCGGATGCAGCTGGTCGATCGTCTTGAAGGGGGCGAGGTAGGTGGTGCGGTGGCCCGCCACGGCCACGGTGCCAGGCTCGCCGGGCAGGGGTGTGGCCGGGTAGTGGCCGGGGCCCTTGCGCAGGCTCGCCGAGTCCGTGCCCTGCACCACCACGTACGAGCGGTGCAGCGTGGGCAGCCGGATGCGACCGAGGGCGTGGCCCGTGCCCACGCGGCTCTGCTCGCGCCGGGCCAGCGCCGCGAGGCGCCCGCTGCGCGCGCTGGCGAGCGCCCGCGCGTCGGCGGCGCTCAGGCGGTCGAGCGTGCGCAGCTGGCCGCTGAGCCGCGACTGCTCGCGATGGGCGATCAGCGCCGAGATCGGCTCCTGCCACACGAGCGTGATTCCCACGTCCGCGAGCAGGAGCAGACCGCTCACGATCAGCACCGAGGCGATGTAGCGCCAGACGCCGCGCATCTGTCGCGAGTGTATGCCGGGCGCGCTACGCCTGGCTTACGCGCTCTTCGAGCGCCGCCATCTGCTCGTCGATCTCCTTCGGCAGGCGATCGCCGAACTGGGCGAAGTGCTGCTTCATCTGAGGGATCTGATCGCGCAGCGCCTCGGGATCCACGTCGTGCAGCGCGCGCAGCTCGTTCTCGCCGATGTCGAGGCCGTCGATGTCGATCTCGCCCTTGGCCGGCACTAGCCCAAGCAGACCGTCCTCGGCCTCGGCCGTGCCGTCACAGCGGCCGAAGATCCAGGCGAGCACCCGGATGTTGTCGCCGAAGCCGGGCCAGATGAACTTGCCCTCGTCGTTCTTGCGGAACCAGTTGACATAGAAGAGCCGCGGCAGCTGGGCGCCCTCCCGGCCTTTCAGGCTCAACCAGTAGCCGAAGTAGTCGGCCATGTTGTAGCCGAGGAAGGGGAGCATCGCGAAGGGGTCGAAGCGCAGCTCGCCCACGTTGCCGGCGGCCGCAGCCGTCTTCTCGGACGACATGCTGGCGCCGAGGAACACGCCGTGCTCCCAGTCCCGCGCCTCGGTGACGAGCGGGACGACGGTGGAGCGCCGGCCGCCGAACATCACGGCGTCGATCGGCACGCCGGCGGGGTCCTCCCATTCAGACGCGATCGAGGGCGCCTGCTGGGCGGCCACCGTGAAGCGCGCGTTGGGATGCGCGGCCGGCCTGTCGGAGTCCGGCGTCCAGTCGTTGCCCCGCCAGTCGATGGCGTGGGCGGGCGGCTCCTTGGTGAGCCCCTCCCACCACACGTCGCCGTCGTCGGTGAGCGCGCAGTTGGTGAAGATCGTGTTCGTCTCGAGCATCTTCACCGCGTTCGGGTTGGTGTCCTTGCCCGTGCCGGGCGCCACGCCGAAGAAGCCGGCCTCGGGGTTGATCGCGTAGAGCCGGCCGTCCTTGCCGAAGCGCATCCACGCGATGTCGTCGCCGATCGTCTCGACCTTCCAGCCGGAGAGCTTGGGCACCATCATCGAGAGGTTGGTCTTGCCGCACGCCGAGGGGAACGCCCCAGCCAGGTAGCGGGTGGTGCCCTCGGGCGAGGTGAGCTTGAGGATGAGCATGTGCTCGGCTAGCCAGCCCTCGTCGCGCGCCATCACCGAGGCGATGCGCAGCGCGAGGCACTTCTTGCCGAGCAGGGCGTTGCCGCCGTAGCCCGAGCCGAACGACCAGATCTCGCGCGTCTCCGGGAAGTGGACGATGTACTTGTTGTCCGCGTTGCACGGCCACGGCACGTCGTCGGCGCCCTCCTCGAGTGGCGCGCCCACCGAGTGCAGGCAGGGCACGAAATCGCCGTCGTCACCGAGCGCCTCGAGCGCCTGGGAGCCCATGCGGGCCATCAGCTTCATGCTCACGGCCACGTAGGCGGAGTCGGTGATCTGGACGCCGATCTGGGCCACCGGCGCGCCAATCGGGCCCATCGAGAACGGCACCACGTACATCGTGCGCCCGCGCATGCAGCCGCGGAAGAGGTCCGTGAGCAGCTCGCGCATCTCGTCGGGATCGCGCCAGTTGTTGTTCGGGCCGGCCTCCACCTCGGTGGGGGAGCAGATGAACGTGCGGTCCTCCACGCGGGCGACGTCGTCCGGATCGGAGCGCGCCAGGTACGAACCGGGCCGCTTCTCCTCATTCAGACGGGTGAACGTGCCGGCGTCGACGAGCTGCTGGCAGAGCTTGTCGTACTCCGCCTCGGAGCCATCGCACCAGTGCACCTCTGCCGGCTCGGCGAGGGCTACCACCTCTTGAACCCAGTCGAGGAGTTGCTGGTTCTTCGTAGGGGCGGTGGCAGTGTCGGGCACGGTCGGTTCTACTCCTTCAAGATCGTTGTTGACTGGGGAGTCAACCATGAATCGGAGGGCGGATGCTCCGCTGAGCACCGGACGCCCTGGGGTGAATCCTAGGGTGCCCGGCTCACATTCCCACCATGCGTAGCGTTTCCTAGACAGTGAGCTTGCCTCCTTTCCAAGCGTTCCTCGACGCCCAGAGGGAGACCGTTTTTCGCTACCTGGTGGCGATGATCGGGCCCGACGACGCCGAGGACGTGTTCCAGGAGACATTCATCTCCGCGCTGCGGGCGTACCCCAGACTGCGCCCGGATTCCAACCTGCGCGCGTGGGCGCTGACGATCGCCAACCGCAAGGCGATCGACGCCATCCGCGCGCGTAAGCGGAGGGCGCTGCCGGTGGCCGACGTGCCGGAGGCGGCGGTGCGGGATGGACGCCCGGAGGACCACGATGTGTGGGCCGCGGCACGGGATCTGCCGGCGTCGCAGCGGGAGGCACTGCTGTACCGCTTCGCCGCGGATCTGCCCTACAGCGACGTGGCGGCCGCGCTCGGGACGAGCGAGGAGGCGGCCAGGCAGCGGGTGAGCGAAGGCATCAGGCGACTAAGAAAGGCATGGCAGTCATGACTGGGATCGAGAAGGTGCTCCGGCTGGACGTGCCGGCGGACGCATCGCGTGCGGCGGCCGAGCGGTTCGCCGCTCTCGCGGCGGACGAAGGCCTGCTCGACGTGGCCTACGCGCTGGTGGACTCGCCTGTGGGACCGCTGCTCGTGGCGTCGACCAGGCGCGGCCTGGTCGAGCTCGCCTTCGACGGCGACAGGGAGCTCGACTTCCTGCTGGGGCGCCTGGCTTCCAAGCTGTCGCCGCGCGTGCTCGAGTCGCCCGCCAGGCTCGACCCGGTGCGGCGCGAGCTGGACGAGTACTTCGAGGGCAAGCGCCTCGACTTCGACCTGCCGCTCGACTGGAGCCTCACCAAGGGCTTCACACAGCGGGTGTTGCGCGCCACTGCCAAGGTGCCGTACGGCGAGGTGAGTACCTACCGGAGCATGGCCGCGAAGGCCGGCAACGAGAAGGCGGTGCGGGCCGCGGGCAACGCGCTGGGCGCCAACCCGATCCCGATCGTGGTGCCCTGCCACCGCATCCTGCTCACCGGCGGCTCGCTCGGTGGCTACGGCGGTGGGCTGCCGCGCAAGGAGTTCCTGCTCAAGCTCGAGGGTGCGCTCGAATAGGTCAGTGCTGGCCGTCTGAGCCGGTGGCCGCCGCGGGCGGCCTCGACTCCTCCGCGAGCGAGGTGATCGCCAGATCGCCGCGGGCGGCATCCTCGAGCACCTCGGCGGCTTCCTCGGCCGAGCGGGCGTAGAGCTCCACCAGCATGTGGATCACGATCTGGTCGCCCTCGTGCTTGTGAAAGCGCACGTGGGTGAAGAACTCGCGCGTGCCGTGGTCGCCGAAGGCGCCGAACGCGAGCGAGTCCGCGGCGTCGGGCCCGGAGCAGCTCTCCACCTGCTCGCCGTCCACCGTGACGGTGCAGGACGCCACCCACGGCGTGCCGGCCACCATCCTCTCCCAGCGATCCTCAACCGCCTCGATCCGGCTCACCCGCCGGCCATTCTCCTCGTAGAACGTGAGGTTGAGATGCGGTTGGTCGTGCAGGCAGTCGAGGCACTGGACCACGGCCTCCTGCACCTCCTCAACCGGGTCTACCGCTTCCGCGGTCTCCGGATCAACCTTCAAGACACCCTCGTAATGCACCTGCACCTCGAGGTTCTGCGACCAGCAGCGGTAGCACCGCAGCCAGCTCGAGGCTGTGCCTATCGAGTCCCTGGCTGAACCTTCCATATCTCCCATTATGCTCGTGGTCTATGCGGGCGACCAGCGCAGCGGCCGCCTTGTGCTCTGCCCTGGTGCTCGTGGCATGTGGTACCAACGCCCGGCAGAAGCACGCCCGGGGCCCTGCCCAGCAGGTGGCGGACACCGTCACAGCGCTGGAACATGACCTGCTTACCCGGAACTACGCGGATGTCTGCGAGCAGGTTTTCAGCAGCGACGCGCGGGCCCAGGCGGGCAACGACTCGTGCCCCGAGTTCGTGCGCCGCGGCGCGGCCCATCTGCGCGACGAGCGCATCCGCATCCGCTCGATCGTGGTGCGCAACGGGGCGGCCTCCGCCGAAGTAACCACCACCGCCCGGGGCCAGGCGCCGGTGCGCGACACGATCCGGCTCATGTTCGAGAACGGCCGCTACCGGATCAGCGCGCTGACTCGGTAAGCGGTCAACGGTCAACGGTCAACGAGGCCCGCCAGGGCCTGCAGCGTGCCGTCGAAGTCGGTCTTCGGCACCCCGCCGAGGCACGGCGAGGTGGCGCCCGCATCCATGTAGCGGCGCACCGCGGCCTCGGCATTCGACGCGCTACCGATGGCCGCGAGCTGCTCCAGGAAGCGGTCGGAGATCGCGGCAGTGGCGGCCTGCGTGTCGCCCCGCTGCATGGCCTCGTCGAAGGCGCCGATCTCGTCCCCGTAGCCCGAGCGTTCGATCATGGCGCGGTAGAAGGGCAGCGAGAAGTACGGGATCAGCTCGCTGCGCAGCGAGGCGCGCGCGGTGTCGACGTCGTCGGTGACCGCGGACGGCACCGCCGCGACGATGTCGAAGCCCTGGAGCGACTTGCCGGCCCGCTTGCGTCCCTCCGTGACCTCGGGCACCACGACCTCGCGGATGTACTCCGGGTTACAGAGCCAGAGCATCACACCGTCGCCGATCTGACCGGCCAGGCGGAGCATGGCGGGGGAGAGGGCGGCTATGTAGATCGGCAGATCGGGCCGGGCCGCGTACTCCATGAAGCGGAAGCGGGTGGGGAAGCGCTCCCCGGCCGGCGGGTCCTCGCCGCGGAACATGGCGCGCACGGCACCCGCGTACTCGCGCATCTCCGGCACGGGCTTGCCGATCGTCGAGCCGAACCAGTTCTCCACCGTCACCTGGTGCGCCACGCCCAGGCCGAGGACCATGCGCCCGCCCGAGAACTCGTCGATCGTGGCGGCCGCCTGCGCGGTGGCCACCGGCGTGCGCGAGTAGATGGGCAGTACGCCCGTCCCCAGCCTGATGCGCTGGGTACGCGACGCATACGCCGCGAGCACGATCAGCGAGTCGCGGGCCGCGATGTGAGTGGTGTAGACGGACTCGTACCCGAGCGCCTCTGCGCGCTCGACGCGCTGCAGCGCTGTCTCGAGCGAGCGGCCCGCTGAGATGAACGTCCCTACGGCCACAGGGTGTGGCAGCATAGCCACGGTGGCACGGAGAAGCCTGTGATAGGCGCGGTGCTGGCCGGGGGAGAGGGATCGCGCTTCGGAAAGCGCAGCAAACCGGAGGTATTGCTGGCCGGACGGCCGCTCGTTTCGTATCCGGTGGCCGCGCTGCGTGAGGTGTGCGAGCGCGTGGCCGTGGTGTGCAAGCGCGGTACCAAGCTGCCCAAGCTCGACGGCGCCGAGCGCTGGAACGAGCCGGACAAGCCGCGCCACCCGCTGACGGGCATCGTGCACGCGCTCGAGCAGGCGGATGGAGACGCCGTGCTCGTGTGCGCGGCCGACATGCCGTTCGTCACCGCCGACGCCTGCCGCACCTTGCTGGCCGCGCCGCACAAGGCGCTCGCCGTGATTGCGGCTGCCGACGGCGTGCTGCAGCCCACCTTCGGCGTGTATGCGCCCCAGGCGCTCGACACCCTCAGGGCGGCAGCGGACAACGCACGCCTCACGGACACGGTGGAAGAGCTCGACCCGACGCGCGTAGCCTTCCCGGCCCGCCTCGTCCAGAGCGTGAACACGCCGGAGGAGCTGGCGGAGGCCGAACGGCTGCTGGCCGCGGCTTGACTTCGGGCAACGCGTGGGTCAGCGTCTGCCCGTGCCGGACGAGGCGAGGCTCAAGAGGCTGTTCAGCCGTGGCGGCTGGCGCACCGAGGTGGAGGTGCGGCGGCGCGAGCTGCAGAACCGGCTCGACGCCGCCAGCGAGCTCGAACCGGCTTCCCGGCCTCCGCGGGCGGCCCAGCGCGAGCAGGTGGAGATCGACAGCGCCGCCACGCGCGTGACGGTGACGGTCGAGGAGGCGGAGATGCTGGCGGCCGCCCCCCAGCCGGGCCTGCGCCAGAAGCACATCGAGGCGGCCGAAGAGGCACTCGACACCGCGCGCGCCGCCGTGGACTCCGACCCGAACCTGATCGCCTGGCTCACTGGCAGCGCGGTGACGCTTGCGTGGGAGTCGGTGCACGAGGCGGGCGGCGAGCTGGTGCTGATCGAGGCCGACGACGCGGTGCGGAGCTCGTTGCCGCGCCTGCTCGAGTGGATCCAGGAGGTGATGGACAAGGGTCCGCTGCGCGACCGCTACGAGACGGAGCTCACAAAGATGATCAAGGGCGGCCCGATCGATCGCACGCTCGTTCGCCAGGCTCACCAGGACGCGCTGACCGCGAACAACGAGCGCCACGCCAACCTCAGGACGTTCCGCAACCTGTTGAGCGTGGCCACCGCCTTGCTCGCGCTGCTGCTGTTCGTGCTCGCGGTCTGGCACGCGGCCAACCCTCACTTCGTCTCGCTATGTGGAGGAGACGCCAGCACGCCGTGCTTCAGCGGCAGCTCGCCGGCGAGGCGGGACATCGCATCGATCGAGCTGATCGGCGCGATCGCCGGACTGCTGAGCGTGGCGTTCGCACTCGGGTCGGAGAAGACGCCGCCCTCGCGTTACAACGTGCGCTTTGCACAGACCCTGCTCAAGCCCGCCGCCGGAGCGGCCACCGCCCTCGTCGGCGTGCTGCTCGTGCAGTCGGGCCTGATCGTGTCGCCCGCGCAGAGCAGCTCGGAGTCGCTGTTCCTCGCCTACGCCGCAGTCTTCGGCTTCTCCCAGCAACTGCTCACCCAGTTCGTGGACAAGCGCGCCACGAAGCTCCTGGGCGGCGACTCCTAGAAAGCAGAAACGGGCCGCGGGGGAGGACTTCCCGCGACCCGTTATCTACTGACTGCCTACTGCCCACCGGGCTTAGCCGCGGAGGAGGCTAAGCACCGACTGCGGCAGCTGATTCGCCTGCGCGAGCATGCTCGTGCCGGCCTGCTGGAGCACCTGCAGCTTCGTGAGGTTCGCCATCTCCGACGCCATGTCGACGTCGCGGATCTGGCTCTCCGAGGCGGTGAGGTTCTCCTGGTACACGCCGAGGTTGTTGGCGACGTGCTCGAGACGGTTCTGCACCGCACCGTAGGTGGCGCGGAGGTTGCTCACGCCGTCGATGGCGGCGTCAATCGAGCTGATGGCGTTGGCCGAGTTGGCCGACAGGTCGAACGCCGACGTCGGGATCGCGCTCCCGAACAGCGTGGCGGTGGTGACCTCGATGGTCTCACCGTCGTTCGCGCCGACCTGGAACGTGATCGTCACCGCGCCGTTCAGCAACGGGATGTCGTTGAACTTGGCGGTCGAGCCGATGCGCTCGATCTCCGACGCGAGCTGGTTGATCTCGGACTGGATCGCCGTCTGGTCCTGTGTCGACAGCGTGCCGTTCTTGTACTCGACGGCCAGCTCGCGAACGCGCTGGAGCATCGAGTGAACCTCGTTCAGCTGACCCTCGGCCGTCTGCACGAGCGAGATCGCGTCAGAGGTGTTGCGGTTGGCCTGGTCGAGGCCAGAGATCTGGGCACGCAGCTTCTCGCTGATCGCGAGTCCGGCCGCGTCGTCAGCAGCGGTGTTGATCCGGTAACCGGAGGACAGCCGCTCCATCGACTTCTGGAGCTTGTCCTGGGTTCCCTGCAGCTGACGGTGGGCGTCAAACGCCTCGATATTGGTGTTGATCCTGAGTGACATCGGGTTGGTTCTCCTTAGACGCGCGCTCCGGCCTCGTTAGCCGGGCGGGGCATCGAATCCGCTTCGGCGCGCGCCGAAGCCTGGTTTTCCTCCTTGACTGCCGCCCAGATCTCCTCGCGGTAGACGGGCAGCGACTTGGGTGCCTCAATTCCGACGCGGGCGCTGTTACCGACGATCTCCATCACGTGGACGGTGATGTCGTCGCCGAGCATGATGCGCTCGCCGGGTCGGCGGGTGATGATGAGCACGGGTCTTCCTCCTTGGAAGTGGGGACGAGTCGGGGATCGCTCTTAGGCGGCGGTCTCCGCCGTCACAGGCTGGGCGACGTTCACGAACAGCGGTGCACGCATCGGGGCGTTGTCCGCCTCGTTGATGACCTGCCAGCCACGACCCGCCGACACGACGATCGGCGCGCGCAGGTTGGCCGTGCAGTCCTCGACCGCCTGGGTCGCACGGACGGTCACGTAGACGTCGGCCGCAGCCGGGTCGGTGATGCCGATGCGAGTGGCCTCGGAGTCGGACAGCTTCACCTCGTAGTCGGCGAAGAACTGCCACGGGTTGGCCACGGGCAGGGCGAGCGACGGATCGTCGATCGACTGGAGCCACACGATGGGGGCGTTCTCATCGTTCGCCAGCAGCGCGTAGCGGGAACCGCCGAGGCCGATCAGGCCGGCGGGGAACTCGATCACAGCCTCACCCGCGATTTCAAGCGGGCCGAAGCGCGTGGTGTCGATTGTGAGGGGCATTGAACCTCCTTGGTAACTAACCCCCGCGCTACGACAGGAAGTCGAGGAGCGAGGCTTGCACGATGTTCGCGCCGGCTCGCAGCGCGGACTGGTAGACGGTTTGCTGCATGGAGAAATCGATCATCGTCTTCGCCATGTCAGCGTCCTGGGTGTCTGAGAGAAGGCTTGTGGTGGACTGCTCGATCTGGGCGAGGCGGTCCGAGGCGCTGCTCAGCCGGTTGGTGGTGGCGCCGTTGGTCGCGCGGGCCGCCGTGAGGTTGTCCATGGCCGAGTCGAGCGACGAAAGGTCGGTGGTGCGCAGCGAGTCCGCGTCGGTGGCGGTGCCGCTCCGCAGGTGCTGGGAGATGGTGCGCAGCACCGAGATCAGGCCGCCGTCGCCCGGCACGCCGTTTCCGAGCACGCTCGAGCCGACCGTGTTGATCTGAATTGACACGCCCGGGCCGATCTGGCGATAGACGGCGCCGGAGTCGCCCTGGTAGGCGTCGTTCGCGGGTGAGCCGCCGACGATGTACGGGGCCTGGGTGGTGTTCGCGCCCGAGAAGACGTACTGGCCGCCGTACTGCACGTTCGCGTCGCCCTTCATCTCGTCCACGAGCTGGTCGATCTCGTCGGCGATGGCCGAGCGCGAGGTGGTGCCGTTGGTGTCATTGCCCGCTTGCACCAGCAGCGTGCGCGCACGCTGGGCGGCGGCGTTGATGCTGTTGAACGTGGTCTCCGTGAGGTTGGTCCAAGACGTCGCGTCGTTCACCGTGCGCTCGTACTGCTGGGTGGCCTCGAGGTCGTTCGAGAGCGAGAGCGCCTTGCTGGTGGCGTACGGGTCGTCGGAGGGCTTCGTGAGCTCGCGGCCGGAGGACAGCTTCTGCTGCGTCTGCGAGAGCTTGTACGAGACGTTCTGCAGGTCGGTGAGCACGCGGCTCGACACCATCGACTGCGTGATGCGGGTGCTCATCAGAGGCCCACCTTTCCTGTGCGGTTGATGAGGATGTCGAGGAGCTCATCCATGGTCGACATCGCCCGCGCGGAGGCCTGGTAGGCGCGCTGGAACTTGATCATGTTGGTCATCTCCTCGTCCATCGAGACGCCGGAGGTGCTCTGGCGGTTCGAGTCGACGGAGTTCACGAGCGACTGCGCGGTGGACTGCTTGCGCGACGCGTCCTGCACCATGCTGCCGATGCGGGTGACGTAGGCCGAGTAGAGCGAGTCGGTGGTGCCGCCGCGGAGGTTGGCGATCTGGGCCGCGATGTCGCCGGTGCCGGTGGGCGAGTTCGGGTTGAGGGTCGCCGGGGTGACGTTCACCGCGATGGTCGCGGCCTCGGTGCCCGCGGCGCCGACGGTGAAGAAGTCCACGCCGCTCGGCGGGCCCTGGTTGTAGATCGCGTTCACCGACGAGGCGAGATTCCCCGCGATCCCGTTGAGGTCAGAACGGAGTGAGTCGACGGTGCCGCCGGTCTTGAAGATGTCGTTGAGGGCGCCGAGCTTGCCGCCCGCGCTGGTGGGCGGCGGCCCCGCGTTGTTGAGCGTTTGTGGCCAGTTCACCGTGGTGTCGTTGACGAGCGGGTTGGCGGCGTCACCGAAGTTCACGGAGATCGAGCCGTTGCCGAGGTCGGTGACCGACACCTGGCCGAGGCCCGACAGCTTGTCGAGCAGCTGGTCGCGCTTGTCCATCAGGTCGTTGGGCTTGTCACCGGCCGCGACGGCGAGCTTGATCGAGCGGTTGAGGTTGGCCAGCTCTGCCGCGTCCTGATCGATCTCGCCGCCCGGCGCTGTGAGCGACGAGTACTCGGTGCTCGCCTGCGTGGCGGCGCCCGTGAGCTGCGAGTCGAGGCTGTGAAGCGTCTCGGCGACCCCGTTGGCCTGGTCCACGAGGGACTGGCGGGCACCGCTCGAGGTCGGGTCGTTGGAAAGATCCGACCACGCGCTCCAGAACTTGCCGAGCTGGTAGGCGAGCCCGTTGTTGCCGGGCTCCTGAAGGGCCGTCTCCACCTGGCTCATCGCGTCCGAGGTGGTGCTCTGCTGGCCCAGCACCATGTTCTGGGCGCGGTACTGGAGATCGAGGAACTGGTCGCGGATCCGCCTGTACGACTGGATGTCCACGCCGGTGCCCATCGACGCGAGCGTGCTGAGGCGCGCGCCGTCCACCACCTGAAGCGGGTCGGACGAGCTGAACACGGCCTCCTGGCGCGAGTAGCCCAGGGTGTTCGCGTTCGCGATGTTGTGGCTGGTCACGTCGAGCGCGCCCTGCTGAGCGAGCAGGCCTCGCAGCGTGGTCTCCAGTCCGAAGAAGGTCGAGATGGCGGGCATCGATCAGGCCTGCAGGTTGAGGACGTGGTGGCTGGCCGCGGGGGTGGCGGGGCCGCCGGGGCGGTAGCCGGTGTCGGGCTCCTTGGCGAGCAGCCGAACCAGGTGGTCGAGGAAGGAGAGCTCCTGCCGCATCAGCGCGCGGTTGATGCCGTGCTCGCGGGTGACCTCGTCGAGCAGGCCGCGCAGCTCCGCGCTGCGCTCACGCGCGCGCTCGGCCACGTTCGGAGTCATCAGGCCGGTCATCGCCTCGAGCGTCACGGCCGCGGCCGGCACGCCGAGCTGGGAGCCGGCGCGGACCAGCAGGTCGGTGCGCTCGCCCTCGAGGCGGGCGCGAAGGTCCATCTCGGTCTTGATGTCGGCGAGGCGGGCGAGCACCGACTCCACGTCGCGCTCGCGGATCGCGGAGCCCTGGCCGAGGATCGATCCGAGTAGCCGGCGGGCCGACTCGATCTGGGCCTCGAGGTGAGCGAGCACGTCGCGCTCGAACGGGTTCACGGAACCGCGGGGGATCAGCGTGCCGGTCATGACTGCTCCTGGCGCAGCGCGCGGTAGAGGTTCTCGGCAAGCCCGGTGCCGCCGCCGGCGATCAGCCCGTCGGCGAGCTGGTCGGGGAGCATCTGGTTGTAGGCCTGGGTGACGGCGTCGGAGGAGCCGAAGCCCGCGTCGGAGCCGTCGCCCGAGTCGCTGCTCGAGTCCTGGCCGTCCTGCGTGGTGGAGACCATCGCCTGGGTGAGCTGCGTGAGCAGCTGGCGCTCGAAGCCGAGCGCGGCCTGGTAGGTCTGCTTGTCCTTGTCGCTGCCGTTGCGGACATCGGCGGGAAGCGCCGTGTCCGGCACGACCGGCAGCGAGCTCAAGGGGTTCACGCTCACGCCTTCACCCCGTTGGCGATGCCGGCCATCTCGTCCTGCATCTGGATGGCCTTGCTGGCCATCTGGAAGCCCCGCTGCGCGTCCATCATGCCGACCATCGCGTCGGCCATGTCCACGTTCGAGCCCTCGAGGTACCCCTGCTGAAGATTCGCTCCGGTGGAAGCCCGCACCGGGCCGCTGGCGGCGGTTGCGGTGAAGAGGTTGTCGCCGGTGGCCGCGAGGCCCTCCGGCGAGCGCACGGTGACGAGCCGCAGCCGGCCCACCTGCTTGCCGGCGGCGGTGACGGAGCCGTCGCTCGCGATCGCCACCTGATCCTCGGATGTGCCCGCGGGGACGGTGATCGCGGGCTGCACCCGAGCGCCGGTGGAGGTGACGAGCCGGCCGTTCCGATCGAGGTGGAAGTTGCCGTCGCGGGTCAGCGCGGTGGTGCCGGCCGCCGTGCGGACCTGGAAGAAGCCCTGGCCGGAGATCGCCACGTCGAGCAGCCGGCCGGTGGTCTGAAGCGCGCCCTGCTGGAGCGAGCGGCCGAGCTGCGTGGCGCCGGCGCCGGCGCCGGCGTCGACGCGCGTGCCAGCGGCCTTGCCCGCCTGCGTGTAGAGAAGGTCGCGGAAGCCGGTGCGGAGGCTCTTGTAGCCGGTCGTGTCGACGTTGGCCAGGTCATTGGCCACCGCATCCATGTGCTGCTGCTGTGCCGCCATTCCAGCGGCGGCGGAGTACAAGCCCTCCAGCATCCTGATTCCTTGGTCGAAGAAATCGGATCGCGGCTTCCGCATAAGCGGTCCAGCCGAGTCCGTATAGGTCAGCCGGGGTAATCGGCCGGAGCTTGCGGGCCTTTAGCGAGAAATTGCTAGCCGATTGACGGCAGCGTCGAGACGGCCTTCTGGAGCGTCTCGTCGATGGTGCGGATGGCCTTCTGGCCGGCCTCGTAGGAGCGCTCCGAGCTGATCATGTCGATCATCGCGCGGGCGGGATCGGTGCCGGAGGCCTCAAGGGCTCCGTTGCGCACGGTGCCGCTCGCCCTGCCGCCGGCGGTGCCGCTGAAGAGCGAGTCGCCGATCTTGCGCACGCCGGTGAGGTTGAAGACGCCGGGGCCCGAGGCCACCGTGCCGTCCGGCTTCACCGACACGGGCCGCCCGTTCTGGCCCAGCACCTGGTTGCCCTTGGCGTCGGTGAGCGTGCCCTGTGCCGAGCGCATGAACTGACCGTTGCGCGTGTAGCGGATGCCCTGCGGAGTGCGCACGGCGAAGAAGCCCGTGCCCTCCACCGCGAAGTCGAGCGGCTCGCCCGTGTCGCGGATCGACGCGGGGTCGAGGTCGGTGGTGGTCTGGGCGATCGTCACGCCCGTGCCGAGCGCGCCGATGTCCTGGCCGGTGGAGGTGTTGTGCAGCAGCACCTCGCTGAAGCTGCGCTGGCTGGAGCGGTCCGCCTTGTAGCCGGGCGTGGACGCGTTCGCGAGATCGTTCGCGATCTGGTTCTGCCGAACCTGCTCAGCGAGCATCCCCGAAGCGGCGATGTAGAGCCCTCGCTCCATTGGCTCGGGTAGTCGGCGCTTTGCCAACATCCTTGAGGTGCAAGTTTTCCTCGACCCCGCGATGCTCAAGGCCGAGCTGCCGACGCTCATCATCCGGCCCGGCATGACGCTGGCCGCGCGCGTGGCGGAGACGCACGGCTCGCGCGGGCTGCTGATGATCGCGGGCGCGGCGCTGGCCGCCGAGTTGCCGGACGGCGTCAAGGCGGGGGACACACTGCGCCTGCGCGTGCAGGAGGCGAGCCCGGAGCGCATCCTGATGCGGCTCGAGAGCGACGCTGCGCAGCAGGGGCAGCAGCCCGCCGTGGTGCCCGTGCCGCTGCCGGGCGGGCAGCTCGCGCACATACACGTGGACGAGCGCGAGGGGGAGGGGCGGCGCCCGGGTGAGCAGGCGGCGGTGGCCGTTACCTACCGCTCACCGCAGCTGGGCGCGCTCGATTTTCGGTTGGCGCTGGAGGGTGGATCGCTTACGGCGCATGTAAGAGCGGCGGAGGGTGTGTCCTTCGAGCTGGCCCAGCAGCAGGGAGAGGAGCTGCGGGAGTCCCTCAACCGGGCCACCGGAAAGCCGGTCCAGCTCACCGTTTCGCCCCGCCACGACCCGTTCGATGCGTATGCCTGATCAGAAGCCCAAACGAGCGGCTGCTTTGCGCTATGAGGGCGGTGGCGCTCCCAGGGTTACGGCAGCGGGTAGGGGTCTCATCGCCGAAAGGATTCTCGAGGAGGCGCGCAACGCCGGGGTGCCGATCCGCGAGGACAAGGCGCTGGCGGAAGCTCTGTCCGGGCTCGAGCTGGGCACCGAGGTGCCCGAGGACCTCTGGGTGGCGGTAGCGCAGGCGCTGGCCTGGGCCTACCGGCTGGACAGCAAAAGGGCCGGCGCCTAAGCACCGGCCCTAACTACGAACTGAGAACTAAGAACTGAGAACTAAGCAACTTCCGAGAACAGCGACGCCTCTCCCGACAGCTGGTCCTTCAGCTTCCGCTTCAGGTGGCCGTGGATCTGGCAGACGCGGCTCTCGGACACGCCGAGCACGTCGCCGATCTCGCGCAGCGTCAGGTTGTTGACGTAGAGCAGGACGGCCACCTCGCGCTCGCGCTCCGGCAGCTTGGCGAACGCCTGGCGGAACTTCTCCTTGGCCTCGGTGGCAGCCGCGCCATGCTCCGGGTCGAGGCGGACGTCATCGGAAACGAGCGTGTCGATGCGCTCCACGGTGGTCTCCTCGTCGCTGATCACGAGCGTGTTCAGCGAGGTGACCTCGGACGCCGCGATCTCGTGCTCGCGGGTGGCGAGCTCATCGGGAGTGGTCGAGAGGGAGTCGGCCAGCTCCTCGCGGGTGGGACGGCGGTTGTGGATCGCGATGAAGCTCTCGCGCGCCTTGGCGATGTCACGCTCCCAGCGGCGGAGCGAACGCGGAGCCCAGTCCTGACGGCGAAGCTCGTCGAGCACGGCGCCGTGGATGCGGGTCCAGGCGAACTGCTCGAGCGTGGCGCCCTTCTCCGGGTCGTAGCGGTCGATCGAGTTGATGAGGGCCTCGAGGCCGCACGAGATGAAGTCCTCCACCTCGCAGCGCGCCGGAAGCTCACGGATCTTCTTGTAGACGATGTACTTGACCAGCGGGGCGTAGGTCATGATCAGGCGGTCGCGCAGACGGGGGTCATTGGACCTGCGGTACTCCTGCCAGAGCTTGAGAGCGTCGTCGGGAGAAATACGGCGGCGGCTCTTACCGTCAGTTTGCATGGCTTCAAATACTCCTTTGAGGGTCCAGTTTTCCCCTGCCAGAGGGACGGATGAGTGGGGTTGGGCCCGGACCGGGCCCGCGATCGTCCCTCGACTGCCGGGACAAGGCTGTATCGACTTTGGCTTACCCGGTCTTCATCCCCCGATCGAGGTAATTCCGCTCGAATGCTCGTCCAGGGTTCAGCTTTGAGGACCGCGGCCGATGACGGGGGCGTCCGTTCCTCACGTAGGAGATCCCTTCGCTATGGCCCTTCGCCTCACCACAGCATCCGCCCCCAAGACCGTCGGCCGCTCGCCCGCTGAGCTCGCCGCCCTCGCCCGTACGCTTCTGGGACGGGGCGATGTCGCCGCCTTCAAGACTCTCTTCGCGGACGTGGCCGAGGACACCGACCCCAACCGCCGCTACCGCGCGCGCACGACGCTGCTCGAGCTGGCGATGGGCAACCACGCCGCGCCCAAGCTCACCCCGAAGGTGCTGCTCGCCGGCGCCCAGGGCGGCGTCGAGATGCTCGAGCAGGAGGCGCGCGAGCCGCTGCTCCTCAACTACACGGGCGTGCTCTTCTACGAGCTCGGCGCACTCAAGCCGGCCGAGCAGCTCTTCAAGGCCGCCAAGCGGCTCGACCGCGACCTGCCTCACGTGGGCACGAACCTCGAGCACCTCGCCCGCCGGCGCCGCACCGGCGTGGACGTGCTCCGCGGGCTCCCGGCACAGGTGGGCCTCGAGCTGGGCGAGCTGGCCAAGCGCGTCGAGCGCATCGCCGGCCGCGCCAAGCCGGCGGAGGGCAAGCGCATCAGCCTCACGATGATCGTCAAGGACGAGGAGGAGATGCTGCCGCGCTGCCTCGAGGCGATCCACGACGTGGTGGACGAGATGATCATCGTCGACACGGGCTCCACGGACCGCACCGTGGAGATCGCGGAGTCCTACGGCGCCACCGTCCTTCACCACGAGTGGACCGGCGACTTCGCCGAGGCCCGCAACATCTCGCTCGACGCCGCCACCGGCGACTGGTTCCTCTACCTGGACGCAGACGAGGTGCTCGTGCGCGAGGACGCCCAGCGCCTGCGCGAGCTGGCCGGCCACGTGTGGCGCGAGGCCTTCTTCCTCACCGAGACCAACTTCACGGGCGACGTTGAGGACGGCACGGCCGTGAACCACAACACCCTGCGCCTGTTCCGCAACCGCCCCGAGTACCGCTTCGAGGGCCGCATCCACGAGCAGATCGCCCACTGCCTGCCCGGCGGCATGCCGGAGCGGATCGAGCAGCCGTCGGTGCGCATCGAGCACTACGGCTACCTCGGCGCGGTGCGCGACGCCAAGGAGAAGTCGCGCCGCAACATCGAGCTGCTCGAGCGCCAGCAGGCCGACGGCGAGATGTCGCCCTTCCTGTGCTTCAACCTTGGCTCCGAGTACGCCGCCGCGGGCGACGCCGAGGCCGCGCTCACGCAGTTCCAGGCCGCCTGGGACATGCTTGACCGGGACTCGGAGAAGAGCTCTTACGGGTACGTGCCGTCGCTGACCAACCGTCTGGTCAAGGCGCTGCGCACCAACGAGCGCTACGACGAGGCCATCGCGCGCGCGAAGGAAGGTCTTCAGATCTTCCCCGGCTTCACCGACCTGCTGCTCGAGCAGGCGCATTGCGCCCGCGCTCAGGGTGACCTGGAGGGCGCGGCCGAGATCGTGAAGCGCTGCATCAAGATGGGCGACGCTCCCTCCCGCTACTCGCCGATGGTGGGCTGCGGCAGCTACCTCGCACTCGGCGTGCTGGCCGACATCCGCCGCGAGGAGGGCGACTTCCACGAGTGCGAGCGCCTGCTCGGCGAGTGCCTGAGCGACCACCCCGGCTACCTCGGCGCCGTGCACCCGTTCGCCACCGTGATGCTGATCCGCGGCCTCGAGCCGGAGGCGATGGTGGCCACCGTGGAGGCCACGGTCGGCACGCTCACGCCGAGCGCGCACTTCATGGTCGGCAGTGCGCTCTATGAGCACAAGTACGCCGAGGCGGCCGAGCTGCAGTTCCGCGCGGTGCTGGCCAAGCAGCCGTCGAGCGACCCCGCCCGCGTGGCCCTGTCTGAGACGCTGCTGTCCCAGTGCCTCTGGGCCGATGCCGCGGAGGCGGCTGCCGGCGTGGACGACTCGAGCGCCTTCGCCCAGACCGCCCGCCGTAGCGAGCTGTTCGCCCGCATCATGGATCGCGACCACGACGGCGCCAAGCGCGCGCTAGTGCAGGCTGAGGCCATGGACATGAACGGCGGCGACGTTGAGCTCCTGCGCACCTGGGACGCCGTCCGCGGCGGAGGAGAGCTGCCGGCGCGCCTCCCGATGGAGGCCGGCGCACTGCTCGCCCTCACCCTCGAGGCCCTGCTGCGCGTGCAGGAGGTGGATGCCTTCGCTGAACTGGTCCCGCTCGTGGACCGACTCGGCCTTCCGCGCCGCGAGCGCCGCGAGCTGCTAGCCACCCTTTACCTGCGCCGCGGCTTCCTCGAGTCGGCGGGCGAGGAGTGGGTGGCGGCCGTGCAGGAGGACGGCCCGGATGTGCGCTCGCTGTTCGGCCTGGCCCAGGTGGCCGCCGGGCGCGGTCTGCTCGAGGACGCTCAGATGTTTGCCGAGGAGACGCGCACGCTCGACCCCGGCCACGCCGGAGCGGGTCAGCTCCTGGAGGCCCTTACCACCGTTGGGTGAGGGCGGGCGGATTCAAGTTTCTCCCCCGAACGCCGAATAGACCGGCAGCAAGGGCCGAATGCCCACGCAAATGAGGTACTCCCATTAGGAGGAGATCGAGATGAGCTTTGAAGTGCCCCCGGTCAGCGGCACCTCTGTGCCTCCGAGTACGCCGGTGGAGCGCACCGACAAGCCGCAGGCCGTGAACGGAAAGGACGACGACGCGGTGCAGCTGGACATGATTCCTTCGAGCCCGCCTCCCGAGCTGTACGACCAGATCGACGCAGCCGCCAGTCGCGTCGACGAGCTCAAGGCGGAGGGCCGCGAGCTTCACTTCTCGTTCGACGACGCGAGCAAGCGCGTTCAGATCGAGGTGCGTGACCTCAAGGGAAACGTGCTCCGGACGATTCCTCCGTCCAAGGCCATTTCGGTGGCCACCGGCGCGAAGCTGGACTGAGTTAGGAACCACAGTTGGCAAGTACCTCTGTAACCGACCCGCTGAATCTCGGCCTTAGCGGCCTCGCATCGGGCATCGACACGAGCGCGGTCGTCGACGCCCTGATGAACGTGGCCAAGCAGCCCCAGCTTGCGCTCACGCACAAGAAGGCCCAGGCGAGCGCGCGTTCCACGGCGCTCGGCGCGATCAAGGCGGAGCTGAACGGCGTGAAGGGGCTCGCCGACGCCCTCAGGTCTCCCGGCCTTTTCGCCAACACGCAAACGGTCGACTCGAGCGACCCCACGAAGATCACCGCCACGCGCATCTCCGGCGCCGGCACGGGCGGCAGCCAGATCGTGGTGTCGCGCCTGGCCAGCTCCCAGCAGCGCACCTACAACTTCACGCAGGACACCGGCAGCGACACCACGATCGACTTCGGCGGCGGCAAGACGCTGACGATCGCTTCCGGCTCCACGATCGACAACGTGGTGGACCTGATCAACTCCTCGAGTGCCTCGCCGGTGTACGCCGCCAAGGTCACGGATCCCAACGATCCCACCGGCACCAACAAGCTGCTGGTGCTGTCGAGCAAGGTGCCTGGCTCGGGCGGCGACTTCTCGCTCGCGTCCGGAACCACCACGAGCCTGTCGGAGATCACCGCGGACGCCAAGGCCCACGCGGCCACCTCCTGGCAGCAGACCTTCGACTACACGTCCGACCCCGTGAATCCGACCACGATCACGATCAACGGCAACGACGTGACCATCAATCCGGGCTCCACGGTGGACGACGTGGTGACCGCGATCAACGGCGCGAGCACCGGCGTCACCGCCAGCAAGGACTCGAACGGCCGCCTGCTGATGACGAGCAACACCAGCGGCTCTGGGGGCAACTTCACGGTCTCGAGCACACAGCTCGCCTCCTACAGCAGCACAGCCGGCCTCGACTCGACTCTCACCAACCTGAATGCGGCCTACACCGTGGACGGCGGCCCCACGCGCTACGCCACGTCGAACATCGTCACCGACGCGGTGCCGGGCCTCCAGCTCACGCTCAAGGCCGTGAGCGCGGACCCGGTGACGATCACCGTCGGCTCGCCGGCGCCCGACATCGACACGATCAAGCAGAGCGTCCACGACTTCGTCGATTCCTACAACGCGCTGATGAGCGACCTGAGCTCGCGTATCTCCGAGAAGCCGGTCATCCCGAAGTCGACCGACAGCGACTACCTCAAAGGCCTCTTCTTCGGCGACTCGCTGCTCCAGAACATCCAGGACCGCCTGCGCAACGTGGTGATGAGCCCGATCGGAAGCGACCCGTCACTCAACCTGCTGTCGCAGATTGGCATCTCCACCGGTGCCACGACGGGCAGCGGAGCGGTGAACCAGGACTCGATCGCGGGCAAGCTCGTGGTCGACGACGACAAGCTCACGCAGATGCTCACCGACAACCCGGATGGGGTGAAGACGCTGCTCGGGGCCACCGTGGGCACAGACGGCTTCGCCCAGGCGCTCGACAACGCGCTCAATCCCGAGGTGCAGGCCGGGGGCGACTTCGACACGCTCATCAGCCAGGCAAACAGCCAGGTGAGCGACTACGCCGACCAGATCGCGGACTGGGATCAGCGGCTCTCCGACCAGCAGGATCGCCTCAAGGCGCAGTTCGCCGCGATGGAGTCCGCGCTCGCCAAGTCGCAGAGCACGCAGTCCTGGCTCACCAGCCAGATCGCCGGTCTCCAGGCAACGGCTAAACAGCCGCCTGCTTTCGGTCGATTACCGGGGAGATCCTTCCCCCTTGAATGGAGACCGCTCGATGAACCCGACCCTCGCGCCCCAGGCCTACAAGGAGAGCGCCGTGCTCACGGCCCCGCCGGAGCGCCTCGTGGTGATGCTCTACGACGGCATCCACCGCTTCCTGTACCAGGCCGCTTTCGCGATGCGCGAGGGCAACCTCGAGCAGAGCAACAACCGCATGAAGCGCGCCGAGGCGATCATCGACGAGCTGAACACCACGCTCGACATGTCCGCCGGCGAGGTGGCCGAGCGCCTGCGCGCGCTCTACAACTTCAGCAAGCGTCACCTCATGCAGGCGCGCCTCCAGCGCAGCGCCGACATGATCGACGAGGTGGCGAAGCTGCTCGACACGGTTGGCGACGCATGGCGTCAGATAGCCGGCGCCTGAGCGATCCCTACGAGCGGATCGTCGCGCTGGGGGAGCTCGAGCTGGAGCTCATCCAGGGCGGCCGCTGGGAGGAGCTGGCGGAGCTCGGCGCGGAGCGCGAGCAGCTGATCACCAACCTGCCCCCGCTGCCGCCCGAGACGGCCCGCGGGCCGCTGGAGCGGGCGGCCGAGCTGCAGCAGCGAGTGTCGGCCGAGCTTGCAAGATCGATTGCGTTGGCTCGCGAAGGGCTTGGCCGCGTGGATCGCAGCCGCCGCGCAGCGGCCGGCTATGCGCCGCCCATTGAGCGCCGCAAGCTGGTCGACAGCGCGGGCTGACGAAGCAACGCGTCCTAAAGCTGCGCCTGACGCTGCCGACTACTCCGTCTGGCTCCCACGGACGGGGTCATGGCTCGATCCATGGATGGACCGATCGAAAGGTGCATCCATGAATCTGTTCGATACCACCGACCTAAGTCTTCAGGCCGCGATCCGCGGCTCGAGCCTTCGTCAGACGGCGCTCGCCCAGAACGTGGCAAACGCCAACACTCCGGGCTATCAGCGCAAGGACGTCGACTTCGAGTCCTCGCTCCGCGCGGCGATGGCCGACGGGCAGAGCCCGGACAGCGCTGCAGTTCGCGGTGACCACCGACCCGTCGGCGCCGATGCAGCCGGACGGCAACAGCGTGGACATCGACACCGAGTCGTCCAAGCTCGCCGAGAACGGCCTCACCTACGAGTCGCTCGTGTCGGTGGCCAAGGGCCGCCTCGAGATCCTTCAGAGCGCGATCGGCGGCGGTGCCTGATGGGCATGTTCGACGCACTCGACATCTCCGGCAGCGCGCTCAGCGCCGAGCGCCTGCGGATGGACGTCACCTCCGAGAACCTCGCCAACGCGCAGACCACCAAGGGCGCGAACGGCCAGCCGTACCGCCGCAAGGAGGTCGTGCTCCAGGAGATCGGCGGCGGCGCGAGCTTCGGCGCCACCCTCGCGGGCGTCATGGGCGGCGGCGGCAATGCCGGGGTCACCCCGGGCGGCGTGCAGGTGTCCGGCATCGTCGAGGACTCGAGCCAGGGCCAGCTCGTCTACGACCCGGGCCACCCCGACGCCAACGCCCAGGGCTACGTCCGCATGCCCAACGTCGAGTCCGTCACGGAGATGACCGACCTGATCACCGAGTCGCGCTCCTACGAGGCCAACGTCACGGCGATGCAGACCGCCAAGTCCATGTACACGAAGACGCTCGACCTCCTCCGCTGATGGCCCTGCCGATCGATCCCAGCATCCTCGCGAAGGGCGCGGAGTGGCAGATCCAGTCGCCCACGGCCACTCCCGGCCAGCAGCAGGGTGGCCAGAGCTTCGGCGGCGCGCTGTCGCAGGCCATCCAGGGCCTCGCCGATACGCAGACGCAGGCTGCGGACGCGGCTCAGTCGCTTGCCGCCGGCGCCGCCAGCGATCCCTCGTCGGTCGTCATGGCCGTCGAGCGCGCACGCCTCTCGATGCAGTTGGCCTCACAGATTCGCACCAAGGCCGTCGAGGCCGAATCGGACATCTTCCACACACAGGTCTAGGTAAATGGGAACCCTCATCCAGAACACGAGCACGAAGGGCAAGATCGGCATGGCCGGCGCGGCAATCGGCGTCCTGCTCGTGGCGATCATGCTGATGAAGATGGCGACGTCGCCGAGCTACTCGACGATCGCCACCGGCGTCGACCCCGCACAGACGGGCAAGATGACCGCCGCCCTCGACACCAAGGGCATCAAGTGGAAGCTCGTGAACAACGGCACCGGCATCGCCGTCGACTCCGGCCAGACCGCCGGGGCGCGCGTTGCGCTCGCCGAGCAGGGTCTCCCGCAGAACGGCCAGGCCGGCTTCGAGCTGTTCGACAAGCAGAAGCTCGGTGCCTCGCAACCTTCAGCAGCAGGTGACCTACCAGCGCGCGCTCGAGGGCGAGCTCGCCCAGACGATCGAGCAGGTGCAGGGCGTGACCAGCGCGCAGGTGAACCTCGTGCTCCCCGAGGAGCAGCTGTTCAGCGACCAGAACTCCCAGTCCAAGGCCTCGGTGCTGCTCTCCACGGGCGGCACGCCGATCGACTCGAACTCCGTGCGCGGCATCGCGCAGCTCGTGGCCGGCGGCGTGAAGGGGCTCCAGCTCCAGAACGTCTCGATCACCGACTGCAGCGGCCAGCTGCTCTGGCCCACGAGCGACACGCCTGCGGCAACGGCCCGAGCGCGAGCCTCAAGCAGGCCGCGCAGAGCCGCTACAACCAGCAGCTCGGCGCGCAGCTCCAGGCGATGCTCGACCAGACCGTCGGAGCCGGCAAGGGCACCGTACAGGTGAACGCCGACCTGAACGTCGACCAGACGAGCAAGGACGCCCTCCTCTACGCGAAGAAGGGCGTGCCGCTGACGCAGTCGAAGACGACCGAGAAGCTCAAGGGCTCGGGCTCCGCCACCGGCACCTCGGGCACCGGCTCGAACATCCCGAGCTACGCGCGGCGCCGGCTCGAGCGGCGGCAACAACTACAACAACAACGTCCTCAACACCACCTACGGCGTCAGCAAGACGGTGTCCCACACCAAGGTGGCGCCCGGCGCGGTGAACAAGCTCGGCGTGGCGGTGCTGGTGGACAAGTCGGTGCCGCCGGCCACGGTGGCGCAGCTCCAGTCCGCGCTCGGCGCGGCCGCGGGCATCACGCCCAAGCGCGGCGACACGATCACGGTGAGCCAGGTGGCATTCACCAAGCAGCCGGCGGCCACCACGCCCAAGACGCCGCTCAACCCGATCGGCTACGCCAAGTACGTCCTGCTCGGGCATCGGGCTGCTGGCCTTCCTGTTCTTCATGTCCCGCCACCTCAAGAAGCGCGAGGACGAGACGCTGATGCGCAAGCCCACGTGGCTGAACGAGATCGAGGCGCCCACGTCGCTCGCCGAGCTCGAGGCAAGCACAGATGCGGGCGGCGATCCAGCCGCCGGCCGAGTCACCCGCCAAGAAGGGAGTGCAGGAGCTCGCCGACCGCTCGCCAGACCGCGTGGCCCAGCAGGTCCGCATGTGGATGAACGAGGCGTAGGCGATGTCCGAGGCTCTCGAACAACAGATCCCGTCGGCGGCGCTCACCACGCCGCCGGCCAAGCTGTCCGGCCGGCAGAAGGCGGCCGTGCTGCTCGTGTCACTGGGCGCGCAGCGCGCGTCGTCGATCTTCAGGCATCTGCGCGAGGCCGAGATCGAGCAGCTGTCGCTAGAGATGTCGAAGATGGAGTCGGTGCCGGTGGAAGCCGTTGACGCCGTCTACGGCGAGGCCTCCGACAACATGATGGCCGCGGAGTACATCGCCCAGGGCGGTCTCGACTTCGCGCGTGAGGTGCTCGAGGGGTCCGTCGGCGAGGATCGCGCCAAGGACATCATCGGGCGTCTGTCGGCGATCATCGAGGTGCGCCCGTTCGAGTTCCTGCGGCGCACGCCGCCCGAGCAGATCCAGGCCTTCCTCGCCGGCGAATCCACGCAGACGCTGGCGCTCGTGCTCGCCAACATGAGCACGACGATCGGCGCTCAGGTGCTGGCCCAGCTGCCGCCCGAGACGCAGGCCGAGGTGGCCGTGAAGATCGCCGAGATGAGCGAGACGAGCCCGGACGTGATCAAGGACGTCGAGGCCGTGATGCGCAACAAGCTGTCGCTCGTCAAGTCCGAGGACTACTCGGCGTCGGGCGGCGTGAAGGGCCTCGCCGACATCCTCAACTCGGCCGACCGCGCCACCGAGCGCAACGTGATCGAGACGCTTGCGGAGAAGGACAGCCAGCTCGCGGAGGAGATCCGCATGCTGCTGTTCGTCTTCGAGGACATCGTGAAGATCGACGACCGCGGCGTGCAGCTCGTGCTCAAGGACGTCGACCAGAAGGACCTCGCGCTCGCCCTGCGCGGCGTCTCGGAGGAGGTCAAGCAGAAGATCCTCGGCAACATGTCGCAGCGCGGCGCCGAGATGCTCATCGAGGAGATGGAGTACCAGCCGCCGCAGCGCCGCTCGGTGATCGAGGAGGCGCAGGGCCGCATCGTCGCCAGCATCCGCCGTCTCGAGGACGCCGGCGCGATCGTGATCGCGCGCGGCGGCGACGAGGCAGAGGAGGCGGAGGAGCTTGTCTAGCGTGGCCGAGGCGCCCGCCGAGCGCCTTCTCCTTCGACCAGCTTCCGCCGGAGCCCGCCGGCGCCCGCGCCGAGCGCGAGCATCGACCCGCGCGCGGTGGCGGACGACTTCATGGCGGCCGCCCGCGCGGAGGCCGACGACCTTCGCCACACCGCACGTCAGCAGGGGTACGAGGAGGGCTACCAGGCCGGCATGGCCGCCGCGCGCGAGGAGCTCGCGCCGGCGGCGGCCGCGCTCGGCGCAGGCCCTCGCCGAGGCGCAGCAGCTCCGCGCCGAGGCCGCCGACGCGATGGAGGCGCGCGCTGTCGAGCTCGCGCTGCGCCTGGCCGAGAAGGTGCTGGCCGGCGCGATCGAGGCGCAGCCCGAGCGAGTGGTGGACGTGGTGCGCGGAGCGCTGCGCTGCCTCGTGGACCGCGAGCGGGTGACCGTGCAGGTGAACCCGCTCGACCTGGAGCTCGTGCGCGAGGCGATCGAGCCGCTCGGCTCCACGCTCGGCGGCATCGAGCACTTCGAGGTTCAGGAGGACCGCCGCGTCTCGCGCGGCGGCGCGCTCGTACGCAGCGCCGCGGGCGAGGTGGACGCGACCATCGAGACGAAGCTCGAGCGCGCCCGCGAGGTGCTCGAGGCCGAGCTGCGGCGATGAGCGCGGAGCATCCGCAGCTCGAGGGCGTCTTCGAGGCCCTCAAGTGGAGCGACCTTCATGCGCGCCGCGGGCGCGGTGATCAACCTGATCGGCCTGATCATCGAGGCCACCGGCCTGGAGGCCGAGGTGGGGGAGGTGTGCGAGGTCGAGACCGGGCGCAACCGCGAGTCGGTGCCCGCCGAGGTCGTCGGCTTCCGCGACTCGCGCACGCTGCTCATGCCGCTCGGCGAGATGCACGGCATCGGCCCGGGCCGCGCGGTCACGCGCCACCGGCGCGCAGTTCCGCGTGCGCCGTGGCGACGAGCTGCTCGGCCGGGTGCTCGACGGCCTCGGCCGCCCGATCGACGCCCGCGGCGACGCCGCCCGCCGGCAGCTCGCGCTGTCCACGATCGCTGCCGCCGCCGCGACCCGATGGAGCGCCCGCGCGATCAAGGAGCGCGTCGTCGCTCGGCGTGCGCGCGATCGACGCGCTCGTGCCCTGCGGCCGCGGCCAGCGCCTCGGCATCTTCGCCGGCTCGGGCGTCGGCAAGTCCACGCTGCTCGGCATGATCGCGCGCTCGACCTCCGCCGACGTCAACGTGATCGCCTCGTCGGCGAGCGCGGCCGCGAGGTGCGCGAGTTCATCGAGCGCGACCTCGGCGACGGCGCTCGCGCGCTCGCGTCGTGATCGTCGCGACCTCCGACCAGCCCGCGCTCGTGCGCATCAAGGCCGCGCTTCACCGCCACCGCCATCGCCGAGTACTTCCGCGACCGGGGCAACAACGTGATGCTGATGATGGACTCGGTCACGCGCTTCGCGATGGCCCAGCGCGAGGTCGGCCTCGCCATCGGCGAGCCGCCCGCCACGCGCGGCTACACGCCCAGCGTGTTCGCGCTGCTGCCGAAGCTGCTCGAGCGCTCGCGGCACCAGCCGCAACGGCTCGATCACCGGCCTCTACACCGTGCTCGTCGACGGCGACGACATGAACGAGCCGATCGCCGACGCCGTGCGCTCGATCCTCGACGGCCACATCGTGCTCTCGCGCGAGCTCGCTCACGCCGAGCCACTACCCGGCGATCGACGTGCTCTCGAGTCGTGTCTCGCGCCTCGTCGGCGAGGTGGTCGCGCCCAGAGGTGCGCGCCGCCGGCCAGGAGGTGCGCCGCATGATGGCCGCCTACAAGGAGAAGGAGGACCTGATCGCGATCGGCGCCTACCAGCACGGCGCCGACCCGCTGACGGACCTCGCGATCGCCAAGCGCGACCCGATCAACGACTTCCTGCGCCAGTCCGTGGCCGACGCGAGCACCGCCGAGGAGGCTGATGCGCTCTTGATGCAGCTCGGCGAGGTCGCCGACACCCAGCACCCGACACCCGACACCTGGCGAAGAGGCGCAGCCCGCGCCGATCGCGCCCGGTCCCAGCGCGATTCCGCCCCTCCATTTGGCCGTCTAGCTGCCGACTAACGAGGACGGATGACTCCCACCCGACACCCACGCGTACGCGAGATCGACTTCCGGCGCCCGTCGAAGTTCAACCGCGAACAGGTCCGGCGGATCGAGGTCGCGCACGAGAACTTCTGCCAGTCGGCTTCGAGCCGCATGTCCGCGGAGCTCCGCACGGAGCTCCAGCTCGGCGTGCTCAACACCGACCAGCTGCCGTACGGCGTGGTGATGGCGGAGGAGGTGCCCCGGCAGGCGCTCGTCAACCTGCTGCGCGTCGACCCGCTCGACGCCGAGATCGCGCTGATCATGGACCTGCCGTTCGCGCTCGCGCTGGTGGCGCGGCTGCTCGGCGGCCACGGCGGCCCGTCCGGCCAGCCCATCTCGCTCACGGACGTGGAGACGACGGTGGCGCAGCGCGCGGTGAAGAGCCTCGTGGACTCGCTGTCCTCCACCTGGCACGACCTCGCCGATGTGACTCTGGAGCTCGATGGCCATGCGATCTCGCCGATGTCGGTGCAGATCGTGTCCCCGAGCGAGCCCACGTTGCTGCTCAACCTGTCGGCGATGATCGACGGGCTGATGTCGATCATGACGCTGGTGATCCCGCACAGCGCGGTGGAGCCGATCATGTCGAAGCTCGAGCAGGGCCACTACGGGCCGGCTCAGATCAGCGACCAGAGCGCCGCTGACATGCGCAACGCCGTCGGCGACGTGGACATGAACCTGCGCGCGGAGGTGGGTGCGATCGAGCTTCCGCTGGCCGAGGTGCTCGCGATGAAGCCGGGCGACGTCGTGCGGCTGCGCCGCACAGCCTCCAAGGGCGTCGTGCTCTATGCGGGCGACGTGCCCGCGCACGTGGGCGACGCCGGCCGCAACGGCAACGCCCGCGCGGTGCAGATCCGCCACCCGTGGGGAGGGTTGTCGTGAGCGAAGAGAACCTGCCCAGCGCGGACGAGATGCGCGCGCGGTATGCGGACTTGATGAAGGACGATGCGCCGGCGGCTGACGAGTCGGCGGCGGCGGAGGAGGCGCCCCCCGTCGAGGAGCCGGTGGCCGACGAGCCTGAGCCTGTGGTTGAGGAGGCCCCTGCCGAGGAGCCTGAGCCTGAGCCTGTGGCCGAGGAGGCCGCCGGCGATGAGGCCCTTCCTTCGGCTGAGGACATGCGTGCGCGTTACGCGCATCTCATGAACGACGAGGCCCCCGCCGAGGACACGGCCGCGGCTGCCCCGGCTCCCTCGCCCGCCATCGAGCCACTTCCCGCGCTCGAACCGGAGCCTGAGCCGGAGGACGTCAACGATCCGTCTGACGATCTCGCCGCACATCTTCTCGACGTAAGGGTCCGCCTCTGGGCCGAGCTCGGCCGCGCGAAGCTGCCGCTCGCGCAGGCCGTATCGCTTGGCGAGGGAGCCATCGTGGACCTCGACAAGGAGCCCGAGGACGGGCTCGACGTGCTCGTGAACGGGAACCTTTTCGCGAAGGCCACCCTGTTGCTCGTCGATGGCGAATGGGCGATCCGGCTCGAGGAGATCGTCGCCACCCCGGCGGCCGTCGAACAGGCGTCCAGCTCAGGTTCAGGAGCCTGAGCGCGAGTCGATCACCCGGACCGTGGACCGTCCCTTCACGTTCAAGCTCGAGCGCGTGCGCGCGCTCCGGGAGCGCAAGGAAGAGCTCGCCAAGGAGGAGCTGGCGGCTTCGCTCGCGCTGCGTCTCCGCGGCGAGGCGATGCTTCGGGCTGCCGTCGAGAACGTGGAGCAGGCACGGGGTGTTCAGCGCGCCGCCGTCGGCGCGCCGATGAGCGCCCACGAGCTTCAGGCCGCCCAGGCTTACCTCGAGCGCACGGAGCGCGAGCGCGAGTCCGCCTCGCTGCACCTGGACCGCCAGGACGCCGAGGTGGACGCCCGGCGCAGCGCACTTCAGAACGCTGCTCGCGAGCGCGAGGTGCTCGAGCGCCTCAAGGCGCGCAAGCGCACCGAGCACCTTCGCGAGGCCGGCCGGCGCGAGGGCGCCCGCCTCGACGAGATGGCGATCAACATCCATCGCCGCGGAGGGCAGGCGGCATGAGCGTGTCGAGCGCGGTTGCGCGCGTGTCGCAGCTCGAGGCGATGATCGCCTCGGCAGGTGCCGGCTCGCCGTCGCCCTCGGCTGCCACCTCCACGAGCTTCGACCAGCAGCTTGCGCAGGCCGCCACGGCCCAGTCCGCCACGAGCACCAGCAGCGTTCCCGCGGACGCCGGCTCGGGAAGCGTCCCCTACGAGCAGCAGATCGACGCCGCCGCCGCGAAGTACGGGATCGACCCCGCCGTGCTCAAGGGCCTGATCAAGCAGGAGTCCGGCTTCAACCCGGACGCCGGCAGCTCCGCCGGCGCCCAGGGCCTCACACAGCTGATGCCGGGCACGGCGTCCTCGCTGGGCGTGACCAACCTGCACGATCCCGCGCAGTCGATCGACGGCGGCGCGCATTACCTGAAGATGCAGCTCGACCGCTTCGGCGGCGACTACAGCAAGGCACTCGCCGCGTACAACGCGGGCCCGGGCGCCGTGCAGCGCTTCGGCGGGATACCGCCGTACTCCGAGACGCAGAACTACGTCAAGAACGTCCTCTCGTTCGCTCAGCAGTACCGCCAGGACGGCGGTCAGGCGGCGGCGAGCCAGTCCCAGTCCACTCCCACCTACTCAACGGTTTGACATGACACCAGATCGCACAGCAGCCGCAGATGCGGCACTCAGCTCGCAACCACCACCCGGACGGCCGCCCGCGAGAGGCAGGTCGGAGGGGGGCGGAGACCCATTCGGAACTCTCCTCGACCAGCACCAGGCCCGGACCGCTGATGCGGAAGGCCAGAAGGTAAGGGACTCGCGACAGGAGTCCAGCAAGAAGACTCAGGCGCCTCGCAAGAGCGACGACGATCGCGGTCAGAGGTCGCAGGTCGCAGGTCGCGGGTCGCAGGACCAGAAGCCGGAGGCTTCGGACAAGCCCGTTGACAAGGCCTCGGACGCCGCAGCGGCTCAGGCTCCGGCCGTGCCGGTCGCTGCCCCTGCCACCGTGGTTGCCGAGCCTGCTCCGGCCGCTGTGGCCGTCGCGGTGCCGGTGGTTACGGTTGCGGCTGCCGCCGACGCCGTGTCGGTCTCGCAGGTTGCGGGTCAGGCCGTTCCGGCAGTTGCCAAGGGCCCGCAGCTGGGCCTGCAGGTGGCCCCGCATGTGACCGCTCCGGTTCAGCTTGCCTCCACGGCCACCCCCACGGCGGTGGCCGGTCAGCCTCAGGCCACGCCGCAGGCCGGCGTGCCCGCCGAGGCGGCCCGCGCCGCCGAGGGCGCTGCCGTCCCGGCGCTGCCGGGCGCGTCCAAAGACGCGCCCGAGGCAGTCGCAACCAAGGCTGCCGACACCCAGCTGCCGACTCCCGACACCCCGGCCGCGGCTGTGACGCAGCAGCCCAAGCCGGACACGACGTCGCCCGCAAACGCCGTCCCGGCCCAGCCGAAGACGCCCGCGCACGCGACAACCGCTCCGACGCAGGACAACAACCCCTCCCAGCAGAACGCCGGTCAGCAGCAGCCCCCGCAGCAGCAGACGCAGGACGCTGCGGCGGCCGCTCCCGCCCCCGCGGCGCCCGCCGCCGGTGCGGCTCAGCCGGCGGCCCAGCCGGCCGCTGCCCCAGCCGCGCCCACCGCGGCTCCGGCCCAGCCGGCGCCGCAGGCCGCCGCGCCCGCTCCGGCGGCCGCTCCGCAGGCACCGGCTCCCGGCATGCGCCTCCAGCAGGCGGTGGAGACCGTGCAGCAGGTGATCAAGATCTCGCAGTCGAGCGGGATCACACAGGCGCGCGTGCAGCTCCATCCCGAGGAGCTCGGCTCGATCGACATTCACCTGCGCTCCACGCCGGACGGTGTGGTGGCGCGGGTGGTGGCGGACGCCTCTCACGCCGCCCACGTGCTGCGTGACGGCGGCGACGAGCTCCGTCGGCAACTGGCGTCTCAGGGCATCAACCTCACGCACTTCGACGTCGGCACGACCGGCCAGGAGCAGCGCGAGGCCAGCTTCGGCAACCAGGGCTCGCAGCAGCGGCCCGGCCGCAACCACCACCCGGAGGAAGCCGACACCGGCGCCTCCGCCGATCCCGCTGAGGAGACGACGATCAGCCTGCCCAACGGCGTGCTGGTCGACGTGCTCGCCTAGCGACAAGGAGAGACGAGAAATGTCAGTAGATCCCACAAGCTCGATCACCACTCCGACGTCGTCGGCCACCCAGCAGCAGAGGGACGGCGCCTCGCTCGACAAGGACAGCTTCCTGAAGATCCTCGTCGGCGAGCTCCAGAACATGGACCCGATGTCCGCGAGCAGCCAGGACCCCACGCAGTCGGTGTCGCAGATGACGCAGTACTCGATCCTGGAGCAGCTCACCAACCTGTCCACCACGTCGAACTCGACGCTCGATGCCCAGAAGCAGACTCAGAGCCTTGCCCTGCTGGGCAAGACGGTGAGCTTCCTCGGCAGCGACGGGAGCGACGCCAGCGGTGTGGTGCAGAAGGTGGACTTCAGCTCCGACGGCACCACGCACCTCACGCTTGACAGCGGAACGCAGATCACGCCGAGCGACGTGCTGGGAGTTCAGTGACCACTCCCGCCCACAACCCCGCTCTGGTGCCGCCGGGCCTCGCGCCCGCCGCGCCCGCCGGCTCCACGCCGGCTGGCGCAAGCGGTGCCGCGACGCCGCTCAGCGGTCCGTCGTTCCAGGAGATCTTCCGGCAGCAGCAGGCCGGCAAGCTGCAGTTCTCGCAGCATGCTCTGCAGCGAATCGAGCGCAGGGGCATCGACCTCTCGGATGGGACGCTTCAGCGTCTCGAGGCGGGCGCTGCCCGCGCCGCGAGCAAGGGCTCACGCGACTCAGTCGTCTTTGTGGACGGCACCGCGTTCGTGGTGTCCGTGCGCAACAAGACCGTCATCACGGCGGTGGACCAGGAGCACATGCGCGAGCACGTGTTCACGAACATCGACTCTGCGGTCATCGCCTGATGCGCGACCCGCGTAACCACGACGGCCGGACCCCATGGACGGGGAGGCCGCTTCCGAGAAAGGAAACGATGCCCCGATGATGCGGAGCATGTTTGCCGCGATCAGCGGCCTCAAGACCCACCAGATCATGATGGACGTGACAGCGAACGACATCGCCAACGTCAACACGATCGGCTACAAGTCCAGCCGCACCACGTTCAAGGACTCGCTCGCCCAGCTTCAGCGCGGCGGTTCGGGTCAGGGACCGGGCCAGGGTGGCGCGAACCCGGCGCAGGTCGGCCTGGGCACGCAGCTCGGCTCGATCGACAGCGTGATGGGCTCCGGCGCCCTTCAGTCCACCGGTAACGCCACCGACGTGGCGATCCAGGGCGAGGGCTGGTTCCGGATCTGCCAGGGCACGATCAACGCCGGCCCCCCGGTGACGGTCACCCCGACCGCCGGCACGCAGGAGTACACGCGCGCCGGCAACTTCAGCCGCAACGACGACGGCTACCTCGTGACCGCGGACGGCTTCTACGTCCTCGGCCGCACGGTGCCGAGCACCACCGTCACGGCCACTCCTCCGGGCGCGGATCAGCTGATCCAGCTCCCGCAGGGGTCGACCAGCCTCGCGGTCGGGCCGGACGGTTCGGTCAGCTACATCCCGGCCGGCTCGTCCACCCGCACCACGGCCGGCTACCTCTCGCTGGCGAAGTTCCCGAACGAGAACGGCCTGCAGCGCGCGTCCGGCAACCGCTGGACGGCCAACGCGGCCTCGGGCGCCGAGGAGATCGGCACCCCCGGCGGCGACTTCGGCGCGACCCAGTCGGGCACGCTCGAGATGTCGAACGTCGACCTCGCCACCGAGTTCACCAACATGATCAGCGCCCAGCGCGGATTCCAGGCCAACTCGCGCGTCATCAGCACCGCTGACGACATGCTCAACGACCTGGTGAACCTCAAGCGCTAATAGCCGCTGATCGCAAAGCGTGATCGCGAGGCACGGCAGGGTTGAGGGACCTCTGTCGTGCCTCGCGGCACGGAACTTCGGTGACTGGTGACTAGTGACTAGTGACTAGGCACTGAACCAGTCACCAGTCACCAGCCACTAAGGACTCCCATGATCACTCTTCACCGACTCGGCCACTCTGACGAGCCTTTCCTCCTCAACGACGACCTCATCGTTTTCGTCGAGGCTTGCCCTGACACGCATGTCGCGCTCGCCACGGGCACCAAGATCGTCGTGACCGAGACGCCGGAAGAGGTGGCCGAGGCCGTGCGCGAGTGGCGCGCGAGCATCCGCATGGCCGCCCTCCGGACGGCCTAACCAGAGGTATCCAGACCAAAGATTTCGCCGCTCCCGGCCGAATACCGGGGACGAGGCTCTGCGCTATGAAAGCTATTTCGGCAATAGGAATCGGCCTGGCGATCGCCGGGATCTTGATGAGCGCCATGATGGAGGGGACGCAGATCCCCGCGTTCATCAACATCCCCGCGGCGCTGCTCGTGTTCGGCGGCACGCTAGGCGTGACCATGGCCGGCACGTCCATGGTGCAGATGAAGCTCGTGCCGAAGCTGTACAAGCTCGCGTTCAGCCCGCCCGAGTACAAGGTCCGCGACCGCGTGACGCTGCTCGTGAAGTTCGCCGAGATGGCCCGCCGCGAGGGTCTGCTGGCCCTGGACGACGAGCTCCAGCACGTCGAGGACGAGTTCACCCGCAAGGGAATGCAGCTCGTGGTGGACGGCACCGACCCGGAGCTCGTGAGCACGATCCTCGAGATCGAGCTCGAGGCGATGTCCGCCCGGCACGCCAAGGGCACCCAGCCGTTCGAGAAGGCGGGCGGCTTCGCGCCCACGCTGGGCATCACCGGCACGGTGATGGGCCTCATCCACGTGCTCGAGAACCTGTCCCAGCCGGCCACGCTCGGCCCCGCCATCTCCGGCGCCTTCATCGCCACGCTCTACGGCGTGGGCTCGGCCAACGTGGTCTTCCTCCCCGTCGCGAACAAGCTGAAGTTCCTCTCCTCTGTCGAGCAGGAGCTCGGTTACCTCACCATCGAGGGCATCCTCGCCATCCAGGCGGGCGACAACCCGCGCGTGGTGGAGAGCAAGCTCCTCGCCTACGTCGCGCCCGAGGAGCGGGCCGCGGACGGGGCCGAGGAGGGTGCTCCGTCCGGCGTCGCCGAGCCGGCCGCGGCAGCGGCCTAGCGGCCCATGAGCGCGCACGGAGGGCGGCGAGGCCGCCGCGGCGGCGGTCACGGCGAGCACGAGAACGAGGAGCGCTGGCTCCTCACCTACTCGGACATGATCACGCTGCTGATGGCGCTGTTCATGGTGCTGTTCTCGATCTCGTCCGTGAACACCTCCAAGTACAACCAGCTTCAGAAGTCGCTCCAGGACGCCTTCTCGGGCAAGATCCTGAGCGGCGGCAAGCAAATCGTGAACAGCGGCAGCCAGGGCAAGAGCCCCGCGCCCACGGCAACTCCCGCGATCGAGCCGATCAAGCCCCAGATCGGCGAGAAGAGCACCGAGAGCCAGAAGGCCAAGGACGACAAGGAGTTCAGGCGGATCAAGCAGGAGATCGACGCCTACGCGCGCAAGCACGGACTCTCAAAGCAGCTCCAGACCGTGATCGCCAAGCGCGGGCTGGTGGTCCGCCTCCTTACCGACCGCGTGGTGTTCGACCCCGGCCAGGCGGTGCTCAAGCCGCCCGCGGTGCCACTCCTCACGGGCGTCGGCCATGCGCTTCAGATCGACAAGACCCACCCGATCATGGTCGAGGGCCACACCGACAACGTGCCGATCTCGGGCTCGCAGTTCCCCAGCAACTGGGAGCTGTCCACGGCGCGCGCGTCGGTGGTGGTGCGCTTCCTGATTCACACCGGCATCGACAAGTTCCGGCTGGGCGCGGCGGGCTACGCAAATCTTTACCCGGTGGCCTCCAACTCCACGGCAATTGGCCGATCAAAGAACAGAAGGGTCGAGATCGTGCTGCTCAGGAAGGATCAGCAGATCACGCCCGACATTCCAGGGAACGGATGAGCAACTCCACGGAGGGAGTACTGAATGAAGAAGAAGCTCAAGTTCGTGATCCCCATCGTGCTCTTGCTCATGGGGGGTGTGTACAAGACGGTCCTGGCGAAGCCGCCGAAGGCGCCGAAGCCGAAGATCGAAGGCACCGTTTACGTGATGCCCAAGGAGTTCTTGCTGAACATGGCCGATGGCCGCTACGCAAAACTTGATGTGTCGCTCGTCCTCGACAAGAAGGAGGTCCTCCCGACCTCCGAGGGCGCCAGCACCAGCGAGAACTACGGCGCGCTCGAGCAGGAGCCTGCTGTGCGCGACGTGATCACGAACATCGTCACCGATACGCCTTCCAAGGACCTGATCGACCGCAGCGGCCGTGAGGAGCTCAAGAAGGAGATCCTCAAGGGCATCCGCCAGCACACCGACGTCAAGGTCGACGAGGTCCTGTTCACCGACGTGGCCGTCCAGTAGGAGGAACTCGTGTCCCAAGAGATCGAATACCAGGCGCTCGAGAGCACGACGGTGACGGAGCAGCGTGCCGCTGACCTCCACCGCCTCGAGGACGTGCCCGTCGAGCTCGCGGTCGAGATCGGCCGCACGCGCATGACCATCGGCGAGACGCTTGCCCTCGGCCCGGGCTCGATCGTCTCCCTCAGCCGCCTCGCCGGCGAGCCCGTCGACCTGCTTGTGAACGGCAAGCGGATCGCCAAGGGAGAGGTCGTCGTGATCGATGAGGAGTTCGGACTGAGGCTGACTGAAGTGGTTTCCCCGGCCCGCCGGTTGCGCGAGGCCGAGTCTTCGCTTGAGCAGTAGGCGCTGGTTACTGGTGACTGGCTGTGGGCCCGGTACCAGTCACTAGTCACTAGTCACTCGAGCTAAAGCCCAGGTCGGCGCTGCCGACTACCTCGGCTGGTCCTAGTCCCTCAACTTCGGACCGTCCCTCAATGCGATTGGCTCGATTCTCCCTTGCCGCAAGTGCGGCCCTGACCGGCTTTTTCCTGCCGGCACACTCGGCGTTCGCCGCCAAGCCCTCCGGGCCGGGCGAGAACACGCCGCTGAACCTTCCCGTGCAGACGCAGCACAGCGCGAGCACACCCGGCGCGAGCGGCGGCAGCCTCGTGCGCACCTTCGTCGGGCTGGCGATCGTGCTCGCCGTGATCTACGGGCTCTACTGGATCCTCAAGCAGGTGAAGGCGAGCCGCGAGGCTGGCGCCTCGGGCAGCGGCCTCGCCAACCTGGCCACGCTCCCGCTCGGTCCAAACCGCTCGGTGCACCTGGTGCGCAGCGGCCGCGAGTACGTGCTCGTGGGTGCCAGCGAGAACGGGGTCACGCCGATCCGCACCTACTCCGAGGAGGAGGCGCTGGGTGCCGGGCTGATCGGCCAGGACGTGGAGTACGACGCCGAGGGGGACGAGCTTGCGGCGCCGGCCCCGGCGCGCCCGCAGAAGAGCGGCATCCTCATCAAGGACATCCTCAATGAGATGCGCCGCAGGACGGTGCGGAAGTGAACATCCACACCTCCGGCGGCAACGCCGTCGAGATCTTCCTGATCATCGCCGGGATCTCGCTGGTCCCGGCCCTGCTGTTCACGGTCACGGGCTTCACCCGCATCCTGATCGTCCTCGGCTTCATCCGCAGTGGCCTCGGCACGCCCACGGCGCCACCCAACCAGGTGCTCGTGGGCATCTCCGTGTTCCTCACGATCTTCGTGATGGCGCCCACCTTCACGGCGATCAAGAAGGACGCCATCGACCCGCTGAGTCACCACAAGATCACACAGGCGCAGGCGATCCAGCGCGGCCAGGAGCCGCTGCGCCAGTTCATGTTCAAGCAGACGCGCGACAAGGACCTCGCGTTGTTCGCCAAGCTCGCGCACCTCAAGCAGCCGAAGACGCGCGCGGACATCCCCACCTACACGCTGATCCCCGCGTTCATCATCAGCGAGCTGAAGACGGCGTTCCAGATCGGCTTCCTGATCTTCCTGCCGTTCCTCGTCATCGATCTCGTCGTCTCGTCGACGCTGATGAGCATGGGAATGATGATGCTGCCGCCGGTCTTCATCTCCCTGCCTTTCAAGATCCTCCTGTTCGTCCTGGTGGACGGCTGGAACCTCGTCACCCAATCGCTCGTTCAGAGCTTCCACTGAGGTAGCCAATGGACCAGGACGTCGTCATCAACCTCGTGATGCAGGCCATCACCGTCGCCGTGAAGGTGGCGCTGCCGATCCTCTTGGCCGGCCTCGTGGTGGGCCTGATGGTGAGCATCTTCCAGGCGATCACGCAGATCCAGGAGATGACGCTCACCTTCATCCCGAAGATCCTCGCGACGATCGTCGTGTTGGTCGTGGGCGGGCCCTGGATGCTCAACCAGATCGTCACCTACACGCAGCAGCTCTGGCAGGGGATTCCAGGCGTCGTCTCGTGAACGCCCTGCTGCAACAGGTGAGCGAGCAGCAGCTCGCCGGCTTCATCCTCGTGCTCGCGCGTGTGAGCCCGCTGTTCCTGCTGGCGCCGATCTTCTCCTCGCGCATGCTTCCCGCGCGAGCCCGCGGCGTGGTGGCGGTGGCGATCTCGTTCGGGATCGCTCCGCTGGCCCTGCACGGCCAGCATCTCAACCTCGATGGCCTCAACCTGGCCGGCCTGATCGGCAAGGAGCTGCTGGTGGGCCTCTCCTATTCGTTCGCGCTTGCGGCGGTGTTCGCCGCGATCAGCGTGGCGGGCTCGCTGATGGACACCGCGATGGGCTTCTCGTTCGGCTCGCTGATCGATCCGATCACGGGCACGCAGTCGCCGATCCTCACCCAGCTCTACGCGATGGTGGGCGTGCTGGTCTTCATCGCGATCGACGGCGACCACTGGATGATCGAGGGACTGGCGCGCAGCTACCAGCTCGTGCCGATCGGCAAGTTCCCGTCGATCACCTCGATCGTCGGCGGCGCCGACCACGCGTTCGTCTCGATCTTCGGCTCCGCCATCGAGCTGGCCGCGCCGGTGCTCCTGGCCGTGCTGCTCACCGACTGCGCGATGGGTCTGGTGGCCCGCGTGATGCCGCAGCTCAACGTCTTTGCCGTCGGCTTCCCCGCGAAGATCGCCGTCGGCCTCCTGGTGATGGGCGTGTCGCTGCCGTTCGTGGGCGGCTGGATCTCCGACCAGGTGCAGGTGTCCGTCTCGTCCGCCCTCCAGTCGATCCACGTGGCGTAGGCAATGCCGGGCGAGCGCACAGAAAAGGCAACTCCCAAGCGCCGCAGTGAGGCGCGCAAGAAGGGGCAGGTCGCAAAGTCCACCGGACGTCAACGGCTCGGTGGTGCTGCTCGCCTCCCTGTTCGCGCTCGGCTCGTTCGGCCCCAAGCTCGTGCAGAAGCTCGAGGGCGGGATGTACCAGGGCCTGACCCAGATCAGCCACCCCGAGGTGGTCAGCCAGCAGGGCCTCGGCAAGCTGCTCGGCACCGCCTTCGGCACCGCCGCCACCGCGACCGCTCCGATCGCGGGCGTGTGCCTGCTCGCGGGCGTGCTCGCCAACGTGGCGCAGGTCCGGCCCAAGATCAACATGCAGGCGCTCAAGCCGGATCCCAAGAAGCTCAACCCGACGGCCGGCATCAAGCGGCTGTTCGGGCCGCAGTCGGCCTTCGAGGCCGGCAAGGGCCTGGCGAAGGTGATCGTGCTCGGCGCCATCGCGATCGCCACCGTGGCACCCAAGGTCAAGGAGATGGCCGCCTCGGTGGGCATGTCGCCCGCCGACTTCCTCTCCACCGTGGGGCATACGGTGCTCATGGTGGCCCGGCGCCTCGCCGTCGCCTACCTGGTGATCGCGATCGGCGACTACTTCTGGGCGCGCCACCGGCATGAGAAGTCGCTGAAGATGTCGAAGGAGGACGTCAAGGAGGAGGCCAAGCAGCAGAACCTCCCGCCCGAGGTGCGAGCCGCGATCCGCCGCCGCCAGATCCAGGCCGCCCGCGCGCGCATGATGTCCGCCGTCCCGCAGGCCGACGTGGTGGTCACCAACCCGACCCACTTCGCCGTGGCGCTCAAGTACGACAGCGGCAAGGCAGCGCCCGAGGTCGTGGCCAAGGGCCCGGACCTCGTGGCCGCTCAGATCCGCAAGATCGCCAAGGAATGCGGCATCCCGATCGTCGAGGACCCGCCGCTCGCGCGTGCCCTGCACGCCGGCGTGGAGGTGGGGCAGGAGATCCCCGAGGAGTTCTTCCAGGCGGTGGCCCAGCTGCTCGCCTTCGTGTACCGCATGGCAGGTAGGAGGGCCGGCTGATGGAAGCGACGATGGGCCGTTTGACCAAGCACACCGACCTGCTCGCCGCGGGTGCGGTGGTGCTGGTGGTGATGATGATGATCATCCCGCTGCCGCCCGCGCTGGTGGACCTCTGCATCAGCCTCAACATCTCGGCGGCGCTCGCGATCGTCGTCACCACGCTCTACCTCCCGAGCGCGCTCGACTTCTCGTCGTTCCCGAGCCTGCTGCTGCTCTCGACCCTGTTCCGGCTCGCGATCAACGTGTCGGTCACGCGCCTCGTGCTGCTGCACGGCGACGCCGGTGGCGTGGTGCAGTCGTTCGGCAACTTCGTGGTGGGCGGCAACGTGGTGGTCGGCCTCGTGGTCTTCATGATCCTCGTGGTCATCCAGTTCGTGGTGATCACCAACGGCGCCGGCCGCGTTGCCGAGGTGGCCGCCCGCTTCACGCTCGACGCCATGCCCGGCAAGCAGATGGCGATCGACGCGGACCTCAACGCCGGCCAGATCACCGACGAGCAGGCGCGCCAGCGCCGCAAGGACATCGCCCGCGAGGCTGACTTCTACGGCGCGATGGACGGCGCCTCCAAGTTCGTGAAGGGCGACGCGATGGCGGGCATGCTGATCGTGGCGATCAACCTGCTCGGTGGCATCGTGATCGGAATGCTCCAGCAGCACATGTCGCTCGGCGAGGCCGGCCACCACTTCTCGCTGCTCACCGTGGGCGACGGCTTGTCCGCGCAGATCCCGGCGCTGATGATCTCGGTGGCCACCGGCATCATCGTCACCCGCACCGCTTCCGAGAAGGACCTGGGCAACGACATCGCCGGCCAGATCACGGGCCAGAAGAGGGCGCCGCTCGTGGCCGGCTGCGCCATGGTCGTGCTCGCCCTGATCCCGGGCCTGCCGAAGATCCCGTTCATCGTGATCGGCGGCCTGTTCCTCATGCTCTGGCGCTCGATCAAGGACCGCCCCGGCGCCGCCGAGGTGGCCGAGCAGCAGGCGCAGCTCGCCCAGGCCGAGGCGCAGAAGGAGCTGCCCGCTCCCAAGGACGCCGCCCTCGAGGCGCTCCAGGTGGACGCGCTCGAGCTGGCGATCGGCTTCGGCCTCGTCCCGCTTGTGGACGACAGCGCCGGCGGCTCGCTGCTCGCCCGCGTGAAGACCATTCGCCGCCAGATCGCATCCGAGCTCGGCGTGGTGATCCCGCCCGTGCGCATCCACGACGAGGTGGGCCTCGACGCCCACGAGTACGTGGTCAAGGTTCGCGGGGCCGAGGTGGCCCAGGGGCGTATCCTGGCTGGGCATCAGCTTGCGATGGACCCGGGCGACGCCGTTGGGCAGCTGCAGGGCGTGCCCACCACGGAGCCGGCGTTCGGAATTCCGGCCACCTGGATCCCGGACACGGCGCGCGCGGAGGCGGAGGCGCTGGGTTACACGGTCGTCGACCGCGAGTCGGTGATCGTCACCCATCTCACCGAGACCATCAGGGCGAACGCAGGGGACATGCTCACGCGCCAGGACACCAGGCAGCTGCTCGACCAGCTCAAGGAGACCAACGCGGCCGTCGTCGAGGAGGTCGTGCCGGACGTGCTCCAGCTCGGCGAGGTGCAGCGCGTGCTGCAGAACCTCCTGCGCGAGGGCGTGTCGGTGCGCGACCTCGGCACGATCGTCGAAGCGATCGGCGACAAGGCGCGCGTCACGCGCGACCCGTCGCTGCTCGCCGAGTACGCGCGCCAGGCGCTCGGCCGCGCCATCACGGCGCCGCACCTCGACGCCGAGCGCAAGCTGCGCGCCATCTCGCTCGACCCGGTGGTGGAGCAGGAGGTGTCGGACTCGATCGCCCAGACCGCCGACGGTGAGTACCTGGTGCTGGAGCCCTCGCGCGCCCAGCTGCTCGTCTCCCACCTCAAGGAGCAGGTGGACGGCGCGCTCGCTCACGGCGGCCGCCCGGTGCTGCTCTGCTCGGCTCGCGTGCGCCGCCATCTGCGCCGCCTCTGCGAGCAGTCGCTGCCGCAGCTCCCCGTCTGCTCCTACAACGAGGTAATGCCGGGGATCCGGGTAGAGACGGTTGGAGTGGTTAACGCATGAGCACCGCCACGAGGACATATCGCGGCAACTCGCTCGAGGAGATCATTCCGCGCATCAAGGCCGAGCTGGGCCCCGACGCCGTGATCACGCGCCGGCGCGAGGGCCTCACCGGCGGCGTGGCCGGCTTCTTCCAGAAGCAGTTCGTGGAAGTGGAAGCCCACGCCGGTGCCGCGCCATCGCGCCGCTTTGAGGTCATCGATGATTCCGACGCGCTTCCTGAGGCGCTTCGGGAGGCCACAGGCCACAGGCCACAGGCCACAGAGCTGGAGCCCCAGTCACCAGTCACCAGTCACCAGTCACCGGCGATCGAAAAGATCCTGGAGCAGGCCGCTCCTTTCGCCGACCAGCTTTCCACCGCACTCGAGCGCACTCAGCCGGCCCCCGGCACGGCGATGGCGCCACTCGTGGCCGGCAGGCGGGCCCCCGCCGAGGCGGGCGCGCTGATGGAGGAGCTGGTGGCCGCTGGGCTTCACCCCGCGCTGGCTGAGGGGATCCTGACCGAGACCGTGTCGCACGTGCTGCCGTTCGCGCCGCACTCGTCGCTCGACCGGCTCGTGCGCGAGACGCTCGCGCGCCGCATCCCGGTGTCGTCCACCTGGTCGCGCCGCGGCCGCACCGTCGGCTTCGTGGGCCCGGGCGGCTCGGGCAAGACGCTCTGCACTGCTCGCCTGGCCGCGACGTACGCCCAGAACAGCGACGTGCCCGTGATCTGCCTCAGTCTGCGCCCGAGCGACGGCGGCGCTGAGCTGGCCGCCCTGCTCGGGCCGTACGGCGTGCAGGTGCACCCCGTCGAGGATCCGGGCGAGGCACGCGCGCGCATCGCCGGCGCGCGCGAGCACGCGCTCGTGGTGATCGACACGCCCACCGTGTCACCCGCCGCGCCAGGCGAGATGGAGCGGCTGGCCGCGGACCTGGAGCGCATCGGCGTCTACGAGGTTCACCTCACGCTGCCCGCAACCGTCGGCGAGCATGCCGCGGACGACGTGCTGCGCGGCTTCGGGCCCACAGGCGTGTCCCGCATCGTGCTCACTCACGCCGACGAGACCGGCCACATCGGACCCGCCGTGGGACTCGTGATCCGGAGCGGCCGTCCGTTCTCGTACATCTCCAGCGGCACGTCCGTAGACGGCGGTCTTCTCCCTGTAAATCCGCACGCGCTCGCGTCGATGATCGTGGTATGAGCGACAACGTCGTCACTCCCGGACAGCGCGTGGATCTCCAGATCCGCGGCCTCGGCAGCACCTCCGGCAACGTGGAGATGCTGGTGGACAACAGCGTGGTGATCACGCTCGTGGTCGACCCTGGCAAGGACGCGGCCGTGCTCGCCGACCCCGACGCCGTGCTCGAGTATCCGGCGGTCCGCGGCCTCTACAGGCAGGAGGGCTTTGCGCGCTTCGACACGGGCGGATCCGGATCCGTGCGCTTCATCTCCAGCGAGGAGCCGAAGCTCGTCCAGCGCCGCGACTTCGCGCGCGTGGATGTGCGCATTCCGGTGCAGGTGACGGTCAAGGACTCGATGCTGTTCACCGCCGACACGATCAACATCAGCGCCAACGGCCTGCTGCTCGAGACCTCGCTGTTCGGCACGGACCGCCTCAAGCTCGGCACGTTCGTCTGGCTGAGCATTCCGCTCGACGACGACGAGCAGGAGCTCGATGGGCCGATCGAGGCTCGCGGCACGGCCGTGCGCGACACCGGCAACGGCGCGGTGGGCGTCCGCTTCGACCACATCCGCGAGAAGCACCAGGAGCGGCTCGTCCGCTTCGTCTTCAAGAAGGAGATCGAGAACCGCCGGAAGGGACAGCTGAATGGCTAAGAAGAAGCAGGCAGACGACCAGCCGACCACGATCACCCCGGCCGGCTCCGACGACGTCAAGGTCTCCTCTCACCCGCGCGCGCAGATGCAGATCCGGCGCTGGAAGGGCATGGGCGGCCTGGCCGGCTTCGCGCTGATGGCCTGGCTGTCGTGGCGCTCCGGCACGGACTTCGTGCACCTCGGCCTTCGCGCGCTGCTCGGCGGCGCCGTGACCTACGTGGCCGTGTGGGCCGCCTCGGTGTACATCTGGCGCCAGATCGCCCTCGCCGAAGTGCGCCAGCGGGCGCGCATCCTCGCCGAGCGCAAGTTCGCCGCACTTGACGCCGCGGAGCAGCGGAACTCCTGAGCCCCCCGATGAGTCATGGATCCGATCCAGCCGATCGCCCCGCGCATTCCCAGCATCCCCTCGGTTGAGCCGGTACAGCACCGGATCGATCCCGAGCAGCAGAAGCGCGAGCAGCAGAAGCGCGAGCAGCAGAAGCGGGAGCAGCGCCACCAGCGCGAGCAGCCCGAGCCAGAGCCCGAGGAGCCCCAGGAGGACGACGGGCTGCCTCACATCGACGTCAGCGTTTAAGCGCGTCCGCGTTCTGACCTAGTTCGGTTACCCATACCTCAGATGGGTGGCTAGCGCGCTTCCGGGGGTTCGCCCGCGATTGCAGACTGGCCGCGACCTGGTCCTTCAGCGGGAGGTAGCTCGGATGCATTACTCGCAGTCCATCGAGCGGCGGCTGCTGGTCGCGCTCACGTTCCTGGTAGTTCTCGTCGGCGCCGTGCTCGTGCTCGCGTTCCCGCGGCCCGCGGCGGCGGACTGCCCGATCACCGGCTGTGGCGGTGGCGGTGGGGGCGTCGACGAGACGTTCACGCACACGCTGGTGGTCACCCGGCCATCCAGCGGCACGATCAGCAGCACCACCCCGGGGATCAGCTGCCCGGCGGGCAGTGGGGGGACATGCTCCGTATCCCAATCGCAGACGGTGTCCTGTGGCGAGCTACCGTGCGACGAGCCCAGCAGCGGCTGGGACAGCTACACCCTCAGCGCCACGGGCGGCCCGTCCGGGTTTGCGGCGGCTTGGTCCGGGTCGTGCTCCGGCAGTAGCTGCTCGGTGACGCTCGACACCGACAGAAGCGTTTCGCTGACCTGGGTGGACGTCACGAATCCGAGCGTGAGCGTGAGCCCCAGTGGGAAGGTCGGACCAACCATGCACGCCTCCGCCACCGCCTCGGACAACGCGGGGGTGAGCCAGGTGGTGTTTCTGGTGGACGGCCTCGTCAAGGCGTCGGACACGTTTGCTCCCTACGGCGCCGCGATCGACATGAGCGGCTATACGCAGGGCAGCATGCACACCCTCACCGCGCGAGCGGTCGACACCAGTGGACGAGCGACAGACGCTTCGGTGAGCGTGACCGTGGACAAGCAGGTGAGCCTCACGGTCGGCACGGTCGATCCCTACACCACCGCCACCTTCGTTCCGGTGAGCTTCAGCACCGACAGCGATGCGTCGGTGCAGTGCGCGCTCAACGGCGGGTCCTTCTCATCGTGCACCGACTCGTTCAGCCCGCCGCTTCCCGACGACGGCAGCTACACCTACACCTTGAGGGCCACGGACGACGCCGGCAACACGGCCTCGGTCACCCGGTCGTTCGTTGTCGATCGCACCGCCCCGGACGCGTCGTTCAGCGATGGGCCATCCGAGGGCGCCATCGTGGGCGCCGGTCCGATCACCTTCCAGTTCGACTACTCGGACGCCACTCCCGTCGGCGCCATGTGCGCACTCGATAGCGTCGGGTTCACGGCCTGCGGCGATCCTCATTCCGAGACGCTGAGCGGCCTCGCGCCCGGCAGCTCGCACACCTTCAGGGTCAGGGTGGAGGACGCGGCAGGCAACACCACCGACCTCGCGCGCCACTTCTCCGTGGCGCCGGCGCCGCCGGTGGTCGTCACCAGCGGGCAGGGCACGGGCGGCGGCACCGCCACGTCCGGCGCCGGCGGCGGTTCGCAGGGCACTGCGCCCGTCCAGCCGCGGCTCACGAAGGCCAAGCTTTCGCGCAGCTTCAAGCTCAAGGGCAAGAACACGATGATCAGGCGGCTCGTGCTCACCGGGCTGCCCGGCGGCGCGAAGGTGACACTGCTCTGCAAGGGTCACGGGTGCCCGTTCAGGTCGAAGTCGTTCAAGGCCAAGCACGGCCGGGCGGTGCTGACAAAGGCGTTCCGGCACAAGCTGCTCGGCAAGGGCGCGAGGGTCACGATTTACGTGGCTGCTCCGGGCTTGCCCAAGCGGATGTTCACGCTCTCGATGCGGGCTCACCGCAAGCCGCGCCTGAAGACCGCATAGCTCAAGGCGGCAGGGGCGCTGCCGAACTACTGGGACGTGGATCCGTCCCACAGCTCTTCGAGCGCCCCTGCCGGCATCGCCTGGTTCGGTCCGCTCACCGACATGACCGGCTTCGCCGACGAGGGTCGCGGCTTCCTTCGCGTGCTCGAACGCGCCGGCCTCGAGCCCGCCGCGCGTGACCTGGGCTGGTCCACCGGCTCCACCGGCCTCTCCCCCGAGGACCACAGGATGCTCTCGCGCCAGTTCCAGCGAACGCCACGGTCGCAGGTAGTCGCCGTCCACCAGTACCTCCCGTGGAGGGGTCAGCCCACAGTCGAGAACGCCGTGAACGTGGCGCGGAGCATGTTCGAGACCGACTCGCTGCCGCGCAAGTGGGAGTCGTTCCTGCTCGCGCGCGACGAGGTGTGGGTGCCGTCGGAGCACAACTTCGAGACCTACCGCCGTGGCGGGATCCCCGAGTCGAAGCTCCGCATTCTGGGCGGCACGCTCGACTTCGACCTGTTCAAGCCTGGGGCCGAGCCGCTCGACCTGGGGCTCGAGGCGGGGCGCTACGTCTTCCTCTCCAACTTCGACTTCAACGAGCGCAAGGGCTGGACGCAGTTGCTGCGCGCATGGGCGGAGGCCTTCGGCGCCGACGACCCGGTCTGCCTCGTCCTCAAGGCCACGAACCTCACCAAGGGCGACGACTACGTGCGCGAGCGCATCGAGAGCTTCATGCACTCCGAGTTCGGCCCGGCGGGCGCGAACGATCTCGCCCCGATCGAGATCCGCCCGCTGCGCCTGGACGACCCCGAGCTTCCCGGCCTGTACGCCGCTGCCGACGCCTACGTGCTCGCCTCCCGCGGCGAGGGCTGGGGCCGGCCGTACATGGAGGCGATGGCGATGGGCCTGCCGACGATCGGCCCGCGCTTCGGCGGCAGTCTGGCGTTCATGAACGACCGCATCAGCTGGCTCTTCGACGGCACGCTGGTTCCGGTGCCGGAGGACGCCGACCTCTGGGGCGACCTCTACAAGGGGCACAACTGGTTCGAGCCCGACGTGGACTCGCTCGCGGGCATCATGCAGGAGATCGCGCGCGCCCCCGCCGCGGCCGAGGCCAAGGCTGCCGCCGCGCGTCCCGAGCTGATCGAGCGCTTCGGCCCCGAGGCCACCGCCGCCCGCTTCACCGAGCTCGCCGGCAGCGCCGTCGAGCGCCACCTTGGGCGCCGTGCACGCAAGGCGCTCTGCACGATCCGCGGGCGCTTCGGCTCGAACGCCTCGCTCGCGACCGTGAACGACGGGATTGCAGACGCGCTCGCCGAGCGCGGCCACAACGTCCTCTACCGCACCCAGGCCAGCGGGATGATGGACGACAACGGCCCCGGCATCACGCACTCCTGGCCACCCGACTTCGACCCGGTGACCTTCGGACCCACCGTGATCATCCTGCCCTGGGAGTTCGGGGCGCCGCCGCAGGAGTGGGTGGAGAAGGCGCGTGCCCGCGCCGACCGCGTTTGGGTGCCGAGCGCGTACGTGCGCGACGGCTACGTGGCCGCCGGCATGCCGCCCGGAATCGTGGAGGTGGTGCCCAACGGCGTCGACCTCGAGCGCTACACGCCGGAGGGCCCGCGCCGCGAGCTGCCCGAGGTGGGCTGCACCTTCCTGTTCGTGGGCGGCAGCATCTGGCGCAAGGGCGTGGACCTGCTGCTCGAGGCGTGGACGGAGGCCTTCGGCCCGGACGATGACGTGCAGCTTGTGGTCAAGGACTTCGGCACCTCGAGCCACTACCGCCGCCAGAACTGCGGCGAGGAGATCCAGCGCCTGGCCCAGAGCGGCCAGAGCGCGCCGATCGTCTACATCGACGACGACCTCTCGCCCGACGAGATCGCCGAGCTCTACCGGGCCGCGGATGTGCTGGTCACGCCCTATCGCGGCGAGGGCTTCTGCATGCCGGCGCTCGAGGCGATGGCGTGCGGCGTGCCGGTGATCCACAACATCGAGGGCCCGACGAGCGAGTTCGTGCCCGACGACGGCGGCTGGGCGCTGCCCGCCGAGCGCACCGGGCTGCCGGAGACCTCCAAGCTGCCGGTGCTCTCCTCACCCGGCTACGTGTACGAGATCCGCCGGGAGGCGCTCGTCGAGGCGCTGCGCGCCGTGGCCGCCGACCCCGCCGACCGCGAGGCCCGAGGCCTGCGTGCGCTGGCCGCCGCTCAGAGCTACAGCTGGGACGGCATCGCCGAGATCGCCGAGCGCTTGCTCGATCGGCTGGCCGACGAGGTGCTGCCGCTGGCGCGCAACATCGCGCCGGCCGATCTCGAGTGCCGCGACACGCTCGTGCTCTACGCACCGGACTGGAGCGACGAGCCCACGTGGAGCGCCGCGCTGTCCGCGTGGGCGTCCGCCATGGGCCCGGACGACCCGGTCACGCTGGCCCTTCAGCTCACCGAGGGCGACGCCGCCACCCTGGCCCAGGGCATCCTCGGCGCCCTCGAGCGCGCCGGCCACAGCGAGAGCGACCTTCCCGACCTCGCGCTCTGCGAGGCGGGCTCCGCATCCCTCGAGTCGCTCGTCGCGGCGGCCGACGCCGTGCTCATCGACAGCACCCGCGAGCGCCCGGAGCTCACGCGCAGGGCACGCGCGCTTCTGTGCGCCGTCCGCAGCGAGCTCAGCGACTTCGCCGAGGCCCTGCGCCTCCCCGCAGATTCCCTTCTAGCCACAAGAGGTTCCGATGACTGACCGAATCAAGCTTGGCCTGCTCACCACCTGGAACACGCGCTGCGGCATCGCCGAGTACAGCCGCTACATCGTCGAGCAGCTCCAGAAGCGTGCCGACGTCGACGTGACCGTGTTCGGCTCGATCAACCACGGCGACTACAAGCTGCGCGAGGACGAGGACTTCGTCGTCCCGACCTTCGAGATGGCGCTGTGGGCGAACGGCTCGGACCGCTTCCTCATCGAGAACATCCTCGAGCGCGACATCGACGTGCTGCACATCCAGTACCAGATGCTCTTCTACAACCCGCCCCTCTTCGAGGAGCTGCTGCGCCGCTTCTCCGGCCGCACGGTGATCACTTACCACGACAACGACTTCCCGCCGAACTTCCCGGCCGACCTGATCGACTTCCGCTACACGCACCGCCTCGGCGTGGGCATGGGGGAGTGCCACGAGATCGCGCACGGCCTCGAGAACCGCCCGCCCGTGGTCAAGACCTTCGGCCGCGGCCGCAGCCGCGCCGACATCATCGGCGCCGTCTGCGAGCGCAACGGCTGGGACTTCCAGGCCTTCTTCGGCGGCACCAGCAAGGCCTGGCTCGAGACGCCGGACCTCTACCGCTGGCTGCGGGACTCCGACGCCGTTGCCCTCTGGTACGACGGGGCGGAGCGCGCCGGCTCGAGCGGCGCGGTGCGCATCGCGATCTCCACGCGCCGCTTCGTGGTCTGCAACGACACCACCTGGTTCAACGAGATCCCGGACGAGGGCACGAACTTCGTGAAGGTCAGCACGCCAGACGAGTTCGAGGCGGCGCTGCAGAAGCAGCTCGGCAACGCCTTCATCGACCGCGACTCCTGGGAGCGCATCGCGGATCGGCACATGGCCGACTACCGCAAGCTGCTCGGCCGCAAGCGGCCGATCGCCGACGCGCGCGCGTTCGCCGTGGTGGCGTTCGCCGACGAGCTGATCGCCGATCCCGGGCTGCTGGCCGGCTGGGGGCGCGCGTTCGGTGGCAACGATCCGGTGACGCTCGTGATCCGCGCCTCCGAGGCCGACTCGGCGCAGCTCGCCCAAGCCGTGGAGAAGATCGGTCTCGACGGCGCCTCGGACGCGGACATGCTCGCGCTGGACAGCGATCCGGCCCGTCTGGCGGAGGGCGCCACGGCCCTTTACACGCGCCGTACCCCTGACGGGGCATTCGCCTCGGTACCGGCCTACGACGACTCCGGGCTCGCTAGCCTGCGTGCGCTGATCGAGGACGGCGTTGCGGTACCGTCCGGAGTCTGACCGGCGGCGCAGCAGGATCAAGAACCCCCTGCTTTTGCCGACTAGTCGGAGGGAAGCAGATAACGAGCCTTCTAGCGCGAGCCCGTCAAGCGCTCGCGAGCAAGGTAGGAAGAGGAATCACGACATGCCAAAGGTGCTCATCGTCGAAGACAGTCCCACGCAGGCGCTGCGGACTCGCATCATGCTCGAGTCGCAGGGCTTCGAGGTAGCGATCGTCAACGACAGCCGTCAGGCCATCGACAGCGCCAAGGCCGAGAGTCCCGATGTCGTGCTGTCCGACGTGCGCATGCCCGGGCTCGACGGCTTCCAGCTAACCGAGGCCTTTCGCGCCGACCCGGCCGTTGCCGGCACGGCGATCGTGCTGAACAGCGCCACCGTCAACGAGGACGAGGACAAGGCCCTCGCCCTCAAGCTCGGCGCTCAGGACTACATCGACAAGGGCCTCGCCCCTGACGCCCTCGCCGCCGCGCTCACCAGCGCGATCTCGTCGGTCGGCTAACCCGCCGCCCCACACCTTTCAGCTGCCCTCCGGCACGGCCCTGGCCGTGCCGTTTCGGCGTTCAGGGATACCTCCGGCGGGGCGTCGAACACGCGTCTAGCCGGCCCTCAAAAAGCGGGTCGCTAAGCCGATCACCGGGCCATGACCACCACTGCCCTCAGCGAGACCGAGATCGGGCTGGCGGACGCCACCCAGCTCGTCGTCTTCCGCATCGAAAAGTCCGAGTACGCCCTGCCCGTCGGCAACGTGGGGGAGATCCTCCGCATGGTTGCCATCGCGCCTGTCCCCGAGGCGCCCGAGTGGCTGCCCGGCGTGATCAACCTGCGCGGGAAGGTGATCCCCGTGATCGACCTGCGCATCCGTCTCGGGCTGCCGTCCCAGGAGGTCGGGCTCAACACCCCGATCATCGTCGCCGAGCACGAGGGCCAGATGGTGGGTCTCGTGGCCGACTCCGTCACCGAGCTGCTCACGGTGTCGCACGACTCGATCGAGCCGCCGGATGCGCGCGTGGGCGCCAGCAACGCGGTCGAGTCCGTGGCCCGCGCGGGCGAGCGCCTCATCCTGATCTTCGACCTCGGGCGCGTCTGCGCCGGGTCGCAGCAGCACCTGGCGGGTCGATGAGCAAGGGGGCTGGCGAGGTCACGCTCAGCCCCACGGACTTCGATCGCTACCGCGCGATCGTCCGCCAGCGGGCCGGGATCGAGATTCCCGACGCCCGCAAGACCGACCTCGAGAAGGGCGTGCTCGCAGCGCTCGAGCTCACCGGCGCTAGCGACCCGGGCACGCTGTACGAGCTACTCGCGGAGAAGGGCCCGCGCGGCACCGCCGCCTTCGAGGCGATGGTGCCGTCGATCACGATCAACGAGACGCACTTCTTCCGCAACCGGCCGCAGATGAAGGCGCTCGAGACGGAGATCCTTCCCCAGCTGATCGAGGCGAGCCGCGAGACGCGCAGGCTGCGCATCTGGAGTGCCGCCTGCTCCTCCGGCGAAGAGCCCTACTCGCTGGCGATCCTGATCGACCGGCTGCTGCCCGACCGCGACAACTGGGACGTGCTGATCCATGGCACGGATATCGACCCGATGGCGCTCCAGAAGGCGCACACCGGCCTCTACGGCAACTGGTCCTTCCGCGAAGTGCCGCAGGACGTGAAGGAGGAGTACTTCACGAAGGCCGACGAGCACCGCTTCGAGCTCTCGCCGAAGATCCGGCGGATGGTGCGCTTCTCGCGGCTCAACCTGGTGGACGACCCGTACCCCTCGCCCGAGACGGTCACCGACCGCATGGACCTCGTGGTGTGCCGCAACGTGCTCATCTACTTCCGCGAGGAGGCGATCCAGCGCATCGTCGACCGCTTCCACGACTCGCTCGTGGACGGCGGCTGGCTCGTGGTCGGCCACGCCGAGCCGTCGCAGGAGATCTTCCACCGCTACCAGGTGGCGAACTACCCCGGCACCATCGTGTACCGGAAGTCGCGGAATGCCCAGCAGGGCAAGCCGGTCGAGCCGCTGAAGCGGCCCGAGCCCGCAGTCCGCAGCCCGCAGTCCGCAGTCCCCAAGCCTGCGGTGAACAAGCCTCTGCCTACTCCGTGGAAGCCGCTGCCTGGTCCGCGAAGGCCTTCCCCTGCTCGGGCGTCCGTCCGCACTTTGCGGCCGGTTGGCGGCAAGCAGGCTGCAGGGCCGGTGCCCAAGGGCGGTCCTGCCGACGAGGCGTTTGCGCTGTTCGAGTCGGGCCGTTCCGGGGAGGCGATCAACAAGCTCGGGGAGCTGGCAGCCGGCTCCCCCAAGGACAACCGCGCGCCCTACCTGCTCGCGAAGATCTTCGCCAGCAAGGTGCGCTTCGCCGAGGCGGAGAAGTGGATCGACGTAGCGATCGCCAACCGTGAGCTGGCGCCCGAGGCGCACTACCTGCGCGGCATCGTGCTCCAGGAACAGGGCAGGCTCGACGACGCGCTCGAGGCCTTCCGGCGCAGCGTCTTCCTCGACCACACCTTCGCGCTCGGCCACTTCGCCGCCGCGGGGGTGTTCGGGCGCACCGGCCAGGCCGCCCGGGCCCAGAAGTCGCTCGCCACCGTGGCCGAGCTGCTCGACGGCAAGCCGGCCGATCATGCCGCTGCCCGAGGGCGACGGCCTCACGGTCGGCCGCCTCATGGAGCTCGTCACGCTCCAGCGGCAGCTCGTGGCATAGCTCCCGACTCGCCTGCTCCTTTAACGCTTTCTCACTGAAGTCCGCGGCCACGGGACCGAATACCCGGCTGTCGGCTTGCAAACACCAATCACTAGGACCCACATGAAACTGCTCGCCCCGCTCCAGAACCTGAAGATCTCGCGCCAAGATCCCCGCTGTCGTTCGCTGCTCTCGCGCTGGGCTTGGTCGTCGTCGGCCTTGTCGGCCGCAACAGCATCGGCAACGTCGCCACCGTCGCGAACGACCTGTACACGGCCGACGTGCAGCGACATCGTCACCCTCACGGGCGCCACGCCGCACCTCGGGAACGCGCGCGCAGTTCGCGATGCGCGAGATGCTCACCGAGGATCCGAAGCTCGTCGCGTGAGTACGCGGCGGGAACCGACAAGGAGGCCGCGGCGGGCGCTCGCCATCCTCAAGGCGTTCGACAAGCGCGCCAACGAGGACCCGGACCTGGACCGTGCCAGCGGCGGACAAGGCGGTGGCTGATTGGGAGCGCTTCATCGCCCTCCACAAGGCGGGCAAGCTCAACGCGAACGGCTCGGGTGCAGCCGCCGCCCTCGCAAAGGACAAGAAGCCGACTGAGATCAACGACGCTCGTGACCAAGGTCTCGGCGGGTGTGAGCAAGCTCCAGCAGGAGTCGGAGAAGAACGCTGCGACAGAGCGCGACGGCAGCTCGACCTCGGCCAGTTCGAGCAAGCGCACCGCTGCTGATCGTGCTGATCGCGCGCGCTGTCGCCGCCGCCGCGGGCCTCGGGCTCGCCCTGATCCGCAACATCGTGCCGCGCGTCCGCGCGTTCGGCGTCTTCGCCGGCAAGATCGCCGGCGGCGATCTCACGGTGCGCGCCGACGTGAAGGGCCGCGACGAGCTCGCGGAGCTCGGCGATCCACCTCAACGAGATGGTCGAGAACCTCGCTCAGATGTCCTCGAACGTGCTCGAGAACGCGCAGGCCGTGAGCTCGTCCGCTTCGGAGATCCTGGCGACGGTGAACCAGCAGACCGCTGGCGCCAACCAGCAGTCGGCGGCCATCAACCAGACGACGACCGCCACGGAGGAGATCCGCGCGACCGCCGAGCAGGCGGCGCAGAAGGCCGAGGAGGTGGCGACGCAGGCGCAGGAAGCCGTGCGCGTGTCCAGCGAGGGCGCGCAGGCCGTCGAGGCGATCGTCGATGGGATGGGCGACATCCGCGACAAGGTGGCCGCCATCGCCGGTGACGTGCAGGCGCTGTCTGAGCAGACCGCGCAGATCGGCGAGATCACCAACGCGGTCAACGACCTGGCCGACCAGTCGAACCTGCTCGCCCTCAACGCCACCATCGAGGCGGCGCGCGCGGGTGAGCAGGGCAAGGGCTTCGCGGTGGTCGCCGACGAGGTGCGCAACCTGGCCGAGCAGTCCAAGCAGGCCACGGCTCAGGTGCAGACGATCCTCGAGGAGATCGAGCGTGCCACGCGCGCCGCGGTGTCCGCCGCCCAGGAGGGCACCGAGGTGGTCGAGCACGGCACCGCAGCTGGCCGAGCGTGCGGGCGAGATCATCGCCGAGCTGGCCGACGCCAACGGCGTGGCCGCGCAGTCGGCCGAGCAGATCGCCGCGTCGGTGCAGCAGCAGAACGCCGGCATGGACCAGATCGCTCAGGGCATGCAGGAGACGAGCCAGGCCACGGGCGAGTTCGTCGTCGGCGTGCAGCAGTCGCAGGCCGCCGCCGAGGGGCTCAACAACGTCGCCTCGCAGCTCCAGGAGCTCGCCTCGCAGTACAAGGTCTGAGCCCAGCTCACATCTGCCGCACCGTCGGGCCCGGCCAAGCGCCGGGCTCGACCCATTCTGGGGAATCAAGCGCAGATGGGGGCAGCCGAATAACGGGTTGTCAGCCGCCGCAGCCTCGCGGCGCACATCAACCCCTCAAGCAGGAGTCTCTCCCCATGAAGAACGTAAGACTGCGCCTCGGCGCGAAGTTCGGCCTGGTGCTGGGTGCACTGGCCCTGATGATTCTGGTGGTCGGCATCGCCGGCATCAGCGGCCTCGGCTCGCTCAAGAACGACAGCAACGAGGTTGGCGTCGCGGTCACCGAGGGCAACAGCGACGGCGAGGTGATCGGCGACCTCAACCAGCTCGGTGGGATCGTCCGCTTCTACACCCTGACCGACAACGACCAGCTCGCGCTCAAGAACAAGCTTCACGACCAGCTCGTCAAGCTGTTCCCTGAGATCCAGGCCGGTCTCAAGGCGATGCGCACGCGCTACGCCGACGATCCGGCGCGCCTCAAGCTCACCAACAAGCTCGCCGCGGCCTTCGGCAACATCGAGAAGCCGTGGGAGAGCAAGGCGTACAACACCGATGGCGACAACGAGGACAGCCTCCTCGCGAGCATCGCCGGCGACATCGACCGCATCGCCAGCGAGGGGAACGCCATGCAGGCCAAGACCGCGGCGCACGGCGACGAGGCCAAGAACAGCGCCGACAAGACGTACGATTCCACCCGCACGCTCCTGCTGGTCTTCCTGCTGATCGGCCTTGTGGCCGCCGCCGCGCTCGCCGTCGTGCTGGTGCGCAACATCGTGCCGCGCATCAAGGCCTACGCCGGCTTCGCCGGCAAGGTGGCCGAGGGCGACCTGACGGTGCGTGCCGAGACCAAGGGCCACGACGAGCTGGCAGACCTCGGCACCCACCTCAACGAGATGGTCACGAGCCTCGCCGCCATGTCGGGGCGCGTGCTCGAGGGCGCGCAGACGATCTCCTCGTCCGCCAGCGAGATCCTCGCCAGCGTGAACCAGCAGACCGCCGGCGCCAACCAGCAGTCGGCCGCGATCAACGAGACCACCACCGCCACTGAGGAGATCCGTGCGACCGCCGAGCAGGCCGCTCAGAAGGCGGACGAGGTGGCGTCCCAGGCCCAGGAGGCCATGCGCGCCTCCGACGAGGGTGCTGAGGCCGTCGAGGCGATCGTCCAGGGCATGGGCGCGATCCGCGACAAGGTTGAGCAGATCGCGAGCGACGTGCAGGCGCTGTCCGATCAGACCGCGCAGATCGGCGAGATCACGAATGCCGTGAACGACCTGGCCGATCAGTCGAACCTGCTGGCCCTCAACGCCACCATCGAGGCGGCGCGCGCGGGTGAGCAGGGCAAGGGCTTCGCGGTCGTGGCCGACGAGGTGCGCAACCTGGCCGAGCAGTCCAAGCAGTCCACCGGTCAGGTGCAGACGATCCTCGAGGAGATCGAGCGCGCCACTCGTGCCGCGGTGTCCGCCGCCCAGGAGGGAACCGAGGTCGTCGAGCAGGGCGCCGAGCTGGCGTCCCGGGCGCGCCGGCGAGATCATCGCCCAGCTGGCGCAGGCCAACGGCGCCGCAGCCCAGTCCGCCCAGCAGATCGCCGCCGCCGTGCAGCAGCAGAACGCCGGCATGGACCAGATCGCTCAGGGCATGCAGGAGACGAGCCAGGCCACCGGCGAGTTCGTCTCCGGCGATGCAGCAGTCGCAGACTGCCGCGGAGGGCCTGAGCCAGGTCGCCTCGGAGCTGAAGGAGCTCGCCGAGCAGTACCGCGTCTAGGGCGCCAGGAGAGGGGTAGGCCGCTGCGGTCGCCCGGCCCATGCCGCCCGAGCCTCGACAGGGCCTGTGACCTCAAGACCGCCCCTCGACGCCGACTATCCGATCGAAGGTGCGGCGGTAGCCGCCCGCCGATTCCAAGGAAGGAAACACACCTCCATGTCTGACATTCAAGACTTCATTCCCGACGCGCCCGCAGCCGAGCTGACGCTCGAGGCGCCCAGCGTCCGGACCGCCGCCGAGCCCCTGGTGGACGACATCAGCCCCGTGCTCGAGGAGCGCGCCGCCGCGCTTGCTCGCTCGTCCGAGGACGACGAGCTAACGGGCGAGACCATCGGCATGGTCGTGCTCGTGGTTGGCGATGAGCGCTACGGCGTCGAGGTGCAGGACGTGCAGGAGATCGAGCCGCTCGACAAGGTCACGCCCATCCCGGGCACGCCCCCGTTCTGGACAGGTGTCGTGAACCTCCGCGGAAGCATGTACCCGGTGCTCGACATCGAGCGCTACCTCGGCCTGCCGTCGTCCGGCGGCGTCGAGAACCCCAAGGTCGCGCTCGTCTCCCGCGCCGGGCTCAGTGTGGGCCTGCTCGTGGACGAGGTCGCCGAGATCCGCAAGGTCCGCAGCTCCGAGATCGGCCCGCCGGTGGCCGACGGGTCGAGCAAGGCCGAGGTGGTCCGGGGCGTAACCCCGGACATGCTCTCGGTCCTCGACCTGGAGGCGTTGCTCGCTGACCCGGCCCTCGTGGTCGAGGACAACGCCTCCTAAGCCCCCGCCAACCCCTTCGACGAGCCCCAGGAGAACCACAGCCATGTCCATGTCTAACGACGAGCTTCAGCAGCTGCTGCTCGCCACGTTCGCCGACCAGGCGAAGGAGCAGCTCCAGACCATCAACCAGCGCCTGCTGGCGCTCGAGGAGGCCGAGGGCGACGAGAAGGGCCCGCTTCTCGAGGAGATCTTCCGCGAGGCCCACAGCCTCAAGGGCGCCTCGCGCGCCGTTGACCTGGGCCGTGTCGAGGCCGTTGCCCACAAGCTCGAGAGCCTCTTCAGCGTGATCCAGAAGGGCGAGCTCGAGGCCAACGCGGAGGTCTTCGACCTGGCGTACAAGGCACTCGACGCGCTCACCGCGCTCGTCGAGGAGGGCTTGGCCGGCACGCCGGCAGACATCGACATCGACGGCCTCTGCGCCGCGCTCGAGTCGGCCACCGAGGGCGGAAGCGCCCCGGCGCCCGCCGAGGAGCCCAAGGCCGAGGAGCCCGTCGCCGAGGAGCCGAAGGCCGAGGAGCCCAAGGCCGAGGAGCCCAAGGAGCAGTCACCCGAGCCGGCGAAGCCGGCGGCGAAGAAGGCCAAGCCCAAGAAGGCCGAGGAGCGCGACGAGACCGTCCGCGTCGCCACCAGCAAGCTCGACGCGCTGATGGCCCAGGTCGGCGAGCTGCTCGCCGCGCGCATCGGCGCCGAGCACCGCATGGCCGAGGTCCGCGTGCTGTTCGAGTCCCTGCTCACCATCGAGGAGAGCTGGCGCAAGACCCGCCCGGCCCGCACGCTCGAACTGGCGCTCGAGGGTGACGAGGGCGCGCTGTCCGACGCTCGCCACCTCGTCGAGTTCCTCGAGCGCAGCGACGAGCAGATGCGCGACGTGCGCACCGGGCTCGCCGAGCTGCGCCGCAAGTTCGAGGCCGACAGCCGCCGCATGGCGCAGGTCACCACCGACCTTCAGGACGACGTGCGCCGCACGCGCATGCTGCCGGTGTCCACGATCTTCGACACCTTCCCCCGCATGGTCCGCGACCTCACTCGCGAGCTCTCGAAGGAGGTCAAGCTCACGATCGAGGGCGGCGAGACCGAGGTGGACAAGCAGGTGCTCGAGCAGCTGCGCTCGCCGCTCACGCACATGGTCCGCAACTGCGTGGACCACGGCATGGAGGATCCGGACGCGCGTGAGGCTGCCGGCAAGGCCCGTGAGGGCAAGGTCGTCCTTCGCGCCTTCCAGCGTGCCGCCGACCTCGTGATCGAGGTCGTGGACGACGGCGCCGGCATCGACGTCGACAAGGTCAAGGACAAGGCTGTCGAGAAGGGCCTCATCACCGCCGAGAACGCGGAGAGCATGACCGAGCGCGAGGCGCTCTGGCTCATCTTCCGCTCGGGCTTCTCCACCAAGCCTGCGGTCACCGACCTCTCGGGCCGCGGCGTCGGCATGGACGTGGTGCGCGAGCACATCGAGCGCCTCCACGGCATGATCGACGTCGAGTCCGGGCTCGGCGAGGGCAGCAAGTTCACGCTCAGCGTGCCGCTCAGCGTGGCCACCACGCGCTGCCTGCTCGTGAAGGCCGGCGAGGAGACCTTCGGTATCCCGATCACCAACGTCGAGCGCATCGTGCGCCTCACGACCGAGGACATCGGGCACACCGAGGGCCACGAAGCCATCCGCATCGACGAGCGCCCGATGGCGCTGCTGCGGCTCGGCGACGTGCTCGGCATCCCCACCGAGCCGTTCGAGGCCGCCAACCAGCCGGCGATCATCCTTGGCTCTGCCGACCGCCGCGCCGCGTTCCTCGTGGACGGGCTGCTCGGCGCCCAGGAGATCGCGACCAAGACCCTGCCCAAGCCGCTGGTCCGCGTGCGCCACATCGCTGCCGCCACGATCGTCGGCACCGGCGAGGTCGTGCCGATTCTCAACGTGCTCGATCTGCTGCGGGCGTCCGCCAAGGGTGCTCCTGCCGCTGCGCCGCGTAAGGCTGCTGCGCCGGCTGAGGAGGCCGCAGGCCGCAGGCTGCAGGCCACAGAGGCGAAGGGCACGAAGGCAGGGCCGGCCGAGAAGCAGAGCATCCTCGTGGTCGACGACTCGGTGACGATCCGGACCTTCGAGAAGGCGCTTCTCGAAGCGGCCGGCTACGACGTCACCGCCGCATCCGACGGCCTCGAGGCCTGGAACCTGGTTCGGAAGCAGGCTCCGGACCTGATCGTCTCGGATGTCGAGATGCCGAACATGACTGGCTTCGAGCTCACCGAGAAGGTGCGCGGCGACAAGCGGCTGAAGGGCATGCCGCTGATCCTCGTGACCACGCTCAGCTCGGACGAAGACCGCAAGCGCGGAATCGACGCGGGCGCAGACGCCTACGTCATCAAGGGTTCCGCGGAACAAGACCACCTACTAGAGACAGTTCGCCGACTGATCTGATCGGCCGCTCCCTAACCCCCCGGAGGAGACACACAGGAAATGAAGCGCATCAAGCTCGACATCAAGGCAAAGTTTGCGGTGGTGATTGCCGTCGTGCTTGCGGCCGTCGCCATCTGCGGCTGGAGTGGAATTCACGCCACCAATGGTCTGAACGGCCACGTGAGGACCCTCTACAACACCGACTTCGCGGGCATGCGGACGATCGCGGACCTCAACGTCCAGCTCGGCCACGTGCAGGACGAGGCCGTGAACTACACGCTCACCGGCGAGAAGGGCGAGGCCGATGAGATGCAGGGCCGCAGCGTCGTGATCAAGCGCGAGCTCGCCCAGCTCAAGGCGCGGCCGGACAACTCCCCGAAGGAGCAGAAGCTGATCGCGCAGGAGCTGTCGCTCTGGCCGGCCTTCATGGCGGACTGGGACGCCGGCAAGTTCAAGGTCAAGGGCGGGAAGACGGCCAACGACATCGCCGGACAGCTCGACGAGCGCATCAGCCCGGTCAAGGACAACATGGAGGCTCTCGCCGCCAGCGCCAACACGAGCGCCAAGGGCGGCTTCGACCGGGCGGAGTCGCTCGCATCGAGCGGCAAGCGCACCACGCTGATAGCCCTGGCCATCGCCGCCCTGCTCGGCATCGCCGGCATGGCGTGGCTGATCCGGGAGATCGTGCCGCGCGTCCGCCGCTACTCGACCTTCACCACCCAGGTGGCCGAGGGCGACCTCTCGACGCGCGTCGAGACCGGTGGCAACGACGAGCTCACCCAGCTCGGCGAGAACCTCAACACGATGGTCGAGAGCCTCGCCGGCATGTCGTCGCAGGTGCTCGAGGGCGCCCGCGCGATTTCGTCGAGCGCCTCGCAGATCCTGGCCACGGCCAACCAGCAGTCCGCCGGAGCCAACCAGCAGTCCGCCGCGATCAACGAGACCACCACCGCCACCGAGGAGATCCGGGCCACTGCCGAGCAGACCGCTCGCACCGCCGAGGAGGTGGCCGAGCGCGCCCAGCAGTCGGTGCGCCACGGTGACGAGGGTGCCGAGGCGGTGCAGGCGATCGTCGAGGGCATGGACGAGATCCGCGCCCGCGTCGAGGGCATCGCCGAGGACGTGCAGGCGCTGTCCGAGCGCACCGCGCAGATCGGTGAGATCACGAGCGCGGTGAACGACCTGGCCGACCAGTCCAACCTGCTGGCGCTGAACGCGACGATCGAGGCCGCCCGTGCCGGTGAGCAGGGCAAGGGCTTCGCGGTGGTCGCAGACGAGGTGCGCGAGCTGGCCGAGCAGTCCAAGTCGGCCACCGCTCAGGTGCAGGCGATCCTGGTGGAGATCGATGCCGCCACCCGCGCCGCCGTCGAGGCCGCGGAGCGTGGCACCGGCGTCGTCGAGGCCGGCACCGAGCTGGCCACCCGTGCCGGCGAGATCATCGCCGCCCTCACGGACTCGACTCGTGAGTCCGCGCAGGCCGCCGAGCAGATCGTCGCCGCCGCCAAGGAGCAGAACGCGGGCATGGACCAGATCACGGTCGGCATGCGTGAGGCCAGCCAGGCGGCCGGCGAGTTCGTGGCGGGCACCGAGGAGGCACAGAGCACGGTGGAGGCCCTCAACGGCGTCGCGAGCGAGCTCGAGCAGCTCGCCAGCGCCTACAAGGTCTGACGACTGTGTCCGGGACCCTCCGCGTTCTGGTCACCGAGGACTCGGTGGTCGCCCGGGCATTGCTCGTCTCGATCATCAACCGGGATCCCGGCCTCGAGGTCGTCGGCGAGGCTCGAGACGGCGAGCAGGCAGTCAAGCTCGCCGCCGAGCTCAAGCCGGACGTCATCACGATGGACGTCCACATGCCCAACGTGGACGGACTCGAGGCCACCCGGCGGATCATGGGGGAGACTCCCACGCCGATCGTCGTGATCAGCGCGATCGACCCGAAGGACGTGAAGATGTCCTTCGAGGCGCTCAACTCGGGTGCGCTGGCGGTGCTCGCCAAGCCGAGCGGCCCCACCGCGCCCGACTTCAACGAGCGCTCGTCGGAGATCGTCTCGACGGTGAAGACGATGGCCGGCGTGCGCGTGGTAACGCGCCGCCCCCGGCTTGCGCCGGCGGCCCCAGCCCCGACACCCGACACCCGACACCCAGCACCCGCGCCGCCCAACCCCGCCACGCGGCGCCGCATCGACCTCGTCGCGATCGGCTCGTCCACCGGCGGCCCGGACGCGCTCGGCAAGATCATCCGCGCGCTGCCCGCACGAGCGCCCGTGCCGATCCTGATCGTCCAGCACATCACCGTCGGCTTCCACCAGGGGCTAGTCGACTGGCTCAACAACCTCACGCCGCTCGACGTCAAGTTGGGCGAGGCGGGCCACAGCCCCGTCCCAGGCGAGGTGATCCTCGCGCCTGGCGAGCACCATATGGCGGTGGACGGCTCCAAGCGGCTCACGCTCACCACCGAGTCGCCCGTCCGCGGTCACAGGCCGTCGGCCACACATCTCTTCAGGTCGGTGGCGAAGGTCTACGGGGCGCACGCCCTGGGCGTGATCCTCACCGGAATGGGCGACGACGGGGCCGACGGCCTGGTTGAGCTCAGGCGCGCCGGTGGCTGGGTGATCGGGCAGGACGAGGCCACGTGCGTGGTCTACGGGATGCCGCGTGAGGCGGCCGCTCGCGGCGCTGTGAGCGAGGTGCTCCCGCTGCCCGACATCGCCGCCGCGGTCGTCGACGGCTGGAACCGCGGCCGCCTCGGCGCAGCCGCCTAGAACGAACGTCCACGCCGCTGAACGCGGCGTCAGTGTGGCCGATTACTCCGGCTGCAGCACAGCAGGAACGGGCGACACGGAGTCGCCCGGGGACTAGATAAACAACGTCATCAAGGAGAGATGAACGATGTCCCTTCGTATTCAGAACAACATCGCCGCGTTCGACGCCGAGCGTAACCTGAACTCGACGAGCAGCCGGCTCCAGCAGTCGATGGCTCGCCTTTCGTCCGGTTACCGGATCAACACGGCGGCCGATGACGCCGCTGGCCTCGCCATCAGCGAGAAGCTGCGTGCTCAGATCGGCGGCCTCTCGCAGGCGAACAGCAACGCTCAGGACGGCATCTCGCTCGTCCAGACCGCTGAGGGTTCGCTGAACGAGGTCCACTCCATGCTCCAGCGTGTGCGTGACCTTGCCGTGCAGTACAAGAACGGCACGCTCAGCACCGACGACCGTACGGCTATCCAGTCCGAGGTCAACCAGCTGGGTTCGGAGATCGAGCGCATCGGCAACTCCGCTGCCTTCAACGGCATCAGCCTGCTCGCCAACAGCGCGCACGATCACGTTCCAGATCGGCGCCAACGACGGCGACACGATCTCGGTGTCGACCATCAGCCTCGGCCGGCCGTGAGCTCCAGCGTCTTCTCGCTGAGCGCCACCGGCACGACCGACATCTCTGAGATCGACTCCGCCATCAACGCGGTTTCCGCTCAGCGTGCCACCTTCGGCGCGGTGCAGAACCGCCTTGAGCACACCATCAACAACCTCTCGACGTACCAGGAGAACCTGACTGCGTCCGAGAGCCAGATCCGGGACGTGGACATGGCCAGCGAAATGGTCGAGTTCACGAAGGACCAGATCCTGCAGCAGGCCGGCACGAGCATGCTCTCGCAGGCCAACCAGCTGCCCAACTCGGTTCTGTCGCTGCTCCGCTAGGCCGGGGCACTCATAACGCCTCGTTTACGGGGCGAACATAACCATCGAGGTATGAGCCACCTCGAGGGACGGATCAGAAAAGGGCGGGCCTTCGGGCCCGCCCTTTTCAGTGCTCGAACAGATCGTCCAAGCGCCGTTCAGAGCCGGCCGCCCGATCCGACTAATCCGGCTGCAAATACGGGGCGACAGGGAGTTGCCCCGGGACTAACCCACCAACGTCATCAAGGAGATGAACGATGTCCCTTCGTATCCAGCACAACATCGCTGCGTTCGATGCCGAGCGCAACCTCGACCGGCACGATCGATGCGACTGCAGCAGTCCATGGCCCGCCTGTCTTCGGGTTACCGCATCAACACCGCCGCTGACGACGCCGCCGGCCTCGCGATCAGCGAGAAGCTGCGTGCGCCAGATCGGAGGTCTTGCCCAGGCAAACAGCAACGCTCAGGACGGCATCTCGCTCGTCCAGACGGCTGAGGGTCAGCTGAACGAGGTTCACTCCATGCTTCAGCGTGTGCGTGACCTGGCCGTGCAGTACAAGAACGGCACCCTCGAGCACCGACGACCGCACGGCTATCCAGTCCGAGGTCAATCAGCTGGGTTCGGAGATCGAGCGCATCGGTCAGGCCGCTGCCTTCAACGGCATCAGCCTGCTCGCCGCCAACGCCGGACGATCACGTTCCAGATCGGCGCCAACGACGGCGACACGATCGCCGTCTCGACGATCAGCCTCGGCTCGGCCGTCAACATCGAGCGTGTTCTCGCTGAACGCGACGGGCACGACCGACATCTCGGAGATCGACGATGCGATCAACGCAGTGTCCTGCTCAGCGCGCGACGTTCGGCGCGGTGCAGAACCGCCTCGAGCACACGATCAACAACCTCTCGACGTACCAGGAGAACCTGACCGCGTCCGAGAGCCAGATCCGCGACGTGGACATGGCCAGCGAGATGGTCGAGTTCACGAAGGACCAGATCCTGCAGCAGGCCGGCACGAGCATGCTCTCGCAGGCCAACCAGCTGCCCAACAGCGTTCTTTCGCTGCTTCGCTAGCCACACTGAGGGACGCACGAGCAAGGAGGTTGGGAGGCAAGCCGGAGGATCCCGCGCTTGCGTCCCAGCCCCCGTGCTCCGCTCTTAAAGATCCTCGCCACCCGTCCGACTACCCGGTGGTGAGTCTCGAATCCGTCCTGACTCGGATACAGGCGCTCGACGGCGCCTTCGCGCCTCCGCAGTCGAGTCCAACCGCCACGTCGTCCACCACGAGCGGCGCGAGCTTCGCCTCCGCGCTCCAGGGCGCGCTGGGCACGAGCGCCACCGCGGCCACCGCCCCGATCACCGCGCCCGCCGGCAACAGCGTCGGCGCCCGCATGGTGGCCGCCGCCCAGGCCGAGGTCGGCCAGGCCGAGCAGCCGCCCGGCTCCAACAACTCTCCGCGCATCGCGCAGTACCGCGCCGCCACCGCCGGCGCTCCGGGTCCCGGTCCCTGGTGCGCCTACTTCGTCTCATGGGCCGCGCGCCAGGCAGGTGCGCCGCTCGGCGATCAGGGTCAGGGCTTCGGCTCCGTCGACGCGCTCTACTCCTGGGCCCAGCGCTCCGGCCGCGCGTACACGGCGGCGTCCGGCACGCGCCCAGCCCGGCGACCTGATCGTCTTCCACGAGCACATCGGAGTGGTGGAGAGCGTGGACGCAAATGGTCAGATCCACACGATCGAGGGCAACTCGAGCGATCAGGTTGCCCGCCGCGTACACCCGCCGAGTGATGCGGTGGGCTTCGTGCGCGTCGGCTAGTCCGAGCGTCAATACGCCACGCCGGTCGGTCGGTATGTTGTGGCGAGTGCAGGGCGCTAGTAACCGGTCGTTCGCCGGCCGCGCGCGAGCGGAGCGCGGGCGCGGGGCGCGGACGGAGGAGAACGTGACAGGCTGACGTTCAACCGGTGCTCGCTCGGATATCGCTATCGGCTCGCGAGCTCGGCGTACTCGAGGAGCTCGCGATGGGCACGTCCACGGAGGACATCGCAGCGAAGTTCCACGTGAGCCCGCACACGGTGCGCACGCACATCAAGAACATCCTGCGCAAGCTGGACGCGCACACTCGCGCTCACGCCGTGGCGATCGCGTATCCGAGGACGCGATCGACCCGGCCGTCGACAGCGGACGATGACAGCGCCCGCACGGTCGCCGCCACTCCGCGCGGGCTCGTCGTCGAGCCACTGGTCGCGGACGCGCAGCACCTCGTAGCCGCCTCTTCTCAGCTGGGCATCGCGCCGCCGGTCGCGCTCGAACTCCGCGGGCGTGCGGTGGTACTCGTAGCAGTCGAGCTCGACGATGAGCCGGGTCGCCCGGCCAGTACAAGTCCACCTCATGGCCCTCGACCTTGCCGTTGCTCACGGGGTGGGGATGCCGTACTTGTTGCACAGCGCGAGGAATGCGACTTCGAGGTCGGAGCGGCGTGCGGCGGGTCTGGGGGTTTACTGCGGCAATGACGGCCGCGCAGTGCCTTGGTGCCCTGTCGCCGCGGGTTCCGCTCGAGGAGCTCGTAGACCGCACGGCGATTGAGCCTCCCTTTCCTCGTCCGCTTGGTTCGCCGCCCGCCGGAGGTCGCTCGGTCCGCCACCGCCGCGAGGTCGAGCAGCGTGCGCGGCACACTCGTGATCGGGATGCGATCGCGACTAGGTCCGGTCACGCGGCTCGAGTGCTCATAGCCACATGCACGTGGATCCCCTTGATCACGCAACGTCTCCTGGACAATCACGATACGGGCCACCGTTCGGCCGCAGGAGCTCCCACCGCGCCGCGGCGCTCCAATGGCTCAACACTGCATCCCGGCCCACATGCGAGCACCGCGGCCAATCCCGGCCGTCCCGGCTCAGCGCGGCATGCCCGACCGCGTACACGCCTCGGTAGACCCGGTGCAAGCCGCCCGCTTCGCACCCGGCGATGGATCGCTGGCGCGCGTCGAAACCAAGCTCGAACAATTGCCAGTGGGCGACCACGCCGTGTTGCCGGCCGGCGAGTTTCGCCATCGCCCGCTCACGAGCTGCAAGTTCTCCGCGCATAGGCGAGATAAGTCGCAGTGCGTCGGAATTTCGCCCCCTGGCGCTACGGCCGAGTGTCTCTCGAGGACTCGCACGAGCTCCGCCGACGCTCAGGCCGGGCTCTTGCTGCCGCAGCAAGCGCTCCGCCTCGCGCCGGCCGCCGAGGGACCGCAGCGCGGCCTCGCCGTGCTCCGCCACGAACTCCGCCAGCGCGGCCAGCCGGCGTGCGCGCGTGCGCGCGGCCGGGAGGTCGAGCGACGCCCGGTGCGCGTCCAGAGCCGCCACCAGCTCGTCGATCCCGGCGGCCGGCGGCAGCGAGGACACCGCGAGCACCGGCGTGTCGCGCGCGCCCAGCGAGCGCAGCGCCGCCGCCAGGTCGCGCCGCGCCGCGCAGGGCGACGTCGCCGAGGTCGGCCTTCGTCACCACGAGGATGTCCGGCACCTCCATGATCCCGGCCTTGAGGAACTGGAGCGTGTCGCCGGAGCCGGCTGCACGATCACGGCGACGCGTGTCGCACACCTCGCTCCACATCGGTCTCGGACTGGCCGACGCCGACGGTCTCGACCACCACGACGTCGAACGCCGCCGCCAGCGCCTCGGCGGCCTCGCGGGTGGCGGGGAGCGAGGCCGCCGAGCCGCTCGCCCGCCGCGGTGGAGCGGATAGCACGCCGTCGTCGCCGGGCTCGTGGTCGATGCGCGCGCGGTCGCCGAGCAGCGAGCCACCCGACGCGCTTGGAGGAAGGGTCGACTGCGAGTACCGCAACCGTGCGGCCCGCAGACGCGCCAGGCGCGCCACGAGCGCCGACAGCAACGACGACTTCCCGGCGCCCGGCGGCCCAGTCACACCAACCAGATGCGCCGGAGCCTCACCCTTCATCGCCGCCGTAGACACTTCGGCAAGCAGCGGCGGCGGCGGCAGAGCGCCCAGCCAGCCGAGCGGTCCTCGATCACGTTCAAGCGCCGCCGGCGCAGCGGAGCGGTCGCCCTCCCGCAGCCGGCGTCGCCAGCTCGGCGCCGTCGCCTCACTAACGCCGCGGCCGGCGCGGCGGCCACGCCGTTGCGCTCGGCTACGAGGTCCACGATGTCGCCCATGATGCGGCTGATCTCGAAGTCCTTGGGCGTGTAGACCGCGGCGACGCCCGCCTCGCGCAGCGTGCGCGGCGTCGGCCTCGGGAATGATCCCGCCGACCACCACCGGCACGTCCGGACGCCGCCTCGCGCAGCTCGCGCGAGCACGCTCGGGATCAGCTCGAGGTGCGAGCCGGAGAGGATCGACAGCCCCACCACGTGCACGCCCTCCTGCACGGCGGTCTGGGCGATGCGCGACGGCGTCAGCCGAATGCCCTCGTAGACCACGTCCATGCCCGCGTCGCGCGCGCGCACGGCGATCTGCTCGGCGCCGTTCGAGTGGCCGTCGAGGCCGGGCTTGCCGACCAGGATCTTCACCCGGCGGCCCGAGCGCCTCCGACACCTGCTCCACCCGGTCGCGCAGCGCGGCAGCGCCTCGTCGTCGGGCGCCATCGCGGCGTCGGCCACGCCGGTGGGCGCGCGGTACTCGCCGAACACCTCGCGCAGCGCGGCGGCCCACTCGCCGGTGGTCGCGCCGGCGCGCGGCGGCGGCGAGCGTCGCCGGCATGATGTTCACCGCCTCGTCGCGCGCCGCCTCGCGGAGCTGCGGCCAGCGCGGCATCCACGGCAGACTGATCGCGCGACGACGCGCCACTCGCTCACTGCCGTCTTCTGCTCCTCTTCCACAGCCGGATCGACGGTGAGGATCCCGCCGTCCGCGCCCTCCTGCAGCGGCGACGGCTCGGTCGCCGTGAACACGTTCTGCCCGACCACCTTCAGCTCGCCGCGCTCGATGCGCGCGCACCCGCGCGCGGTGCGACTCCACGAGCTGCGTCTTCATGTACGGCACCGCCTCCACGGCGCCGCCGTGCTCCGCCACGGTCGCCATCTCGGCGCGCGCGCCCTCGACCAGCTCGGACACCAGCCCGTCCATCACCTTCGAGCCCTCGAAGATGTCGGGGTACTCGAGCACGTCGGTCTCGTAGGCCAGGATCTGCTGGATCCGCAGCGACCACTGCTGGTCCCACGGCCGCGGCAGCCCGAGCGCCTCGTTCCAGGCCGGCAGCTGCAGCGCGCGCGCGCGCGCGTCGCGCCCCATCGTCACCGCCAGCGCCTCGAGCACGATGCGGATCACGTTGTTCTCCGGCTGCGCCTCGGTCAGCCCGAGCGAGTTCACCTGCACGCCGTAGCGGAAGCGCAGCAAGCGCTCGTCCTCGACGCCGTAGCGCTCGCGGCCGATCTCCTCCCACAGCTGCCCCATCGCGCGCAGCTTGGCGTGCTCCTCGACGAAGCGGATGCCGGCGTTGACGAAGAACGAGATGCGCCCGAACACGGCGCGGGAACGTGTCCTCGTCGACGCGCTCGCGCGCCGCGTCGAGCACCGCGATCGCGGTGGACAGCGCGTACGCGATCTCCTGCGCCGGCGTCGCCCCGGCCTCCTGCAGGTGGTAGGAGCAGATGTTGATCGGGTTCCACTTGGGGACCTCGTCGACCGTGTAGGCGATCATGTCCGCGATCAGCCGCATGGACGGGCCCGGCGGGAACGCGTAGGTGCCGCGCGAGAGGAACTCCTTGATGATGTCGTTCTGCGTCGTGCCCTGGAGCGACGCGCGGTCGACGCCGTTCTCCTCCGCCACCGTCAGATGTAGAGCGCGAGCAGCCACGCCGCGGTCGCGTTGATCGTCATCGACGTGTTCATCTCGTCGAGCGGGATGCCGTCGAGCAGCGTGTGCATGTCGCCCTTGTGGGCGATCGACACGCCGACCTTGCCCACCTCGCCGCGCGGCGAGCTCGTGGTCGGGGTCGTAGCCGGTCTGGGTCGGGCAGGTCGAAGGCGATCGAGAGCCCGGTTTGCCCCTTTTCCAGGTTCTTTCTGTACAGCTCGTTGGACTCTCGCGCCGTCGAATGACCCGCGTACGTGCGCATCACCCAGGGGCGGTCGGGCTCCGGAAGACGTGGTTCGGAGGCTCCCACGCCGGGAATTGTATGTTCCCAATGGGGATGAGCCGGGAGATAGACGTCATGCATCTCGGCCGGGACCGTGTGATCTGCGCCCACGAGCTGAACGGCCTGATCATCGATCCGGGCCCCACGAGCTGCCTGGAAACGCTGCTCGAGGCGCTCGGCGAGCGACGAGCCGCGGGCCCTGCTGCTCACCCACATCCACCTCGACCACGCGGGCGCGAGCGGCGCGCTGGTGCGCCGTTCCCCGACCTGCCGGTCTACGTCCACGAGCGCGGCGCGCCGCACATGGTCGACCCCTCCAAGCTGATGAAGAGCGCCGCCCAGCTCTACGGCGACGACATGGACCGCCTCTGGGGCGAGATGGTGCCGGTGCCGGAGGAGAACATCCGCGCGCTCTGCGGCGGCGAGACGGTCGAGGGCCTGCGCGTGGAGTACACGCCCGGCCACGCCTCGCACCACGTCACCTACTTCGACGAGGACGCCGGCGACGCCTACGTGGGCGACGTCGGCGGCGTGCGCATCCCGCCGTCCGAGCTTCGTGATGGCGCCGACGCCGCCGCCTGACATCGACCTCGAGAAGTGGAGCGCCTCGCTCGACCTCGTGGAGAGCCGCGAGCCGCAGCGCCTGCGCCTCACGCACTTCGGCGCGGTCGACGACGTGGACGAGCACATCACGCAGATGCGCGGCCGCCTCGCCGCCTGGGGCGAGGTGGCCAAGGCCGCGGACCTCGAGCGCTTCGTCGAGGTGATCGAGGAGGAGACGCGCGCGTCGACCGGCGACGGCCGACCGCCGGCGCGTACTTCCAGGCCGCGCCGCCCGACCAGCTCTACCACGGGCTCGAGCGCTACTGGTCCAAGAAGGCGGAGCGGGAGGCCGGCGATGACCGGCAGACGGTCGAGCTACCGCGCACCGCCGGGCCCGGACGACGCGCCTCGGCGGGCAACTGGCGCGTGATCGTGCTCAACGACAACCACAACACCTTCGACGGCGTGGCGGCGGCGCTCTCGAGCGTGCTGCCGGGCGTCTCGCTCGACCAGGGCTACGCGATGGCCGACAAGATCCACAACACCGGCCAGGCGATCGTCTGGTCAGGGCCGAAGGAGACGGCCGAGCACTACTGGGAGCAGCTCAGCGAGGCGGGTCTGACGATGGCCCCGCTCGAGCAGGGCTAGCGCCGCCGCCGCTTGCGCACGCGCAGCTTCGCGTGCCCTTCAGGAGCCCCGAGCGCGTGACCGTGGCGCGCTTCATGCCCGGCGTGCTTGATCTTCACGCGCATGATCGCGCGGCCGTGCTTGTTCGTCTTGCGCGTGTGGCCGGCGAAGCGCACCTTCGCGCCCCTCACCGCCAGCCGGTGCCCGGCGGGCGTGATCTTGGCGTAGAAGATCAGCTTCACCCGGTGCCCGGCGTGCGGCCGCCGCGGGCGCACCGTGAGCTTGATCCGCGCCGCGCCCGGGCGCCACCACCTGGCCACGCAGCGAGCCGGGCTGGTTCGAGCGTGGGCAGCTCCACCCGCAGGTTCGTCACCTGGATCGAGAACGAGCCGTTGCTCGGCCGCGCGTACGCGGCGTCGCGCCCGAGCAGCTCGAGCTTGGGCTTGTGGCCCACCGGGAAGCGCCAGCCGTTGCCGTGCAGCTGGAACACGATGTCGCCGTTCTGGTTGTCGAGCAGCCGGTAGACGCCGCGCGAGATCAGCGTCTGCTTGCCGTCCGGGCCGACGTCCCATAGCCGCGAGTCGAGCTGGCCGAACTGCCCGCTCACCGCCACGTGCGCGCTCACGGTGGGCAGGCCGAGCATCGTGAAGCCGCGGCTCGCCGGGCCGTTGTAGACCGCCGTGCCGGAGGCGTTCTCCGCGGGCACCTGCGTGCATGACGTGGTGCCGCCGAGGTGCCGCCCGCGATCGGGTCGTAGGTGGTGGCGGTGGACTGGTTGCCGCCGTCCGAGGTGACCGTCTGCGCCGTGCCGATCCGAACACCACGGCGCCCGGGTGGATCCGCGGCCAGCTGCGCCGGTGAACGGCCCGCTGGGCGGGCGAGCCGGGCGGACACACCTGGGCGTAGGCGGTCACAGCGCCCGGCGCTGGGGCGCTGACGCGCCCTTGAGGTAGTGGTCGAAGAAGGCGGCGGCGCGGTCCTGGAAGTCCTTGTCCATCGTCGGGTCGTTGTTGCCGCGCGCGTGGCCCGAGGTCGCCGAACTGGAGCGACACGAGGCGCCCGGGTTGCTCGCCCGCAGCGCGTTGTAGATCCGCAGCGACTCCTCGGGCGGGAACAGGTCGTCGGTCCAGCCGCTCTGGAGCAGCAGCGGCGCGGGCGTCGCGCCCGACAGGCCGAAGCCCTGGTGGAAGTTGCAGATCTCGTTGGCGATCGCGTCCGCACTGCGCGTCCTCCGGCTCACCGGCGTTAGCACGCGTGTTCCAGGTGGTGAGGTCCGCGTTGGGGTCGGCGCCCGGCGGCGCGTAGAAGCCGCTCGCCACGCCGAGCGCGTACAGCCCCTGCACGTAGCTCTCCTTCGCCACCCCGAGCGGCACGCGGCTGTCGTTCGCCGTCGGCACGTTGAAGTCGAGGAAGCGGCCGTTCGGCTCGAGCGACTCGACGAGGTCCGACCACGGCCAGCGCGGGTAGGCGGCGGTGATCGACATCGGCTTGCCATTCGGGCTCGTCCAGGGCGCGAAGCCCGAGCCCTGCGACGGCAGTTGCCGGATGCGGTTGCGCAGCAGCGCCAGCTCCACGCTCTGGCCGCCGCCGTAGGAGATGCCGGTGACCCCGATCGCGTCCGGCTCGGTCACGCCCTCGTCGGCGAGCAGGCCGAGCAGGTACTGCGTGTCGTGCGCCTCGTAGCGCTGGTCCGCGAGGTGGATCCAGCCCTGCGCGCAGCCCACCGGATCGGCCAGCCGCGACGACGACGAGCCGCACGAGTTGCCCCATCCGCGCGCGGTGTAGTTGAGCACCGCGTAGCCGTGCTGGGCGAAGTAGACGTTGTTGTAGTGGTAGGTGGTGTTGTCGTTGCCGCCCGGGCCGGAGGTCGACTCGAAGTCGGCCTTCGACCCGCCCCAGCCGTGCAGCATCACGATCGTGGGGAAGGGGCCGTTGCCGCTCGGCGGCAGCGTCACGTCGGCGTCGAGCGGCACCCCGTCGAAGCTGGCCACCCGCGTGGCGATGCTGCCGCCGCAGAAGCGAACGCCCTGCTGCGCGGCGCACACGCGCCCGAACGGCGCCGGAGCCGCGTACGCGGGCGCGGCCAGCGCAAATGCCAGCAGCACCCCACAGAGCGCGAGTCCCCTCCTCACATGGAGAAGACTAAGCGCGGGCGCGGCGCGAATGCGGCAGTTACAGCTCCGGCGCGAAGCCGGTGGGCTGCGGCACGACGGCGCCCGTGGCTTCGACTGTCCACCAGACCGGCAGCAGCGGCACCTGGTAGAGGCCGCTGGCCTGCGCCCGCGCGTCGGAGATCTCCTCCGAGTACCAGTAGCGCTGGAAGTCCGTCTTGTTGGCGAACACCGCGAACTGGTCGAACTTGCTGCGGGTCCTCGCCGGAGCGCATGAGCGCCCACTCGGTGGCGCCGAAGCGCAGCACCGCCTCCGCCGACGGCAACCACGACCTCCAGGAACTTCTCCGCCCGGAACGGATTGGCCGCCCAGTTGATGACGATCACGTTGTCGCCAGGCTTGCCGATCATGCCCCCACCTCCGCGTGAATCGCACCCGGGCCGTCGGCGGTCTTGCCGAGCCCCTCTGACTCGGCGCCCACGAGGATCGCGATCTTGCCCAGGTGCTTGTTCTCGAGCATCAGCTGGTGCGCCTCCGCCACGCCCTCGAAGCCCATCGTGCGCCACAGCACGGGCCGGATCATGCCCTGCGCCATCAGCTCGTTGGCCTTGTGGCACTCCCAGGCGTTGGCGAAGTGCGAGCCGATGATCTGCTTCTGGCGCATCCAGAGGTAGCGCACGTCGAAGTCGAGGTTGAAGCCGGTGGTGCCGGCGCAGATCACGACCTTGCCGAACGGCTTGACCACGAACACCGACGTGGGGAAGGTCGCCTGGCCGACGTGCTCGAACACGATGTCGGGCGCGTCGCCGAGGATCTCCTGACACCGCCTTGCCGAAGCGGCGCGACTCCTTGAAGCGCGCCTTCTCCTCCTCCGGCGTCTCGCCGCCCTTGCGCATCATGCCCGCGAACTCGTTGCGGTTGATGTAGCCGTCGGCGCCGAGCTGCATGCACGAGCTCGCCCTTCTCGTCCGAGGAGACGACGCCCACGCACTGCGCGCCGGCCGATCTTGCAGAGCTGGATGGCGAACACGCCGAGGCCGCCGGCGGCGCCCCAGATCAGCACCTTGTGGCCGGCCTGGAGGTCGCACTGGTCGATCAGCATGCGGTAGGCGGTGAAGTAGGTGAGGCCGTAGGAGGCGGCCTCCTCCCAGGTCAGGTTCTCGGGCTTGGGCAGCAGCTGCTGCTCCTGCACCTTCGTGAACTGGGCGAACGAGCCCCACGAGGTCTCGTAGCCCCAGATCCTCTGGGACGGAGCGGCCAGCGGATCGAAGCCGTGCACCTCCGGGTCCTCGTAGGAGGCCTGGTTGCAGTGGATCACGACCTCGTCGCCGGGCTTCCAGCGCGTCACGCCCTCGCCGGTCTTCCACACGATCCCGGAGGCGTCCGAGCCGCCGATGTGGTGGTCCTCGTCGGGGTGGTAGCGGAACACCGACACGGGCTTGCCGAGCGCGGCCCACACGTTGTTGTAGTTCACGCCCGCGGCCATCACACGCACGATCACCTCGAACGGGCCGGGCTCCGGCACCTCGATCTGCTCGAGCTGGAAGGCGTCAGTGGGCTGGCCCTCGCGTTCCTGGCGGATCACCCAGGCGGCCATGGTCTCGGGCAGCGTGCCGGGCTCAACGCCCACGTCCGCCACGTTCGTCAGGTCAACTTGCGCCATCGTGTTTTTCGGTCCTCCGAAGGTCGACAGGAGGGCGGGATGCTACCTGCGCAAAGAAGTGCGCGGCGCCGACCTGGGCAATCGGCGCCGCGCTGGGGGAGGGGCTTTGTGAGGGCTCAGACGCCGATGGCCTCGGCGGCGGCCTCTGGCTGCGAGGCCGCGCTCGCGCGCGGAGCGCTTGACCGGCTGGATCAGCGCCGCCGCCAGCACCACGCCGAGTCCGGCCACCGCCACGGACAGCACCATCGCGCCCGTGAAGCCGTGGATGAAGGCGTCGTGGGTGGCCTGGACGATCTGCGAGCCGGCGTGCTGGGCGCCGGTCGTGCTCTGGCCGATGTTGTCCGCGATCGCGGACTTCTGGGTGGCTGACAGCGGCAGGCTCGCCAGGTTGTCCTCGAGCCGGTTGCGGCTCATCGTCTGGAAGATCGTGCCGAGCAGCGCGACTCCGAACGTGCCGCCGACCATTCGGTTCATCGACAGGATGCCCGAGGCCACGCCGGCCTTGGTGGCGGGCACCGCGTTCATCGCGGCGGTGGACATCGGCGACATCACGAGCGCCATTCCCACGCCCATCAGCACGAACGCCGGCAGCAGGTCGGTGTAGCCGCTCGACACCGTGATCTTCGTCTGCAGATAGAGCGCGAGCGTGGCGAGCGCGAGGCCGACGACCATCGGCGGCCGCGGCCCGATCCTGTCCGACAGCCGCCCGGCGATCGGCGCGATGAGCACGATCATGAGCGTGGTGGGCAGGAAGCGCACACCCGCCTGGAGCGGCGTGTAGCCGAGGATGTTCTGGATGTAGAGCGCGGTGAGGAAGAACATCGCCAGCATCGCGAACGAGATGATGAAGGCGATCACGTTCGCCCCGAAGAACGTGCGCGACTTGAAGAACTCGAACTGCACCATCGGCGCGGGCGAGAGCTTCAGCTCGACGACGATGAAGGCGATCAGGCCGACCGCCGCCAGCGCGAGCAGTCCGATGATCTTCGTGGAGCCCCAGCCCCAGCTCGTTGCTCTCCACAAGCGCGAGGATGAGGGCGGTGAGCCCGATCGACAGCGTGGCGATGCCCGGGATGTCCACGCGGCGGTCAATCGTCTCGTCGCGCGACTCGTGAGTGGCGAACAGGGTGACCGCCACGGCGGCCACCGCAACGGGGACGTTGATGAAGAAGATCGCGCGCCAGCGACACGTACTGCGTGAGCGCGCCGCCCACCACCGGCCCGAGCGCGAGCGCGAGCGCCGACACGCCGGCCCAGGTGCCGATCGCGCGGCCGCGCTCGTGCGGCGGGAAGGTGTTGGAGATGATCGAGAGGGTGCCCGGCATCATGAACGCGGCGCCGATGCCCTGGACCGCGCGGCCGGCAATGAGCAACGTGTCTGTCGGCGCGAGGCCGATGGCCGCGCTCGATGCCGCGAACAGCATCACGCCGAATAGGAACATGCGCCTGCGGCCGAAGATGTCGCCCAGCGCGCCCGCCCGTGACGAGCAGCACGCCGAACGTGAGCGTGTACGCGTTGACCGTCCACTCGAGGTTGCCGAGCGAGGTGTGGAGGCTGCGTTGGATCGACGGCAGCGCGACGTTCACGACCGTGTTGTCGAGCATGATCATGAACAGCGCGAAGCACATCGCTCCGAGCGTCCACCACTTGCGGTTGTCCTCGGTGAGGCGGAAGCGTTCAGGCATTAGCGGGTCTCCTTCTGGGGCAAAAGATCTGCGATGTCTTCGCGCTCAGCCAGCAGGGCGAGCGCGGCTGCGAGCTTGTTGCGCTCGCGCGGGTTCAGGGTGTCCACGAACTCCCCGAGCTGGGAGAAGCGGATGTCGATAAGGCGCGACACGAGCTGGTCGGCCTCCTTGGTGGGGCGTACCAGCTTGCTGCGCCGGTCGGTCTCGTCCTCGGTGCGGGTGACGAGACCGCGGTGTACGAGGCCATCCACGGCGCGGCTGATCGCCGGAAGCGAAAGTTCGAGCCCGTCGCCGAGCTGCTTGAGGGACATCTCCGCCGGCTCGGCCGTGGAGAGGAGCTGGATCGCCTTGAGCTGCGTCAGCGACAGACCGAGTTCGTCGATCACTTCCAGCATGCCGCCCTTGGGGCCACAGGTCTTGAAGACGTAGTGGAGGAAGGCGGCGAGATTCTCGACCAGGTGATCGGCCGGTATCGCTTGCTTTGACGCAGTGGATGATTGCATGCATGCAAGTATTGCAGGCAAGCATTGATCCGTCAACCCCCCTTAGGTCGCCCTAACTCCTAGCGTGTTAGTCTGCTTTCTTCCGGTATGAAGGGTTTCGGACGGAAGAGCTGGACGGTCTTCGGGGTAGCGGGGCTGGCGCTGCTGCTCTACGCGGCATTGACCGCTAAGGGCGGCGTGCCCGATCCCACCGCGGAGGCCAACCTGAGCCACGGCGCGGTGGTGCTCAACAGCGGCCTGCTCGTGCTGCGCGAGGGCCTCGAGGCGATCCTCGTGTTGGCCGCGGTCACCGCCAGCTTCCGCGGCGCGGACGCCATCAGGCGGCGCCCGGTGGCGGTTGGCTCGGGCATCGGCGTGGGCGTGTCCGTGGCCACCTGGTTCCTCGCGGCATGGGTGCTCGGCCAGCTCGGCGGCTCCGGGCTCGACGTTCAGGCAGCCACGGGGCTGCTCGCTGTTGCGGTGCTGCTCGTGGTGATGAACTGGTTCTTCCACCGCGTGTACTGGACCGGCTGGATCGCGCACCATCACCGACGCCGCCAGCGGCTCCTCGCAGGCACCGGCGCCGGAGTCACAGCCGGGCTCTTGCTGCTCGGCTTCACCGCGGTGTATCGCGAGGGCTTCGAGGTCGTGCTCTTCCTTCAGAACATGCGCCTCAAGTACGGCGCCGCCACCGTGCTCGAGGGCGTGGGAGTGGGTCTCGCCTTCACGGCCGTTGTCGGCTTCCTCACCTTCTACGCGCACAGGAAGCTGCCCTACAAGCAGATGCTCGTGCTCACCGGCGCGATGATCGGCTTCGTGCTCGTGGTGATGGTCGGCGAGAGCGCGCAGGAGCTGCAGCTGGCCGGTTGGCTGCCGACAACCAACATCGGCGTGACCTTCCCCGGCTGGATGGGCACCTGGCTCGCCTTCTTCCCGACCGTGGAGACCCTGGCCGCGCAGGCGCTCGCCGCAGTCGCCGTGATCGGCTCCTACATGGTCTCCGAGTACGTGATGATCAAGAAGCCGCGCCGCGCGCAGCAGCAAGAACGCGCGCTGGCGACGACTGCCGCCTACGGCAGCCCGAGCTGATCGTTCGAGTCCGGCCGCTTCGGGCCGATCACGAGGTGGGCCGGGCGCAGCTCCTTGACGACCGCCTTGGCCGAGCCCGCCTTCACCGTGTAGTCGCCCGGCTCGAGCGTGGTCTGGATCGAGCCCACATCGGTGGGGGCGATCGGGGCGCTGCGCAGCGGAGCGCCCGTGCCGCCGTCGAGGGTGAGTGTGTGCGGGGCGCCCGTCTGGTTCGACACGCTGATGATCACGGGGCCGGCGCCGATCCTGCTGGGAGAGATCTGGACGCCCTGCTTGTTGATCACGCCGGTGAGCTGCACCGGCGCGGCGGGGCGCGGCTGGTCGGCGAAGTCCTTGCCGCCTCCTCCGCAGCCCGCGAGCACGGCCACTGAGGCCACCCCTGAGGCGAGCGCCCCGATGCGGATGCGTCTGCTGTAGCTCATCCCACTCCCCGGCGCGGACATTAACCGAACCAGACCGATCGGCGCGAAGCTACAAGGCGGTCCACCTCGGTCTGGATCCTGCCCCGGATCTGCTCGGCGAGCGTTTGCACCAGCTCGAGGTCCTCGGCGTCTTCGGGCCCGTACTGGTCGAGCGAGACCGGCTCGAGGAAGCGGATCTTGAACTTGGCGGGCATGTACATGAGGCTCGCCGCCAGCCCGAATTGCGGGAAGGCGTGGTTGATGGGGAAGTAGATGAGGCCAGTGAGCCGCTGGAGCGCCGGCACGTGGGCGAAGATCGGCATCGCCTCCTCGGCGCCCACGACGGCTATCGGCACGATCGGCACTCCGGCTCGCAGCGCCGTCTTCACGAAGCCGCCGCGGCCGAAGCGCCGCAGCCGGTAGCGCTGCCAGTAGAGCTTGCGCGTGCCCTTCTGGCCCTCGGGGAACACGAGCGCGAGCCGGCCCTCGTCGCCGAGCAGGCGCTGCGCGTTGGCTGGGTGGGCCGCCACGAGGCCGATCTTGTTGGTGAGCATCCCCACGCCCGGATAGCCCTTGAACCAGTGCTCGCCGAGCATGTAGAGCGGCCGCGGCGCCGGATGCTCGTTGCGGATCGACTGCATGATCATCGGCGCGTCCGGCGGAAGCGCGCCGGAGTGGTTCGACACGAGCAGTGCGCCGCCCTCTGCGGGCACGTTCTCGACGCCCTCCTGCTCCACCCGGAACCAGTAGCGGTAGTAGAAGTTGAGCACCGGCTCCATGAGCGAGAACACGCGCTCGGAGCGGCCCCAGTCGTCGACCTCGCGGGACGGGTCGCCGGTGGGTATCAGCTCGCGGAGCTTGCGCGGGTCGGGCTCGGGCCCGGGGTCGGCTACGCGCGGAGGCTCGCCCAGCTCGTAGATGTCGCGGCGCGCGTCGAACTCGGCCGGCGCCGGTGTGGGGTCCTCTGCTCCCGCCTCCGAGTGCAGTGGCCCGCCGAGCAGCGGGCTGTCGGGGCTCAGCCGCCCACGACTAGCTGGCGCTCGCCGTCCAGTTCCTGAAGTCTCTTCTGCAGGCGATCCCACGACTGGCCCTCTGCCTCCTCGTATTCCCGCCCCTCGAGTTCGCGCAGGCTGTCGTTGTAAGCGGCCCAGGCCTGCTTGGTGCGCGCGTCGATCTCGCTGAGCTTACGGGTTACCTGTTCGTGGGTGAGCGCGGTCACTGATTTCCATCGTACCCCGGAAAACGGATCCCCGATCAAGGGGGGACGAACCGTCTACCCGGCTATTTGCGCTCGAACGGAAGCTCGACGACCTGGGCCTCTACGCCTCCGTCTCCGACGAGCACGGTGTCGCCGACGCTCGCCTCGCGGCGGACGAGCGCGAGCGCAATCGGGCCGTGTGCAGGGGAAACGCAGGTCGAGCCGATGGTCCCCACCTGCTTGTCTCCGAGCATGATCGGCGTGCCGCTGCCGGCCTCGGCGGTGAGGCGCAGGCCGCGGAGGAAGCGGTTGGGCTTGCCCTTGTAGTGCAGGCGCGCCACCGTCTCCTGGCCGACGTAGCAGCCCTTCTCGAAGCTCACCGCGCGCTCGTTGAGGCCGGCTTCCTGGGGGATCGTCTCGGGCCCCATGTCGAGGCCGTGGCGCGGGCGGCCGGACTCGATGCGCAGGCACTCGGCGGCTTCTTCCGAGACTGGCTCGATGCCGAGCGCGTCGCGGACGGAATCCGCCTGGCCGGCGTCGCAGATGATGTCCACGCCGAGGTCGGTGGCTACATAGATGCCGTGCTCGCCCTCGACGAAGGAGTGCTCGTGCTCGGGCGGGGCTGTGTCGAGCGCCTCGCGCGCGGCGGGGCCGAGCAGGGAGATGATCGCGCGCTGGCCGGTGACGTCCTCGCTGTGCACGTCGCGGCCGAGGCTGTACATCTTGATCGTCTTTGCGAGGGCGTCGCGGCCGAGCGTCTCGCAGTCGAGCCAGAACCAATCCTCGCCGCGGAGGACGCGCATGTCCGCGCGGATCTTGCCCTTGTGGTCGAGCAGCGCGGCGTAGCAGCCCGTGCCGGGGGTCGAGCGCCTCGACGTCGTTCGTCACCTGGCCCTGGAGGAACTCGGCCACCTCGGCGCCTGTGAGCAGGAACTTGCCGCGCTCCGAGCGGTCCACGAGGCCGACGGCCTCACGCAGGCGCTCGTATTCGGTTGTGGCGATCACGGGATCGATTCTACGAAGGCCTTCTATAAGCTCCCCGGGGTGGCTTTGGCAGAGGACTTCCAGGCCGTGCTCGACACGCTGCCGCCCGACTGGACCGACCTCGCGCTCGACCTGCGCATCTTCGACGAGGAGCGCTACATCGAGGCGGCGACGATCCTCGTGCAGATCAACGCTGCGCCGTACTCGAAGCACGACTGGCACTGGCGGCTCAACGTGGCGCACGACTTCGGTCACGCCGCCGCGCCCGAGACGGTGCACGGCACGCTCTCGCTGCTCGACGACCAGGGCATCGAGGGCGAGCTGTTGATGCGCTCGTCCCGGTCCGGGCGCGTGGAGGTCATGCAGATGTGGGGCCGGCCCGAGTCCGTGCGGCGCGAGTTCGCCAGACGCCGCCACCAGTAGTGGCGCGGGTGGCGCTCCTGTGCCCGGATCTGCTGTTCGGCTCGAAGGTGGAGGGCGGCCTGCGGGCGGCGGGGCACGACGTGGTGCGGTACTCGGGCCCGGATGAGGCGCGGGCGGCGGCCGCCGGCGCCGACGTGCTGGTGGTGGACCTAACGTCTGACGTGGCGGAGCGGGTCGGGCTTGGCGGCGTCTCCGGGGCGCGGACGCTGGCCTTCTACTCGCACGTGGAGCAGGACACGCGCGCCGCCGCCGAGGAGGCGGGCTTCGATCTGGTGGTGCCGCGCTCGCGCATGGCGCGCGAGATGGGCGCGCTCGTGGATAGGCTGGCGCCGCAATGAGCGAGCGCACGGCCGTCGTCACCGGGGCGTCGAGCGGGATCGGGGAGGCCACGGCGCGGCGGCTCGCCGCCGATGGCTGGCGCGTGCTGCTCGTGGCGCGGCGCGAGGACCGCCTGAAGGCGCTGTCCGGCGAGCTGCGCGACTCGGCCTATCTGGCCGTCGATCTGACGGAGCCCGAAGCGCCCTCGCGCGTGCGCGCGCGGGTGGACGAGCTGTGGGGGCGCCTCGATCTGCTCGTGAACAACGCCGGCGGCTCCAAGCGCGCCGCGTTCGGCGACCCCGACGGCGGCTACGAGAACGTGCGCTGGGTGATGGACCTGAACTTCGACGCGGTCGTGCGGTTGACCGAGGCGCTGCTGCCGGTGCTGCGCGCCTCGGCGCCGAGCTCGATCGTGAACGTGTCGTCGATTGCGGGTCGCGTCGGCCGGGCGAGGACCGGCGCCTACTCGGCCTCCAAGTTCGCGCTCGCGGGCTGGAGCGAGTGCCTGCGCATGGAGGAGAAGCCCAACGGTGTGCACGTGGGTCTCGTGCTGCCGGGGTTCGTGTCCACCGAGGGCTTCCCGCAGAAGGAGCTGACCTCCAAGGCGGCCACCCGCTGGGTCGTCTCGACGCCGGAGAAGGTGGCCGACGCGATCGTGCGCGCCGGCCCGGGCGGCAAGGCCGAGGTGGCGGTGCCGAAGCCGTACGGCCTGATCCCAAGACTGCGCTACGGCCTACCCGGGGTAGCGCGCCGCCTCACAGGCTAAGCCTGCGATCTAGTGCTCGCCGAACAGGCGCGCCCCGCCGGCTGAGTCCGAGAACCAGCGGGAGGTGATGGTCTTCTTGCGGGTGTAGAACTCGACGGCGTCGGGGCCGTGGGCGTGAAGGTCCCCCAGGAAGGAGTCCTTCCAGCCCGAGAAGGGGAAGAAGGCGACCGGCGCGGCCACTCCGATGTTGACGCCGATCATCCCGACCTCGACGTCGTGACGGTAGCGGCGGACGGCGGCGCCCGACTCGGTGAAGATCGAGGTGCCGTTGCCGTAGGAGGAGTCGTTGACCACGGCAGTGGCCTCCTCGAGGGTCTCGGTCTGCACGATGACGAGCACGGGGCCGAACACCTCCTCGCGCAGGATGTCCATGCCGGGCCGCACGCCCGTGAGAATCGTGGGACCGACGTAGGCGCTGCCGGGCTCCTGGCCGCGGCCGTCGACGACGACGTCGGCGCCGTCGGCGGCGGCCTTCTCGATCCAGCCCTCGATTCGCTCGCGGGCGGCGCACGAGATGACGGGGCCGACGGCGACGTTCTCGTCGAGGCCGTCGCCCACGCGCAGGTCGCGCGCGGCGGACGCGAGCGGCTCGAGCAGCCGCTCGTGCGCCTCGCCGACCGTGACCACCACCGAGCCCGCCATGCAGCGCTGCCCGGCGGCGCCGAACGCGCTTGACAGGATGCCGTCCACCGTCTTCGGGATAACGGCGTCCGGCATCACGACCATGTGGTTCTTGGCGCCGCCGAGGGCCTGTACGCGCTTGCCGTTCGCGGCCGCGCGCTCGTAGATGTGGCGCGCCACCTTCGCCGAGCCGACGAACGAGACGGCGTCGATGCCGGGCGAATCGAGGATCGCGTCGGCCACCTCACGGTCGCCGTTGACGAGGTTGACGACTCCGGGCGGCAGGTCGAGGTCGTCGATCAGCTCGAACACGCGGTTCTGCGTGAGCGGCACCTGCTCGGATGGCTTGAGCACGAACGTGTTGCCACACGCGATCGCGAACGGCAGGAACCAGAACGGCACCATCGCGGGAAAGTTGAAGGGCACGATTGCGGCGCAGACGCCCACGGGCTGGCGGATGGTCTCGGCGTCGACGTTCGTGGCGACGTTCTCGAGGTTGCGGCCCTGCATCGTCGTGGGGATCGCGCAGGCGCACTCGACCATCTCGATCATGCGGCCGACCTCGGCCCGGGCGTCGCCGAGCGTCTTGCCCATCTCGGTGGTGACGAGCCTGGCGAGTTCGTCGGCGTGCTCGGTGAGCCGCTCGCGCAGGGAGAAGAGCCAGCGCGCGCGCTCGATTACCGGCTTGGAGCGCCAGGCGGGGAGCGCCTCGCGCGCCGCGGCCACGGCCAGCTCGAGGTCGGCGGCCGACGACAGCGGCACGAGCGCCAGCGTGTCCTGCGTGGCTGGATTGAGGACCTCGAGTGTGCGGTCGCTCGACGGCGTTGTGAAGCTGCCGCCGACGTAGTTCTGAATCGTGCGAGTCCCAGACTGAACGGTGGTCATGCAGCCACGGTAGCGCGCCGCAGAAGCCCCTGCGAGACGGCGGCGCCCGTGATGATGATCAGCGCGCCGAGCGGCTCGTTCCAGGTGAGGCTCTCGTTGAGGAGCACGATCCCGAAGAACGTGGCGAACAGCGGCACGACGTACGTGACGAGCGACGCGGTGGTGGCGCCCGCGCGGCCGATGACGTCGTAGCTGAGCACGTACGCGAGCCCGGTGCCGAGCGCGCCGAGCGCGAGGATCGAGCCCCACACCTTGAGGCTGATGTGCGACGGCACGCTCGAGAAGAACGGCGTGACGAGCAGCAGCGTGAGTGTGCCGAGCATCACCTGGGCCGCCGCGAGCGAGACCGCGGACTCGGGCCGGCCGCTGAGATGCCTGCGCGTGTAGGTGAACGCGAGCCCGTAACAGACTCCTGGCCCGAGACAGAGCAGGGTGCCGAGCAGGCTCGGCCCGCCGAGCCCCTGCCAGGGGCCGAGCAGCACGAGCACGCCGCAGAACCCGATCACCACACCGGCCACGCGTGCACGCGTGGCCCGCTCGTCCGGCAGCAGCGCCATCGCGAACACCACCGTCCAGAGCGCCGCCGTGGCGTTGCCGATCGCGGCGACGATCGACGACGCGTGCTGCTCGCCGAACGCGAAGAGCGAGAACGGGATCGAGTTGTAGAAGAGCGAGACGACGAGCAGGTCGCGCCAGACCGTGCGGCCGCGCGGCAGGCGCTCGCGCCTGATCGCGAGCACGAGCAGCAGGGTGGCCGCGCCGAACGCCACCCGCGCCAGCGCCACCACAAGCGGATCGAGCGCCTCGAGCTCGACCTTGATGAACATGAAGGACGCGCCCCAGATCGTGCTGAGCAGCAGGAACGAGGCCTGCCACGGTGGGAGTGGCCGTTGCGAGTCCATCGGACCTGAACGTTGGCAGGTGCGCGATCCGTGAGGGAACGCCGAGAGGCCCCGCACGGCAGGGGGCCTCTCGGGTACGTCCGATGGGCGGCGCGCTAGCGCTTGGCCACGATGGTCCGCTGCAGCGTGAGCTTCGGGCTGCTCAGCTTCTCGATGAGCCTGAGCTTGGCGTGCTTGGCATGTCGCAGATGGCGCCGCGCGGCCTTCGACAAGCGCAGGCGGATGGTCACCCGGCCGGCCTTGAGATGGCGCTTCCTCGCATGGGCGAGCGTCCGGTGACCCTGCTTGAGGCTCACGATTGCCGTTGAGCCGGCGGCCGGGACCGTGAGGACCACGTGCAGGCCCTTGGCGAGCAGCGTCCCCAGCCGCACGTGCTTGGCCACCTTCAGCGAGGCCTTTGCGCTCGACCCAGAGCCGCCGCCGTGCGAGCCGCCGCCGGGGCCGCCGGACGGAGTGGTCCCCGCCGGGGGCCCGGCCAGGATCATCTCCTCGTTGGGCAGCAGCCACGGATCGGAGGTGCCGTCAGCCACATGGATCGGGGTGATCAGGCAGTCGCGCGGCTGGCCGAGGCTCAGCTCGCCGAGGTCCTCCGGGCAGTGGCCGCCGGCCGGGCCGTTGAGCGCGCGGTTGGACACGAGCGGGAACTGCACCTCGATCGTCCGCCCCGGCGGCATGTCCCAGGGGCCGCCGCCGTCGCCGTGCGGGAGCTGCGGCCCGTAGGTGCCGGCCACCGTGTGGGTGGGACAGTTCGGGTCGCTCTGGGCCGGTCCGCTGCCGTCTTGGTAGAAGCAGTAGATGGGATGCGCCGAGTCGACGGCCAGCGACACCCCTGGCGGCGGGGAGAGATCGAGCTCGGCTGTCTGATCGGTGGTGGTGCAGTTGCCGCCGACGTAGGTTGCGGCACCGAAGAGCGCGTGCCCGTAGAACACGTCACCCGCATGCGTGACGGCGGGATCGGAGCTGTAGCCGGTCTGTGCGATCGCGCCGAACTCGCTGATGTCCAGGCACGGGTTGTAGAGAGTGCTCTGTAGCGTGACGCCGTTGTGCCACTCCGGGGCGGCGGAAGCCGATGCCGCCGCAGCGAGCAGCACGACGAGAGCCAGCAGGACCGCGGCGGTGGGCAGCCGTTTCCTCATGGGCCATCTCCTCTGTGGTGTGAATCGAGTCCGCGGCGATTTTCCTGCCGGCCCGGCGCCACGGCGGTACGGCTAATACGACGCTCAGGCCGGTTGTCATCGCGCAAACATTCCTGCGCGGTGTGGAGCCAACCGGCGCATCCCGCACCGGGCTCTGGCACCCTTCCGCAGCTCAGGGGAGGCTGGTTGATCGTGCGGAGCTTTGGCAGGGGACCGCTCGTGGCGCTGTTCGTGGCGCTCGTCTTTGCAGTGCCCGCATACGCGGCCGATCACGGCTGGCCGGGCTCGAACCCCAACGAGAACGTGCGGCTGCACACGCCGGACGACCCGGGCTTCGACTGTGCGGAGCCGGACGACCAGGACGGCGGGACGTGCACGAACGTGTTCGACCAGCAGACGCAGCGCTTCGGCTTCGCGCCCGCGGCCACGCAGAACACGGCCACCTACGGGAACGACACGAGCCCCGCGACCAAGCGCATCGAGCAGCAGAACGTGCAGGCCGGGCGTAACCGCATCGGCCAGGCGTCGGGCGTGTCGGCAGACCGCGCCTGGAAGTTCACGCCCGGCGACCCGCGCGTGAAGGTGGCGATCCTCGACACCGGCATCCGCTGGGAGAAGCAGTCGCTGGTGGACCGCGTGGCGCTCAACCGCGGCGAGCTGCCGCTGCCGCAGGGCTGCACGAGCTACGACTGCAACGGAGACGGCGCCTTCAATGTCGAGGACTACGCGCAGGACCCACGCGTGTCGAAGACCGCGGGCGATGACGCGGCCGACTCGATCCTCGACCCGAGTGACCTGATCGCCGCCTTCAGCGACGGCACGGACGGCGACCAAAACGGCTACGTGGACGACATCGCAGGCTGGGACTTCTTCAACGACGACAACGACCCGTTCGACCAGTCGAGCTACTCGAGCGCGAACAACCACGGCAGCGGGCGCGCCGAGGACGCCGCCGAGGAGGGGAACGACGGGCAGGGCGGGATCGGCGTGTGCCCGCACTGCCAGATCCTGCCGATGCGGGTGTGGGACACGTTCGTGGTGGACACCAACAACTACGCCCAGGCCGTGACCTACGCGGCGGACAACGGCGCGAAGGTGGTGGAGGGCGCCGTGGGCGGGCTGTTCAACTCGCGCTTCGCGCGCGAGGCGTTCGCGTATGCGTACTCGAGGGGCACGCTGCCGGTGCTCGTGTCGTCGGACCTCAACACCGGCGACCACAACTTCCCCACCGACTACGACCAGTCGCTGTTCGTGGCGGGCACGGTGGCGGATACGCAGGGCGCGGGCTCAGAGCTGCCCGACTGTGGCGGCGGCGCGAGCTTCTGCCAGACGATCGAGCACACGCTGCAGACGCTCGGCTTCGGCACGAATGCGCCCGTGGGCACGTGGTTCCGCAATTCGGGAACGACGCAGTACGGCGGCCACGCGCACATCGTGATGCCGGCCGTAACCGGCTCCGAGGCCACCGGCCAGGCGGCTGGCGCGGCTGGGCTCTTGCAGTCCGAGGCACTGAAGAAGGGCACGACGCTGGCGCCAAACGAGGTGAAGCAGCTGCTCACGATGACCGCCGAGGATGTGGTGCCGGAGAACACGCGCGGCACCGGTGTGCCGGATCCGTCGCAGTACGGCTGGGACCAGCACTTCGGCTACGGGCGGCCGGACCTCGCGCTGGCGATGGAACGCATCTCGGACGGCAAGATCCCGCCGCAGGCGCTGATCACGTCGCCGGACTGGTTCGCGCCGCTGAACGTGTCGCAGCAGGGGAGCGTGCAGGTCGGCGCCTCGCTGTCGGCGCGGGCGTCGGGCTACACCTGGCATCTCCAGTGGGCGCCCGGAATCGAGCCCTGCGAGTCCGACTTCCGCAATGTCGCGAGCGGCACGAGCAGCTCACCGCACACGGGCGCGCTCGGCTCGATCAACCTCTACGCGGTGCGCGCCGCGCTCGACGAGCGCAAGCTCTCGTCGAGCTGTCCGGGCCCGCCGCAGCCCGTGACCGGCGGCTCCACCCCCGATCCCACCGCGCCAGCCAAGGGTCCTGGCGACACCGATCCGAACGAGCCCGCGTTCACCGTGCGCGTGGTGGTGTGGGACAGCGACGGCAACCGCGGCGAGGACCGCAAGGTGCTGTTCGACTACCGCGACCGCACGCTGCATCCGGGCTGGTCGAAGGCGCTCGGCACGGGCGGCGAGGCGTCGGAGCGGCTGTTCGACCTGAACGGCGACAACCGGCTCGACGTGGTGCTGGCCGACTCGAGCGGCGAGCTGCGCGTGCTGAACGCCGACGGCAGCCCGCTCCAGAGCTTCAACGGCGGCCAGCCCGAGCGCACCCAGGTGTACTCGAACGTGCATGCGGGCGCGCCCGTGTACGGCTCGCTGGCGGCGCCGCGCGAGGTGCTGCGCACACCGGCGATCGGCGACATCGACGGCGACATGGAGCCCGAGATCGTGGACTCCGCGGGCGAGCACATCTACGCCTGGCACGAGGACGGCACGCCGGTGAAGGGCTTCCCCGTGCGCGTGGATCCCGCGTTCTCGCAGCCGGCGGACGAGACAAAGCAGAACCACGTGAAGCGCGGCTTCGCCGGCTCGCCCACGCTCAGTGACCTGAACGGCAACGGCCGGCTCGACATCGTGATTCCGGCGCTCGACCAGCACCTGTACGCGTGGGACGGGAGCGGCGCGCCGCTGCCGGGCTTCCCGATGAAGCTGAAGGACCCGGGGGAGAGCCTGGTGGGGGCGGAGTCGATCAACAGCGCGGCCGTCGGCGACATCAACGGCGACGGCAAGCCCGAGGTGGTGGCGCCCACGAACGAGCTGGGCCCGGCCGGCGACGCTCAGGAGCCCACCCCGGCGCGCAGCAACGTGGCCGGCGCGATCGGCCAGGTGGTGACGAACGCCCTGACGAACGCGCTCGGCTCCACCGGACGTGTGTACGCGGTGGACCATGCCGGACACATCCTGAGCGGCTGGCCGATCAAGCCGGGCGGGCTCCTGCCGGACGCGCTGCCGTTCGTCGGGCCGGGCGTGGACCACGTGCTGGCAGACGTGAACGGCGACGGCAAGCTCGACGTGATCGGCAACGTGGCCACAGGCGACGTGACCGCGGTGGACTCGGCGGGCAACCAGATCGTGACCTACGACTCGCAGCCCGCGAGCGGCGAGACCGTGGACAAGTCGAAGGTGCTCAACCTGTTCGAGAACCCGATAGCGGCGAAGCTCGACGGGCAGCTCGACGTGATCAAGGGCGGCATCACGCTCGCCGGCCTCGTGAACGTGGGCATCGCCGTGGGGCAGAACCTGCCCTACAACCACGTGGTGCAGGCCTGGAACGCGCAGACCGGTCAGGAGCTGCCGGCGTTCCCGCAGGCGGTGGAGGACTACCAGCTGCTGTCGAGCCCGGCCGTGGCGGACGTGTCGGATGCGCCCGGCAACGAGATCCTCGTGGGCACCGGGCATGTACCTGCGTGCGCGACATCAACGCGCAGGGCGTGGAGGGCAGCGGCTGGCCGAAGTTCACGGGCGGCTGGAACTTCGCGGTGCCCGCGATCGGCGACGTGGACGGCGACGGCAAGCTCGAGGTGGCGGGCCTCACGCGCGAGGGCTATGGCTTCCTGTGGGACACCGACCGTCCCGCCTGCGGCACCAACGACGAGTGGTGGACCTCGCGCCACGACGAGTTCGGCAGCGGCGCGTACGGCACCGACAGCCGCCCGCCGGGGACGGCCACCGGGCTGAGCGCCACGCGCGCGGCCGGCGATCAGGTGGAGCTCTCATGGAAGGCGCCGGGCGGCGACTGGATGTGCGGGGCGGCCAAGCGCTACCGCGTGATCGCCTCGTCGAAGCCGATCGTGCACCCGCGCGACGGCAGCGTGGTCGGCACGTTCGACTCGAGCGGCGGCGTGGGCAGCGCGGCTAGCCAGACCGTTCAGGCCGCCGGCGGGAGCGAAGTACGTGGCGGTGCTCTACCAGGACGCCGCCGGCAACTGGGGCCACCTCGCGAGCGCGAAGCTGCCGGGACGCTGAGCTAGGCGGGACGGCCCGGCGTGATCACGCCGGACTCGTAGGCCAGGATCACGGCCTGCACGCGGTCGCGCAGGCCGAGCTTGGCCAGCACGTGCGCCACATGGGTCTTCACGGTGCCGCCGGACACCACGAGGCGCTCGGCGATCTCCGCGTTGGACAGCCCGCGCGCCAACAGCTCCAGCACCTCGCGCTCGCGCTCGGTGAGCGCGTCGACCGCGGGCGGCGGTGGCGTGTCGGCGGGTGAGCGGCGTACGAACTCCTCGATCACCGCCCGGGTGACGGCCGGTGCGATCAGAGCGTCGCCGCGAGCCACCACCTCGATGGCCGCGAGCAGTTCCTCCGGGGGCGCGTCCTTGAGCATGAAGCCGCTGGCCCCGGCGCGCAGCGCGTCGTACACGTAGTCGTCGAGGCCAAAGGTGGTGAGGATGAGCACGCGCGTGCCGCTCCCCTCCGCCATCAGCCGGCGCGTGGCCTCGATGCCGTCGAGCAGCGGCATGCGGATGTCCATGAGGACGACGGTGGGGCCCAGGCGGCGCGCCTGGTCTAGCGCATCCCGCCCGTCGGCGGCCTCGCCCACCACCTCGATGTCAGGTGCCTGCTCGAGCAGCTTGCGGAAGCCGGCGCGGACGAGCGCCTGATCGTCGGCTATCAGCACGCGCGTGCTCATGCCAGGGGAATGTGCGCGCGGACCTCGAAGCCCCCACCGTTGCGCGGACCGGTGTTGATCTGTCCGCCATACAGCGCCACGCGCTCCCGCATCCCGATCAGGCCGTGGCCTGAGCCGTCGCCATTGGGCTGAGCGGTGCCACGCCCGTCGTCGAGCACCTCCACATCGAGGCCGTTTGGCGCGTAGCGCAGGCGCACCTCCGCATGGGCCGGGCCGGCATGCTTGAGGGCGTTGGTAAGGCTCTCCTGAACCACGCGATAGGCGCAGAGGTCGACACCGGCGGGCAGTGGAACTCGCTCGCCTTCCACCTCCAGCTTCACGGGCAGCCCGGCGCGCTCGATCTGCTCGACCAGGAATCCGATCTGGTCGACGCTCGGCTGCGGCGCGAGCTCCTCGTGCTCCCCGCTGCGGCGCAGCATTCCGAGCAGCCTGCGCGCCTCGGCGAGCGCCTGGCGGCCCGCGCTCTCGATCGAGGTGAGCGCCTCGCGTGTGGATGCCTGGTCGGGGGAGAGAGCGTGTCGTTCGGCGCCCGCCTGGACCACCATCACGCTGACGTTGTGTGCCACCAGATCGTGCAGCTCGCGGGCGATCCGGGCGCGTTCCTCCGCCACGGCCTCGTGCGCGCGCAGCTCCCGCTCACGCTCCAGCAGCGAGGCGCGCTCAGCGAGCATCTGGGCCCTCAGCTCACGGTCGCGGATCGCGCGCCGGCAGATGATCATCGCGGCGCCCGGGACGATCGTGAAGAAGCCGGCGTCGCTGAAGCTGTTGCTGCTGCCGGGGACTGTCGCGAAGTTCGCCGCGGCCATCACGGCCATGCCGATCAGGAAACCGCGAGTGTCGGTCCACACCGCGATGCCGTAGAGCGCGCACATCCAGGCGATCGCGATCGGCGGCGAGTAGTTGTTCGCGCCGACGGCGAAGACGAGGTTGACGAGCAGGATCACGAGGATCCCGGCGGCGAGCGGCCAGCGGCGGCGCACCGCCACCGGCGCGCAGATCGCGACGGTGAGAAGCGCGGCCAGGCCCTTGGGCATGCCGGGCATGACGTTGCCGGTCCACACGATCGGCACGCCGACGGCCGCCAGGCAGGCCGCCACGATCCGGTCGAGTTTCTCCCCCTGGAGCGCGCGAGTCACAAGTCCCACCGTAATGCTCTTTCGGCCGTATTTCATCTGCCGCGCGGCCGATATTCGCCGCCGAAAATCGGCCGCGCGGGGGAGCCGGAAATCGCCCGATTTCCAGACGAAATCGGCAATCCAGCCGCTTACGGTCCTCGCTGTCAACCCACCAAAGGAGGACTCGCATGAAAGAGGATCGTCTGTCCCGCCTCGGTCCGCTCTGCGCGGTGCTGTTCTTCGTGCTGGAGATGGGTGGCTTCGCGATCGGTGCGGCCGCTGGCGGCGCCACCGCGACGCTGGGCGATTCCAGCGCGAAGATCGTGAAGGCGTACGCCGATCCGGCCGGAAGCGGGGTCTGGGTGGGCGCCTATCTAACGGTGCTCTCGCTGGCTGCCCTCGCGGTGTTCGCGGGCTGGCTGTTCCGGCGGCGCCAGGGACCGCTCGCCACCGCCGGCGTACTCGCCACCGGCGCCCTCATCGCCACCACGCTCGGCGCCGTGGCGGTGAACTTCGTGCTCGATTACCGCGCGGGCCACGGCATGGACCCGCAGACCACGCTGGCGCTCTTCGATCTCCAGGAGGGCATGTTCATCCTCACCTGGGGGGCCTCAGCCGCATTCCTCGCGGTCGCGCCCGTGAGGGGCTGGCTGCGCTACTCGGCGCGGGTACTCGCCGGCCTCTGCCTGCTGGCCATGGCGGTGCCGAAGGCCGGCTGGGCGCAGTTGCCGCCCACCATGTTCTACGTCTGGATGCTCGCTGCCGGCGCCGTGCTCACGGCGCGTGGCCGCGTTGCCTCCGCTCCCGTCGCCCAAGGAGGGCTCGCATGACCCGCGTCTCCCGTACATCGATCGCGGCCGTGGCCGCCGCACTGGCCACCGGCGCGGTGCTAGCCGCCAGCGGCTCCGCGCAGGCCCCGGTCACCTCGCTGCATCTCACCGCGAAGACCCAGAAGCACGTCGGCTTCTTCCCGAAGGGGAGGCCGCGGCAGGGCGACCGGCTCGGCTTCGGCGACAGGATCACCGGGGACGACACCGGCGTGGATCGCGGCGTGTGCACGATCATCGGCTCGAAGGGCGTGCTCTGCACGGTGCAGGTGCAGCTGTCCAGGGGCACGCTCAGCGTGCAGGGGCTTGTGCCACAGCGGTCCCGCAACACGCCGGTCTCGATCATCGGCGGGACCGGCGCCTACAACGGCGCGCGCGGCACCGCCCTCGTCACCGACACGAGCAACACCACGTCGACCATCGACATCACGCTGGTTCCGTAGAACCGGCGCACCCCCCGCTGCGGGCCGCTACATTGCGGCCCGCAGCAGGGGTACGACGGCAGGGGGAATAGGTGCGAGGAGTTGCAGCAGGGATCGCCTGCGCGCTTGCGGCGGTGTTCGCCATGGGTGCGCCGAGGGCGCTGGCCGGGTTTCCGTACGGCGGCGACGGGCCGCACTGGCACACGGCGCCCGGGCAGGTGCCGAGCGACCTGGCGGGTGACGGCAACGACTGGAAGTTCGCCGCCACCGCGGGGAGCGACAACTCGATCTACGCGGGCAACCCGGTCGAGCTGAACGGCGTGCGCGGCGCGCACGTGGCGGACCCGGACGCGTCCGTGAAGACCGCGTGGCAGACCACCACGGGGCGGCCCGACGTGACGATCGCGGTGCTCGACTCCGGCATCAAGTGGAACGACAAGGGAGCGATGACGGACCTCCGCGACAAGGTCCGCCTCAACCGCGGCGAGCTGCCCAAGCCCGAGGGCTGCGCCGTGTACGACTGCAACGGCGACGGCGTGTTCAACCTCGAGGACTACGCACACGACTCCCGCGTGCTGCACGTGGTGAACGACGACCCGCGGCGGGCGGGACCGCCCGGCTTCATGACGCCCGAGGACCTGACGATCGCGTTCTCGGACGGCACCGACGCCGACCACAACGGCTTCGTGGACGACATCGCCGGCTGGGACTTCCTCGACAACGACAACGACCCCTTTGACGACGTGCAGTACGGCCACGGCACCGGCGAGGCCAAGGACTCGAGCGCCGAGGCGAACAACGGCGGCCAGACCGGCTCGTGCCCCAACTGCACGGTGCTGCCGCTGCGCGTGGGCGACTCGTTCGTGGCCGACGTGAACAACTTCGCCCAGGCCGCCATCTACGCGTCCGACAACGGCGTGTCCGTGATCCAGGAAGCGCTCGGCACGCTCAACAACTCACACCTCGCGCGCGTGGCGATCGACTACGCCTACCGCCACGGGGTGGCCGTGATCGCGAGCGCCGCGGACGAGGCGGCTCAGCACCACAACTGGCCGTCGAACTACCCGCACACGATCGTGGTGAACAGCGTGGACAAGTACGACCAGACGTTCACGCCGCTCAACCCGTCCTACCTGCAGTTCAACGGCTGCACGAACTTCTCCACCAAGGTCACCCTGGCGATCCCGAGCTCGAGCTGCTCGTCGAACGCCACCGGTGTGGGCGCGGGCTTCGCCGGGCTGATCTACAGCGCGGCGCTGAACGCGCGCGACGCCGGCAAGCTGGCGAACGCGCCCGGCTGCAAGCGCACGAACGGCGATCCGTGCGTGCTGACGGCGAACGAGGTGCGCCAGCTGTTCGTGTCCGGCGTGGACGACGTGAACTTCGCCTCGCAGCCGGAGCCGTCGTGCGCGCTGCGCACGCCCGGCTGCACGGATCCGAACTCGCTCGACGCCAACGTGGCGCTCACGCGGCCCGTGCTCGGCACCATCGACCCGGCCACCACGAGCTACCCGGCGCGCAAGGGCTACGACGAGTTCTACGGCTATGGCCGCGCGAACATGGCGAACACGGTGGAGGCCGCGGCAGCGGGCTCGGTGCCGCCCGAGGCCGAGATCACATCGCCGGACTGGTACTCGATGGTGGACCCGTCGAAGCCGACGGTGGCGGTGAGCGGCCACACGTTCGCGCGCGGCAGCTCCTACACGTGCCGGGTGGAGGTGGCGCCGGGGTCCGAGCCCAACAACGACGTGGACTTCGAGCCGGTGGCCTCGAGCTGGTGCGACGGCAAGACCGCTCACACCGGCTCGTTCGACGGCACGCTGGCGAATGTCGACATCGCGGCGCTGAAGGCGCGCTTTCCGGTGGGCACGAGCTTCGACGGCGCGCAGCCCACGGCGCTGTCCTCGGCCAACCACAACAACCGGCCGGCGGGCGAGCCCTACGGCTTCACGGTGCGCCTCGTGGTGACGAGCGGCAAGCTGAGCGGCCAGGACCGCCGCAATCTGTACCTGCACCGCGACGCCGAGCTGCTGCCCGGGCTTCCCCAAGCAGCTCACGAGCGACGGCGCGTCGTCGCCCGCGCTGGCCGACCTCGACGGCGACAACCGCAACGAGCTGGTATTCGGCACGAGCGACGGGCGCGTGCACGCGCATGCGCCCCGACGGCTCCGAGCTGCCCGGCTTGCCCGTGCACACCGACGCCCTGCCGCTGCACACCGGCGGTCACGCGTTCGCGTCCGGCGACGGTGCCGGCGAGCACCTCGTACGAGGCGGTGCTCGCGTCGCTCGCGGTCGGCGACCTGAACGGCGACGGCTCGCCCGAGGTGGTGGCGGCCGACATGGGTGGCCACGTGTACGCGTGGACGGGCGCCGGCAAGCTGCTCTGGAAGCGCGAGGCCAACCCGGACTTCTCCGGCAAGCCGCTCCAGCCGTTCGTGAACGTGCGCCGCGGCAAGCGCTACCGCACCCAGCACGCGTTCATCGCTTCGCCCGTGATCGCGGACCTCGAACGGCGACGGCAAGCCCGAGGTGATCGCCGCGGGCATGGACCGCCACGTGTACGCGTGGCACGGCGGCGACGGCTCCGCGGTCGAGCGGCTATCCGGTGCTCGTGATCGACCCGTCGAAGATCACCGCGATGGACCCGAAGACGGGCGCGCCCACGTTCAAGCCTGACATCGGCGACGAGCTCGACCAGGGCGCGATCGTGGACACGCCCGCGGTGGGCGACATCACGGGCGACGGCAAGCCCGAGATCGTCGTCGGGACCAACGAGGAGTACCCGGCCGACTCGGACGGCGGCTTGAACGCTGGCCTGGTGAACACGGCGTCGCTGACGGCGGCCGACCAAGTCGGGCGTGCTGAGCCCGGGCAACAGCCGCCTGTATGCGCTGCGCGCGGGCGGCGGGTCCGACGCGATCCTGCCGGGCTGGCCGGTGAAGGTCGGGGCAGATCGAGACCGACCTTCTGCCGGTTGTGGGCGAGGGCATCACCGGCGCGCCGGTGATCGGCCCGGCGTCGTGTCCGAGCGACGCCGGCGGTCCGAGCAAGGCGGGCGTGATCGCTGATGCCGGCCTGGGCTACCTGTTCAACTCGGACGGCTCCTCGTGCTACGGCAAGTCGCCCGGCAACGACGGCAGGAGCACGACAACGCGCTGCAGTCCGACTTCGCCGCCGGCAACGGCAAGTTCGACACGCCCGCGGTGCCGGCGGTGGGCCTGCCGGCGTTCGGCCGACTTCGGCGGCGCGCGTCGTCGTTCCTCGCGCCGGCGGCCGGCCTCCTGCGCTCGCTCGACGTCGCGCTTCCCGAGTACCAGGGCGGGCAGGACTTCCTCGCCGCCTGGGACGTGTCGAACGGCCAGTTCCGGCCCGGCTTCCCGGCGCCGGTGAACGACCTGCAGTTCCTCACGGGGCCGTCGGTGGCTGACATCGACGGCAAGTCCGGGGAGGAGGCTCTCGGCGGCTCCGCCAGCCTCGACCTGAACGCCTTCGACTCGACTGGCGCGCAGGTGAGCGGCTGGCCCAAGCTCACGTCCGACTGGACGGTGGCCAACCCGGTGATCGGCCCGTTCGGCGGCGGGGCGCACAAGGCGGTGATCGGGCTCACGCGCTCGGGCGTGGTGCTCGGCTACTCCACGAGCGCGCCGGACTGCTCGCCCGGCTCGTGGCCGCGCTTCCATCACGACAACGCCAACTCGGGCGACTACTCGCGCGACGCCGTGGCGCCGGGCCACCCCTATGACGCGAGCGTGAGCGGCTCGTCGATCGCGTTTACGGCGCCCGGCGACGACCTGCTCTGCGGCACGGCCAAGCGCTACGAGGCGGTGCAGTCGTCGCAACGGATCACGGGCGCGAGCTTCGCGAGCGCGGAGCCGCTGGGCGGCGCGCCGGCGCCCGCCGCGGCGGGGGCGCGCCAGACGCTCGCGCTGCCGGCGAGGCACAAGCGCTACGTGGCGGTGCGCGCGGTGGACGAGCAGGGCAACGCCGGTCCGCCGCTTGTGGTCCGCGCCGGCTGAAGTATCCCATCTAGGTGCCTTATACGGGCACCTAGATGGGATACTGCGCGGCCCGCTGAGCTAGGTCAGCCCGAGGTCGAACACGTCGCTCACGCGCGGGCGCGTCTTCAAGATGCCGAACTTGGCGTCGAAGGCCGCCCACGCGTCGAGCGCCGGAGCGTCGAGCTTCACGTCGGGCGCGAGGATCGGGCGCACGGCGGCCAGCTCGGCGCGGATCAGTCCCGGGTCCGCGCCGGAGGCCTGCACGATCGGCTGAAGCGCCACGTTCGGATCTGAGCGCGCGGCGTTGGTGCCGTCGCCGAGGGCGGCGAGGGCGCGCTTGACGAGGTCCGGGTCCTTGTCGAGCGTCGAGCGCTTGGTGGCGAGCACGAGCTCGGGGTAGTGCGGCGCGCCGAAGTCGTCGGCGCGGAACACACGCACCCGCACGCCGCGCTGCTTGAGCGTCACGCCCTCGGCGTTCCAGAACGCGGTGGCGGCGTCCACCTTCCTCGCGATCAGGTCGGGCACGGCGGAGAAGCCGATCGTCACGGTCTTGACGCGGGCGTAGCTGCCGCCGTCGGCGTTCACCATCGACTTGAGCACCGCGATGTCGGAGGGCAGGCCGGTGACTCCCACGCGCTTGCCCTCGAGGTCACGCGGGCGGACGACCTTCGACTGCGCGATCACCGCCGCCAGCGGCCGGTTCACCAGCTCGCCCACGCCCACGATGTCGGTGCCCTTCTCGCGCGCGAGGCCGAGGTCGTGGATGTCGACGACGGCGAGGTCGGCGCGCCCGGCGGCCAGCAGCTTGAGCGAATCCGTCGACGCGCTGGGCTGCCGGATCACGAGCTGCACGCCGTGCTGGCGGTCGAGACCCTTCCGCACGGTCGCGTAGATGCCGGCGTGCACGCCGTTGGGCGTGAAGTCGAGCGCGAGCGTGACGCGCCGTGGCTGCTGGCTCGACTCGCCGCCTCCGCAGCCCGCGACCACGACCGCCGCGAGCGCGATCAGAAGGGCGATCCGCGGGCGCATCGGGCGCGCATCTTAGGTGCTCGTACTTGTGGCCGGTGACACAAGTAGGCTGGCCCCCGTCAGCCGTCCGGAAGGGAGGAACCGTCCATGTCCGACATCCCTGAAAGAGGCCCCGCGGCGTTCGTGGCCGAGTTCATCGGCACGTTCTGCCTGGTCTTCTTCATCACGTTCACGGTGAGCCTTTACGTGAAGCCCGCGACCCCGAGCTTCCAGCCGTTCATCGACTTCTCTGTGATCGGCTTTGTGCACCTGCTCGCGCTGTTCATGCTGGTGCAGACGCTCGCCGTCGTCTCGGGAGCGCACTTCAATCCCGCGGTCACCCTTGCGCTGTTCGTGATCCGGCAGATCCGCGCGGCCGACGCCGTGATCTACTGGCTCTGCCAGTTCGCGGGCGGGATCGCGGCCGCCCTCGTCACGAAGGCCGTAGTGGGCCACCAAGGAGCCGCGGCGCACTACGGTGCGCCGGCCGTGTCGAGCTCCATCACCTCGTTCGGTGGCATGTGCGCCGAGGCGATCGGCACCTTCTTCCTGGTCTGGGCGATCGTCGGCGTGGCGGTGAACCCGAAGGCGGTCAAGGGCTGGGCCGGCCTCGTGATCGGCGGCACTCTGGGGTTGGCGGTGATGGCGATCGGTCCGGTCACCGGTGGCTCATTCAACCCCGCGCGCGCGTTCGGGCCGGCGCTGGTCGCGCACAGCTTCCCGCCGAACGCGATCAAGTGGATCCTGACCTACGTGGTCGCCGCGGGGGCCGGCGGAGTGGCGGCCGCGTTCGCCTACCACTCGATGTTCATCCTGCCCGGCAAGAAGGGCCTGGAGGGAATGGAGCCCGTCGGCTAGCTACACCTCGCGGTCCCAGTAGTCCCGCCTGCCGTCCTCGCGCCGGAGCCTGATGCGGTCGTCCGGGTTGGGCGTGTTGACGCCGATCTTGTCGCTGTCGGGGTAGACCGCCACGTTGAGGTCCGCGAGGGTGGACAGCATCATCACGCGCACGTTGCCCTCGGAGCCGGTGTTCTTCAACTGGTGGGCGCCCTCGGGACCGGGCTGGAAGCAGACGACGTCGCCGGGCTCGAGCTGGTCCTCGCCGCCGGGGTGGCGCAGCGTGGCCGTGCCCTCCAGCACGATCACCCACTCCTCTTCGGGGTACTCGTAGTGGTAGGGACAGAGGGCGTTGCCGGGCGGCATCTCGTAGATCGTGGCGCCCATCTGGGAGGCGCCGATCTTCGGTCCGAAGCGGTCGTAGCCGGTCTCGAACCCCTTCGGATCATCGTCGTCGTGGACGATCTCGGGCTTGTTGATGTTGTAGGTCTTCATGGCGGCGATTATCACGCGTTAGCAGTTTCCTAGACTGCCGGGTTCATGCGGCGGGTCACCTTCTCGCGCAACTTCACGGTCTCGCTGTCACGGACCTGCCAGTGCTACTGCAAGTACTGCGCGTTCGCCACGCATCAGGCCCACCTCTACGCGCCCGCGGAGGTGGAGAAGATGCTCGACGACGCCGCCCGCCGCGGCGTGAAGGAGCTGCTCGTGCTCACCGGCGAGAAGCCCGAGGTGAACGCCGAGGTGGCGGGCCGGCTGCGCGACTACGGGCACGAGGATTTCGTTTCCTACGTGGCCTGGGCCTGCGAGCGCGCGCTCGCGCGCGGGATGCTGCCGCACACGAACATCGGCGCGGCGTCGCGCCACGAGCTGGCGCGGCTGCGCGAGGTGACGGCGTCGCAGGGGCTGATGCTCGAGTCGATCGTGCCCGACCTGGTCGTGCACCAGGGGTCGCCCACCAAGCACCCCGCCGTGCGGCTCGACACGATCCGCGCCGCCGGCGAGCTGCGCATCCCGTTCACGAGCGGGATCCTGGTGGGGATCGGGGAGACGGCGGAGCAGCGGGTGGAGTCGCTTGCGGCGCTCGCGGAGGTGCAGCGCGAGTACGGGCACATCCAGGAGGTGATCCTGCAGAATTTTGTGCCCCATCCGCGTTATTACGGCGCTGAGCCCGCGGAGATCGCGGATCGGGTGCAGGGTGTCGGGTCTCAGGTGTCGGGTGTCGAGCTGCCGCTGCCGGCGTGGGCAACTGCCGATCGACCTCGATGACATGCGGGTGCTTGGTCCGGGAGGCGCAGCGGTTGCTGCCTGGCGTCGGGATTCAGATCCCGCCGAACCTGTCGGACTGGTGGCTGCCGCTTGTGGAGGAGGGCGCCACCGATCTCGGCGGGCTGTCCGCCAACGGCGACCACATCTCGCCCGAGCACCCGTTCCCGGGCGTTCACAAGATGCGCAAGGAGCTGTCGCCGCGCGGCTACGCACTCACCGAGCGGCTCTGCGTCTACCCGCAGTACATGGATCCGGAGTGGCTCGAGCAGGGCGTGCTCGACGTGATCAAGGTCAAGTACTGGAGCTTCATCCCGCGCCGCGGTTCCGGCCGGCGCGAGGAGCGAACGATCCGGCGCGACCTCGTGCCCGGCGCGATCGCCAGGGGGCGCGAGGGCGTGGAGCTGTCCGAGGACGAGCTGACCGCGCTGTTCGCCGAGACGCGCCCCGAGGCGATCGAGGACATGCGCCAGGCCGCCGACGAGCTGCGCGAGGAGCTGGTGGGGGACACGGTCACGTTCGTGGTGAACCGCAACATCAACGTCTCGAACGTGTGCGTCGTGGGCTGCGCGTTCTGCGGCTTCGGCCAGGGCAAGCGCTCGCCGGACGCTTACGAGCACTCGGAGGAGGAGTTCCGCAGCGCGCGTGCGCGACGCCGTGGAGTTCGGCGCCACCGAGATCTGCATGCAGTCGGGCATCCACCCGGACTGGACGATCGAGGACTACGAGCACTGGCTGCGCGTGGCCAAGGACGAGGCGCCCGACATCCACCTGCACGCGTACTCGCCGATGGAGATCGACGCGATGGCGAACGGCACGCCACTGTCCGAGGTGTTCGCGCGCCTGCGCGAGGCGGGGCTCGGCTCGACGCCCGGCACCGCCGCCGAGGTGCTGCACGACGGCGTGCGCGAGCGCATCTCGCCCAACAAGCTGCCCGGTCAGCGCTGGGTCGAGGTGATCGAGGCAAGCCACGCCGCCGGCATCCGCTCCACCAGCACCGTGATGTTCGGCCACGTGGAGGAGCCGTGGGAGCTGGCCGAGCACATGCGCGTGATCCGCTCGCTCCAGGAGCGCACGGGCGGCATCACCGAGTTCGTGCCGCTGTCGTTCATACCGTTCCACACGCTGCTCGGCCGCACCCACGGCATCGAGGAGATCTCACGCGAGGAGAACCTCAAGCACACCGCCGTCTTCCGCCTCGCGCTCGGCCGCTCGATCCCGAACGTGCAGGCCAGCTGGGTGAAGATGGGCCTCGACGCCGCCACCGAGGCGCTCCGCTGGGGCGTGAACGACCTTGGCGGAACGCTGATGGAGGAATCGATCAGCCGCATGGCAGGCAGCTACCACGGCGTGATGCTGACGCCGGAGGAGCTGATCGGAGCCGCCCACGCAGCAGGTCGCCCGGTGGCGCAGCGGGACACTCTGTACCAAGTGCTCGCCACCTACTAGGGGTGGTCGATCTAGCGGCCTCCCAGTGGCCGCTAGATCGACCACGTCGTGACCACGGATCGTCCGCTGCGGATTCTGGCTCTCGGCGCTCCAGACCCGCTTGCACAGCAGTAAGGGGTCGCTGTTCACAACTAAGGGGTCGGGGGCCGAAACAGGCACCTTACGCCCGATGTGCGATGGCTTGTCTTAGTCCAGGATGGCTTCCAGAGCGATGCCGGAAAGGACCCAGCCATGCACACCGACCTCATGTACTACTTCGTCGCAGCCAGCCGTCCGCAGCCCGCGGCGCGATACTTCGAGACGTGACGACACGAGTCACGAGCTCGAGCGTCGTGGGGCGCGAGACCGAGTTGGCGGAACTCGAGGCCGTCTTGGCCGACGCTTCGGCCGGACGCCCGACTATCGCCTTCTTGGCGGGTGAGTCGGGCGTAGGAAAGACCCGGTTGCTCAGCGAATTCGAGCGGCGCGCCCACGCGGGCGATCCCCCGGCCCGCGTGATCGGCGGCGACTGCGTCGAGTTGGGCGAGGGCGAACTGCCCTACGCACCGATCGTCGCGGCGTTACGGCCCCTCGCAAGGCAGCACGATCCAGTGCTTGACGGCCTCCCCGCGGCCACCCGCGCCGAGCTCGGGGCGCTCATCCCCGGGCTCGGCGGCGCGGCCGCCTCGGTGCGCCAGCTGGACGGCGACGACGCCGCCCAGGCGCGCCTGTTCGAGGCACTGCTCGTCCCTGTTCGACGAGCTGGGCCGCGACCGCACTCTTCTCTTGGCGATCGAAGACATCCACTGGGCCGACCGCTCCACCCGGGCCTTCCTCGCCTTCCTGGCCCGCAGCCTGTGCAGCGAGCACGTGATGGTGGTGGCTACCTACCGCCCCGACGAGCTGCACCGCCGGCATCCGCTGCGCCCGCTCCTGGCAGAGCTCGAGCGCAACGCGAGCGCGCGCCGGATCGAGCTGTCGAGCCGCTCACACCGCGGCGAGCTGCGCGAGCAGCTCACCGACATCCTCGGCGGGCCGCCCGAGCCGGAGCTGCTCGACCGCATGTGGGCGCGTAGCGAGGGCAACCCGCTGTTCACAGAGGAGCTGCTGGCCGCCGGGCTCGACGGGCGGGGCACCATGCCGCCGACGCTGCGCGACGCCCTGATGGTGCGCATGGAGCGGCTCAGCGAGTCCGCGCAGGAGCTGCTGCGCCTGGTGTGCAAGGGACGCCGTCTCGACACCAGCCTGCTGGCCGACGCGAGCGGCCTCGATCCGGCCGAGCTGCGCGCCGGGCTGCGCGAGGCGGTGGCGAGCCACATCCTGTCCGCCGACGAGGACGGCTGGTACAGCTTCCGTCACGCGCTGCTGCGCGAGGTGGTGGCGGACGACCTGCTGCCCGGTGAGCGCTCCGAGATCCATCTGGCGCTGGCTCACGCGCTCGAGCACCGGGCGGAGGAGCAGGGCCAGGGCGCGCATCTCGCCGCCGGCATCGCCCACCACTACTACGCGGCAGGCGACCAGGCCGCTGCTCTCGCTGCCTCCGTGCGCGCCGCCGAGGCCGCCGACGGCGTGCACGCCCACGGCGAGGCCGCCGCCCTGTCCGAGCGCGCGCTCGAGCTGTGGGAGCGCGTGCCGAACGCGGAGGAGGTGGCGGGCATCGACCACATCGAGCTGCTCCGCCGCGCCGCGCTTCGACAACGGGGCCGTGGACGACGTCGCGCGCAAGGAGCACCTGCTCAAGCAGGCGCTCAAGGAGGTGGACAAGGACGCGGACCCGCTGCGAGCGGCCGACCTGATGGAGGCTCTGGCCCGCACCCAGTGGTCGCTCAACCGCGGCGCCGACGCCATGGAGACCGCCGCCCACGCGCTCGAACTGCTCCCGGACGACAAGCCGACCACCGAGAAGGCCCGCCTGCTCGGCTGGCTCGCCAAGGCGCGCATGCTTCAGGGCAAGTACGTGGCCGCGCTCGAGGTGGCGAGCATGGCGATCGAGGCCGCCAAGGCCGCCGGCGACACGCTCGCCGAGGGCCGCGCCCGCAACGCACGCGGCATCTCGCTGGCCGCGCTCGGCGACGTGGAGGCCGGCACCGGCGAGCTGCGCCAGGCGATCGAGCTCGCCCGCGAGCGCGACAACGGCCACGAGCTGGGCAGCGCCTACGCCAACCTCGCCGATGCCCTCAGCGCCGCCGGCCGGACTCGCGAGGCGCTGGCCGTGGTGGAGGAGGGCGAGCGCATCGTCTCCGAGCGCCTGCGCCACACCGACTGGCTCGGCACGATGATCGCGGAGTTCATGTTCCTGCTGGGCGACTGGGACGGCGCCGAGCGCTGGATGCCGAGCCGCGAGCGCCGCCACGTGGGCACCGGGCTGATGTACATCATGCTCCAGCGCATCACGATCGCGCTCGGCCGCGGCGACCACGCGCTGGCGCCGCGAATGCCTGGATGTGATCGGCGAGTACGTGGCCGAGTCGAGCGAGCCGCAGTTCCTGGGCGCCTGGGGCGCCCTGTCGGCGCGGCTCGACCTGCGCGAGGGCGACATCGAGTCCGCCCGCCGCGCGGTGGACGAGGCGCTCGACCGGATCGAGTTCTGCACCGAGGATGCGTCGCGCATCGTGCGGCTATCGGCCGTTGGCGTGGCGATCGAGGCGGACGCGGCCCAGCGCGCCCGCGACCTCGGTGAGGACCCCGGACCCGCGCTCGCACGCGCCGAGATCATGCTCGCGCGCGTGCGGGCGGCGGCCGAGGGTGATCGCCCGGTGGAGCGTGCCTGGCTGGCCACCGCGGAGGCGCACGGCGCGCGGGCCGAGGGCGCCGTGGAGCCCACGCTGTTCGCCGAAGCCGCCGGGCTGTGGGAAGAGCTCGAGTGGCCCTACGAGGCGGCCGTGGCCCGCTGGCACGAAGCGGAGGAGCATCTCGCCGCGGGCGACCGGCAGGCCGCCACCGGGCCGGCCAATGCCGCGCTGGCAATCGCCCGCAGGCTCGGGGCCGGCTGGCTGGTGGGCGAGGTGGAGGGCCTCTGCGCCCGCGCCCGCCTGCAGTTCGACGGCGTGGCCGCTGCCGCCCACGACGACGAGGCGCAAGCCGAGCCGGAGCCCGCCGAGGAGGAGCCCTTCGGCCTTACCCCGCGCGAGCGCCAGGTGCTCACGCTCGTGTCCGAGGGCAGGACCAACCGCGAGATCGGCGACACGCTGTACATGGCGGAGAAGACTGCGAGCGTGCACGTGTCGCGCATCCTGTCCAAGCTCGGCGTGCGCAGCCGCACCGAGGCGGCTGCGGTGGCGCATCGGCTCGGGCTCGACGCCACTAGCGGAACAGGTCGTCCGCTCTCGGGCGCCTGAGCTCCCCGGCGCCTGGGCCATCCTCAGGCGTCACGAAGCGCTCCATCCCGCGCACCAGCACCGCCGGCTCGCTCGCATCCTTGGAGCGCGCCAGGTCCGCGGCCGCGGCCAGCGCGTCCGCCACAGCGCCCACGGTGGCGCGCAGCTCGCGCCCGTGGGCGTCCGAGCGCCCGCGCCAGTCGTCCAGCACGAGCAGCCCCGCAGCACCGATGGCCACGTCCACCTGGCCCATGCGCCACGCGCGGCCGAAGCTGTCAGTGATCACCACCGCGGGCCGGACGCCACGCGCCGCCTCGATGCGGGCGCGCAGCTTGCGCGCCGAGCCGTCGGGATCGGTGGGCAGGAGCAGGGCCGTGTCCTCGCCGGGAATGTTCGACAGGTCGATGCCCGCGTTGGCGCACACGAAGCCGTGCGGGGTCTCCACGATCAGCACGCCGCGCTCGGCGCGCACCACCTCGGCCGCCTCATCGAGTACGAGCTGCACGAGGCGCGGATCCTTGCCCTCCGGCGCGCCCGCCGCTATCCGCTCCGCCTCCTCGCCGGGCGACACGTCGGCCAACTCCACCACCCGGCCCTCGGCCTTCGACACCGCCTTGCTCGCCACCACGAGCACGTCCCCGTCCGCGAGATCGGGCGGGCAGGCGGCGGCGATCAGCGCTGCCAGGTCGTCCCCGGGCCGGATCTCCGGCAGCCCGGGCAGCGCGGTGGCGGTGAGCCCCAGGCCTAGACCTCGACCGCGTGAGCCGCGTCGTGGGACTCGGGCTCGGGCTCGGGCGAGAAGCGGCTTGCCCGAGCCCGATCGAGTTGGCGCAGCGCGCCGCGCGTCATAGGCGCGACGGCGCGCCGCTCCTCGAGCGCGTCCGCGAGCGCGCTCAGGTCGTCGGGGGTGTCGACGTCATGGGACAGCGACGGCACCTTCTCGACGCTGTGCTTGAGACCCGCCTCCTGAGCGAGCGTGACGTGCCGGTTGAGGCTGTCCGGCCCGAAGCTCGGGCGGAAGGCGTCCGGCGGGGAGATCATCAGGCGCGTTGGTGCCGCTGCCGTGGCGGTCGGGCACGATCACCACCTGCATCTCGTCGGACTCGCCGCGGGCGAGCAGCGAGTCGAGCTCGGCGGGGCAGAGCAGCGGCGTGTCGCCCGGTACCAGCAGCACGCGGTCGTATCCCGACGCGAGCGCGTGGCGGATGCCCACCAGCGGTGGCGTCCGACTGGCCGCTCTCGGATGGATCGGCCACCACTGTCACGCCGCTGCCGCGCGCGGCGGCGTCCACAGCGGGGTCGGCGGACACGACGGTGATCGACTCGAGCCGGTCGACCTTGCGGAGCGAGCCCAGCACGTCCGAGAACATCGCCTGGGCGAGCGCCTGGCGCGATCCGGTGCCGAGCATGGGTGAGAGGCGCTGCTTCGCGGCGCCGAAGCTCTTGATTGGCAGGATCGCGGCTGTGCGCATACGCAAGGCCTGTCGACCGGAGGCGACTCTAGCGGCTGAGCGCGCCGAGCACAGGCCTCACGAGCCCAAGTTGCCCGCAAATTCGAGCGTCTCTTGTGCCAATCGTCGCCTGGCGTCGGGCGAATCCATCAGCGTCTCCATCACGTGCACCGGCAGGTTGCCGGCCGGCTCGTCCGCCACGGCGCCGTCGATCAGGTCCCCGTAGGCCTCGAACACGCACTGGGTGCCGAGCGGCAGGCCCGCCCAGCGGCAGAAATCCTCGGTGGGCCCCTTGATCGCGCGCCCGTGCACGAACGGGCTCACGGCCACCACCGGCGCGCCCGAGTCCGCCACCGCCTCCTGGATTCCGGCGATGGCGAGGATCGGCCCGATCGAGATCACCGGGTTGGACGGCCCGATCACGACCACCTCCGAGTGCTCGATCGCGGTGATCGCCTCGGGCGAGGGGCGCGCCTCGTCCATGCCGATGAAGTCCACGTCCTCGATTTCCTCGCCGCCGCGCTTGCCGTCCGCGGCGATCATGAACTCCTGGAACGGCAGCCAGCGGCCGCCGAGCTTGATTTGCGTGCGCACCGGGTCGTCGGACATCGGGAGCACTTCGGCCTCGAGGCCGAGCGCCCGGCACACCTCCGCGTGCGCAAGCGTGAGCCGCTCGCCCGCGTTCAGGCGCTCCGTGCGCACGAGGCACATCGCCAGGTCGCGATCGCCGAGGCGGAACCAGGCCGGGCGGTCGGCCCGCTCGAGCGCGTCCATCACCTCGAACGTGTCGCCCTCGATGCCCCAGCCGCGCTCGTCGATCACGTCCGCGAGCGTGAACGCCACGAGGTCCGGGTCCGGCGAGACGTGCACGCCGTACATCTCCACGTCGTCGCCGGTGTTGGCGATCACGGTGAGCTCGCGCGGCCCGACCACGTCGAGCAGTCCGCGGGCGAGGCGTGCGCCTCCAGTTCCTCCGGCTAGGACGGTAACCACCGGGCGGCGAGGCTACCGGGTAGGCTGCCGCGCCATGAGGCTCGAGGGGAGGACCGCGCTCGTCACCGGGGGTGCGAGCGGAATCGGGGCGGCAACCTGCCGGCGCCTGGCGGCCGAGGGCGCGCGCGTGGCGGTCACCGACATGAACGTGGAGGGGGCGCGCGAAATCGCCGGCGAGGTGAGCGGGATGCCGTACGAGCTCAACGTGACCTCGGGCGAGCAGATCGGCGCGGCGGTGCAGGCGGCCGAGGAGGAACTCGGCCCGATCGACATCCTCGTGAACAACGCGGGCTATGACGAGTTCGGCTTCTTCGTGAACAGCGACGAGGCGATGTGGGACCGCGTGCTGGGCGTGAACCTGCGCGGCGTGATCGCCGTGACGCACGCCGTGCTGCCGGGGATGCAGGAGCGCCGCCGCGGGCGGATCGTGAACGTGGCGTCGGAGGCCGGGCGCGTGGGCTCGTCCGGCTCGGGCATCTACTCGGCGGCCAAGGCGGGCGTGATCGGGTTCACCAAGGCGATCGCGCGCGAGGCGGCCCGCTACGGCGTGACCTGCAACGCGGTGGCGCCCGGCCCGATCGAGACTCCGCTCCTGATGGCCGCGCCCGAGGCGCTCGGCGAGGTGGGGCAGAAGCTCGTGGACACGATGGTGGGCTCGACGGTGCTGCGCCGGCTCGGCCAGCCCGACGAGGTGGCGGCGGCGATCACCTTCCTCGCCTCCGACGACGCCTCGTTCGTCACCGGCCAGGCGCTCGGCGTCTCCGGCGGCCTTGCCATGATCTGAGCCATGGCGGAGCGGGTGCTGATTCGCGAGGTGGGCCCTCGCGACGGCTTCCAGAACGAGCCCGAGATCATCCCCACGGCCGACAAGGTGCGGCTCGTGGACATGCTCGCGCGCACGGGGCTATCGCGGCTCGAGGTCACGAGCTTCGTGCGCGCCGATGTGATCCCGCAGCTCGCGGATGGGCCGGAGGTGCTGCGCGCGGTCGACATTCCCGACGACGTGTCGGTCACCGTCCTGATCCCAAACGAGAAGGGGCTGGACAACGCTCTGCAGCTGCGCGACCGCTTCGACGAGGTGAACCTGTTTCTGTCGGCGTCTGAGTCCCACAACCAGGCCAACGTGAACCGCTCGATCGAGGAGTCGCTGTCCGGGCTCGAGCGCGTTGTTTCACGCGCGCGCGAGGAGGGGCTGCGCTGCGAGGGCGTGATTTCGGTTGCTTTCGGCTGCCCCTACGAGGGCGAGGTGCCGCCCGAGCGCGTGTTCGGGATCGCCGAGCGGCTGGCTGCCGCGGGCTGCGAGGAGGTGGCGTTCGGGGACACCACCGGCATGGCCAACCCGCTGCAGGTGCGCTCGTTCTTCGAGGCGGCGCGGGAGCGCTTGAGCGGCGTCGAGCTGACCGCCCACTTCCACAACACCCGCGGCCAGGGGCTCGCCAACGTGCTCGCCGCTCTCGACTCCGGCGTGCGCTCGTTCGAGTCCTCGTTCGGCGAGCTGGGCGGCTGCCCGGTGCCGAAGGGCGCCACTGGCAACATCGCCACCGAGGACCTCGTGTCGATGCTGCATGAGATGGGACACACAACAGGAATCGACCTGGAGAAGCTGCTTGCCGCTTCCCGTGCGGTGCGAGACGTGCTCGGCCGCCCTTTGACCAGCCACCTGCTCACCGCCGGTCCAGTGGACTGGCACAGGCGCGCCGGTTAGGGTCAGCAAGCTGACCGCCCCGACATAAGGACTCCGCCCATGTCCCGCAAGCCACTGGCCCTGGCAGCGGCCCTCATCGCAGTCGCGCTCCTAGCCCCGTCGGCGCACGCGGCGCCGGCCCTTGCCACCACGTTCGACGTCTCCGGCATGCCGGGGCGGATCACAGTCGGCAACGACGGCACCGTCTGGTTCACGATCCAGGGATCGTCCGACAGCAAGGAGTTCGGCAGGATCACGCCGGGCGGCGTGGAGCAGGAGTTCGACTCGCCTACGAACCTGTCCATAACCGGGCTCACCACGGGGCCGGACGGCAACATATGGGGGGTAGAGAGCGGCTTCATCCTGAAGATCCCGCCGGCTGACCCGACCACTGCCACAGAGTTTTCGGATGGCGATCTCACTGCAAACAGTGGCGACATCACGACGGGCCCGGATGGCCACCTCTGGACGGGAGCCGGGGCGCACGTGGTTGAGATCGACCCGGCCCACCCGGGTGCATCCGGCGGCGGAACCGACGAGGACCACCTCGGGATCCTCAACGGCACCGATCCACGCGGCATCGCCGCCGGCGGCGACGGCAACCTCTGGATCATCGACAACAACGTCGGCAGCCCCGACGACAGCGCGATCGTCAGGTTCGACACCGCCGGCAACGTGATCGGCACCCCAACTAAGCCCGGGCAGACGCTCGCGCAGGCTCAGATCGTTGCGGGACCGACGGGGCAGCTCGCCTTCACCCAGTCGAACAGCACGCCGCAGCGCATCGGCCGGATCGACTACTCGGGCCACATCGACTTCACCGACATGCCCGGGGGCATTGGTGATCCGACCGGCATCGTCTTCGGCAACGACGGCGCCTACTGGACCGCCAACTTCGGGTTCGACTCGCTCGGCCGCCTAACCCCGGGGGGTGACTTCACCCAGCCGATCCACTTCGACACCGGCTCGGGCCCGCGGAGAATCGCCACAGGCCCGAACGACACGCTCTGGGTCTCGCTCGAGCAGGGCAAGAAGATCGCCAAAGTCACCGGCGTCTCTGCGCCTCCTGGTGGTGGCACCAACCCGCCGCCGCCCCCAATCGCCAGGCCGGCGGTGTCGTCGCTCGCGCTCAGCCGCACGACGTTTGCGCAGGGGTCGAAGCTGGCAACGATCAGCAAGACCCGTAGAGCACAAGGTCGGCACGACGATCAGCTTCAACGTGAGCCTCCAGTCGTCGACCACATTCTCGTTCGCGAAGAAGACGAAGGGCTTCAAGTCGGGCAAGCGCTGCGTCGCCCGCAGGCCGAAGCGCCATCGGAAGGCGAAGCGCTGCACGCGCTATGTGAAGAGCGGCAGCCTGCCGGCGTTCTCCACCGCGGCCGGCACGCACAGGGTGCACTTCGAGGGCAGGCTCAGCCGCAAGAAGCGGCTCAAGCCCGGCCGTTACCGCCTGACGGTTGTGTCGAGCAACAGTGCCGGCAGGTCCAAGGCGAAGACGGCGAGCTTCAGGCTGCTGAGGAAGTAATGGCCCGCAAGCCACTGGCCCTGGCCGCGGCAACCCTCGCGCTCGGGCTCACCGCCCCCGCGGTCCGCGCGGCGATCGTTCCCGGTCAGGTGATCGACGGCCCGAGCAACGCGGTTCAGCGCTTCGGTGACGTGGACATGGCGCCGGACGGCACCGGCGCGCTGGCCTACGTGAAGAAGCTAGGCACGCCCTCGAAGGAGCACATCTTCGTGTCCCGCTTCGTCGGCGGCGCGTGGACTCCGCCCGAACAGGTGAGCACCGCAGCCGACTGCCCCTGCTCGGTGCCGCATGTTGCCGTCGGCAACGGTGGCCGCGTGGTGGTGGTCTTCAGCGACCTGAATCAGGTTCCGCAGGCGGCGCTCAAGCCCGACGGCGCGAGCCCGTTCCAGCTCACCAGCCCGGACGCCGGGACGGGCGGCGGCTCGCAGATCCAGAACGAGGACGTGGACATGGATCCCGTCAGCGGCGTCGCGTATGCGATCGAGGACGTGGGCGTGAACCAGCACGTCGCGGCGGCGCGGCTCGTGGGCACGACCTGGAGCACGATCGACACCGGCGACCCGAACCACTACCTCGATCACGACCCCGGGAACGCCGGCGCGGGTGGCACCGGCAACCAGGAGGCAGCGCGCATCGCCGTCGACTCGGCGGGCAACGCAGTGGCGGTATGGCCTGAGCTGGACGCCTTGGCGAAGGGCCACGTCTACGTCCGTCGCATCACCGGCACCACGGCCGCGAGCTCGTCGATCGACGCCGCCATCCCGGCGCTCGCCGGTCACAGTGCAGACGGGCTCAACGTGAACATGGTGAACATCGACGGCGGCGGCTCGCCCAACCCCTGGGTGGTGTTCCGGGAGCAGTTCACGTACACCGGTGGACTCGTCCGCGCTCTGGCACGCCAGCTTGTGGGCGACAGTCTCAGTCCAGCGCAGGTGCTGGATGGGCTGCCGCTCGACAATCCCGATGAGGGCGCCGAGTTCCCGCGGATCGACGTGAATCCCGCGGGCCAAGGGCTCGCGGCGTCGCCGCGGCAGCTGCACTTCGCGGCGGAGGCGTCGGCACTGTCGGCCGGCACCTGGTCGCCTGGCATGCGCCTGGACACGGGAACGCCCACGGGCACGCCGCTCCCCGTGCCCGCGCTCGCGGACTCGGGCAACGGCCTGGTGGCCTGGATCGACACGAGTGGCGCGACCAGCAAGATCCTCGCGCGTGAGTACGTCGGCGGAATCTTCGGAGCCCCGATCACGCTGTCCGTCGACTCGGCCGGAGGGGTTCTCGGCGGCGACCTCGAGGCGTCGAGCAGCGCGGCCGGCACGACGGCGATCGGCTTCGGTCAGAACAACGGCACCGGAAGCTCGATCGTCGCCGCTGTCGTCGACCTGCCAATTCCGCCGCCACCCTCGACGCCGAGCACGCCGGTCGCGAAGCCGGCCCTGTCGTCTTTGAAGCTCAGCCGCACGACGTTCGCCCAGGGCTCGAAGCTCGCGACGATCAGCAGGAAGAAGCGCCGGCACAAGGTCGGAACGACGATCAGCTTCAACGTGAGCGAGCAGTCGAGCACGAAGTTCTCGTTCGCCCGCAGGACGAAGGGCTTCAGGTCGGGCAAGCGCTGCGTCGCCCGCAGGCCGAAGCGCCATCGGAAGGCGAAGCGCTGCACGCGCTATGTGAAGAGCGGCAGCCTGCCGGCGTTCTCCACCGCGGCCGGCACGCACAGGGTGCACTTCGAGGGCAGGCTCAGCCGCAAGAAGCGGCTCAAGCCCGGCCGTTACCGCCTGACGGTTGTGTCGAGCAACAGTGCCGGCAGGTCCAAGGCGAAGACGACGAGCTTCAGGCTGCTGAGGAGGTAGACCGCTCGCGGAGCCAGGCGATCACGTTCGGGTCGCTCGACTCGAGCTGGTCGACCGGCTCTCCGTAGCAGGTGCACAGGTCCACGATCGCGTGCTCGTCGGACACGTGCACCACGCGCCACTCGCGCGCCGTGCTCCTCCCAGCGCATCAGCTGTTGGATCGGTGAATCGGTCACTCCGCGGTCTCCCTCGAACCTCTCAGCCAGGGTAGCCAGGATGCGGTCGAAGCGCGACTCGAGCCAGGCGCGGCCGCCGGCGGCCAGCAGGAAGCGGTCGAGCGGCGTGGCTTCATCGACCGTTGCGCGCGAGCGTGACCCGGGTCGCCCGGGGGAGTCCGGCTCGAGCTTCCACGTCACGCGCGCGCGGGTGCCGCGCCCACACGCGCGGTGCCGGCGATCTCGCCGGGCGGGTGAACGGCGTCCACGCTCGTCACCGCCGTGCGGTGCACGCCGAGCGGGCCGCGCATGCGCACGCGCCCGCCGTTGCCTGGCTCGACCGCCACCACCGAGATCGCGCCGTCGGCGAGCAGCCAGTGGTTCTCGAGGTCGGAGAGGAAGTCGAAAGATCCGCTCCTGTTCTGCGCGGATCAGCCGCGTAGCATTTACATACAAATTATTGTGTGTTAGTCTCGCGGCATGTCAGGAATTTGGCACCCGGTTCGCCGGCTGATCGTGGAGCGGGCGTCGCAGGGTGCGGCCACGCTACCCGAGCTTGCCGCCGCCGCGGGCGTTCACCTCAACACCGCGCGCGCGCACGTGGCGGCGCTGGAGGAGGCGGGCGCGTTGTGCGTGGCCGAGGCCGCGCCGCCGTCCGGTCGCGGTCGCCCGCCGCTCCGCTACAGGCTGGCGGACGACTTCACGCTGCCCACCACCGACTTCCGCGGCCTCGCCGAGCTGCTCGCGGCCGCTGTGGTTCGGAGTGAGCAGAGCCCGGAGGAGCTGCGCCGTCTTGGGGAGGACTGGGGCCGCTACCTCGCGGGCCGCCCGGGCACCCAGGAGCTCGAGCGTGTGCTCCCCGCCGCGCTCGAGCGACTGGGCTTCGACGCCCGGCTCGACGGCCGCGAGCTGGTGCTCAGCGCGTGTCCGTGCCGGCTGGTGTCGCCGGACCGCCCCGAGCTCGTCTGCAACCTGGCGATCGCGGTGACCGAGGGCGTGCTGGCCGGCGCGGGATCCGACCTGCACGTGACCGCCCGCAGCCACGACCCGGAGCTGCGCCGCTGCACGGCGGTGCTCGCGTGATGAGCGCCGAGCCGATCCTTCACGCCGTTCCCTCGATCGACCTCGAAGCGGCCGAGCGGGCCGCCGCCGATCTGCTGACCGCCCTTGGCGCCGATCTGACCGACGAGGGCCTGCGCGACACGCCGCGGCGGGTGGCCAAGGCCTACGCCGAGCTGCTCACGCCCAAGCCCTTCAACCTCACCACGTTCCCCAACGACGAGGGCTACGACGAGCTCGTGCTCGCGCGCGACATCCCGTTCCACTCGCTCTGCATGCACCATATGCTGCCCTTCCACGGCGTCGCCCACGTGGCCTACCTGCCGGGCGACCGCATCATCGGCCTGTCCAAGCTCGCCCGCGTGGTGGAGCTGTTCGCGCGCGACCTGCAGGTGCAGGAGCGGCTCACCCGTCAGGTGGCGGACTGGCTTCAGGCCAAGCTCGCGCCCAAGGGCGTGGGCGTGGTGATCGAGGCCGAGCATCTCTGCATGTCGCTGCGCGGGGTGCAGAAGGCAGGCTCGCGCACGGTCACCTCGGCGCTTCACGGTCTCGTCCGCGAAGACCCTCGCACGCGACAGGAATTTCTGGCCCTCACCACCTGAAGGAGACCCCAATGCCGCAGACATTCGTGATCGTTGGTGCCGGACTGGCAGGCGCGAAGGCAGCCGAGACGCTGCGTTCCGAGGGCTTCGACGGCCGCATCGTGCTGATCGGAGCCGAGGCCGAGCGTCCGTACGAGAGGCCGCCGCTGTCCAAGGAGTACTTGCGCGGAGAGGCGACACGAGAGAAGGTCTACGTACACCAGGATGGCTTCTATGAAGAGAACGAGATCGAGCTGCGTGTACGAACGTCGGTTGCCGCTGTCGATGCGGCGTCGCGCGAGGCCGTGCTCGAGTCCGGTGAGCGCCTGGCCTTCGACCGATTGCTCCTGGCGACGGGTGCCGCGCCGCGGAAGCTAGACGTCCCCGGGCACGACCTCGAGGGAATCCACTACCTCCGGGACGTGGAGGATTCGGATCTGTTGCGGGCGCGGCTCGACGCGGGCTCCGGCCACGTCGTCGTAGTCGGCGCGGGCTGGATCGGCGCCGAGGCCGCGGCCTCCGCGCGGACGAAGGGGCTCGACGTGACGCTTGTGGAGGTCACCGAGGTGCCACTCGAGCGCGTGCTCGGCTGCAGCCTGGGGGAGATCTACCGCGACATCCACGTGGACCACGGCGTGAACTTCTGCGGCGGCGTAGCCTGGAACACTTCGAGGGTGGCTCCGGCGGTGCGGTGGAGCGCGTGGTGCTCGGCGACGGCAGCGCCATCGAGTGCGACTTCGTCGTAGTCGGCGTGGGCGTGCAGCCGCGCATCCACGTGGCCGGGTCGTCGGGGATCGAGGCGCACAACGGCGTGCTCGTGGACGAGATGCTCGAGTCGAGCGTGCCGGGCGTGTTCGCCGCGGGCGATGTTGCGAACGCGATGCATCCGCTCGTAGGCCGCCGTATCCGCGTGGAGCACTGGGCCAACGCCCTGAACCAGGGTCCCGCAGCGGCGCGCAACATGCTCGGCGCCGGCCAGCCGTACGAGCGCGTGCCCTACTTCTTCTCCGACCAGTACGACGTGGGCATGGAGTACTCGGGCTTCCCGAGCGACTGGGACAAGGTGGTGTTCCGCGGCGATGTCGAGTCGCGCGAGTTCATCGCCTTCTGGCTCTACGAGTCGCGCGTCGTGGCGGGGATGAACGTGAACGTGTGGGACGTGACCGACCCGATCCAGCAGCTCGTGCGCTCCGGACGGGCGGTGGACCCGGCCCGCCTCGTGGACACCGACGTGCCGCTCGAGGAGCTGGTGAGCGCCGTTACGAGCTAGCGGGGGCCTTGCCGAACTCGGGCTGGCGCTTCTCGAGGAACGCCTGCGCGCCCTCGGCGAAGTCGTCCGAGGCGGCCAGCTTGGCCTGGGCCTCGCCCTCGCGATCGAGCGAGCTCGCGAAGTCGGGCTTGGCCGCGGCGTCGATTACCTGCTTGGCGAGAGCGACGGCCTCGGGCGCGCACGCCAGCAGCTCGTTCGCGAGCTGCTCGGTGGCGGCGTCGAGCTCGTCCGCCGGCGCGATCCGGTTGGCGAAGCCGATTCGGTAGGCCTCGCGGCCGTCGATCAGCTTGCCGGTCATGATCATTTCCTTGGCGTTGCCGAGGCCGACGATCGACGGCAGCCTCGACGACCCGCCGACGTCCGGGATCAGCCCGATGCGCGTCTCGACCAGGCCCGTGACGGCGTCCTCTGCCATCACGCGCAGATCACAGGCCAGCGCCAGCTCCATCGCGCCTCCGATGGCGCCGCCGTGAATCTGCGCGATCGTGGCCTTGGGCATCTCCTCGAGCAGGTTCCACGCCTTCAGGATGGGCTCGCGGGTCTCGTGGATCAGCTCGGGGTTCTCGGACAGCGCGCGCAGGCTGCCCAGGTCCATGCCCGCCGAGAACATCGCGCCGTCGCCCTTGAGAACCACCACGCGCACGGACTCGTCGGCCGCCGCCTCCTCGAACGCCTCGGCAAGCCCACGGATCAGCTCCTCGTTGAGCGCGTTGCGCTTCTCCGCACGGCTCATCACGAGGTGCCTGACGGCTCCGCTGTCTTCGATCTCTACTAGTGGCATGTACCCTCCGAGCGCTTGGACCTAAGGGAAGCTATAGATCGGGCGCGCGCGGGGGGTCCCGCGCGCCATCACGAGAAGTCGGAGCAGCAGGGCAAGCTGCCTGTCCGCGAGCGCATCGCGCTGCTCGTGGACGAGGGCTCGTTCGCCGAGGAGGCGCTGCTCGCCAACTGGGAGCAGGACGGCTTCGGGGCCGACGGCGTGGTGACGGGCATGGCCCGCATCGCCGGCCGCCCCGTGTGCGTGATGGCCAACGACCCCACGGTCAAGGCCGGCTCGTGGGGTCCCAAGACGGTGGAGAAGATCATCCGCATCCAGGAGCAGGCGCTTGAAGCACCTGGTGCCGATGGTCTACCTCGTGGACTCCGCGGGCGCCCGCATCACCGACCAGGTGCAGATGTTCCCCGGCCGCCGCGGCGCCGGGCGCATCTTCCACACCGAGGTGAAGCTGAGCGGGCTCGTGCCGCAGATCTGCCTGCTGTTCGGGCCGTCGCGCGGCCGGCGGCGCCTACATCCCGGCGTTCTGCGACGTGGTGGTCATGCGCGAGGGCAACGCGTCGATGTACCTCGGCTCGCCGCGCATGGCGGAGATGGTGATCGGCGAGAAGGTGTCGCTCGAGGAGATGGGCGGCGCGAAGATGCACACCGGCGTGTCCGGCTGCGGCCACTTCCTGGTCAAGTCCGACGAGGAGGCGATCGAGGTGGCCAAGCGCTACCTCTCGTACTTCCCGACGAACTGGCAGCGAGGAGCCGCCCGCTGCGCCGCCCGCCGCGCCCGGCTCGGAACGCCCATCCGCGAGCTCGTGCCCGAGGACGAGAACAAGCCGTTCGACATGAGCGAGCTGATCGACTCGCTCGTCGACGAGGGGTCCTTCTTCGAGGTGCACAAGCGCTGGGCCAAGGAGCTCATGGTGGGCTACGCGCGGCTCGAGGGCCGCGCCGTCGGGATCGTGGCCAACCAGCCGAAGCAGCGCGGCGGCGTGCTGTTCGTCGACTCCGTCCGACAAGGCCGCGCGCTTCATCTGGACCTGCAACGCCTTCAACCTCCCGCTGATCTTCCTGGCCGACGTGCCCGGCTTCATGATCGGCACCGACGTGGAGCGCCAGGGCATCATCCGCGCCGGCGCGAAGATGATCTCGGCCGTGTCCGAGGCCACCGTGCCCAAGTTCTCCGTGATCGTGCGCAAGGCCTACGGCGCCGGCCTGTACGCGATGGCGGGCCCCGCCTTCGACCCGGACGCCTGCATCGCGCTGCCCTCGGCGAAGATCGCGGTGATGGGCCCGCAGGCGGCGATCAACGCCGTCTACTACAACCAGGTTCAGGCGATCGAGGACGAGTCGGAGCGCGCCGAGTTCGTCGAGAAGCTGCGTCGCGAGTACGCCGAGGAGATCGACATCCTGCACCTCGCCTCGGAGCTCGTGATCGACGCCGTGATCCAGCCGGAGGACCTGCGCGCCGAGCTGGTGCGGCGGCTCGCTCTATGCGAGGGCAAGGCGCGCGACTGGCCCGCGAAGCGGGGCGCGGTCACGCCGGTATGAGCGGGCGGTCCGGGCGCGAGGCCCGGACCGCCCTGAGTTCAGGTCGCCCGCGTTAGCGGACGGTGACCGGCTGTGCGCCACCTGCGAGGCGCCCCGGCGAGCGGCTGGGAGCCGCCGCAGGGTGAGCCCGCGCGTGGCGAGCCGCCGCGGCCGCGGCCGCAGCCGGGAACGGCGCGTGGTCGCGTGTGGCGAACACGTCGGTGCGGTTGGCCAGATTGCCCGAGTTCGCCGCCACGAAGAACGGCGTGAACTCTGCGCTGGGCGTCAGGCCCTCATAGTCGCCTGTGAAGAACCCGCCTGCATCCGGCGCGGTGCGCATGTCGAACGACGTCGGCGTGATCCGCTCCCGCGAATGGAACGTCGCGCCGCCATTGGTGGAGCGAGTGATCCAGTAGTCGGTGTCGAGCGTCGACCCTGGCGCCGATGTGTCGCTTGTGAAGTCGTAGTACGTCACCGCGACATCACCGTTCGGGGCCACCGTCACCATGGGCGTGAACGCCTGGGTGTTGGGGTTCGCGCTGATTCGCTTGGTAGCCGAGAACGTCTGCCCACCGTCGGTCGAGCTCGCGAACACCACCTGGTCCGCGTGGCCGCCGCTGAAGCGCGCGTCCTGCCACACCAGGTAGACGTTGTCCGTGCCCGACCGCGGGTCGACTGCGACCTCGGGGATGATGTCCCCGGTCCGCACGGGCGCGAAGTCCATCGGGTCAAAGACGCCGACCGCGGCTTCCCGGTCCACGATCGTCGCCCGCGACCAGCTCCTGCCGTGGTTGGGCGACCGGATGTACGCCACGAACAGGTTCCCCTGGATGATCAGGTCGAACACATCGAGCAGGTCACCGTTCGGCAGCTCCACGATCTGGTTGCCGATCGTCTGGTTGTTCAAGCCGGGATCGAAGATCTTGCGGGCCTTCGTCCAGCTCGCGCCGCCGTTGGTGGTGCGGGAGAACCAGGTGGGTCCGCGGAAGTTCGAATTCGGGTCGGCCGGATTCTTGATGTCGAGCCGGTCCCATATCGCGTACGCCCGGCTCGCGCTCAGCGAATCGGCCGTGATCGACTCCTTGTCGTTCAGGAAGTGGGGATCGGCATCGCGCTTGAGCGTGATGATCGGGCCCCAGGTGTTACCGGGGTCGCTCGCCTTGCTGACGAGGATCGCGCTGGTGGTCTCGTCATTCGAGATGCCGAGCCCTATCTGCCAGCTGTCGCCAGTCGGGCCGGTCGTGACCCACGGGTCCGAGACGCGGTCGTAGTCGCCGCCGTTGCTCGCGTTCCCTCCCTGACAGTGGGTGAAGGGTGGCGCCGTGGGCCGCGTCCAGCTGGCTCCGCCATCCGTCGACACCCCGGTGAGCAGGCCATTCGCGCCGCCGTTCGACCAGCGGTCCTGCTGCCACACGCCGATCAGGTGCTGCCGATTGGCGGGGTTCGAGGCCACGTACGGCTCCACCTCGGCGTTCAAGTAGTTCGTCCCGCTCGTGTCCGGATTGCAGCCGGCCGGGAACGGCGACGCACCGCTGACGGTGACTAAGGGGTCTACTGTCGCGCCCGCCGAAGCGGCGGCGGCGAGCCCCGTAGCCAACGCCAGGAAAACCATGCTGAGGAAGCGCCGCATGGTTGCACCTCCTTGTTGGTGTTTCTCTCCTCGCGCGGGCTATACCCGGGGCGGCGGGAATCGACCGCCGGTCAGCGATTACGCATGTGGTATCGGACCGTAACCTGTACGAAGCTGTCGGCTGGCACCCGAACGGCCCCAGCCAGCGGCCAGGAGGGCGCGCTCCATCGCGGTAAGTGCCGGTGGCGGCAGCTCGGCGAGCGCGGTGAGGGTTTCCTCCCCGATCCGCTCCAGGAACTGGGCGTCGATGGCCGCCAGCTCGTCCGAGGCCTCTGCTGTCAGGTCGGCGCCGGCCTGCGTCGCGCAGAGACGGCGGTGGCGCGCATCGCGGTAGTCCAGCAGCCGCTCGGCGAGTCCGGCGGCAACGAGCCTGGACGCCACGCGGCTCATCGCGGGCTTGCTGAGGCCGAGTTGCTCTCCGAGCGTTCCCTGTGTGAGCGGGCCCAGCCGCGTGATCAGCGCCAGCGTGGCGAACTGCGCGATAGTCAGCCCGAACACCTGCAGAGCGTCCGCGGTCCATTCACTCGCGAGCCGCCCCGCCTGCATGAGCACGAACGCCGCCGACTCGCTCAGCGGCGCCCGCAAACGCGTATCGGTCGGCATGGGGGCGCTAAGGCGCGGCATACCGGGTTAAGGAGCGCCGTGACCAAAGTTCGCCCCGCAAGCCGCCAAATCCCGCGCCGCCCGCCGGCGCTGCGTGGGACCGGGCGCGGCGCGGCGCGGCCCGTCAGGGGTACAGCTGCTGGCCCGTGTCGTCGTCGATCACCGTGATTGCTGCGCTTGGGCAGGCGGCGGCGGCCTCCACGAGGCGGTCGGGTGCGGCGGTGCCTATCACCACGGCAATGTCGTCCACCCGGAAGACCTCGGGCGCGACGTGCTCGCAGTCGCCATGGGCGGCGCAGGCGTCTTCGTCGATCTCAACTCGGTAGCTCATCGGAGTGTCCTTTCGCGATCAGTCGTCTCATCTCGGGTAGGGCGCGGGGGCGGCCGGCCATCAGCGCGGCCACCGGCTTTCCGCGGCGGGTGAAGAGGGCGGTGAAGTCGCGTTCGGCGGGGTCGCCGTCGATCGACACAGAGTCGGCGAGGCTGGCGTGGCCGAGGTACTGGACGCGTACGCCGTACTGGTCGCTCCAGAAGCTCGACGCACCGCGCGGGCCGGGCTCGCGCCCGAGGATCGCGTCGGCCACCGCGCCGCCCTGGGCGGCGGCCGCCTCCCAGTGCTCGCTGCGCACATGGGACTCGAGCAGCGGCTCCCACGGGCGAGCGGCGTCGCCCGCCGCGTACACGCCGGGGAGAGAGGTTCGCCCGGCGAGGTCGACGGGGACGCCGCTCGTGTCGAGCCCGCTTCCCTCGAGCCAGCCGAGGGCCGGCGCCACGCCGATCGCCACAACCAGCGCGTCGCAGGGGAGGGTGCGCCCGTCGCTCAGCGTGAGCTCTTCCACGCTGCCGTTGCCTCTGAAGTCGTTAACGCCGGTGGAGAGGGCGAGCGACACGCCCTCGTCCGCGTGCATGGTCGGCGAACCAGCGCCCGAGCTGGGGGCCGAGTATCCCCGCGAGCGGCACTTCTTCCAGCTCGACGATCGTCACCTCGACCCCCAGCCCGCGCGCTGTCGCCGCCACCTCGAGGCCGATGAATCCGGCCCCGACGATCACGAGCCGCGCACCCGGGACGAGCCGCTCGCGCAGAGCCGACGCGTCGGCCACGGTGCGGAGCGCCAGCGAGTTGGAGAAGCCCCCGGCGGCCGGCAGCAGACGCGGGGCGGCGCCCGTGGCGATCACGAAGTGGTCGTAGCGGAGAGTGTCGCCGGACTCCAGCTCCAGCGTGCGCGCTGGGGCGTCGAGCCTTGAGGCGCGCTCGCCGAGGAGCAGCTCGACCGAGTTGTCGGCGTACCAGTCGGCGTCGCGGAACGAGAGCCGGTGGTCGGCGCCCGCCAGGAGCTCCTTGGAAAGCGGCGGGCGGTCGTAGGGGAGGTGGGACTCGCCGCAGATGATGCGGATCGGCGCGTCGTAGCCGTGCCGTCGCAGCCGCTCTGTACAACGCTGGGCCGCGAGGCCGCCACCGGCGATCACAACACCGTGTGAGTCCATGGTCAGATAGTGGGACGCGGGTGGCAAGGCAGCGGCCAAGCGAAGTCAAAGACTTCGGAAAACCTGCCCGGGCTGTACTTTCCATGCCCCGGCAAGCGATCTCGGAGGGCTGGCACGTGGGCAAATACGACGAGCAGGTGGCGAGGGCGCTGGCTGGCGCCCACAACACCGCGCGGGTCGCGCACCAGACGCCTGAATACGTGCGCGTGGCCGCCGGCCTGGGCAGCGCGTTCGTGTGGGCGCTGCTCGACCTCGCCGACGCGATCCGCGAATCCGGGGGCGGTCCCAAGCGCCCGCCCGCCCCGCCCACCGGCGACCTGGAGCGCTACTAGCCGATGGCCGAAGTCGCCTGGCGCCCGAGCGCCGAGTACGTGGAGCGCGCGAACGTGACGCGCCTCATGCGCGCGCACGGGATCAAGGACATAGGCGAGCTGCGCGCGCCGCTCCGTGGAGGACGTGGAGTGGTACTGGGACGCGGTGGTGAAGGATCTCGGGCTCGAGTTCTCGACCCCATACGAGAAGGTCCTGGACACGAGCCGCGGCGTGCCATGGGCCACCTGGTTCAGCGGCGGGCCGGATCAACCTCGTGTGGAACTGCGTCGACCGCTGGGCGCCGACTCGCCCGCGAAGGACCGGCCGGCGATCATCGGCGAGTCCGAGACCGGCGAGGTGAGCGGTCTCACTTCAAGCAGCTGCACAAGAAGATCGACCGCGCTGGCTGCCGGCCTGCTCGAGATGGGGGTGGGCAAGGGTGACGCCGTGGGCGTGTTCATGCCGATGCGCCCCGAGGCCGCGGTGGCCGCGTACGCGCGTGGCGAAGATCGGCGCGATCTACATGCCGATCTTCTCGGGCTTCGCGCCGCACGCCGTGGCGGCGCGGCTGAACGACGCGAGGCCAAGGCGCTGATCACCGCCGACGGCACCTGGCGCCGCGGCAAGCACGGGCTGATGAAGCCGGTGGCCGACGAGGCCGTGGCGGACTGCGCCGTCGATCGAGCGCGTGATCGTGCTGGAGAACCTGGGCGTGGACATGCCGATGACCGGCGGGCCGCGACGTGACCTGGCACGACTTCACCGCGCCCGCACGAGGGCGTGCACCTCGACTGCGCCGACACCGCCGCCGAGGACCCGCTGATGATCGCCTACACCTCGGGCACCACCGGCAAGCCGAAGGGCGCGGTGCACGTGCACGGCGGCTTCCTCGTGAAGATCGCCTCGGAGGCGGCGTACCAGACCGACCTGCACGCCGGCGAGGTGCTCGACTGGATCACCGACATGGGCTGGATCATGGGCCCGTGGGCGATGGTCGGGCTCGCACGCCGTCGGCGGCACGATGGTGACTCTACGAGGGCGCGCCCGACTTCCCGGAGCCCGACCGCGTGTGGGCGAGCGTGGAGCGCCACCGCGTGAACATGCTCGGCGTGTCCCCGACGCTGATCCGCGCGCTCAAGGTGCACGGCGACGAGTTCCCCGCGCAAGCACGACCTGAGCTCGCTGCGCGTCATCGGCTCGACGGGCGAGCCCTGGAACCCCGAGCCGTACGAGTGGCTGATGCGAGTGGCCGGCCGCGGCGGGCGGGTGCCGATCATCAACATCTCCGGCGGCACGGAGGTGGGCGCCTGCTTCCTCTCGCCCTACCCGGTGGAGGAGCTGAAGGTGTGCTCGCTCGGCGGGGCGTCGCTGGGGATGGACGTGGACGTGTTCGACACCGAGCGGCCGGCCGGTGCGCGGCGAGGTGGGCGAGCTGGTGTGCAAGCAGCCCTGGCCCGGCATGACGCGCGGGATCTGGGGCGACCCGGAGCGCTACATCGACACCTACTGGTCGACCTTCGACGGCGTCTGGCGCCACGGCGACTGGGCGCGGATCGACGAGGACGGCCAGTGGTTCCTGCTCGGCCGCTCCGACGACACGATCAACGTGGCCGGCAAGCGGCTCGGCCCGGCGGAGGTGGAGTCGGTGCTGGTGAGCCACCCGGCGGTGGCGGAGTCGGCCGTGGTGGGCGTGCCGGACGAGACCAAGGGCGAGGCGGTGTGGTGCTTCGTGGTGGCGCCGGACGCGGGCGCGATCTCGCCGGCGAGCTGGCGGAGCTGGTGGCCGACGAGCTGGGGCGGCCGTTCAAGCCCTCGCGCGTGGTGCTCGTGGACGCGCTGCCGAAGACGCGCTCGGCCAAGATCCTGCGCCGCGCCGTGCGCGCTGTGGCGGTGGGGGAGGACCCCGGCGACATGTCGAGCGCGGAGAACCCGCAGGCGCTCGACGGCATCCGCGCCGCGCTCGCGTAGCTAGGTCGGGGCGTCCTCGGAGAGAACGGTCTCGGGCGTGTCGCGCGCCAGGTCGGGGCCCACGCGCTCATCGATCAGCTCGATCAGGTCCGAGCAGAAGTGGTAGGCGCGGTCGAGCGCGTCGATGTCCACGTTCTCGGGCGTGTCCGTGTGCTGGTGGAAGGTGGGCACGTAGTCCATCGCGTTGAGGCAGCTGATCGAGATCGCCGGGAAGCCGACGGCACGTGCGGCGTAGGCGTCGGCGATCACGCGCATTGTCACGCCGCGCGCGTTGTGCTCCTCGCCGAGCTCGTCGCACAGGCCCAGCAGCGCGGGGTGGAAGGCGAGCGGGAAGATGAAGCCGGACTTCTTCTGCCAGCGCACGGTGCCGTGGCCCACCGTGTCGATGTTGAGGAAGACGGTGGAGCTGCGGTCGAGCTCCTTCTTGTGGCGGCGGAGCCAGGCGCGCATGCCGAGCAGGAAGCCCTCCTGGGCGCCCGGCAGGAGCACGAGGATGTCGAAGTGCTGGAGCGAGCCGCCGTAGCGCTCGGCCAGCCGCAGCGCGGTGGCCACGCCGGAGGCGTTGTCGTTGGCCCCGGGGACGACGTCGGAGAGCGCGATGTCGGCGAGCAGCGGCACGCTGACGATCAGCACCACCGTGCCGATGAACTGCACCACCGTGACCGGCAGCGGGTCGAGCCCGATCAGTCGCAGCAGGCAGCAGACCAGGATCGCCACGAGCGACCAGAAGAACGGCGCGAACGGGCCGAGCGGGCGCCGGATCAGCTTGCTCAGCGCGGCGGCGCGCTCGAGCGAGCGGCGGCTGAACACCACGCCGGTGCGCGCGGCGTCGTAGTGGGCGGAGATCACCAGTAGGCCGGGTTTGCCGCCGTCCTCCCGCGACACCACGTTCTGCGACGCTCGCACCGGCGTGAGCCGGCGCACCAGGAAGAAGCTGCCGGTGAGGTCGCCGAACGTCGACACGGTGGCCACCAGCACGAGCACGGCCCCGATCAGCGGCGAGTTGACGGCCACCACGCTGCCCGCCATCCCGAGTAGCGCGTGGATGATGTGCGTGAGCGGATAGCCCGGCCGAACGCGCGTGGGCTCGAGCTCGGCCTCGCGGCCGAGTGCCCGCAGCCGCTCCACCAGATGCCCGGCCGCGCGCCGCTCGGCGTCGGTGCCCGGCCAGCGCCCGTCGAACTCCACGAGCGCCTGTATTTCCCTCAGCGGGTCGACCACGGGTGTGAATTCATAGGCCAATCGGAGCGCGACCGCCTCACTGGGGCAACGGTTGACGCCGCACGGGTGTAGTTGAGAGCATCGCGTCCTGGCCCGCCGATCGCGACATTCTCTGGTCCTCGGGGTGGTGCTGAGCCTCGTTGTCGCCAGCGCGGCGCGCGCGGCGCCCGGCGACCTCGACACGAGCTTCGGGGCTCCCAACGGCTTCGTGCTCACGGCGGTGACCGGGGCGAACCTGGGCGGCGGCGGCGTGCTCGTCGACCCAGCCGGGCGCATCGTGGTACGGGCGTCCGAGTTCGCGTCGGGCAACGAGATGTACGGCCTGCTGCGCTACCTGCCTGAGGGCGCCCTCGACCCGGATTTCAACGGCTCGGGCATGGTCTTCCAGTCCTTCCCGGGGGCGACCAACTCGGCGCCGATCACCATGCTGCGCCAGCCCGACGGCGCGGTCCTGGAGGGCGGCTATGCGGACAACGGCACCGACAAGAAATTCGCCGTCGCTCGTTTCACGGACGCCGGGCAGCTCGACCCGAGCTTCAGCGGGGGCACGCGGGTCACGGACCTGATCGGCTCGGACGACGAGCGGATCACGGGTCTCGGCCTGCTCAGCAGCGGCAGGATCGCGGCCGTCGGCTCGGACCAGAACGGGACGCTCGAGTACCTGCGCTACACGAGCACCGGCACAGTGGACCTCGACCCGGTGAGCAGCACCTTCGCCGGCGTGTCGGGTATCGCGCCGACGTCGATGGTGGTGGAGCCGGGAGACAAGGTCCTCGTCGGCGGCTACGCGCGCGTGGGCGCGACAGACCAGCTGTTCGTGGCGCGTCTCAAGGACGACGGCACGCCCGACACCACGTTTGGCACCGGCGGCATCAGCACATTCAATGTCGGCTCCGCGACCGGAAGCGACCGCGGGCAGTCGATCGTCATGCAGCCTGACGGCAGCGTGGTGATCGCCGGCAGCTCCGACATCGACCTCGGCGCCAGCGAGTTCGCGGTGGCCAGGCTGACCCCAAGCGGCAACCTCGACCCGAGCTTCGGGTCGGGAGGAATCTCCCTGCTGGACCCGAGTCCCCAGAAGGACGTCGCGAACGGCCTGGCGCTCCAGCCCGATGGCAAGCTGCTCGTCGGAGGGGAGGGCAACGTGATCGGCGAGGGCAGCGGCGACTTCGCGGTGCTTCGGTTGAACACGAACGGCACGCCGGATCCGAGCTTTGGGACCGGCGGCGCGGCGGTGCATTCCCTGATCTCAGGAGGGGACATCGCCAGCGGCATCGCGCTCCAGGGAGACGGCAAGATCGTGGCCGCGGGCTCGGCCTTCCCCGGCGGCAGCGGCAACGTGGCGGTGGCCCGCTTCCTGGGCGGCGAGCCGGCGGCCGCGCCGCCTCCCGCCGCGCGCGACACCACCAAGCCAAAGATCAGCCGGCTCAAGCTGCTCAGCAGGCGGCTTCGCGCGATCCGCAGGAGCAAGGCGCTCAAGGTGCGCGTCCACCTGAGCGAGCCGGGCACCGTGACCCTGAAGGCCACGATCAGGGTGAAGCGGCGCCATCGCCGCGCACGCACGATCGTCCTCGCACACAAGACCATCCACTTCACGAAGGCGGCCACCAAGACGGTCAAGCTCAAGCTCGGACGGGTGGCGCGCAAACGGCTGCGCAAGCTTCACCCGCTGAAGATCAAGCTGGTGGCGAGCGCCAAGGACCTCGCGGGGAACAAGGCCAAGCAGCGCATCCTGTCGGCGAAGCTGAAGCGGCACTAGCGCGGCGCGATACCCGGGGCGGGATTCGAACCCGCACGCCCTTGCGAGCAGGGGATTTTGAGTCCCCCGTGTCTACCGTTCCACCACCCGGGCGGGCGGCGATAAGGCTAGACGGCCTGGGGGCTGGCGCCGCTGGGGCCCTCTTCGACCTCGACGTGCCAGTTCTGGCTGAAGCCGCGCATCGCGAACGCGATCAGGAGCAGCGACACGCCCACGAGCACGATGCACAAGGTGCCGAGGACGCTGGGCGGAAGGGCGGGGTCGTGGAGGCCGGCCTTGTCCCGGTCGAACCAGGCGGGCGCCGCGATTGCGGCGAGCACGGCGATGAGGATCGCGACTGCCGAGCCCACCGGCAGCACGCCGCGATTCCAGCGCGCCACGTAGTAGGCCATGAGCACGTAGATGATCACGACCGCGATGGCCACGAACTGCGCGCCCTGGAGGTCTGACCAGCCGCCGCCGGTGATCAGCGCGACGAGGCCCGCGCTCGCGAGCAGCAGCAGCACAACCATCGCCTTCGTCGCCTTCGACTCCGCCTTCTCCCGGTTGGGATGGCGGATCGTGACGGCGCTCGACGCCTCCATGTGCGGAAGCGTACCCGGAGCGGCCTAGCCCTGCTCCGGTTGCGCCTCGGCGGGCTCGACGTTGAGGCGCGGCAGGCGCCGGTCGAGCGCCCTCGGGAAGGCCCAGTTGGCGTTGCCGGCGAGCAGCATCAGGCCGGGGATGAGGATGCTGCGGACGATGACCGCGTCGAGGAGGATCGCCGCCGCGAGCGCCACGCCGAACAACTTGATCACGCGGAAGCCGCCGAGCACGAAGGCGGCGAACACGAGCACCATGATCGCCGCGGCGGCGGTGATGGTGCGGCCGGTGGCCGCGAGCCCGTGCACCACGGCCTCCTCGTTGTCGCGGCGCTTGTGCCACTCCTCGTACATGCGGCTCACGAGGAACACCTCGTAGTCCATCGACAGGCCGAACAGGATCGCGAAGGTGAGCACGGGCACGAACGCCTCGATCGGGCCCGTCTTGTCGAGGCCGATCAGGCTCGCCGCCCAGCCCCACTGGAACACGGCCACCACCACGCCGAACGCCGGCCGCCACCGAGAGCAGGTTCATCGCCGCGGCCATGGTCGGGATCACGAGGCTGCGGAAGACGACCATCAGCAGCAGGAAGCACAGCAGCACCACCACGCCGATGAACAGCGGCAGCTTGCTCGCGAGCACGTGCGAGAAGTCCTCGAAGATGGCGGTCTGGCCTCCGACCAGCACATCGATCTGGGTGCCCTGGCTGCGCCGGCGGGATCACGTCGTTCGCGCAGGTTCCGGAGCAGCTTGGTGGTGGACTCGGCCTGGGGCGATCCCTCGGGGACGATCTCGGCGGTGGTTACGTCGCCGCCGGCCTGCTTGGGCGTGGTCGACGCCACCACGCCGGGCGCGCCAGCCGCGGCCGCGGTTACGCGCGCGAAGTCGGCCCTGTCCTGCGCCGTGGGCGTCCTGGCCACGAGCTGGAGCGGGCCGTTGAAGCCGGGGCCGAAGCCCTTGGCCAGCAGGTCGTAGGCCTGTCGCGTGGTGGTGCTGGTGGGGTCGCTGCCCTGGTCGGCGCTGCCGAGGCGGAGGCTGAGAGAACGGGGTGGCGAGCACGAGCATGAAGATCGCCGCGGCGGCGGCGAGCAGCGCGGGATGGCGTTCCAGGCGGCGCGCCCAGCGGCCCCAGGCGGGCGACTCGTCGGTCTCGCTGAAGCTGTTGCCGGCGAGCGCGCGGCGCTCCTTTCTCCTCAGGATCTTCAGGCCGAAGAAGCCGAGCATGGCGGGGAGCAGCGTGAGCGCGGCGATCACCGTGAAGGCCACCACGAGGCTGGCCGCGATGGCCACGCCGTAGAGGAAGCTGACGCCGAGCGCGAACATGCCGAGCAGCGCGATGCAGACGGTCATGCCGGCGAAAAGGACGGCCCGGCCGGCGGTGTCGACGGCGTCGACGGCGGCGTCCTCGATGTTGTTGCCCCGGAGCAGGCCCTGGCGGTGGCGGGTGACGATGAAGAGCGCGTAGTCCACGCCCACGCCCAGGCCGATCAGTAGCGACAGCTCGGAGCTGAACTCGGGCGTGGCGATGGCGTGCGAGAGCAGCCCGATCGCCGCGATGCCGGCGCCGAGCGCGAAGCCAGCCGTGAGGAGGGGGAGGAGCATGCTCAGCAGGGAGCCGAAGACGAGGAACAGGACCACCGCCGCGGCCAGGAAGCCGGGGGCGGTGCCGCCGGTGCCGCCGGGGTTGGCGTTCTCGATCGCCTGACCGCCGAGCTCGACCTGGAGGTTCTTGGTCTCGGCTTGCTTGGCCGTCTTGACGACCCGCTTGATGTCAGTCAGCTGGAGCCGGTTCGCCTGGATGTCGAAGTTGAACGTGACGAACCCGATCTGGCCGTTCGGCGAGACCGCGGGCTTGCCGATGCTCGCAACGTGGGGCTGCTTGGCCACATTGGCCAGCATCTGCTTGATGCGCTGCTCGGTGGCCGGGTCGGTGAGCTTGCCCTCCTTGGTGGCGACGACGATGCGGTCGGTGTCGCCGGCGGCCTTGGGGGCGGATGTTCTTAGGAGCTCGAGGGCGTCGAACGAGTCGGTGCCGTGGAGGCGGAAGCTGTCGCGGTAGGCGCTGCCGGCGGCGCTATGGATGAGGGTGACCGCTATCAGTGCGACGAGCCACGCCGCTAGGACGGTGCAGCGGTGGGTGAAGCTCCATCTGGCCAGGGCACGCATTCATGTGCGGCTGGAGGGACTCGAACCCCCACGGGCAAGCCCACCGGCTCCTAAGGCCGACGCGTCTACCAATTCCGCCACAGCCGCGGCGAGTCGCGTCTCGATTCTAGGGAAGGGTTGTCGCCTACAATCGCTGGCTGCTGGGGCAGTAGTTCAGTTGGTAGAACGCTGGTCTCCAAAACCAGAAGTCGAGGGTTCGAGTCCTTCCTGCCCCGTAGCCAAGGCGCCGGTCGCGTCATACGTCAGCAGCCCGCTGCTCGCCGGGTGCGTGCGGGCTCGAGTGCATCCTGCGCCACCGCCGGCATTGGGGTGCGGGTACGGATCAAGGAGGGCCCCGCGCGAGTCACCTCCCGACTCGGCAATCGCCGCCGATTCCATCGCCCGCCGGGATCAGCTGCTCGAGCTGGCCGGCGGAGAGACGTGGGAAGCTCCCCTCGCCTGACGGCCATGGACTCGGCCTGGCGGTCTCTGCGGTGGACGAGGAGCCCTCGGAGGGTGGCCCCCCGGCGTAGAGTGTCAGAGCAATGGAGTCTGTCGCGACCGACAGCCTGAGCGAGCTTCTGGAGACGCGAGATGCGCCTTGCCTCTCGCTCTATCAGCCGACGTCTCGGCACCATCCGGAGAATCAGCAGGACCCGATCCGGTTTCGCAATCTCGTCAGGACGATGGAACGGTCGCTGCGGGAGAGCTACCCGGCCGAGGATGTCGAGCCCCTCCTGGAGCCGTTCCGGGCGTTGGCCGACGATCGCGACTTCTGGAACACGACGCACGACGGGCTGGCCGCTTTCGGCGCGGCGGGGTTCTTCCGGGTCTACAGGCTCCAGAGGCCGGTCGACGAGTTCGCGGTTGTGGCCGACAGCTTCCATATCAAGCCTTTGATGCGTGTACTTCAGTCGGCCGATCGCTACCAGATCCTGGAGCTGGGCATCCAGAAGGTCCGCCTCTTCGAGGGCAACCGCGATGCTCTCGCCGAGGTGGACCTCGCCCCGGGGGTTCCCCGGACGATCACTGAGGCGCTCGGTGAAGAGCTGACCGAGCCACACCAGACCGTCGCGTCGTACAAGACGGGCACGGGAGGCGCGCCGAGTCGTCACGGCCATGGGGCGAAGAAGGACGAGATGGACGCGGACGTGGAGCGCTTCTTTCGCGCCGTTGACCGTGCCGTGCTGGAGCATCACTCGCGGCCCTCGCAGCTCCCCCTGTTGCTGGCGGCGCTCCCCGAGCACCACCCCCTCTTTCACCGAGTCAGCAGCAACCCGTTTCTGATGCAAGAGGGACTGGAGATCGGCCCTGACGCGCTGGAGCTCGATGCGCTCCGCAATTATGCGTGGCAGGTCGTCGAGCCTCGGTACCTGGCCCGCCTGGCCGATCTCGTCGAGGCGTTCGGAACCGCGATGTCCAACGACCTCGGCGCTGAGGATCCGGCCCAGGTGGCCAGGGCTGCCGTGGCCGGACGGATCGCCACGCTGCTGATCGACGCCGACCGCCAGATTCCCGGTCGGATCGATGCGGCCAGTGGTGCCGTGGAGGCCGACGAGCTCTCAAGTGCCGGCGTCGACGACATACTCGACGATCTGAGCGAAATCGTCTTGAGAGCGGGGGGCGATCTCGTTGTTGTGCCATCCGAGCGGATGCCGACTTCGACGGGGGTAGCAGCGATCTACCGCTACTGAGGCCCGGAGAACCAGCGATCACCGAGATGAAGATCCAGATCAACACCAACGAAAGCGTCGAAGGCGACGACGAGCTCTCACGAGAAGTCGAGGGCATCTTGGACAAGGCGTTGGCTCGATTCAGCGAGAGAATCACCCGGGTGGAAGTCCACCTGAGTGACGTGAACGCTCTCAAGCACGGCGTCGATGACAAACGTTGCCTCCTCGAGGCCCGTGTCGCGGGCCTCCAGCCGCTGGTGGTCAGTCACCAGGCGGACACGCTGCACCGCGCCATCACCGGTGCGACCGAGAAGCTGGTCAGAACCCTCGACAGCACTCTCGGGCGGCTGAGCGACCGCTGATCGCCGGGCCGGGGTCGGACATGAAACACAGTTCGCGGGGTCAGTCCGGAATTCGCATTGCCGTGCCGGATGCGGAATCTGGGCGGCGCCTCGTCGGTGTGCCGATGGATATGAGGCGATTCGACGGCAAGGTTCTGATGGTGACGGGCGCGACGCGGGCGTCAAGATCGCGGCAGTACGTGACGTACGACGTGGGAGGACTCGGATGACGAGCTACGCAGTCGCACGATTGGAAGAGATCGAAGAGCTGACTGACGGGCGCGAGCCGTTTCGACCTGTCAGGCACCACTTCGGCATCACGTCCTTCGGTGTCAACGCTTGGACGGCCCCCGAAGTGGGAGACCGGATCATCAACGAGCACGACGAGTCCGACCCCGACTCCGACGAGGAGCTGTACCTCGTTGTGCGAGGGCGAGCGATGTTCGAGCTCGACGGCGACCGGGTGGGTGCGCCCACGGGGACTTTCATCTTTGCGCCTCCCGGCGTGAAGCGGACGGCGTTTGCCGAGGAGCCCGAGACGACGGTCATCGCGCTCGGCGGCACCCCGGGAAAGGTGTACGAGCCCGACGGCTGGGAGCTCTGGGCCCCGCTGACCCCGCTCTATGCGGCAGGCGAGTACGCCGAGGCGGCCGATCGCGGACGCCAACTGGTCGAGGCTCATCCGCAGTACCCCGGGCTGTTCTACAACCTCGCCTGTTGCGAGAGCCTCGCGGGCCGGACGGGTGACGCGGTCGATCACCTCGGACTCGCGATCGACCGCTCGGAGCGGTGTCGCTCGTACGCAAAGGATGATTCGGACTTCGATCCGATCCGCGATGAGCCCGCGTTCAAGGAGTTGATCGAGCGCAAGGGATAGGAGACCTTCAGCCGGGTGGTGTCACGTAGACAGGACCGCTGCTTTTCGGGGCATGAAACTGCGCTTCGAAGGTTGACCTGATGTCCGGTGGCCGCCGTAGGTTCGGTTGACTGGGACGAGGGGCCTTCTGGGAGAACGCAGGCTGGGTAGGCCGTTTCTGGACGATGGGTATTCGAGCCCGTGCTTTTCAGTGGTCGCCCCTGCGACTTGCCCGGTTGCGCTGCGAGCGCGGATCCGTCGATGTCGTTTGCCCACCGGTTCTCCAGCTCCGTCAACCAACAGCAGCGAGGAGGTCGAGTTGAGAGCTGTGGCGCTGGACGTCCACCGTGACTTCTGCGAGGTGGCGATCGTCGAGGACGGCGAGCTGCGCTCGGCCGGCCGGATCAAGACGACGCCGGAGGAGATCCAGTTGTTCGCGCAGAGCCTCGGCACCCACGATCACGTCGCGCTCGAGGTGACGGGCAACGCGTGGGAGATCGCGCGCATCATCGAGCCGCATGTAGCGCGCGTGATCGTCGTGTCGCCGTCGGACACGGGCATCCGGCAAGCGCGGGCGAAGACCGACCGGCTCGACGCTCGCGCGTTGGCGAAGCTGCTCTGGGCCGGGCAGCTCGACTCGGTCTGGATGCCCGACGAGCGGATCCGCGCGATGCGGCGTCGGCTCGGCCGCAGGACGCAGCTCGTGCGGGCGCGCTCGCGCGCCAAGAACGAGGTCCACGCGGTGCTGATGCGCTGCCTCATGGGGCGGCCGCCGGCGTCGGACCTGTTCGGCGTCAAGGGCCGACGCTGGGTGTCGGAGCTGGAGCTGCCGACGACCGAGCGCGAGACGGTCGACGCCGCGATCCGCCAGGTCGAGTTCCTCGACACAGAGATCGCAGCGGTCGAGCAGCTGATCGCGGCCGAGGCGCTGTCGTGGCCCGAGGTCAAGCGGCTGATGACCGTTCCGGGCGTCAACGTGATAGTCGCCGCGACGTTCATGGCCGCGATCGGCGACATCGCCCGTTTCCCCGACCGGCGCAAGCTGACCGGCTACCTCGGGCTCGACCCGCGCGTGCGTCAGTCGGGTGTCGGGCCGGCGAGCCACGGCCACATCTCCAAGCAGGGCTCAGCGAGTGCCCGGCACGCGCTCGTCGAGGCCAGCTGGTCGACAGTCCAGCAACCGGGCCCGATCGCCGGCTTCTACGCTCGGATCAAGGCGCGCCGCGGTCACTCGATCGCGATCGTCGCGTGCGCGCGCAAGCTCGCGTGTCTGTTCTGGTGCCTACTGGCCCGCGGCGAGGACTACGCCTTCGCGCAGCCGTCGCTGACGAGGAAGAAGATGCGCCGGCTCGAGCTCTCCGCGGGCGCGCCGCGCTATCAGGGCGGCCGCGGTGTCTGGTCGACCAACGACGCGCAGCGCCAGGCCGAGCGCGAGCTCGCGCTGCAGGCCCAGCGCGCCTACGAACGCACCGTCAAGGACTGGCAACAGAACAAGGGCGCGAGCGCGACACCGGGCCGCGCATCTAGTGGCTCCTCGAAGGAGCAAGTCGCGCGGCAGACCACAAGGCCCAAGTCTGCGCTTTGACTCGTCGTCGCCCGCGCCCACCCGAACTGTTGCAAGGAGCCGCCCCCAAGTCCAGACCGACTTGACTTTCATCCGTCGTCCAAAGCGGAAGTCGAGCCTTGTGGCAGTACTGGCGAGACTTTTCTTGGATGCTGAGGTTTGTCTGTGTATGTGGCGTGACCTGGTGGCCGGTGTCGCAACGCTGGTGGTCCTAATAAATGTCGCCACAGGGGCGTCGGACGCGAGCGCGGACTGGTCGAGGCCAGTCGAGTTGCCGGGTGTGTTCGGCCCGCTGGTCGCCATGAACGCAAGCGGCGCTGCCATGGTCCTCGGCAGCTATGTCAACACAAGCGACCTCGACGTCGTTCTCCAGAGAGCGGCTGACGGGCATTTCAAGCGACTCGCCGAAGTTCCGGCCGGGGTCTACGACCTCGCCGTAGATCGGCGAGGCCGCGCGATCGTCGCGGGGACGGTCGACGACGGTAGTCACCACGCGCCAGACCACGACTACAACCCCTGCTGTGACAGGTTCACCGCGATCACCGTCTCGCGCGCGAGCCCCCAAGCGCGCGTCCAGACGCTCTCGCCGCCAGAAGCAAATGCCGGGCTGTCCCGGCTGGCTGTGAACCGGCGCGGCGAAGCCGTCGCGCTATGGAGCCAGACCCGATGGAGCCAGACCGGGGCGAGTTCGCCCGAAGGACTGTTCTCCGCCATCCGTTCGCCGGACGGCCGCTTCCGCCGCCTGAAGATGCTGGATCACGGCGAGATCGGGACAGGAACGGTCGTGCTCGACGAGCGCGCAGGTGCCACCGCCGTGTGGTCGCACTTCGGCTCTCGGCCGAACGCCAGGCCCGTGCTCATGAGCGCAACGCGGGCGCCCAACGCCGCCCGCTTCAGCAAACCGCGCGCGCTTCACAAACTCGGCCCCGCAGGCACGGAATACGTGGCGATGGCGGTTGACCGCAGCGCCAATGTCACGGTCGTGTGGGCTGACTCGCCGCCGGTCGGCTCCACTCCGACAACCACGACACTTCGAGTGTCCCGTCGCCGGGCCGATGGATCGTTCGGGCGCGTGCGCAGGCTACGCGCGACGCCAGCCGCGATCGCGCAGTTGCAGGTCGTGGCAGGCGCAGGGGGACAAGTCCGGGCCGTCTGGCGCGAGTTCTCCTGGGGCGGGTCTCCCGAGACCAGTCGCAGCGTGCTCTACACGGCAATTGCAGCACGGGGGCGGCCGTTCGGCCGGGCCAGGCGGCTTCCACAGACCGAGGACGCGTTCACTTTCGACCTAGCCGGCGCGCCAGACGGATCCACTGCTCTGGTCTGGACGCAGCACGACGGCAGCGGGAGCGTGATGAGGACGGCGATACTTCGAGGGCTGTCGCTGTCCACGCTACGCGTCTTGTCTCGCGACGCGACCGGGTGGTCGACCGGGCCGTCCCTGGCGCTCGACGACCGCGGCCGAGGGCTTGCCGTCTGGTCGGACGAGCGGACAGAGATCGCCACTTTCCGCTGACGACCGCGCCGTGCAAGCACCAGGTCGCGCCCTACCGTCTTGACACGGGCTAGGGGCCGGAAGCGACGACCGGCGACATCCATCAGATCGGGGCCACGAACCGGTTCCCCCCTCTCGTCCAAAGCGGACGCGAATCCGCAAGCATGTCAGGGCATGGATAAGCAGCTAGCCGAATGGTTCTCCGGGCATGAACCCTCGCTCGTCGAGCGAGGAATCCAGTGCGCGCTGTCAAGGAGTACCGACGGTTCTGAGAAATCGGCAGCGTGGATCATCGCGGAGTCCAACAACGCGATGAGTTAGATCACCGTGTGGTCGACCGGTGAATGCGAGCTGAGCTTGGGAAGCATCGACACCGGGGACGCCACCGCTGAACATCGCGTGATCAGCAGCGATGCGGACCTCGACGCCGCTCTCGCTCGCTGGCTTGAGCCGTTCGAATCAGCTGCTTGCTGATCCAGCTACTGGTTTTCGCCGTGGCTGTTGCGTAAAGCCGCGGGCCGCTCGTGGTTCTGCGGCGTTAGCGAAAAGCTGGTCCGGCGCGTCGGCGGAAACGGCCGCCTTCAGGCGGTCGTGAGGGCGGTGTGGAGCTTGAGGAGGTTGTGGGTGGCGGTGATGAGGCGCCATTCGGAGCGGCAGGCGGCTCTGCCGCGGCGTAAGAAGCGGTCGATTCGGCGGTTGAACTTGGTGTTGCCGAAGATCGGCTCGATCATGCCCTGGCGTTTGCTGTAGAGGTCGCGGCCTGGGTCGGTTTCGAGCACCCGGCGCATGAAGTCGTAGCGGCCGCCATCCCAGCCTGGCCGGGTGCCTTTGCGTTTGCCGGCGTCGGGTGGGATCAACACTCGCGTGCCGCGGCTGACGATGGCGTCCATTTGGTCGTGGTGCCAGTAGCCGGCGTCGGCGAGCACCACCTCCGGCTTGTCGGCGATCCCGGCAGCTTGGAGTTCGCGCTCGGCAGCAGCGACCATCGGTTCGAGGTGGCCGAAGTCCGGCGAGTCGGCGTGGAGCTCGGCGGCGATCACGATCTGGCGCTCGTTGCAGACGGCCTGGGCGTTGTAGCCCTGGACCCAGCCGCGCGGCGTCTTGACGTTGCGCGAGTCGGGGTCGGTGACGTTGACCTTCCCCTGCGGTGTCGGCGGCGGCGTGTAGGGCGTCGGCGGCTTGCCGAAGCGGCGGCCGTTCTTCATCACTCCGCGTGCGCGGTAGGCCTCGTAATCGGCGTTCGCGCGCTGCTCGACCTGGTGGTCTTCCTCGAGCCGCCGCTTCGACTCGGCCAGCCGTTCCGGCCGCGAGCGCGGGATCGGCCTGGCCTCGGCAGCTCGCTGCTCGTCAAGCCGGCGCTTCGCCTCGCGCAGCCAGCCGCGCCGCCCCTGCGCAGTCGCGAGCTCAGGCGGCAGCTCGTCGCCGCGGCGATCGCCGAACCGCTCATCCTCCTCCGCGTCGACAGCGGCGGCCTCTTCGAGGATCTCTGCTGCGATCTGCTCGTAAGCGCGCGTCGCGTGATGCGATGCGTTCGCATTCACCTTCGTCCCGTCGACCGCGACGACCCCGACCTCGACCAGCCCGGCGTCGGCGCAGAGCGCGAGCACCTCGCCGAACAGCCCGGCGAGCGCCGCCTCGTGCCGCTGCCGGAACCGCGCGATCGTCGTGTGATCAGGCGTCTGGTTCGCGCAGATCACCCGGGTCGCGACATCCTCCACGCAACGCCGCTCGACGCGCCGCGACGATCGCTCCCCGCGCGCGTACGAGTAGAGCAACAACGCAACCATCAACGCCGGATCGTGCGCCGCCCGGCCGTGACCGTCAGCCCGATAGGCCGCGTAGAACGGCCCGAGATCGAACTCGCCAACAGCGTCGATCACAAACCACGCCAGATGGTCCTCCGGCAACCACTCACGCAGACTCGGCGGCAACAACAACTCCTGCTCACGATCACACGCGATGAAGTTCTGACCCATGCCCGGAATCGTCCTCACCGACCCGGACACCACCACCCCTTTGTGCAACAGCCACCGCCCAAAGCGGCAGTGCTTCGGACTTGCGTGCAGCCCTCTCGGTGCGGGAGGCTGGGGCTCCCGAGACGGAGGTGAAGTCATGGCCAGCACGCACGTGGCGACGCCGTCGCTGCAGGCATTCCTCGACGCATTCAACGCCCACGACGTCGACGCGATCATGTCGTTCTTCACCGAGGACTGTGTCTTCGATATGCCGCGCGGACCCGCGCCCGGTGGGCGGCGCCTGACCGGCAAGCAGCAGGTGCGGGCCGGGATCCAGTCGAGATTCGACGGGATCCCCGACATCCGGTATGGCGATGATCGCCATTGGACCTGCGGCGACCGCGGGGTATCCGAATGGACGATCCGCGGCACCCAGGTGACGGGAGAGCCGATCGAGGTTCGCGGCTGCGACCTGTTCGAGTTCAGCGACGGCAAGATCCGCCGCAAGGACTCCTTCTGGAAGATCATCGACTGAGACGACTCCTGCTTTCCATGCGCCGCGGCACTGCCGCTTGTCGCCCAAAGGGGAACAGCTAGGGGCCGTCTGCGACGCCTTGCTCGGCTAGCAGCCCTCGGACTCGCTCCGAAAAGACTCGCCACCGGCGTTCGTTGTCGTGGACAAGGATCGCCGACTCGGCCATCAGATCTGTCGCGTGATCGATCAGCTCCGAGGCGGAGAAGAGATAGCCCGGCGCGGTGCGATCACCGGCGAGGTCCAAGCGCAGAGCGTCGGGCGAGAGGTCAACCGCGTTCAGAAGGTCAAGAGAACGGTGAAGGAGACGCGCGATCAGCCCCTGCAGCTCAGCCGCCTGCCAGTCGTTCGCGATGATCCGATGCCGCTCACCGAGGAGGTCAGCAAGGGCCGGGAAAGCACCCGCCGCGCCGGCGATTTCCCACGACTGTTCCATTGCTCGGGCCAGCCACTCTGACGCTGCCTCCATGTCCTTCGCCGTTGTCTCCAGGTCCCGCTTCATCTGGCGGATCTCGGTTGGCTCCTCCTCGCCCTCCATGAAGAGGACCCCGGTCTCGCCCGTCAGTCCGGGGGCGTTCAGATCCTGTGCACCCGCGTAGGGGTTGCCGGCCGGGTGGTCGGTCGGCACCGCCTCAGACCAGTGAGCCGCGAGGGCCTTGAGGATTCGTGAGGCGGTCTGCGTCTCCGCCGCCAAACGCAGCGGCGACTGCGAATAGAACTTCTCGTGCTCGTGGTGCGTCTCGGCGAGGTTCGCCATCGTTTCGAGCATCTGGCGCGGCGGCGTCGCGGGCATCGTCGTGAGTCTTCCACTTCGCCCCGAACGCGCCTAGTGCCCCTATCCATGCGTGGCGGTTGATCGACACCGTGCACGCCAGGGTGGCTGCCCAGGCACCACTCCGGGGGCTGCGGCCTCGGCGGAGTGCGCCTGAGCTGCTGCTTCCGATCCTCCTGCCGAGGCCGCCGCAGTCCGTGAACCGGACCTAGCCCACTTTGATCTCGTTTCGCCTAGCGGCCTTCCCGCAGCTGCAGCCGGTTGCCGTCGGGATCCTCGAACTGTGCGATATAGCCCCAGGGGAACTCGAGCACGTCCGTCTCGAACTTCACGCCGCGGGACTTCAGCGCCTCGTACTCCTTCCGGAGATCGTCTGTCTCGACGGTGCAGATCGCCGGGATGCGGCCTTGCGTCGGCTGCGCTTGCCCGGGTGTCCCTGGCCAGAGAACCAGCTGGAAGTCCTGACCGTTGACGCCGACGGTGAGGAACCGCAGTCCGTCGGGAGTAGGGTTGTCGACGCGCTGCTCGAAGCCGAGGACGTTCGTGTAGAAGTCGAGCGCCCTGTCCTGGTCGCTGACGAGCATGGTCGTGTAGAAGATCTTTTCGAGCATGTTTCCTCCAGCGTTCGTTGTCATCACCAATGACGAATCGCGACGAGCGAATGTGACAGCGAGTAGGTCTCCGCGAGGCGGCGCGCCGACGAGCGATCCGGGGTCTTCGAGCGCGTGGGACCTGTCTGTTCCCAAGACTTCATGGTCGGCGAGCGCCGTCTCGCACCATCACGCAGTCAAACTCCAGCACGCGCGCCGTGCGCATGTCGCGGCTGACCGGGTAGAGGCCGGTGATCTCGAACCCGGCCGCCTCGTACGCCGCGAGCGCCTCCGGCATCCGCGGCATGCCCTCGTAGATCTGCAGCAGAGCGAGCTCCGATTGCATTCCGACGAAATCCGCCACGCGCTCGCCCAAGCCGGCGAATACCTCGAGGTCGTAGCCCTGCGTATCGAGCTTGAGGTAAGGGCGCGGATCGGCCACCGGTGCGAGCACCTCGTCGAGGATCGCGTCCAGCCGGCGGACCGGCACGTCCACCGCCGTGGGCTTCCGGAGGCGCGGGTGACGGCGAGCCCCGAAGCTCGTGGCCGGCAACAGCGAACTCAGCGTGTCGGGCACGACATTCATCGGCATGCGGCCCTCCTCGCGCCCGAGCGCCCATGGGTAAGCGCTCCACGCCGGGTCCCTCGCCGCAACACGTTGCAGCTCGGCGAACGCCTCGGGCACGGGCTCGAACGAGGCGACGTGGCCACGGTAGCCAGCGTCGCGCAGAAGCAACGCGAACTGGCCGCGGTTGGCGCCTACGTCCAGGACGCAGTTGATGCCGTACAGATCCAGGATGGCGGCGACGTGTCCGTGCGCGAGATAGCTCGCCAGCCCAGTCTCCATCTCGAACCAGTCCTCGCGAGCGAGCTCGCGATCCGCCGCCAGCACCGCTCCGGGAGCCAGCTTGCGCGCCTGAGCGCGCCGCCGGCGGCCCACCACGAAGACGCCCGGACCGATGCTGGCGGCCTCGACCCCGAGCGAATGGAACAGGCGGAGCGCGCGGCGGCGCCAGGCGGCGGACACGGCCATCGGTGGACGGTCACGATACGGGCAGCTTCGTGGTCACGTCGTCGAGGTTGCGCAGGTGCACATGGACGTGGCCGGCCGGGTCGCCGAGGTTGTTGGCGTTCGAGACGAAGGCCCCCTTGCGTCCGTCGCCGCTGATCTCGACGCCGAAGCTGGTGCCCCTGTCCGCGGGATCGAGCGGATCGGGTGTCGTGAACGCCACCCGCCGGGCTGGAGGGACCCGACCCCCACCGGCAAGCCCAGCCGCTCCCAAGGTCGACGCGTCTACCAATTCCGCCACAGCCGCGGCGAGTCGCCATTCGATTCCAGGGAAGGCATCTCGCTTACAATCGCTGACTCGGCCTGTAGGCAGTTAGGCGGTCGATGAGCGAGAGCGACAAGCCAGGTGCCACCGAGCTCAAGGAGCTGATGAAGCGCGTACTTGAGTCGGATGCCTCCGAGGCGTTTGAGGAGTTCATTGTGAGACAGATCGCTCTCCGAGACATGGCGCCGAAGGCAGAAGACTCCGTGCTCGAGGGCATCGAAGTATCGCCGGACGGGGGCGCCGCGATGGCAGGAGCGCACCTGGCCGGCCTCCCGGATCACGAGCGCAATGAACTGCTCGACCGGGCCGGGAGAGAGACTGGCCGCCGACTGCATGCGGCGGCGCTCGCGCTGCTCGCGGCCGTCGGCGCCGCGCGCCTGCCTATCGACGTGACTCCGGAGATGGTGGCCGTGGCGGCGATAACCGAGCTTGGCGATTCGATCGATGCCTCTGGCTGAGAAGCGCCTCTTTCTCCTGCGTCACGCGAAGTCGAGTTGGGACGATCCGCAGCTGGCGGACCATGACCGGCCGCTTGCTCCGCGCGGGCGGCGTGCTGCGAAAGCGATGGCGGAGCACATGCGCCGGGAGCGGGTCGCTCCGGAGGTTGTGCTCTGCTCCTCGGCCCGCCGTGCGCAGGAGACGCTTGAGCGGATGTCTTTGGCCCTCGGCGACGCGAGCGTCGTGATCGAGGCCGAGCTTTACCCCGCCCCGGCGAGCGGGTTGCTCGAGCGGCTGCGCCGGCTGCCGGAGGAGACCGGTTCGGCCATGCTCGTCGGCCACAACCCGGCCATGCAGGAGCTCGCGCTGAGCCTCGCAGGCCCCGGTTCCGGCCGGGCGGCGATCGAGGGCAAGTACCCGACGGGCGCCCTGGCCGCGCTCAGCTTCGAGGGAAGCTGGCGCGAGCTCGATGTTGGGTCCGCGGAGCTCGTCAGCTTTGTCACGCCCAGGGCCCTGAAGCAGGCCACGTAGTTACCCGTAGCACCTGCGCGGTAGGGGACCGATGACGGGGTTCGGAGGGTGCGCGACGCTGGTCGGACCGTCCCCGAGGCGTTCGCGCCGCGCATGGAACGAGGGAGTAGGCAGTGGCCACCGGCCTTGATAGCGAGACACTCGATTTCACGCTCGAGTCGATCGCTGAGTTCGCACGCCGGGAGCTGCCCGACTCGCTGCTGATCGAGCTGGACGAGCGGGACGAGTTCCCCGAGGCGCTCGTCAGGCGGATGTGCGGAGAGGACCTGGGCGTCCAGCTGCTCTTCGTCCCCGAGGAGTACGGGGGAATGGGGGGATCGGCGATCGACGTCTACCGGGTGTGCGAACGGATGGCCGCTGTGGACCTCGGCATCGCGACGTCGGTGCTCGCCACGTTCCTCGGCTCCGATCCGATCACGGTCGGCGGGACGCCGGAGCAGAAGCTGCTGTGGATGAGCCGGGTGGCGGACGAGGGGCTGATGATGGCCTACGGCGCCACCGAGCCCGATGCGGGCAGCGACCTCGCGGCGCTCAAGACTACGGCGAAGCCGATCTCCGACAACGGGACGGTCGTCGCGTACTCGCTGGACGGGGCCAAGCAGTGGATCTCGAACGGTGGCGTCGCGGACGCGAGCTGCGTGCTCGCGCTCGCGCCGGGCGGACCCAGCTGGTTCGTGATCGACGGCGACGCCGATGGGCTCACCCACGGCGAGCCCGAGGACAAACACGGCATCCGACTGAGCAACACGGCGGCCCTGTTCCTGGAGGGCGTCAGGATCCCGGCCGACCGCCTGGTGGGCGGCATCGAGGGCCAGGGGCTGCTGCAGGCGCAACAGGTGTTCGGATACACGCGCCTTATGGTGGCCGCGTTCGGGCTCGGCGCGGGCTGGGCGGCGCTCGACCGCGCGATCCCGTACTCCACCGAGCGCATCCAGGCGGGCGGTCCCCTCTCCGAGAAGCAGGGTTACACGCACAAGCTGATCGTCCCGCACGCGGTTCGGCTGGAGGCGGCCCGCGCCACGATCGAGGAAGCCTCCGAGCGCATCGACGCCGGCGAGGGGTCGCTCAACACCGAGGGTGCGATCTCGAAATACCTCGCCACCGAAGCGGGCAACGCCGCGGCCGACGCCGCGATCCAGGCGCTCGGTGGCTACGGCTATACGCACGAGTACATCGTCGAAAAGATCAAGCGTGACGTCCGCATCACCACGATCTACGAGGGCACGTCGGAGATCATGGAGATGACGATCGCCCGCGACCGCTGGCAGCAGCACCTCAAGTCGCACGGCGATCACTATCACGCGCACGCGCGAGATCTCGAGGCGCTCCATGCGCAACACGGCGATGTGGGCGCCGACGTGGTGGCGCTGGCTCACCACGCGCTCGCCGAACTGCTCGAGGCGTGCCGGGTGGCGCGCCTCACCAGGCACCAGCACGTGCTCCTCCGCCTCGGCGAGTACGCCGCGCTGGTGGAGGGCTCGGCGGTGCTCTGCCGCCGCGCCGCCCGGGCCGCGGACGGCGACCTGCCAGAGAAGGCGTCGTCCCGCTTCGACGCGCCGGCGCTCGCCCTCATGGCGCGCGCGAACGCCCGCAACGCGGCGCTCACCGTGGCCACCGAGGCGATCCGCTGGGTGGCGGGTGCGAACGGCGCGGACGTGCCGGCGCTCAGCGCCCGCCTCAAGCTTCCGGAGATTCAGGCAGCGCAAAGCGGCCTGATCGCCGACCTCGACGCGATCGCCGACGTCCTGTACCGCCGCACCCCGAGCGGGAGCCCGGCATGAGCTACGACCCCGCCCAAGCCGTTGCCATCGTGGGAGTCGGAGCGATCCTTCCGGACGCCCCCGACGCGGCCTCGTTCTGGCGGAACCTGACGGAGGGGCGCTACTCGATCAGCGACGTGGACCCGGCGCGCTGGGATCCGGACCTCCACTACGACCCCGATCCCAAGGCGCCGGACAAGACCTACTCCAAGATCGGCGGCTGGGTTGGCGACTGGGAGTGGGACCCGCTCGGCTGGCACCTGCCGATCCCGCCGAAGGTGAGCGATGCGATGGACGACGCCCAGAAGTGGGCCATCGCCTGCACGCGGATGGCACTCGCTGACTACGGCTGGCCCGCGCGCGAGCTCGACACCGAGCGCACCGCTGTGGTGATCGGCAACGCGATGTCGGGCGAGAAGCACTACCTCACGGCGCTGCGCCTGGCGTATCCAGAGATGGCGCGTGAGCTGGCGAAGGCGCCGAGCTACGCGGCGCTGTCAGGCGACACGCGCGCGGCGATCACCGACGAGTTCCACCACAACCTCGATGACTGGCTTCCGCCCGTGACCGAGGACACGATGCCCGGCGAGCTGGGAAACGTGCTCGCGGGACGCGTCGCCAACCTGTTCAACCTGCGCGGGCCCAACTTCGTGACCGACGCGGCGTGCGCCTCGGCGATGGCCGCGATCGATGCGTCGATCGAGGGTCTCGTGGAAGGCGACTTCGACGCCGTGATCAGCGGCGGGATCGACCGGAACATGGGCGCGGCGTCGTACATCAAGTTCTGCGCGATCGGCGCGCTGTCCGCCACGGGCACGCGACCGTACGCCGACGGCGCGGACGGCTTCGTGATGGGGGAGGGCGCGGCGCTGTTCGTGCTCAAGCGCCTCGCGGATGCTGAGCGAGACGGCGACCGCGTCTACGCGGTGATCCGCGGCATCGCCGGCGCGAGCGATGGCAAGGGCAAGGGCATCACGGCCCCGAACCCGGTCGGGCAGAAGCTCGCGGTCGAGCGGGCGTGGCTCAAGGCCGGGCTGTCGCCGGAGTCGTGCACCATGATCGAGGGCCACGGCACGTCCACCCGCGTGGGAGACCTGGCCGAGGTGGAGAGCCTCGGCGCGGCGTTCGCGGGCGCGGGACTTGCGACCGAGTCGGTGGCGCTCGGATCGGTGAAGTCGAACATCGGGCATCTCAAGGGCGCCGCCGGCGCCGCCGGGCTCCTCAAGACCGCGCTCGCCCTGCACCACCGGGCGATTCCGGCGAGCCTGCACTTCGACCATCCAAACCCCAACATCGACTGGCCGTCGACACCGTTCAGGGTGAACTCGGAACTGCGCGAGTGGGAGATGCCGAACGGCGATCCGCGAGTGGCTGGCGTGAGCGCGTTCGGTTTCGGCGGGACCAACTTCCACGCCGTGCTCGAGGAGCACGTGCCGGGCAGGTTCAACGGGCGCTCGCAGATCGCCGTGCCGGAGTCCGCTGTGGAGAGCCGTGTGGAGCCGGAGCCGTCGAGCCGTGTGGCCGCTGAGCCGAAGGCGCCGCTGCGAGGCGCGTTCGTGGCCGGGGCCGCGGACGAGAAGGAGCTGGCCGGCCGGCTCGAGGCGGTCCGCGCGGCGGCGGCAGCGGGCCGGGCACCCGAGCCCTCCGCGCCTGAAGAGGCGGACCTGCGTGCCCCGGATCGCATCGCCATCGACTATGGCGACGCGACCGAGCTGGCGGCCAAGGCGGAGGCAGCGCTCAAGGCTCTCGAGTCGGGCAACCGGGAGGCTTGGAAGTTGCTGCGCAGCCGTGGCGTCTTCCGCGGCCGCGGTCCGGCGGGGAAGGTGGCCTTCCTCTACACCGGGCAGGGGTCGCAGTACGCGAACATGCTCGCCGCGCTGTGGCGCACCGAGCCGCTCGTGTCGGAGGTGTTCGACGAGGCCGATCGCGTGATGCGGCCGCTGCTCGACGGGCGTGCGCTGACCGACATCATCTTCGCCGACCCGAACGACGCCGAGGCGATGAGCCGTGCCGAAGAGGAGCTGCGCCCGACCGAGGTGACGCAGCCCGCCGTGCTCGCCGTGGACATCGCGCTCACCCGGCTGCTCGCCAGCTACGGGGTGGAGCCCGACTTCGTGATGGGTCACAGCCTTGGCGAGTACGCCGCGCTCGTTGCCGCCGGCTCGCTCAGCTTCGAGGCCGCGCTGGAGGCGGTCAGCGCCCGCGGACGCGAGATGGCCGGCCTGCGGCCGCCGGATCCGGGCGCGATGGCGGCCGTGTTCGCTCCACACGAGGAGGTCGAAGAGGTGCTCGCCTCGATCGACGGCTACGCGGTGATCGCGAACGTCAACTCGACGCAGCAGGTGGTGATCGGGGGCGAGACCGGGGCGATCGAGCGCGCCGTGGCGCTGCTCCAGGAGCGCGAGCACCAGGCGATCCCGCTGCCGGTGAGTCACGCGTTCCACACGAAGATCGTGGCCGGGGCGACCGAGCCGCTGCGCGCGACCCTGAGGCGCCTCGACCTGAAGCCGCCACGGATTCCGCTCGTGGCGAACGTGAACGGAGATTTCTATCCCAGCGGGCCGGACGCCGCGGAGGGAATGATCGAGCTCCTGGGGCGCCAGGTGGCCTCGCCGGTGCTGTTCCTCAAGGGGTTGCACACGCTCTTCGATGCGGGCGCGCGCGTTTTCGTGGAAACCGGTCCCAAGCGCGCGCTTCAGGTGTTCGCGGCGGACGTGCTGGATGAGGAGGAGACGGTGAGCCTGAGTACGAACCATCCAAAGCTCGGCGACGTGGTGTCGTTCAACCACGCTCTCTGCGGGCTGTACGCCTCCGGCCTCGGTACGCCGGCGCCGGCTACGAGCGCAGGCGACGACACCTCTCGCGAGCTGCGCCGGCTGTTCGGCGAGTTCCTCGAGCGCGGGCGCGAGCTGCTCGGTGAGCGCCCCGCGTCGCCGGCGCCTGACGGCGAGCCGGTGGTGATCACCGGTGCCGGGCTCGGGCTTCCCGGTGCGGAGCCGCTGTTCGACGAGCACTCCGTGGCGCGCATCCTCCACGGCGAGCAGCTCATCGACGTGATCCCGACGCAGATCCGGCACGAGATCGTCGACAGGCACATCACCCGGCTGAGCAAGGGCGACGATGGGTCGGCCAACTTCATGGCGATCGACGACGTGGCCGACGTGATCAAGCTCGCGGCTCGCGGCGGAGACCTCGATCTGGTGGAGGACTTCGGCGTCGACGCCGAGCGCGTGGCCGCGCTGGGACGCGACACGCAGCTGGCGATCGCCGCCGGCATCGACGCGCTGCGCGACGCGGGAATCCCGCTCGTCCGCGAGTACAAGACAACGAGCACCGGCTCCCGCCTCCCCCAGAAGTGGATGCTGCCCGCCGAGCTGCGCGACGAGACGGGCGTGATCTTCGCGTCGGCCTTCCCAGGCCTGGAGGAGATGGTGGGCGAGATGGATCGCTTCTGGGCGGACCGCTCGCGACGCGAGCAGCTGGCTGGGCTCGAGGAGTTGCGCGAGCGCCTGGCGGAGAGCGACAGCGTGGGCATCGCGGAGGTCGAGCGCCGCATCCACGATCTGAAGCTCGAGCTTGCTGAGCAGCCGTACCAGTTCGACCGCCGCTTCCTGTTCCGGGTCCTGTCGATGGGTCACTCGCAGTTCGCCGAGCTGATCGGCGCGCGTGGCCCGAACACCCAGATCAACTCCGCCTGCGCGAGCACCACGCAGGCCGTCGCGCTGGCCGAGGATTGGATCCGGGCGGGTCGCTGCCGCCGGGTGGTGGTGGTCGCGGCCGACGACGCGACGTCCGACACCCTCCTGCCGTGGCTCGGCGCCGGCTTCCTCGCCTCAGGCGCCGCCGCCACCGACGAGGCGGTGGAGGAGGCCGCGCTGCCGTTCGACCAGCGCCGGCACGGGATGCTGATCGGGATGGGCGCCGCCGCGCTGGTGGTGGAGAGCGCTGGGTCGGCGCGCGAACGCGGGCTCATGCCGATCTGCGAGGTGCTCGGCACCGTCACCGCCAACAGCGCATTCCACGGCACGCGACTGGACGTCGACCACATCGGCCAGGTGATGGAGGACGTCGTCGCCCAGGCCGAGGCGCGCGGTGTGCGGCGCGACGAGATCGCGCCCGAGACCGTGTTCGTCTCGCACGAGACATACACGCCCGCGCGCGGCGGGAGCTCGGCCGCGGAGATCTTCGCGCTGCGACGGGTGTTCGGCGACGCCGCGGCGGACCGGATCGTGATCGCCAACACCAAGGGCTTCACCGGGCACCCCATGGGCGTCGGGATCGAGGACGTGGTGGCGGTCAAGTCGCTGGAGACGGGTCTCGTGCCGCCGGTCCCGAACTTCCGCGACGTGGATCCCGAGCTGGGCGAGCTGAACCTCTCGAAGGGCGGGATCTATCCGGTGCGCTACGCGCTGCGGCTGGCGGCCGGATTCGGATCTCAGATCAGCATGATGCTGTTGCGCTGGACTCCCGTCCGCGACGGCCGGCGCCGCAACCCGGAGGAGCTCGGGCATGCCTACCGCGTGGCCGACGAGCCCGCGTGGAGCGCGTGGCTGCGCCGGATCAGCGGCGAGGACGCACCCGAGCTCGAGGTGGTGCAGCACCGGCTGCGGGTGGTGGATCGTGGCGTCGTGCCGGTGGCGGAGCCCAGCGTGCCGGTCGAGCCCGCGGAGCCGGTGTTGGCCGAGCCGCTGGCCGCCGCTCCCGAGCCCCCAGTCCAGGCGCCCCCGGCCACCGACGACGTGGAGGCGAAGGTTCTCGAGTTGGTGGCGGAGGAGACGGGCTATCCGCCGGACATGCTGGATCTCGACCTGGATCTGGAGGCGGATCTGGGGATCGACACGGTGAAGCAGGCGGAGGTGTTCGCGTCGATCCGCGAGGCGTATGGGATCGAGCGCGATGACAGCCTGAAGCTGCGCGACTACCCGACCTTGAACAGCGTGGTGGGGTTCGTGCGCGAGCGCTCCACGCAGCCCGGTCAGCCGGCTCCTGAGCCCGCAACCGAGGCTCCGCCGGCCACCGACGACGTGGAGGCGAAGGTTCTCGAGTTGGTGGCGGAGGAGACGGGCTATCCGCCGGACATGCTGGATCTCGACCTGGATCTGGAGGCGGATCTGGGGATCGACACGGTGAAGCAGGCGGAGGTGTTCGCGTCGATCCGCGAGGCGTATGGGATCGAGCGCGATGACAGCCTGAAGCTGCGCGACTACCCGACCTTGAACAGCGTGGTGGGGTTCGTGCGCGAGCGCTCCACGCAGCCCGGTCAGCCGGCTCCTGAGCCCGCAACCGAGGCCCCGCCGGCCCCGGCCACCGGCCCAGGCGAAGCCAGCGACGGCGGCTTCCCGCGCCGCGTGCCGGTGCCCATCGTCCGCCCGCCGCTCGACCGCTGCGTGGAGACCGGAGTGAAGCTCGGCGAGGGCAGCCGCGTGGTGGTGATGCCGGACTCCGCCGGAGTGGCGGACGCGCTGGCCGCGAGGCTCGGCAAGCTGGGTGTGGAGGTTCTGAGCATCGACGGCGCGCCCGAAGCCGAGGAGCTCGAGCGCACGCTGGCGGGTTGGACCGCCGCCGGCCCGGTGCAGGGCGTCTACTGGCTCGCCGCCCTGGACGACGAGGGGCCGCTGTCGGAGCTCGATCCGGCCGGCTGGCACGACGGCCTGCGCATCCGGGTGAAGCTGCTCGCGACAACGATGCGCGCGCTGTCAGAGCAGGTGGCCGCGGAGGGCACCTTCCTGATCTCCGCCACAAGGCTCGGCGGCCGTTTCGGCTATGACGCGCCCGGCGCAACCTCGGTAATGGGTGGAGCGGTGAGCGGCTTCACCAAGGCGCTGGCTCGCGAGCGCGAGAACGTCCTGGTGAAGGTTGTCGATTTCGCGCCCAGCGGCGAGACCGCGGCGCTCGCCGACCTGATCCTCGACGAGACGCTGCGCGACCCGGGTGCGCTCGAGGTGGGATACGCCGATGACGTTCGCTGGACGGTGGGGCTGGTCGAGCGGCCGGCCGCGACCGACCCCGCGCGCGCGCTCACAAGGGACAGCGTTTTCGTGGTGACTGGCGCGGCCGGCAGCATCGTGTCGGCGATCACCGCCGATCTCGCCGCTGCCTCGGGTGGGACCTTCCACCTGCTCGATCTGGTGCCGGCGCCCGATGCGTCCGATCCGGACCTCGAGCGCTTCGCCGCCGACCGCGACGGGCTCAAGCGCGAGCTTGCGGACCGGCTCAAGGAGAGCGGCGAGCGGGTGACCCCGAAGCTCGTCGAGCGCGAGCTCGCCCGCATCGAGCGCGCCCGCGCGGCGCTCGACGCGATCCAGGCGATCGAGGATGCGGGCGGTAGCGCGCACTGGCACCAGACGGACCTGACCGACGCCGGCCAGGTGGCCGAAGCGCTCAGCGGAATCGAGCGAGTGGACGTCCTGCTGCACTGCGCCGGGCTCGATGTGAGCCACTTCCTGCCTGACAAGCCGCAGCGCGAGTACGACCTGGTGTTCGACGTGAAGGCCGACGGCTGGTTCAACCTGCTGCACGCGCTCCGCGAGGTGCCCGTCGGCAGTGCCGTCGTCTTCAGCTCGATCGCGGGGCGGGCCGGCAACGCCGGGCAGACCGACTACTCCGCGGCGAATGACCTCATGTGCAAGAGCGTCTCCCGCATGCGCCGCGACGGTGACACGCGCGCGATCGCGATCGACTGGACAGCATGGGCCGGCATCGGCATGGCCAGCCGCGGCTCTATCCCGAAGATGATGGCGCTGGCCGGCATCGACATGCTGCCGCCCGAGGTGGGCGTGCCCGTCGTGCGGCGCGAGCTGACAGCATCCGGAGTGGGCGGCGAGGTGCTCGTGGCCGGCTCGCTCGGACTGCTCGAGCAGGAGCGACACCCAACCGGCGGCTTCGACCCCGATTCCTTGCCCGAGCCGGTGGCGGCCGCGCCCGGTCCGATGACCGGCCGCGTCGTTGCATTCACGGTGGGCGGCGGGGTGACCATCGAGACGGCGCTCGACCCGAGCCGCCAGGCGTTCCTCCACGACCACCGCATCGACGGCACGCCGGTGCTGCCGGGCGTGATGGGTTTGGAGGGCTTCGCGGAGGCCGCTTCTGCGCTGCTCCCGGGCTGGCAGGTGGCTGCGCTCGAAGACGTCGAGCTGCTCGCCCCGTTCAAGTTCTACCGCGACGAGCCGCGCACGCTCGAGCTGGAGGCCCTCCTGCGGGACGCCGGCGACGGGACGCTGGAGGCCGACTGCCGCCTGATCGGGCGCAGGACGCTGCCCGGCCAGGCCGAGCAGGAGACCGTCCACTTCACGGCGCGCGCGCGGCTGGCGCGTGAGCTGCCGGAGGCCCCGCGTGAGTCACCGCCCGCGGACCCGGGCGACGGCGTCGATCACGACAGCCTCTACCGGGTCTACTTCCACGGGCCGGCCTACCAGGTGCTCGACCGCGTCTGGCGCAGCAACGGCGTGGTGGTGGGCCGGCTCGCCGGCGACCTCCCGCCGGATCACGAGCCGTTCTCGCGCCCGCTGCAGATGGCTCCGCGCCTGATCGAGCTCTGCTTCCAGACCGCGGGGGTGTGGGAGCTCGGCACCGGCGGCCGGATGGCGCTGCCGACGCACGTCGACCGGGTCACGCACTTCGATGCCGGAGACGAGTCCGGCCCGCTCTTCGCCGTGGTGAGGCCGACTGAGGACGGAATCGACGCCGAGGTGGTGGGCGACGATGGCCGCGTGCGCATCCGGCTCGAGGGCTACCGCACGATCGAGCTGCCAGGCGGCCTCGATCCCGAGGCGCTTGCGCCGATCACAGCGGCGATGGAGTAGCGCCATGCAGCAGCCGTTCCACCGGCTTGCGATCGTCAACCGCGGCGAGGCGGCGATGCGGCTGATCCACGCCGTCAGGGAGCTCAATCAGGAACGCCCGGACCGGATACACCTGATCGCCCTCTACACCGAGCCGGAGCGCCAGGCGATGTTCGTGCGCCAGGCCGACGAGGGGGTTAGCCTGGGACCCGCGCTCGTGGAGCGCGATGGAGCCTACGGGTCGAGCTATCTCGACCACGATGCGCTCGAGCGCGCGCTCGTGCAGAGCCGAGCCGACGCCGTCTGGGTGGGCTGGGGCTTCGTCGCCGAGCGGCCCGAGTTCGTGGAGCTGTGCGACCGCCTTGGCATCGTCTTCGTCGGGCCGGACGCGGCGACCATGCGGCGCCTCGGGGACAAGATCGAGTCGAAGCTGCTCGCAGAGGAGGCCGGAGTGCCGGTGGCGCCCTGGTCGGGCGGCGCCGTGGCGACCCCCGAGGAGGCCCTGCGGGTGGCGGCCGACATCGGCTTCCCGCTGATGGTGAAGGCGAGCGCGGGCGGCGGCGGCCGGGGCATCCGCCGGGTGGAGGCGCCCGACGAGCTGCCGGCGGCGTTTCGAGAGCGCCCGGGGGGAGGCGCGCGACTCATTCGGTGACGACACGGTGTTGCTCGAGAAGGTGCTGTGCCCCGCACGCCACGTGGAGGTGCAGGTGGTGGCCGACGGCCAGGGCGCCGTCTGGGCGCTGGGCGTGCGCGACTGCTCCTACCAGCGGCGCAACCAGAAGGTGATGGAGGAGACCCCGAGCCCCGCGCTCACCCCCGCGCAGGACGTGGAGCTGCGAGACGCCGCAGCGCGCCTGGCGCAGGCGGCGGGCTATCGCGGCGCAGCCACGGTCGAGTTCCTCTACGAGCCAGATCAGCGCCGCTTCTCGTTCATGGAGGTGAATGCGCGGCTCCAGGTGGAGCATCCCGTCACCGAGGCCGTGACCGGGGTGGATCTGGTGAAGCTTCAGCTCGACATCGCGGCGGGGGCTCGTCTCGAGGGCGAGCCGCCCAGGGCGAGAGGGCACGCCATCGAGGCACGCCTGAACGCGGAGGACCCCGCGCTGGGCTTCGCTCCCGCGCCCGGCCGCATCGAGCTCCTTCGCCTTCCCAGCGGACCGGGCCTCCGGGTCGACACGGGCGTGGCCGAGGGCGACGCAATCCCCGCCGAGTTCGATTCGATGATCGCCAAGCTGATCGCGTGGGGCCGTGACCGGCACGAGGCTATGGCCCGGCTGCGCCGCGCGCTCGCCGAGACGATGGTGCTCGTGGACGGCGGGACAACAAACCAGGGCTTCCTGCTCGAGCTGATCGACCGTCCCGAGGTGCGTAGCGGCGCGGTGGACACCACCTGGCTCGACCGCATGCAGCTGCGCGGCGAGATCGTCTCGCCACGGTTCGCGGACGTGGCGCTGATGCAGGCCGCGATCGAGCTCGCGGAGGCTCAGACCACCATCGACAGGGCGCGCTTCTACGCGTTCGCCCGCCGCGGGCGCCCGCGCGCCGCCGGCGACTCGCCGCACCGCATCGAGCTGCGCTACCGCGGCCAGAGCTATCGCTTCACCGTCTCCAAGCTCGGGCCCGGGCGCTACCGGCTCGGTATGGACGGTACCGAGATCGAGCTCGGAGTCGAACGCCTGAACCTTCACGAGCGCCGGATCGAGCTGACCGGCGCAGTGCACCGCACGCTCGTGTCCGCGCAGGGGGTGGATCTGCTGGTCGAGGTGGACGGCGTGCCGCACCGGATCATGGGCGAGGACGGCGGGATCGTCCGCACCCTCGCTCCGGCCGTAGTGGTGTCGATCCCTGTCGCCGCGGGAGACGAGGTGGAGGCGGGCGACGTGGTGGCGGTGCTGGAAAGCATGAAGATGGAGAACTCCCTTACGGCTTCGTTCCGCGGGCGGGTGCGGGAGGTCTTGGTCGGTCCCAACACGCACGTGGACGCGCAGGCACCACTGCTTCGGCTCGAACCGCTCGACTCAAAGCAGGTGGAGACGAGCGAGAGCCGCGTGAGCTTCGCTGCGGGAGACAGCCCGCCCGGCGAGGTCGGTCCCCGGTGCATCGAGAACCTGGGGCGCCTCGAGTGGCTGTTGCTGGGCTACTGGATCGACGAGCCGGAGCTCGCGCGGATCCTTGACGAGCTCGAAGGCGTCTGCGCCGACCTACAGTGCGATCCGGCGCTCGTGCCCGGCGAGCACCACCTGCTGTCGCTCTACGCCGATCTGCGAGCCCTGAGCAGGCCTCGCCACGACGCGGACGAGAGCGAGTTCGGCCGCAGTCCGGAGGAGCATCTCTATGCGTTCCTGCGCTCCCTCGACGCCGGGGCGGAGGGGCTTCCTGATCGCTTCGTCCGGCAGCTCGAGCGGGCCCTGTCGCACTATGGCGTGGACAGTCTGGAGCGCAGGCCGGAGCTCGAGGAAGCCTGTTACCGGCTGTTCCTGTCGCAGCAGCACGCCACAGCGGCCCGCGTCGCGGTGGTCGCGATACTCGACCGGCGGCTCGAGTTCGCAAGCTCGTTCGTCGGCACGGTGGGGGACGACTTCCGCGACGCGCTCGACGCCCTCGTGGCCGCGGTAGAGGGCCGGGACCCGGTGCTCGCGGACCTGGCTCGGGAGACCCGCTTCCGCTACTACGACGAGCCGCTGATCGCCGAGGCTCGCGAGCAGACGTACGCGGAGATGGGCGCCCACATCGAGGCTCTCGCGGAGGACCCGGAGCGAACTGATCGCAAGGCGCGCATGACGTCCCTCGTCGAGTGCCCGCGGCCTCTGGCCGCGATTCTCACGGCGCGCATGCACAGCGCAAGCGCCCCGCTCCGCTCCGTCCTGCTGGAGACGATGACCCGGCGCTACTACCGCACGCGCCCGGGGACCGAGTTCCGCGACGCGACACTCGACGGCCGGCCCATACTCGCGGCCCGGTACACATCGGAGCACGGACCGCGCCGGCTTGTGACCGCCTATGTGGACCTTGACGAGTTGCCGGCCGCCGCCCAGGCGTTCGCTTCCGAGGCGGCCGGCCTGCACGGCGACGAGCTGGCGGTGGCGGACTTCTATGCCCAGCACAAGGGCGGGGCGCCGTCGCAACCCGAGCTCGCGGAGACTCTACGCACCGAGTTGAGTCGCGTCGCGTTCCCCGCTTCGGTGCGGCGCGTGGTGGTGGCCGTGGCGGTCCCTGGGAGGGGGCGCGGAATGTCGGCGATCGACATCTTCACCTTCCGGCCCGGACCCGACGGGCTCGTGGAGGACGAGGTGCTGCGCGGCCTGCACCCGATGATGGGGGAGCGGCTCGAGCTGTGGCGCCTGTCGGAGTTCGCGCTGGAGCGGCTGCCGTCGAGCGAGGACCTCTACCTGTTTCGCGGGATCGCGCGCGATGACCCGAAGGATGAGCGGCTGTTTGCCCTGGCGGAGGTGCGCGACCTCACGCCGCTGCGCGACGACGAGGGACGGGTGGCGAGCCTGCCCGAGCTGGAGCGGATGCTGACGCTGGCGCTTGCGGGAATGCGCAGCTTCCAGGCCCATCGAAGGGCCAGCGAGCGCCTCCAGTGGAACCGCGTGCTGCTCTGCGTCTGGCCTTTGATCGAGCTGACCTCGGAGGAGATCGTCGAGCTGATGACCCGAGTGTCACCCGCCACGCTCGGACTGGGGATCGAGATGGTGGGCATCCGCGGCCGGCTGCGCGAGCCCGATGGTGGCGCCCGCGAGCGGCTGCTGCGCTTCTTCAGCCCCGCCGGCCACGGCGTGGTGCTGGAGATCGACGAGCCGCCCACCACGCCGCTCCAGCCGCTCGACGAGGGTGCCAGGCGGATCGTTTCTGCTCGCAGGCGCGGCACCTACCACCCCGCCGAGATCGTCAAGCTGCTCGCGCCCGCGCACTCCAGCAACGGCGCGCCCGGCCAGCCCAGTGGCGACTTCGTGGAGCACGACCTCGACGATGAGGGACGGCTGGTGCCTGTCGCGCGCGGGCCAGCGACGAATCCGAGCGGAATCGTCACGGGCCTGATCCGCAACTACTCGGAGCGCTATCCGGAGGGGATGCTGCGCGTGCTCGTGGCCGGCGATCCAACGCGCTCGCTCGGCTCGCTCGCGGAGCCCGAGTGCCGGCGGATCATCGCGGCGCTCGACCTCGCCGAGGAGCTCGGGGTCCCGCTCGAGTGGTTCGCCGTCTCGGCGGGAGCGAAGATCGCCATGGACTCCGGCACCGAGAACATGGACTGGATCGCCGAAGTGCTCAGACGGATCATCGAGTTCACGCAGGCGGACGGTGAACTCAACGTCGTGGTGACGGGCATCAACGTCGGCGCTCAGCCCTACTGGAACGCCGAGGCCACCATGCTGATGCACACGAGCGGCATCCTCGTCATGACCCCCGAGAGCGCGATGGTGCTCACCGGCAAGCAGGCGCTCGACTACTCGGGCGGCGTGTCCGCCGAAGACAACTTCGGAATCGGCGGCTACGAGCGGATCATGGGGCCCAACGGTGAGGCCCAGTACTGGGCGCCGGACCTCGCGGGAGCCTGCGCTGTGCTCATGTCGCACTACGAGCACACCTACGTCGCGGCGGGGGAGCGCTTCCCGCGGAGGGCTGCCAGCTCGGACCCGCCCGACCGCGACGTCCGCAACGCGCCCCACGTGGCCCCGGGATCGCCGCTCCGGAGCGTCGGCGACATCTTCTCCGACGAGACCAATCCGGGCCGCAAGCTGCCCTTCGACATTCGCGCGGTGATGCGGGCGGCAATCGATGCCGGCCGCCCGCCGCTCGAGCGCTGGGCCGGCATGCGGGAGGCGGAGAGTGCCGTGGTCTGGGATGCGCACCTTGGCGGCTGGCCCGTGGCGCTGATCGGCATCGAATCTCATCCGCTGCCGCGCTACGGCGAGCTGCCCGCCGACGGGCCGGATAGCTGGACGTCTGGCACGCTCTTCCCGCGCTCGTCGAAGAAGATCGCCAGGGCCGTGAACGCGGCGAGTGGGCGCCGGCCGCTTGTGGTGCTCGCCAACCTGGCCGGCTTCGACGGATCGCCCGAGTCGATGCGCGAATGGCAGCTCGAGTTCGGCGCCGAGATCGGGCGGGCGGTGACGAATTTCAGCGGCCCGATCGTCTTCTGCGTCGTCTCGCGGTATCACGGGGGCGCGTTCGTGGTCTTCTCCCAGCGTCTCAACGAGAACCTCGAGACCTTCGCCCTGGAGGGCGCGAAGGCGTCGGTGATCGGGGGCGCGCCCGCGGCGGCCGTCGTTTTCGTGCGTGAGGTGAATGAGGCAGCGCTGCGCGATCCTCGCATCGCGGCGCTCGACGAGCGCATCGCCGGCTCAACGGGCACAGAGCGCAAGCGGCTGCGGTCCGAGCGCGCCGCCCTCTGGACGGACGTGCGCAACGAGAAGATGGGGCAGCTTGCGGCCGAGTTCGACGCCGTCCACAGCGTGGAGCGAGCCGTGGAGGTTGGCTCCGTGAGCGGGATCGTGCCGCCTGCGGACCTGCGTCCCTTCCTGATCGAGGCGGTCGAGCGGGGCATGCGCCGCACTATCGAGGCCGAGGATGAGCGAGCTCGGGTGGCTGACCCGGCCGCGGGCTGACGTTCCGGCCGGCGAGCGCTGGCTCGGACCTCGGGAGCGCGAGGTGCTCGCCCGCCTGCGCGTGCCCAAGCGCCGCGAGGACTGGCTGCTCGGTCGCTGGACCTCCAAGCTCGCGGCCGCGGCGTGGCTTGGCACGACTCCCGAGCGCGTGGAGGTCATCGCTGCGCCGGACGGCGCACCCCAGCCTTACGTGGACGGAGAGCCGGCGCCGCTCGCCCTCTCGCTCAGCCATCGCGCCGGGCGGGCGCTCGCGGTGGTTGCCGACCAGCCAGCCACCGTAGGCTGCGACCTCGAGCTCGTCGAGCTCCGCAGCGACGCGTTCGTGCGGGGATGGTTGTCGGCTGCCGAGCAGGCGATGGTGGCGGCTGCGGGGAACGGGCGGGCGCTCGCCGCGAACCTGTTCTGGACCGCGAAGGAGGCGGCCGCGAAGGTCCGGCGCGAGGGGCTGCGGCTGGATGTGAGGGACGCCGTCGTGGATCCCGTCCCGGCCGAGCTTGCCGCGCCCGGCTGGCACCCGCTGCGCGTCAGCTGGGACGGCCTCACGATCGCGGGATGGTGGCGTGAAGAACCAGGCTGGGTGATGGTCGTCGCCGCCGACCCGGCACCGGGCGAGCCGAGGCTGGTCGCGTGCCCACGGTGAAGACCGGGGTCGGGCGCCCCGCGACGCTCGATCTCGAGCGCATCGACGCCGTCCTCTTCGACCTCGACGGAGTGATCACCGACACCGCTTCCGTGCACGCAGCCGCATGGAAAGACGTCTTCGACGGCGTACTGAAGGCCTGGGAGCAGCGGGACGGCGGCGAGCTGCGGCCGTTCGACGCCGACGAGGACTACCGGCGCTACGTCGACGGACGTCCACGAGTGGACGGCGTCGAGGCCTTTCTCTCCTCGCGGGGCATTTCGCTCCCGCGCGGCGAGCCCGACGATCCGCCCGAGCGTGAGACGGCTTGGGGCGTGGGCAACCGCAAGAACGTCGAGTTTCTGCGCCGCATCGGCGAAGGCGGCGTGAAGGCGTTCCCGTCCACGCTCGCCCTCATCGGCCAGCTGCGGGACCGCGGCGTGGCGGTCGCTGTGTTCTCCTCAAGCCGCAACTGCGTGCCCGTGCTGGAGTCGGCCGGCGTGCCTGACCTCTTCGACGCCAAGGTCGACGGTGTCGATGCCGCGGAACTCGGCCTGCCCGGCAAGCCCGACCCCGCGGTCCTGCTCGAGGCGGCTCGCCGTTTAGGCGCCCGCGAGGACCGCACGGCCATCGTCGAGGATGCCCTGGCGGGCGTGGAAGCCGGCCGCCGTGGCGGGTTCGGGCTCGTGGTCGGCGTGGACCGGGCCGCGCATCGCGACTCGTTTCGCGAGGCCGGCGCCGACGTGGTGGTGAGCGACCTCTCCGAGCTGCGCGTGGTGGGCCGTTCCGGCCCGGCCGCCGGCGCCGCCGGGACGTTCACCGAGGCGCTGCTTGGTCCGGCCGCCTCTCGTCGCGGCCCGTGGTGCCTGATCTACCAGGGATTCGACCCGGAGCAGGAGCAGCTGCGCGAGGCGCTTTGCACGACGGGGAACGGCTACTTCGCCACGCGTGGCGCGGCTCCCGAGGCGCAGGCTGACGGCATCCACTACCCAGGAACCTACGCCGCCGGGGTCCTGAACCGCCTGAGCACGGAGATCGCGGGCGAGACCGTCGAGAACGAGAGCATGGTCAACCTGCCCAACTGGCTGCCGTTGACGTTCAGGGTCGACGGAGGGCAGTGGTTCCAGGTGTCCGACGCCGACCTCTTGGATTACGAGCAGGAGCTGAACCTGCGCCAGGGCGTGCTCACGCGCCGCCTGCGCTTCCGGGACCCCCAGGGCCGCCACACGCGTCTGGTACAGCGCCGCTTCACGAGCATGGATGACCCCCATCTGGCCGCGCTCGAGACCACGATCCACGCCGAGGACTGGTCAGGGCGCGTCGAGATCCGATCGGGCATCGACGGCGCCGTGCGGAACGCCGGTGTCGCGCGGTACCGCGACCTCAGCAGCCGGCACCTGGAGGATTTCGAGACCGCCGCGGTTGACCACGAGACGGTCGAGCTGCACGCGCGGACGTCTGACTCGGCCATCTTCGTCGCGGAGGTCGCGCGCACTCGCCTGTACGCGCAGGGCGAGCATGTGCCGGGCGAGCGGCAGCTGGTGGCCGAGCTCGACTCGATCACGCAGCAGTTCGCGCACGACGTCTCGGAAGGCGAGTCGCTCACCGTGGAGAAGGAAGTGGTGCTCTACACGTCGCGCGATCCTGCGATCTCCAGCCCGGGCGATGCGGCGCGCCGGGCGATGCGCCGGGCCCCCCGCTTCAGGGACCTGCTCCAGGCACACGTCACGTCCTGGCACCACCTGTGGGACCGGCTCCGCGTGACGCTCGTCGGGGCCGAGAGCTCGACGTTCATCATCAACCTGCATCTCTTTCACCTGCTCCAGACGGTCTCGGAGAACTCGGTGGACCTGGATATCGGCGTGCCGGCACGCGGCCTGCACGGCGAGGCGTACCACGGTCACGTCTTCTGGGACGAGCTGTTCGTCTTCCCCTATCTGACCATGAGCCTCCCGGAGCTCACGCGGTCGCTGCTGCGCTACCGGCACCGCCGGTTGCCCGAGGCGCGCCGAGCGGCGCGCGACGCCGGTTACGAGGGGGCGATGTTTCCCTGGCAGAGCGGGCTGGATGGCAGCGAGGACACGCAGTCACTGCACCTGAATCCCCGCTCACGGCGGTGGCTGCCCGACAACTCCCGCCTCCAGCGCCACATCAACATCGCCGTCGCGTACAACTACTGGCAGTACTACCAGGCGACCGGCGACATCCAGTTCCTGTCGTTCTACGGCGCCGAGGTGGTGCTCGAGATCGCGCGGTTCTGGGCGAGCATCGCCGAGTACGACCACGCGCGCGACCGCTACGTGATCCGCGGCGTGGTGGGACCCGACGAGTACCACGACGCCTACCCGGACGCGGCGCAGCCCGGAGTGGACAACAACGCCTACACGAACCTGATGGCCGTCTGGGTGCTCTGCCGGGCGCTCGATGTGCTCGAGACGCTCTCGGAGCAGCGGCGCCGGGCGCTCATGGGGGCGCTGCACCTCGGCCGCGCGGAGATCGAACGCTGGGAGGACATCAGCCGGCGCATGTTCATCCCCTTCCACGACGGGATCATCAGCCAGTTCGAGGGCTACGAGCTGCTCGAGGAGCTCGACTGGGAGGGCTACCGAGACCGTTACGGCGACATCCAGCGGCTCGACCGGATCCTGGAGGCCGAGGGCGACACGCCCAACCGCTACAAGGCCTCGAAGCAGGCGGACGTGCTGATGCTGTTCTTCCTGCTCTCGAGCGAGGAGCTGAGCGCGGTGTTCGCGCGCCTGGGGTACAGCTTCGACGCGGACGCGATTCACCGAACGATCGACTACTACGCCGGACGCACGTCCCACGGCTCCACGCTGAGCCGGGTCGTCCACTCGTGGGTATTCGCGCGCGAGGACCGTCCGGGTTCCCACGCGCTGTTCCGGGAGGCCCTTCAGAGCGACATCGCAGACATCCAGCACGGCACCACCTCAGAGGGCATCCACCTGGGCGCGATGGCGGGTACGGTAGATCTCGTTCAGCGCGGCTACGCCGGACTGGAATCCCGCGACGACGTGCTGTGGATCAACCCGAGCCTGCCGGATGAGATCAGCGGCCTCGAGTTCTCCCTCCGGTGGAGGCGCCACTGGGGCGTTCGCATCCGCATAGGCGGGGGGCGTCTCCGGGTGAGCGTCCCACCGTCGGACGCCGAGCCAATAACGATCGCGCACGCCGGCCGGATGGTGGAGCTGCGGGCCGGGGAGAAATACGACGCGCCGTTGTGCGACGGGTGAACGGCTTCAGATCGCCCCCGCGGGCCGGCCCCGGTCGGCAATCAGCCGGTTCTGGCGGTGGGCTTCGATGAAGCGGCCGTCGGCGAGGGCCGCGCAGATCGCGAGCTCCCCGGCCACCAGTGTTGCCGCAACGATCTCGGCGAACTTGCGTGCCGTGCCGTCGCCGGTGCACCCCATCAGGGCGAGGCACTCGCGCTGCGTTGGCAGCTTGGTGCCCCCACCGACCGTGGCGACTACGAGGCTGGGCAGCCTGGCCGCCACATACAGGTCGCCGTCCCCGACCTGCTCGAGATCCAGGAATCCGATGCTCGCGTTGACGATCTGGGCGACGTCCTGGCCACAGGCGATGTAGATCGCCGCGAGCCCGTTGGCGAAGTGGGCGTTCGCGCCCAGCGCTCCGGCCTGCATCGTGCCGAGCCGGCCCGAGGCGCCGAACTCGCACAGCTCGCGGCTCGAGACTCCGAGGTAGGTCTCGACGACGCTCGCCGGCATCGTCAGATCGACCAGCACCTCCTTGCCGTAGGGCCGGAACAGGTTGATGGCGGCCGGCTTCTTGTCACTGGAGTAGTTGCACCTGAGGTAGTAGGCCTCGCACGGAATCGCCTCGAGCACCCGACGGCAGATGCGGTCGACCGTGAGGTTGACCATGTTCAGCCCCATCGCGTCCCCGGTGCTGAAGACGAACTGCGCGAACACGCGGCGCCCGAACACGTGCGGGCGAACCTCCACCAGACGACCGTGCACGGTGGTCTCGGCAGCGGTGGCCTGAAGCTCCTCGAGCTGGTCGGTCAGCCACCGGGCGAGCGCGAGCGCATCGCTTGTGGTTGCGGTGACGAAGCAGGGGGTGATGTCAAGCGCGTCGGCCACAACGTAGGTGTTGGCCCCACCCGCCTCGGTGATCGCCCGCATGCCGTACTGGTAGGTCGTGACGAGCGTTCCCTCGGTCGTGGCGAACGGGACGTAGAACACCCCGTCGGCATGCTGTCCGTTGACGCGGATCGGCCCGCCGATGCCGAGCGGAACCTGCGTGGCCCCCACGAGGTTCTCGATGCTCCCGCGTGTGTCCTCAGGCGCGAAGGCCGTCTCGGCAATCGCATCGAAAACCTGCCCGGTGTTGTGCGCGAGCCAAGCACGTCGCATCTCCGGGTTTGCGCCCAATATCTGACGCGAGCCTGTCGGGGCGCCGACAGCTCCTTCGCGATTCATACGCGACCTCTTACTCAGTCGCCGAAAGACCGATTACACCAGCGGGGGCGATCCCGAACAAGCGTAGAAGCGTGCGAGAAACGGCGGGTTTCCCGCAAGGAACAGGACGCGCTTCCCGGGCTGGTCAGCGCACCACGGTGAACGCCAGCTTCACCGACTGTGACTTCACACCCGCCGCCGTGGCAGTGAGCGTGGCGCGGTACCTGCCGGCCGCCAGCTTCCGCTTCCCGATCCTGCCGCTGAAGGCCACCCGGCGCGCACCTGCCGCCAGGGACCGCCGCGTCAGCGTTCCCTTCCTCCTCGCCCGCGTGCAGGTCCTGCGCTTGCGCAGCTTCGGCTTCGGTGCCACGCAGCGCTTCTTCACGCGCTTGCCCTTCGTCAGCCGGTCGATGCGGATCGTCACCGCGGCCGGCACGTTCAGCGTGAAGCGGAAGGTGGTCCCGACCTTTGCGCGCTTCTTGCGCTTGGCCACCACCGGCGTCCGCTTCTTCCCCACCCGGAAGCGCTTCCGCGTCATCGACACGCGCGAAAGTGCGGGGCGCACGGGAGCGCTCGCCACGGGGGTGGGGGAGCCGCTGGGCTGCGGTGTCTGACACGTCCCATCCAGCACCCGCGCGTACAGCTGCGTGAAGTCCGGCGACATGCCCGGGAACACGTCGCGGCCGCGCGCGTAGTAGCTCAGGCAGCGGCCGTCGGCGCTCAGCCCCGGGGCGCGGGCGCCCTCTGTTGCAAGCGAGCCGCCGCCGAGGGCGGTGGGCTGGAGCACGGCGAGGTTCTGGTGCGTGGAAACGCGGCGGGCGATCACCGCTGGGATCTCGCCGCTCAGCTCGGGTGCGATGTTTGAGGGGGTTGGGAAGTTGCTGACTTCGTATGCGGCCACGCCGCCGTCGCGATCTAGCGCGAAGAAGGTGCCGACGCCGCCGTCGCCCGCCGAGGCGCCGTCGGCGGAGGTGCTCACCATGGTGGTGGTCTGCGCGGCGAGGTCGCGCTCGATCAGCTCGAAGGTGGGGCCGCTCGGCCACGGAGCAAGCGAAGGCACGAGGTTCTGAGCCGCGCTGAGGAACGCCACGTGGTTGCCGTCCTGGCTGATGATCGCGTCCAGGCTGCCCAGCGAGCCCTTGGCGCCCCCGTCGGACGCGCTCTGGCGGCTCACGAGCGTGGTCGTCGAAGCGCTCAGGTCGCGCACGTAGACATCGGGGAATCCATCCGTGTCAAGCGCCGGATCCAGCTGGGCCCCGGTTGATAGCGCCACTCGATCGCCCGTCTCGTCCACTCCAACCCCGCTGTCCAGGGCGGCGGTGGTCGGGATTGCGCCGGCTGTGGTCCGGTCCACCAGCTCCGTGGTAGCGGCGTCGAGATTGCGGAGGTACACATGGACCTTCCCCGCTGGGTCGCCGAGGTTGTTGGCGAGCTCGACGAACGCGACCTTGCGCCCGTCGCCGCTGATCTCGGAGGGACCCGGGGAGCCGGGCGTGGCCGGCGCTCCCGTGGCGCCGTCGGCACGCGTGGCGAGCGTGTTCGTGCCCGCCGGGATGTCGTGCACGTAGACATCGAAGCTGTTGCCGCTGTCCGCCGGATCGAGCGGATCGCCGGTGCTGAACGCCACGCGCTGCCCGTCGCTCGACAGGGTCGGTGAGCCGCAGTACTTGAGCGGGCCGCCCGGCCCGGTGGAAACCATGAGCAACTGATCGGTGAGCAGGTCGCGGCGCCAGCACTCCTGGGCGCCGGCCGGTCCGCCGAGCGCGGGGGCATCGCTCGGGAACACCACATAGCGCCCGTCCGCGCTCACCCGGCGCGCGGTGTTGAAGAAGTTCGGCGAGAACGAGCTCGTGAGCTGCGGGACAAGCGGCCCGCCGCTCGCGGGCTGCGACACGAGCGCGAGCCCGCCGCCGCCCACCGACGCCACGTGGATCGCCTCCGGTGAGGGCCCGTCCGACAGTGCATCGAAGGCGTGGAACGCCACGCGGTCGCCGTTGCCGTGCGTGATCGCGGGCGGCGACTCGATCGACGTGTTGTCGGTGATCGCGGTGGTGGTGGATGACTGGGTGTCGCGCACGAACAGGTTGGTGCTGCCACCGCTCGCACCAAGGTTCGTGGCCGCGCTGATGAAGGCCACGCGCCGCCCGCTGCTGTCGATCGCCGGGAAGAACGAGGGCTGGTCGCCCTTCGTGCCGGCCGTGTTTACCGACACCAGCGTGTCCACCGCGTTGTTCCCGAGCACCCGCCGGTAGACGTCGTCCTTCGTGTCCCCGTCGGCACCGAGATACGACGCGTCGTCGCTCCAGGCCACGGTGGTGCCTTCGCCGCTGATCTGCCCGCTGTCCACGCCCCCGGCCGCCACGCCGAAGTTGTTGCCGCTCTGGGCGCTGGCGAGGCCGGAGCTCGTGCCGGCGAGCGTGCGCACGTAGAGGTCCGGGTCGGTGGTCGGGTCGTTGGTGTTGTTGAGGTCGTTGCCGGTGGATAGGTAGGCCACCACCGCGCCGTTGTCCGTGATCGACGGCTCGAAGGATGACCCGGCACTCGCGTCGGTACCGCCCGGCTTGGCGGACACGAGCACCGTCGAGCCGCCGCTTCTTGTCATCGCGTACACGTCGGTCTTCGAATTCGTGTCGCCGGCCACCAGGCTCGCCGTCGTGACGAACGCGACCTCGCTGCCATCGCCGGAGATCACGGGCTTGAGACAGCCGAGGCAGTCGCTGCCCGCCGACGACGGAGTGATCAATGTGACCGCGCCCGTCTGCAGGTCCTTGACGAACACGTCCGCGTCGTGCGTGCTGTCGGCCGCCGCCAGATTGGAGGCTCGCGAGGTGAAGACGACGTAGCGGCCGTCGTCGCTGATGTCGGGGTCGGTGGCCTCGCCGTTCCCGCCCGCGTCGATCACCGTGAGCGCGCCTGTCTGCATGTCCTTTCTGAACACGTGGCCGAAGCCGGGGTCCTCGCCAGGCGCGAGGCCGTCCGCCAGCGACTCGAACACCACATAGCGGCCGTCGGCGGTCACGTTCTGGGAGACGCCGCCGCCCTGCTCCTGGACCACGCCCGACTCGTTCCACGCGAACAGGCCCGCCGTGAGCGGGGCGGAGCCGCCGGGCCGCGAGACGAGCAGCGTGTCGCCCGGGCCCGCGGCGGCCGCGTCCGAGGGCCAGCCCACCACGAGTAGGGCCAGGAAGCCTGCCAGGCGAGCCGTCTTCTTCATTTGTTGCGGGTCCTTCGGCGACCCTACCCGGCATGCGCGGCGGCAGCAAACGTTGACTCCGCCGCCCCGGGAGGGAACGGTCAGACTCAGCGCTGTGCCGCAATAGCCTGACTAGGCTCGTATTCATGCTGCGCGTCTACCTCGATCAGAACCATTGGATCGCCTTGCTGAAGGCTCGAACCGGGCACCCCGGAGGAGAGCGGGTCAAGGATGTTCTGCTGGTGCTTCAGGAAGCGGCTGATCGTGGCTGGGTCTCGCTTCCGTTGTCGATGCAGCACTACATGGAGGTCCAGCACCGCGCCAACTATCGATCTCGCCAGGAGTTGGCCGAGACGATGCTCGTCCTTTCGAGACGGCATGCCATCGCTCCGAAGCGATCGCTGCTGGGGGCCGAGATCGACGAGGCGCTGAGACGCCGCTTCGGCCGGCCGGCGATCCCTCGAAGCGTCCAGGTGTTCGGAGTGGGCGCAAACCACGTATTTGGCAGCCCGATTGCGGACTACGAACCCCCGGCTGATCTCCGCGACCAGTGTCGACGTCTTTGCCGAATACGAGGCTTCGTTTTCCCAGGCTCTTGACCGCGCTGGCTTGCACTGGGGCGATCTGTACGACCTTGAGCAAGAAGGCCTTGAGTCCCTGATTCAGGACATCCCCACGGTCTTCGTCCACCGAGAACTGCGACGTCTGCGCCACGAGGCTTCGCAAAAACCTGGGAGGAGGGCGACATCAGCGATCTCGCCGGCCTAAGCCCCGCGATCGTGTATTGCGACGTCGTCGTAACAGAGCGCGTGTGGCGCGACTTGGCGAATCGGGCTGAGCTCGGAGCGCGCTTTGACACCACGATCCTTCGCGACCTCACGGACTTGCTCCCGCTCCTAGTGGGCGCGGGTTCGGCCGAGTAGAGCCTTGGCCGCCAGAGCGCAGCAGACGTTGACTCCGCCGCCCCGGTGCAGCAGCATCTAGGCCCCACCCCGGCCCCAGGAGGCGCTCATGCCCCCGGTATCGCGCGGTTTTCGCGGCCGCAGGCAGACCGACGTCGATCCAGCGCGGCTGCCGCCCGGTCAGTACGTGACCAAGGACTTCCCGGTGCTCTCGGCCGGGCCCACTCCGCACACTCCGCTCGACGAGTGGAGCTTCAGCGATCGGCGGGCGCGGTGGGGCAGGCGCGCGCGTGGACGTGGGAGGAGTTCATGGACCTGCCCAACGAGATGGTCACCGTGGACATCCACTGCGTGACCAAGTGGTCGAAGTTCGACACCGACTGGCGCGGGCGTGCCGGTGGACCGGCTGCTCGAGGGCACCGAGCCGTGGGGCAAGTACGTGGTGGCCTGGTGCGACGGCGGCTACACCACCAACCTGCCGCTCGAGGACGTGACGGACGGCAAGGCGTGGGTGGCGTTCGAGTACGACGGGCGAGCCGCTCGACCCTGAGCACGGCGGCCCCGCGCGCCTGCTCGTGCCTCACCTCTACTTCTGGAAGAGCGCCAAGTGGATCCGCGGCATCAACCTCGGCGAGCAGGACGAGCCGGGCTTCTGGGAGGGCTACGGCTACCACAACTACGGCGACCCCTGGAAGGAGCAGCGGTACTGGAGCGACTAGCCGCCGCCAGCGCGCGCCTGACGTGGCGCGTGGCCACGATCGAGGAGTCGAGACCGGAGTCGCCGCACGCGAAGACGCTCGTGCTCGACGTGCCCGGCTGGCCCGGCCACCGCGCCGGCCAGCACGTGGACATCCGCCTGACCGCCGAGGACGGCTACCAGGCCGAGCGCTCCTACTCGATCGCCTCGGGCCCCGAGAGCCCGGACCTCGAGCTGACGATCGACCGCGTGGACGACGGCGAGGTGTCGCCCTACCTGATCGACGAGGCGCGGCGCGGGCGACCAGTTCGAGCTGCGCGGGCCGGTGGGCGGCTACTTCGTGTGGGAGGCCACGTCCGACCGGCCGCTGCTGCTCGTGGGCGGCGGCTCGGGGCTCGTGCCGCTGATGTCGATCGTGCGCCACCACGAGGCCGTGGGAGCGAGCGCCGACGCGCGGCTGCTGCTCTCGGCGCGCACGCTGGAGGACGTGCTCTACCGCGAGGAGCTCGAGCGCCTGCGCGACGGCGCGGACGCCGTGACTGTGCACCTCACGCTCACGCGCGACACGCCGCCGGCGGAGTGGAACGGCTTCGTCGCGGCGCATCGACCGCGAGATGCTGGAGGCGGTGGGACCCGGACCCGGCCGAGCGCCCGCGCGTGTACGTGTGCGGCCCGACGCCGTTCGTGGAGGAGGCCGCGGAGCTGCTCGTGGGGCTGGGCCACGACCCGGCGACGGTCCACACCGAACGCTTCGGACCCTCAGGAGGATGAGATGCACACCGACGGCAACGCGATAGCGCGGACTGCTCGAGGAGATCTTCGGCGTGGAGATGACGGCGGAGCGCGCGCAGCTGCCAGTCCTGCGGGCGAGACACACGCGATCGGCTCGCACCGTCTCTACACGGGCGCGGGCTACGTGCTGCGCTGCCCCAACTGCGGCGACATGGCGGCGGTGATCGTCAACCGCCCGGGCGACTACCGGGTGAGCCTGATGGGCGCCTGGAGCGTGCAGCTGGGCGCGTAAGCCCTCTTCCGAACAGAGCTCTTAAAACCGCCAGCTACCCTGGGACTTGCCCGACGAGGAGCTGGTGTGCACTTTCTCCGAACGACCTCCACGGCGCGCCTCCTGGCGCTCGTGCTCGGAGTGGCGGTTGTAGCCGCGGCCACCGCCGCGATCGCCCTGGCGGCCAGCGGCGGGAGCGGCCAGAAGCCGCCTCCCAAGCCGCTCGCGCAGGCTGTGCACGACGCGCTCTCCGCTCCCGCGGTGGACGGCGTGACGGCGCGGATCAAGTTCACCAACCACCTGATCGACTCGGGCGCCGTGGTGGGGCAGACCCCGCTCATCAGCGGCGCCAGCGGCCGCCTTTGGGCGAGCTCGGACGGGAAGCTCCGGCTCGAGCTGCAGTCCACGAGCGGCGATGTTCAGCTGACCTCCGACGGCAAGAGCTTCCTGGTGTACGACGGCGCCTCGAACACCGCTTACCGGGGCGAGATCCCTCAGCACCAGGGGCAGAGCAAGCCCGACGCCGGCGCCCCGTCGGTGTCCAAGATCCAGAAGTCGATCGACCAGGCCAGGCAGCACGGCTCCGTGTCCGGCGCGATCCCCACAACAGTGGCCGGCCGCTCGGCATACGAGGTGCGGGTTGTGCCCCAGCACGGCGGCCTCGTGTCCGGCGCGCGGCTGGCCTGGGACGCGGCGCGCGGCGTGCCGCTCAAGGTGTCGGTGTACGCGCGCGGCAACGCCTCGCCGGTGCTCTCGCTGAGCGCCCAGCACATCTCGTTCGGGAAGGTGGCGGCGTCCACGTTCGCGATCTCGCCTCCGAAGGGCGCCCACGTGGTGGACCTCACGCCCCGCTCGAGCGGTCCGAACGCCGCGCACGGCAAGGACGTGACCGGTCTGAGCGCGGTGCAGAAGGCGGTGGGCTTCAGCGTCTCGGCCCCTGACAAGCTCGCCGGCAAGACCCGCCAGGACGTGAAGCAGGTGGGGCAGGACGGCGCGCTCGTGACCTACGGCACAGGGTCTCGACGGCATCGCGGTGTTCGAGAAGAAGGCCGACGCCCAGACCCAGACCGCCCCGCCCGCCCAGCACGGCGACAACGGCCTCTCGCTGCCCACCGTCTCGATCAACGGCACCACCGGGCAGGAGCTCGCCACCGCGCTCGGCACGGTGGTGCGGTTCACGCGCGGCGGCGTGCAGTACACGGTGCTCGGGTCGCGGCCGGCGGCCGCCGTGATCGCCGCGGCCCGCGCCCTCTAGCGATGCCGGAGGGGGCGCCCGTCGAGGTCCGCGGGCTGGTGAAGCGCTACGGCGACATCGTGGCCGTGGACGGCGTGGACCTCACGGTCGAGCCCGGCGACGTCTACGGCTACCTGGGGCCGAACGGCGCCGGCAAGACCACCTCGCTGCGCATGATGCTCGGCCTGATCCGCCCGACCGCGGGCCAGGTGCGCATGTTCGGCCGCGACCCGCTCGTGACGCGTGCATGCGCTCGACGGCGTGGCCGGCTTCGTGGAGGCGCCGCGCTTCTACCCCTACCTGAGCGGCGCGGAGAACCTGCGCATGATGGCCGCCTACGACGGCGGCGACGCCGCACGAGCGCATCGACCCGGCGCTCGAGCTGGTCGAACCTCGCGGACCGGGCGAAGGACCGCGTCGGCGGCTACTCGCACGGCATGCGCCAGCGGCTGGGCATCGCCGGCGCGCTGCTGCGCGACCCGCGCCTGATGCTGCTCGACGAGCCCGCCACCGGGCTCGACCCCGGCGGCATGCGCGACATGCGCGAGCTCGTGCGCCGGCTCGCGAGCGAGGGGATCACGGTGGTGCTGTCGAGCCACCTGCTGTCCGAGGTGGAGGAGCTGTGCAACCGGCGTGGCGATCGTGCGCAACGGGCGCATGGTCTACGAGGGCCACCTCGAGCGAGCTGCGGCGCACGGCCGGCAGCAGCTACCGGCTGCGCACCACCGACGACGGCGTGCGCCGAGCGCGTGTGCCGCGCGCAGCCGGCGCGTCGACGAACGTGCGCGCGGCGGACGGCGAGATCCGCTTCACGCGCCGACGAGCCGGCGGTGGCGGAGCTGTCGGTCGCGCTGGTGGAGTCGGGCGCGGCCATCCTCGCGCTCAGCGCCCGAGCACGCCACGCTCGAGGAGCTGTTCTTCCGCCTCACCGAGGGCGACGAGGCGGCGCCGACGGCGATGAGCGCGCGCTCGCGCCGCGCCGGGCGAGCAGGCGGCATGAGCGCCCGAGCGTGCGGACGGTCTATCGCTGGGAGCTGCGCAAGCTGCGCGCGCAGAAGCGCACCTACCTCGGCCTGGGCGCGGCGGCCGCGGTGCCGGTGATCTTCGTCGTGGCCACCAGCCTGCGCGGCGGCGGTCCCAACGACGTCGCCTTCGGCCGCTACATCCACGACACCGGGCTGGCGATCCCGCTCGTGCTGCTGCTGTTCGGCTCGATCTGGCTGTTCCCGCTGATCACCGCGCTCGTGGCGGGCGACATCGTCGCGTCCGAGGACGGCAACGGCACGCTCAAGACGATCCTCACCCGCTCGGTCGAGCGCGGGCAGGTGTTCGCGGCAAGCTGCTCGCCGCGCTCACCTACGCGGTGGTGGCGATCTTCCTCAACGGCGCGGTCGTCGCTCGGGGCGGGCTGATCGCGTCCGGGCTTCAACCCGCTGGTGAGCCTGTCGGGCACCACCGTGTCGCCGTCGCGCAGGGCTGCTGCTCGTGGCGCTCAGCCTGCTCGTCTACCTGATTCCGATCGTCGCGATCGCCTGCATCGGGGTGCTGCTCTCCACGGTCACCCGCAACAGCGCCGCCGCGGTGGTGGGCACGCTGATGTTCTCGCTGATCCTCCAGCTGATCGGCATCCTGCCGGGGCTCGGCGGCCTGCAGCCCGTACCTGCTCAGCACGCAGTTCAACGCCTGGCAGGGCCTGCTGCGCGAGCCGATCGACTGGTCGCCGATCGTCCGCGCCGCCTGGGTATGCACGCTCTACGCGCTGCCCGCCTCGGTGTGGGCTTATCTGGCGTTCCTGCGCCGGGACGTCGCGGGCGGCTGAGGCTTCAGGCGGCCGAAACGGCCGCGGGCAGGGTGGCCCGCAGGCCCTGCGCGCGCTCGAGCGCAGGCGCGGCGCCGAGGCGCACGAACAGCTCGATCGCGGCGTCGAGCAGAGGCGCGCCCTCGGCGGCCCGGCCCTGGTCGACAAGGAAGCCCGCAAGGGCGGTCTGGGCGCGTGCGAGCCAGTACGGATAGCCGAGCGAGGCGAAGGCATCGACCGCGGCGCGCAGATCGATCTCCGCTACCTCCGGGTGCCCGCGTGCCGCGCTGAGCAGTCCGCGCGCGCGGGCCAGCTCCGCGCGCAGCAGCGGTGGCGCGGAGCCGCGTGGCTGGGAGGCGAGCAGGTCCACGAGCGAATCGACCTCGTCGAGGCGGCCGAGAGCGAACGCCGCATCGATGGCGTCCGGCCAGACCTGGCGCGGCGCCTCGCCGGAGACGTCGCCGGCCGCGAGCGACTCGCGCGCCGTCGCGGAGGCGACCTCCAGCGACTCCTCGATGCGGCCCTCCGCCAGCGCGACCGTGGACAGGGTGGCGTTGGCCATGCCGCGCAGCTCGGTGTCCTCGCTGTCCCGCATCGCGCCGAGCCGGTCGGCGCTCGCGCGGGCCGCGGCCGTGTCGCCCCTGAGCGCGGCCACCAGGGCGAGGCGCGTGTGAGCGAGCTCGTCGTTTCCGGTGCCCGGTTCGCCCTCAGCGATGGCGCCCGCGCCGGCGTCGCGAACCTCGTCCCAGCGCCCGGCGAGGATCAGCGCCAGCATCAGGTTGGAGACGTTGATGATCTCGTTCTGGCGGTCGCCGATGCGCCGACTGGCGGCAAGCGAGGCCTCGATGGCCTCGACGGCGCCCGGGATGTCGCGCTTCAGGTAGAGGTCGCCTCTGTTGCCGAGCGCCCTGAGGAGATCCGCGCCCTCGCCGTGGCGCTCGCCCACGGCCACCCCGCCGAGGATGAGCGCGTGCGCCTCCTCCCAGCGGCCGATGTGCATGAACAGCGTGGACTTGCGCACCAGCGCCCGGCACACCACGTCGTAAAGCTCCAGTGCCTCGGCCATGGTCAGCGCGCGCTCGAGCACCGGGGTCGCCTCCTCCAGTCGGCCGGCGAAGGCAAATGCGGTGCCGAGTTCGTCGTTGAGAGCCGCGACGGTGGGATCCGGGCGCTCCTGCTCGAGCACCTTGAGCGCCTCCTGCATCCGCTCGATCGCCTCCTCCAGCCGGCCGAGCGAGCGCAGCGACGCACCGATCAGCCGGGCTAGCCCCGCCGCCTCGTGCTCGCGCCCGGCCGCGGCGTGGGCGGCGGCGGCAAGCTCGAACAGCTCGAGCGCGGCCTCGGCACGGCCGGCCCGCAGCGCCATCTCGCCGGCGGTCTCCTGGAGCCCGGGCCGCAGCTCTTCGTCGGCGAGGTCGATTGCAGTGCGATAGGCGCGCTCGGCGGCGTCCGGGGCGCCCACCGTGGCGGCGCGCTGCCCGGCGCGGCGCAGCCCGGCCAGCGCCTGCTCGCGCAGCTCATCCGCATCCGGATCGTCCTGTGCCGCGCGGTAGGCGTCGAGGAGGTGGGCGCCGATCGCCTCCGCCACGTCCTCGCCGTCGCCCGGGAACACGCGCTTCATGTGCTCGGCGGCGGCGAGGTGGCGTGCCTTGCGCTCGTGCCTCGAGAGCATGTCGTAGGCCACGGCGCGGAGCATGGTCTGCGCGAACGCGTACTGGCCGCGGTCCGGCGAGAGCGGGTCGGCGCGCACCGCCAGCACCTGCTTGCGCACGAGGCTGCCGACCAGGGCCTCGAGGCGGTCGTCCGGAACATCGGTTAGCGCCGCCACTGCCGAGCGGGGGAAGCTTCCGCCGAACACCGACAGCGACTTGACGAGCTCGCGCTCCTCAGGCTCGAGCGCGTCGAGGCGCGCGGCCAGCAGCGAGCTGAGGCTGGCCGGCACGTCGAGCTCGCCGACGTCACCGACGAGCGTGAGGTGGCCGTCGCGCTGCTCGAGCACGCCGCGGTCCGCCAGCGCGCGCACGGTCTCGATCGCGTACAGCGGGATGCCCTCCGCACGCGCGACTATGCGCTCGCACGCTCGCCGGGAGGCCGTCCACGAGGCCGTAGAGCAGTTGCGTCATCGCCTCGTCCCCGAGCGGCTCGAGCGACAGCAGCGTGGCTCCGCGCCTGCCGGTGGGCCAGCCCTCGCGCCGCTCGGCGAGCTCGGGTCGCGCGAAGGTGAGCACGAAGATCGGATGGTCGGAGGACCAGTCGAGCAGGTGGTCGATGAAGTCGAGCAGGCCCTCGTCCGCCCATTGCAGATCCTCGAAGATGAGCGCGACGGGGTCGTGCTCGGCCAGGCGCTCGAAGAAGAGCCGCCAGCCCGCGAACAGGTCCTCGCGCGCGAGCCCAGGCTCGGCCACGCCAAGCAGCGCGCCGAGGCGCGGGCTGAGGAATTCGCGCTCGGCGGCGTCGAGGATCCAGCTCGTGAGCCCGGCGTCGAGCTTGGCCTCCACCTCGTCCGGCAGCGCCTCCTCGGGGATCCCGAGCCGCTGGCGAACCATCTCCGCCAGCGCCCAGTAGGCGACGCCCTCGCCGTAGGAGAGGCAGCGCCCCGAGTGCCAGAGCACGTAGTCCGCCAGGCCGTCGATGTACTTGAAGAACTCCCAGCGCAGGCGGGTCTTGCCGGTACCGGCCGGGCCGCTGACGGCCACGAGCCGGATCGCGTTGCGCTCCACGCCCGCGTGGAACAGCTCCTTGACCAGGCGCAGCTCGGACTCGCGGCCCACGAACGGCGCCTCGAGGCCCTCCTCGCGCTGCGAGCCCGCCTCGCCGGCCACCACGCGCGTGGCGCGCCAGAGCCGCAGCGGCTCCGCCTTGCCCTTCACGGTGTGCTCGCCCACGTCCTCGTAGGCGATCACGGCGGAGGTGGCCTGGCGCGTGACCTCGTCCACCCACACGCTGCCCGGCTCGGCCGCCGACTGCACGCGCGACGCCGTGTTCACGCGGTCGCCCACCACGAGCCCAGCACCGGGGGAGACGGCCGAGGCCACCTGGCCGGTGACCACGCCCGCGCGCGCCTTCAGCTCCGGGGCGCGCACCTCGTCCCCGAATGCCGACACCGCGTCCACCAGCTCGAGCCCGGCCCGCACGGCGCGCTCGGCGTCGTCCTCGCGCGCGACGGGCGTTCCCCACACGGCCATCACGGCGTCCCCGATGAACTTCTCGATCGTGCCGTCGTAGCGGCCAATGATCGTGCGTGCCCGCTCGAAGTACTGGCCGAGCAGCTCGCGCGCGTCCTCCGCGTCGCGGGACTCGGACAGGCTCGTGTAGCCCACGAGGTCCACGAACAGGACCGAGACGAGCCGCAGCTCAGCCAGCCCAGCGCCGGCGGGCTCGGCTGCGTGGGACGGCTCCGACGCCGGCGCCGGCCGCGCCACGCCGGCGAGCGGCTCACCGCACTCGTTGCAGAACTTCTGCCCCGGCTCGTGCGTGGCGCCGCATGCCGGGCAGCGGGCGCTCAGCGGCGTACCGCATTCGCCACAGAACTTGGCACCCGGCTGGTTCTCGGTTTGGCAGTTGGGGCAGGTCACGAGTCCTCGAACCTCACCAGGGTATGTCGGGCGCCGGGCTGTGTCGAACTACTGGAGGTAGCCCTCGACGGTGCCCTCGTCGCGCGCGTGGGCCGACTCGGGATCGCCGCCCGCGTCGCGCAGGGCACGGCGCTGGCGCAGCAGGTCCCAGCAGCGGTCCAGCTCGACCTCCACGCTGCGCAGGCGCTCGCGGTCGGTCGCCAGGGCGTCGTCGTCCGGGCTGTCCGCCTGCTCGCGCTGGCGGAGCTCGTGTTCCTCGCCCACGAGGCGCTCGATCCGGGCCGCAATGCTTTCGTCGCTCATGCAGCGAATGCTAAACCCGATGAGTGTGGGCTTCCGGGCCGGTCTCAAGGGGTGGAACCAACACGAGGAGGCGCGTCATGGCAATCGGCCAGCTTGAGCAGTTCGTCGGCGAGTGGACCCTGGAGGCGATCTTCGCCGCTGGCGGGCCGGGCGATGCCGAGGCCAGCGCCACGTTCGAGTGGATCCTCGATCGCCAGTTCCTGGTGGAGCGCGCCGCGGTTGACCATCCGGACGCTCCGGATGGCTTCAAGATCGTCGGCCTTAACGCGGGGCGAGACGGCTACACCCAGCACTACTTCGACTCCCGGGGCATCGCGCGCGTGTACGCGATGACGTTCGAGAGCGGCCACTGGGAGCTCTTGCGCGTGACCCCGGACTTCACGCCGCTCGACTTCTGCCAGCGCTACGTGGGGGACTTCAGCGACGACGGCAACCGCATCGACGGCCGCTGGGAGAGCTCCAGCGACGGCTCGGACTGGACGCTCGACTTCGAGCTGAACTACGTGCGGCGCTGAGCACCGCTCGCACGTGGCGGCGCACCTGCGCGGCGCTGAGCGCCCCGGCGGGCAGCTCCACGGTGATCGCCGCCGTGCCCGGCAGGTGGTGGTCCTGCCACCGGGTCGAGGTGCCCGGCAGTGAGGCGTGGTGGTAGAGGCGCATGTGCGCCGCCCGGGCGTACGCGCGCCCGGCCCTGGTGCCCGGGGCGCCGTAGGCCCAGATCAGGTTCATGTGCTGATGGAACCAGATCGTCACCACGGGGTGGATGCGGCGGATGAGGTCGCGGGCCACGCGGGTTTCGCGCTCCGAGAACGGGCGCGGGCCGCCGTAGTAGGTGTCGAACGGGCGGCCGCCGGCGCGCCAGCCGGACGACCAGTTGCGGTTGAGGTCCACGCCGCGGGCGTCCTGGCGGGTGCCCAGCGCGCGGCCGTCCGGGTTGATGGTGGGGACCAGCCAGAGGTCCGGCGCGCCGGCGCCGCGCACCCGGCGCAGGGCGCGGACCACCGGCAGCCCCGCGCATTCGTTGCCGTGGATGCAGCCGACCACGAGCACCCGCAACCCGGCCCGATTGCCCGCGCGCTCCACCACGATCGGCCGGCCCTGCGAGGAATGTCCGATCTGGCGCGCCGCCGGCGGGGCCGCGCTGAGCAGCGCCGTCACAGCGATAACCGCGAGCGCCTTCATCACCTCAAAGCATCGCGGTTAGGGTGAAGCACATGGCCCACCCAACCACAGTCGCGGAAGTAAAGAAGCGCCTCGAGACGTTCGACAAGCAGCTACCCGACACCGACGGCGTCAAGTGGTTCAACAAGCTCTACCTCGAGGTCACGCAGCAGGTGGCGCAGGCCGCGCCCACGCTCAAGCAGGAGGCGCCCGGGTTCCTCGAGGCGCTCGACGTGTTCTTCGGCAACCGCTACTTCGACGCCTTCGACGCCGCGGAGAAGCGCAGCTATCCCTACCACGCCTGGAAGCCGCTCTTCAAGGCCCGCGGCAACAGGGACATCGCCCCGATCCAGTTTGCCCTCGCGGGCATGAACGCGCACATCAACCACGACCTCGCGATCGGCGTGTGCGATACGTGCGAATCGAGAGACGCGACGCCCGGCGAGCCCGAGCACCACGACTACGACTCGGTGAACGGGCTGATCGGCAAGGTCGAGAAGCAGATGAAGACGTGGATGATGACCGGGCTGCTCAAGGAGCTCGACCTGGCGTTCAACCCGGTGGACGACATCGTGGCGGTGTGGAACGTCGAGCGGGCACGCGACGCCGCCTGGATCCGCGCCCAGGTGATCTGGTCGCTGCGCGACAGCGAGATCCTGAAGAGCTCCTACGAGGCGATGAACGACCGCGCCGTGGGCTTCGCCGGCGGGGCGCTGCTTACGCCGGTTGGCCTCCGTGGCTGAGCGCCCACTCGAGCGCGTGGTCGGCCACCGCTTCCCAGCCGTCCTGCGCGAACGTGTAGTGCGAGCGCTCGGGGTACTCCTTGATCTCCGTTGTGGCGCCTGACTTCTTCTGGATCTTGTAGGCCGCGCGCACGGTGGACGCCGGCACGGTGTGGTCCTTGCCGCCAGCCAGGAGCAGCAGCGGCGCCCGGCTGGAGTTGTGCCGGTTCACCCGCGTCACGGCGTTGGGATTGAAGTTGGCGAGCCCCGCCTGGAACAGCGTGCGGCCGGGGCCGGGGACGGCCAGGCGGTCGTAGATCGGCCTAGACTCCTCCGCGCTGAGCATGTTGGTGAAGCCGTAGTGGAACTCCTCCGGCGTGAGCATCTGGGTGCGGTGGCGGTTGGCGGGGTTCTTGAGCGCCACCCAGGCGACCTTGAGCTGCGAGTAGGGCAGGCCGAGCACGCCCTTGATCGGCGCCGGATGGACGGCCACGGCCGCGGCGCCGAGCCCGCGATCCAGCAACAGCTGGGTGATCAGGCCGCCGAACGAGTGGCCCATGATCACCGGCGGGCTGTCGAGTCCGCGGATGATGCCGTCGTAGTGGTCGGTGATCTCCTTGATGCCGAGCCGCTCGTAGGCCTGGGTGTTGGCGCGGACCTCCTCCACCGTCCCCTCCATGCCCGGCCAGGCGGGGGCGGTCACGTTGTGGCCCTTGGCCTCGAAGCGCTCCTTCCAGCCCTCCCAGCTGAGTGGCGTGAGCCAGAGTCCGTGGATCAGAACGATGTTGGCCATGGCGAGTCTCCGATCGGGGGGGCGAACTAACGCGAGATTAGCGCCTAAGAGAAGGCATAGATCGGCTCGCTAGCGTCGGCTCAGGGCGTCATTTGCGAACGATGATCGCTAAGCAGACCACGGTGCGTCTGGGCATCGCCGAGCTCGGCCTCACGCTGGCCGGAGCCGCGCTGAGCGCGTGGCTCGTGCACGCATTCCTCTCGGCGACGAACTTCAACCCGCTGGGCGAGGTGGCACCGGGGCTCGGGCCGCTGTGGGCCGCGCTTATGCTCGCGATCGCCGTGGGCGCCCAGCTCGTCCAGCGTCTGAGCACGCCGGCGCACCGGCTGCGGGCGCGCATGATCGTGGCGGGCCTGGCCGGCACGGCCACGGGGCTCGTCACCGCTCCGCTGGCAGCCGGGCTGCGCGGCACCGACCAGCCGCTCAACACCATCCTCGGCGGCGACATGGCGTTCCGCACCGAGTACGTCACACGCTTCGCCTCCACCTGGCATCTGCAGGACTACGGCTTCAAGGGCCTGCATGCCTTCTACCCGCCCGCGTGGTTCTGGGTGGCGGGCCGCGCCGCGCACATCCTCGGGCTGAACGAGCCGTGGCACATCGTCAAGCCGTTCACCATCGCCACGATCGCCGCCGCGCTGCTGCTCGCCTACGTGCTGTGGCGAATGACGCTGTCGCCCGCCGGCGCGCTGTCGGCCGCCGTCGGCTCGTCGCTGGTGCTCAGCGCGCAGATCGGGACGGTCAAGTTCGCCACGCAGGCCTGGTACTCGCCGTACTCGTGCTTCGTTGCCGTGACGGGCGCGGCGTGGCTGGCGGCGACGCTCGTAAGCCTGCGGATGCCGGCGCGGGCCGCGCGCTGGCGGCTTGTGTTCCTCGGGCTCGTGGGCGCGGCGCTCGCGCTCTGTTACTACCTGCTGTTCGTGATCCTGGCGCTGGTCCTGCTGGCGCTCACGCTGGCGCCGCACGAGGAGCGGGGCAGGACGCTCCGGCGCAGCGGCATGCTGTTCCTCGGCATCGGCGCGCTCACCGCCGAGTTCTGGATCCCGCTGCTCAAGGCGCTCGCCCACGGGGCGGCCTCGCAGGGCGGCTTCGTGCGGCCGGACTTCCTGCACGTGTTCGTGGGCATCGGGCGGCCGGTGGCGCTCACCGTGCTCGTGCTCGTGGTGGTGGGCGCGCTGGCCCTCACGATCTCCTCGCCGGCCAGCCAGGCCGTGGCCGGGCTGCTGGTGGGCGCGGTGGGGTATCAGCTCGTGTCGGTGGCCACTCTGGTGTTCGCAGGCAACCAACTCCAGCCGCACCGTGCGGTGACGATGATGTGGGCCACGTTCGGCGCCGCGGTGCCGGTGGCGCTCGAGGGCTTCAGCCCGAGCCGCGGGCTCGGCAGGCTGTTGCAGCCGCCGCTACCGCGCGTGTTCGGCCTGCTGGCCGCCGTGGTGGCGGTGCCGGCGGTGTTCGTGCTCGGCTCGGCGCAGGGCTCCGACCTCACCTCCGGCCGCTTCGCCCGCGCGGCGCACGACCGCCCCGCGCTCTCACAGTCGCGCGCGATCTCGAGCTTCATCACCCAGACGAGCGGCCGGCCGCCCGACAAGCTCACGATCCTGGCCGGCGACCACGCGCTGCTCGTGACCGAGCCCTACTACGGCTTCCTGCCGTTGCGCGCCCGCTACGCGCACCCCGACGCCCACCTGGCGCAGCGGATCGAGGTTCTGCGCGCCGCCGCGCGCTGCCCCGACCCCGCCTGCACGACGCGGACGCTCGAGGGCTCCCGCTTCGGCTCGATCGACGCGCTGGTGCTCGCGCGCAACTTCGGTCGCCTGCGGATCGAGACCGAGGAGGACAAGTTCCCCGAGCCCGTGCCGATCAAGATCGACTACCGGCCCCAGCAGTTCAGTCCGGCGGACTGGGCGCGGCGGCAGATCGGCGGCTACGTGGTGCTCGTGCGCCGGTAGACGAGATGGGTGATCCCGGGGGCGTCCACCACCCGGGCCAGCTCCAGCTCCGGCAGATCTGATCCGAGCTTGTCGAGCAGGCGCACGCCGCCGCCCAGCAGCACCGGCACGAGATGGAGCACCAGCTGGTCGAGGAGCCCTGCCCGGATGGCCTGCTGCACGGGCGCGGCGCCCATCAGGGCCACGTTCTTCTCGCCCGCCACGGCTCGCGCCTGCTCCACCGCGCTCTCGATGCCGTCGGTGACGAACGTGTACGGCGGGTCGCCCTCCGGCACGGATTCGGGCACCTCGTGCGTCATCACAAACAGCGGGACGCCGGGCAGCGGGCCGCGGCCGCCCCAGGCGTTCGCGATCTCGTACGTGCGGCGGCCGCTGATCACGGCACCGCCCGACGAGGCGCCCTCGTCGAAGAACTTGGCGCTCTGCGCCGACATCCTGAACGACGGGTAGAGGCGGCTCGGCGTGTCGCCGTCGTTGAACCAGCGGAAGAGCCGCTGGCCGCCGTCACCCAGCGGGTTGCCGTGGCCGTCGTTGGGTCCGGCGATGTAGCCGTCGAGAGATATGGAGAGCGCTGTAACGATCATGAACGTGTAGACAGCGCCGGCGCCCGAAATTCATCGCCGGGCGAGCTAGCCGTCGCCCTCGACGGCGCCCGAGCCGGCGATCGCGTTGTGGCGCGGGGCGGGCATGCGCGCGTTCGATCCGTGCACCGACTTCCAGATCGACTGGTTGAGGCCGATGTCGGGCGCGGCGTCGGCATCGCGCAGATTCCAGCGGGCGGCCGCGCGGGACATCGGGGCCGCGCTCGAGTTCACCGCGAACGTGCCGCCCCCGAACGGCACCACCTGCGGCTGGATCGCGTCGTAGGGCGCGAAGTTGGGCTTGGAGGTGAACGCCGACCACATCGACGGCGCGCGCCCGTCCACGATGCTCATGGGCGGCATGCCCAGCAGCCGCTCGAGCAGGGCGGTGAGCGCCGCGGTGTCGTACTGCCGCGAGTCCACCCTGGCGGTCTGGGTGTAGGGGCTGATCACGTAGCCGAGCGAGCGGTGGGCATCCACGTGATCGGGGCCGTCCTGAGCGTCGTCCTCGGTCACGAGGATCGCGGTGCTGCGCCAGTACGAGCTGTGCGACACCGCGTCCACGAGCCGGCCGAGCGCCAGGTCGTTGTCCGCCATGTACGACTCGGGCGTGGGCCGGCCGTCGCGCGTGCCGGCGGTGTGGTCGTTGGGCAGCCTCACCATCTCGAGCTTGGGCAGCGGATCGGTGGGCGGCTTGGGCCGCGGCAGCGGCCTGAGCTTGCGGCGCTTCTTCGGCGGTAGGTGGGCGCGCCGCGACAGCTCGCGCCTGCGCTGGGCCTTCTGCCGCTTGTAGCGCGCGAGTGAGCGCAGGTGGGCGGAGTCGTAGTTGGTGAACTCGCGCTGCCATTCGGCCTCACGCTGAAGGTCCGAGCAGGTGAGGTTGAAGCCGGGGAAGCGGCGGTCCACGTTGTTGCCGAAGCGCGAGCTGAGGTGCGTGGCGCCCGCGCTGTTGCCGCGGCCCACGCAGGCGTTTGGCGACTGGGTGAACTCGCCGTAGATCCGGTAGGACACCCCGTGCCGGTAGGCCACGTCCCAGATGTAGCCCGCGGTGGGCGACGCCGCGGAGCGCTTGACGCTCGAGTCGAACGCGAGCGGCTCGCTGGCGAACACGCGGTTGGGGTTCACCGCCTCGAAGTCGTAGGCGCGCTGGTGGTTGCGCTCGCCCTGCGAGTAGACGAAGGGCCACAGCTTCTCCACGTAGTCGGTGGCGCCCGCGTGCGTGATCCAGTTGTGGCCGTCGGCCGACACCTGCGCGTCCGCGTAGAAGTTGTCGAACAGGGTGAAGCGGCGGCCGAGCTCGTGGTGGTTGGGCGCGGAGTCGTCCTTGAACAGCGTCAGCGCGGGGTCGCCGTTGCCCTTGCTGAGGTCGCCCAGCACCTGGTCGAAGGTGCGGTTCTCCTTGATCACGTAGATCACGTGCTTGATGTGCTTCTTCAGGAAGGCGGGCTCGCGCGCGGGCTTCGTGCGCACCCGGTTGTAGCTGCGCACCGCGCGCGTGTAGGAGGTGAGCTGCGACTGGCCCGACGGCACCGGGATCACGTTGAGCGAGCCCTTGACCATCGACTTCACGGACTCGGTGTCCTGGTGGATGTTCGGGTCTACGGTGTCTTCGCACTCCGGCAGCGGGCTGCGCGGACCGCACGGGTTGGGGCCGCTGGCCGTGCCGTTGAGGTTCGTCACCACCAGCCTGCTGCCGTCGGGCGTGATGTCGACGTCCGTGGGATACCAGGCGGTGGGAATGAAGCCGCGCACGCGGCGCGTGCGCACGTCGATCACCTCCACCGCGTTCTCACCGCCGAGCGCCACGTACAGCGTGCGGCCGTCCGGGCTCACGGTGAGGCCGTCGGGCGTGGCGCCCACCTGGAGGCCCTTTGCGAGACCAACCCGGATCGTGGCCACCAGCTTGTCGTGGCGGCTGTCGAGCACGGACACGGTGTCGCTGTTGGCGTTGGCCACGTACACCTGGTCGCGCGCGGGGTTGGCCGCGATCGCGTCCGGGTGGTCGGCCCTGAGCGGCGCGTAGCGCGGCGAGAGCAGCACGTCGTACTTCTTCGCCTGCGTGGTCGTGTCGATCACCGACACCGAGCGGCCGAGCCAGTTGGCCACGTAGGCCTTGCGCCCGTGACGCTCGAACGCCACCGCGATCGGCTCGCGGTGCACGCCCAGATCGATGATCCCGGTGACGGCGTTGGTGCCCGGGTCGATCACCGTCACCTGATGGCCGGGCGGGTTGTCGCTCGTCGGCGGGCCACCCAGGTCGTTTGCCACGTAGATGCGGTCGCCGATCGGCGTGTGCCCGTAGGCCAGACCGGCGGGGAACCACGGCGCCGGGATCTCGGTGGTGGGCGTGAGCTGGTCACCGGACACGCTGTAAGCGTGCACCACGTTCTCGCCGCCACCCGACATCCAGGCGCGCGTGCCGTCGGGGGAGAAGGTCACGCCCTGGAACACGGACTCGCCGAGCCGGCCGTCGTAGGCCACCCAGTCGCTGCGTCCGCCGGCGGCGAGGTCGAAGAGGTCGGCGCTCTGGAAGCGGGTGGCGCCGCTCGACGCTGCGAGCGCTAGGCGGCCGTCGGGCGAGAGCGCCGTGGCGAGCGGTCCCTGGAAGCCGCCCACCCCCGGGGTCACGAGCAGCTGGGTGCCGACCGGGTTGACGATCCATCCCGCGGGCGTGCGTACCACCGCGCCGGCGGCGGCGGGCAGCAGGAGCGTGAGCGCGGTGACGGCTACGAGGGCGGCCGTTTTCCTGAGCGAGGCCAACCTTCCTGGAACACCCTCCGGCGGGGGAGTTGCGCTCACCGGCTCACCGCGGCGGGCACGTCGTCGACGATCAGACAATCCACTCCCGCGGCCATGAGCTTGGCGGACTGCTCGGCGTCGGGACACCAGCCCACCACCTGAAGCCCGGCGTCGTGCGCGATGCTGCACCGCCGCCGCCAGCTCCACCGGCTCGAGCTGGAGCGACTGCACGTGCGGCGCCACCACGTCCATGCCCAGGTGCACCGCGGCGGGCACCGCCTTGCGCAGCGGGAAGCGGATCCAGGTGAGCAGGCCCACCGGCACGCCGGGGGCGCGCTCGCGCACGATCAGCGGCGCGGAGGGGTCGAAGCTCGTGGCGAGCAGCCTGCGCCGCCGGCCGGCGCGCCTGGCGAGGTCCGCGGTGAGCGCCGCGGTGGTCTCCTCGCGCGGCAGGCGAGCGTCCTCGATCGCGGTCTTGATCTCCAGGTTGACGCCGATCTCGGGCGGCAGATCCTCGAGCAGCTCCTCGATCCGCATCAGGCCGAGCTCCGCCGCCGGCGCGGCGCCGATCGGGTCGTGCGAGGCCACGAGCACGCCGTCCGAGCTGCGGCGCACGTCCACCTCAACCCAGGGAATGCCCGCCGCCACCGCCGCGCGGAAGGAGCCGAGCGTGTTCTCCTCCTGCCCGCCGACTACGCCTCTGCCGCTACCGCGGTGGCCGCATAGCACTGGGACGTCGTCGAACACACGGGCCGGCGGCTGCACCATCGAGTAGCTTGCCACGCTGTGTCGACGCCTGCCCTGAGCCTGATTCTGGTGGTGCATCGCGAGCAGGGCTGGCTGCCCGAGCTCGCCGCCTCGGTGCTCGAACAGGACTTCGCCGACCTCGAGCTGGTGGCGGTGGACGACGCCTCGCCCGACCACGCGCCCGAGCTGCTCGACCAGCTGGCCGAGCGCGACCCGCGCGTGCGCGTGAAGCATCTGCCGAGCCGGGTGGGGCGCGGCGAGGCGCGCAACCTCGCGCTCGAGCTGGCCGAGGGCGAGTACGTGTGGTTCGTGGAGACCACCGATCTGGTGGAGGCGATCAGTCCGCGTCGCCGGTGCCGATCTGCGCGCTGATTCCTTACGCGCGCGCGAGCGTGCTGGGTGAGCGCAGGCCGGGGCCGCCGCCGGATCCGCGCGGCGGGGACGCGGTGCGGGTCTGGGAGAAGCTGTTCAGGCGCGAGCTGCTGCGCGACGCTGCGCTTCGGCCCCGGCCTCGGCAGCGAGCTGACCGTGACCTGGCCGGCGTTCTTCCGCGCGGAGACGATCGTGCCGTGGGAGGGCGCGAGCTACGTGCGGCGCGAGCCGCCCAACGCCGAGCCCGAGCAGGGCAGCCCGTTCGACGTGTTCGCCCAGTACGACGACGGTGTTCGAGTTCGCGGCCGGCGCGCCGGACGACCGGCGCCGGCTCGGTGGTGCCCGCGATGCTGCGCCACGAGCTGTCGCTGCTGGGCGGCCGCGTGCCGGCGGGGGAGCGGCGCGAGTTCTTCGAGCGCATGTCGGAGGCCTACCGCGCGCACAGGCGCGGCGACGAGCCGGCGCTGGGCTCGAGGGCGCTCGAGCTGCGCGCGCGGCTCGTGGAGCGCGGCGACTACCGCGCCTACCAGGCGCTCGAGCGCTCGCTCGAGCTGCGCAAGGCGCCGAAGAAGCGCGCGCCGCGGCCGCGAGCGCGCTGAGGCGCGCGCTCAAGCCGGCCGGCCGCAACGACCGCCAGCGCCACTACCGCTCGCGGCTGCGCCAGCCGCTCGATCCCGAACCTCGCCGTGTTCGCCGCCTACTGGTACCGCGGCTACTCGTGCAACCCGCGCGCGATCTACGAGAGGGCGCGCGAGCTGGCGCCGCAGCGTCCACGGCGTGTGGGTGGTCAACACGGACGGCGCGCGCCAGCGTGCCGGACGGCGTGGACTACGTGATGGCCGGCTCGCCCGAGTACTTCGACCTGATCGCCCGCGCGGCGTGGTTCGTGAACAACGTCAACTTCCCCAACAACATGGTCAAGCGCGACGGGCAGACCCACGTGATGACCCACCACGGCACGCCGCTCAAGAAGATGGGCCTCGACCTGCGCACCGCGCCCGGCGGCGGCGAGCGCACGGGGCTTGCCGGGCCTGCTCAGGCGCTGCGCGCGCTGGGACTACAGCGTGTCGCAGAACGCCTTCACCACGCCGATCTGGGAGCGCGTGTACCCCACCCGCTACGAGTCGCTGGAGGTGGGCTACCCGCGCAACGACGTGCTGGCGAACGCGACCGAACGAGGAGGTCGCGCGCGTGCGCGAGGAGCTCGGCATCGAGCCCGGGCGGCGCGCGCTGCTCTACACGCCCACCCACCGCGAGTACCAGGAGGCTACGTGCCGGTGCTCGACCTGGCGCGCGCTGGCCGACGGGCTCGGCGAGGACTGGCTCGTGCTGGCCCGCGCCCACTACTTCTACGAGTCCGACGAGCAGATGCGCGAGCTGCACCGCGCGGGGCAGGCTGCGCGACGTGTCCGCGCATCCGTCGATCGAGGAGCTGATGCCTGGCCGCGGACGTGCTCGTGACCGACTACTCGTCGATCATGTTCGACTACGCCGTGCTCGACCGGCCGATCGTCATACACGCGCCCGACTGGGACGAGTACCGCACGAGGCGCGGCACCTACTTCGACCTGATGGCGGAGCCGCCGGGCGTGGTGAGCGCGCACCGAGGCGGAGCTGGTGGAGGCGCTGCGCGCGGGCGACGAGGCGAGCGCCGAGCGCGCCCGCTTCCGCGCGCGTTCTGCTACCTGGACGACGGCCGCGCGGCCGAGCGCGTGGTGCGGCGCGTGTTCCTCGGCGAGCGCGACGCCGCCGCCGGTGCGGGCCGCGGCCGGAGGCGGTCGGCGCGATGAGCCGGCTCGTGCTCGTGGCGGGCGTGGGCCGCAGCGGCACCAGCCTGATGACCGGGATCCTCGGCCAGGTGGGCTTCCACATCCCGCAGCCGGAGATCAACGCGGACGAGACCAACCCGCGCGGCTTCGGCGAGCCGGCGTGGGTCGGTGGACTTCCACCACCGCGTGATGCGGCGGCTGCGGGTGACTGTGTTCGACTCGCGCCCGCGCGCGTGGGAGAAGTGCGACGCGGCCGCGGACGACGACAGCGTGCGCGCCGAGCTGCGCCAGTGGCTGAAGGGCGAGCTCGACCAGGCGGACGCCGTGGTGGTCAAGGATCCGCGCGTGGGCTGGTTCCTGCCGCTCTGGACGGGCTGCGCGAGCGACCTGGGCGCGCCGGCCTCGTTCGTCTGCATGCTGCGCCACCCGGCGGAGATCCTCGCGAGCGCGCGCAAGTGGTACGGCGACTGGCAGAACGACGCCAGCCGCGCCGCCGCCTGGCTCAACGTGATGCTCGAGACCGAGCGCAAGACGCGCGAGATGCCGCGCGCGTTCGTGCGCTACGAGGACCTGCTCGCGGACTGGGAGCGCGAGCTGCGGCGCGCGGGCGAGGCGCTCGGCGATCCGCTGCTGACCGGGATCGACGCGCTCGCGCTTCCCGCAGGTGGACGAGTTCGTGGACCCGACGCCTGCACCGCGCAGCGGCGCGGCTGGGAGGACCTCGACGTGCCGGCTCGCGTGCGCGAGCTGGCGGAGCGGGTGTGGGGCGAGCTGCAGCCGCTGGCCGACGAGGGTGGCGACGGCGCCGAGGTGCGCGGCGACGCTCGACAGCTCGCACGCGGAGTACGACGCGCTGTACGCGGGAGGCGGAGGCGATCTCGCAGTCGTCGGTGACGGCCGTGAAGCCGCGCAAGAAGCAGCCGGTGAGCGCCGCCGTTCCCGCAACGATGCGCGTGAGGATCGCGCGGCGCATCCCGCCGCGCTACCGCGACCAGCTCCGCAAGCTCCTCAGCCGCGCCGACTGACCGTGCCGCTCGTCAGCGTCGTCGTCCCCATCTACAACGTCGAGGAGTACCTCCCGGCCTGCCTCGACTCGATCGCGCACCAGACGCTCGCCGATCTCGAGGTGATCATGGTCAACGACGGCTCGACCGACGGCAGCGCCGCGATCGCCGAGCGCTACGCCGCGGCCGATCCTCGCTTCCGCCTGATCACGCAGGAGAACGGTGGCCTCAGCCGCGCGCGCAACACGGGCGCGGAGGCCGCCACGCGGCGAGTTCCTCGGCTTCGTGGACAGCGACGACGTGATCCCGCACGACGCGTACGAGCGGCTCGCGAGCTCGCTGCAGGAGACCGGCTCGGACTTCGCCACGGGCAACGTGATGCGCCTGATGACCACCGGCCTGACGCCCGCGCGCTTCGTGGCCAGGGTGTTCGAGCGCACCCGTCTCAAGACCCACGTGACCAAGTTCCGCCCGCTGCTCGTGGACCGGATCGTGCCGAACAAGCTGTGGCGGCGCTCGTTCTGGGAGGCCAACGCGTTCCGCTTCCCCGAGGGCGTGGTGCACGAGGACATCCCGGTGGTGCTGCCGGCGCAGTACGCGGCGCGTTCGGTGGACGTGATCCCCGAGCCGGTCTACCTCTACCGCGTGCGCGAGGGGGCGGACCTCTCGATCACCCAGCGGCGGCTCGAAAACAGCGCGCTGCTCGACCGCGTGGCCGCGGTGGAGCACGCGCGCGACTACTTCGCCAGCAAGGGCGCCCGGCGCGTCAAGCGCTGGTACGAGGAGAGCGTGGTGGCGGAGGACCTGCGCTACTACCTCGACGTGCTCGACGGCGCCACCGACGAGTACCGCGAGCTCTTCCTCGACCGCGTGAACGCATTCCTCGACGGCGCGAGCCGCGGGATCTACCGCGACCTGTCGGCGATGAACCGGCTCAAGTGGCACCTCGTGCGTCGCCGGCTGATGCCCGAGCTGCTGGAGGTGCTGCGCTTCCAGAAGGAGCGCCTGCGCGAGACGCCGCCCGTTCGCATCGGGCGGAAGTGGTACGGGGACTATCCCTTTCGGACCGATCCTGACCTGAAGATCCCGCGCTCGGTCTACCGGCTGGGGGACGAGCTGGTGGTGTCGCCGCGCGTGGATGACCTGCGCTTCGAGGGCGGCGAGTTGAAGATCGGCGGCTACGCGTTCATCGCGGGTATCGGCGCGCCCACCGAGGACACCCAGCGGGTGACGCTCACGGTGGTGCGGCGCGGGCGCCTGAGGCGGCTACGCATGCGCACGTCCGCGATCCGCCTGCGGGCGGATGTGGTGCACCGCCCGGACGTGACCGCGAGCACCTCACAGTCGTCCGCCGACGTTCAGTGGTCGGGCTTCGAGGCCACGCTCAAGCCGCGCAAGCTGCGCGCGCTCGGGCGCTGGCGGCCGGGCACCTGGGACCTCTACGTCACGGCCCGCGCGGGCGGCGTCACGCGGCGGCGCTCGCGCTTCCTCGTCGACAGCCCGCGCCCTGTGCGCGCCGTGGACCACGTGGTGGACGGCGGCATGTTCCTCAAGGTGTCGCCGGCGCCCACGGGCGAGATCGCGCTGCATCTGCACGACGGCTGGGCGAGCATCGTCGGCCACCGGCTCGTGGACGACGCGCTGGAGCTGTCCGGCCGGATGCACGGTCCGGGGACGAGGCTGCGCTTCTCCCGGCCGGGGTCGCAGAAGCTGGAGTACCCGCTCGAGCGGTCGGGGTCCGAGTTCACGGTGCGCGTGCCGATGGCGGACCTCGAGGCGGCCGTGGCGGTGGCCAGCCCGGAACCGCAAGGCACCGACTTCGCGGGCGCCAAGGTGTGGAACCTGTGGGTGGTGGGCAGGGACGCGCCCAACCGCCGGGTGTCACTCGAGGAGCACGTGCGCGAGGGCGCGTGGCCGTGCGGCCACTCCGAGCTGGCGCTGATCCGGACCAAGGAGGGCGATTCCCTGCTGGTCGCGCGCGCCCCGCAGCCGGTGGTGGACGAGGCGCGCTGGACCGACGCCGGCGAGATCGAGCTGTCCGGCGAGCTGTGGCCCGGCACCGCCTCGTTCGACGAGCTGGTGCTCGTGGGGCGTCTGCACCTCGAGCAGCATCCGTTCGCGCTACGGGTGGACGGCGGACGCTTCCACGCCACGCTCACGCCCGGGCATGTGCGCTCCCTGGCCGGGGAGCTGCCGCTGCAGGAGGGCAACTGGGAGCTGTTCGCGCGCACGGCGGGGATGACCGAGCGCGAGGAGATGACGCGCGTGCTGATGACGCAGCAGCTGTACGAGTCGCTGCCGATGCGGCATGTGATCGGTCACAAGACGTTCGGGCTGTCGGTGACGCCGGAGCTCCAGCCGGCGGTGAGCGTTTCCCGCGACCTCGACGACGACGGCGAGCGCGGCCGCTACCACCAGCGCCGCCTGCGCCAGGGCGTGTACGAGTCCCGCCACGACCAGCCGCTGCGCGACGCGGTGGTGTACATGAGCTTCGGCGGCCGGCAGTACTCGGACAGCCCCCGCGCCGTGCATGAGGAGCTGGTACGGCGCGACTCCTCGCTCGAGCATCTGTGGGTGGTCAGCGACGCCCGCTGCGTGGTGCCCGACACCGCCGCGGTGCTCCGCTCGGGCAGCCGGGACTACTACGACGCGTTTGCCGCGGCGCGCTTCGTGGTGGTGAACGGCTTCCTGCCGGACTGGTTCGAGCGCCGCCCGGACCAGACCGTCATCCAGACGCTGCAGGGCACGCCGCTCAAGCGCATCGGCCTCGACGTGCCTCACCTGAAGAGCACGATGCGGCGCTCGTGGAAGTGGGCGGCGCAGATGGCCAACTGGCAGTACCTGGTGTCGCCGAGCGCGTTCGCCACGCCCGTGCTGCGGCAGGCATACGGGCTGGAAGGGGAGATCCTCGAGCTGGGTCTGCCCCGCAACGACCTGCTGGCGGACCCCGAGCGGCTGCGGCGCCGGGGCACCGAGGTGCGCGACGCGCTCGCGCTGCCCGACGGCGCCCGCGTGGTGCTGTATGCGCCCACCTACCGCGACCACGTGGTGGACCGTCGCGGCCGCTACCGGCTCGACCAGCACCTGGACGTGCAGCGCGTGCTGCCGGCGCTCGGGCCGGACGGCGTGCTGCTGATCCGCAAGCACCCGCTGGTGGCCGACCCGGTGCTGACGGACCACGACCCGCGCGTGCACGACGTGTCGGCATGGCCCGACGCCAGCGAGCTGCTCGCGGCCGCCGACGTGCTCGTCACGGACTACTCGGCGCTCGCGTTCGACTTCGCGGACACCAACCGGCCGATCGTCTTCTTCCCCTACGACCTCGAGATCTACCGCGACGAGATCCGCGGCTTCTACATCGACTTCGAGGCCGAGGCGCCGGGGCCGCTCGTGCGCACCACCGACGAGCTGGCGGACGCGCTGGGCGCCATCGGCTACGACGTTCCCGCCGAGTACGTGGAGCGCTACCGCGCGTGGCGCGAGCGCTTCTGCGAGCTGGACGACGGCGGCGCGTCGGCGCGCGTGGTGGAGCGCCTGTTTGATCCGCCGCCCGAGTCCTCGGACGAGCTGGCGCGCTTCCGTGGCGCGTAGCTAGTACTCGATCACGCTCCGGATGCCGTCCTGGGCCTCCATCAGCTCGAAGCCGCGGTTCACGTCGTCGAGCGAGATGCGGTGGGAGATGAACGGGTCCACGTCGATGTCGCCGTCCATGTAGCGCTGCACCAGCTCCGGCACCTGGTCGCGGCCCTTTACTCCGCCGAACGACGAGCCGCACACGCGCCTGCCGGTGATCAGGAAGCGCGGCACGATGTCGAGCGTCTCGCCCTTGCCGGCCACGCCGATCACGGTGCACAGTCCCCAGCCCATGCGCGCGGACTCCACGGCCTGGCGCATCACCGACACGAGGCCGGTGGCCTCGAAGGTGTAGTCGGCGCCGAAGCCGCCGGTCTCCTCGAGGATGCGGTCGGTGGTGTGCTCGTCGGCCTGCCAGAGGTCGGTGGCGCCCTGGCCCTTCGCCAGCTCGAGCCGGTCCTCCGACAGGTCCACGCAGATGATGCGGCCCGCTCCCTGCAGCCGGCAGCCGGCTACCGCGCCAAGGCCCACCATGCCGGCGCCGAAGATCACGCACGTGGAGCCGGGCTCCACCTTGGCCGTGTACATCGCGGCACCGAGACCGGTGGAGAGCCCGCAGGCGAACAGGCAGGCGCGGTCGAGCGGCGCCTCCGGCGATACCTTGGCCAGCGCGATCTCCGGCATCACCGTGGCCTCGGCGAAGGTGCTCGTGCCCATGAAGTGGCGGATCGGCTCACCGTCCAGCGAGAGGCGCGCGGTGCCGTCCGGCAGGTAGCCCTTGTTCTGCTGCTCGCGGATGGCCAGGCAGAGGTTGGTCTTCGGGCTGAGACAGTGGATGCACTCGCGGCACTGTGGGGAGAAGAGCGTGACCACGTGGTCGCCGGGTTGGAGCGAGGTCACGCCCTCGCCGATCGCCTCGACCACGCCCGCGCCCTCGTGGCCGAGCACCGTGGGCGCGTAGCCGGACGGGTCGGCGCCGGACGCCGTGTAGAGGTCGGTGTGGCAGACGCCGCAGGCCTTCAGCCGGACGAGCACCTCGCCCCTCGCCGGGGGCGCGAGGTCGACGTCCTGCACCTCGAGCGGCTTGCCGAACTCCTCCAGCACGGCGGCGCGGATCTGCATGCGAGTCCTCCTGGATCGGGTTCGGGGTCCAGGGATCCTCTCATCCGGGCTGGGCCCGGTCCATGCGGCGCCGGCTCGAGGGCCTAGGCGGGACGCTCAAAGGCATCCCCGCACGTCAGGTGTCGTCCCTTAAGCATCTATTTGATGCACAAAGCACGACACCTGGCCGGTAGCGGGCGCCACCCCTTCTAGCCCTGGGGCTCTACGCGCTGTCTGAGCTCGACTGGTGGTGATCCCGCCGCCAGCTCGATCTCGCGCTTCACGATCTTGCCCGAGGGACCCTTGGGTAGGTCCCGGAAGAAGGAGATCCGGCGGGGGTACTTGTACGCGGCCACCCGCGCCTTCACGAACTCGCGCAGCTCCGCCTCGTCCGCGGCGGCGCCGTCCTTGAGCGCCACGGCCGCGGCCACCTCCTCGCCCAGCTCCGGGTGAGGCACGCCCACCACCGCCACCTCGCGCACGGCCGGGTGCTCGTACAGCACCTCCTCCACCTCGCGCGGATAGACGTTGTAGCCGCCGCGGATGATCATGTCCTTGATGCGGTCGACGATGAAGAAGTAGCCGTCCTCGTCCATCACGCCGATGTCGCCGGTGTGGAACCAGCCGTCACGGATCGTGTCTGCGGTGGCGTCGGGGCGGCCCCAGTAGCCCTTCATCACGTTCGGCCCGCGGATCACGATCTCGCCGCGCTCGCCCACCGGCACGTCCGCGCCGTTCACGTCCACGATCCGCATCTGCACGCCGTCAATCGGCACTCCCACGGAACCGGGGCGGCGCTCGCGGTCGGGCCGATTCGACGAGGCCACCGGCGAGGTCTCGCTGAGCCCGTAGCCCTCGAGCAGCTTGCAGCCGAACTCCTCCTCGAAGCCGCGCAGAACCTCGGCGGGCAGCGAGGCGCCGCCGGACACGCACACGCGCAGCGTGGACACGTCGAACGACTCCCGCTGGGGGTGGTGGAGCAGCGCGGAGTACATCGTCGGCACGCCCTGGAACACCGTGACGCGGTCGCGCTCGATGATGTCGAGCGCACGCCCGGCGTCAAAGCGCGGGATCAGGGACAGCGTGGCGCCGGAGGCCACCGCCGCGTTCATCGAGCACGTCTGCCCGAACGAGTGGAACAGCGGCAGCGCGCCGAGCAGGACGTCGTCCTCGCCGAACGAGTGCAGTGACACCACGGTGGCCACGTTGCTCGTGAGGTTGGAGTGCGTTAGCTCCGCGCCCTTCGGGGTGCCGGTGGTGCCGGAGGTGTAGAGGATCACCGCGGTGTCGTCCGGAGAGCGGTCCACCACGCCCGGCGCGGGTTGCGCAGCCGACAGCAGCCGCGGGAACTCGCCCGGCATCACGAACACGGACTCGGCGCCCGGCTCGCGGGCGCCCGCCTCGGCGGCCTCGGCGAAGCCGTGCCAGGCGAACACCATCCGCGCGCCGGAGTCCGAGAGGTAGAAGGCCACCTCCCGCTCCTTGAGCAGCGGGTTGATCGGCACCACCATCGCGCCGGCGCGCAGCACGCCGAAGTACACCACCGCGAACTCGGGCACGTTCGGCAGCATCACCCCCACGCGGTCGCCGGGGGCGACGCCGCGCTGCGCGAGCAGCCCGGCCAGCCTCGAGCTCGCCATGTCGAGCGCCCTGTAGCTCATGCTCAGCTCGTCGAGCTTGAGCGCCGTCTTCTCCCCGAGCACCTCCGCAGACGCGGTGAGATTCGCCGCGAGGTTCACGACGGAGGAAGGTAGGAGAGGGCGCGGCTCTAGTCGTCGGCGGCGGAACACAAAGTTGGCACCGGCACGTTTGTGGGCGGGGCCCAAATTCGTTGACGGTTGACCGTTGACCGGCCCACCGCGAACGGTCAACGGGTCAACTGTCGTCGAGGGCGATCGCTACGAGCAAGTCGAGCAGATCCGCCACGCGCCGCGGGTTGCGCCCGGTCCGTTCTTCGATTCGGCCCATCCGGTATTGCGCCGTGTTGGGGTGCACCTGCAGTCGCTCGGCGGCGAGGCGCAGGTTGAGGTCCGACTCGGCGAACACGCGGATCGTGGCCGTGAGCACGCCGCCGCGCGCGCGGTCCTCCTCCAGGAAGGCCTTGAGCTTGGTGTCCACGAGGCGCTGGGCGGTGTCGTCGGCGTGGCGGGCGAGGTACTCGAACGCCGACAGCCGCGGCAGCGCGGCCACCCCGCCGTCCGGATCCACCACGCACTCGAGCGCGGCCCGGGCCTCGAGGTAGGCGCGCGGCAGCTCGGCCACCCCGGCCGCCACCGTGCTGATGCCCACCGCCAGCGGCATTCCCTCGGCCCGCAGGCGGCTCTGGAGCCGCTCCAGCCCATCACACATCTCCACCGGATCGATGCCGGGACCGAGCGACGGCACGGCCACGATCTCCGACTGGCGCACCACCACCAGCGTGCTCGCCTCGTGCAGGCCGGCGCGTGCCAGGGCGGCGCTGGCGGCCGCGGGAGCGTCGGCGTCGTCCGGCTGGCCGGCGATTACCGCCACGGCCACCATCATGCGGGTGTCCGGGCCGAGGCCGTAGCGCTGCGCGGCGCCAGCCAGCGGGCCGTTGGCCGGCATGTGGCCCGCGAGCAGGTGCTCGAGCAAGTCGCGCCGCTCGCGGTCGGCGTCGGCCACCACGTGCTGGGCGAACTCCACGTAGGCGTGGGCAGCGTGAGTGGAGGCGAAGTCCACGTAGCGCATCTGCGGCCCGGCCAGCCGCAGCGCTGCCTCGCGGCCCACCGGGCGGTCGCCCGCGCATGCCACGGTGGCGTCCCACAGCACCTGCTGCCCGACTCGGAACGCGTTGAGGTAGTCCTCGAGCGCGAAGCCCGAGCGCGCCCGCCGCGTGGCCGCGCCACGCACGAACGAGATGTCCTCGAGCGTGACGGCGCGTCCCTCGAGGAACGCCGACAGCTTGGTCTGGTAGTGGCGCGTCACCTGGTCGAGCACGTCGTCGAAGAAGCGCTCGTCGTCCTCGGCGGTGTACGAGGGGATCTCCTCGCGCATTGCGCCAACCGCCGACGCGGCCAGGTTCTCCACCTGGTCGAGCAGCTCCCCGAGGATCCGAACACGGGCGTTTCTGACCCCGTCCGACTCCGTATCCCTCGCCGCAGCAGTGCCGGGCATGACCAAATCGTGCTGATCGTTGCCGGAAGTGTCAAACCACAACCCCCTGTTCGGGCGGAACAGTTGTGGTCAGGCCACAAACCGGCGGAATCGAAGTTCGGCCCGTTCCGACAATGGAGGCGGGCCGGTCCTGGCCTACGGTGGCTCGCATGCTCCTGAGGGAGGAGTGGTGCGGCGCATGACAGCTGCCGCGGCTGGATTGAGGGTTGAGGAGGTGTCGGTGCGCTTCGCGGGCTTGACCGCCCTCGACGGCGTGTCGCTGTCCGCCTCGCCCGGCCAGGTGATGGGCGTGATCGGCCCCAACGGTGCCGGCAAGACCACGCTCTTCAACGTGATCTGCGGCTTCGTCCGCCCCCAGACGGGCACGATCTCCTGGCGGGGCGAGGCGCTGCGCCGGATCCGGCCGCACCAGCTCGTGAAGCAGGGGATCGCGCGCACGGTGCAGGGCGTCCGCCTCTTCCCGCACCTCAGCGCGCTCGAGAACGTGATGGTGGGCGCCGGCCACCTGCACCGTCCGGGCCTCGCGTCCGCGTTCCTTGGCCTGCCGCGCTCGGACCGGGCCGAGCGCGCGCTGAGGAACGCCGCCGGCGACGCGCTCGAGCAGCTCGGCGTCGCGGACGTGGCCGGGCAGCTCGCCGGCAGCCTGCCCTACCCGGTGCAGAAGCGCGTGTCGCTCGCCCGCTCGCTGGCCGCCAAGCCGGACCTGCTGCTGCTCGACGAGCCTGCAGGCGGCCTGGGTGCCGACGACGTGTCCGAGCTGGCCGAGCTGCTCCGCGGCCTCGACAAGTCGATGACTGTGATGCTCGTGGAGCACCGCATGGACCTGGTGATGTCGGTGTGCGACCACGTGGCGGTGCTCGACTCGGGGCGGCTGATCGCGGGCGGCGCGCCCGCCGAGGTGCAGTCCGACCCGCGCGTGCTCGAGGCCTACCTCGGCAGCGAGGAGGACGAGGGTGCTTGAGGTGGAGGAGCTGGTGGCGGCGTACGGGCCGGTGCGCGCGGTGGACGGCGTGTCGCTGAGCGTGCCCGCCGGGAGCATCACCGCCGTGCTCGGCGCCAATGGCGCGGGCAAGACTTCGCTGCTGCGAGCAGTGTCCGGCATCGTGCGCCCGCGCGCGGGCCGCGTGCGCTTCTGCGACGCGGACATCACGCGCGCCAAGGCCGAGGACATAGTGCGGCTCGGTCTGGCCCATGTGCCGGAGGGCGGCGGCGTGATCGCCGAGCTGACGGTGGAGGAGAACCTGCGCCTCGGCTCGCTCTGGCGCCGCGACCGCGCTGACCGCCCGAAGGCCCTGGGGGACGTGTTCGCCCTGTTCCCGCGCCTCGAGGAGCACCGGCGCCTGCACGCCAGCTCGCTGTCGGGCGGCGAGCGCCAGATGCTGTCGATCGGCCGGGCGCTGATGGGGCGGCCGAAGATGCTGCTGCTCGACGAGCCGTCGCTCGGGCTCGCGCCGATCGTTGCGTCGCGCATCATGGGCCTGATCGCCGAGCTGCGCGAGCGCACCGAGCTCACGGTGCTGCTCGTGGAGCAGAACGCCAAGAGCGCGTTGCGAGTGGCCGACCGCGGCGTGGTGCTCGGCGTGGGCCGCGTGGTGGCGGAGGACGACTCGAGCACGCTTGCCGCCGACGACCAGCTCCGGCACGCCTACCTGGGGTTCTGAGCGTGACGCGCTTCATCGACCTCACCCTCAACGGCATCAGCAATGGCGCGATCTACGCGGCCGTGGCGCTGGCCTACGTGCTGATCTGGCGCGCCACGCGCATCGTCAACTTCGCCGCCGGCGGGATGCTGATGATCACCACCTTCGTGGCGTCGAGCGTGATCAGCTCGAGCGGCTCGTACTGGCTCGGCTTCTTCGTCGCGCTCGCGATCGGGTTCGTGCTCGGCGCCGTCGTGGAGCGCGTGCTGATCCGGCGCGTGGAGGGCGGACCGCCGCTCAACGCGGTGATCGTCACGATCGGCCTGCTGATCTTCCTGCAGGCCGTGGCCGGGATGATCTGGAGCAACACGCCGCGCTCGTTCCCGCCCGCGTTCTCAATCCGCGGTTACCACATCGGCTCGCACACCTATCTGTTCGGGCCGTTCGACCTCTTCACCGTGCTGGCGGTGCTCGCCGCGGCGGCAGCGCTGTTCGCGCTCTTCCGCTTCACCGACCTCGGGCTGAGGATGCGCGCCTCGGCGTTCGAGCCGGTGGTGGCGCGGCTGCAGGGCGTGCGCGTGGGCAACATGCTCACGCTCGGCTGGGCGCTCGCGTCGATGGCGGGATCGCTGGCCGGCCTCCTGATTGGGCCGCAGGTGTTCGTCGGGCCCAACAACTTCGACGCCGTGGCGGTGTTCGGCTTCGCCGCCGCCGTGCTGGGCGGCCTCGACAGCCCGCTCGGCGCGCTCGTGGGTGGGCTCCTGCTGGGCCTGGCGCTGAGCTACGTGTCGGGCTACGCCGGCTCGGCGCTCGTCACGCTGGCCGCGCTGGCGATCCTCGTGGCGGTGCTGATGGTGCGGCCGAGCGGCATCTTCACCAGCGCCAGGGCGCGGCGCATATGAGCACCGGCACCGAGACGGCCACGCCGGCGCTCGCGCCGGAAGCAGGCGGGCCTGTGGCGCCGGGGCCGCCTGGCGGCGGGAAGCGCCGGCGGATCCGCCTGCCCGACCAGACGCTCGCACGCAACCTCCTGCTCGCGCTCGGCCTGGGCGTGATGCTCTACCTGCTGAGCGAGTCGCTCGACCCGTTCAACAACCTGCGCCTGGCCACGGTCGCCTACTACTTCACCGCGCTCGCGGGGCTCACCGTGCTCACCGGGCTAAACGGCCAGATCTCGCTCGGCCACGGCGCGCTGATGGCGGTGGGCGCCTACTCCACGGTGATCCTGGTGGGCCGCACGGGCTTTCCGCTCGGGGCCGCGCTCGCGTCCGCGGCCGTGATCACGGCGCTCGTGGGCGTGGTGGTGGGCGCGGCGGCCTCGCGCCTGCGCGGCCCCTACCTGGCCGGCGCCACGCTGGCGTTCGCCATCGGCCTGCCCGCGCTGGCGGACAGGTATCCGCAGGCATTCGGTGGCGAGAACGGCCTCAGTGTCGCGCCGCCCACGCCCCCCGCCTCGCTCGGCCTGGACTTCCCGCTCGAGCGCTGGGAGGCCTGGATCGCCTGCCTGTGCGCGCTGATCGTTTTCGTCGTGCTCGCCAACCTGCTGCGCAGCGGCGTGGGCCGGGCCTTCCGGGCCGTGCGAGACGACGAGGTGGCCGCCCAGCTCGCCGGCCTCAACGTGGCGCGCACGCAGGTGCTCGCGTTCGTGGTGAGCGCCGCCTGCGCGGGCCTCGCGGGCGGCGCGCTCGTGGTGGTCACTCAGCTCGCGGCGCCGGGCGCCTTCCAGCTGTCGCTGTCGCTGGCGCTGCTCACCGGCATCGTGCTCGGTGGCCTCGGCAGCCTCACCGGAGCGCTCTGGGGAGCGATCGCCCTCGTGTACCTGCCGCAGTGGTCAGACGACCTAGCCCACTCGTTCTCCCTGTCCAACGACGTTCAGTCCAACCTGCCCCTGGCCCTCTACGGAATCGTCCTGATGGGCGTGATCGTGGCGGCACCCCAGGGGATCCAGGGCGCGCTTCGCGGACTCGCGCGAATAGCCCACGCGCGCCTACGGAACAACCCGTCAACCCCAAAAGAGGAGGGTGCATGATGAAGACGAGAAGCCGCGCCATGCTGGGCGTGGCAGGCTGCCTCACGGCGGCCGCGCTCGTGGCGAGCGGTTGCGGAAGCAGCGGCTCGAGCTCGTCCGCGCCGGGCGTGACGAAGACCACGGTGCTGATCGGAAGCCACCAGCCGCTCACCGGCCCGGCGGCGCCCGGCTACAGCGAGATCGCGCCTGCCGCCAAGGCGTTCTTCCAATACCTCAACGCCCAGGGCGGGGTGAACGGCCGCAAGATCAACCTGATCTACAAGGACGACGGCTACAACCCCACCAAGACGGTGGAGGTGACCAAGCAACTCGTCCTCCAGAACAAGGTGTTCGCGATCTGGGGCGGCCTCGGCACCCCGACGCACACCAAGGTCGTGGACTTCCTCAACTCGTCGCGCGTGCCCGACCTGTTCGTGTCCTCGGGTTGTCCGTGCTGGGACGACGGCGCCAAGCACCCGTACACGTTCGGCTGGCAGCCCAACTACACGATCGAGGGCAAGATCCTCGGCCAGTACATCAAGCAGCAATTCGCGGGCAAGAAGATCGGCGTCTTCTACCAGGACGACGACTTCGGCCAGGGAGGCCTCGCCGGCCTCAAGCAGCAGCTCGGCTCGCAGATCGTCGCCGCCAAGCCTTACCAGCCTACGGTGACGAACGTTGCGCCGCAGATCACCGCGTTCCAGAAGGCGGGCGCCGATGTGCTCGTGGACTTCTCGATCCCGGCGTTCACGGCGCTCGAGCGGCTCACGTCGTTCAAGCTCGGCTACAAGCCGCAGCTCGTGGTGTCCAACGTGGGCATCGATCCGACGACGGTGGGCGGCCTGCTCAAGTCGTTCTCCAAGGGCAAGGCCGACACGGCCCTAATCGAGGGCGCGATCACTGATGCGTACCTGCCCTCGACCAGCGACTCGTCCAACGGCTGGATCCAGCTGTTCCAGAAGATCCACGACCAGTACGACGCGAAGGCGCCGTTCGACGGCAACGTGGAGTACGGGATGGCGAGCGCGTACACGTTCGCGCAGGCGCTGCAGAATGCCGGCAAGAACCCGACGCGCCAGGGTCTGGTCGACGCCGTCGAGAAGGGCGGCTTCACCGGACCGGGGCTCGTCCCCTTCCGCTATTCGAAGGATGAGCACGGGGGCTTCGCCGGCGGCAAGATCGCCTCGATCAAGAACGGCGAGATCGTGGTGCAGGGCCAGCCGATGGTCACCGATCCGGGCAACGGACCGATCACGGTGTCGGATATGAAGGAGGCGTCGCCGGGCGATAACGGCCTGGTGAAGCCGTAGCGAGTAGGCAGTGGCGATAGCCTGCGCCGCTCATGGGTGACGAAGTCCTCATTGAGCGGCGCGGGCATGTCCTGCTGCTCACCTTGAATCGGCCGGATGCTCGCAACGCGGTGAATGCTGCGTTGGCTGAGCAGCTCGCCGCCGCGCTCGAGACGTTGGACAGCGATGAAGAGCTGCGCGCCGGGGTGCTGTTTGGCGCCGGCAAGGGGTTCTCGGCTGGGATGGACCTGAAGGCGTTTGTTGCTGGTGAGAGCCCGCACGTTGAGGGGCGCGGGTTCGCCGGCATCACCCGGCGTTCCGCGGACAAGCCGCTGATCGCCGCCATCGAGGGCTTCGCCGTGGCCGGCGGGCTCGAGATCGCGCTGTCATGCGATCTGATCGTGGCCGCCAAGGACGCGCGCCTCGGCATCGCGGAGGTCAAGCGCGGCCTCGTGGCCGCGGCCGGGGCGCTGTTCCGGCTGCCCCAGCGCATCCCGTACACCGCCGCGATGGAGCTGGCGCTCACGGGCGACTTCATCGACGGCGCGCGCGCCTACGAGCTCGGCTTGATCAACCGCGCCACCGAGCCGGGCGCCGCACTCGACACCGCGCTCGAGCTGGCGGGGACCGTGTCCCAGAACGCGCCGCTCGCGCTCGTGGCTTCGAAGAAGATCGTGTCGCAGGCGAGCGGTTGGGACGAGGCCGAGGCGTGGAAGCGCTCGGACGAGATCGCCGGCCCGGTGATGGTCTCGGAGGACGCGCGCGAGGGCGCCACGGCCTTCGCCGAGAAGCGTCCGCCCGAGTGGAAGGGTCGCTAGCTCGTGCTCGAGCTGATCCGCGGCTGGTAGAGCACGCAGCCCGCGTGGTACGGGTTGCCGCCGAGGAACACCGCGTGGTCGGCCGCCGCGAGCGGCTCGCCACACGAGGGGCAGACAGCGTTGTCGTAGGCCGGACGGCGCCGGCGGTTCTTGCCCGACAGGAGCGCGGAGATACGTGAGTTGTGCGGGCGGCTCGGCATTGCGTGGACGCCCACGGATCCCCGGGGTCAGGCGGCGGGCGTTCGTAGAGCGTATAGGAGTGCGCCCCTCGGACGGGGCGGATGGCGCACAACCGCTCGGATGCGGCAGGATACGCGCCCGATGGGCGACCACTTCGAGATCCGTGAGCTGATCGAGAACTGGGCGGTGTGGCGCGATGCCGGCGACTGGGAGCGCTTCCGCACCGTCTGGCACCTGCCCGGGAAGATGATGGCCACCTGGTTCCAGGGAACGGCCGACGAGTTCATCGAGGTGAACAAGGAGGGCTGGGCGCGCGGCGTGCGCATCCTGCACTTCCTCGGCGGCAGCTCGATCGACGTGGCGGGCGACCGCGCCGTGGCCCAGACCAAGATGACCATCTCACAGCGCGCGCTCGTGCACGACGTCGAGGTTGATGTGGTCTGCACCGGCCGCTTCTACGACTTCATCGAGCGCCGCGACGGCCGCTGGGGCCTCGTGCACCGCCAGCCGATCTACGAGAAGGACCGCATGGACCCGGTCGACCCGGCGGCCAGGCTGGAGCTCGACCGCTCGCTGCTCGAGCGCTTCCCGATGGGCTACCGGCACCTCGCCTACCTGCAGTCGGGCATCGGTTACAAGGTGAAGCCCGACATGCCGGGCATCGACGGTCCGGAGGTGGAGGCGCTGTACGCGCGGGGCGCCGGCTGGCTCGACGGCGAAGACGCGCCGAGCTGATGCCCGCCGGCGTGGCGGTGACCGGCGGACGTCCGGCTGCCGCAGGCCGAGGCCTTCCGCCGGATCGTGCCGATCGACCCCGCCAGGATCTTCACCAGCCCGCTTGGGCAGCTCGTCACGCACGCTGAGGGCGCGTGGTGGTTCACGCACATCCGCTGGGTCTACACGCTCCATCCGCGCGCCGGCGCGCGCTGCTGCTGCGGGCGTTCCTCGCGCCGCTCTGGGAGCGCTAGCAGGGCCGCGCGCTCGCCCTATCGGTCCGCGAGGCGGAGCAGGGCTAGGTCCTCGCTCTCGCCGCTGGCGATCTGCTCCGCCACCGCCCCGCCAGCGATGAAGCCGATCAGGTTGCCGGTGCCGGAGTAGCCGCCGAGCGCATACAGGCCTTCCTCCACCTGCCCGGCGAACGGGCGCTGGTCCTCGCTGAAGCCCACGATGCCGACCCAGCGGTGGGCGATCTCGGCTTGGCTGAGTCCCAGGTCGTCGCGCAGATAGCGCTCGAGCCGCTGCCAGACCTCCGGGTTGCCCTCTTCGGCGTCCGTGTAGGAGTCGGCGCCGTCTAGGTCGCTGAAGCCGCCCAGGGCAATGCGTCGGTCGGGCAGTTGCTGGAAGTACTCGTAGCCGTGGCGGGCGTAGACGAGCGTTGTGATCAGCACCTCTGCGAGCGGCGCGGTGGCGACCATGTGGAGGCGGCGCGCTTTGACGGTGGGGGTGAGTGCCGAGGTCGCCGCGTCTGCCGCGATCACCACGGTTTGTGCTCTCACCGCGGCACCGTTGGCGATTACGGGGTGGCCTGGCTGTGCGGGCGTGCCCTCGTAGATGGTCGCCCCCGCCTGCTCGGCGCCGGTGGCCAGCGCTCGGATCCATTTGGCGGGCTGGAGGGCGGCGTCGTGGTCCACCAAGCAACCGGCGTGGCCGATGCGTTTGAGCGGCTCTTCGAGCTCGTCGCGGGTGATCAGCTCCGCCGCGAAGCCGTCCTCTCGGAGCGCGCGTACATGGCTTTCCACATGCGAGGCCTCTTCCTGTGACGTTGCCAGCCGCAACGAGCCCACGCGCCGCACCGCATCGCCGGCGCCCAGGCTCTCCGCCAGCCCCAGCACCTCGTTCTGGGCCTCGACCGTGCGCGCATAGAGCCGCTTAGCCGGCTCGTGCCCCCAGCGCTCGCGCGCGTCCACGTGGAAGGGCGCCCCGCCCGCCAGCAGGAAGCCGCCGTTGCGCCCGCTGGCGCCCGAAGCCACGGTGCGCGCCTCGAGCACCACGGTCCGCAGCCCGCGCCTGGCCAGCGCCCGCGCGCATGACAGCCCGCCCACCCCGGCACCGATCACGCACACGTCCGCCTCCACGTCCACGGCGAGGGCGGGGCGCGGCTCGTAGGGGTAGTCGAGCCAGTAGGGGACGGTTCGCACGCCAGCTTTCTACTACCTGGGTCGATTTAGGACCCCTATAGGGGCACTAAGTCGACCCACGTCAGGGCTTTGACGATTGGCGCGCTGGCCTTAGGCTCCACGTGTGGGCATTGACACCCGCAGCCAGGATGTGGAAGCAGCCACGCGCGAGCGGCTCACCCGGCTCGCCGAGGAGCAGGCCGCGCTGCGCCGCGTGGCCACGGCGGTGGCGGGCGGCGCCCAGCCGGAGCGGGTGTTCGAGCTTGTGACCGAGGAGGCCGGCCGGCTGCTGCGCGCCAGCTCCGCGGGCATGATCCGGTACGAGCCGAGCGGTGAGAGCGCCGTCGTGGTGGGCCGCTGGCGGCAAGCCGAGGATCCCGGGGGGATGGAGGTGGGCACGCTCGTGCCGGTGTCTGGCGACACGGGCGTGGCGCACGTGCTCCGCACCGGGCGCCCGGTGCGCATCGAGAGCTTCAAGGGACGCGAAGGCTGGATCGCGGAGGAGATGGACCGGCTCGGGTTCCGCGGCACCGTGAGCGCGCCGATCAAGGTGAGCGGGCGGATCTGGGGAGCCGTGATCGTGGCCACGGCCGACGATGAGCCGCTGCCCCCGGAGACCGAGACCCGCCTCAGCGAGTTCGCCGACCTCGTCGCGCTCGCCCTCGACTCTGCCTCCGCGCGTCAGGAGCTGATCGAGTCGCGTGCCCGCATCGTGCACGCCGGCGACGAGGCGCGGCGCAAGCTCGAGCGCGACCTGCACGACGGCGCGCAGCAGCGCCTCGTGTCGCTGGCGCTGTCGCTGCGTGTGGCGGCCGACGCTCTCAAATCGAAACCCGAGCGAGGCCGCGAGCTCCTGGACCATGCACGGACGGAGCTCGACCAGGCGATCGAGGAGCTGCGCGAGCTCGCCCGTGGCATCCATCCGGCGGTGCTCACCGAGCGCGGGCTCGCCGCCGCCGTGGAGCTGCTGTGCGCGCGCTCCAGTCTGCCGATCGACGTCGCGGTGAGCGCCGAGCGCCTGCCTCGTCCGATCGAGGCCGCGTCGTACTACGTGGTGGCCGAAGCCATCACCAACGTGGTGCGCTACTCGGGTGCCGACAGCGCGAGGGTGACCATCGCGTGCGATGGTGAGCGCGTGCTCGTGGAGATCGCGGACAACGGCAACGGCGGCGCGGACCCCGCCAGCGGCTCCGGGCTGCGCGGCCTGGCCGACCGCGTGGAGGCCCTGGCCGGCACATTCGAGGTGGAGAGCCCGCCGGGCGAGGGCACGCGCATCCGAGCGCTGTTTGCGGACCGCGGACTGCGGACCGCGGACTAAGAGCGCTTCTTCTTCGAAGCCGACGACGGCGGAGAGAACACCGCCATCGTGGGCCGCATGATCGCGCGCGGTACGCGCCGCGCCAGCTGCAGTCCGGCCATCCCCGCGCGCGCCCGGAAGGGCGTGCCGCGGCCCACGCTGCGGCTGGGCGCGAAGCGGCGCGACGGGAGCTGGTGGTGCAGCGGCGGCGCGTCCGCGGCGTCGCCCAGCGTGCGGCCGATCACGAGCCGCTGGATCTCGCTCGTGCCCTCGAAGATCGTGTAGAGCTTGGCGTCGCGGTACCACTTCTCCACGGGCAGGTCGCGCACGTAGCCCCAGCCGCCGCACACCTGGATCGCGCGCTCGGTCATCGCCACCGCCACCTCCGAGGCCTTCATCTTCGACATCGAGCCCTCGGCATGGTGGAACGGGATCTTCTGGGAGGACATCCAGGCGGCGCGCCATGTGAGCAGCCGCGCGGAGTCGAGTTCCGCGGCCAGCTCGGCCAGCGGGAACGAGATGCCCTGCTTGTCGAGGATCGGCCCGCCGAACGCCTCTCGCTCGGAGGCCCAGTCGCAGGCGAACTCGAATGCGGCGCGCGCGATCCCCAAAGCCTGCGCCGCCACCATCGGGCGCGTCTGCTCGAAGGCACCGAGCGTGGCCGAGGAGCTGCCGCCGTCAGCGGAGCGCGCTGCGTCGAAGCGCCGCATGAGCTTCTTCTCCCCGCCCAGCAGATGGTCCGCCGGTACGCGGCAGTTCTCGAACGTGATCTCCGCGGTGTGCGACGCGCGGCAGCCGAGCTTCTCGAGCTTGCGCACCAGCGTGAGGCCCGGCGTGCCGCCCGGCACCACGAACAGCGCCTGGCCCTTGTGGCCCAGGTCGGGGTCCACCGTGGCGTTGACCACGTGCACGTCGGCGATGCCGCCGTTGCCGATCCAGATCTTGTGGCCGTCGATCACCCACTCGTCGCCTTCCTTGCGCGCGCGGGTCCGCAGGTTGCGAACGTCGCTGCCGCCCTCGGGCTCGGACACCGCCAGCGCCGCCAGCCTGAGGTCGCCCGGCGAGCCGAAGCACTGTGGCGCCCAGCGCAGCAGCTGCTCCGGCGTGGCCGCCTGCGCCATCGCGGACAGCGCCAGCGCCGGCATCACGATCGCCAGGCCGATGCCCGCGCAGCCCCAGAACAGCTCCTCCATGAACAGCGGCAGCGACAACCCGGTGGGATCGCCTATCAGGTCCCGGTAGAAGAGCGGGTTGTAGAAGCCCTGGCGCGCAGCCTCCTCCAGCACCGGCCAGGGGAACTCCTCGCGCTTGTCGTAGTCCTCCGCCACCGGGCGGATCACGTCGGCCGCGAAGCGGTGCGTGCGCTCCACCAGGTCGTGGTGGGCGGGGGAGAGGCGAAGGTCGAAGCTCATCGTTCGAGGATCGCGACCACGCCCTGGCCGCCGGCCGCGCAGATCGAGATGAGGCCGCGGCCCGAGCCCTTCTCCGCAAGCAGCTTGGCCAGCGTGGCGATGATGCGCCCGCCCGTGGCGGCGAACGGATGCCCGGCGGCGAGCGAGGAGCCGTTGACGTTGAGCTTGTCCGTGCCGATCGAGCCGAGCGGCTCGTCGCGCCCCAGGCGCTCCTTGCAGAACTCGGGCGACTCCCAGGCCTTGAGCGTGGTGAGCACCTGCGAGGCGAACGCCTCGTGGATCTCGTAGAAGTCGAAGTCCTGCAGCTTCAGCCCGGCCCTGTCGAGCAGCCGCGGCACCGCGTAGGCGGGCGCCATCAGGAGCCCCTCGTCCCCGTGCACGTAGTCCACGGCTTCCACCGTGCAGTGCGTCATGTGCGCGAGCACCGGCAGGCCGTGCTCCTTGGCCCACTCGTCCGAGCCGAGCAGCACGGTGGACGCGCCGTCCGACAGGGGCGTGGAGTTGCCCGCGGTCATCGTCGCGCCCTCCTTGTCGCCGTTCGCGAAGAACACCGGGTCGAGCTTTGCCAGCTTCTCCACGCTCGAGTCCGGGCGCAGGTTCTGGTCGCGCTCGAGGCCCAGGTAGGGCGTGACGAGGTCGTCGAAGAATCCGCGCTCGTACGCCGCCGCCAGCCGCTGGTGGCTGCGCGCCGCTAGCTCGTCCTGCTCCTCGCGCGACACGCCCCAGCGCGCGGTGGTGATCGCCTGGTGCTGGCCCATCGACAGGCCGGTGCGCGGCTCGGCGTTGCGCGGGATCTCCGGCACGATCTGCCCGGGGCGCAGATGGGCGAGCAGCTTGAGGCGACCCGCCGCGGACCTGGTGCGGTTGAACTCGAGCAGCACGCGGCGCAGGTCCTCGTTGATCTCGATCGGGGCGTCGCTGGTGGTGTCCACGCCGCCCGCGATGCCGCATTCGATCTGCCCGAGGGAGATCTTGTTGGCCACGAGGATCGCCGCCTCGATGCCGGTGTCACAGGCCTGCTGCACGTCGTAGGCGGGCGTGTTGTGAGCCAGCGCGCTGCCCAGCACGCACTCGCGCGTGAGGTTGAAGTCGCGGCTGTGCTTGAGCACGGCGCCCGCCACCACCTCGCCGATGCGCTCGTCGCGCAGGCCGAAGCGCGCGATGAGCCCGTCGAGCGCCGCGGTGAGCATGTCCTGGTTGGAAGCCTCGGCGTAGGGGCCGTTGGAGCGCGCGAACGGAATGCGGTTTCCGCCGATGATCGCCGCGTGACGCGGAGTGTTTGCCATGCGTGGTAGTCCTCCGGAACCGGGTATAGCCAGGTATTGATGTACCCGCTCGTACAAAACTATTAAGCATGAGGTGTTGAGAACTTGTCGGACCGCTATCAGCAGCTGATCGAGACCCCGCCCGGACGCTTCGTGTCGAAGCAGCTCGGGCTGCCCCAGCCGGAGCGGCTGCGCCGCTACGAGCCCGGGCAGCCGCTGCTCGAGGGACCGGCGTTGCTGGGCGGCGACGGCGCCCTGCTCGGGCCGGTGCGCGACACGCTCACGGCCGCCAAGGAGGAGGCGCATGAGGCCTTCAAGGACAGTCTCAGCTACGGCGCGCTCGTGTTCGACGCCTCGGGGATCTCGTCCACAGAGGACCTGAAGCAGCTCTACGACTTCTTCCACCCGTCGATCCGGAGCGTGCGCCCCAGCGGGCGCGTGCTCGTGCTGGGCCGCCCGCCGGAGGCATGCGACGCCCCGCGCGCCCACACCGCGCAGCGCGCTCTCGAGGGCTTCACGCGCTCGGTGGGCAAGGAGCTGCGGCGCGGCGCCACCGTGCAGCTCGTGCAGGTGGAGCCCGGCGGGGAGCAGAACATGGAGTCCACGCTGCGCTTCCTGCTGTCGGCCAAGTCCGCCTATGTGGACGCGCAGGTGGTCCGGATCGCGCCCGGCGAGATCGAGGTTCCGGCCGACTGGGACAGGCCGCTCACCGGCAAGCTTGCGCTCGTCACGGGCGCCTCCCGCGGCATCGGCGAGTCGATCGCCGAGACACTCGCGCGCGACGGCGCCCACGTGGTGTGCCTGGACGTGCCGCAGCAGGGCGACGCGCTCGCCGAGGTGGCCAACCGCATCGGCGGAGAGACCCTTCAGCTCGACATCACCGCGGACAACGCTCCGCGGCTCGTGGTCGAGCACCTGAACGAGCGCCACGGCGGCGTGGACATCGTGGTGCACAACGCCGGCGTGACGCGCGACAAGACGCTCGGCCGCATGGACGACGAGCAGTGGGACATGGTGCTCGGCATCAACATCACCGCCCAGGAGCGCATCAACGACGCACTGCTCGAGGGCGACACGCTGCGCCGCAATGGCCGCATCGTGGCGGTCTCGTCGCAGAGCGGTATCGCGGGCAACGCGGGCCAGACAAACTACGCCACCAGCAAGGCGGCCGTGATCGGCATGGTGCACTCGCTGGCGCCGGAGCTGGCCAAGCGTCCCGCCACGATCAACGCGGTGGCGCCCGGCTTCATCGAGACGCAGATGACCGCCGCGATGCCCACGTTCACGCGCGAGGCGGGACGGCGGCTCAACAGCATGTCCCAGGGCGGGCTGCCGATCGACGTGGCCGAGGCGATCGCGTGGATGGCGTCGCCGGCGTCCGGCGGCGTGAACGGCAACGTCGTGCGCGTGTGCGGCCAGAGCCTGCTGGGGGCATAGAGATGCTGAAGACCTACGGCAAGGCGCTGGCCGGGGCCACCGTGATCCCGGTGGCGCGCAAGGTGCACCTCGTCAGCTCACAGGACGGCTTGCCCGAGCGCGAGCTGTCCCGCGAGGACGTGGAGGTGGACCGCGAGCACCTCGCCGCCTACGACCGCGTCTGCGGCTTCCGCCTGCGCGACGAGCTGCCGGCCACGTACCCACACGTCGTCGCCTTCCCGCTCGCGATGGAGCTGATGACGGACACCTCGTTTCCGTTCTCGGTGATGGGGCTCGTGCACATCGCCAACCGCATCGAGCTGCTGCGGCCGATGGTGGCCTCCGAGCCGTTCTCGGTCCGGGTCTGGGCGGCGGACCTCGCCGAGCACGAGCGCGGCACGCAGTTCGAGGTCAAGGCCGAGGCCACGGTGGATGCCGCCGCCGTCTGGCGAAGCTCGAGCACCTACCTCCACCGGGAGAAGAAGGAGGCGGGAGGCAAGGAGCGCTCCGATGCCGCGGAGCCGCCGCCGGCCCAGGCGATCTGGGACGTGCCGGGCGACATCGGCCGCCGCTACGCCGCCGTGTCGGGCGACCGCAACCCGATCCACATGCACCCGCTCAGCGCGAAGCTGTTCGGGATGAAGCGCAACATCGCCCACGGCATGTGGACCAAGGCCCGCTGCCTCGCGGCGCTCGAGGGCGAGCTGCCGGAAACCTACGCGGTGGAGGTGCGCTTCAAGCTGCCGATCTTCCTGCCGGCAAAGGTGGCCTTCACCACATCCGAGGGTGAGGGCGCCCGCCGCTTCCACGTGCGGGACGCCCGCAAGGGCAAGCCGCACGTGGAAGGGCAGGTGACGACCTAGAGGTCAGTCCTTCGAGTTCGGGTCCGCCGCGGTCTGCTGCGGACGGAAGACGAAGGCCTTCTTGATCGTCGGCGTGCTGGTGGTGCTGTCGCTCGAGTTCGAGCCGTCGCCGTTGTGGCAGGACTTGTGCGCCCTGGCGCCGTGGCCACGGAACTTGTGGCCTCCGAACACCTTCAGCACGACCACGTCGGTGGGCTGGACGTCCGAGAAGTCCACCGTGCCGTCACCGGTCGAGTCGGTCACCGAGTCGGCGAACTTCACCATGCTGCCGTCGAGGTGGAACGTCTTCGTCACCGTCTGGTCGGTGCCGGTGTCGTTCGTGTCACCGGTGTTGTGGTGGCTCATCCGCGCGAAGTGGCTGTGCTTCTTGAGCGTGAGCGTCAGGTCGCCGGTGTAGGTGCCATCGTCGTTCTTCGTGCCGTTGAAGCTGGCGTTCGTGCCGGCGATGACGTGGTGGTGATGGTGGTGCCAGTGGTGATGGCCCTTCCAGTCGCCGCCGCCGTTGTGGTGCGCCGAGGCGCTGCCCACAGCGACCGTCATGGTCAAGGCGACCGCGATCGCCAGGATGCGTCTCATACAGGTGACCTCCGTAATCAGTCGTGTACCCCTGCGAGGTCTCTACCCAGCTCAGGCGGATTTGCGCCGCGGATACCTCGGCGGGGGTAGCCCCGGCTAATGGACTGTGACCGGGATCAGGACGCTCGCCTTCACCCCGTCGTTGTCCGTCACGGTCAGCTTCACCTGGTAGCTGCCGGCCACGGTCCACTTCCAGTAGGGCGACGAGCCGGCGCTGTAGGTGGTCTTGTCCGTGGCGCCGTCGTTGTTGAAGTCCCACTGGTATCTGGTGATCGTCCCGTCCGGATCGCTCGACCCGGTGGGGAGGAAGTACGTGTTCGCGTTCACCGCGGGTGACGCGGTGGTGACCACACCGGCGGCCGCCGGCGGCGCGAGCACCCTCACCTGCGCACTCGCCACGGAGGCCACGCCCCAGTCGTCGATCACGCGCAGGGCGATGGTGTGCGCGCCCGGCGTGGCGAAGGTGGCCGTCACGGCGCTGCCGCTGCGCTCGAACGTGCCGTCGCCGTCGAGATCCCACTGCCAGGCGGCGAGCATCCCGTCAGGGTCGCTCGAGTGCGAGCCGTCGATGGTCGCCGGCTCGCCCGCGACGACCTTTGCCGGCAGCGTGATGCTCGCGAGCGGGGCGCGGTCCTCCACGCGGATGTCCAGCGTGCTGTAGCTCTGGCGGCCCTTCGAGTCGGTCACGCGCAGGTGCACTGTGTAGTTGCCGGGGGTCGAGAACTTGTAGCTCGCGCCGGTGCCGCCGCCCCCGTAGGAGCCGTCGTCGTTCATGTCCCACTCGTGCTTGACGATGCGCGTGGGGGACACCGAGTCGTCGGCGTGGCAATACACAGTCGTGCCCGAGGCGACATCGGTGGCGTTGCAGCTCAGGCGGCTCTGCGGGCCCGCGTAGTCGTGCACGTGCACGGTGGCGCGCGCGATCGAGGAGTTGCCGTCGTCGTCGGTCACCTTCAGCACCGCCACGTAGTCGCCGGGGCGGTCATAGCTGTAGGAATGGCTCGCGCCGTCCTTGCCGAAGTTGCCGTCGCCGTTCAGGTCCCAGTCGTAGCGCACGATGTGGCCGTCGGGGTCGTAGGAGCCGGACGCGCTGGCGGTCACGTTCTGGTTCACGGTCACGTCGCCCGGGATGTGGATCACGGCCACCGGCGCACGGTTGTCGTTCACGGTCACGGTGGCCGTGGCGATGCTCGTGTGCTTGTGCGAGTCGGTCACCTTCAGCTTCACCGTGTAGCGGCCCGGCTTGTCGTAGCGATGGCTCACGCTCGACCCCGTCGAGTCGAAGTGGCCGTTGCCGTCCAGATCCCAGTTCGACTTCACGACGTTGCCCGAGCTGTCGAGGCTCGTGAAGTCGATCGACTGGCCCGGCGCGATCGTGGTCTGCGGGTAGGCGGAGATGCGCGCCTTGAGCGTGCTGTGCGGGATGTGCTTCACGGGTGTGCGCTGCGGAGTGGGGTTGGAGGGGTTGCCGGAGGCGATCCGCACGTACCCCACCGCCTCGCGCCAGCGGTGCCAGACGCGGTGGACGGCGTTGCCGTGGTTGCCCTCGATGCTGGTGAGCGTGTGGCTCGACGGGTACACCGCCTCGACGATGCCCACGTGCTGCGCGAAGGTGATCAGCTCGCCCGGGCGCGGCCGCTGCGTCCACTTGCCGGTGGCCTGCGCCCAGGCGCGGATCGACGGCACGTAGCCGAGGCCGCGGCCGCCAGGGCCGATCGGCGCCCCGGCGCGGCGCGCCACGTACGAGACGAAGTACGCGCACCAGGGGGCGCCGTAGTAGTGCGGCGTGGTGGCGAGGTCGTAGCGGTAGATCGCGGGCGCCCTGTTCGAGCCGTCCGGGATCTCGTGCACGCCGTGCGCCAGCTCCTTGCGCGCGAGCCTGACGATACGGTTCGCGGTCTTCACCCCCGCGGCGTTCGCGCCCGGGTGCCTGCTCGCGGGCGCCGACTGCGGCGCGAGCGCAAACGGCAGCACGGCGAGCGCGCCAGCGGCGAGGGCGCGCGAGAGCATGCGGAGACGTCGGGGGTGCGACGGCATGGGTCCGAACCCGGTAGTCGGCGGTAAGGGCGGTGCCCGAATGGGTTATCTGTCCAGGTATTGACAGGCTCTCCCTCAATACCTAACATCACTAGGTAATGAGGCCCGAGGCACTCAAGGGACATCTCGACGCGCTGCTCCTCGCCGTCGTGGCGAAGGAGCCCGCGCACGGCTACGCGATCCTCGAGCGCCTGCGCGACCGCAGCGGCGGGGCGTTCGACCTGCCCGAGGGGACGATCTACCCGGCGCTCCATCGGCTCGAGGAGGCGGGGCTGCTCAAGAGCAGCTGGGCACCGGGCGCCACGCGCAGGCGGCGCGTGTACGAGGTCACGGCCAGGGGACGGCGCGCGCTCGGCAGCCGCCGCGAGGAGTGGCGGGCGTTCTCGCACGCGGTGGAGGCGGTGCTCGCGTGATCGCCCGTTACCTGGAGTCGCTGTCCGGCGAGCTGCGTGTGCCGCGGCGCGCGCGTGCGCGCATCGTGGCCGAGGTGGGGGACCACCTGCGCGAGTCGGTGGCCGGCGGGCGCAGCGAGAGCGAGGCGGTGGAGGCGTTCGGCGATCCGAGCGAGCTGGCCGCCCGCTTCCACGAGCAGTTCGCGAGCGCGAGCGCGAAGCGGGCGGGCACGAGCACGGCGCTCCTGTTGGCGGCGTTCCTGATCGGCTGCGCCGCGGCGGTGCTCGGCCCGGCCAACCACTTCCCGTTCGGGATCGTCGTGTTCTTCGGCGCCCAGCTGGCCGTGGTGGCTGCGGCGCTCGGGGTTGCACGGCGGCTGCGCTACCGAGGTGCGGTGCCGGCCGCGCGCCTGGCGGACCTCTACCGCGCCAACGGCCTGGCGGTGGCGTGCGTGGCAGTGGTGTCGCTGGCCGAGCTGGTGGACGCCGGACCCAGCACCCCGCTCGCGATCGGCGGCGCCTCGTTGTTCGCGGCGTCGCTGGGGGTGGGCACGTCGGTGGCGCGCTCGCGCGCACGCGCGCGCGTGGTTCCGGCCGAGGCCCCGGCGGACGACGCACTCGACGACCTCCTGGCCGTCACCCGGCGCCTGCCCGCCGCGGGCGTGGTGATCGGGACGGTGCGCTCGGCGCTGCGCGCCAATCCGTGGCGTTTCTGCCTGCTGTTCGCCGCCGCGTGCGGGCTCGCGCTCGCCGCACAGCACAACGTGACCGAGGGCGGCGTGGCGATCGGCTGGCGTCCCCTGCTGGCGGCGCTCGTGATCGCCTCGATCGAGGCAGCAGCGGTGATCGCCTGCTTTGCGGCGTTCGGGCGGTTCCTCGGCATACGCCGCTAACGATTTGTAACCGTCGCCAGGGGGTAGTGACCCTTTGGTGGTCTCGCAGACTCAGCCGGCGCGTTCGATCACGCGCGACGAGAAGCGCGTGCTCGCGCTGCTCGGCCTGCCCACGCTCACGCTGGCGCTGGCCATCACCGTCGTCACCACCTACGTGCCGAAGCTGGCGCAGCAGTACACGAGCTCCACCACGATCATCGGGCTGATCGTGGGCGCCGAGGGGTTCCTCGCGCTGTTCGTGCCGCTGATCGTGGGCTCCTGGTCGGACCGGCTCGATACGCGCGTGGGCAGCCGGCTGCCGTTCCTGATCGCCGCCACCCCGCCGCTCGTCGCGGCGCTCGCGCTCGTGGGTTTCATGCACTCGCTGCTCGGCATCGCACTGGCGGTGTTCGTCTTCTTCCTCGCGTACTTCGTGGCCTACGAGCCCTACCGCGCGCTGTATCCCGACCTGGTGTCCGACGAGATCGCCGGGCGCGGCCAGAGCACCCAGGCGGTGTGGCGCGGCGGCGGCACGGGCCTCGCGCTCGTGGGCGGCGGCCTCCTGTACGGCCTGGGCCACCCCGTGCCGTTCGTGGCGAGCGCTGCGCTCGCCGCGCTTGGCATGACCTTCTTCACAGTGGCTGGGCTGCGCATGCGGCGAAGGCGCCGGCGGGCCGAACCGTCTGCCCCGGCGCGCGACGTGGCCACCGACCTCTGGAAGCTCGTGCGCGAAGACGGGCGCCTGCGCGCCTACCTCGTGGCCAACGCGCTGTGGGAGCTGTCGCTCGGGGCGCTCAAGACGTTCGTGATCCTGTACATCACCACCGGGCTCGGCTACACCGTGTTCACGGCCGCCGCCGTGGTCGGTGCTGTGGCTCTGGTGGTGCTGGTGGCCGCGCCTGTGAGCGGGCGGATGTCAGACCGCTTCGGCTCGACCGCGGTACTTCGCTTCGCCTTGCCGGTGTACGGGGTGGGGCTGCTCGTGCCGCTGTTCGTGAAGTCGCCGTGGGCGCTAGCGCCGGTGCTGCCCCTGATCGCGTTCGGGGGCGGCGTGATCATGACGCTGCCCTATGCGATGCTGATTCCGCTGATGCCGGAGGGCGGCCACGGCGCGCTCACCGGCTTCTACAGTCTCAGCCGCGGATTCGGCGTGATGCTCGGGCCACTGCTCGCGGGCGCCGCGGTGTCGCTCCTGCACGCGCCGTTCTCGGGCACGCACGGATATGCCGCGATGTGGCTCGTCTGCTCTGTGTCGATCCTGGCGAGCATCCCGCTGGTTCGAGGGGTGGGGGACGACTAAACTGGCCCCACACGCGGGCGAAGTGTTGTGGTTGCACAGAAGCCTTCCAAGCTTCTAGGGCGGGTTCGATTCCCGTCGCCCGCTTCCCGCTAAGGCCGTTCGCGCCGCACGCGCGTAAGCGCCCTTACCGCAGCGTTTCTCCTGCTGGCCGCCGCTCGATAGCGTCGGCCTCCGAGTTCCATGTTAGCGCTGAAGTTCGGCAATGTCGCACTACGAGGGCTCTTGGAGGCCGGGGTGGTGGCAGCGCTGGCCTACTGGGGCATCCACACGGGCGAGAGTGTCGTCGACAAGGTGGTGCTCGGCGTGCTCGCCCCGGCGGTGGGGTTTGGCATCTGGGGGGCGGTCGACTTCCGTGACGCCGGCTCGCTCGCCGAGCTCCTGCGGCTGCTCGAGGAGCTCGTCATCTCGGGGATCGCGGCGGTTGCCCTTTATACGACCGGTCAGCACGCCTTAGCCTGGGCGCTCGCGCTCCTCTCGCTGCTGCACCACGCGCTCGTCTATCTCCTCGGCATGAGACTGCTCGACGAGAAGCGCGCCGGCGTTCAGCATCCCGAGCCCGGTTAGGGCCCGTGCAGCGCCTCACCCGGTGACGAGATTTACGGGGCGGCTGGATCGCGCCTAGAATGGCCCGAGACCCACGGGGCGTGGCGCAGTCTGGTAGCGCACTCGGCTGGGGGCCGAGCGGTCGCTGGTTCGAATCCAGTCGCCCCGATGGAGGAAAAGGCCTGCTTTTGCAGGCCTTTTCTGTTGGTAGTGGCACGGGTGGCCGCTGCCACGGGGTCCATTTGGGGTCCAATTCCCCGTGAGTTCGGGCGGAACCCACGTGCTGGGGCACACTCTCGAACCTGCTCCCGAGCGCCGGCGACGCGAGTCTCAGAAGCGGGCCCGCCAGAAGCCCATGCCTGGGCAGCTCAGGCACTTTTCGAGCTCAGCGCTTGCCCGACCGCGTTCGGCGGGCGGCGCCTCGGGATCCTGAGCGCCTGGGCAGCGTGAGCGCGAGCAGAGGTGACCACGGAGCCTGAGCTTGCCGGCGAGCAGGAGTCGCTGGGGGCTGGCGGTACCGCTAACCAGGCGCAGGAACGCCACCGGTTCAAGCTCGAGCGTCAACGCCGGTCGGCGTCCGTCGCGGCGTGATGCCCTGCACCGGCCGTCGGCGAGCGTGAGCCGGTAGCGGTCGATGCCGCCGTCTCGCCGGCCGGTGATCCTGAACTCCACGACCGCGTTGATGCGCTTCTCGGGCAGTGCGCGTTGGCGGATCGTGCGGAAGATCTCCCACAACAGGACACCGCGAAGGTGGCTGTGCATGATCGATCGGAGTCTCTCGTCTGAGGCCGACCTCACCCACCAAGCAAATGCGTCGGCCTTGAGGTCAGCAAACCAGCTCCTGTGAGGGGGTGGCATGTGCGAGCGACAGCGGCGGGTGGAGGCGCCTTGCTGACGGTGCCCCCTCTGAGTCAGTGAGATCTTCTTCCGCGCTTGAGCATACGCTCGCGCAGCATGTTCAGGTCGTGGTCGGAGAAGTCGTACTCGGCTGGGTCGGTGCTCTCGATGAAGTCGATCAGCACGCGGGCGAAACGCACTGGCTGCTCGAGCTGCGGGAAGTGGCCGGCGTCATCGAAGATCTCCAGGCGGCTGCCCGAAATGGCGCGATGGGCGACCGTCGCGTGTTCGACGGGGATGAGTGGATCGCGGCGACCCCAGACGATCAGCGTGGGCATCATCTGGGCAAGGTAGAGCCGGTCGGTAGCGCTCACCCGCTGGCCGGCGAGGTCGATCACCGCGCGCAGCGTGTGCAGGAACGCGCGGCGTGCCTCGACGTCGCTCAGCGACGCATAGCCGCGGGTGATCTCGGCGAGATCGTGGCCCAGCTCCAACCCCAGTCGGCCGAGCGCCTGCCCAATGGCCTCTCCCGCCACGTGCAGGCGCGAGTGGGCGATGAGCGGCAGCACCAACTCTGCGCCCGGCAGCGTGGCCGCCCGCAGTAGCGGGTGGACCTCGGCGCCGAGCCCGCCGCTGTCGACGAGCACAAGCCGCTCGGAGAACACGGGGTACTCGTAGGAGAACTGCATCGCGATGCCGCCCCCCAGCGAGTGGCCGACCACCGTCGCCCGCCGGTGGCCGAGCACGATCAACAGGTCGCGCAGGCTGGCCGCGTAGGCGCCCAGTGAGTAGTCGCCGCGCGGCTTGGCGGACTGGCCATGACCCAGCAGGTCGGGCGCGAGGACCGTGTAGCGATCGGCTAGCTGAGGGATGATCTCGTTCCACTGGCGCGAGTCGCCGGTGATCCCATGAATCAGCAACACCAGCGGTCCCTCACCGGCCGTGCGGTAGCTCACCCGGTGGCCGTGGAGGATCGCGGTTCCCACGCGCGGCTCGACATCGACCGCCGCCGGGCGGGCGTTGCGGCGGCTCGAGGACCCCGGCGTGGCGACGACCATCAGAACTTGAACCTATCGCATGGGAAGCAAGCGCTCTGCGCGTGGATGGTCCAGCGACGGTCAGCACGAGCGCGCCGTGAAGATCACCATCCGCGCGAACCAGTCGTGCGCCCCGGCCCTGCTCGCGGTCCATCCCCGCGCGCCTGCGTCGGACGAGCACCGAGCTTTCACCACTATCGCATCGAGGCCAGCAGCAGGTCGCGGACGCAGATAGATCTACTCAGGTCGCGTCGCCGTGAGTCGGGGGCGGTCGTCGGGCTGGCGCTCATGTCGTTTGCGGTAGTCGGCCATCTTGGCGCGGCTGCCGCACCGCTGCATTTCGCACCAGCGCCGGCGGTGGCCGCGCGAGCGGTCGAGGTAGAGCAACGAGCATGCTGGCGCGGCGGCGCACTCACGGATCAGTTGGCGCTCCGGCCCGCTTAGCAGCTCGATCGCCTCGCACGCGAGCATCGCGAGGGCGCCCTTGACGGGCCGCGTTGAAGCCCACGTCCGACGAAGGCCGCGGTCGAGCTGTGGGGCAGGGCGGGGCGTCGTTGCCCACGCATTGAGCGTGTGGAGATCCGCGCGGTCGACTGCTTCGTTGTTCAGCGCCGCGCGGGCCAGTCGATAAAGCGCCTCGCGCAGCTGCTGGGCATCCTCGAGGTCCTTGGCGCTCGCAGGCATGGAGATCGGAATTCCCGATGCTTCGAGCCACCGGTCGAGATCGGCCGGTTCGCGCAGGCGCTCGATGCCGCCGCGGTAGCGGTCGCCGAACGTCGCCGTGAAGTCGAGGGCGCGGTGGCCTGAGACAAACCGGAACGAGAGCTGATCGGGGGTCGGTTCGCTTGACTTGACAGCCCGGGTCATCGGTCACTACGTTACCTATCAAAGCGGTAATTTTCGAGTGGAGGAGGGTGGTCATGGCTGAGTTGGTTCTGTTTTCTGCCGGCGAAGGAGAGGCGGTGTCGCTGCGCGGGACTCAGGTGACGTTCAAGGTCAAGAGCGATCAGGCTGACGGTGCGAGCTGCACTGAATGGCTTGCGGCCCCGGGGTTTGACACCGGACTGCACGTCCATGAACGGCTTGAGGAAACTTGGTACGTCCTCGACGGCGAGCTTGAGTTCCGAGTCGGCGAGGAGACCTTCCACGCGAGTTCAGGCGCCTGCGTTTTCGTCCCGCCGCGCGTTCCGCACGCGTTCGCGAACCGCAACCAGGCGCCCGCGAAGTTCCTCCTAATGATGTCTCCGCCGACGCACGACCGCTACTTCATCGAACTCGCCGAGATCCTCAAGCGCAGCGGCCCGCCCGACAGCGAGGCAATCGCCGCCCTAAGAGCAAAGTACGACACCCAGCAGTTGTCCTCGCTAGTCGCAGGCGCCGAGCCACAGCCCGCCGCCCATTAGGCAATCCGGCCCCTCCCGCACGCAAGCGTGACGCTCGGCCGCCCTGCATAGGGGGTCCCCGAGCCGAACCAATCCAGTCGCCCCGATGGAGGGAAAGGCCCGCAATTGCGGGCCTTCTTCCTTCCCGGCCCTGACAACAGCCTCGTTGCGCCGTCAAGGACTGACGCGACTCTTCGAAGCCGCTTGACGAGACGGTCGAGGCCGGGTAACCTCATTTATCTAGATGACTAGTGAATTGAGCTCTCGGTGATCGAGTTCCATCTCGACAGCCGCTCCGGCGTTCCCGCCTACCTCCAGCTCGTGCAGCAGGTGCGGCAGGCGATCCGGCTCGGGATCCTCCGCCCGGGCGACCAGCTGCCGACGGTGAAGGAGGTCGTCGCGATGCCTGACGATCAACCCGAACACGGTGCTGCACGCCTACCGCCAGCTCGATCTCGAGGGGCTCGTCGAGGGACGGCGCGGCGTCGGCACGTTCGTCGCCACCACCCGGACGGCGGTCGCCGGCCGCACGACCTGAAGGGCCTTCGCTCCGCGCTCGAGCGGTGGGTCGCGCGGGCACGAGCGGCGGGGCTTGACGAGGACAGGATCGCGGCGCTGTTCGCCGAGGCGGTGCGGCCCGACTACGGTCTCGAGGGTCGCATGAGCGAGCCGGTCGCGGTTCGCACCGCCGGCCTGGGGAAGCGCTACGGCGCGGACGTGGGCGCTGCGCGACTGCACGCTCGAGATACCCGCGGGCTCCGTAACCGCGCTCGTCGGCCCGAACGGCGCCGGCAAGACGACGCTCCTGCATCTGCTGATCGGGCTCGGCAAGCCGACGGCTGGCACGGTCGAGGTGCTCGGGCTCTCGCCGCGGCGCGATGCGTATGCGCTGCTGCCGCGGCTCGGCTTCGTGGCCCAGGACCACCCTCTCTACCGCAACCTCTCGATAGCGGAGACGCTTCCAGTTCGTCCGCAAGCTCAACCCCGGCTGGGACGACCGGCGCGCGCTCGCGCGCATCGAGCATCTGGGCCTCGACGCGGGCCACAAGGTCGGCAAGCTCTCCGGCGGCCAGCAGGCGCAGGTCGCGCTGACGCTGGCCCTCGCCAAGCAGCCCGAGCTGCTGGTCCTCGACGAGCCAGTCGCCTCACTCGACCCGCTCGCCCGCCGCGAGTTCCTCAACGCGGTCCTGGAGGCGGTCGCCGAGACGCAGATGACGGTGGTCATCTCGTCGCACATCGTCTCCGAGCTCGAGCGCGTGTGCGACCACCTGTCACGCTCGTCGACAGCCGCACGCAGCTGGCCGGCCCGATCGCCGACATCGTCGCCAGTCACCGGCTGCTCACCGGCCCGCGCAGCGACGCCGCGAGCGTCGCGCGCGTGCATGACGTGATCCGCGAGAGCCACACCGAGCGGCAGACGACGCTGCTCGTGCGCGCCAACGGGCACGTCTACGACACCTGCTGGGAGCAGCACGACGTCGACCTCGAAGAGATCGTGCTCGCCTACCTGGGCTACAGGCCGGCGCGCTCCAGAGGCCGCCGGGCGGACGAGGCGATGAGGGCATGACCTGGGTCGCCTGGCGCCTGCAGCGCACCGAGACTGCTCATCACGCTCGGCATCCTCGCCCTCCTCGCGGCGCTGCTCGTTCCCACCGGAATCAACATGGCGAACGCCTACCACCACGACGGCCTCGCGTCCTGCCCGCCCTCAAGAGCGCTCCAGCGTGCGGCGCAGAGCGATCGGCGATTTCCAGTCCCGCTTCGAGGGCCTGATCCACCTCACCGACTGGTTCACGCTCGTCCCCGGCCTGATCGGCGTCCTGCTCGCGGCCCCGTTCATCTTCGACCTGGAGCACGGCACCTATCGGCTCGCATGGACGCAGAGCATCACCCGCCGCCGCTGGCTTCTCGGCAAGCTGGGGCTGCCGATCGCCGGCTGCGGTCGTCGTGGCCGGCGCCCTGATCCTGCTCTTCACCTGGTGGCGGACGCCGGAGGTCCACCTGAACGGACCGGCTCGACAGCGGCACATACGACGCAGACGGCACCGTCGCCATCGGCTACACCCTCTTCGCGCTCGGGCTGGCGCTCGCGCTGGGCGCCGTCTGGCGGCGCGCCGCCGCCTCCCTCACGGTCGCCTTCGTCGGCTACTTCGCGATGCGCATCTTCGTCGACACATGGCTTCGCGACCGGCTAGTCCCGCCGCTGAAGACCACCTGCGAAGGGCACGGCAGCCGCTGAGCCTGAACCACGCCGAGATCCTCAGAGAGCACGTGGTCGGACACGCAAACGTCAACCTCGCGGGCGGCGGCTTGCTCGGCGGCCACGCCCAGCTCGCCGCCCCGAGCGGTCGCACCGGCAGCCCCGTCATCGAAGCCATCTACCAGCCCGCGAGCCACTTCTGGCCCCTCCAACTCGCCGAGACCGGCCTCTTCCTCGGCCTCGCCGCACTGCTCATCGCGTTCGCCGCCTGGTGGACCCATGAGCGGACCGTCTGAGCACCGCGAGGCACGCGGGAAGCCGCGAGCGCCGGTACTCGGCCGCGTCGTCCTGCCAGGGGATGCTCAGCGCACCTCGTGGTGGCGCATGCGCCAGAGCCCGACCAGCAGCGGCAGCGCCATCCATAGGGCCAGGGTCGTGCCCGCCCGCGCCCAGTCGGTGAGGTCGTAGGCGCGATCCGTGAGCGGCCCAAGCGAGCGCGAGCCATCGAGCCACGTGGCCGCTGGCTCGAGTGCCGGTATGGCGCCCAGGGCCGACCACGCGAGGGGAAGCAGGAAGGAGAGCACGATCGCGGGCGCCGAGCTGAGCAGCGCCGCGCCGAACGCGATGCCCATCGCCATCGCCGTGACGACGAAGACCGCGGTCTGCCCGAGCCTCCCCGCCGGGAGCGACCAGGCGCCATCAACGTCGCCCGCCGCGCTCGCGGTGGCCAGCGCCGCGACGAGGATGCTCAGCGACAGGGCGGCGAGCCCGAGCGCGAGGCCCGCGAGCAGCTTGGCCGCCAGGACGCGGGACCGGCGCGGCACGAGCGCGAACGTGACCAGGCCGGTCCGTTGCGACCACTCGGACGTGACCAGCAGGATCCCGACACCGGCAGCAGCAGGCTCGACGGCTGCACCGCCAGCGCCACGGTGTCCCGCAGGAAGAGGTCCCTCCGTTGGCCAAGGATCGCCAGCAGCACCACGGCACCGATCGTGGTGGCGGCGACCGTGAGCATCAGCCAGAGCCCGGCCCGCGTATCGACCATCTTGCGCAGCTCGACATGCACCAAGCGCCGGAGCGGCGGACGCGAGGCAGTGCCGGCTGTCACCGCATCGCCCCTGCGGCCGCCGCGTCGTCGCCGTCGCTCGTGAGCTCGAAGAAGAGCTGCTCGAGGCCGGCGGCGCCCGAAGGCCCGAGGCGGCTTAGCGCCACCCCGCCCGCCAGCGCGGCGCGCCCAACGGCGTCGGCCTCCGCGTCCACGAGGAAGCCGCCGTCGGTGGCGCCGGACCGGACCGGCAGCCGCGCGGCCGAGAGCGCAGCCTGTAGCGCCGCCCGATCGTTCGCGTCGACCAGCGTCCCGGCGCGAGCCAGCAGCTCGGCACTCGCGCCGCGCGCGACGATCAGCCCGCCGCGGATGATCACGAGCTGGTCGGCGATGGCCTCGACCTCGTGCAGCAGGTGCGAGGACAACAGGACCGTGCCGCCCCGCTCGGCAAACTCGCGCAGCAGCATGCGCATCCAGCGCATTCCCTCTGGGTCGAGGCCGTTGGCCGGCTCGTCGAGGATCAGGACCTCCGGATCGCCGAGCAGCGCATGCGCGATCCCGAGCCGCTGTCGCATGCCGAGCGAGTAGTGGCGGACGCGCTTGCGCGCCGCACGGGCATCGAGGCCCACGCGGGTCAGCGCGGCGTCGACGCGATCGGGAGCCACGCCGATCGTCAGGGCCGAGAGCGCGAGCGCCTCGCGGCCGCGACGGCCGTCGTGTTGCGCCGACGCATCGAGGAGCACGCCGATGCGCAGGCCCGGGTTCGGCAGGTCGCGGTATGGGCGGTTGAGCACCCGCGCCGTCCCGGCGTCGGGCTCGGACAGGCCGCAGATCATCCGCAACGTGGTGGTCTTGCCCGCTCCGTTGGGGCCCAGGAAGCCGGTGACGGTGCCGGGCTCGCAGCTGAACGAGACGTCCTGCACGACCGGCTGCGAGCGATAGCGCTTGCTGAGGCCCTCCGCTTCGATCATGAGCCCAGCATCGGCGCCGCGGGTTCGGCCGGCTAGGGCCCGTGGTCGATCGTGCCATCGACTTTCGTAGGGGGTCCGGGCCCGGCGCCGCGCGTAGCCTTTATTCAGCGATGGAGGATTCGCCGCAGTCGTCCTGGAGCGTGCCGCGCTGGCAGCGCGAGCTGCTGCCCGGGGCGCTGATCGTGCCATCGCGCGCCGAGCGCTCGCTGCGGGACTGGGCTGTCGACATTGTCCTGCTGGCGGCAGCCGGGGGCTTGGGGGCGTTCCTGCTCGTCGACACCTGGGATCACCACGACGGGGTCGCGGCGGCGCTCGACGTCGCGGCAGGGGTACTGGCCTGGCTCGCGCTCTGGCTGCGCCGCCAGCATCCCGCCGCCGTCGGCATCGGGAGCGCGCTGGTCGCGCTCGCGTCCGCCACGGCGGGCGGGCCGGCGCTGCTGGCGGCGTTCAACGCGGCGATCCGGGCCAGCACCCGCGCCGTGGCGGCGGTCGCCGCGCTCGGCGTCGCGGGGTCCGTGAGCATGCAGCTGCTCTATCCGAGCGGCGACCCGTTCGTCCTCCAGCTCGTGCTCGGGGTCGCCATCACGGCGCTGGTCGTGGGCTGGGGGCTGTTCGTGCGTGCGCGGCGGGCGCTCGTGCGGTCGCTCGTCGACCGGGCGGAGCGGCTCGAGATCGAGCAGCGCCTCCGCATCGAGCAGGCGCGGGAGGCCGAGCGGCGGCGGATCGCACGTGAGATGCACGACGTGCTCGCGCACCGCGTGTCCCTGCTCAGCGTCCACGCGGGCGCGCTCGAGTTCCGCCCCGACGCGCCGCCCGAGGAGATTGCCGCGGCCGCCGCCGTGGTCCGTACGAGCGCCCAGGCGGCAATGCAGGAGCTGCGCCAGGTGGTCGGCGTCCTGCGCGCGGACGAGCCGGAGGGCGCGCCCGAGCCGCCGCAGCCCACGATGGCTCAGATCCCTGGCCTGATCGAGGAGTCGCGGGCGGCCGGGATGAGCGTCGAGGAGCGGCTGGAGGTCCGGGCGGACGGCGTTCCAAGCGGCATCGGGCGCACCGTCTACCGGGTCGTCCAGGAGGGCCTAACGAACGCGCGCAAGCATGCCCCCGCGGCGGCCGTGGCGGTCAGCCTGCACGCTGATGACGAGTCCCGGATAGTGGTCGAGGTGGTGAACCGGCGCCCGCTCGGCCCGCTGGCGAGCTCCCTCTCCGGCGGCGGGACCGGACTGGTCGGCCTGGCCGAGCGCGTGGCGCTCGCCGGCGGGCAGCTCGAACACGGCCCGCGCGCCGACGGCGCCTTCGTCCTGCGCGCCACGCTTCCGTGCAACCCGTGATCCGGGTCATGCTCGTCGACGACGACCCGCTCGTCCGCTCCGGGCTGCGCATGATGCTCGCCGGAGCTGCCGGTGTCGAGGTGGTCGGCGAGGTCGACGACGGCCGCGGCGTGCTCGGCGCCGTGGACCTGCACCGGCCGGACGTGGTGCTGATGGACATCCGCATGCCCGAGCTCGATGGCATCGCCGCCACCCGCCTCCTGCGCAGCCAACCGTCGCCCCCGGCGGTGATCGCGCTGACCACCTTCGACGCGGACGAGTTGGTGCTGAGCGCCCTTCGTGCCGGCGCGGCCGGCTTCCTGCTCAAGGACACTCCGCCTGCCGAGATCGTCCGCGCCATCGAGCTCGTGCATTCCGGCGAGGGAAGTCTCTCGCCAGCGATCGCACGCCGCCTGATCGCGCTTGTCGGTGATGCGAACGCCGGCGCCCGCCACGAGCACGCGCGCGCCCTGCTGGCGGGTCTGAGCGAGCGCGAGCGCGAGGTGGCGCTGGCGGTCGGACGCGGCCTCGCCAATGCCGCCATCGCCACGGAGCTCCACATGTCCGTCGCCACGGTCAAGGCGCACGTCTCACGGCTGCTGACCAAGCTCGAACTCGAGAACCGCGTGCAGATCGCGCTCTTTGTGCACGACGCGCGGTCCTAGCCGAGCGCCGCGGTTCTTCCCCTGCGGCGGCTCGGTCGGCCAGGGCGTTTCTCACCCCGGCATATCCGCCAGCCGCGCATAGGAGCGGCGGTGGTACACGAGCGGCTCGCGGTCGGCCGCTTCGCAGGCGAGCACGCGGCCGATGACGATCTCGTGATCGCCGCCTGGCACCAGTTGTTCCACCGTGCAGCGCAGCCAGCCGGCCGCGCCGGCGATCAGGGGTGCCTCGCCCGGCCCGGGGGAGCAGAGGAGCCGCAGCTTGTTCGCGGTCTTCTGGGCGCAGCGGCGCGCGATCTCGTCCTGGCCGCATGCCAGCACGTTGACGGCGAAGTGACGGGTGGCGCGCAGCTTGCCGAGCAGGTTCGAGTCGCGGTCGAGCGCAACCAGCACGAGCGGTGGGTCGGCGGACAGGGAGCAGAAGGCGCTCACGGTGGTGCCGTGCGGGCCGTCGCCGTCCGCCGTGGTGATGACGGTGACGGCGGTGGGCACCCGGCTGAGAACCTCGCGGAGCGACGTCCTTGACTCGGAGGCCAGCGGCTGGCTATCGTCCATTAACCACCTGTAATGAATATACGTGATGAAGCAGCGGGGGGAGCGGACGGCGACGCCTGGCGGGAGGTGCTCGCTCCGATGCTGCGCGCGCGCCGCTTCGAGGAGGCGCTGCTCGAGCGCGCAGCCCTCGTGGACGGCGTGTACCACGTCGGCATCTGGCAGGAGGCCACCGCCGCGGGCATCGCGCTCTGCCGCCGGCCCGGCGACTGGCTCAGCCTCAGCCACCGCAACCACCACCATCTCGCGGCGATCGGCACCGACCTCGAGTCCATGTTCCGAGAGATCTTCGGCAGAACAGGCGGACCGCAGCGCGGAAGGGCGGGCACGCTGCACCTGGCCGACCCGGCGAACGGCGTGCCCTACACGAGCGCGATGGTGGGCGGCGGCGTGCCGCTCGGCCTCGGGCTGGCGCTGGCGGGCAAGCGCCGCGGCGAGAACCGCATTGCGGTGTGCGTGTTCGGCGACGGTGCGATGGGCGAGGGGATCCTGCACGAGTCGCTCAACCTGGCGAGCCTCTGGGACCTGCCGGCGCTGCTCGTGTGCGAGAGCAACTCGGTGCCGTCGGGCCCGCGGGCCAACGCGTTCCAATCGGCGGGCTCGCTGGCGGGCATCGCCGAGACGCACCGCGTGTGCGCCACCGCCGTCGACGCCACGGACGCCGGCGCAACCGTGACCGCGCTCCGTGACGCGGCGGCGGCCGTGCGCGCAGGCAAGGGAGCGCGCTTCGTCGAGGCGCGCTCGGTGCCGTGGCCGGGCAACGCGGGCTTCCTGCCTGCCAACCCCGGCGGACCGCTCGACCTGGCCGACGCGCTCGGCCTCCCCGGCGGCAACGGAACACGCTCCGACCCGGTGCTCGCCTACGTTCGCCGCCGGGCCTCCTACGGGGTCTCCGCCGAGGAGATGGGTGAGCTCGACGCCGCGATCCGCGCCGACGTGGCGCGGGCCGTGAAGGCGGCGGCCCTTGCTCCGGAACCGCCCGCGGAGGACGCCTTCGCGGACGTGTGGGCGGCCGGATGAGCGCGCAACTCAGCTACCACGGGGCACGCACCCGCGCGCTCGCGCGCGAGCTCGACGAGAACCCGGAGCTGCTCGTGCTCGGCGGATCGCTGAGCGCTCCGTTCAACCCCGATGACGGCATCGCCCGCCACCACCCCGACCACGTTCTCCAGCCACCGATCAGCGAGTTCGCCACGCTGTCGGTGGCCACCGGCGCTGCCATGGCCGGGGTGCGGACGCTGGTGCCCGTGAGCACGGCGAGCTTCATGTTCTACGGCTGGCCCGCGCTGGTGCTCGAGGCGGCCAACGTCCGCTACCTGAGCGGCGGCCTCGCCCAGGCGCCGGTGGCGGTCCACGTGATGGCCGGCTCGCGACGGGCGGGCGGCGCCCAGCACGAGCACACGCCGCAGGCGATGCTCCAGAACGTTCCCGGCCTGCGCGTCTACGCGCCCGGCACGCCCGCCGAGATCGACGCCGTGCTGCATGCGGCTCTCACCGGCGGCGACCCGTGCGTGATCGCCGACCACGTGCTGCTGGCCGACGCCACGGGTCCCGTGGAAGAGTTGCCCGCCCCTGTCGGCCTCGCGCTGCTGCGATCAGGCGGTGACGGCCTGATCGTGAGCTACTCGCTGATGGCGCAGCGCGCGCTCCTTGCGGCCCACGAGCTGGCCGCGCAGAGCATCGAAGTGGCCGTGCTGAGTGTGCCGTGCCTCAACCCGATCCCGGAAGCTGAGCTGCTCGAGCACGTGGCGCCCCACTCCGCCGTGCTGTTCGTGGACGAGTCGCGGGCGGCTGGCAGCCCGGCGTCGCACATGCTCGCGAGCGTGGTGCACGCGGGCTTCGAGGGCCGGGCGCGGCTGCTCTGCTCGGAGCCCGCTCCGGCGCCGTTCGCCACCCGCCTGCTCGACGAGGTGGTGCCCACCGCCGCACGGATCGAGCACGCCATGAGCGAGCTGCTTGAACGCCAACCCACCACACGCCCGGCAGGAGGTACCCGAGCATGATCGACGGCATCTTCGTCTTCGACAACGTGATCCACGTGTACGACATGTCCGACGAGAACCTGCTGCCGGAATCGTCCGCGGAGGCGGGCCGGGAGTCGCTGATGGCGGTGGCATCCGGGGGCAGGTGGCCCGGCTACAACGACGGGTCGTGGAAGTTCGACAAGCGCTGGTCCGTCGAGGAGATGTACGACATGGTGTTCGTGCAGGCGCCCACCGACATGGCGATGGCCCAGGTGGTGCCGATCTTCGACTGGTTCAAGGACTTCTTCGCGCCGGTGGCCGCCCAGCACGCGATGGCCGAGCGCTACCCGGACAGGGTGCTGTTCTGCGGCGGCGCCGACCCCGTCTACAGCGGGGTGAAGGGCGCCCTCGAGGCGATCGAGTACCAGGTGCGCGAGCTCGGCGCGGTGTCGATGAAGTTCTACAACGGGCACGAGCGCGGCTCGTGGGGCTGCGACGACGAGGAGCTCGCCTATCCGATGTACGAGCGCTGCCAGGAGCTCGGCATCCGGACCATCCAGTTCCACAAGGGCGTGCCGTTCGGGCTGCAGCCACTCGGGCCGCTCTCGCCGCTCGACCTCGAGGCCCCCGCGCGCGACTTCCCGGAGCTCAACTTCGTGATCCACCACCTGGCGGTTCCCTACTTCGAGCAGGCCGTGTCGATCGCCGCGCGCTTCCCCAACGTCTACCTCGCGCTGTCGGGCAACCTCAACATGCTCCTGGTGGCGCCGCGCCTCGTCCAGGAGCAGGTCGGGCGCCTGCTCGCCGAGGTGGGGGTGCACAAGCTTCTCTGGGGCTCCGAGGCCGCGCTCGCGGGCGGCCCGGCGCCGCATCTCGCCGCGTTCATGCAACTGGTGATCCCGGAGGACCTGCGCTCGGGCTACGGCTATCCCCAGATCACGCGCGAGGACAAGGAGCGGATCCTCGGGCGCAACTTCGCCGAGCTGATGGGGGTGGACGTGGAGGCGAAGGCCGCCGAGCTGGCGGCCACGCCATGAGCGCCGACCCCGTCGTGGACCTCGAGCGGCTGCGCGCGCGTGTGGAGCAGGTGTGCGCCGTGATGCGCTCGCACGCCGGCGGGGTCGAACTCGCCGCGGTCAGTCCGGAGGGCGTGGTGGAGCTGCGCTTCACCGGCATGTGCCAGGGCTGCCACTTCCGCCCACTGACGCTGCACGCCACGATCGTCCCCGCCTTGATGGCCGTGCCGGGCGTGACCGAGGTGCGAGCGCCCGGTGCGCGCATCTCGGATGAGGCTGAGGAGAGGCTGCGGGCGGCGCTGGGAGCGCGGCAGCTGCCCGTGGTGGCCGATCCGATCGTGCCGACTTCGTCCCCCCGATCGCGTTTTAAATGACGTCGGGGAGGCATGAAGCCTCCCCGACAGACTCGCGTCTTCACCGCGCCCGCATTGGACAGGGGTACGATCCGCCCCTGGCCCCCATGCTCCAGCATCTCGCGCTGTCGGTGGCCGATCCGGAGCGGTCGGCTTCGTACTACGCGGCCGCGCTCGAGCCGCTTGGGGTGTTCTCGCGGCCGGCCAACTACAGCTCGGACCGGGGCGAGCGCCCGCACGTGGTGGGTGTCGAGCACTCGCTGTCGCTGATGCTGCATCCGGCCGATCCCGGTGCGGCCCCGAACCCGTATGCGCCCGGCGGGGTGCACCACTTCGCGGTCCACGTGGACGATGCCGAGACCGTGGACAGGGTTGCGGCAGCGGCGGCGGAGGCCGGGGGGAGCGTGAGCGACGGCCCGCGGGCGTTTCCGGACGAGTACCGCTTCGGCTACTACGGCGCCTTCCTGCACGATCCCGACGGGATCAAGTGGGAGGTGTTCTGTTACACCGAGCTCGGCGAGCTGGCGGCAGGGGCGTCATGACCCGCCCCGTGATCCTCGGCATCGTGGGCGACTCCGGCGCCGGCAAGACCACGCTGACCCGCGGGCTGGTGCGCGTGCTCGGCGGGGAGCATGCCGTGCGCATGAGCGCCGACGACTACCACTGCTACGACCGCCGCGAGCGCGCGCGGCTGGGGGTCACGCCGCTCCACCCCGATTCGAACCACATCGACATCCTCACCCAGCACCTGCTGCACCTGCGCCGCGGCGAGCCCGTGCTGAAGCCGGTGTACGACCACCGCGACGGCACCCTCAAGCCGCCGGTTTACCTGCGCCCCGCGAGCTTCATGGTGGTGGAGGGGCTGCTCAACTTCCACACCGAGACGCTCCGCACCGCGCACGACATCCGCGTGTTCCTCGCCCCGCCCGAGGAGCTGCGCCGCGCCTGGAAGCTCAAGCGCGACCTGACCCGCCGCCGCTACACCACGGACGAGGTGCTGCGCGAGCTCGACCGGCGCGAGTCCGACGCCGCCCGCTACATCCAGCCCCAGCGTGAGCACGCCGACATCGTCGTGACCTTCTGGCCGAGCCGCACCGAGGACCCGGCGCACCTCGACGCGGACGTGCTGCTGCGCGACTCGCTCCCGCACCCAGACCTCTCGCCGCTGCTCGACGAGGGCGATGGCGGGCCCTCGCTCATCCGCCGCGAGCGCGACCTCGTGCTGAAGATCCCGGGCGACCTCCCGCCCGAGCGCGCCGCCGAGCTGGAGGAGGCGGTGTGGGAACGGATGAGCTTCGCCAACCACCTGCGGGTGAGGCGGCTGGGCGAGTTCACGGTGGGCACCGACCTGCGCCGCTCGGACTCGCTCGCGCTGGTGCAGCTATTGGTGCTCTACCACCTGGTGTGGGCGCGCGCGGCGGTGTCCGTGGGCGGCACGCCCGACCGCCAGGAGCTCCGCTCGATCACGGGCTCAGACTCGGCGCTGCACAACTAGCCGCGCCTGCGGCGGCCGCGCCGCGCATTGTCACGGCCGTTCTTGCCCACCGCGCTCACCTGCGCTGGCACGCTCGCCTCGATCCAGCGGATCACGTGCAGATCGAGCGCACCGGGGGCGAAGATGTCGGTGGAGAAGTGGACGATCTCGCCCGAGGTGAGGTGGTAGGTCTCCTTCAGCTCGAGCACCGCGGTGGTGCCTGTGAGCCCGAGCGCCTTGCCCGCGCGCTCGCGTGCCGTCATTAGGCGCGGCACGATGCGCGTGTTGGCGTAGGCCATCGGCAGGCCCTGCGCGGTGAGCACGTCGATCACCATCTCGCCGCGCTCCATCGCCTTGCGCAGCCGCGCGTCGGTGGGCAGCTCCACGTGCGGGTGGATCGTGTCCACCATCGTGGCCGCCGGCTCGCCGTCCGCGAGCAGCAGCCGGGTGATGGAGGTGGCCACCCTGTCGGCCTCGACGCCGAACTTGCCGGCGCCCTCGCTGTCGAGCGGGCCGCGGTCGATCAACAGCTCGCCCAGCGTGAGCTTGATGCCGTGCCTGCGGGCGAGCGAGGTGTACGACTCGAGCCGCTCGAGGCCCTCGTCGAGCGCGGAGGGGCGAGGCACGGTGGCCACGAAGGTGCCGCTGCCCTGGCGGCGGATGATCTCGCCGGTGGACTCGAGCCGCTCGAGAGCCGTGCGCAACGTGCCGCGCGAAACGCCCAGCATCGCGCCCAGCTCGTGCTCCGGCGGCAGGCGGTCGCCAGGGCGGTGGCGGCCGGGGGCGAGCCAGTCGCGCAGCGCCTGTTCCGCGCTGTCAGCAAGCGATGGCCGCTTCTCCCCGGTCTCTGCCACGCCTACCCCTGCGCCTTTCGCAACGTTGCCAAACGTGAGTGGACGAACAAATTCATCTGGACCGGTGCCCGCAGTCTATCCGCGGTCGCCAGCTTGTGGTATGAGTTCTCCGGCGAGTAGACGAATTCATCCAAGTGAGGTGACAGGCGTGTCGACGACGGAGCTTCACAAGACGGCGTTTGACGAGGTCCAGCGCGAGGCCGGGGCGAATTGGACCGACTGGGAGGGCTGGGCGTGGGCGGCCGACTTCGGTGATCCGATAGCCGAGCACAACGCCACCCGCAACGCCTGCAACATCTGGGATGAGGCCGCCCTGCGCAAGTGGGACATGAAGGGCCCGGACGCGCTGGCGCTCGCCGACTACCTGTTCACCAACGACATGGCTGCGCTCGAGGTGGGCCAGGTGCGTTACGGCGCCATCTGCGACGGCGACGGCCTGATGATCATGGACGGGACGATCTTCAAGTACTCGGACGACCACTGCTTCTCGATCACGAGCTACGACTCGGACCTCAAGCACTTCCGGCAGGTGGCCTCGGACCGCGGCCTGGACGTGGAGGTCACCGACGTGACCGACGACATGCCCCACATCCAGGTGCAGGGCCCCCTCGCGCGCGAGGTACTAGGCCCGATCACCGAGGGCACCGACGTGGGCGAGCTGCGCTACTTCCGCTTCATCCCGGACGGGGTGACCGTGGGCGGCGTGCCGGTGATGCTCTCGCGCACCGGTTACTCGGGCGAGCTCGGCTTCGAGCTGTACTGCTCGCGCGATGACGCGGCCGCGCTGTGGAACGCCGTTATCGAGGCGGGCAAGCCGCACGGACTGCTGCCCATCGGCCTATCCGCAATCGAGACGCTGCGCATCGAGTCCGGCCTCCTGTTCCCGGACATCGACTACTTCCCGCATCAGACCGACCCCTTCGAGGTGCGCCTCGACAACGTCGTGAAGCTCGACGAGCCGGGCGACTTCCTCGGCAAGGCGGCACTGAAGAAGATCGCGCACGAAAAGACGCCGCGGCTGCTCACCACGCTGCGCATCGACGGCGGCGAGGTGCCGGAGTACGGCGCCACGGTGATGCTCGACGCGCGCGACGTGGGGATCGTACGCTCGCCCTGCCAGAGCCCGACGTTCGACATGCAGGTGATCGCGATGGCCGCGATCGACCGTGAGCTCAATCAGCCGGGCCAGCGTGTGGTCGTCGCGCTGGGCGGCGGCACGGTGGGCGCTACGGTGGACGAGTTCCCGCTCTACGACACTAAGAAGACCCGTCCGCGTTCGTGAGCCGGCCGCGCGTGGCCGTGTTGCGCCGGATCCCGGACTCAGCGCTCGAGCTCATGCGCGAGCACGCCGACGTGTGGGTGTCCGAGCACGACCGCCCGCTCACGACGGAGGAGCTGCCCGCCGCGGTGGCGGGGGCGGACGCGGTGGTGTCGATGCTGCACGACCGGATCGACGGCGAGGTGCTCGACGCCGCCGGCGAGCAGCTCCGCTGCGTGGCCAACGTAGCGGTGGGCTACGACAACATCGATGTGACCGCGGCCAGCCAGCGCGGCGTGCTGGTGACCAACACGCCGGGAGTGCTCACCGACGCCACGGCGGACATCGCCATGGGGCTGATCCTCGCTGTCACGCGGCGATTCGGGGAGGGGGAGCGCGTGATTCGGTCGCGTCAGTGGTGGTCCTGGCACATGTTCTTCATGCTCGGCACCGGTATCCAGGGCAAGACGCTCGGCATTGTCGGGCTCGGCCAGATCGGCCAGGCCACCGCGCGGCGGGCGCGCGCGTTCGGGATGGAGATCGTCTACACGCAGCGCCGGCCTGCCGACCCGGCCGTCGAGCAGGAGCTGGGCGGCGCGCGCCGCCTCGAGCTTGGCGAGCTGCTCGCGACGGCAGACGTGGTGAGCCTGCACGTGCCGCTCACCCCGGACACGCGCCATCTGATCGACGCGGACGGGCTGCGCAGGATGAAGTCGGGTGCCTATCTCGTGAACACCGCTCGCGGCCCGATCGTGGACGAGGCGGCGCTGGCCGCCGCCCTGCGCGACGGCGTGATCGCGGGCGCCGGGCTCGACGTCTACGAGAACGAGCCGGAGGTGCACCCGGACCTGCTCGTGCTCGACAACGTGGTGCTGCTGCCGCACCTCGGCTCGGCCACGATCGAGACGCGCACCGCGATGGCGGAGCTGGCCGCGCGCAACGTGGTCGCAGTTCTGACCGGCGAGCAGCCACCTACCCCCGTCAACCCGGAGGCGGCTGGTTAGCCGCGGATCACATGCGTATCCTCACGGAAGGCATCAGAAAGGAGGGGAGAGATGCGATCTAGGACCCGCCTTACAGTCCCGCTGGTACGCACGGACGGCGAGCTGCGTCCCACTTCGTGGGATGACGCGCTCAGTCGCGCCGCCGCAGGGCTCGCGGATGCACGCGAGGCCGACGCCCGCAAGTCGTTCGGCATGTTCTCGTGCTCGAAGGCCACCAACGAGATGAATTTCCTGGCTCAGAAGTTCGTGCGCCAGGTCATGGGCTCCAACAACGTCGACTCGTGTAACCGCACCTGACACGCTCCCAGCGTCGTCGGTCTGGCGACAGTGTTCGGAGCGGGCGGCGGCACGTCGTCCTATAGGGAGATCGAGCAGACGGACCTCATCGTCCTCTGGGGATCGAACGCGCGTGAAACGCATCCAATCTTCTTCCACCACCTCCTGCGCGGCGTGCACGACGGCGCACGGCTCATCGCGGTCGACCCGCGCCGCACCAGCTCCGCCCAGTGGGCGGACCTCTGGCTCGGACTCGACGTGGGCTCCGACATCGCTCTCTCCAACACGATGGCGCGCGAGATCATCCAGGCGGGCCTCCACAACCGCAGCTTCATCGAGCACGCCACCACCGGCTTCGACGAGTACGCCGCCTCGGTGGAGCCGTTCACGCTCGAGGAGGGCGAGCGCCTCACGGGCGTCCCGGCCGAGGCGATCCGCGAGACCGCACACGCCTACGCGCGCGCGGACCGCGCGATCATCTGCTGGACGCTCGGCATCACCGAGCACCACAACGCCGTCGACAACGTGCTCGCGCTCATCAACCTGGGGCTGCTCTGCGGGCACGTGGGGCGCTGGGGCTCGGGGCTCAACCCGCTGCGCGGCCAGAACAACGTGCAGGGCGGCGGCGACATGGGCGCCATCCCCAACAAGCTGCCGGGCTTCCAGGACATCGAGAAGGACGCCGAGGCGCGCGCCCGCTTCGAGGCGGCCTGGGGCGTGCCGATCGATCCGCACTACGGCTGGCACCTCACGGACATGTTCCATGCGATGGAGCGCGGAGACCTGACCCACCTCTACGTGATCGGCGAGAACCCGGCCCAGTCCGAGGCGGACATCAACCGCGCGCGCAGGCTGATGTCGGAGCTCGAGCTGATGATCGTGCAGGACATCGTGTTCACGAAGACCGCGGAGATGGCCGACATCGTGTTCCCCGGCACCGCCTCCTGGTGCGAGGGCGAGGGCACCGTGACCAACTCCGAGCGGCGCGTGCAGCGCGTACGCAAGGCGCTCGAGGCGCCGGGCGAGGCGCGCGACGACATGCGGATCCTCACCGACCTTGCGCGCCGGCTGGGCTACGACTGGGGCGAGCCCACCGCCGAGGAGGCCTGGGACGAGCTGCGCTCCCTCAGCCCGATGCACGGCGGCATGAGCTACCAGCGGCTGGAGGACCGTGGCGGCATCCAGTGGCCGTGCCCGGACGAGAGCCACCCGGGCTCGCCGTTCCTGCACGGGCGCCTGTGGGCCGACCCGCTGGAGGGCCCGCCGGCGCCGTTCAGCGTGGTGGAGCACAGCCCTCCGGTGGACGAGCTGGACGGCGAGTTCCCGATCAGGCTCACCACCGGGCGGCGCCTCGAGTCCTACAACACGGGCGCGCAGTCGGGTCTCTACGACTCGCCGCTCCACCGCGGCGAGTCGCTCGATCTCTCGCCCGAGGACGTCCACCGGCTCGGGCTGGAGGAGGGCGAGATCGTCCGCGTGAGCTCGCGGCGCGGCGCCGTGGAGGCTCCGGTGCACGTCGATTCGAGCCTGCGCCCCGGGCTCGCCTTCATGACCTTCCACTTCCCCGACCAGGTGGACACCAACCAGCTCACCATCGACGCCACAGATCCCAAGTCCGGCACCGCGGAGTTCAAGGCGTCGGCGATCCGCGTGGACAAGCTCGACGGGCGCGAGGCGGCGGTGGCGTCGGCGGCGAGCGCGGGCGGCAAGTAGTGGACCTGCGGCTGGGCACGGTGGCGGCAAGCCCGGCGGAGCGGGCGGCCGTTGAGTCCGTGCTTGGCCCGGCGGTGTCGCGCTGGGAGGGCGGCGTCCGCGCCGACGAGACCGAGGGCCACGTGGCTCGCGGCGGCCACGACGCCCGGGCGCGGCGCCATCTGCTGCTGCCGATTCTCGAGGCGGTGCAGGAGCGGGTGGGCTGGATCAGCGAGCCCGCGCTCGACCACATCTGCGAGCGGCTCAGGGTCCCGCGCGCGGACGTGTATGGCGTCGCCACCTTCTACGGGCTCCTGACCGTCGAGCCGCGTGCCCCGCGCGTGCTGCACGTGTGCGACGACATCGCCTGCCGCTGCGCGGGCGCGGAGGAGCTGATCGCGGGCATCGAGGAGCGGCTCGGGCCGGAGAACGCGGACGACTCGCACTCGGTCACCTGGCTGCGCAGTCCCTGTCTTGGGCAGTGTGACCGGGCACCGGCGGCGCTTTTTACATGTGCCGGTTCGTCGCCGGTCGAGCACGTGCTTGCGCCCGTGCCTGACGCGGATGCTGCTGTTGCGCAGGTCGCAGGTCGCGGGTCGGAGGTCGCAGGGGAGGAGGCTCCGGCGTTCGTCGATCCGCCCGCCACGGTGCCTGACTCCGGTGCGCCTCAGCTGCGGCTGCTCAGCCGGATTGGGCATGTGTCGCCCTCGAGCCTCGACGACTACCGGGCGCAGGGCGGCTATGCGGCTCTGCGGCGGGCGATCGAGATGGGGCCGGAGGGCGTGATCCGCGAGCTGAAGGACTCCGGGCTCGTGGGGCGCGGCGGCGCCGCGTTCCCCACCGGCGTGAAGTGGGAGGCGGTGGCACGCCAGCCGGTGCGGCCGCACTACCTCGTGTGCAACGCGGACGAGTCCGAGCCGGGAACCTTCAAGGACCGCGTGCTGATGGAGGGCGATCCGTTCGCGCTGATCGAGGCGATGACGATCGCCGCCTACGCCACCGGCTGCGAGCACGGCTACATCTACCTGCGTGGCGAGTACCCGCAGGCGCGCGCGATCCTGGGGACTGCCATCAAGGAGGCCCGCTCGCGGGGCATGCTCGGCCGTGACGTGCTCGGCCACGGCTTTGCCTTCAACATCGAGATCCGGCGCGGCGCCGGGGCCTACATCTGCGGCGAGGAGACCGCGCTGTTCAACTCCATCGAGGGCTTCCGCGGCGAGCCGCGCTCCAAGCCGCCGTTCCCGGTGTCGAACGGCCTGTTCGGCAAGCCCACGGTGGTGAACAACGTGGAGACGCTCGTCAACGTGCCGGAGATCGTGCTGTTCGGCGGGGCGGCGTTCGCGTCAGCGGGCTCCGGCGTGTCCACCGGCACGCGGCTGTTCTGCCTGTCCGGCTGCGTCGAGAAGCCGGGCGTGTACGAGGTGCCCTACGGCACGCGGCTCGGCGCGCTGATCGACATGGCCGGCGGCGTGGCGGGCGGCCGGCCGCTCCAGGCGGTGCTGATGGGCGGCGCGGCCGGCGGGTTCGTCGGGCCGGACGAGCTCGACCTCGAGCTGACGATCGAGGCCGCCCGTGAGGCGGGCACCACGCTCGGCTCGGGCGTGGTGATGCTGATCGACGACCGCGTGGACCTGCCGCGCATGCTGATGCGCATCGCGGGCTTCTTCCGCGACGAGTCGTGCGGCCAGTGCGTGCCCTGCCGGGTGGGCACGGTGCGCCAGGAGGAGGCGCTTGCGCGGCTGATCTCGGGCCGCACGCGCGGAAGCGTGGACGACGAGCTGTCGCTGCTCGACGAGATCGGCACCTGCATGAAGGACGCGTCGATCTGCGGCCTCGGGCAGACGGCGTACGGAGCGGTGGAGTCGGCGATCAGGTTGGGGGCGTTCTCGCGATGAGCGACATCTACGCAGAGCCCGGCGCTCGGCAGGTGGAGCTGGAGATCGACGGCGAGCCTGTGAGCGTCCGCGAGGGCGCCACGATCCTCGACGCCTGCCGCAAGGTGGGCATCGACACGCCCACGCTCTGCTACGGCGAGACGCTCGCGCCCGCCAACGTGTGCCGCGTGTGCGTGGTGGAGCTGGAGGGCGCTCGCGCGCTCGTGCCCGCCTGCTCTCGCCTGGTGGAGCCCGGGATGAAGGTGCTCACGGACTCGGAGCGGGTGCGCCACTCGCGCAAGATGGTGATGGAGTTCCTCGGCTCGAGCGTGGACCTGTCCACCGCGCCCGAGGCGCAGCTCTACGTGCAGCAGTACGGGGCCGACAGCGCGCGCTACGGACCGCCCGCGCCTCCTGACACCGAGCGCGACAGCCATCGCGCGGGCCATCACGCCGAGCCGGACGGCCAGACCGCGGCCACGGTGCACCAGCCGGTGAAGCTCGACAACGACCTCTACGTGCGCGACTACTCCAAGTGCATCCTCTGTTACAAGTGCGTGGACGCCTGCGGCGAGCAGTACCAGAACACGTTCGCCATCCACATCGCCGGGCGCGGATTCGACGCCCGCATCTCCACCGAGCTGAACGTGGACCTGCCCGACTCGGCGTGCGTTTACTGCGGCAACTGCATCGCGGTGTGCCCCACGGGCGCGCTGATGCCGGTGAGCGAGTACGAGCTGCGCGAGCGCGGCGAGTGGAAGCCCGAGGAGCAGACCGTCACGCGCACCATCTGCGCATTCTGCGGCGTGGGCTGCAACGTCGACCTCGTGGTGCAGGACAACAAGATCGTGCGCGTGGACTCGCCAGACGACCACGACGTGACGCGCGGCAACCTGTGCGTGAAGGGCCGCTTCGGCTTCGAGCACGTGCAGGTGTTCGACGACGGCGCGGACGGCGGCAACGGCGCCGGCCCGTAGACCGGCTGACTGCCCCGTTTACCGTCCTGCGCCCCGGGAAGCCGGGAAGCAGTGGGCACTCAAGTGGACAACGGCACGCTCACCTGCGCGGTGACCGTGGAGCTGCCGCCAGAGGCGGCCTTCGAGCGCTTCGTCGCCCGGCTCGGCGACTGGTGGCCGAGCGAGTACACCTGGTCCGCCGGCGCCCTCGAGCGGATTGCGATCGACGCGCGCGAGGGCGGCATGTGCTCGGAGTGGGGGCCGCACGGCTTCCGCTGCGACTGGGGCCGCGCGCTCGAGCTGAGCCGCCGCGGCGGCTGCTCTTCACCTGGCAGATCGGGCCCAACCGCGAGCCCGTTCCGGACGACCGCATGGCGAGCGAGGTGGAGGTGCTGTTCGAGCCCGAGGGGCAGGGCACCCGGGTGGAGCTCTCGCACCGCGCCTTCGAGCGCCACGGCGACGACGGTGAGAGCTACTGCGCGGCGCTCGGCTCCGAGCAGGGCTGGCGTTACATCCTCGAGCGCTACGCCACCGCCCCCGACCCCTCCTAGCGCGACCAACTGCAAGTTTGTCTCGCTATTCGAGACTAAGTTGCAGTTCGTGGTGGAGGAGGGCGTCCGCCAGCGTTGAGACGAGGGGATGCCGGGACGCGCCGCCATCCACGTGCGCGGGTACCGCACCGCGCAGCGCCGATGTGAGGAAGACGCCGTCCGCCGCGCGCAGGCGCTCGAGCGTGAGGCGCTCCTCGGCGGCCTCGAGCGCGAAGCGCAAGAGCCGCGCGCGCGTGACGCCCGGGAGGATGCGGCCGTCCGCGGGCGGCGTGACGAGCCTGTCGCCCTCGATCGCCCACACGTTGCCCCATGATGCTTCGAGCACGCAGCCATCTCCGTCCACGAGCAGCGGCACTCCCTCGGCGCTGGCGCTGAGGTGCTCCACAAGACGGCGGTCGCGCCACTTGCGCGCCCCAAGGCCGCCGGGGAGGAGCCAGGGAGATAGGAGAAAGCCGCTGGGTGGCGGCTCCGCCGGAAGCGGCGCGGTGTCCCAGCTGAGGGAACCATCAACCAGGGCGAGGCGCAGCCGGCACGTGCCGTGAAGCTCCGGCGGCTCGAAGTCGGCCCCCAACCGCCGCAGGTGATCTCCCAAGTGCTGCGGTTCACCGTCGACCACCAGCACGGTCTCGAAGACGCCGAGCGCCGGGTCGGGCCTGTCGGCAGCGCCGGTGAGCGCGCGCGGCAGGTCCGCGCCTCCGCGCGGCGGCTCCTCGATGCGACCGCCTCCCGCGGCAATGAGGGGTGAGGCCTTGGCCAGGCACTCGTCCAGCTCGCGATCCGGATCCGAGCTCCACGTGATCCCGCCGCCCGCGCCGAGCCATATCCGGCCGCCGGCCAGCTCAAAGGTCCGGATCGCCACGCTCAGCTCGAGGCCAGCGAGCGGCGACGCGTAGCCGATCGCGCCCGTGTACACCTCGCGCCCGCTCGACTCGAGCTCGTGGATCACGCGCAGCGTCTGCACCTTGGGCGCGCCGGTCACGGAGCCGGGCGGGAAGGTTGCGCGCAGCAGCTCCGCATCCCCCACACCGTCGCGCAGCGTGCCCGACACCGTGGACACGAGATGCCACACGCCCGGCCCGGGCCTCGCCTCCGCCAGCGCGTCCACACCCACCGACCCGAACTCGCACACCCGCCCCAGGTCGTTGCGCATCAGGTCCACGATCATCACGTTCTCGGCACGGTCCTTCTCGGAGCGCTCGAGCTCGGCGCGGTCGCGCGACGTGCCCTTGATCGGTTCCGACCAGACGCGCGTGCCTTCGCGGCGCAGAAACAGCTCCGGAGACATGCTCGCCACCGCGCCCCAGGGACCCTCGAGGTAAGCGCCCTTGGAGGGCTCGAGCCGCTCGGCGAGGCGGCAGAAGAGCTGCGCTGTATCGCCCTCCCACGACGACTCGAGCCGCATGCACACGTTGGCCTGGAAGATCTCGCCGGCGGCGATCCGCTCACGGCACTCGGCCACCGCGTCGCGATGGCCGCCGGATGCGCGGAACCCGCCAAGGGCGACGGGGCGGCGGGGAGGGGGAGAGGCGAGCCGGGCGGCGAGCAGCGCGCGGCGCTCCTCCAAAGCCGGGGCACGCTCCGGCGTCCACAGCGCCTCGAACCACCACTGGCCGTCGCGGTCCAGCCGCAGCACGTGGTCGTAGAACCCAAGGGCAGAGCGGGGAGAGGCACGGGCCGCGGCGGGGCAGGCGGCCGCGGCTCGACGCCGAGCCCATAGCCGAGATAACCGAACCAACCTCCTCCCACCCCGCTGCCGTCAACGTCGGGAAGCTGATCGAGCGCGTCAAAGCCGGTAGCGACACGGACCGGCGCCGAACCGACGATCGCTCGGCTGGCGGCCCAGTGCCCAACCAGCGCGAAAGGCCGCTCGTCCCCGGCCACGAGCAGCGCCGCGTCGGCGGCGCGCACAGCACCCTGGAGGGGCTCGGCGACTAGTGCAGCGGTGGCTCCCACCCCTCAAGCACCGGCGCCTTCCAGTCGGCGCCGACCGTGCGGGAGCCCTCGGTCCACGGACCGAGCTCGGGCTGTGGGAACTTGCAGTGCTGCTCCTTCAAGCGGATCCCGTAGGAGTTGCCGGACTGGAGATGCTTGATCAGGACCTTGCGCGCGATCTCGTTCTCGCGCCCGGCCGGGATGTCGAAGTAGATCCGGATGAACGAGTTGGAGTAGCGGTCGAAGACGGCGGGCGATCCCTCCTCCTCGAGCAGCTCCACGTCCTCGAGCCAGTTGATGTCCTGCCCCGGAGTGGCCGCCTCGAGGTCGATGTCCTCCACCAGAGAGATGTCCTCCTGGTACGGCAAGCGCTCGCCAGACAGGTATTCCGAGTCGATCTGGACGACCTTCTGCGGCTCGCCCGGCGCGTGCCCGCTCACGAGTCGCTCCCGTTGCCCCTGGACGCGGCCGGCTCCGGCTCGGCCGGCAGGTAGTTCGCCGGCCCCGCCAGGTGGCGGTCGAGCAGCGTCTTGATCTCCTCGAGTGCATTGGTCTCGGTCACGCCGGGGATGTAGTCGGTGCCCGCCAGCGGCACGCGGGCCATCGCGGCGGCCTCCACGGTGAGCGCCGCGAGGTCCTCGGGCTCGAGATTGTGCACGTCCGTCTTCCCGCACGCGCGGGCGAGCATCTGCACCTCGAGCGTGAGCGTGTGGAGGAAGTTGTAGACGCGGTGTGCGGCCTCCTCGACGTTGAGCCGCTTGCGCAGCTCCGGATCCTGCGTGGTGATCCCCACCGGGCAGCGGCCGGTGTGGCAGTGGTAGCACTGGCCCGCGGGCACGCCGACGGAGCCCATGTAGTCCGTCACGCCCGGGATCTCCTTGTTGCAGTTCAGGGCCATCAGCGCCGAGTGGCCAATGGCCACCGCGGTGGCGCCCAAAGCGAGGCACTTGGCGATGTCGCCGCCGTTGCGAATGCCGCCGGCCACCACGAGGTCGATCTCGTCGGCCAGGCCCACGTCCTCGAGCGCGCGCCGCGCCTCCGGGATGGCCGACATCAGCGGGATGCCGGTCTCCTCGGCCGCCAGGTGCGGCCCGGCTCCCGTGCCGCCCTCGGCTCCGTCCAGGTAGATGATGTCGGGGCCGCACTTGGCCGCCATGCGCACGTCGTCGTACACGCGCGCGGCGCCGAGCTTGAGCTGGATCGGCACCTCGTAGTTGGTGGCCTCCCGCGTCTCCTGCACCTTCAGGGACAGGTCGTCGGGGCCGAGCCAGTCGGGGTGCCGCGCCGGTGAGCGCTGGTCGATCCCAGCCGGCAGCGAGCGCATCTCCGCCACCTGCTCGGTCACCTTCTGTCCCATCAGGTGGCCGCCGAGCCCGACCTTGCAGCCCTGGCCGATGAAGAACTCGATCGCGTCGGCCAGCATCATGTGGTGCGGGTTGAAGCCGTAGCGGCTCTGGATGATCTGGTAGTACCACTTGGTCGAGAGGTCGCGCTCGGGCGGGATCATTCCGCCCTCTCCGGAGCAGGTGGCGGTGCCCGCCATCGACGCTCCCTTGGCCAGCGCCATCTTCGCCTCGAGCGAAAGCGCGCCGAAGCTCATGCCCGTGATGTACACCGGGATGTCCAGCTCGATCGGCTTCTTGGCGAAGCGCGCGCCCAGCACCGTCTTGGTCTCGCACTTCTCGCGGTAGCCCTCGATCACGAAGCGCGTGAGCGTGCCCGGCAGGAAGATCAGCTCGTCCCAGTGCGGGATCTTCTTGAACATCGAGAAGCCGCGCATCCGGTAGCGGCCGAGCTCGGCCTTCATGTGGATGTCGTTGATGACGTCGGGCGTGAAGATGTTGCTGTGCCCGAGGATCGTCTGCGGAGCGGGTGCGTTCTCGTCGGCCATGTCGCCTCCTCCCGCTAGAGAACGAGCTTCCGCTCGCTCGGCTCCAGGCTGTCGTAGTTGTAGAGCTTCTTGCCGCAGACGAACTTCTGCAGCGATGGCGGCGAGCCGAGGCCGTAGATACGGAACTTGCGCTCCACGAACTCGGTGTCGGCGTCGGTCCACTCGCCCTCCACGCAGTCGATCCCGAGCGACTTGATCTTGCCGCCCACGTAGATCGTGCCGTCGTACATGGAGTCGCCGAGGCCGTTGCCCACGTCGCCGCAGATGATCTGGCGGCCGCGCTGCATCATGAAGCCGGTCATCGAGCCGGCTGTGCCAAGCACGATGATCGTGCCGCCCTTCTGGTCGATGCCGGTGCGCGCGCCCACCTGGCCCTTCACCACGAGGTCGCCGCCGCGCAGCGCCGCGCCCGCCAGCGAGCCGGCGTTCGACTCGATCACCACGACGCCGGACATCATGTTCTCCGCGCACGACCAGCCCACGCGCCCGGTGATGTGAACCTCCGGCCCGTCGATCAGCCCGCACCCGAAGTAGCCGAGGCTGCCCTCGAACGTGATCCGGCAGCGCGCCAGGATCCCCACGCCCAGCGAGTGGCGCGCGCTTGGGTTCTTGATCGTCACGTCCCTCACGCCCTGCTCGTAGATCAGCCAGCGCAGCTCGCCGTTGATCTTGCGCGTGGTCAGCTCGTGCGCGTCGAACACCGCCGACTCGCCGTCGATCTCCGAGATCTTCGGGATCGTGGCGTCGAGCTCTACGAGGCCGCGGGGGTCGAACAGGACCTCCGTCTCGGGAGCGGTTACGTGGTCCACACCATCACCTCGCTCTCGTACGGGTCATAGGTCTCGATCTCGCGGTCCACGACCTTGCGGATCGCGATCTCCTCGGACGCCAGAGCCACGATGTCGTCCGACTCGTAGAGCACGAGCGGCTTGGCGCCGAGCTCGTCCTTGGCCATGCCGAGCGCGTCCTCGGTCACGCAGATATAGGTGAACACGCCGTCGAGCTCATCAAGGCTCTTGCGCATCGAGTCCTCGAGCGAGTCGCCCTGGGCCATGCGCTCGGCCAGGTACACGGCGATGATCTCGGAGTCGCACTCCGACTGGAAGCGGTGCCCGGCGCGCTCGAGCCGCCGGCGCCACTGGTGGTAGTTGGTGAGCTGGCCGTTGTGCACCACCGCCACGTCCGGGAAGGGATAGGCCCAGTACGGGTGCGCGTTGGCGATGTCCACGTCCGACTCGGTGGCCATGCGCGCGTGGCCGATCGCGTGCGTGCCCACGAAGCTGTCGAGGTTGTAGTCGGCGGCCACAGTCTTCGCGTCGCCCAGGTCCTTGACGATCTCGAGCGAGTGACCGAGCGACAGCACCTCCACGCCGCGCACATCCTCCACGTAGTCGGCCAGCCGCTTGAGGTCGCCATCGTGGTCGAACGTCATCGTCATGCCGTGCGCGGTGGCGGGGACGATCTCGTGGATCTGGGCGCCGAGCTCGCGCACGCGCGCCTCCACGTCGTGGCGCTGCCGGCGCAGCTGCTGTTCGTAGTCGAAGTCGTGGTGGCCGTTGGCCTCGGCGAGCTTCACATGCATCACGTAGCTGTCCTGGGTGGAGCGATACAGCGCGTAGCCCGTGGAGTCGGGCCCGCGGTGCTTCATCGCCTGGAGCATGAGCGTCATGTCGCGCCCGACACGATGCTCGCCCCCGCCGTTGCGATAGATGATCCCGGCGATGCCGCACACTAGGGGAGGACCTCCAGGTACTCGTCGCGCTCCCAGTCGGTGACGGCGGCGAGGTAGCGCTCCCACTCGTCGCGCTTGTACTGGTGGAACACCTCGTAGAGGCGGCCCGGCATGGCGCTCTTCACCACCTCGTCCTTGGCCAGCTCGTCGAGCGCGTCGCCCAGGCTGTCGGGCACGCGCTCGAGCGTGGCCTGGCCGTTCTGGGTGAGCAGGTCGTAGGTGTTGGCGTCCTGCGGCGGGCCCGGGTCGAGCTTGCGCTGGATACCGTCGAGCCCGGCCTTGAGCAGCGCCGCAACGGTGAGGTAGGGGTTGCAGGAGGAGTCGACGCCGCGGTACTCGAAGCGGCCGCCGCTGGCCACGCGCACCGTGCAGGTGCGGTTCTGCCAGCCCCAGTTCTTGTAGACGGGAGCCCAGAAGCCCGTGTCCCACATGCGGCAGTAGGAGTTCACGGTGGGGTTGCCGATGCACATCAGCGCACCGAAGTGGTCGAGCAGCCCGCCGAGGAAGTGGCGTGCGGTGTCCGAGAGCTGGCCCGGCCCGTCCGGGTCGTGGAACACGTTGTTGCCCTCGGCGTCGCAGAGCGTGAAGTGGTGGTGGTGGCCGTTGGCCGACACGCCCGTGAACGGCTTCGGCATGAACGACGCCAGCAGGCCGTGCTTGCGGGCCACCGCCGCGCAGATCTGCCGGTAGGTGGTGATGTTGTCGGCCGTCTTCACCGGCCGGTCGAAGAGGAAGTTGAGCTCGAGCTGGCCGGGCGCGTCCTCGTGATCCCCGTAGCTCATGTCGAGGCCGAGCGCCTGGCCGTACTCCACCACGTCGAGCAGCACCGGACGCAGTTCCTCGAACTGGTGGATGTGGTAGCAGTACGGCTTCGTGACGCCTTCGGGCTCGCTGCCGTTCTCGCCGCGCTTGAGCCACATCATCTCCGGCTCGATGCCGATCAGGAAGCTGTAGCCGAGCTCCTTCTCGAAGTCTGCGACGACGTTCTTGAGGTTCTGCCGCGGGTCGGCGTCGAGCAGGTCGCCGGTCTCGGTGTCGTAGCAGTCGCAGAACACGCGCGCCACGCGGTTGTCCCAGGGGAGCACCTGGAAGGTGTCGAGGTCGGCCATCGCGGCCAGCTCGGACTCCTCCGGGCCGAAGCCGATGTAGTTGCCGGCGCGGTCCGTGAACAGGTTGGCGGTGGCGCCGTAGACGAGCTGGTAGCCCTTCTGCGCGACCTGGGGGAAGAAGGACGCGACCACGCCCTTGCCCATCACGCGGCCGGTGACGGATACCTGCTGGAAGAAGACATACTTGATCCCGTCGCGCTCGATGCGCTCGGTGATCTTGGCGATGCGCTCGATCCGACCCGGCTGGTTGCGGGCTTCTTCGAGTGTTGCAGGCGGCGCCTTGGTGGCGGCCGTGGACAGCACGCTCTGAACCGTGCCTCCCATGGTCGGCGGCTGGTCGGTAGTCACGGCCCCCTCGGCGGTGGTCGCCATGCGAGTCCCCCTTCCTTTCCGGCAGGTGGTCGAGTGTTCGCGACACCTTACACCGGTGAACAAATAGGTACAAGGGTCGCGGTGAGGCGCATCACCGGGCCGCACGGCCCCTACTGGATGCTTCCCATGGCCGCTCCAAAGGGCCGGTTGACAAATTCGTATAACGTCGACAGACTCGATCTCGTGTCATCGACCGAGCTAGGCGAGAGGCTCGAGGACACGCGCCTCGACGTCCGGATCGAGCCGGGCGACGCGCGCGCGGTCACAGTGCACGCGGGCGAGCTCGTGGAAATCGAGGACCTCGAGGGCCAGCAGTGCTCGGACGTGCTCGCGTTCCACGAGGATCGCCCCGGGGTGGGAATCTCCACCAGCGTGACGCGCGCGGTCTGCGACGGTCTCTTCCCGCTCGCGGGGCAGCCGTACGTGGACGGCGAGGGCAACCCGCTGCTCACCGTGCTCGAGGACGACGTGGGCCGCCACGACACGATCGGCGTGGCCTGCAACCGCGAGTACTACGCAGCGCTGGGCCAGCCGGACCATCTCAACTGCACCGACAGCTTCAATCGCGAGCTCGCCGGCTTCGGCTACGAGCCGAGGCGCTTCTGGGAGCCGGTGAACCTCTTCTACAACACGGTGCTGGGGGACGACCTGCGGATCGTCGAGATCCGCGCGCCGCTGTCCAAGCCGGGCGACCACGTGGTATTCCGTGCGGATACTGACCTCGTGGTGGCGGCGTCCGCCTGTCCCGACGACCTCAGCCTCACCAACGGCGGCCATCCGACGCCGGTGGCGTTCCGGGTTCACGTGCCCCGGCAGCGGAACTAGCGACATGCCCTGGCCACTACCGCGGCGCGGGCAGCGCCGGAAGCGCGAGCGCCTCGGTCACGAGAAGCCGGGCGCCGTCTGGCGCGGGCCGCCGATCACCGTGACCTGCGAGTGCTCGGAGCGGCGCGACCTCGCCTACGGCGAGCGCTGGACCTGCGAGCGCTGCGGGAGAAGCTGGGACACCGGCCAGATCCCGGAGGACGACTACGAGCGGATCCGCCGGCTCCAGCTTCGGTTCCGCGTGCTGCCCGTGACGATCGGGCTGCTGGTGCTCGGGCTGGCGGCGTTCTTCACCCTCACCGGCAACATCTTCAGCGTCTTCTTCCTGCTGCCTGTGGCGCTGATGTCGTGGTTCATGCTGCTGCGGCCCGTGCACAGGCGCCGCTACCGGGAGGCCATCGCTGACCTCCCGGTATGGGACCTGCGGGTTGAGTGATCCGGCCTAGGTGGCCGGCGCGACGGGCGGCGCCACCGCGGCCTCGCCAACCGCCGCCGGCTCGGGCGGCATGGTGGGCGTTTCCTCGCGCAGCCTCATCTTGCCCTTGTCCTGCACGATGTGGCGGAACGCGTACAGCACCAGCGAGATCAGCAGCACCAGGATGCCGATACGCGTCTTGTCCCAGCCGTAGCCGTACTGCGTGCTGATGCCCAGGAAGCCGCCCGAGTAGATGAACGCGCCCACGACGATGAACACGAGGTTGGCCACCACCAGGAAGCCCGCGATCGGCACCCACATGGCCGACAGCCTGATCGGCCGCGGCCAGTTGGGCCGGTCCTTGCGCAACAGCAGGAAGCCGCTCAACGCGAACACGTGGGCGAGCATGTAGCCGAGGTTGCCCGCGGCGATGATCTCGATCGCGCTCGCGAAGTACGTGAGCAGGAACAGGTTCATGATCGCGTCCAGCGTCATGGCCCGAGCCGGGACGTGGAAGTGGTTCAGCACGCCCAGCTCCTTGATCGTCATGCCGTCCTTGGAGATGCCGAACAGGGCGCGCGAGCCGTCCATCGTGGCCGTGTTCATCGACAGCAGCAGGCCCGCGATCAGGCACACCACCATCACGTTGCCGAGCGCGTTGCCCACGATCTTGTCGAACGCCGTGGTGTAGAAGGAGATGAAGGTGGGGTCGCCCGCGATCGCCTTCGTGCCCAGCGTGCCGCCCACGCCAAGCGGGAGCAGGCCGTACACCAGCACCGAGAACGCCGCGGAGGCGCGCAGCGCGCGGGGAGTGTCGGTCTGCGGATCGTGGTACTCGGGCCCGAAGGCCGCCACCGTCTCGAAGCCGTAGGAGGACCAGCCCATGAAGTAGAGCCAGGTGAGCGCCAGCGCCAGCCCGCCGCCCTTGCCGATCAGCCACTCCATGTTCGCGCTGTGCCAATCGCCTGTGACGTAGGGGAGGAACATCAGCACGAACGCCGGGATCACCAGCAGGAATCCGGTGAGGTAGCTGAGCCAGACGGCCGGCCTGACCCCGCGCACGTTCACGATCCAGACGATGCCGATCGCGATGCAGCCGAGCAGGATCGGCAGGTTCATGTCGAAGCCGGCGCCATGATGGGTCCAGGTGGTGCTCGAGAACCACTCCGACTGGATCAGAGTTCCCACCACGAGGCCGTTGATCGCCAGCACGCTCGACCAGGCGAACCAGTAGCCGAAGGTGGCGATCGGGCCGACCAGCGTCAGGTACTTGCGCCACGCCTCATGTGCGAATAGGGCGATGCCGCCCGGCTTGTCCGGGAACATCGTGGACAGCTCGGCGTAGATGTTGTTCTGAAGCGCGCCGAGCAGGACCGAGATGAGCCACAGGACAACGGCGCCCGTGGTTCCCAGCACACCGATGGACGCGCCCAGCGCCGCAATCAAGAACCCGGGATTCGCAAGCGCTACGACGAACCCGTCCCACCACGACATCGCCTTGAGGAGTTGGCGCTCCTCAACCTGAGCAGTGGCCATCGCGTGTCCCTCCTATCGCGCCGTAAAGGCGCCCCCGTTTAGACGGTCACGGCCGTCGGAGGAGTCTTGTACCAGTTTGTCCAAAGTCAGTCAACTGGTGCTGTCAGCCACCCGGTCTTTACAGCGCCCACCAACTCCGGTACAAAGCACAATTAGACCTATTTGTCTCTTGTCTGTTTCCCGGGGTGAAGGAGAGTCGGTGGCGCGCGATCCGAAGTACGACATTCTCTTCGAGCCGATTCAGCTCGGCCCGAAGACTCTGAAGAACCGCTTCTACCAGGTGCCTCACTGCATCGGCGCGGGGTCCGAGAAGCCGGGCATGCAGGCCTACCACCGCGGCATCAAGGCCGAGGGCGGCTGGGGCGCGTGCTGCACCGAGTACTGCTCGATTCATCCTGAGTCCGACGACACGAGCCGCGTGTCGGCGCGCATCTGGGACGAGGGCGACGTGCGCAACCTCAAGGCGATGACCGACCGCCTGCACAGCTTCGGCGCGCTCGCCGGGATCGAGCTCTGGTACGGCGGCCCGCACGCCCCCTGCATGGAGTCGCGCGCCACCCCGCGCGGCCCGTCGCAGATCCCCTCGGACTTCGAGCTGAACATCCACCCGCGCTACATGGACAAGGACGACATCCTCGAGCTGCAGAAGATGTACGTGGACGCCGCGATCCGGGCGCGCGATGCCGGCTTCGACATCGTCTACGTCTACGGCGCGCACGCGTACCTGCCGTTCCAGTTCCTCTCGCCCTTCTACAACCGCCGCACGGACGAGTACGGCGGCTCGTTCGAGAACCGCGCCCGCTTCTGGAAGGAGTGCCTCGAGAAGGTGCGCGAGGCCGTGGGCGACGACTGCGCGATTGCCTCGCGCTTCGCTGTGGACCACCTGCTTGGCGCCACCTCGATCCAGGTTGGCGAGGACGGCGTGCGCTTCGTGGAGCACGTCGACCACCTCGTGGACCTCTGGGACCTGACCGTGGGCGACATCGCCGAGTGGGGCCAGAACGCCGGCCCCTCGCGCTTCTTCGAGGAGAACCACGAGAAGCCGTACACCGGCCAGGTGAAGGCCGGCAACCACACCAACAAGCCGGTGGTGGGCGTGGGACGCGTGACCAACCCGGACACGATGGTCGCGATCATCAAGAGCGGGCAGTTCGACATCATCGGCGCCGCCCGCCCCTCGATCTCCGACCCGTTCCTGCCCAAGAAGATCGAGGAGGGCCGGCCCGAGGACATTCGCGAGTGCATCGGCTGCAACCAGTGCATCTCGCGCTGGGAGATCGGCGGCCCGCCGATGGTGTGCACGCAGAACGCCACAGCCGGCGAGGAGTACCGCCGCGGCTGGCACCCCGAGAAGTTCTCCAAGGCGAAGAACGCCGACAAGGGCGTGCTCGTGGTGGGCGCAGGACCGGCCGGCATGGAGTGCGCGATGGTGCTCGGCAAGCGCCAGATGTCGGCGGTGCACCTGGTGGAGGCCGACACCGACATCGGCGGCTGCGTGAACTGGATCTCCAAGCTTGGCCACTCGGACGGCAAGGAGAACCTGTTCCGGGGCACCGCGCGCGGGCTCGGCGAGTGGAGTCGCATCGTCAACTACCGGCAGGTCCAGCTCTACAAGCTGAAGAACGTGGAGGTGCACCTGAGCTCGACGCTGAGCGCCAAGGACGTGCTCGAGTACGGCGCCGAGATCGTGGTGATCGCCACCGGCTGCCACTTCGCCACCGACGGCCTCAACCCGGCCACGCACGCGCCCATCCCGGGTGCGGACACGTCGCTCGACTGGCAGCTCACGCCGGACGAGGTTGTGGCGGGCAAGAAGACGATCGGGCAGCGCGTGCTCGTGCTCGAGAACGAGGCCTACTTCATGGGCGCCTCGATCGCCCAGAAGCTGGCCGGCGAGGGCAAGGACGTCACGCTCGTCACCCAGGCCGCCGACGTGGCGGACTACATGCACTACACGCTCGAGGCGCCGATGCTCCACCGCGACCTGCATAGGCTCGGCGTGGACATCCGCACCTACACGATGGTCGACTCGATCGAGCCCGGCGCCTGCACGCTCTACAACGTGTGGGACGACCGCCACAAGGACAAGGTCGAGGTGGACACCGTCGTGCTCTGCACGCAGCGGCTCTCCAACGACCAGCTCTACCGCGAGCTCAAGTCGGATCCGGCGGCGCTCGAGCGCGAGGGCATCGAGGCGCTCTACATCATCGGCGATGCCTCGGCGCCGCGGATGATCGTGGACTCGGTGTTCGACGGGCACCGCCTGGCGCGCGAGATCGACTCGGACAACCCGGCGATGCCGCTGCCGTTCATCCGCGAGCGGCGGCTGTGGGGCGACACGGGCAACGGCGACTTCGAGTCGCAACTGCTCGCGCCGTCGGACATGGTGGCCGCGAGCTGAGGTCGCGCGCATGCGCATAGTCGTGCCTGTGAAGCAGGTGGCCGTCGTCGACGAGGACTTCGAGCTCGTCGACGGCGGCTCCGCGGTCGATCCCGACTTCCTGGAGTGGTCGCTCAACGAGTGGGACGAGTTCTCGGTGGAGGCGGCGCTGCAGATGGGGGACGAGGTGATCGTGGTCACCGTGGGCGAGGAGGAGGCCACCGAGGGCCTGCTCTCGTGCCTCGCAAAGGGCGCGGATCGGGCGGTGCGGATCTGGGATCCCGCGCTGGAGGGAGCGGATGCGCTTGCGGTCGCTCGGGTGCTGGCCGCGGCGGTGGGGCGCGAGTCGCCCGATCTGGTTCTGTGCGGGGTGCAGTCGTCCGACGCTGTCAACAGCGCGACCGGGATCGGGCTCGCGGGATTCCTGGATCTGCCGCATGTGGCGGTGGCCCGGGCGATCTCGGCTGCGGATGGGGGCCTGACGGTGGAGCGCGAGCTGGAGGGCGGGCTGATCGAAGTCGTGCGGATCGGGCTGCCGGCTCTGCTCACCGTGCAGACGGGCATCAACGAGCCCCGCTACGCCAACCTGCGCGCGATCAAGCAGGCGCGCGAGAAGCCGCTCGAGGTGCTGGACCTTGGTGGGCTCGGGCTGTCGGCTTCCGACGTGGAGGCGGCCAGCGGCGCGCGGCTGCGCAAGCTCGCGGTGCCCGAGGCTGGGGAGGGAGCGGAGATGCTTTCGGGGTCCGCGGCCGAAGTGGCCACGCGGATCCGGGAAATAGTCAGCGAGAGGCTGAGCGGATGAGCGGCGTGCTCGTGGTGGCCGAGGCGCGGCGCGGTGAGCTGCGCGATGTGTCGCTTGAGCTGATCGGGGCGGCTCGGCAGCTGCCCGGGCCGCTCACGGTGGCTGTGGTGGACTCAGACCCGTCGCGCTACCGCGAGCGGCTTGCGGTTGAGGGCGTGGACGCGGTGCTCGCGGTGCGCACGCCCACCGAGCACTTCGAGCCGCACGTGGCGCAGCGCGCGCTCGAGGGGCTGATCGCTTCGGAGCAGCCGTCCGTTGTGGTGCTCGCGCACTCGATCGACTCGCTTGGCTTCGCGCCGGCGGTGGCGGCGCGCGGCGGCCACGGCTTCGCAAGCGACGTGACGCGGATGTCGTGGGAGGACGGCCCGGTGGTGGGGCGCGAGCGCCTACGGCGGCAAGCTCGAGGCGGAGCTCGACTTCCCAGGCCGCGACACGGTGCTGCTGCTCCTGCGCCCCGGCACGTTCGAGCCAGCGGAGGCCGGCGGCGGCTCGCCCGAGTGGCGCGAGGTGACGCTCGAACTCGGCGAGCCGCGCTCCGAGCATGTGGAGTTCCGCGAGGTGGAGGCGGGCGACGTGGACATCACGAAGGCCGACTTCCTGCTGTCGGTGGGCCGCGGGATCGAGGACAAGGACAACCTCGAGCAGTTCGAGGAGCTGGCCGAGCGGATGGGGGCGACACTGAGCGTGTCGCGCCCGCTGGTGGACGCCGGCTGGGTGACGAACGCGCGCCAGGTGGGACAGTCGGGCAAGACCGTGAAGCCGAAGGTGTACCTGGCGCTTGGGATCTCGGGCGCGGTCCAGCACCTGGCCGGCATGCGCGGGGCGGACACGATCATCGCCGTGAACACCGACCCCGAGGCGCCGATCTTCAGCGTGGCCCACTACGGCGTGGTGGCCGACCTGTTCGACGTGGCCGAGCAGCTCGAGCAGCAGTCTGGCTGAGCGCCGGATGCTCGTTCTCGAGGCAGCGGAGAAGACACGGCCGGTCCTCTGGCACCTGAGCACCGGGCTCGAGGTGCTCTGGTACGCGCTGGCGGTGGCGTCGGTGGTGGTGTTCGCCTACGGGGTGGCGCGGCCGGTGGCCAAGTACAGGCGCGGCAGGGCGGTCTGGCTACCGCCGCGCTCGGAGTTGTGGCCGCGCTTCAGGGACGGGACGAAGACGCTGTTCGCGCACAGCTCGATCGCCCGAAGAGACCCGCTCGCCGGCTGGTCGCACCGCGGCACGTTCTACGGCTTCCTCGTGCTGTTCATCGGCACGGTGATCCTCGCGATCGACACCGACATCGTGCACCGCATCTTCGGCGCGAGCTACTTCAAGGGCGACTTCTACCTCGTCTACTCGATCGTCCTTGACGCGTTCGGGCTGGCGCTGGTGGGAGGACTCGCGGTCCTGATGGTGCGGCGCGGGATCCTGCGCCCGCGCAAGCTCGACTACGCGCGCCCCGACCGCGAGCCGGGGGAGGAGCAGTACGACCGCCGCGTGTACCGCGTGGGCGACTGGGTGTTCCTCGGCGTGCTCATCACGATCGCGCTCACGGGCTACCTGCTCGAGGGCGTGCGGGTGGCGGAGGACAATCCGGGCTACAACGCGTGGTCGCCGATCGGCTGGGTGTTCGCGCAGCTCTACGACGCGCTCGGGATCGGGCAGAGCGGGCTGTCCGACATCCGCCACGGCATCTGGTGGTTCCACGGGCTGCTCGCGATCACGTTCGTCGCGGCGATCCCGTTCACCAAGGCGGGTCACATGCTCGCGAGCTACGCGGGGCTCGTGCTCAAGGACCCGCTGGCGGGCAAGCGGCTGCGGCCGATCCCGGAGGAGCTGTCATCTGAGCCCGCCGGCTACGCGACGATCTCCGACTTCAGCGTCGCCCACCTGATCCAGCTCGATGCCTGCACCAAGTGCGGCCGCTGCCACGAGGCCTGCCCCGCCAACGCCACGGGGCGGCCCCTGTCCCCGCGCGACGTGATCCTCGAGCTGCGCGAGCAGGCCAACGCGAGCATGAGCGACGTGGGCATCGGCGGCGTGCTCGGCTCGCTGATGCACGGGTCGAACGGCGGCAGCGACCGCGCGGTGATCGGCGAGCACGCCGTGCACGTGGACACGCTTTGGTCGTGCATGCAGTGCAACGCGTGCGTGGAGATCTGCCCGGTGGGCATCGAGCAGGCGCCGATCATCAACCAGCTTCGCCGCCATCTGATCGAGGAGGGCGAGCTGGACTCGAACCTGCAGTCCACGCTTCAGGTGATCCACAAGTCCGGCAACTCGTTCGGCGAGAACCGGCGCCGCCGCGGGCGCTGGACGGAGGAGCTCGACTTCGAGGTGAAGGACGCGCGGGTTGAGCCCGTGGACCTGCTCTGGTTCGTGGGCGACTACGCGTCGTTCGACCCGCGCTCGCAGCGCATCACGCGCGCCCTCGCGGAGATCCTCCACGGGGCGGGCGTCGACTTCGGGATCATGTTCGACGGCGAGCGCAACGCCGGCAACGACGTTCGCCGCGTGGGGGAGGAGGGACTGTTCGAGGCGCTGGCCGAGCACAACGTGGCGCAGCTGCAGGAGTGCGAGTTCGCGCGCATCCTGACCAGCGACCCGCACTCGCTGAACACGCTCCGCCACGAGTACCCCGACTACGGCGGCGACTGGGACGTGGTGCACCACACGGCGCTGCTGCTCGAGCTGATCGAGGCGGGCCGGCTGGCGGTGGACGGGAAGCTCTCCCACCGCGTGACCTACCACGACCCCTGCTACCTGGGGCGCCACAACGGAGGCTACGACGCGCCGCGCGAGGTGCTGCGGCGGCTCGGCTGCACGCTGATCGAGATGCCGCGCAACCGGGACAACTCGTTCTGCTGCGGCGCCGGCGGCGGGCGCATCTGGATCCCGGACACGCCGGGCGCGGAGCGGCCGTCGGAGAACCGCATCCGCGAGGCGGTGTCGGTGGGGCCGCTCGACCTGTTCGTGGTCACCTGCCCCAAGGACGTGACGATGTTCGAGGACGCGATCAAGACCTCCGGCCACGCCGACGACCTGCGACTGGCGGAGCTCACGGAGCTGGTGCAGGAAGCGCTGTGAGGATGCCATGGCGGTCACGATCACGCAGCTCACTGCATTTCTCGCCGTCGTCCGGCGCGGATCGGTAACGGCCGCGGCCGAGGAGCTGGTGGTCACCCAGCCGTCGGTGTCGGCGGCGGTGACCGCTCTCGAGCGGGAGCTGGGTGCCAAGCTCACAGAACGCGACGGGCGTGGTCTGAAGCCCACGGCGGCGGGTCGGGCGTTCGCGCCCTATGCCGAGCACGTGCTCGGGCTGCTCGAGCAGGGGGAGCGCGCCGCGCGCGAGGCGGTGGAGGACGAGCGGCGCACGCTGCGCGTGTCCGCGGTGGCGACCGCGGGCGAGCACTTCGCGCCGCTCCTGATCAAGGCCTTCGCGGAGCAGCATCCGGAGCTCGTGATCTCGCTCGACGTGGGCAACCGCGCCGATGTGTTCCAGCGCCTCGTGGAGCGCGACGTGGACGTGGCCATCACCGGCCGCGTGCCGGACGATCCGTGGCTGAGCGGCTGCGCGTTCGCGCCCAACGACTTTGCCATGGTGAGCGCCGTGGGCGACCCGCTCGCCAAGCGGCAGTCGATCGAGGTGGAGGAGCTCGGCGACTGCACCTGGCTCGTGCGCGAGGAGGGCTCGGGCACGCGCGCGCTCTGCCAGCGCTATCTGAACGCGAACAAGCTGAAGCCCAACCTGCTCACCCTCGGCTCCAACGGCGCGATCCGCCAGGCCGCCCGCTTCGGCCTCGGCATAGCGCTGATGCCGCGCATAGCGGTGGAGATGGAGCTGCAGCACGGGCTGCTGGCGGAGCTGAACGTGTCGGCGCCGCTGCCGCGGCGGGCCTGGCACGTGGTGTATGTGAGCGAGGGACCGGTGCGCCCCGAGGTGGAAGCGTTCGTGGAGTTCCTCCAATCAAACGCGGCACGGCACGTGCTGGCCCGGGCGAGGGAGGCATGAACCGCAGGTGTCTCCCTTTATGCATGACATACATGCTTAGGCGACGACACCCGCGCTCAGAGGACCGAGTCGAGGGCGGAGAGCACGACGTCGGCGGTCTCCACCGAGGCGTTCGTGCCCATCAGGCCGATCCGCCACATCGGCGGCGCCGCCGGCCCCAGCCCGCCGCCCACCTCGATGCCGTGCTCGCGCAGCAGCCGTGTCTGCACCTCCTTGCCGTCCACGCCGTCAGGCACCCGTACCGCCGTGAGCGGAGCGAGCTGATGATCCGGATCAGCCAGTAGCTCCAACCCCCGCGCCCGCAGGTGCTGCTGCAGATAGAGCCCCGCCTGAGCGTGCCGCTCGATGCGCGCTTCGAGCCCTTCTTCCATCACCTGCCGCAGCGCCTCGCGCAGGGCGTAGATGCTCAGGATCGGCGCGGTGTGGTGGTACACGGGCGGCCGCTTCACCCAGTAGTCGGTCAATAGCTGCAGGTCCAGGGAGAACGGCACCGGCGCCTCGCGCTCGGCGATCCGCGACAGCGCCCGCTCGGACAGAGCCACGGGGGACATCCCGGGCGGCGCCGCCAGGCACTTCTGCGTGCACGAGTACGCGTAGTCGATTCCCCACCCCTCGAAGTCCAGCTCAACCCCGCCGAAGGACGTGACGCAATCGGCCATGAGCAGCGCATCCGTGCCCCTAAGTGCTCTGCCCAGCTCCGCCAGCGGATGCTCGACGCCGGTGCTGGTCTCGGCGTGTACGACGGCGACGAGGGACGCCGAAGACAGCTGAGCCAGCGACACCAGCTCCTCGTTGCAAACACACGACCCCCACCCGGCGGACACCTCCACAACCTCGGCCCCGTACCGCCGCGCGATCTCGCAGATCCGCTGCCCGAAGTAGCCGGCACTCGCCACCACCACGGTGTCCCCGGGCTCCACCAGGTTGGCGATCCCGGCCTCCATCCCGGACGTGCCGGTGGCGGAAAGAGCCAGCACCACCCCGTCGTCGCCCGCGCGGTACACCTCGCGCAGCAGCGCCACCACCTCGAGCAGGATGTCGTGGAAGTCGGGGTCGAGGTGGCCGAGCATCGGCGCCTGCATGGCCTCGAGCACGGCGGGGTCGACATTGGTGGGCCCGGGCCCGCACAGCAGGCGCGGCTTGGTGGCGGCGAGCGTGGTCATGGCGGCAGCGTGGGCCGCAACCGCCCGCCAGTCAACGACCCATCGAGCCACCTCATGCAAAGCCGGAGATTTCTCTAACCGTCGTTGCGGCCGCGCGCGGCGCGCGGCTTCACTGCGGCGCATGCCCGAACGCACGAGGCTCCACCGGAGCGAGCTGGCGGTGCCCGGCAGCAACGTCCGCATGCTGGAGAAGGCGCCGCAGCTGGGCGCCGACATCGTGATGCTCGATCTCGAGGACGCCGTCGCGCCCGACGACAAGGCGCAGGCGCGGCGCAACATCGTGGACGCGCTGCGCGAGCAGGACTGGGCGGCCTGCTCTGTGTCCGTGCGCATCAACGGCCTCGACACGCACTACTGCTACCGCGACATCGTGGACGTGGTGGAGGAGGCCGGCGACAGCATCGACACGCTGCTGATCCCGAAGGTGGGCCGCGCCGGTGACGTCCAGCTCGTGGCCACGCTGCTCGATCAGATCGAGGCGGCGGTGGGGATCGGCAAGCGCATCGGCATCGTGGTGCTGATCGAGACCGCGATGGGGATGGTGAACGTGGACGAGATCGCCACCGCCTGCCCCGAGCGGATGGAGGCGATGGTGTTCGGCGTGGCGGACTACGCGGCGTCGATCCACAGCCACACGGCGTCGATAGGCGGCGTGGACCCCAGCTATTCGGTGCTCACCGACGGCGCGCCGGACGAGCGCGAAATGCACTGGGGCGACCAGTGGCACTACCCGCTCGCGCGCATCGCGGTGACCTGCCGGGCGCACGGGCTGCGGCCGATCGACGGCCCGTTCGGCGACTTCACCGACTCGGCCGGCTACATCTCAGCCGCGCGCCGCGCGGCCGTGCTGGGCTACGAGGGCAAGTGGGCGATCCACCCCTCGCAGATCGAGCTGGCCAACGACGTGTTCACGCCGAACGAGCGGCTGATCGACCGCACGCACCGCATCATCGCGGCGATGAAGGAGGCCGCGGCGGAGGGGCGCGGAGCAGTGTCGCTCGACGGCCGGCTGATCGACGCTGCCTCGATCAGGATGGCCGAGAACCTGCTGGCCAAACTGGAGCAGATCGAGGCGCGCCAGGCGGGCGCGCCGCGCGCGGTTGCTTGAAAAAGGGTTGTCTCCCCTGTACCAATTTGTTTAGGCTGGCCCGCCGGACCAGCCGCAAACGAGCACCAGGGAGGACCCGCGCATGAAGAGCAGCCTTGAGATCGCACAGGATGCAGTGCTTCAGCCGATCGACGAGATCGCCGAGCGATCGGGGCTGCTGCCGGAGGAGATCGAGCCGTACGGCCGCTACAAGGCCAAGATCTCGCTGAACGTGCTCGACCGCCTGCGCGAGGCGCAGGACGCCAAGGTGATCTGCGTGACGGGCATGACGCCGACGCGCGCGGGCGAGGGCAAGACGACCACGCTGGTGGGCCTGACGCAGGGGCTCGGCGCGATCGGCAAGCGCAGCGTCGCGTGCTTGCGCGAGCCCTCGCTCGGCCCGGTGTTCGGCATCAAGGGCGGGGCCGCCGGTGGCGGGCTCACCCAGGTTGTGCCGATGGAGGACCTCAACCTTCACTTCACCGGCGACATCCACGCGATCGGCGCGGCCAACAACCTGCTCGCGGCGCTGCTCGACGCCTCCATCCTCCACGGCAACCCGCTCAAGATCGACGCCCTGCGTGTGGGCTGGCGGCGTGCGCTCGACATGAACGACCGCGCGCTGCGCGACATCGCGATCGGCCTCGGTGGCCGCGCCAACGGGTACCCCCGCGAGACCGGCTTCGACATCACCGCGGCCTCCGAGGTGATGGCGATCATGGCCGTGTCGCGCGACATCCACGACCTGCGCGCGCGGCTCGGCCGCATCACGGTGGGCCAGTCGTACAACGGCGGTAAGCCGATCCTCGCCGAGGAGCTGGGCGCGGCCGGCGCGATGACCGTGCTGCTGAAGGACGCGATCAAGCCCAACCTGATCCAGACACTCGAGGGCCAGCCCTGTCTGATGCACTGCGGCCCGTTCGCCAACATCGCGCACGGCAACAACTCGCTGCTCGCGGACCTGATCGGGATGAAGCTCGGCGACTACGTGGTCACCGAGTCCGGCTTCGGCTCGGACATGGGGGCGGAGAAGTTCTTCAACATCGTCTGCCGCTTCGGCGGCATCGTGCCGAGCGCGGCCGTGCTCGTGACCACGGTGCGCGCGATCAAGCACCACGGCGGTGTGGAGGACGACCCCCGTGTGGACCGCGCGCAGGCGCTGGCCGCGCTCGAGACCGGGATGGCCAACGTGCGCCGCCACCTGAACAACATCAAGCAGTTCGGGCTGCCCTGCGTGGTGGCTGTGAACCGGCGCCCCGGCGACACCAATGAGGAGTGCGAGATCGTCAAGCGCCTCGCCATGGAGGCGGGCGCCTACGCCGCCGAGGTGAACGAGGGCTTCGCGCGCGGCGGGCTCGGCGCGGCCGACCTCGCCAGCGCGGTGGTGGAGGCGTGCGAGCAGCCGAGCGACTTCCGCTTCCTCTACGACGACGACTGGACGATCCAGGACAAGATCGAGACGATCGCCAAGCGCGTGTACGGCGCCGCGGATGTCTTCTTCTATCCCGAGGCGGAGCAGAAGATCAGCCAGTACACGCGCGAGGGCCTCGGGCACATGCCCATCTGCATGGCCAAGACGCACCTCTCGCTGTCCTCGGACGCCACGCTGCTGAACGCGCCCGACGGCTTCACGCTCCCGGTGCGCGACATCCGCGCCTACACGGGCGCGGGCTGGCTCGTGCCGCTGGCCGGCGACATCATGCAGATGCCGGGCCTCGGCAAGAACCCGGCGGCGCTCAACGTGGACATCGACGCTGACGGCCGCACGGTCGGATTGTTCTAGCCTCGCGTGAGCCCGCGGCGCGCCAGAATGGGCGCGTATGGCTGAGTCGCCGTCGAGCAACGGACCGCGCCCGGTGGGCTCGGTGGCGCGCGCGGTGGCGGTGATCGACGTGCTGGCGGCGCACCCGCAGGGGCTCGGGGTGAACGAGGTGGCGCGCCAGATCGGCGTGAACGCCAGCACCACCTCACGACTGCTCGCCACCCTGGAGCGCGGAGGCATCCTGCAGCGCGAGCCGCGCGGCCCGTACAAGCTCGGGCTGCGGCTGGTGGCTCTTGCCGACGCCGTGCTCGACGGGCTCGACATCCGTGACCTCGGCCGCCCCGTCCTGCGCTCGCTGGTGGATGACACCGGCGAGACGGCCACGCTGTCGGTGCCCGGCGCGGGCGAGGCGGTGACGATCGACTTCATCGCCGGCGACGCGAGCGTGGTGGGGGTGGCTCGGCTCGGGCGGCGCAGCGTCGGCCACGCGACGGCCACCGGCAAGGTGGTGCTGGCCTACAACGGGCTGGCCGGCAACCCGCTCACGGCGTACACCGACAAGACGATCACTGACCCGAAGGAGCTCGAGCGTGAGCTCGAGCAGGTGCGCACGCGGGGCTTCGCGGAGGCGGTGGGGGAGCGCGACCCGGACCTCGTTGCGGTGGCCGTGCCGGTGTTCGACCGCGCGGGTGCGCTGGCGGCGATCCTCGGCGTGCAGGGACCCACCGGCCGCTTCACAGCGACGCGGCGGAAGGAGCTCCTGCCCGTGCTCAGAGAGCACGGCGAGACGCTCACCCGTGGTCGGGGCGGCCGCGCCCCTTGAGTTCCGCCTGACGGCGCTGTACGCTGCTCCTGCCGATAGGGCAATAGGTGTTGCCAATACGGCAACGGACGGAGGAGTCGCATGCCGCACCAACTTCCTGGCTCGGTTCGCACGCTCGTCGTCGGGGCGGGTGTGCATGGTTTGTCGACCGCGTGGCACCTCGCCGCCGAGGGCGAGGAAGTGCTCGTAGTGGACAAGTCGGGCGTGGCCGCCGGCGCCTCCGGCATCGCCTGCGGGGTGATCCGCAACAACTACTTCCAGCCAGCGATGAGCGAGCTGATGGCGGCCTGCGTCGAGATCTGGGAGTCCGATCCCGAGGTTCTCCACTACCACGGGTCCGGCTACGTCGCGCTCGGCCCGCCGAGCCAGGAGCCGGACCTGGTGGAGGTGCACGAGCGCCAGCAGCGCATCGGCTACCCGTCCGAGCTGATCGTCGGCGAGCGCGAGGTGGCCGAGCACATGCGCGGCCTGTTCGAGGACTGGCGCGCTCCGGGGCTCAGCGTGTGCCTGCACGAGCAGGCGGGGGGATATGCGTTCAACAAGGAGTCGATGCTCGGATTGGCGGATAAGGCGCGCGCTGCCGGGGCGACGATTGTTGAGGGGGTCGAAGTTTCGAGTTTCGAGTTTCGAGATGACGGGTCTGTGCGGCGGGTCCTGACCGACGCTGGTCCCGTTGAGGTTGAGCAAGTTGTGATCGCTGTTGGGCCGTGGATTGCCCGCATCTGGGAGATGCTCGGCCTGCCGGATGCGATCGACGTGCGCTCGCCCGACGGCAGCGTGGCCCACGACGTGCCGATGTGGACCTACTGGTACCTCCAGGAGGGTGAGATCGATGTCGACCCGGCCACGTTCGTGACGGGCGACGGGGCGGCGCCGCCGGTGCTGCACATCGACAGCGCCGTGCCGCTCTCCACCGACGAGGGCCGGCTCGTGACCGACAACCCGTGGGGCATCTACTTCAAGCCGGACCGCAAGTCCGTGCAGGGCGGCGCCGCGCCGCTTCAGCTTGGTCACAGTTTCGACGTCGATCCCTATCCCACCGGCACGGTGGATCCCGAGTTCCCGGACATGTGGTGCGCGGCGCTGTCGCACTGCCTCGGCCGCTTCGAGGGCTGCCGCGACAAGTACATGCAGATGCGCTCGGGCGGGGTTGGTGCGTTCACCGCGGACAACTTCCCGGTGTTCGACTACATGGCGCCGAACGTCTACGTGGCCGCGGACTCAAACCACGGCTACAAGATGATCGCCGTCGGCCGCGAGATCGCGGGTGTGCTGCGCGGGGAGCACTCCACGCTGCTGCACCCGTTCCGCTTCGAGCGTTTCGCGAGCGGCGATCTCCATCCCGTCTCCCACAGCCCCTACCCCTGGAGCTGAGTCGGTGTCGTACGTCCTCACCTGCCCCAACTGCGGCGTGCGCGAGGTCACCGACTTCGGCTTCGGCGGGGAGGTGACGAGGCGCCCGCGCGAGCGTCCCAGCCAGCGTGAGCTGAACGAGTACAACTACTTCCGTCGCAACGTGGCGGGCGTGCAGCGCGAGTGGTGGTACCACCGCTCCGGCTGCCGCACCTGGTTCCTGGCCGAGCGCGACACGCGCACCAACGAGGTCAAGTGGACCGCCCTGCCCGAGGAGGCACCGCCCGCATGAGCGATCGCCTGCCGCAGCAGCCCGGCGAGCGGATCGACCGCGCCAAGGTGATCTCGTTCGAGTTCGACGGCAGGCCTGTGCAGGGGCTCGAGGGCGACACGATCGGCTCTGCGCTGTTCGCCTCCGGCCAGCGCACGTTCTCCCGCAGCTTCAAGTACCACCGCCGGCGCGGCCTCATGTGCTGCGCGGGCCAGTGCCCCAACTGCCTCGTGGCGGTGGACGGCGCGCCCGGCGTGCGCGCCTGCACCGAGCCGGTGCGCGAGGGAATGAAGGTGGAGCACATGAACGCCGTGCCCACGCTCGACTTCGATGTGATGTCAGCCACGGACCGCTTCGCCGGGCCGTTCACGCCGCCGGGCTTCTACTACAAGACCTTCATACGGCCGCGGCGCTTCTGGCCGCTGTACGAGAAGTTCCTGCGCAACGCCGCAGGGCTCGGCAAGCTGCCTCACGAGCCGGGCGAGGAGCGGGAGTGGCGCACCGAGTACCGCCGCCGTCACGCCGACGTGCTGGTGGTGGGCGGCGGCGCCGCAGGCCTGGGCGCGGCCATCGCGGCCGCCGAGCTGGGCGCCGACGTCGTGCTCGTGGACGAGGGTCCCGAGCCGGGCGGCGGGCTGCTCGTGGATGGGCGCCACGAGGACGCCCGGACGCTGGCTGACCGCGCGCGTGCCGCCGGCGTGGAGATCCTCTCCAACGCTCCCGCGCTCGGCTACTTCGACGGCCTCGTGCCCGTATGGCAGGGCTCCACGCTGCACCAGATCCGCGCGCAGCGGCACGTGTTCGCCACGGGCTCGGTCGAGCAGCCGCTGGTGTTCGCCCGCAACGACCTGCCGGGCGTGATGCTGTCCGGCGGCGCGCGGCGGCTGGCCTCCCTGTATGCGGTCAAGCCGGGCACGGCCGCGGTGGTGGTCACGACCTCGGACCGCGGCCTCGACGCCGCACTGGCACTCCAAGAGGCGGGCGTCGAGATCCGCGCGGTGGCGGACCTGCGGCCCGAGCCGGGCCGGCAGGCGCAGGCGCTCGAGCGAGCCGGGATCGAGCTGCTCCAGGGCTGGACCGTCACGCAGGCCAAGGGACGCCGCGAAGTCACGGGCGCCGTGCTCGAGCCGCTCGACGGAGGCTCCAAGCGCAGCTTCGACTGCGACCTGCTCGTGGTGTCGGGCGGCAGCGCGCCAACCACCTCCCTGATCGCCCAGGCCGGCGCCAAGACCTCCTACGACGCCACCCGAGCCCACTTCGCCCTCACCGAGCTACCCGAGAGCGTGCTTGCCGCCGGCGAGGTGGCCGGCCACGCCGACACCGAGAAGTCCGGCACCAAAGCCGGCCTGGAAGCTGCTCACGCGCTGGGCTTCGGCGACGAAAGCTCACGCGCCCGAGCCCAGTCTCTGCCAACGGCCAACGGCCAACGGGCGACGGCGGTCGCAACAGCCCCAGCAGTAGCAGGCAGCGGCAAGGGCAAATGTTTCGCATGTCTTTGCGAAGACGTGACCGCTCACGACATCCACCTGAGCGTGGAGGAGGGCTACGACTCGATCGAGCTGTCCAAGCGCTACACCACGGTGACGATGGGCCCGTGCCAGGGCCGTATGTGCCAGCTGCCGGCGGTCAGGCTGATGGCGGAGGAGACGGGGGAGAGCCTCGGGAGCGTCGGCACGACGACCGCACGTCCCCCGTGGTCCACCGTGCCGATGGGCGCGCTCGCCGGCCGCCCGTTCGAGCCCGCCAAGCGCTCGCCGATACATGGTCGTCAGCGCGAGCAGGGCGCGCACGTGATGTGGGCGGGTGACTGGCGGCGCGCCTACGACTACGGCGACCCGGAGGGCGAGGCGATGGCCGTGCACGCGTCCGCGGGGCTGATCGACGTGTCCACGCTCGGCAAGCTGCTCGTGCGCGGGCCGGAGGCGGGCGAGTTCCTCGACCGGCTCTACCCCAACCGCTTCTCCAACCTCAAGCCGGGGCGCGTGCGCTACGGCGTGCTCACGAGCGACGCCGGGCGCATCACCGACGACGGCACCGTGTGCCGCCTGGACGACGAGACCTTCTACGTCACCACCACGTCGAGTGGCGCGGGCGCGGTGGAGCAGTGGTTCGCCTGGTGGCTCGCGGACTGGCGCATGGACGTGACGCTCACCGACGTGACCCAGGGCCTCGCGGCCGTGAACCTCGCGGGCCCGCGCGCGCGGGAGATCATGGGCCGCCTCACCGAGCTCGACGTATCGAACGAGGCCTTCCCGTACCTCGACGGCCAGCGCGGCCAGGTGGCGGGCGTGCCGAGCCTGATCCTGCGCATCGGCTTCGTGGGCGAGCTGGGCTACGAGATCCACTTCCCCACCGCCTATGGCGAGCACGTGTGGGACCGGATCCTCGAAGCAGGGGCCGAGTTCGCCATCCGTCCCTTCGGCCTCGAGCCGCAGCGCATCCTGCGGCTCCAGAAGATGCACATCCTCGTAGGCCAGGACACGGACTCCGAGTCGAACCCCTACGGCGCCGCGATGCCGTGGATCGTGAAGCTCGACAAGGACGAGGACTTCATCGGCAAGTGGGCGCTCGAGCGCGCGGTGCAAACGCCGTCGGAGACCGCGCTCGTGGGCTTCACGATGCAGAACGGCTACGTGCCCACAGAGGGCGCTGTGGTGCTCGACGAGGCGGGCACGCCCGCCGGCCAGGTGACGAGCGCGCGCTACTCGCGCAAGCTCGGCCAGGTGATCGGGATGGCCTGGGTGCCCGCCGCGCTGGCGGAGGACGGCGCGGGAATCGTGATCTCGGACGAGGGCGCCACGATCCCGGCGGACGTCCGCACGCGCCCGTTCTACGACCCCGGCGGGGAGGTGCTGCGCTCGTGAGTCTCGACTTCCTGGCGCCCGAGGCAAACGGCGACGCCGTGGCGCGCAGCCCAATGGAGCGCGAGGCGCTCACCGCGGGCGCGCGCATGGAGCTGCGCGACGGCTGGAACATCGCGGCCGGGTTCGACGGCGAGGAGCCGAGGCTGCGCGACACGGTGGGCTTCGCCGACCTGTCGCATCTGGGCAAGCTGGAGCTGAACGGCCCGTTCGAGGAGCTCGCGCCCGTGCCGCTCGAGTTCGGGATGGCCGCGCGCGCCGAGGGCGCGTGGTGGTGCCCGGTGGCGCGCGAGCGCGCGCTCGTGATCTGCGAGCCGTCCGCGCTGCCCGGGCTGCGCGAGCGCTTCGGCAGTCGCGCGATCGAGCTCAGCACCTCCTACGCCGCGCTCACCATCGCCGGGCCGCTCTCGCGCGAGGTGTTCGCCCGCTTCTGCGCGCTCGACCTGCGCCCGCAGTCGTGCCCGCCGCGCGCGTTCCGCCCCGGCAGCGTGGCCCGCACGCCCGGCTATGTGCTGCGCGAGGAGGGCGACCGCTTCCTGATGCTGTTCGGCTGGGCGCTCGGCCGCTACGTGTGGGAGCAGGTGGCGGACGCCGCCAAGCACGTGGGCGGCGGCCCGGTGGGCGTGGACGCGCTCGCGCCGCTCGGCGAGGAGCTGGCGCATGCTTGACATCTTCCGCAGGCGGCGCATGTGGCGGAAGCGCCCGGAGCTGAAGGACTCCTACGACGTGGTGATCATCGGCGGCGGCTCGCACGGCCTCGCCGCCGCGTACTACCTCGGCCAGATGGGGATCAAGGACGTGGCCGTGCTCGAGAAGAGCTACATCGGCTCGGGCGCCGCCGGCCGCAACACCACCATCCTCCGCTCCAACTACAAGACGCCCGAGGGCGCGCGCTTCTACGACGCGAGCGTGAAGCTGTACGAGGGGCTGTCCAAGGAGCTCAACTTCAACCTGCTCTTCTCCCAGTGCGGCCACCTCACGCTGGCGCACTCGGACCGCGCGATGTTCGTGATGGCCAACCGCGCCGAGGTGAACCGCCTCAACGGGATCGACTCGCGCCTGATCGGACCGGACGAGGTCAAGCGCCTCGCACCCTCGATGAACGTGAGCGAGCACGCCACCTTCCCGATCATGGGCGCGCTGTACCACCCGCCCGGCGGCATCATCCGCCACGACGCCGTGGTGTGGGGCTTCGCGCGCGGCGCGGACCAGGGCGGCGCCGAGATCCACCCCTACACCGAGGTGCTCGGACTCGAGCGCACCAACGGCCGGGTCGATGCCGTGCGCACCAACCGCGGCACGATCAAGGCCGGCCAGGTGCTGAGCTGCACCGCGGGTTGGAGCACGCTGATCGGCGACATGGCGGGCGTGGAGCTGCCGATCACCACCCACATCCTCCAGGCCTGCGTGACGGAACCGATGAAGCCGCTGCTCGATGTGGTGATCGTCTCCTCGCAGATGCACGTGTACATCTCGCAGACCGACCGCGGCGAGTTCCTGATGGGCTCCGAGATCGAGCCCTGGACCACCTACCGGATGCAGGGCACGCTCAACTTCCTCCAGGACCTCACCCGTCACACGCTCGAGCTGTTCCCGCAGCTTGAGCATGCGCGCCTCTTACGCTCGTGGGCGGGTCTCTGCGACCTGAGCCCCGACTACAGCCCGATCCTCGGCAAGACCGAGGTGGATAATTTCCACGTGAGCGCCGGCTGGGGGACATACGGCTTCAAGGCGGCGCCGATCGTAGGTAAGACGCTGGCCGAGCTCGTGGCCAGTGAGCAGACGCCCGAGCTGATCGCCCCGTTCGCGCTCGAGCGCTTCTACGACGACCGCCTCGTCTCCGAGCTGGCCGCCGCCGCCGTTAGCCACTGATCGAATGGAGACAGGGGTAAAGCGGCTGCTCGTCTGGTGCGCCGACCGGCCGGGCATCGTCGCCGCCGTATCGGCGTTCCTGTTCGACGCCGGGGCGAACATCGTCACATCCGACCAGCACAGCTCGGACCCGGAGGGCGGCCAGTTCTTCCTGCGCATGGAGTTCACGCTGCCGGCGGACCGCGACCTTCACCAGCTGTCGGCGCGCTTCGGGGACGAGGTGGCCGGGCGCTTCGAGATGGGCTTCCGCTTCTGGGACGCGAACGAGCGCAAGCGCCTGGCCGTGCTCGTATCCCGTTACGACCACTGCCTACAGGACCTGCTCTGGCGCTGGAAGCGCGACGAGCTCGAGGCCGAGATCGTGCTCGTGGCGTCCAACCACCCGGACCTGCGGGCGGACGTGGAGTTCTTCGGGCTGCCCTTCTACCACGTGCCGGTGGACCGGGAGAACAAGGGCGAGGCCGAGCAGCATCTGCTGTCGCTGCTCGTGGGCGACTGCGACCTCGTGGTGCTCGCCCGCTACATGCAAATACTCTCCGGCGACTTCCTGGAGCGCGTTGCTGTGCCCGTGATCAACATCCACCACTCGTTCCTGCCCGCCTTCGCCGGCGCGGGTCCTTACGCGCGCGCGAAGGAGCGCGGCGTGAAGCTGATCGGCGCCACGGCGCACTACGTCACCGAGGAGCTCGACGCCGGGCCGATCATCGAGCAGGACGTGATCCGGGTGTCCCACCGCGACTCGGTGGCGGAGCTGGAGCGTCAGGGGCAGGACATCGAGCGCACGGTGCTGGCCCGGGCGGTGCAGTGGCACTGCCAGGACCGCGTGATCCGCCACGGCAACACCACGGTGGTGTTCTGAGGCCATGCCGCGCGCGCGGGTGATCGACGGCAAGGCGGTGGCGGCGCGGGTGCGCGCCGACATTGCGCAGGAGGTGCGCGCGTTCACCGAGGAGCACGGGCGCGCCCCGGGCCTGGCCACGGTGCTCGTGGGCGACGACCCCGCGTCCGCCGTCTACGTGAACAATAAGCACAAGGCGAGCGCCGAGGTGGGGATCGAGAGCTTCCGCCACAACCTGCCGGCATCGACGTCGCGCGAGGACTTGCTGGCGCTCGTGGACGAGCTGAACGCCGACCCGGCGGTGAGCGGGATCCTCTGCCAGCTACCGCTGCCCGACCATCTCGACGCAGGCGAGGTGACCAACCGGATCCTGGCGGAGAAGGACGTGGACGGGCTCACGATCGCCAGTGCCGGCCGGCTTGCCCTCGGGCTGCCAGGGCTGCGTCCGTGCACGCCGACCGGCGTGATGCTGCTGCTCGAGGACGCCGGCGCCGAGATCGAGGGCGCAAACGCCGTCGTGGTGGGTCGCTCCAACCTGTTCGGCAAGCCGATGGCGCAGTTGCTGCTCGGGGCGAACGCAACGGTGACGATCTGCCACTCGCGCACGCGCGACCTTCCTGGTGTCTGCCGGACGGCGGACATCCTGATCGCCGCGGTGGGCCGCGCGCAGATGGTGCAGGGCGACTGGGTGAAGCCCGGCGCCGTGGTGATCGACGTGGGCATCAACCGCACCGACGACGGCATCGTGGGCGATGTGGACTACGAGGCCGCGGCCGACGTGGCGAGCGCGATCACGCCGGTGCCCGGCGGCGTTGGGCCGATGACGATCGCCTGCCTGCTACGCAACACGCTCAGCGCGGCCAAGGCGGTGGGGGCCGGCTGAGCGCTAATCGTCCTCGTCCCAGGGGACGACGAGCACGAGGCAGTCTGCGCGCTTGCGGATCTTGCGCGCGGCGGAGCGGAACCTGCGCATCCCGATGCGCTCGGGGTCGGGACCGAAGACGAGCAGGCCCGCCCGCTTCTCCCTGGCCACAGCCGTGAGCGCCGCCGTTGGGTGGCGCGACGCCACGCGCAGGTGCTCCACGGGCACGCCCAGCGAGGCGGCGCGCTCGGCGCTCGCGCGGACGGCGGCCAGGTCCTCGTCCTCGGGCCGGATCGCCCCGGCAACGCCAACCAGGCGGAGCGTCAGGGGAAACGCGGGCAGCACCACGGCGTTGACGATCACGAGCGGGGTGGCAGCCTCCAGCGCGGCGCCGATGGCGGCGTCCTCGGCCTCGGCGTTGGGCCGGCTCGCGAGCGTGGCGAGTACGACCGGTCCGCGCGGCGAGCGCTGCTCCGTCGCGAGGCCATGCGAGGTGAGGCCTTCACCGGCTCCGAGGGACATGGCCTGGCCAATGGTACGCCTCGCGCGAGAGCTGTCCAGAGCTCGATTTACGAACTTCTTCGACCGTCCTTACACCGAGCTTCTGCTGTGCCCGTATGAAGGAGCCAATGGAGCGCGCCGCCTTCTCGGGCCCCGCTCGCTGGGCCGTGCTCGGCCTTGCGTGCCTGTGCGTCGCCGCCATCGTGGCGGCGGTGCTGCTGGTGGGTCCGAAGGGCTCGCGGGCCGCGGCTAACTCGCGCACGGTTACTGCCGAGCGCGGAGTGGTGCAGTCCACCGTCACTGGCACGGGCACGCTGGAGGCAACTCAGACCAACGTCAACTTCAGCTCGAGCGGGCGCCTCACCGACGTCATGGTCAAGACCGGTGAGAAGGTGGTCGAGGGGCAGGGACTCGCCAAGATCGACGACGGCGACGCCCGCATCGCGCTCGAGCAGGCCGAGGCCAACCTCAGCTCGGCCGAGGCCAAGCTCGCGCAGGCCGAGGCGGGCGGCAGCACAAGCAGCGGCAGCGGCAGCAGCCCTCAGGGCAGCGCTGCAACCGCAACCACCGCGGCCGCCAATCCCACGCCGCCCAGTCAGGACAACCAGCCGTCGAATGGCAACGGCAACAACAAGCAGACAGGCAACAACAAGCAGACCGGCAACAACAAGCAGACCGGCAACGGCAACAACACCGGCAACAGCAACAGCGGCAGCGGCAACTCCACCTCCGGCAGCGGCTCGGGATCGACCGAATCCGCGGCCACGAAGGCGGCCAACATCGCTGTGGCGCAGGCGGACGTCGACAGCGCGCAGGCCGGCGTGACGAGCGCCCAGCGTACCCTCGCGGAGACCACGCTCACCGCCCCAACGTCGGGCACGGTGGCCGAGGTCAACGCCAGCGTGGGGGACATCGTCTCGGGCGGCGCGAGCAGTTCGAGCAGCAACAGCAACAACTCCTCGTCCAGTTCGAGCGGCGGCGGCGGCGGGGGCGGCGGCAGCAACTCTTCGGACAACGGCAGCTCGGGCTCGAACTCGAGCTCCGGCTTCATCGTCCTCACCTCGAGCAAGCTGGAGCTCCAGGTGCCCTTCAGCGAGGCCGATATCGGCAAGATCAAGCGCCACCAGTCGGCCACGGTCACGATCACGGCGCTGCCCGGGACGGAGCTCGCGGCGCACGTGACGTCGATCGCCACGCTGCCCACCACCAACAGCGGCGTGACGAGCTACAACGTCACCTTCGCGCTCGATCAGAAGAGCAGGAAGCTGCGGCCGGGCATGAGCGCGTCCGCGCAGGTGGTGGTGACGCGCATGAAGAACGCGCTGAACCTGCCCTCGGCAGCCATCTCCCGGCGGGGCGGCCAGGCCACGGTCACGCTGGTGAAGGGCGGCAAGACCAGCGATCAGCCGGTGACCACCGGCATCGTGGGCGACAGCACCACGCAGATCATCAGCGGCCTGAAGGCGGGCGACGAGGTGTCGATGTCGGTGGGCGGCGTGTCATCTCTCTCGTCGGCGCTGGGCGGCAACCGTGGCGGCAACGGCACACTCGGCGGTGGGGGCTTCGGTGGCCCCGGCGGCGGCCCCGTGGTGGTCGGGCCCGGTGGCGGGGGTGGGCGCTTCCGGGGAGGACCGGGCGGATGAGCGAGCGGCCGGTGATCGACGTGCGCGGCGTGACCAAGACCTACGCGGTCGGCGACGTCCGCGTACACGCGCTGCGCGGCGTCACGCTCTCGATCGCGCGTGGCGAGCTGGTGGCGGTGATGGGCAGCTCGGGCAGCGGCAAGAGCACGATGCTGAACCTGCTCGGCTGCCTCGACGTGCCCACCAGCGGGCGCTACCTGCTCGACGGCGTCGACGTGAACGAGCTCGACGAAGACGACCTGGCTGATCTGCGCAACCGGCGCATCGGTTTTGTCTTCCAGAGCTTCAACCTCGTGCCACGGGTGAGCGTGCTGGCAAACGTCGCGATGCCGCTCGCCTACGCCGGGCTGGGGCGCGACGACCGCCGGCGCTGGGCGATGCGCGCGCTGGCGGGCGTTGGAATGGCGGACCGCGCGGGACATCTGCCGTCGGAGCTCTCCGGCGGCCAGCAGCAGCGTGCCGCGATTGCGCGCGCCCTCGTCAGGCACCCCGCGCTGGTGCTGGCCGACGAGCCCACCGGCAACCTCGACTCCACCTCCACCGGAGAGGTACTCCGCCTGCTCGTGCAGCTCAACGCGCGCGGCAGCACCGTGGTCGTGATCACGCACGAGCCCGACGTGGCGGCGATCGCCAGCAGGGTCATCCGGATCGCGGACGGGCGAGTGGTGGCTGACGAGCGGGCCGCGGTCTGATGGGCGGCGAGACGGTCGCCACCGCGCTCCGCGGGGTCCTGGCGAACAAGCTGCGCTCGTCGCTGACCATCCTTGGCCTCACCATCGGGGTGGCGTCCGTGATCGTGCTGATCGCCGTCGGCAACGGGTCATCGCGCGCCGTCCAGGAGCGGATCGAGGCGCTGGGGTCGAACGTCCTGCTCGTCACGCCCGGCTTCACGCTCGGGGGCTCCGGCTCGGGCGCGACGATCACGCGGCCGCTCACGCAGGCAGACGCGACGGCTCTGGGCGACAAGCGCGAGGCTCCGGACGTGCTCGGCGCCGCGCCGGTGGTGAACGCCTCGAGCACAACGTTCGTGAACGGCTCGGTGAGCTACTCACCGCAGTCGCTCGTGGGCACCACGCCCGCGTACGCGAGCGCGCGGGACTACCAGCCGCAAGTCGGCAGCTTCTTCACGAGCCAGGACGTGCGCAAGCGCGACCGGGTGATCGTGATCGGACCGACGGTGGCGGAGAACCTGTTCCCGGGGCAGGACCCCGTGGGCCAGGCGATCCAGGTGGCCGGCTCCCAGTACCAGGTGATCGGGGTGACCAAGTCCAAGGGCTCGAACGGCATCCAGGATCAGGACGACGCTGCATTCGCCCCGATCACGGCGGTGCAGGACACGCTCACCGGCTACGGCGACATCGACCAGATCGTGGTCCAGGGAAGGTCGCGCTCGGCGCTCGACGCGGCCGAGGGCGAGGTCACCTCCATCCTCGACCAGCGGCACAAGATCACCGACGCGAACAACGCGGACTTCCGCGTGATCAACCAGGGCTCGATCCTCCAGGCGTCGAGCTCCACGAGCAGCGTGTTCACCACCCTGCTCGGCGAGGTGGCAGCCATCTCGCTGCTGGTGGGCGGTATCGGCGTGATGAACATCATGCTCGTGTCGGTCACCGAGCGCACGCGGGAGATCGGGATCCGCAAGGCGATCGGCGCACGCCGCAGCGATCTCCTCACGCAGTTCCTGTCCGAGGCCGTGCTGCTGTCGATCCTCGGCGGCGTGACAGGGGTCGTGGTGGGGGTGGTGGGATCGCAGTTCACGATCGCCGGCGTCCACCCCGTGATCGCTACCTATTCGGTCTTCCTGGCTTTCGGCGCGGCCGTGGCCACCGGACTCTTCTTCGGCACCTACCCGGCCAGCCGCGCGGCACGGCTGCGGCCGATCGAGGCCCTGAGATTCGAGTGATGAGGAGCGCGCCATGACCGTGACTGACGAGCACTGGACCGACGAGGTCGAAGAGCTTCCGCCGCGGCCACGCCGCAAGCTGCTGACGCCGGTCACCGGCGCGCTGCTGACAGTGCTGATCGCCGCCGGCGGCTTCATCGGAGGCGTGCTCGTGGAGAAGGGGCAGAGCGGCGGGTCTTCCTCCAACCCGTTCGCCGCGGCGGCGCGCCAGTTCGCCGCGGCTCAGGGCGGTGGAGGGGCGCGCAACGGCCGCGGAGCAGCCGCTGGCGGGCCGGCGGGCGGCGGGTTCTTCGGGCCCGGGGGCGGCGGGTCGGCGGAGGGGCAGCCCACCATCGGCCAGGTCTCGTCGGTGGAGGGGCGCACCCTCTACGTGACCACCGCCCAAGGCGGCACGGTGCGGGTGAAGGTGCCGGTGGGCGAGTCCGTGAGCAAGACGATCACGACGAGCGTGCACTCGATCCACCCCGGCGAGAACGTGGTCGTTCAGGGCACGAAGGGCAAGGGCGGCGCGATCAACGCGACGTCCGTGCGTGCCACGCAGGGCTCGTCGTCAGGAAGCGGCGGAGCCACGGGCGGCGGTGGCAGCAGCGTGTTGAACCAGCTGTTCGGAGGAGGAACCAAATGAGGCGGGTCCTGCTGTTCGTAGTGCTGCTCGCCGTCGCGGGTTGCGGCTCGTCCTCGTCGGGCTCGGGCTCGACCCAGGCCAGCGCGACCACCGGGCCGGGCGGCACCAACCGCCAGGCGATCGCGGACTGCCTGAAGAAGCAGGGCATAGACGTGCCTCAGCGTCCTTCCGGCGCTCCGCCGCAGGGTGGCGGCCCCGGTGCCGGCGGCGGCTTCCTCTTCGGCGGCGGTCCACCGGGCGGCGGCAACGGCAGCGGCGGACGCGACTTCTCGAAGATCCGCGCTGCGCTGCAGAAGTGCGGCATCAACCCGCAGCAGGGCCAGCGGCGCTTCAACCCTCAGAACAGCGCCCAGTTCCGGCAGGCCCTCACCAAGTTCGTGACCTGCGTGCGCAAGAACGGCTACGACATGCCCGACCCGAACCTGTCCGGCAACGGCCCGGTGTTCGACTCGAGCAAGGTCGACCGCAACGACCCGAAGTTCAAGAAGGCCGCGACGAGGTGCCAGAGCGACCTGCTGGCGCTGCGCCCGCAGGGTCGGGGAGCGCCGCCGGGTGGGGCCAACTGATCCAAAGCAATCCCATCTCGCTGTTGCTGAGCAACACCCAGGTGGGATTGCTTCTCAGCCGGGCGTGACCACCACCACCGGGATCGGGCGGCTGGTCTTCTTCTGGTAGCCGTCGTAGCGGTCGCTGTTGCCGTCGTTAGCGATCTTCCAGACGCGGGCGTAGTCGGGATCGTCCGGTCCGAGGATCCTGGCGTGCGCCTTCGACTTGGCGCGCCCCACCTGCACTTCCACGTCCGGGTGCGCGCGGACGTTGTGGAGCCAGGCGGGATGCTTGTCCGCGCCGCCGTTGGACGCCACCAGGATGTAGTCGTCGCCGTCGCGCGCGTATACGAGGCTGTTCACGCGCGGCCGGCCCGAGCGGCGGCCGGTGGTGCTGAGGAGCAGCGTTGGCACCCCCAGCCACTTGTGGCCGATGCGGCCGTCGGTGCGCTTGTAGAGCGCGTCGTGCACGCGGAGGACCTGCTCTGTGATGCTCATGCGCCGAAGCCTACGGACCTGGTGGAGAGGCGCGCAACTCGATGCTCTCGGCGGGAGCCAGCAGCATCGTGAGGCCCGTGCGTGGATCGCGCGGGGAGGCGCGCTGCTCCCGCAGCACGAGCGCCGACCACGGCCTGCCGGCGTCGAGCTCGGGCGCCAGCTGCTCCGCCACCTCGCGCGGCACGAAGCCGAGCTGCTCGCCCCCGCGGGCGTGCACGGCGATGGCGTTGCGGTCGTGCTCGTTGTCCGGGTCGCGCCGCAGGTCGAGCGGGGCGCCCGGCGCGGCGTCGTCGGACTGGAGCGCGTCCACGTGGTGGCGCCCGGCGCCCGCCACGGCCGCCGTTCGCAGTCCGCGCGCGGTCAGCTCCGGCGCGTCCCGCGCGAGGTAGCGGCCCGAGTCCGCGTCGACAAGCTGGTAGCCCACGAGCCACACCTGGCCGCCGTCCTCCGGGTACCAGTAGCGCTCCTCATAGACAGCGTCGACGCTGACGGTCACGGCCCGACCCTATGCCACCATCAGCGCTGTGCCCAGGGTGGTGACGATCGGCGTGTACGGCTCGACTCTCGACGCCTTCCTCGACGCTCTCCGTGCGGCCGATGTGAAGCTGCTCCTCGATGTGCGCCAGCGCCGCGGCGTGCGCGGCAGCGAGTACTCGTGGGCCAACGCCGCCCGGCTCCAAGGCGCGCTGGCGGAGGCCGGCATCGAGTACCGCCACCACAAGGAGCTGGCGCCCACCACCGAGCTGCGCCGGCTGCAGTACCGCGAGGACGACCGGCTGGGGGAGGGCAGGCGCTCGCGGACGCACCTGGCGTCCGAGTACGCGCGGCGCTACACGCGCGAGATCCTCGACCAGGTGGACCTCGCCCCGATCGTCGCCTCCATGCCGGCCAGCGGCGCCACCGCCCTCTTCTGCGTGGAGCGCGACCCGGAGGCCTGCCACCGCTCGCTGGTGGCGGAGCGGATGCGCGAGCGCCACGGGGTGGAGGTCGGGCACCTGCGCGCCGGTCTAGACGAGCCCTAGGGTCAGGCTGCCGAGCGGGCCCAGCTCCGCCTCCGCCCGCTGCCCGGGCGTGAGCGATCGCGGGGGTGTGACGGAGCCGGTGATGACGACCTCGCCGGCGCGCAGCCGTTCGCCGCAGGCATCGAGTAGCTCGGCCGTGAGTCGCACCACCTCGACGAGCTCGCCGGTGAGCGCGGACGGGTCATCCGTGGCCGCCACCTCCTCGCCGTCGATGAGCACGCGGCAGCCGATCCCCTCGCCGGTGGAGCGCTCGGAGTCCACGGGCCCGAGGAGGAGGTGGCGGTGAAAGATGTTGCCGGCCAGGATCTCACGCACGTCCTCGCTCGGCGGGTGCACGTCCACCAGCTCGATCGCCGCCGACAGCCCGCCGATCGCGGCGCGCACGTCGTCCCACGAGGCGTCGCCCGGTACGTCGCTCGCGATGTGCACGGCGATCTCCGGCTCGAGCCTCGGAGTTGTCCACGAGCCGATCTGCACCTCCGCGCCGGCCGCCAGCAGCCCGCTCTCCAGCAGGAAGCCCACAAGCGGGCGGTCGATGCCAAGCGCGGCGGCCGCGGCAGGCGCCCCGAAGCCGACCTTCCAGCCGATCTGACGATCCCCGTCCCGCACGTGCTCGTCGCGGACGGCGAGCTGGTCGCGCATGCCGGCCGTGATCCGGTCGTCGAGCCGGGTCACGCGTCGAAGTGGTCGTCCGGCCCGGGGATCGCGTAGCCCGCCGCCTCCAGCGAGCCGGCGCCGCTCCAGCCCCAGAAGAGCAGGACGTCCTCGTCGGAGGTGTTGTCGAAGCCGTGCCAGTTGCCGCGCGGGGTGTACACCACGTCGCCCGCCTTCGACGGCTCGCGCCCGCTGTTGGTGTAGATCTCGCCTTTGCCGCTGAGCACGACCAGGAACTCGTCGCAGTTCGGATGCAGGTGCCGCTCGTGCCGCGCGCCCGGCGGCAGGACCGTGCGCCCCACCACGAGGTCCTGCGCGCCCGCGTTCTGCTCGCCGATCAGGAACTGCACCTGCATCTGGATCCAGCCGTCCTCCTCGCGCAGTCCCTGCTCGAGCGGGACGTCCTCGATGCGGGTCCGGTAGGGCTCGCGCGGCGTCATTCCATGCCACCGATGCGGCGGTAGGCCTCGTGCACGCTCACCAGGAAGTCGCGGTCGGCCTGCCGCGACGAGCGCGCTGCGTTGAGCATCTCGCTCGTGGCCGCGCAGGTGGGCACGGACATTCCAAGCCGGCGCGCCAGCTCCTGCGCGAGCACGAGGTCCTTCTGCTGGAGCTCCACGTCGGCGAAGACGTCGGTGTCCTCCACCAGCAGCGGCGCCCGGTAGCCGATCACCGGCGAGGCGATCACGCTCTTCAGCGCCGCATCCACGACGGCCGCCCGATCCACCCCGGCCTTCTCCACCAGCGCGACGGCCTCGGCGAACGCGGTCACCGACACCACAAGCGCGAGGTTGATCGCGACCTTTGTGAGGATCGCCTGGCCGCTCGGGCCGATGTAGGTGACCTTCGGGCCGATCGCGTGCAGCACGTCCTCGATGTGGTCGTACGCGGAGCGCTCGCCGCCCACCATCACGGACATCTGCCCGGCGGCGAGCGTCGCGGGGCTGCCCGACACCGGGCAGTCCAGGAAAGCCGCCCCCGTGGCGGAGACCCGCTCGGCGAGCGCGGTGCTCGCGTCGGGCGCGATCGTGCTGATGTCGGCCCAGACGGTGCCGGAGCGCAGGCCCGCGAGCACGCCGTCATCGCCATCGGCGGTCGCCTCGATCGCGGCGGTGTTGGTGAGCATCGTGAAGAGCACGTCCACCGATGCGGCGAGCTCGCGCGGCGTGTTGGCCCAGCCCATGCCGGCGTCGATCAGCGGCTGGGCCTTGGCCTTGGTGCGATTCCACCCGACGACCTCGTACCCGCTGTCCATCAGGCGCTGGGCGATGCCGGCACCCATCGCTCCCAGGCCGGCGAACCCGACCCGTTCAATGGCCCTGAACATCCGGTGACGATATCTAACCTCTGAGGGCGCCTAAAGATCGCTGGCGCGGGCGCCCCCGGCGCCTTACGATCAGGTAACTCGCCGTGCGGACTCGCATTCTCGCAACCACCGTCCTAGTTGTCGCCGGGCTCGTCGCTGTGATGCCCTCGGCGGCGTCCGCCAAGCTCCGGACGGAGACCGTCACGAACGGCGCGGTGAAGGCGGTTCTCACCTACGACGTGGGGCCGGGGATCTTCAACGTGTCCGGCACGCACCTGGCGATCATCCGCTCGGGGATCACCGTGATCGATACGGATGTGCCCGAGCCCTGCAGCGGCTGCGGCATCATGCCCGCCGGGTCGATCGGCGGCAGCGCCAAGTCGCTCCAGGTGGCGGACCTCGACGGGGACGGCGAGCCCGAGGTGCTGCTCGACATCTACACGGGCGGCGCGCACTGCTGCGTGGACACCTGGATCTACCGCTTCACCGGCACCACCTACACGGGCACACCGCACCAGTGGGGCGACGTCGGCTACTCGCTGAAGGACCTCGACAGGGACGGCATCCCCGAGTTGAAGAGCGCCGACGACCGCTTTGCGTACGCCTTCACCTCGTTCGCCGAGAGCTGGTTCCCGCCGATGGTGTGGCAGTTCCGTGCGGGCAAGCTCACGGATGCGACCCGCCACTATCCGGCGCTGATCAAGGCGGACGTGAAGCGCACGCTGCGCATCTACCACAGCAAGCACCGCCGCAAGTACGACCTGCGTGGCGTGATCGCCGCCTACGTGGCCGACCAGTACCTGCTCCGGCACGGCTCGCGCGGCTGGAAGCTGGTGCGCTCGGCACGTAAGCACGGGCTCGTGAAGGGCTACGGCAGGTACGACTCGTGGCCGAGCGGCGCCCGCTACGTGAAGGCGCTGCGCAAGTTCCTGCGCCGCAACGGCTACATCAGCTAAGCGGCGGCCACCGCGGGCCCCATTACGGCGCGAAGTCGGTGTCGGTGGCCACCACGACCTCGATCAACAGCGGATCGGTGCGATCCGCAAGCGACGGGATCACCTCGTCGAGCGTGCTGAGCAGCTCGTCGTGGCGCTCGATCCGGCGCGACTCGCAGCCGAAGTCGCGGGCGAGTGCCGAGATCTCGAGGTCGAACGCCGGCCACGGCCCGGTCTTCTGGCTCATCGCCGCGAGCCGGTCCATCACCGCGTAGCGGCCGTTCGACATCACGATCACGAGCGCGCCCATCCTGTACTTGGCCGCGCTCCATAGCGACTGGATCGTGTAGAGCGACGAGCCGTCGCCCACCACGGCCACCACCGGCCGCTCGGGGAGCGCCATGCGCAGGCCCATAGCGCCGGGGATGCCGAAGCCGAGGCCGCCCATCGCCGCGCCGATGAAGCCGAGCGGCTGGCGGGCGGGCAGGCGCTGGTGAAGCTCGGGGCGGCTCGACGGCGTCTCCTCCATCAGCACCACGTCCTCCGGCAGGCGCTCGGCCAGCGCGGCGAGCACGTGGCCCGCCCGCAGCGGCTCGCCCTCGGCGGGCGGCTCCGGCGGCGGCAGCTCCTTGCGCGGCGGGGCCGGCGGAACATCGTTGCGCGAGGGAAGCTCCTCCACGAGCAGCTCGCACACCGCCGCGGGCGGCGCGAGCAGCGCGAGGTCCGCGGGGCTGCGGTGCGCCTCGTCCGGGTCTTCGGTGACGACGGCGAGGCGCGTGCCCGGCTCCACGAACGGGCCCGGCTCGTAGATGTACTGGCGGAAGATCGGCGCGCCGACGGCCACCACGAGGTCGCGCCCCGCGAGCGTCTCGCGCAGCCGCTTGCGCCCGGCGGGGAGGAAGCCCGCGAACAGCTCGTGGTCCTGCGGGAAGCCCGCCGCCCCGCCGAAGGACTCCTGCCACACCGGGCAGCCGAGATGCTCGGCGAGCGCCACGAGCGCGTTCCACCCGCGCGGCTCGGCCGTGCCCGCGCCGGCGACGATGCCGGGCGCGCTCGACTCCGAGAAGAGCCCGACCAGGTTGTCCACGGCGCAGTGCTCGACCGCGATCGAGTGCACGAGGTGCGCCGGCGCCGCGGGTTCGGTGCCGCCGCGGTCATAGGGCGCGAGCCAGTCGTCCTGCGGCACGATCACAATCGCCGGTCCGCGCGCCGTCTGCGCCTCGTAAGCGGCGCGCGCGATAGCGGCGGGCACATCCACGGCCTGCACCGGCTGGTTCACCCACACGGGGTAGTCGCCCGCCAGCGCGTCGAGCCGGCCGGTGAGGAACGGCTCGAGCGCCATATGGCGGCGGTCCTGCTGCCCGACCACAACGACGAGCGGTGCGCGGTTGACGCGCGACGTGGTGAGCGCGGCCACCGCGTTGCCGAGGCCCGGGGCGGTGTGCAGGTTGACGAAAGCGGGGGCGCCCCGGCCGATCGCGTAGCCGGTGGCCATTCCAACCACCGAGCCCTCGTGCAGGCCGAGCACGAACTCGAAGTCGTCGGGCAGGCCGGACAGGAAGGCGATCTCGGTGGAGCCGGGATTGGCGAAGATGGTGGTGAGCCCGTGCGCGCGCATCGTGTCGAGCGCGGCGTCGCGGACCGTCTGCGCGGAGTCGCCTTGGGCCATGAGGAAGGGGAGCCTACATGTCGGGACGGCACGCTGGCAAAAATGATTTGACGATTTAAGCTGGAGGGTGTGAAAGTGGCCCTGTACGGCGGAGCCGGCGGCGTCGGCGCCTCCGCTGCGTTCAATCTCGCGCTGGGCGGCGGTGGCCACGAGGTGGTGATCATCGACAGCCGCCCGGAGATGGTCGTCTCGCACGTGATGGATCTCCAGCAGGTGCTCGAGCAGGGCGCCTCGGGCTCGGTGCGCGAGGGGGTCGAGAGCGACCTGCGCGACTCCGACGTGGTGGTGGTTTGCGCCTCCTTCGCCGAGGGGCTCGTGGATTCGCGCCTGCTGTTCCTCGAGCGCAACGCCGAGATCGTGCGCGGCGCCGCGGCGGCGCTCGGCCCCGGCTGGGGCGGCGTGGTGCTGATGGTCACCAATCCGGTGGACCCGCTTGTCACGCTCTTCCAGCGCGTCACCGGCCTCGACCGCCGCCGGGTGGTGGGCTACACGCTCAACGACTCGCTTCGCCTTCGTACCGGCATCGCGCTGGCGCTCGGCATCGAGCCCGGTCGCGTGGACGCCTGGGTGATCGGCGAGCACGGCGACTCGTCGGTGCCGCTGTTCACGCGCGTGTCCGTGGACGGCGAGCGCGTGGAGCTCACCCCGGAGCAGCGGGCCGCGGTCACCGACTTCACGCAGGGCTGGTTCGCCAAGCACAAGGCGCTCGACTCGGGGCGCTCCTCCACCTGGACCTCCGGCCTCGGTACGGCGCGCATGGTGGGCGCGATCGCGAGCGGCGGCGGCGCCCGTTTTCCCGCTTCGATCGTGCTCGAGGGCGAGTACGGCATCGAGGGCGTGAGCGTGAGCGTGCCGGTCACGCTTGGGCGAACGGGCGTGGAGGAGATCCACGAGTGGGACATCTCCACCGAGGAGCGGGCCGCGCTGCACGCCGCGGCCGAGGCCGTGCGCGAGGCCGCGGCCAGCCTGAACAGGGCGGGCTAGCCGCCGGCCGCGCGGCGGGCGTCCAGCTTGCGCACCACGCGGCGCACGTGCTCGATGTGCTGCAGCATCGCGCGCTGTGCGGCGGCGGGCTGGCCGCGCCGGATGGCGCGCAGGATGCGGCGGTGCTGGTCGAGGATGTCGTCGCCCTCGAGGGCCGGGCCCATGTAGGCCACGAGCGAGGGCTGGAGCACCTCGAGGATCCAGCTGGTGAACGCCACCATCAGGTCGTTGCCGGCGGCATCGGCGATGGCCTTGTGGAAGCGGGAGTCCGCCGTGCGGAACTCGTCGGAGCCGGGGTCGTGGCCGTCGGCGGCGGCGATCGCGCTCTCCATCTCGGCCACGGTCTCCTTGCCGGCGTGCTCGGCGGCGAGCCCGGCCAGCGGCACCTCGAGGTAGATGCGGGTCTCGAGCAGCTCGTGCAGCGACACGCTCTCGGTGGCGAGCATCGTGGCGATGGCCTGGCTGAGGTTGCGGCCCATGCTCTCGTTGGCCGTGGCGGACACGAAGATCCCGCCCGCGCGCCCCTGGTTCACCTGGATCAGGTGCGAGCCGGCCAGGAGCCGCAGCGCCTCACGCAGCGTGGGGCGGCTGACGCCGAACTCGCGCGCCAGCTCGTTCTCGGTGCCGATGCGGTCGCCGGGCTTCAGCCCCTTGCGCTCGACGTAGAGCCTGATCTCTCGCGCGATGTGCTCGCTCGCGTCGAGCCGCACCGGTGAGAAGCGATCGACTGCGGCGGCGGTCTTGTCGGCCGGCATACCGGAGCCCAGTGTATGGCCGCCGGCCACGGACCTATCCCGGTACGAGTACCGCGCGGCCGAGGATGCCCCCGCCGCTCAGCTTGTCGAGGACGTCGTTGATGGCGTCGAGCGGGTGCGCCTCCACGCGCAGCGTCACGCGGCCCGCGGCGTGGAGCTGGATCAGCTCGTAGAGGTCGGTCCAGCTGCCCACGAGGTTGCCCACCACGGTCTTCTCGTCCACCACGAGGCCCATCGAGGTGAGCGGCAGGTTGCCGCCGTAGCCGATCACGGAATACGTGCCCGCGCGCGCGAGCATGTCCATCGAGCCGGCGTGGGTGGAGTCGGTGCCCACGAAGTCGAGCACTACCTCGGCGCCGCGGCCGTCCGTGAGCTCGCGCACCGAGGCGGCGGCGCCGTCGCCGCCGGTCACGGCCTCGTCGGCTCCCAGCTCGCGGGCGAGCGCGAGCCGCTCGCGCTCGGTGTCGATCGCGATCACGCGGCTCGAGCCGAGCTCGCGCGCCAGCTGCACCGCTATGTGGCCCACGCCGCCGATCCCGGTGACGACGGTGGTGGTGCCCGGCTTCATCAGGCCGGCCATGCGGCGCACCGCGTGGTAGGCGGTGAGGCCGGCGTCGGCGTGCGGCGCCACCGCTGCCGGATCCAGGCCCTGCGGCAGCTTGATCACGGAGCGCTCGCGCACCAGCACGTAGTCCGCGAAGCCTCCGTCCAGGGAGAGCCCGGTGAACTCGTGGTTCACGCAGTGCATGTCGTCCCCGCGCCGGCAGGGCACGCACAGGCCGCAGCTATATGGCGGGTAGAGGATCACGGGGTCGCCCGTCGCGACGGTGCTCACGAGATCGCCCACAGCCTCCACCCAGCCGGCGTTTTCGTGGCCGAGAACGCGGGGGAGAGTGACGCCCGCGGGCTCCATCAGCCCCTCGATGGCGTGCAGGTCCGTGGCGCAGACCCCGGCGCCGCCCACCCTCACGAGCACCTCGTCCGGCCGCGTGATCTCGGGGGTGGGGTGATCCACCAGCTCTAGGCGAGTGTGGTACTCGCGCAGCAGGGCTGCCCTCATCGCGGCGCGACTGTAGTGAGGCCTCTCAGCACTGTCAAATCATTTGTCAAATGGGTGTCAACGGATTTGACACGTAGGCGCTCGGTGCAAGATGGGGGTGCTTCCCCGATGTGCGGGTGGGCGCGCGCGGCCTAAGTTGGCGCCGTGGCACGACTCGCGCGCCTTCGCCAGCTGTCCTGCACCGCCGTGGTGGCCGCGGCGGCGCTGCTGGCCGCCGGCAGTGGAAGCGCATCCGACGCGGTGGCCGCGGGGCTCTGGCATGGAACGGCGGAGGGCATCCAGGTGCGCTCGGCGCAGACGGACGACCACGGCAGCCCCGCGGTGACCTCCAACAGCGCCGAGAACTACCAGGTGACGCTGAAGTTCTCCTTCGAGGTGCTGAGCGGTGGCCGCATCTCCGGCACCGGCAACGGCAGCTATGACGACCTCCACTGGCATCTGAGCGGCGTCAACGGCAGCCAGGGCGCCTTCGACTGCGACGTGCCAGTGCAGGGGAACGACTTCCCAGTGAGGGTCGGAGGCTCAGTGTCCGGTGGCAGCGGGACGCTCAGCCTCGCGATCCCCGACGCGACCGAGAGCAACGACGACTACGACTGCGGCGCCGGCTACCACGGCTTCGCCACCACCAGCCACTACATCGCCGAGTCACTCGACGCCGTGGGAGGCGGCAGCATCTCGTTCTCGAAGTCCCATCCCGCGATTCCCACGCTGAGGAAGAGCGAGGACAGCTCCGACTCGAGCAGCAGCCTGCACGTCGACAACACCTGGACGATCAAGCTCACGCCGCCAGGCGGGTCGAACTCGGGCGGCGGGGGCGGAGGCGGCGGGCTGCCTCCTAGCGGGAACCCACCACACCGCTCCGCCTGCACGATCAAGGGCACCTCACACGCCGACACCCTGCGCGGCACCCGCCACGCGGACGTGATCTGCGGCTTCGGCGGCGACGACCGCATCAAGGGACTCGGTGGCGGCGACAAGATCTACGCGGGCGCGGGTGACGACACGATCAATCCCGGGCCCGGCAAGGACCTGGTGGCCGCCGGGCCGGGCGCGGACAGGATCTACGCCAAGGACGGCAGGCGCGACCGCATCGGCGGCGGGCCCGGCCGCGACCGCGCGCATGTGGACAGGCGGCTCGACAAGCTGAAGAGCGTGGAGCGCGTCGGCTAGATCTCGGCCTCTAGAGTCCGCGCCGATGGAGACGCTGCCCACACGCTCGCTCGGCTCGTCCGGAGTGGAGGTGTCGGTGCTCGCGCTCGGCTCCTGGCGCACGTATGAGCGCATGTCGCGCGAGGACGGGCTCGCGGTGATGCGTGCCGCCCGCGAGGCGGGGATCGACTTCCTCGACGACGCCCGCTACAACGACGAGACCGGCGACGCCCCGATCCCCACCGGCTACTCCGAGGTGGTGTTCGGCGAGCTGTTCCGCGGCGCGGGCTGGGTGCGCGACGAGGTGACCGTGGCCAACAAGCTGTGGTGGGAGTTCTGGCCTGACCAGTCGGCGGCGGAGGAGCTCGAGGGCTCGCTGGGCCGCATGGGCCTCGACCACGTGGATCTCATCTACACCGAGCCGCCGCCGGAGGGCCTCGAACTGGGCTCGCTCGTGGAGCAGGTGGTGGGCCTGATCGGCGCGGGCAAGGCGCGCGTGTGGGGGATGCTCAACTGGGCGCCGGAGCAGATCGCCGAGGGCGCCCGCGTGGCCGGTGAGCTCGGCATGCCGGGCCCCTGCGCCGCGCAGCTTCCGTACAGCCTCGTGCGGCGCGACTGGGTGGAGGACCCCGCGCAGGTGGAGGCGCTCGGGGCGGCCGGCGCGCGCGTCGTGTCGTCATACACGCTGGCCGGCGGGACGCTCACCGGCAAGTACGCGGTCGGCGGCGGGCGGATGGAGGGCTCGCGCGACGATCCCGCCTGGCAGCACGCCTTCAGGACGGGCGACGAGCTGAGGAAGTTCGCGGCCGAGCGCGGCGAGTCTCCGGCAGCGCTGGCGCTCGCCTTCGCCCTCGCCAACCCGCTGGTCGCCTCAGTGCTGTTCGGCGCAACGAGCCCGGAGCAGATACGCCAGAACCTCGAAGCGATTCCGGTGCTGGAGAGCCTGGACGGCGAAACCCTCACCGAACTGCGGAAACTAGGAACTGGAACTGAGAGCTGAGAACTGGCGACGAACCCCGCACCTGTGGGCTCCCAACGGTGTTGGCAAAACGCCATACCCCGAAACCAGAGGGAATCTCGTGCTCCATTTGAAGACTCGTGGGGGAGTGCTTCTCGCGCTCCTCGCCGCCGTGGCGGTGGTCGCTCCCCAGGCGGCCGAGGCCAAGCACAAGGCCAAGCCGCAACTCACCGTGATGTCGCGCAACCTGTACCTGGGCGCCGACATCATCCAGCTCGTGACCGCGCCCGACGTGGCCACCGAGCAGCAGAAGGTGGCCCAGCTTCACCAGACCGTGAACCAGACCAACTTCGCGCTGCGGGCCAAGGCGATCGCTTCCGAGATCAGGAAGACCAAGCCGGACATCGTCGGCCTGCAGGAGGTGGCCCGCTATTACAAGGGCGCCGACGGCGTGCACGATGGTGTGAAGGACGCGAAGACGAAGATCTACAACTGGCTCACTCTGCTGCAGAAGCAGATCAAGGCGAGGCACATGCACTACAGGGTCGTGTCGCAGGAGACGGAGATCGACGTGGAGGTGCCGTCCGCCGAGGGCTACGACCTGCGCCTCAAGCTCGGCAACGCCGTCCTGCTGCGCACCGGCAAGGGCGCGCACGTGAAGCGCCTCAAGGCGCTCCACGGCGTGTTCACCGACCAGCTCACCGTGCCGCTGGCGGACCAGACCGTGAAGCTCTCGCGCGGCTACGCCGGCATGACCGGCAAGGTCGCGGGCAAGCGCTTCCTGTTCCTCGACCCGCACGCCGAGGCGTACTCCGCCGACATCGCCACCAAGCAGTTCCAGGAGCTGGTGAAGACGGCCGCGAAGTCGCGCAAGATCCCGACGATCATCGCCGGCGACTTCAACTCTGATCCGGCCGCCGCGGGCGGCGCCGCGGGCGGCTACGACGCCGTGATCGGCGCGGGCTTCAAGGACACCGGCAAGCGCAAGAGCACGTGCTGCCAGGACGAGAACCTGCTCAACCCGCAGTCGAAGCTCGACCAGTGGATCGACCACATCGTGGTCCGCCCGAAGGCCAAGGTGATCCGCTCGGTGATCGTCGGCAACCGCGTGAGCGACAAGATCGGCGGCCTGTGGCCGTCCGACCACGCGGGCGTGGTGGCCACGATCCGGCTCAAGTAGCGGCCTAGGGATAACCGCACCGGGCAGAGGCCAGCCCGCCGTATGTGAACCAAAGGCTTGCTCAGCAAGCCTTTGGTTCATGGCCTCCCTCAGCGAAAAAAACTCCATATCCCGCCGCGTCACCCTCGCGGTTGTCTGCCTCGCCACGGCGATGCTGATGCTCGACATAGCCGTCGTGAACACTGCCCTCTCGAGCATCTCGGACGACCTTCACACCGGCCTCAGCGGACTCCAGTGGGTCATCGACGCCTACACGCTGGCACTCGCGACCATCGTGCTCTCGGCCGGCTCCCTCGCCGACCGCCTCGGACGCCGCCGCGTGTTCCTCGTCGGTCTCGCCGTGTTCACCGTCTCCTCGCTTATATGTGCGCTGTCCGGCAGCATCGTGATGCTCGACGCCGCCCGCGCCGTGCAGGGACTCGGCGCCGCCGCAATGTTCGCGGTGTCGCTCGCCCTCCTCGCGCACGCCTACCCCGGCATGCGTGAGCGAGCCGGCGCGCTCGCCGTCTACGGCGCGACGATCGGCGCTTCGTTCGCCGTCGGCCCGCTGGTCGGCGGCCTGCTCACGAGCGGACTGAGCTGGCGCTGGATCTTCCTCGTGAACATCCCGATCGGCATCATCGCCATCGCCGCCACGCTCGCCCGCGTCGAGGAGTCGCGCGACCCGCTCGCGCGCAAGATCGACTGGCTCGGCCAGTTCGTGCTCGGCGGCGGCCTCTTCCTGCTCGTGCTTGCGCTGCTGCGCGGCAACGAACAGGGCTGGGGCAGCACCGCGATCATCGCGGAGCTCTCCGGCGCGGCCGTCCTGCTCGCCCTGTTCGCCTACGTCGAGCAGCGCGTGAAGGAGCCGATGCTGCCGCTCGAGTTCTTCCGCAACCGCGGCTTCGCGGCCACCCAGGCCGGCACCGTGGCGATCTCGGCCTCGTTCTTCGCCGTGTTCCTCTACACGACGCTGTACCTCCAGAACGTGCTCGGGCTCTCCGCGATCGAGACCGGCCTCGTCTACATGCCCGGCACAGTGCTCATGTTCTTCGTGTCAGGCGCGAGCGCTCAGCTCGGCGAGAAGGTGTCGCCGCGGCTGATGATCAGCGGCGGCCTCGTGCTCGTGGCGGCCGGAATGCTGCTGATGACGATCGCCGGCGTCGGCTCGTCCTGGACCGTGGTGCTGCCCGGCGAGGTGATCGCGCTGATCGGCACCGGCCTGTTCAACCCCGCGATGAGCGGCGTTGCGATGGGCTCGCTGCCGCAGCGCCACAGCGGCCTCGCCGCCGGCGCGTACGACACGTTCCGCCAGGCCGGCATGGCCGTGGGCATCGCCGCGCTGGGCGCGCTCATCCCCGCCTCGTCCGCGCTCGGCCACGGCAACCCGCAGGACTACGTCGACGGCCTCCGTGCCGCCCTCGTGGTGGGCGCCTTCGTGGCCCTGCTGGGCGCGTTCGCCACGGCAAAGCTGCTGCGTGGCCGCCAGAACGGCATGGAGATCGCAGCCGAGCCAGTTCTCGAGTCCGCTTAGGCGCAGCGGATCGAGCCGCCGCCGGCCCGCCTGGTCCAGGCGGGCCGGTGTGCGTTCCTGGGAGGCCGCGTCCCGCCTCAGCGCTTGACGACGATCGTCTCCTTCATCTCACGATGCAGCGAGCAGTAGATCTTGTACGTGCCGGGCTTCGTGAACTTCTTCGAGAACGAGTAGTCGCTGGCCGCCAGCTCGGACTTGAACTTCTTCACTCCGTGGGGCCCCTTCTTGAGGCGCACGTCGTGGGTGTCGGTGTTGTCCGCGTTCCACGTCCAGCGCACCTTCGTGCCCTTCTTGATCGTGAGCTTGGCCGGCGAGTAGTAGTCGTCGCCCACCTTCACGGTCTTCGTCTTGGTCCTGTGCTTGGCGGTCGCGCTCGCGCCGGCCAGAGCCAGCGCGAGCACGCCCGCGAGCAGAGCGAGGGCGAGACCTCGCCTCACTTGTCGCCACGACCCTTCGTCCAGTGCTCGAGGGGCAGGTAGCCCTTCTTCGAGACGTGAGGGTGCTTGATCCAGTTGGCCTCGTGGTCGGGGGCCACCGCCCAGCTGAATGCCTGGTTCTGGGCGTCCTGGCTGAACGCGTTCGCGCCGCTGAACGGGCAGGCCGCGAACGTGGAACCGTTGGCCGGGACCATCGTCGAGACGCCGACGTTGCCGCTGAAGCAGTTGTCGGAGCCGTCGCCGTCGTAATACAGGTCGTAGCCGTTCAGGTCCTGGCCACCGAGACCCAGCTTGTTGTCGGTCACCCTGTTGCCGATCAGCGTGGCCAGGCTCTGGTCCTTGAGCGTGATGGCCTGCAGGCCGCCGATGCCGGTGAGCCAGTTGCCGTACACGTTGTTGTCCGTGACGGTGTTGTTGTGCCCGCCGTAGAGCAGGATGCCCACGCCCACGGGGTAGGGCACGCCGCCCACCTCGGTCTTCTCCTTCTTGAACGGTGCGGCCAGGTAGTAGTTGAAGTTGTTCCAGAACACGTCGTTGCCGGAGATCACGTTGTTCTCGGCCGGCGGGAACTTCTCCGAGTCCTCCGCGTTGGGCACGATCCCCGTGCCGTTGTTCCAGAACTGCGACTTCGTGATCGTCACGTAGCGCATGTTGGTGCCGGACCAGCCGATCACGTTGCCGTACGCCTTGAGGTTGCGCGCGATCGAGCGCGTGGGCTTGGTCTGCTTGGGCGTCTGCCCGATGTAGAAGCCGGCGTCGTTGTTCCACGCGCCCACGTCGTTGAGCATGATCCCGCCGTAGGAGTTGAACGCGTAGAGGCCGTAGGTGCCGCCCCACTTGGCGTAGTCGTGGTCGAACCTGTAGCCCTTCACGTTGAGCGCGAAGAAGCCGTTGGCCTTGTAGTGCTGGGCCTGGAAGCCGGCCACGCGCACGTGGTCGGCGCCCTCGATGAAGAAGCCGTTCTGGGCGGCCCCGCCGTGCAGGCCCTTGAGCTCCACGACGACCTTGTTGGGGTGCTTCACGTCGCCGATGATCTGCAGGTAGCGCTTCCTCGCGCCCTGGATCTTCACCTGGCCCTTGTACTTGCCGTGGGCCACGCGGATCGTGTCGCCCGCCTTCGCGTGCTTCACCGCCGCGATGATCGTGTGGTACTTGGCGTGCTTGCCCACCTTGAGCGTGTGGTGCGGGCCCTTGGGGGGCTTCTGCGCGTTCGGCGGGGCCTTGGCGGGCGGATACTTGGCCGCCATCGCCGGGCCGGCTAGGGCCAGCGAGGCGATGACGACTGCGGATGCGGCTAGACGCATGTGAGCGGTCCCTCCTCGTTGCTCATGGATCCACCAGGTACCAGCCGGCCATGCCGGCGTCCTGGTGGCTGAAAACGTGACAGTGGTAGAGCCAGCGGCCCGGATTGTCCTCGGTCCAGCGGGCGGTGATCACCTCGTGCGGGCCGAGCGTGGGATTGTCCACGTGGGCGCCCGCGTCGTTGAGCCAGCGGTGGCCGTGGACGTGGAAGGTGTGGAACATGCCGTCCCCTCCGTAGACGTGGAAGGCCACGTCCTGTCCCACCTTGGCGCGCACCGTGGGCGTGTTGCCGGCGAACGCGCGCCCGTTGAAGCACTCGAACACCATGTCCGCGCCCGTGAGCTGCGGGTTGAGCGCGTGCATCACCAGCACCTGCTCGACGTCCGGCCGCTTGGCACCCTTCTCGCGCACGATCACCGCGCCGAACATCCCGCGCGCGATGCTCAGCGTGCAGTTGGGGCCGTGGTCGTGGTAGGGCCAGACGCCGGCCGAGCCGGGCACTGCCTCCCAGGTGTAGGTGAACTCCTCGCCCGGCGCGATGAAGCCCCCCGCGCGCGTGAAGCTGCTTTGGTACGAGCCGTCGTAGTCGGGCGTGTAGCGCAGCCCGTGCGTGTGCATCGTGTGCGCCTGGTTGAAATGGCGGTCGGCGTTGCGGAAGTGCACCACCACCGTGTCGCCCACCTCGGCGTGGAGGATCGGGCCCGGGATCGTGGGCCCGCTGATCGGCTCCGCGAAGCCGGCGCTGTACTGCTGGTAGGCGAGCGCCATGAACTTGCGCTTCTTCGGGATGTGCATGTTCATCCACTCGTCGCGGCCGGTGGGCACGGGGTTCCAGCGGACCGGGCGCGCCTGGATCCAGTACTCGCGCGCCACCCCGCCGGGCTGCGGCTGGGGGGTGGGGAAGCTCATCGAGTCGAGCGGGTCCTTGGGCACGCTCTTCGGGCGCTTGACCTTGCGCGCCGCGGCGTCCGCCACCTTCACGTCGTCGCTGTTCTTGAACGGAAAGGCGTGACCGCCCGCGAGCCCGCAGAGCAGGACGGCTGAGGCGCCGTCGGCGATGAACTGTCGACGCTTGATGTCTCCCACGAGCCCGAGGGGTACTGGTTGGCCGGGCAGCCAACAGGACATGGTTATCAGCCACGGTGGCGCGGCGCAAGACCTGTTGGCCGCCTGGGTTCGTTCTTTAACAAGAACTGCGCCATTGCGGAGCACGGCGCTCTACAGTTCCGCGCGTGCGTAGGGGGTGGGTGGCGATGGGGGTCGTGCTTGCGCTTACGGCGGGGTCCGCCGGCTTCGCGCTCGCCCAGAACGCGGGCGGCACGAGCGACTACCCGGGCGGCGGCGAGACCGGTGTGCGCCCCACGGCTGTCGGGCTGCCGCTGATCGGGGCGAGCGGCACCATCGGCGCGAGCGACATGGCCTCCGCCGTGCGCCAGTACCACGACTCGGGCCAGTACGACAAGGACCTGGCCGCCGTCGGCGGCGCGGCCAAGTCCTACCTGGACCAGCGCATCGCGGCCAACGGCGGGGCCACACGCAGCTGCAAGGTCACCTACAGGCGCACCCACAGGCGCCAGCGCCACCACATCGTCTACCGGCGCTTCAAGCGCTGCACCACCACGCACGCGAAGACGCAGAAGCTCGCGATCGTGCTCGACATCGACGAGACGTCGCTGTCCAACTACACGGGCCTGCTCGCGTCGGGCTTCTCGAGCGCCGGCACGGTGCTGCCGGCGGCCACCGGCACGGGCACGGCGATCCAGCCCACGCTGGCGCTCTACCGCGACGCCCGCAGCCACGGGGTGGCGGTGTTCTTCATCACGGGGCGGCCGTCGCAGATCCAGTCCATCACCGAGCAGAACCTCAGGTCGCAGGGCTACAGCCAGGGCTGGGAGGGACTCTCCTTCAAGCCGTCTGGCTCCGGCACCGAGGCCTTCAAGTCGTCCGAGCGCGCGAAGGTCGAGCAGCAGGGCTACGAAATCGCGCTGAACATGGGCGACCAGGAGTCGGACCTCGACGGCGGTCACGCCGACCGCGATTTCAAGCTCCCCAACCCGTTCTACTTGATCTCCGACTGAGGGACCCGAATGCACGACCAGGAATCTGCAGAGCGCTTCGCCTCCGAGCAGCCCGACGAGTACCTGCGCCGGCGCGACTTCCTCGGCCGGATGGCGATGCTCGCCGGCATGTCGGCCGGGATGGGGATGCTGCTCGACCCAGAGACGCTCGTGGCCGAGGCCGCCGCGCGCCAGCGCAAGGTGCACCTGCCGAGCCCGCGCAACCTGCCGGTCGACACGTTCGTGGTGCTGATGATGGAGAACCGCTCCTTCGACCACTACCTCGGCTGGCTGCCGGGCGCGGACGGCCGGCAGGCGGGTCTCAGCTACACGGACCCGTCGGGCAAGTCTTTCCAGACCCACCGGCTCACACCCGACTTCCAGGGCTGCGCGTTTCTCGACCCGGACCACTCCTGGGAGGGCGGACGCATCCAGCTCGACGGCGGCAAGGTGGACGGCTTCCTGCGCGCGCAGAGCGACGTGTTCTCGATCGGCTACTACGCCGAGAAGGACCTGCCGTTCATCCCCAGCGTGGCGCGCGCGTTCACCACCTACGACCGCTTCTTCTGCTCGCTGCTCGGCTCGACCTATCCCAACCGCGAGTACATGCACGCGGCTCAGTCCTACGGGATGATCGACAACTCGCTGCCGCCGGCGCCGGGCTTCCCCGACACGACGATCTTCAACGCGCTCAGCAAGAAGGGCATCTCCAACCGCTACTTCTTCACCGACCTGCCGGTGGCCGCGCTCTGGGGCGCGCCCGGGCTGGCGCGTTCGGGGCACGTGCAGGAGTACTACGAGCGCTGCGCCAACGGCACGCTTCCGGCGGTGTCCTTCGTGGATCCGCAGTTCGACGACGAGGGCAGCGGCACCTCCGGCGACGAGCACCCCCACGGCGACGTCCGCGCCGGGCAGGCGTTCATGGCGGACGTGGTGCACGCGTTCATGGAGTCGCAGCAGTGGAAGCGCGGCGCGCTGTTCATCGTCTACGACGAGTGGGGCGGCTTCTTCGACCACGTGCGCCCGCCGCGCGTGCCCGACATCCGCTCGAACCAGGACATCAACAAGGACTACGGGCAGATGGGCTTCCGCATCCCCGCGGTGGCGGTGTCGCCATGGGTGCGGCGAGGGCACGTGGACCACACGATCTACGGCTTCGAGTCGATCCTCAAGCTGATCGAGTACCGCTTCGGGCTGGGCGCGCTGACGGTGCGCGACAAGTACGCGCGCAACATCGGCCGCTCGTTCGACTTCGACTCGAGGCCCAGGCTCGACCCGCCGCACCTGCCGGACCCGGCGGCGGTGATGTCGCACGCGTGCTCGCCGCCTGCCGCCCGTCGCCATCCCCAACCCGGGGCTCCCACTGGTGCCCGCAAGTGCCGCCGAGGCCACCCGCCGCAAGCCGCACGACCTCGCCTACCTCTACTCGAGCGGTTACCTCGAGCGGCTCGGCTTCCAATACAAGTCCGGCCAGCGCGGACACGGCCTTCCGCCACCCCTCGCAGATCAAGGGCAAGTGATGAGGCGGCCGCTCCTGGCTCTCGGCGGCGGCCCTGATGCTGGTGCCGGCGGCGGCGCGCGCGAGCGACGAGCCGGTGAGCCTGAGCGTGAGCATGCCGGGCACGGTGGCCTCGAACGTCGGCTTCCCGGTGCGGGTGACGGTGACGGCTGACCCCGGCGCGCTCGACGCCGCCGGCGCGCCGCTGCGCGTCAGGGTGCGGACCGCCGCCGAGTGCGGCGGTACCTTCGACTCGACGCCCGGGGCGGTGCTGCTGGACGAGCCGCTGGCAGCGGGCGGCAGGGTGGCCGGCCACGCGCTCACCCACAGCTTCGGAACGTTCACGGCCTGCGCGTACCTGGAGCAGCAGGGCGACGACCGGCTGTTCGCCTTCGACGACTCCACGAGCTTCGCCGTCACGCATCCGTGCACCACCTTCACCCGCCGCGCGATCGCCGCCAGGCGCAGCCTGAGGAGGGTGCGCAGGGCGAGTCGGCACGCGCACGGCACCCATCGCGCGGCGCTACGGCGCCGAGCGGCCCACCTGCGGGCAAAGCTGCGCCGGGCCAATGCCGGGCGCGAGCGCAAGTGCGGTACCTGAATTAGTCTCAACATTTGCGCGCTTTCGCCGATAAACCGGAGGTGGTGAGTGCTTTTGCACGCTGGCGGCTCGGGACCTTCGGGTTCCTGTGCGCCCTTGCGCTGCTGCTTGCTACCCCGGCTGAGGGAGCCACCCCGAGCATCAAGCCGGAATGCGGGCCGGTGCTGCCCGGTTTCGCGCACTGCGACTCGTTCGCGGGCGAGGTGGCGCCGCACATGGCCAGGGCCGCCGCCGCGGGCCCGCCCTACGCCCCGGCGGACCTGCAGGACGCCTACAACCTCACCGACAAGGCCGCGCTCGCGTCCGATCAGACGGTGGCGATCGTGGACGCCTACGACGATCCCAACGCGGAGGCCGATCTCGCCCACTACCGCGACGCATTCGGGCTGCCGCCCTGCACCACCGCCAACGGCTGCTTCCGCAAGGTCAACCAGACAGGCGACCCCCTGCCGCTGCCGTCGCCGAACGTGGACTGGGCGGGGGAGATCGCGCTCGACCTCGACATGGTCTCGGCGGTCTGCCCGCACTGCAACATCCTGCTCGTGGAGACCACCAGCAATTCGACCTTCTCTCTGCTCGCGGGCGTGACCGAGGCCAGCGCCCTGGGTGCCACCCAGATCTCGAACAGCTGGGGCGGCGGCGAGTTCTCGAACGAGGGGCTGTGGGAGACGAATCTGGCGCTGTCCGTGCCCATCACCGTGAGCAGCGGCGACGACGGATACGGGGTGCAGTACCCCGCGGCGTCCGGGCAGGTGACCGCCGTGGGCGGCACCTCCCTCAAGCCCGCGTCGAACGCGCGCGGCTGGAGCGAGACCGCCTGGGACGGAGCCGGCAGCGGCTGCTCCAAGGTGATCGCCAAGCCCGCCTGGCAGCAGGACTCGGGCTGCTCCAAGCGCACGGTGGCCGACGTCTCGGCGGTGTCCGATCCCGACACGGGCGTGGCGGTCTACAACACCTACGGGGGCGGCGGCCCGTGGTGGCAGGTGGGCGGCACGAGCGCCGCTGCGCCGATCGTGGCGGCCAGCTATGCGCTCATCGGAGCCAGCGTCTCGGCACCGTCCTACGCGTACGACAACCCGAGCTCCTTCAATGACGTGGCGTCGGGCTCGAACGGAAGCTGCACCTTCCTCTATCTCTGCAACAGCTTCGTGGGCTTCGACGGGCCGACCGGCATCGGCACGCCCAACCTCGGCGGCGCCGGCGACGGTTCCACTCAGGTGACGAACCTGCAGCGGGCTCCGGAGCCCACGCCGACGCCCGCGCCCGCGCCCGCCCCGCAGCCCGTGACGCCGGTCCAGCCCGCACCGGCGGCCCCGCTGCTGTCGTCGGTGTCGGTGTCGAGTTCCTCGGTCCGCACCTCGCGCAGCGGCAGGGTGAGGGTGCGGGTGAGGTGCGGCCACGGGCCCACGTGCTCCGGCGTGCTCACCCTTCAGGCGAGGGTGCACGGCCACATGCGCACGCTCGGCAGGCGACACTTCAGGGCCACCGCCGGCAGGGGCGTGTGGGTGAGCGTGCGTATCTCGCACTCGTACCTCCTCCGCTACCTGAAGCACAGGCACTCGCTGCTCGTGTACGGAACGGCGCGCGACGGCGACGGCACCGTCGCCCAGTCGAGCTTCCGCCTGCGGCCGGCGAAGGCCCGCAAGCACCGCAAGCACCGCCGCTGAGCGCGGCTTCCGCCGCGTCGCGAACTATGGGAGCTCCGCTGCTCTGGTTTGTTCTGGGTCCGTACAAAACAATCGCTTAACACGGCAAAGTTCCGTCAGGCCTTGACAGAACCTCCGCCGGTCGGAGAGAGTGCCCGCGTCGTGGGTGCGACTCGCTCTGGATCGCTCACGTCTCTGCGTGAGCTCAATCGCCTCAGGGTGCTCGAAACCGTGCGCGAGCGCGGTGCCGTGAGCCGCGCGGACATCGCGCGCCAGACCGGACTGGCGCGCTCGACCGTGTCCAGCCTGGTGACCGACCTTCAGGGCTCCGGGCTCGTGGTCGAGAGCACCAACGGGCGCGACCACGCCGAGCTCGAAGGGCGGCCGCCCGCCGGTGCTGCTCACGCTCAACCCGTCGGCGGGTGCCGTGCTGGGCATCCACTTCGATCACCGCTTCGTGCGCGTGGCGGTGGCGGAGCTCGACCACCGCATCCTCGCCGAGGAGGCGCGCGAGCTGGACGTGGACCACGACGCCGCGCAGACCTTCGACGTCGCGGCCGAGCTGGCCGAGCACGTGGTGGCGCGCGCGGGCGTGAAGCTGGAGCGGCTGCTCGGCGCGGGCGTGGCGGTGCCGGGCCCGATCGACCACGAGACCGGCGCCGTGGGCTCGACGACGATCATGCCGGGCTGGGTGGGGCTCGACGTAGCGGCCGAGCTCGAGCAGCGGCTCAAGCCTGCCGGTGCACATCGACAACGACGCCAACCTCGGCGCGCTCGCCGAGTCCGTGCTCGGCGCGGGCCGCGACGTGAGCGAGATGGTCTACGTGATGCTGTCGTCCGGCATCGGCGCCGGACTCGTGCTCGGCGGGCGCCTGCACCGCGGCGCGAGCGGCACGGCGGGCGAGATCGGCCACGTGCTCGTGAACGAGCAGGGCCCGATCTGCCGTTGCGGCAACCGCGGCTGCCTGGAGACCTATGCCGGCGCCGGCGCGCTTCTCGACCTGCTGCGGCCCTCGCACGGCGACCTCACGCCAGAGCGCATGCTCGAGCTGGCGCAGGAGGGCGACCCCGCCTGCCGCCGCGTGATCGGCGACGCCGCGCGCATCGTGGGCAGCGTGGTGGCCGCCCTCTGCAATCAACTCAACCCCGAGCGCGTGGTGGTGGGCGGCACCGTCTCGCCCGCCGGCGAGCTCGTGCTCGAGCCCATGCGCGACGTCGTGCGCCGCTACGCGATCCCGGCGGCCGCGGACGACGCCCAGGTCGTACAGGGCGCGCTCGGAGAACGGGCCGAGCTGCTTGGGGCCCTGATCCTCGTCGTAGGGCAGTCCGACCGCGCGTTCTCCGGGCGCGTGCGTGCGGCAGTGGGGAGGTGAGGCGCTCGCGGAATCGGATTGGCAGTGACGCAAGTCGTTCTGAAAAGGGTCCGAACAAGACGTCAGCACACAGAGGAGGAGGTAGACGTGCCTAAGAAGACATGGTGGGGCCTAGCGCTCCTGGCCGTGACTGTCGCGCTCGTCGCGGCAGGTTGCGGCTCGTCGGGCGGTAGCAGCAACTCGACCCCGGCAAGCAGTGGCGCAAGCACGCCAGGCCGCCAAGGCCAGCGGGAGCGTTGCGGTGCTGCTTCCGGACACGCAGTCGTCGGTCCGGTGGGAGCAGTTCGACCGCAAGTACCTCGACCAGGCCTTGACGGCCGCCGGGGTGAAGCACACGATCACCAACGCCCAGGGTGACCCGGGCACGCAGCGCACCCAGGCCGAGCAGGCGCTGACCAATGGAGCGAAGGTAATCCTGCTGGTGGACCTCGATCCGGGCAGCGGTAAGTCGATCATCTCGCTCGCGCACTCGCGTGGCGCGAAGGTCATCGACTACGACCGCCTCACGCTCGGTGGAGGCGCCGACTACTACGTGTCGTTCGACAACGTGGCCGTCGGCAAGCTGCAGGGCCAGGGTCTCGTGAAGTGCATCCAGCAGCAGGGCATCAAGAACCCGACCGTCGCCGAGCTGAACGGCTCCCCGACGGACAACAACGCGACGCTGTTCGCGCAGGGTTACGACTCGGTGCTGAAGCCGATGTACTCCAACGGGACCTTCAAGAAGGGCCCGAATCAGTCCGTGCCCGACTGGGACAACCAGAAGGCGCTGACGATTTACGAGCAGATGCTCCAGCAGACGAGCAACAACATCCAGGCCACGCTGGCGGCGAACGACGGCCTTGCGAACTCGGTGATCTCGGCTGAGACCGCCCGCAAGCTCAAGTACGTCCCGGTCACCGGCCAGGACGCGACGGCCGAGGGTATCCAGCACATCCTCGCCGGTCAGCAGTGCATGACGGTCTACAAGGCCGTGAAGAAGGAGGCCGACGCCGCCTCCACGGTGGCGATCGCCCTGGCCAAGGGCCAGACGCCCAACGCGCCTGACCAGACGAAGAACGGGAGCACGCAGACGCCTTCGGTGCTGCTCACCCCGGTCGCCGTCACCAAGGCCAACATCAACGACACGGTCATCAAGGACGGGTTCCTGACGAAGAAGGACATCTGCGTCGGGAAGTTCGCCAAGTACTGCTCATCGGCAGGCCTTTGACGACCTGAGGGACAATTCGGGGAGGGGCGCGCGTTCGCCCCTCCCCGAGGCCCCTCGAAGAGGGAGGAGAAGACTTTGAGCGAGCAGCAGCAGCACACACTTGAGCTGCGAGGAGTCCAGAAGAGCTTCGGTGCGGTCCACGCCCTTCAAGGCGTGGACTTCCACGCCGATTCCGGCAGCGTCATGGCGCTGGTGGGGGACAACGGCGCCGGCAAGACGGTGCTGACGAAGTGCGTGGCTGGGATCTACCAGATCGACGCAGGCGAGATCCTCTGGGAGGGCCAGCCGACCCACATCAGCGGGCCGAAGGACTCCGGCCGGCTCGGGATCGAGGTCGTGTACCAGGACCTCGCGCTCTGCGACAACCTCGACGTGGTGGAGAACATGTACCTGGGGCGCGAGACGCGGTCGACGTTCCGTCGCCTCGACGAGTCGAAGATGGAGAAGGAGGCGTTGAGCACGCTGGACGATCTGTCGGTGACCACCATCCAGTCGGTGCGCCAGCAGGTGGCGGGCCTCTCCGGCGGCCAGCGGCAGTCGATCGCCGTCGCCAAGGCTGTGCTCTGGAACTCGAAGCTGGTGATTCTTGACGAGCCCACCGCCGCCCTGGGCGTTGCCCAGACCAGGCAGGTGCTCGACCTCACCAAGCGGCTGGCGGAGCAGGGCCTCGCTGTGATCCTGATCTCGCACAACATGAGCGACGTCTTCGAGGTCGCGGACTTCATCACCGTGCTTCGCCTCGGCCAGAACGTGGCCGAGTTCAAGCGCACGGAGACCAGCCAGCGAGAGGTGGTCGAGGCGATCACCGCCGGCACGCTCTCGGAGGTTCCCGGCATGCAGGAGGAGGCACTCACATGAGCACGGCGGTTGAACCTTCACCGAGCGCTCCGCCGACGGATGCCCCGATCGCCGATGGCGGGCTTCGGGCGTACGGCCGTCAGTGGCTGGACAACGTTCGCGGCGGCGATCTTGGGGTCTTGCCGATCATCGTCGGGATCATCGTGATCGGCGCGTACTTCCAGGCCCGTAACTCGAACTTCCTCACGGCCGGCAACTTCGTCAATCTGATCGCCCAGATGTCGCCGTTCGCGATCATCGGCATGGGGATGGTGTTCGTCCTCCTGCTCGGCGAGATCGACCTGTCGGTGGGCTACGTGAGCGGTATGGGCGGCGTGGTGGCCGCAGTGCTGCTCGAGCCCGGCAGCGGCCAGTGGCCCACCTGGCTGGGGCTCATCGCGGCCATCGGCACCGGTGTCGGAATCGGCTTGTTCCAGGGCTTCTTCGTGTCGAGGATCGGGGTCCCGTCATTCGTGGTGACCCTGGCGGGCCTGCTCGCCTGGAATGGCGTGGTGCTCCAGGTGATCGGGAACAAGGGCACGATCGTGATCCAGGACAAGCTCGTGATCGGCCTGGCCAACGACAACATGAGCAAGACGCTCGCGTGGGGCGTGCTGATCCTCTCGGTGGGGCTGTACCTGGCGGTGCAACTCCTTACGGTGTACAGACGGAGACAGGCGGGGCTGGCCAATGTGCCGATCTCCCTGATCGCCATTCGCACCGGAGTCATCGCCGCGCTCGGGATCTTCGTGGTCGAGTGGGCCGACACCGACCGCGGCATCCCGTACGTCGGCCTGCTGATGCTCGTGCTGCTCGTGTTCTGGACCTTCATCGCCACGCGGACGCGCTTCGGGCGTCACGTGTACGCCGTGGGCGGCAACGCCGAGGCGGCTCGCCGAGCCGGCATCAACGTGAAGAACGTTCGGCTCGTCGTGTTCGCCATCTGTTCCGCGATGGCCGCGCTCGGTGGCATCGTGCTGGCCTCGCGGCTCAGCTCGGTGGACACGAGCACAGGCGGCGGCTCCGTGCTCCTCTACTCGATTGCAGCATGCGTGATCGGCGGCACGAGCCTGTTCGGTGGCCGCGGTGCGGTGCGGAGCGCGATCCTCGGCGCAATCGTGATCGCGATGATCGACAACGGACTCGGCCTGCTCAACGTGAGCGCGGGCACGAAGTTCATCGTCACCGGCATCGTGCTGCTGGCGGCGGTCACGCTGGACTCGCTGTCCAGGCGCAAGAGCGTGGCTTCGGGTCGCGCATGACTGAAGCGGTGCGGTGGGGCATCCTCTCCACCGCCGACATCAACAAGAAGGTGCTGGCGGGCCTACAAGGCTCGCCAGCAGTTGATGTCATCGCCGTCGGGAGCCGCGCGCGCGCGTCGGCGGACCAGTTTGCCTCGGAGCACGGCATCCCGCGCGCGCACGGGAGCTACGAGGAGCTGCTCGCGGACGCGGATGTGGAGGCCGTCTACATCCCGCTGCCCAACGGGCTGCACGTGGAGTGGACCCTGGCGGCGCTCGCGGCCGGCAAGCACGTGCTGTGCGAGAAGCCGCTCTCGCCGCGGGCGGAGGAGGTGGAGCGCTGTTTCGACGCGGCGGAGGCTGCCGGGCTCGTGCTGTCCGAGGGCTTCATGTGGCGCCACCACCCGCAGGCGCAGCGGCTCGAGTCGCTCGTGCGCGAGGGCGCGATCGGAGAGCTGCGGCTGGTGCGCGCGGCGTTCTCGTTCCCGCTCGACCGCTTCCCGGACGTGCGCTGGGACGCGGATCTCGAGGGCGGCGCGCTGATGGACGTCGGTTGCTACTGCGTGAGCGGCTCGCGGCTGCTCGCGGGCGCGGAGCCCGAGCGGGTGACCGGCGAGTCGGTGGCCGCGGAGAGCGGGGTGGACGCGCGCTTCGCCGGGACCATGCGCTTCCCAGGCGACGTGCTCGCGACCTTCGACTGCGGCTTCGACCTGCCGCCGCGCGACGAGCTCGAGGCGATCGGATCGACCGGCTCGCTGTTCCTCGACGACCCCTGGCACAGCGTCGAGCCGCGGATCGAGCTGCGAGGAGCGGACGGGTCGCTGGAGATGATCGAGATCGAGCGGGCCAACCCCTACCGCCTCGAGCTGGAGGACGTCTCGGCGGCGATCCGCGGTGAGCGCGAGCCGCGCCTCGGCCGCGCCGATGCGCTCGGCCAGGCGCGCGCGATCCAGGCGCTGCTGCGCTCTGCCTCCGAGGGCCGTCCGGTCGCGGTGGCGTGAGCGGGCTGCGCGCCGGCATCGCGGGCTACGGCCTCGCCGGCGAGGTGTTCCACGCGCCGCTGATCGGCGCGGTGGAGGGCATCGAGGTGGCGGGTGTGATCACCACGAACCCGGAGCGCCAGGCGAGCGCGCGCGCCGCCTATCCGGACGCGAGCGTGGTGGCGGACATCGACGAGCTCTGGGACGGCATCGACGTGCTCGTGATCGCCACGCCCAACCGCGCACACGTGCCGCTCGGGCTGGCGGCGGTGGAGCGCGGTGTGCCGGCGGTGGTGGACAAGCCGCTCGCCCCCACCGCCGACGACGGCGAGCGCCTGGTCGAGGCGGCCGAGGCCGCGAGCGTGCCGCTCACCGTGTTCCAGAACCGCCGCCTCGACGGCGACTTCCTCACGCTGCGCGGGCTGGTGGAGCGCGGCGAGCTCGGCACGGTCACGCGCTTCGAGTCCCGCTTCGAGCGCTACCGCCCGGAGGTGGACGGCGGCTGGCGCGAGCTGGGCGACGCCGCCGAGGGCGGTGGCCTCTTGCTCGACCTCGGCGCGCACCTGGTGGACCAGGCGCGCGTGCTGTTCGGGCACCCGCGGCGGGTGTACGCGGAGCTGAACAAGCGCCGCCCCGGCGTGCAGGTGGAGGACGACGTGTTCCTCGCGCTCGAGCACGAAGGCGGCGTGCGCTCCCACCTCTGGATGAGCGCCGTGGCCCCGCTGCACGGGCCGCGCTTCCGCGTGAGCGGGCTCGCGCGCGGCTTCGCCTCGGACGGGCTCGACCCTCAGGAGGAGCAGCTGTCAGAGGGCATGCGCCCCGGTGACCCCGGCTACGGCGAGAGCGGCGACCTCCTGCCCGGCGCCTACCAACGCTTCTACGAGGGTGTACGCGACTGGCTGCGCGACGGCGCGGCCGCGCCGGTCGACCCTCGCGACAGCCTGGCCTGCATGCGCGTGCTCGAAGCCGCGCGGCAGAGCGCCGAAACGCATTCCGTCATCGAGTTGGAAGGACAGACATGAAGACGAGCCTCGGAATCTGGGCCCTCGGGCCGATGGTCACCCGCTTCGTGCCGGTGGGCTACCAGCCCGAGCACGACTACGTGACCGAGCCGACCTCGGAGAAGGTCGCGCGCGCGGTAGCCGGCCTCGGCGACCTGATGGACGGCTACGAGTTCCACTACCCGAACGAGCTGAGCGAGGACAACCTCGACGAGGTGCGCCAGGCGCTCGGTGATCACGACATCTACTGCATGGCCACGGGCCTGCACCTCGACCCGCGCTTCGGCAAGGGGGCGATGTCGTCACCCGACGACGGCGTCCGGCAGGAGGCGCTCGACATCACCATGCGGGCCGTGGACTTCGCCGCCTCGGTGGGCGCGAACCTGATCTGCTGGCCCGGCATCGAGGGCTACAACTATCCGTTCCAGACTCCCTACGGCGAGTCGTGGGGACGCTTGATCGACGGCATCGCGCAGACCGCCGAGCGGTGCCGGGAGAAGGGCGTGAAGTTCTTCCTCGAGCACAAGAACTCCGAGCCCGCGATGAAGATCTTCATGCGCAACATCGGCATGACGCTGCACGTGATCCACACGCTGCGGCGCAACGGGCTCGACAACGTGCAGGTGAACATGGACTGGCAGCACCTGCTCATGAACGACGAGAATCTGGGCGAGTACGTCGCACTCCTGGCGAGCGAGGGGCTGCTCGGCCACCAGCACGCCAACTCCGGCTGGGGCACGTTCGACGACGACAACATGGTGGGCGCCACGGCGTTCATGGAGACGCTGGAGCTGGCGCTCGAGCTGCGCCGCGCTGGCTATGGCCAGGACGGTGACGAGCGGCGGCTCGGCTTCGACCTCTATCCCTACACCGAGGATCAGGTGGCGGCCGTCAAGCGCTCGGTGATGCAGTGGCGCTTCATCGACGACACCGCGGCGCGGATCGACGAGGCCGCGCTCCGCGAGGCGCAGCAGCGCAAGGACGCGGTGCGCGCCTATGAGCTCGTCTACGAGGCACTCGGCGCCGCGCGGTGATCGTCGCCGGGCTCGACGTCGGCACCACGTCGGTCAAGGCGCTCGCCCTCGACACCGGCGACGGCAGCGTGGTGGCGAGCGCGGAGGAGGGCTACCCGTTCGACACGCCGCGGCCCGGCTGGACCGAGCAGGACCCTGAGCTGTGGTGGCGGGCATCGGAGAAGGTGCTGGCGCGGCTCAGCGAGGCCGCGGGCGGCGGGCTCGCCGGCATCGGCCTGAGCGGCCAGATGCACGGGCTCGTGGCGCTCGACTCCTCCGACGCCGTGCTGCGGCCCGCGCTGCTCTGGAACGACCAGCGCACCGGCGCGGAGGCGCGCGAGATCGAGCAGCGGCTCGGTGGCCTGGAGGGAGCGGTGCGTGCCACCGGCAACCGCTCGGTAACCGGCTTCACCGCGCCCAAGCTGCTCTGGATGGCGCGCAACGAGCCGGAGCTCCACGCGCGAATCGCGCACGTCCTGCTGCCCAAGGACTACGTACGCCTGCGCCTGTGCGGCGAGCACGCCACCGACGTGACGGACGCGTCCGGCACGCTCTGGTTCGACGTGGGGGAGCGGCGCTGGAGCGAGACGGTGCTCGACGCGCTCGAGGTGGACGCGGCGTGGCTGCCGCGAGCCGAGGAGTCCGCTGCGGTCACCGGAACGACGCCCGGGGGCGTGCCGGTGGCGGCGGGCGCGGGGGATCAGGGGGCAGGCGCGCTGGGCGTGGGAGTGGACCGGGCCGGGGGACCCGTGTCCGTCGTGCTCGGCACCTCGGGGGTGGTGCTGAGCGCGCTCCCCGCCTACGCCGCCGATCCCGAAGGGCGCGTGCAGGCCTCCTGCCACGCGCTGCCGGACGCGTGGTTCGGCATGGGCGTGATCCTGTCGGCCGCGGGGTCGCTGCGCTGGCTGCGCGACGTCACCGGCGACGTGAAGTTCGGCGGCCTCGACGAGGAGGCCGCGCACTGGGGCCCCGGCGCTGAGGGGCTCACCTTCCTGCCCTACCTCACCGGCGAGCGCACGCCGCACTTCGATCCCGACGCGCGCGGCGCTTTCGCGGGCCTCACCGTGCGCCACGACCGCGGCGCGCTGGCGCGCGCGGTGCTCGAGGGCGTGGCGTTCGGGATGCGCGACGCGCTCGACCTCGTGGCCTCGCTCGGCGGCCAGGCCCGCGTGGGACGCGTGAGCGGCGGCGGCGCCAAGAGCAACCTCTGGATGCGCATCATGGCCTCGGTGCTCGAGCTACCGCTCGAGCGCGTGGCCGTGGACGAGGGCGCCGCGTACGGGGCCGCCCTGCTCGGCGGAGTTGCGGGCGGGGCGTGGTCGAGCCCCGAGGAGGCGGTGCAGGCCTGCGTGAAGGTGCGCGCGACGGTAGAGCCCGACCCTGACTGGGTCGAGCTCTACCGCGACGCTATCGAGCGCTACCGCGCTCTCTACCCAGCGCTACGCAACTGGCAATTGGGAACTGGGAACTAGCAACTAGTAGCCCAGGCGCACGCCGTGAACCCGTTGGCGCTGCCGCTCGGCGCCGACGGCGTGCCAATCACCTTGCCGTTTGAGTCGATCAGCTGGATCTCCTCGGAGGCCTTGAGGCCGGCGTTCGCCCCGTTGGTGGTGGCGGCGCTGAACGGCACATTCGACAGGTTGGGGAGCGCGGCAAGGCCGGCGCCTCCGGTGCCGAACGTGAGCGGCGTCTCCTCGATCCACTCGGCCGTGGCGTGCGTGGAGCTGTACGGCACGGTGGTGGTGAACGTCTGACCTGTGGTCACGTTCTGGAGGGTGATCTTCCAGACGTTCGACCCGGCCACGGCCTCGGCGATCGAGGCGTGCATGCGGTCGCCCGGGTGGACGGTGACGTTGGTGATCGACAGCGACGGCGCCGGGATCAGCTCGTACCAGGCGGAGTAGGAGGCGGTGCCCCCGCTCACGTCCTGCTCGGTGCCGGTCTGGATCAGCGTGTTGTCGCCGACGGTGCAGGCCGCGTCCAGGCAGCCGCCGCCGATTCCGATCCAGTCGGACGAGGCCTCGTCCTGGCCGGCCGTGTGCTGCGTGGCCGTGGGCACGGTCCAGTCGCCGGTAATCGAGTTGAACTGCTTGCCGTTCTGCTCGAGCGTCCCCTGGTTGTAACCGAACCAGTTGTTGCTCTGGGCGGCGTTCAGGCCGACCGCCGGCTTTGTGATGTGAAGCAGCTTGCCGTGGGTGGTGGCGGCCTGGGCGGTCGCGCTTAGCCCCATGAGCACAGCGCCGCACGCGAGCGCGGCACCAAGCGCACGCGCGCGAGTGAGCTTCGACTCCATGTACTTCCTCCTATTTGGCGCTCGGGCGGGCTCGAGCGCTCCAGATCAATCAGTTCCCTACCCGCATGCGCTATCTACCCACTTGGCTCCAACTTCGATCCAAGGACGGCTCATGTCGGATCACACCCGGAAGGTGTCGTCTCAACTGCGCGGAAACCGCGCGCCCGGGACGACACCCCGGCAGACGGTGGACTAGCCCGGCAGCGAGGGGTTGCCGGTGGTGGCCGGCGTCTGCGGCTTCTGCTGCCGGTGCCCACCGACGGCAACCTCGTGATCCCCGTACTTGTGGAACGTCTTGCCGTCGTGATGCACGATCGTGAACGACTCGCCGGTGCGCTCGTTGCCTGACAGATTCACGTACTGGTTGGCGCGGTGGCCGCCGTGGATCTTCTTGTAGTCGTGGTGGTGCTGCACGGCCTTCCACGTCTCGCCCTTGGGCGGCTTGAGCGTGCTCGGATCGGTGGGGACGGGGATCGAGACCTTGTGCTTGCCCTCGCCGTAGACGTGGAAGGTCTTGCCGTGCTGGTGCACGATCACGAACGCCTGGCCCTTGCGCGGGCCGGTGAGGCTCACGTAGAAGCCGTTGCGGGGGCCGGCGAGAATGTCGGCGTAGTCGGTGTGCCCGTCCACCGGGCCCCAGGTCTCACCCTTGGGCGGCGTGAGGTCGGTCTTCAGATCGCCGCTGATCGTGCCCTGGCTAGACGAAGAGCCGCCGCTCGCCGATTGGGCGGACGCGAGTGCGGAGGCGAAGCTGCCGCCGTTCGAGCCCGCGCTCGAAGACTTCGCGGCATGCGTTGACTGGCCAGAGCTGTTGTCGACGGAATGGATCATGAGCGGAAGAGGGATGCGCTCATCCCGCGTACTCGGCAGCGGGCGGAGGTTCTTTAGCCCGCTTTGAGCGAGCGCACGATTTGTCCCGCCTCGCGGGCGGCCTCGTGCGCGCCCGTGGGGGCCACGACCTCGAGCGTGAAGCTGCGCTTGGCGGTGGGGGCGATGACGATCGTCTGCACCTTGTCCGCCTTGGTGCGCACGAAGGTGTAGACCACGGCCGGGCCGGTGGAGAGGTGCGCCACGCTGGCGCCCACCGCCCGGAAGTCGGTGAAGCGCTTCGCGAGCTGGCGCGGCAGGCCCTTGACGAGGTTGGCGAGGGTGCCCTTGATCGGGGGCCGCTCGCGCACGAGCACCACGCCCCGGTGGTCGCCGCGCTCCACCACCGCGCCGCTGGCGCCCACCGCGCTGGCGTGCCAGCCCGCCGGGTAGCTGACGCTGAAGGAGCGATCGCCCGCCACGTACCTGCTCACGCGCGCGTGCGCGTGCGAGGAGCCGTGGTGGCGGCTCGCCACCAGGGCCACGGCCAGCCCGCAGAGGGCGAGCAGCAGCACGGCGACGACCATGGTCTTGCGGGGCAGGAACATCGGTTAGTGGATCACCAGGTAGCCGAAGCTGTACGCGCCGGCGTCCGTGATCGGGTCGGTGGGGGTGATGTTGCAGATCCGCACCTGAAGCTGGTTGGACCCGCCCGGGCCGGCCTCGGCGGTGAGGCCGTCGGTGAAGGTGGTGGGCACATTGAGGATCACGTGGTCGCCGGTCTGCACGCCGGTGACGGTGGCCGTGCGGACCACGCACGAGGCGGTGGGCACGCTGCCCGGCACGATCGACACGCTGCCCACGAGCGGGTTGCCGCTGCCGTCGTCCGAGGCGATGTCGGCGCTCGTGAGGCTGCCGTTCTGGATCTTGCCGCCGGTGACGGCGTTCGAGGCGAGGTCGGCGGTCTTGATCTCGCCGTCGAGGATCTTGGCGCTCGTGATGGCGTCGTCGGCAAGGTCGCCGGTGTTCACCGAGCCGCCTGCGATATTCGACGACTTCACCGCATCCGGGCCGAGCTTGGCGTTGCTCACGGCGTCGTCGGTGAGCTGGCCAGTGTTGATCGAGCCCGGCACGATGTTCGTGCCGTCGATCGTGCCGGTGGCGATGTCGCCGCCCGAGCCGCCGGTGATCGTGCCGTTGACGATCGCCGCGGTGGTCACCGAGTCCGTGCCGAGCTGGCCGGAGCCGATCGCGTTGGGCGCGAGATCCCCTCCGGAGATGGTGCCGTCGAGGATGTTGCCGGTCTTCACCGCGTCGGGGGCGAGGTCGGCGGTCTTCACCTCGCCGTCAAGGATCTTCCCGCTCGTCACGGAGTCGTTCGCGAGGTCGGCGGTCTTCACCTCTCCATCCAGGATCTTCGCGCTGGTGACGGCGTCGCTGGCCAGGTCCGCGGTCTTCACCTCGCCGTCGAGGATCTTGTTGCTGGTGACGGCGTCGGTGCCGAGGTCGCCGTTGGCGATCGTGCCGTCGAGGATCTTGCCGCTCGTCACGGCGTCGGTGCCGAGGTCGCCGCTGTGCACCTCGCCGTCGACGATCTTCGCGCTGGTCACGCCGTTGTCGGCCAGGTCGGCGGTCTTCACCTCGCCGTCGAGGATCTTGTTGCTCGTGACGGAGTCGGTGCCGAGCTCGCCGTTCTTCACTTCGCCGTCGAGGATCTTCGCGCTCGTCACGGCGTCGTTCATCAGGTCGGCGGTCTTCACCTCGCCGTCGAGGATCTTGCCGCTGGTCACGCCGTTGTCGGCCAGGTCGGCGGTCTTCACCTCGCCGTCGAGGATCTTGCCGCTGTTGATCGCGTCGCCCGCGATGTCGGCGGTCTTCACCTCGCCGTCGAGGATCTTGCCGCTTGTCACGGCGTCGTCGGCAAGGTCGGCCGTCTTGATCTCGCCGTCGAGGATGTTGCCGCTCTTCACCGCGTCGCCGGCGATGTTGGCGTTCTTCACCTCGCCGCCGCCGATCTTGGCGGAGGTCACGGAGCCGTCCGCCAGGCTGGCGCCGCTCACCGCGCCCGCGGCGAGCTTCGAGGCGGTCACCGAGCCGGCCGCCAGCTTCGACTCCGTCACCGCACCGTTCATCAGGTCGGGCGCGGCGATGCTGCCGTCAAGCACGTTGGCGGACGAGACCGAGTTGCCGGCTAGCTTGGAGGCGGTCACGGCGCCGTCGGCGAGGTCAGCGGTGGTCACGTTGCCGTCCACGATGCGCGCGGAGTCCACCGGCGCGCTCACGGCGGTGCGTGCGTTCCTGTCCGAGCGCGCAGCGATGTGGAGGGCGCGGCGCACCATGGTCACCACGTCGATCTTGGCCTTGTGGTGGTGCTTCTTCTTGGCCAGCGCGGGCGCCGTGAAGGCGATCGCGATCACCACGCCGAACAGGACGGCCACGCGCGAACGGCTCATGGTCCCGCTCCCCGGAGGGCGGGTGTCAGGCGGGCCGGCGAGGCCGGCCGGGGCTGCTGAGCTGAGTGCGTGCGCATAGGGCCATTCCTCGGCAACCCGGTTATTCGGCCCCCGTTTACAGGGCTTTAGCCCAGGAGACGTATGCTGCGCGCCGTGACCTGGGAGCCTGAGCTGGACGAGCTCCGGCGCCGCGAGGAGCTGGCGCGCCGCATGGGAGGCGAGGAACGCGTGGCGCGTCAACACTCGAGTGGGCGCATGACTGTGCGCGAGCGCATCGACCGCATGTTCGACCTCGGCAGCTTCCGCGAGACGGGCGCGCTGGCCGGCCGCGGCACCTACGAGGACGGCGAGCTGACGGACTTCCTGCCCGCCAACTGCGTGGTGGGACGCGGCCGGATCGATGGCCGCCCGGCGGTGGTGCAGGGCGACGACTTCACGGTGCGGGGCGGAGCCGCGGACGCCGCCATCTGGCAGAAGATGGTCTACGCCGAGCGGCTCGCGAACGAGCTGCGCATGCCGCTCGTGCGGCTCGTGGACGGCACGGGCGGCGGCGGCAGCGTGAAGTCGCTCGAGGACATGGGGCACACCTACGTGCCGTTCATCCCCGGCTTCGAGCTGGCGGTGGAGAACCTGTCCACGGTGCCGGTGGTGGCCGCCGCGCTCGGACCGGTGGCCGGGCTGGGCGCCGCGCGCGTGGTGGCGGCGCACTTCTCCGTGATCGTGCGCGACAGCGCGCAGCTGTTCGTGGCCGGCCCGCCCGTGGTGGCGGCGGCGATGGGGGAGGCGCCCGACAAGGAGGAGCTGGGCGGCGCCCGCGCCCAGACGCGCGCCGGAGCGGTGGACAACGAGGCCGCCGACGAGGACGACGCGCTCGGGCAGCTCAAGCGCTTCCTCTCATACCTGCCCTCGAACGTGTGGGAGGCGCCGCCCATCGTCGCCTCGAGCGATCCGCCCGGCCGCCGCGAGGAGTCGCTGCTCTCGATCGTCCCGCGCGAGCGCCGCAAGCCCTACAAGGCGCGCGCGATCCTCGACGCGGTGTTCGACGTGGGCTCGGTGTTCGAGCTGGGCGCCCGCTACGGACGCTCCCTCATCACCGCGCTCGGCCACCTCGCTGGCCGCCCCGTAGGAGTGCTCTGCTCCGATCCCAACCACTACGCGGGAGGCCTCACCGCCGACGCCTCCGAGAAGCTCACGCGCTTCGTCGACGTCTGCGACCAGTTCCGACTGCCCGTCGTCAACTTCGTGGACCAGCCGGGCTTCGTGATCGGCACGGAGGCTGAGCGGCGCGGCACGATCCGGCGCGGCACGCGCGCGCTCACCGCCGTCTACCAGGCGAGCGTGCCGTGGGCGTCGGTGCTCGTGCGCAAGGCGTTCGGGGTGGCGGGCGCCGCCCACAGCAATGCCGAGCGCCTCAACATCCGCTACGCGTGGCCCTCCGGCGACTGGGGCTCGCTGCCGATCGAGGGCGGCATCGAGGCCGCCTACCGGCGCGAGCTGGAGGCCGCGGACGATCCCGTGGCGCGCCGCGCCGAGATCGAGGAGCGCCTGAACGCGGTGCGCTCGCCGTTCCGGACGGCCGAGCGCTTCATGATCGAGGACATCATCGACCCGCGCGACACGCGTCCGCTGCTGTGCGAGTGGGCGGAGCGCGCGCATGAGCTGGTGGCGCATGAGCTGCACGCGGGCCCGAAGAGTCGCGGGCTGCGGCCCTAGAGCCGCTGGATCAGCTCCACCACCAGCAGAGCCAGCGCGATCAGCGCCACCAGCCAGAGCACCACCACGTTCAGGTTGAGCGCGCGGCGCCGGGCGCTCTCGTAGGCGTTCGAGCGGGCCGCTTCGCCGCCCTCTCGCTGCCTCCAACCCACGGCGCTGGCCAGCGCGCTGATGATGAACTGGTTCAGGCTCACCTCCTCGCGCTCGGCCGCGTTCGACAGGTCGCCGTGGAGCGAGCGCGGCATCCGCACGAGCAGCCGGCCGCTGTGTGAGCTGACCGCGTGTGGCCGCGGTATGTCCCGGCCGTGCGCCAGCGCGTCCATGATCCAGTCGCGCATCGCCTGATCCACTCCCGCAACGGCTTCCACGCGGGTACTGCCGGCAGCCATGCAGCCGGGTAGCTCCTCCACGCGGGCGGTCCAGCCGTTCTCGGCTCCTTCCTCCTGCACGATCGCCACGTGGTAGGGCTGCTCCAGGTAGCGCTCGTCGAAGCTCTCGGGGCCGGCCATCGCGCGCCTAGCCGCCTGCCGCCGTGCGGGCCGGCGCCGCTGGGCGGGGGCCGCCTCCTCCTTGTCGGCGCTCGAGCGCTCGAGCTCGCCTCGCAGCTTGGAGAGCGCCGCCGCGGCGCGGCGCGTGACCTGCCTCGACGAGAGGCCGAGCTGGCGCCCGACGTCGGCGGCCTTCAGGTCGCGCACGAAGCGCAGGTAGAGGATCTGCCGTTCGTCCTCCTCGAGCCCGCGGAACGCCCCTGACAGGAACACCCTGTCCTCCACCGCGTCGAGCGGCTGGAGGGCGCCGGCGGACTCCGGGCCCAACTCGTAGGCCTGCGAGAAGCGGCGCGCCTCGAGGGCCAGCGCGACATCGTCGTCGTCGGCATCCAGCTGCGCGGCGATTTCGGCGGTGGTGGGAGGGCGCTCGAGGCGCGCGGCCAGCTCGCTCTGTGCCGCAAGCGCGGGACCCCGCAGCTCCAGAATCCGGCGCGGCAGCCGCACACTTCCGCCGCGGTCGCGCAGGTAGCGTCTGATCTCGCCCGCGATGTTGGGCACCGCAAAGGCGGCCAGCTCCCCGCCGCGATCCACCTGGAAGCGGTCGATGGCCTTGATCAGGCCGATGCAGCCCACCTGGTAGAGATCGTCGTAGTCGTCGGCCGAGCGCGAGTAGCGCCGGGCGAACGACTGTACGAGCGGGAGGTACACCTCGATCAGGCGCTGCCGCGCCCTGGTATCGCCACGGCGATGGTACGCACGCAGCAGTGTGGCGGTCTGAGAGCTCCGTCCGCCCTGATGGCGCTCTACAGGCGAAATCGTCCATCCGATCCCTGGTGGTATCACCAATTTAGTACCCGATACCACCGCTGGTCCAGTCCCTTAGCGCCGCCGTTGCAGAGGTTCGAGGGGTACCTGTACTTGCGATGACGCAGGCTTCTCGCCTCTGGCTCACCGGGCTCGCCGCCCTCTTCGCGGCAGTAATCACATCGCCCGCGGCTGCAGCCGGCGCCGAGAGCCTTCCGGACTCCGCCTCGGCAGTCAGGCCGCTGCCCGCGGCGAGCTGGCACGGACGCCCGATTCGCCATCCCCAACCCGATGCCGCTGCCGCTTTGTTCGCGGCTTCGGCCGGTCGCACGGTCCTCGGAATCGGGGCCGGATACCGGCGCCCGGACGGCTGGGCGGCCGTGCGGCGCGTGCAGCGGCTGCTGCGCCGGATCGGCTACCGCTGCGGCCCGGTCGATGGGCTCTTCGGCCCGCGCACGCGGGCATCGGTGCAGTGGTTCCAGATCAAGCACGGCCTGCAGCCCAACGGGGTGGTCGGGCCAAGAACGCTCGCCTTCCTGCGGCTGCGCGCCGCCGGAGCCGCGCTCTCGCCGCGAGCCGGTCCCTCTCGGCCGGCCAGGGCGGTGGTGGCGCCGCCTGTTCGCGCCCGGCCGGTACGCCATGTGGCGGCCACTCACCACGGCGAGGCCCTCCCGGTGGCCCTGGCGGCCGCGGTGGCATTGGCGCTCCTCGCGTGCACCGTTGGCATGTGGCGGCGCGAGCCACGGGCCGGCACGGACCCGCCCGCGCGGCCGCAGCTCCCCTCAGCCGCGGGCGCGCCGGATGGGGCGCCGAGGGCGGTGGGCTATGCGACCGGGCGCGACCGCGGGGAGCTCCGCCGACGCGCCCGGACGATCGAGCGAGCGTGCGCCGAGCGCGGCTGGGCCGTGGCGGGGATCGTGGGCGAGGGGTTGCCCGGCGGCGCCGACGCCAAGGGACGTCCAGGGCTCGCGTTCGCCATAGAGCGGCTGGGGGAAGAGGGCGAGGGAAGCCGGTTTGTGGCCAGCCGCCTCGAGGACGTGGGCCGCACCCGGCGGGACCTGGCGGCTGTGCTGGCGTGGTGCGCGAGGAGCCGGGTGGCTCTACTCGCGCTCGACGTGGGGCTCGACACCACCACCAGCGACGGCAGGCTGGCCGCGCGCTGCCTCGTGGCGGCCGGCAATGGGGAGCGGGAGGACACCGGTCGGCGCGTGCACGGCGCGGTTCCGGGCGCAAGCGCGGCGGTGTCCCGGTGAGTGCGGGGCTCGGTATTCCGGCAGCCCGGCCTTCCCGCCGCTACCGCATCTTCGCGCTCGGTCCGATGCGGGTTGACGGCCCCGGCGGCTCGCTCACGGGCGACTGGCTGGAACAGCGGCCAGGGCAACTGCTGCGCTTCCTGGTGTGCGAGCGGCGCGAGATCGTTCCGGTGGACGCCATCGGCGAGGCCATCTGGCCACGCGCCGGTCCGACCGCACCGAACACGGTGCGGCACTTCATCCATGCGCTCCGGACGCGGCTCGAGCCGGGACGCTCGCCGCGCGCAGAGCCCACGGCGGTGGTGTGCCGGCACGGCGGATACGGGCTCGACCTCGAGCACGTGTGGATCGACGCGGACGAGTTCGAGCGGCACGCCGCGCTGGGAACCGACTCGGTGGAGCAGGGAAGAAGCTCGCAGGCGCGCCGTCACCTGGAGCGGGCGCTGGCCCTGTACTCGGGCGACTTCCTCAGCGACGAGCCCTACGCGGTGTGGGCGCTGGCCGAGCGCGAGCGCCTGCGTTCGCTCGTGTGCGACGTCCTGCGCTCGCTCGTGACCATCGCTGCCGGGCGGCGCGATCGCGCTGCCGTCTGGCTGGAGCAGCTCGCTGCCCTCGAGCCTTTCGACGAGGACGTCCACCGAGAGCTGATTCTCACCTGGCTCAGGATGGGACGCTGGAGCCGGGCGGCACGCCACTACGAGTCGTTCCGGGTGCGCCTGCAGCGGGAGTTCGGCGCGGCGCCGGCCTTCGAGCTGGCCGAGCTGGCGCGTGCACTCAGGCCACCCCGGTGCGCCTGATCACCGTGACCGCCGTCGCGACCAGTAGCCGCAGCTCGCGCCGCATCGAGGCGGTGCGAAAGAACTGGATCTCCAGCCGGCAGCGCTCCGCGAAGTCCATCTGGTTGCGCCCGTAGATCTGCCACGGACCGGTGAGGCCGGGACGGAAGTCGAGGCGGGCGGTTTGCCACAGCTCGTAGGTGGTGAAGTCGAAGCTGGTGGGGCGCGGGCCGACGAGGCTCATGTGCCCGAGCAGCACGTTCACCAGCTGTGGCAGCTCGTCGAGGCTCGTCCGGCGCAGCACCCGTCCGAGGCGGGTCACGCGGGGGTCGTCCACGAGCCGGAAATCAGGCCAGCCGACCAAGCTGCGGTGCCGGAGGTTCTCCTTGAGGGCGTCCGCGCCGCGCACCATCGTGCGGAACTTGAAGAGGGTGAACGAGCGGCCGCCGTAGCCGCAGCGGCGCTGGCGAAAGATCACAGGCGCGCGCGGATCGTCGACCCAGACGGCAGCCGCGATGACGGCCAGGGTGGGGGCGAGGAGAAACAGGGCGAGCCCCGCGAAGACGACGTCGAAGGTGCGCTTGGCGAGCCGATAGGCCGGTCGCGTGAGTGTGGTGGCGCCTGTTCTCCTCATCGTCGCGAGTAAGACGCGCGCGCCCGCGGCTGGCGCACGGGCACCACCCGAATCTCACCCGAGTATGAAATTCAGTCCCCGGCATGCGTAGGGGTGTGGCTGGAACGTCGATTTGGGAGTGAGATCGCACGCGCTGAACCCACCGCTCAGCCACGCCCGCGCGCCCGCGCGCGGCGAGTGCCAAGACGCTGCCGGCGAGGAGCTCGACCTGCTCGTGCTCGAGCTGGCGCTGGCCTGCCTCGAGGGCGCCGCGCTCGGGCGGGCGCTGATGCTGCTGCAGTCGGCGGCCGACGAGTGCGAGGAGCGAGCGGCTGACGCGCTGTTCGAGGCCAGCCGTGCACACGCCGGCGTGACCGCGTCCGGCGCGGCGCTCGAGGCAGGGGCCGCGCTCGCGCGGATCGAGCGCGCCGAGCTGGCCGCGGCCACGCGCTGGGCAGCGCACGTCGCGCAATCGCGAGAGCTGGCGCGGCGAGCTCTCGAGGTGGCCGCGGGCGCCAGCCGGCCGGGCCCGAGGCGTGGTGGCGGCCGGCTCGATTTCTCCGGCTGAGCGGCGTCGGGCGTTTCCCTCCGGGCAGGACTAGCTATGGATGACAAAAAGCCGCTATTTGCGGGTTTTTCACGCCTTTTGAGGAGCGTGCGAGTTTCTCGCCGCGGTGGACGGATACTGCATCTGTGGTACTTGCCTTCAGCGCGGAATAGGAACAGATGCTCAGCAGGCCCTGTCAGCATCCAGCGCAGACCCCGCAGCGACTCGCCCTCGCGCTTCTCGTCCTTCCGCTTCTCTGCCTTGCCTGGTTGCTGCCGTCCGCGGCGCACGCCGACCTCGGTAGCACGGTCACCGGCGTCGGCTCCGCCGCGACTACGACGGTGACGCAGACGACGGGCGCCGTCCCCAGTCCGCCCACAACGACGGCGCCCGCCGTTCCCGCCGCCCCGGCCACGCCGAAGGTCAGCGCACCGGCACCGGAGCCGGCGGCGTCGGCGGTGAAGTCGGTGACGGCTCCTGCGGCGTCGTCGGTGAAGTCGGTGACGGCTCCTGCGGCGTCGGCGGTGAAGTCGGTGACGGCTCCTGCGGCGTCGTCGGTGAAGTCGGTGACGGCTCCTGCGGCGTCGTCGGTGAAGTCGGTGACGGCTCCTGCGGCGTCGTCGGTGAAGTCGGTGACCGCGCCCGTGGCGTCGACCGTGAAGTCGGTGACCGCACCGACCGCGCCGGCCGTCAAGTCCGTGACGCCGACCGCAGCCTCGCCCGCCCTCCCGAAGCCGACACCGCCGAGCAGCCCGGCGCTGCCATCCGCCGCGTCTACCTCGAGCCTGCCGCCCAGCTCGGCCCCGCCGGTCCCGGCGCCGCCTCAGCAGACCCACGTCCAAGTCGCTCCGGCCCCGGCTCCGGCCCAGCCGAGCGCTACCCGGCTCACGCCGGCGCGCGCGCCGGCTCTCGACGTGACGGCGCGCGTGCCGCTCGCGCACGCGCCCTCCACCGCCTCCCACCGCACGGCGGGCGTCCGCATCCACCCGAGCCTCCTCCCGCCCGCGCCGGTCGTGGTACCGCTCCCCGCCAAGTCTTCGCATGCCCCGGCCGTGGGCTCGCCCCACGGCTCGGCCCGCCCGGCCGCACCCCTGGGTGGCGGTACCGGCCAGTCTCCGGCGGCCGGCGGCTCCGCCGCCTCCTCCGGCTCCGGGGCATCCATTTCCTTCGCCGTGCTCATGAGCCTGCTGGCGCTCGCTGCCATCTGCCTCAGCAGGCTCCGCACCGCAACCGTCGCGTGGCGGTCGGTTGCGGTCGTCTCCCTGATCGAGCGGCCTGGCTAACCCTCCGGGGTTCCAGCCAGGGCCTGCACCGGGGCCCTTCCGTCCGGTGCACGCAAGTCGTTCGATCGAAGGAGACAGAGGACAATGCAAGCGATCACATGTGCGCCGCACGCGCGCGTCAGACCAGCGGTACTGCTGCTGGCCGTGGCGATCGCGCTCGGCACGCTGTTCGCCGGGTCCGCTGCCGCCTCGACGGCCTACAGCGCCGCATCGGCCAAGCCGCAACCGATCCCCTGGACCGGCTGGAACGGCCGGCCGATCGAGCGCCCGCACAAGCCGGTTGACCTGGCGTCGCTCGCGAGCGCGTCCTACCCGGCCGGCTGGAGAGCGGGGGCTGTCAGATTCGGCACGGGCTACCGTCGCCATGACGGCTCGCGGCGCGTCCGCGAGGTCCAGCGGCGGCTGACCCGGCTCGGCTACCACACCGGTCCGGTGGACGGGCTCTACGGTCCGCTCACGCGCTCGGCCGTGCAGTGGTTCCAGATCAAGCACGGGCTGCGCCCCACGGGCGTCGTGGCAGCGACGACGCTGGGGGCTCTTCGCGATCCGAAGACGCTCAGGCAGCCAGGCAAGGCACGGGTGAAGCAGCCACGCGCCCCGGTCAATCCGCAGCCGCAGACGGCGCCGGCCGGGCAACCCGCGCCGGTGAAGGCGAAGCCGGCGTCGAGCGCGACTCCCGCATGGCTACTGCCGGCGTTGATCGCGGTGCTCGTGGCGCTGCTCGCCACGGCCGCGCTCACGCTCGCCCGCTCAGCCCGCGGGGTCCGTAGACCGGAGCCGCGCCGGGAGCCGGCGGCCAGGCCCGCACCGGCCGCACGCGCCGCCGTGCCGGCCGAGCCGGCGGCCGAGGTAGCGGTGCTCGGCTACGTGAGAACCGACGACCCGCAGGCCGCCGCGCCCCACGAGGCGGCGATCAGGGAGGCCTGCAACCACCGCGGCTGGACGCTGGCGCACCTCGTCCGCGACGGCCGCGCGGGCAGGGGCCGGCCGCTCGGCCGTCCCGGACTCGCCTACGCGCTCGAGCAGCTCACCGAGGGCGAGGGGTCGCGGCTCGTGGTGCACGAGCTGGAGCATCTCGCGCGCTCGACAGCGGAGCTGCGGGTCGTGCTCGACTGGTTCATGCGCATGGGCATCGCTCTCACGGTGCTCGACGTCGGCCTCGACACCAGTACGCGAGAGGGGCGGACCGCGGTCCGCGCCCTGCTTTCGGTGACGGGCCCCGGGCAGTCGCGAGCCGCGGCAAGTGCGCGCGGCGAGTTCGCCGGGGCGAGGGTGCCCGGCCGGTCGCAGACCGAGGAGGGCTGATTGGGCAGCCAACGTCCGCGTGCACATAAAGGTTCGCGAACTTGGCGCAATTGCGTTACCTGCGCCTTTGGCCCCGGGCACGTTGTGTGCACGGGGCAGGCGAAGGAGAACCCAGGGAGGGTGACATGAAAGTCGATGCATCCCAGGACCGACCCGCCCGCTCGCAAGTCAGGAACGTCGCGGGCACTCGCCGCGCCGTCCGGGCGGGCAGAGGGCTCATCACGGAGGTGTACGAGTTCTTTCCCTTCGCGATCATGGTGGTCGACACGAGCGGCCGGATGATCACGGCCAACCGCCGCGCCAGGGAGATCCTCGACCGTGGCTCTGGCGAGGGGCCGGCCGACAGCTGCTGCAGCCTGTTCGGCTGCCGCCGGCCGGGCGGGCCGCTGGCGCGCACCTGCATCACGGAGGTGGCGCTGCAGACGGCCAAGCGCCTGCCGGAGCTGCGCCTCGACGTGCCCGCTGCTCCCACCGGCGCCCTGTGGGTCACGGCGGCGCCGCTCGACGCCCAGGCCTCGGCGGTGGTGTTCCAGATGAGGCCGGGCAGGCCGCAGGACCGGCGCACGCGCACGCGCCCGCACTGGCTCGACGGACCGCAGCTGCGCATCTTCACCCTCGGCAGCCTGCGTGTGGAGAGCCGCGAGGGCCCGCTCACCGGCGACTGGCTCGAACAGCGGCCGGGGCAGCTCCTGCGCTTCCTCGTGAACGAGCGCCACCGCGTGGTGCCCACCGAGGTGATCGCGTCGGCGGTGTGGGGGCAGACGGGGCGCAACGCGCCGAACACAGTGCGCCACTTCGTCCACACCCTCCGCGAGCGTCTCGAGCCCGACCGGCCGAAGCACGGCGAATCGTCGTTCGTGGTCTCGCGGCGCGGCGGCTACACGCTCAACGGCGAGCGGGTGTGGACGGACGCGGACGCGTTCGAGATGGAGGTGAGGCGAGGACGAGCCGCGACCGCGGCCCTGGCGCGAGAGCAGGCGATCGAGCGGTTCGAGCGCGCGGCAGAGCTCTACCGGGACGACTTCCTGGCCGACGAGCCCTACGCGGAATGGGCCTTCGCTGAGCGGGAGCGGCTGCGCTCGCTGGCGGGCGACACGCTGCGCTCTCTCTCGGCGCTGTACGAGCACGAGCCCGTGAAGTCGGCCTCGTACCTGGAGCGGCTCGGCAGCATGGAGCCCTTCGACAACGACATTCACCGCGAGCTCATCGCCGCTCTGCTGCGGCTTGGGCGCCGCAGCCGCGCCGCGCGGCACTACCAGGCGTTCGGGCGCCGGCTGATGGGCGCGTTCGGCGACCGCCCCGACTTCGAGCTCAACGAGCTGCTGCCCAACCCGTGAGAAGCGCGCCCGCTGACTCGTCTATCCGCCGTGGCCTCTAACGCGATCGGCAGGGTGGGCAAGCGGGCGCTGAAGGCTGGGCTGCGGCTCGAGTACCGGCGCCGCTACCGCGCCGAGGTGGACGGCTTCGTCTACCTGGACGATCTCGGCTTGGAGGAGGAGGGCCGCGTGTGGCACGCGCCATCGGCGTGGCTGCCCACGCTGCTGGCTCTCCGGCGCCTGCGGCTCGGCCCGGGCGACGTGGTGGCCGACCTCGGCGCCGGGAAGGGCGGCGCGCTGCTCCTGGCAGCCGGCCAGCCCGTGCGGCGCGTGATCGGAGTGGAGCTGGTGGACGAGCTGGCCGAGCGCGCGCGACGCAACCTCGAGCGCAACTCCTCGCGCGTGCGTGCGCGCGCGACGGAGGTGGTGACGGCCGACGTGCTCGACTGGCGCGTGCCGGACGACCTGACCGTCGTGTACCTGTACTCGCCCTTCGTCGGCGACGTGTTCGCTCGCGTGATGCGTCGCCTGCTCGAGGCCCACGACCGCGTGCCGCGGCCGCTGCGCATGGTCTACAACTTCCCGTTCGAGCACAACCGCCTGGTCGAGACCGGGCGGGCGCGCGTGCTCGACGTCTGCCCCGGCACCTGGCCGCGCACCCCCCGCTGGTGGCTGCGCGAGGAGGTGATCGTCACCTACGGGATCGGCGCGGGACCCTTCCCACGCCCGCGCGGGCTGAGGGCGCCGGCCCCGGCTCTCGGCCGCTGGAACGGGCGCAACGATGCCGAGCTCCGGCTCGTCCGGCCTGGTCGCCCGGCGCTGTCGTCCAAAAGCGGTACGGCCTAACAGCGCCCAAACGCCCCCGGTAAACGGGACCTAACCGTGCTCCTCCAGGATCGTCCGAGGCGGCAATCGCGAGGAGACGGAGGAGCACTGGACTGCCAGGCTGTGGCCGAGCTGTACGAGCGCTACTCGCGCGGCATCTACGGCTACATCCGCAGCATCGTGGGGGACGCCCACGAGGCCGAGGACATCACGCAGCAGGTGTTCCTCAAGCTGATCACCACGGGCGCGACCTCCAGCCCTGCGCCCACGCACTTCTCCGCCTGGCTGCTGCGCGTGGCGCGCAACGCGGCGCTCGACAGCCTACGGCGCAAGAAGCGGACGCTCCTGCGCGACCCGCAGACGTGGGCGCCCGCCGGCGTGGCCCCGGACGAGGAGGTGCGGCGCTCGCTCGAGGACGCGCTCACCGTGCTCAGCCGCGGCCAGCGTGACGTGCTGCTGCTCCGCGACGTGCTCGGCCTGACCCCGCACGAGGCCGCGGAGCTGCTCGGCAAGAGCGACGGCGCGGTGCACATGCTCCACCACCGTGCTCGCCGGGCCTTGTGCGCGCAGCTCGCGGGATGCGGCAGCGCCCCGTCCACGCGCGGTCGCCAGCGAGAGGCGGCCTAGCTTGCGCGGGCCGGGCCGTCCGCTGCTCACGGTGCTCACCTACCACCGGGTGGACCGGCAGTCGGCGCGCCCGGAGCTCGACCCGGCGCTGATCAGCGCCGAGCCGGAGGAGTTCGAGCGCCAGGTGGAGTGGCTCGCGCGCTGCGCCACTCCGATCTCGCTGGCGCAGCTGCTCGAGGTGAGGCGCGGGGCGGCGCCGCTTCCCCGCCGTGCCGTGCTCGTGACCTTCGATGACGGCTACCGCGACTTCGCCCGCCATGCGTGGCCCGTGCTGCGGCGCCACGGCGTGGCCGTGACGCTGTTCGTGCCCACGTCCTTCCCGGGCGGTGCCCGGCGCTGCTTCTGGTGGGACCGCCTGCACGCCGCGCTGTGGCGGACGCCGCGGCGGGACTCGATCGAGACCGCGGCCGGACGCCTGCCCATGGCCACCGAGGAGGATCGGTGGCGGGCGCACCGCGCGCTCGTGAGCTGGGTCGCGGTCACGCCGCCCGACGAGGCGATGATGACCGTGGAGCTGCTCTGCTCCGCGCTCGAGGAGCCCGAGCCCGTCAGCCCGCTGCTCGACTGGCGCGAGCTGCGCGAGCTCGCGTGCGATGGCGTGACGGTGGCGCCTCACACCCGCACGCATCCGCGGCTCGACCTGATGGCGCCGGCGCCCGCGCGGCGCGAGATCGCCGGCTCGCGCTGGGACCTGGCGCGGGAGCTCCGCTGCGCCCCGTCGGCCGCGTTCGCGTTCCCGGGCGGCCGCTATGACGAGCGGATCCTGGAGCTGCTTGCCGAGGAGGGGTTCGAGCTCGGCTTCACCACGCGCAGAGGTCGAAACGACCTGTCGCGGCCGGACTGGCTCTCGCTGCGGCGGACCAACGTGGGGCGGCGCACGAGCCTTGCCGTGCTGCGTGCCCAGCTCTCCTCCTGGACCGGGCCGGCCGTGCGCGCCGTGGCGGCGGCCACAGGCCGATGATCGCCGCCGCGAGGTCCGCGGCGCTGCCGCGCGCGGGAGCGCGTGCGCTGCCGGCGCTCGTGCTGGCCGCGGCGGCGGGTGTTGCCGCCGCCCGCGCGCCCGCACTCGCGCTGGCGGTAGCCGTGGCGGCGGCTGTTTGCGCCGCAGCGGTCCTGTGGCCCGAGCTGGCGCTGCTCGGCGTGGTGGCCGCGGTGTGGCTCAACATCCCGGCTCTGCTGGTGGACTGGTGGGGCGCGCCCCAGCTCGCCGGCGCGCTGTTCCCGTTCGTTCTCCTCGTTCCGCTGATCTACGGGCGTATGCGCGGAGAGCGGCTGCTGGTGAACCGCGTCTTTGCGCTGATCCTGCTCCTGCTCGCGGCCGAGGCGGCGTCGACGATGCTCGCCGCGCACCAGCCGGAGGCGCTGGCAAAGCTCAGGGAGTTCCTGCTCGAGGGCGTCGTGCTCTACCTGCTGGTGATCAACGTAGTGCGTACTCCGCGGGCCCTGCGCGGCGCGCTCTGGGCGCTGCTCGCGGCCGGCACGTTCCTGGCGCTCGTGACGATCTTCCAGCAGCTCAGGGCCGACTACTACCGGCCGTACCTTGGCTTCGGCCAGGTGGACAGCGCGTACTTCCGCGCGCAGGACGACGTGGCGCGGCTCGCCGGGCCGCTCGGCGATCCCAACTACTACGCACAGATCCTGCTGCCGCTGGTGCCGATCAGCCTGCTCGCGGCGAGCTGGGAGCGTGCGCGGGTGCTGCGGCTGGCGGCGAGGTGCGCGACGGGGCTCGTGCTGCTGGCGGTGGCGTTCACGTACTCGCGCGGGGCCGCGCTCGCGCTGCTCGTGGTGCTCGTGGCGATGGCGATCCTCGGCCACGTGCGCGGGCGGCACCTGCTCGCGGCCGCCGCGGCGATCGCGCTGCTGCTCGTGGCCATTCCCGCCTACCGCGACCGCGTGGCCACGATCGCGAACGTGGGCGGGGCCACGGCGCAGGCCGGGCAGCAGACGAACGCGGACGAGTCCACTCGCAGCCGCGCCACGGAGATGGGTGCGGCCGGCCTCGCGTTTCTGCACCACCCGCTGTTGGGGGTGGGCCCGGACGGCTTCCCGTTCTACTACCAGCAGTACGCCCAGCGGGTGGGCATCGCGGTGCGCGACACCGCCGCGCGCACCGGCGCCACCGCGGGCCAGCTCCCGCAGCGCGAGGCGCACGACGTCTTCATAGGCATCGCCGCCGACCTCGGGCTGGCCGGGCTGGCCGCGTTCCTCGGGATCCTCTATCTCACGCTGCGCGACCTGGTGCGCGCGCGGCGCAGGTGGCTGTGGCTGCGCGTGGACCTCGTCTGCCTGGCCGACGCGCTCTTCCTCGCGGTGCTTGCGTACCTGGTGGCCGGCCTGTTCCTGTCGCTTGCCTTCGAGCGCTACTTCTGGCTGCTGCTTGCGCTCGCCGGCGCGGCGGGTGGGGCCGCGCTGAACGTGGGCAGGGCGGCGCGCCGGTAACCGGTGGCCTCGCGGATGAAGGTGGCGAGCTGGTCGACCTGAGACTCGAGCGTGTGCCGCCGGGCGTGCGCGATGCCCTCGCTCGCCAGGCGGCGGCGCAGCGGGGCATCCGAGGCCAGCCGCCCGAGCGCCGCGGCGGCTGCCTCGGGGTTGCCGGGCGGCACGAGCAGGCCGCGAGCGCCGGAGCTCAGCGCTCCGCGCACGCCGCCCACGTCCGTGGCTACGATCGGCAGCCCGGCGGCCATCGCCTCGAGCAGCACCTGCGGCAGGCCCTCGGTGAGCGACACGTGCAGCAGCGCGTGGCTCCGGCGGTAGAGGCGCCACAGCTCCGGGCCGTTGGGCACATGGCCGAGCAGTTCGATGCCGCCGCCGGCGGCCGCCCGCTCGAGCTGCGGCCGCAGCGGCCCGTCGCCGGCCACGGTGAGGCGCCAGCGGGGATCGCGCGCCCGCAGGCGCGCGGCCACCTCCACGAGCAGCAGGGGGTTCTTCTCCGGATCGAGCCGGCCCACGCTGAGCAGCCGCAGCTCGCCCGACCAGTCCCTGGCCACCGCGTGGTCGGGGCTCACGACCTCGGCGGCGGGCACCAGCGAGAAACCGGTGGCGAGCACGGGCCTGCCCCGCGCGTAGCGCCGCTCCAGCTCGTCGCCGAGCACGATCGCCGCGGCGCCCCGCCCGGCCGCTCGGAAGGCCAGTTCGATCGAGCGCGCGGCGGGTACCGCCCAGCCCCAGGCTCGGCTCGGCAGGCGCCCGCGGATGTACTCCGGGTAGTCGTGCCGCACGCCGAGTACGAGCGGCGTGGCGCACAGCCGCGCCAGCGCCGCGAACACGAGCGCCACGGGGTGCGGGCCGAACACCAGCACGGCGTCGAGGCGCGGCAGCTCGGCCCGGAAGGTCGCGCACGCCCGCGGCAGCGAGGCCGCCAGCGCTCCCAGCGAGCTGACGCGGCGGTAGTAGGGGAGCGGCACGAAGCGCACCCCGCGCGCGGGCAGCGGGTAGGCCAGGCGGCTCTCGCGCGGGTCGAGCCTGCCGAACACCACCAGCTCGTCCACGCGCGGCGGCAGCGCCGTGACGAAGCGGATGAACGCGTGGGCGGCCGACAGCGTGCCGTCGCCGTCGCGGCCGTACACCATGTCCGAGTAGATGCCCAGCCGCATCAGTCCGCCACGCGCCGCGCGGGCAGCGCCGCGGCCGTGAGCAGCGCGAACTTGTCCCTCAGCCAGACCACGTCCCCACGCCGCGGGGCAAGGTCGGAGAGCCGCGTGTCCATCGCGGTGCCGAAGATCAGAGCGGCGCCCACGCCTCCGCAGGTGTAGGCGATCGAGGTGGCCACGGCGGCGCCCATGCCTCCGTACGGCGGGATCAGCGTGAGGTCGAGGATCACGGTGAGCAGGAAGGCGATCCCCACCGCCGCCGAGCCCAGGATCGGCTTGCGCTGCGCTGTGAGCGCGTTCCGGAGCAGCTCGAACGCCACCACCCCGATCGCGCCGAGGGCGAGCACCTGGAACTGCGGCACGGCATCGTCGAAGTTCCAGCCGAACACGCGCGGGATAACGAAAGGCGCCAGCACGATCATCAGCAGCGCCCCCACCCCCGAGAGCAGGAAGCCCACGCGGCACACGAGCGCGGTGCGCCTGGCGGCCTCGCGAGCGTCCACCCGCACGAGGTCCGGGCGTTGCACGAGCACCAGCACGCCCGGCAGGTAGGCGAGCACGTCGGACACCGCCACGGCGATGCTGTAGAGGCCGAGCTCGTGCGGGCCCCAGGTGGCGCCGAGCAGCCACTGGTCGCCGCGATAGTTGCCCACCTCCATCAGCCGGCCCATGTGGGCCTTGAGCCCGAACCCTGCCGAGCGCCTGGCGAGCACGCGGTCGGGGCGGCCGAAGCCCACGTGGCGGGCGATGTGGATGCACAACAACGCAACTCCGAGCGCCTGCCCGAGCACCCACGCGGACAGCGCCGTGCCGACGGTGATCAGGCCGAGCGCCGCGAGCGCTCCGTTGCACAGCGTGGTGGTGAGCGGTCCCGCCACCCAGGCCAGGTTGGCCACGCCGAAGCCATAGTCGGCCTGTACGAGCAGCACCAGGTACTGCTTGAGGATCGAGAGCGGGATGCTGGCCAGCGCGAACCAGAACAGCGCCCGGTTCACATGACCGCCCAGCGAGGGGAAGAAGAGCGCCAGCACGGCCACCCCGGCCGCGGCCAGCGCCCCGAGCACCAGCGCGAACAGCACCGAGTTGGTGGCCAGGCTGGGGCGGGTGTCGGGATCGGACGCCGCCAGGTTGGCGTTGGCCTCCTGGATGCTGAGCGACACGAGGTGGCCGGTCATCATCGACACCGCCACGAGGAACGCCACCGAGCCGCGGCCGGCGACGCCCATCGAGCGGGCGATCACGAGCACGTTGACGAGCGACAGCAGCGCCACGCCCGCGTTGGCGGCGTAGGTGCTTGCCGCCGCTCGCGTCAGCGAGGCCGGCCGCCGGGCCTCGCTCATGCCGCGAGCCGCCGCTTCACCAGGCTGGACAGCGGCTCCGGCAGCGCGGCGCCCGCCGCCGCCACGGCCGAGGCCGCCGGCCCGCGCGACACCATCAAAGTCTCCAGGCCTGGGTCGTGCGTGGCGAAGCGCTGCTTGTACCAGGCCTCGCCGCGGCAGAGGCGGTACTCGCTCATCCCGTCCTCGAGTGCGGCGCGGATCTGCCGCCCCTGCAACACGAGTCCCGTGGAGGGACCCTGCCAGTCGAGGTCGCGGCCGCCCTGGTAGTCGAACTCCACGCCCGCGTAGCGGAACCCGTACGCGGCCGCCACCGCGTGCCCGTCCGCCTCCAGCGTCCATACACGCAGCCAGCCGCGCTCGCGTGCCACGCCGGCGAAGTCGCGGTGGAACGGCAGCCGCGCCGAGAAGCGCGAGCCGCCGTCGCGCCAGCGCGCCTCGTGCAGCGCGACGAAGGTGTCGAAACGGCCGTCCGGTGCGCAGCGCAGCCCGTGGTCGCGCTCGAGGATGCGCTCATGCCGGCGCAGCTCCTTGCGCAGCCGCCGGCTCCGGCTCGCCAGGAAGCTGTCCCAGTCGCCGCCGTCGAAGCGGATCACGGGGCTCGCCTCCGCGCGCAGGCGCCGCGCGCCTGCGAGCGCGCTCCAGCCCGCCTCGCCGCTCACGTGGTCCGCGAGCAGCGCGTGCGCCCCGAGCTCCGCCAGCACGCGCGGCAGCGCCCGGCCTACGCGCACGCGATCGCCCGGGTCGCAGACGGGGCCGAGGTCCTCGCCGGGTCCATGCCCCACCACGCGCAGCACGCGCAGCGGCCGCTCGGACATTGCGTACAGCGGCACCACCGCTACGAGCCGCCCGGTCGCGCCGCGCAGCGCCACCAGCTCCAGCGTCCGCCCGCGCAGGAAGTGGGCGCACCACAGGGCGGCCCACTCGGGCGTGGCGAAGACGTTGCGCGTGCACAGCGCCAGCTCCGACCACTCCTCGTACAGCTCCGCCACGGAGCCGGCCCGCTCGATCCGGAGCGGCGGCGCGGACGCCGGCCGCGTTCGCGCCGCGCCGAGCATGCGCTCGAGCTCGGCGGGGCGCAGCTCCTGATGCACGGGCAGGAGCACCGTCGAGGCGCGCCGCCGGGCGGTCGGGCCGAAGCCGCTTCGCGGCAGCAGCGGGTGGGCCGCGGACCAGAAGTCCACCCCCTCGATCCCGCGCTGGCCGAGCCGCTCGAGCACCTGGCGCTTGTCAGCGCAGCGGAGCGGGAAGCCGAGCGGCGCGGCACCGTCGGGCAGCCGGCCGAACGGCTCGGGCACCTGGTGGCCCAGCGCGTCCAGCAGCACCGCGTAGTTCGCCCTGCGGCCTGCGGCGGCGTGCTCGTCGGTCACGCGCGCGAGCAGGAACGTACTGGCGGCGGACGGCGGGCTGCCGGGCTCGCCGAGCTGGATCTCGGCGGCGAGGTCGAAGTGGCCGTTGTGGCTCCGCCCTCCCCCCAGCGCGGCCATCGCGTGGGCGTGCCCGAGCAGCCAGTGGGCGTGTCCGCGCGCCAGCTCCACCGCGCCGGGCGCCGGCGCCCTGTCCGCCTCGGGCGGCGCACCGCGCGCCAGGCGCAGTGCCGCGCCGTCCGGGAGCGCGAAGCTCTTGAACAGGCACCACATCGCCGCGTCCCCGTGGGACCCCACGGGTGCCTGCCCGTCGCGCGCGAGGCAGGCGTGCGCGGCGTCCTCGATCAGCAGCAGCCCGCGCTCGTCGCACCAGCGACGCCAGCGCCCGCCGTCCTGCGGGAAGCCGAGGTAGTGGGTGAGGAACAGCGCGCGCGTGCGAACGTCGACGAGCGCCTCGAGCTCGGCCTCGTCAGGTTGCAGATCCTCGCCCGGCTCGTAGAACGCGATGTCGGCGCCGGCACGGCGGATCGCCTCGATCTCCGCCCCGTGGTGCCACGACGGGGCAAGCACGCGGTCGCCCGCCCCGATCCCGAGCGCGCGCAGCGCCTGCCAGATCGCGTGGCGGCCGCGCGAGAACAGCGAGCAGTCATGGCGGCCGAGGGGATAGGGGAGCGAGGTCGCGGGCCGGCGCAGGTACGCGCCGGGCGGCAGCGGCGGGTAGAGGGCGATCGAGGCGAGCTTCATCGCCGGATCAGGTCGCGGGCCCGCTTGGCGAGCGGGCGCCCGTACGCGTATGCCGACCAGCCCACCGAGCCCGCCGCCGAGCGGGGGAACGCCTGTACGGCGAGCCGCTCCCGCGCGCTCGAGGTCCAGTCGAGCTTGAATCTCTCCTCGGCGCCGAGGAACTCGTAGGTCTCGAGCCCGCGCGCGAACGCCCAGGCAAGCATCTCCCGGATCAGCAGCGTGCCGGGCGCCAGGGAGCGCAACGACGGGTCGTAGCCGCCCTTGAGCTGGTAGGCGGCGCCGCCCTCCTCGATCGTGAAGTGGAACGCGATCGCCCGCCCGTCGAGCCGGAGGAACGCGAGCCGGAGCGAGCCTCGGTCCGCCGCCCAGCGCGCCACCCGGGTGTAGAAGAGCCGCGTGTCCGGCCGTGAGTCGATCGCCGTGCCCTCCTCGGCCTTCCAGCCCGACCCCTCCACCGCGAAGCCCTCGGCCAGCAGCTGCTCGAGCCGCTCGCTGCCGTCGGCGATCTCCAGTGACAGCTCGCCACGCTCCTCGAGCCGGCGCCGCCGGCGGCGAAGCTCCCTCCGGCGCTGTGTCGGCAGGCCAGCCTCGTACTCCTCCCACGCGCCTCCAAGCGGCACGAACGGCGAGCGCTCGATCGTCCGCACGATCGTCCACATGCCGGCGGCGGCCGCCGCCGACTTGAGGTCCGTCACCTCGCCGGTACCGGCGGTGACCATGCCGAGCACGAGCGGCAGCCGCGTGCCCCTGAGCATCCGGCCAACGAGCGCCGCGCGGGCGGCGGCGTCCGCGGCCGGCAGCCGCAGCTCCGGCGTGTGCCAGTTGGTGAGCGCGCGCCGCACCCCGTAGCGCCGGTGGAGCGGCAGCACGCCCGCCAGCTCGCCGCTGCGCCTGAGCGCGAGGAGCTCGAGCTGCCCGCGGCCGAAGGCGTCCCACCAGGCCTCGAACCAGCCGGGGGTGGAGAACGGCCCGGACCGTCCCCGCGTGGCCAGCTCCTCCCACTCGCCGGCCAGCGACGCGAACTCGTGATGCAGCTCGAGCCCACTCACCTCAGCACCCGGAAAGCGGTGATCGGGATCGGGCTCACCGTGCGCGCGGTCACCCTGCCGTGCCAGTGCGCCGTGCCCTCGTACTCGAAGATCAGCTTCGCGCGGCCCGAGCTGTCGATCACGTACATGCCGTAGCGCTGCAGCGCGCGCGCGGCCACGGCGCACGCCCCGCGGCAGCCCCAGGAGCGAATGCGGGCGGCGGACAGGCTCGGGTCGAGCTGGAGGCGCGTGCCCTCCGGCAGCGCCGAGAGCCCGCGGCCGTTGCCGTCGGACTTGGTGGCGGGATACACGTGGCGCGCGCTCGGCGAGTCATAGGCGAACGCCAGCGCGTGGTCGATGCGCCCGCGCCGGATCTCGCAGGGGCGCACGAGCCCGGCCAGGTACGGCACGCCGGCGCCGCGCGAGCCGAACGGTGAGCCGCCCTGCGACCGCGGCGGCACTCCGGTCCAGCGCGTGTTGTAGTGGTAGCCGTTCTCCGCGCTGTAGCCGCCGCCCGTCCGCGTGAGCTGCCACGCGCCCCACTCGTCGCCCGTGGCGCGGTTGATGATCACGATCTGGGCGTCGCTGCCCGCCGCACCGCTGGCGCTCGCGGGCACCGGGATCGACAGCCTCACGCCCTGGCGGATCCGCATTCGGTGGCCGCCCGCAAACACGTCGGAGAAGACGCCGCGGATCGTCACCCGCTGCCGCGGCGTGCCGCGGCTCACGTGGTAGACGGGATAGGTGTACTGCGTGGGATCGGAGGTCAGATCCGAGTCGAGCGCCCCGAGCCGCGCACGGCTGCTCGGGTCGTAGGCGGCGCCCGCACGGATGGGGGTGTTCCATGGGCTCTTGACCGAGTAGGGCCTCGGACACGAGCGCTCCGCCGTTGCCACCGGGGTGCCGGCACAGCCCGCGAGCAGCGCCGCGCCTGCCACCAGCACGAGTGCATGCAGTGCCATCAGGCGCACCCGGGGTCCCCCAAAACTCCACCCCCGGCGCGCCGCCGCGGACCTATGCTGGACGCGTGGTCGTGTTCCTGGGCGCCGTCGGACTGATCGCCTACACGTTCGCCGGCTACCCGGCGCTGGTCGCCACCCTGGCGCGGCTGCGTCCGCAACCGCCCGCCGCGGACCCTCGCTTCCTGCCGCGCATGAGCCTCGTCGTCGTGGCCTACAACGAGCAGGACGTGATCGGCGAGCGGCTGCGCAACTGCCTCGAGCTCGACTACCCGAGCGACCGGCTCGAGCTGCTCGTAGTGGCCGACGGCTCGGACGACGCCACGCCCGCCGTCGCCGCCGCCCACGATGGCGTGCGCGTGCTCCACCGGCCGGAGCGCGCGGGCAAGCTCGCGGCCATGCAGCACGCTTTCGAGGAGTCGAGCGGCGAGGTCGTCGTCTTCTCGGACGCCAACAACCGCTACTCGCGGGATGCCCTCCGTCAGCTCGCGGCTCCGTTCGCGGACCCGGCCGTGGGCGCTGTGACGGGGCGCAAGGCGATCGACGACGGGTCGGGCCGCCCGCTCGACCAGGCCGAAGGGCTCTACTGGCGCTACGAGTCGAAGCTCAAGGAGTGGGAGAGCCGGATCGGCTCGGTGGCGGCCGTGGCGGGCGAGATCCTCGCGTTCCGCCGCGCGGCCTTTCCCGATACGCCGCCCGGCACGATGAACGACGACTTCGCTCAGGCGCTGCTCGTGGCGGCGGGCGGCTGGCGCGTGGTGTACGCGCCGGGCGCACTCTCGCTCGAGCGGGCGTCGGCCACCATCGGTGACGAGGCCACGCGCCGCTCCCGGCTCGTCACCGGCCGCGGGCAGGCGCTGCTGCGTCTCCTGCCGCGGCTGGCGCGGCGCAACCCCCGCCTCGCGCTCGAGGTCGCGTCCCACAAGGGCCTGCGGCCGCTCGTACCGTGGGCGCTTGCCGCGGCCGCGCTCAGTAACCTCCCGCTCGCCCGCGAGCGGCGCTGGGCGCGCGCGGCGGCGCTCGGCCAGGCGGCGTTCTACGGCGCCGCGCTGGCGGGCTGGAGGCGAGAGCGCGCCGGGCGGCGCAGCCATGCTCTCTACCTGCCGTACTACTTCTGCCGCATGAACCTCGCCACGCTCGAGGGTCTCGCGAACTTTGCGGGAGGCCGCCACGAGGCGGTGTGGTCCAGGGTGCGGCGCGGCTAGCGCCCGGCTCACCAGAAATCCCTGTTCGAGAGCTCTTCGGTCTCCTCCTTGGCGGGCGCGCTCTCGTGAGCAACCCCGTTGCTGCTCGTGGGGAAGAGGGTCTCCACCTCGAAGCCGTCGAACGGCTCGCCCGGGCGTGTGCCGGCCATCCCCTCCCGGATGAGCGCGTACACCGAGCCCACCAGGGCACCCGCCAGCGCCGCGAGCAGCACGAGCAGGGTGACCTTGGGCGCCACCGGACCGCGCGAGGCGAGCGGGGCGTCCACCACGTCGAGACTGCCCACGTCGGGGCTGCCCACCACGCCCACCACCGCGCTGCGCACGGTCTTCTGGATGTCGGTGGGGAGCGCGACGATCTCGGGATCGCGCATGATGGCGTCCACGGAGTCGCCGCTCTCGTCGGGCGGCTTCGTCTTCAGCAGCTGCAGCTGCTGCGCCACCCCGGACGCCAGGCGTGCCGCCGCGACCGGGTTCGAGTAGCGCACCTGCACATCCACGATCCGCGTGACGTCGTTCGATGTCGCTGTCACCGCCTTGTCCACCTGCTTAGGCGTCAGGCTCACGTGGGCCCTGCGCGCGGCGGCCACCACCACGGGCCGTGAGTGGGCCAGCTCCGCGTAGGTGCGCCCGAGCGCGCCGGACGCCTGCACGGTCGGAAGGTCGGCACTCACCGGTCCGACGAGCAGCTTCACGTCCGCCTGATAGGTCTTCTGCTCCTGCGACGCGAACGCCCACGCCAGCAGCGCCGCCACCGCCGCGGCGGCGAGGATCAGCCACCACCAGGGCCGCAGAAGCGGGATCAATCCGTTACCTGACACGCTGCTTCCTCCCTTCTAGGCGGCCACCGGACTGGCCCGGCCCTGCCACTCGCGGACGGTCCATTCCAGCTGCGCGGCGAGCCCGTCCCGCAGCTCGGTGCGCGGTACGAAGCCAAGCTCCGTGCGTGCGAGTTCGCCGTCGCAACCGGTTCGGTGCGCCTCGCCAACCGGGGGCGGGCGCAGCTCGAGCTCGACCGGGCGGCCAGCAGACCTCGCCGATCCAGCGGATGGCGTCGAGCAGCGGCACGCGGCTGGCCGCCGCCGATGTTGTAGACGCTGCCCGGCCGCCCGAGGCGCGCCGCGGCAATCGTGCCATCCACCACGTCGTCCCACGAACGTGAAGTCGCGGATCTGGCGGCCGTCGCCGTTGATCGGCAGCGGCGCGCCGGCCAGCGCGCGGGCGAAGAACTTCGAGAACGCCATGTCCGGGCGCTGCCGCGGTCCGTAGGCGGTGAAGTAGCGCAGACCGACGGCGGGCACGCCGAAGCAGCGGAGGTAGACACTCGCGATCTCCTCCGTCGCCACCTTGGTCATCCCGTACGGAGAGACGGGCTGCCGCTCGGCGCGCTCTGCGGTCGGGTACTTCGCCGCGTCCCCGTACACCGACGAGGACGACGCGTACACGAAGCGCGGGGTCTCGAACAGCGCGGCCTGTTCGAGCAGGCGCTGCGTGGCCACCACGTTGTCGCGCACGTAAACGCTGAAGCTCTCGCCGAAGCTGCCCCGCACCCCGGCCTGCGCGGCCAGGTGGAAGACGCTGTCCACCCCCTCGAGCAGGCCGTCGAGGGGGTCGCTCGCCAGGTCCAGCTCGATGAGGGTGAAGCCCGGCTCGTCGCGCAGGCGCTCGACGTTGCGCTCCTTCAGCTCGCGCGCGTAGTAGGAGCTGAAGCAGTCGACGCCGATCACCTCGTGGCCGTCGTCGACCAGCCGCTCGCACAGGTGAGATCCGATGAAGCCGGCGCAGCCCGTCACGAGGGAGCGCTCGCTCACTTCACTTCCCCTCCACCGATGTCGTGGCGGGCGTGCCCTCGAACACAGGCGGCACGATCGCCGCGGGTTCGATTGCGGTGGAGTCGGCCAGCGCCGCTCGCGCCGCGTCGATGAGGACGGTCAGCGTCACGCCGTCGTCTGGGAAGCGCTTCCAGGCGATCGCCGTGCCGGGGGCCGCTGCCGCTCCGCGCAGGCGCTTCTCGAGCGCGTTCCGGTCGAGACCGCTGTCGTCGAACACGCCCGCCACCTCGTAGCCACGGGGGATGTGGGCCACGAGCACGCTGTCGGTGAGCCGGAAGAAGTCGCCAAGCCGCTCGGCCTGACCGCGACCCGTCGCCGGCACGTGCGCCACAAGCACGCACGCGGTCTCGCCGCGCCGCCGGCAGCGCATCAGGTGGCGCTCGAGGTCTTCGATCGCCGGAGCGGACGCCTGCGGCGCCGAGCGCATCGACAGCGCCAGCGCCGCGCCCGCGCCGATCCACGCTGCGGCGGCCAGCGGCGGCGTGCCGCCGAGCGCGATGGCCGCGCCACAGCCCGCCAGCCCGGCGGGCCCCATGAACAGGCCGGGATGGGCCCTCACGGTGCCTCGTGCCGGGCCGCCGCCTCGTCCGCCAGCCGCACCGAAGCGAGCACGCTCCGTCGCAGCACTTCGTCCGAGGCGAAGATCAGCGCGGCGGCCTCCCGGCGCGAGTGCACACCGAGCCGCCGGAAGGCCGACGAGAGGTGCGTCTTCACCGTGCTCTCGGCGATGAAGAAGCGGTGCGCGATCTGCGCGTTGGTCAGCCCCGCCACCGCCAGCCCGAGGATCTGCCGCTCACGGTGGGACAGCGCCGGTCGCTGGATCGCGTGCCGCAGCGCCGACGGGATCGACACCTGGCCGCCGGCCGCAACCCGCGCCACCGGGCCGAGCACGGCGTCCACGTCCCGCTCGAGGAGCACCGCGTCCGCGCCCATCGACAGCAGCAGGCCAACGTCGTAGCGCTTCCCCTCCGGCAGCACCACGATCGTGAGGACGTCGCCGAGCCGCCCGCGCGCCGATTGCAGCGTGGCTTCGAGCTGCTGTTCGTCCTGGGTGGCCTGGACGATCAGCATCGTGGGCGAACGCTCGGCGGTTTCGATCGCCGCGATGTCCGGCTCCACCGCGTCGATCGTCACGATCAGCCCGTCCCGCTCCAGGGCGTCGACCGCCCGTGACGCCAGTCCGGCGTCCTCGCAGACCACTGCCAGTCGCCAGCCCACCTGAGTCGAGCCGCCTGCCTCCCAGGCGGCGGTGCGGGGTCGCGTTGCCATCGCCGATCATCCTCGCCCGCATGGGTTAGATGGGCTTTACACCCGTTGTTAGGCGGCTGTTAGGCGGGTGGGTGTTCGTATCGCGCGTTGACAGCACCTCGGGCCGGGCTTACCTTGGCCTGACCGCAATCGGTGTAATCAACGTGAAGGGGTGGAGCCCAAGGGGTGAGCCGTCCGAGCGTGATCCGTCCGGGCCTGGAACTACGGCCTCACCTGAGCGCGGCGCTCGCCGCGGCTGCGCTCGCGATGGCTATTGCGCTCCTCCCAACCGCGAGCGCGGGCGCCGACCCGCTCCCCAACCCCGACCCGTCCACCCAGATCCAGCCGGATCCGGCGCCGGTCAAGGCGCCCCCCCGTGCCACGTTGCCGAGCGGGTCGGCGCCCCAGAGCGCCGGGCGGGTCACTCCCGCCGCACCCACGCCCGCGCCAGCCGCCCCGACGGCACCAGCCGCCCGCTCCCGGAGCACCCCCTCACCGGGCGCGACGCCGCCGGGCCCGCACGTGCGCTCTGCCCGTCGGCGTCCAGCCCACGCGGAGGTCACCCCGCGCCCCCGCCGCGCGCCTACTGCCGCCGGGCCGCCTGAGCGGGGCGGTGCCTTGTTCAAGCGCCCACTCGCGCCGTCGCTGCGGGTCTCCCTCGCCGCCGGGCCGCCCGCCGGCGGCCGGGGCGGAGCTCCGGCGCTCCCCGCCGTGGCGCTCCTGCTGCTCGTGGTGGCCGGCGCGTCCTTCATCCGCCTGTCGCGCCGCCCGGCGGGAGGGAGAACCGGATGAGACGCGCTGTCCTCGCTCTGGGCGTAGCGCTCGCCGGCGCGCTCACCGCGGCCGGGGCCGGCGCCGCCCAGGCAGCGCCCACGCTCAACTACGGCTGCTCGCCTCCCACGGTGCCGACGCCTGGGAGCTGCGCGGTCTGGCACACGGAGCCGGTCACCCTGATCTGGGACTGGGACGCCCTCAGCGCGCAGCCCGTCGGCGGCGACTGCAGCACTCAGGTGTTCAGCCACGACACACCGTCCCTGCCGGTCTCCTGCAAGATCCAGGACCTGGGCGGCACGAGCAGCACCGAGGAGACGGTGTTCCTCCACATCGACGGTACGCCGCCCGTCGTCACGGTCGCCACCCCGGACCGCGCCGCCGACTCCCGCGGCTGGTGGAACCACGCCGTCGGCTACACGTTCTCCGGCACCGACGCCACCTCCGGCATCGCGTCCTGCGCTCCCGTCACCTTCGACGGCCCGGGCACCCAGCTCGCCGGCACCTGCCGGGACAACGCCGGCAACGTGGGGGTGGGCACCTTCACCGTCCCGTTTGACAGCAGCCCGCCGCTACTCGCGGGTGTGAAGGCCAGCGCCGGCAACCGCAGCGCCACCGTCAGCTGGCGGCCATCGTCTGACACCGTGCGCAGCCAGGTGGTGCGCGCGCCGGGTGCGCGCGGGGCTCCGAGCAGCACGGTCTACAGCGGGCCGGGCAAGCGCTTCCACGACTCCTCGCTCTCCAACGGCGTCACCTACCGCTACACCGTCACCACCTTCGATCAGGCCGGCAACGGTGCCTCGACCGTGGCCGCCGCGCGTCCCGCGGCCTCGAAGGGCCTCAGGCCCCTGCGTGGCACCCGGCTCCGCGCCGGCCCGCGACTCCGCTGGCCCGCGGTGAGGGGCGCGAGCTATTACAACCTCCAGATGTACCGCGGCAAGCGCAAGGTCCTCACCGCCTGGCCGGCCCACGCGCACCTCAAGCTCCACCGCCGCTGGGTCTTCCAAGGGCACCGCATCCGCCTCATCCCGGGCACGTACCGCTGGTACGTCTGGCCCGGCTACGGCTCCCGCGCCGCCCACCGCTACGGCTCCTTCATCGGCCAGAGCAGCTTCACGATCGTCCGCTGATGCGCCGGCGGGGCGCGTGGGTCCACTTCCCACGCGGCCCCTCGCGGATTCGGCAACAAATTTGATCCGGGAGCAACGAAATTGAGCCCCCAACAACTTCGTTGACAACAGATTTGACGGGGGATCAACTTTTTTGACGGGGGGTCAAATTTCTTGACGAATCCGCAAGCGCAGCGCCCGGACCCCCCAAGCGGGGGGAAGCTGCGAGCCGCCACTGTTACGTTGTCCGTGCCCCCGGGATGATCTGGACATGGCCTTGCACGACGAGACAGCCGCGTTTCGGGCCCACGACCAGGACTGCCTCGTGGCCGCCTCGCTCTCGTGCCCGGTGTGCCTGTCCGGCAGCGTCGACTGGCACCTGAGCGTGACCGACGACTACGACTCATACGCGGACTGCGTGTGCGCGTTGTGCGGCCATACCCGCAAGGTGTTCCTCGGACAGGAGCAGGCGCTGCGCCTCGCTCTGCACGAGCACCGACCCCTCGACCCGACGCCTCGGCCGGATCCCGAGCTCGTCGCGCTGTAACTCGGCTCCGGCGCTCCGGGTACCGTCCGGTTATGGGGAACGGAGTCCTCTCCCCCCAGATTGAGACTCTCGACGTCTTCGTCGAGCTGTTCTCCGAGATCGACTCGGGCACCGAGCCGGGGGAGTTCTACAACCGACTCTGCGAGGCGCTCTGCCGGCTCACGACGATGCGGCGCGCCGTGCTGATGCTCTACGACGAGTCGCTCGCGCGCGTGGTGGCAGCCGGGTCGCACGGGATCGATCCGTCGCTGCTCGTCGACGTGCACGGAACGCTCGACGAGACGCCCGTGGCCCAGCGCGCTTTCGCCAGCGACGAGGTGCAGGAGCTGTCGCCCGAGCAGCTCGCACGCGAGATTCCCGCCCGCTACAAGGGCGCGCTTCAGGTGACCACCCTCACCTGTACGCCGCTGGCCGCCGGCAACCGCTGGTTCGGGGTGATCTTCGCCGACCGCGGCGGGGGCCGCTTCAAGGTGACAGACGACGAGCGGCACACGATGTGGACGCTCGGCAAGCTGGCCGCGCTCGCCGCGAGCGCCCGCATCGCCACGCGGCAGCAGGAGCGCGCGCGGCGGCTGTACGAGCGCATCGAGCTCGCGCGCGAGGTGCACGAGCGGGTGATGCACCGGCTGTTCGGGGTATCGCTGGTGCTCAGCTCAGAGGTGGAGCTTGCGCCGGAGGACCGCGAGCGCTGCCGGACCGAGATGCGTGACGCGCTGGCCGACCTGCGCACCGCTCTCGAGCGCACGCTCTCACCGCGCCCGCGCACCACCGGCACGACGTTGCGTGAGGAGCTCGACCGGCTGGAGCGAGGCTACGGCGACGTGCCGGTCTCGATCCACTGGGAGGGCGACTCGGAGGTGCCCTCGCGAGTGGAGGCGCTGTCGCAGTCGGTGCTCGGCGAGTCGCTCCGCAACGCGGTACGCCACGCGGCGCCGAGCGGAATCGACATCGGCGTGACCGTGTCCGCCGAGACGTTCTCGCTCGAAGTGGTGAACGACGGGGTGAAGCAGCGGTCCTCCGGCACTGGCATGGGCCTGCGGCTGGCCTCGCTCGAGGCGCTTCAGGTGGGCGGCGTGGTGGAGTTCGGCGCCGCGGAGAAGGCTCGCTGGCGCACGCGGCTGGTGGTGCCGCTGTGAACGGCAAGCGGCGCTTCAGCGTGATCGTTGTGGACGACCACGAGGTGGTGCAGTGGGGCTTCCGCCTGTTGCTCGGGCAGCAACCGTGGGTGGAGCGCTGCCTCACCGCGCGCGATTCGGAGGGTGCGCTCGAGCTGGTGCGCCGCTACGAGCCGGAGGTGGCCCTGGTGGACCTGTTCCTCGGCGACGAGTCGGGCGCCGAGCTCTGCGAGACGATCCGGCGCGAGTCGCCCGGCACGCGCGTGCTGCTGATCTCGGGTGCGGGCAGGATGTCGCAGCACGTGGCGCGCGCGGCGGGCGCGTCCGGCTTCGTGTCCAAGGATTGGGACGCCGACGACGTGGCCAAGGCCGTCCGCATGGTGGGCATGGGAATGACCGTCTTCCGCCCGCAGCGCGAGCAGGCCGTGGCCGCCCCGGCGCAGCTGTCGGTGCGCGAGCGCGAAGTGCTCGATCTGATCGCCACCGGTGCCACCAACAGGGAGATCGCGGAGCGGCTCTACCTGTCGCCGCACACGGTGAAAGAGCACACCTCGCGGTCTACCGGAAGCTGTCGGTGCGCAACCGCGCGGAGGCCGTCAGGCAGGCCCAGGAAATGGGCTTGATCGGCTGACCCCCCGCCTTTCCACCCATCGCCCCCCAACCGGGGGGTAACCCGCTCCACGACTGTCGAATCTCGGCCTGCGCCGAGTAACTCTCCACGACGCCCCCGATGCTCGCGCCCGTCCTCACACGGGCTTGGAGGTTCCAGTTGATCGCAGCGCTTTTCCCAGGCCACGGAAGCCAGACCGCGGACATGCGCTCCGTTGTGGAGCGCCTGCGGCCCGACCTCCTCGACCTGTGCCGGTCGGAGCTCGGCCTCGACCCGTTCGAGTACGTGGCCGACGGCACCCACATGGCGCAGCCCGCGATCTACTGCGCGAGCCTCGCGGGCTGGTCGCTGCTCGACGACACGAACGTGGACCTGATGGCGGGCCACTCGCTCGGCGAGTTCGCCGCGCTGGTGGCGGCCGGGGCGATGTCGGAGCGCGACGGCCTGGCGCTCGTGGCCCTGCGCGGGCGGCTCATGCACCGCGCTAAGGACGGCGGGATGATGGCCGTTGGCACCGACGTCGGCACCGCGAGCGACTTCGCCGAGCGTTTCGGCCTTCACCTCGCCAACGACAACTCGCCCGGCCAGGTCGTGCTGAGCGGCGACGCCGACAAGGTGGACACCGGCTGCGAGAACGCGAAGGCGGAAGGGCTGCGTGCCACGCGCCTGCGCGTGAGCGGCGCGTTCCACTCGCCGGCGATGGCCACCGCCGCGCCCGAGCTCGAGGCCGCGCTCGAAGCGACCGAGATCGGCGAGCCCAGCGTGCCTGTGTACTCGGGCGTCACCGCCGCCCCGTTCGAGCCCGGCGAGATCCGGACGCGGCTGGTGGACGGCCTCACGTCGCCGGTGCGCTGGCGCGAGATCGCGATCGCGCTCCAGGAGCGCGGCGCCACCCGCTTCCTCGAGGTCGGGCCCGGGCAAGGTGCTCACCGGCCTCGTGCGCAAGACGCTCGGGGACGTGGACGCCGAGGTCGTGTCCGAGGAGCCCGCCCGTGCGTGAGGTCACCGCACCCGCCGCCACCCTGACGGAGGATCCGGAGCTCCGCGGCGCCGCCATCGGCCACGCCGCGCTGGCCGTGCCCGCCACCACGATCACCAACGCGCCGATCGCCGAGCGCCTCGGCGTGGAGGCGGGCTGGATCGAGCAGCGCACGGGCATCCGCGAGCGCCGCGCGCTGCTGGACGACGAGCGCGTGAGCGACCTCGCCGCCGAGGCCGGCGCGCTCGCGCTGGCCCGCTCCGGCATCCCGGCCGACGAGTTCGACCTGCTGATCGTCGCCACCACCACGCAGGACGAGGTGACCCCCAACACCGCGCCGCTCGTGGCGGGAGCCCTCGGGCTCACGAACGTGGCGCCGATCGACGTGGGCGCGGCCTGCACAGCGTTCGTGTCAGCGCTGCAGGTGACGAGCGCCCAGCTCGAGTCCGGCCGCGCACGCAAGGCGCTCGTGATCGGCGTCGACGCGCATACACCGCTTCCTCGACCCCGATGACCGCCGCACCGCCGCCCTGTTCGGCGACGGCGCCGGCGCCGTGGTGATGACCGCCGCCTCCGAGGGCCGCATGGGACCCATAGTCCTCGGCTCTGAGTCCGCGATCGACATGATCCGGATCAAGCGCGGAGGCACTCTGGAGATGCAGGGCCACGAGACCTTCGTAAACGCCGTGGCCCGCATCTCCGAAGTCACGCTCACGGTGATCGCGCGCGCCGGGCTGACCCTCGACGACGTCGACCTCTTCGTCTACCACCAGGCCAACGCGCGCATCATCGCCGCTGTGGGGGAGAAGCTCGGGCTGCCGTCCGAGCGCGTGGTGGACTGCATCGCGGGCTACGGCAACACGTCCGCCGCATCGATCCCGATCGCGCTGGCCGAGGCGGAGGCGGACGGCCGCCTCACGCCGGGCATGCGCGTGCTCGTGGGCGCGTTCGGCGCGGGCTTCACCTGGGGCGGCGCGCTGATGGAATGGGGGCTCGACGATGCCGCCTGAGGGCTGCGCACTCGTCACCGGCGCCTCGCGCGGCATCGGCGCGGCGATCGCCAGGGCGCTCGCGGCCGAGGGCTGGCCGGTGGGCGTCAACTACCGCTCCGACGAGGAGGGCGCGAAGCGCCGTCCAGGCCGAGATCGAGGCCGCCGGCGGCCAGGCGCTCACGGTGCAGGGCGACGTGGCCGACCCGGACGCGGTCGACGCAGGTGTTCGCCGAGCTCGAGCGGCGCTTCGGACCCGTGCTGGTGCTCGTGAACAACGCCGGCGTGCGCGCCGACGGCCTTTCGATGCAGCTCGACGACGAGGAGTGGGAGCACGTGCTCGCCACCAACCTGTCCGGCGCCTTCCGCACCACGCGCCGCGCCCTCAAGGGCATGATGCGCGGCGCGCCACGGCCGCGTGATCAACATCGCGTCCGTGGTCGGGCGGCGTGCGCGGCAACGCCGGGCCAGGCCAACTACGCGGCGTCGAAGGCCGGGCTGGTGGGTTTCACGCGCACGGTGGCCGCCGAGGTGGCGCGCCGCGGCGTGACCGTCAACGCGGTGGCGCCCGGGCTCGTGGAGACCGAGCTCACCGAGGGCGTCGACCAGCAGCGCTTCATCGACGCCGTGCCCGCGCGGCGCGCCGGAACACCGGAGGAGATCGCCGCGTGCGTGCGCTTCCTCGCCTCCGACGATGCCGCATACGTAACCGGAACCACCTTGACAGTCGACGGCGGTCTGACCGCCTGAAAAAGGAGAACCAATGCCAGAGACAGCAACGCAGGAAACAGTCGAGACGACAATCGTCGACGCGATCGCCAAGCTCGGCCCCGAAGCCGACCAGGTCACCCGCGACGCCACCTTCGAGTCGCTCGACATCGACTCGCTCGACCTCGTCGAGGTCGCGCAGATCGTGGAGGAGGAGTTCGGCGTGGTCCTCAAGGGCGAGGACATGGAGAAGCTGAACACCGTCGGCGACGCGATCGACCTGGTGGTGGCGCGCGCATCATGAGCCGCCGTGTCGTCATCACCGGCGTGGGCGCCGTCTCGCCGCTCGGCAACGGCGCCACGACGCTGCACGAGCGCTGGAAGGCCGGCGAGTGCGGCATCGAGTCCGGCGTCGGCGCCTGCAGCGAGTTCGAGCCGGCCGAGGTGCTGACGAAGAAGGAGCTGCGCCGCACCGACCGCTTCGCGCAGCTCGCGATCGCCGCCTGCGAGGAGGCGCTCGAGCAGGCCGGCTGGACCGACGGCGACGAGCTGCCGATCGACCCGAACCGCATCGGCACCGTGATCGGCACCGGCATCGGCGGGATCGCGACGATCGAGACCCAGCACGACGTGCTGCAACGAGTCCGGGCCGCGGGCGCGTGTCCCCGCTCGGAATCCCGCTGATGATGGGCAACGCCGGCGCCGCCAACCTGGCGCTGCGCCACGGCTTCAAGGGCCCGGCGTTCAGCACCGTGTCCGCCTGCGCCGCGGGCGCAGACGCGATCGGCACCTCGCTGCGCATGATCCGCGCGGGCGACGCCGACGCCGTGGTCACCGGCGGCGCGGAGGCCGGCATCACGCCGCTCGCGTACGCCTGCTTCGGCGCGATGGGCGCGCTGTCGGAGTCGGGCATCTCGCGCCCGTTCGACGCCCGCCGCGACGGCTTCGTGATGGGCGAGGGCGCCGGCGTGCTCGTGCTCGAGGCGGCCGAGGTGGCCGAGGAGCGCGGAGCCACCGTGCTGGGCGAGCTGCTCGGCTACGGCGCCAGCGCCGACGCATTCCACTTGACGGCTCCCGAGCCGGGCGGGGGCGGTGCCGCGCGCGCGATCGCATGTGCACTCGAGGACGCGGGGATCGCCGTGTCAGACCTGCACTACGTGAACGCGCACGGCACGTCCACCCCTCTCAACGACCGCTCGGAGACGGACGCGCTCAAGGCCGCCCTCGGCGAGGACGACGGCCAAGAGCCTCCCGGTGTCATCCACCAAGTCGGCCGTCGGGCACCTGCTCGGCGCGGCCGGCGCCGTGGAGGCGGTGGCCACGCTGCTCGCGCTGCGCGAGCGCATCGCGCCGCCCACGCTCGGTTACGAGGTGCCCGACGAGGGCCTCGACCTCGACTACGTCCCCGACGGGCCACGGCCGCTCGAGGGCGTGAACGGGAGAGCCGTCGCGCTCTCCAACTCGTTCGGGTTCGGTGGCCACAACGCGGTGCTCTGCATATCGGCATGACGGTCGCTACCGCGAACAACCGAACAGCTTCCCGAGACGACCGCCGAGCGGCTCACCGCGCTCGACCGCCTCGAGTTGCTCTGCGATCCCGGCAGCCTGCGCACGATTCGCAGCAGCGTGACCTCGCGCCGTATGGGCGCGAAGGCGCGCGCCGGCGACGGCGTGGTGGGCGGCTCCGGCCTCGTGGACGGCAGGCCGATCTACGTCTACGCCCAGGACGTGAGCTTCGCGGGCGGCTCGCTAGGCGCGGCGCACGCCGACACGATCGTCCGCGTGCTTCAGCTCGCCCGCGAGGCGCACGTCCCGGCCGTGGGCTTCATCGAGTCCGGCGGCGCACGCATGCAGGAGGGCACGGCAGCGCTCGGCGGCTACGGCCGCATCTTCCGCGAGCACGTGGCCTCCTCGGGCCTGATCCCGCAGATCTCCGTGATAGCCGGCACCTCGGCCGGCGGCGGCTGCTACGCGCCCGCGCTCACCGACTTCGTGCTGATGACGCGCGACGCCAAGATGTTCCTCACCGGCCCCGGCGTGGTGGCCGAGGCGATGGGGGAGGACGTGAGCGCCGAGGAGCTCGGCGGTCCTGGCGTGCACGAGCGCAACGGCGTCTGCCAGTTCGTGGCTGAGAACGACACCGAGTCGATCTTCCTCACGCGCGAGCTGCTCTCGTACCTGCCGCAGAACGCGCACGAGGGCGTGCCGCCGCGACCGTTCTCCACGCACTCGGCGGGCGACCCCGGGCATTGCGTGCCGCTGGAGGCGCGCCGCGTCTACGACATTCGCGACGTGATCCGCACGATCGCCGACAACGGCCGCCTGCTCGAGGTGTCCGAGAAGTGGGCGCGCAACATGGTCACCGGCTTCTGCCGCATCGAGGGCGAGTCGGTGGGCGTGATCGCCAACCAGCCCAAGTGGCTGGGCGGCACGATCGACGCCGAGGCCTCGCAGAAGGCCGCGCGCTTCGTGCGCATATGCAACTCGTTCGGGCTGCCGCTTGTGGTGCTCGTGGACACGCCCGGCTTCATGCCGGGCACCAAGCAGGAGAGCGCCGGCGTGATCCGTCACGGCGCCAAGCTGCTGCACGCGTTCGCCGAGGCCACCGTGCCGAAGCTGAGCGTGGTGCTGCGCAAGGCGTTCGGCGGCGCGTACATCACGATGAACTCGCGCGACCTCGGTGCCGACTACGCGTTCGCATGGCCGCAGGCCGAGATCGGCGTGATGGCGGCCAAGCAGGCGGTGGGCATAATCTCGCGCCGCGAGATCGCCGCCTCCGAGGACCCGGACGGCATGCGCGACGCGCTCGCGGCCGAGTACGGCGAGCAGCACCTGGGCGCCGAGCTGGCGGCGCGCGAGGGCTTCATCGACGAGGTGATCGAGCCGCGCGAGACACGCGACCGTCTGGCGTGGGCGATCGCCTCGCTCCCGAAGCCGAGGACGAGGAACCTTGCGGGCAACATCCCCCTCTGAGTTCCGCCGCTACGTGGCGGTCGGCGACAGCTTCACCGCCGGCGCGCCCGGCCAGGAGGGCCGCTGGCCCGACGAGCTTGCCGCGGCGCTGCGGCCGGCCGAGTACCACAACCTCGGCGTGGCGGGCGCGACTACGGCCGAGGTGGCCGACGGCCAGCTCGCCCGCTGCATCGAGCTCGAGCCTGACCTCGTGACCGTGGTGTGCGGCGTGAACGACGTGCTGCTCAGCGTGCGGCCGGACATCGAGGCGCACAAGGCCGCGCTCGCCCGGATCTTCGCCACGATTTGCGAGCGCCTGCCGGACGCCGTGGTGGTCACGGTCACCACGCCGCCGATCGCCGAGCACATCGGCCTCCGGCCCCGCTCGCGCCGGCGCGTGGAGCGCGGGGTGGGGCAGCTCAACGAGATCACCCGCGAGCTGTCCGAGCGCTACGGCGTGCTCTGCCTCGAGTGGGGCGACCACCCGCTCGCCCGCGAGCGCCAGAACTTCGCGGCCGACGGCTTCCACCCGTCGCTCACCGGCATCCGCCGCGCGGCGCGCGCGTGCGCGCAGGCGCTGGCCGCGCACCGCAAACTCGCAATCCCGAAGAAGGAGATCGCATGAGCTCACCGTTCGCGCTCGACTTCGACGCCCTCCAGGGGGGCGAGCGCTTCGTCACCCGCGGGCGCACGATCACCGAGGCCGACATCGTCCAGTTCGCTGCCATGAGCGGCGACATGCACCCGCAGCACACCGACGCCGCGTGGGCCGCCGAGTCGCGCTTCGGCGAGCGCATCGCGCACGGGATGCTCGTGATGTCGTACGCGATCGGCCTCGTGCCGCTCGATCCCGAGCGCGTGGTCGCGCTGCGGCGCATCACCGACCTCGTGTTCAAGCACCCGGTCTACATCGGCGACACGATCCATGTGGACGGCCGCATCGAGACGCTCAAGCCGGTGGACGACTCGCACGGCCTCGTGGACGCCCAGTGGCGCATCGTCACCCAGCGCGGCCGCACGGTCGCCCGCGCGCGCGTGGAGCTGCTATGGCGGCGCTCGCCTGTTGGCGCCGAGCTCGGTAACGAGCTCGTGATGCCGCTGTGATCCTCGACGGAAAACGGCTGCTGATCACCGGGGTCATCTCCCGCGAGAGCATCGCCTTCGCGGTGGCCGAGCAGGCGCAGAACGCCGGCGCCGAGGTGATCCTCACGAGCTTCGGCCGGGCGATGCGGCTCACCGAGCGCGCGGCCGGCCGGCTGCCGAGGACGCCCGACGTGCTCGAGCTGGACGTGAACGACCCGGAGCACCTCGAGCGGCTCGCGGGCTCCGTGTCCGAGCGCTGGGACGGGCTCGACGGCGTGCTTCACGCGATCGCCTTCGCTCCCGAGGACGCGCTCGGCGGCAAGTTCATGACCACGCCGCCCGAGAGCGCGCTCAGCGCCTTCCAGACAAGCGCCTACTCGTTCAAGGCGCTGGCGGGCGCGCTCGTGCCGCTGTTCCAGGGCGACGGGAGCATCGTGGGCCTCGACTTCGACGCCAGCGTCGCCTGGCCCGTGTACGACTGGATGGGCGTTTCGAAGGCCGCCCTCGAGGCGGTGAGCCGTTACCTGGCGCGCGACCTCGGGCCCAAGGGCGTGCGGGTGAATCTCGTGTCGGCCGGCCCGCTCGAGACGCTCGCGGCGCGCGGCATCCCCGGCTTCCGCGACCTGGTGAACCTATGGCAGGCCCAGGCCCCGCTCGGCTGGGACCCCGAGGACCGCGAGCCGGTGGCGAGGGCCGTGTGCTGGTTGCTGTCGGACTGGGCGTCGGCGATCACGGGAGAGATCGTGCATATCGATGGCGGGTTCCATGCGATGGGGGCGCCGGTGGCTAGCTCTGAAGCTGAGTCCGCAGATACGGAATCAGAGCCTCCCGCACAGCATCAGGATCGTCCTGGAACGGCCAATGGCCGCTCTCAGGCAGCTTCACCGTCTCCTTGACGTCGAAGAACTCCGCCTGCCTGTCCGCGTAGGTGCCCGGTAGGAACGGGTCCGCCATTCCCCAGATCACGATGGCGGGCTTGTTGAGCGCCTTGATCGCCTCGCCCACCGCCATGGCCGACTCGCCGGGATCGGGCGTGGCGCGGTAGAGCTTGAGCACCGTGCGCCGGGTGCCCCTGTCGTAGTTGTCGTACATCTCGTCCACGAACGCGGGCGGCAGCCCCTTCGGGTTCGCGCCCGCCATCGCGCGCCGCCACGCCCAGCGCGGTATCCACGCCTGCGACAGCTCGCCGATCACCGGCTTGCGCCAGCGCTGCGCGGCCTTGTGCCACGTGTAGCCGGGCAGGATGCCGATGTTGATCAGCGCCACGCTGGCCCACGCGTCCGGGTGCTGGAGACCCCAGACGAGGCCGAACGGGCCGCCGAAGTCGTGCACCACCAGGTGCACTCGCGTGATGCCGAGCTGGTCGAACGTGCCCTGAAGGAAGGCCGCGTAGCCGCCGACGTTGTACTCGAAGTCCTCCGGCTTGTCGGCCTGGCCGAAGCCGGGCATGTCGATCGCGATCGCGCGCGCGAACTCGCCGGCGGCGTCCACGAGCGCCTCCCAGTCCCGCGAGGAGCCGGGGTTGCCGTGCACGAACACCACGGCCTCGTTCGCGTCCTCGGGACCCGCCTCGAGCATCGGGGCGGTGATCCCGTCGACGGTGATCCGCCGCGCGCGGGGCATCCTCAGCCGGCCACCGACGACGCGGCGCGGCGCAGCCCGAGTGGGGAGCTGCCGCGGCTCAGGTTCACGCGAATCACGCGCGCCATTGTGCCGAGCCCGAGCATCTTCTGCGGTGCGATCCAGCGCTCGCCCATCAGTGTCACCCGCTGAGCCACCCGCCGGTCGCGCGCCGCCGCGCGGAAAAGCAGCTTCTCCATGGGGTTGAAGCGCCGGCCGGTGGAGTACGCCGAGGTGAACTTCTCGTGCGCGGCGAGGCCCGCGCGGTGGCGCTTGCGGTAGCGCTCCAGTGCGGCGTCCACGTCGTCCGGGCCGCCGCGCAGGGCCGGGCCGACGGTGTCGGCAAGCCACTCCGCCGACTGGAACGCCCAGCCGCAGCCCACGCCCCAGAGCGGATCGGCCGCGAGGGCCGCGTCGCCCACAAGGCCCAGTCCCGGTTGCGCCGGGCGGCGCACCACGTTCGGGATCTCGAGCTTGCCGAGCACCTTGCCCACGCGCTTGGCGGGATCCACGCGCGGCCCGTCCGGCAGCGCCTCGAACACGCGCGCCAGACCCTGCTCGGGATCGGGCTTGAAGTCGGCCAGCCGCTCCTTCACCGGCATCACCGTGAGGCAGACGAGGTCGTCGTCGGTGGGGAAGGCGTAGGCCACGTCCGGGTCGAGCAGCCACATCTGGGCGCTGTCGCCGGTCACGAGCGGGGTGTCGCGGTAGTAGCCGAAGTAGCCGAAGCGCTTATGCGGCTTGAGCTTGGTTCGGACGCCCGCGAGCTTGGCCACCTCGGAGTCGCGACCGTCGGCCGCCACCACAAGGTTGGCCCGGATCTCGTGCTCGCTGCCGTCGCGCTCGCGCACGCGCACCCCGGCCACGCGGCCGTTGGCGTCGCGCAGCAGCGCGTTCACGGTGTGACCGAGCATCAGCTCCACGCCGTCGGTGGCGGCCGCCAGCTCGCGCACGATCGGGTCGAGCTTCTCGCGCCGGATGTTCCATGGCGCCCACTCGGACACGGGCGGCCCGGCGCTCTCGCGCGCGGTCGAGACCCAGCCGTAGCGGGTCCAGATGCTGGTGTCGGTCTCGCGCGCGTGCGCGTTGCGGAAGGGCTCGTCCAGCCCGAGGCGGTCGATGGTGGGCGACGCGCTGGCCTGGATGAAGTGGGTGCACATGCGCTTGAAGGCCTGCGGGTCGCTGTGGCTTTCAAGCAGCGCGACCCTGGCGCCCTGCCTGCCGAGGAAGGTGGCGGTGGAGCAACCCGCGATGCTCGCACCGACTATCGCGACGTCGTAATCCGGCATGAGTACCTCCTATCACTGACCCTCATGTGACCAAGCTAACTTCCCTTGCGCAGTGCTGCGTGAAATGGGTCACTCCGGGGGGTCGCAGGTCGCGGGTCGCAGGTCGCGGGGGCCGTGCTCGTGCTGCTCGCTCTTGCCGGTTGTGGGTCCTCTGGGACGCCGTCGGGCACTGGCTCCTCCGAGGTTGGTACCGCGCAGCTTGCGGTCGCCAGTCCTGATCTGCGGAACGGTGGCACGGCGCCCAAGCGGTTCACCTGCGACGGCGGCGGTACTCGGCCGCGGCTCACGTGGGCGGGGGTGCCGGCGCAGGCGGTGGAGGTGGCCGTGCTGGTCGGTGATCCGGACGCCCCTGGCGGCACCTTCGTGCACTGGACCGTGTGGAACCTGCCGCGAGCGGCGCGCGGCGGCACGTCATCCGGCGCGCTGCCGGCCGGGGCGGTGGAGGGCGCCAACAGCGCGGGAGGCAGGGGCTGGACGCCGCCTTGTCCGCCGAAGGGCGCGAAGCCGCACCACTACATCTTCGGCGTCTACGCGCTGCGCAAGCGCATCGATCTCTCCGCGGGGGCGGACCCCTCGCGCGTGGTGCCCGCCGTGCGGGCGGTGGCGATCGCGAGTGGATCGCTCACCGCCAGCTACGGCAGGTAGGTCCTACGAGGGGGCGCCTGGCACGCCCTTGCCGATCACGTACTGGATCGTGAAGCCGTAGAACTTCGTGTTCACGTTCGTGTCGTCGATCGTCAGGCGCAGCAGGTAACGGCTGGTGGAGTTGTTCACCTGGAAGCCGTTGTTCGCAAGCGCGAGCGTGTCCGTGCCGTTCTTGCCATCCGTGGAGCGCAGACCGGCCTGGTTCGACAGCAGCTCGGTCGGGCTCGAGCCCGTGAGCCCCTCCTTCACCACGTCGAACTTGAAGCCGCTCGGCGCGGCGGTGCCGTTCGTGGTGGTGTTGTTGCCCGAGCTGTCGGCGTAGCTCGCCTGCACCTTGATGACCTTCGCCCGGTTCGGGATCTGGATCGGAGCCTCGAAGACGCCCTGGGTCTGGTCGACCTTGTCGAGCGTCACCTTCTGAACACCGTTCGTGTCAGGCTGACCGTCGGTCACGCCGGTCGAGCCGTTCCGCTGCGCCTTGAGCTGCAGAGAGTTGTCGGTCAGGTTCACCGAGTAGGCGGTGTCGCTGTCGGTCGGCCGGAGAGCCGAGCCCACGAAGCCCTGAGTCTGCGGCGCGCGGAAGAAGCCGGCATTGAGCCGCTCAGACACCTTCGAGTTACGGTGAAGCTGAGCCAGCACGGTGTGCAGGCTGGTGCTCGCGGCGGACGCGATGTTCGGCCCCCCTATGAGCGCCGACACTACGGCCGCCACTACGGCAGCGGTTGTGCCGGGCAGCACGATGCGTCGAAAACGCACGTATACCTCCTTGATCTAGGACGGAATCGACGCAGCGCTCTGGCTACGCCCTAAGCAACGCAACACGAGTACCCGGGACGGGTTGCGGGATTCGTCAGACCAGTGACGTTGCCCGGTTAAGCCGGGTCGGTCAGCGCTCGATCGGGAAGCCCAAGCGCTCCCATAGCGGCACGCCGCCGTCCACCACGTGGATCACCTCGCGGGCGCCGTGAGCCTTCAGCAGGCTCGCCGCCACCGCGCCGCGCTGCCCGCTGGCGCAAACCACGGCCACCGGCCTCTCGGGGTCGATCCCATCCGGCATCGAATGGATGTCGTGGTAGGGCACGTGCACCGAGTCCGGGATGTGCCCGTCGCGCCACTCCGACTGCTCGCGCACGTCCAGCACCTGCAACGAGCCGTCGCGGGCGTGTAGCTCCTCGACATCCATGCGCTCCACTCGCCCCACGTCGCGGCCCTCGGCCCGCCAGCTCGTCATGCCTCCGTGCAGGTAGCCGCCGAGGTTGCGCACGCCCACCGCCACCGCCAGCCGGGCGGCCATCAGGCCGTCGTCGTCGTCGCGGCCCACGAACACCACCTCCTGCTCCGGGTTCGCGATCCAGGCGAGCTTGGTGCCGAAGCCGGAGCGCAGCATCGTGTTCGACACGGCGCCCGGGATGTGAGCGTCGTCGAACTGGAAGTCGGTGCGAACGTCCACGAGCAGCGCCCCGTCGGCGCGACGCTGCTCCACCTGCCGCGGCGTCAGCGGGATCACGTCCACGCCGGCCGTCACGAGCGGGCCGCGGTTGATCGCCACCACGTTCTTGAAGTTGGGCGGCTGCGGCGGCAGGTCGCCCACCGCGCGCTCCACGAAGGCGTCCTCGTCGTACTCGTGCAGGAGGTCGTTGTGGCGTGCCTCGTAGCCGATCGTGGAGGACACCTTCATGTCCATCCCCGGCCCGCCGCACAGCGAGCCTCCGAGATGCCCCGGCCACACCTCGGTCTCGGGCGCTAGCGCGAGCAGCTTGTCGTGCAGGCTGTGGAAGATCCCGTGGGCGCCCTCGCGCTTGTCGACGGCGAGGTCGGGCCGGGCGATGTCGCCAACGAACAGGGTGTCGCCGGTCAGCACCGCCCAGGGCTCCTCCCCGCGGTTCAGGTCGATGAGTGCGAAGGAGGTGTGCTCGGGCCGGTGGCCGGGAGTGTGCATCGCGCGCACGCGCACCGATCCGAGCTCGATCTCCGTGCCGTCCTCGAACGGCTCGTGCGGGTAATCCACCCCGGCGTCGCGGTGCACGTGGATGGTCGCGCCGGTGGCGGCCGCCAGCCGGCCGTGTCCCGACACGTGATCGGCGTGGTTATGCGTCTCGAGCACGTGCTCGATGTGCACGCCCAGGTAGCGCGCGAGCTCGAGGTACTCGTCGATCTCGAAGCGCGGGTCGATCACGGCCGCCACGCCCGCGTCCTCGTCGCCCACGAAGTAGGACGCACAGCCGAGGTCGTCGTGCACGATCTGACGAAAGATCACAGGCGTACTCTAGGCAGAGTGGCGAGCGATTTCATGATTCTGCCCGACGGCCTGCCTGCTCCCGTGGACGACGGCGCGGCGGATCACCTCCCGGGAACCGAGCTGCCGGACCTCGGCCTGCCCTCCACGGCTGGTGCCGACATCGACCTGAGACAGGCCTCGATCGACGCCGGCACGCTCGTGCTCTACATCTATCCGCGCACCGGCAAGCCCGGCGAGCCGCTGCCGCCCGGCTGGGACGACATCCCAGGGGCGCGCGGCTGCACGCCCGAGTCGTGCGCCTTCCGCGACTCGGGTGCCGACATCGAGCGGCTCGGCGCGCGCGTGCACGGGCTGTCCGCCCAGAGCCTCGCCGACCAGCACGAGTTCGCCGGGCGCGTCCAGCTCCCGTACGCGATCCTCAGCGATCCGGAGCTCGAGCTGGCCGCCGCGCTCGGCCTTCCCACGTTCGAGGTGGCGGGCATGGAGCTGTACAAGCGCCTCACCCTGATCGCTCGTGCGGGCCGCATCGCGCACGTCTTCTACCCGGTCTTCCCGCCGGACCGTCATGCGGCGGACGTGGTGGCCTGGCTCGAGGGTAATCCGGCGCTGTCACCGGGTAATCTCCGGCCGTCATGACGCGCGCTCACAGGGTCGCGAACCTCATCGTCGTGGTCGTGCCGTTCCTCTGCTTCCTGGCGGCGCTCGTGCTGCTCTGGAACCGCTTCATCGGCTGGACGCAGATCAGCGTGATGCTCGTGATGTATGTGCTCACAGGTCTCGGCATCACGGTCGGCTTCCACCGCCTTTTCACCCACCGCGCGTTCGACACCTCCCGGCCCGTGCGCTACCTCTTCGCCGTACTCGGTTCGATGGCGGTGGAGGGGCCGGTGATCACGTGGGTGGCGGACCATCGCAAGCACCACGCGTACGCGGACGAGGAGGGAGACCCGCACAGCCCGCACACCACCCACGGCACCGGGATGCTCGCCACGATCAAGGGCCTATGGCACGCTCACATCGGCTGGATGTTCGAGGGCGTGGGGCGGGCGGAGAAGATGCGCTTCGCGCCCGACCTGATGAAGGACCGCGGGCTGCAGCGCGATCAGCTCCGGCTTCTTCCCGCTGATGTTCCTCAGCCTCGCGATCCCGTTCGCGCTCGGCTACCTCATCGGCGGTTCGCTCGTGGACGCCCTGCTGTGCCTGCTCTGGGGCGGGGCGGTGCGAATCTTCCTGCTCCACCACGTCACCTGGAGCATCAACTCGGTCTGCCACTTCTTCGGCCGCCGGCGCTTCGACACCACGGACAGGTCCACCAACGTCGCCTGGCTGTCGGTGCTCTCGTTCGGCGAGTCCTGGCACCACAACCACCATGCGTTTCCCACCTCGGCGCGGCACGGGCTGCGCTGGTGGGAACTGGCGCTCGACCCGGGCGGCCTGCTGATCACCGGGATGGAGAAGCTCGGCCTCGTCTGGAACGTGGTGAAGATCAGTCCGGAGCGTCAGCTGGAGAAGGCTCTGGGCGCCGCACCCGCAGCAGCCCAACAGGCTCCCGTATCCCCTTGAAGCGCCGCATCCCGGCCTTCGACCAGCTGTAGTCCCCGTTAGCCGCGGCGCGCACCTCGTTGGTGGCGAGCACCGTGCTCGGCCGCGCGTACGCGGTCACGCGGCTCGCGAGGTTCACAGGCCGCCCGTACCAGTCGCCGGCCCGTCCCAGCGCCTCGCCGTTCGCCATGCCGATGCGCACCTCGGGGAACTCCTCGCCCTCCTCGCCCGCGCGCTCGAGCAGGGCGAGCGCGGTCTCCACCAGCGGGTCCACCTCGCGCGGGCTCACGAGCATCACCGCGTCGCCGATCGTCTTGACGAGCCGCACCGGCGGCACCGTCACCTCGAGCGCAAGGTCAGTGAGCCGCCCGGCCACCTGCCCCAGCTCGACGGGATCGATGTCCTCGCCGAGGCGGGTGAAGTCCACGAGGTCGGCGAAGCACACCGCGATGTCGGTCGCGCCGCGCAGGCTGCCCGCGGCGATGTCCGCGCGGTTCACCACCACGCGCTTCGCGTTCTCGCGCTGGTGCAGGTTGAGCACGTGCAGGATCAGCGGCTCGAGCTGCGGCCCCAGCTCGCGCGTCACCTGCGCGTAGCGCAGGCCGAGGTCGCGCTCGGTGTCGCCCGGCGTGGCCAGCGTCTCACCCACCACACCGCCCACCGTCGCGGCCACACGCGCCATCGAGTCGCCGAGCACGCGGCACACCTCGAGCACGGTGTCCGCGCTGAAGCCGGCCTCGAGGAAGAGCGTGACCGTGCGCGCGGCATCCACGTCCTCGTCGCCGTACACGCGCTCGTCGGGATCCGCCAGCGCCAGGCCGAGCGCGCGAAAGAGCCGATCCTGGAACTCGGGCGCGAGCCCTGAGCGCTCCGACACCTCCACCGCGGTGTACTTGCCCTCGCCCGCCAGCACGCGGTCCACGGGCAGAAGGGCAAGCCGGTCCTCCACCACTGCGCGCTTGAGGTCCGTCAGCGACGCTCCGTCCTCGGTGAGCAGCTGGAGCAGCTCGAGGCGGGCCTCGCGCTCTTCGCCCTCGACGCCTTCGAGCAGTCCCTCGGCCTCGTAGTTGATCGGTTCCGCCACGGCCTACTGTACGCTTGTGTTTACCACTATGGGGGACGTGAAGCCACTCAGCGCGGAGGGGGAGATCAAGCGCCTGCCGCGGGGCCCGCATCAACTCGCGCGCGAGGAGGTGCTGGCCTCCCAACGCGCGCGCATGCTCGAGGCGATGGCGCACGCCGTGGCCGCGAAGGGCTATGCGGCCACCACGGTAGCGGACGTGGTCGGCGGAGCGGGTGTTTCCCGCAAGACCTTCTACGAGCACTTCCAGGACAAGGAGGACTGCTTCCTCGCCGCCTTCGACGCGGGGGTGGGGATCCTGGTGAACGCGGTCGAGCGCGCCACGCTCGACGCTCAGGGCGAGTGGCGCGAGCACATACGCGCGGGCGTGCGCGCGTATCTGAGCACGCTCGCCGCCGTGCCGGACTTCGCGCGCACGTTCCTTATCGAGGTGCTGGCCGCCGGTCCCAACGCGCTCGAGCGCCGCGCCGACGTGCACGGCCGCTTTGCCGAGCTGCTGAAGACCCTGCACGAGACCTACCGCGCCGACCATCCCGACGAGCTGCCCAAGCTGCCCGACGAGGTCTTCATCGCCGTGGTCGGCGCAGTCAACGAGCTGGTGTCCGATCGCGTGCGCAAGGGGCGCACGGCCGAGCTGCCGGAGCTCGAGCCCGTGATCAGCTACCTGCAGATCGCCTTCCTGGCCGGGCACACGGAGGCCGCGAGTGACCTCTGAGCGCAACCCGGACCCCCCGGTCGAGCTGCCCGAGGGGCGCCTCGTGCACGTGCCCGGCCTGGGCGAGCTGTTCGTCCGCGACACCGGCGGCAGCGGTCCGCCGGTCCTGCTCCTGCATGGCTGGATGTTCCCGAGCGACTTGAACTGGTTCCGTGTCTACAAGCCGCTGGCGGATGCCGGCTACCGCGTGCTCGCGCTCGACGCTCGCGGCCATGGGCGCGGGCTGCGCGCCGACGAGCCGTTCACGCTCGCGGGTTGCGCGTCCGATGCGGCCGCGCTCGTGCGCGAGCTTGGCTGTGGCCCGGTCACCGCGGTGGGCTATTCGATGGGCGGGCCGGTGGCGAGCCTGATGGCGCGCGACCATCCGGACACCGTGGCCGCGCTCGTGCTGTGCGCCACCTCGCGGGAGTGGAAGGACCCGCGCATGAAGATGCTCTGGAACGGCATGGGCGTGCTGCGTCTCGCGCTCGGCGCGTTCCCGCACCAGTCCTGGCGCTGGGGCCTGCGGCGCGCCGGCTTCCCGGACAGCCCGATCACCTCGTGGGTGGCCGCCGAGCTGTCCCGCGGCAGCGCGCGCGACCTTGCCGAGGCGGGCCGCGAGCTCGGACGCTTCGACTCGCGCACCTGGATCAAGTCGCTCGTCATGCCCTCCGCCGTGGTGGTCACCACGCGCGACACCGCGGTGCCCCCGCGCAAGCAGTACGAGCTGGCCGAGTCGCTGGGGGCGGCCAGCTTCGAGATCGCCTGCGACCACTCCGGCGTGACCGTCAAGGGCGACGAGTTCTCGCGCGTGCTGCTACGCGCCCTCGGGTCGGTGTCTGAGGCGGCGGGGGCGGCCGCCGCATAGGCTTGTGCCTGTGATAGGCGCGCTCAAAGGCCAGGAGCTGGTTCGGCCGCGCTTTCGCGGCTCGTCGCACAAGTGGGCGTTCTTCGGTTCCCTGATCGCCGGGATCGTCCTCGTGGTGCTGGCTCCCACCGAAAGGGCCACCACGGCCGCGGCCATATATGCCGTTTCGGTGTCGGGGCTGTTCGGCGCCAGCGCTCTCTACCACCGCGTCACCTGGCGGCCCGCGGCGCGTCGCTGGATGCGGCGACTCGACCATTCGATGATCTTCGTGCTCATCGCGGGCACCTACACGCCCTTCGCGCCTGCTGCTGCTCCATGGGACGCTGGCCACGGTGGTGCTGGCCGTCATCTGGGGCGGCGCGCTGGCGGGCGTGGTGATGAAGCTGGCCTGGGTGGATGCTCCCAAGTGGCTGATGGCAGCCGTGTATGTGGCGCTTGGCTGGGTGGGTGCGGTCACCACGCCGCAGCTCTTGTCGCGAGGCGGGGTGGGGGCCGTGACGCTGCTGGCGGTGGGCGGCGTGCTCTACACGGTCGGCGCGGTGATCTACGCGCTGCGCCGGCCCGATCCGAGCCCCAAGGTCTTTGGCTACCACGAGATCTTCCACGTGCTGGTGATCGCGGCGGCGGCCGCCCACTATGCGGCGATCGCCGGGTACGCGCTCCCGGCCCACGGCTGATGGACATCTTCCGCACGCCGGACGAGCGCTTCGAGAACCTCCCCGGCTACGACTTCAAGCCGCACTACACCGAGCTCGACGGCCTGCGCATGCACTACGTGGACGAGGGTGCCGGGGACCCGATCGTCTGCTTCCACGGCGAGCCCACCTGGGCCTACCTCTACCGCAAGATGCTGCCGCCGCTCGTGGCCGGAGGCAATCGCGTGATCTGCCCGGACTACGCCGGCTTCGGCCGCTCCGACAAGCCCACCGAGCGCGACTGGTACACGTACGACCGCCACGTGGACCTCGTCACGCGCGTGCTCGACGAGCTCGACGTGCAGAACGCGACGGCCGTGGTTCAGGACTGGGGTGGCCCGATCGGCCTGCGCTGGGCGGTGGAGCATGCGGACCGCGTTGCCCGGCTCGTGATCCTCAACACCGGCCTCTTCACCGGGCGCGTGAGCAAGGGCTTCATGGCGTGGCGCGAGTTCGCCGAGCGCAACCCGGACCTGCCCGTGGGCTTCGTGGTGGGCGGCGCCACCGCCACCGACGTGCCGGACGACGTGGTGGCCGCCTACGAGGCGCCGTTCCCCACGCCGGGGTCGAAGGCGGGCGCGGCGCAGTTCCCGCTGATCGTGCCGATCTCGGACGAGATGGCCGGCGCGGCGGAGATGCGCGCGGTGTCGGACGCGCTTTCGCGCTGGGACAAGCCGGCGCTCGTGGCGTTCTCGGACGGGGACCCGGTGTTCCCGTTCCCGCGCGCCGGGCGAGGTGTTCACCTCGCTGATCCCGACCGCCGGCGAGCAGGTGCGGATCGAAGGTGCCGCGCACTTCCTCCAGGAGGATCGCGGCGAGCAGATCGCGGAGGAGATGCTCCGCTTCCTGGGCTCGTCGTGAGCGACTGGACCCGCGAGCGCCTAAACGAGATCAATGTCGGGACGCTTCCCGGGATGTTCGGCCTCGAGGTCCTGCGGGCCGAGCACGGCGAGATGGATGCGCGGATGGAGCTCCGCTCCGACTTCATGGCCCCCAACGGCTACCTGCACGCCGGCACCGTGGTGTCGATGGCCGACACGTGCTGCGGTGAGGGCTGCCTGGCCTCCCTGCCCGAGGGCATGTCGGGCTTCACCACCTCGGAGCTGAAGACAAACTTCCTGCGCTCGGCGGGCCCCGACGACGTGCTCCTCTGCGAGGCGCGTCTGGTGCACGGCGGCCGCACCACGCAGGTTTGGGACGCGACTGTGCGGCGCGAGTCGGACGGCAAGCCGCTCGCGATGTTCCGTTGCACCCAGCACCTGCTCGCGGACTCGGATCCGCGAACTCGGCGGCGCTGAGCGCGCTAGCGGCCGGGCCCGGCTGCCAGATCCTCGGAAGCTACGGGCGCGCCCAGATAGAGCGAGCCCACGCGCGGGTCGTCGAGCAGCTCGCGGCCGCGGGCGCGCAGCCTGACCACGCCACCGTCCATCACGGCTCCGTCGTCCGCGATCTCGAGTCCCGCTCGCGCGTTCTGCTCCACGAGCAGCACCGTGAGTCCGCTCTCGTTCAGTCCCCTGATCGTGGAGAAGACCAGCTGGCGCGCCTTCGGGTCGAGGCCCATCGACGGCTCGTCGAGCATGATCAGCTTGGGGTCGAGCATCAGCGCACGCGCCAGCTCGACGGCCTTCTGCTCGCCGCCTGACAGCGAGCCCGCGTGGCTGTTGCGCCGCTCGCGCACGATCGGGAAGCGCTCGGCCACTTCCTCGATGCGCCTCCGCGCCCGGGCACGGTCGCCGAGCACGTGCGCGCCGAGCAGGACGTTCTCCCACACGGTCATGAGTGGGAACAGGCTGCGCTCCTGCGGCACGTGAACGATTCCGCGCATGAGCACCTCGCGCGGCCCGAGCGAGAGGATCGGCTCGCCATCCACCGCAATCGCGCCTAGCCGCGGCCGCAGCAACCCCGACACCGCGCGCAGGATCGTGGACTTGCCCGCGCCGTTGGGGCCGATCACGCACATCACGCTGCCCGCGCGCACCTCGAGGTCCACCCCGCGCAGGATGTCGCCCTGCCCGTAGCCCGCCACCACGCCCTCGAGCTTGAGCGAGCTCATCCTCAGGTCCCCAGGTAGGCATCGAGGACGGCGGGGTCGCTCTGCACCTCGGCAGGCGCGCCCTGCTTGATGGTGGCCCCGCGGTCGAGCACGATCACCGGGTCGCAGAGCCGCATCACGAGATGCATGTCGTGCTCCACGATCAGGAATGTGAGCCCGCGTCCATGCTGCTCTCGCACGTGGTGCTCGATCTGCTCGACCATCACGGGGTTGACGCCCGCGGTGGGCTCGTCCAGCAGCACGAGCCGCGGCTCGCCCATCAGCACCGTGGCGAACTCGAGCAGCTTGCGCTGGCCGAACGACAGATCGCCGGCGCGGCTGCCGGCCAGGCGCTCGAGCCCGAACTCCTCGAGCAGGGTGAGCGCACGCTCGCGGTTTTGCACGGACACGGAGCGCCGGAGCAGCGCCTTCCACGGCTGGCTGATCGCCACCGTGAGGTTCTCGATCAGCGTGAGGGCGGGAAACACCCGCGCTTGCTGGAACGTGCGCGTGAGCCCGGCGCGATAGAGGCGCGTGGGATCAGGTCGCCGCACGGCCTCGCCCGCGAAGGCCACCTCGCCTGAGTCCGCCGGCAGGTAGCCCGTGATCATGTTGAAGGCGGTGGTCTTGCCCGAACCGTTCGGCCCGATCAGCGCTGTGATGGTGCGTTCGGCCACATCGAACGAGCAGCCGTTCACCGCGGCCACGCCGCCGAAGCGCTTGGTCAGGCCGTTCACGCTCAGCAGCGCGCTCACGGGGCCATGCCTCCCGGCAACGTGGTCGCCGGCGCGCTGGCCACCGCGCCCGGCGGGTCGGTGCTCTGGCGGCGGCTGGCCAGGCGATCCTGGATCGACGGGATGATCCCTCGCGGCAGGAGCAGCATGATCAGCAGGAAGACGGCCGAGTAACCGAGTAGGTACAGCTCGCTCGCGCCGAGCTTGTAGGCCATGTACTGCTGCACCGGCACGAGGATGAAGGCGCCCACCGTGGGGCCCCACACGGTGCCCTTCCCGCCGAGGAAGGCCACCAGCACGGCGCCGATCGTCACCAGCGGGTCAACGGCGAACTGCGGATAGATGAACGCGATGTAGTACGCCCAGACGCCGCCGATCATGGCGGTGAAGCCAACGCTCACGGCGAACGCGAACACCTTTGCGCCCGTCACCCTCACCCCGACGCCGCGGGCGCGATCCTCGTCGTCGCGGATCGAGAACAGCATCAGCCCGAGCTTGGAGCCCTGCACCCACCAGCAGGTGAGCAGGGCGAGAGCGAACACGCCGAGCATCGCGAAGTAGAACGGCTGCTCGAAGGTGGAGACATCGAAGGGTGGCGGCGGGATCGACAGCCCCTGCGATCCTCCCGTGAGGTGGTGCAGGTTGAACGCAAGCTGCTGGACCACGAACAGCAGCGTGAGCGTGACGATCGCGAAGGTGGCCGCCCGGGTGCGGAGCGCGATCCATGCGAGCGGCACCGACGCCACGCCCACCCCGATGCCCACCAGGGGCAGCGCGTAGAACGGCGCATAGCCCGCGCCGATGCTGATGTGCGTGAAAGCGATCGCGATCGCGTACGCGCCCACGCCGAAGAAGGCCGCGTGCCCCAGGGAGAGGTAGCCGGAGAAGCCGCCGAGCAGGTTCCATGCCGTGGCGAGGCCCGCGTACATCAGCGTGAAGATCGCGATGTTCACCACCCACTGGGCCGGAAACACGAACGGGAACGCCGTGAGCGCGCCGAACACGAGCACTGCACGCAGCACCCCCGCTCGCGTCAGGCGGCTCACAGCGCTCCTCGCTCGTTGGTCCCGAACAACCCCTGCGGTCTCACCAGCAGGACTGCGATCAGCACGATGAAGAACGTGAAGGAGGACCAGGTGGGCGAGATCTCGGCCGCGAACACCGCCTCCGCCATCCCCATGAACAGCGCCGCCACCACCGCGCCACCGAGGCTCCCGAGGCCGCCGAGCACGATGATCGACAGGAGCCTCGAGATCAGGTCGTAGTGGCTGCCCGGATAGAACGGCGTGATCATGCCGAACACCGCTCCCGCCGCCGTGGCGGTGGCCACGCTGATCCCGAACCCGAACGCCGACACGCGCTCCACGCTCACCCCGAGCAGCCGGGCGGACACCGGGTTCTGCACCGTGGCCCGGACCGTGCGGCCGAACTCGGTGCGTGTGAGCAGCACGTAGAGCAGCGAGAGGATCACCGCCGACATGGCGAAGGCGAACACCCGGACCTCGGAGAAGTGGTAGCCGAGGATCCTCCAGCTCCTGTCCGCGTAGCTCGTGATCGTGGAGCGGTAGGTGGTCTTGTAGAGCACGCTGAGCAGCCCCTCGATCCCGAGCGCCAGCGCCCAGGTGACGAGCAGCGACAGCTCCTCCCGCTCATCCGTCCGCAGCGGGCGGATGAAGGCGAGCTGCAACACAACGCCGACGAAGAACATCAGCGGCGTGAGCAGGACCACCGACACGAAGGGGTCGAGATGCAGGTGCGTGAACAGCGAGTAGCTGAGATAGGCGCCGAGCACGATCATCGCGCCCTGTGCCACGTTGATCACGCGCATCACGCCGAAGGCCAGCGTGAGCCCGCTGGCCATCAGCGCGTACACCCCTCCGGTCAGCAGCCCGAGGACGCACGCCTGTATGAAGAGATGCATCTTCTAATGCGCTCCCGGGCCGCCGATCACCCGCCCCAGGGCGGCTTCGGCGAGACGGGCGGCGTGAGCGCCACCGACGGCGGGTACACCGGCTGGAGCTTGCCGCCGAGCCACTCGAGCAGCATGTCGCTGCCCTGCGGCGCGCCGTCGGCGTTCCAGCTGATGTTGCCCTCGACGCTCGGCCACGTGCCCGAGTGCAGCGAGGAGATGATCGTCTTGTTGTCCACCTTGCCGGTCTTCTTGGCGACCGCCTCGATCAGCTGGCCCACCGCGTACGCCTCGGCGGAGGTGGAGTCGATGTCGAACGCGGTGCCGCCGTACTGCTTGGTGTAGGCGTTCACGAACTCCGTGTTGCCGTTGGACTTCGAGGTCGGGAACCAGTCGCCGCAGCTGAAGATGCCCTCGGTGTTCTTTGCCCCCACCTTGCTCGGGAACTCGGTGGGCGAGCTCGCCCCGTTCGAGAGGAAGAGGAACTTGGGGCTGAAGCCCGCCTGGACCATCGCCTTGACCTGCGAGTAGGCGTCCTCCGACTGGGTTCCGCCAATCAGCATGTCGGGCTTCTTGGCCACGTACTTCTCGACGACCGGCGTCAGGTCGGCCGTCTCAGACGGATAGATCGTCTTGTACACGGTCTTGATCCCCATGGCCTCGAAGGCGGACTGCATCCGGTCAGCGATCGGCGAGGAGAAGGGATCGTCGAGCGACGCGTAGGCCGCGGTCTTCGGCTGCTTGGCCGCCGGCAGCGACTTGATGTACGCGACGAACGGGTCGCCGCAGTTGAGCGTCGGCGCCGGCTGTACGAAGAACACGTTGTTGAGGTGTTCCTGGAAGACCTTGGGGCCGCCGCCCGCAGGCTCGACGAAGGCATAGCCGTAGCGGTGCGCGACCGCCGCCGCAGGCCCGGTGAGCAGGGTGGAGAACGGGCCGAACACGAGGTCCACCTTGTCCCGCGTGATCAGGTTCTGGTAGTTGGTGACGACCTGGTTCGGGCTGCTGGCGTCGTCGACGATCTTCAGCTTGACCGGGTGGCCGGCTACCCCTCCGTTTGCGTTGACGACCGATGCCCAGAGCTTGTAGCCGCGCATGGCGGCCTTCCCCGGGTCCGAGAAATCGCCTGACAACGAGAGGGAGATGCCGATGGTCAGCGGCTTCCCGGCCGTTGGGGCAGTGGTGCTGGTGCTCGAACTGCTGCTGCCGCCACAGGCGGCGAGAGTTGCGCTCAGCGCGAGCAGCAGCCCAAGCGAGATGCGGACGTTGAACCGTCTCACGTTCGTCACTCCTTCCAACCCGGTGGGCGGGATTGGGTAGTCCCCGGACAGCTCCGCGCCCCAGTGATGGCACGGAGTCTGCAAACGTTTGCAACTTAACCGGCCCGGAGTTGCCCTGTCAAGCCCATTGACCGCCTTCTAAGGCAGGATTAGGCTGGCCGCAATCGTTTGCTGAGTGCTAGCCCACCAACTGCTCAGCGCGAAAGGAGTCAGCGATGGCCAGCTCTGGTCAGCAGGGCCTTCGAATCGGTTGGATCGGTGCCGGGCGGATGGGCTTCGAGCTTGCCACCCGGCTGCTGCGCGCCGGCTGCGACGTGACCGTGTGGAACCGCACGCGCTCGAAAGCGGAGCCGCTAGCCGACCTCGGCGCACGGATCGCCGACGGTCCCGCCGAGCTCGCCGGTTGCGACGTGGTGTTCACGATGGTCGCCGGACCTGAGGATTTCAAGGAGGTGACGATCGGGGCCGGCGGGGTGTTGTCGATCGAGGGCTCCGCCCCTCGCGTGCTGGTGGACTCCTCGACTGTGTCGGAGGAGGCATCCGCCGAGGTACGGTCGCATGCCGCCAAGCGCGGCACGGCTGTGCTGGCTGCGCCTGTCAGCGGTAACCCCAGCGTCGTCAGGGCGGGTCGACTGACGGTTGTGGCCTCGGGTCCTGAGGACGCGTTCGAGTTCGCGCGGCCTTACCTCGAGCTCCTGGGCGCGGGCGTGACATACGTTGGGGAGGGCGACACCGCGCGGCTGGTCAAGCTGTGCCACAACCTCATGCTGGGCATCGTGGCGCAGACGCTCGCCGAGATCACCGTGCTGGCCGAGAAGGGCGGCGTGGAGCGCAGCCGCTTTCTCGAGTTCCTCAACGCGAGCGTGATGGGATCCACGTTCTCTCGCTACAAGTCACCGGCGCTCGTGAACCTCGACTTCTCGCCGACCTTCACGCCGGTGTTGCTGCGGAAGGACTTCGACCTGGGGATCGACGCGGCGGAGCGGCTGGGGGTGGCGCTACCGCTGTCTGAGCGTTGCCGCGAGCTCGTCCAGCGCGTGATCGACGAGGGATTCATGGACGCGGACTTCGCCGCGATGATCGAGGTCCAGGCCCGGGATGCGCGACTGGAGCTGATCCCGGAAGCCGCGCCGTTCCCCGACGGGCTCGAGCCCGAGGCGGCTCAGGCACGCTGACCGTCAGGCGGCGCGGCGGGCGAACGGCCCGCAGGACTCCACGTCGAGCACGAGCTTCTGGGCGCCGTCGCTCGACAGACGGTCGCTCTCCACGAGCAGGTCGGCCAGCTCGTACACCGACGCCAGCGCCTCCTCGGCTGCCGGATCGTCGTTCAGGTCGCGGCAGAACACGAGCGCGTCGGCCGCTGCCCTGATCGTGTCCTGCTCATCCCGGTGGAGCTTGTTGCCACCGAGATCCTCGACGGTCTTCACCACCCGTCCGTATGCCTGTGCCCGTTCTGAGTTCACTCGTCGAGGGTAGTAGGCGCGTCTAGCGCGCCCTGGCAAGCGCCGGAACCGCCAGCGCGATCACGGCCAGCTCGGAAAACACGTTCAGCATGCCGAGCAGCGTGAACCAGTTGCCGATGTCGTCGTGCATGCCGAACAGGCCGGCCGTGCGGCTCACCACGTAGAAGCCAAGCGCCACCGCGGTCAGCACAGCTGCGGCGATCCAGGCATCGCGCACCGGGCACACCACGAGCGCGAGCGCCAGCGGCACGGCGGCGGCCGCAAGGGCGAGCTCGAGCAGCCCGATGGCGCTGCTCTCCTCGAGCGAGCCGGGGCCGTCGAGCAGATGGATGAACGCCACCAGGCCGAGCGCGGTTGCGGCCAGAAGCGCCGGGCGGCGGTGGCTGAGGGGGCGGCTGAGGTGGGTGGCTAGGGTGGACATTCGGGGGCCTTTCGACTGGAAGAGTTCTTGCCCCGAGTGTCGGCGCGCGCGGCGGGGCGCGGAAGGCAGCGGCCGACAAAGTCATTGCCGGCGGAACTCGCCGCCATAACCGGCGGCTATTGCTAGGCGCCGGCCACGGGATCGGCTGTGCCGCTCATCTCAGCCGCCCGGTCACGCAGCCGCTCGATGAGCTGCGACACCGCGCTGGTGGGCTCGCCGTAGGCGGGCAGGAGCAGCACGTAGGAGCGCGGGAAGGAGAGCCCTTCAATCTCGAGCTGCACGAAGTCTCGCGAGCGAAACACGTAGCGCGACAGGAGCACCGGCGCCTTGCGCGCACGCGCTTCTCGCTTGGCCGCCTGGGGCGTGCCGGCCTCGCACAGGGGTGGCGCCGCCGCCAGCCCTCGCTCCCGCAGTTCTGCGTCAACCGTCCAGCGCGCGTTCGAGGACGGGTCCCGAAGCACCATCGGCGTGCGCAGGAACTCGCGTTGGGTGATCGCGCGCCCGCGTGCCCACGGATGGGCCAGCGGCACCGCGCACACCACCTCGTCGTCAAGCAGCGGCAGCTCGCGAACGCCGGGGTAGGGAGTGTGGTGCGGCCGGCTCGCCGCGACCCCCAGATCGACGCGTCCCTCGGCCACAAGGTCCCGCACAACCGTGGAATTCGCGGTGGCCAGCTCCACCTGCAGCGGCTGGTCGCCGCCCAACTCGCCCAGCAGCTGCGACACGATCGCCTCGCCGGCCGAGTGGCTCGAGGCAAGCCGCACCGGGCCGCCGCTGCGCTGCAGTCCGAGCAGCACCTCCTCCACCTTGCCGGCTTGGTCGAGGAGGCGCTGCGCCTCGTCGTACAGGCGCCGGCCGGCAGGCGTGAGCTTCACACCCTTCGATGAGCGCTCGAGCAACTGGGTGCCGGCGAGCGCCTCAAGCGAGGTCAGCCGCTTGGACAGCGCGGGCTGGGACACGCCGAGGCGCAGCGCCGCGCGCCCCAGGCTGCCGGAGTCGGCCGCGGTGCAGAACGTGCGCAGCTCGTTGATGTCGGGTGGTCGACGCTCCCGAGAAGACATGGCAGCAGGCTAACGGGCGGCGGTCGGGCGTTCTCCGTAGTTGTCCGCAGCGACCGGGGCCGGACGCTGCGGAGAACTACGGGCGCGATAACCGGCGGCTATGGGGCCGTGGGGGCATCCGGCATGACTTTCGGGCGCCGAGCATGGTCAGCGCCATCACGCAGGTCGATTGTTGGGGCAGGCAACGAAAGCACCGGAGGAAATGCAAATGCCACCCCTAACCGACACCCCAGAAGCAACGGCCGGGACGGCCGAGGAGCACTCGCAAGAACACTTCGACTACGCGGCGGCGGAAGGCCTCGCCGAGCGCGAGCGCGACTGGCGCGCGTGGATGATGGTGGGCATCGGCCTCACGGCCCTGCTCGCGATCCTCGCGCTCATCGTCGCGATCGCCAAGCTCGCCGGCGGCTCCGGCGACGAGGGCAACGCCACGATGAGCAGCGCCGCTCCGGCGGGCGCGCACTCCACGATGGCCGCGTCTGCGGCTGACAAGCCGGCCCCCACGCTGGCCGCCGCCAAGGGCATGAAGTTCGAGAAGTTCCAGCCGGTCGATCCGACGCTTCCCGCCGTGCCCGCGGGCGCGGTGAAGCACTTCACCGTCGGTGTGGATCAGCACGTGGTCCAGGTGGACCCGGCGCTCGCGCCCGTGCAGGCGTGGACCTACACCGTGAACGGCAGGGTCTATACGGGCACCGCCGCCTCGCCGCCGATCGTGGTGAACGAGGGCGACAAGGTCTCGATCAAGTTCGTCAACGGCGCGGACAGGGCCATGCACGTCAACATGGCCCACTCGATCGACTTCCACGCGGCCGAGGTGGCTCCGTCCAAGTACTACATGGACATCGCGCCCGGCAAGTCCGGAGACGATCAACTTCGTCGCCAAGCACCCCGGCGTGTTCATGTACCACTGCGCCACGCAGCCGATCCTGATGCACACCGGCGCGGGCATGACGGGCATGATGGTCGTCAAGCCGAAGAACCTCGCGCCGGTGGACAAGGAGGTGTGGCTCGTCCAGAACGAGTTCTACATCGGCCAGCCCGGCGGTCTCACCGACATGGCCAAGGTGAACGCCGAGAAGCCCGACGTGCTCGCCTTCAACGGCTACGCCAACCAGTACAAGACCAACCCGATCACGGTCAGGAAGGGCGAGCGCATCCGCGCCTACGTCCTCGACGCCGGCCCGAGCAAGTGGAGCGCGTTCCACGTCATCGGCACCGTGTTCGACACCACCCACGTCGAGGGAGTGGTGGGGCACGACTCGCAGACGGTCAACCTCGCGCCGTCCCAGGGCGGGTGGGTCGAGTTCACGCTCGACCAGGAGGGCAACTACCCCTTCGTCACCCACTCCTTCGGCGACATGGTCAAGGGCGCGGCGGGCATGTTCCACACCACGGGCGCGCCGCTGCCGAAGGCGCCGGCCGCGGCCACCCCTGCCCCGGCCTCCACGGGCGGCGTGGCAGTGACCCTCGGGGACATGTGGATCAAGTCCCCGACCACCTCGGTGAAGGCTGGCAAGGTCAGCTTCGACGTGAAGAACACGGGCGGCACGATGCACCAGTTCGCGATCGTCAAGGCGCCCGCGAAGCTCACCGGCGCGGGGGTGCCGAGCGGCGCGCTGGCCAAGGGCGCCCAGCTGATGGGCGGCCAGGGCGGCACCGTCACGGCCACGCTCAAGCCGGGCAGCTACGAGCTGGTGTGCATCATGCCCGGCCACTACTCGGCCGGCCAGCACATCCCGTTCACGGTCACCGGCTGACCGCGGGAGAACAGAACCTCCGGTGCTTCCGCACCGGCCAAGGGAGCGGCGCCGCAGCAAGGGCGCCGCTCCCGGCTTCTTCACAGGGCCGCTTGCGCCCCCTGGTAGGTTGCCGCTCGGAGGAGAGATGGAGAGCGCTTCCGGCAGGCGTCCATTACTCGTTTCGAAGACCTGGGTCCAAGCCGTGGGCCTGGTGGTGCTGTTCGGGTTTTTCGTGCTCGGGCTGCTCGCCTACCGCACCTACAAGGCCGAGCCGCCGACGCCCGCGAGGGTGGTGGACCCGGCCGGTCGCACGATCTTCACCAGCTCGGACATCCGCAACGGGCAGAAGATCTTCCTCAGCGACGGCCTGATGGAGTTCGGCTCGATCTTCGGCCACGGCGCCTACCTCGGGCCCGACTTCACCGCGGACTACCTCCACCGCGCCGCGCTCTCGGTGCGCCAGGCCTACGGCGGGCCGCGGTCGGACGTGGCCGCGCAGCGCACCATCTCGGACTTCCAGCAGAACCGCTACGACAGCAGGACGAAGACGCTCCGCTACTCCGCGCCGCAGGCGGCCGCCTTCCAGCAGCTCGAGCGCTACTACGCCGGCTACCTCGCCTCCAGGCGGGAGCGGATCGGGCTGCGGCCGGGCGCGATCACCAAGCCGGAGCAGATCAGGCAGCTCACCGCGTACTTCTCGTGGAGCGCGTGGGCGGCGTCGGCCCGGCGGCCCGGGCACAACTACTCGTACACGAACAACTGGCCGCCCGAGCCGGCGGTGGATAACACGCCCATCGGCCAACGTGATCGTCTGGAGCGTGCTGTCGCTGATCGCGCTGCTCGGCGGGATCGGCCTGCTGTTCGGCGCGTTCGGGCGCTGGAACTTCCTCGGCTGGCACGGCCGCGAGCAAGCCACGCTCACGTTCCGCACGCCCGGCGACGTCGCGCTCACCCCTGCGCAGCGCGCATGCGCGTGGTTCTTCTTCGTGATGGCCGGGCTGTTCCTGCTCCAGACGATCGTGGGCGCCGGCGCGCAGCACTACCGGGCCGATGTCGGCAACTTCTTCGGCATCGACATCGCCAAGGCGTTTCCGTACAACCTCGCTGCGCACCTGGCACGTGCAGCTCGCGATCTTCTGGGTGGCCACGTCGTTCCTGGCGGCGGGCATCTTCCTCGCCCCGATGATCGCGGGACGCGAGCCCAAGGGCCAGCACCTGCTCGCGTTCGGCCTGCTGGGCGCGCTCGTGGTGGTCGTGGTCGGGCAGCCTGATCGGCGAGTTCGCCGGCATCCACGGCTGGCTCAAGACGATCGGCTCGTGGTTCGGAGATCAGGGCTTCGAGTACCTCGACCTCGGCCGCTTCTGGCAGATCCTCCTGACGATCGGCCTGTTCTTCTGGGTCGTCATGCTCTGTCGCGGCCTGCGCGGGCGCTTGCGAACAGAGCACCCGGCCAACATGCCGTGGCTGTTCTTCTTCTCCGCGCTCGCGATCCCCGCGTTCTACGCGGTCGGTCTGCTGGCGCGACGCCAACGACAACTTCACCACCACGGACTTCTGGCGCTTCTGGGTCGTGCACCTGTGGGTGGAGGACTTCCTCGAGCTGTTCACCACGATCATGGTGGCCTACATCTTCGTTCTGCTCGGGGTGGTGCGCGAGCGCGTGGCGCTCACCGTCGTCTTCCTCGACATCGTCCTCTACTCGGCCGGCGGCGTGATCGGCACGATGCACCACCTCTACTTCTCGGGCGAGCCCGCCGAGCACATGGCGCTCGGCGCGTTCTTCTCGGCCGCCGAGGTGATCCCGCTCACGTTCCTCACGGTGGAGGCCTGGAGCTTCCTCCAGCTCGGCGCGCGCCAGGAGTCGAAGTCCGCCACGCCGTTCCCGCACCGCTGGGCCGTGATGTTCCTCGTGGCCGTGGGCTTCTGGAACTTCCTCGGCGCCGGCATCTTCGGCTTCCTGATCAACCTGCCGGTCGTGTCCTACTACGAGATCGGCACGGCGCTCACGGCCAACCACGGCCACGCGGCGATGATGGGCGTGTACGGCATGCTGGCCGTCGGCCTGGCGCTGTTCTGCCTGCGCTACCTGATTCCGGCCGAGCGCTGGTCGGACCGGGCGGCCAAGTGCAGCTTCTGGTCGCTCAACATCGGGCTCGCGTGGATGTTCTTCGCCACGCTGTTCCCGCTCGGGGTCCTGCAGCTCTACCACTCGGTCAACGTCGGCTACTTCGACGCCCGCACGCTGAAGTTCATCACCAACGGCACCAACGCACTGCTCGAGTGGCTGCGCTTCCCGGGCGACGTGCTGTTCATCGTCGGCGGAGTGCTGCCGCTGCTCTACATCTGTGCTGGCTCGGCGTGCGCCACCAGGTGAAGAGCGTGACGCTCGAGGAGCCGGGCGAGATCCTCTTCACGGAGATCACGGAGCCCGCGGAGCTGGTGCCGTGAGCGGGCTCCACATCGAGGCCGTGCTGGCCACCGGCTACGCCCTCTTCCTCGTGGTGGTGGCCGTCGCGATCGACCAGCTGGCGCGCGCACTCGCACCGCCGCAGCGAGCGCTTCCGCACCGCCGGCTTCACCTTTCACGGGCATCTCGATGTGTGGGAGTGCCCCGAGGGCGAGCACCTGCGCCTGCACGAGGTGGACCACGGGCGGCGGGTGGCCCGCTACCGCGCCAGGGCCGCGGTGTGCAACGCGTGCCCGAGCAAGGCCGACTGTACCGACTCGTCCGACGGCCGCGAGGTGGTGCGCGCGCTCGACCCCTGGCCGCACTCCGAGGCCGGGCGCTTTCACCGCGGCATCGCGCTCGTACTGGTCGCGCTGGCCGGGCTGGTATGTGTGGTCGAGCTGGCGCGCAACCACGCTCCGCCGGACATCCTCGTGGCGGGCGGCGCGCTCGCACTCTGCGTGGTGCTGGCCGGCCGCCTGAGTGACGCGTTCCGCGCCACGCCATCCGGCTTCCCGTGGCCGGAATCGCACCCCTAGGCCGGGACCGGCCTGTATGCAGCGCACCCGTAGGCAAGTGTCCTGACACGCTTGGACAAACCGCTTGCATTGGCCCAGCGCGATCTGGTTGTATGCAATCAGTGCGTGCCGCAGTCACTCAGGCGGTCGGGACGATGGAACTCGTGGACGTCCCGGAGCCCCCGGAGCCTGGTCCCGGCGAGGTGGTGGTCGGGTCGATGGCGGTCGGGATCTGCGGCTCGGACTACCACTTCTTCTCCGGCCATCTCACCGAGGAGGCGGGCGGCGGCGAGCGCGCCTTTCCCAAGATCCAGGGCCACGAGGTGGCGGGCACGATCACGGCCGTGGGATCCGGCGTGCGGCCCGAGCTCGAGCAGGGGCGGCCGGTCGCGCTCCACCCGCTCAGCCACTGCGGCCAGTGCTATCCGTGCCGCACGGGGCGCCCCAACACCTGCGACAACTTCCAGCTGATCGGGATCCACGTGGACGGCGGCCTGCAGGAGCGGCTGGTGCTGCCGGAGGCGCAGGTGTTCCCGATCGACGAGGACGATGCCGACCGTGGGGCGATGGCCGAGCCGGTGTCGATCGGGGTGCGCGCGGTGCGCCGCGCGCGGATCGAGGAGGGCGAGCACGTGGTGGTGCTCGGCGCCGGGACCGATCGGCCAGTCCGTGTGCCTGCTTGCCCGCGAGCGCGGCGCCGAGGTGCTCGTGGTGGATCCGCAGGAGAGCCGCCTCGGCCTCGAGCCGTGACATGGGGGCCGAGGGCGCTCGTGTGGAGCGACCCCGCCCAGGTGGTGGAGTACGCGCGCGAGTGGGCGGGGGGAGAGGGGGTGCCCGTGGCCGTGGACGCCACCGGCGTACCGCAGGCCGTGCGGGCTGCGGTGGACATGGCGGCGTCCGCGGGCCGCGTGGTGCAGGTGGGAATGTCGGGCGACGAGGTGTCCCTGCGCGTGGGGAGCTTCACCGAGAAGGAGCTCGACATGCTCGGGGTGTGCTGCTGCGGCGGCGGGGAGTTCGCCGAGGCGGTGGCCGCCGTGGAGCGCAACTCGGACACGGTGCGGCGCCTGATCAGCCACGAGTTCGAGCTGGAGTGCGCGCCCGAGGCAATGGACTTCGCGATGAGCAATCCGTCTGAGGTGATGAAGGTGGTGATACGTGGTGCCTGACCGTTCGGTGTACGACTACGTGATCGTGGGCGCCGGCTCTGCCGGCTGCGTGCTCGCGGGACGGCTGAGCGAGGACTCCGACGTGAAGGTCGGCGCTGCTGGAGGCGGGCGGGCCCGACACCGCGGACGAGATCCACACCCCGGCGGCCTTCCCCGCCGTGTTCAAGTCGAGCCTCGACTGGGACCTGCTCGGCGAGCAGGAGCCGGGGCTGGCGGGGCGCCGGCTCTACCTTCCGCGCGGCCGCGTGATCGGCGGCTCGAGCTCGATCAACGCGATGATCTACATCCGCGGCAACCGCGCCGACTACGACGAGTGGGCGGCCATGGGCTTCGAGGGCTGGGGCTACGACGACGTGATGCCGTACTTCCGCCGCGCCGAGGACAACGAGCGCGGAGAGGACACCTACCACGGCGCCGGCGGCCCGCTCAGCGTGTCCGACAGCCGCTCGATGCACCCGCTCGTGGACACGATGATCGAGGCCGCGCAGCAGGCAGGCCACGAGCACAACCCGGACTTCAACGGCGCCCGCCAGGAGGGCGTGGGCCGCTTCCAGCTCACCCAGCGCGACGGGCATGCGCTGCTCCTGCTCGGTGGCCTACCTCAACCCGGCGAGGGACCGCCCCAACCTCGATGTCATTCGATGGCGCGATGGCCACTCGCATCCTGTTCGATGGCGACCGTGCCGTGGGCGTGGAGATCGCGCGCGGCGGCCAGCTCGAGGAGATCCGCGCCGGGCGCGAGGTGATCCTCTCGGCCGGCACGTACCAGTCGCCGGTGCTGCTGATGCTGTCGGGCATCGGCCCGGCGGATGACCTCGCGCCGCTCGGCATCGAGATGCGCCAGGACCTGCCGGTGGGCGACAACCTCCAGGACCACTGCATGGCTCAGCTCAACTTCCTCACCGACGAGCAGAGCCTGTTCCTGGCCGTCAACCCCGAGAACATCGCGCTGCTGGCCGAGGAGGGACGCGGGCCGCTCAGCTCCAACATCCCCGAGGCGGGCGCGTTCTTCCGAACCCGCGCCGGGCTCGACGCGCCCGACATCGAGTTCCACTTCGCGCCCTCGCTGTTCTTCGACGAGGGACTCACGGCGCCGTCGGATCACGGCTACTGCTTCGGCCCGGTGGTGATCAAGCCCACCAGTCGCGGCAAGGTGATGCTGCGTGCTCCGCTGCCGGACTCGAAGCCGCGCGTGCTCAGCAACTTCCTCACCACCGATGAGGACCGGCAGTCGATGATGGCCGGCATCCGCATGGCGATGGAGATCGCGGAGCAGCCGGCGCTCAAGGCCGTGGAGCGCGAGCCGTTCAGCGTGCCCGCGTCCGACTCCGACGAGGACGTGATGGCATTCATCAAGCGCGCCACGCAGACCGTCTACCACCCGACCTCGAGCTGCTCGATGGGCCAGGTGGTGGACTCCGAGCTGCGCGTGTTCGGCGTGGAGGGCCTGCGGGTGGTGGACGCCTCGGTGATGCCGACCATCACGCGCGGCAACACCAACGCGCCCACGATCATGATCGCGGAGAAGGGCGCCGACCTGATCAAGGGCGCCACGCCGGCGCGCGCGGCGACGGCGGCTTAGCCCTACGACCTGACGTTCAGCTCGAGCCGCACGCCGTTCGGGTCGCGCAGGAAGAGCTGGCGCATCACGCCTGGGATCTCGTTCTCCACGGCCTCTACGCCGTTCTCCGCCAGGCGCGCCTTCAGCTCGTCGTAGCCCGTGGCGCTGAAGGCGATGTGGTCCACGGCGCCGGTGCTGCCCGCCGCCGCGGACGAGCCGGTGCCCGCGCTCTCGGCATGGGCCACGTAGGCGGCGCGGTCCGCCACGTGCACGGCGGGCACGTCGCCCAGATACAGCCAGTGACCCGGGAACGGCAGCGGCGGGCGCTCGCCGTCGGCCAGTCCGAGCACGCGCACGTAGAAGTCGCGCGTGCCGTCCATGTCGTCGCTGAGAACGAGGAAGTGCTCGATGTGGCCGAGGGCCACCTCAGCTGCCGGCGGACGTGCTGCCGTTGCCCCCGCCCGCTCCGACGCTGCCGCGCAGCAGGTACGCCGAGTGCAGCAGGCTCGGATCGGCCTTGAGCTGGCTGGCCGTCCCCGAGAACTGCACGCGGCCGCCCTCCATGATGTAGGCGCGGTTGGCGAGCCCGAGCGCCACCGTGGCGAACTGCTCGATGAGCAGGACTCCCACGCCCGTCTCCGCAACCGCGCGGATGGTGGGGAGGAGGCGCTGCACCACGACGGGCGCTAGGCCGAGCGACAGCTCGTCGATGAAGAGGAACTTGGGCTGCGAGACGAGCGCCTGCGCGAGCACGAGCATCTGCTGCTCACCGCCGGACAGCAGGCGACCCGGAACGTCCAGCCGCTTCTGCAAGCTCCGGGAACAGCTCGAGCGCCGTCTTCAGTCCGGCCTTCGCGTCGCTGCGCGACAGCGAGTAGGTGGCGACGCCGAGGTTGTCGCGAACAGTGAGCAGCGGGAGCAGCCGCCGGCCCTCGGGCACAATCGCGACGCCAGCCTGCCGGATGCGCTCCGGCCGCTGTGAGCTGAGCTCCGCGCCGCTGAGCGTCATCGACCCGTTGCTCGGGCGCAGGATTCCGCCCACGGCGAGCACCAGACTCGACTTGCCCGCGCCGTTCGGCCCGAGCAGCGCGGTGATCTCCCCGGGAGTGACCTCGAGGGACACATCGCGGACGACCGCGCGTCCACCACGCTCGACGGTGACGTTGTCGAGCCTCAGCGTGGCGTCGGTCCTCACGCCTTCCGCGGGCGCCGCCTTGGTCTCGGTCACCTCGGCCTCGCTCACGCGGCCTCCTCGGTGTCGGCGCCCAGGTACGCCTGCTTGACCTTGTCGTTGCGCAGCACGTCGGCGGTGTCGCCCGAAGCGATCAGCTTGCCGAAGTCGAGCACGCCCGTCTCGCTGCAGCACGCCGACACAAGGCTCATGTCGTGGTCCACCAGTATCACCAGCGCGCCGATCTCCTCGGGGATCTGCTGGATGACCGCGCCCATGCGTTCGGTCTCCTCGTCCGGCAGCCCCGCTGCCGGCTCGTCCAGGAGAACGACGCGGGGCGAGCCCACCACGGCGCGGGCGATCTCCACCAGGCGACGCTCGGCCGCGCCAAGCGTCCCGACCTTGGAGTAAGGGCTGGCGGTGAGGCCGACGAACTTGAGGGCGCCGAGCACATCGTCGTCGCGCGAGCGGCCGCCGGCCTTCCCGGAGTGCTCGTGGACCATCAGCACGTTCTCGAAGAGTGTGAGCTCCTCGATCGCCTGCTCGGTCTGGAACGTCCGCCGCAGACCCCAGCGGGCGCGCCGGAAGTGGGGCATCCCGAGCAGGTTGTCGCCGAACGCCGTCACGCTGCCGTCGGCAGGGCGCACGAAGCCGCTGAGCACGTTGAAGAAGGTCGTCTTGCCGGCGCCGTTCGGACCGATGAGCCCATTCGTGCCCTCACCGAAATTGATCGTCATGTGGTCCAGCGGCGTGACACCGCCGAAACGCACGGTGAGGTCCTTGATCTCGATCATCCCGCACGCTCCTGGGCAGGGGGCCTGCCTCTGTTGAAGAGCCGCAGGAGCATTCGTCCGAGCTTGGCCATGTCCCGCGGGAGTTGGTAGACGATCCCCTGCGGAGCCGTGAGCAGCACCTGCAGCACGCCGACTCCGAACAGGATCGTCAGGAGGTCGGCGGGAAGGCCCCAGTTGTCGAGCAACGCGGGTAACAGCCTGATCAGGACTCCCGCTACCAGCGCGCCCCAGAGGCTGTAGATCCCGCCCATCAGCACCGCCGCCAGCAGAGTGATCGAGTCGCTGGTGGGGAAGGCGAGGGTGAACAGCTGGCCGACGTCGGCGGCGAGCAGCCCGCCCGCCACGCCGGTGAGGAACGACGCGAGTGCGAATGCCCAGAGCTTGTAGAGCGTGACGTTCACGCCGGCGGCGAGCGCCGCGGACTCGCTCTGGCGGATCGCCGCCCAGGCGCGTCCCGGCTTCGCGCGCACGTGAAGCAGTGCGATCAGGAACATGATCGGCGACCACGATGACGGTGTAGCGGAAGTACGCGGTGTTGGCGTGGGCGATCAGCGGCCGGCGCACGTCTGCGGCGCCGCGGTCGGTCTCGGTATGGCCGAGGAACCCGTGGCCACCGTTCGGGAAGTTGGTGGTCCTGATGGCCACGGTGATGGCTCCAGCGAGCATCAGCGTGATCAGGGCGAGGTAGAGCCCGCTGAGCCGCAGGGCCGGAAGGCCGATGAGCGTGCCGAGCACCATCGTGATCAGGCCCGAGGCGAGCAGCACCAGCGGGAACGGCAGCCCGGTGGCGAAGAACAGCCGCGCCGCCACCCAACTGGCCAGTGCGAGAAGGGCGATCTGCCCGAGCGACACGAGGCCGGTCCGGCCCATCAGGATGCCCAGCCCGAGCGCCACCACCGTGTAGATGCCGACGGCCGTGGACACGCTGATCCAGTAGCCGCTGAGCAGTGGCGGCAGGCCAAAGAGGACGAACAGCAGGAGCGCCACGATCACGACCGCCCGCACGCGCTCGCCCTGCGTCAGGTGCGGTACCCATCCACGGCGGGCGCCGCGGGTTGCTTCCGCTGTGGCCACGGTCAACCCGCCCTACCCGCGAGCGCGCTGCCGCGCCGTCCGGAGAGAACCAGAAGCGCGATCGTCGCGAGCACAAACGGGGTCATGTCGCGGTACTGGGAGATGGAGAGAATCGGGGTGACCAAGGCGTTCACGAGGCCGATGCCCATGGCTGCCAGAAAGGTACCGGTGATCGAGCGCAGGCGGGCGATCAGAGTGGCCGCCAGCGAGGAGATCACGAGGAAGGTGAGGGTGGCGGCATCGAGGCCGACGAGGTTGGAGAGCAGGAGCCCCGCGGCTCCCGACAGGAGGCCCGAGCCGAGCCAGGCGGCTGCCTCGACCCGTCGTACCGGCACGCCGAGCGTGGCGGTGATCTCACGGTCGTTGGCGAGCGCCCTCATGGCGGTGCCGAGCTTGGTGAAACGCAGGAACAGGCCAGTGACGACAGTGATGAAGATGCCCAGCCCGAGCGCGATCACCTGCGTGTAGTTGACGAAGATGTCGCTGATCCTGAACCCGTCATTCGAGGTGGGAAGGATCATCGAGCGCGCCTTGTCGCTCCAGATCCAGGACATCGCGCCCAGCAATATGAGCGCTAGCCCCAGGGTGGCGGTGGCTTTGACCAGCGGGTCACGACTCGCAAGCGGGGGTCCGAAGAGCACCCCGTATAGGAGGGTGACAACGCCACCCACCAGGACACAGACCACGTAGGCGGGACCGCCGGCCCAGCCGTTGTGGTTGATCAGCTGCCAGGCGATGAGGGCGCCCAAGGCTCCCACGGCGCCGAACGCGAGGTTCAGAACGCCGGTTGCCCTGTAGAGGACCACCATCCCGACCCCGGACAGCGCATACACGCTGCCCAGGGCCAGTCCGGTGACGATGAACGGCTTGAAGTCCTCCCAGCTCGGCATATGGAACCTTGGAACGCCCTCTTCCCTGAAATGTCTGACTCTAACTAACTACCTATCACGAACCTGATTCCGGCGGAAGCGACGTGCTCGCCTGCGTCAGGCTGGGGTCCTTCTGCTCGACCTGACGGACCTGCGCGATCGTCGGGTCCGCATCCGAGATCGGGATGCACCCGTCTTTGATCACCATGTGGCCGTTCTTCGGCGTGGTGGTCCAGTCCACGTTGTTCGGGATGTGGAGGGCCGCCTTGCCGTAGTACCACGGCCTGCAGAGGATGTCGGTCTTGACACCCTTCAGGCTCGCGATCGCCGCGTTGACCGTCTTGATGTTGTACGTGCCGCCCTTGATCGTGTTGAGCGCCTGCACGACGAACTGACCCATGCTGAAGCCCATCTGGCTGAAGCTGCCCAGTCCACCGCTGACCTTGCTGCCGTACTTGTCGAAGACAGCTCGGTACAGCGTGCTCTGCGGACCGGGTGCGTCGGTGACGTTCAGCTCGGCGTTGACGAGCAGCTTGCCGTCCCACTGCGTCCCCAATGCCTTGGCGACGAAGTCGGTGTTGCACGGCGTCGAGCAGCCCCACGCCTTGACGCGGTCCTGCAGGCCCTGCTGCTGGGCGGCCTGGAGGATCTTGAGCGCCTCGGGCGGGGTGAAGTTCAGGACAACGGCGCCGTCGGAGCCGGCAGCCTGCACCAGCTTGAGGGCGACGGAGTTCGCGTCCTGAATCGGCACGTTGTCCTTGAACTGCTCGATCGGCACATTCAGGCTCTTCGCGACGGCCGTCGGGCCGGCGGCGATGTAGCCGGTGCCGGGAACGTTCGACTGGTCGAACGCGATCTTCTTCGCGCCCGCACGGACGACGCCCTGAACCGCGCCGTCGGAGCTGTAGCGCGGACCCATGTTCGGGGCGGCGCTGTTAGGCGTGCCGTAGCACTCGGGAGCGATGCCGGCGTCGATCTCCATGATGCCGAGCGACTCCCAGTACTTGTGGTCCACGGCGCACTCGATGATCGAGAAGCCGCCCACGATGCCCACGACCTTGTCGGTCTGGATCAGCTTGTGAGCGAAGCCCGCGATCTGAGCCGGGTCCGTCTGCTCCTCGTAGAACTTGTACTTGATCGGGTGACCGTTGATTCCACCGTTGTCATTGACGCACTGGAAGTAGGCGTTAGCCATGTTGGCGCCGTCGGTGAAGTCCGTACCCGGCTGCTTGGTCACGATCGCGCCGAGCTTGATCGGCGTGCCGGTCGCCTTGACGCCCGGCTTGCTGCCGCACTTCGACGTGTCGCTGGCGTTGGCAGTCGTGTTGGCCGCTGCTGGAGCCGCCGCCACTGGCTGCCGTACTGGTGCTGCTCTTATTGCTGCTTCCGCATGCGGAAACCACGATCGACAGGCCGACCGCCAAGACCAACAGCGTCAAGACAGATCGCGTCCGTCGCGAGCCCAAGTGCTTCCTCACCGCTCCTCCTCCTCGATGGAATACGAGTCCACGCCGCCCCCAGCGACGCGTCGGTCGATACTAAATGCAACCCCAGATGTATGCAATGGCGTCTGTTCTAGGGGGGTTAACGCCGTATTAAGGCCTGACTTGGGGCCTTCCTGAATACAATTCGCGCCCTCGGCGGTATGCTGGCCACGGACCCGCGCATGAGCACGCACGCCGACGGCACCTCGCAGACGATGCGGGCGCTTCTCCGCCTCAGGGAGTTGCTGCTGAGCGGAGAGTTCGCACCCGGCGCGCGTATGTCGGAGCTTCCACTTGTGGATCGCCTCGGTGTTTCGCGCACACCGCTGCGGCTTGCGCTGGCGGCTCTCGAGCACGAGGGCCTCTTGCGCGTGCTGCCGGGCGGCGGCTACGTGGTGCGCGAGTTCACGCGCGCGGACATCGACGACTCGATCGAGCTGCGCGGCGTGCTCGAGGGCACGGCGGCGCGGTTTGCCGCCGAGCGAGGCGTGAGCCGGCGCGAGCTGAAGGAGTTGGGCGAGATCGCCGATCAGACCGATGAGTTCGTTCACAGAGCCGACTACGCCTCGTTCGAGCGCTACGTCGGCCTCAACGAGCGCTTCCACGCGCTGCTGTACGAGGCGGCGCGGAGCCCGCTGCTCCAGCGCGCGCTCGAGCAGGTGCTCTCCCTGCCGTTCGCCGGGCCGAGCGCGTTCGTGCTCGCCGAGGCCGAGCTGCCCGAGTCGCGCGAGGTGCTCGTGGTGGCGCAGAGCCACCACCGCGGGCTGATCGACGCGCTCGAGCGGCGCGAGGGCGCCCGGGCGGAGGCCATCGGGCGCGAGCACGCGCGGCTCGCTCGCCACAACCTCGACATCGTCTTGCGCCACCGGGAGGTGCTCGAGCGCCTGCCCGGCGCGTCGTTGCTCGCGCTGCCTGACGGCGACGAGGACGAGGCGGAAGAGAGCGTGCCGTCCGAGGCGAGCACGTAGCGATCCCACTGCCGTCCAATTGTCAACCCGGCGTACACGTCGGGCCAGCCCGAGAGCGCGGACGTTCTTGCCGATCCGTGCGCTTTCGAGGCCCGATGTGGTCTAGCATCAGCCCAGGACTTCCGGTCTGCACGTGCAGAGAGGAGTTGGGGAGCTGCTGGCCGAAAAGCAGGCACCGACCGCGTCGCTGAGCAGAACCAAGGAGCCGGAGCGCTGGCGTCTCCGGGAGGTTCCGTGCGCGCCCGGGCTCGACGCCTGGACCGAGATCCTCGCGGCCACGCACCTCAGCTTCGACATCCACGCCACCGCGCGGACGCCCGAGAAGTTCAACGGGGCGGTGTCGCGCCGGCGCTTCGGCGGGCTGTCGCTCGTGGACTGTGCGTCGTCGCCCTGGCTCGGCCGCCACGGAAAGACGGTGTACGGTGACGAGCCGGAGCCGATCGTGGGCTTCCAGTTCGTGCGCAAGGGCGTGGAGCTCGTGCGCGAGAGCGGGCGCGAGATCACGCTTACCGCCGGCGACATCGTCCTCTGGGACGGCTGGCAGCCCACCGAGGTGGAGGTGGTCGAGCCGTTCCTCAAGCGCACGCTCATCTTCCCGCGCGAGCGCGTGCTCGCGGTGTGCCCGCGGCTGGCCGAGCTGAAGGCGCTCCCGCCTTTGAATCAGAGCGGGCCGGCGAGGCTGCTCGTGCGCTATCTGGACGCGCTGGCGATGGAGCTGCCGGCTCTGGATGACCTCGCGGGAGTAGCAGCGGCCGATGCGGCGCTCGAGCTGCTGCGCGCGGCGGTGGAGCCGAGCGTGCCGAGCACGAGGGCGGCCAAGCGCGAGGCGCTGCGCAGCGACGTGCGGCGTTACGTGCGCGCGCACCTGCACGACCCGACGCTGTGCCCGGACACGATCGCCAAGGCGCACGCCATCTCGGTGCGCGCGCTGCATGCGCTCTTCGAGGACTCCGGCGAGTCGGTGGCCGGGCTCGTGCGGCGCGACCGGCTGTCGCGCTGCTTCGACGACCTGCGGCGGGTGAGCGGCGGCTCGGTCACGGAGATCGCGTTCCGCTGGGGCTTCAGGGACGCGGCCCACTTCTCGCGCGTGTTCAAGCGCGAGTTCGGCGTCACGCCGAGCGAGGCGCGGCACGCGGCGCTGGCACGCATCGACAAGGAATCGGGCGCTGCCGGGCTGGAACCCGGCGACGGTCTTCTCTAGCTTCGCCACTCGCATGCCTGGGCTCATGGACGGCAAGGCGGGGCTCGTGACGGGCGCCGCCAGCGGTATCGGCCGCGCGTGCGCGATCCGCTTCGCGGCCGAGGGCGCAGCCGTGGTGGTGGCGGACCTCGAGCTCGCGCGCGAGGGCGGCGAGGAGACGGTGCGGCTGATCGAGGAGGCGGGCGGCCGGGCGGAGTTCTGCGCCTGCGACGTCGCGTCGTCGGAGGCCAATGAGGCGCTCGTGGCGCGAGTGGTGGAGTCCTACGGCAAGCTCGACTTCGCTCACAACAACGCGGGCATCGGCGTGCACGCGCTGCTCGCCGACACGAGCGACGACGACTTCGACCGCGTGATCGCGGTGAACCTACGTGGCACGTTCCTGGGGATGAAGTTCCAGATCCGGGAGATGCTGGCCGGCGGCGGTGGGGCGATCGTCAACACCTCCTCCAACGCGGGGCTGCGCGGGGTCAAGCTGCTCAGCGCGTACACAGCGAGCAAGCACGGCATCATCGGGCTGACGAAGAATGGGGCCATCGAGTACGCGAACGACGCGATCCGGGTGAACGCCGTCTGCCCGGGCGCGATCATGACTCCGCTGATGTCCAACGAGACGCCCGAGCGCCAGCAGCAGATCCTCGCGCCGCAGGCGATGAGCCGCTTCGGCGATCCCTCGGAGGTGGCCGCGGCGGTGGTGTGGCTGTGCTCGGACGAAGCGCGGTTCATCACCGGCGTGGCGCTGCCGGTGGACGCCGGCTCGGTGGCTGGGGTCTAGATGCTCGAGGCGGCCGGGCTATCCGAGCACGACGTCGCGGCCTGGCGCTCCGCCACGCCCACCACGCTCGGCTCGTTCCCGGCGGCGGCCCGCGCCACGTGCGACTTCCTCACGCGCGGGGAGGAGCTGCTCGGGCGGTTGCCCGCGCGCGACTCGCGGAGCGAGGCGGAGCAGGCGGCCGTCGCGGAGCTGGTGGCGTTTCTTGATGGCGCTCGTGCGGACTTCATGCGCGCCTATGCCGCAGACGTCTACTGCGCACTTACGGACGACATGCGGCTCGGGTTGCGTGTCGAGGATCTGGTGTATGCGGCGGCCGACCTGTATCCCGGGATCGTTCCCACGCGTGCCGCTCTGAAGGAGGAGCGCTCGCGCAAGCTCGCGGACAAGGAGGGGGTCGAGATCGCGCAGGGGTTGTTCCTGTCGTTCGTGCTCGCGTCGCCGGCCGCCGGTTCGCATCTGGTGTGGTCGATGCTGCGGCCCACGGAGACCGCGCTCGAGCGGCTCGACGAGTTCCGCTCCACCGGGGTGGCGGACCTCGGGCCGGCGTACGTGGAGCGGCGCGGCCGGGCGGCGTACCTCGAGTTGCGCAACCCGCGCCACCTGAACGCGGAGGACGGCAACACGCTGGCCGACACGGAGACCGCGGTGGATCTCGTGCTGCTCGACCCCGACGTGGAGGTGGGCGTGTTCCGCGGCGGCGTGGTGGACCATCCGCGCTACGCGGGCGGCCGGATCTTCGGAGCGGGAATCAACCTCACGCTGCTCTACACGGGGCAGATCGACTTCCTCTTCTACATCACCCGCGACATGGGCTACGTGAACAAGCTCTACCGCGGGCTGAGCGCCGACGAGCACCGGCCCGAAGAGCCGGAGGACACCACCGAGAAGCTGTGGGTGGCGGCCGTCGAAACCTACGCGATCGGCGGCGCCTGCCAGCTGCTCCACACGATGGACCACGTGATCGCCACGCGCGGCTGCCGGCTCTATCTGCCCGCCCGCAAGGAGGGGATCATCCCCGGCGCGTCCAACATGCGGCTGGCGCGCTCGGTGGGCGACCGGCTGGCGCGGCAGGCGATTCTGTCCGGGCTCGAGTTCGAGGCGGGCACGCCGCAGGGCGACCTGCTGTGCGACGAGGTTGTGGAGCCGGATGGGATGGACGCGGCGGTGGAGGGGCGGGTCGACGCCCTGACCAGCTCCGGTCTTGTGAACGCGGCCGCCAACCGGCGCGCGATGCGGGTGGGGGTGGAGCCGCTCGACGTGTTCCGCCAGTACATGGCCACCTACTGCCGCGAGCAGGCTTACTGCCACCTCAGTCCCGCGCTGGTGAGGAACCTGGAGCAGCACTGGAATGCGCACGAGCGCCGCGTCTGATCCGGTGATCTGGGATCCGGCGGAGCGGCTGCCGCGGGCGGAGTTGCGCTCTCTGCAGCTCTCGCGGCTGCGAGCGACGTTCAACTACAGAATGAGGAGCTGCCGTCGCTGGCGGCTGGCTCGTCGTTGCCCTTTACGCCAAGTCCACACTGAGGGACGCGTACCCGTTCGGCCTCTTGCGGGTGCCACGCTCAGAGCTGGTGCGGGTTCACGCCTCGAGCGGGCACGCGCGGCAAGCCCACCGTGGTGGGCTACACGCGCGCGGACCTCGACGCCTGGACCGAGCTGATGGCGCGCTGCATGACGATGGCCGGCGTGCGGCCCGGCATGCTGCTGCACAACGCGAACACCTATGGGCTGTTCACTGGCGGCCACGGCTTCCACCAGGGCGCCGAGCGGATCGGCGCCACGGTGCTGCCCGTGTCCGGAGGGATGACCGCGCGGCAGGCGATGTTGCTTGACGACTTCGGCGCTCAGGTGCTGATCGCGACCCCTTCGTATGCGCTCGTGATCGCGGCTGCGGTGCGCGAGGCGGGCATCGACCCGGCGTCCTTCGAAGCTCGAGCTCGGGCTGTTCGGCGGCGAGCCGTGGACCGAGGGACTGCGCGAGCAGATCGAGCGGGAGCTGCCCGGGCATGCGCGCGCGTGAACTTCTACGGGCTGTCCGAGATGTGCGGTCCGGGCGTGGCGGCGGAGTGCCTCGAGGTGCGCGACGGGCTGCACGTGCACGAGGACCACTTCCTGGTGGAGGTGGTGGATCCCGGAGACGGGCGCCGTGCTCGACGAGGGCAATGAGGGTGAGCTGGTCTTCACCACGCTGCTCAAGGAGGCGATGCCGCTGTTGCGCTACCGGACGGGAGACATCGGCTCTTTGACTTTTGAGCCATGCGCCTGCGGTCGCACGATGGCGCGCATCCGCGGGCTGCGCGGGCGGCGCGACGACATGATCATCGTGCGCGGCGTGAACATCTACCCGTCGAACGTGGAGCACCTGCTGATGAGCGTCCCCGACGTGGCGCCGCACTACCAGCTCGTGGTGGAGCGCTCGGGTGCGATGGACGAGCTGACCGTGCAGTGCGAGCCGCTGGCGGCGGGCGTGGACGTCGTCCGCGCTCGGGCCGGCGGGTCGAAGGCGCTGCGCGAGCACCTCGGGATCCGGATGGGCGTGGAGGTGCTTGAGCCCGGCGCCGTGCCGCGGAGCGAGGGCAAGGCGGTCAGGGTGGTGGATCGGCGAGGAGCGTCTTGAGCAGCTTCGTCACCTTCGCCGGCTCCCGTGTGAGCTGGCGCTAGGTCACGCGAACTACGCGATAACCGGCCAGCGTCAGGAGCGCGTCGCGCTCGCGGTCGGCCTCGAAAGCCTTCGGGTTGAGGTGGAACTCGTGGCTGTCGAGCTCGACGATCAGGTTGGTGCCGGGCCAGTAGGCGTCGACCTCGAAGCCATGGACGAGGGCGTTCATGACCGGCAGCGGGAGGCCGTGATCCTTGCACGTGTCGAAGAAGAGCGCCTCGAACTCGCTGCGGCTCAACGCGTCATATGCAAAATCAACAAGGAGGAAGCGGAGTGGCTTGAGCCCGCGCCGCCCTGGGCTCCGCTGCGAGTAGTTCGTGGACGGCGTTGCCGTCGAAGAGCCCGCGCCGGTCGGCCTCCTCGATCGCGCGCTTCAGCCGGCGCGGCGGCGCGACCTCGGCGTAGTCGAGCAGCGTGCGGGCGACGGTGGTGATGGGGACGCACTCGTGCTCGGTCACATCCCGCGGATCGAGGGTCCGCACGAGGTGCAGGTCGATGCCGGGCTGGCCGACCTTGGAGCGGCCGGGGACCGTGATGTCCACCGGCACCCGGCGAAGTCCGCGCGATCTCCCGCCAATCGGCGGCGCTTCTGTGGCTCGAGCACCGCCCCGTCGTAGGCGAGAACCGGGGCCATCACGCGGCCCCTTGCGGTGATCGCCTCGTGGCCGAGCAGGTAGACGCCGCGCAGATAGCGATGAAGGCGACCGGTGCGCAGCCAGTCCTTGATGGCTCCCGGCGTCACGCCGAGCGCCAGCAGCTGTGCGCGGGAGATCGGCCCACCCTGGCTCGTCGCCAGCTCCGAAACCAGACGTGGTCGATCTAGGGGGTGACTATGACCCTTTAGATCGACCAGGTCGGACATGGGGCCAGCGTGGCAGTGGGGCTGCCAACGTTCCAGACCTGCCGGTAACGGTTGTGTACCGCTTACGCCACGAGCTGCCGCGAGCCCGACAGGTAGCCGCTCTCGTTGGCGTCGAGGTGGTCCGCCAGGCGCGAGCCCATCGCCATGATCGTCATCGACGGGTTCACCGACAGCGTGCGCGGGAACACCGAGCTGTCGCCGACGTAGAGCCGCTTCACGTCATGGGACTCGCCGTGGGAGTCGACCACCGAGTTGGAGCGGTCCGCGCCCATCCGGCAGGAGCCCTGCACGTGCGTGCTGGCGAACGAGGACCACAGGATCTCCGTCGCGCCGGCCGCCTTGAGCGCCCGCTCGCGAGAAGTCGAACGCGGCCTGCTGGCGCTCCAGCTCGTACGGCTGGAAGTCGCACCAGAACTGCTCGTTGCCCTCGGCATCCACCTCGATGCGGCCGTTGTTGTCGTCGTTCGACAGGCACAGCAGGCCGATCCAGCGGCGGTACTTCTTCGCCGCCTCCACGAGCGGCTCGCCCCACATCGGGCCGTTCTCGTCGCACAACGCGACCGTGAACCCGATCGGGTCCTGCACCGTTACCGCCTCCACGATGTAGCCGCCCTTGTCGTCGGGGGCGTTATCCATGAAGTGCGAGCTGATCGGCGCCACCATGTGCGCGTCCTGCGGCTCGTCGAACAGGCCGAACACGAACTGCGCCGGGTGGAAGCCGAGGTTGCGGCCCACCCAGTCGTTGGGCAGCTCGGAGCGCATGAGGAGCGGCGGCGTGCCGAGAGCGCCACAGGCGACCACGACCGCGTCGGCGTCAACGACGTGACGAGCACCCGAGGCATCGACGTACTCCACCCCCGTCGCTTCCTCATTGCTGATCAGTACACGTTCGACGAAGCAGTCGGCGCGCAGCGACAGCCGCCCGGGCACCCAGTTCCGGTGGATGTACGTGTTGAGCGTCCCCTTGCCGGCGTTGGTCGGGCAGCCCTGCAGGCACGACCCGCACTGAGTGCAGTTCTCGTCGGTGTAGGCGTCCACCGGCTCGAGCTCGAAGCCCAGTGCCTCGAAGCCGGCGGCGGCGGTGCGGACGCATTTCCGCCAGTTCCAGTCCACGCGCCTGCGGACGCCGAGGTATTGCTCGACGCGCTCGTAGTAGGGCGCGAGGTCGGAGGTCGAGAGCTGCACGCCCGAGGCCGCGTTCCACTTGTCGAGCTCCCGCTGCGTGGCGCGGAGTGCCAGCTTGGTGTTGATCGTGGTTGTGCCGCCCACGCAGCGGCCGGCGATCATCGCCAGGGGGCCCACGCCCGGGTCGCCCGCGGGGAGCGCCAGCCGGATCGGGAACCACATGTCGTGCGAGGCCTTCGACTCCCAGCGCTCGAAGCCCGCGGCGGTGCGATGCGGACCCGTCTCGAGCAGCAGCACGTTGCGCCCGCGCTCGGCCAGCTCGCCGGCCACCACACCACCGCCCGCGCCGGAGCCGACCACGACCACCTCGAAGCGCTCGCTCATCCCGCCACCCCCAGGTAGGACCAGTCTTTCTTCACGCGCGCGGCAAGTGGCGACGCGTTGAAGCCGATCTCCTCATAGGCGGAGGGACCAACACCGTCCGGCGCGACGAAATCGCTGTAGTAGGCCTCGACGCACAGCGCGCGCACCATGAGGAACTCAGGCGTAAGGGCAACGGGGCGCAACCCCTCACTGCCATTGGACGCGGGCTCAGCCAGGGCGTCCACAGAAGCAATAAAGAGGTCGCGCTGCGGAGCAGGCATCCGGGCGACCACGGCGTCCACGTAGACAACCGGGCGCACCCGCGAAGACCCAGGCACGATCGCCTCGCACAGCTGCTCCACCACGCCGGCACGCTGTTCGTCCAAGACCTGCATTCAGTTCCCCCTCATCGATTTCGGCCAGATGCCCTGTTTGCCCGGCGCCAGGATGCCCTGCGGATCGACGCGCGTCCTTGATCGTCTCGCAGAAGCGCATGTACGCATGGTCGTTCCACGAGTACTGGTCCGCCGCCAGGTCCATGAAGTCGAGGTGCGCGCGGTACTCGCCGTAGCCCTGCTTGGCCGCCTCGCGCACGAGGCGCTTGGACACGTCGAACGCGGCGCGCACCTGCTGCTCGTTCTTCGTGTCGTAGATGATCATCGTGATGTGCGCGAAGTGCGCGCGCTCACCGGCAGGAGCGACGCCATGTAGTCGAGCCCCGCCTCGGCAAGCATGCCGCGCATCAGGTCGCGCAGCGTGCACGCGTCGCGCCCGGTCAGGCGGCGCGATCGGGGAGAAGCCGATGTGGCCGCCCTCCTCGCCGCCGTACCAGGCCGTCATGGCGTTCAGGTCGAGGTTGGGCACGCCGCCCTCACGCGCTCGTGCGGGTTCTCGAGCGAGGGGATGTCCTCGGGCGCGCACTTCGAGCCCCACACGTCGGCGCCCGGGATGCGGCCGAAGGCCTCGCGCACCTTGGCGAACGGTGGTCGACGACCGCCTCGTCGCCGTACAGCGCGCAGCGCAGCATCCAGCGTCCGATGTCGAGCTCGCGCGCCATCCGCTCGATCTCGTCGTCGGGGATCGGGCCCTCGCCCGTCCACCACTGGTCCGCGCGAGCTGATCATCGAGCCGAGCAGCACCGTGTTGATGATCTGCGGGACCGCCGCGGATCGTCCCGTCGAGCATCAGCGCGCGCAGCGTGTCCATCAGCGGCGCGAGGTCGTCGTCGTTCCACACCCGCACCCACACGGGGTGGTAGACCTCGGGGTAGGGCATCAGCCAGACGCCCATCTTCGTGACGATCCCGTAGTTGGACTGCATGAAGAGCTGGTCCACGCGTCGGCCCGAGCCCGCGCTTGTAGACGTTCCACGCCCGGCTGCCGGGCAGCGCGCCCATGCCGGTGCGCATGACCGTCGCCGTCGGCCAGCACCACCTCCATGCCGCACTGCATCTGCTGGTCCTGGCCGTAGGGCATGTAGGTGATCGCCGTTGTCGAGCGCGTTGCCGATCACGCTGCCCCAGCCGATGTCGGCGATCGACAGCATCAGCCGGTGCCCGCCGGCCTGGATCGCCTCGTAGAGGTCGAACCAGCGCACGCCCGGCTCGACGACGCGCGTAGGCGCACTCCTCGTCGATCTCGAGCACGCGGTTCATGTTGCGCAGCGACACGATCACCGAGCCCTTCACCCGCGGCGCGGGCCCGCCGTAGCCGTTGTTGCGCCCCTGGCTGTGCGTCCACAGCGGGACGCCGTGCCGGCCGGCGATCCGCACCACCGCCTGCACCTCTTCAACCGTCTCCGGCATGACCACCGCCGACGCGGTGTACTCGTCCCAGGTGTCGAACTGGAACGGGTCGCGCCACTCGCGGAGCTCGTCCTCCGAGGTGATCACCCTGCCGGCGCCGAGGGCGTGCTCGAACTCGTGCAGGGCCGGCGTGTCCGGAACCGTCGCGCTCACGCCCAGCCGACGGTACACCGCGCCCGCGAGCGAACGCAAAGACCCGCACGCGCTCATCGGCAAGAACGAGTGCGCTGGGAGGCTGGACTCCCTGCGGCGGCGGATGTACCGTCGCCAGGAGGCCCTCGAACGGAGGAGGAGTGACGATGGGCGAAGTCGATCTTGTGGCGCTCTACTGGACCGTGTCCGGTCCGGTGGAGGTGCACTTCGGCCGCGAGTGGAGCACGTTCAGCTGGCACGACCGCTGCGCGGAAGCCGCCAAGGTGGGCTTCAAGGGCATCGGCCTCTGGCACGCCGACATCGAGCACCAGCTGGAGAAGACCACGCTGAGAGAAATGAAGCAGGTGTTCGACGACTCGGGGCTCGAGTTCATCCAGCTCGAGTTCCTGCAGGACTTCTTCGTGCCCGAGGGTGACCCGCTGCGCGGCGGACTCGGACGCGCGGCGCCAGCTGCTGTTCGACGCCGCCGCGACGTTCGATGCGCACCACATCAAGGTCGGCAACATCCCCGGCACGCCGGCCGAGCTCGACCAGGTGACCGAGGGCTTCGCCGAGCTCTGCCAGGACGCGGCCAGACAACACCGACGCCAAGGTGGTCTACGAGTTCATGCCGTTCGACGTGAACGTGCGCTCGCTCGACTCCGCGCTGCATGTGGCCGAGGGAGCCGGGCAGCCCAACGGCGGGCTCGCGATCGACACCTGGCACATGGCCAAGCTCGGCATCGCGCCCGCAGGAGATGACGCGCATCCCGCGCGAGTACCTGACCTGGGTCGAGCTCTCCGACGGCCAGTACGAGGACATGGAGGACCCGATCGACGAGGTGATCAACCACCGCAAGCTTCCCGGCGAGGGCGAGTTCGACATCGCCGCCTACGTGGACGCCTTCATCGAGGCGGGCTACGAGGGACCGTGGGGAGTGGAGGTGCTCTCCGAGGAGCTGAGGAGCCTCCCGATCGAGGAGGAGTTCAAGCGAGCGTACGAGACCACCGCCGCGCAGTTCGGCGCCGGCGTTGCGTGATTCTGATTCTGAGGATGAGGAGGAGCCGATGAAGGAGCTCACAGGCGACAGGCTTGTATGGATGTTCACCCAGATGGCGCGGGTGCGTGAGTTCGAGGAGCGCGTGAAGGGGACGTTCGAAGAGCACCCCGGCGTGATCCGCGGGCACACGCATCTGGCGGACGGGGCCGAGGCGTCGATCGTGGGGTCGCTGGCCACGCTCGAGCCGACGGACCAGCTGATGACGACCTACCGCTGCCACGGCTACCCGATCGTGCTGGGCACGGACACGGGGGCGATGATGGCCGAGATCTACGGCAAGAAGACCGGCCTCTGCGGCGGCTACGGCGGCTCGATGCACCTGACCGACGTGAAGGTGGGCTTCCTCGGCACGAGCGGGATCGTGGCGCAGGGCATCCCCCAGGCCACGGGCGCGGCCTACGCCGCCCAGATCCGCAAGCAGGGGCAGGTGGTGCTCTGCTTCTTCGGCGACGGCGCCTCCAAGCAGGGCGCGTTCAGCGAGTCGCTCAACCTCGCCTCGCTCTGGAAGCTCCCGATCGTCTTCATCATGGAGAACAACAACTACAACGTGGTCACGCGCTCCGACCAGGAGGACGCCAATGCCGCGGCGGGCGAGCCGCTGGCGGTGAAGGCCAAGGCGTTCTCGATGCCGGGCGTGACCGTGGACGGCGGCGACCCCGAGGCGGTGTACGCGGTGGTGGGCGAGGCGGTGGACCGCGCGCGCTCAGGCGAGGGCCCGACGCTCGTGGAGTCGAAGGTCTACCGGCTCTCGGCGCACGGCAACATCATCGTCCCGCCCGGCATCCCGCTGCACTTCCCGGAGCACGAGGCGATCGAGGTGTTCGGCAACGCCGAGGAGTTCGAGGCGGCCAAACGCGGGGACCCCGTGCCGCGCTTCCGCGGCAAGCTCGTGCAGGACGGCGTGCTGTCCGCCGAGCAGGCCGACGAGATCATGCAGGCCGCCAGGGACGAGATGCAGGCGGCCGTGGACTTCGGCATCGAGAGTCCGTTGCCGGAGCCCGAAGAGGCCACGAAATTCGTCTACGCATAGGAGCGGCTGACTGATGGCAGAGATTCCCTACATAGCCGCGATCGAGATGGCCATCCACGGCGAGATGGAGCGCGACGACAGCGTCCTCTACTTCGGCCAGAACATCGCGACGACCGAGAACGACAAGTTCCTCCAGGCGTTCGGACCGGATCGCGTGCGCGTCACGCCGATCTCCGAGACCGCCGAGATAGGCATGGCCGTGGGCGCTGCGCTTGCGGGCTACCGCCCGGTGGTGGAGCTGTACATGGCCGAGTTCATGCTCGTGGCCATGGACCAGGTGGTGAACGAGGCGCCGCGCTTCCGCTACATGACCGGCGGCCAGGTGACGGTGCCGCTGGTGCTCAAGGCGGGCTACGGCTTCACAGCGGGCTGGGCCGGCCAGCACACCGGCACGATCTACGGGATGTTCATGGGCGTGCCGGGGCTGAAGGTGGCGATCCCGTCGACCGCGGCGGACGCCAAGGGCCTGATGGCCACGGCCATCCGCGACGACAACCCAGTGGCCTACTTCCACCATTACCTGCTCACGCTCGAGCCCGGCGAGGTGCCGGACGGTGAGCACCTGGTGCCGTTCGGCGAGGCCGCCGTGCGGCGCGAGGGCGGCGACGTGACGATCGTGGCGCTCGGCCACATGGTGGGCAAGGCGCTCGCCGCCGCCGAGCGGCTGGCGGGCGAGGGCGTGCAGGCCGAGGTGATCGATCCGCGCACGCTCAACCCGCTCGACCTGAAGTCGATCCTCGAGTCCGTCGACAAGACCGGGCACCTCGTGCTGGTGGACCAGGCAACGCGCCACGGGTCGGCATCAGCGGTGATTGCGGGCGATGTGGCGGACGAGGGCTTCTCGTCCCTCAAGGCTCCGATCAAGCAGGTGACGGCGCTAGACGCGACGATCCCGTACAGCCAGCCGATGGAGGAGTACCTCCTGCCGGACGAGGACAAGATCGTCGGCGCGGTGCAGCAGGTGCTGGGACAGGCTCCTGTCACCGCGTAGAGCAGAGACCGCAGAGCCGGCCGCCCTCACCTCGCAGGGGGCGGCCGGCGTCCTGCGCACGATGTGGCGGATCCGCCACTTCGAGGAGCGGGTGGGGCAGCTCAAGCGCGCCGACCAGGTGCACGGGCTGATTCACCTGAGCGTGGGGCAGGAGGGGGTGGCCGCGTCGGTGTGCGGCCAGCTCCGCGACGACGACCCGGTGTACAGCGGCCATCGCGCGCACGGGCACGCGCTCGCCAAGGGCGCGCCGCTCGATCGCGTGCTGGCCGAGCTGATGGGGCGCGACGGCGGGCTCTGCCACGGGCTCGGCGGGTCGATGCATCTGGTGGACGTGGAGCACGGCTTCATGGGCGCGACGGGTGTGGTGGGCGGCAACATCCCGATGGCGCTCGGCAGCGCGCTGGCCGGGCGGCTGCGCGGTGGCGACCAGGTGGCCGTGGTGTTCTTCGGCGACGGCGCCGTGCAGGCCGGGCATTTCAACGAGTCCGTGAACCTGGCCACGCTGTGGGGCCTGCCGCTGATCATGGTGTGCGAGAACAACGGCTTCGCCGAGTTCACGCCGCGCTCGGCGCACACCAACGTGGAGCGGGTGAGCGATGTGGTGGCTCCCTACGAGGTCACGCGCGAGACGGTGGACGGCAATGACGTGCTCGCGGTGTGGGAGTCGTTCGGGAAGTTCCTGGCCGCGGCGCGGGGCGGCAGCGGACCGTTTCTGCTCGAGTGCCTGACACATCGACTGCGCGGCCATTACGAGGGCGACCCGGGCAAGTACCGCGAGGCCATCGCCAAGGCCGACTGGCAGGAGAAGGACCCGATCCTGCGCCTCCAGCGCCACGGCGTGGCCGAGGGGTGGTTCTCCGAGGAGGACGCCGCCGCGATCGAGCGCGAGTCGCTGGCCGAGCTCGAGGAGGCGGAGAAGTTCGCGCGTGAAAGCCGCTTCCCGTCCGAGGATCTGCTGGCGTCGATGGTGTACGCAGACTGAGGCGCACGTGCCCGAGACCACCTACGTGAAGGCGTTGGGCGGCGCGATGGCCAAGGCCATGCGCGCCGACGAGCGCGTGTTCGTGCTCGGCGAGGACGTGGCCGAGGGCGGCCCCTACACCACCACCGCCGGGCTGGCCGAGGAGTTCGGCACCGAGCGCGTGATCAATACGCCGATCTCCGAGAGCGCGATCGCCGGCGTGGCGGTGGGCGCAGCCCAGTCGGGCATGCGGCCGCTGCTCGAGATCATGTTCATCGACTTCATCACCCTCGCGCTCGACCAGGTGGTGAACCAGGCGGCCAAGGCGCACTTCATGTCCGGCGGACAGCTGAGCGTGCCGATGGTGCTGCGCACCCAGGGCGGCGCCGGCACGCGCGGCGGGGCGCAGCACTCGCAATCGCTCGAAGCCTGGCTCACGCACATCCCAGGGCTGAAGGTCGTCATGCCGAGCACGGCAGTGGACGCCGGCGGCCTGCTCGCGTCCGCTATCGAGGACCCCAACCCGGTGGTGTTCATCGAGAACAAGACGCTCTACTTCAAGCGCGAGGACGTACCGGACGAGATCGAGGCGATCCCGCTCGGTCGCGCGCGTGTGATGAGGGAGGGCGACGACGTGACGATCGTCGCGCTGTCGCGGCTCGTGGGCGAGGCTCTCATCGCCGCAGAGCGGCTCGAGTCCGAGGGCGTGTCCGCCGAGGTGATCGACCCGCGCACGCTGGTGCCGCTCGACCTCGAGACGATCGTGCGCTCGGTGGAGAAGACCAACCGGCTCGTGATCGCGCACGAGGCGGTGGAGCACGGCGGCTTCGGAGCGGAGATCGCGGCCGAGGTCCAGGCGGTGGCGTTCGACCACCTGGACGCACCGATCGAACGCGTGGGCGCGCCGTTCTCGCCGATCCCGCTGAGCCCGCCGCTCGAGGATGCCTACATCCCGGGCGCGGACGACATCTGCGCGGCGGCGCACGCGGCCCTCCACTAGCGGCGGACTCATCCCCCTCTCATCTCCGCGGTGAGACGATGGGGGCATGCGCGTTCTCATGGTCGAGGACGACCCGAAGATGGCCGCACTGCTCGGCCGCGGTCTGCGCGAGGAGGGCGTGGCGGCCGACGGTGCGAGCCGTGGCGAGGACGCGCTCTGGATGGCGGGCTCCACCGACTACGACGCCGTGGTGCTCGACGTGATGCTGCCGGGCATCGACGGCTTCGAGGCGTGCGCGCGGCTGCGCGCGGACGGCGTAGCGGCGCCGGTGCTGATGCTCACCGCGCGCGATGGGGTGGAGGACCGCATCGCCGGGCTCGACGGCGGAGCGGACGACTACCTCATCAAGCCGTTCGCGTTCGGCGAGCTGCTGGCGCGGCTGCGCGCGCTCGCTCGGCGCGGTCCCGTGCAGCGGCCGGCCGTGCTGTCCGTGGGCGACCTTCGGCTCGAGCCCGCCAGGCGACGCGTCTGGCGCGCTGACCGCGAGATCGAGCTGACCGCGCGCGAGTTCGCCCTACTCGAGGCGTTCATGCGTCGCCCGGGCGAGGCGCTGTCGCGCTTCGACCTGCTGGAGGCGGCGTGGGAGGGGAGCTACGAGAACCGCTCGAACGTGATCGACGTCTACGTGGGCTACCTGCGCCAGAAGGTGGACAGGCCGTTCGGCGCGGCGAGCATCGAGACGGTGCGCGGCCACGGCTACCGGCTGCGCGCGGAGGGCGGCGAGTGAGGCGGCTGCCGCTGCGCCTGCGCCTCACGCTCGCGTTCGGGCTGGTGATGGCAGTGGTGCTCGCGGCCACCGGCCTCGTGGTCTACGGGATCTTCCGCGGCGACCTCAACCACACGATCGACAACTCACTGCGCGCGCGATCGGATGCGCTGGCGGCGGCGCCGATCCACTCTCGGGCAGTGACCGGGCAGGGAGAGGACTTCGCGCTCGTGTTGAGCCCCGGCGGCACGGTGCTGGCGGCGTCGCCCAACGTGCGCGGGCAGGCGCTGGTTGCGCCCGCCGACCTCGCGCGGGCGCGCGGCGGACCCGTGTTCGTGGAGCATCCCTCGATCCCGCGCCTCGACGGCCGCCTGCGCATGCGCGCCGTGCCGACCGGTGCGGAGGTCGTGGTGGCGGGCACCTCCCTCGGCGAGCGCGACGACTCCTTGCGCACGCTCGCGCTGCTGCTGGCCGGCGGCGGCGCCGTGGCTCTGCTGCTCGCGTGTCTCGCCGGCTACGGCGTGGCCAGCGGGGCGCTGCGCCCGGTGGAGGCGATGCGCCGCCGCGCCGCGGCGATCTCCTGGGTCAGGGCGGGCGAGCGCCTGCCGGTGCCGGACACCTCCGACGAGCTGGCGCGGCTCGGCGAGACGCTCAACGCGATGCTCGACAGGCTCGAGGCCGCCTACACGCGCGAGCGCGCGTTCGTGGCTGACGCGAGCCACGAGCTGCGCACGCCGCTCGCGATCCTGAAGACCGAGATCGACCTGGCGCTCCGCCGCGGACGCTCCGCCGACGAGCTCCGAGCGGCGCTCGAGTCGGCCGGTGAGGAGACCGACCGCCTGGTCCGCCTCGCCGAGGACCTGCTCGTCCTCGCGCGCGTGGATGATGAGCGCCTGCCACTGCGGCTGGAGGAGCTGGATGTGGCGCACCTGCTCGGCACCGTGGCCGAGCGCTTCGGCGTCTCCGCCGCCGACCCCGGCGGGCTCCGCGTGCGCGGCGACCGTGCCCAGCTCGAGCAGGCGCTCGGCAACCTGGTGGACAACGCCCAGCACCACGGTCGCGGCGAGGTGCGGCTGAGCGCCGGCGCGCGCGATGGCGTGGTGGAGCTGCATGTGGCCGACGAGGGCGACGGCCTGGCGCCGGACTTCGCGCCCCGGGCGTTCGAGCGCTTCACCCGCGGCGATCCGGCCCGCTCACGCGGCGGCGCCGGCCTGGGCCTGGCGATCGTTGCCGCCATCGCCACCGCCCACGGCGGCAGCGCCCAGGCCGAGGGCGCCGACGTCTGGATTCAGCTCCCGGCCTTGAACGACACCAGCGTGTTGCGCTCCACGCCCCCCTTGACCGTCTGCTCCAGCACCGTGCCGACTCGACGCAGGTAGTACTTGTGGTCGATCACGCCCGGCTCTAGCGGCGTCCACTCCTTGGTCAGCAGCGCGCGGTGCTTGGTGCCCGAGGGCAGTTTCACGGTCGCGTGCAGGCTCAGCACCCGGAAGTGGTCCTCGGCATGGCCCTTGTAGAACTCCTGCCGCCCGCTCTGTCCGGGATGCGGGCGGGCCGGCATGTAGATCCCGGGCTTGGCGCCGTTCACGCCCGCCTGCCACGTGCCCTCGGTGCTCTTCACTTTGCCGTGGCTGTCGAGCTCCTCGGTGGCCTCGCCGAAGTACCAGACGTTGCCCTTGCGGTCCTGCGTGTACCAGTCGGTGGTCTTCTCCTCGAGCTTGCCGTTCTCGTAGAGGCGATCGTCGACAGCCGTGGTCGTCACGCCGAGGATCTTCTTGGTGGCGCCGGTGACCTTGACCACGTCCGTCGACGGCTTGCCGTCCTTCACGCCGCGGTAGCGCCACACGGACCCGGTCTTGAGCGGGAACCACGGGTTGTCCACAACCCGCACGAAGTTGCCGCGCTGGATCGCCCTCGTGCCAGTGTCGGAGGATGCCGAGCTTCCGCACGCGCAGAGCGCGAGCGCTGTCACTGTCGATACGGCTATGGCTTTCATGCCGGCGCACACTGGCAGGGGGCAATGAGATTGGGATGAGACGCCGCGGGCGCTACTTCACGCAGGCGTCGCAGGCGCCGTGCAGGACGACCTCGTGGTCCGAGACCTCGAAGTTCACGCGCCGGCTGAGCTTGCCGATCGTCTTCTCGAGCTCCTCGTCGGCGAACGGGACGAGCTTGCCGCAGCGGTCGCAGACGAGGTGATGGTGGTGCTGGTGCTCGCCGCGCACCGGCTCGTAGAGGACGGTGCTCTTGCGCGTCTCCACGCGCTGCACCAGGCCGAGGCTCTCGAGCTGGTCGAGGATCCGGTAGACACTCGCGCGCGCGACGGCGCGGTCGCCCGCGCGCAGCTCGTCCTCGATGTCGAAGGCGGACAGCGCGCAGTGCTGGCGGTCGAGCAGCCCCAGCACAGCGTCTCGTGCCGCCCCGCGGCGGTAGCCGGCGGCCACCAGCTCGGCGGCGGCATGGTCGGCCCAGCTCATCTCCCTGCGAGCCTCCGTCACGACGCCACCGATTCTAACTTTGGCCTCCGCGCCCTCTGCGCGGCGAGCGACGCGGCCACGTAGATCCCCACAGCCAGCGAGATGATCGCCGAGCTGGGCGGCACGTCGGGCACGAGATAGCTGAAGGTAAGCCCGCCCCAGGTGGCCAGCAGCGCAAGCGCGGCCGACACCGCGAGCCCTGCATAGGGGTTGGCCGTGAGGCGGTGTGCGGCGCCGGCGGGTGCGGACAGCAGCCCGAGCAGGAGCAGCGCGCCCACGGCCTGCGTGGCCTCGGCCGCCACCAGGCCGAGCACGCCGAGGAAGCCCAGCCCGATCAGCCGGACGTTCACCCCCTCCGCCTCCGCCACCTCTGCGTCCACAGAGGAGAACAGCAGCGGGCGCGCGATCGCGAGCACGCCCACCACAGCAAGCACGCCGAGCAGCGCGCCCAGCCGCGCCTCCGCCGCGGACAGCCCGAAGATCGACCCGAACAGCACGCGCACGCCCGCGGTGCCGTCGCCGTTGCCGCTCGAGGAGGTCGTGAAGATCGAGAGGAACAGCGCGCCCAGCCCGAGCATCCAGGCGAAGAACGAGCCGATCACGGCATCGTCCGCGCGTGCGCGCTCGCCGGCGGCGCCCATGCCGAGCGCGACGAGCACCGTGACTGTGAACAGTCCGATGCGTAGGTCGATTCCCGCCGCTGCGGCGGCCAGCGCGCCCGTGAACGCCACGTGGCTGAGGGCGTCGCCCGCAAACACCTGGGCGCGCAGCACCACGAAGTAGCCCACCACCCCGCACGCGAGCGCCACGAACGTGCCTGCGAGGAAGGCGTTGCGCATGAACTCGTGGCCGAGCATCAGCGCGCCACCCGGGCAAGCAGGTAGAGGCCGAACGACAGCGTGGTGACGTAGAAGCCGACCGGATAGATCGAGAAGTACGCGATCGCGAGCCCGACCCAGGTCACCGCCAGGCCGATGGCTACCGACAGCGCCAGGCTCAGCGCCGGACGGGACGTGACCCGCTGCGCCGTGGCCGCGGGCGTGACGAGCAGCGCGAACACGAGCAGGGCGCCGGTGATCTGGCTCGTGGCCGCTACGGCCAGGCCGAGCAGCAGCAGGAAGCCGACCGACAGCGCGGCCACGGGCACGCCGCTGGCGCGCGCCACGTCGGCGTCCACGGAGGCGAACAGCAGCGGCCGCGCGACGGCGGCGAGCGCCGCCAGCACCGCAACCGCCACGCCGAGCAGCACGAGCACCTGGGTGTCGGTGATGCCGAGGAAGGTGCCGAACAGCAGCGAGTCGAGCCCGTTCAGCAGACCGTGGTAAAGACTCACGAACAGGAACCCGAGCCCGAGCGCGAACGCCTGTACCGACCCGATGGCGGCCGACTCGTGGCTGATGCTGCGCGTCTGGCCGGCGCCCCCCGACACCGCCGAGAGCGCGAGCGCTCCGGCGGCGCAGGCCGCGAAGTAGCCCACGAACACCGGCGCTCCCGCCAGCGCCGCGGCCGCGGCGCCCGGGAACGCGATCAGCGACAGCGTGTGCCCGGCGAACGTCTGCTGCCGCACCACCATGAACCAGCCGATCGCGGACGCCATCAGCGCCACGAGCGTGCCCGCCTCGAGCGCGTTCGTCATGAAGTGGAACTGGAAGAGCTCGTCAATGTGCATGGTCGTGCGCGTGCGCGTGGCGGTCTCCGTGAATGGCGGGCGCCTCCGGCGTGCCCACAACCACGAGCCGGCCGTCGGAGGTCTCGAGCACCTCGATCGGCGCCGAGTAGAGGCGGCTCAGCGTCTCGCTCGTGATCACCTCGCGCGGCGCGCCCTCCACGGCGGTCTGGCCGGCGAAGTACACGACGCGGTCGAGGTAGGGAAGGATCGGGTTCACGTCGTGGGCCACGAGCATCACGGCCACTCCCTGCTCGCGGCAGATGCGCTGCACGAGCGCGGCCACCGCCACCTGGTTGGGAAGGTCGAGGCTGTCGAGCGGCTCGTCGAGCAGGAGCAGCCTGGGCTTGCGCACCAGCGCCTGGGCGATGAGAAGCCGCTGCTGCTCGCCGCCCGATAGCTGGCCGATCGGGCGCTGTGAATACGCGCCCGCGTCCACGAGGTCGATCGCCTCGCCCACCCGCCGCCTGGTTTCGGCGCTCGCCCTGCCCGGAAGCGGCACGCCCCAGCGCGCGCCGTCGAGGCCGAGCCGCACGATGTCCACGCCGCGAATGCGCGCCGCCGCGTCGAAGCTGCGCCGCTGCGGCAGGTAGCCGATCAGTGGATTGACCTCGCCGGGCGGGCGGCCGAACACGCTGGCCGAGCCGGCGCTGAGCGGCAGCAGCCCGAGGATCGCCTTGAGGAGCGTGGACTTGCCGGCCCCGTTCGAGCCGAGCACCGCGGCGAACTCGCCCGGCCGGATGCAGAGGCTCACGTCGCTCCACACCGGGCGGCCGCTGAGCCGCACCTCCGCTCCGCTGAAGCGCACCGCCTCTTGGTTCATCGCCCGGTGCCCCTGGCGAGCGCCTGCGCGATGCCGCGCAGCTGCCGCGACTGCCACTGCTGGAAGCTGGCGGACTCCGGCGTGAGCGTCTCGGTGACCGTGGCCACGGGGATCCCTCTCGCGCGCGCCTCGGAGGTGAGGCGCTTCACGTCCGGCGTGGCGTTCTGGCTGTTGTAGATCCAGGCGCTGATCTGCCGTCCGCTGATCTGCCGGTCCGCCTCGGACTTGGCGGAGGCGGTGGGGTCGGTGCCTTCGCTGACGGCATTGAGAAGGCCCGTCGGTGTCACCAGCTTCAGGCCCAGGCTCTGCGCCAGCGGGGTGAACACGCTCTCCGACGCGCCCACCGGAACGCCCCCGTAGCGGGTGCGGATCTGGGCGATCAGCGACTCGTAGCCGGCGAGGGCATCGGCGCGAAAGCGCGTGCGCTGGCGGTCGAAGTAGGCGGCGTGCTGGGGGTCGAGCCGCTTGTAGCCCGCCGTGATGGCGTCGATCACCCGCTGCACCGCCGGCAGCGAGTACCAGAGGTGCGGGTTGTCGCCCGTGCGCGCGCCCACGACGTCACCTGCGGATCACCTCCACGCGACCCTTCACCGGGTTCGCGTCGATTAGCTTGGGCGCCCAGGGGTCGTAGCCCACGCCGTTCACCACCACGAGCTGTGCCTCGGCGAGGGACCGGGCGTCCTGGGCGGTGGGCTCGTAATCGTGCGGGTCCGTGGCCGGGTTGTGCACCAGGCTCGTCACCTGCACGCGGTCGCCGCCCAGCTGCGCCGCGATGCTGCCCCAGAAGTTCTCCGCCGCCACCACGCGCAGCCGCCCATCGTTCGCAAACGTCGAGCCGCCACAGCCGGAGGCGAGGAGGGCCGTTAGCAGGGCGGCCAGGGGGAGCCAGCGCATGGCGCCAAGCATACATAAGAATAAGAACGATTCTCATCTACACTGCGACCTGCGACTGTCGGGAGCCTGCGCGCCGGCCGTCGCCGGCGCGGACTTGAATTACGATTCAAGTCCTCCCGGAATGGTCAAGCCCACCGCCAAGACCGCGCGCGGCCAGGCCACGCAGGCCGCACTCGTGCGCGGCGCGCGCGCCGTCTTCGAGCGTGACGGCTTCATCGACGCCCGCATCGCCGACATCACCGCCGCCGCCGGCACCGCGCTCGGCTCCTTCTACACGTACTTCGAGAGCAAGGAGGAGATCTTCAACGCGGTGGTGGACGCGCTGGGGGAGGAGGGACTCATCGTGCCCTCGCTCGCCTACCTCGCCGATGACGGCATCGACCTCGTGCAGAGCATCGCGGCGCACCACCGCGCCTACCTCGAGGCCTACCACCGCAACGCGCGGCTGATGAGCGTGATCGAGCAGGTGACGGGCGTCAGCGACACCTTCCGCCGCCGTCGCACCCGTCGCGCCCAGCCGGTGGTGGAGGCCAGCCGCAAGGCAATCGTCGCGCTGCAGAAGGCGGGCCGCGCGGATCCCAACCTGGATCCCGTAAGCGCCGTGCGGGGCCTGTCGAGCATGGTCAGCCGCTCGGCCTACATCACGTTCGTGCTGGAGGAGGAGGGAGTCGAGGCGATCGACGGCCTCGTGGACACGCTCACGCTGCTGTGGGTGAACGCCCTTAAGGTCCCGGCTCAGTAGACGGCGCGCCCGCCCGACAGGTCGTACGTCGCGCCGGTGCTGAACGAGCAGCGCGCCGACGCCAGCCACGACGCCAGCTCGGCCAGCTCCTCGGGCCGGCCCATGCGCCCCATCGGCACGCGCGAGAGGAACAGCCGGCGCTCCTCCTCCGTGGTCTTGGCGGTGAGTCCCGCCTCGATCACGCCCGGCACCACGCAGTTCACGAGCACGCCGCTGGTGGCGGTCTCCTTGCCCACCGACTTGGTGAGCGCAATCAGCCCGGCCTTCGACGCCGAGTAGGCGGCCATCTGCGGGTTGCCGTCCTTGCCGGCGATCGAGGCGATGTTGACGATGCGCCCGTAGCCCGCCGCCAGCATGTCCGGCAGGCAGGCGCGCGTGCAGTGGAAGGCGCCGCTGAGGTTGATCTCGAGCACGCGGCGCCACTCGTCCACCGGGTACTCGTGAACCGGGGCGGTGGGACCGGCGATGCCGGCGTTGTTCACGAGCACGTCGATGCCGCCGAAGCGCTCGCGCACCGCCGCCGCCATCGCGTCGACGGAGTCCGGATCGGACACGTCCACCTCAACGTCCGCGCCCGGGGCGAGGTCCGCCGCCGCCACGTGCAGACCATCCGCGCGCAGGCGCTCGACGATCGCCGAGCCGAGCCCGCCTGCGCCTCCGGTGACGATCGCTACGCGTGACTCCGCCATGGGCGCCCCCTTAGACGAACTTGAAACTGGATTCAAGTTGAGTAACACTGCCCGGCGAGGGACTCAGCGTGGCGAACCAGACAGCGGGCCAGGCAATCGTCGACGTGCTGCGCGCCGAGGGCGTGCGGCACGTGTTCGGCCTGCCCGGCGGCCACGTGATCGGCATCTACGACGCCCTCTACTCGACCCCGGAGATCACGCACGTGCTGGTGCGCCACGAGCAGGCGGCCGCGAGCATGGCGGCGGCGAGCGCGCAGCTCAGCGGCGAGCCGGGCGTGTGCCTCGTCACCGCGGGGCCCGGCTGCACCAACCTGCTCACCGGCATCGCCGAGGCCTACGTGGGCTGCCTGCCGATCGTGATCCTCGCCGGCCGCGGCGCCACCGCCACCGCCCATCGCGGCGCCTCCCAGGAGGTGCCGACGGAGCGCATCTTCGCGCCGGTGACGAAGTGGTCGGTGAGGGTGGACCGCGCCGACCTGATCGTCGACGTGCTGCGCCAGGCGTTCGCGACCGCGCGCGGCGGACGGCCCGGGCCGGTGCTGGTGGACATCCCGCGCGACATCCTGGCACAGCGACGTTCCCGCGCGCGAGTACATGCCGGTGGGGCGGCCGGCGCGACCGCCGGCGTCAGTGGACGAGGTGGCGGCGGCGGCGGCGGCGCTGGCGCGGGCCGAGCGTCCGCTGATCATGGCCGGCGGCGGCGCGATCGCCTCCGAGGCCTCGGGGCAGCTGGTGGCGCTCGCGGAGCTGCTCGCCGCCCCGGTGCTCACCACGCTGTCCGGCCGCGGCTCGATCCCCGACGATCACCCGCTGTCCGCGCCGGCGGCCTCGGTGCGCACCGCACGCGACTGTCGGGGCGGTTGCTCGGCGAGGCCGACGTGGTGCTCGGCCTCGGCTGCCGCTTCGAGGAGATGGAGACCAACTGGAAGCCGGGCACGGTCCCCGCGCCGGACGCCACCTACATCCAGGTGGACATCGAGCCCGCCGAGCTGGGCCGCAGCGTGCCCGCGCAGATCGGAATCGTGGCGCGACGTCCGCAAGGTTCGCCGAGCAGCTTCTTGCCGCGCTCGCCGACGCAGCGGTCGAGGACTTCGCCCACCATCCGCGCGCGATCGCGGTGGCCTCCGAGCTGGCGCACCTCGAGGGGGACATCGCGCAGCAGGCGGCGAGCGATGAGCTGCCGATGCACCCGCTGCGCCCGATCCAGGCCATCCGCGAGGCCTTCCCGCGCGAGACCACGGTGGGCTTCGACGTCGGCTGCCTGGCACAGCACATGGCCGGCGTCACGCCGTACTTCAAGGTGTACGAGCCGCGCTCCACCATCGTGCCGTCGAGCTTCTACGGCATGGGGTTCGTGGCCGCCGCGCTGCCGGCGGCGCGCGCTGGTGCACCCCGACCGCGCCGGCCGTGTGCTTCGTCGGTGACGGCTCGTTCCAGATGGTGATGAACGTGCTGCCCGTGGCCGCCGAATACGGCCTCGGCGTGACCTGGTGCGTGCTCAACGACGGCGCGCTCGGCTCGATCCGCGACATCCAGGAGTTCGCGCTCGACGACCGCGTCATAGCCACCGACTTCACCGTGCAGCCCGACTTCGCCACGATCGCCCAGGCCTGCGGTTGCCACGGCGAGCGCGTGGAGGAGCCCGACGGCGTGGACGCCGCCGTGGCCCGCGCGCTCGAGGCAAACGACGACGGCGTGCCCGCCGTGCTCGACTTCGTGGTGGCGCGTGAGCGCGTGCTCGGCAGCCTCGAGCACTTCGCGATCTATCCCGACGAGATGGTCCAGCGCGCCCGCCGTGAGGGCGAGCTCGCGCGGGGGCCGCGCGGCTGATGCGGCTCGGCTTCGGACAGCCCGCCGGCGCTCTCTGCCAGTTCGCCTACGTGGTGGAGGACATCGAGGCCGGGATGAACGACTTCGTCGAGCGGCTGGGCGTCGGCCCCTGGTTTGTGCGCGGCCCGTTCCAACCACCGGCCGCGCGCTACCGGGGCCAGCGCACCGACGCGATGTTCAGCGTGGCGCGCGCCTTCAGCGGCCACGCGATGCTGGAGCTGATCCAGCAGCACGACGACTCGCCGTCGGTGTTCCACGAGGGCAACGGAACACGCAGCTACGGCTTCCACCACTGGGCGATCATGACCACGACCTTCGACGAGGACGTGCAGCGCTACACCGCGCTCGGCTACTCGGAGGCATTCTTCGACCGCCTGCCGTCCGGCTCGCGCGTGGTGTATATGGACGCCACGCGCGACCTGCCCGGGATGATCGAGCTGGTCGAGCACACCGAGGGGCAGGAGCGCCTTTACTCGCAGATCCAGCTCGCGTCGGTGGGCTGGGACGGCAGCGACCCGATCCGGCGCGAGGACGAGTGACCATGGGACGCGTGGCCGGCAAGATCGTGGTGGTCACCGGAGCCGCCGGCGGTCAGGGCGCGGTGGAGGCGCAGGCGCTGGCCAGCGAGGGCGCCACCGTGGTTGCAACCGACCTGAAGGCGCCGGACCTGGGTCAGGGGATCGAGGGGCGCGCGCTCGACGTCACTTCGGAGGACGCCTGGCGGAAGCTCGGCAAGTGGCTCGGCGATCACCACGGCCGCGTGGACGGCCTGGTGAACAACGCCGGCATCGCGATGCGCACGCGGCTGCTCGACCTCTCGCCGGCGGACCTCCAGCAGGTTGTGTCGGTGAACGTGGCCGGCCCGATGCTCGGCATCCAGACTGTCGCACCGCTGATGAGGAACGGCGGCTCGATCGTCAATATCAGCTCGATCGCCGGACTCGTGGGCTACCACGCGGTGGGCTACTGCATCAGCAAGTGGGGCGTGCGGGCGCTGTCGAAGAGCGCGAGCATGGAGCTCGGCCCGCAGGGGATCCGCGTCAACACGGTCCTGCCCGGCTACATCGAGACTCCGATGACCGCCGCCGCCCCCGCGGCGTTCCGGCAGGCGAACGTGGACGTGACGCCGCTCGCGCGCGTCGGCCAGCCGGACGAGGTGGCGCCGCTCGTGGTCTACCTGATCTCGGACGAGTCGTCGTTCGTCAGCGGAGCGGAGATCGTGGTGGACGGGGGGCAGACCGCGCACGGGGGCGCGAAGTACCTGTCGGATGCCGTTCGAGCCGCGGATCCGGACCGGCCATGAGCAGCGTCGAGACAGTCCGAGGCCCAGTCGACACCGGCAAGCTCGGCCCCACGCTCATGCACGAGCACATCTTCATCATGCAGCCCGAGGCGTTCCAGAACTACGGGCACGTGTTCGGCGGCGCCCCGTACTGGGACGAGGAGGAGCGCGTGGCCGACGCGATCGCCAAGCTCACGCGGCTGCGCGACGGCGGCATCCACACGATCGTCGACCCGACCGTGCTGGGACTCGGCCGCTACATCCCGCGCATCCAGCGGCTCAACGAGTCGGTGGACCTCAACATAATCGTGGCCACCGGCGTCTACGCCTTCCTCGAGATGCCCAACTTCTTCGGCTACCGCAGCCCGGAGGCCGTGGCCGAGGTGTTCGTGCGCGAGATCCGCGAGGGCATCGACGACACGGGCGTGAAGGCCGCGTTCCTCAAGTGCGCGGTGGAGCGGCACGGGCTGATCGGCGACGTGCCGCGGATCCTCGAGTCGATCGCCCTCGCCAGCAACGAGACGGGCGCGCCGGTGATGGTGCACACCAACTCGGAGGCGAAGATGGGGTTGCCCACACTCGAGGCGCTGACGGGGCACGGCGTGGATCCCAAGCGCATCGTGATCGCCCACGCCGGGGACCGCAACGACCTCGACTGCCTGCGCGCACTCGCCGCCAGCGGAGCCTCGCTCGGCTGCGACCGCTTCGGGATCGAGCACTTCAACCCGCTCGCGGACCGCATCCGGACGCTCACCGCGCTGGTTGAGGAGGGCTACACCGACCAGATCCAGCTCGCCCACGACGCCGCCTGCTTCTACGACTTCATGGTGGGCGACCCCGCTTTCGCCGGCGAGAATCCGGACTACCTGCTGATCTCGAACGAGGTGCTGCCCGCCCTGCTTGACAACGGTGTTACGCAGGAGCAGATCGACCAGATGCTGGTGGGCAACCCGGCGCGGTTCTTCTCGCAGCGGGTGGCCTAGTCATGGAGACCTGGGACGCGATCACCTCTCGCCGCAACGTCCGTGCCTTCGAGGATCGGCCGCTGGCCGATGCGGATCTCGACCGTATCCTCGAGGCCGGGCGGCGCGCGCCGTCGTCGCGGAACTGGCAGCCGTGGGACTTCGTGGTGGTCACCGACCGCGAGCAGCTTGTGGAGCTCTCGAAGGTCTGGCGCGGCGGAGGGCACGTGGCCGAGTCCGCGGCCACGATCGCGCTGATCGCGCCGCGCACCGACGATCCGGGCGAGCGCGACCGCGCCCAGTACGACCTCGGGCAGGCCACCATGGCGATGCTGATCGCGGCGGCGGATCTCGGCATCGGCACGGGCCATTCGGCCGTGGCTGACCAGCAGCTTGCGCGCAAGGTGCTCGGTTTCCCGGAGGACCGCTACGCGGCTTATCTGATCGACGTCGGCTATCCGGCCGACCGGCCGCTCAAGCCGCTCCGCAAGCCGGATCGGCGCCCGTTCGACGAGGTGGTGCACCGCGGGCGCTGGTAGCGGCGCGTTGACTTTTCGAGGCGGGCGGGTGTAGGACACGCAAGACGAAGCCGCGCCGCCCCAATGGCCGAACCACCGGATCAAGCGCAGTCGAGTGCCGACGAAGTCGAGCAGCGGCTGCGCGATGAGCTGGAGCGAGGGGATCCGGAGGCCGCGGTGCGCCTGGCGGACTACCTCTGGCAGATGCGCGGCCGGAGCGACGAGGCGGAGGGCTACTACCGCGACGCGATCGCGCGCGGCGATCCCGACGCGGCGGTGCACCTCGGAGATCTGCTCCAGTCGAGATCTGATGTGACCGGAGCGATCGAGTTCTACCGGCTGGGCCTCCAGCGCGGCGACGCCGAGGCGGGAGTGAGGCTCGGCCGCCTGATGCAGCTCCAGCAGAACCCGGAAGCGGCGGAGCAGGCTTACCAGGAGGGCCTGAGACGAGGCGATCCGGAAGCCGGGGTGCTGCTCGGCGATCTGCTGCGGGATACCGGCCGCATCGACGAGGCGCGCCGCGCCTACACCGAGGGAGTCGCGCGCGGCGACCCCGAGGCGGGCGCGCGGCTGGATGCGCTGACGGCGGCCGGCGACGACCCGGCTGTCGAGAGCGCGGCCGCCCCAACCAAGACCGCCAAGACGCGCGTGCCGCCCGAAGCGCCGCCGGAGGCTCCGCCGACTCCGCCAAGGGAGGAGTTCGACTTCGTCTCGAGCGCCGCGGCCGACCTTCCCACCGACAAGGACCTGCTCGGCTTCGCGGCCCTGGTGGAGGCGCTCCACTCGCTGCTCGACGACCAGCGGACGGCGCTCCCGCTCGCCCTCGCGATCACGGCGCCGTGGGGCTCCGGCAAGTCGTCCGTGATGTGGCAGCTGCGCGAGCGGCTGGAGCATCCTCCCGAGGAGATGCACCCGCACCGCAGCTGGTACACGGTGCGCTTCGACGCCTGGAAGTACGAGAACAGCGAGCGGCTGTGGGCCGCGCTCGCGAAGGCCATCTACGACGATCCACAAGAGCAGATGGGTCGCTTCGAGCGCCTCTGGTTCCGGGTCAAGCTCGAGTACAGGCGCCTGGCGCTCTGGCGCTTCCTGCTCAAGTTCGCCTGGCCGGCGTTGCTTGCCGCCGGCGCGGTGGTGATCGTGCTCAACGTGGACCTCACCGCGGCCGGCGCCGGAGCGGCCGGCCTCGCCACCGCGGCGGCCATCTGCGCCACGGTGGCGCGCTACTGGAACGCGATCGTGAATCCCTTCAAGCGCGCGATGGAGCGCTACGCGAGCGCGCCCGACTACGAGGCACACCTCGGCTTCACCGCCGAGGCGGATCGGGACATCCGGGCCCTCACCGAGCTGCTCTGCCCGGAGGACGGCACGCGCGGCCTCGCGATCTTCGTGGACGACCTCGACCGTTGCAGCAGCACCCACGTCGTCGAGGTGGTGGAGGCTATGAACCAGATCTTCAACTCGGAGGCGCGCGGCTGCGTGTTCATCCTCGGGCTCGACCGGGAGGTGGTGGCCACAAACATCAACGTCGCGTACAAGGAGACGGTCGCGGAGCTCAAGTCGGTGAACAGCCCGGTGGGTGAGGACTTCGGCTTCCATTTCCTCGCCAAGCTCGTGCAGATGTCGGTGGCGATCCCGCCGCCCCAGCCGGAGGCGCTGCACGACCTGCTGTCGAGCATCACGCAGAACGGCGATTCGCCGCCGGTCACGGATCCGCTGCCTGTGTCGGAGGCGGAGGTGGAGGTGGCTAGCCAGGCGGTGGTGGACGAGCAGGCGCCGAACCTCGCGAGCGTCGGGCAGCAGGTGGCCGCGTCGCCCACAGGCGTCCGGGCCGAGGCCGTAGCGGAGGCCGTGCGCCGCCAGCGGGCCCGCCGCATCCGCGACTCCAAGGAGGTGATCGCCGCCGAGTTCGCCGGCCTGCAGTGCCTCGACCGCAACCCGCGCCAGGTCAAGCGCTTCCACAACGCGTTCCGGCTCCAGCTCTATGTGGCCAACGCGGACCCGCGGCTCCAGTTCGACTTCACCGGCGACCAGCTGATCGCGCTGAGCCGCTGGGTGGCGCTACGGGTGCGCTGGCCAGGGCTGGCGCAGGACATCGACCAGGAGCCGAGGCTGCTGGCACTGCTGGAGGTGACCGCCAACGGTGAGCGGACCACGGAGATCAACCGGGAGATCGACCCACTCCGCGGCCGGTACAGGTGGTTCGACCACGCCCCCGTTCTCGAGGCGCTCACTGAGCCCGAAGCGAGCCGCCGCATCAACGCGCTGCCGTTCCAGGACTTCCTGCAGGTGGCCTAGCGGGCGCGCTCCAAGGGCCGCTGCCAGGTCAACCGGGGGCGGGCGGCTCGATCAGTCCCACCTCGCCGGTGGCCGCCGCGTCGCGCAGCAGTTGTTCGAGCAGGGACCAGAAGTACTCGGCGGAGTGATCGTCGGCGAAGTAGGCGAGCGGCTCCAGCGACCGTGTGCCGAGCGAGGCCTGCCGCCAGATCATCAGCGCCGGGCGCTCGTCACCTGGATGTCTGCCGACGAAGAACATGCTCCCTGCCTCCGTACGATCTTCCCCTTTGGCCGGAGTCTCAACCGCCGGGACTGGGCGGATCACCCGGTTCGGGCGATGCGGCGGACGCGTTGCCACGCTTGGATCCCTTCCATGCTGAAGGTCATCGAGGGTCTACCGGCGAATGTCGTTGGCGTCGAGGCGCATGGGAAGGTCACGGCCGAGGACTACGAGCGGGTGCTCGTTCCGGCCGTCGAGGCCGCCCACGAGGCCTCGGACAGCGGCAAGGTGAGAATGCTCTACGTCCTGGGCCACGACTTCCCGGACTTCACCGCCGGGGCGGCCTGGCAGGACACCAAGCTGGGTCTCGGACACCTCCGAACCTGGGAGCGAATCGCGGTGGTGGGCGACGCCGACTGGCTGCGCCATGCGATCCACGGCCTCGGTTGGGCCATCCCCGGCGAAGTGAAGGCGTTCGAGATGAAGGACCTCGACGCGGCCCGCGAATGGGTCACGTCCTGAGTGCGGATGAGAGGACTCGAACCTCCACGGGGTTTCCCCCACACGGACCTGAACCGTGCGCGTCTGCCAATTCCGCCACATCCGCGGGCGGTGGCGAGGATAGCTGACGGTCGCGTGGGCGCCCCGGGGACGCCATGCTGATTTCACCAACTGCAAGTTGATCCCGCTATGCGAGACAAAGTTGCAGTTCGTGGCGCGAGGGCGGTCGCGCCGAAGCTAGCGCTGCTTCGGCCCGCGCCGCAGCGGAGTGCGGAACACGGTGTCCCAGTAGGGCGCGCTGATGCCGAAGCCGCGGGTGTCGTCCTGGAAGTGGTGGCGCATGTGCAGCTCACGCAGCAGTCTGCCCATGCGTGTCTTCGGCATGTGGTGGTGCAGGTGGTAGTGGATCTCGTCGTAGATCAGGTAGCCGGCCCAGAAGCCGGCGCCCACCGCGTAGGCGGTCGGCGTGCCGAGCACGACCACGAACAGCAGGAAGAACAGCCCGGACAGCGGCACGCTCACCGAGGGCGGCATGACGAGGCGCATCGGGTCGTTGGGGTGGTCGTGGTGCACGCCGTGGATGATCCAGTGAAGCCGCGCGCCGAAGCCCTCCTCGGGCTCGAAGTGGAACACCACGCGGTGGATCCAGTACTCGCAGAGCGTCCAGAACGCGTAGCCGCCGGCGAAGCCGACGAGGATGTGCCACCACGTCATGTCCGCCGTGATCGCGAGCACCAGCAGCACCACGATCAGCGGCAGGAAGATCAGGACCGGCACCACCGGATGCACCCGTCGAAAGCTTGTCGAGAAGCTCGTTCTCGAACATCCGCGGCGAGTCCCGGAGAACATCGGTCCGGCGTATCTGGGCGTTGCTGCTCTCCATGTGGAGGATGGTAGCCATGATGGGGGAGGGACACCAGTTCGCCGACTGACGTGCGCGAGACTCCCGCGCGATGCCCACCACGCCGCTCGTCCTGGCCCTCTGCGCGGCCTTCGTGCACGCGGGCTGGAATCTGCTCCTCTCGCGCGCCCGGGACTCTGAAGCAGCCACCGCGGTGGCGCTCGCGGCGGGCGCGCTGGCGTTCGCCCCGGTGGCGGCTGCCACCTGGCAGGTGGGGGCGAAGGCGCTGCCGTACGCGGCCGGCTCCGCCACGCTCGAGCTGATCTACCTCAGCCTCCTCGCGCGCGCGTATCAGGAGGGCGAGCTGAGCGTGGTCTATCCGGTGGCGCGCGGCTCCTCGCCGCTGCTGATCCTGATCTTCAGCCTGGTTGTGCTCGGCGCCTCCCTCGACGCCGCCGCGGTGGTGGGCATCTGCCTCGTGGCCGGGGGAGTGGTGCTCGTGCGCGGCACGGGGCAGACGGCGCGGCCGCACGACCTGCGCATGGCACTCCTGATCGGCGTGGCCATCGCGGGCTACACGCTGCTCGACAAGCAGGGGCTGAAGCACGCGCATCCGATCTCGTATCTCGAGCTCGTGGTGGCGGTGCCGGCGCTCGTGTACGTGCCGCTGCTCGCTCGCCGGCGCGGCACCGCTGCGCTGCGCGCCGAGCTGAAGGGCGCCTCGATCGCCGCCGGTATCGGCATGTTCGGCGCCTTCGGCCTGGCACTGGCCGCGATCCGGCTCGCGCCGAGCGCCTCGCTCGCCGCGGTGCAGGCGGTGCGCGAGACGAGCGTGGTGATAGCGGTGGTGCTCGCCCGCCTGCTGCTCGACGAGCGGGTTAGCGGGCCGCGGATCGCGGGCGCGGTGGCTGTGGTGGCCGGGGTGGCGGCCATCGCGGTGGCCTGACCGAACTGCGACGCGCCAGAAACGCGCTGGTTACGATGCCGTGCCATCAGGGCGGCGTCCGGCAGGGGGCCATTCGCAGCCCACGCACAAGGGAGATACATCTATGAGCTTTGGGGACCGCTTCCGGACGGGACCTTCGCGGGTTCTCGGACTTCTCGTGCTGGCAATCGCGGCCGCGACGGCTGTCGTGGTGTTCGCGCTGCCGCACGGCGGTTCCAGCCAGCGGGTCGGCCGCCTCGTGCACGCGTGCCCGAACGGGCAGGTGCGCGAGATGGCTGCGGGCGAGGAGAAGGACCGTGGCGGGGAGGGCGACAAGCCCAAGGAGGCCGACAAGGCCAGTGGGCTTGCCAAGGGCTGCGAGGCGCGCTTCCACCCGGAGTCCTACGGCGACCTGTCGCGCGCCAACAGCGCGCGCGTGAGCCAGAACACCGACCCGTTCACGAGCGTCCGCCCCGGCGCCTACCAGCACGCGCTCAACCAGCGCGCCGCCCTCAGCGACGCGAGCGTGCCCGGCACCGACGGCTCCTGGACCCCCTACGGCACCGGCTCCGAGATCACCGACAACACGAACTTCGACCAGTCGAACGGCAGCACGCAGGAGGGCCTCGGCGCCGTGTCCGGTCGCATCAGCGACTACGCCTACGACGCCTCCACCGGCTCCCTCTACGCGGCGGCCTCGAACGGCGGCATCTGGAAGACCACCGACATGGGCCAGCACTGGACCTCGATCGGCGACAACCTGCCGACCCAGGTGGTGTCGGCCGTGGCCTACTCGCCCGCCCAGGGCGGCACGCTGCTCGTGCTCACGGGCGACGACGCGTTCGGCTTCGACTCCCTTGCCGGGCTCGGCGTGTACCGCTCGACTGACGGCGGCGCCACGTGGCAGAAGGGCAGCGGCGTGCCGGACGGCGCCAACGGCTTCCGCATCGCGGTCGACCCGAGCGATCCGAGCGTGGCCTACGCGGCCACCGGCGCCGGCCTCTACCGCACGGCCGACGACGGCGTGTCGTGGACCAACGTGGACCTGCCCACCGGCGACGGCGTTGCGAGCGGGCAGCCCGACTGCACGGGCACCTCCAGCATCGCGAGCGGCTGCTTCCTCGCCAACCAGGTGACGGACGTGGTGGTGCAGGGCAACCCGAAGCAGGGCATCACCGGCACGCCCGGCGCGGTGCTGGCCGCGGTGGGCTGGCGCGCCAGCACGAAGCAGGACGACGACGGCACCGTGCAGTCGCCGAACAACGGCATCTACGTGTCCGACGACGGCACGCCCGGCTCGTTCACGAAGACGACGCCGAACGTGGGCGGCTCAGACCACGGCTTCTCGACCCAGGACGAGACCGGCCGCGTCGCGCTCGGCATCGCCGACGGTCCGGACCAGGACCACAAGATCGTCTACGCGCTGGTGGAGGACGCCGTGAAGTTCAACGGCGGCGTGACCGGCATCGACGTGGAGGGGCCGACGGGCGTCCCGTACCCCACCGTGCTCAAGGGCGTCTACGTGTCCACCGACTTCGGCCACACCTGGAAGGAGATGGAGGACGCGGCCACCATGTCCGCGGACCTCACGAGCGGCTCCGCCCTCGTGGGCGGCGTGTGCGCCTCGCAGCTCTACTGCCCGGGCGTGCAGGCCTGGTACAACGAGTGGGTCAAGCCGGACCCGACCACGCAGGACTCGAACGGGGTGCCCACGCGCCTCGACTTCGGGCTCGAGGAGGTCTGGCAGGGTGACGGCGCGCCGCCGACGGTGCCCGACACCACCCAGTTCCACGTGATCGGCCGCTACTTCGGCGGCACCACCTGCGCCTTCCTCAACACGGGGCTGCCCGATTGCCCCACCAACAACCCGCCGCAGGCGAGCACCACGACACACCCCGACCAGCACGGGTCGATCTTCATCCCGGACGGCAGCGGGGGCGTGACGCTCGTGGTGGGCAACGACGGCGGCGCGTACTCGCAGCACGTCGCCTCGGGTGACGACTTCGACAACACGCACTGGGGCCGCGGGATCAACACCGACCTGCACACGCTCCAGCCCTACGACGCGGAGATGGCGAAGGACGGCACGGTCTACGCCGGCCTGCAGGACAACGGCGAGCTGAAGATCCAGCCGGACCAGCAGCAGTTCGCGATCTACGGAGGCGACGGGTTCTTCACCGCGGTCGACCCCGACAACTCGGACATCGCGTACGAGGAGTACACGGGCGGCGCGATCAGCGTGACCAAGGACGGCGGCAAGAACTGGATGAGCATGGATCCGCAGCTCACCTCGCCGCAGTTCTCGAACCCGTTCATCATGGACCCGACCGATGCGAAGCACCTGATCACCGCCGGCCGTGACGTGGAGGAGACCACCGCGGGGCCGGACACGGTCCAGTGCGTCGATCCGAGCTGCTCCCTGATCAACACGCAGTGGACCAACGTCTACGACCTCGGCACCCAGAAGCACCCGGGTGACGCAAATGCCAGCTCGGCGGACGACGATCCTGACAACCAGATGTCGGCGATCGACCTGAGCGGCGACAGCGCCTACATCGGCTACTGCGGCTTCTGCGACGTGATCACCCAGGGCAGGCCGTTCGCCAACGGAATCGCCACCAACGTGGGCGGCTCCCAGCCGGCCAAGCGGCTCACAGGCGACGGCTGGCACATCGCCGCCGTGCACGGGCTGCCCACGCGCTACATCAGCTCCGTGCGGATGGACCCGGCCGACCCGCGCACCGTCTACGTGACCGTGGGCGGCTACGGCCGCAAGTGGGCGCCCCCCGGCGCGGTGAAGGACGACACCAGCAAGGTGGGCACGGGCCACGTGTTCAAGTCCACCGACGCGGGCGAGAACTTCACCGACATCACGGGCGACCTGCCGGACGTGCCGGCCAACTGGGTGGTGCTCCGCGGCGGCCAGCTCCTCGTGGGCACCGACATCGGCGTGTTCGCCTCGAGCGACACGAACGGCACGAGCTGGGGAGTGCTGGGCAACGGCCTGCCCAGCGTGCCGATCACGCACCTCGCGCTCAAGCCGGGCGACGCGAACACGCTCGTGGCCGCCACCTACGGCCGCGGGGTGTACCTGTACCACTTCAACTCGCCGCCGCCGCCGGCGGCCGCGCCCGCCCCGGCAACGGCCGCGGACCCGGCCGGCGGTGGCAAGGTGAAGTGCAGGGCGGCCGCCGGCTTCGCGCACTTCACCGCCCGGCCCGCAAGGCGCGGGCTGCGCATGCGGGCCGTGTCCAAGCACAAGGGCTCGCTGCGGGTGAACGTGTACCGCTACTCGCTGGCGAGGCACACGCGCAGCCGCAGGCGGGTGGCCACCTTTCTCAACCCCACGGGCACGATCTCGCTCAAGACGCGCGGGTTGAGGAACGGCTGGTACGCCGTGCAGGCCGTGACCCGCGAACCCGGCGCGCCCACCTCGGTGCGCTCCGACACCTTCCACCGGATCCACGGGCGCTTCAAGCGGCGTGCCGACTTCTACGGCCAGGCCGGCTGCGGCGACCTGAAGAGCTTCCACCTGTCGAGCCCCGTGTTCGGCGGCGGCGGCAGGCGGTCGCTGGTGGCGAGCTACCGCGTGGGGGTGGCCGGCAACGTGTCGGTGGTGCTGTTCCACGGCCGCAAGGTCATCCGCCGCTACCGCACCGTGCACGCCAAGCCGGGGAAGACCTACCGCCTGCGGATTTCGCCGCGCCACCTGCGTGTGGCCCCCTACACAGTGCGGGTGAAGATCGCGCGGCCGGGCGGCGGGGTCACGCGGACGCTGGTGTCGCGCAGGCTCTAGAACGAATCGAGGTCGACGTCGTCGGTGTCCACGCCGGGCCTGTGGCCGTTGCCGCGGGCCGCTCGGCGTGCCCGCCGGTAACGCATATGCGCCAGGAGAAGCGGCTGGCTGATGGCCAGGAGGAACGCGGCGGCGCCGATCAGCGCGAAGCCGGCCACCTCGTCAATCGCAGTTGCCACGCCGAGTCCCGCCGCCAGGAGCGCCAAACCGGCCGTCCGGAGGGCCCGCCGGCGCCGGTATACAAATTCGACCACAGCCGCGAGGCTAGTCCGGACGCATCCGGGCGGATCGCATAGGATGAACTGAACGATGCCCCTCAGGCAGACCGGGCTGCCATTTGGGACCGTCGAAATTCAGTCCATTGGCCCGCGGACCCGCGCGCCTGGTCATTTCGAGGAGCACGTAATTGAGGACGTTGCACGACATCACCGACCCCCGGCTGGTGAAGGCGCTGGCCCATCCGCTGCGAATCCAGATCCTGTCGATCCTCGAGGAGCGCGTAGCGAGCCCCTCGCAGATCGCGGAAGAAATCGACGCACCGCTAGGAAACGTGAGCTACCACGTACGGCAGCTTGCGGACCTGGGCCTGATCTCGCTCGTGAAGACGACCCCCGTGCGCGGCACGCTCGAGCACTACTACCGGGCGGAGATCCGCCCGCGGATCAGCGACCGCGCGTTCAGCACCGCGCCCAACCTCGTGAAGCAGGCCACGGTCGGCTCCACGCTCGGTCAGATCGGTGACGCGGTCAACCGGGCGGCGGCCGAGGGTGGCTTCGGCCGTTCCGACGCTCATCTGAGCAGGCTCCCGCTCGTCCTGGACAACGAGGGCTGGAAGCAGGTGGCCTCCGAGCTCGAGGGATTCGTGGACCGCGTGGACAAGATCCAGCGCGCCAGCGGCAAGCGCCTCCTGAAGACCGATCACGAGGGGGAGCAGCGAGGCGAGCTCGTGACGATGCTGTTCGAGGCCGCCGAGGCCGCCAAGCCGGCGAAGGCCAAGGGCTCGCGGGACGGCAAGACCGCCGCGCGCTCTCGCCGCTGAACGGCCGGTCCGCAGACTTACCTTCCCCTATAGTGAGCGGCAATTGAGCATGCGCCCCTCTTATAGTGGGCGCCTGTTCGCGAGGAATCGATGCCCCAGTTCCTTTGTCCAACCTGCGGAGCGAGGCTCTACAGCGCGTCGCCGCTGACAAAGTGCGCGTGGTGCGGCACCCCGTTGTCGAGCGACGAGGCGGAGGAGCAGGACCGCGAGCTGACCGACGACGAGGACGACGACGCGTAGGGCCGCAGAACGACCGAAGCCCCGCGAGGGGGCTTCAGGTCGAGGCTGCTGTGGCGAGGCGACTTAGAAGGAGCGGCGGAAGATCCGGCGACGCGGAGGCTGCCCCACGCTGCGGGCGGCGCTTGCGGCGCGCCGGTGGTCTTCGGTCTTCGCCTGCAATGCGATGTGGTAGATGAGGCCGTTCATTTCCGTGTCCTGTGATTGGGGGCGGGGGCGTGGGGGACGTCATCAATCTAGGCCCGCGCGGCGGCCTCTCCGATGGGGGTGGCTCCCGAGCGTGGGGTGCGGGCAACACCCGGAAAAGAGTTCCCAGTTCTCAGTTCTCAGCTACTAGGGACGGGCGCTGCTGTGGGCGGTTCGGGCGCCACTTGGGCCGCCCCGGTGCGCAGCGGGACTTCCTTCAGCGCCAGAGTCAGCAGGAAGGCCAGGGCTGACAGCAGCATTCCCCATAGGAAGACGGTGTGGAGGGAGTTCGAGAAAGCGTGCAGCAGCGGCTCCCGCACCGTGGCGGGGAGCTGCTTGATCGCGTCCGGCGAACCCAGCAGCGAGCGCGAGTCGAGCCCGAGGCCGCCGCGCGGAATCAGCCGTGCGATCTCGTCCCCGAGCCGGGCCGCGAAGATCGCCCCGAACACGGCCACGCCCACCGAGCCGCCGATCGAGCGCGAGAAGGTGGCGGTGGAGGTGGCGGCTCCCATGTCACGCGGGGGCGCCGCGTTCTGGGCCACGAGCACGAGCACCGGCATCACGGTGCCGATGCCCACTCCGATCACGAGCATGTAGAGCGAGGAGGTGAGGCGTGTGGTGTGGAGGTCGAGCAGCGACAGCAGGAACATGCCCGCGGTCATCACCGCGGCGCCCACCACCGGGAAGATCTTGTAGCGGCCGATCCTCGTGATCATGCGCCCGGACGCGATCGAGGCGGTGAGCAGGCCCGCCATCAGCGGCAGCATGAGCAGGCCCGAGCCGGTGGGCGTGGCGCCGTCGACGATCTGGAGGAACAGCGGCAGGAACGTGAGCGCGCCGAACATCGCCAGGCCGACGAGGAAGGCGACGCCGTGGACCACGCTGAAAGGTCCAGAACGGAACAGGCCGAGGGGGATCACCGGCTCCGCAGCGCGCCGCTCCTGAATCAGGAACAGGCCGAGCAGCACCACCCCGGCCACGCCGAGCCCGATGATGGTGCCCGAGTTCCACGCGTACTCGTTGCCGCCCCAGGTGGTGAGCAGGATCAGCGACGTGGCGCTGGCCGTGAGCAGCGCGGCGCCCAGGTAGTCCACCCGGTGCTGGCTCCGCTCGCGCTGGGGGAGCTTGAGCCGCGAGGCGGTGACCGCGAGCGCGACGGCGCCGAGCGGCAGGTTGACGTAGAACACCCAGCGCCAGCTCAGCGTGTCCACGAAGAAGCCCCCGAGCAGCGGACCCACCACGCTCGCGAACGCGAACACGGAGCCGATCAGCCCCATGTAGCGGCCGCGCTCGCGCGGCGGCACGAGGTCGCCGATGATCGCTTGCGCACCCACCATCAGTCCGCCGGCGCCGAGGCCCTGGAGCCCGCGGAACAGCACCAGCTCCGTCATCGACTGTGACGCGCCGGACAGCGCCGAGCCCGCCAGGAAGATCACGATCGCGAGCTGGAACAGCGCCTTGCGCCCGTACATGTCGCCGAGCTTCCCGTACAGCGGCGTGGACACCGTGGAGGCGAGCAGGTAGCTCGTGACCACCCACGACAGGTGGTTGACGCCGCCGAGGTCGCCGACGATGGTGGGCAGCGCGGTGGATACGATCGTCTGGTCCAGCGCGGCCAGAAGCATTCCCAGCATCAGCGCGCCGAAGACGGGCAGGAGCGCGCGACGGGGGCTTGTTGAAGACGCGGGATCGGGCATGTGTACGGCTACCGGAGGCGTGCTCCGGTAATCGACACTTTACGGAGACGTCCAGTCGGCCTTCAGACGGCGGCGGCTGAGGCAGGGTGATCCTTGGCCCATGCCACGATCTTCTTCGAGTCCGCCACCACCTCGCCGCTGTCGGTGACGAGCACGGGCACCGTGTATTTGCCGGTGAGCCGCTTGGCCTCGCGGCGGCCCTCGGTGGCGTTGAACGGGCCGGGCAGGATCGCGAGCCCGTAGGACTTGATCACCTCGGGCTCGTAGCCCGCGTCCTTGAGCGCGTGGTACGCGTTCGCGCACGGGTGGCCGCCGGGTCGCGGCGTCGGGAAGGTTCCCCAGCAGACGTAGAGCTTCATCCGCCCGGCAGCTTACGGGATGCGATCCAGCTCGCGGCGATCGCCCACGCCTCGCTGCGCGGGTCGATGTGGGCGCGGTGCCCGCCGGGGTTGGGCTCGATCAGCTCAACGTGGTCGCCGGCGGCGTGCGCTGCCTCGGCGAATCGGCGGCTGCGCTTCACCGGCACGGTGGCGTCCGCCGCGCCGTGCACGAGCAGGATCGGCAGGCCGAAGGGCATGAGCTGCATCGGGTCCGCCCGCGCGTAGCGCTCGGGCACCTCGGCCGGCTCGCCTCCCATGAGCTCGTGCGCGGCGTTGCCGCCCCTCACCATGTCGCACACCGCCGCCTGGGCGCACACGCGTGTGACCGGCACCGCGCCGTCCTTGCGTGCCGCGGCCCACAGCGCAAGCTGCCCGCCCGCGGAGTGGCCGAACACGGCCGCGCCGCCGCACAGGTCAAGCCGCGGATCGCGTAGCTCGGCCAGGTGGTCGATCGCGGCGCCGACATCGTCGAACGTGGCCGGCCAGCCACCGCCGCGGCCGAGGCGCCGGTACTCGATGTTCCACACCGCCACGCCGCGGCGCGTCAGGTCCACGGCCACGGGTTTCTGAAGGCGCTTGGTGTAGCGCGCCTGCCAGTAGCCCCCGTGAATGGCGATCGCGACCGGGAACGGACCGCCGCCGTCCGGCAGGTAGAGGTCGGCGCGCTGGGAGCGATCTGGCCCATAGCTGTGGCGCTCCGGCCGGGCGAACAGGAGGTCGCGGAGAAGTTGGGCGGTGCCGGGAATGGCGGAACTGTAGGCGGCACCCACATAATGGCCACGTGCCCACCCGTGTCTCGAGCCCCACGTTCGTGGGCCGCGCTGCGGAGCTGGCCGCGCTCGACGCGGCGCTCCTTCGCGCTGCCGGCGGCAGCTCCGCGGCGGTGCTCGTGGGCGGTGACGCCGGCATCGGCAAGAGCCGCCTCGTGGCCGAGTTCGAGCGCCGCGCGCGCGCGGTGGGTGCTGAGGTACTGGTGGGCGAGTGCGTGGAGCTGGCCGAGGGCGAGCTGCCCTACGGGCCCGTCGTGGCGGCCCTGCGCCCGCTGATCGGGCAGGTCGAGAGCGGGCCGCTGGCCTCGCTCCATCCGTCGGCGCGGAGCGCGCTCGCCCGGCTCTGGCCCGAGCTGGCCGACGCGAACGGCGGGGCGCAGGCGGCGGAGTTCGCGCAGGGGCAGCTGTTCGAGGCCGTGCACCGGCTGATCGCCGCATCCGCCGCCGAGCGGCCGGTGGCGCTCGTCGTGGAGGACCTCCACTGGGCCGACCGCTCCACGCGCGACCTTCTCGCCTTCCTGATTCGCAACTCCCGCGGCGAGCGGGTGCTCTTCATCGCAAGCTACCGCACCGACGAGGTGCACCGTCGCCATCCGCTGCATCCGTTCGTGTCCGAGCTGGAGCGCAGCGGCCGCGCCGAGCGGATCACGCTGCCGCCGTTCGACGAGCCGGAGTTGCGCGAGCAGCTCGCCGGGATCCTGGAGGAGGAGCCCGAGCCACGTCTCGTGAGGAGGCTGATGGAGCGGTCGGAGGGCAACCCCTTCTTCGCCGAGGAGTTGCTCGCCGCGGCCGACGCGGGCGTGCTTCCCGACTCCCTGCTCGACGCCCTGCTCGCGCGCGTGGAGAGGCTGTCCGACAACGCCCGCCGCACCCTCCAGGTGGCCGCGGCGGTGGGCCGCCCGGTGGAGCATCCGCTCATCGCGTCGGTGAGCGAGCTGGACGAGACGGCGCTCCGCGAGGCGCTGCGGGAGGCGGCCTCGCAGCGGATCCTGGTACCCACCGAGGACGGCACCGCCTACGTCTTCCGCCATGAGCTCTTGCGCGAGGCCGTCTACACGGACCTTCTGCCCGGCGAGCGCACCGCGCTGCACGCCGCCCTCGCCGACGCGCTCGCCGCGGACGGCCAGGCTTCCGAGCTCGCGCATCACTGGCACGCCGCCGGCCGCTTCTCGCTCGCGTTCACGGCGTCGGTCGACGCCGCGTCCCAGGCGGAGAGCGTGCACGCCCACGCCGAGGCTCACCGCCATCTCGAGCGGGCGCTCGACCTCTACGACCGGGCCGTGGCGGAGGCGCCGCTCGAGGTGAGCGTCGCGGATCTCGGCCGGCGGGCCGCCGACAGCGCCCTCATGGGCGGGGACGTGAGGCGCTCGATAGCGCTGGCACGCAAGCTGATCGGCGAGATCGACGCAGCGGCCGACCCGGTGTCGGCCGGTCTTGAGCACGCGCGGCTCGCCCGTTCGCTCTGGGTGGAGGGTCAGGGGGAGGAGGCGCTCGAGCACTACGAGACCGCGCTCCATCTCGTGCCCGAGGAGCCGTCTACCGAGCGCGCTCGCGTACTGGCCGCCCACGCGCAGGCGCTGATGCTCATCGGCAGGTTCGAGGAGTCCCAGAAGCGTTGTGAGGAGGCGCTCCAGATCGCGCGCGCGGTGGATGCGAGCGGGGTGGAGGCCAACGTGCTGATCACCTACGGCATCAGCCGGATCGGCGCCGAGAGCTTGGCGGACCTGCGCGAGGAGATAAGAGCTGCGCGCGGGATGGCCGAGGAGCTCGGCCTGATCGAGGAGGTCGGCCGGAGCTACGTGAACGAGAGCCAGGTGCTCGAGGAACTGGGCGACCTCGAGGCGTCCGTTGAGGTGGCGGAGGAGGGCATCGCCCGCGCGCGCGAGCTGGGCACCGAGCGCATGTGGGGCGACTACCTGGCCGCCGACGTGGCCATGCGGATGGCGGTGCTGGGCGACTGGGACCGCGCGAGAGCTCGCGCCACCGATGTGGTGGAGGTCACGTCGGGGTCGCTGAACGCCGCCTCGGCGCACGGCGCCCTCGGGTACATCGCCGCCGAGCGGGGCGATTTCGAGCAGGCCGCGGAGCACGTGGCGCGGAGCGAGGAGCTGAGCCGCAACGCGGGCGGCGCGATGTGGGTGGCGCCCGACTACCACGTGCGTGCGACGGCGGCGGTGTGGCAGGGCGACCCGGCGGGCGCGCTCGGGCTGATCGAGCACTGCTTCGAGTTGCTCGGCAGGACCGAGATGACCCTGTTCACCTGGCCGCTGTTCACGACCGGCATCCGGGCGGCCGCCGACGTGGCCGAGCGCGCCCGCGCTCTCGGGCGCGACGACGACGTGGCGGCGGCGGTGAAGACCGGCATGGACCTGCTCAGGCGCCTCGAGAAGGCCGGCCCGGCCAACGGCGGCACTCCGCCCGGAGAGCGCGCGATGGCGCTGGCCGAGGCCGAGGCCGCCCGGCTACGCGGCGAGCACGACCCGGGTGCTTGGATCGCGCTCGCTGCCAGCCTGCGCGAGGCGCGCCGTCCGAACGAGGCCGCCTACGCCGAGTGGCGGGCGGCCGAGGCGATCGTGCGCAGCGACGGTCCGTCCGAGGAGGCGGAGCGGCTGCTGGCCGCTGCGGCGGACACGGCGCGCTGGCTCGGCGCGCGCCCGCTGCTCGGCGAGCTGACCGCGCTGGCCCGCCGAGCGCGGCTCGACCTCGACGGCGCGGGCGCGGCACCCGCCGGGGCGGCTGCTGCTGACGCGCTCGGCCTCACCGACCGCGAGCGCGACGTGCTGCTGCTGCTCGCCGAGGGCCGCACCAACCGCCAGATCGGCGAGCAGCTCTTCATAAGCGAGAAGACCGCGAGCGTTCACGTCTCGCGGATCCTGGCCAAGCTCGGCGTGGCCAACCGCGCCGAGGCGGCCGGGGTGGCCCACACGCTCGGGCTACAGCCGACGGGCGCCGAGCCCCCCGAAGGCCCGGCGCCCGCCTGAACGCGTCCGTTCCCCCCGGTCAGCCCCGGTGGACGCGAACCTTCACGTGGCTTGAGAAGCTGGCGCCCGCCGCGTCCCTCGCCACGGCGGTGGCCGTGGCGCTGAAGCGGCGGAGCTTGCGCAGCTTGCGGGCCACCGAGAGGGAGATCCGCTCCGAGTGGCCGGGCTTGAGGGTGAACTTCGCGCGGCCGACCTTCGAGCTGCGGGCGGAGCGGCTGAGGCTCAGGATGCCCTTGCAGTAGCTCGCCGCCTGCTGCGGGCAGCTCACGCGCACGCGCAGCTTGCCGTGGCGCAGACGGAGCGTGCCGCCTGTGATGCGCACTCCGTTGAACCCAGCGGCGGCGTGCGCGCCGGACGGCCCGGTGGGCTGCTGGCCGCCCTGCGGCTGCTGCGGCTGCTGCGGCTGCTGCGGCTGCTGCGGCGGGGGAGCGGGGGTCCACTCGTCGGCGCCGATGTCGGGCGCCGAGCCGAACACGCGGTCGCCGCCGTCGAGGTCCACCGGGCCGAGATCGGCGCTGGCGATGCCGGCGTCATGCGTGGGCGAGGTCTCGAGCTCGTGGAAGTCGCCGTTCGCGGCGTCAACGAACTGCGGCTCTGCGGTCTGGTTGCCGTTCTGGTCGCTGCCGGTGACGTAGATGTTGGTCCCGATGTCGTAGTTGGAGTGCGAGGCGTCGACCCAGAACTCGCCGTTGAAGGCGCCCTCGGTCCAGATGTCGGCCTTTCCGCCGCGCAGGATGCTGTTCTCGGCGCTCACGACCACGCCACAACCGGTGCCGACGCAGCTCGAGTAGACCCAGAGGCCATAGGCGTTCGGGCCGCCGACGGCCGTGACGTTCTCGAGCCGCACGTTCGCCTTGGGGGCGTTGGACGGGGGAGCGGAGGTGTCGAGCGCACCGTACGGGGACGTGGGGGCCCACGCCACGCTGTCGCGGATCAGGACGTCGCCCTGGGTGAAGATGGCGATGCCGTCGGTGGTTTCCGCGTACACGTCCTCGATCGTCTCCCGGCTCGCGTCGGCGGCGTTGTACGCCTCGATCGCGTCGGCGCCGTTGCCCTGGTCGGCGGTGGTGAGCACACGCGCGTGGCGGAAGCTGCCGGTCGGGCCGCCGAGTCGCAGCGCGGCGCTGCCAAGGCAGAAGAGGTCCGTGGGCACGCAGGCGCTGTGGTCGTTCACGATCGTCGGCGCCGGCTGACCGTCCGCGCCGTGAATGTCGAGCGCCTTGCTCACCTGAACCGGGTAGCTGCTCGTGTAGGTGCCGGGCGCCAGGATCAGCTCTGCGCCGCTGGATGCCTGGTCGATGGCGTGCTGGAGCTGGCAGGCCTGCCCTGGGTCAGTGCAGGAAGCGCTGGTGGAGCCGGTGGGGCTCGCGTAGTAGGTGCCGGTTCCGGCCCAGGCGGATGAGCTGGCGAACAGGGCCACACCGGCGGCCAACGTGGCCGCGGCGATCAGCCGGAGACGCTTGCTGCGCGGCCTGCTGCCGGTAGCGCGAGAGCGCAATGCCTCGCGCCGGAGGTCCGCTGCGTGTTCGTTTGAGAGGGCGGTGCTGAGTGTTGAGGTTGAGATCATTGCGAGGCTCCTTTGGGGGCGGGCTGGGGTGTGCCGCCAAGCTACGAGTAAGGCCCTGGGCCCCACATCGGGCAAGCACGCGCAGTTGCCCCTTAGATCGAGGCGTAAGTGCCTTACGGCGTACGGTTGCCCGTACTAAGGCCACCGTTGCGTAAGCTCATATGCGCATGCCGTCCCTTCGACCCCTGCTCTGGTCGGCCGTGCTTGGCGTCGCACTGCTCGTGGGCTGCGGCGGCGGGGACTCGGACTCTGGCGCCACCGTGGTCACGGATTCGCCCGCGACCACGGCGCCTGCCGCCACGCCCGCGCGCCACGCGGGCGACTGGACGCGCTTCGGCTACGACCTGAGCAAGGCCAACAACGCTCCGCGCGGCGTAAGCGCGGCCAAGGTGGCCCGGCTCTCCGAGCAGCGCGTGAAGCTCGCCGGCACGGTGGACAGCTCGCCGATCTACTTCTCCCGGGTGCACGTGAAGGGCCGCACGCGGGAGCTGCTCGTGATGACCACCACCTACGGCAAGACGCTCGGGGTGGATGCATCGTCCGGGGCCACGCTTTGGACCTTCACGCCGTCGTCGTACTCGAAGCTGGCCGGCTCGCCGCAGATCACCACCGCCACCCCGGTGGCCGACCCGAGCGACCGCTACGTATACGCCGCCTCGCCGGACGGCCTCATCCACAAGCTGCGCGTGTCGAACGGATCGCAGGTGCGCTCGGGACACTGGCCCGCCCGGATGACCGTCAACCCGAGCCACGAGAAGATCGCCTCGTCGCTCAACCTCGACGGCCGCTGGGTGCTCGTCACCACGGGCGGGTACATCGGCGACGCTCCGCCCTACCAGGGCAAGGTGGTGGCCATCGACCGCCGCAACGGCCGCGTGGCCAGGGTGTTCAACTCACTCTGCTCCAACCGCCGCCGCATCATCGATCCCTCCACCTGCCCGGCGCAGGAGTCCGCGATCTGGGCCCGCGCCGGGGCGGTGGTGGACCCCGTCACGCACAGGGTCTACGCCACCTCGAGCAACGGCCCCTGGAACGGCAGCACCAACTGGGGCGACACGGTGCTCGAGCTCTCCCGCGGCGTGGGCCGCTTCCTGCGCCACTGGACCCCCGCCAACCAGAGGGAACTCGAGGCTGGCGACGTCGATCTCGGCTCCACCAGCCCGGCGCTCCTGCCCGCGCCGAACGGCGGCAGGACCGCTCGCTACCTGCTCCAGGGCGGAAAGGACGCGCAGCTGCACCTGCTCAGCCTGCGCTCGAGCCTGTCCGGCGTCAGCGGAGCGGCCGGCACGCGGCTCGGCGGTGAGGTGCAGAACCTCCAGGTGGTGGGGGACACGCAGGTGTTCACCGCCCCGGCGGTGCTCCACCGCAAGGGCCTCACCGAGGCCTTCGTGGCCACGAACAACGGCACGGCGGGCTACCGGCTGAGCGGCGGCCGCCTCCACGAGATGTGGAAGAACGGCAATGGTGGTACCAGCCCCGTGCTGGCGGGCGGCCTGCTCTGGGTATACGACCCGGACGGCGGGCTCAACGTCTACCGGCCTCAGAGCGGCAAGCTGATCCGCAAGCTGCCCGCGCCCTCGGGGCACTGGAACAGTCCGATCATCGCCGGCGGCCGCGTCTACCTGCCGAGCGGCAACGCCAACGACCACTCCACCGACGGCGTCCTGAGCATCTACCGCTAGAGCGGCCAGGGGAAGCGCCGCGGCTCGGGTGCGCCCCAGTTCGCGTACGCCACGGAGCGGTCGGTGGTGTCCTCGTCCACGCTGGCGCCGTACTTCGCGGCGGCTTCGCTGGCGGGGAACGCGAGCTCCTTGTCCACGTTGCGCGCGCCCACCATCAGCACCGCGCAGGGCGCGTCACCCGCGCCCGCGAGCACATGCGCGGTGTTCGGGGGCAGGTGCACGAAGTCCCACTGGCGCAGCGGCCGCTCCTCGTCCTCCACCACCAGCACGCACTCGCCCTGGAGCACGAGGTAGGCCTCCTGCGCGGCCTCGGCGTGGTACATCGAGCCCGGCTTGCCCGGCCCGAGCACGCGCACGTTGATGCCGAAGTGAGGGAAGCCGCTACCCACGGCCCCCTCGAAGACAAAGCCGTACTGGTCGTCATCGAATCCGAACGACACGGCATCCGCCACGTTGACGACGAACCAGCCGTCGCCGTCAGGCTTCTTGCCGACCGGGGTGTCTACGAGCTTCGCCTCGGGGACGGGGGTGCGGGCCATTCGAGCTCCTTCGCGTGGGGGACCAGAGCTTGATATCAGGCTGCGGGCCGGCGGCGCTCGTCCGCGCTCGCGAGCAGCTCGTGCAGGTGGCGGCGCGCGATCAGGGCCGGCGCGGCGGCGAGCAGGAAGTTGAACGCCCGGTACGCCACCACTGCCGCCAGGGCGGGAGCGAGCGGCTGGCGCACCCAGTAGAGGGCGTAGGTCATCAGCACCTCGGTCACTCCCGCGCCGCCGAGCGGAAGCGAGCGGCGGGTGGCCGCGTAGCCCGTGGCGTAGGCGAGGATCACCTTGCCGGCGCCCATTTCGAGCCCGAACGTGCGCAGCGCTGCGTAGAAGGCGGTGATGTCAGCCGCCCAGTAGAACGCGGTGCCGATCCACGCCCCCGCGTATCTGCGCGGGTGCGAGATCAGCGTGTGCAGCACGCCAACGCCGTCGAGGAGGTCGGCGAGCCACGCGCGGCGCTTGCCCCGGATCCTCGACAGGCGCTCTCGCCGGCGCGGCGCGCTCGCCCAGAGGCCGAAGCCGAGGCCGAGCGGCACCGCCAGCGCCCACGGCCAGAGCAGCGAGGGCAGGATGTCGGCGCCCTGGATCAGGAACACGATCGACACAACGCAGACCGTGGGAGCGAGCAGCGCCCACTCGAGCACGCCCAGGCCGAGCACCCGCACGCGCGCACTGCGCTCGTCCTCGTGCAGCGCATGGAGCGCCTGCTTGTCGAGGCCGAACCCGCCCGTCAGCGCGAACGGGCCGAAGCCGGCGGCCACCACCCGGCCCACCAGCGGCAGCTCGAGCGCGGCGTGGCCGTGCACCTGGGCCACGGAGCGGTAGGCGATGGCATAGCCGGGATAGGCGAGCAGCTCGGCGCCGGCGATCAGGGCGATCCACTCCGGCTGCACGGTCTCGAAGGCTCGGCCCACCTGGTCGGCACCGGTGAGCCACGCGATTAGCAGCACTGCGGCCGCCGCGATCACGGTGGCGAGCACGGATACCGCGAACGGGTGCTCCCGCAGCCAGCGTCGCACGTTGCGACCTTACTGACCGCGGCTGAGCGGCGCGATAGCCTGCCGCGGACGATGGCCCAGATCCTGTTCTACGAATACGTCGACGGCATGCTCGAGCGGCGCGCCCCGCACCGCGACGCTCACCTGGCCTGGATCAACGAGTGGCGCGACGACGGCAAGCTCGTGCTCGCGGGCGCCGTGGGCAATCCGCCGCACGGCGCTGCGCTCGTGTTCGACGTCGACGATGCGGCCCAGGTGGAGCGCTTCGTAGCCGACGATCCGTACGTGATCGCCGAGCTCGTCACCGAGCACCGGATCGAGCAGATCGCGCTCGTCTAGGCTGAGTGTTGCCGTGGCCAAGAAGCCTCGCTCCCCTGGACAGCGGCTGGTTGCCGCGGTCCTCATCGCTGTCTCGCTCGCGCTGGTGACTGTCGCGGAGCGCGACCTCCATCGCCGCCCCGATGCGGAGGTGCGGGGCGACAAGCGGCTCTGGCGACTCGTCTGCCTCAACGCCATCGGCGCGGTGGGCTACCTGCTGTGGGGGCGCCAGCGCCCGTAGTGTGCAGGTGGGCCGCGGCTAGTGCCGCTTGCGGTGCTTCGGGCGGGGCTTCCTGACCGTCACGGTGCGCTTGGCCTTGGCCGCGTTGCCCGCCGTGTCCCTGCCGCTAACCGTCTCGACCAACCTGAGCGAGTGCTTGCGGGCGAGCAGCTTGCGCGCCCGCCTCGAGAGCTTGAGGGTGATCGTGCTCGTCTTGTTGCCGGCGACGTTGAAGTGCGCGGAGCCGAGCCTGAGCCGCTTGGCCTTGCGCTTGCGCGCGATCACCGGCTTGGCGGTGGTGAGCGCGAGCGTGCCGATGCAGCGTGTGTTCTCGGTGCAGCGAAGCTTGATCTTCACCCGCCCGCGGCGGTCGACGGTGAGCACTCGCTGGAGGAACCTGAACACCGGCTTCGTCGTGTCGACCACCGGTGGAGGAGTGCCGCCACCTCCACCGCCACCCGGCGGCGCCGGCTGCACCTCGTCCGCGCCCATGTCCACGGCCGTGCCCGCAATGCGGGCCTCGCCGTCGAGGTCCGTGGTGATCGCGGCCGGAACGAGAGCGCTGTTGCCCGCGTCGATGGTCGGGCTCGAGGAGGTCTCGTGGAAGTCGCCGACGTGGGGGTTGAGCAGCAGCGGGTCGGCGCAGATGTTGCCGGTGCCGCTCACCGGCCCGCCGCCGCCACCGCCTCCGGCGCAGAGGTCGCTGGAGGTGACCGTCGTGTTCGGAGCCGTGAAGCCGGTCACGTCCGCGGTGGTGATCGGCGATGTGCAGCCCAGCAGCGTGGCCTGGGCGTTGTACACGATCGAGTTGCGCAGGGTGAGCATGTCGAGCCCGCTGCCCGCGATCCCTGGCGCGCTACTGCCGGTGCCCGCGTCCACGCAGTTGCCGGCCACCGTGCTGTCGTCGAGCACGAGCGTGCTGGGACAGTCCGGGATCGTGCAGTTGTCGTTCGACCCGGCGTAGATCCCGGCGCCGATTCCGCCGGCTGCCAAGCTGTTCCCGTCGGCGACGAGGTTGCTCGCGTTCAGGACGCCGTCGGTGGGTCCCCCGGTGTTGAGTCCCTCGACGCCGATGCCGCCTCCCTCGCCGCCCGGGTCGAGGATGCGGTTAGAGGTGAAGGTGTCGTCGGTCGAGTCCACGGTGGTACCGGCGATCCACTCCCCGCCGCCGCCCAGCTCGTCACCGCTCCCCGTCGTCCCGATCGTGTTCTGGTCGAACTCGTTCCCCGACTGAGTGACCTTGGCGAGGGCATTCGAGCGGTTGACGATGGCGAGCGCCCCGCCGTGACGGCGGGTGGTGGCGGTGCTCGAGTCCAGGGTGTTCTCGGCAAACAGGTTGTCGCTCACAACCGAGAGCTGCGTGCCATCCGGGTGGAGCAGCAGCCCGCCGCCGCCACTGCGAGCCGCCGCGAATCCATTCCAGACTCAGTATTTGTTGAACTTCGGATAGATGTCAAGCGTTCTCACCCAGCGACAGCTCAATCGCGCGCTCCTCGCGCGCCAGCTTCTGCTCGAGCGCGGCCGGGGCGGTATCCCGAAGACGCTCGAGCGCATCGGCGGGATCCAGGCGCAATACGCGCCGTCGATGTACGTCGGGCTCTGGTCGCGGCTCGAGGGCTTCGAGCGCCCCCAGCTCAACCGGGCGCTCGCGCGCCGCTCGGTGGCGCAGGGCACGCTGCTGCGCATCACGATTCACCTCGTATCCGCCCGTGACTGGTGGCCCTTCGCCGTTGCGCTCCGCGAGGCACGCCGGCGCTGGGTGCTGCGCAACCGCAAGGACGCGGGAGGCACCGCCAAGCTCGAGGCCGCAGCGCGCAAACTGCGCGAGCGCATGGACGGCGAGCCGATGACCACCGCGCAGATCCGCGAGTTCCTGGGCGACAAGCTCGGGCCGAACGCGCCGCTGTGGGTGGACATGGTGCGCGTGCCCCCCTCCGGTACCTGGGAGCGGCGCCGCGCCGACCTCTACGCCGCCGCCGAGGACTGGCTCGGCGATCCCGGCTGGGATACCGACCCCGCCGTGGACCACCTGGTGCGCTCGTGCCTGCGCGGCTTCGGCCCGATGCCGCCCGCGGAGGTGGCGAGCTTCACCGGGTTGGCGAGGGCTGACGTGGCGGCCTCGCTTGCGCGCCTCGAGCTGCGTCGCTTCAGCGACGAGCAGGGCAAGGAGCTGGTCGATCTCCCGCGCGCACCGCTGCCGGACCCGGACACGCCCACACCCGTGCGCTTCCTCCCGCAGTGGGATGCCACGCTGCTCCTCCCGGCGATTCGCCGCACCGGCATCTTCGACGAGCGCCACCGCGGCGCGCTTGGCAACAGCGCCTACCCGCAGGGCGACTCGCTGTTCTTGGTGGATGGCGTGGCGGCGGGCACGTGGAAGTTCGAGGACGGGCGGGTGAGGCTCGATCCGTTCGAGAAGCTCGATCGCGCGACGATGCGCGAGCTACGCGACGAAGCGGATCGCCTGACGGACTTCCACGGCTAGCGCCAGCGCTCAGCCGTGACGAACCGCACGCTGCCACGTGCGCAGGTACCCCTCGGCGGAGCGGAACAGCGGCACCAGCGCGCGGCGGCCGCTCGCCTGCTGCATGTCGGCCATGAGATCTGCGAGCAGCCCGTAGTGGGCCACGCCGTCCGAGTTCAGGTCGAACGTGCGCGTGCCGGTGCGCTCGCGCGTGAACGTCACGCCGCCGTCGTAGGACTTGAACGGGTAGCGCAGCGGGCTCTGGGCGGCGTCCGACCGCGGTCCCGGCAGCGAGGCGAAGCCGCCGGTGTCGGTGCCGATCCCCACGCCGTAGAAGCCGAAGCGGCTCATCCGCCGGATCTTCGTGGCGAGCTTGGGCGCGACGTCGGGCGTCACCGACGCGTAGCCGCCGAGCCTGTAGAGCTTGCGCAGCTCGGCGGAGGTCCACTCGCCGCCGGTGCCGTTGTGGCTCGAGATCAGCGGGTAGTGGTTGCGCGCGGCGATCGACAGCACGGTGTCGCGGGCGCGCTCGCTCAGGTGGTCCACCTCGATCAGCATGTGCTCGGCCATCATCCGCCGGACGGCGTAGCGCCCCAGCGCGGTGAGGCCGCGCACGTTGCACTGCTTGCCCTTCGGGTAGCTGGGGAAACCCTTGGCGGCGAGCGGCTTGGTGGCGGGGAAGAACTGCGTGAGCACCGACAGCTCGAGCGGGCTGAGCGTGCCCACCTCCTCGCCCTGGCCGCGGCCGGGGCAGCGCCCGGTCCTGAAGAAGCTGCCGGTCTGGAACGCGTTGAAGACGTTGATGAAGACGCCCTTGGTGCCGCCCTCGAGCGCCGAGCCCGCGAGCGCGTTGTTGATCCAGTGCGCCACGAACATGCCGCGCACGCCCAGGCGCCTGTAGGAGCGCAGGCCGCGGTTGATGTCGCGCCTTGTGCACTGCGGCCGGCCGTTCCGCTCGCTGCAGCCGAACAGGTCGGACGACTCGATGCCGATCACCACGGCGAGCTTGCCGGCCTTGATCGCGCGCCGGGCCTGCGCCGGGCTCGTGACGATCCGGAACCAGCCGCGGCCCGGGCCGCCGCTCTGGGCGTACACGTAGTCCTGCAGCCCGCGCAGCCGCCGGATCTGCGCCCTGATCGAGCGTGTCTCGTCGCAGCCGCCGGCGTTCTTCACCGGCTCGATGCGGCAGATCGGCTCGTCGTCCACGGTCTGCGCCACCACGAGCTTGAGTCCCGCCCTGAAGGCGCGCTCGAGCCAGACGTAGTAGGTCTGCTGGTGGGTCTGGGTGTCGTGCACGGGCCAGCTGGCGAAGCTCGGCCAGCCGTGCGTATCGTGGGTGCCGAACGGGAGCCCGCTGCGCAGGAGGTTGCCCGTCACGTCGAGGCTGCCGTCGGCACCGTGGTCGCGCGCGTCGTTGCCGAGCGCCGCCGGAATCCCGAAGCGGTCGAACGCCTCGCCGTAGATCACACGCCCGCCCGCGCGCATGTCGGCGGTGATGTGCAGGTGCGACTCCACGAAGCCGAACACCGTGCCGTCGCGGTTCACGTTCTTGCGCGGCCTGCCCGTCGCGTCGAGCCCGGCCTCGGGGAATGGCGTGCAGGCGGAGGAGGGCGCGAGGGCAAATATGCTCGCGTTGCCGCTGCCGCCCGAGGTGAGCTCGCCGCCGGGGGTCGGGCCCACCGCGAGCAGCCCGGTGCGCGCGGTCGAGCTAAACGAGTAGCGCTGCCCGCTCGCATGCCGCGGCGCCCACTCCGCCGCCGGCCCCGCCACCGTCGCGCGGCCCAATCCTCCCGGCAGGCTGCTCACGAGGCCGCCGTTCTGGTCGTACATGAGGTACCTGCCGAGCGCCGTGGCCTTGAAGTAGAACGCGAGGGCGCCGGCAGCCGAATCCGCTGAGGCGCTGTAGGCGCCGAACCGGTCGAGCCCGACGAACTTGCCGTTCGACACTGACTGCAGCGTGAGGCAGCGCCCCGCGAGGTTGTAGACCGGCCGCGCCGTGGCGGCGTGGGCGGGCATGGCCCCAGCCAGCAGCGCGATCGCCGCAGCGGTTGCGAGTCCCACCCTCTTCGTGGCCAGCGTGCGAAACATGAGTCCTTGACGCCGCCAGGCGGACCTCCCGGCGGCGGCAACTCTACAGCGGCGCGTTCAGTTGAGCACGAGACCCTGCCCGAGCGCCTTCGCCACGAGATGGGCCCGCGAGCGGGCGCCGGTCTTGGTCATCGCGTTGCGCATGTGCGTGCGCACCGTGTTGTGCGTGATGTGCAGCTGGTCGGCGATCTCGGGGCCGCTCTCCCCGTGCGCCACCAGGCGGACGATCTCGAGCTCGCGGTCGGACATCAGGCCATCAGCGTCCTCGGGCTCGCCCACCTGCCTGCGGAAGTGGCGGCCCGCGCGGTGGGTGGTCAGCGCGACGAACAGGATGAGGCGCCTGCCGGTGACGAGCTCCGGGTGACCGGCCCACTGCACCAGCACGGGCTCGCCGTGGCGCGGCAGCATGCACGCCTCGCCGGCGAACTCGTCGCGCCCGATCAGCTCCTTCCACTCATCGTCCGACAGCAGCGGGCCGCCGCGGACGAACTCCCAGATCGGACGGCCGATCAGGGTGCTCCGCCGCCGCTGTAGGAGCTGGGCGTAAGCGGTGTTCACGTCCACCTGGATCCGGCGCGCGTCAGCCAGCACCATCGCGTTGCGTGAGCGCTTGAAGGTCGCCTGGAACAGCCCGCGCCAGCCCTCACGACCAGCGCCGGCGCTCGCGGCGCGGCGGTGCGATGCGGCCTGTTGCGCCTCGTCCCGGGCGCCTTTCACGACGAGCGCCAAACTGAGCCAGCGGTCGGGGACGGGATCCCGACCAACCTTAACCCAGCCGCGCCAGGCGCGCGGGCGTTTCCGCGTGGCGCGACGCTTCAGCGTCCGTGCTTCGCCCTGAGCTGGGCGTCGCGCCCCTCGAGCTGGCGCCCCAGCTCGTCGGCCTCCCGTCGCAGCCGGGCCACCACCTGGCGCAGACCCGATTCGGCGATGCGGCCCGAGCCCTGCCGGCGCAGCCTCTGCGCCAGACCCTCGAACGTCGCCAGCAGCTTGGAGTCGGCAGGCAGCCCCGACGACGCCCGCTCGAACACCGCCACCATGTCCGGAGCAGGCACCGTCCCGGAAGACGAGCGAATGAGCGCCTCCAGGTCAGCCACCACACGCCTCCGCGCCTCGTTCTCCCGGACCCGTCGTTCGTGCGGCGTCGCCATGCGCCGAAGCTAACACCTCCCGGCTAGGGGGCGGGTACCGCTGTCCGGTTGCCCGGCACGATCTGCGGCTGGAACGAGAACACCTCGCGACTCTCGGGGTCGACCGTCACCCGCAGCCAGTTCACGTCGTTGTCGCCGTTCTCCTGGTGGTCGCCGAACGTCTCCACGCGAGTGAAGTTCTCGAGCCGCTGGCCGGCCGAGCTCTCGAGTGGCTTGTCGATCCGGAAGTAGTGCGAGTCGCCGTGCACCGCCACCACCGGCCGGCGGAACGCGATGGTCTCGTCGCGCAGCGCCGACAGGAAGTCGTGGAAGCCATCGGGCTGGCCGTCGTTCTCGGCGAGCGTGAGCGGGTCGCGGGTGGGAGCGCGGGTGGCGTCCGAGCCGTCCCAGCCCGGGTCGGCCTGGAACACGATCATCACCGCCGCGGAGCGCTTCGTCTTCGCCTCGGCGAACGTGTCGTGCAGCCACTGGATGTCGGCCGCGTTGCGCGCCGCGTACTCGCTCGGGTCGGGCGCGGTGTCGCAGAGGTTGTTGCAGGAGCCCTGGATGTTCAGCGTGGCGTAGGTCACGCGCCCGATCGTCCAGCGCCGGTTCTCGACGTAGGGTGCCGCCTGCACCTCCTGCTTGAGCTTGTGCTGCCCGAACGAGTACGGCGTGGAGAAGAATTGCTGGCGCTCGAAGGCGAGCCGCTCGTTGGAGTTGAACGGGCCGCGGTCGCAGTCGGTCCAGTCGTTGTCGCCGGGCGTGAACATCGCCGGCGCCGCGAGCGTGTTCATCAGCGCCTCGAAGTCGGTGTAGACGTTGTCGGTGCAGGCGCTCGAGCCGGACTTGATGTCGCCGTCGTGAACGCTGAACGCGAGCCGCTGGCTGTTCATGTCGGCGATCAGGTTGGGGACGCCGACGGTCTTCTGCTGGTCGCTGTACGGCAGATCACCCCAGAGGCCGATTGCGTATCTGTCGCCGTGGTGGTCGGCGCGGTGGGAGCGCTCGCGCTTGTGGTGGGAGGAGGCGATGGCCAGGCCGCCTGTGGCGGCGGCGGCGCAGAGCGCCGCAAGGAGGGTGATGAGGTGTCTGTGCATGGCCGGAACCGTTCCGCACGGCCGGGCGGCTGTTGTTCACAACTCGTCTCCGGCTGGTGAAGATCGTGAGACCGGTCGGGAGCGTGACTCACTCGTTTGCGGTATGCCGCCACCTCGATATACGACTGCGTCGCCCGCCGCGGAGTCCTCATCCGGTCCGGCAGGCTGACTCGTGAGGTGTCGCGATCACCACGGCGTGGGATCATCCGCCCGCCAACCGCCCTCTGGCCCCGACTGGAGAGATCGATGATCAGCAAGGTGGACTTCGTAGGCATCCCCTCACAGGACGCCGAACGCTCGCGCGCGTTCTATGTCGACACGCTTGGGCTGCGGCCCGACGAGCACGGCCGCTTCGAGGTGTGGGCGGGGGACACCTGCTTCGGAATTTGGGAGCCCGAGCGGATGGGTATGCCGTTCTCGCCGCAGAAGAACGCCGCGCCCGCCCTGCACGTCGACGACGTGGCCGGCGCGCGGGCTGAGCTCGAGGCCAAGGGCGTCGAGTTCGCCGGGGAGACGTTCGACACCGGCGTCTGCCACATGGCGCTCTTCACCGACCCCGACGGCAACGACCTGATGCTGCACAGCCGCTACGCGCCGTACGAGTGAACGCGACTCTCCACGGCGCTCATCCGGCCGTATTGGGCGCCCCCACGATGCGCACGCCGTTGCGCTCCAGCGCCCCGGCCATCGCGGCGAAGTCGGGCGGCTCGCCGTCTTCGGGACGCGCGCCGGGGCCGTCGACCGGCACCCCGAACTCCTCGAAGAACTCCTCGAGCGCCGCCGGCTGGTGGACGAACAGCAGCCGGGCCGGCTGGTCGGTCACGTTCTTGAATGTGTGCGGCACGTTCGGCGGGATCGCGATGGTGGTGCCGGGGCCGCCGACGATCGTCTCGAGCTGACCGCCCCGGTCGAGCGTGAACTCGTACTTGCCGTCCAGCACGTAGAACAACTCGCGATAGTCGTGTGCGTGCAGCGGCGGTCCGAACCCCGGCGTTGTCGACACCTCGAAGCAGAAGTAGGCGCCGTCGGTCTCCGCGCTCGTGACCCTGTAGGTGACGTAATCGCCGCCGCCGACCAGCAGCGTTCGTCCCTCTCCGGGGCCACGAACGGTCACGGATTCACTCATGTCGTCCTCCTCGGTTGCGGTGGCGCCGACGCAGGTCGGCCACCAGTGTTCGTATTGCCCACCCCACCGCCTCGCCGACGTCCTCGCCGGAGAGGTCGTTCTCCTCGCGCATGGTCGTGTAGGCGAGGATGTTGTGGAGGTACGCGAGCACGGCCTCGGCGCGCCGGAGCTCGTCCTCAGGCAGATCGCCGACCTCGTTGCGCAGGGCTTGGCGGATCGCGGCGAGCCGCTCGTCGCGCCGATGGCCGCGCGCCTCGCGGCCGACCTGCGAGAGCGCCATGGCGCGCACGAGGCCAGGCCGCTCGTCGAAGTCCACGCAGCCGACGCGGAAGAGCTCGGCGGTCTCGTCCAGGTCGCGCGGGTAGGGATGGCGAAAGAGCTCGTCCCCGATCCAGCGCCCGGCTGCCTCGAGCAGGTCCTCGCGAGTTGTGTAGTAGCGGTAGATCGTCCGCAGCGAGACTCCGGACGCCGCCGCCACACGAGGCATCGTCAGCTCCTCGGCGGGATCGCTCTCGAGCAGGTCGGCGACCGCCGAGAGGATCCGAACGCGCGTCGTGTTCGCGTGCTGCTCGCGTAGTGTGGCGGGACTCATGACACGAAGCGTGCCATATTGACACGCCCCGTGTCAAGAGTCACAGAGCCGCTAGTGGAGGGCCCCGACCTGGATCGCGGTCACGCGCAGGTTGGAGTACTGCATCGTTGCCAGCGCGTCCTGCGTCCCGGCCGGCGCGTTGGAGCACGTGTAGGTGATGGTGCCGCCGGATGGCAGGTGGAACACCGTGTTCTGCGACACGGTTGCCAGCCCACCCCGCTCGGTCGAGATGGAGAAGCCATGCGACGGAACCGTGGCGAAGGTGCCGGCGTTGTGGGCCGAGTCCTGCGCCGAGGTCAGCGCGCAAGTGGTCTCACCCTCAGTGCCGGGGTAGGTGGAGTCGTTCTTGAAGTACAGGGCCTGCCCGCTCGCGGCTGCCACGTAATCGCCCGCCGGAACGTTCACAGATGCGCTGGCGGAATCGTTCTGCGTCCCGGTGGTGTTGCCCACGTACGCGTCGCTCGGGCCGCGCGGCCCCGTCGTGCCGTCGGTCCCGTTGGTGCCATTGGCGCCGGGCGGTCCGGCCGGTCCCACCGGTCCAGTCGCTCCACGCGCACCGGCTGGAATCTGCCCCTTGCCGAAGTCCTTCAGTCGCAGCGAGCCGTTCTTCACCTCACTGGTGCCGACGGCGCCGGTCTTGATCTGCCTGCTGCCAACGCTGTTCTTGGGCAACTTCAGCGCCGCGTAGCCCGTGCCGCCCATGGCCACGAACAGCGCGATCACCGCAATCACAAGCGCCGGGCTCGGCCGGCGCGTGACGAGTCTTCTCATCTGAACCCCCGTGGGTATCTGAACAATCCCCCGAACCTATGTCGCGTCACCCCGCGGCGCAAATGGCGCGCTGCCGTTGTGCAACGTTCGGGCCACGTGCGCGACTGGTAGCCATGTACGCGTCTCATGCGTCCCTGCGCGCGGCCCGGTCGCCGCTCTTCTGCGGCACCGCCCTGGCCGAGCGCATCGAGCGCGCCGAGGCGGAGCTGATCGCCGCCGCCAGCAGGGCCGCTCAGCGCCGTAGGGCGGACGCGGCGGGCTTCGTACTTCCGCTCGCCGGCGGCGTCGCGAGTTTCGCCGAGGCGGGCTCGCCGTTCAACAAGGTGGCGGGGCTCGGCTCCGGCGGCGTGCCGAGCACAGCCGCGCTCGACGAGATCGAGCGCGCCTTCGCCGCCCGCGGCGCGCCCGTGCAGGTTGAGCTTGCGCAGCTCGCCAAGCCCGCGATCGGCACGCTCCTGACCGAGCGCGGCTATCGGCTCGTGTCGTTCGAGAACGTGCTCGGACTCGCGCTGGACGGGGAGCCGGAACGGGTCACGCCGTCGGGGATCGAGATCCGGCCGAGCGGCGACGGCGAGTTCGAGCGCTGGCTCGAGGTGGTGGTCGATGCGGTCGCCAATCCCGACGCGCAGGGGCTGCCCTCGCATGAGGAATTCCCGCGCGAGGCGGTTGAGCATGCCGAGCGCGATCTCGCGGCGGCGGGCGTGGCGCGCTACGCCGCCCTGCGTGACGGAATGATCGCCGGCGGGGCCAGCCTCCGGATCGCGGATGGCGTGGCACAGCTCGGCGGCGCGGCCACCGCACCGGCCCACCGCCGCCGCGGCGTGCAGACGGCACTGCTCTCAGCCCGCCTCGCCGACGCCGCGGCGGCCAGTTGCGACGTGGCGGTGATCACCACGCAGCCCGGGTCCAAGTCCCAGGAGAACGCGCAGCGCCGCGGCTTCGACCTGCTCTATGCGCGCGCGGTGCTGGTGAAGTGAGTGCTGGTTTTGCTGTCCTCGATTACCTCGCGACGACGTCGGACGACGGCTTGAGGAGCTGGTAGACGACCGTCACGCACAGTGCGAACACGGCGATCGACCAGAACGGGGTCGTGCCCGTGCCGGCCAGCGCCTCTATGGCGCCGATCGAGGCGGCGAAGATCGCGATCCAGCGGCCGAAACCGCCGCCCGCGAACAGCGAGAACGCGGCGATGATCTCGATCACGCCGATGATCAGCGTGATCCATCCCCAGGTGTGAAGGCTGCTGACAATGTACACGGAGTTCTGTGTGAAGAACTTCGAATCGCTGATCGCGGCGATCCCCCAGAACACATTCAGGATGCCCGCGATCGAGAGCATGACTCCCGCGAACACCCACCAGCCGGTGACTCTTCCCTCGTGGTCCATCTGTGTCTCCTTTGCTTGAGGTACCAATCGCTCGCCGGACGAACACCTAGGCCTGGGTGAGGGACAGGAGGTTGCCGTCGGGATCCTTGAACCAGGCCACCTGAGCCCCGTCCGGCGCCTCCCAGATCCGCCACTCGTTCTGCTCGAGCTCGTCGAATCGCTCGAACTGCACGCCGCGCGACATCAGGGTCCGAACGGTGTCCTCGACGTTGGCCACGGACCAGCCGAGCACTCCCTCGTAGAACGCGCGGGCACGGGCGAGGTCGGTGGACGCGACGAACGTCACGACTTCAGAGAACTCGAGCACCGCAGCCGATCCGGAACCTGGCCCATGGAGCGCCGTCGTAAAGCACCCAGGCGCGCAGTCCCGGCAGCTCTGCGGCATCGATGCAGTGGTAGGTGGGCTCACCGTACGGTCGCTCACTCACGCCCGAGTCGATCAGCCGGGCAGGCGCTGGGTCATCCCCCGAATCGGGTGATTCGAGAATCGTCCGCTTGGGTGAGGCGAAGTCCCCGGAGAACGCGCAGCGCCGCGGCTTCGACCTGCTCTACGCGCGCGCGGTGCTGGTGAAGTAGCGCGCGGGCCCGTCCGCTGCTGCCCCCGTACCATGCGGTCGTGAACGCGGACGAGCTTGTCGCGCGCGCGGACGAGGCGGGCCTGGCCCTGATCCGCTTTCTCTGGTGCGGCAACGACGGCACCGTGCGGGCGAAGGCGTCGGGGCGTCACGGCCTGGATGGGCGCCTGCGAGCCGGGATCGGTCTGACGGTGGCGATGCAGGCCATGAACTCGCTCGACCAGCTCCAGCCAGTCGAGGGTATGGGTCCGGTGGGCGAGGTCCGGCTCGTGCCGGATCTCGACACGTTCCGCATCCTTCCGTACGCCCCGCGCAGCGCCGCGCTGCTCACCGACCACGTGGACCTTGACGGGCGCCCCGCGCCAGTTTGCCAGCGCTCGTTTTTGAAGCGCATGGTCGCGCGGCTGGGGGAGCACGGCCTGTCGCTCCGGGCGGCGTTCGAGAACGAGTTCTCGCTCGCGGCGGTGGTGGACGGCGCGTATGTCCCCGTGGACTCGGCGCTCTGCTTCTCGACGATCGGGATGAGTGCCGCCCAGGACTACATCGACGAGCTCGTGGAGGCCCTCGAGGCGCAGGCGATCCCGCTCGAGCAGTACTACGCCGAGCTGGGGCACGGTCAGCAGGAGATCTCCACTGCCCATGCGCCGGCGCTCGAGGCGGCCGACGGGCAGCTGTTGGTGCGAGAGACGGTGCGTGGGGTGGCGTCGCGGCGAGGCCTCGTCGCTTCGCTTGCGCCCAAGCCGTGGGCCGACAACGCCGGCAACGGTTGCCACGTGCACTTCTCGCTCTGGGAGGGCGAGCGCAACCGGTTCTACGACGGCGCGCGACCGGACGGGCTGTCAGACACGGCGCGGACCTTCATCGCCGGGGTACTCGCGCATCTTCCGGGTCTGTGCGCCCTGAGCGCGCCGAGCTTCAACTCCTACCACCGGATCCTGCCGCAGTTCTGGGCCGGGGCGTTCGCCTGCTGGGGGTATGACAACCGCGAGGCGCCGGTACGGGTGGCATCGCCCTTCCGCGGTTCCGAAGAGGCTTCGACCAACGCCGAGCTGAAGGCGTGCGACGCGAGCTGCAACCCGTACCTCGCGCTGGGAGGGCTGGTCGCGGCGGGACTCGACGGGCTGGAGCGCGGCCTCGAGCCACCGCCGCCGGTCGACGTCGACCCCGCGAACATCCCGGACGACGAGCGTCGTGCGCATGGCATCGTGCGCCTGCCGGAGACGCAGGGGGAGGCGCTCGACGCGCTGGCTGGGGACCAGGTCCTGACGGGGGCGCTGGAGCCTGATCTGGCGCGCTCATACCTCGCCGTGCGCCGGTCCGAGTGGGAGACCTACTCGGCGCAGGACGACGCTTTCGAGCAACGGGGTCACTTCGACAAGTATTGACGGGGAGAGCCTCGTCAAAGGGCGGCACGACCCTGGAGCCAGGGATACGCTTGTTGTATGACCCCTGAAACCCCTATCTGTCCCACCTGCGGCCAGCCCGCGACCGAGGGGCTCGCGGGCCCCGAGAACACGTGGGAGTGCGACAACGAGGCGTGCCCCGAGTACGGCCAGGTGGTCCGGGTCGACGACCCTCCGCCGCCCTCACAGCCGGGGCCGACCGCGTAGGCGGCCTGTGAGCGCGCCGGGCTCCCCTTCTCGCGGAGCCGCGACCCGGCTGACGAGCAGCGTCGCGAGCAGCGGATAGAGGAGGACCGAGAGAACGCCGGCTCCGATCAGCGACGCGCCGACCTCGGCCGAGACGCCGCCATGCTGGGCGCCGAGCCCTACGATCGCCACGATCAAGGGGAGCCCGGTGGCGGCGCAGAGGGCGAGCCCGAGGGTCTCGCGAGCGTCAAGCTCGCGCCGCCACAGCAGGGACGGCGCACCGCGGATCACGAGCATGAGAGCGAGGAACAGCGCGGCGAGCCCGAGGCCGGACGGGCTGAAAAGGCTCCCGGTGTCGAGCTTCATCCCTGTGGTCACAAAGTAGATCGGGATCAGGAATCCGAAGCCGATCCCCTCCAGCCGCAACTTCACGTCCTGCCCCTCCGGCGAATCCACGGCCAAGCCCACGACCAAGCCGGCCGCGAACGCCCCAAGCACGAAGTCAAACCCCGCGTTGGCGGCCAGCAGCACGAGCGCCGCCAGCACGAAGAGCGAGGCGCGGACGGCGGTCTGGCCGCTCGTGTGCACCGACTCCTGGAGGATGCGAATGACCGGGGCCGGGCGGGCTCGCAGGACGACGCTGGCGGTGAGCAGTACGAGGGCGCCGAAGCCAAGCAGAAGCAGTACCTCGCCCCAGGCGCCGTACGCGCCGGTGAGGAAGATCGAGATGAAGATGATCGGCCAGAATTCGCCGGCGATTCCGCTGCCGAGCACGGCCGAGCCCAGGGGTGTCTCCAGCAGGCCGGCGTCCGCCAGGACAGGCACGAGCGGACCGAGCGCGGTCGTGGACAACGCGAGGCCGAGCAACCACCACCTGCCGCCGAGCCCCGCCTGGTCGAGCAGCAAACCCACCGCGAGTGCGATCGCGAGCGAGATCAGCCAACCGATCGTGCCGAGGCCCATCAGGCGCTTCTCCACGCGCTTCTCCATGATCTCGATCCCGGCGACGAAGAAGAGGAACGCGAGGCCGAGGTCCGCGAAGACCTGCACGTACTGATTGACGTCCGCGATGTGCAGGACGTGCGGGCCGATCAGGATGCCGAGCACGATCTCCACGACCACCGTGGGCAGGACGATGCGGCGGTGAAGCCTCGAGAGCAGCGCGCCCAGAGCCGACGCCAGGAGGATGAAGACGATGGAGCGCAGCTGGGGATGAGTGATCGCAACTGCGAGCACCGGCTGCGGCAGACCGTTCACCTGGGTGCGAGGCCGAAACGCACGCTTGACGCCCCCATCGCGGGCTTCTCGTCGGCGGAAGAACTGAGTCAGACCCTACCTGCGCGGCTGTCACCGTTCAGTCGCTCGGTCAGAGCCGGTACAGACGCCTGGCGTTCTCGCGCAGGATGAGTCTCGCGGCCTCATCGGCCTCGCCGGCGGGCAGCCACTCCGGCAGCACCTCTGCCAGCGCCTCCCGCCACCAGGTTGCGGCGAGGTAGTAGAGCTCCGGCGTGCGCGCGGCATCGGAGGCATACAGCAGCTTGGAGGCGGGCGCGAGCTCCAGCGCCTCGCGCAGTGCCTCCGCCGGCCGCGACACGTGCGGAATCGTGAGCGAGAGGTCAAAGAAGACGTTCGCGTAGACGTGCGCGAGCCAGCCCGCCTGGCGCACGAATGGGTAGCAGTGGAGGAGCACGAACGGGGTCTCCCGGAAGCGCTCGATCAGGGGCTTCAGGTGACCGGGGTCGGCGCGCGGGAGGTAGAGGTCCGAGTCGCCGAAGCCCGCGTGCACCTGCACGGGGAGGGGATCGCCGGTGGCCTCGTTCGCCTCGAGCGCCGCGACCACCACCTCGGCCATGGCGCGCCCCTGGATCCGCCTGCGCGGCGAGCCCTCACCCGGCTCGAGCGCCGCGAACTCGAAGCCGCCGCGGTAGGCCGCGATCGTCTTCAGTCCGGCAAAGCCGCGCTCTCGCGCCATTGCCACGCTGCGGCGCACGGCCTCCACGGGCTCCTGGCTTGCCTCCTCGGCCACGCGCTCGATCCTCAGCACCGGCCGCGCGGCGGAGCCGGCAAGCTCCCCGAGCTCGTGGCAGTCGGTGCCGTCCCCGGGCGGCGGGTAGCCGTCGTCGACGAGCAGCGTCTCGGTCCGCGTGGCTCGCAGGAGCCCAGCGGCGTACTCGGCCGGATCGCTGTCCAGCCGGTGGGTGTGCACGGCTTGCTCGGTCGGTTCGAGGTCGAAGAACTCCGCGAGTGCGCGGATCGCGCGGCGGTACGTCAGCCCAGTGGCGATGTGTGGCCACTGGCGGGGATCCGGGCTCTCGCTGAAGAGGCCCCGGAACTCGTCGAGCGTCGGCCGCTCGAGGACGATCCCGTGCGCGTGGTGGTCGACCAGGGGAACCGAGCCGAGGTCCATCGGTAAGAAGGCTAGGCCTGGGTGAGGGACAGGAGGTTGCCGTCGGGATCCTTGAACCAGGCCACCCGAGCGCCGTCCGGCGCCTCCCAGATCCTCCACTCGTTCTGGTCGAGCTCGTCGAATCGCTCGAACTCCACGCCGCGCGACATCAGGGTCCGAACGGTGTCCTCGACGTTGGGCACCGACCAGCCGAGCACCGTGTACGGGGCCGGCTCGACGTTGTCCACCAGCGTGAGCCGCACGGTTACCCCCCCGCCGCGCAACGAGCACGCGAACCGGGTCTGCCGCTCGACCGGCAACCCGAGCACCCCCTCATAGAACGCGCGGGCACGGGCGAGGTCGGTGGACGCGACGAACGTCACGACTTCAGAGAACTCGAGCACCGCACCCGATCCGGAAGGTTGCGCTGTACGTCTGGCCGGGTGAGGCCCAGGAGATCGCCTCTCCGGGCCCGTTCAACGCGTTTGCGGGAGCCGTCATGGGCTCTAGGCAGACGTACTCCTGCTGGGGCGGCACGAAGATCTGTGCCACTCGATAGCCGGCCATCAACTCGACCGTGAGCGTGCGGTCGCCGCCGTGGAGTTCGAAACGATTGCCGTCGAGGCGGTCGTAGCCGTCATCCCAGGTGCGCTGGCCGATCGGCCCGGAGATCGGAGCGACGAGCTCCGTGGCGCCCGTGGGGATCTCCTGCTCGTCGATCAGGAGGTGACGCCGGACCGGGAATGCCACCTGCCAGTCGGCGCGCGGTACGCCGGGCAGGCGCAGATAGGGGTGGAATCCGAACGCGATGGGCACGGGCTCATCACCGGTGGCGGTCAGCCTGGTCTGCACCTCGAGCGCACCGCCGCCAAGTCGAACCTCCATCTCGAGCCGGTGTCGGAACGGAAAAGCCGCGAGCAGCTCGGGCCGGTCGTAATCGAAGTGGGCAACCAGCCGGGCGCGCTCGCTGTCCGCTCCCAGCTCGCTCACGGACCAGCGCCGGCTCGCGGTGAGCACGCCGTGAATCGGCAGGCCGTGCTCATCGATCGAGAGCAGCGGCGAAGCCGGGTCGAGTACCACCTCGCGTCCACCCGCGGTGTAGCCGAAGCGGCCGAGGCGGTTGGCCCAGGGATGGAGGAACGGAATGCCCATGAAGGCACGCTGGCCCACATAGGCGCTCACGCCCCTGCCGGTCCACAGCAATTCCTCGCCGCGATGCACCAGCGAGGCTCCGAGCATGCCGGCCTCCGGCACCCACGTGGCGTGGAGGTCGGCTTGGTCGTCGTGCAGCAAGCATGCGCGCAGTCCCGCCAGCTCTGCTGTTTCGCTGCGATGGGTAGCCGGGCTGACCGCGGAGTCGCTCACCGGCATCCGAGTCGATCATTCCACCCGGCCCCGGTCATCCTCCGGATGGGGTGATTCGAGAATCCCCCGGTTTGGATGAGGCGATGCGTTCGATGCGCGCCTAGCTTGACCGGGGGAATGGCCGAGGACCCGAGCCGGCGATGAAACCGTTCGACGCCCGCCTGCTCGCGCGCGCTCGGCCCGTTCGGTTGCTGCTGGTGGCCGACGCCGGGCTCGGGGTGATCTCGGCCTGTGCCGTCCTCGCGCAGGCGGTGCTGCTTGCGGGCGTGGTAAGCCGCAGCTTCGACGGGGCGCCGCTCGCGGCCGTAAGCGGCGCGCTTGCGCTGCTCGCCGGGTGTGTCGCGCTCAGGGCGGCAGCCGCCTGGGGCTATCAGGTGGCGGGCCGGCGAGCGGCCACCGCTGTGCTGTCCGGGCTGCGCGATGAGCTGATGGAGCGGCGACTGCGGCACCCGGCGGCACTCGACGGCGTGGAGAGCGCTGAGGTCGCCACCACGGCGGTCCAGGGCGTCGATGCGCTCGAGGCGTACTTCGCGAGCTACCTCCCCCAGGTTGTGCTGGCCGTCGCGGTGCCGCCGGCGGTGCTCGTCCTGGCGCTCGTGATCGATCCGATCGCGGCAGGGCTCATGCTGCTCACGCTGCCGCTCCTGCCCGTGTTCATGGTGCTCATCGGCAGGTACACGGAGCGGCGTACCCGCCAGCGCTGGCAGGCGCTCACGCGGCTGTCGTCGCATTTCCTGGACGTGGTGCGCGGGCTGCCGACGCTGCGCGCGTTCAACCGCGGCCCGGCGCAGACTGCGCGAATCGCCGAGGCCGGCGAGGATTACCGAAGGGCCACCATGCGCACGCTGCGGGTGACCTTCCTGTCAGCCACCGTCCTCGAGCTGGCCGCGACGCTGGGCGTGGCGCTCGTGGCCGTGGTGGTCGGCGTTAGGTTGGCGGGAGGCAGCATCGGACTGAAGCCCGCCCTCACGGTGCTCGTGCTCGCGCCGGAGCTCTACGCGCCGCTGCGCGGCCTCGGCGCGCAGTATCACGCGAGCGCCGACGGGCTCGCTGTTGCCGAGCGGATGGCCGTGCTGGTGGACGATGCCGTGCCGGTTCGCTCCGGCGCCGCCGTTCCGCCGCGTCCCGACCGCATGCCCGTGCAGCTCGAGCAGGTCTCCTTCGGCTATCCCGCTCGGCACGCTCCGGTCATTCGCTGTGCCGATCTGACCCTCGCGCCTGGCCAGACCGTCGCCCTCACCGGCGCCAGCGGGAGCGGGAAGAGCACCGTTGCGTGCCTGCTCCTGCGCTTCGTGGAGCCGGACTCGGGCCGCATCACGGTGGGCGGCGTGGACCTGGCGCGGTGCGACATCGACGCGTGGCGAGCGCTGGTGGCGTGGGTGCCCCAACGGCCCACGCTCTTTCGGGGCACCATCGCCGCCAACATCGGGATGGGCGAACGTGCGGCTGGCCTCCGCGAGCTGCGCGGCGCGGCGGCGTCGGCCGGCGCGCACGAGTTCGTCGAGCGCCTCCCAGAGGGCTACGACACGGTGGTGGGCGACGGCGGCCTCGAGCTCTCGGCGGGCGAGCGGCAGCGGATCGCACTCGCCCGCGCGTTCCTGCGGAAGGCGCCGCTCTTGATCCTCGACGAGCCGACCGCCAACCTCGATCCGCGCAGCGCCCAGCTCATCCGCGAAGCCGTGGAACGCCTGGCGGGCACGTGCTCGGTCCTGCTCTTGACACACGACGCACAGCTGGCGAGCGCCGCGAATGCGACGCTGGAGATTCGCTCCGGCCGCATCATCGCGGCCAGCGCCGCGGTGGCGGCCTGATGGGCACGCTGCGGCGGCTCGTCACGCTCGCGGATGCGCCGCGCCGCCGCAGCGCGCTCGTGGTGGCCACCGGTGCGGCCGCGGTTGTGTGCGGCGCTGGACTCATGGCCACGGCCGGCTATCTGATCTCGCGTGCCGCCGAACACCCGCCGATCCTGGAGCTCACGGTTGCCATCGTTGCCGTGCGCTTCTTCGGAATCGCGCGGCCGCTGGCACGCTACCTGGAGCGCCTGAGCTCGCACGACCTCGCCTTCCGCACGCTCGGCAAGCTGCGCGCGGCGTTCTATGCGCGCATTGAACCGCTCGCGCCCGCCGGCCTGAGCGCCTACCGCCGCGGCGACCTGCTGGACCGCCTGGTGGGCGACGTGGACACGCTGCAGAACCTCTACCTCCGCGGCCTGGCCCCGCCGCTCGTGGCGCTCGCGACAGGCATGCTGGCGGTGGGTGTGAGCGCTGCCTACGTGCCGGCCGCCGCGGCGATCCTGGCCGCGGGCCTTCTTGCCGCGGGCGTTGGCTTGCCCGTGCTCACGGCCCTGCTGGGCCGGGCGGCGGGCGCTCGGCAGGCAGGCCGCCGGTCGGAGCTCACGGCCGATCTCGTGGAACTGCTCCAGGGCGCGCCGGAGCTGGTGGCCTACGGCTGTGGCCAGGAGCGGCTTGCGCGGCTTCGCGAAAGCGATCGGGCGCTGGCAGATCTGGCCCGCCGCGACGCGCGCGTGGCCGGACTCGGCGAGGCGCTGCTGGTGGCGATCGCCGGCGCCACGGCCATCGGCGTGCTGGGGGCGGCGGTGGCAGCCGCCCACGCCGGCGCCCTCGATCGGGTACTGGTGGCGATGCTTGCTCTGCTCGCGATCGCGTCGTTCGAGTCGGTGGCGGGGCTGCAGTCCGCTGCCCGCGAGCTGTCATCCACTCTGGCGGCCGGGCAGCGCCTGTTCGAGGTGACCGACCGCGAGCCGCTCGTACGCGACCCGGATCGACCGCTCGGCCCCCCGGATGGCCGCCCGGCGCTCGCCCTCGAACACGTGACGGCTCGCTACTCCGACAGCGGTCCGGCGGTGCTGGAGGACGTGAGCCTGCGCCTCGAGCCGGGCCGGCGGGTGGCGCTGGTGGGGCCCAGCGGTGCCGGCAAGACCACCGTGGCCAACCTTCTCCTGCGCTTTCTCGATCCCGAGCGTGGGCGGGTCGAGCTCGCGGGCCACGATCTTCGCCGCTACCGCCAGGAGGACGTGCGGCGGATGATCGCCGTCGCCCGCCAGGACGCGCATCTGTTCTCCACCTCGATCCGGCAGAACGTGCTGATCGGCCGGCCCGCAGCGTCCGACACAGAGGTGGAGCACGCTCTGCGTCGAGCGTGCATCTGGGATTGGGTGGCCTCGCTTCCGGATGGCGCGGACACCTACGTCGGCGAGGCAGGGGCGCAGCTCTCGGGCGGTCAGCGCCAGCGAGTCGCGCTGGCCCGCGCGCTGATCTCGGAGGCTCCGATCCTCGTGCTCGACGAGCCAACCGCGCATCTCGATTCGCCGACGGCGGGGGAGCTCATGGACGACGTGTTCAGAGCGGCGGGCGGTCGCACGGTGCTGCTGATCACCCATCGCCCCGAGGGGCTTGAGCACGTGGAATCGACCCTGACTCTGGAACGGGGACGGTTGCGCGCCGCCGCTCCACCCGCCGCGCGATCCAGCGCTGCGTGACCAGCGTCGCCGTGCCGCCCAGCAGCAGCATCGCCACGTTCACGCCGAGGACCCCGAGAGCGCCCCAGGCCTTGTCCAGCTGGCCAACACCGGCGGCCACCCCAAGATAGGCGGCGGCCGGAATCGTGGTGATCGAGATCGCGACACCGACCGACGAGCTCGCACGGGTTTCGAGCGCGAGCATTCCGGCCACGCCGGCGGCGAGCGCGACGCCAATGGTCGCGGCGTTGACCTCCAGGATGCCTGAGAGAGGTCCTTCGCCGACCTGGAACCCCGACGGTAGTCCGTCGAACAGGTTGAGCATGGCCGTGATCCCAGCGGCCATCGCACAGGCCGCGCTCAGACCGATCGCGAGTGTCACGAGGGCGCGCGCCGCAAGGCGCCAGCGCCGCTCCAGCACTGCGGCACACACCGCCGTCACGGGGAGCGTGTCCGGGCTCACCGCCATCGCGCCGACGATGAGCGTCGAGTTCCCGTAGATCACGCCGAAGCCGGCTATCACGCCGGCCGCGAGCATGAACACGAGGTAGCGCGCGACCGGTCGGGCGTTCTGTCTTGCCTGTCCGATCACGTCGGCCCAGATGAGCGTGGTGGACGCGCCGGCGGACGCGACCGGGCCCACGTCGTCGAGGCGGCAGATCGCCACGTCCTCCTGGGGCAGGCCGGTGGCAAACACGAACGCGAGCACCGCGTCGGCGCTCCCGCGCTGGACCTCAGCCATCAAGAGCGCGCGTCCGTCACTCATCCCCTCGGCGAGCACCGCGTGGCGCGCTGCTCCGCGCCGCTCGATCTCGGCTCCGAGCTCCGCCAGCTCGTGCGACGAACCGTAGACCCTGAGCTCGAGCACGCGGTCTCCAGGCGCTCATTTCGCCGGCGCGCTGCCGTCCCTTTGCGCCAGGGCCTCCACCGGGCTGCTCGGCGGTTCGGCACCGCCCACGCGCGCACGGAAGACGTAGTAGGACCAGGTCTGGTAGAGCAGTACCAGGGGCAGCAGCAGGGCGGCCACGATCGTGATCACCTTCAACGTGTAGTGCTCGGATGCCGCCCCGGAGACGGTCAGGCTGTTGCCGAAGTCGGGATGCGACACCATCACCCGCGGGTAGAGCGAGGTGAACAGCGCAGCCACCACACCGAGCGTGCCGAGAGCGGTCATCAGGAATGCCAGACCGCGCCGGCGCGCGAAGCTGAACACGATCGCGAGCACCAGCGCAGCGCCGGCCAGCGCCGCCACGACCGCCGGGCCGAGCGCCCCGCGCTGGTTGCGGTCCACGGCCACCGCGACGGTGGCGGCGAGGAAGCCGCCGGCAACCACCAACGCCGGGAGGGACAGGCGCGCGGCGGCCGTTCCGGCGCGCTGGCCAAGCTGTCCCCCGGTCCGGAGCGCCAGGTAGTTGGCGCCGTGGAAGCTGCACAGCAGCACGACCGCGAGCCCGGCGAGCACCGTATAGCCGCTGAACAGATCGAGGAAGTCGCCGCTGTAGTTGCCCTTGGAGTCGAGCGGCACACCGTGGAGGAGACTGGCCAGCCCGATGCCCCACACCAGCGGCGCTCCCGTGCTGCCCACGGTGTTGGCCCACGCCCAGGCGGCGCGCCAGCGCCGGCTGTGGCTCTTGCCCCGCCACTCGAACGAGACGACCCTGAGGATCAGGAAGACGAGGATCAAGAGCAGGGCGATGTAGAAGCCGGAGAACATCGTGCCGTACCAGGTGGGAAAGGCCGCGAACGTGGCGCCGGCCGCCACCACCAGCCACACCTCGTTGCCGTCCCACACCGGACCGATCGATTCGAACATCGCGTCCGTGTCCTCTTCGCTCCGCGGCAGAAACGGCAGCAGCATGCCCACGCCGAAGTCGAAGCCTTCGAGCAGGAAGTAGCCGCCCCAGAGGACCGCGATCAGCACGAACCAGGTGGTGGCGAGGCTCATCTCAGTAGCTCGGAGCGGGCTGTATCGGCTCCACCGGAGTGGTCCGTTCGATGGGGTCGAGGCGCGCATAGCGGCGCATCAGGACGAAGTCGACCACCGCCAGTGCGCCGTAGAGCAGCGCGAACACCGCGAGGCTGATGGCGATTGTGGTGGTGGAGACATTTGGCGAGTTCGCGTCAGAGGTGCGCAGCAGGCCCTGCACGATCCACGGCTGCCTGCCCACCTCCGTGAGGAGCCAGCCGGCCGTGGCCGCAAGGAACGGGAGAGCGATGCTGGCCACCGCCGTCCAAAGGAACCAGCGCGTCTTGTGCAACGTCTGCCTGCGATAGAGCCACGCACCCACGGCGGCCACCAGGAACATCAGCGTGCCGAGGTACGCCATCACCCGCATGCTCCAATAGAGCACGCGTATCGGCGGGATGTAGTTGCCCTTGCCGAACTGCTTCTCGTACTGCGCCTGTAGCTGGTCGAGGCCCTGCACCTTGCCGTGGAACGAGCCCGTGGCGAGGACGGAGAGCAGGTCGGGCACCTCGATGTCCACGCTCGGGTTGGGGTTCTGCGCGCTGAAGCCTCCGATCTGAAAGAGCGAGAAGCTCGCCGGCTGCTCGGTGTTCCAGAGCGCCTCCGCCCCGGAGATCTTCATCGGCTGGTCCTTGGTGGCGACGACCCCAAGATGTGAGCCCACGGCCAGGTTCACAAGCGTGGCCGGCACCGCGAAGATCAGGGCCAGCGCGGCGGCCTTGCGGAAGACCTCGGTGTTGCGGCCCCGCAACATGTGCCAGCACGCGATGCCCAGCACCACGAGCGAGCCCGTGCTGAGTGCCACCAGCAACGTGTGAAACACCGCCCAGAGCGCGAACCGGTTGCCTAGCAGGGCTCCGACGTCTGTGAGCTGTGCCTTCCCGCCGGACACCTTGTAGCCGGTGGGGTTCTGCATGAACGAGTTGGCCACGAGGATGAAGTAGGCGGAGAGCCAGGTGCCGAGGGCGGCGATCCAGATGGTGGCCAGATGGAGCCTGGGGGAGAGGCGGTCCCAGCCGAAGATCCACAGCCCGAGGAAGACCGACTCGAGGAAGAACGCGGCCAGCCCCTCGATCGCGAGCGGAGCGCCAAACACGTTGCCGACGAAGCCCGCGTACAGCGACCAGTTCATCCCGAACTGAAACTCCTGCACCAGGCCGGTGGCGACGCCGATCGCGAAGTTGATCAGGAGCAGCGTGCCGAAGAAGTGCGTCAGTCGCAGCCAGCGCTCGTCGGCCTTGCGGTACCAGAGCGTCTGCATCGTCGCCACGATCGGGGCGAGCCCGAGGGTCAGTGGGACGAAGAGGAAGTGATAGATCGACGTGGTGGCGAACTGGATGCGCGCGAGATCCACCGTCGTGTTGGCGATGACCATCACGAGCGGACGACCTTCGCCGCTCCGCCGTCGACGGCGGCCACCGCCGCCACGTACACCGCGTGTGTGGCCACGCTCGTGCCCATCACGTCGGGCGGCCAGCGCCAGGGCGGCGGGGTGCGGCCAAGCAGCGGGAACAGGGTGAAGGTGGCGGTGATGAGGGTTCCTCCGAACGCCGCGCTCGCCCACGGCTCGCCGACGGTACGGCGAAGGGCCCCGTGCAGCAGGCCGAAAGCGGAGCCGTACCCCCACCGCAGCGCCAGCCCGAGGTCACGATCCTCGCGAGCGGTGACGTGCGGCAGATGCATGATCGCGGCCACGATCTGACCTGGCACCAGGCTGTCGTCGTAGTCGAGTGACCCGTGGGTACGCCCGCGTACACGCCGCTCGCCTGCGTACGCGGCCGTCATGGCGGCAGTGCCGGCGGCTCCCGCCAGCACGGCCCGAACCGGCCAGCTGGTCAGAGGGGTTGGCATCGCGATCGTCGCAAGGCTAGGGCGGACGCGCGTACCGCTCCTCACCCGGAACGGTTGATCTTTTCGCGTCGCCGCACGCGCACTTTCACCTGATCCGGGTGAGGCTGGACGCAGCGACAGCGCCGAGACTCTGTTGCTCATCCGGAGAAGGGAGAGGCCTTGTCCGCCACCCAGTCCACCGTGGCGCCCGTCACCGCCACGCGAGACGCGAGCGCGCCGGCCGACGCGCTTGTCGTCTTCGGGATCACTGGCGACCTCGCGAAGGTGATGACCTTCCGGTCGCTCTACAGGCTTGACCGGCGCGGGCTGCTCGACTGCCCGATCATCGGCGTCGCGGCCAACGACTGGACGGTCGCCCAATTACGCGATCACGCCCGCCAGTGCATCGAGGACTGCGGCGAGTCGATCGACGACGACACCTTCGAGCGCTTCGCCGGACGGCTCTCGTACGTGCAGGGCGACTTCGGCGAGGCCGCCACCTACGCGCGTGTCAGCGACGCGATGGGCGGCGCCCAGAGCCCAGTCTTCTACCTGGAGATCCCGCCCGTGCTCTTCGGGATGGTGATCAAGGGGCTGGCCGAGGCAGGGCTCACCGACGGCGCGCGCGTGGTGGTGGAGAAGCCGTTCGGCCACGACTACCAGTCGGCGGCCGAGCTGAACGCCGAGGTGCACAACTACATCGACGAGTCTCAGCTCTACAGGATCGACCACTTCCTCGGGAAGATGGGACTGCGCGAGCTGCTCTACCTCCGCTTCGCAAACACGATGCTCGAGCCGGTTTGGAGCCGCGAGTACGTCGAGTCGGTGCAGATCACGATGGCGGAGAGCTTCGGCGTGGAGGATCGAGGCCACTTCTACGATCCGGTGGGCGCGCTGCGTGACGTGGTGGTCAATCACCTCATGCAGCTCGTGGCGATGGCGGCGATGGAGGCGCCGGCCGGCGACGATGCCGCGACGCTCAAGGACGCCAAGTACGCGGTGTTCCGCTCGATGCCGCCCGCCGACCCCAAGCACTACGTGCGCGGCCAGTACGACGGCTACCGCTCGATCGATGGGGTCGCGCCCGACTCGACCACGGAGACCTACGCGGCCATGCGGCTCGAGATCGACAACTGGCGCTGGGCCGGAGTGCCGTTCTTCATCAGGACCGGCAAGCGGCTCCCCGTCACCCAGACGGAGCTGCGCCTCGTCTTCAAACGGCCGCCGCGCCTTGGCTTCGTGAGCACCGACAAGCACCTCGTCGACCCCGTCCAGTTCGTGGTCAAACTCGATCCCTCGACCGGCGTCAGGCTCACGCTCGGCGCTCACCGCGCCGGCGCGCCGGGCCCGGGGCCCATCGATCTCGACATGGAGTTTGCGGAGGAGGGTGGCGAGGGCCCGACGCCGTACGAGGTGCTCCTGCGAGCCGCAATGGTGGGCGATAGCTCCAGCTTCACTCGGGAGGACAGCGTGGAGGAGACCTGGCGGATCATGCAGCCGCTGCTCGAGGCTCCGCCCCCCGTTCACGCCTACGCGCCGGGGTCGTGGGGGCCGGGCGAGGCCGACAAGATCCTGGCCGGATACGGCCGCTGGCACGACCCGTGGGTGGCGTCATGAATGCCATGGACCACTACGACGTAATCGTGATCGGCACCGGGGCGGGCGGCGGCACGCTCGCGCGTCACCTTGCCCCCACCGGCAAGCGGATACTCCTGATCGAGCGGGGCGACTGGCTCCGGCGGGAGGCGCAGAACTGGCAGGCCGAGGCCGTGTTCGTGGACAACCGCTACGTATCGCCGGACACCTGGTACGACGCCGTGGGGAAGGAGTTCCAGCCGCAGGTGCATTACTTCGTCGGCGGCGCCACCAAGCTCTACGGCGCGGCGCTCTATCGGCTGCGCAAGGAGGACTTCGGCGAGCTGCGACACCACGACGGTGTCTCGCCGGCATGGCCGATCTCATACGAGGAGATGGAGCCCTACTACTCCGAGGCGGAGCAGCTGTACGAGGTGCACGGCAAGCACGGCGAGGACCCCACGGATCCGCCAGTGAGCAAGGAGTACCCGCATCCGCCCGTCTCGCACGAGCCGCGCATCCAGCAGCTGTCCGATGACCTGGCCAAGGCCGGCCACCATCCCTTCCACGCCCCGTGCGGGATCAGGCTCAACGAGGAGCTGCCGCCCTACAGCCGGTGCGTGCGCTGCCCGGACTGCGACGGCTTCCCGTGCCTCGTGCAGGCCAAATCGGATGCGGAGATGCTCGGCGTCCGGCCGGCGCTCGAGCACGACAACGTCAGCCTCCTCACCAACGCGCCCGTGGTACGGCTCGAGACCAACGCGGCGGGGACTGCGGTGACTGAGGTGGTGGTGGCCCGCGACGGTGGCCGCGAGAGCTTCTCGGCAGACATCGTCGTGGTCTCCTGCGGGGCGGCCAACTCGGCCAAGCTGCTGCTCGCCTCGGCCAACGACGCACACCCGGGCGGCCTGGCCAACGGCTCCGACCAGGTGGGTCGCAACTACATGTTCCACGCCAGCGTGGCCGTGCTCGCCCTGTCGAAGGAAGAGAACCCGACGGTGTTCCAGAAGACCCTGGGGCTCAACGACTTCTACTTCGGCAGCGACGACTTCGACTACCCGATGGGGAACATCCAGATGGTCGGCAAGTCGCAGGCGCCCATGTTCCGCGGCGAGAAGCCCGTGGAGACCCTCTTGGCTCCCAAGCGCAGCCTGCGCGACGTCGCTCGCCACGCCGTGGACTTCTGGCTTTCGACCGAGGACCTGCCGCTGCCGGAGAACCGGGTGACCCTGGCGAGCGACGGCCGTATCCGGTTGAGCTACACGGCGACGAACGACCTCGCCAAGGCGCACCTCTACCGTAAGCTGAAAGGGCTGCTTGGCAAGGTGGGGATGCACGAGCACCACCTCGTGCCGCGGCACGCCTACCTCAAGAACGACATTCCCGTGGCCGGATGCGCCCACCAGGCGGGCACCGTCCGCTTCGGTCGCGACCCGGCGTCCTCGGTGCTCGACGTGGACTGCCGGGCGCACGAGCTCGACAACCTCTACGTGGTCGACACGAGCTTCTTCCCGAGCATCGGTGCTGTGAACCCGGCTCTGACCGCGATGGCGAATGCGCTCCGCGTGGGCGACCGCCTGAAGGAGCGGCTCGGAGCGACGGCGACCGCGGGGACGGTCACATGAGCCACGTGATCGTCGTGGGCGGCGGCTTCGCCGGCGTCGGGTGCGTGCGGGAGCTCGCCGATGCGGACGATGACATCCGGGTCACCCTGATCGACCGGAACAACTACCACCAGTTCCAGCCGCTGCTGTACCAGGTGGCCACGTGTCAGCTGGCGGGGGCGGACATCTCCTATTCGCTCCGGAAGCTGTTCCACGACCACCCAAACGTCGACGTGAAGCTCGCCGAGGTCAGCGCGATCGATCCATCCACCAAGACGGTGGAGACGAGCGACGGCGAGAGCTGGACGGGCGACGCGCTCGTGCTCGCGGCCGGGTCGCAGCCCAACTACTTCGGCACCAAGGGAGCTGAGGACCATGCGCTACCCCTCTACCTGCTCGACCACGCCGCCGCCTTGCGGGCGCGGATTCTTGCGCTGTTCGAAGACGCCGACCGCAACCCCGAGCTGGTTGAACAGGGCGCGTTGAACTTCGTGGTCGTCGGGGGCGGACCCACCGGCGTGGAGACCGCCGGCGCCCTGGCGGACATGATCCGGGACACGATGGCGGTGGAGTACCGGGACCTGGCTGTCACCGCCGCCCAGGTGCACATCGTGGACCTGGGTCACACCCTGCTCGGGCCGTTCTCCGACAGGGCGCACGACTACGTGGCGAAGGTGCTGCAGCGCAAGGGCGTCCGGCTCCACCTCGGCACCGCGGTAACCGAGATCGGCCCCGGCCACGTGACGCTCGCCGACGGCACCACGATCCGCACGAGGTGCGTGATCTGGGGCGGCGGCATCAAGGCGCCGCCGCTGGCGGCGCGTGCAAGCCTGCCGCAGGGACGTGGCGGCAGGATCGACGTGGAGCATGACCTGACCATCGAGGGTGCGCCGGGCGTGTACGCCGTGGGCGACGTGGCCAACATCCCGAGCCCCGACGGCACGCCGTACCCACAGCTCGGCTCGGTGGCCGCCCAGAGCGGCACCTGGGCTGCGTCGAACATCCTTGCCGACCTCAGCGGCAAGTCGCGCAAGCCCTTCCACTACAAGGACAAGGGCATCATGGCGATGATCGGGCGGGGGTCCGCGATCGCCGAGGTCGGATCGCATCGCCACGAGCTGCACGGTGTCGTGGCGTTCTCCGCGTGGCTGGGTGTCCACGCGATGCTCATGACCGGCGTGCGCAATCGGATCGACGCCTTCGTGCAGTGGGGCTGGGACTACTTCTCCGAGGGTCGTGGGCCGCAGAGGCTCGACCGTTCGGATGCCCCGCGGATCGACTGGGGCGAGGACGCGGCGCCCGAGCCCGCGGCGGCCGCCAGCAGCCGCTAGGCGCATGGCGCAAAACCCCGATCCGGCTGAGCTGCTCAGGAGCCGCCGGTACGTCGGACTGCTGATCTTGGCGGCGCTGATCGGGGTGCCGATCTCCGCGGCCTCGTGGGGGTTCCTCTGGCTCGTCGACAAGCTCCAGACCGCGGTGTTCACGGATCTGCCGAAGAGCCTCGGCTTCGACGCTCCACCGGCCTGGTGGCCGCTGCCGCCGCTGCTCGTGGCCGGCGTGATCGTCGGCTTCGCGATTCGCTATCTCCCGGGACGCGGCGGCCATTCGCCCGCGGACGGGTTCCACATGAGCGGCCCGCCCTCGCCCGTCACGCTGCCGGGCATCGCGCTCGCCGCGCTGGCCACGCTTGCGGGCGGCGCCGTGCTCGGGCCCGAGGCGCCGCTGATCGCTCTGGGCGGCGGTCTCGCGGTCTGCGCGGTGCGACTGGTCAAGGCCGACGCACCGCGGAACACGCAGGCGGTGGTGGCTGCCGCGGGCAGCTTCGCAGCCATCAGCACGCTGCTGGGCTCTCCGCTTCTGGGGGCGTTCCTGCTGATGGAGGCCGCCGGCCTGAGCGGGCCGATGATCGGCGTGGTGCTGGTGCCCGGGCTGCTTGCCGCCGGCGTCGGATCGCTGATCTTCATCGGGCTGGACTCGTGGACCGGGTTGGGCACGTTCTCGCTCGCGCTGCCCTCGCTTCCGCACGTTGGGCAGCCCACCGCGGGCGAGTTCGGGTGGGCGCTCGCCGTCGGCCTCACCGCCGCCCTGCTCGCGGCCGGTATTCGATGGCTCGCGCTTTACCTCCGGCCGCATGTGGAGCGGCGGCTGATGCTGCTCACCCCCGTCGCCGGCCTGCTCGTGGGCGGTCTGGCCATCCTCTTCGCGCAATCCACCGACCACCCGACCTCAGATGTCCTGTTCTCGGGACAGAACCAGATAGGGCCTCTGATCGCCAGCGCCGCCACCTACTCGCTGGGCGCCATGCTGCTGCTCGTCGCATGCAAGGCACTCGCGTACGCCGTGTCGCTCGGCAGCTTCCGCGGTGGGCCAGTCTTCCCGTCGATGTTCATCGGCGCGGCGGGCGGTATCGCGTTCTCACACCTGCCGGGGCTCGTGCTCGTGACGGCTGTGGCCATGGGGATAGGAGCCATGTCCACGGCCATGCTGCGGCTGCCCCTTACGTCGGTCCTGCTCGCCACGCTGCTTCTGGGGACGGACGGGCTGGCCGTGATGCCGCTCGTGATCGTGGCGGTCGTCGTCTCGTACGTCGTGACGGCGCGGCTTACGCCGCTTCCCGATGCCGCTCCCGCGGCCGAGCCCGCCGCGCCGCCGGCTCGTCAGGCCGAGCCCTCAGCGGTGTGAGGAGTCGGCGGGCCGGAGCTCCTGGATCGGGGAGCCGTTTGGTGCCGCGCAGTCTTCGCCTCCCGCGGCGCGGCGCGGATACTTCTCTCCTATGAACGCGCGCGCCGTGGCACTCGCCGTGGCCGGCGGGCTCGCGCTGGCCGACGCATCCATCGTCACGCTGGCCCTGCCGGACATCCTGCACGATCTCAACACGACGATCGAGGGGGTGGCCGCGGTCATCGGCCTGTACACCTTCGTGATCGCAGTGGCGCTGCTTCCGTTCGAGCGCGCGGCGTCGCGTTACTCCGTGCGCACGGTGGGGACGTGCGGCTTCGCGGTGCTTGCGGTGTCGAGCGTGGTGTGCGCCGTGGCCGGCAGCCTTCCGCTGCTGCTCGTGGCGCGGGGCGCGCAGGCATTGGGTGGCGCCGCCGGGCTGAGCACCGTGTTCGAGTTGCTGGGGGGCGCACGGGGACGCGGTCGCAGGCTCTGGGTGTGGGCGGCGGTGTTCGCCACCGCCGCCGGGCCCGCGATCGGCGGCGCGCTGACGCAGGCGTTCAGCTGGCGAGCGATATTCGTGTTCCAGGTACCCATCGCCCTGGCCGGCGCGGCGGCGGTGCTCGCCGGTCCTCGGCGGCCGCTGCTCCTCCCCGCTGAGCCCGAGCGCGATGGCGGGCGCGAGCACTTCGGCTGGCGCCCGGCGCTGGCCCTCGGGCTCGTCTCCGCCGCGCTCAGCGCCGTGTTGTTCCTGCTCGTGCTGCTGCTCGTGGCGGGCTGGAACGTCAGCCCGCTCGGTGCTGCGGGCGCCGTGACCATCATCCCGGTGGCCGCGCTGGCCGGCGCGCGGATCGGGGGCGACCAACAAGGGCGCGCCGTCGCCGGCTGCGCCCTCGTTGGCGGCGGTGTGCTTGCACTCGCGTGGCTGCCCACAGCCTCCCTGTGGTGGATGGTCGTTCCCCAGCTGCTCGCCGGCGTGGGCATGGGGCTGGCGCTCACCGCATTCGGCGGTGGATTGCTTCCCGAACGCACGCCGCGCGACGCCGCGCGCCTCCTCACCATCCGCTACGCGGGCATAGCGGCGATCCTCGCCATTGCGGCGCCGATCGCCGCCCACCAGCTCGATGCCGCCACGCTGACGGCGCGCGAGCAGGGTGTGGCGCTCGTGCTCGATGCATCGCTTCCTCCGCTCGACAAGGTCAAGCTTGCACCCGCGCTCCTCAACGGCGTGCAGTCGAACGAGCCGCGAGCCGGTCTTCGACGGGCCGTCGCCAAGCAACGCGACCAGTTCTCCGGCGCCGACCTGGTCGCCTACGACACGCTCGGACGGCGGGCGGATCAGACGCTCATCGCCGCCGTGGGCAAGGCGTTTCGCTCGTCGTTCGTCATCGCCGGTGCTGCCGGGTTCCTCGCCGCGCTCCTGTTGCTGGCGGGGGCGCGCCTTGCCGTGCTCGTCGCGGCCGGAGCGCTCGCCGTTGGGGTGCCAGTGGCGTACGCCGCCCTCTACCGAGCAGTAGCGCCCGAGCCGCCGACGATCCAGGATCCCTGCAACGCTCACCGCACGCCGCCGAATGCGGGCGGGATCGCAGGTTTTCTGCAGCGGCAGGCCCTGGATCTCCTCGATCGGACCGCCTGCCGGCTCGGCTCGTCCCGCGAGGAGCTCGTCCTCGCGCTGGCGGACAAGGACGACGCCCAGCGCTTCAAGCGTGAGCATGGGGTCGACCCGCGCACGGTCGCCGGGGCGCTGCAGGGTCTGCTTGGCGGAGGCTGACGCTGCGGGGACGCCGCCGGCGCCAGCACGCGCCCGTCGCCGTGCTGGTACTGGCGCGAACATCAGCGGTTCGGCGGATGAGTCAAGCGCGCAGGCTCGGGCAACCAGAGTCCCGATGGCCAATTTCACGCCTCTGCTGCCGGCGGGTCGCGCTCGCGTCGCACTCGACCTTGCCCTGGCCGCGTGGGTGGCCGCGTGGATCTATCTCGGGGTGGCGATCGGGAACCAGGTGAGCGGGCTGCGGCAGCTCAGCAGCACGGTCACGAAGACGGGCGTCGCCGTGAAGACGACCGGCGATGCGGTCTCCTCTCTCGGCTCCGTGCCGTTCGTGGGCGGTCGCATCTCGAAGGCTGGAGAACAGGTCAAGGCCGCCGGGCAGAGCGCGATCCAGAGCGGGCGCCAGAGCCGCGGCAGCGTGCACAAGCTGAGCTGGATGCTCGCGCTCGCGATCGCGGTCATTCCCTCCGTTCCAGTGCTCGGCTTCTACCTGCCGTTGCGGGTGGCAGCGGTGCGAGAGCGTCGCACCGCCCGCCGCCTCGCGATGCGGTGCGGAGACGACCCGGACTTCAGGCGCGCGCTCGCGCAGCGTGCGCTAGTGACGCTGCCCTACCGGCGCCTCGTGAGGATGGTCCCCAATCCCTGGGACGAGTTCGAGGCGGGCCAGTGCGAGGCGCTCGCGCGGGCTGAACTGGCGCGGCTCGGGGTGACAGAGGCCCAATGGCGGCAACGCGTGCACTGACGCAAGCCGCGGCCTCAAGACCACTGCAACTGTGTGCGGTGGCTCTCCGCCGTCTGCGCTGGCTGGTGATCCTCGGGTGGCTCGCGCTGGCGGTGCTTGCCCACTCGTTCCTGCCGAGCATCAAGGAGGCGGGCAACGGCTCGCTGGGCTCGCTTGTGCCCCAGAACTCCGACGCCATCAAGGCCGAGAAGGTTTCAAAGACGCGCTTCGGCTTTCCGCTGCTCTCGCGCACCCTGATCGTGCAACGCGATCCGGAGGGCCTGTCGGCGGGAAAGCAGCTCGACACCGTGCGGTTAGCCGCGGCGCTGACCCGCGGCAGGGTGCCCGGCTACTCGAGGATCAAGGGTGCGCTGCCGGTAACGAACGCCCTGGGCGCCCCACCCTTCTCGCGCGAGCGCTCGACCACCGCGATCACCTTTCTCTTCTTCGACCCGGGGGCCAACGCATACGTGCGCACGTCCGAGGCGGACCGCCTGGTGAAGCGCCATGTGGCGCCTCCGAGCACCAAAGGTATCGCCGGCGTCACGGGACTCGCCCCGGCGCAGGTGGAGCGGACGAACATCGTCGAGCAGCGGCTGCGCTGGATCGAGCTCGGCTCGGTCCTGCTCGTCGCGCTGGCGGTCGGGCTGCGCTTTCGCGCCGTGGGCGCGCCGCTCGCGACGCTCGTGGCGATGGGAATCGCGTTCATGATCGCGAGCAGGTCGGTGGCCTGGATAGGGCAGCGCGCGGGGCTGTCGGTGCCGCAGGAGGTCGAGCCAGTGATCGTCGTGCTCGTGTTCGGCGTGGTCACCGACTACGCGATCTTCTTCCTTTCGAGATTCCGTGCGCTCGCCGCGGGAGGCCTGCCGCGGCTCGAGGCAGCCGAACGCAGCACCGCCCAGCTCATCCCGATCATCTTCACCGCCGGCATCACGGTCGTGGCGGCCACGAGCGCGCTGCTGGTGGCTCGGCTGGACTTCTTCCGCGTATTCGGCCCCGGCCTCGCGGTCTCGGTGCTCGTGGCGATGGTCGTGGCAATCACGTTCGTCCCGGCGGTGCTGGCCACCTTCGGCGGCGCTCTTTTCTGGCCCCGGCGTCCCGGGCGTGAGCTGTCTCAGGAGGCCGCCGCGGAGGAGGCCGAGCTGGGCGAGCGGCGCCCGCGGCGCTCGAACGCCGTGCGCTTCGCCACAGGACGCCCGTGGTGGACGGTGCTGGGGGTGCTGCTGGTGCTCGGGCTCTGCGCCAGCGGCCTCAGGCACCTCACGCTGAGCAATCCGATCGTTCGCGGCCTCCCCTCCGGCTCGCCGCCGCGCCAGGCCTACGAGGCGGCGGCGAAGGGCTTTGCCCCCGGCATCCTCTCGCCCACGGTCATGGTGGTGTCCCAGCCGGGAGTGGCCCGCCGCAGGCACGCCCTCGCCCGGCTCCAGGCGCTGGTGGCGCGTCAGCCCGGCCTCGCCCTCGTGCTGGGTCCCGCGCAGCAGCCGGTGAAGGGCATCACTCTGGGCGCCACGCGTTCCTCGAGTGGCGATGCCGCGCGCTACTTCATCGTGCTCGACAGCGATCCCCTCGGCGCGCGCGCGATCTCGCGCCTTCGGACGATCGAGCAGCGGCTCCCGCAGCTGTTGCGGCGGGCGGGTCTGCCGGGGGCGCACGCCTCCTTCGCCGGCGACACGGCGCTGTCGGCCGAGACGATCGACAAGACCGTCGGTGATCTCGCGCGAATTACCCCGGCGGCGCTGCTCGCGATCTTCCTCGTGCTGGCGATCTACCTGCGGGCGCTCGTGGCTCCGCTCTACCTGGTGGTGGCGAGCGTGCTCGCGCTCGCGGCCTCACTGGGCGTGGCCACGTACGTGTTTCAGGGCCTGCTCGGCTACCAGGGGCTGACCTACTTCGTGCCCTTCGGCGCGGCGGTGCTGCTGATCTCGCTCGGCTCCGACTACAACGTGTTCCTGATCGGGCGCGTCTGGCAGGAGGCGCAGAGACGGCCGCTCCGCGAGGCCGTGCCGGTGGCCGTGACGCTCGCCTCCAAGCCGATCACCCTCGCGGGGATCGTGCTCGCCGGTTCATTCGCGCTGGCGGCGCTCGCGCCGCTCCGGGCCTTCTACGAGATTGCGCTGATCATGGCGGTCGGGCTGCTGATCGATGCGTTGCTGATCCGCACTCTGCTCGTTCCGGGCCTGGTGATGATCGTTGGCGAGCGGAGTGGCTGGCCGGGCAAGCAGCTCGCACGCCGCGAGGAGCGCCGGCGGGCGGATGGGGTGGGGGAGGTCGGCGCGACCACATAGCCAAGACGACGGCGGCTGGGTCGGAGTTGTGGTGTCGCCGGCGCCAACGCACGGCGCTGCCGTCCGGGAGCGGACTCGCGTCATACCGCCACGGGGATGCGAACGGCGGACCCGAGGGCTCAAGAGCGGATGGGCAGGATCGCCGGTGCCGATCTTCCGGCCCTGGCGCCGCGGCGTCGAGCGCGCCCGGCGCGCCATGACACGTGATTCCGGCGTGCGCATGGACCTCGACACGTACAACCGACCGATGCACTGCCACCACGAGAAGACGGCCGTGATCGACGGCCGGGTGGCGTACGTCGGCGGCATCGACCTGACGCCCTTCGCCGGCGACCGCCTCGACGGTGGGACCGCTGCAAAGCTTCGTAGTGGACGGCTGACAGCCCAGCGCGATGCTCGCCCTGCGAAGAACGCATACTGTGGGGGCCGATGAACGTCCGGCTCTTTTCGATGCCCGGCTCGCATGCTGCAACGACGGGTCAGCTGCTGTTCGAGCACAAGGGGATCGACTACAAGCGGGTCGACCTTCTGCCGGTCGTCTCGTGGGTGGTGCTCAAGGCTCTCCGATTCCCCGACGTGACCGTGCCCGCAGCCAAGATCGATGGTGAGCGGGTGCAGGGAACGCGGGCGCTCGCGCGCGAGCTCGAGCGCCGCAAGCCGGAGCCCCCGCTGTTTCCTGGCGATGCGGAGCGAAGACGGGCCGTGGAGGAGGCCGAGCGCTTCGGTGACGAGGAGCTCCAGCAAAGGGTGCGAGAGATCTTTCTCTGGTCCGCACGCAAGGACCGCAGCGGGCTCGTCGGCTATCTCGAGGGCTCAAAGATCGGGATGCCGCATCGGCTCGCGGCGAGGACCGCAGGCCCCTTCATCGCGCTCGATGCCCGCTCGCGCGGAGCCACCGACGAGAACGTCCGCTCTGCGATCGCCGCCTTGCCCGGGATGCTCCAACGAATCGACGGCTGGATGGAGGAGGGGATCCTCGGCGGCGAGCCCCCGAACGTGGCCGACCTGCAGATCGCCCCGAGCCTGCGCTTGGCCATGAGTCTCGACGATCTCCGGCCGGCGATCGAGGGTCGGCCGGCAGGCCGGCTGGCGACCCGTATCGTCCCGCACTTTCCAGGGAGAACCCCGGCGGTGCTGCCGCCAGAGTGGCTTGAACCAATCACCGCTCCCGCGGGCTGAGCGATCGGCTGGGCTCTAGGCGCGCCGTAGGCACTCGCGCTTGGCGACAGACCAGCGGCTTGGGCGGTGGCGTCGCTGCTCTACTTTGACTGTTGCAGCGAAGCGAATCTGCCGGCGAAGAAGACGAGCGGCTCGTCGATCCTTGTGTGCAGTGCGTCGACCTGGCCGATGACGATCCAGTGGTCGCCGGCGGGGTGTTCGGCGATGATCTCGCACTCGAGAGTAGCGAGGGCGTCCGCGAGCATTGGCGCGCCACTGCGACCGCGTTCCCATTCGAGCCCGGCGAATCTGTCGGCGCCGGCAAGGGCAGCGCGCCTTGCGAACGGTTCGTGCCGTCGCGCGAGCAGATTGATTCCGAAGCGGCCGGTGTGCCGCATGCGCTGCCAGGTGAGTGAGCTCTTGGCGGGGCAGAAGGAGACGAGCGGTGGGTCAAGCGAGACGGATGCGAGCGAGTTGACGATCAGGCCAGTGGGCTGGCCGTCGGGCGCTGCGGTGACCAATGCGACCCCGGTCGCAAATCTGCCGAGCGCCTCACGGAACGAGCGTGCATCGATGACGTCTGGGGATTGGGCTGGCGACGCGTGAGCCATGTCAATGGAGTGAGGTCTGTTCGCCGAGGACGACCTGGGCGAGATAGTCGTAGGCCCGGTTGGCGCCGAGCGGGTGCATGAAGGAGCCGGCCTTGACGTCACGGTAGGCGCGGGCGAGGGGGCTGCCGTTCAGGTAGCCGGCGCCGCCCGAGAGCGCAAGCGCGCGGTCCACAGTCCGGGCGGCAGCCTCGCCAATGAACGTCTTGGCGGCCTGCGCATCGGCGAAGAGCGCAGCGAGCTCTTCGGCCGCGCCGTCGGACGCCGGATTGGCTGCGCGGTGCTCGTCGATCAGGGCGGCGGCGCGGGATAGGGCCCCGCGGGCGGCAACAAGGTCGAGGGCGTTGTCGGCCACCTGCCTGCGTGGGTGCGCATCGCCGTTGATCCGCCCGGCAAGCCCTTGGCGAGCGAACTGGTCGGCTGATTCCGCGATGCCCAGCGAGGCGGCTGCGTGGAACAGCCCCGCGATGAGATTCCGCTCCATGTACGGCGTCGGGTCGCCGGTCCGGAAGCCGCCCCGCACGCCGGACTCAGGGAGCTCGACACCATCGAGCGTGACCGAGTTGCTGCCCGAGGCGCGCATGCCGAGCGCGTCCCAGTCGTCGTGGACCACGACGCCCGGGGTGTCGGTGGGCACCATCGCGTAGGCGTAGCGCTCGACGCCGTCGCCGTCGGCGTACCGCACGGCCACGTAGAGATGCGTGGCCGCGGGCGCCATCGTGCAGAACACCTTGCGGCCGTCGATACGCCAACCCGTATCCGTGCGAGTGGCGACGGTGCCCGGCCTCGTCAGGTCCTGCCCGGGTTCGCTGATCGCGGCGGCCAGCACCACGCCGTCGCGGGCTATCCGCTCGAGCGACGACGCAAACCCGCGGGCGCGCCGCTCCTGCCCGGCCGCCACCGCCACCTGGCGGCGGCGCTCCATGTTCTGCACCGCGACGAGGTGCATGTTCACGCCAATCGCGACGGAGGCGTCACCACGTGCCAGGCGGCTAGACGCGACGACGAGATCGTGCGCGGACGAGACGCCGAGCCCGCCGAGCTCGGCCGGGACGGGCGCTGCGAAGTAGCCGGCCGCCTTGAGCGCGTCGATCGCCTCGAATGGGTAGGTGCGCTCGCGGTCATGCTCCGCTGCCCGGACGGCAAGTTGCTCGGAGAGCTGTTCGGCGACCGCCACCAGGCGGGTGCCGGCGTCGGTGCGAGCTGTCAGTTCGATCGGCATGGGATCTCCAATCCGCTCGTCATGCGCCCGCGGCCGAGACTCGGGGCCTCGGCCACGGGACCGCATGCGAGCTCAGTCGGTCGCAACCTCAAGGGCAACGGGCACGCCGCCTGTGACCATGTCGTAGACGGCCGAGCGCTGCCGGGCGCGCTCCACGACCTCGCGGAGCTTGTCTCCGGACGCGTTGCCGCTGATGCGGAACGAAACGCCGATTCGCTCGAAGCCGTTGCGGGGTTCCTCGTCCACGCCGAGCGCGCCGCGCACGTCCATGTCGCCGGTCACGGTCGATTCGACCGACGTCAGCTCGACCTTGCGCGCGGCGGCCACGTAGACGATCGATGTCGTCAGGCAGGCGGCGAGTGCGTGCAGCAGGTACTCGGCCGGATTGGGGCCGGTGTCGCTGCCGAGCAGGATCGCGGGCTCGCCCGCGTCGATCTCGAACTCCTCGCTGCGGGTGGTGTCCTCGCCGCCCGCGGCGTAGAAGCCCTTGATCGTGGAGCGGTTGTGCGCCCCGTCGATCCAGCGGTTGCTGGCGCGGAACCGGAATTTCGCCAGCTCCGGTTGCGCCTTGATCAGGTCCAGCGTGGCGAACATCTTCTCCGTGTCCACGCCGTTGCGGATCGTTTCTGCCAGCTGCGTCATTTGTGACCTCCTTCGGTCGCGGGCGCGAGCCCATTGGGACTGCGGATTGCATGAGTGCGGAGCGCCGCCAGATGCGGCATCGCGCCGGCTGCGAACAAGATCGAGAGCACTGCCCCGAGCAGCCCGTAGCCGCCTGCCGCCAGCGCTGCGCCACCGAGTGCCGCACCGATCACGATTCCAAGCTGCATGGCGGCCGCCCGGAGGCTCATCACGGCCATCTCGCCCCCGGGGGCCGCCTGAAGGCCGGCCGCGCTCCCCGACAGCGTGCGGCCGCCGACCAGCAGCACGATCACGCCGAACATCGCCGCGCTGAACCAGAGCCCTGGGCGGATGGCGCCGAAGAGCGCCAGCGCAACGGCAAGGCTGCCACCGAGCAACGCCAGCAGCCCACGGGCTGAGCGGTCTATGTGTCGACGAGCAAGCAGGTTGCCGGGGAAGTAGGCGGCCGCCGCCGCCGCGATCAGCAGCCCGACGAGAGTCGGCGAGGACCCGTACGACTCGATCATCAAAGCCCCCGCGAACGTGATCGTGCCGCCCCACGCGGCGTAGGCGAGCAACTCGCCCATGGCCCAGCCGCTGAGCGCGCTGTCGCGGCCGAGCACGGCCCGCATCCGGGCGCGCGGGGCCGGAGCGTCCGGCGGAAGGGTGGCGAGAGCGGCCAGAGCGATGGAGCTCGCCACGAACGGCACGCACATCGCCAGGCGCCAACTCGAGCTCGCCAGCGCGCCAATCACCGGCACGCTTGCGACCCAGGCTGCGGGCTGGCCGAGAAGGGCAGATCCGAGCACGCGCGAGCGCGCGGCCGGTGCGCTCCAGCGGGCCGCCGCCGCCAGGGCGCCCGAGAGCACGGTCGCCTGGCCCGCGCCGCTCGCGAGTTGCGACAACGCGAGGAGCGGAAAGGAGGGCGCGACCGCTCCCGCCAGCGAGCCGATGGCGACCAGCAGCAGGCCGGCGGCCACCAGGTCACGCAGGCCAAGCCGCGGCGCGGTGAGGCCAAGCGTAAGTGCGACTCCGGTGCCGGCAAGGCCCGAGGCGATCCGGAGCGCCCCGGCCGTGGCGGTCGACACGCCCAGGTCGGCCGCGACGTCCGGCAGGATCGGAGTGAGCACGAGGAAGCCGGCCTGGGCGGCGAACAGCGCCAGGAAGAGGATGAGGGCGGGCTGCGGGCGGGTGCGAAACGGCATGCGGGCAACCTACGGCCGGCCCCGCCGCGCGCCATCCGCGCCACCACCCAACCTGACCGGTTACGTGTGGCGGGATACGCGCAGAGCGCGAACGCTCAGCCGACCTGCGAGAACCGGGCCGCCGCTGCCGCCCGAGCTGCCTTGCCGGAGATCCGGAGCTTCGCGTAGACGTTGGAGAGATGACGCTCGACCGTGCGGACGCTGAGGAACAGCCGCTCGGCGATCTCCTCGTTGCTCAGCCCCTCCGTCACCAGGCGCATGACCTCGCGCTCACGCTCGCTCAGCTCGTCGGCTGGTCCCGGCGCCGGCGCGGCTCGCGCGCCCGTGAACCTGCGGAACTCCGACAGGAACACCGGCCACGCCGGGTCGTCGGGAAGCAGGAGGTGATTGACCGAGTCGAGCGGCAGCAGCGTCGCGTTGGGGATCAACGTGGCGAGCAGTCTGCCCTCCTCGAACGGGATCGCGGCATCGCCACGGGCATGCGCCACGAGCGTCTCGGCCTCGACCTTGGTGGCAAGGTGGCTCACGTCGACGTCGCTTCGGGCTTCGCTCAGTCGTGCGGCGTTCTCAGCGGATGTCGTCCGCTTCTGCAACTCGTCGTACCAGCTCATCTGCTCCGGCGTCCCCTCCGGCAGGAACCGCATCGTGTGGATGCGCCGAAAGGCGGGGTTGGGCTGCTCCCATCCCGCGCGGATGACCGCGGTGAGGGCTTCTGCCAGTTCACGTTCGCCACGGTGGTTGCGCCCGCGGGCGTAGCCCCCGTAGAGAACGATCCGCTCGACTCGCTCGGGATGACGCACCGCGTATGCGACGGCGATCGCAGCTCCCTGCGAGATACCCAGCAACGTGAAGCGCTCTATCCCGGCCGCGTCCACCACGGTCTCGAGGTCCGAAATCCACTGATCGACCGACGGCTCGCCGACGTCCTGGTCCGACAGCCCGCAACCTCGTTCGTCATACCTGACGACGGAATGCGACTTGCCCAGTCCTTCGAGCCAATAGCGCCAGACGGGACTCTCCCAGTCGTACTCGAGGTGGGTCAGCCAGTTCGACGTCTTGACCAGCGGCGGTCCACTGCCATGGCTGGCCCAGGCGAGGCGTGCTCCGTCTTGTGCAGTTGAGAAGCGGACTTGCTGGTGCAAGGTGCCGATCCTACGCCTGCGAGCTACAGCTGGGGAGGTGAGAGTCGCCGCTTAACCAGTGATGTTGCTATCCGGGCCTTCCAGCTACTGATCCAACGACAAAGCCCTGCGCTCGCTGGGCTCTTCATACCGCCACCGGTGCGTCTACGTGCTCGAGTCCTTTACGAGGTCGAACGTCAGCGGGTCGCGGAGCTGATGCGCTCGGCGGTCCGGCCGGGCAGCGCGCCCGCGCTTTGCCTATGCAAGGCGCCGGTACAGGAGGGCTTGGTCGCGCGGACGCTCCTCGTCCACCCCGGCCGTCTGCGCGCACGCCTTCGCACGCGAAAGCGCCAGCGCGATCCATTCACGTCTGAACATGGGTCATGGCAAGTTGCCCCCGACGACCGGGCGTGTCGTATGCCGATGCGCAGCTGTTGCCTCAACCGGCGTCTTGCGATCATGGCGCCGGAAAGTGCAACAGCACGGGAGGCACTGCGCCATGCGGCTCGAGGAAAGCGTCGAAATCAACAGGCCCTTGGAGCAGGTTTTCAAGTACGTCTCCGACGTGGGCAACTACCCGCAGTGGATGGCTCATGTCTTAGAGGTGCGCAAGCACACCCCCGGCCCACCGCAACAGAGTGATAGCTTCGTCGTCGCCATCAAGTCCGTTGGTCGCCGCTTCGAAACGCCCTACGAGAGAACCTCGTACGAGGCCGACCGGCGGTATACGGATCGAGCCGTGGGTGGGCCGATCCCTAACCAGCGGTGGCACTCTGCCTTTCAGGAGGTGCCCGGTGGGACGCGCTTCACGCGAGCTGTGGACGTTGAGTCGGGTGGCTTGCTCAAGCTGTTGGAGCCGCTTCAGAAGCGGGCAGCCGAGCGCCAGCTAAAGAAGGACCTGCAGACGCTGAAGCACGTCGTGGAGGCGCGGTAGAAGCGGCAGCGCTCCCCGGATCCCCGCCCAGCTCACCGCGAGTGTGCTAGGCACCGCAGAAGGCCCAGCGCGGGGGCGGGAAGGGCTTGGCGCTGCTCCTCGCGGGAAACCCGCGGGCATCACGCTCTCGGCCCGACGGGTTGCATCCGGTGCATAGGCACGACGTTCGGCCGCGCGCGATCTCCCGATCGGACAGAGCTCGCGCATCGTCGCTGTCGCAATGAGGCAAGAGCGGAAGCGTGCACGCCTCGCGGCAGCAGCGCCGGGATGGACGAGCAGCGGAACCCGTTGATGCCCAACAAGCCGGCAACTATCCCATCCAGCTGTTCCTATGGAACAGTCAGTTGGGATAGTTCCGGTGCGCCGCCAGCCGTCCTCACCGCTTCCGCCTTCGCGCTGCTCTCGCCAATAGCGAGGGCGCACGCAGTTGCTGCCGCCCTGAGGAGGTAACAGTCGTCGCTCAACCAGCGATGTTGCTGTCTGGACTTTCCCCCAGCGACTGATCCAACTACAAAAGCCCTGTATATGCAGGGCTTTCACATACCGCCACGGGGATTCGAACGGCGGACCTGAGGGCTTCAGAAGCGAGCTTTGGCCTTCCAGAGCGGGTCCGTGTACCGCCACGCACCGCTACGAACGGCTCGTTTCGGGTGCCGACTTTCCCCCAACTTTCCCCCACGTGCGTCTGGCACCGGACTCTGCGAACCTCCCTTCCGCGCAAACCGGGGCGGGTCCGGGATACTCCTCGGCGAGCGAAAGCAGGTCTGCGTTCGCGGCTGGATTCGGCCGAGAGCGAAAGTCTCGTGTTGCTGCCCAGCGGCTCCCCCGTGACTTCTCCGCGTTCGTGAAACGGCGGTGAGCTTCTGGATCCCGAGCGGTCGCTTCTGGCGCGACTCGGAGGGCCCGTTCGCCGGGGTGAGCATCGGTGAGTCCATCCGGACTGTGACGGATGCCGGAAGGCGGCGTGCCTGGGTCCGCAAAAGAGAGCATGCGGCACATCCTCCCCGCTGAGTTACAGCAGCGCGAAGAGACGCTTGATCCAGAAAAGAGAGACAAAGGAGGTGGGCCAGCTCAACCCGGCCTGAGCCGCCGCCCTCGATCCCAACGAGCGCAGCCTGTTACACCACCTCAGAAGACTTGACTCGCACCAGACGCCTAGGGTCAGGCGTACTAGTAGTCGCGGCGCACACGCACTCGTCCATCGGGCCATTCGTGGCGAACTCCGGGACGAACCACGGTTGGTCGATGTCGGCGTGGTCCGAACGATGATTTGAAGTTTGTCGCCCACGTTCCTGGCTCGGGTCGCGCAGCAGCACGAACTGTCGGCGGACGAGCTGGTCTTAGCGGCTGCGCACAGGGAGTTGCCGCCCCCCGGCGTTGTCCTCGCCGATTAGGTCGGACATGGATGGCGCGGCCTCGAGCAACTCTCGCGTGCGCTCGTGGCGGGGAGCCTGAAAGACCTGCTCAACCGATCCCTCCTCGCAGATCTGCCCGTCATGCAAAATCAGTATGCGGTCGGCGATGGACGCTACGACGGGAAGGCTGTGCGAGATGAAGATGAGGGACAGGGCCAGATCCCGGCGGAGTTCTGTCAAGAGCTCAATGACCACCGCCTGCACCGAGACGTCCAGGGCCGAGGTGATCTCATCGCACAAGAGGAGCGATGGGGCTGCGGCAAGGGCACGCGCAATCGCAATGCGCTGACGCTCTCCTCCCGACAGCTCCCCGGCGAAGCGTCGGCCGAGCCCGACGGGGAGGCGAACTCGTCCGAGCAGTCGCTCGGCTTCCGCTCGCGCCTCGCGGCCTGACATTCCCCGGAGCAGGCGGGCGGGGCGGGCCACCTCGTCGATGACCCGCCTACGCGGGTTGAGCGATTCGTACGGGTTTTGGAACACCATCTGACAGCGACGGTGTAACTCGTGCGACCGACCCCGTGCCATTCCGGCCAAGTCCTCGTCGTGCAGCAGCATCCGGCCACTGGCGGGAGGGTGCAGCCCAGCGATTGCTCGAGCGATGGTGGTCTTGCCCGAGCCCGACTCGCCCACCAGGGCGACGCACTCGCCAACGCGCACCTCGAAAGAGATGTCGTCCGCCGCCACCACAGTGTTCCTGCGGCTGTGGTGAACGACTCGCAGGTGCTCCACCGAGAGCACTGGCGCCGCATCTGCTATGGAGGGCCCAGCCGCGGTCTCGAGGGAGGGGAGGGGAGGCGTGTGTTCGGCCCTGATGCAGCGCACCGCCCTGCCCCCGTCGAAGAGGAGTTCCGGCACCGCGGTGGTGCACTCCGGCACCGCCTGGGGACAGCGGGGAGCAAACGGGCAGCCGGAGGGCCTGTCCCCGGGCCCGACCGCGACGCCGGGGATGCCGCGCACCACCCTGCGCACGCGGTGGTCCGGAATCGACGCGACGAGACCGCGCGTATACGGATGGCGCGGACGCGGAAGGAGCTCGCTCGCCGGACCCTGCTCGACCACCAGGCCGCCGTACATGACCGCGAGCTGGTCGGCCACCTGGGCCACCACCGCCAGGTCGTGGGAGACGTAGACCATCGCGATCTCTCGCTGGTCGCGGAGCCGCGCGATCTCGTCGAGAATTCGCGCCTGTGTGACGACGTCAAGGCCAGTCGTGGGCTCGTCGAGCACCATCAGCGGGGGCTCGTTGGCCAGCGCGCAAGCGATCAGCACGCGCTGCTGCTGCCCGCCCGAGAGCTGGTGAGGGAAGCGCCGCCCGAACTCGCGCGTGTCCGGGAGTTGCACGCGGCGCAAGCCCTCGCGCACCCAGTCGGCTGAGCCGTCGCCGGCCGCGCCCCTGCCCATGTCCGACAAAGCAGCGGCAATCCGCAGCGACGGGTTGAGGCTCGTGGCCGGGTCCTGCGGTACGTGGGAGACCACACGGCCGCGTAGCCTGCGCGCCGCCTTCTCATCGTGCAGCGCGATGCGATCGCCGCCGATCTCGACCTCGCCGCTCGCGATGCGCATCCCTGGCCGCGCGTATCCGAGCAGCGCGTACGCGGTCGTGCTCTTGCCCGAGCCGGATTCACCGACAAGTCCCAGCGTCTCGCGCGGACCGAGCTGCAGGTTGACGTGCTCGACCACCGGATGACCCGAGTCGAGAACGACGGTGAGGTCGCTCACCCTCAGCGCTGGGGAGCCGTCGCTCATACCGTTTCGCCCGGAGAGAACGTCGGGGGGGCCGCGCCGGCCGACGTGGCCACCGCTTCGGAGAGCCCCTCGGTCCGGCCGAGTGTGTGCGATATGGCATCGCCGATCAGGTTCACGCCGATCGTAAGGGTCGCCAGCATCAGGGCGGGGACGAGCGTCGCCCACACGTTGATCGAGATTATGGGCCGGTTCTCCGAGATCATCAGAGCCCAGTTGGCGGCCGGGGGCTGGATGCCGATGCCGAGGAAGTTGACCGCCGCGATCAGCAGGATCGAGAACGTGACCAGCAGGCCGAGGTTCGCGATCACCGGCGCGAGGATGTTCGGAAGGATCTCCCGCCTGAGGATCGCCGGCGTGGACTCGCCGCGCATGACGGCGGCTTCGACGTATCCACGCGTGGCGGTCTCCCTGGTCGCGCTGTAGACGATCCTCGCCATCCCCGGACTGAGCACGATCGCCACTCCCACGATCAGCGTCAGCTGGCTGGTACCCACGCTGGTGGCGACGAGCAGGAAGAACAGGAGCGGCGGGAAGCACAGCACCACGTCGACCGTGCGCATGAGCAGCGGATCGACGATCCCACCGACGTAACCCGCGATCAGCCCGATCGTCAGGCCGATGGCGAAGCAGAGCACGGTCGCCGCGAGCGACAGCCAGATGACGCTACGGCCACCCCAGAGCACGCGGGTGAGCACGTCACGCCCGAGGTAATCTAGTCCGAGCGGGTGGCCGGGTCCGGGTCCCGAGCCGGGCGCCCCGACGATCGCGGCGGGGTCGTTGCTCGTCAGGAAGGGCCCGAACAGCGCGATGAACAGGACGACGGCCAGCAGCACCGAGCCACACGCGCCGCGTCCGGTCCTGATGAACTCCGGTACCCGTCGTGGGTTGAGGATCCGCCCTCTCACTGTTGCGTCCGCAGTCTGGGAACGAGTAGCACGACGAGCAGGTCGGCCACGATGTTGATCAGGATGTAGATCGTCGCCAGGATCAGGGCGATGGCCTGAACGGCCGCCGTGTCATGGCTGTTGACGGCGTCCACCAGCTGCTTTCCGATGCCCGGATAGCCGAACACGGTCTCGGTGACGATCACGCCTCCGAAGAGGTACTGCACCGACAGCGCGAAGATCTGGATGCTCGGCGCGAGTGAGTTCCGTAGTACGTACCGGCGCGTGACCTTCGGCTCGGAGATGCCGTGGAGCCGCGCCGTCTGCACGTAGTCGGACTTCAGAACCTCGATCGTGCCCACGCGTACCAGGCGGACGGTCCACGCCACCGACACCGCCAGCAGCGTCAGCACGGGGAGCACGAGGATCTTGGGCTGGGTCAGGGCCCATTGCCCGGGCGCGAGCACCGAGACCGGTGGCAGCAGGTCGAAGGCCACGAAGAACACCGCAACGAGAATGGTCGCGACCACGAACTCGGGCAGCGCGACAAATACCAGTGACGCGACCGATATGAGGTGGTCCGGCCAGCGGCCGGCCTTCACGCCCGCTATCGCCCCCAGCGTGAGGGAGATCGGGATCAGGAAGAACGTCGTGACAAGGGCCAAGGTGACACTGTTGGCGAGCGGAGAGCGGATGGTCGGCCAGATCGGCGCCTTCGGCGCCCCCTGCGCGATCACGACGGCGGAGTCGCCCAGGCTCCCGTGCACCACATGGTCGAGCCAATCGACGTAGCGCGTCGTGATCGGCTTGTCGTAGCCCAGCCGGTGGTTCAGCACGCGCACGGCTTGCGGATTGGCGCTGTGGCCGAGAATCGCCGTGGCCGGCGAGCCGGGGATCACCGAGGTAGCCAGGAAGATCACCAGCGACGCCACCAGCAGGGTGACGGCGCCCTGTGCCAGCCGGCGCACCACGAAGCGCGCGAGCGGATGCCTCGCGCGCTCGCGCTCCCTCGTCACGGGGGGCCCCGAGATGTCGACGGTGGCGCCGCTCACCTACCGGGGCCCCGGACCCTCAACTGAGGAGGCCCCACTCCCAAACGCGCTGGTCGCCCGTGGGATAGGCCCAACCCACCCCAGGCCCGCCCACGCCGGCGACGCGCTTTGAGAGGCCATCGAGGTTGTGGATCAAGGACCAGAAGATGTAGCCACCCTGATCCCACTGGATCTTCTGCAACTGATCCCAGTACTGCTTGGCCTTGGTCGGGTCGGTCTCGCCGATGGCCTTGTAGTACAGCGCGTCGAACGACGGGCTGTTCCAGTGCGTCTCGTGAAGCGGGGCTCCCTTCACCAGGGCCTGAGCGTAGAAGGCCTGGAGGGATCCGATCGCCCAGATGTTCTGGGCGAACGTCATCTTGGTGAACAGGAGGTTGGGGTTGTAGTAGTTCGCGGGCGGCACGACCTTGAGCTGCGCGCCCGAGATGCCGGCGCTCTTGACCTGCTGGATGTAGGCCTGCGCGGCCTGAAGCTGACCCAGGCCGGCGTCCGTGGTCGTGAGCGTGAAGCGCAGGTCCGACTGCCCGGCGGCCTTCAGCAGCGACTTGGCCTGGTCGACGTCGTGCTGCCGCTGAGGCAGCGAGTCGTTGTAGTGCGGGAAGCCCTTGCCCGCGAGGTCGTTCGCGACCTCGCCGAAGCCGTTCAGGGCAGCATTGACGAGCCCCTGGCGGTCGGCGAGCAGCTTCATCGCCTGCCGCACCTTGACGTCATTGAAGGGCGCCTGGTCGACGCGCATGTTGAAACAGGCAGAGAGGCCGTAGGCGCCGACCAGCACCTCGTACTGGCTCCCGTGGAGTCCCGCCCTCGCCTGCGTCGAGTTCAGCAGGCCGCAGATGTCGATCTGGCCGCTCAGCAGAGCGTTGAGCCGGGCGGTGTCGTCGTCGATGTCCAGCAACTCCAGCCTGTCCGGATACGGCTTCGGCGAGTCCCAGTAATCGCGGTTCGCGTTGAAGGTCGTGCGCGTACCGGGGGTGAACGTGTCGAGCTTGTAGGGGCCCGTCCCGACCGGCTTGTTGAAGTTCTTCGCGCCGTCCTGCACCACGATCGCGGCGTTGAAGTAGCCGAAGTACTGCTGGAGCTGGCCGATCGGGACCTTGAGCGGAACCCGCACGAGCGTGTCGCTCAGCTTCTTGAGCTCGCCCAGGCGGATGTTCTGGCCGGCGTAGTGTCCGAGGTGATCGGGCCTGCCGAGGGTCCGCAGGGTGTAGATCACGTCGTCGGCCGTGAAGGGCTTGCCGTCGTGCCACGTGACGTTGTCGCGCAGTCGCATCTCCCACACGGTGGCGTCGGCGTTCGGCGTCCAGCCGGTGGCCAGGCCCGGCTCGAGCTTGTGGTCCGGCCCGACCCGCATGAGGGGGTCGTACACGCAGTAGCCGCGGAAGCTGTCGACCGGGGTGTTCCCGAGCGCGGGATCGAACGTCTCGCTCGTGCCGTTGCCGATGTAGCCGACACGCAGGGTGCCGCCCTTGCCGGGCGGCCGGGGCGGTGGCCCTCCGGCCACGGTCGCAGCGGCCGAGGTGCCAGCGGCGCTGGACGACTTGCCGCCGCCGCCGCACGCGGCCAGGATGCTGGAAGCGGCGAGCCCAAGGCCGGTGCTCCCGGCCGCAAACATGAGGCGTCGCCTGGTGAAGCTGTCCTGAGACAGGATGTCCGGTCCAGTACCCGATGACGGCGTGGCGCGGTCCTCGTCGCGGCCAGGACCTCCGTCCCGTCGAGATTCCTCGCTCCCCACGGCTATCTCCTTCTGTCGCTTCGTCGGCGCGCGTCGCGGGCCCCCGGAAACTGCTGCAGTCTCGAACCTTCCCGCGATCCGTGGCGGATGGGTAGGCATTTTCGGCGGTTGTTGTAGGACTCCCTTCGGATTGCCGCTGCGGCCCCGTCCGCGGCTGTGTGGGCGCGGGTACCGTCGGACCACAAGCCAAGGAGGACCCGCATGCAGAACGCCGAGGCAACCGGCACTCGAACGGCGACATACCGCGCCGAGCCGGTCGGAAGTCTGTTGAGACCCGCCCCGTTGAAGCAGATGTTCGAGCGCATCTTCGCCAGGCATTCGTCCCACGCCGTGCAGCTGCTGAACGACGAGGAGCGCGCCCAGCTGGAGGAGCTCGAAACCCTCGCTGAGCAGGCGATCAGGGAAGCGGTGGCCCGGCAGCTGAGCATCGGTCTTGATGTGGTCACCGACGGCGAGATGCGCCGCGCGCACTACGTGAACTCGCTGTTCGACGCGCTCGGGGGCCTAGGCGAAAACGAACAGCCCGAGCATTTCGCGGGGGGAGAGGGGGTCGCTCCTCCTCCGGAGCCGACGGCGCAGCAGCCGCTGCGCATCGTCGACAACCCGCTGGCGCGTGAGGTCACCTTTCTGCGTGAGCTCACCGATCACGCGAGCAAGGTGACGATCCAGGCTCCCTCGAGCTTCTACTTCCCGGCGTCGTCCTACAGCTCGGGTGCGTATGGGTCGCGTGATGAGTTTGTGGGGCACGTTGTGGAGTTGTCGCGGGAGTTGGTTGGGGGTGCGGTTGGGGCGGGTGCGCGCTATGTGCAGTTCGACTATCCGTTGTATCCGGCGTTGTGTGATGTGCAGAAGCGGGCGGAGTTGGTGGAGGGGTTGGGTGAGGACGCGGAGTCGTTGCTGGGCAAGGCGTTGGCGGCCGACAATGCGGTGTTGGAGGGGTTGCCGGCCGGGGTGACGAGCGGTTTGCATCTGTGCCGCGGTAATTTCCGTTCGCGCTGGTGGGCGCAGGGGTCGCTCGAGCCGGTCGCCGAGCGGATGTTCGGCGAGTTGCGCTATGACCGCTTGTTGATCGAGTGGGAGGACACCGAGCGCGAGGGCGACTACAGCGCGCTGCGCTATGTGCCCGAGGACGGGCCGATCGTCGTGATGGGCGTGGTCAGCTCGAAGCTGCCCGAGCTCGAGAGCGACGAGGAGATCCTGCGCCGCATGGAGGACGCCGCGCGCTACCTCGACATCAGCCGGCTGGCGATCTCGCCCCAGTGCGGCTTCGCCTCGGTCTGGTACGGCAACGAACTCAGCGAAGACGACCAATGGCGCAAACTCGAACTCGTCACCCGCACCGCCAACAAAATCTGGGGCTCCTCCTAGCGGCCTGAGCGCGTCCGGCACGAGAGTGGAGCACTCGGTCGCGCCGAAGCCGTCGCTGCTCGGCAGCTACCGGGCGATTCTGACCCTCCCGGGAGTGCGGCGGCTGGTGGTCAGCTCCATCATCGCGCGGGTCGGTATCACGATGTGGCCGCTCGCCCTGTTCCTGCTCGTGCGAGAGCAGCTCGGCTCGTATTCGCTCGCGGGCGCCGCGCTGGGCGCGGCTACGCTGGGCGGCGCGCTGGCAGCCCCCGGCCAGGGTCTGGCCATCGACCGCTCTGGCCAGACGCGGGTGCTGGCGCTGTGCAGCGCCTGCTACGGAGCCCTGGTGATCGTCACCGCGGTCAGCGGGCTGCCGGCGCCGGCGCTGCTGGCCCTGTGCCTCGCGGGTGGCGCCTTCACGCCATCGGTCTGGGCCTGCACGCGTGTGCTCTGGCCAGGACTGGCTCCCAACCGGACGCTCCTCGAGTCCGCCTACGCGACCGATGCCATCGCGGCCGAGATCAGCTTTCTGGCCGGGCCGCTGGCGCTCGCGCTGACGGTGGCCGTGATGTCGGCGCGCGCGAGTGTGCTGGTGGCGGGCGTACTGGCCGTGCTGGGCACCGCCTGGTTCGCCGCGTCTCCGGCATCGCGGAGCTGGCGTGCCACGCGCGTCGCCAGGCGTCGAGCGGGCGTCCTCTCGACCCGGGGGCTACGTACGGTGGTCATCTGCATCGTCGCCACCGCCTTCATGACCGGCACTGTGCAGGTTGCGCTCTCGTCGCTCGCGGTGCAGCAGGGATCGCCGAGCGCCGCCGGCCTGCTCTTGACGGTCTACGGCGTCGGCAGCGTGCTGTTCGGTACCTGGTACGGAGCGCGGCCGTGGCAGTGGCCGGTCGCGTCGCGATATCTCGCCCTGCTGGTGCTGATCACGTTGCTGACCCTGCCGCTGGCCCTGGCCAGGACGATTCCCGCCGCGCTCGTGTTGAGCGTGCCGGCGGGCCTGGGCTTCGCCGCGCTGGTCTCCTGCGAGACGCGCCTGATCGGCGGTTTGGCACCGTCGGGGACGGAGACGCAGGCGTTCAACTGGAGCGTGGCAGCGATCGCGGCCGGCTTCGCCGCGGGCTCGGCTGCCGCCGGATCGGTGGTCGAGGTCGCGGGGGTCAGCGAGGCGGTGCTCCTGGGTGTGGCGGCGGTCGCGCTGGCCTGCGGCCTGGCGGCTCGCTCGCGCCGCTACCTGGACGTCGTCGAGGCTCCGCTACGGCCGTCGTAGCTCAGCCTGACCAACTCACCTCGAGACGCTCGAGCTTGTGATGACTGATGCCGCTCGGGGCGGCGCCGGAGTCCGTCAGGCGCAGTCCGGGCAGTGCTTCGAAACAGGGCGGCGACGCCCGCTTGTGCTGTGAGCTTTGCGAGTGCATCGCCGATGCAGAAGTGGAGCCCGCGGCCGAATGCCAGAGTGAGACGTAGGTTCGGTCTGTGCATGTCGAAGCGGTCGGGGCTGGCGAACACCGAGTCGTCGCGATTCGCGCCGAAGGTCAGCGCGTACAGCTTCTCGCCCGCGCGCATGTCGGCTCCGCTCAGAGTCGTGTCGACCCCGACGTAACGGACGGCAACGCCGAACGGCGGGTGCAGGCGAGCCGCCTCATCGATCGCTAGCGGCAGCAGGCTCGGGTCCTCCAAGACCTCCGCCAGGGACTCGGGATGCCGCAACAGCACCCAGACGGCCGTTCCGATCATGCTGGCCGTTGGGTCGATGCCGCCGAAGACGAGGTTCATCACGTTGTTCGCGAATTCATGCTGGGAAAGCTCGGTGGGCTGATCGAGCACGGCGCTGGCAAGCACGGATTCCGGGGACGACACGCGCGCGTGCTCGAGCGTCGCGAGCACCTGCTCCTCGAAGCCGGAACGAGCGGCGGCCGCACGCGCGCGGAGGACATCGTCGGCTTCGACGCGATCGGCCGCGGCCATCGCGGCGATCACATCCCCGAGCGCGGCGTCGTTGCCGCAGTCGAAGCCCAGGACATCGGCGACCGTCCGGAACGCGAGCGGCTCCGCGAACTGGGACATCAGCTCGGCAGACCCCCGTGGCCGGAGGGTCCCGGCGATGGCCTCAGCATTCGAACGGATGACCGCGGAATGGTGCCGGTCGAGTGCCCGCTGCCGCAGGTTGCGCGCAAACGGTGCGTGGTGGCAGCGGTGGTCCGGGCCGTCGACCGTCAGCATCGTGACCCCGAAGAGCTGCCGGACCTCGGACGTCTCCAGGTCCGTCACGAATCGCTTCTGATCGCGCAGCATCTCGTCGACGAGCCCGTGACTCGCCACGACCCAGACCTCGTCATCCGCAAGCCAGCTGACGGGCTCCTCGGTGCGCAGGAGCTCGCACACGGCTTGGGGATCTTCCGTGAGCTCCCGCAGCCCACTGGATGCGCCGACAGGGAACTGCCTGCGCAGCGTTCGCTGCCTCTCCGGGTCCGCGGTCACGGTGCGGCCCTCAGCGATGGGCGGGGGAGAGGAGCCTGCGGGCCGGCCCAGATTTTGTTGGCGGTGCGGGTGACGAGTTCGAGTTTGCGCCATTGGTCGTCTTCGCTGAGTTCGTTGCCGTACCAGACCGAGGCGAAGCCGCACTGGGGCGAGATCGCCAGCCGGCTGATGTCGAGGTAGCGCGCGGCGTCCTCCATGCGGCGCAGGATCTCCTCGTCGCTCTCGAGCTCGGGCAGCTTCGAGCTGACCACGCCCATCACGACGATCGGCCCGTCCTCGGGCACATAGCGCAGCGCGCTGTAGTCGCCCTCGCGCTCGGTGTCCTCCCACTCGATCAACAAGCGGTCATAGCGCAACTCGCCGAACATCCGCTCGGCGACCGGCTCGAGCGACCCCTGCGCCCACCAGCGCGAACGGAAATTACCGCGGCACAGATGCAAACCGCTCGTCACCCCGGCCGGCAACCCCTCCAACACCGCATTGTCGGCCGCCAACGCCTTGCCCAGCAACGACTCCGCGTCCTCACCCAACCCCTCCACCAACTCCGCCCGCTTCTGCACATCACACAACGCCGGATACAACGGATAGTCGAACTGCACATAGCGCGCACCCGCCCCAACCGCACCCCCAACCAACTCCCGCGACAACTCCACAACATGCCCCACAAACTCATCACGCGACCCATACGCACCCGAGCTGTACTGGGTGGCATAGAAGTTCGAGGCGGCCGGCAGCGTGACCTTCCACGGGTGATCGGTGATCGAGCTGAGGAACTGGCTCTCGCCGACGAGGGGATTGCTGACGAGCCGGAGTCGTTCCGCGGTCTGGGGATCCGGGGGAGGGGTGAAGCCGCGCGGGGAGTCCTCGACCTCCGGGTTCTCGACGATCCCCCCGAGGCCGTCGAAAAGCGAGTTCACAAAGTGTGCGCGGCGCAACTCACCGTCGGTGACCACGTCGAGACCGATGTCGATCTGGCGTTTGACCACGTCCCGGATGGCTTCGTCGGCGAGCCGCTGGAGCTGCGCCCAGGCCTCGCGCTCCTCGTCGACCAGGAAGGTGGCCACATGCGAGTGGTGACCCCCGTAGATCCGCTGGAACAGCTCCTTGAGCGCCGGCGGACGCAGGAGACTGCCCACCGGCTCGGTCCGCGCTACCTCGCGCGCGCTCTTTCTTCCGTCGCTCGTCTGAGACATGCCTGCTCCTAACACGGTCGAAGATCGCCCGAGGCCTTAATACCGCACCGGCGAGAGGAGTCGAGGGCTATCCACGATGAATCCCAGAGCCTCCACAAAAAGTGCCTCGTAATTCGAAAACCGCAGGGCTAGCGTGCTCGGCAGGGACCATTCAAGACGCGCTCACCGGAGCGAGCGAAGAGCGAAAGGACAGGGCTTCATGACAACTGGGAAGTACGACCATCTGATCGTGCGCGATCCCCTCTACGAGAAGATGCCGAACGAGCAGGGCGACCACGGCGACTCCGTCACCGCGACGACCACGTTCATGAGTGCCGCCCAGGTCGAGGGCGCCCCGCTGCACGTATCGTGGGGGATCATCTCGAGCGTTCCGCAGGGAAACGACGCCACCTACGTCGGTCCGCACGACCACCCCTACGACGAGATCCTTTTCTTCCAGGGCTTCAACCCAGATGATCCCAAGGACCTCGGCGCGGTCATCGACCTCCAGCTCGAGGACGAGACCGTCGTGATCGATTCGACCTGCGGGATCTACATCCCCGCGGGGATGACTCACTGTCCGATGACCGTCCGGCGCGTTGACCGGCCCTACGGACTTGCCGCAATCCTCCTCAACGGCAGGTACGAGACGTTGGGCTATTCGACCCCCGACGACGCACCGCGTGCGCTGATCGCATAGCGGAGTACGACTCGAACGGCCGCTTCAAGCGGCTCGCTCGACCCAAGGCAAGCCGAGCGTCGACCCGGTCGGCGCTCGGCTAGCTTTTTGGAAAGCCGCTTGCCTTCAAGTGAGCGTCCTTGCGGAACTGACCCGGCGTGCAGCCAAGCTCGCGCTTGAAGAAGCGACCGAAGTACGCGGCGTCCTTGAAGCCGAGGTCGTAGGCGATCTCGGCCACCGTCTTCTCGGTGTAGGCGAGCAGCCGCTTGGCCTCGACGAGCTGCATGTTCCGGATGTGCTGCCCCGGCGTCTTGCCGGTCATCTTCTTCACGGTTTCCGCCAGATGCCCGGGGGTGACGCCCAGCTCGTGGCTGTAGGCGCTGACGACGGGCTCCACTGAGCGTCGCCTCAGGAGATCGAGGAAGTCGCCCACGAGCAGCGACGCGCGCCCCGCCTCTCGCCGCGTCTGCCCGGGCATCACGAGCCTCCGAGCATTTGTGATGAAGACGTGCAGATACGCCTGGATGACCGTCCGATAGTCCGTCGGCGCGTCCCGTCGCTCCCGGACCATGCACTCGATGAGCGTGAGCAGCTCAGCCGCCTGGTTCGCCGAGGGAATGATCTCGCCGCGCTCCGACAGCGCGGCAAAATGCCAGCGGTCTCCGAGGGAGCTGGCACCCGCGGGCGGGAGTGGCAGAAACTCCTCGGTGAACAGCACTACCTGCCCGGTCGGTGGAGTCTCGTAGGTCCAGCAGTGCACCTGCCCGGGGACTAGGAAGTAGAGGGCGTTGGGCGTGATGGGATAGGTCTCGAACTCGACCGTGTGCGAGCCGACGCCCTCATGCACGAGCAGGATCTCGTAGAAGCTATGTCTGTGCGCGAAGCCCGAGTCGGGCATCCCCATCGCTTCAAACGAGCCAGCCGCGAACTCGCCGACCCATTCCTCCGGCACATCGACCGGTAGCTCCGCGAGATCCGTCGTCTGAGGAACAGTGATCCCACTCACCCCTTCCAAGATGGCAGAACCGAGCCAGGCGGCCGCAACTTAGCAGTACGCCAAGGCCGTGCGAAAGGCCGTAGGAGGGCAGGAGTCGCGCCGAGTTCAGCGGCCCTCCTGCTCCTCGCCAAGAGCGAGAGCGGGCGCGGCTGTTGCCGCCCTGGGAGGTGACAGATGTCGCTCAGCCGGCGTTGTTGCTGCCCGGACTTTCCCCCAGCGACTGATCCAACTACAAAAGCCCTGCATATACAGGGCTTTTCAGTACCGCCACGGGGATTCGAAGCACAGGTCGTTTGGGGACTGGACCGTCGCCAGTGCCGAACCCCGCCAAAAGCCACGAATTGCGGCGTCCAACACTTGGTGCTTTCGGTCCGAGGTAGGGGTATGGCACGCCTACACGGAAGATCCCCACGTCGCTGCGATCGCGAGCGCCGTGAAGCCGGAGGAATGAGTTGACTGGTTCGCTTCTGACGGCAGACGACGTCGCGCGGATGCTGAGCGTGCCCAAGACCTGGGTGTACGAGCAGTCGCGTCTCGGCCGCATTCCTACGGTGACCCTCGGGCGCTACCGGCGTTACCGCCGTGAGGCAATTGAAGAGTGGCTCCGTGACGTTGAGCAGCTGGGCATGGGGCACCGCGGACGGGTTTCGGCCTGAGGGCGGGCTGGTGGCCGCTGTACCGTCTTCGGGCTCCGCCCGCGCGTCCGCTTGGCGGTTAATACTTAGCTATATGCCGTCTGGATCTGCTGTGAGCGGACACGTTGTTTTGCGTGAGGGCGTGCGCGGCAACGTTTTCCATCTCAAGTATCGGCTGCCTGACGGCCGACAGGTCAAGCGCAAGCTTGGGCCGGAGTGGCAAGGGAGCGGGCGGCCACCGCACGGCTTCTTCACGAAGAAGACAGCGGAGGCAGCCCTGCGCGAGATCCTCGCGGACGCCCAACGCGGACGTCTGCCCGGGCAGGTTCGCACCGGGGCGACTTTCGGTGATGCGGTGCGTGAATGGCTCCGGTATGTCGAGCACGACCGGCAGCGCGCGGCTTCCACCGTGGCCGACTACCGGAGCGTCGCCTACTACTCGCTGGTGCCAGAGTTCGGCGAGGACACCGCAATAGAAGCGATCACGGTGGAGCGTGTCGATGACTATCGCGCTCGGCTTCAGCGAGAGGGACGCCTGACAAACCGCACCATCACGAAGCATCTCGTAATGCTCGGCGGGATTTTCAAGCGTGCGCAGCGCGTGTGGGGCCTCCCCTCGAACCCTGCGATCGGGGTCGAGCGACCCCCGACCCGACGGACGGGCGACTTCGACGTCCTAACGCCCATCGAAGTCGAAATGCTCGCCGCAGCGGCCGAGTCCGAGCAGGACGCCGCACTGTTTACGACCGCGGCGTTCAGCGGGCTGCGCATGGGGGAGCTGCGCGCGTTGCGCTGGATGGACATCGACTTCGAGAAGCGGCTGCTCCATGCGAAGCGGTCATTCACGCGCTCGGCGCTCGGCGACCCGAAGTCGCACAAGGTCCGCAGCGTCCCAATGATCGACCAGGTCGCGAAGGTGCTCGCCGACCTCAGCATGCGAGACGAGTTCGCGGGCGCCGATGACCTGGTGTTTCCGAACTCGGTCGGCAACTTCCTTGACGACGCGAAGCTCCGCCGGCGCTACCTCAAGACGCTCGAGCGTGCCGGGCTCAAACGCATTCGCTTCCACGACCTGCGCCACACATTCGGCACCCTCGCCGTCCAAGCGTTCCCGCTATCTGATGTGAAGGCCTACATGGGCCACGCCGACATCCAGACGACGATGATCTACATCCATCACGTGCCCCAGCACGACGCCGCCGACAAACTCTCGAGAACCGTCCGGTCGGCAATCGAATACGACGACGTGCAAGTTGACCCGACCGACTAGCGCGCGGTAGCGCGAACCCCTCTGTCCTCAGGATTCGCCAGCAGCTCGCCGCTGGGCAGCGACGAGCGCACACAATCCGACGACGGCTCTGGCTAACAGACAGCCAGCGGCTGACGGTGGTTCTAACGCGCTGCCCGTCGGTCACAGCATCAGGAACCTTCCGCGGGCGCCTGGCTTCGTGCGTTCCCGGCACGTCGCATCATCCACTGGCGGTAGTCCTGCCTGTGGCTAAAAGGAGGGCGCTCAGCTCCTGCTCGTGAGACGGGCCCTTATGTGGTGGGGATCCAGCTCAGGAGGCAGCGGTTTCGCTCGCGTTCCGCAGCAGGCGTCTTCCGCCGGACTGCTGGGAGCGGCGGAGCTCGAGCGAATGGGTAGCGACGGGGGAGCACGAGGCGGGCTTGCATCGTTGCCCAATATTGTGTAACAATCTTGGGGTGCAATCCGCCGCGCAGGACCCATCAGGACGATCCAGCGTCGACGCAACGGTTGAGACTCTGCGGGCGAGGATCCTCGACGGTGTACTCGGCCCGGGAGCCCGGATCGTCGAGGAGCAGACGTCCGCTGAGCTCGGAATCTCCCGCCACACGCTGCGCGCTGCGCTGCAGCAGCTTGTGAGCGACGGGCTGCTAAGCCACGAGCCCCACCGGGGGGTCCGAGTGCCGGTGCTCGAGGACAGCGGCATAACCGATGTCTTCCGGCTGCGTGCCTTGCTCGAGCAAGAAGCCACGCGTGACGTAACCATCCGGCGGCACGTGCCGGCCGAGGCCTATGAGGCCGTGGCCGCGCTCGAGGCCCTACCCGAGGACGCCAGGTGGCACGAGTTAGTGGATCAGGACGTCCGCTTCCATCGGGCGATCATCGATGCAGCCGGTAGTCCGCGACTCGCGCGTGCGTACTCGGCAACGCAGGACGAAATCCTCTTCTGCATCGTCCAGCTGCGTCCGTACTACAGCCGTCCGGCCGAAGTCGCGGTCGAACATCGCGAGCTGCTCGAGCCGATCGCCGCCGGCGACTCGACCGAAGCATCGCGCCGGCTCGCGATCCATCTGGAAGTGGCCAAAGCCAACCTCTTGAGCTCGCTGCCCGGCAGGCGCGCGAGCGATCGTCCGATTGTCCTCACCCCTACCACCGCCCCTTTGGAGGAGAACAGCGGATGAACCCAAGCGCGCCAACGATCACGAGCCTGCGCGCTCGTGAGGTCCTCGACTGCCGCGGCCTTCCCACCGTGCAGGTCGATCTGGAGCTGGACGGAATGCATCTCGGTGTCGCCGACGTTCCGGCGGGCCGATCGACCGGTTCAAACGAGGCGAGTGAGCGACGCGACGGTGGGACGCGATTCGGCGGTTACGGGGTCCTGGGCGCCGTCGGCGCGGTGAACAGTGAGCTCACCGACGCGCTTCAAGGATGCACGCCGCGTTCCCAGCGCGACCTCGACGCGAAGCTCTGCGCGATTGACGGCACGCCGGACAAGTCCCGGCTCGGAGCCAACGCGATTCTTGGCGTGTCACTCGCTTACGCGCGCGCCAGCGCGGCGAGTGCTGAGCGCCCGCTCTACCGGGCGCTCAACGCCGACGCGCATGTGTTGCCGGTGCCGCTCGTGAACCTGATCAATGGCGGCCGCCACGCATCCAACGATCTCGACATCCAAGAGGTCATCGTCCTGCCGGTTGGAGCCGCGTCGATGCTTGAAGCGCTCCAGTGGTCCACAGAAATTCAACTCTCGCTTGCGGAGATTCTGCTCGAGCGGTTCGGGAAGGTCGCGCTCAACACCGGTGACGAGGGTGGCTTCGCACCGCCCCTTAGCCGCGTGGAGGAAGCGCTTGAGCTCCTCCACGAGGCCGTAAACGCCGCTGGCTACGGCGGCGGTTGTCGCTACGGGCTCGACGCGGCGGCCACCCATTGGTACGACGCTGCGGCCGGACAGTATCGGCTGGCTGGTGAGACATTCGATCGAGACGGGCTCATCGCTCGCTACCAGCAGCTGATCGCCGACTACAGCCTCGTGACGATCGAAGACCCCTTGTTCGAGGAGGACTTCGAAGGCTTCGCCGAACTCACCGAGGCCTCGGGGATCCAGATCGTCGGCGACGACCTTCTAGTGACGAATCCGGCACGAGTGCGCCAAGCGGTGGCGGCCGGCGCTGCGAACTCTCTTCTGTGGAAGGTCAACCAGATCGGCACGCTCTCCGAGGCGTTCGACGCCGCCGGCGTCGCCCGGAGCGCTGGCTGGACCGTCGTCGTCTCCGAGCGCTCGGGCGAGACGGAGGACTCGATCATCGCGGACCTCGTGGTGGCCTTGGGCGCCGCGCAGATCAAGACGGGCGCGCCGATCCGAGGCGAGCGAACCGCGAAGTACAACCGCCTCCTCCGCATCGAAGAGGAACTCGGGGCGACGGCGGTCTACGGCGACGGTCGGCTGCGGCTCGAGGAGGCGGCGGCGGAAGGGCTCCGCACGGAATGAGCTACGTGTTGAGGCCAGACGACCCGAGCACCGATGGGGTCCCGCAATTGACGCTTTGCGGCCCAGCGGAGGTCCGAAACGGGGGATTGCACAACTTGCGCAGCGTCGCCCTTGAGCTCGCAGCGGCGGGAATGGCCGCATCTCACCCGAGTCGTGCGGCGGAACGCGCTGTGTCTCTCGACGGCACTGACCTGATGGTGGACGGTCGGCTGTATCACCTCGCGCCTGGAGCGGAGCTCGTCGTGTTGGGTGCCGGGAAGGCGAGCTTTGCGATTGCCAAGGCACTTGAGGCTGTGCTGGGCGATCGCCTGGACGGCGGAACAGTCGTGGTGCCAGCCGGCCATCAGGAGCCACTCGCCCACATCGACGTGCTCGTGTCCGATCACCCCCTTCCGAGCGACCGCAGCGCTGCCGCTGCGAGGCGGCTGATGGAGAGGGCTCAGCGAGCCCAGGAGCAGGACGTCGTGCTCGCTTGCTTCTCGGGCGGTAGTTCTGCGCTGGCTTGCCTGCCGCCCACGGGTGTCTCACTCCTCGACAAGCGAGAGCTGCATCGCCTGCTGATCGAAAGTGGGATGCCCATCGCCGAGATCAACACGGTGCGAAAGCACGTGTCACAGATCAAAGGCGGACGGCTTGCCGCAGCCGCCTTTCCAGCGCGCGTCATCAATCTCACGGTGTCGGATGTGGCAAACGATCCGTTCGACGTCATAACGGATCCCACAGTTCCTGACACGTCCGACTGTGGCGACGCGATCGCGATCCTCGAGGCCTACGGGCTCTGGCCCAAAGTGGCCGAGAGCGTTCGCACTCATCTTGGTAGTCCAGAAAGCGAATCCCCACGAATAAGCGATGCGGGGATTCAGAGCGTCCTGCTGGCCAACGGCATCGTCGCCTGTGACGCGATGGCGGCACTGGCGACCGTCCGAGGCTTCACGCCAATAACTCTCTCGACCAGCCTCGAAGGCGAAGCGCGCGAGCTCGGACGAGTGCTCGCAAACCTGGCGCGGGAGAGCGGCCGGCGAGGCCTGCCTTTTCGTCCCCCTTGCGCAGTCATCGGATGCGGTGGGGAGGGGACTGTGGCCAGCTCCAACTCGGTGCCATCTGGCGCCGGCGGGCCCAATCAAGAGGCGGCACTCGGCGCCGCACTCACCCTTCGCCCGGAAGACCGCGTGGCCGCGCTCTTTCTCGACACCGACGGCGCGGACGGCGGTACCGACCTCGCCGGGGGCCTGGTTGATGGCCTTACGGCGTCCCGAGCGCGCGACGCCGGCGTTGACCTGAGGGCCGCACTGTTTCACCACCGCTCAAGCGAAGCGCTCAAGGCTGTTGGCGATGCCGTCGTCACCGGGCCAACTGGAACCAACGTAAATGACTTGTTCGTCCTGATTGTCGACCGCGCGGGTCATGTTCCCGCCGCATAACGCGACGGTCCACATCGTCTCGCCAAAACGAGGAGGAGAAGAATGACGCTGCTAGATCGTACAGAGGAACTCCCGTCAACCGGCGTCTTCCGCCGCCAGGCCTCGGGGGTGGTCCGTGCAATGTCACCCGTGGACGGAGCCTTCTACGGGTACCTGTCCGCGACCGGGATTTACGGGCTCGTTTTCTTCTTCTTCCTGGGGCCGGCGCTGTTCCCCAAAGCCAATGTGTTGGTGGCGAACCTGGGGACGTTCGTCTTCTGGCTGTTCGTCTACGGCGTGTACGCGATTCTAGCTTCGTCCATGCCCAGGAGCGGCGGCGACTACGTATTCCAGAGCAGAATCCTTCGTCCCGGGATCGGTTTCACGGTGGCCTTCGTCGGCTTCATCGTATGGCAGTTCTACTTCGCGTACTTCACCGCGAGCGCACTTATCAACATCGCGCTCGCGCCCATGTTCAGCATGATCGGCGTGTCCTCCGGCGCCCACGGCTGGATCAGCGTGGCGAACTTCATTACCAAGCCCGAGGTGCGAGCGCCCCTTGTGGTCCTCGTGATCGTCCTGGCCGGGTGGGCAATGGTCAGCGGCATGTCACTGTTCGTAAAGCTTCAGCGATATTTCATGATGCCGGGAGCAATACTCGGATTACTGCTCATTGCTGTTTCTCTCATATTCACCTCACGGTCCGGCTTCATCCACCACTTCGACACGTTCCAGAAAAGCGTCGGCGGTCTCAGCTCCACGCAGATGACCGCGAAGGCGCACGCCCTCGGCTACCACACTAGCCATGGCTACACCTTCGGGCAGACGTTCGGCTACGCGGCTCTTCTCAGCTATCAGTACTACTCGATCATCGCGATCGCGGAGCTGTTCGGTGAGGTCAAGAGCGCGCAGCGCGTCAAGAAGGTGTTCAGCATGTTCGCCGGCGCAGCCGCGCTCTTGTGTGTCACCTTCACCGTCGGCACCGCGTGGGCGTACGAGCACTTCGGGCGAGAGTTCATCAACACGTTCTCCTGGATGGCGACGAACCAGCCCGACGCATTGGGTGGAGACTGGGGCTTCCGCGGGGCGCCGACGGTCTTCTACCTTCCGTTCCTAAGCGCGGGCTTCGGCATCGTCCTTTTCCTGTGCTTCATCGGGCCGCTGAGCCAGAGCTGCTTCAACTGCATTCTCGGCGTCTCACGGTTCTCGCTTGCGATGTCCATTGACCGCATCCTGCCCGAGAAGCTCGGCCGTGTGAATAGCAAGGGAGTGCCGCACATCGCGATCTGGGGAAGCACCGCGCTTGCGGTGGTGATCGCTGGATTCGCGGAGTGGCGACCCAACGTCGCTCAGTTCGTCTTTTGGGCCTCGGTCTGCAGCCTGGGAGCAGTGTTCTCCTCAGTCGTTGCGGGACTAATTCTCCCGTTCAGGCGGCCGCGGATCTACGAAGTGGCACCGGGCCGTGCGTCGGTCTGGGGGATACCACTGGTCTCGCTACTGGGGACCGTCGCGGCGTTGTTCCTGCTGGCAACAGTGGGGTACATCCTCGCCGACAACTCCGCATTTGGGCTGTGGAACGCCGGCGGAGCGAGAACAGGCCTGATCTCGGTCGCGTGTGTGATCGCCCTGGCAATCGCGTGGTTCGTAGGCATCAATGTGTACCAGCGCGGGCGAGGGATCGACGTGGCCGCGGCGTTCACGGAGCTGCCCCCGGACTGACATGGTTAGGTGAAAGCAGTGAAGCTATTCCGCAAGGCCGGCCCCACAGCCCGGGGGCCGGCCACCCGACTCTTCTTCGTCACGGACGTTCACGGTTCGGAGGATTGCTTCCGAAAGTTCTTGAATGCCGCCGCCGCCTACGGGGTGGACGCGTTGATCCTCGGCGGCGATATCACCGGCAAGACGCTCGTTGCGTTCGTTGAGGAGGAGAAGGACGCCTTCGTGTATGAGTTCGGCGGCACCCGGCACGTCGCACGGGGCCCCGAAGAAATCGAGGCGGCGGAGCGCCTCCTCGCTCGTGCCGGGGTGTACTCGTTCCGGATCAGCGCCGAGGACTTGGAGGCGTTTGCGGCCGACCCTTCCAGAGTGGAGGAGGTAACGCGGGAGGCCACCCTCTCGCGGTTGCGGCGATGGGTCTCGCTGGCAGAAGAGCGGCTCGGAGATGCCGGCGTGCGAATCTTCGTGAGCGCCGGCAACGACGACATTTTCGAGGTTGACGATGTCTTGCAGTCCTCGTCTCTCGTCATCAATCACGACGGGCGGGTCGTCCAAGTCGACGAGCGCTACACCCTGATCGGCCTCGGCTACGCCAATCTCACGCCGTGGCACTGCCCGCGCGACATTCCAGACCAGGAGCTGGGATGCAAGATCGAGTCATTGGTTGCACAGGTGGACGATCCAGGAAGTTGCATCTTCAGTCTTCACGTGCCTCCGATCGACTCAGGGCTCGACACCTGCCCAAGCTTGGATGACTCGGTTGATCCACCCCGCATCAAGACCGACTCGGCCGGGCAGCCCCTGCTGTTCGGAGCGGGCAGCCGAGCGGTGCGGGACGCGATTGAGAAGTATCAGCCGCTTCTCAGCTTGCACGGACACATCCACGAATCGCGGGGCGCCGTGCGGCTGGGGCGCACGCTCGCAATCAATCCTGGGAGCGAGTACACGGAAGGCATTCTCCGCGGCGCGCTGGTCACACTGGATCGGGAAGGCGTCAAGAGCTACCAGCTCACTTCGGGTTAGAGCGATCATGGCTACCGAAAGCGAAAGCCTCATGGCGGAACCCAAAGACACAGCTCCGGTCGACCTCACGGCCGTTGGTCTGCAAATCGTCGAGGAGGCGCAGTCGGCCGGCCTTGACGTGAGGCTGATCGGCGGTGTTGCGATCGCTTTGCGTTGTCGGCCCGACGAACCGATTGTGGGGAGCTCGCGCCGCTACGGGGACATCGATCTCTGCGGACTCAGCAAGTCGAGTCGTGACTATGGACAACTGCTCGAGGGCATGGGCTATGAACCCAGCCTCCCTTTCAATCAGCTCAATGCCGCGGTGTACCAGCGGTTCGATCACAGCGAGCGGCCGGTTCATCTCGACCTGTTCTTCGACTCGCTCCGCATGTGCCACGAGCTGCCGTTCCGAGAGCGCCTCACCCTCGGGCGCCACACGCTGACTCCCGCCGACCTCCTGCTGAGCAAGCTCCAAATCGTCGAGCTGAACGAGAAGGACATTCACGACGTTCACACGCTGCTTGCCCAGTACGAGCTGGGGAATAGCGACGACGACAGCTGTATCTGCGTCGACCGGATAGCGCAGGTCTGCGCGAGAGACTGGGGTTGGTGGCGGACCGCTCGCGGAACGCTAGAAAAATGTGCTGGCCCTGGCCACCAGTGGTCCGGCGACCAGACGCGCAGGGCAACGGTGGCCGGCAGCCTAGCGAGTCTCCGCGAGGCGATCGAGGATGTGCCCAAGACCGTGAAGTGGCGGGCGCGGGCGAGGATCGGTGAGCGCGTGCGCTGGTACGAACTTCCCGAGGATCCGACTCGCGCGTAAGCGAGTGCGATAGACGATTAATTGAAAGGGTCAGGAATGGCTACTCCACTCCAAGGCATCCATGTTGCGCTGGTGACGCCGTTTGACGATGACGGAAAAGTCAATGAGGGCGTGCTCGAGCAGCTTGTGGACGATCTGATTCAGCGAGGCGTGCACGGTGTTGTCGTAAACGGGACCACCGGCGAGTTCACGTCTCTGACCACAGCAGAACGTCAACGCAACGTCGAGGTGGCCATTGATGCAGCGGATGGACGCGTGCCGGTCACGGTGCAGGCCGGGGGGCTGACGACGCAGGAAGCCATCGCACACGCCAGACACGCGCGGGAGCGAGGCGCCGACCAGGTGATGCTGGTGGCGCCCTACTACGAGCACCTGTCAGAGCCGGAGATCGAAGACTACGTGCGACGCGTAGCGGGGGTCGGGATTCCCATCATGCTCTACAACAACCCGGGCGCGACCGGCTGGTCGATGACGCCGGAGTTGATAGCGCGTCTCGCCGAGATCGCCGGCGTCGAGTATCTGAAGGACAGCACGGATGATCCGCGACGCCTGTTCCGAATCGTTGAGTTGTGCGGCGACTCGATCCAGGTGCTGCAGGGGACCGATACCCTCGCGCTGCTTGGTTTCCTCGCCGGAGGCACGGCGATGGTCTGGGGTGCTGCGAACGCCCTGCCCGAGGAGTGCGTTGCGCTTTGGCAGCTCGCGGTTGAGCAACAGGATCTCGCGGCTGCTCGAGAGGCCTGGGAATTCCTCTATCCCGTTAATCGGTATCTGGAAGAGGTGGGATATGTCGCCGCGGTGAAGGCAGCGACCTGCCTCCGGGGGATTCAAGTTGGCGTTCCTCGGTCGCCGCTGCTTCCGCTCTCCGGCGACCACGTGCAGACGCTGCGTGATCTCGTGGCCCAGCGTGCAGAACGGGGGGCGGTGCGAGCCGGTGCAGGTGATTAGGGCGACAGATCTGAAGAACTGCTACAGCCCGGACCACGACATACATGCCTCCGTGCGACCCGGGGAACGGTTTCAGGTTGAAACGGAGGACTGCTTCGGCGGCCGTTACCGCACGCCTGAAGACTTCACGCCGGAGAACAGAGCGTGGACCAAGGAGAACCTCAACGTCGTAACGGGCCCGATCCACGTTGAAGGCGCGAACCCGGACAACGTCCTCGCGGTAGAGGTCGAGGCGATCGAACTGAAGGAGACGGCGTCCGCGATCGTGAGCCGGTATCAGGCGCGCTCGCCAGACGACTGGTGGCACGAGGAGTATCGCTGCATGCCGGTGCCGATCGAGGACGGTGCGGCGGTGTACGGGAACGTGCGGATTCCTGTTCGACCCGTGCTCGGCTGCGTGGCCACCGCGCCACCGCAGGAAACAGTCCTCAGTCGGCACGAGGACGTGTTCGGCGGGAATCAGGACTGTGCCGCGATGACGACCGGCGCCACGATCATCTTGCGCAATTACATCGAGGGTGGCGGTCTCTACTTTGGGGACTGCAAGGCGTGCATGGCCGATGGGGAGATCGCACAGGCCCCTGAGGTCGGAGCGCTCCTGACCCTGCGGGTCACGCTCCGTGAGCGCCCCGAGGCCATGACCTGGCCCCGCGTGGAGACGGGGGACGAGTGGACCACGGTTGTTTCGGACATCAATCTGGCCGACGCATGCCGGGGCGCCTTTCGAGAGCTGCTGTTGTGGATCGAGGAAGAGACTCAGGCCGACCGTGAACAGGTGGCGCTCGCCATGGGTGCGACCGCCCACGCTCGCGTGTGTCAGGTGAGCAATCGCCTGCACACGGCCAGCTGTGCGGTGCCACGATGGCTGGTGGACCAGCTCCGGTGAACATTGGTGAGCTCGAAACGCCCTTTCTGACCATCGATTTGGACAGGGCCGGGCGCAACATCGAGCGCGCGCAGTCCTATTGCGCGGACCATGGGTACCGATTTCGACCGCACGTAAAGACGCACAAGCTCCCGCAGGTCGCGCTGATGCAGCTCAAGGCGGGTGCGGTGGGAATCACCTGCCAGAAACTCGGCGAGGCGGAGGTGATGGCCGACGGGGGCGTCGGAGACATCCTGGTCGCTTATCCGATACTCGGCGAGTCGAAGATCTCGAGGTTGGCCGAACTCGCTCGGCGGTGCGTGGTGACCGTCGCGGCAGACTCCGTCCAAGCCGTCGAGGCTGCGGGAAGCGCTGGGCAAATGGCCGGCCGGGACATCGGTTTCCTTGTGGAATGCGACACCGGGATGGGACGGCTCGGAGTTCAGACTCCTTGTGACGCGACCGCCCTCGCGCACGTGGTGTCTCGCACGCCCGGCGTGCGTTTCGACGGTCTGATGACTTACCCCACGAGCCCGTCGACGGCGTCCTTCATGGTCGAGGCGACGAAACTGCTGGGCCAAGAGCGCCTGCAGGCCTCGGTCGTGTCGGGAGGGGGAACGCCCACTCTCTACAGCACCCACACCCTTGCCGGAGCCGTCCTGACCGAGGTTCGCGCCGGCGAGTACGTATTCGGTGACCGGTCGCATCTGAGCGACGGGACAATGGGACCCGACGACATCGCAGCGGCTGTCATCAGCGAGGTCGTCGGGCGCCCTACTCCGACAAGGGCCATTCTCGATGCGGGCAGCAAGGCGCTCTCGATGGACCCAGCGTCAAATGATCTGGCGGGTTTCGGGCTCATAGAGGAGTATCCGCGTGCATCCATCCATGCACTGTCGGAGGAGCACGCTCACGTTGATCTGAGCCAATGCGACAGTCGGCCCGAGATAGGTGAGCGGGTCACGATTGTCCCCAACCACGTCTGTGCCTGTGTGAATCTCCACAGCGAAGTGGCAACCCATCACGGGGGCAGTGGGGTCGAGATTCTTCAAGTGGCAGCACGCGGCAGGATCCGATGACGCCGACATAAAGGATGAACGCATGAGCATCTATGCAGTCGTCAACCCCGCTACGGGCGAGACGGTCAAGGAGTACCCGACGATCACGGATGCCGAGTTGCGGGCGGCGATCGGGCGCTGCGATGCGGCGCACAGGGGCTGGTCGGTTCCGTCGACCGTGGGCGAGCGAGCTGCTCTCATCCGTCGCGTCGGGGAGCTCCACGTCGACCGGCGCCAAGAGCTGGCAGAGATCATCGTGCGCGAGATGGGAAAGCCGATCGAGCAGGCTCTGGGCGAGGTCGACTTCACCGGCGAGATCTACGCCTTCTATGCCGACAACGCCGAGGCGCTGATGGCGGACGAGCCGGTCGAGTTGCTCTCGGGCGACGGCTCGGCCGTCGTGCGGAAGAGCTCCCTGGGCGTACTGCTGGGGATCATGCCGTGGAACTTCCCCTACTACCAGGTCGCCCGTTTCGCCGGCCCCAACCTCATGATCGGCAACACGATCCTGCTGAAGCACGCGCCGCAGTGTCCAGAGTCCGCCGAATCGATGCAGCAGATATTCGATGACGCCGGACTCCCTCAGGGGGCGTACGTGGACGTCCGAGCCACGAACGAGCAGATCGAGTGGGTTATCGCTGACCCGCGCATCCGCGGCGTTTCTGTCACCGGCTCTGAGCGCGCCGGCGCCGCCGTTGCCGAGATTGCCGGGCGCAACCTCAAGAAGGTCGTGCTCGAGATGGGAGGTTCGGACCCGTTCATCTTGCTCAGCACGGACGACCTCGACGAGACAGTCGAGAGCGCAGTGGCCGCCCGCATCGACAACACCGGCCAATCCTGCAACGCCGCGAAACGCTTCATCGTCGCCGCGGATCTCTACGAACCGTTCCTCGAGAAGTTCACAGCGGCGATGGCGGCGTCGCAGTCGGGCGATCCCACATCCGCGGACACGGAGCTCGGGCCGCTGTCGTCGAGGACTGCTGCCGATCGGCTCGAGGACCAGGTTCAGCGCGCTATCGACCAGGGGGCGAAGCTCGTCGCCGGCGGAGGGCGTGAGGGCAATTTCTTCGAGCCAACCGTGCTCACAGACATCTCGCCGGACAACGACGCCTACCGCGAGGAGCTGTTCGGGCCGGTCGCACAGGTGTACCGAGTGTCCTCGGAGGAGGAAGCGGTCCGGCTCGCCAACGACACCCCGTTCGGCCTCGGCTCCTACCTCTGGACGACTGACCAGGAGCAGGCGATGCGCGTGGCCGACCACATCGATGCTGGCATGGTCTACGTCAACATCGTGGGAGCTGACGCGGCCGAGCTGCCGTTCGGCGGCACGAAGCGATCCGGATTCGGGCGCGAGCTCGGCCGACTTGGTGCCGACGAGTTCGTGAACAAGAAGCTGATCCGGATCGGATGAACGCCGGCACGCGCCTTCTCGAGCCGGTACGCGGGTTCCTGCTGGCGCCGCGCTGCGCCGTGCTGTCGACACTCGGGCCGGATGGCGCGCCCCGACCGGTGGTCGTCCAGTACACGCTTGCCGAGGATCACATCCGACTCAACGGACACCGTGATCGACGCTGGGTCGCCAACGTCCGTCGTGATCCTCGGATCGCCTTGATCGTCCACGACGACAGAGACTACTTGCACTACGTCTCGATCCGTGGTCGTGCCGCGCTCGTCAGCAAGAGTGGGGACGCGGTACGCGACGCGATGAGACAGGCGAAACGCTACGGTGAGCGTCCGGCTGACTTCGCCAACCAGCCCCGGGTCAGCTTTCGAATTGATCCCGAGCACATCCACGAACACGGCTGAGCGAAGACGGAGCGGAAAGATCAGGATGCCGTTCGAGCCGCTCCAACGCGCTAGGTCCCGTTGATCACGATCGCAGCCGCGACGGCGCGATCACGCGCTCTCAGAGCCTGCGCAAGCTGACCGGATAGATCGGTCTTTGACTGGGCGCAATCAAGTCAGCCGACAAAGACTGCCGCCGCTCGTGCATTAACCACGGACAGGTATCTGCGGCGGGCGCCGTCGATGCGAATGAGCACTCGAACCTCGACGGGGTTTTCCGAGACGGATCTGAACTGTGCCGACGGGTGTCCAATGCTTCCAGCAGTCGGTTTTGGCCATCGAGACAAATGCGCGCTGGCCTCGCGGACGCAGATTTCGCAGCCTCTGTTCTCACGCCGTCTCGCGTGGCACCGACGCCCGGACTCAGCCAGGAGCTGTTGCAGTGCGCGGAAAGCCAGGAGCCGGTTAACCGTGCGTCACCACCCCGGCCGCTACGGAACGCAAGTAGCAGTCTCTACCACGCTCGGGCTACTGCGCTACTTCGGCGCATGTACGCGCAGCCGGGCGAGCTGTGTAGCTATCCCGAGCTTGGGTCTCGGCTTTTGGTCCCGAAATTGGTCCCGAACTGAGCAGTTTCTGCGACTTTTTGCCGAACTGAAATGGCTCTGCAGAGCCAAATGAACCTGAGGGCCTACGGATTGAAAGTCCTCATAATCCGTCGCGCGCAGGTTCGAGTCCTGCCTGGCCCATAAACGCCCTGCAAATGAGGCTATCCCCCGACCTCGCGGGCCTCGCCGCTATGCCGCACCAGAATCCGTAGGTCGTAGGTTCGAGTCCGACCTGGCCCACCTCACCACTGGTGTAGACTGTATACTCTTGCGGTGGCCTACATCGCCGCAGTCGAGGACGACGCCAAGCTCGACGGCGACCAGAAAGACGTGTTTGAGCTCGCCAGGCGTCGGTTCACGTTCGTACCCGACGTCGTTCGCGTTCTCGCGCTTCGGCCTGGGGTGGCGAAGGCTCAATCAGAGCTGAGGGATCGCCTCCTCGATGACTCGAGCATTGGACAGCGTCGAACGCAACTGATCTCGCTTGCGGTCTCAGGCATCAACAACTGCGCCTACTGCGGCACGGCTCACGCAGGCACGATGGTCGCGCGCGGGGACTTCACTCCCGAGGAGGCCGCACAGGTGTTCAAGGACTGGCGCCGACTCGACCTCGCCGAAGACGACCGCGCGATGCTCGGGTTCGCCGAGAAGCTCACCTTCGGGCCCTCGCGAATCGGCGAGGATGACGTCCAGGCCCTGAGAGACGCAGGGTTTGACGACCTCGGGATCTACGACATCGTCCTGGTCACGGCCTACCGCAACTTCATCAACCGGGTGAACGACGGGCTCGGAGTCTCCACCGAGAAGCTGCGCGAACGCTTTGGCACGGACATCGCCGATCGGATCGCGAGCGCGCTGTAACGCGATGGCCCTCTGGAACGCGAAGCTCACCGAGATCCTGATGACGGCGCACGACCCGGCGGCCGCCGCGAGCCACTGGGCGGGGCTGCTCGGCGGCGAGGCGGACGACGGTGCCGTGCGGTTCGGAGGCGACACGAGGATCGGGATCGCGGAGGGCCCGGCAGAGGCACTCGCCGAGATGCGCTTCGAGGCCGGGAGCGAGTTGCTGGGCGTGGCCGAGGCGGCCGGGGCGACGACACACGCCGACGGAAGCGCCACGCTCACGGACCCCGACGGTTGGCTGCTGCGCTTTAACGCGGTTCCTGAGGTCGAGCCGCTCGACGTCATCTCGCCCACCCTTTCCCACTGCACGCTTGGCAGCCCGAGCCCTCCGGGTCAGCGCGCCTACTACGAGAGCCTCACCTTCCTGCTGAGCGATCAGCTCGGCGACATCTTCTGCTGGTTGCGCCCAAACCCGATCCACCACTCGGTGGCGTTCTCGGCGAGTCCTGAGGCCAATATCCACCACATCGCGGTTGAGCTGCCGGACAGCGCGGCGTTCATTGCGGCGATCGACCGAGTCGTCGCGCACGGCGGGAAGCTCGAGTTCGGTCCGGGACGACACATGGTCGGCGGGAATCTGTTCGCATATCTGCGTGACGACTACGGGATCCGCTGGGAGCTGTGTGCCGAGATGGGCCGCCTGGCCCCGGACCGCCCGCCCGGGATGTTCACGCCGGAGGACCGCAAACGGTCCGTCAACACGTTCGGACCGCCGCCCCCGGAGAGCTTCATCAAGGAGCCGGGCGGGCCACCGCCGGCGGCTCTCGAGCCAGTGACAGACACGAGAGGAGGCTGACCAAATGGCGCTCACCAGCCCCATTCCGCTCGAGGACTTCGAACTCTCGATCAACGACCCTCTGGCCGCACGCTTCCTGCCCCCGGCCGCCTACACGTCCGAGGACTTCTTCCGCTTCGAGCTCCAGGCGATCTGGGAGCGCGAGTGGATCTGCGTCGGCCGTCTCGAGGAGGTATCCGAGCCGGGCGATTACTTCTCGATCGACATCGCCAACGAGCCGCTTCTGATCGTGCGCACCGATGACGACGAGGTTGTGGCACTGTCAGCGGTCTGTAGGCACCGCGGCATGATTGTTGCCGGGGGCAAGGGCAACTGCTCGAAGGCCTTCGTCTGCCCGTATCACCACTGGGCCTATGACCGCCGTGGCCAGCTGATCGGAGCGCCTCAGATGCAGGGCGTCGGCACCTTCGACAGGTCGGAGATCGCACTGCCTCGCGTGCGCACCGAGCTGTGGCGCGGCTTCATCTTCGTGAACTTCGACGAAGATGCCGCGCCTCTCGCGCCGCGCCTCGAGCCGCTCGAACCGGTGATCTCGCCCTACCGCCCGGAGGACCTTCGCGGCGAGTTCCTCAAGGACCCGAACTACTACATGTACTCGGACTTCGACTGGAACTGGAAGGTCTATATGGACGGCCAGACCGAGTGCTACCACTGCGACAAGTTGCATGGCACGACGCCCTGCATGATCAACATGGACCTTCCGGGCACGCGCGTGGGCGTGACCGATGCGGAGGTCGGGCTGTTCGACTACTTCATGAACGGGCGCTCGATCGACGCCACACTCAACCACCTCGGCCGCGCGATCTTCCCGCCTATCGAGGGGCTCACCGAGGAGCAGCGCTGGGAGACACACTCGCTGCTGATCGCGCCCAGCATGTTCATGCAGCTGCTCCCCGACAGCGTGATCGCCGTGTGCTGGACGCCAACGGGCCGCGGCTCAATGCGCTCCAAGCGCCACCGCCTGTACCCGCAGTCGACGCTCGATCGCGACGACTTCGTTGAGCTCCACAAGGAGGAGTCGAAGGCCGTCAGGGAGTTCGTCGAGCAGGATCTGTTCGCGTTCGCTGGCGTGCAGCGGGGGCTCAGGTCGCGCTTCGCTCCGCGCGGACCGATCTCGTCGCGGGAGCGGGTGATGGTCGAATTCAACCGCTGGCTTGTGAGCAGGTACCGGGCTGCCGACGAGCTCGCGCGGTCGAACGGCCAGCCCGTTCCAGTCATGGACTAAGGCGCAAGGTCCTCGAGCTTCAAATCGGTCACAAGCATGTGCGCCGACACGTGCGTGATCGCGAGCGGCGGGCGCGCTCGCTCCAGCACGAGTTGGGTGGTCACGCCGCAGGCCCAGAAGACCGGTACCTCGTCGGGCCCGATGTCGACATCTCCGATCACGTCAAGCGGCCGCTCTAGGTCGACGCCGATGGCTGCCGGGTCGCCGCTGTGCACGGGCGCGCCGTGCAGCTTCGGGTAGCGCGTGCTCACGTGTTTGGCGAGGATGGCTTCCGAGGCCGAGAGCGGGCGCATCGACACGACGAGCGGGCCGGAGTAGGGGCCGGCCGCCGCGGTGTCAATCGCCGTCGAGTAGATCGCTCCGCCGAAGCCACGCCGCTCATAGGCCAGCGCGATGCCCGCTCGGCGCAGAGCCTCCTCGAGTGTGAACGAGCATCCGAAGGCGAAGGCGACGAGCTCTTCGTTCCAGAGGTCCGCGATGTCGTCGACATCATCGGACGCCACTCCGTCCCGGAACACGCGGTACCGCGGCAGGTCCGTGCGGATATCGATGTCCTCTCCCAGGCTCGGCAGACGGGGATCGCCCGGCGTCGAGCGGGCGAGTACTGGCGCGACCGACGGGTTGGCCGCGCACCACGCGTCGAAGTCGCGCGCGGAGGTCTCGGGCAGGATCACGACGTTGCACTGCACGTGGCCGGGCGCGGCGTCACGGGTCGTGCCCTTCCACTTTCCGGCGCGCGCCGCCGCTCGGACGGCGCTGGGGGACTGAGTGCTGCCAGTCGGACGTGGTTGCATTTCGTGATCTCTTGCGAGCCGCCGAGTGAGTGTATACAGTCGTCAGTTACGCCGCGGGCACACCATGAAACCAGCTCCATTTCGATATCACGCCCCGGAGCAGCTTGACGAGCTGCTCGCTCTGATCGGCGACGAGGAGCGGGACGTGAGACTGATCGCGGGCGGCCAGTCGCTCGTGCCGATGATGAACTTCCGCCTCGCCACGCCTGAGTCGCTCGTCGACCTCCGGCGGGTGGAGAGCATTCGCTACCTGCGTCGCGACGAGGACGGTTATTTGGCCGTGGGTGCAGGGACCCGCCAGAGCGCGCTGCTGCGGGAGCGGAGCGTGGGCGAGGGCTGGCCGATCCTGGCGGAGGGGGCCAGCTATATCGGGCACCCGCAGGTGCGCAGCCGCGGCACGGTGTGTGGCAGTCTCGCCCATCACGATCCGACTGCCGAGCTGCCCACGCTGGCAGTGGCCCTGAACGCCCGGATGGTCCTGACGTCGGCGTCCGGCCGGCGCGAGGTGGCCGCCGATGACTTCTTCGTCTCCTTCTACACGGTCGCGCTCGAGCCGGGCGAGATGCTCCTGGAGGTGAGGTTCCCGCCCCCTCCGCCGAACGCCGGCTGGTCGTTCATGGAGCTGGCGCGGAGGCGCGGCGACTTCGCGCTGGTGGGCGTCGCGGCGCTAGTTGAACTGGACGGGGGCGACCGCGTCAGGTCCGCGCACATTGTGCTGTGCGGGGTCGGCCCGCGACCCGTCCGGGTCGAGGCGGCGGAGCAGGCGGTCACGGGCTCGCCGCTGACGGACTCCACCCTCGAAGACGTCAGACGGCTCGTGTCCGAGGGCGTGCAGCCGCTCGACAGCCTTCACGCGAGCGCGCAGTACCGTCGCGAAGCCGCGGGAGAGCTCGCGGCGCGGGCGCTCGTCGCGGCCTGGGAGCGCTGCGGCCGTGAGTGATGCGGATAAGTTCGACATCCGCCTCACCCTCAACGGAGAGGAGCGGGAAGCCAGGGTTGATCCCCGGCTGCTGCTTAGCGATTTCATCCGCCACCATCTCCGGCTGACCGGCACGCATGTCGGTTGCGAGCACGGCGTCTGCGGCGCCTGCACGGTGCTGATCGACGGAGAGCCGCAGCGCTCATGCCTGGTGTTCGCCGTTCAGGCCGATGGGACGACGATCGAGACGGTGGAGGGCCTGGCCGGCGAGGAGCTGCACCCGGTCCAGCAGGCATTCCACGACACGCATGGGTTGCAGTGCGGCTTCTGCACGCCGGGCTTTCTGATGTCGGTAGTCGCGCTGCTGAGAGACGATCCCGACGCTGGCGAGGCCGAGATTCTCGACACCCTCAGCGGCCACCTGTGTCGGTGCACCGGCTACACCAACATCGTCGCGGCCGTCGAGCTAGCGCGCGAGAGAATGAGCAATGGCCGCTGACGAGTTGATCGGACAGGCGCTGCCGCGCGTCGAGGACGACCGCCTGCTGCGAGGCGCGGGGCGCTATACCGACGACATCCACCCGGAAGGCTGTCTCGAGGCCGCCTTTCTCCGCAGCCCTCACGCGCACGCGCGCGTAGTGACTGTCGACTCCTCCGCGGCGCGCTGCGCGCCCGGAGTGGTGGCGGCGTTCGACGGCGCCACGGTGGCAGGGCTCGCCGGGCCCCTCGTGTTCGAAATGGCCCGCATGGTTCCCGACAGCGTCCGGCGCTCGGTCGACCCACTGGTACGGGTGCAGCCGATGCCTGCCCTGGCCACCGAGCGGGTCACCTACGTGGGACAGCCTGTGGCGATGGTCATCGCGGGGGATCGTTACCTCGCCGAGGACGCGCTGGCTCTGATCGAGGTCGAGTACGAGGAGCTCCCCGCTGTGGTGGACCCAGAGCGGGCTCTCGAGCCGGACGCACCGCTCCTGGAGCCCGAGTGGGGGGACAACGTCGCCATCTCGTTCGACTTCCGCAAAGGGGATCCCGACGCGGCCTTCGACCGGGCAGCGGTGACGATCAGCGAGCGTTTCCGGTCTCATCGCTACATGGCGGCGCCGATAGAGACCCGCGGTGTGGTGGCAACGCCGGACCCGTTCGAGGAGCGGTTGACGGTCTGGTGCTCCTCGCAGACGCCCCACCTGCTGCGCGACTTCCTCGCCGGAGCTCTCGGGTACTCGCCGGACAGGCTCCGGGTGGTAGCGGCAGACGTGGGCGGAGGTTTCGGGATGAAGGGATCGATCTACCCGGAGGACCTGCTTGTACCGCTCGCGGCGCGTGAGCTGGGACGGCCGGTGAAATGGACCGAGGACCGCGCGGAGAACCTGGCCGCCGCCACGCACGGCCGCGAGCAGGTACACGACATCGAGCTGGCTGCGGATGCCGACGGTCGCATCCTGGCTGTGCGCGACCGCATCGTGCACAACGCGGGCGCGTTCACGACGCTCGGGCTGATCGTGCCGTACAACAGCCTCACACACCTGTTGGGTCCCTACGACATTGGGTCGGCCGACATCTCGATGCGTGTCGCCCTGACCAATACCGGCGTCACGGCTCCCTACCGTGGGGCGGGCCGCCCCGAGACCGTGTTCGCCGTCGAGCGCGCGATCGACCGTCTGGCGCGCGCGTTCCCGATGGATCCTGCGGAACTCAGGGAGTGCAACATGGTGCGGCGTGACCAGATGCCGTACGCGACGGGGATTGTGTACCGGGACGGCGTCGACCAGGTGTACGACTCGGGCGACTACCCCGGGCTACTTCACAAGGCACGCGAACTGGTCGAGGTGGACGAACTTCAATTGCGCGCGAGCGACACGTTGCGGATCGGAATCGGTTACGCGGCCTACACGGAGGGAACCGGCGTCGGGCCATTCGAAAGCGCGCGGGTGGCCGTGGAGCCCAGCGGTCGCGTGGTCGTCAACTACGGCGGTGCTTCCCAGGGCCAGGGCCACGCCACCACTCTCGCCCAGATTGCCGCCGACGCGCTGGGTATCCGCTTCGAGGACGTCGTGGTGCGGGGTGGCGATTCGGGGGAGCTCGCGAAGGGGTTTGGCACGATCGCAAGCCGCACCCTGGTTCTCGCCGGAAACGCGATCGCCCGCGCGGCGGCCGACGTGCTCGAGCAAGCCAGGCGCATCGCGGCCGAGATGCTCGAGATAGCAGCGGACGATCTCGTGCTCGAGGACGGCGTATTCAAACCCGTGGGCAGCCCTGGCACCGAGCTTCGCCTCGCCGACGTGGCCGGGTTCCTGTCGCCCTTCAATCCCGCCCGGCCGCCCGACCAGCCCGCGGAGTTGGCCGCCGACGCGATCTATCGCCCGAGCACGGTGACTTACGCGGCCGGGGTGCACGTGGCAGTGGTGGCGGTAGACGTTCCCACCGGCATGGTCGAACTGCTGCGCTACGTCGTGACGCACGACTGCGGGCGGGTGGTCAATCCCACCATCGCCGACGGGCAGATCACAGGCGGCGTGATCCAGGGAGTCGGCGGCGCTATGTACGAGCACATCGCCTACAACGAGGATGGCCAACTGATCACCGGCAGCTTCATGGCTTACCTTCTGCCCACCGTCAGTGAGATCCCCGAGTTGCGTCTCGCCCACCTCGACGTGCCGTCGCCGCTCAACCCGCTCGGGGTGAAGGGGCTGGGGGAGGGCGGAGCCATCGGCCCGCCGGCGGCAATCGCCAACGCCGTGGAGGACGCGCTGTCGGACTTTGGGGTCGTTGTACGAGAGGGCCCACTGGGCCCCGACCGCGTGCGAGAGCTCATTCGCGATGCCGAAGGCGGAAAAGTGAATACAGTAGGCTCTTAGCGATGAAGATCCACGTCGACCGCGATGTCTGCGATCTGCACGGCCAGTGTGTGCTGAGCGCCCCCGAAATCTTCAGCTTCGACGACGACGGCGAGCTCCAGTACCTCCCTGAGGTGAGCGATGAGCTCGGCGCGCGAGCCGAGGCCGCAGCGTCGGTATGCCCGACCGCAGCGATCGAGGTCGAGCGTTGAGCGTTCCGCTCTTCGGCCGGATCCTGGTGGTGGGCGCTTCGCTCGCCGGGCTCCGGGCGGCGGAGCGGCTGCGCAAGGAGGGCTTCGAGGGCGAGCTCACCGTGCTGGGCGCGGAGCCGCACCTGCCGTATGACCGCCCGCCGCTCTCCAAGGAGCTACTCGCTGGAGAGAAGGAGCAGGATGGCGTCGCGCTCCGAATGGCGCCGGAGGTGCAAGACGCGAATTGGGTCCTCGGCGACACCGCTGCCGCGCTCGACCTTGACGCGCGCGAGGTACGCACCGTCTCCGGGCTCGAGCTCGGCTTCGACGGCCTTGTGATCGCCACCGGCAGTGCGCCTCGGCGCCTGCGCGGCCTCGATCCCGACATGCCCGGGATCTTCGAGCTGCGGACGCTCGAGCACTCGCTCGAGTTGCGCGAGCATCTGAAGCGGCGCCCGCATCTCCTGCTCGTCGGCTGCGGCTTCATTGGCGTAGAGGTGGCGTGCACGGCGCGCGCGCACGGCGCCGACGTGACGATCGTGAGTCTCGACCCGCCACTCGCACCCGCGGGCGAGCTCGTGTCCGGCGTTTGCGCGGGCATGCTCTGCGAGCACGGCGTGAAACTCCACATCGGCCGCACGGTCGCGGAAGTGCTCGGCGATGACAGCTTTGAGGGGGTGGTCCTCGATGACGGCAGCCGCATCGAGGCCGACCTCGCGCTAGTGGCCGTGGGCGCGTCGCCAGTCACGGGTTGGCTCGAAGGCTCGGGACTCCAGTTGCAGGACGGCGTGCTGTGCGACTCATCGTGCGCCGCCCTCGGCGCCGAGAACGTCGTGGCCGCGGGCGACGTCGCGCGCTGGCCCAACCCGGTGTTCGACTCCGCGCCAATGCGCATCGAGCACTGGACCAACGCCGTCGAGCAGGGCAGCGCCGCGGCGCTTACGCTGCTGCGCGGGTCGAGTCCCGACACGGTGTACGCGCCTGTGCCGAGCTTCTGGTCCGACCACTTCGGCACGCGTCTCCAGTCGGTGGGGCTGCCGGCGCTTGCCGACGAGACCACCGTGGTGGACGGCTCGCTGGAGGAGCGCCGCTTCGCGGCCGTGTGCCGCCGCGACGGCCGGCTCGTGGGCGCGATCACATACGCAATGCCACGAGCCCTGCTCAAGTACCGCATCGCGCTCGCCCGCGGTGAGCCGAGCGCACCCGAGGCGCGGATCGCGTCTTGAGTCACCCCATCCAGGTGTGCGGCGGTAACTTGGACCCAGAGGGATGGCCAGACGGGTTGACAACAGAATACACTTGACCAGATGGAGGCCATCCTGATGAGCGCGCCGCACCGGCGGAACGGCGCGGGGCCGGACGACGGACGCCTCCAGCTCACGAGTGAGTTCGCCTCGGTCACCGTGGAGCTCGACACAAGCGCCAACGGACCGCGGCTACGCATCGAGAACCAGCAGAATCGCCGCGTCGTCTACCTCGACCCGCTGGAGCTCGCGAGCCTTACCTGGCTCGATCACGAAAGCCTCGGACCATTTCTCGACCCGAGCCAGACCGGCTGGAGCAGCCACGAAGGAGCGCCCGATGACGCTGATGTCTGACCCCACCGAGCTGATCACCGAGGACTGGCGGATCCACGGCTAGCGTCTACACCGATCCTGAGATCTTCGCGCTCGAGAAGGAGCGCCTGTTCCACGGACCCTGGCTCTACGTGGCCCACGAGAGTGAGGTGCGGGAGCCCGGCGACTACAAGACGACCTATGCCGGCACGCAGCCGGTGATCGTTGCACGGGGCGCCGACGACGGCGAGCTGCGCGTGCTCCTCAACCGCTGCCGCCACCGCGGCTCGATCGTCTGCCAGGAGGAGGCGGGCAACGCCAACTACTTCCGCTGCCCCTACCACGGCTGGACCTACCGCAACAGCGGCGAGCTGCGCGGCATCACCTACGACGACGCCTATCCGGAGCTCGACCGTGACTCGCTCGGGCTCGTGCGCCTGCCGCGCGTGGACAGCTTCGCCGGCTTCGTCTTCGCGAGCTTCGCGGAGGACGGACCGTCGCTCGAGGACTACCTCGGCAACGCGAAGCCCTACCTCGAGATCGTCGCCGAGCAAGGGCCGAACGGCATCCGCCTGTCCGCCGGCTCCCATCGCCTCACATACCGTGGCAACTGGAAGCTCCAGGTGGAGAACACGATCGACAACTACCACTTCGGCTTCGTCCACAGGAGCTTCCTCGAGGTGCTCGCCGACCGAATCGGCGAGGCGCCGCCGATCGTCAAGAACATCCTCCACAACCCGGAATGGCGCACGATCGACCTCGGCGGCGGCCACTCGGTGCACGAGTTCGGAGACCCGCAGACCGGCAACAACCAGGGCCAGCTCGGCGACCTTCCGTTCAATCTCATCGTCTTCCCCAACCTCTGCTTCGTCGGCGCGCAGCTGCGGCACATCCTGCCGAAGGCCGCAGACCGCACCGAGGTGCGCCTCTACCCGATCCTGCACGAGGGCGAGAGCGACGAGGACAACGCTGCGATCCTGCGCGCGCACGAGGGCTTCTACGGCCCGGCCGGCATGGGCGGCGCCGACGACATCGAGGTGGCCTTCGACCGCGTCGGCGACGGCCTGCAGGCTATCGAGGAGGACTGGCTCGATCATGAGCCGCGGCGCGCACCGCGAGCAGCCGGGGGAGAACGGCACGCTGATCGGCCACGCCGCGGACGAGGTGCCCCAGCGCGCCTTCTACCGGCAGTGGCGCAACCTGATGGGCGGCGCCAAGTGAGCAGACGGACGCCAGCCTCGGTAGCCAGCGTGACCTGACCGCGGTAGCCGAGTTCCTCTACCGCGAGGCGGACCTACTCGACGAGCGGCGCTACGACGAGTGGCTCGAGCTCTACACCGAGGACGCGCATCTACTGGGTCCCGCAGGGCGACGAGCCCGACCACGTGCACCACGTCTCGATCGTCTATGACGACCGCCGCCGGCTGCACGAGCGCGTGCTGCGGCTGGCGAGCGGGTTCGCGTTCTCGCAGGACCCACCGTCGCGCACCTGCCACGTCGTCGGCAACGTCCGCCTGACCGGGGAGATCGAGGGCGACCTCGACGTTCGCTCGAACCTGGTACTCGCCGAGATGAGACGCGGTTTGCAGAGCATCTATGCAGGGCAGGTGGCACATCGGTTGGTACCGACGGGGGACTCCTTCATGGTGCGTCGAAAGACGATCCGACTTATCAACAGCGACGTTCCGCTCAGCAATTTGACGTTCCTCATCTAGGCAACTGACTACAGTAGGCAATCGTGAGAGAAACCACAGACCTCACAGATGTCAAGCTTCAGACCGGCCTGCGAGAGCGCCGTATCACCGCGGACTACGTCGCCGAGGCGCTGCGCGAGGCGATCCACCGCGGCGATCTAGCGGACGGCGCCGTCCTCAACCAGGCGGCCATTGCATCCCACTTCGGTGTCTCGCGGGTTCCCGTGCGCGAGGCGATGCGCCAGCTCCAGGCCGAGGGCCTGATCATCACCCACGCGCACAGGCTGGCGGTCGTGCGCACGCTGTCGATCGACCGCGTCGTCGAGATCTGCGACCTGCGGGCGCTGCTCGAGGGGTACGTCATGGAGCGCGCCGTCCCGAACATCGACGCTCCCCTTCTCAAGAAGCTGAACGCCCTCGAGAAGGAGATGCGCTCGGTCTCCGACCACGCGCGCTGGCTCGAGCTCAACGCTCGCTTCCACAGGATGATGTACGAGCCCGCGGGGGCAGAGGTGACGCTCGAGCTCATCGACCAGCTCCGCGCGCGCGCCGAGCGCTACGTGCGGCTATGGAGCAAAGGGGCTGGCATCCACCGCCCGAAGGAGGCCGGGCGTGAGCACGCCCGGATCCTCAAGTTGGTGGAGCAGGGTGACGGCGCCGGCGCACGGGAGGCCATCGAAGAGCACGTGCGCCACACGCGCGACCGCGTGATCGAGCGCGGTCGCCAGGAGGCGGCTCGCAACGGCGACGCCGCCCAAGACGCGGAGGGGTAGCAGGGCGTCACCGCTGGTCGCCGGTCCCGGTTGGGCGCAGTGTTGCTCAGCGCTGGCAAGTTGTATACAGTTGTCAGTAAGCTCACTGTTGACCCTGGACGGAGGCCTGATGCCACTTCCCTACACGCGAGGAGAGATCAAGGACCGCGCGCGCACCGAGTGGGCTGGCTGCTGCAACGTCACGCTGCCGTCGTTCAACGAAGACTTCAGTGGCCTCAACGAGGCGGGGATCCGGCACGACATCGAGCACGCCGCGGAGCTCGGATTCTGGGGCACGCTGGTGGCCTCCGAGTGCGGCACCACGCTCGACGAGTACATCCGGTTCATGGAGATCGCCGCGGATGCCGCGCCCGACGGCTTCAGGCTCGTCGCTCACCTCAGCTTCTCCACTGTGGACGAGGGCGTGAAGGCGGCACAGGCGGCGGGGTCGATCGGCCTGGAAGCTGCGCTCCTGTCCTACCCGCCGATGTTTGTGCCGCGCTCGTCGGGCGAGATCGTGGAGCACACGCGCTACGTCGCGGACAAGACGGACATCGCGCTGATCCTGTTCGGCGTCGCCACCTGGGGCTTCAAGCCGCTGCATCCGGCCGGCTTCCCGATGGACGCGCTCGAGGAGATGGTTACGTTCGAGACCGCGGCGGCCCTCAAGTACGAGGGGGGCGGATCGGCCCTCCAGTCGGCGTTCGCCGAGGTTCATCGGCGCTGCTCCGACCACGTGATCGTGATGAACCCGATGGAGATGCACATACCGGGCATCGTCCAGAACTACGGGGTGCGCTGGTTCGGCACGAGCGGCTACGAGTCGTTCGGCGATCGCGTGCCGCGGATGCTGGCCGCGCTCTCAGAACAGCAGTTCGAGGACGCGATGGAGATCTTCTGGAGCTACCACCCAGGCCGCGAGGCCAAGGGTCAGTTCCACGCGAGCTTCGCAGGCGCGAACTTCATACATCGAGTTGGGTGGAAGTACCTCGGCTGGCTCCAGGGCATGAACGGTGGCCTTCTGCGGATGCCGCAGATGCGGCTCCAGCCAGGACAGATGAAGGCGCTGCGGGCCGGGCTCGCCGCCTCGGGATTCGACCTGCCAAAGGACGATTCGGAGTTCTACGCGGGACGCATCCACCAATGAGCCTGTACCTCGGCTCGGAGGATGTGCGCGCGCTCGCGACGCAGGACGTACTGATGGACGCCGCGCGCGCAGCCGTGCGAGCCGAGCGTGAGGGCACGGTGGTGATGCCGCCGCGGCTCGATGTCGATCTCCCGACCGGTTTCTTGCGGGTGATGCCCGCCGCGATGGGCGAGGTGATGGGCGTGAAGGTGATGACGCTCGTCAAGGGGCTCGGCAATCGCTACCTGTTGTTGCTCTACAGCCAGCCGTCTGGTGAGCTGGTGGCGCTGCTCGATGCGGACGAGATCACGCGCCTGCGCACCGCTGCCATCACCGCGCTGGCAGGCGAGATGCTGGCGCCTGCTGGCACTTCGCGGCTGGGGTTGCTTGGCAGCGGCTTCGAGGCCGAGAGTCACCTGCGACTGCTCGCGCGCGTGTGGCCGCTCGAGCGGGTGACGGTCTATAGCCCCACGCCGGAGCGGCGGACTGCGTTCGCGGCGCGGATGTCCGAGGAGCTTGGGCTGAGCGTGGTGGCGGTCGAGTGCGCAGAGGACGCGGTCTGTGACGCGGAGGTGTCGGTGCTGGCGACCAAAGCGACGACGCCGGTGGTCGACGGCAGCGCGTTCCCCGCCGGGGCGGTGGTGCTGTCCATCGGCTCGACTCGCCCGGACCTGCGCGAGCTCGACCGGAGCGCGCTCGGCCGCGCGGGCGCTGTGTTGGTGGACGACGCGACGCAGATCAGGCGCGAGTCGGGCGACGTGATCGACGCGCTCGGCTGTGGCGCGCTCGCCCAGGACCGGATCGTTTCAATGGCTCAGCTCGACGGCGACCGCACGCGGCTGCGGCGTGACGGCAGTCGGGATCTGCTGGCGTTCAAGTCGATCGGCACCGCGGTGCAGGACCTCGCGCTCGCGGGGAGCCTCCTCGGCGCGGCCCAAGCGGAGGATCGCGGACGCGAGCTGGGCGAGCTCACGCGTCTAAAAGCGTTCGCGAAGTCCTCAGGCAACTTCCCACCTGTCACCACGTAGGCTGCCGAGGCCATGAGCGGGCGCGCACTGGTCGGCTGGGAGAAGGAGAGCGGTCTCTACTACGAGATCTTCGGCGAGCGTGCGCACGGCGCGCCGCCGCTGCTGCTCATCCATGGCGGCGGAGCAACAGGCGCGTCCTGGCGCACCACCGCGGACGGCCGCGCTGGCTGGGCTGACCTGCTGGTCGAGCGCGGCTACGAATGCTGGCTCACGGACTGGCCCGGGACCGGCCGCTCGGGTAACCGCAACGGCCTCGAGATCGAGTATGGCGACGTGGTAGACGGCTACCGGCGGTTGCTGCGCGAGGTGCTGGCGGAGCCCGCGGTGGTGGTCTGCCACTCCATGGGTGGGGCTGTCACCTGGCAGCTCGTCCAGTACGAATCCGATCTGGTCGTGGGCGTGGTGTCGGTGGCGGGCGCGTATCCCGCCAACGTCGTGGCCAGGTCCGAGGTGGTGTCGGACGACGGCAACGTCGCCGAGATCGTCTTCGCGGACACGGGCGTGCAGATGACCGTGGACCGCCGCGTGATGAACCTCTACGGTGACGGCTACATCTACCAGCAGGGGATCGCCACGAGCACCCGCTTTCCGCGCGCCAGGGTGGACGAGGTGCGGGCCGGCCTGGTGGGCCTGCCGCCCAAGATGCTGCTACAGCGCCTCGGCGTGCTCGAGGGGATGCCGATCGTCGACCGACCGGCCGGCTTCCAGGACAAGCCCATCAGGCTTATCGCGGGCGGAGAGGACCCTGCTCACACGCGCGAGATCGACGAGCGGACGGTCGGGTTGCTGCGCGACTGGGGCGCGGACGTGCGGCTCGTCTGGCTGCCGGATCTCGGCATCCACGGCAACGGCCACTTCATGTTCCTCGAGGAGAACAGCGACGAGCTGCTCGACGTGTTCATTGACCAGCTCGAGGCCGTCGGGGCCCGCGCCACATGACCGGATCGGTCACGCGCTACGGATCGGACGCGATCGTCGACCTGATGATCGAGGCCGAGATCGAGCACGTGGCGTTCAACCCCGGCGCGAGCTTCCGCGGCATCCACGATTCGCTCGTCAACACCGATGGCGCACCGAGCGTGGTCCTCTGCATGCACGAGGGCGTTAGTGTGGCCATAGCTCAGGGGTACGCGAAGGCCGCCGACAAGCCCATGGCCGTGTTACTCCACGACGTGGTCGGCCTGCAGAACGCCAGCATGGCCATCTACAACGCTTGGTGCGACCGCGCCCCGATGCTCCTGATCGGCGGCACGGGTCCGAAGTCGAAGGCACGTCGGCGGCCATGGATCGACTGGATCCACACGGCCACCGTCCAAGCAGACCAGGTCCGCAACTACGTGAAGTGGGACGACGAGCCGCACGACATGGCGTCGGTGCCGGAGTCGTTCGCCCGCGCATTCACGACGACTTGCGCCGAGCCAGGCGCGCCGGTCTACCTCTGCTACGACGTCCAGCTTCAGGAGGACCCGCTCCCCGAGGACTACGTGGCGGACCCGCTTTCCGGCTACGCGATGCCGAGCGCGCCGGCCGCTACGGACAGCGACCTCGACGAGCTGGCGGCGGCGTTGCGCGGCGCGGAGCGTCCGGTGATTGTCGCCGGATACGCCAGCGAGGTTGACGCTCTGGCGGAGGTCCTCGGCGTGCCGGTCGTCGACAAGGGCATGCGGCTCGCCCTGCCAACGTCGCATCCGCTCAATGCGAGTGGCGTGGAGGGGGTGCTGGAGGAAGCGGACGTGGTGCTCGCGCTGGACGTTGACGAGCTGCGCGGCCCACTCGGCAGCTCGCCATCGTGCACGCTGCTCAATGTCTCGCTCGGCCATCTGCGCCTGCGCGGCTGGGCGCAGGACTACGGTCCCCTGCAGCCGGCGGCTCTGCACGTGACCGCCAGCGCGAACTCGGTCGTGGCTGGGTTGATGGAGAGACTGGGGGCGGACCAGCCCCGGCAGGCCGACGCGATGAAAGGCCGGATCGCCGATGCTCGCTCTGCGTGGCGGAACGCGGCAGCCGCCGCCGAGGCCGACGGTTCCATCCCGCTCGAGCGGCTCGTCTTCGAACTCGGGCAAGCACTCGAAGGCGAGCGCTTCGTACTGGCCAGCGGCACAAACGAGCGAGTCGAGCATCGCCTCTGGGACTTGTCCGGGCCGCGGCAGTACCTCGGCTGGCATGCCGGTGGCGGCCTCGGCTACGGCGTCGGGGCGACCATCGGGGCTGCACTCGCGAACGACCCCGACACGATCAGCGTGAGCGTGCAGGCAGACGGCGACCTGCTCTACCTGCCCTCCGCCCTATGGACCGCGGCGCAGCTCTCGTTGCCCGTGCTGATAGTCGTGCACAACAACCGCCAGTACGGCAACACGGTGGAACACGCCGCGGCGATCGCGGGCGTGCGCGGACGCCCGACCGACCGCCGCTACCAGGGCGCAGGCCTGGGCGAGCCCGCCGTGGCCCTCGCCGAGCTCGCGCAGTCCTTCGGGATGTGGGGCAGCGGCCCCGTGAGCGACACCGCCACGCTCGCAGACAGCCTGGCCGAGGCGGTGGCGGTCGTGCGCTCGGGACGACCGGCGCTCGTCGATGTCCTGACCCCCGGGTTCTGAAGCAGACAAGAGGAAGGAGCAGCAATGACCGACGCGATCACCGCGGATCCCGTCGCCCGCTATGTCGGCGGCCGCGAATTCCGGAACCTGATCGGCGGCGAGTTCGTCGAGGCCGGCGACGGCGCGACCACCGAGGTGGTCGATCCATCCACCGGCAAGGCGGTCAGCGAGGTGCCCGAGAGCTCGGACGCCGACGTCGACCTGGCGGTGGAGTCGGCGCTCAGAGCGCAACCGGGCTGGGAAGCACTCGGAGTCGACGGCCGCAGCGCCTGCTTCGTCCGCTTCGGAGAGCTGCTCCAGGAGCGCCGCGAGGAGATGGCGATGCTCGACGCGATCGACTCCGGCAACCCGGTGAAGGCCATGCGGATCGATGTGGACATCTGCATGCCCTATATCGAGGGCTGGCCCGCAATGGCGCGCACGCTGCGCGGCGAGGTGATCCCGGCGAGCCCCGGCAACCTCCACTACACGAGCTACTCGCCGTACGGCGTGGTGGGTCGAATCACGGCGTTCAACCATCCGGTGATGTTCGCTGCCACGCGGCCGCTGCCGGCGCTGATCGCGGGGAACTCGATCGTGATCAAGCCCGCCCCGCAGACCTCGCTGTCCACGCTGGGTCTGGCCGAGATCTTCGCTGAGGCCTTCCCGGCGGGCGTGGTCAACGTGATCACCGGCGGTGCCGAGGCGGGCGACGCGCTGGTCACTCATCCGACCGTCAAGCGCATCGCCTTCACCGGCTCGGTTCCGACCGGTCTGCTGATCCAGCGCCGCGCCGCCGAGTCCGGCCACGTGAAGAACATCTCGCTCGAACTGGGCGGCAAGAACGCGATGGTCGTGTTCCCCGACGCGGACCTCGAGGAGTCGGTTGAGGGCGCCGTTTTCGGCATGAACTTCAACGTCTGCCAGGGCCAGTCGTGCGGCTCGAACTCGCGCGTCCTCGTCCATCGGAAGCTGTATGACGAGTTCGTCCAGCGCTCGGCGGAGAAGCTGCGCGAGTACCGCGTGGGAGTGGCCTACACGGACGAGGCGGACATGGGCCCGCTGGTGAGCGCCGCGCACCACGAGCGCGTGAGCGGCTACCTGGAGACGGGGGCGAGCGAGGGCGCCACGCTCGTAACGGGCGGCGACCACCCGGAGGGACTCCCCGCGGGCGGGTACTTCATGACGCCCGTGGTCTTCGCCGACGTCGCGCCGTCGATGCGCATCGCGCGCGAGGAGATCTTCGGGCCCGTGATGAGCGTCCTGCCGTGGGACGACTACGACGAGATGATCGACACCGCGAACTCGGTGGAGCTCGGCCTCACCGCCAGCGTCTGGACAAACGACCTGCACCTGGCGCACAAGACCGCCGAAAGGATGGACGCCGGCTACGTGTGGGTCAACGACTCCACGCGCCACTACTTCGGCACACCCTTCGGCGGCACGAAGAACAGCGGCACCGGCCGCGAGGAGTCCACCGACGAGCTGCTCAGCTACCTGGAGACGAAGGTCGTGCACACCCGCCTCAAGGACCCCGCCGCGGCGTTCGCCCGCCACACCCACTAGAGGAGGACCGGCCCGATGGAGAACCCCCTGTTCGACTACACGCCGATCGTCGACCGCTCGCAGTTGGAGCTGCCGGACGGAGCTCGGGTGGCCGTCTACTTCGCAGTGAACGTGGAGCACTACACGTTCGGCCAACCGGCGCTGAGCATGGCCCAGTTCACCGCGCAGCTCGTGCCGGACCCGCTCAACTACGGATGGCGCGATTATGGGCCTCGAGTCGGCGTCTTCCGCCTGATGGAGATCCTGGAGAAGCACGGCGTGCCGGGGACCGGGGTTGTCAACTCCGACGTATGCGAGCTCTATCCCCGGATCATCGAAGAGGGGCAGAAGCGCGGTTGGTCTTGGGTCGCGCACGGGCGCAACAACTCCACTTGGCAGGCGGGCTTTGAGCCGGACGACGAGCGGGCGTATATCGAGGAGGTGGCGTCCACGATCGAGCAGGCGACGGGTCAGCGGCCGAAAGGCTGGATTGGGCCGGCCCTCACCGCGACAATGAACACGAACGACATCCTGGCCGAGCTCGAGTTCAGCTACTCGCTCGACTGGGCCAACGATGACCTCCCGTACGACTTCAACGTGAAGAGCGGGCGCCTCGTGTCCGTGCCCTACAGCGCTGAGGTCAACGACATTCCCGCCTTCGTGATCCACAACCACACGGCGCGGGAATTCCGCGACACACTCGTGGGCCAGTTCGAGCAGCTCTACGAGGAGGGCGGCCGTGTGATGGGGGTGGGCATCCACCCGTTCCTGGTGGGACAGCCCTTCCGCGCACGCGAGTTCTCGGCTGCCCTGGGCGAAATCGCCGGGCGCGACGGAGTGTGGCTCACGACGGCCGACGGGGTGGCGGACTGGTACCGCGAGGCCACGAGCTAGCGGCTACACGCGAGAACGGAGGAATCATGGGCCAATTAGACGGACAGGTAACGATCGTCACCGGCGGAGGATCCGGCATTGGACGCGGGGTCGTCGACCGGTACGTAGAGGAAGGTGCTCGTGTCGCCGTCGTCGACATCGCGCAGGAGCGCCTCGACGATGCGATCACCCAGCACAGCGACAGCGTCATCGGGATCCTCGCGGACGTCACGAAGATGGAGGACAACCAGCGTGCGGTCAGGGAGACTGTGGATGCCTTCGGAAAGCTCGACACCTTCGTCGCCAACGCGGGACTGGGCGACGCGTTCCGCGAGCTCATAGACATCCCCGCCGAGGACGTCGAACGCACCTACCGCGAGATCTACGACCTCAACATCATGGCCGTGATCATGGGCGCCCACGCCTCGGTGGCTGAGCTATTGCGCACCGAGGGCAACTTCATCGTCACGCTCTCCAACTCGTCTTTCTATCCGGACGGGGGCGGCGTGATGTACATCGGCAGCAAGCACGGCGCCCTGGGCGTGATGCGCCAGCTCGCGCATGAGTTCGCCCCGCACATCCGCGTGAATGCGGTGGCGCCGGGTGCGACCCGCACGGATATCCGCATGCCGGCGTCGTTTGGTCTCGACGAACACGGTCAACGGATCCGCACCCACACGCATCCAAGCAATGCCGACGAGGCTGTCGAGCGCTGCGTCCCGCTCGCCATCCACGCCGATCCCGAGCAGCACTCAGGCGCATATGTCCTGCTGGCGTCGCGCCGGGACGGCGTCGTGATCTCAGGTGCGTGCATCAAGACCGACGCCGGACTCGGCATTCGGGGACTCCGTCGCGTGCGTGGCGGTGACGACCTACCCGAACGACTCGGGGTCGAAGTCAAAGTGGCCACCAACGGCTCCGCTTGAGACACCGGCTCGAGGTCGACAGGGCGATCAGCCTGCAGGACGACCACACCAACTCCCATAACCGCTGGCACCCGGACATAGAGCCGTGCCTCGAGATCGATCCCGGCGATGAGGTCGCGTTCGAGTGTCGTGACGGTTTCGACGGCCAGATCCGTGACGGTGCGCCGATCGAAGATCTCGCGCGCTTGCAGCTCGGGCGCGAGCATCCGCTGACCGGACCGGTGAGCGTACGCGGCGCCGAGCCGGGCGATGTGCTCGCGGTCGACGTGGTCGATGTAGAAGCCGCGGGCTACGGCTTCAGCGCAGTGTTCGCCGGCTTCTCGAGGCTTGCCGAGCGTTTCACCACGCCGTGGTTGTCGCACTGGCGCATCTCCGACGGCGTGGCGACATCGCCCGAGATTCCGGAAGTGACGATCAGCGGCCGTCCGTTCCTGGGCATCATTGGCGTCGCGCCGTCTCCGGCGCGCATGGAGGAGTTCCGCGAGCGCGAGCAGCGGCTCGCAGAGCAGGGCTGCAGGCTCATGCTTCCCACTTCCCGGTTCGCGGTTCCGGACGATCCGCCGATTGCCGGCGCGGGACTGCGGACGATGACGCCGCGCGAGAACGGTGGGAACTGGGACGTCGAGTCGTTCGGCGTGGGGAGCACGGTCAACCTGGCGGTGGAGGTCGAGGGCGCGCTGTTGTCGGCGGGCGATCCTCATTTCCGCCAGGGCGACGGTGAGGTGTCCGGCGCGGCGATCGAGATGTCCGCGACGGCCACGCTCCGAGTGGGTCTCATCAAGTCGGCCGACGTGCGGTGGCAGCCGGTATCGCCTGGTGCGACCGAGCGCCGGCTGCCCGATCCCGGCGGTGAGTGGCTCGTGACCACGGGGATCCCCGTCGACCGTGGCGGCGACAACAGGGAGATGGACCTGTTGCTGGCTGTGGACCGTGCGCTCGACCAGATGGTCGACCGCGTTGCCGCCGAGTACGGGTACGACGAGGTCCAGGCGTTCACCATCGTCGGCTTGGCGGTACAGCTACGGGTGTCGATGATCGTCGCCGCCCCGAACTGCACCGTCACGGCGTCGCTGCCGACCGACATCTTCGACGCGCATGGGAACTAGGGCAGGACGACGATTGCGTCGATTCCTACGCTCGCGCCTCCGACGAGCCGAGCCGCCTGCAGCGTGGATCGCGCCGGTGGGGCGTCCCCAAAGAATGCAATGCAGGCCTCGTTGACCTCGGGGAGGTCGTCCAGGTCCGCGAGGTAGAGCGTGAGCCGGGCGGCGTCCAGCAGGTCGCCGCCGGCCGCGCGGCACACCTCTGCAAGGTTGCGAAGGGCTTGGCTCGCTTGCTCTCGCCGTCCATCGGCAAGGACTTGCGTGGCTGGGTCCACGCCAATCTGAGCGGAGCAAAAGAGCAACCCCGCGGCGGCGACGGCGTGCGTATACGGGCCCTTGGGGCTCGGTGCGGACTCGGCGAATATCGGCGTGCGGGCGGTGGGCATGTCGGGCATCGATGGAACTTCCACGGATTGTATACATTTGCCAGTAGCCAGTAGGCACTCTATATTCGCCCGACATGAACTCTCTCGATTCCATTCCCGCACTCCCCGAACGGCGGACTGCATCCGACGAGGTGGCCGACACGCTCCGTGAGGCGATCATCACCGGGCAGTTCGAAGACGGACAGGAGCTCAATCAGGTTGAGCTCGCTCGTCATTTCGGCGTGTCCCGAGTGCCCGTCAGGGAAGCGCTCCGGCGCCTCGAGGCCGAAGGGCTGGTCAGCGCCGTGGCGCACATGCGCGTGGTCGTGCCGATACTGGACCGCGCGCTCATCTCCGACACGTTCGAGATCCGTTCCCTTCTCGAGGGCTATCTGCTGGAGCGCGCGGCGCCCAACATCGGGGTTGATGAACTCGCCGAGCTGCGCGAGATGTGCGACGCGATGGACCGCGTCCGCAGCCGCGACATCTGGCTCGAGCGCAACGCCGATTTCCATCATCACCTTCTCACGCCGGCGAACGTGCCGACGGCGATGGCCATTGTCGAGCGCCTGACGCACCAGGTCGAGCGCTACGCCCGCCGCACAGGGGGCGTGCTGCGCACAGAGCAGGCGGGCGGCGAGCACCGCGAGATCATCGAGGCGCTCGAGCGCAACGCGGTGAAGCAGGCGGTCGCTGCGTTGAAGCGGCACATTCTCTCGACGCGCGACGCGGTCATCTCGGCGCTCCCGCAAGACCACCAGTAGGTCGGCCTGCCGACGCATTACTTACTGCCGGTTAAGGGCGTTGCAATCCTTCTGGCAACTGAATACAGTTGCCCGGAGAGGGATATCGGTGAGCTCCCCCGGCCAGACCGAGCTGAGCGGCCCTTCGCCGGAGTGGGCGGGTGCCTTCGTGGAGCTACGCGATGTCAGCAAACGCTTCGGCGGCGTGCTGGCGCTCGACGACATCACCCTGTCGATCGCGCGCGGCGGCGTTCACGGGCTGGTCGGTGAGAACGGGGCGGGCAAGTCGACGCTCGGAAAGATCATCGCCGGCGAGTACCGGCCCGACGCAGGCGCGTTGATCCTCGAGGGGGAGCCCGTTCACTACTCGCGCCCGGCCGAGGCCCTCAAGCACGGCATCACGTACGTGGCGCAGGAGCTCTCGCTGGTTCCAGCGCGGTCGGTCTTCGAGAATGTCCTTCTCGGGAGCGAGAGAACTCGCTTCGGCTTCCTGCGGGACGGGCTCGCGCGCGACCGATACGAGGAGGCCGCGGAGCGGCTCGGGTTCCGGCTCGATCCGCGGCTGCCGGTTGGGAGCCTGAGCGTCGCGGATCAGCAGAAGGTCGAGCTGATGCGAGCCATCGCGCGGCGGGCGCGCATGATCGTGATGGACGAGCCGACCGCCACGCTGTCGCCGCACGAGACCGATCGGCTGCTGGAGACCGTGCGCCGCCTCGCGGCGGGTGGCACCACGATCGTCTTCGTCTCACACTTCCTGCGCGAGGTGCTGGCGGTCTGCAACGACGTGACGGTCCTCAAGGACGGTCGCCACGTGGTGACCGTGCCAGCCGCGACGACGACGGCCGACCAGCTGGTGGTGGCCATGATCGGCAGGCAACTCGAGGGCTCATATCCCGCCAAGCGGCCACCAGGGCCCGACTCGCCGATCGTCTTCCGCGCCCAAGGCGTTCGCATGCCCGGCAGCACGATCGACATCGATCTCGAGGTGCGCCGGGGAGAGATCCTCGGCCTCGCGGGTCTCGTCGGGAGTGGCCGGACCACGCTATGCCGGGCGCTCTTCGGCCTCGAGCGGAGCGCAGGCGACTTCTTCGTCGACGGCGAGCCGTGCTCGCTCTCGTCCCCTCGTGAAGCCATCGCCGCGGGCATCGCAATGCTGCCGGAGAGCCGGAGGGATCAGGGCCTGGTGATGCGGCGACCGATCCGCGACAACGTGACGCTGGCACACCTGGATCGGTTCAGCGCAGGCGGGTTCATACGGCGAGGCGACGAGCGCGCGGCGGTCCGCCAGATCCTGTCCCAGGTGGACGTGGACGCCGGGCGGAGCCAGGGCAACGTCGTGAACCTCTCCGGTGGCAACCAGCAGCGGGTGCTGTTCGCCAAGTGGCTGCTGGACACTCCAAAGCTGCTGATTGCGGACGAGCCGACGCGCGGCGTCGACGTCGGCGCCAAGCGCGCGATCTACGACCTGCTCGTGAGGCTCGCCTCCGAGGGGATGGCGATCGTCCTCGTCTCCTCGGAGATCGAGGAGGTCCTCGGCCTCGCGCATCGCGTCGCGGTGATGCGCAACGGGCGGATCGTCGGCGACCTCGACGGTCCCGACATCAGCAAGGAAGCCGTCATGCGGGTGGCCTTCGGCTCCGACGCGGCGAGCACGGCCGCATGAGCACCGGCGGCCACGTGATCGAAACGGACGTTGGCGCCTCTCCTCCCGAGGCCGTGGCGCCGCGCCCCTGGTGGAGTCGCGTGTCCCTACTGCGCGACTACTCGGTTCTCCTCGCGACGGTCGCGCTCTTTGTCGTGCTCTCGATCACGAGCAGCAACTTCCTCACGAAGACCAACCTGCTGAACGTCGTCGACCAGCAGACCTCCCTGGGAATCATTGCGGTCGCCGGCACGCTGGTGATCATCGCCGGCGGCTTCGACCTCTCGGTCGGCGCGATGTACGCGCTGGGCGGTGTCGTGGCCGCGCAGCTTGCGAACCACCTCGGGGTGCCCGAGGCGATCATCCTTGGGATCCTCGTCGGGGCACTGCTCGGCCTGGTGAACGGCATCGCTGTCGGCATTGCTCGGATCAACCCGTTCATCGCGACGCTCGCCACGGCGATCGTGTTCGGCGGCGTCGGCCTCATCGTCAGCAACGAGGCCCTGATCACCGTCATCAAGCCCGGCTTTCAGACGTTCGGCACCGCCGAGTTCCTGGGAGTCCGGCTGACGACTTGGATCTTCATCGCGTTCGCCTTGGCGATGGGGCTGTTGCTCCAACGCACGAAGTTCGGGCGCTACATCTACGCGTGCGGGGGGAACGAGGAAGCCGCGCGGCTGTCGGGAGTAAACGTGGGCATGGTCCGCCTGTCGGTATTCGTGCTCAGCGGGCTCGCATCGACGCTGGCCGGCGCGCTGTTCGCGGCCCGTGTCGGCGTGGGCGATTCTTCGGTGGGAGCCGCTCTGACCCTTTCCGCCGTCGCAGCCATCGTGGTCGGCGGAACCAGCATCTGGGGAGGCGAGGGTGCGATCTGGCGCACGATCGTGGGCCTCTTCTTCCTCGCACTGATTGACAACGGATTCAACCTGCTCGGCGTCGACGCCAAGTACCAGCAAATCGTGCAGGGCACGATCATCCTGGTCGCAGCTGGAGTGGACGCCTATGCACGTCGGCAGCGGCGATGAGGAGCCCCTGGCCCGCCGCGTGATGTCCACCCAGCCACAAGGAGCGAAGCGATGAAGGCAAGCAAACCAGTCATGGGCGCGGTGGTCGCCGTTGTAGCGGCGGCGTCCCTCGCAGCCTGTGGCAGTAGCGGCAGCTCGACGAGTACGTCGGCATCCACGGCAGCGTCCGGTTCGACCACGACGGCCCCCAGCGGGCAGGGAAAGAAGATCGCTTATCTCGCGGCCGCTAGGGGCAACGCGTACGTGGACGCTGGGCTGAAGGCGGCTACTGCACAGGCGGCGAAGCTCGGGGTGAAGCTGACGGTCTTTGATGCGCAGTTCAATCCCCAGAAGCAGCTCGCGCAGTGCCAGGATGCGATCACGAAGAAGTACGACGCGATCGTCACGATCGCCGCGGTCGGCGTAGCGCTGATCCCCTGCGCGGCGCAGGCCCAGGCCGCGAACATCCCGTTCATCGCGACGAACCAGCCGATCGGCACGTCCATTACCTCGGGCGAGCCAACGGCCAAGGGCGTGACCTCCCAGATCCTGACCCCGCTTGCGAAGGTTGCGGGCGAGGACACCGCGCAGATCGTTGCTGCGTGCGGCAACACGAATCCCTGCAACGTCGTGCTGCTCACCGCGGCGAAGCTCATCCCCGTCCAGGCAAAGGCGTACGAGACGGCGCTCAAAGTGGCGTCGAAGGCACATCCGAACATCAAGGTCCCCACGGTGGACGCCGGGGCCGATCGACCGGGCGGACTGAAGGCGATGCAGGATGCGCTCCAGCGCATTCCGAAGCCGACTGTCGTTGCCGCCCCGAACACCCAGCCGATGGAGGGGGCCGCTCAGGCGCTCACCGAGGCAGGGCTGACACCGGGCAAGGACGTGAAGCTCGCCACTAACGGCGGCACCAGCTTCCAGATTCCGAAGGTGAAGTCTGGCGCGTACTACTCGACCTACGTGCAGATGCCGGCCACAGAGACGGATCTCGCGCTGCAGTACGCGGTTCAGGCCGCAAACGGCCAGAAGCCGCCCACGTGGACGGATCCCCACGCACCGAAGAACGTCCCCTACGAGATAACGCAGTCGAACGTGAACTCGCTGGGCGACTTTACGCCGGAGTGGTAGCGACGAGACGCGCGGGGCGAGTTCATCGTCCCGGGCGTCTTCTCATCTGACGCCTACGGCTCGAGGCTGATCGACTCGGTGGGGCACTGGCGCACGGCCTCCTCGACCGCCGCCCGTTGGCTCTCGTCGGGGTGCGCCTGGAGGAGGATTGCGACGCCGGTCTGCTCGTCGATGTCAAAGACCTGGGGGGCCGACATCACACAGTTCGCGTATCCCTGACAGGTGTCCAGGTCGAGCACGACCCCGAAGCTCACAGGAAGACCCCGAAGTTCTTCGTCCCGATCGAGGCTTGGTCGAGGATCACACGTCGATGTGCGAGGCGGAAGCCGTCGTTCTCCACGCGCAGGATGTGTTCGCGCTCGCCGGAAATAAGGTCGTGCACACCACCGTCGCCCCGACTGCGGTACATCAGCAGGTAGTCGCGCACCCGTACCTCGCCGCCCTCCTCGGGCTGGATCTCGAAGTTGGTCACGAATCGGCGGGTGAACGAGGGCGGATCCTCGGCCCACGCCACGTCTGTTCCAGGCGGCGCACGCGCAGGGTCAGCGACTGCTTGTTGTCGTCGAAGTAGGCCGATCGTCGTCGACGACGTCAGGTCGCCGGCATCTGCGCGAGACCCGCACCGGCACGAAGTAGGTGGCGTCATCGGTCCAGAGCGCGAGCCACTCCTCGAAGCGCCGGTGGTCGAGGAGGCGGCCTCGGCGACGAGGAAATCTTGGACGGCCAGCCGGTGATCGACGCGAGATCACGCGCTCCTCCAGCATCAGCTCCCGCCAGTGGCGGTAGTAGGTGCGGCCGGCGGCCTCGGAGTACTTGCCGTCGTAAACGTCGCCCGGGCCGGGGAATTCGTCGCCCAGCGGCTCGAGGTGGATGCCCATCTCGAAATGCATCCACACCTCGTCGTCGCGCGCGCGAGCGAGCTGTCGCGCGTTGTGCGTCTGGAGCTCCCAGTTCTCGGTGTCGTCCTGGTCGAACATCCCGGACATGCCGAACGTCTGGACGTAGGTGGCATGGCCTTTCCGCTTCCACCACTCTGGTCCGTTCTTCTCGACCAGGTGCCACGACCAGCCTTCGAGCCGGTCGGGGCCGATCGGCTGCCAGAGCCGCAGCATCATCCCGGAGACCCAGTCGTCCGCCGACCTTGATGAAGTTGGGGATCAGGAACGAGAGGTTGGGGAAGACGTTGCCGTGGAAGTTCTTGACGCGGTGAAGCAGCCGCAGCTGGTCGGCATCCAGGTTGGCCGCGTATTCGTCGTGAAGCTCGCTTGGGGAAGTAGGACCCGTCCTGCTCCGGGTGTATGCCGATCCCGAGGCCGTGGCCGTTGCCCGGATCGACGTGGTAGCCGTCACGGCCGAAGTCGACGCCCTTGACCAGATTCAGCTTGGCCAGGAACGCGTGCGCCGTGGCCGTGTGGTAGGCGTCGGAGGTGAAGTTCTCCGAGGGGAACTTCCAGGCGCAGGGGATCACCCACTTCTGCGGCACCCCGACGACCTCCATCTCAGCGCGGCCCACGAGGATGTCGAGGTACCAGCGACATCGGTCCGAGGAATTCCTCGAGCGACGGGCCGTCGAGGTCCCACGTGGCGAAGACGAGGCCGTCGTAGCGCTCGACAGCGCGCCTCGATCAAGTGCAGCGCGTCACGGTCGAGGCCGCCGGGGTAGGCCATCCGCTCGAAGGGCGCGCCGACGAGGGTTCCCATGAACTCTCCCGTGCTCGCGTATGCGAATCCGTGGTAGGGGCAGCGCCACATCTTGCACTGGCCGAAGTCCTCGCAGGCGAGCTTCATGCCGCGATGCCGGCATGAGTTCAGGAAGGTCCGAATGACACCGTCCTCGCCGCGAGCGACGATGACCGACTGCTCGCCCATTGTTCGCTGAACCCAGCTTCCCGGCTCCGGGATCTCCGACTCGTGCGCGACGAAGAGCCACGACCTGCCGAAGACCCGCTGGAGCTCCAGGTCGTAGACATCTGGGTCCGCGTAGACGAACATCGGTAGCCGTCCCTCGTCGGGGACGACCGTCTCGCGAATCCTGTCCGTCACCGAAACGGACGCCACAGCCTCGCGCCTCATGGCAACAGTATACAGATGGGGGTCACGACTCTGGGGCCTGGAGAGCGCTCTCGAGCGCATACGAGATGCGATTGACGCGCGACTTGATCCGCCACTCGCCGTCGACCTTGACCATGTGGTCGTGGTACCGGCTCATCCCGAAAACCGCAACCCCGGCCGGCGACGATTTCAGGAACAGGTTGAATGACCTCACGTCCGCGGTGTCGCCGTCGTGGTTGTCGACCAGGACATTCGTGATGTGGTGCCACGGCCGCTCGCCCTTCGCGGCAAAGGTCGCGTAGCTCTGGCGGTAACCGTCCAAGACCGCGATCCTCCCGACCGAGTGCTGCTCTCCGACCGGGACCGGCATGGAAGCCATGCCCTCGTCGACAACGACGTCGACGGTGGCATCCTCGGTGTACGCCGCTTCCAGGAGCTCCCAGTCACCTTCGTCGAAGCCCCACGCATGACGCATGAGGGGCCTCGTCACTTCGGCCTCGATCACAGCCACGTTCCACCTCCGGGCGGTCGTTTGCATTCCGTGTGACAACTGAATACATTTCTTGCGGGATCATGACATCAAGCGAAATACTGGTCGCAAGAGGCACCGACCAGGAGCCCTACTACCACAGCCTTCCGCGCGAGTACTACGTCTCACCGGAGACGTTCGAGCTCGAGTTCCCCCGGATCTTCGCTCGTCAGTGGATCCTCGTGGGGCATACGTGCCAGATCCCGAAGGCGGGGGACTTCTTCACCGTCGACATCGCGGGCGAGAACATCATCATCGTCCGGGGCGAGGGCGACGAACTGCACGGCCTCTTCAATGTGTGCCGCCACCGCGGATCACGGGTGTGCGATGCGGCCAAGGGGCATGTGAAGCGTTTCGTCTGTCCGTACCACGCGTGGACGTACGCCATCGATGGCCGGCTCGAAGCCGCTCCGACAATCCCGGACGGTGAGTACATCGACTACGCCCAGCACCGGCTCGCGTCCGTACGGGTCGCGAGCTGCCGGGGTTTCGTTTTTATTCACCTGGGCCCGGACGAGCCCTCGTCGATCGAGGATGCCTTCGCGGAGATGAGCGATGGGCTCCCCTCGATCGAGCCGGACGGTCTGAAGCTGGTCTTCGAGGTCGTTCACGACGTGCAGGCGAACTGGAAGCTCGTCGCCGAAAACAACCTCGAGTGCTACCACTGCCCGTTCTGCCACGACGTCCTCTGCGGCGCGATGAATGAGAGCGCGTTCAAGGCCGACATCGCCACCGGTGCCCGGTATGCCGTGCAAGACCAAAACTTCGTCGGTGGCAGCGGCCCGGGCATTCCGATCCGCGATGGAGCCGACTCGCTGACGCGCACGGGCGAGTTCGCCAGCAGGCGCCTGCTCGGTGACATGACCTCCGCCGACGCCGGCTACAGCTCCGGATTCCACATTGCGCCGGTCTTCGGGGCGGCGCTTTTCTATCCCGACTACGTCGTCATGCAAACGAACTTTCCGCAGACGGTCGGGCACACCAAGCAGAAGATCCAATGGTTCGTGCACGCGGAGGCCGTCGAGGGCCAGGACTACGAGGTTCGCGACGTGATCGAGATTCTGGACACGACCGCTCGGGAAGACGTCGAGATCATCGAGCGCAATGCGCGGGGGGTGAGTTCGCGGGCCTACACGCCTGGGCCGCTGAGCAAGGCCGCAGAGCCGATCAACCATCTGATGCTCTCGATGTATCTCCAGTGGATGGCCGACTGACCGTCGGCTCATCATTGGGAGACATGGGGCACACGGACGAGAGCATCCCTGTACTAGTGACCGGCGGCAGCTCCGGCATCGGCGCCGCGATCGTCGAGGAATTCGTGAGTCGAGGCGCGCGCGTGCAGTCGCTGTCGAGGTCGGGCAAAGCGCCCGCAGGCGCCGACGGGGTCGCCTGCGACGTCAGCGACCCCGACGGCATGGCGGCCGCGTTCAAGGAGATCCGGGAGCTCTTCCCCGAGGGGCTCGCGCACGTGGTGTGCTCCACCGGGGTGGTGTCGGAGTATCCGATCGACGAGCTGCCGCCGGAGGAGTGGCGCCGGGTGATCGACGCCTCATTGACCGGCGCCTACCTGACCCTGCACCACGCGGTCCCGCTGATGAGGATGCGCGGGAAGGCTTCGGTCGTTTGCATGTCCTCGGGCTGGGCCAGACGGGGCTACCCGAACGGTGCCCACTACGCGGCGGCCAAGGGCGGTATCGAGTCGCTCGTTCGGTCGCTCGCGCTCGAGCTCGCGCCGGACCGGATCCGGGTCAACGCGGTGTCGCCCGGACCCGTGGTGACGCCGATGCTGGACGACCTGCCGAATTTCGACACTGAGGAACGCGAGGGCCGGATCCCGCTCGGGCGCCTGGGCACGGTCCAGGACGTCCTCAGGTCAACGTTGTTCCTGCTCGGCGACGAGGCTGACCACATCACCGGTCAGGTGCTGCAGGTGAGCGGGGGTCTGACGGTATGAGCGCCGAGCGCCGAACCCTGCTGGTCGTCGGCGGCGGGTCGGGGATCGGCCTGGCCGCGGCGCGCCTTGCCGCGCGCGATGGGACGCAGGTGACCATCGCGGACATCGATCCATCGGCGGCCGCGTACGCCGAGGAGCTGGGCGGCGCGTTCCTGCAGTGCGATGCCACGGATGCCGGCTCGGCGGAGGCGGCCGTGCGCACGGCCGCGGAGGAGAGCGGGCGCCTCGACTCGCTCTTCACCACCGTCGGCGGCGCCCACCTAGCATCGCTGGACGAGCTCGATCCGGATGCGTGGTCGCGCGAGGTGGACTTCAACCTCGGCTCCACCTACAACGTCTGCCGCGCCGCGCTGCCGATTTTGAGGGACCAGGGTTCCGGGGCAGTGGTCACGACCAGCAGCGGCTACGCCGCCATGCCGGGAGTGGACCGCGCCGGCTACACGGCGGCGAAGGCCGGGGTGATCGCCTTCACCCGGTCGTTTGCGGCCGCGCTCGCCCCCTATCGGGCGCGGGCCAACTGCATCGCGCCGGGTCCAACCGACACTCCGCGCTTCCGCGCCATGAACGGTGGCGACGCAGGCGTTGAGCAGGTGCGCAAGTCGATACCGCTGGGCGAGATACCCACGCCCGAGGACTGCGCCAACGTCGCGCTGTTTCTGCTCTCCGATGCGGCCAGGCAGGTCACCGGGCAGGTGATCCATGTCAACGGCGGCCTGCTGATGCCCTGACCATGAAGCGCTTAACGGACCCGCGGTCCACTCAATGAGCGCTTAACCCCTCGCCGCGCCATGGTCATTGACACTGGCATTGCGGCTGGTTATCGTCGTCTGTATACAGTAGACCGCTGCTCTCAGCGGATCGGTGAGGGACTCGTCAGAGGGGCGGCGTGAGGGGGCCGTTCCGAAAGGAGAGAAATGCGGAAAGCACACGGGGTTGCAGGGTTCGCTCTGGCCCTGACCGCCGCGCTGACGCTCGCCGCGTGCGGCGGCAAGAGCTCGAGCAGCGGCGGCAGCAGTGGCACAAGTGGAGGCGAAAAGGGTCCGATCACGATCGGCGTAACCAGCGAGAAGACCGGCCCTGTGCCGATTCTCGGCGGCGAGTCGATCGGGATCGCGAAGGCGGCTCAGTACATCAACCAGCACGGCGGGATCATGGGGCGCCAGATCAAGCTCGTGATCCACGACAACGCGGGCGACCCGAGCAAGGCCGTCAGCGACGTCAAGACGTTCGCGTCGCAGGGCATCAAGGTCATGCTGGGCGGGGCCTTTGGTCCTGACTGTGCGGCCGAAGCGCCAGCCACCGCGGCGGCTCAGATCGTTGACTTCTGCGGCAGCACGGACGATCTGCCTCAGCCGGACACTCACATGTTCGGCATCGGGCTCGGCTACACGCCGACGATCATCCAGACCACGAAGCTGATCCAGCAGTACGCGCCTGACAAGGCGGCTGTGTTCGCCGACAAGGACAAGTCGGGCGACGACTCGGCACATATCGGCCCGGCGGACTTGAAGAAGCTCGGCGTGACGCCGGTGCTCATCCGCACGGACCCGACGGCGGCGTCCTTCAAGCCCGCGATCCAGCAGGCGATGTCGAAGGGTGTGCAGGCGATGTGGTTCACCGAGTGCACCCCGGCCGCGATCTCGGCAGTCGGCGAGGCCGAGCAGCTCGGCTTCAAGGGCAAGCTGGTGCTCGAGAACTGCCTCGCGTCGCTCGACGTCGCGAAGGCGGTCAAGGGGCTGGCGGGGCACAAGCAGGTGCTCGTGCAGTCGCCGGAACTGCTCCTGCCCGAAACGTCGTCCAACCCGGACCGCGCGAAGGCAATCGCCCTCTACAAGCAGGTCGTCGGCAAGCCTGACACGGTCGTGGGAGCCGGGTGGGATTCCATGTGGCTCGCCAAGAAGGCGATCGAGCAGGCCGGAGGGACCGACACTGACAAGCTCGTACAGACCCTGGAGAACAACTTCGCGTTTACCGGCGTCTGGCACGGGGGGACGATGACGGCTCAAGATCATCGGGGCGCCCAGCCAGAGGGGTACGTGGTGCCGACGTACTTCACTAAGCAAGGGACCATCGAGCCGCTGTAATGGCAAAAGGCGGGCCGCACACGTTGGCGAGCACGCCCGAGGTTGACGCGCCGGCGGGCGCCGCACTTGACCAAACGGTCGAGGCGGCGCCCGCTCGACGCATTCCGGTTGCGGGGCTTGTGCGGACCGCGGCCGTTGTCGTCTTCGTTTATTTCGCCTGGTACCAGTCGTTCGACTTCATCAGCCTGCTCAGCCTCGCCGCGATCTGGGCGGTGGCGACGGTGGGACTCGGCCTCGTCCTCGGCGCGGCCGGCCAGATCTCGCTGTGTCAGGCGTCGTTCGTTCTGGTCGGCGCGTACTTCTACGGGACCATGGCGAAGCAGTGGTCAGGGCCGACCCTCCTGGCCTTGCTGTTCGCCTGCGTCGGGGGCGCCGCCGTGGCCCTGCTCACCTCGCCCGTCCTCCGCGCGCGTGGCTACTACCTGGCGATAGCGACGATGGCGGTGAGCCTCCTCACCGACCGCATCGTCACCACCGAGTCCTGGATCCCGGGACGCAACACCGGGATCATCGGTGTCCCGCCGCTCAAGTTCGCAGGGATCAACATCGACACTCCGGGGCGCTACCTCACGTTCTCGGTGATCCTGCTCGCGATCCTCATCGCGATCCTCCACCAGCGCTATGGCCGCGGCCAGATGCGGCGCGCGATCCAGGCGCTCCACCACGACGAGGAGCTGCTGGCCGGCTTCGGCGGGAACTCCGCCGCGCTCAAGCGCCAGGTATTCGTGGTAGGCGGCGTGCTCGCTGGACTCGCCGGGGGCCTCTACGCCGGCAGCTTCGGCTACGTGAGCGACAACGGGTTCGGATTGCAGGAGTCGTTCGCGCTCGCGCTGGCTGTCTTCATCGGCGGTAACGGGCGCTTCCTGGGCGCCGTCCTCGGCGCGTTCGTGTACGAGGCGAGCTTCACGATCCTCGGCCCGAGCCTGTCCGACTACCGCTTCGCGTTCCTCGGCGCGATCGTGATCCTCACGGTCCACTTCTTTCCGCGCGGGCTGATGCCGAGCCGAGAGGACTTCAAGGGCTGGATCCCGGACTTCTCTCGTAGGAAGCCCCTGCCGGCGGCGGACAGGGAGCACCACGAGCTCGACCCCGTGGAGCCGCTCTCCGTGAGCCTTAGCGGGCTGACCAAGCGCTACGGCGCGCTCACCGCCGTCGATGGCGTCACGCTCGAGGTCAGGCCGGGTTCGCTCACAGCCCTTATCGGCCCGAACGGCGCGGGCAAGACCACGCTGCTCGACATGGTCGCCGCCGACCAGTGGGCCACCGACGGCCACATCAAGATCGGCGGCAGGGACGTGACCACTCTCAACCGGGTGAAGCGCGCCCGGCTGGGCATCGCGCGCACGTACCAGCGGCTGCGGCTGATCCCCAGCCTGAATGTGCTCGACAACGTGCTGATTGGCGTGGATCAGGCCATTCGCAGGACGGGGCGGATCAAGGAGCAGGAGCGCAAGTCGCGCGCCGAGGCGGCTCTGATCGACGTGGGTCTGTCGGACCGGCATGACGCCGACGTGAACACCCTGACGTTCGGGCAGCGGCGCCTCGTGGAGATGGCGCGGGCGATCATGAGCCGGCCGCGCCTCGTTCTGCTCGACGAGCCGTCGTCGGGGCTGAACGACGCCGAGACGGCGGACTTCGCCGAGGTGATCCGCCGGCTCCACAGCACCGGCTGCACGATCATCTTGGTGGAGCACAACCTGCCGTTCGTGCGCTCGCTGGCAGAGGATGTGATCGCGCTCGACCGCGGCCGGCTGCTCGCCCACGGCAGCACCGAGGAGGTCTTTGCCTCCACCGAGTTCCAGCGCTCCTACGTTGGCGTGGCGGAGGAGGCATGAGCGAAACTGCGGCAATGAACGGCTCTGCCAGCGCGCCCGACGGCCTCGAGATCGAGGCGCTGGTGGCCGGCTACGGCGAGCTCACCGTCCTGCGAGCGGTGGGCTTCGCGGTGAAGCCCGGTGAGCTGGCCGTGCTCGCGGGGCCGAATGGCGCGGGCAAGAGCACGTTGCTCGCCACGCTGATGGGCACGGTCAAAGCGTCCGGTGGCAGCGCACGGCTGCGCGGCCAGGAGCTGCTCGGCAAGCCGGTGTGGGAGCGAACGAAGCTCGGGCTGGGACTCGTGCCGGAGGGTCGCGGCCTGTTCCCGTCGCTCACGGTCTGGGAGAACCTGCGCGTGGCGGCCAAGGCGGCGCGCCTGCGCGGCGGCGAGGCCGAGGAGGGGATCGAGCGCGCGGTCAGGGCCTTCCCGGTCATCGGCGAGCGCATCAACCAGAAGGTGGTCTCGCTCTCCGGTGGCGAGCAGCAGATGGTGGCGGTGGGGCGCGCGCTGCTAACCGATCCGCAGGTGATGCTGCTGGACGAGCCCTCGATGGGGCTCGCGCCGATCGTCTGGCGCCGGGTGCTCGAGACCTGTCGCACGCTCGCCGACGAGGGGCGCATCGTCGTGCTCGTGGAGCAGCGGGTGATGGAGGCGCTCGAGCCCGCGGATCGCTGCATCGTCATGCAGCACGGCCGCGTGGTGCGCGACGGCCCGGCCGACAGCGCGGCCGTGAGCCTCCCCGAGCTGGCCAGCTCGTACTTCGACTCTGGAACGCAGACATGATCGACTTCTTCCAGACCACCGAGGGCGTGATCACGGCCGCCTCGGTCTACCTGCTCGTCGGACTGAGCTGGAACCTCGTGTTCAACGCCTGCGGCTACCTCAACCTGGCGCTCGGCCAGTTTTACATCCTCGGCGCGATCTTCTCGTACAAACTCGAGACCTCCTGGGGCATCCATTCGCCCTTCCTCGTGGGGCCGATGATCGCGATCGCCGTGGGCTTCCTCGGCTTCATCTCGGAGCGATTCCTGCTCAGGCCGCTCAAGGACCGGGGGCTGTCGCCGCTGATCGTGACGATCGGGATCAACCTCATGCTGCTGCAACTCGCGAAGTCGCTCAGCCCAGGGCTCGTGATCCGCCCCGACACCTTCGTCGACGGGCAGATCTCGCCCGGCGGTGTTCACATCAGCTATCAGGAGCTGATCGTGTGGGGGACCGCCGTCGTGCTGTCCACTGCGCTGTTCCTCTTCTTCAAGAGGACCGATCTCGGGCGCAGCATGCGGGCGAGCGTGGACAACCGCGGGGCCGCCGACGGGCTCGGCCTGAGGGTGGCTACCTACGCGACCGTCGCCTTCACGGTAAGCGCGATGATCGCGGCGATCGCGGCCTTCGTCGTTGCGCCCACCCAGGGGAGCGCCTACAGCAGCGGCGACCTGATCGCGATCAAGGCCTTCATGGCGGTGTCGATCGTGGGCATCGGCCGGAACGGCGGCGCGGTCTTCGGCGCACTGCTCGTGGCCGGCGCGCAGGGTTACCTCGCCCGCTACGTCAACGCCGACATCAGCGACATCATCGTCCTGCTCGGCTTCCTGATCGTGCTCTACGTCTACGTGGTGCGCAGCAGCGGCGACACGCTTCTGCCGCGCTGGCTGCGAGTCCGCAAACCATCGACCGCCCCAGAGGCGGCCTGAACCCAAAGGAGCTAGCTCACCCATGACGGTCACGCCCTATGCCGGGTCTCCCTACAGCTACCTCGACGTGCCCACGGCGGCACCGAACGGGATCATCGAGTTGATGCCGGGCGTGCGCAACCTGCTCGAGTACGCGCAGCTGAAGCCTGGCGAGAAGGTGCTGATCCTCACCGAACACACCGTCGATCCCGTGGTGCTCCAGGCGCTGGCGGCGGGTGTCGCATACGTGGGCGGCGACGTTCACCTCATGTCCGTGGCACCGTTCAGCCCGGGCGGCTGGGACAGAGAGAATCCGTCGTCGATTCCGCCCGCGGCGCACAGCGAGGCCGACCTCGTGATCGCGTGCACCTGGTGGGCTGAGGTGCACACCGAGACGATGTTCTTCTCCGTGGTGGGCCGGAAGCAGAAAAAGTTCGTGTCGCTGCACATGGCCGCCACCGCGAGCGCCCTGGCCACCGGAGCACGCTGGCCCGTGGAGATTTACTACGCGGTGCTGCGCAAGGCGCACGCGATCCTCGGCAGCGGCGGCGACCTCCACGTGACCACGCCGTCGGGCACCGACGTCACCTTCCGCGGCATCGAGCTCACGCCCGACGACGGGCCGCTCACCCCCGGCGGCTGGCGTCCGTTCCCGTACGGCGGCGCGAACTTCTACCCGGCGGACACCGAGGGCGTGTTCGTGGTGGACGACTCCACCGTCACCGGTGTGCCGGAGGAGCCGTGCCGCGTCTACATGAAAGACAACGTGGTCGAGCGCATCGAGGGCGGCCGCGAGGCGGACCAGATACGCGCCTATGGGCCGGGCGGCTACTACATGCGCCACGCGCTGCTCGGCCTCAATCCGAAGGTGCGGATCGCGGGCGGCACGCAGTTCGAGCGCGAGAAGCACGCCGGCGCGTTCTATCTCGGCATCGACGGATTGACCGACGGGGTGGCCGACCCGTCGCAGCCCGGCTACGCGCACTGCGACTGCCAGATGGACCGGCCTACGATCACTGTCGGCGGCGAGCTGATCGTCGAGCACGGGAACCTGTTGCTGCTCGACGACCTGGAGGTGCGCGAGGTCGCAGCGAAGTTCGGGCCGCCCGAGATCCTGCTCGACTCGAATCCGCAGATGATCCTGCCGCGCCGCTACACGGGCGCCGGCGCCTAGGCGGGCCGTGGAGCAGCGCACGCCAGCCGGCGTCGAGGCTCGCAAGGCGGAGCACCTCGAGCTGTCGCTGAACGAGCCGGTGGAGGGCGCGGCGGGCCCCGGCTGGAACGATGTCGAGCTGGTCCACGAGGCGCTCCCCGAGGTCGATCTCGACCAGGTCGACCTGAGCGTCGAGCTGCTGGGCTGGCACCTGCGTGCGCCCGTGATGATCGCCGCGATGACCGGGGGCCACGAAGACGCGCGCAAGGTGAACGCCACGCTCGGCCGGGCCGCGGAGCGCCATGGCCTGGCGATCGGGGTGGGCAGTCAGCGAGCGGCGCTTCAAGACCCGGCGCTGGCGCACACCTACGCCGCCGTTCGGGACAGCGCGCCGACCGCTCCGGTGGTGGGCAATCTGGGCGCCGCGCAGCTCGTTGCCCAGGGCGACCGGCCGGCGCTCGGCCTCGCCGATGCGCAAGAGGCAGTGGAGATGATCCGCGCCGACGCCCTCGCCATCCATCTCAACTTCCTCGAGGAGAGCGTGCAGCCCGAGGGCAACCGCCGAGCACAGGGTTGCGCCGACGCCATCGGCGAGCTGGCGCGCGGGCTCGACGTACCGGTGATCGCCAAGGAGACGGGTGGCGGGATGACTCGCGCCACAGCCGAGCGCCTCGGCGGGTTGGGCGTGACGGCGCTTGACGTCGGTGGCGCGGGCGGGACCAATTTCGCGATCATCGAGCGCATGAGGGCGGAGCGGCAGGGTGACGAGCGGGGCGCGCAGCTCGGTCGAGCGCTGGCGGAGTGGGGGATCCCCACGGCGGTGTCGGTGGCCGGTGCGAGCGGCGCCGGGCTGCCGGTGATTGCAACGGGTGGTGTCCGTAGCGGCCTCGACGCCGCGAAGGCGTTTGCGCTCGGTGCGACGGTGGTGGGAGTGGCGCGGCCGCTGCTTCTTGCGGCCGTCGACGGGGACGACGCGGTCGATGCCTGGATCGGCCGCTTCCTCGAGGAGCTGCACACGGTGCTCATGCTCACGGGCTCCCGCCGTCCGGCCGAGTTGCGCGAGCGGCCACGGGTGATCTCCGGCCGCACCCGCGCCTGGCTTGACGAGCTGGGCTACGCGTGAGCCGCCCGCTCGACCCCGTGGTGCCGGATCCTCTACGGGTCCTCCTCGACTCCGACGACCTCGCTGCTTCCGAGGGCTTCACAATGCTGCTGATGACGACGACCGAGGACGGCTGGCCGCACCTCGCGATGCTGAGCGTGGGGGAGGTGGTTGTGACAGGAGATGAGTCGCTGCGCCTCGCGCTGTGGCCGGGCAGTACCGCCACGCGCAACGTGACCCCCGAGGGCCGCGCGACGCTCGCCGCGGTGGTAGACGGGACGAGCTATGCGCTCCGCCTCGCGGTTCGGCGAACCGGCGAGATGGAGACGCCCCTGTCCGGCAAGCTAGCCCAGTACGACGCGCACATCGACGGCGTGAGTGGAGATGAGGCGCCGTACGCGGTACTCGAGTCCGGGGTTCGCTTCAGGCTCAAGGATCCCGCCGGCACGCAGGCTCGCTGGGCGGAATTGCGCGCCGCCCTGCGGGAGGGCTGATGCCGACCGAGCGCCTGATCGTCGCGATCAGCGGCGCCAGCGGGCCGATCTACGGAGTGCGCCTGCTGGAGGCTCTGCGGGAGCACACCGACTTCGAGGTTCACCTGATCCTGAGCAAGGGAGCGGCCGCAACGGTGGAGTACGAACTGGAGCGCTCTCCCGACTCGGTGCTTGAGCTGGCTCACGTGGTGCACGACGAGCGCAACCTGGCGGCGTCGCTCGCCAGCGGCACATTCGTCACACGCGGGATGATCGTCGCGCCGTGCAGCGTCAAGACGCTGAGCGGTATCGCCACGAGCTTCAACGACAATCTCATCGTGCGCGCTGCCGACGTCTGTCTCAAGGAGCGGCGGCCGCTCGTCCTTGTGGTGCGCGAGACACCTCTGCACCTGGGCCATCTGCGCCTGATGCAGCAGGTGACCGAGTCAGGCGCCGTTGTGCTCCCGCCGGTTCCGGGCTTCTACACGAAGCCGAAAACGATCGAGGAGGTGGTGGACCACACGGTCATGAAGGCGCTGGACCAGCTGGGCGTCAACCTGGATCTGGTTCCCCGCTGGGAGGGCATCTAAGCCCAATTGACCGCCGACAGGTGTATACAGTAGCCTGTAAAAAGCTCGACCTGCCATGTCCGAGGAGGACGCATGACTGCAACTCCAACCACTCCTCACACGCGCCTGCGCAGCGGCGAGGCCTTGGAGGAGATCGTTCGCCCGCAGGAGGGGCTCATCTCTCGCCGGATCTTCACCGACCCGGAGGTGTTCGAGCTCGAGCTGGAGCGCATCTTCGGCAAGACCTGGTTCTTCATCGGGCACGACAGCGAGATCCCGGAGCCCGGCGACTACGTCACGCGCCCGTGCGGCATGGATCCCGTCGTCCTGATCCGCGACGACGAGGGCGTGGTGCACGCCTTCCTCAACTCGTGCCGTCACCGCGGCATGCGCATTGCGAGGATCGACAGAGACAACGCCACCTTCCTCAAGTGCCCCTATCACGGCTGGTCGTACAAGAACAACGGCGAGCTCCTCAACGCCGCCTGCGAGAACCACTACGGCGAGGGCGAGCTGGTGAAGGAGGAGCTGGGCCTCATTCCGGTCGCGCAGCTCGGCAGCTACCACGGCCTGTGGTTCGGCACCTGGAACGAGCACGCGCCGCCGCTCGACGAGTGGCTGGGCGACGTCCGCTGGTACATGGACATCATCTTCGACCGCACCGGCGGTCTCGAGATCATGGGTCCGCCGCAGGTGTGGGAGGTCGATACGGCCTGGAAGTTCGCCACCGACAACTTCACGGACAACTTCCACGTCTTCTCCTCGCACCACAGCCTGGTGGAGCTCGGGATGCTGCCGAACAACCCGGACTTCGCCGCCTACGGGCACATGATCGTCCCGGGCAACGGCCACATACTGCACTTTGTGCAGGGCGAGCCGGGCAACGACCATTACCGCGGGCTCGGCCTCTCGCACGACCTGCGCGAGAAGTTCTCCGAGTTCCTGACGCCGGAGCAGAAGGGCATCGCGGAAGACCACGGCTACAGCGCCGGCACGATCTGGCCGAACTTCCACTGGCTCCAGCTGATCAGCGCGGGGGACATGGAGTCGCAGGAGGAGGCGTTCCTGAACCTGCGGATGGAGACGCCGATCTCGGCCACGCGCACGCGCATGTGGTCGTGGCTCGCGGTAGACAAGGACGCGACGCCGGAGTACCGACAGAGGGTCTACGAGACCTACGTGCGCACCTTCGGGCCGTCCGGGATCTTCGACCAGGACGACATGGAGAACTGGGAGGACTGCACGCGGGCGAACATGGGGCCGGCGGCGCGGCGCTACACGCTGCACCACAAGATGGGGCTGAACCGGCCGACAGCGACGGACTGGCCGGGTCCCGGCCTCGCCTATCCGGACAGCTACGGCGAGATGACGCAGCGCTCCTGGTATGCGCAGTGGCTGGAGGCGATGACCCAGAACGGGAACGGGAGGGCCTCATGAGCCAGCTCGAGACGGCCGGCACCCCGGTACTTCCACACACCGAGCTCTATGGCCGGGTCCTCGAGTTTCTCCACCGCGAGGCGGAACTGCTGGACACGTACAAGTTTGACTCCTGGCTCCAGCTGTTCACGGACGACATCGACTACCAGATGCCAGTGCGCACGACGCGCTTTCTCACCGAGGGCGAGGGCTTCGAGGACTTTGGGCTGATGGCCGAGAACCACGCCTCTCTGACCACGCGAGTGAGGCGGCTTGAGACGGAGTTCGCCTGGGCCGAGGTTCCGCCCTCGCGCACGCGTCACTTCTTGAGCAACGTGATCGTCGAGCAGGACGGCGATCAGCTCGAGGTTCGCGCATGCTTCATGGTCACGCGCACCCGACAGGACCTCGACTACCAGATGTACACGGGCCTCCGGGTGGACCGGTTGGTGCTCGACGGCGACAGCTTCAAGATCGGGCGTCGCACGATCCTGTCGGATCAGACCGTCATCACCGGCACGAACCTGAGCGTCCTGTTCTGAGCACTGTGGAGACAGGGGAGTACGTGGCCGTGATCTCGGTCTCCGACCTGCGGCCGGGTTTCATGACCACGCACGTGGTCGAGGGGCGGGACATCGTGATCGCGATGACCGACGAGGGACCGTCCGTCTTCGACGGCTACTGCTCACATGCGGAGTTCAAGCTCGGCGACTGCCGGATGCGCCGAGGCTGCGAAATCGAGTGCCCGATGCACGGAGCGCGTTTTCGCGCCGTCGACGGCGAGGTGCTCAAGGGCCCGGCCACCGAGCCGCTCGAGCGGATCGAGTCGCGCGTGGAGGACGGGCGCGTGATGGTGCTCGTCGACTGGCTCCTTTGAAGGTCCTTCTCACCGGCGACCGCGGGCGGCTCGGAACGGTCGCCCGCGAATCGCTGGTCGGGGCGGGGCACGAGGTGAGTGGCTTCGACGTCGACCGCGGCGACATCCTCGACGGCGCGGCGGTGCGGTCCGCGCTGGCCGGCATGGACGCCGTCGTGCACCTGGCCGGCCTTGCTGACGATCGCGGTGGCGCACCCGAGGAGGTCCTCACTGTGAACCTCCTCGGCACCTGGCACGTGCTCGCGGGCGCACGCGCCGAGGGAGTGGAGAGGGTGGTCCACGCGTCCTCGGGCAAGGCGCTCGGGATGCTCGAACGCGACCCGGACTACCTCCCGGTGGACGACGCCCACCGCGGCATGCCCGCACGCGTCTACGGCCTCTCCAAATGGCTGGCTGAGGAGATGTGCGAGGTGTTTACGCGTGACACCGGGATCGCGACGATCTGCCTGCGCCCCGTCCTCGTCCTGGATAGGGGCGGCTACGAACGCCTGGCCGGCCTATCCGAGCTCCCACCACCGGCAACCGCGGCCTCATGGCACCTGGGCGCCTTCGTCGACGTGGAGGACGTGGCGGCGGCGATAGTGGGCTCAGTCGAATGCCCAGACCAAGGCCATGCCCGGCTCCTGCTCTGCGCGGACGAGGTGGGGGCGGAACACCCATCGGTCGAGCTGGCAGCGGAGCACTTCCCGAATGTGCCGTGGCGAGATGGAGAGCGGCCCGACGCGGACTCACGGAAAGCGCTCATTGACTGCGGCGCGGCGAAGCAGCTGATCGGCTGGAGCCCAAAGCACGGTTGGCGAGATAGGCCCGGAGCACGGGTAGCGGCTGGAAACTAGGAACCAAGAACTAAGAACTCGCGCCCTAGCCAACGCTTGACCCCTCCGCCGCATCTGTATACAGTTGTCTCCTTGGACCCGACCTTCCTTTCAGCGACCGAGCTGCTCGCCGAGCTGCGCGCAAAGACGCTTTCCAGCAGCGAGCTCCTCGAGCACTACCTGGATCGCATCGAGCGGCACAACCCGGAGGTCAACGCCGTGGTCACGCTCGACGCGGACCGCGCCCGCGAGGTGGCGGCGCGGACCGACGAGGCACGTGCTCGCCGTGAGGATCTAGGCCCGCTCCATGGCCTCCCGATAACGATCAAGGACGCGCTCGAGACCGAGGGCCTCCGCACCACCTGCGGTGCCGAGTTCCTGGCCGACCACGTCCCCGCGCGGGACGCCGTGGCGGTCGAGCGCCTGCGCGACGCGGGCGCGGTGATCTTCGGCAAGACCAACACGCCCACGATGGCGGCCGACGGCCAGGCCTACAACACGTTGTTCGGGACAACGAACAACCCGTGGGACTTCACGCGCTCGCCGGGCGGGTCGTCCGGCGGCTCGGCGGCCGCCCTCGCGGCGGGTCTTACTGCGTTCGAGGTTGGCAGTGACATCTCGGGCTCGGTCCGGATACCGGCAGACTACTGCGGGGTCTACGGCCTCAAGCCCAGCTACGGACTAATCCCACTGCGCGGGCATATCCCAGGACCCCCTGGGTCGCTTGTCGAGGCCGATATGAACGTCCTCGGGCCGCTCGCGCGCGGAGCCGACGATCTCGAGCTGGGACTAGACGTGATGGCCGGCCCGGACGAAGCGCGCGGCAAGGCGTGGCGCCTGCAACTGCCGGACGCCCGCCACGAGTCGCTCTCCGGCTACCGGCTGGCGGTCTGGCTGGACGACGGGGCCTGTCCGGTCGAGCGCGAGCTGGTGGACATCCTCCGCGGCACCGCGGATGCGCTCTCGGATGCGGGCGCGCAGATTGTGGAACGTGAGGCGCCGGTCCCGCTCTCCGAGGCATGGCGGATGCACCGGGCGCTCCTCATGGGCGTCGCCTCTTCCGGGCTTACCGACGACGACTTCGCCGGGCTGAGCGCCTTCGCGGCGTCGGCGCCGCCGGAGGCGGAGGGCAGCGTGGCGCTGATGCACGCGCGCTGGCTCGTGCAGTCCAAGCGCGACTGGAACGCAGTGCATGACGCGCGCACGCGCGCGAGGGCGGCGTGGGCGGAGTTCTTCAACGAGTTCGATGCGTTCCTGTGCCCGGTGGTGTGCTGCCCGGCGCCCCCACACGATCAATCGCCCGACATGAACGCGCGCACGATTGTGGTGAACGGCGAGACACGTCCGTACTGGGACCAGGTCTGCTGGATCGCGTACGCGGGAGCGGCGGAGCTGCCGGCGGTTTCGGCACCGGTGGGCACGACAGCCGCGGGTCTGCCGGTGGGCATCCAGGTGGTGGGCCCGTATCTCGAGGACCGCACGGCGATCGACGTGGCCCGTCGCATCACCGACGTCGTGGGAGGGTTCGTCGCACCTCCTGGCTTCCGCGCGGAGTCGCTGGAGGCGACGGCTTGACCTCGCTCATCGAGCCAGCCGAGGCGCAGGGGCGGGCACCGGCGCGCGACCGGCTGTCCGGTCGCCGGGTGCTCGTGATAGGTGCCGGCACCGCGCGCTATGAGGGACAGGATGAGGGGAAGATCGGGAACGGGCGCGCGATCGCCACGCTTGTCGCGCGCGAGGGCGGGACGGTGGCGTGCGCCGACCGAGACCGGGATGCGGCCCAGGCAACGGCAGACCTGATCGAGGGAGACGCGCACGTGCTCGAGGGCGATGTGAGCGACCCGGACGCCTGCCGCGCCATGGTGAGCGACGCCGCGCAGGCGATGGGCGGGCTCGACGGCCTCGTGTTGAACGTCGGGATCCTGGGTCCGTTCGGGCTCGCCGGCACCTCGCCGGAGGACTGGGACCGCCTCTTCCACGTGAACGTGCGCTCGCACGCGCTGATCGCCACCGAGGCGCTCGGCGAGCTCGACGAGGGCTCCTCGATCGTCTTCATGTCCTCGATGTCGGCCTTCCTGCCGGGGATCGGGATGCCCGCGTACGACATGGCCAAGGCCGCAATCATGGGCGTGATGCGCCACACGGCGATGGAGGGCGCGGCGCGCCGCATCCGAGCGAACGCTGTGCTGCCCGGCGTAATCGACACACCGCTCGGCGCCGCCAGCGCGCCCCCCGACGCGCGCGACCGCGGCCGGATCCCGCTGCCGCTCGGCCGGCGCGGAACGCCGTGGGACGTCGCCTACACCACCGTTTTCCTGCTGTCCGGCGAGGCCTCGTACATCACGGGGCAGGGAATCGTCGTCGACGGCGGCGTGACAACACTCTTTGCCGGCGCATAGCCCACACGACCGATAGGAGAAGCACAGATGCCCAAGGACCTTCGGACTTTCATTAGCCAGGTCGAGGAGAGCTATCCGCAGTCGTACATGCAGACCTCCCGCGAGGTCGACCCGCGGTTCGAGCTGACGGGAGTTCTGCGCAAGTTCCAGGACGATGGGCGCTTCCCGATGGTGCTGTTCGAGAACGTGAAGGGCGCCGACGTGCCCGTCCTCGGCAATGCGCTTGGCAGTCGCGACCGCCTGGCACTGTTGTTCGACAGCGACAGCAAGGGGCTCGCGCACGCGTACGAGCGGCGGCAGGGCACGATGATCCCGCCGGAGCACGTGGACACCGGGCCCGTCAAGGAGATCGTGCAGACGGGCGACGACGTCGATGTCACCCGCATCGCCAACATCGTCCACTGCGCCGACGACGGCGGCGAGTACATCTCGTCGGGGGTGACTGTGGCGAAGGACCCGGACACCGGCATCTACAACGCCGGCATCTACCGCATCCAGGTGATCGGCCCGAAGGAGATGCGTCTGGATCCCGGCCGGTACTCCCACATCTGGCACCTTCACCACAAGCACGAGCAGCGCGACGAGCCGCTCGAGATCGCGATCGTGATCGGGCACTACCCGACGATTTACATGGCCTCGCAGTACCGCGGTCCGCTTGAGCACGACGAGATCGAGGTGGCCGGCGGGCTGTCCGGCGAAGCCGTGCGCATGACGCCGGCGGAGACGCTCGACCTGATGGTGCCGGCCGACGCCGAGATCGTCATCGAGGGGCGGATGCTTCCGCACGTCCGCAAGCCGGAGGGCCCGTTCGGCGAGTTCAGCTGGTATCTCGGCCCGGGCCACGACGCCCACGTGGTCGAGGTGACCGCAATCACGCGCCGCGGCGACGCGATCTATCAGGACATCTTCAACGCCCATCCGGAGCACAACCTGATCGGGATGGTCGGCCGCGAGGCCAACATGCTCGCCAAGGTGCGTGCCGTGGTGCCGTCGGTGCGCAGCGTGTGCATGCCGTTCTCCGCCTGCTGCCGCTTCGCAACGTACGTGTCGATTGGCAAGGAGTACGACGGCCAGGCGCGCAATGCGGCGCTGACCGCGCTGGGGGCGGATCCGTTCGTGAAGCTCGCTGTGATCGTCGACGAGGACATCGATCCTTACGACGAGACCCAGGTGATGTGGGCGGTGGCCACGCGCGTCCGGGCGGACAAGGACGTGATCGTGATTCCCGAGAGCTACACGTGCGAGCTGGATCCCACGGCGTACGACATCACGGACGAGACGAAGCCCGGGGCGCTCAACGCGAAGTGGATCATCGACGCCACAAAGCCGGTCGGCCTGCCCTTCCAGACGCTGGCCGACGTGCCGGAGGACGTGTGGCGCAATATCCGGCTCGGCGATTTCTTCCCCAGCGAGAACGGCAGCGGGGCGCCGGACCAGTCGCCCACTGAGCCCGAGCACGTGTCGGCGTAGGCCGACCTCCGGGTCGGGTGTGGCATGAGGATCGCGGTCCCGGACCTGATCTCGAACTCCTACTTCCCCGCGATCGCCGCGGTGGAGCTCGGGTGTATGAGTGATGAGGGGATCGACGCGAGCGTCGAGCTGCTGTTTCCGGTGGATGCGGCATACCGGGCACTCGCTGCCGGGGAGGTCGACATCGTCGCGGGGTCTGCGCATTCGGCCCTTGCGGCGTTTCCGGAGTGGCGCGGCGTGAAGGTGCTGGCCGCGCAGGCGCAGGGGATGTACTGGTTTCTCGTGATGCGCGCGGACGTGCAGGCGACGCGCAACGACCCCGCCGTGCTGCGCGGGAAGCGGGTCGGTGCAGCACCATGGGTGGACCTGGGGCTCAAGCAGCTGGTGGTCGACGCCGGCATCGACTTGGCGGAGGTTGACATCGCACCCGTGCCCGGCGCGGCCGGGGCGGGGACGAACTTCGGCCTGACGGCCGCCCAGGCTCTGGCCGACGGCAAGATCGATGCCTTCTGGGCGAATGGCATGGGGGCCGAGGTGGCGGTGCGGTCGGGAGCGGGAACGGTCGTGCTCGACGTCCGCCGCGGCGACGGGCCAGACGGCTGCTTCGACTACACGTTCGCGTCGCTGGCCGCGACCGACGAGTTCATCGCCGGGGATGCGGGGCGGGCACAGGCGATCGTCCGCTCGCTGCGCCGAGCCCAGGCCATGCTCTCCGAGGATCCGACGCGGGCGACGGCGGTTGGCGAGCGTGTCTTTCCGGCCGAGCAGGCAGCGCTCATCGCGGAGCTAGTCGCGCGCGACGTGCCGTTCTACGACGCCGAAATTCCCGAGCGGGCGATCACCGGGATGAACCGCTTTGCACGGAACCGGGGGCTGCTCACCGGCGAGCCGGCGTATGAGCAGGTAGTTGCAGCCGACATCGACAGGAGCTGACTCACACGCCGGTCAACAAGCAACACGACGAGTTCTACGCGGTCGACCTCGACAGCGGTTGGGAGACGCTTCCCGGCTATCCGGAGGGCATCCAGCAGAAGGTTCTTGCCGGCGGGCTCGATGAGGATGCGAAGCGCGGAACGCGCACCCGGCTGTTGCGCTTCGCGCCTGGCGTCTTCACAACGGCGCCGTTCGTTCACGAGTACTGGGAGGAAGTCTACCTGGTTTCGGGGGATCTGACCGTCGGCAACGACGCTGAGGGGAACGGTGGCGAGGCGTTCGCGCCCAATACCTACGCCTGCCGCCCGCCGGGTGCTTCGCATGGTCCATTCAAGTCCGAGGCCGGATGTCTACTGCTGGAGATCCATTACTTCGATCCGGTCTGATGCCCACGATCGCCGAGCTCGCCGTCGAGCTGGCCGAAGGGCGGACGACGTCGAAGGAACTCGTCGAGGAGTGCCTGACGCGGATCGCCGACCCCGATGGTGAGGGTGCGCGAACGTATCTCGCGGTCGATGCGGACGGTGCTCGGGCCGCCGCCAGCGCGATGGATGCGCTTCGGGCCGCCGAGGCGGAGCCGTCGCCCTATGCCGGGATTCCCGTCTCGGTCAAGGATCTGTTCGACGTTCGGGGTCAGGTCACACGGGCGGGCTCGGTGGTGCTGGATGGCGCTCCCGCCGTGCGAGATGCGACCTCGGTGGCCCGCTGGCGAGCGGCTGGGCTGGTCGTGGTCGGGCGAACCAACATGACCGAGTTCGCCTTCAGCGGACTGGGGCTCAACTCGCACCACGGGACGCCGGCCAACCCCTGGGAGCGCGAGGTTCGCAGGATCCCAGGCGGCTCGTCGTCGGGCGCGGCCGTGTCTGTCGCTGATGGGATGGCGTATGGCGCCTTGGGAACCGACACCGGCGGTTCCTGTCGGATTCCGGCCGCGCTGTGTGGCCTCGTGGGGTTCAAGCCCACGCAGGTGCGGGTGCCGAGGGACGGGATGGTGCCGCTGTCTGAGACGCTCGACGCGGTCGGCGTGCTCGGTCGTAGCGTCAGTTGCTGCGCGATTCTCGATGCGGCTCTTGCCGGCACGGAGGCGCCCCCGCGGGGGGCGCTTGATCGCCCCCCGCGGCTCGCGGTCGTGCGTAACTACCTGTTCGCCGATGCGGAACCGGCAGTGGTCGCTGCCTTCGACCGCGCAATTCGCCGGCTACGGGCCGCCGGCGCTGACGTCGTTGACATCGACCTGCCCGAGCTCGACGGGATCGCGGAAATGAACGCCGGTGGCGGGTTCGCGGCGGCCGAGAGCTTCGCTTGGCACCACGACCTGATTGCGGAGCGAGCCGGCGACTACGACCCGCGGGTACTGGTGCGTATCCGTCGCGGCGAGCGGCAGTCTGCGCGCGAGCTGCTCGTCCTGCGCGAGTGGCGAGCGGCGTTGATCGAAGGCGTTGGGCGGCGGCTGAATGACTTCGACGCGTTCGTATGCCCGACCGTTCCGCTTGTCGCGCCAGCGATCGACGCGCTGGAAGACGACGACGAGTACGCCAGGGTGAACGTCTTGATGCTCCGCAACCCGACGGTGGTCAACCTGCTCGACGGGTGTGCGGTTTCCGTGCCCATGCATCAGCCGGGCGAACCTCCGACGGGGCTCATGCTCGCGGGCATGGCGGGTGACGACGCGGCGGTTCTGCGGATCGCCGCTTGGATCGAGGGGCTGACATGACTGAACTGCGGCTTGTGCTGGACGATCGAGAGGCGAGCGTGGCGATCAACACCGTGATCGTCGCCGGTTGGACCGGGCGCGACCCCGCCGCGGTCGAGGCCCACATGGCCGAGCTGGAAGCGCTGGGCGTTCCGCGGCCGTCGAGCGCACCGATCTTCTACCGGGTTTCGGCGTCACGGCTCACGACCGCTGATGTGGTCGAGTCGACCGAGAGCTCGAGCGGCGAGGTGGAGGCCGTGCTGCTGCGTCACGACGGCCGCCTGTGGGTGGGCGTCGGGTCCGATCACACAGACCGCGACGTGGAGACCTACAGCGTCGCCGTTTCTAAGCAGCTATGCGACAAGCCGATCGCGCTGCGGTTCTGGCGATATGAGGATGTCGCCGAGCACTGGGACGAGCTGGTGCTGCGTTCGTGGATAGACGACGACGTGCTGTACCAGGAGGGCGCGCTGAGCGGGTTGATGGGCGCGTACGACCTTGTCTCGAGGGCGGAGCCGCCCCTCGAGGACGGCACGCTCATCTTCTGCGGAACGTTCGGAGCTATCGGCGGGGTCCGCCCCGCCCGGGCGTTCCGCTATGAGCTGGCGGACCCGGTGCTCGACCGCATGATCGATGGGCGGTATGAGCTTCGGTTGCTGCCGCTCGTGAGTTGAGCGTCCCTACTCGCGAGAGATCGAGGCAGATCAAATGCTGCTATTCGACTCAGGGCAGAAGCCCCACCACGGGCCTTTGCGAATTTGGTCCCGAAATTGGTCCCGAACTGAGCAATTATCTGAGGCGCCCGCAGAACTCAGATGGCTCTACAGAGCCAAGCGGACTCTAGGCCCTACGGACTGATAAACCAACGCGGAGTCGGCATGTATTACCGCGCCAATGGCATCCGACAGCACTCGCGCTCCACCTACGAGGTCGACCATCTCGTGCCGTTGGAGGCCGGCGGATCAAATGTGCGGGCAAACCTCTTCCCAGAGGCGGCAACCCCCACGCCCGGTTTTCATCAGAAGGATCGGTTGGAGAACTGGGCTCACGCCGGAATCTGCGACGGCAGCCTGCCCTTGCGCTCCACCCAGCGGCGCATCGCCAGCAATTGGCTCGCGGTCTACCGGACCGTTTTCTAAGCGAACTCCCGGAAGGGCCGCTGGGATGTCGTCGAAGGGTCCGCAGCGCCGGTGCGTTACTGGGCCGGGTGCATCGACTTGGACAAGTCATGCTCCGCGGCGCGGGCGGCGGCGAACTCGGCTTCCATCCCCTTTTGACACTCGAGCTCGTCCACGAAGAGGACCGCAAGCTCGTCCACAACCAACTGCAGGCCGTCGGCGTCAGGAAACTCGGACTCGATGAGAGCTGCGCAGTGGTAGATGCCCGCGTGGCTGTCCGCGTAGCCGAGCACGCAGAAGAAGCGCGCCAGCTGGCCGACCGTGTCTGGGAACTGAGCCATCTGGTCCTCCTTCAAACCATGTCCGGGTCTCATTCCTGTAAGCAGCGCGGGCTCATTTCTCGCCGCCCGGTGAGCCGCGCCAGTGCGGACGCGGTTAGGGGGCCGTGCCCGGAGGATTTCGGGTTCGCGTACGCTCGGGACTTCGACTTCCGCTTGCGTTCCAATCGAGCGCTTTGGCGTGAGTACCTGGAGGCCGTGACAGTCCTGCAGCACCATCGCCGGTGGTACGGGAATCCCAAGCACAAGTGGGCATTGCTGCCGGTCAGGGTCCGTGGCCTTGAGCGGGTTCAGCTTCATGCCGACCTGACCATCCTCGCCAAACTCTCCTGCGCGCCCTCGCCAGGGTGCGCGCAGTACCGCTCGCGGCGTAGCAGCGTAAGGTGAAGGGCCGATGCGTGGTCCGCTGTTTTACATCCCGCGCTTCATTCGCCACTACAGGGATCGGCGTCGGCTCGGCCAGTCGGTCGGCCAGTCTCTAAAGAGTGCTCGGGTACGAATGCGGAGCTACTGATGAACACGCCGAGTTTCGCTAGTCGTTTCGCTAGAGAGCCTCCTAGGTCTGCGCGAGCGCGTGGTTCACGCCGCGCGTGGCGGCGCCTCGCGGTGTTCGCTGAGCGCCCGCCGCAACTCGTGCGGTGAGTCGCTCGTGACCGCGTCGAGCCCAAGCCACTTGAGCGGCTCGAGCATTGCGGCGTGGTTGACCGTGCCGGTCGTGACGCTGAGGCCAAACGCTCGCAGGGTTGCGACCAGCTCGCGCGAGAGGAGGAAGTGCTCGACGCACACGCCGTGGAGGCCGACGCGTCGCCTCCACGCCGCCAGCGTGTGGATGCCGTAGTCGGCGATGATGACCAGCCGTGTGCGGAAGCCGAGCTCGCTGGCGAGCTCGCATGCGCCTGACCAGAAGCTGATCACCTCGGTCCGCTCGCGCGCCGGATGGTCGCGAAGGCGCTCGCAGAGGGCTCGGGCGGGGTGGCGTGCGAGCGCTGGGTCGGCGTGCGCCTTGACCTCGAGCTGGAGCGTCGCGCCGGGCGGCGCGAGTTCGAGCAGCTCGTCGAGAAGGAGCGGGCACTCGTCGCTCGGAGTGCCGTCCGGGTGGCGGAGCCGGCCGGCTCGGATCTCTGCCGCTGTGCGCTCGTGGGCCCAGCCGGACAGCGTGGTGCCGACTTCGAGCAGCGGGTCGTGCAGCAGCACGAGCTCGCCGTCGGCGGTCAGGCAGCAGTCCGTCTCAAGACTGTCGAGCGGTCGCTCGAGCGCTCGGGCGAGCGCCGTGCCCGACGAGTCAGAGCCGTAGGCCCGGCCGAGGCGGTGGGCATAGAGCGCCGGGGTCACCGGCAACTGTCGCGGCGCGGGCGCGCTCGGCCGTTACGCGCCTGTAGACGTCACGTGAAAAGGCTGTTGAGACAGCCGGCCGCGAGCGATCTAAGCGATGAGCTGGCCCATGATGCGAGGGTGGCCGTCGACCTCCACGTTGATCAGCGACTCGGCGCGCGAGAAGCCAGCGATCCGAGCGAGCCGCTCGAGGCCGGTGTGCCCGAACGCCCAGTAGACGAACTCGTCGCGAGCGTAGACCTCACCGGGCTCGAAGACGCGAATCGCGGGGCCGTCTCGGTCTTCCGGGCGGACGCCGTAGGTCTCGACCAGCACACTGCCGCCGCTCGCGGTCCGCCCGCGCAGCGCGCGCAGCAGCCCGAGAGGATTCTCGACTCGGTGAAGGATGCCGCAGCAGTAGACGAGGTCGAAGCGCTCCTCAAGGCGGTCGAGCTCGAACGCGTCCATCCGCCGATACTCGACGGCCGAGCCGAGCAGGCGATGAATGGCGCGGAAACCCTCTCCGCCCTCTAGCTCGACCCCCCATCGGGAGGCGACCCAGAGGCGGTACTGCTCGTTGTCCAACGCCACGACCCGCTCGGCCCCCCGGCGCTCGGAGAGGAAGGCGTAAAAGCCATCGAAGGTGCCGACGTCGAGCACTCTCATCCCGGCGAAATCCTCCGGAAGCATCGAGACGCGGTAGCGGTGGTCGCGCGCAGCGCCGGGCGTGTAGATGCGCTCAGCGCGGTTCAGCGCGAAGGTGTGGAACCAGAACGGCACCCTCTCGACCGTGGCGCGAGCCAGGGCGACGTCGACCTCGATCGGCAGCAGGTCGGCGACCTGCCGCTCCGCCTCCGTGACGACGACCCCGTCCCTGGGGGCGCCGGGCGCCGACCTCGTCGTCTCCATCCAGACACCTCCTGTCGGCGCGTTGCTCGTCGCTTCCGCGGACCTGCCGCCGGGGCGCCCGCGACTCAGCAAGATGAGGCTACCGACGGGCAACACCGCGAGAGCAGCCCGCGGCTGTTCCGCACTCGTCCAAGGCGCGAGCGAAGCGGCACGCCGCGCGCTTGCCTCGATACAGGGGCGGCGGGATACTGGCGCGCGATGTCGCCTGATAACGCCGAACGGTTGGTTCGCTGGGGATACGACTGGTTCAACCGCGACAAGGACCGCCGCCGACATGGCTTCCCGACGGCGAGTTCGTCAACTCCAGCGATGGGAACGTCGGCTTCGCACGGGGGCGCCTAGTCTTCGCCCCCCGGCGGGAGTTGTCATATCGCAGGTTCGGCTAGCGTTTCGGTGGTGCAGCCTGCCGCGGCCTCTTGCGGCGTGGTTCGGCTCGGAGGGCGCCGCTGGCGGGCGTGTAAATGCTCTCGTGGCCGTCGTCCCAGCGGATGCGGTAGCGAGGCGAGGGATCGCCGCGCAGCACTTCGTCAACAACACCCGAGCGGGGTCGGCGGCCCGTTGACTCGGACTCGGCTACCACGACTCGGCTACCACGCGCTTGCCGACTTCAATGGCCATGGTCACCTCGCATCGTTCGCGCGACCCCGAGGATAACCCGCGTCAGTGATCTGTCACAACTGCTGACGCCCGATTCCACTGCCCGAGGGTGCCTCAACGTGCCCGCTACCAGATCGGAGCCTGGATGTTCAGATGCCGCTCTGTAGGCCTCGGAGCAGCCTTGCTGTGGCTCGGAGACGGGCGCTCGCATGCAGAACTGGGCGCAAACTCCCCGCTCTAGCGGCGCGTAGTCCCCGCCGTTCGGGGGCGCGGAGTATCCCGATCCCCCAACGGGGCAACCCGCGACACGGTTAGCGCAATGATGGGGGAGCAACAGCGAAGCCGTCGCTCCCGCTCCGCGCCACATGCAGGCTTCTCGACCGGACTATCCAGACACCTGCAACGGACGAGAGGCGTCCCCAGTGACCCCGCCCTCGCTTCCGCAAATCGCGCGGGGCGGGGAGTGCCGGTGCGGAGTGGGGTCTAACGAAACCATTGGCGCAACTTGCGCCATCGGCTGCCGCTTTACCGGAGTAGTGTTACTCACAGGCTGATCGTTCGTTAGGACTCACTCTCTCTCTTCCTTTCGTGCGGCCCCCCATAGAGGGACTCAAAGGTTGAGGGCCATGGCAAGCAAGGAACGCGACCGCGCAGTGCAGCGGCTCGAACTGGCGCTGGTCGAGCAGGACCGGCTGGGCGAGCGGTTTGACGCCGCCGTCGGCACGTCGACCGAGTTCGGAGCCTACCTCGGGCTGCGGGCCGCGGCCGATCAAGTTAGAGCGTTGGAGGCCTGGCTCCACTGGGTCGACGACGGGGGCTACCGAGGGCTCAATGCGGGCCCGTTCGAACTAGTCGCCGAGAGCTCGCGCAACTCGTCTGTACTGGAAGAGGACTGGAAGGTTGAGACCATGAGGCGCACGGAGCGACACCGCACGGCAACAGCGCCGGCACAACGGAGGGGCGAGATGCATCGCGCCGATGGCGACCGCCGGGTTGGGCAGGTCACCAGGGCCAGGCGCGAACTGGCCACCCAGCGAGTTGGTGGTCGTGCCTGGATAAACGGCCGCGAGGTCGGAGGTGCGGATCCTCGCTACATGCACCTTGAGGCTTCGCACGACTAAGCAAGCCGCCCGAGCCGCGAGGTGAACGGGAAAGCGCCGCGCGGCCAACTGTCTGGCGTGCGTCCGTTAAGCGGGGTTGTCCGCGGCCTAATGAAGAAGCGGCTGTCCAGCCGTGGGGCCTGACGAGTCGCCGTATGCTGCCGCCGTGCGGGCGCTCCTGGAAGACGGGCCCATGCAAGGCAAGACGGTCGAGGTCGAGGCCGTGGAGGGCAGGCCACCAAAGACAATCGACGTCCCAGATGAGAAGGGCGGCGCCTGCCGCTATGGCCTGGCGCAGTGGACTCAGGAGGGCATGACGGCCGCCTACACGTTTCTGTACGCCGTCTAGAGGTCGACGACAGCATGGGCGCGCTCGCCCGCTACGGAGCGGAGTATTGTTGCTCTCAAGCTGGCCTCGCAGCCTCGGTGCCAGCCAAAGCCCGACGGCCGCCGAAAGCGCTCTAGGCGCGGACGAGGCGAGGAGCCAAGGCTATGGCATTCGCTGTGGGGCCAGCAGCTATGAGCGAGGACGCTAGGCCGGCGGATTATGGGAGTCCGGAGTAGGTCGGTTACGACGCGGGCCGGAACCGCGGATAGCGGTCGGTGACGAGCACGAAGGTGTAGGCGCCGACGCGGTTCGTCACGCCTACGGGGGCCGCACGTCAGTGGCTCGCGATCACGTTGTCGATCAGCCCGTACGCGAGCGCCTCCTCGGGCTTGAAGAAGCGGTCGCGCTCGATGTCGCGGTGGACCTCCTCGACGGTCCTGCCGGTGTGGTGGGCGTAGATCTGTTCGACTCGCTCGCGCGTCTTCATGATCTCGCGGGCGTGAATCTCGATGTCGGTCGCCATCCCCTCGAAGCCGGCGCTCGGCTGGTGGATGAGAATCGAGCTGTTGGGGAGCGAGGTGCGCTTGCCCCCTGCCCCGCCGGCCAGCAGCATTGAGCCCATCGACAATGCGACCCCGCAGCAGATCGTCAACACGTCGGGCTTGATGAACTGCATCGTGTCGTAGATCGCCAGCCCGGCGTAGATCGAGCCGCCCGGCGAGTTGATGTAGATCGAGATGTCCTTGTCGGGGTCGACGGACTCGAGGTGTAGCAGCTGGGCGACGACCAGGTTGGCGATCTGGTCATCGACGGGGGAGCCGAGGAAGATGATCCGGTCGTTGAGCAGGCGCGAGTAGATGTCGTACTCGCGCTCTCCGCGGGCGCTGCGCTCGATGACGGTGGGAATAAGGGGCATTACCTTGAACCTGGCCGTCGAGGCCTCCGCTGAGTCGACGCGCGGGCGCTCACCGAAGCCGGGCCCCTAACGCCCGGCCGGGCGCTCGCGCCTCGGGCCATAGCTCGCGCGCTCCTCCGGTGTCATCTGTCGGATGACGAGCGAACCTTTCTCGACTTTTTCGCGGATCGAGGCGAGTTTCTCCTCACGAAGCGCCTGCGCGCGCTGCTGCTGGGTCTTGATCGGTGGTCTCCTTCGATCCCGGACGAACCGGTGTCGCTCGGGGTCGCGGCTCGTCGAAGCGACCAAGCCGCCTACAGGCTCTGGACGCGGACGGCACGCGGCCCCTTCGGCCCCCGTTCCACCTCGAACGACACCTTGGCGCCTTCGGCGAGTACACGCCGCCCACCGGTGTCGAGAATCTCAGATTGGTGGACGAAGATGTCGTCAGTTCCGTCGTCCGGCGCGATGAAGCCGAAGCGCTTGCGCTCGTCGAACCACTTCACGGTTCCCTCGGGCATCGGATCAGCCAGGTGGGGTGCTGCGTCCGCGGACGATGCTCTATCGGCGACTCGCGACCGCTCGCGCTGCTTCAAGAGCCCGTTTTTCGGGCTCGCCTGCGAGCGTAGCAGCGCTTGGTGGCCAACCCCGAGCCCGGGCGTGGCCGCTGCCGGCGGGCGACCGCGATGGTCGCGACCAGAGGCGTATCCTGTGGGAACCGGCCGCTGGCCGGGCTCTCCCGGCCCCTCTTCCCCGCCCGCGGCTCGGCTTTGTGCAGCGGAGAGGGGGCGTCAGGAGGAGGTGCCGACGTGTTCGGCACAGAGGAGCAGCGAACCGGCGGTAAGCGGTTTCCGCAACGGGAAGCTCCGGTCCCGCTCGCGGTGCAGGCAATTCTGCGTCAGCTGCGTATCGATCATGAGCCCAAGGACGTTCAGCGGCGGGTCGTTGTACGGGGCGCGAGGCGCGGGATGTTCCTGCCCGCCGAGCTGAAGGCCCTGGGCGATGCTGGCTGGATCGATGCGCCGGGCGCGGGAGCAGCGGTTGATGTCAAGGGAAGCGGTTGTCCTGACCGCTAAGGCAGAGGTGCTCGTCGTCGCCAACCGGACGGCTCAGTCGGATGAGCTGTTGGAGACCCTGCGCGAGCGCAGCGGCCGCGGCCCGGCGTCGTTTACGCTGCTCGTTCCGGCCGCCTGGGAGGTCGGCGACCCACACGGCGGCCGCGAAACTGCGCTGCGGCGTCTCAAGGGGGCGCTGCGGCGTCTGCGCGACGCCGGGCTCCAGGTCGAAGGCGTGCTCGGTGATCCTGACCCGGCGCTCGCGGTGGAGCAGCTCTGGGATCCCCAGCGGTTCGACGAGATCATCGTCTCCACGCTGCCCGCGCGGATCTCGAACTGGCTCAAGCTGGACCTGCCCAGTCGCGTGCAGCGCTGCACGGGCAGGTCGGTGCAGCACGTGGTCGCCTCGGAGGCCGGGGAGCGCGAGATCACGACCATGCCGAGCGACCCGCAGCGGCCTGCCGACGTCGCGAAGAATCGGCCCTAACGCGTCCGCGTCCCGGGCCGGGCAACTAAGCGCAGACGCATAGCGTCCCGCCCCATGTCTACGCGCTCTCACGGAGCGCCCGCGCGACAGCTTCGGCGGCCGTGCGCACCCCGAGCTTGGCTTCCAGGCGCGCGAGCCGCTCCCGCACGGCGTGAAGGCTGAGGAACAGGGCCCAAGCGATCTCCCCCTCGTCCTCGATCGCGGCGGCGACGCACAGCACCTCGGTCTCGCGCGGGGTCAGGCCGAGACGGTCGAGCGCGTCCGCGCGGAAGCTCGCGACCTCCTCCTCGAGCAGCAGCGCATGCGGATCGCCGGGCAGCAGGCGGACGGTGAGGCGCCGGCCGTCGCGCACGCTGACGAGCGCCGGGCGTGGCGGCAGCGCCAGCCACCCGGCGACCGGCCTCGGTAGCCAGCCCGAGTGCTCGGCCGCCCCGAAGTGCTCGGCCAGCCAGCGCGCTGCGTCGAGGCTCGAGTGCTCGATCTCGCCATAGCCGTCGAGCAGCACGACGGCGGTACCCGGGGCCGGATCGGCGGCGACCGCCCGGACGAGGCGGCTGCGCGCCTGCGCGGCCCGCAACGCGTCCTCGACGGCGGGGCGTACGAGATCGAGAAGGTCGCGGTCGCGCTCGGAGAACTCACGCTCGGTGCGGCCGAGCCCGGCGACGACCGCCGCTCGCCGCTCGCTGCGGAGCCCGATCGCGATGCCGTACTCGACGCCGGATCGGTGGAGGAGGTCGCCGTACAGCACGCTGTGCGACAAGCGGCGGCGCCCGACGGCCTCCGACAGGCGCAGCGCCCGACGCCGGCGGGCGGCATGCGCGGCCAACAGCGGGTGCCCCGCCGCGTCGCCCACGATCGCCCCGAACGCGCCGGGCGGCTCGGCCTCGGCGGGGACCGCCTCGTGGCGGACCGCGCCCGTGGCGAGCTCGACGCGGTCCCAAGTCAGCACGTCTGCGGGGACGAGCTCGGCGAGCCCAGCTAGCGCCCGGCGGCGGACGTCGGCCACCGTCCGGGCTTCGAGGAGCGCGCAGGCGAACCCGCGCGCGGCGCCAACATCGGTGTCGGCGAGCCAGGGCATGGCCTCTCCCACCGAAGATACACCTCGCGGTGCGCGCCCTCCACAGTCCGCGGATCGGGCGGTGGGTGCCGGCGCGCAGGCGATCAAGTCCGGCGCGAACGGGAACCTGCACGTCGAGGACAGCGAACGAAGAGATCGTGACGGCCCGCGAGCGGACGGCGACGCCGGCCGCTCAGCCGACCACCGTAGGGCCCATTCGACGTCAACTTCCTTCGTTGACAGGAGGACATCGGCGGTCGTCGGCGCAAGGGGCGATGCGCTTTCGGATGCTCCAGCTCCCGGGGCGGTCGAGGACGACCCCGACGGCGCCGAGGTGCCTTGAGCGGGTCCAGCTTCACGCCTACCTGACAACCCTGCCGTGCAAGGGCGCGGGGCATGTCGCTCCGGCGTAGTCCTCGTTTCGGAACGCACTGGCCCCGCAGTTCAATCCTGTTTGCCTCAGCGTGGGTTGCCTTGTCGCGCTGTTCGCGCTTTGGCCTACGACCGCTCTTGGCCGGGATTTCTAGCCGCAGGGCCGGTTCAAACAGTCAGCACACTCCGCTGATCGCGCTACGGGAGCGGGTTTCTCCAGCCGTTTCTGGTGCCTAACTTCCGCCGAGCGGGAAAAGAGAGTCAAAGGGCAGTCGGGTTTTCGCCCGGACTTACAAGGACGTTTCGGAGAAACGGCTGTCCTGATCGTTCGCCAGGGGTTTCACTTGAGCGTTGCCAGTGCCCAAACGCGGCCAAAAAGGCCGCAATCTGGGCAATTCCAAGAGAGTCCGTCGGGCGGCTGGGGGAGCCCGAAATCCCGCTTGTAGAGCGGGAGTCGGGCCGATTCGGGGTCTCGGGGTGCCACGTTCGACAAGCTGGGGGCCACTGGTGCGACTCAAGTACCGCCCGTTCTCACGTGGGAGAGGAGCCTTGCGCGCCCGGGTCACCGCGGTTGGCTGGGTGCAAAACCTGAGGGTGGCGTTGCTGCCGGAGCGCCGCTTGGCCCGACTGGGACTTGTCTGCAACTTTCCCCCAGCCTTTCCCCCACAGCCCTCAGAAAGCAAGAAGCCCGCTCTGGGAGCGGGCTCAGTGCATACCGCCACGGGGATTCGAACCCCGGTTTCCGCCGTGAGAGGGCGGCGTCCTAGTCCCCTAGACGATGGCGGCCTAGAGCGCGTAAGGCTACCAATGGGTCGGCAGACAGTCCCGAGCCTTGAGCAGCAGGGGTATGCTTGCGCCGTTCACGGTCGGTGGTGAAGGGAAGTCCGGTGAGAATCCGGCGCGGTCCCGCCACTGTAACCGGATAAGCCACCCGCACAACGTCACTGAGGACGCCACAGCGGACTCGGGAAGGCGCGGCAGAGGCAAGCCGGTAGCCAGGAGACCTCCCTCCGACCGCAAGCCACGGAAATCCCTCGCGGAAAGGGGAAGGCTCACATGAAGATTCACCGGTTCGGGGCCCTCGGGGTCCTAATCGCAGTCCTGCTGGCGGCGCTCGCTGCGGCCACGAGCGCAGCGGCCGCGCCCGTCACCGTCAACCTCCGGATCGAGGGCTCCAGCTCGACGATCTTCGAGGGTCCCGTCACGACGGACGCCAAGACGATCGGCGGCCACCCGTGCGACGGCACGAATGGCGGCGCCAATGCCACTCCCGGCCCGACGATGACCTCGCGCGCTCGACGACGCGTCGATCCTCCACGGCTTCCCCTGGTCGGGCACCTGGTTCGACGGCTATCCACGACTTCGGGATCGACAGCATCGGCCCGGACGCCAGCAACTCGAGCCAGTTCTGGGGGCTTCGCGCTACAACTGGCAGTCCACGAGCGTCGGCGGCTGCCAGCAGGAGGTGCAGGACGGCGGCAGACGTGCTGTTCGGATTCGACTACTTCTCGAAGTCGCACCTGCTCCAGCTCACCGGACCGCCCAGCGCGCAGGTGGGACAGCCGGTGGCGCTCAAGGTCGTCGACGGCCAGGACGGCTCGGCCATCTCCGGCGCCTCCGTGGGCGGGACGACCACCGCGCGCCAACGGCAGCGCGACCGTCACCTACTCGAGCCCGGGCATGGTGCACCTCAAGGCCGAGCGCTCCGACAGCTCCGCTCGAACGCGCTCGACGTCTGCATCTACGCGTCGAGCAGCGCGGAATGTGGACCGCCGCCAGCCGCCGATCGAGCGGCGTGGCCGGCGTGACCATCGACAAGCTGCCGCCGGCCGTCGCGATCAAGGGGATCCGAACCACAAGCACTTCCGGCGCCACGGGCCCGCGCAAGCTGGCCGGGGCGCCGCGAGCGACGCCGGCGGCCTGTTCCAGGTCTACTTCCGGCTGCGCCGCTTCACGCACCCGGCTGCCAGTGGTACAGCTCGAAGCGCTCGGTGTTCACGCACAGCGCACCGCACTGCACAGGGCGCGCTTCCAGCGCCTCGGGACGGATCCGACGCTGGTCGTACCTGCTGCCCAAGACGGCTGCCCAGGGCCGCTACATCCTGGAGACGAAGGCGATCGACAGGGCCTACAACGCGGCGCGCACGCGCGTGACGTTCTGGGTGGCGGGATGAGGGCGAGGCTCGCGACAGCGACTGGCGATGGGCGCGGCGGCGGCGGTTGCCGTCGCGCCGGCCGCCGGCTCCCCGGATCGCGCCACCGCCGCCCGGCCGGCTCGCGCGTGAGCAGCTCGTGGTGTTCCGCGACGGCTCCTTCAGGGCAGAAGACGACGCGCGCGCGGCGGGTGACGTGAGGTCGGCCGCCGGCGCTGCGCCGTCGAGCGCCGGGACGCCGCTCGCCGCGCTGGTGGCGCAGCCGCGCGGCGAGAATCGGGCTGCGCGACTACGGCAGCTGCTCCAAGCGCAGGCGCGCGACGCCGCGGGTCTGTTCGTGCGCAAGCTCGGCCGCGACGCCAACAGCCGGGCAGGACGGCTGGGTCTACAAGGTCGGCCACAAGAGCGCGCAGCGCCGGCGCCGCCGATCCGGCCGGTCCGTTCGGGCACGGCCGGCTCACGCTCCGGCGCCCAGGTGCTGTGGTTCTACTGCCACATGGAGGGACTCGAGCTGCCAGCGCACGCTCGTCGTTCGCGCCGCATCGACCAAGCAGCCAGGCGCGGTGGAGGTACGCATGCGCGCCTACGACGACCGCGGCAAGGGCATCCCGGCCGCGGGCGTGACCGTGCACGTGGGCTCGGCCAGCGCAACCACAGACGCAGAGCGGCATCGGCGCGCATGACGGCCGGCGCCGGCACGCACTCGATGTACGCGGACGGTGGCGGGTACGTGCGCAGCTTCAGCACGAAGGTGGCGCTCCGGTAGCTGCGCCGCGCGGCCGCACTGCTGCTGCTGCTGGCGGCGCTCGCGCTCGCGGGCTGCGGTCCGGGCGCGGGGAAGAAGCTGCCGGGCGGCGCGCGGCTCGACGTGACGCGCGATTTCGGCCAGTCGCAGCTCTACTCGACGAGCGTCCCCGAGCATCCGCAAGGACGAGACGGTGATGCGCCTGCTCGAGTCCAAGCGCCAGGTGAAGACGAGCTACGGCGGCAAGTTCGTCGACGCGATCGACGGGCCATCGCCGGCAACGAGCTCCGGCGGCCGCAGCGACTGGTTCTACTTCGTCAACGGCATCGAGGCCTCGGTGGGCGCGGCCGACCGCACGCTGTCGCCAGGTGACGTCGTGCAGTGGGACTACCGGCGCTGGGACGCGACGATGCACATGCCCGCGATCGTGGGCGCCTACCCGGAGCCGTTCGTGCGCGGCTCGGGCGGCAAGCGGCTTGCCCGTGCGCGTCGAGTGCTCCTCGCCGTCCGGCCCGGCGTGCGAGACGGTGCAGCAACGCCTGGCCGGACCAGGGCGCCGTCGACCAGCTCGGGCGTGCTCGGCGGGTCCGCCGGGCCCGAAGACGCTGCGGGTGGTGGTTGGCCCGTGGAGCGCCCTGCGCTCCCTCGGCGGCGCCGTGGGCTCGCTCACGCGCGGGCCGGCGGCCAGCGGCGTATTCGCGCGCTTCAGCAGCGACGGCACGAGCCTCACCCTGCTCGACCAGCTCGGTCATCCCGCGCGGGTGGCGCCGCCCGGCACCGGCCTCGTGGCCGCCACGGCGACCGAGGGGTCGCAGCCGGTGTGGCTCGTCACGGGGCTGGGGGAGGCTGCGGTGGAGCGCGCGGCCGGCGCTCTCGACCCCGCAACGCTCCACGACAAGTTCGCGCGTCGCGGTCATGCCGTAACGGGCGGCTGCCGCTGCCGGTGGTGAGCGGATGAGCCTCGTCCCGGTTTATCAGCGGCGGCCGAGCGCCCTGCACGCCGCGCGGGCGGGGGTGGCGGCGTCGTTCTGCATCGCGCTCGCGTTCGCGGCGATCCTGTTCGACAACCCGATCGTGCTCGGCTCGCTGCTCTGCGCGATCTTCGCGGCGGCCATCGGCGCCGGGGTGATCGCGGCAGAGCGCGGCGCTGGGCGGCCGTCGCGGCGGGCCTGGCGCTGCTCGTGGTGATCATCAATCCGCTCGTCACCTCGGACGGGCTCACGGTGATCTGGCGCGGCGGCTCGTTCCTCGGCCGGCGCTGGGACATCACGCTCGAGGCCACTGATCTACGGCGCGGTGGCGGCGCTGCGCGTGCTCGACCTGATCCTGGCGTTCGCGCTGCTGTCAGTGGCGGTGGATCCCGACGAGCTGCTGCGCTGCCCTGCGCCGCATCTCCTACCGCTCGGCGCTCACCGCCGCGCTCACCACGCGGCTCGTGCCGGTGCTGGCCCGCGACGCCTCGCGCAAGAGCGAAGCCGCGCGCTGCCGCCCCGAGCCGCCGGGGCGCGCCGCGGTGGCGCGCGCCGCGCTGGCGGGCTCGCTCGAGCGCGCGGTGGAGCTGGCGGCGGCGCTCGAGGTGCGCGGCTACTCGCGCGCGCGGCGGCCGCGCGCGCGCGCGGCGGCCGTGGTCGCGCCACGACATGCGCGTGCTGGCGAGCGCGCTGCGCGCATCGTCGCGCTGGCGGTGGGCGCCAAGCTCGCGGGCGCCGGCGGCTTCCAGGCGTACCCGACCACGCACGTCAGCGCCGGACCTGCGCGAGCTCGCGCTCGCGCTCGCGTTCGTCGCGCTGGCCGCGGCGCCGTTCCTCGGCGCTCGGGCGGCAGGCTGGGGGTGGCCCGTGCCTGAGCCGATCCTCGTCGCCGAGCGCTTCACCTACAGCTACCCGGACGCCTGCGCGTCCCGCGCTCGACGGAGCTATCGCTCGAGCTCGAGCCGGGCTCGTTCACGCGTTCTGGCCGGCGAGTCCGGCGCCGGCAAGTCCACGCTGCTGCGCGCGCTTGCGGGCTCGTGCCGCACTTCCACGGCGGCCATGGCGTCCGGCGAGCTGCACCGTGGGCGGGATGTCCGTGCGCGAGCACGGCCCGGGCGACCTCTCGAGCGTGTGCGGCACGCTGTTCCAGGACCCCGAGTCGCAGGTGGTGATGGGCGGCGTGCGCGCGGAGGTCGCGCTGGCGCTCGAGCACCGCGGCGAGCCGCCGGCCGCCGTGGCGCGGGCGGTGGAGGAGGCAGCGCTGGCGCTCGGCATCGGGCAGCTGCTCGAGCGCCGGGCGGACACGCTCTCGGGCGGCGAGCTGCAGCGCGTGGCGCTGGCCGCCGCGCTGGCTCACCGGCCGCGGCTGCTGCTGCTCGACGAGCCCACCTCGCAGCTCGACCCCGTGGCGGGCGACGAGCTGATCTGGCTGCTGCGCCGCCTCAACGAGGAGTGGGGCACCACCGTGCTGCTCACCGAGCACCGGCTGGAGCGCTGCCTGCCGGCGGCCGACCGCGTGCTCGCGCTCGACGAGGGACAGCCTCGTGTGCGACGCGCCGCCGGCGCGACTTCCTGGCCTGGGCGGCGGACGCGCGCCCGCCGCTCGCCACGCCCGCCGCGCGGCTGTTCTCACTGGCCGGGCTGCGGCCCGCTGCCCGCCTCGGTGAAGGAGGCGCGCGCCGCGCTGCGCGAGCGCGGGCATCGAGCTCGAGCGAGCGAGCCCGACCGCCGCACTGAGCGCGAGCGGCGCCGCCGACGGCGCCCCGAGCAGCCCGCGCGCTCGAGCTGCGCGGCGTCTGGCACGAGATCGAGGACGGCCCGGCGATCCTGCGCGGCGTCGACCTGCGGTGGGGCCCGGCGAGCTGGTGGCGCTGATGGGCCGCAACGGCGCGGGCAAGAGCACGCTGCTCAAGCACGCCAAGGGCCTGCTCGAGCCCACGCGCGGGAGGATGAGCAGCGGCGGCGAGGTGGCGCTGCTGCTCCAGAACCCGGGCGACTACCTGATCCACGAGCACGCGCGCGAGGAGGCGGGCGAGGGCGCGCTCATCAGCGCCGGCCTGGCGGCCGCGGCGACGCCGACCCGCGCGACCTGTCGGGCGGCGAGCGCCAGCGGCTCGCGCTCGAGGTGGTGCTGTCCGGCGGCGAGCCGCCCGCGGTGGTGTGCCTCGACGAGCCCACGCGCGGCATGGACCGCGCGCGCAAGGAGGCGCTGGCGCTGCGCCTGCACGAGCTGGCGAAGGCGGCGCGGCCGTGATCGTGGCCACCCACGACCCGGAGTTCGCCGCTCAGCCTCGCCGACCGCGTGGTGCTGATGGGGGAGGGCGAGCTGATCGCGGACGGCCCACGTGGCCGAGGTGCTGGCGGGCGGCTGGTACTTCGCCACCGAGGTGGCGCGCGTGCTCGGCGGGGCGGGGCGGCGCGCTCACGCCCGAGCAGGGCGCGGCGGTGCTGGCGAGGGAGCTCGTGTCGTGAGCTGGCAGCTCGCATCCGCGCTCGTACTCGTGGTCGTGCTGGCGCGCGGGCCTCGTCTGGTTCGAGCGCACCAGGCCGTCGGCCAAGGTGGTGTCGCTCGTGGCCACGCTCGCGGCGCTGGCCGTGGTGGGGCGGATCGCGTTCGCGCCGTTCCCCAACGTCAAGCCCACCACCGACATCGTGCTGTTCGCCGGCCTCGCGATCGGCGCGGCCCCGGGCTTCGCGGTGGGCGCGATCACCGCGCTCGCCTCGAACGTCTTCTTCGGCCAGGGCCCGTGGACGCCGTGGCAGATGGTGGCCTGGGGCCTCGTGGGCGTGCTCGGGGGGCCTGCTCGGCGGCTGCTCGGCGGCCGCGAGCCCGCCCGCGTACCGCTCGCGCTCGTGTGCGCGGCTGGCCGGCTTCGGCTACGGCGCGCTGCTCGACTTCTACCAGTGGACGCTCTCCGCCACGCACAACCTCGGCGTCGTACATCGCCGTTTCCGGCACCTCGTTCCCGTATAACCTCGCTCACGCGGTGGGGAACTTCGTCTTTGCCCTGGCCATCGGTCCCGCCTTCGTGCGGGCGCTACGCCGCTACCGGCGGCGCTTCGAGGTGCGCTGGGCGCAGCCGGCGCTGATCGCCGCGCTCGCTGGCCGCCCTGGTCGTGCCCGCGCTGCTCGTGGCCGCCGGCACCGCCGCGCGCAGGCGGCCAGCGCCAAGACCAAGGCGCTCAGGTACGTCAAGCGCGCGCAGAACACCGACGGCGGCTTCGGCGGCGCGCCCAGGCAGTCGTCGAGCGCGCTCTACACGGGCTGGGTCGCGCTCGGCATCGCGGCGGCGGGGGAGAACCCGCGCGACGTGCGCCACGGCAAGGCCAGCCCGATCAGCTACACGCGCAAGCACATGCCGAAGGCGAACAACGTCGGCGAGCTGGAGCGCACGATCCTGGTGGTGCACGCGGCGGGCCTGTCGCGCGCGCAACTTCAGCCACCGCAACCTCGTGGCCCAGCTCGAGGCGCTGCGCAAGCCCGACGGCTCCTGGGAGGAGCTCGTGGACCACACCTCGTTCGGCATCCTCGCGCTGCGCGCGGGCGGGGTATCGACGAAGGCGCTGCGCCACTCCGCGCTCTGGATGGAGCGCCAGCAGAACTCCGACGGTGGCTTCGGCTTCGGCACCAAGGGCGGCTCGAGCGACGCGGACGACACCGGCTCGGCGCTCCAGGCACTCGCGGCGGCGGGCCGCGGAAAAAAGCCGGCGGCGCGCCGGGCGCTCGCCTACCTGCGCAAGGCGCAGAACGCCGACGGTGGCTTCGGCCAGCTGCGGGCCGGACAACTCCAACGCGCAGTCCACTGCCTGGGCCGTGCAGGGCCTCGTAGCGGCGGGCGCCAATCCCGCGCAAGCTGCGGCGCAACGGCCACAACCCGATCTCGTACCTCGTCTCGCTCCAGCAGGCAAATGGCGCGGTGCGCTACTCGCGGACGAGCGCGCAGACGCCCGTGTGGGTCACCGGCCAGGCGCTCACGGCACTCGCGCGCAAGCCGTTCCCGATCAAGGCGCCCAAGCGCAAGGCCCCGGTGAACGTGGCGAAGACGCAGGCGGCGGCGCCGACCAGCACGTCGAAGCCGAAGGCCGAGCCCGCCAAGACGAACTCCAAGGTGCCCGTCGCGCACATCGCGAAGAAGAAGTCGCACGGCCAGACGATCTCCCCGACGCCCACGGCCACCACCGCCGGCGACCCGGCGATGACGGCGCCCAGCACCGCGATCGCGCCGGCGGCGCAGCGCACGCGGCCATCGACGGCTCACGAGCGCAAGGGGAACAACCATCACGACCTGGGCATCGCCCTTGCCGCGTTCGCCGTGGCCGCGCTGCTGGTGGGCACGTACCTCACGCGCAAGCGCTTGCGGGGACGTTCGAGCCCCGCGTGACAAGCTTCCCGGTCCCATGGACCTGGAGGAGGCAATCCGCACCCGCCGCACGCACAAGGCCTACGGGCCTGAGCCGGTGGACCGCCAGACGCTCGACGAGCTGCTCGAGCTGGCCCGCTGGGCGCCCAACCACCACCTCACGAACCCGTGGCGCTTCCACGTGATGGGGCCCGACGTCGCTCGTCAGGCTCAAGGAGGCGGCCGGCCCGGAGGCGGCGAGCAAGCTCGACCGCGCGCCCACGCTGGTGGTCGTCACCACCACGCGCATGGGGCGATCCGGTCCAGGACGAGGAGGACCTGCTGGCCACCGGCGTGGCCGCCTACATCGTGCTGCTGGCCGCGCACGCGCGCGGGCTCGTGGGCTACTGGCGCACGCCCGGCGTCCTGCGCACCGCCGAGGGCCGCGCGGCGGTGGGCATCCCGGATGACGAGCGCTTCGTGGCCCTGCTCCATCTGGGCCACCCGCGGCAGGAGAAGGAGCGCGCCCGAGCGTGAGCCGGCCGGGCACTACGTAACGTACCTGCCGTGATCCGGCGCGAGGACGCACTCGCCGCGCTGCAGGAGGAGAGCTTCGACCTCGTGGTGGTCGGCGGCGGGATCACCGGCGCGGGCGTGGCGCTCGACGCCGCGTCGCGGGGCTACAGCGTCGCGCTGGTGGAGCGCGACGACTATCGCGTCCGGCACCTCCAGCCGCTCGTCCAAGCTCGTGCACGGCGGTCTGCGCTACCTCCAGAACTTCGACCTCGGCCTGGTCCGCGAGGCGCTGCTCGAACGCGCGCTGATGGTCAACCTCGCGCCGCATCTCGTGCACCCGCTGCCGCTGCTCGTGCCGGGCTTCGACGGCAAGCGGCCCGACCGTGCTCGTGGGCGTGGGGCTGAACATGTACGACGTGATGGCGCGCGAGCGCCTGCGCCGCCGCCCGGACGACGAGGAGTGGAGCCCGGACCGCCACCGGATGATCAGCGCCGAGGAGACGCTCGAGCTGATCCCGGCGCTCGAGGCGCGCAACCCCACCTCCGCCTATCTCTTCTACGACTGCCAGACCGACGACGTGCGCCTCGTGCTCACCGTGCTGGGCGAGGCGGAGCGCTTCGGCGCCGTGATCGCCAACCGCGCGAGGTCACCGGGCTCGTTGACAGGAACGGGCGCGCCGCGGGCGTGCTGTGCATCGACGCGCGTGACGCGGCGGCGAGTTCGAGCTGCGCGCGGACAACGTCGTCAACGCCACCGGCGTGTGGGCCGACCAGCTGCGGCCCGACGAGATCTACGGCGAGGAGGAGGTGCCGCGCATCCGCCCGAGCCGCGGCACGCACATCACGCTCTCCGCAGAGGACCTGCCGCTGCAGGGCCGGAGCGATCGTGCCCGCGGGCGGCGGGCGCACGATCTTCGCGCTGCCGTGGCTCGGCCGCACGCTGATCGGCACGACCGACAACGACTACGAGGGCCCGCTCGACCACATCCCGCCCGACGCCGGACGACATCGAGTACCTGCTCGACGCGTGCAACGAGTTCTTCGGCACCGCGCTCGGTGCGCGCCGACCTCACCGGCGCCTACGCCGGCGTGCGCCCGCTGATCTCCACTGGCGATCCGAAGAAGTCCGTCGACATCTCGCGCAAGGCCGAGCTGTACGAGACGAGCTCCGGGCATGCTCACGATCACCGGCGGCAAGCTCACCACCTGGCGCCGGATGGCGAAGATGACGGTCGACCGGATCGTGGAGCGCGAGTCGCGCGAGGCGCGAGTGCCGCACGCATGAGATCCCGCTCGGCCTGCCGCCCGAGGAGGGCGACCTGCCCGAGGTGGCGGGCGTGGACGACGAGAGCCGCGAGCTGCTCGGCCGGCCGCTACGGGCACGCGGCGCGCGGCGTGCTCGAGCTGGCGGCGGCGCGCCCCGAGCTGGCGCGCCGGCATCGTGCCCGACCTGCCCGACCTGCTCGCCGAGGCGCCGTTCGCCGCCGTGCACGAGCAGGCGCTGAGCGTGGCCGACGTGCTGCATGCGCCGCACGCGCCTCGGCCTGCTCGCTGCGCCCGCGCTCACGGCGCGAGGACGCGGAGGCGCCGCGCGCGGTGGCGCGAGGCGATGGCGCGCCGAGCTGGGCTGGGACGAGACGCGCATCGAGGAGGAGCTGCGCGACTGGCGCGACCTTGCGAGCGCCGAGGGGATCGCGCTGCGGTGACTCCGCTGACACTGCGGATCCCGGGTCGCGTGCTCGAGCTCGAGCCGCGGCGACCGCTCCTGATGGGGATCGTGAACGCGTCGCCCGAGTCGTTCTCAGACGGGTCCGAGGTGGCTGACCTGGCGGCGCAGCTGCGCCGCGCGCTCCAGCTCACCGACGAGGGCGCGGACCTGATCGACGTGGGCGGCGAGTCCGGCGTGACGGGCTCGGAGCCGCTTCCCGCCAGAGGAGGAGATCGAGCGCGTGGTGCCGCTCGTGGAGCGGCTGGCCGCCGAGGGCATCGTGGTGTCGGTCGATACCTGGAAGCCGCCGGTGGCACAGGCGGCGCTCGCGGCCGGCGCCGCGATGATCAACGACGTGAGCGGCCTCAGCGATCCGCTGCTGGCCGACGCCTGCGCCGCCCACGGCGCCGCGCTCGTGATCATGCACACGCGCGCGGAGCCGAAGCACAAGGAGTTCCCGGGCTACGACGATCCTGTGGCGGACGTGCTCGAGTTCCTGCGCGAACGGATCGCGCTTGCCGCCGAGCGCGGGCTGGACGAGGAGCACATCGTGGTGGACCCTGGGCCTGACTTCGCCAAGACCCCCGCCGAGACGGTGGAGGTGCTGCGCGGAATGAACGCGCTGCGCGAGCTGCAGCGGCCCGTGCTGCTGGCGGCCTCGCGCAAGGACTTCATCGGCGCGATCACGGGCCGCGGCCCGCGCGAGCGCCTCGGCGGGACGCTGGCCGCGGTGGGGGAGGGCGTGGACCGCGGCGCCACGATCCTGCGCGTGCACGACGTGGCGGAGACGCGCGATTACCTCGACGTGAGGGACGCGCTACGCGGGGTGGTTAAGGTCTCAGAGGACCTCCGGCTCGACGAGGGCCTGAGACGAGAGGACTCATGAACGGAGACGGCACACGTCACGATCGCGCAGATCTCCGACCTGCACTGCGGGTCGCCGCACTTCGTGCCCAGCCTGCTGGAGCGCGCGATCGCCGAGCTCAACGAGCTCGAGCCGGACTGCGTGATCGTCTCCGGCGACCTCACCAACGACGGCTTCCGCCCCGAGTACCAGGCCGCGCGCGAGTACCTCGACCGGGTGGAGTGCGAGCGCGTGATCGTCGTGCCGGGCAACCACGACTCGCGCAACGTCGGGTACGTGCACTTCGAGGAGCTGTTCGGCGACCGCTCCACCTTCCTGCACATCGACGGCGTGTCGATCGTCGCGATCGACTCCACCGAGCCGGACCTCGACCACGGCACGATCGGCCGCGGCCGCTACCCCTGGATCGAGGAGTGCTTCGCGAGCGACGCCTACTTGCGCATCTTCGTGCTGCACCACCACCTGCTGCCGGTGCCGGGCACGGGCCGCGAGCGCAACGTGGTGCACGACGCGGGCGATGCGCTCGAGTGCCTACAGCGCGCCGACTGCCACCTCGTGCTGTCGGGCCACAAGCACGTGTCGTACGCGTGGCGGCTCGAGGACCTGTTCGTGGTCAACGCCGGAACGGTCTCGACCACGCGCCTGCGCGGCAAGACCAAGCCCTGCTACGGCGTGATCGAGGCCTCGCCCGAGCGCGTGACCGTCTACCGCAAGTACCCCTTCCACGAGCAGGAAGCGATTCTCACGTTCGACCCGCGGACGTACGAGTACGAGAAGTCGGGTCAGCTCCTCGGCGAGACCGCCACGGGCTAGCGGGCGGCCTCGCCGGGAGCGGCGCCGGCCCCTCAGTTCGTTGCCGTGTTGCCGCGGAGGCGGCGCACGCCGGCCACGGCCAGCAGGACGATCAGGGCGAGCGCGGTGAGGAGGAAGCCGAACCAGGTCATCGCGGAGATCACTCCCCAGAAGCCGTGGTTGTCGTTGCGCGTGAGGTAGCTCCCGCCAAACAGCACGAGCATCACGGGCACCAGGTACTTGAAGCGGATCGCGGACATGGCCATCCCTCCGCGTCAGCGCGCCGCCGGGCGGCGCACCCGGCGGACGGCGGCGACGGCCAGCAGCGCGACGATGCAGAGCACGACGATCGCCTGCCCGAAGTAGCAGATGTAGGACAGCACGCCGAGCACGCCGCTCTCGTTGTTCTCGAGGCGCCAAGCGCCGAAGCTCAGGAGCACGAGCAGAGGGACGAGCCGGATGAGCCAGGTGCGGGTGGTTGTGTTGGACATCGTGAGCCTCCTTGTGGGCATCGGTAGTGGCGCCAAGCTACGGCCGGCTCGAGGCCATGTCGTCGGCCAGACGCACGGTCTTGCGCTCACCGCTAGGAGGAAGACGATGGGGTGGCGTCATCCGCGGGGATGACTCCGGGTGCTTCGATCGGGGGATGCGCTGAACGCAGTTGCGAAGTACGTTGGGCGCATGAACCGCGTCAGTAGGCTTCGCGCGCGACTCGATCCGTTCGCCGTCGACGCTGGGGTGGCGGCCGTGTTCGCCATATCCGCCGGTGTGAGCATGGCGCTCGACAGCTCGTTCCGGCCCGCCGCGGCGGCGATCCCCACGGCCGTGCTCGCATGCTCGACGCTCGCGTGGCGCCGCCGCCGGCCCCTCCTCGCCATCACGGCGATGATGGCGCTGCTGCTGGTCTCCACCCTGGCCGGGGTGCCGAACAACTCCGTGGTGATGCTGGGCGCACTGGGGGTCGCGACCTACTCGGTGGGCGCGCACGCGGACAAGCGCGAGGCGGTGGCCGGGGGCACCCTCGCAGTGGTCGTCGTCTGGGTGAGCATCCTGATCGGCGGCAGCGACACTCTGCTCGACGACCTGCTGTTCACGCTGTTCGTCTACGGCGGCGCCTGGGCGGTAGGGCGGCTCGTGCGGGCGCGCCAGCTCCACGCGGTGCAGGCCGAGGACCGGGCCACGCTGGCCGAGCACGAGCGCGAGGAGAAGGCCAAGCGCGCCGTGGCGGAGGAGCGGGCGCGGATCGCGCGCGAGCTGCACGACGTGGTGGCGCACAGCGTGAGCGTGATGGTTGTGCAGGCCGGCGCGGGGCGCCGCGTGCTCGATCGGGAGCCCGAGCGCTCACGCGAGGCGTTCTCCTCGATCGAGCACACGGGCCGCCAGGCGCTTGTGGAGATGAGGCGCCTGCTCGGCCTTCTGCGCAAGGACGACGAGCAGCTCGCGCTCGCGCCTCAGCCCAGCCTCGAGCACGTGGAGTCGCTGCTCGCCCAGGTGCGCGAGGCGGGGATGCCCGTGACCCTGCGCATCGAGGGCGACCCGCGGCCGCTGCCGCCCGGCATCGACCTGTCCGCCTACCGCATCGTCCAGGAGGCGCTCACCAACGCGCTCAAGCACGCCGGCCCCGCCAGCGGCGAGGTGGTGCTGCGCTACGGGGAGGAGGAGCTCGAGATCGAGATCTCCGACGACGGCCAGGGCGAGACCGGTTCCGACCCGCCGCTCGCGAGCGGCGGCAACGGCCTGGTGGGCATGCGCGAGCGCGTGGCCCTCTACGGCGGCGTGCTGCGCGCGGGGCAGAGGCCCAGCGGCGGCTACTCGCTCAAGGCGCGCATGCCGCTCGACCAGTCGCGGCTATGAGCGTGAAGGTGCTGATCGCGGACGACCAGTCGCTCGTGCGGACGGGCTTCCGGATGATCCTCGAGGCCGAGCCCGACATCACGGTGGTGGGGGAGGCCGCCAACGGCGAGCAGGCGGTGAGCGCGGCGACCAGGTTCTCGCCGGACGTCGTGTTGATGGACGTGCGAATGCCGGATGTCGACGGCATCGAGGCCACCCGCCGCATCCGGGCGGCCGGTTCGGCCGCTCGCGTGCTGGTGCTCACCACCTTCGACCTGGACGAGTACGTGTACGAGGCGCTGCGCGCCGGCGCCAGCGGCTTCATGCTCAAGGACACCCCCGCCGAGCAGCTCGTGGAGGGCGTGCGGGTGGTGGCGGAGGGGAACGGCCTGCTGGCGCCCGTCGGTCACGAGCCGCCTGATCGCGGAGGTGGCCAAGCGGCCGCCACCGCGCTCAGAGCCGCCGCCCGAGCTGAGCGAGCTGACGCCGCGCGAGCGCGAGGTCTTCGAGCTCGTGGCCAAGGGGCTCAGCAACGGCGAGATCGCCGAGCGCCTCGTGGTGAGCGAGGCCACCGTGAAGACCCACGTGGCCCGCACCCTCGGCAAGCTGGCGCTGAGGGATCGCGTACAGGCAGTGGTGTTCGCGTACGAGAACGGCCTGGTGCAGCCGCGTGCCGGCTGAGCTATTCGAGCTTCCCGATCTTGAAGATCTTCGTCCCGCAGGACGGGCAGGTGCCCTGAATCGCCGGGCGACCGTTCTTCATGGTCACCTGCTGCGGGTTCTGGATCTCGACCTTCTTCTTCTCCTTGACGCAATAGCCCTCTGGCATGGTGCAGCCACCTCCTTGGGTTGACATCGCGTTATTCGACGCTCGGCGCCGATCTCCCTCTGCCCGGGGGATGTTTACCGGACATAGTCCCCGGAATCACTAATTTGAGGTATGGAGAGGCTGCGTCCTGGGCGGGCTTTGCCCGCTCTGGGGCGCGGAATCGAGGAAGATGCGGCTAATGGACACAAACTTCGAAGACCCTCGGACGTGGCCGGGGCTCGAAGTGTTCGATCGCGAGGGCGACCGGGTGGGTCGCCTGACAGCCATCTACGCGGACCGTGGCGAACCCCGCTTCGGCCTGGTACGCACCGGACTTTTCGGACTCCGCTCCGTTCTCGTGCCCCTGGAGGGCGCCTTCGAGGAGGGTGGCGCGCTGATCCTCGACCTCGGCAAGCAGGAGATCAAGGGCTCGCCGCACCTTCGCCGCGACGAGCCGCTGGCACCCGAGGTCGAGGACGCGCTCTACCTCCACTACGGCATGGATGCTCCCGAACCCCCCGGCGGCCGACCGCGGCTCGAGCTGCTCGAGCTCGAGCACGCGGATCGACCCGGAGCGGGCTAGCAGTCCACGCAGGGCGCGGGATCGCCCGCCCGCAGCCGCGCGAAGCGGGTGCGCAGCGCGATGCCGCTCGCCGCGCTCGCAAAGCCGAGCAGGGCAACCGCCGTCACCACTCCGAGCCCGGGGCGGAAGCCGTCGAGCAGCGCGCCGCCGCGTGGCACCGGCGCCAGCGTTCGCAGTCACCACCGCGGTGACGATCGACAGCACCACCGCGCCGCCCACCTGGAACGACGTGCTCACGAGCCCTGAGGCGAGGCCCTGCTCGTGGTCGGCCACTCCAGTTGTGGCCGCCATGTTCACCGACGGGAACGCGAGCGCGAACCCGACGCCGAGGAGCAGGATCGTGGGCAGGATGATCGCGGCGTAGGTGGAGGAGTCGCCGATGCGCAGGAACAGCGCGTAGCCGATCACGAACGCGGCCATGCCGGCCGTGATGAGCGGGGTGGTGCCCACCCGCGTGGCCAGCGGGCCGATGCGCGGGGCCCCGAAGGCCACGATCAGGCCGGCGGGCAGGAACGCCAGCGCCGTGCCGAGCGCGGACCAGCCGAGCAGCTGCTGCATGTAGAGCGTGCCGATGAACTGGAAGCCCACGTAGCAGCCGAAGGTGGCCATCGCGGCGAGGTTGGCCCGCAGCACGCCGGGCACGCGCAGCAGCCCGAGCCGCACGAGCGGGTGCGGCACGCGCTGCTCGACCCGCACGAACGCGTAGCCGAGCACGGCGGCCGCCACCAGCGCGACGATCGTCCTCGGCGAGCCCCAGCCCGCCTGCGGCGCGTCGGACACGCCGTACACGAGCGCGAGCATCGCGCTCGTGATCAGCGCGGCGCCGGTGAGGTCGAAGCGGCCCTCCACGCGCTCGGCCGGCTCATCGCGCCGGAGCACGCGCGGGGCGACCGCCAGCAGCGCCAGCGCAATTGGCACGGGCAGCAGGAACGTGAAGCGCCAGCCGACGCTGGTCAAGAGTCCGCCGAGCACGAGGCCCATCGAGAAGCCGCTCGCGCCGGTGGCCGTGTAGATCCCGAGCGCCCGGTTGCGCGCCGGACCCTCGGGGAACGTCGTCGTGATGATCGACAGGCTGGCCGGCGCGGTGAACGCCGCGCTCGCGCCCTTCACGAAGCGCGAGGCGATCAGCAGGGGGCCGCTGCTCACGAGCGTGCCGACGATCGACGCGGCCGCGAACACGGCCAGCGCCCAGAGCAGCGTCTTGCGCCGCCCGAGCAGGTCCGCGGTACGCCCGCCGAGCAGGAGCAGCCCGCCGTAGCCGAGCACGTAGCCGCTCACCACCCATTGCAGGGTGGAGGTGGAGAGGTGGAGGTCGTTCTCGATGCTCGGCAGGGCGATGCCGACCATGGACACATCGAGTCCGTCGAGGAACAGGACGCCGCAGAGAACGAGCAGTGTCAGCCAGCCGCGGCGGTCCAGGATGTCCGCGCCAGGGCGTGTAATGGAGGGGGCGATGGCATTCATGCGGCCGGATTATATGACATTGCAAATTTTCCGGGAGTGAAAGATTCGTGAACATGGAGTGGATATACTCGGGCCATGTCTGTAAAGGCTGATCCCGTCGCCAAGTGGCGCGACATGGCTGCCACATACGCCTCCGTTCACGCGGCGCTGGATCGCGAGCTGCGGGAGCAGCACGATCTCTCACCGGTGGAGTACGAGGTGCTCGACACGCTCGGCGCGGCCTCGGAGGCGCGCATGCAGGACGTGGCGTGCGCGGTCCACCTCAACCAGAGCACCTGCTCGCGCGTGGTGGCACGGCTCGAGGAGGAGGGTCTCGCCGAGCGCGCGATGTGCAGCAACGACAGGCGCGGGATCTACGCGAAGATCACGACGGAGGGACGCAAGCGGCTCGAAGCCGCGGCCCCCACCTACCGGCGGGTACTGGGCGAGACCCTCTAGCGTCGGGTAGCGCCCGGCGCGCTCGCTAGCCACAATGCGCCGATGGCACCGGCGCCGGTCATCGCGCTCATCGACGGCGAGCACCATCCCAGCGCGGTCCGCGACGCGCTCGCGCGGCTTGCCGCCGAGCGCGGCGTGGAGTCGGTCGTCTTCTGCGGCGGCGAGGAGAAGGTGCGCCGCGACGTCCTGGCCGACCCGGAGAAGCACTACGGCTTCCCAGTGCTCCACGATCCCGAGCAGGCGCATGCGGAGCGCCTCGCGCGCCCGCACGGTGGTGGACCTGGCCGACGAGCCCGTGCTGCCGCCGCCGGTGAAGCTGAGGCTGGCCGCGCTCGCGCTTCACCTCGGCCTGGCCTACGAGGCGCCCGGCACCCGTCTCACGCCGCCGCACTACGAGCCCGTCGACTTCGACGGCCCCAAGCTCGCGGTGATCGGGACCGGCAAGCGCACCGGCAAGACCGCCGTGGCCGGCCACTGGGCCACGCTGCTGCGCGAGCAGGGGCACGCGCCCCGTGATCGTGTCGATGGGCCGCGGCGGCCCGGCTGAGCCGCAGCTGGCGCGGGCTGACACCTCGCTCGCTGATCTGCGCGCGATCGCCGCAGGCGGACGGCACGCGGCATCCGACTACCTCGAGGACGCCGTGCTCGCGGGCGTGCCCACAGTCGGCTGCCGCCGGGTGGGAGGGGGGCTCGTGGGCGAGCCGTACGAGTCGAACGTGCCGGCCGGCGCGCGCATGGCCGCGTCGCTTGGGCCCGGACGCGCTGATCTTCGAGGGCTCCGGCTCCTGCATCCCGCCGCTCGAGGCGGACGCGACCGTGTGCATCGTGGGCCGGGGCGCCGACCTCTCAGGCCTCGGCGATCTACCCGCTGCTGCGCAGCCGGCTCGCGCTCGTGATGGACGACCGCGCCGCTGTACGGCTTTCCCTGCCGCGCGCTGCGCTGCCGCCTCGAGCACCGAGGCCGTCGAGCCGCTGCCGCGCGGACGCGCGCGTCGCGTTCTTCACCACCGGAGCGCCGTCCGTCGACTCGGTCGAGCCCGTCGTCTCCTCCACCGCGCTCGCCCGCCGCGCGCGAGCTCGAGCACGACCTGGATCGCGCCGCCGCGGAGCGCTGCGACGTCTACCTCACCGAGCTCAAGGCCGCGGCCATCGACACCGTGGCGCTCCGTGCCGAGCGCGAGGGCGCCCGCGTGATATTCCTCCGCAATCGCCCCGTCGCCTCGACGGCGATCTGGACGCGGAGCTGCTCGACCTCCACGACCATGCCTGAGACCATCGTCTACAACCGCGAGCGGCACGGGCTGCCGTATTCCAAGGGCCTGATGGCGCAGTCGCTGTCGGCCTCGGGCATCTCGCCGGAGCGCTCGTACGAGCTGGCGCGGATCGTCGAGCGCCGCCTCGACGAGCGCACCGGCCCCGACATCGCGGTGGCCGACCTCAACGAGCTGGTGAAGGAGGTGCTGCTCGAGCAGGAGGGCGAGGACGCGGTGCGCCGCTTCCACGAGTGGCAGCGGCTCGACCGGCTCGACCAGCCGCTTGTGGTCATGCTCTCGGGTACCACCGGGGTCGGCAAGTCCACGCTCGCGACGATGCTCGCCGCGCGGCTCGGCATCACGCGGGTGATCGCCACGGACGTCATCCGTCAGGTGCTGCGGGCATTCTTCTCGCGTGAGTTCATGCCGGTCGTTCACTACTCGGCGTTCGAGGCGGGCAGGGCCGTGGAGAAGCTCTATATCGACCCGCGCGAGGATCCCGACATCCTTGGCTTCGCGCGCCAGGCCAAGAGCGTGGGCACCGGGGTCGACGCGATCGTCGAGCGCGCATGCCTGGAGCGCACTCCGATGGTGCTCGAGGGCATCCACCTCGTGCCGGGCGCGCTGCGCCAGGAGCAGCGCGAGCGCTGCATCGCGGTCGAGGCGGTGGTCAGCGTGGAGGACGAGGAGCTCCACCGCAGCCACTTCGCGATGCGCGGTGGGCACCGGCCGGCCGAGCGCTATCTCGACCGCTTCGACCAGATTCGCAAGCTTCAGGACTATCTCGTCGGACAGGCGAGGGAACAGGGGGTTGCAGTGATCGAGAACGAAAGCGTGGACCGCGCTTTGCCACGTTTGATGGACCTTGTGCTCGACTCGGTGAGCCGTGTGTCATCATCGGAGCCCCGATGAAGCTCTTCATTGACACGGGCTCCGTCGCGGAAGTAGAGGAGATCGCGGGCTGGGGGGTCCTCTCCGGCGCCACCACGAACCCCTCGCTGCTCGCGAAGGAGGACGGCGATCCCGGCGACATCATTCGCCGGATTTGCGACCTCGTCGACGGACCGGTGTCCGCCGAGGTGGTCTCCGACGAGACCGCCGGCATGGTGGCCGAGGGCCACGCGCTGTCTGAGCTGCACGAGCACGTGATCGTCAAGACGCCGTTCTCGAAGGCGGGCCTCGCCGCCTGTCGCGAGCTTTCCGGGGCGGGCATCCGGATCAACATGACGCTGGTGTTCTCGGCCAACCAGGCGCTGCTCGCTGCGGAGGCGGGTGCCACCTACATCTCTTGCTTCATGGGCCGGCTGGACGACATCTCGATCAGCTCGACGGACGTCGTGCGCGAGATCGTGGAGGCGCTGCGCCCAGGCGGCACCACTTCGCAGGTGCTCGCCGCTTCGCTGCGCCATCCCGAGCACGTGGTCACCGCCGCGCGGCTCGGCTGCGAGGTGGCCACGGTCCCCGCCAAGGTGCTTCATCAGATGCTCGATCACCCGCTCACCACGGCGGGCATCGACCGCTTCTCCGCGGACTGGAAGCAGCGGCCCGAGTTCGGCGAGTGGCTGAGCGGGCTCGTAGACTCCCGCGCGGCCGCCGCCCGCTGATCCATGTCCGTACTCGACCGCAAAGAGCTCGAGCAGAGCCCCCTTGCCGATCTTCACACGATCGCGTCGGAGCTCGGCGTGGAGGGCTTCCGCCGGATGCGCAAGGACGACCTGATCAAGGCGATCCTCAAGGACCAGGGGGACGGCGACTCCGGCTCGGAGAATCCGGAGGAGCTCCCCGAGCGCGACCGCGCCGCCGAGGCCGAAGCGGTCGTCGAGGAGACGGAAGAGGAGCCGGAGGGAGAGCCGGAGGAGGAGCCCGAGCCCGAGCCTGAAGAGGAGGAGGACGTCCGCACGGGCGTGCTCGACATCCTGCCCAACGGCAGTGGCTTCATGCGCTCCGACCCGTTCGCCCACTCGCGCGACGACGTCTACGTCTCGCCGGCCCAGATCCGCCGCTGCGAGCTGCGCGCCGGCGACGAGATCTCCGGCCCGGTGCGCCCGCCGCGGCGCTCCGAGCGCTACCCGTCGCTCGTGCGCATCGACTCGGTCAACGGCCAGCCGCCCGAGCCGCCGGCGGAGCGGCCGCGCTTCGAGCAGCTCACGGCGGTGTTCGCCACCGAGAAGCTGCCGAGCCCCGACGGGCTCGACTCGGCGCCCTTCGGCAAGGGCTCCCGCGTCGCGATCGCGGGCCCGCCCGGCTCCGGCGCCACCACGCTGCTGCGCCAGATCGTCACCGACGCTGGCCGCCGGTTCGCTCGAGCCCGTGGTGGTGCTCGCCGGGGTGCGGCCGGAGGAGCTCACCGAGTGGCGGCGCGAGACCGGCATCACCGTGGCCGGCGGCGCCTTCGACGGCTCCAGCGACGAGCAGGCTCAGGTGGCCGAGATGGCCGTCGAGCGCGCCAAGCGCGCCGTCGAGCAGGGGCAGGACGCGGTAGTGATCGTCGACTCGCTCGACTCCCTGCCCGCCGGCGTGGCGCGCCGTGTGTTCGGCGCCGCCCGCAAGCTGGAGGAGGGCGGCTCGCTCACCGTGATCGCCGCCACCGGCGAGTCCACCGAGCCGCTGCGCGTGGCCACCACGCGCATCGTGCTGGACGGCGGCTCGATGAACGCCAAATCGGGCACCACCCGCGCGGACCTGCTCACCTAGGTGCGCTACATCGTCTACGGGGCCGGCGCGATCGGGGGGACGATCGGCGCGCTCCTGCGACGAGCGGACCGCGATGTGACGCTGATCGCCCGGGGCGCCCACCTCGAGGCTCTGCGGCGCGACGGGCTGACGCTCGAGGCGCCGGACGGGGACCTCGCCCTCGATATCCCCGCGGTCGGCTCGCCGGCCGACGCCGAGGTCGGCGCGGAGGACGTCGTGCTGCTCGCGATGAAGACCCAGGACACGGCGGCGGCGCTCGACGAGCTCGTGACGTCCGCCGATGCGGGCGCGGCGGTGGTGTGCGCACAGAACGGCGTGGAGAACGAGCGGCTGGCCCTGCGCCAGTTCGAGAACGTCTACGCGATGTACGTCTTCTGCCCGGCGGACCACATCAGCCCCGGGGTGGTGCGCGTGTACTCGACCTCGCCGCGCGGGATCCTCGACCTCGGCCGCTTCCCGAAGGGGACCGACGAGCGGGCGCGGCAGATCGCGGCCGACCTCAATGCCGCCGGGTTCGGCTCACGCCCGCTTGAGGAGCCGATGCGGTGGAAGTACTCGAAGCTGCTCGACAACCTCGGCAACTCGGTGCAGGCGCTCTGCGGCCCGGACGCGGACGACTCGGACCTTCGTCCCCGCGCGCGTGACGAGGCGCTGCGCTGCTACGAGGCCGCGGGCATCGACTACGCGTCGGCGGAGGAACGCCTGGAGCGCACCGGCGCGCTGTCGATGGAGGAGGTTCACGGCGAGCGCCACCGCGGCGGTTCCTCCTGGCAGAGCCTCGTGCGCGGCACCGGCTCGATCGAGGCCGCCTACCTCAACGGCGAGATCGCGCTGCTTGGCCGCCTGCACGGCGTGCCCACGCCGGTAAACGCGACGCTGCAGCGGCTCGCGCTGCGCGCAGCACGCGAGGGCGCGGGTCCCGGCTCGATGACCGTGGACGAGGTGACGGCGGCGATAGAGGCGGGGGCCGGCTAGCGCCGGTACGCCACCCGGGCCCAGGACGGCTCGGGGGAGAGCTCGACCAGCTCCCAGTCGCGGTCCGGCTGCGCGTAGCCGAAGGCGTGCGTGGCGTCGTCGAACACGATCTCCAGCTCGCCCTCCTTCACCCGCTGGTCGAGCCAGGCGCCCCGGAACACCAGCCGCCGCAGCCAGTGCACGAGCGAGCGCTCGGACGGCCCGGACAGCTCGCGCCAGCGAGGCGTTGATGTGCTCGCCAAGCGACGACGCCGGCTCGATCACCTCGCCGTTCACGGCCAGGTTCACGATGTCCTCGCGCTCTTCGGCGTCGAGCGGGCCGTCCACGAAGCCGAGCTTCATCGCCGCCTGCTCGACGCGCTCCGTGAAGTCGCGCTCGTTGAAGGTGAAGCGGAGCTCCCCGTACTCGAGCACGTAGTCGGAGCCCGACTCGTAGTTCCCGCGCTTGGTCGTATGGTGGTCCATGACGAAAGACGCCCGAAGCTCGGGCGCGTCGGCATTCTAAGCACGATTCCTCCCCCGCTTGAAGGGGTGCAACCCAGATTGCACCGGGGGGCGAAAAAGGGACCCCGCGGCCTTAGGGGAGCATGGACTCCCACAGGCTGCTTCTGCTCGAGGACGACGAGGCCACCGCCGCCTTCCTGGCCGACAACCTGACGGCCGACGGCTTCCGCGTCACCACCGCCACAGGCGCCGGCGAGGGCTGGCGCGCGATCGAGCTGCGCCACCCGGAGCTGCTCGTGCTCGACCTCGGCCTGGCCGACGGCAGCGGTCTCGAACTGCTCGACAGGGTGCGTGCCTCCGACGGCATCGCCTCCCGCGTTGATCCCGCGCTGCCGGTGATCGTGGTCAGCGGGCGCGCGTCCGAGGTGGACCGCGTGCGCGGCCTCGCCCGCGGCGCCGACGACTACATGGCCAAGCCCTTCTCCTACACGGAGCTGGTGGCCCGCATCCACGCCGTCCTGCGCCGGGCCGGCGCTCGCAGCGCGCGCGGCGCGATCCGGATCGGAGACCTGGCGATCGACCCGCTCACGCGGAGCGTGTCGCTCGCCGGCCAGCCGGTGCATCTCTCGAATCGCGAGTTCTCGCTGCTCCAGAAGCTCGCTACGGATCCCACGCGGGTGTTCCTCAAGGCGGACCTGTTGCGCGAGGTCTGGGGCTTCACGCTGCCCGTGGCCACACGCACGCTGGACGCTCATGCCTGCCGGCTGCGCAGGAAGCTCTCAGGATCGCCGCGCCAGTTCGTGCTCACCGTGCGAGGTGTCGGCTACCGGCTCACGGAGGAGCTGTGACGGCGGCGCTCGCCTGCTCGGGCTGGCTGCTCGCTCTGCTGGCCGCGGTGCGCGTGCTGGCACTCGGCCGCCGGCTCGAGCTGGTGGCCTGCGCCGAGCACGAGCTGCGCGGGCCGCTCGCGGCGCTCACGCTCGCGGCCTCGCGCTCGGGCCCGCTGCCGGCGTCCGTGGTGGAGGGCCAGCTGGAGCGCGCCCGCGTGGCGCTGGCGGACCTGACCGAGGCGCGCTCCGGCCGCCGGGCCGCGGCACGGCCCGAGTGCCACGACCCACGCGCCGTGGCGGAACGCGCCGCGGCGAGCTGGGCGGGCGCGGGCGGAGCCGTGACGGTTGACTGGCAGGCCGGCGGCGCGACCGTGAGCGCGGATCCCGGCCGCATCTCGCAGGCGCTCGGCAACCTGCTCTCGAACGCGCTCGAGCACGGCGGCGGCGCGGTTGAGGTCCGGGGCTTCCGCAACGGGCATCACCTCAGGATCGAGGTCGCCGATCGGGGAAGGGGCCTTGCGATCGCCAGGCGGGCGGTGGAGGAGGCGGGGGGACGCCTGCGGCTCGCGTCCGGGCCCGACGGCACCACCGCCGCCTTGGAGCTGCCCCTGGCCGACCCATGAGCCGCCGCCGCGCCCTGGTGCTGTTGGCGTTGGCGCTGGTCAGCGGCTGGATCGCGGCATCAGATGTGCGCAGCCGCGAGCGCCGGCTGAACGCCGGCCTCGGCGGCTACGTGACGGCGCTCGTGGCGCGAGACGACCTGAAGCCCGGCAAGCGAGTCGCCGGCCCGGACCTCGAACCGCGCCGCGTGCCGGCGCGCTTCGCGCCGCCGGACGCCCTGCGCTCGAGCGCAGATGCCACCGGACTGCGCGCCGCGGTGGCGATCCCGCGCGGCGCCTACGTCACCGCCTCTGCGCTCGCCGCGCCGACGGCGCTGGAGGACGGCGCCGCCGGACTCGCCCCCGGTGAGCGCGCTCTCGACGTGATGGTGTCGAACAGCGCAGCCGCCGAGTTCGGCGGCCCCGGCGCCCGCGTGGACGTGCTCGTCACCACCGGCCGCGACGGCACCAAAGGGAGGACCAGTCTCGCGCTCCAGGACGTGCCGCTGCTCGGCGTGCGCCAGGGCGCGGGTCAGGACTCCGGCAAGCTCGTGGCCACGCTGCGCGTGACCGTGCGCCAGGCGGTCTACCTCACCGCGGCTCAGAACTTCGCCCAGGAGGTGCGCCTGTTGCCGCGTCCAGGCGGTGACCGCAGCGGTGTAGGAAGGCTCAGCGTTGGGGGTGGTCAGCTGTAGGCGGGTCACCTGTGTAGTGTCAAGGGCGGTTATGCGCTTCTGGCATCGCTACGGCATCGGCGTGCGGGCCGCAGTGCCGCTGGCGGTGGCGGTGGGCGCGTTCGCGATCTCGTTCGGCGTGCTCGCACGCGAGGCCGGGATGGGCTCCGTGGCGCCGGTGGTGATGTCGCTCACCACGTTCGCCGGCTCGGCTCAGTTCGCGGTGGTGTCGGTGCTGAGCGCGGGTGGGGGAGTGGCGGCGGCATGCGTGGCCGCGCTGCTCTTGAACGCTCGCTACGCGCCGATCGGCATGTCGGTGGCCAAGGCGCTGCGAGGGAACTCGCTCAAGCGAGTGCTCGAGGCCCAGCTCGTGGTGGACGAGTCGTGGGCGCTGTCGAATCAGGGCGGCGGACGCTTCGACCGCCAGTTGCTGATCGGTGTGGGCGCCACCCTCTACGCGGTCTGGGTGCTCGGCACCACGATCGGTGTGCTGGCCGGCGACCTGATCGGAGATCCCAACAAGCTCGGGCTCGACGCCGCCTTCCCCGCGCTCTTCTTCGCGCTGCTCGTGGGCCAGATCCGCTCGCGCCGCGCGGCGCTGGCGGCGGTCACAGGCGCCGGGATCGCGCTGGTAGTGACCCCGTTCGCCAAGCCCGGGGTACCGTTGATCGTGGCTTGCCTGGCCTGCGCGATCGGTTGGCGGCGCGAACCGCACCGCTTGTCGCGCGCCGAACCGGCGGAGGACGTGACATGAGCGCCAGCTGGGCGGCCGTGGTCGTCGTGGGCGTGGCCACGATCGGCCTGAAGTCCGCCGGCACGCTGATCCTCCAGGGCCGCGAGCTTCCTGCCCGCCTCGCCGGGATGATCGAGCTGCTCGCCCCGGTGATGCTCGCCGCGCTCGTCGTCACGAACACCTTCGGCGGCGACCACAGGCTGGTACTCGACCCGCGCGCCGCCGGCCTGGCCGCCGCGGCGATCAGCATCCTCGTGCGCGCGCCGCTGCTCGTCACCGTGATCGTGGCGGCTGTCACGGCCGCGCTCGTACGGGCGCTCTGACCGCTTGACAGCCGCGGGACACCCGAACGAGCGTCGGCGGTGACTCGCGATGCGCCCCCGAAGAGCGCCACTTCTCGTCGCAACGCCGGCGCTTGCCCTGCCTCAGCTGCTCCAGTGCTGACCGCTCGGCGCCGACACGAGGAAGTCGTCCGCGATCTCCTGGCTGCCCGCGGGAGTGCGTACGAATCGAGCGCCCCGAACCGCGCGTCGTTCTCGGTCTGGTCGCACGCTGCGGATCAGGCTCAAGCGAGCACGCGAAAACGGGCGGCCCGGAGGCCGCCCGTTTCGCAATGCTCTTGGTTAGAGAGACTTAGGCCGCTTCGCGCAGCGAGTCGAGATCGCCGCTCTCGGCGAGCTGACGCAGGGCCCGCTCCTCGAGCTGGCGCACCCGCTCGGCGGACATGCCGAGCACGCGGCCGGTCTCGCGCAGCGGGGTGGGCTCGGCAAGGCCGACTCCGAAGCGGAGCTCGACAACGTCGCGCTCACGCTCGGGCAGCTTGTCGAGCGCCTTGCGCACGGCCTCGTCGCGGAAGTTCATCGCGACCTCTTCCTGCGGCTCCGGCTTGTCGGAGCTCAGGAAGTCGCCGAACGCACTGTCGCCGTCGTCGCCCACAGGCTGATCGAGGCTGGCCATTGGCTGGGAGGCCTTCTTGATCTCCTCAACCTCTTCGACCGGCAGCTCGGCCACCTCGGCGATCTCCTCGACGCTCGGCTCGCGACCGAGCTTCACGTTGAGCTCGCGCTCCACGCGCGAGATCTTGCGCTCGCGCTGCGCGATGTGAACCGGCATGCGGATCGTGCGCGAGGTGTTGTGCAGCCCACGCTGAATCGCCTGACGGATCCACAGCGTCGCGTACGTGGAGAACTTGAACCCGCGGCGCCAGTCGAACTTCTCGGCAGCGCGGATCAGCCCGATCACGCCTTCCTGAATCAGATCGCCGAGAGTGAGACCCTGGCCCTGGTACTTCTTCGCGATGGACACGACAAGGCGGAGGTTGGAGTTGATCATCCGGTCCTTCGCAGCCATGTCGCCACGCTCGATGCGCTTCGCCAGCTCGATCTCTTCAGCGGCGGTGAGCAGGGGATAGCGACGAGCCTCGTTGAGGAACTGCTGCAGGGAATCGAGGCCACCCTCGTCCTGCCAGCCCTTGGCGATGCTCTTCTCGGCTTCCATCTCAATTCCCGTCTCGGAGACGGGCGGCTTCGTCAAAGTAGTCGTTGCAACCTCTCTCGGTTCTAAAGTTCGATACGTGTCGAATTATAGCACGAACCGGCGTTCGTGCTTCTCTTCTGTAAGTAACAACGGCCAGAAGAGTGATTGGTTTCGCTAAAGCAGCGGTAAAGCCTTCTGTTGTTCCCCGTAAGAAGGCTTTCTAAGCAGCTTTTGCGGCATCCAAGATGGAGCCCAGCAACCCGGGGAAGCGCTCTTCGAGCTCTTCGTGGCGTAGGGACATCATGCGTTTTGTCCCATTTACCCGCGTGTGCGTTACACCTGCCTCCCGCAGCACCTTGAAGTGGTGCGACATCGTGCTCTTAGACACAGCCGCGTTCAGCGAGCTGCAGGGAATCTCGTCGAGACCCGCGAGTACCCGGACTATCTCGAGCCGCACGGGGTCGCTCAGAGCGTGAAGAACGTGGGGTAGACCTACGTCCTCGAGTCTGGGGTGGTAGAGGTCCCTCACACGTTGGCTAAGTTCGACAGTTGACGAACCTCCGAAGAGGATAGCCCGGAAATCGGCGACCGACCAATCGTGGTCGATTACGCGGTACGGCTCGTAGTTTGCGGGGATGCCAGCGGCCGCTCGGTGGGCGACGATGCGCGCGTGCCTACCAAAGTCGACCTGAAGCGCGATCTGGGCGATCTGTACAAGGCCAGGCAGACGCCGGCGGTCGTGGACGTGCCGGAGCTCCAGTTCCTCATGATCGACGGGAAGGGCGACCCGAACACGGCCGCCGAGTGGGCCGAAGCCATGGAGGCGCTCTTCTCCGTCTCCTACACCTTGAAGTTCATGCTCAAGCTCGGGGACACCGCGCTCGACTACCACGTGATGCCGCTCGAGGCGCTGTGGTGGGACGAGCAGGGCTTCGACCCGACGCGCACCGATCGCGACAGCTGGCACTGGACGGCCATGATCGTCCAGCCGGACGAGGTGACAGACGAGCTGTTCGCGGACGCGCTCGCCCAGGCGGCTGAGCGCAAGCCGCTCGCGGCGGCCGACCGGCTGAGGCTCGAGCGCTTCGAGGAGGGCCCGTGCGTGCAGGTGCTGCACGTGGGGCCGTACTCCGCGGAGCAGCCAACCATCGAGCGGCTGCACAAGCTCGCCGCCGAGGAGGGCCGCCCGCTGCGCGGCAAGCACCACGAGATCTACCTTGGCGACCCGCGCCGGGCGGCGCCCGAGCGGCTCAAGACGATCGTCAGGCAGCCGGTGGAGTAGATGACCGTCACCTCGGCAGCGCCGGAGGCCCGGCTCGCCCCAGAGCAGGCCACCCGTATGGACGACTACGTCGCGCGCGCCCACGCGGCGTCCGAAGCGCTGCGCAAGCTCGACCAGAAGGCCGTGGACGACATCGTGTGGGCCATGGTGGTGGCCGGGCTCGAGAGCGCGGTGGACCTCGCGCAGCTCGCCATCGAGGAGACGGGCTTCGGCGTGTTCGAGGACAAGGTGGTGAAGAACTACATCGCCACCGAGTTCCTCTACGACTACTTGAAGGACAAGAAGAGCGTCGGGGTGATCGACGAGGATCCCGAGCGCGGAATCGAGTACATCGCCGAGCCGATCGGTGTGGTGCTCGCACTGCTGCCGATCACGAACCCCACGTCGACGGCGCTGTTCAAGTCGATCGTGGGCGCGAAGACCCGCAACGCGATGCTGTTCCGCCCATCTGCGCGCGCGGCGCGCTGCTGCGTCCGGGCCGTGGAGATCCTCCAGGAGGCGGGCGAGAAGGCCGGCCTGCCGCCGGACACCCTCCAGGTGATCCCCGATCCGACGCTCGACATCTCGCAGTACCTCTTCCACCACCCGGGCGTGGACTTCATCTGGACCACGGGCGGGCCCAAGGCCGTGGCGGCCGCCAACGCCGCGGGCAAGCCGTGCATCAGCGTCGGGCCGGGCAACGCCCCCGTCTATCTACACCGCTCGGCCGACCTCTCCATGGCCGTCGTGGACGTTCTGATCTCGAAGACTTTCGACTCCTCCTTGATCTGCCCAGCCGAGCAGACCTGCGTGGTGGACGACCCGATCTACGACGAGGTGGTTGCGGAGTTCGAGCGCATGGGCGCGCAGGTGCTCACCGACCACGAGGTGGAGCTCTTGTCCGCCGCCGTCTTCCAGGAGGACGGCAGCGTGGACATGCGGGCGCTCGGCCAGTCGTGCCTGAACCTCGGCGGCATAGCCGGGATCGACGTCCGGGATGACGCGAAGGTGATCCTCGCGCCGCTCCCGTCCGACCTCGAGGCGCTCGCCGCGCACCCGCTCGTCCACGAGAAGCTGATGCCGGTGCTCGGGCTCGTGCGCTCGCCGTCGGTGGAGCATGCGATCGACGCCTGCGTGCTCGTCACGGAGATCGGTGGCCTCGGGCACACCTCCGCTGTGTACGCGCGCGACGAGGACGTGGTGGACGCGTTTGCCGCCGCGGTGCGCACGGGGCGCATCCTCGTGAACGCGCCCACGGCAGTGGGTGCCCTCGGCGGTGTCTACAACTCGATGACGCCCACGTTCTCGCTGGGCTGCGGCACCTGGGGAGGCTCGATGACGACCGACAACGTCAACTACCGCAACCTCCTCAACATCAAGACCGTCTCGCGGCGGCATGCCCCGCCGCAGTGGTTCCGCGTGCCGTCGGACACCTACTTCAACTCGGGCGCGCTCGAGAACCTGCGCCAGCTCGAGGCCGAGCAGGTGGTGCTCGTCACCGACCGCTGGACCGAGGCGCGCGGCGTGGCCGACGAGGTGCGCAGGTACCTCACGGGCGCCGGCGTGCACGTGTTCTCCGAGGTGCGGCCCGAGCCGGACGAGGCCCAGGTGCGAGCCGGGATCAAGGTGCTCGAGGGCACCGAGCCGGACACGATCGTGGCGCTGGGCGGCGGCTCTGTGATCGACGCCGCCAAGGCGATGCGGCTGTTCTGGGAGAGCCCGCAGCTGACGATGAAGGAGCTGGCCCTGCCGTTCCTCGATGCACGCAAGCGCGTGGCGCAGTACCCGCAGATCCAGCACCGGGTGCGGCTCGTGGCCGTGCCCACGACCGCCGGCACGGGCAGCGAGGTATCGCCTGCCGCTGTGGTGACGGTGGGCGATCGCAAGGTCACGCTCGTGGACTACTCGCTGGTGCCGGACATGGCCGTGGTGGACCCGGCGCTGACGCTCACGATGCCACCGCACATGACCGCGGACACCGGCGTCGACGCGCTCACGCACGCGCTCGAGGCCGGCGTGTCGATCTTCGCCTCGCCCTACACGGACGCGTTCTGCATGCAGGCCGTCAACCTGATCATGGAGGCACTGCCGCGCGCGTACAGCAACGGGTCCGACATCGAGGCGCGCACCGCGATGTCCAACGCGGCGACGATCGCGGGCCTTGCGTTCTCGAACGCGTTCGTGGGTGTGAACCATGCGCTCGCGCACGCTGTGGGCGCGCGCTTCGGCATCGCGCATGGCCGGGCCAACGGGATCTTCCTGCCGCACGTCCTGCGCTACAACGCTTCGCTTCCGACCAAGTTCATGCCGGCGCCGGGCTACTCGGCCTACGTGGCGCCGCAGAAGTACGCCCAGATCGGCTGGGTGCTCGGCCTCGGCGGGCACGGGGAGGACGACCGGCGCGAGCGCCTGTTCGGGCGCGTCGACGGCCTGCTCGAGGCGGTGGAGATGCCTCGCTCCCTGTCGGAGCTCGGCATCTCGCGCGAGGACTTCGACACCGCGCTGCCGGACCTCACGCGCGCGGCGTTCGAGGATCCGAGCCTGCGCACCAATCCGCGTATGCCGCTGATCACCGAGCTGGCAGGCCTGCTGCGGGCGGGTTACGAGGGGCGCTAGCTCAGGGCGTCGGCGCCGAGGTGGGGCGCGGCGCCTTGCGGTGCCGGTAGAGGTCCTCGAGCTCTCGCTCGTAGGCGGTAGAGGTCCTCGAGCTCTCGCTCGTAGGCGGCCACGAGCTCGCGCGGGTCGGGCACGAGCCCGGCATCCGTGAGGAAGCCGACGTTCACCTTGCCGTCATAGCTGAACACGCTGACGCTCATGCCGACGCTGCCCGAGCAGGGAGCCCACACGAGTACGCCGCGCACCGGTGAGCCGGCCAGGTACACCGGCTTGCGCGGGCCTGGAACGTTCGTGAGCACGAGCGTGCCCTTGGCGGTGAAGAAGTCGATCAGCCACTCCTCCACGCGCAGCGGCGTGCGGCCCATCACGCCGAGGATGCCGTACGAGAGCGGTCCCTCGTCGGAGTTCTTGATCGCGTCCATCCGGCGCTTGACTTCGAGCCGCCGCTGGCTGGCGTCGCTGATTCCCACCGGCAGCTTGAGCAGGATGAGGCCGAAGCGGTTGCCAAGGTCGCGAGGGAGGGGGGCGTCGAGCGGCCGGAGGTTGAACGGCACCATTGCCCGGATCTCTTCCGCGTCGCTGCCGCGTGAGCGCATGTAGCGCCCGAGGGCGCCGGACACGGCCGTGACGAGCACGTCGTTCACAGTGGCGCCGACCGGTCGCCCGATCGCCTTGATGCGAGACAGCGGCACGGGCTGGGACCAGGCCACGTGGTTCGACCTTCCCAGCTTGCCCTTGAACGGGGTGTTCGCCTCCCAGCCCGGGGCCAGCAGCTTGCCGAGCGTCAGCGCGTCCTCGCCCGCCCGTTCGGCCAGCTCGACGAGATGGCGCGGATGCAGGGCGCTCTCGATGCCCTCGTGCACGGCGGTGCCGGTGACAAGTCGGGCGGTGGACAGCGCCGAGCGGGCGGGCCGCAGCGCGCGCGTGAGTGGTAGCTGCCTGTGCGCGCCCACCGCGGGCCGCGGAGGCTCGATGCCGGCGTCGGCCGCTTCGTCGGTGAGCAGCAGCATCACGCGGGCGAGCGCGATTCCGTCGGCGATGCAGTGATGCATGCGCGCGAGCAGCGCGCAGCCCTCGCCGTAGTCCTCGATGAGGTAGATCTCCCAGAGCGGCTTGGAGCGGTCGAGCGGCGCGGTCATCAGGTCGCCCACAAGCTCCTGCAACGCGCCCTGATCGTGCGGCGCCGGCAGGCCGATCCTGTGCATGTGCAGCTCAGGGTCGAAGTCCGGCACGTCCTCCCAGTGGGGACCGCCGAGCGGGCCGCCCTCCACCACGCGCTGGCTGTAGCGAGGGAACTGGTCCACGATGCGGTGGCGGTAGGCGAGCTTGACTCGGTCCCAGTCGACCGGCTCGTCGAACCAGAGCACGCTGTTGATCACCATCAGATTGGTCGGCCGGTCCATGTGGAGCCAGGCCGCATCCGCGGCGCTCATCGCGTGGGTGGACATGGCACGACGCTATCCGCCGCGGGGTCGGGTTCCATCCGGGTGGAACCGCAGGCCGGGTGCGGAGAGCAACTGATTGCGGGGGGGCGAGAAGCGGCCGCTCCGCGACTTAGGGGGGTGTGCACGCACTCGACGAGCTGGCGGAGGCGCTTCGCGCGCGGTTGATCGAGTCCGCGCGGGCGGACTCACTGCGCGGCGCGGCGCTGGCGGACGGCCTCGAGGCGGAGGTGCGCTCGCTGGTGGAGCGAGAGGCCGCCGTGCTCGACTCCGATGACCGGGCGGAACTCTGTGAGCGGGTGCTGCGGCTGGCGACCGGGCTCGGGCCACTCGAGCCGCTCCTGGCCGACCCCGCTGTGGACGAGGTGATGGTGAACGGGCCCGGGTCGGTATGGGTGGAGCGGCACGGACGGCTCGAGGCGTCCGGCGTGGCGTTTGCCGGCGAGGCTGAGCTGCTGCACGCGATTGAGCGGATACTCGCGCCGCTCGGACGGCGGGTGGACGAGGCCTCGCCTCTGTGCGATGCGCGGCTGGCCGACGGCTCGCGCGTGAACGTCGTGATCCCGCCGCTTGCCCTGTCCGGGCCATGTCTGACGATCAGGCGCTTCCGGCGCGAGGGCTTCTCCCTCGACGACCTGGTGAACAACGGGACTCTCAGTGGCGAGCTCGCCGAGTTCCTCGCGAGCTGTGTTCGCGCACGAGCGTCGATCCTCGTGTCCGGCGGCACGGGTTCGGGCAAGACGACGACCCTGGGCGCGCTGTCTGGCGCGCTGCCCGAGGGCGAGCGCATCGTGACGATCGAGGACGCCGCCGAGTTGCGGCTGCGCCAACCCCACGTCGTGCGGCTCGAGGCACGGCCGCCCAACCTCGAGGGCCGCGGCGAAGTGACGATTCGCCAGCTCGTGCGCAACGCGCTGCGGATGCGCCCCGACCGGATCGTGGTGGGGGAGGTGAGGGGCGCCGAGGCACTCGACATGCTGATGGCCCTCAACACCGGGCACGACGGATCGCTGACGACAGTCCACGCCAACTCGCCGCCCGACGCGCTGCGGCGGGTTGAGACGCTCGCCCTGATGGCGGGAGTCGGGCTGCCGCACGCGGCGGTGCGCGAGCAACTTGCGAGTGCGCTCCAGCTCGTGGTGCATCAGGCCCGCGGGCCGGACGGGCGGCGGCGCGTGGAGGCGGTGGGGGAGGTGGTGCGGCTCGGTGATGCCGCGGGCACGCGCGAGCTGTACACGCTCGGCGGCGGGTTGCGCGCGCCGCTGGACGGCGAGCTTGCGAGGAGGCTGGAGGCGGTCGAGTGAGCACGGCGCTGGCGTTCGCGGCCGGGGCCGCGGGCGCGTTCGGCCTGGGCGAACTGGGCGTGATGACTCTCCGCCGCGCGGCGCTGCGGGCACCGGGGCTCGCCGCCGCGCTGGCGGAGAGTGTGGCGCGAGTGGGTCGCGAAGGGCGGGACCCGGCTGCCCTCGAACGACGGCGATTGCTCGCCGTGGCCGCTGCCGGCGCTGGGGCCACCGGGCTGGTGCTGGCCGGACCCCTCGCGGGGCTCGGGCTCGCGACGGGTGCGCCGTGGGCGGCGTCTCGAGCACTGCGGGTGCGCCGCGACCGCCACCGGCACGCGGTGGACGCCGGCGCCGCCGCGATGGCCGCGGCGCTGGCGGACGCGCTTGGAGGCGGCCACTCGCTGCGCGGAGCCGTGCTAGAGGCCGCACGCGGCGGCGTGCCCGGCGCCGCGGGCCGCGAGCTGCGCCGCCTGGCCGGGGAGATGGCGCTCGGCTCGCCCACCGACGAGGCGCTCGAGGCGCTGCGCTCGCGCATCAGGTCGCAGCGCATCGACACGCTGGTGGCAGCCTGCCTGCTCCAGCGGCGCGCCGGCGGCGACCTTGCGCGGCTGTTGCGCGACTGCGCCCGCTCGTTCGAGGACCAGGCGCGGCTGCTCGACGAGGCGCGGGCCGCCACCGCGCAGGCGCGCTTCACGGGCTTGATCGTCGTGCTGCTTCCATTCGGCGGCGCGCTGCTCGCGGAGCTGGCGAGCCCCGGCTACCTGCGCGGCCTAGCGGGCTCGTTTCTCACGCTCTGGCTCGGTGGTCTCGCGCTCGTGCTGCAGGTGGTGGCGGCGGTGAGCATCCGCAGGCTCGCGCGCGTGCGCGCGTGAGCCAGGCGCTGGCGTTCGCCTCGGCGGCGCTGGCCGCATGGGCTCTGGGGTCGTTGGTGGCTTTTCGTGACGGGCGCGGCGGCTGGGGACGGCTGGTGGCCCTTTGCGTGTCGGTCGGCCGGCGGCTGCGCCCGGGGGCACCGCCGCCGCGCGACCTCGAGTCGCGCATCGCGGCCGCCGGAGCTCCCGGCGGACTGAGCGTGCGCGAGGCGATGGCGCTCAAGCTCGGCGCCGCGGTGGTGGGAACGCCGGCCGGGCTACCGCTGGCAGCGCTCCTGCCCGGACGGCTCGGGATGCTGGCGATCGTGCTGTCGCCGGCCGCCGCGTTCATCGCGCCGGACCTGTGGCTGATCAGGCGCGGGCGTGAGCGCGCCGACGCGATCCGGCGCGAGCTGCCGGCGATGCTGGATCTGCTGCGCGTGTCGGTGGAGTCGGGCCTGTCGCTGGGCGCGGCGCTGGGCGAGGTGGGGAGTAGGGCCGGCGGGCCACTGGCCAGGGAGTGGCTGGTGGTGGGCCGCCAGTGCGCGCTCGGAGTTCCGCTCGGTGCCGCGCTCGATGGCCTGGCCAGACGCGCCCCGCTGCCCGAGGTCGATGCCCTGTGCTCGGCTCTCTCTCGCGCCGCCCGTCACGGGGCGCCCCTCGCGGCCACGCTCGAGGCCCAGGCGCGGGGCGCGCGGCTGGCGCGGCGGCGACGGATCCAGGAGCAGGCGGCTCGGGCCGCGCCGAAGATCCAGCTCGTGGTGGCTCTCATGCTCGTGCCGTCCGTGTTGCTGCTTGTCGCAGCCGCCCTCGCCGCCGCGCTGCTCGGCGGCGGCAGCTCACCCATCTGAGCCTGCAAGTTCCCATGCAGGCGAAGGCGCCCCGCTGCAAGCCAGCGTGCACAGCGCACGGATGCAACTGAACCACCGCCCTGCGGACTGCGGACCGTGGACTGCGCACCCTCCTGTTTTTGGCTCTACGCAGCGGGCTCTACCCCACCGGTGGGAAAAACGGTGCAGCTTGTGGAGATATGTGTTGCAGAGTGGGGGACAGTGGGGTACAGTGGCGACAGCACGGACCGGAGTGGCGGGGCTCCTCCCACTCCGCCACTTCGGTCCACCCACTTCCCCGGCCTTCAGGCACTTGGCATTCCGCGGCCACTTCGACTACTCGCTCGACGCAAAGAACCGACTCAACGTGCCGCCCAAGTTCCGGGCGGCGTTCTCAAGCGGAGTGGTTCTGGCAAAGGCACTGGAGCCCTGCGTCGCGATCTGGACGCCCGACGCCTTCGAACGTCACACGGACGCCTTTCTCTCGGGCCTAAATCCCCTCAGCGCCGAGCGCCGCAAGCTCACGCGCTTCTTCGCGGGCGGGTCGTTCGACGTGGACATGGACGCGGCCGGCCGCGTGACACTGAACACGCCGCTCCTGCGCTACGGCGGCATCACGAAGGAGGTCGTGCTGGTGGGCGTGATCGATCACCTGCAGGTGTGGGATCGCGAGAAATGGCTGGCCGACCAGGACGAGCTGGGCCTGGAGATCGTGGAGATCGCTGAGAGCCTTGGCAATCCTTCTTGACATGACACGTACTCACGTCCCGGTGCTGGCCGGTGAGCTGATCGAGCTCACGGACCCGCATCCCGGCGAGACGGTGGTGGACTGCACCTTCGGCGGCGGCGGGCACGCGCGCCTCGTGGCTGACCGCATCGGCCGCGCGGGCACGCTCGTCTGCATCGACCGCGATCCCGCGGCCGAGGAGCGCTTCGAGGAGTTCGCGCGCGAGGTGCAGTGCGAGACGCGCTTCCTGCGTATGGACTACGCGGAGGGCCTCGAGCTGCTGCGCGCCGAGGGACTCGCCGCCGACGTGGTGTACCTGGACCTCGGTATCTCGTCGATGCAGGTGGACACGTGGGAGCGCGGCTTCTCCTACTCCTACGACGCGCCGCTCGACATGCGCATGGACCCGGATCAGGAGCTGAGCGCCCGCGACGTGGTGAACGAGTGGGAGGAGGCCCGGCTGTCCAAGCTCTTCCGCAGCTACGGCGAGGAGCGCTTCGCCGGGCCGATCGCGCGCGCGATCGTGCGCCGGCGGGGGTCCGCGCCGCTCGAGACCACCTTCGACCTCGTGGACACGATCAAGTCGGCCGTGCCGGCCGCCAAGCAGTTCGGCGGCGGCCACCCGGCCAAGCGGGTGTTCCAGGCCATCCGCATCGCGGTGAACGACGAGCTGGGCGCGCTCGACCGCGGACTGCCTGCCGCGTGGGACCTGCTGCGTGAGAACGGGCGCCTCGCGGCTATCTCCTTCCACTCGCTCGAGGACAGGCGCGTGAAGCGCTTCCTGGCCGCTCGGGCGCGCGGCTGCATCTGCCCGCCGGACTTTCCCGTGTGCGTGTGCGGCCGGACGCCCGAGGCCGAGCTCGTGACGACCCGAGCCGTGGCGCCCACGCCGGGCGAGGTGGCGGCCAACCCGCGTGCCGCCTCCGGCAAGCTGCGCGTCGGCCGCAAGCTGGAGGGTGAGGGCTGATGGCCCGCGCCGCTACAGCCGCCGCCCGCACGGCTCCCGCGCCCCGGCACACGCCGCGGCGAGCCCCGGTGCGCCCAGCCCGTCCCGCTCGCCGCAGCTCCGGTCCGGGCCGGCCCGCGACGGCAGCCGCTGGCGCTCGCACGCTGCCGCTGCCGCAGCGGCTCGAGTTCCCGCGGCTCGGCCCTGCCACCGCCGGCCTGCTCGACCGTCTCCTGCGGGGGCGCGCGTGGGTGCTGCTCGTGGGCACGCTGCTCGTGGGCATCGTCTTCTTCAACGTCGATGTGCTGCGGCTCAACCGCTCGATCACGAGCGTGAGCGCGCGGGCCACCAAGCTCAAGCAGGAGAACGCGCGCCTGCTGCTCGAGGAGGCCAAGCTCGCCTCGAGCACGCGCATCCAGGAGGCCGCCGCGGCCGACGGCATGGTGATGCCGGCGCCCGGCGACGTGCACTTCCTCAAGGGGGGCCGCCAGAACGCGCGCCGGGCCGCCCAGCGCATGACCGCGCCGATGCCCGTCACGCCGCCGCCGGCGACCTCGCAGACCGAGCAGACCCCCGGCACGGCACCCCCGCCCGCGGGAGCAGGCACCACGAGCCCCACCACCACGACAGCGCCCACGACCACCACCCCGACTTCCGACACCCAATCCCCGACACCCGGGACACGGACCACCAGCGGCGGGGGCACAACCACCACGCCGCAGTCCACGACTCCGCCCACGCAAACCGGCGGCGCGTCCCCCTAGCGCATGCGCCTGGTCGACCGCCGCATCGGCCTCCTCTTCGGGCTGTTCCTGATCTCGCTCTGCCTGATCGCGCTGCGCACGCTGTGGCTCGACACGGTGAAGGCGGGCTCGCTTCGCCACCGCGCGCTGTCACAGCAGAGCGAGGACATCACGGTGTCCGCCAAGCGCGGCGCGATCCTCGACCGCAATGGCGCGCCCCTGGCGGTGTCGGAGGACTCGGCCACCGTGTACGCCGACCCGATGCTGATCAAGAACCCGAACAAGGTGGCCACCCAGCTGTCGGCGGTGCTCGGGCTGCCGACCGATGACCTGCTGCGCAAGCTCGCGGACCGCAGCCGGGGCTTCGTGTACCTCGCGCGCAAGGTCGACATCGACAAGGGCCACACGATCGACAAGCTGAAGATCTACGGCATCGGCACGCTGACGGAGCCGCGGCGCCGCTACCCGCAGGGCTCGCTCGCGTCGCAGGTGCTCGGCAACGTGGGCACCGACAACTACGGCCTCTCGGGGCTCGAGTCGCGCTTCGACAGCCAGCTGCACGGCACCGACGGCGAGGAGCAGGTGGTGAAGGACGCGCTCGGCCGGCCGGTGAGCATCGTGATGAAGAAGCAGGCCGTGCCCGGGCAGGACCTGCGGCTCACGCTCGACGCCGCGATCCAGGAGCGCGTGGAGGCGGTGCTTGCCGGAGTGGGCCAGACCTACCGGCCAAAGGGCGCAACGGCGCTGGTGCTCGACCCGCGCAACGGCTCGATCCTCGCGCTCGCCAACTGGCCGCGTGTGGACGCCAACGACCCGGGCAGCGCGCCCGCCTACGCGCAGCAGGACCGCGCAGTCACGAACAGCTACGAGCCGGGCTCGACCTTCAAGGCCTTCACCGTGTCGGGCGCGATCCAGGACCGGCTGATCACACCGAACACGCCCTTCTACCTGCCCGCCGCCTACCACGTGGCCGACCGCACCATCACGGACGCCGAGCCGCGCGGTGACGTGACGCTCACCGTGAAGCAGATCCTTGCGCAGTCCTCCAACGTCGGCGCGGTGAAGATCGGCCAGCGGCTCGGCGCTGACCGCTTCGACAAGTGGGTGCGTGCGTTCGGCTTCGGCAAGCCCACCGGCGTGGACCTGCCGGGGGAGTCGCCCGGAATCGTGCTGAAGCCGAGCCAGTACTCGGGCTCGTCGCTCGGCAACCTGCCGATCGGCCAGGGCGAGGCCGTCACGCCTATCCAGATGGCGGCCGCGTACTCGGCGATCGCCAACGGCGGCGTGATGGTGCGCCCGCACATCGTGTCAGGCGATCCGGCACCCTCGCGCCGCGTGATCAAGCGCAGCACCGCGCAGGCGGTGTCGAGGATGCTCGAGGGCGTGCTCGCGCCCGGCGGCACCGCGCCCGAGGCCACGGTGCCCGGCTACGTGCTCGCGGGCAAGACCGGCACCGCGCAGAAGCCGGATGGCAACGGCGGCTACTCGGAGACCAAGTTCGTGGCCTCTTTCGTGGGCTTCGCGCCCGCGCGCGACCCGCGCCTGCTCGTGGCGGTGATGGTCGATGAGCCTCAGGGCGACATCTACGGCGGCAGCGTGGCCGCGCCGGCGTTCCAGAAGATCGTTTCGTTCGCCTTGCCGTACCTCAAGATTCCGCCGAACTGAGGGTCGGGCCCGCTCACTACACTCCCGCCGACCATGACCCTTCGAGAACTGATGGGGAATGGCCCCGACGTGGAGGTCTCCTCCCTCGCTTACCGCAGTTCGAGCGTCACCGATGGGGCGCTCTTTTTTTGCGTACGCGGCTTTACGAGCGATGGGCACGACTTCGCCGCGGACGCGGTTGAGCGCGGGGCCGTGGCGCTGGTGTGCGAGCGGTCGCTCGGCCTTGGCGTGCCCGAGGTGATCGTGCCGGACGCGCGCGCGGCGATGCCCGCGGCGGCGGCGCGCTTCTACGGCGATCCCACCAGCGAGCTGCGCGTGGTGGGCATCACGGGCACCAACGGCAAGACCACCACGGCGTTCCTCGTGCGCGCGCTGCTCGAGGCCGGCGGGGTGCAGAGCGGGTTGCTCGGCACCGTGAAGTCCGTCGTTGGCGGGCTTGAGGAGGCGGTGGAGCGCACCACGCCGGAGGCAATCGACCTCCAGGCCACGTTCCGGCGCATGCTCGACGCGGGCGATCGCGCATGCGCCATCGAGGTCTCCTCGCACGCCCTCGAGCTCGGGCGCGCCGAGGGCATCCGCTTCGCCTGCCGGGTGTTCACCAACCTCACGCAGGACCACCTCGATTTCCACGAGACGATGGAGAGCTACTACCTGGCCAAGCGCAAGCTGTTCGAGGAGCCCGGCGCACCGTCCGTGGTGAACCTCGACGACGAGTACGGCCGCCGGCTGGCCGGCGAGATCGACGGCGCTGTGACCTACGCGATCGACCATGACGCCGATTACCGCGCGCGCGAGGTGCGCTTCGACCCCGCGGGGTCGTCGTTCACGTGCGATACGCCGGACGGGCCGCTCGCGATCGAGACCTGCCTGCCGGGCCTCTTCAACGTGCAGAACTCGCTGGCGGCGATAGCCGCGGCGCGCTCGCTGGGGATGGAGCCGGCCGCGATCCAGGGGGGGCTGGCCGAAGCGGACCGCGTGCCCGGGCGCTTCGAGCCGGTGGACGAGGGCCAGGACTTCACGGTGCTCGTGGACTACGCGCATACGCCCGAGGCGCTCGAGAACGTGCTGCGCGCCGCGCGCGAGCTCACGAGCCGGCGCCTGCACGTGGTGTTCGGTGCGGGCGGCGACCGCGACCGCGCCAAGCGCCCACTGATGGGGCGCGCGGCGAGCGAGCTGGCGGACCGCGTGATCGTCACCTCCGACAACCCGCGCTCGGAGGAGCCGGGCGCGATCGTGGACGAGGTGCTGGGCGGCACGAGCGGTGATGCCGAGCGCGAGGTGGACCGCCGCCGCGCGATCGCGCTCGCCGTGGAGTCGGCCGAGCCAGGTGACGTCGTGGTGATCGCGGGCAAGGGCCACGAGCAGGGGCAGGAGTTCGAGGGCGGCCGCAAGGAGCCGTTCGACGACGTGACCGTGGCGCGCGAGGCGCTGCGCTCGGCGCTCGGGGTGGGCGCGTGATCGACCGCGAGGCAAACTGGATCGCGCAGGCCGCGGGCGGCCGGCTCGTGGCGGGCGACCCCGGCGGGCCCGGGCCGCGCCGCGCCGTCGTGGACTCGCGCGAGATCGAGCCGGGCGACCTGTTCGTGGGCCTCGTGGGAGCGAGCGCCGACGGCGGCGAGTTCGCCGCGCGCGCGCTCGAGTGCGGCGCATGGGGCGCGCTCGTCGGGCCGCACCGGGCCGGCGAGCTGGCCGCGCGCGCGGACGGCGCCGCGGTGATCTCCTCCGAGAACACTCTGCACGGCCTCCATCGGCTCGCGCGCGAATGGCGCCGGCAGCTCGGCTGCCCCGTGATCGGCATCACCGGTTCCACCGGCAAGACATCCACCAAGGACATCCTCCGCGCGCTGCTCTCGGAGCGCCTGAAGACGCATGCCAACCGGCAGAACTGGAACACGGAGATCGGGCTGCCGCTGTCGATCCTGGCCGCCGAGCGCGGGGTGGAGGCGCTCGTGCTCGAGATGGCGATGCGCGGGGAAGGGCAGATCGCCGAGCTGGTGGAGATCGCCGAGCCGGACGTGGGAGTGATCGTGAACGTCGGGCCGGTGCACCTCGAGCTGCTCGGCACCGTGGAGCGCGTGGCCGCGGCCAAGGCGGAGCTGATCCGCGACCTGCGCGGCGGCGCCACCTGCGTGATCCCCGCGAACGAGTCGCTGCTCGACCCGCACCAGCGCGACGATCTGCGCACGATCAGCTTCGGCGAGGGCGGTGACGTGCGGCTTCTCGCATTCGACGGCACGGTGGCCGAGATCGAGGCCTGCGGCGCCCCGATCGAGCTCGAGCTGAGCTTTTCGGAGCCACACAACGTGCAGAACACCCTGGCTGCCGTGGCGGCGGCGACTGCGCTTGGGATCGAGCCTGGCGGCCGCCTCGAGCCCGAGTTTTCGTCCTATCGCGGCGAGCTGGTGGAGCTCGAGGGTGGCGTGACGGTCGTCAACGACTGCTACAACGCCAACCCGATGTCGATGCGAGCAGCCCTCGACCACCTGGCGGGAACCCCCGCCGAGCGCCGTCTCGCGATACTCGGCACGATGGCGGAGCTGGGGCCGGACAGCGAGCGCTTCCACCGCGAGATCGGCGAACACGCGGCCGCGCTCGGGATCGACGTGCTGGTGACCGTGGGCGAGGAGGCGCTCGCGTTCGGCGAGGCGTTCGACGGCGAGACCTACGCGGTGGCCACGCCCGAGGAGGCGGGCGCCTTGCTGGAGGAGCTGGCCCGGCCAGGGGACCGCGTGCTCGTGAAGGGGTCCAGAGCCGTCGGCCTGGAGCGGGTACTCGCCTAGGCGCTAACCGATGCTTGGCACGATCCTCATAGCGGGGATGGGCTCGCTGTTCATCTGCATGTTCCTCGGTCCGAAGTTCATCGAGTTCCTGAGGGACCGCGAGTTCGGGCAGCAGATCCGCGAGGAGGGCCCGGCCGGCCACGCCGCCAAAGCGGGCACGCCGACCATGGGCGGCCTCCTGATCATGGTGTCGGTGGTGGTGCCGTTCCTGATCCTCGGCCAGTTCGACACGGAGACGCTGGCCGTGGTGGGCACGATGCTCGCCAGCGCCACGCTCGGCTTCGCGGACGACTGGATGAAGATCACGCGCAGGCGCTCGCTCGGCCTGTCCGGCAAGACCAAGATCGGCGCGCAGCTGCTGATCGCCGTCGGGCTCTGGTACGTGGCCACCCACACCGGCCACCCGCACCTCTCCGACACCGTGCGCTTCCGCATCTCGGACGCGTCGGTGAACATCGGCTACGCGTACCCGGTGCTGATCTTCCTCGTGCTCGCGGGAGCCACCAACGGCGTGAACCTCACCGACGGTCTCGACGGCCTCGCCGCGGGCTGCGCCGCGATCGTGCTGCTGGCCTACACGGCGATGACGTTCATCACCACCGGCCAGGACGACCTCGCGCTCGTGTGCTCCTGCCTGGTGGGTGCGTGCGTGGGCTTCCTCTGGTTCAACTCCTTCCCGGCGGCGATCTTCATGGGGGACACGGGATCGCTGGGGTTAGGCGGCGCCATTGCGGCGCTTGCGGTGATGACCAAGACCGAGGTGCTGCTGCTGATCACGGGCGGGATCTTCGTGATCGAGGCGCTGTCCGTGCTGATCCAGGTGATCGCCTTCCAGCGCTTCCGCAGGCGCGTGTTCCTGATGGCCCCGGTGCACCACCACTTCGAGCTGATGGCGTGGTCCGAGACGAAGATCATCCTGCGCTTCTGGATCATCGCCGCCATCTCCGCGGCGATCGGCTTCACGCTGTACCAGCAGTCGATCACGTGAAGTCGCGCCCTTCGCTGCCGCCCGGTCCCTACCTGGTGGTGGGCCTCGCGCGCTCGGGCGCGGCCGCCGCGCGGATGCTGCGCGAGCACGGCGAGGTGATGGGCTGCGACGCTGGCGCCCCGGAGGAGTCCGAGAGCGGGCTCGACGGCGTGGAGGTGCGCCTGAACAGCGACGGGCTCGACCTGCTCCCGCGCGCCGCCACTGTGGTGAAGAGCCCGGGCGTGCCGCAGCAGGCGCCGGTGATCGTGAGCGCGCGCGAGCGCGGGATCGAGGTGGTGGGCGAGCTCGAGCTGGCGTGGCGGCTGATCCCCAACGAGTTCATCGCCGTGACCGGCACCAACGGCAAGACCACAACGGTCGAGCTCCTTGGCGCGATGCACCGCGCGGCCCGCCTGCCGGTGGAGGTGGCGGGCAACGTGGGCACGCCGCTGGCTTCGCTTGTGGGCGAGCTCGACCCGCGGGTCACGGTGGTGTGCGAGGCGTCGAGCTTCCAGCTCGAGGACAGCTCGCTGTTCGCGCCCGAGTGCGCGGTCCTGTTGAACCTGACCGAGGACCACCTCGACCGCCACGGTTCCTTCGACGACTACATGGCCGCCAAGCTGCGCGTGTTCCGGAACCAGGACGAGGACGACCTGGCCGTGCTCGGCTCCGAGCTCGCCGGCCAGCCCGGGCGCGCCGCCACCGTCCGCTTCGGCGGGCCGGACTCCGACCTCGCCGAACGGGAGGGCGAGCTCTGGTGGCAGGGCGTGCGCATGCTCCCCGCGAGCGAGATCCGGCTTCGCGGGCGCCACAACCTCGAGAACGCGATGGCGGCGTCTGCGGCTGTGCTGGCGCGCGGGCTCGACCAGCAGGCGGTGTGCCGGGCGCTGCGCGAGTTCGCGGGCGTGCCGCACCGGCTCGAGGAGGTGGCCGAGCGCGATGGCGTGCTGTTCGTGAACGACTCGAAGGCCACCAACGTGGCGTCGGCGCTCGTGGGCATCGAGGCCTTCGACGGCGGCGTGCACCTGATAGCCGGCGGCAGCCTGAAGGGAGGCGGCTTCGGCGGGCTGCGGCAAGCGGTGGAGAGCCGCTGTCGCGCCTGCTACCTGATCGGGGAGGCGGCCGAGCAGCTCGAGGCGGACCTCAAGGGCACGGTGGCGCTCCATCGCTGCGGCGACCTCGAGCACGCCGTGGAGGCCGCCGCTGCGGCCGCGCAGCCAGGCGACACGGTGCTGCTCTCACCCGCCTGCGCGAGCTACGACCAGTTCACCAACTTCGAGGAGCGCGGCGCCCGCTTTCGCGAGCTGGCAAGACGAGGATGAATCCGGCCCCAGGCGTCGAAGGAGGCCCGGATGGCCAAGCAACGCCGCCGCCGGGCGCCCTCGCGCAAGGGAGCGAAGGGGCGACCCAAGCCCCCGCTCGAGTACTCGCTGCTCTACACGGCCACGCTCTGCCTGCTCGCGGCGGGGGCGGTAATGGTCTACTCGGCCAGCTCGGCGGAGTCGCTCCTCACGACGGGCGACTCGTCGTACTTCCTCAAGCGCTACTTGATCTTCGGTGCGTGCGGACTCGCCGCGCTGCACTTCCTCTCGCGCTTCGGCCTCAAGTACGTGCGCCACTTCACGCCGCTGCTCCTGTTCGGGTCGATCGGCCTGACGCTGGCGGTGATGGTGCCCGGCGTGGGCATCAGCGTGAACGGCGCGCGCCGCTGGCTGGGAGCGGGGCCCGGTGCAGTTCCAGCCCTCGGAGCTGCTCAAGGTCGCGCTCGTGCTCTATGCGGCGCAGGTGCTCGCCACGCAGCCGCAGCGCATGAAGAGCATGAAGACGCTGGCCAAGCCGCTGCTGCATCGTGATCGGCAGCGCCTGCCTGCTGCTGCTCAAGGAGCCGGACATGGGCACGGCCATCGTGGTCTGCCTGGCGATGGGCGCGCTGTTCATCGCTGCGGGCGTGCCCACCAGGCACCTGCTCACGATCACCGGCACCCTCGTGCTGCTGGCGCTCGTGTTCGCCATCGCGGCGCCCTACCGCCGCGCGCGCCTGATGTCGTTCATCCACCCCTGGCACGACGCGAGCGGCGCCGGCTTCCAGACCGTCCAGTCGATGATCGCGATCGGCTCGGGCGGCTTCTTCGGGGTCGGGCTCGGCGAGTCGGTGCAGAAGATCTTCTACCTGCCGGAGGCGCACACGGACATGATCCTCGCGATCATCGGCGAGGAGCTCGGCATCTTCGGCATCACGGCGGTGGCCGCGCTCTACGGGATGATCGCCTACGCCGGGTTGCGCGCCGCAAAGCTCGCGCGCGAGCGCTACGCCAAGCTGCTCGCCGTTGGCGTCACGTCGGTGATCCTCTGTCAGGCGATCCTCAACTTCTTCGCGGTGATGGGGCTCGCGCCGCTCACCGGCGTGCCGCTGCCGTTCATCTCGTACGGCAACTCCAACCTCGTCGTGCTGCTCGGCGCCATGGGACTGCTGCTCAACATCGCCAAGGACGGCGCCCAGGCGCGGGCTGGCAAGCCGCTGCGCGCGATCGAGGGTGGAAAGGGGAAACGTGCCGCGAGTCGTGATAGCCGCGGGCGGGACGGCGGGCCACGTCGTGCCGGCGCTCGCGGTCGCGGACGCGCTGCGGGCTAGCGGCGCGGAGGTCGCCTTCATCGGTGGCGAGCGCGCCGAGGCGCAGCTCGTGCCGGCGGCCGGCTACCCCTTCCACGCGATCCAGGTGCGCGGCATCGACCGCCGCAACCCCCTCAAGGCTGCCCGCGCGCTCGTGCTCGCGACCCTCGCCCTGCCGCGCGCCGTCGCCCTGCTCCGCCGCCTGCGCCCCGGCGCCGTGATCGGTGGCGGCGGCTACGTGGCCGGGCCGGTGGGACTCGCCGCCGTGCTGCTGCGCGTCCCGCTGCTGCTCACGGAGGCCGACAGCCACCTCGGCATGGCCAACCGGCTGCTCGCGCCGGCTGCGAGGCAGCGTGTTCCTCTCGTTCCCTCTGGAGGGCCGGCACGGCGGCAAGTACCTGCTGAGCGGCCGTCCCGTTCCCACCGGCACCGGGAAGGTGGACAGGGCCGAGGCACGCCGCCGCTTCGACATCCCGGAGGACGAGCAGTGCGTGCTCGTGTTCGGCGGCTCGCTCGGTGCGCGAACCGTCAACCGGGCGGCGCTCGACGCCTTCGGGGCCGCGGGGCCATGCAGCGTTCTCCACGCGAGCGGCCACCGCGATTACGAGACCCTGCGCGCCCGGCTCGACGAGCTCGGTTCGCCGCCGCACTACCACCTGCACCCGTATATCGAGCCGTTCGCCGAGGCTTTGGCCGCGGCCGATCTCGTGGTGGCGCGAGCCGGCGGCTCGGTGCTGGAACTGGCTGCCGCCGGCCTGCCGTCGGTGCTCGTGCCCTACCCGCACGCCACGGCCGACCACCAGACGGGCAATGCCCGCTGCATGGAGCGGGAGGGCGCCGCCGTGGTGGTGCCGGACTCCGAGCTCGACGGCCCGCGGCTCGCGCGCGAGGTGGGCGCGCTGCTCGCCGCTCCTGCGCGCCTGCGCGCGATGGCCGCCGCGGCACGAGCGGCTGGCTAAGCCAGACGCGGCCTCGACCATCGCCCGTGTGGCGCTGGACCTGGCTTCTTAGGTCAGCGGCCCGACCCGAACCGGGGTCGATTCGCGACCCCCGCTCAAGTTGTGTTCAGAAACAGCCGATCTGGGAACCGTTGGCTTGGCGGGGACCCTTGCGAAACGCATGGGGTACGCGTCAAGCCGCTTCGTTTCTAGAGGAAGTCAGTACCTGGAAAACGAATGTCGCCCGGTGACCTTGCCCAACACGCACGCCCCTCACGCGGGCATCGTCCGGTGAACCCCACCGAGGTCCGGCTCCGCCTGTCGAATGGCCCGGGCGCCGTGGCTGAAGCCCGCCGCGGCCTCGACGATCTCGAGTCCGAGGTCGGTGCCGACCGCCTCAACGACATGCGCCTCCTGGTGAGCGAGCTCGTGACCAACAGCGTGCGGCACGCGCGCAATGGCGAGGGCGACGAGCTAGAGCTGAGGTGCAGGGTGAGCCACGAGATGATCCACGTGCGCGTGACCGACGGCGGCCCCGGCTTCGAGGCGGCGCCCCGTACGCCGGAGGACGATCCGGGCTCCGGCTGGGGGCTGTTCCTGGTGGAGCAGCTCTCGGACCGCTGGGGCGTGGAGTTGAACGGCTCCACCCAGGTCTGGTTCGAGATCGAGCGCTGAGCGCCCGGTCTACTCGCCGTTCCCGATCTCCTCAGGCGTATCGACTATGTCGAGCCGCTCGTCGAGACGCGTGATCTCGAACACCCTGCGCACTGCTGCCGGGCCCTGAACGATCACCAGGCGGCGGCCCGCCCGCGACGGCGCGCTTGTCGGCGCTCACCACCACCCGCAGGCCGGTGGAGTCCATGAACGTGAGGCCGCGCAGGTCGACCACTAGCGTCGACGGGCCTGCCTTCTCGGCATCCTCGATGGCCTGTTCGGCCCGCTTGGCGGTGGAAAGGTCCAGGTCGCCGCTGAGCGAGACCAGGGTGGCATCTCCAAGCGAGCCCGTCTCCACGGAGAAGGAGCGCACGTCGGAGAGCCTAAACCGTTATGGCGGACAACGGCCGGGAAAGGTGTCGGGTGCAGGGTGTCGGGTGTCGGAGCCGTTATCCCGACACCCGACACCCGAGACTCTCAGCCCTTCGCCCCCTCGTACCTCCGCGCCACCTCATCCCAGTTGACGACGTTCCAGAACGCATCCAGATAGTCCGGGCGCTTGTTCTGGTACTTGAGGTAGTAGGCGTGCTCCCACACGTCGGCGCCGAGCAGCGGGGTCTGGCCCTCCAGCACGGGTGAGTCCTGGTTGGGCGTGCTCGTGACCGCGAGACCCGAGCCGTCCCACACGAGCCACGCCCAGCCGGAGCCGAAGCGGTTCACGCCGGCGTCCTTGAACTTGGACTTGAACTCGTCGAAGCTGCCGAAGGCGTCGTCGATCGCCGAGGCGAGGTCGCCGGAGGGCTCGCCGCCGCCGTCGGGGCTCATGATCTGCCAGAAGAACGAGTGGTTGGCGTGGCCGCCGCCGTTGTTGCGGAAGGCGGTCTGCTTGTCCTGCGGGCAGCTGGGCCAGGTTCTGAAGGACCTCCTCCACGGGCTTGTCGGCCCACTCGGTGCCCTCGAGCGCGGCGTTCGCCTTGTCCACGTAAGCCTGGTGATGCTTGTCGTGGTGGACGCGCATGGTCGCCTCGTCGATGTGGGGCTCGAGTGCCGCGTAGTCGTAGGGCAGGTCAGGGACCTCGTAGGGCATGCCCGACTCCTTTCCTTGAGTTGGGAGCGACTTCTAGCAGGTAAGGGGCGGTGGTTACCCGGCCGCCCTCCTTGGGTAGGCGCGAGCATATGAGCCATCTGCTCGAACAGCCACCGCCCCGGCGCCGCCCGGTGGCCCGGGCGGGCCGGGCGTGCCAGATCCGACGCCACCGGCCCCGGACCCGTCGCCTCCCTCGCCGACCCCGCCGGGAGGGCCCGGAATGCCCGAGCCCACGCCGCCCGCGCCGGAGCCGGAACCCGCCATTTGAGCGCCCGCGCGCGCCGCTATCGTGCCGCCGCATGAGCGACGCGCCGTGGAGCGGACGGCTGCTCCACTTCATCGGGATCGGCGGCGCGGGGATGAGCGGGCTCGCGCTCGTGGCGCTCGGACTGGGCGCGCGCGTGTCGGGCTCGGACCGCGCCGACTCGCCCTATGCGGACCGCCTGCGCGAAGCGGGCATCGAACCGTTGATCGGGCACGACCCCGCCAACCTGCCGGACGGCGCCGAGGTGGTGGTATCCACGGCCATCGCCGAGGACAACCCCGAGTTGGCGGCCGCGCGCGCCGCGGGGCTGAGCGATCCTCCATCGCGGCGAGCTGCTCGGCGAGGTGTCGCGCCTCAAGCGCTGCCTCGCGGTGGCGGGCACGCACGGCAAGACCACCACCGCAAGCATGGTGGCGCACGCGCTCGTGAGCTGCGGGCGGCGGCCCGGCTACCTGATCGGCGGCGAGGTGCGCTCCACCGGCACCAACGCATCCTGGGGGCAGGGCGACTGGGTTGTGGTCGAGGCCGACGAGTCCGACCGCTCGTTCCTGCGGCTCGAGCCGGACGTTGCGGTGGTGACGAACGTCGAGCTCGACCACCACTCGACCTACCGGACGCTGCCGGAGGTGCAGGAGGCGTTCGCCGATTTCGCCGGCCCGGCGCCAACCGTGATCGCAGCCCGCCGGCCTCGAACTGCGCGGCGTGCCGCCGTCGGTCACCTTCGGCATCGAGGCGGGCACGCTTCCCGGCTCGTGGGCTCGAGCTGCTGCCGTCGGGCTCGCGTTTTCGGGTGGAGGACACGGCGGTGGAGCTGCACGTGCCCGGTCGCCACAACGTGCTGAACGCTCTCGCCGCCCTGGCCGCCTGCCGCGAGGCAGGCGTCGATGTGAGCCGAGGCTGCGCCGGCGCTGACGGACTTCCTTGGCGCCGGCCGCCGCTTCGAGCCGCATGGCAGGACGGCGTCCGGGGCGCTCGTGTACGACGACTACGCCCACCATCCCACCGAGGTCCGCGCAACGCTCGAGGCCGCCCGCACCCTGGCGCCCGAGCGACTCGTGGCCGTATTCCAGCCTCACCTCTATTCGCGAACCAAGGCGCTGGCGCGCGAGTTCGGGCGGGCGCTGGCCCTCGCCGACCTCGTCGTGGTGCTCGACATCTACCCGGCGCGAGAGGATCCCGCGGACTACCCGGGCGTGAGCGGCTGGCTCGTGGCGGGTGCCGCCGCGAGCGCCGCGGGCGGCCGGCCGGTCTACTGGTTCCCGGCGATGGACGATGCCGAGAGCTTCCTGCGCCGCGAGCTGCGTGAGGGCGACCTGCTGCTGACGCTCGGAGCGGGCAACGTGGACGAGCATCGCGCGGCGCCTGGGTGGCGAGTCGTGAACCACCCACCCGAGGGCGTGGAGAACGGACTATCCGCTCGCGCGGCTCACCACCGTGCGCACGGGCGGGCCCGCCGACTGGTTCGCGCGCACGGGCTCGGAGGAGCGTCTGGCCGAGCTCCTCGGGTGGGCCGAGGCCGGGGGTATCGAGGTAGGAGTGGTTGGGTCGGGCTCGAACCTCCTCGTAGCCGATGACGGATTCCGAGGACTGGTGCTGAAACTCGACGAAGACCTTGCGACGATCGAACGCGACGGCCACCGCGTGCTTTGCGGGGGCGGCGCCCGGCTGCCCCAGGCGTCCGCGCGCGCGGCGCGCTGGGGGCTCACCGGTCTCGAGTTCGGGGTGAACATCCCCGGCACCGTCGGCGGCGCCGTGAAGATGAACGCCAACGCCTACGGGGGCGAGCTCGGCAAGGTGCTCGAGTGGGTGGACATCGCAACCCCCGAGGGCCACGAGCGCCGCACGCCCGACCAGCTCGACTTCCAGTACCGGCGCTCCAACCTCAAGCCGCGGGAGATCGTCTCGCGTGCATCGTTCGGGCTCGAGCCGGCCGACACCGTGGAGGTGAAGGCCACGCTCGCCGGCATGCGCGAGCAGCGCCGCGCCGCCCAGCCGTCCGGGATCAAGACGTTCGGCTCGACCTTCAAGAACCCTGGCGATGCCCGCGCCGAAGGCCGCACCGCCGGCATGCTGCTCGAGGAGGCCGGCTGCCGCGGCCTGCGGGTCGGCGGCGCACGCTTCTCGGAGAAGCACGCCAACTTCGTGGAGAACATGGGCGACGCCACCACGGCCGACGTGCTCGACCTCATGCGCGAGGGACGCCGCCGCGTGCGCGAGCGCTTCGGCGTGGAACTCGAGGCCGAGGTGCAGCTCCTGGGCGAGGCGGATGCCGAGGGGGCGCTCTGGTGAGGGCCGCGGGCGCAACCCTGCGCCAGCTCCCACGGGTGGCGCTGGCGATCCCGCGCAAGTTCCGCCGCCGCGCGCTGGCCCTGCTGCTGCTCGCCATCGCGCTGGTCGCGCTCTACAGGTTCTGGTTCCGCGACTCGAGCTTCGTGCGCGTGGAGCACGTGACGGTGAGCGGGCTCACCACCAAGGACGCCACCCGCATCCGGCTCGCGCTCACCTCGGCCGCCCGCGACATGAGCACCATGCGCGTGAACGAGGCTGATCTGAACAGCGCCGTGGCCGGCTTCCCCGTGGTGAAGGAGGTGGTGGCGAAGGCGAGCTTCCCGCACACGCTCAAGATCCATGTGATCGAGGAACAGCCCGCCGCCGTGCTCGAGGTGGGAGGGGAGCGCCTGCTGCTCGCCCCGGACGGCACCGTGTTGCGCGGCGTGACCACCGGCCACCCGCTGGCGCTGATCCGCAGCCGCGGAGCGGTGCCGCAGGACACGCTGACCGATCGCGTGCCGCTCAGCGCCCTCCACGTCGCTGGGGCCGTCCAGCCCGAGCTCGCCGGCCGCATCACGAGCATCACGCACGGCAAGAAGGGGATCCTCGTGCACCTCCGCGACGGCCCGCTGCTGATCTTCGGAGACGACAGCCGCCCGGTGGCCAAGTGGGCCGCGGTGGCCGCGGTGCTCGCTGACCCGTCGTCGAGGGGCGCGAGCTACGTGGACGTGCGCCTGCCGGGCCGCCCGATCGCCGGCGGCCTCGCGTCGGAGACCCTGGCGCCGCTCAGCACCACGGGCAACGACACCTCGGCGCAATCGAATGCGCAGACAGGTACCGGCACGAGCGGCGCAACTGGGCCCTCTGCGGACAGCGGACCGCCGACCGCAAACTCTCAACCCTCAGGTGGACCGTGAGGGTAGTCTCAACCGATAGTTGAGGGTTGAGTGCCTGCACAATTTCCTTCTCCGCATTGACAGTTCGCCCAAAAAACGCCTACAGTGCGCACTTTGCGGGCGCGGGGACCGGCGAAAAACCCTCAAGTCTGGCTGGAGAGTCGGACAGCCAATCCCTCTCGCACGGCTAAAGCATTCGATGAGAACGCACGAGGCATAGGGGCATGGACACAGGCAGTTACCTGGCGGTGATCAAGGTCGTCGGAGTCGGCGGCGGCGGCACCAATGCGGTCAACCGCATGGTCGATGCTGGCCTCAAGGGCGTGGAGTTCATCGCGGTGAACACGGATGCGCAGGCGCTCCAGATGTGCGACGCCGACATCAAGCTTCAGATCGGCGCCCAGCTCACGCGCGGCCTGGGAGCGGGCGCGGATCCCGAGACGGGCTACGGCGCGGCCAACGAGAGCCGCGACGAGATCAAGGAAGCCCTCAAGGGCGCGGACATGGTGTTCGTGACGGCGGGCGAGGGCGGCGGCACCGGCACCGGCGCTGCCCCTGTGATCGCCGAGGTGGCGAAACACGAGATCGGCGCACTCACCGTCGGCGTGGTCACGCGTCCGTTCGAGTTCGAGGGCTCCATGCGCGCGCGCCAGGCGGGCGACGGCATCGACCGGCTGCGCGAGCAGGTGGACACGCTGATCGTGATCCCCAACGAGAAGCTGCTCACGATCGTGGAGCGCCGCACCAGCATCCTCGACGCCTTCCGCGAGGCCGACAACGTGCTGCGCCAGGGCGTGCAGGGCATCACCGACCTGATCACGATCCCCGGCCTCATCAACCTCGACTTCGCCGACGTCCGCACGATCATGCACGACGCCGGCTCGGCGCTCATGGGCATCGGCTCGGCCAGCGGCGAGAGCCGCGCCTCCGAGGCCGCCAAGAACGCGATCTCGAGCCCGCTGCTCGAGCAGTCGGTGGAGGGAGCCACGGGCATCCTGCTGAACATCACCGGCGGCAACGACCTCGGTCTGTTCGAGGTCAACGAGGCGGCCGAGATCGTGCAGAGCGCGGCCGACCACAACTCGAACATCATCTTCGGCGCCGTGATCGACGAGGCCCTCGCGGACGAGGTCCGCGTGACCGTGATCGCCACCGGCTTCGACAAGCGACGCGGCGGTGCCGTGTTCGACGCCGAGCGCGGCCAGCAGCGCCGGGAGCGCCCGCGCGACCGCGGCGACATCGCGATGGACGACCGCCAGCGCTCGTCGCTCGAGATCTCGGAAGACGAGATCGACATCCCGTCGTTCCTCAAGGACTAGTCGTAGGTCCCAGTGCCCAGTTCCCCGAGCGGGCAACTGGCAACTCATACGATCGGCCTAGACCGATCGTATGATCCCCGCCCAAACGCCCCGACCCCCCAATGGGTGAGGGCGGGCGCTGCCAGGGGCATCGGAGCATGGTCAGCGTGAAGGTGACAAGGTCGTCACGAAATGGGTCCAGAAGACCCCTGGCAGGAACAGCTACTAACCGGTGCGAACGTATTCAGTCCTCCTGGCGGATGGCCACGAGGCGTACAGGGATGGGCTCGCGAGAGCCATCGCGGCACATCCGCGCCTGTCGCTCGCGGCAGAGGCCTCAGAGGGGCGCCGAGCGCTCGAGGAGCTGCTTGCGCTCGAGCCGGACATCGCGGTGCTCGAGGTGCGCATGCCCCAGCTCGACGGGCTCGAGGTGTGCGACATCCTCGCCGGGCTCGACCGCCCGCTGAAGACCAGGGTCGTGCTGATCAGCGGCGAGGCGAACGAGACGCTTGCGGCGAGCGCCGGGGCGATGGGCCTGGCCGCTGTGCTCGACAAGGACTCGACCCGCACGCAGCTCTGCGAGCGCCTCGTCGAGATCGGCGAGAGCGGCGCAAACGGCTGACTAACGGGGGGCCCCGCAAGCGCGGGGTGCTACAAAGAAGGCCTATGGCACGGGGTACTGAGCGGGTGCGCGTGTATGTGGCGGACGATCACCCCGTCTATCGCGAGGGGCTGGTACGGGCCATCAGGGAGCGACCCGACCTCGAGTTGGTGGGTGAGGCATCGGACGGACGCGAGGCGCTGCCCGCAGATCACGAAGCTCAAGCCGGACGTCGCAGTGCTCGACGTCCGCATGCCCGGACTCGACGGCATGGAGGTGCTCAACGCCATCAAGCGCGACGAGCTCGGCACGCGCGTGGTGTTCCTCTCCGCGTACGTGGAGAGCGACCTCGTCTACCGGGCGATCGCGATGGGCGCCGGCGCGTATCTGTCCAAGGAGGCGGATCGCGCCGCGATCTTCGACGCCGTGGCCGCCGTGGCGCGCGGAGAGGCCTTCCTCTCGCCCGAGATCCAGACCGGGCTTGACCGCTCAGATCCGCATGCGCGAGGCGAGCGCCCGCCCGGTGCTGACGCCGCGCGAGCGCGAGATCCTGCGCCTCACGGCGGACGGCCGCTCGGCGCCGGACATCGCCGGCCAGCTCCACCTGAGCCCCGCCACCGTGAAGACTCACCTCCAGAGCCTCTACGAGAAGCTCGGCGTCTCCGATCGCGCCGCGGCCGTGGCAGCGGCCATGCGGCGCGGCCTTCTCGAGTAAAGCCGCCTAGAGTTCAGTTCCCTTAACCGGAGGCTCAGGGATGCGCTTGCGGGGGCAGCACCGATCGACTGGCGATAGCTGGGACGGGCCGCGCGGGAAGACCGCGCAGGCGGGTTCCGTGAGCCGCCTGCGCCTGCTCACGCGAGGCCGCGCAGGGCATCGACGCCGAGCTGCCCCAGGACGAGCTGCTCCAGCGCGTGGCCGACACCGCGCGCGAGGCTATCGGGCGCGCACCAGGCGGTGATCAGCCTGACCGTCGGCGACGGCGCCGCGCAGTCGATCTCCGCGATCTCGCTGTCCGACAAGTACGCCGCCTGGCGCGACTACGACGCCTCGCCCGGACGGCAGCGGCATCTACTCGCTCGTGGTCGGGCGACGGGCGAGCCGATGCGGCTGACACAGGCGGAGCTCGAGGCGCACCCCGCCTTCGCGGCTTCGGCAAGGAGGCCGGAGAGCATCCGCCGCTTCGCGGCTGGCTCGCCGCGCCGCTGCTCGCGGCAGACGGCTCGCCGATCGGCCTGATCCAGCTGTCGGACAAGCACGACGGCGACTTCACGGCGGAGGACGAGGAGCTCGTGGCGCATCTCGCGCAGCTCGCCGTGCTCGCCATCGACGGCGCACGCGCGTGCGCGAGGAGGCGGCGGCGTCGCGGGTGCTCCTCGATGCGGTGCAGGTGGCGGCGCCGGTGGGCTTCGCGGTGCTGAACGAGGACCTGCGCTACGTGCGCGTGAACGAGGCGCTCGCCAAGATGAACGGCATCCCGGTCGAGGACCACGTGGGCCGCTCGATATCCGAGGTGGTGCCCGGATCTCGCCGAGGACGTCGAGAGGTTCCTGCGCCAGCGTGCTCGAAAGCGGCACCCCGGCGCCGCCGGTCGAGGTGAGCGGCACGACGCCCGGCACCGGCGGCGAGAGCCGCCACTGGCTCGTGAGCTACTACCCGGTGGAGGTCGCGGCGGCGACCGCGGCCTCGGCTGCGTGGTGGTCGACGTGACGGAGCGGCGCATCGCGCCACGAGCGCCTCGCTGCGCAGCGAGCAGCGCTACCGCACGCTGGTGGAGACCACCCAGGACATGGTCTGGACCGTGGGCGCTCGACGGCTGCTTCGACTTCGTGAGCGGAGCGGTGGAGCGCATGTACGGCTACAGCGCCGAGGAGCTGATCGGCAAGCCGTTCCTCGACTTCATCCCGCCGGAGCACGGTGCAGGAGAACATCGAGCGCGCTTCTCGCGACGTGATGGAGGGCGACGAGCGGCAAGGTGCATCGAGGGCGAGACCGAGCTGCTGCGCAAGGACGGCAGCGTGACGATGGTGCAGTGCCGCGGGCTTGCCGCTCACACGACGAGAAGGGCAGCGTGGTGGCGGTCACCGGCGCATCCACCGACGTGACGGAGCAGCGGCTCTCCGAGGCGGCGCTGCGTGCGAGCGAGGAGCGCTTCCGCGGCCTGTTCGAGAACGCGGCGGTGGGGATGGCGCTGATGGACTCCGACGGCGACTTCGTGCAGGCCAACCCCGCCTTCTGCCGCCTGCTCGGCCGCTCGAACGAGGAGCTGGCGCGAGCTCAGCTGGGCCGACGTGATCCACCCCGACGACCGCGACCTCGCCGCCGCCAGGCGCGAGCGCCACGTGGCGGGCGAGACCGAGTTCTCCGCGCTCGAGACGCGCTTCCTCCACAGCGACGGCCGAACGGTGTGGGCGCGCCTGCTGGGCGCGTCGGTGCGCCGCGCGGAGGGCGAGCCGCGCTTCACGCTCGTGCAGGCGATCGACCTCACGGAGCAGCGCCGGCTCGAGGAGGCCACCGGCCGGCTCTACGCGCTCACGCGCGACCTCTTCTGCACCGTCGGCTTCGACGGCCGCTTCAAGAGCGCGAACCCGGCCTGGGAGCGCGCGCTCGGCTACTCGGTGGCGAGCTGCTGTCGCGGCCGTTCCTCGACTTCGTGGCCGAGGAGGATCGCCCGCGCACCCTGCGCGAGCTCGAGCGGCTGCGCGCCGCCGGGCGACCTCACGCTCAACTTCGAGAACCGCTACATGCACAAGGACGGCACGCGTCCGCTGGCTCCTCTGGAGCGCGTACGTGAGCGACGACGAGGGCCTGATCTACGGCGTCGCCAAGGACGTGACCGACCGCAAGCGCTCCGAGGAGCGGCTGCGCGAGTCCGAGCGCAAGTACCGCGACCTCGTCGAGACCTCGAGCGACCTGATCTGGTCGGTGGACAAGCGCGGGCGCTTCACGTTCGTCAACCGCGCGGCGCGCCGCATCTACGGCTACGAGCCGGAGGAGATGCTGGGCCGCCCGATCGCGGACTTCGAGACCGACGAGCAGCGGCTGAAGGACGAGGACGCGTTCAGGGGCGTGCTCAAGGGCACGCCGCTCTTCAACTACGAGACCCGGCACATCCGCAAGGACGGCCGGCCCGTCGACCTGAGCGTGAACGCGATCGTGCTGCACGACGACGACGGCGCCGTGCTGGGCGCCACCGGCACGGCCACCGACGTGACCGACCGCAAGCGCTTCGAGACGCGGCAGGCTGCCGTGGCGGAGCTCGGCCGCCGCGCGCTCGAGGGCGTTGGGCCTACGCGAGATCACCGAGGCGGCCGGTCGCGCTCGTGGCAGAGACGCTTGGGCTCGAGTACAGCGCCGTGCTGGAGTACGTGCCCGGCGAGGATCGGCTCGTCCTGCATGCCGGAGCGGGTTGGCCGCGCTGAGGATGACCCGCGCGCACATCCCGGCGCAGGCCGACTCTTCGCACGCCGCCTACGCGATCCAGCTGGACGGGCCGGTCGTGGTCGAGGACTTCGAGGAGGAGCGCAGGTTCCAGCGCTCGGCGGCCATGGGCGAGCATCGGCGCCCGCAGCGGTGTGTGCGTGACGATCGAGGGCGAGTCGCGGCCGTTCGGCGCCCTCTGCTGCCACAGCACGCGCCGCCGCTCGTTCAGCGCGGACGAGGTGAACTTCCTGCAGGCGCTGGCGAACGTGCTGGCCACGGCGATCGGCGCGCAAGCGAACCGAGGACCAGATCGTGGAGCTGGCGGCGGCTCGCGGCCGGCTCGTGGCGCAGACGCTGGCGGCGGAGGACCGCGCCCGGCGCAGCATCTCGGAGGTGCTGCACGACCACGCGCTTCAGGACCTGCTCGCCAGCAGGCAGGACCTCGTGGAGGTGATCGAGGAGCCGGAGGGCGATCCCGAGCGGGCGGTCCGGGCCCGCGAGGGGATCGAGCGCGCGGTGCAGCTCCTGCGCGAGGCGGTGTTCAACCTGCACCCGGTCGTGCTCGAGCACGCCGGGCTCGCGTCAGCGATCCGCGCGGTGGCGGACCATCAGGGGCGCCGCGGCGGCTTCGAGTGCGAGATCGAGGTCGATCAGCAGGCCACGGGCGTGCACGACGAGCTGATCCTCTCGCTCGCGCGCGAACTGCTCACCAACGTGGCCAAGCACGCGGAGGCGAAGAACGTGAAGGTCGAGGTGCGCCGCGACGACAGCTGGATCGTCCTCAAGGTCGAGGACGACGGTCGCGGGCTCGAAACCGGGCGCCGGGAGGCGGCGCTGCGCGAAGGCCACGTTGGCCTCGCGTCGAGCGCCGAGCGCGTGGAGGCACTCGCCGGACGCTTCGAGGTCGACGGGCTGCCGGGCGAGGGGACGCGTGCCCGCGCCGTTTTACCGGCGCGCAGGGCTGCGGCTCACCGGGCCGACCGTCCGAAGAGACTCTTGCGTCTCAGCGGAGGCCGACGCGGGCTCGGTCGATCAGACCCTCGGAAATAGCCATCGCCACGGCGTGAGCACGCGTCCGGGCCCCCATCTTGCGAAGGATGTTCTTGATGTGGGTCCGAACGGTGTGGGGGCTCAGGAACAGGTCGCCGGAGATGTCCTCGATGGAGTGTCCGCGGGCGATCTGCTCCAGAACCTCGCACTCGCGCTCTGAGAGCGTGCCGGAGCGTGGCCTTCTGGCTGTTGCTGTGGACGGAAACGTCATTACGCAGCGAATCCTGCCCTCGTAATCCAAGCCTCCCACCCACCGCACGGGGGGTATCCAGGTGGAGGTGCGAATACTCCGATCGCAGTAGTCCGGTTCGCATGGCGTACAGATATCGCGCTCAAATGGGCCCTCCAGGCGCCAAATCTCCACCGATCGGATGACCTCCTACTGCCGGAGGGGGGCTAGCGGGCATCTTGTGCCACCAGGGGATGGCAGAAGCTCGCGCGCGCGGCACTATGCGCTAGGCATGGAGCTACCCGAGCCGATCACGGTGGTACTCGCCGACGATCAGCGGGCGTACAGGGAGGGACTCGCGAGGGCGATCACCCGGCACTGCCGCCTCGAGCTCGTTGCGGTGGCAATGGACGGGGACGAGGCCCTCGACGCGATCGAGTCCGTCGAGCCCGACGTCGCGCTGGTGGATGTGCGCATGAGTGGCTGCCCGGCACCGAGGTCTGCGCCGAGCTGCGCCGGCGGCGCCCCGGGATGCACACGCGCGTGATTCTCATGAGCGCACACGGTGGGGAGCTCTCGCCGAGATCGACGACGCGGGCGCGGACGGCTTCGTGGCCAAGGACCGGTCGCGGCGCGAGATCTGCGAGGCGCTCGTGCAGGCCGCGCAGCGCGATCACGCGCCCGCGGCGCTCGCGCCCGCCCCCTTCAACGCATCGGTGTGACAACGGCGCTCGGTGTGCGCTCTGGTGCGGGCGCGCTAGCGGGGCGGTTACGGCGCAATGAGGGAACCAAGCCGGGTACCGTGCCATCTAGGTGTTGTCTAGCAACAGCCCTGTGTCGGTTACCGGGGTGAGTATTGACGACGGAGCGCCGGGTGCGGCACGCGCGTCCACTTGTCCCACCTATACGGGGGTAAAGGGACGCGCGTGGAAATTGGCGGGGCCGAGCCGCCCTCGCTGGTGCTGTAGGACGTTCCGCCGGGGGCGCGCCCAGGGACACGTAATCACCCCGGTAGGTCGACACCAGGGCAACTGGACACGGTGGACTCGGTGGCCCGCCGCCGGCCGCCCGTTATTGGCGCAGTTCGTGCGCGCTCAAGCCCGAGCCCAGGTCCCGCCCGGCCGCGCTCTATCTCACCGATACGCGTTGAAGGGGCGAGCGCGAGCGGCCAGCTCTGACGGCAGGAGGCGTTGCTAGGGTCTCTGCGCCCTGACGAGCGCCGCCGACACCCTGCGCGAAACCCCGCTCCACGACCGACACGCCGCCGCGGGGGCGAGGCTCGTTCCATTCGCCGGCTGGGAGATGCCCGTTCAGTACGAGGGCATTCGCCAGGAGCACGTGGCGGTGCGCACCCATGCGGGCCTCTTCGACGTCTCGCACATGGGTGAGATCGAGACGAGCGGGCCGGAAGCCGAGGCGTTCCTGCAGCGGCTGCTCTCGAACGACGTGACGAAGATCGCGCCCGACGGCGCGCAGTACTCCGTGCTCTGCCGCGAGGACGGCGGCGTGCTCGACGACCTCTTCACCTACAGGCTTGACGGGGGTCGCTTCCTCACCGTCACCAATGCCGCAAACCACGCGCGCGACCACGACTGGTTTGCCCGCCACGCCACGGCCTTCGACGTGACTGTGCGCGACGTTGCAGACGACTATTCGATGGTCGCGCTCCAGGGGCCTGAGGCGCGCGCGATCCTCGCGCTCCACATCGAAGGGGAGGCGCCCGCTCGGATGCACACCACCCACGCCCAGGTGGCCGGCGTGGACTGCCTGGTGTGCGGCACGGGCTACACGGGCGAGGACGGGGTGGAGCTGCTGATGGCGCCCGGGGGCGCCACGCGCGTATGGGATGCGCTCACCGCGGAGGGCGTCACGCCCGCGGGACTAGGCGCGCGCGACACGCTCCGGCTCGAGGTGTGCTTCCACCTCTACGGCAACGACCTGTCGGAGGACCGCAATCCGATCGAGGCGGGCCTCGGCTGGATCTGCAAGCTCGACACCGGCTTCATCGGGGCGGACGCCCTGCGCGGCTTCGAGCCGTCGCAGACGCTCGTCCCGTTCGGCTTCACCGGCCAAGGCATCCCGCGCCAGGGCAATCCGATTCTCGTGGACGGGGAGCCCGCCGGCGTGGTCACGAGCGGAACGATGTCGCCGTGCCTCGACATCGGCATCGGCATGGGCTATGTGCCCGTGGCGGCGCGCGGGCCGGGCACGCAGATCGAGGTGGACGTCCGCGGCAAGCTGCGCCCCGCCGAGGTGCGCGAGAGGCCGCTCTACCGGAAGGAGCAGTGAGCGTGGCAGACGAGAGCTACCCCGACGGGCTGCTGTACCACCCGGAGCACGACTGGGCCAAGGTCGATGGGGACACGGCCACCTTCGGCGTCACCTGGTACGCCCAGGACCAGCTCGGCGAGGTCGTGTTCTTCGACCCGCCGGAGGTGGGCGCCCAGATCAGCGCAGGGTCGGCCTATGCCGAGGTGGAGTCGGTGAAGGCGGTGTCCGACGTGTTCGCGCCGATGTCCGGCGAGGTGACCGGGGTGAACGAGGCGCTCAAGGACACGCCGGAGAGGATCAACGACGACCCCTATGGTGAGGGGTGGATGGTGCGGGTACGGCTGAGCGATCCGTCCGAGGCCGACGCGCTCATGGACGTGAACGCCTACAAGGAGTCACTGGGCAGGTAATGAGCAGATACACCTCCGCGACAGATGCGGACAGACGGGAGATGCTCGACGCCATCGGCGTCGGGTCGGTGGAGGAGCTGTTCCGGGACATCCCCGAGAACGTGCGGCAGCGAGAGCCGATCGCACTGCCGGACGGCATGCCCGAGCAGGACGTGTTCGACCACCTGCGCCGGCTCGCCGCGCGCAACCGGCACGCGGACGACGAGGTCACGTTCGCGGGCGGCGGCATGTACGACCACTACGTGCCGGCCCTGATCGACTCGATTCTCCAGCGCTCCGAGTTCCTCACGCCGTACACGCCGTACCAGCCGGAGATCTCGCAGGGCGGCCTGCAGTCGATGTTCGAGTTTCAGACGGCGATCTCGGAGCTCACCGGGCTGCCGGTGGCCAACGCGTCCTTGTACGAGGGGCCGTCGTCGGTGGCCTCGGCCGGCTACATGGCCAAGCTCGACAACGGGCGCGGCAAGTTCGTGATCTCGCGCGGCGTGCATCCCAACTCACGCGAGGCACTCGGAACCTACTCGCGCGGGTTCGGCTCCACGGTGGTGGAGGTGCCGCTCGACGAGCGCGGCGCCACGGACCTCGACGCGCTCGCCGCGGCGGTGGACGACGACACCTCCGCGGTGATCCTGCAGCAGCCCAACTTCCTCGGCACGGTGGAGGACCTCGGCCCGCTGGCGGAGGCGGCCAAGCGCACCGGCGCTGTGCTGGTGTGCTCCGTGGACCCGCTCACGCTCGGGATCCTGCGACCGCCGGCCGACTACGGCGTGGACGTGGCGGTGGGCGAGGGGCAGTCGCTCGGGAACCGGCTCGACTTCGGTGGGCCATCGTTCGGCTTCTTCGCCGCCGAGGAGCGCTACATCCGGCGCATGCCGGGTCGTATCGCCGGCGAGACCGTGGACGTGGACGGTAAGCGCGGCTTCGTGCTCACCCTGCAGACGCGTGAGCAGCACATCCGGCGCGAGAAGGCCACCCACAACATCTGCACCGCGCAGGCGCTAAACGCGCTCGCCGGGGTGATCTACCTGTCGTGGCTCGGCAAGCGCGGCATCGTCGAGCTCGGTGAGCTGATGCTGCGCCGCACCGCTTACGCACGCGAGGCGCTGGGCGCCGAGCTGGTGAACCCGGGGCCCGTGGTGCGCGAGTTCGCGATCCGGCTGCCGGACCTCGACGCCGTGTGCGAGCGCGCGCGGGCGGAGGGGATCAACCCGGGCCACCGGCTCAAGTACTACTACCCCGAGTACGAGGACTGCCTGCTCGTGGCGATCACGGAGCGGCGCACGAAGCGGGATATCGACCGGCTTGCGGCTGTCGTGGCTGGCGTGCGGGAAGGGGTGGGGGTTTGAGCGAGCCCACACTCACGATCTTCGAGAAGTCGAAGGAGGGGCGGCGGGCTTTTGTCGCTCCTGAGCTGGACGTGCCTGACGTACCGGTCGCCGAGCTGTTGCCTGCCCATGCGATTCGGTCGGAGCCGCCTGCCTTGCCGGAGATATCCGAGCCGGAGATCGTGCGGCACTACAACAACCTGTCCAAGAAGAACTTCGATCTCGACACCGGCTTCTACCCGCTCGGGTCGTGCACGATGAAACACAACCCCAAGGTCAACGAGAAGGTGGCGGCGCTGGCCGGCTTCTCGCGCCTCCACCCGCTGCAGGAGCCGCGTTACGCGCAGGGCGCGCTCGAGCTGATGTGGAACCTCCAGCAGCAGCTGGCCGAGGTGGCCGGGCTGCCGCACGTGTCGCTTCAGCCGAGCGCCGGGTCGCACGGCGAGCTGGCGGGCCTGATGCTCACGCGCGCCTACCTCGAGGACCGCGGCGAGAGCCGCCACAAGGTGCTCACGCCGGACACCGCGCACGGCACCAACCCTGCCACCGTGACGATGGCGGGCTTCGAGGTGGTGAAGGTGGGCACGGCGCCCGACGGCGGCGTGGACCTCGACGACCTGCGCGAGAAGGCCGGCGACGACACCGCCTGCCTGATGCTCACCAACCCGAACACGCTCGGCCTGTTCGACCGCAACATCGAGGAGATCGCGCACCATCGTGCACGACGCCGGCGCCACGCTCTACTACGACGGCGCGAACCTCAACGCGGTGCTCGGCATCTCGCGGCCGGGCGACATGGGCTTCGACATCGTGCACTTCAACCTGCACAAGACGTTCACCCAGCCGCACGGCGGCGGCGGGCCGGGCGCCGGGCCGATCGCAGTGTCCGAGCGCATCGAGCCGTTCCTGCCGAGGCCGCAGGTGGTGCGGCGCGACCAGGGCTCGAACGGGCACCCGGAGCCGTTCTTCGACCTCGACTTCGAGCGCCCCAAGTCCATCGGGCGTCTGCGCGGCTACCAGGGCAACTTCGGCGTCTTCGTGCGCTCGTACGCCTACATCTGCTCGGTGGGCGGCGACGGCCTCAAGGACGTGTCCGAGACCGCCGTGCTGAACGCCAACTACCTGCGCGCGCGGCTAGCCGAGGAGGGGATCGCCGAGTACCTGCCGATCGCGTTCGACCGCTTGTGCATGCACGAGTTCGTGCTCTCGGGTCGCGGCGCGCGCGACCAGCTCGGCATCAAGACGCTCGACATCGCCAAGCGCCTGCTCGACCACAAGGTGCACCCGCCCACCGTCTACTTCCCGCTGCTGGTGGACGAGGCGCTGATGATCGAGCCCACCGAGACGGAGACCAAGGAGCGGCTGGACCACTTCGCCGACGCGGTGCGCGAGATCCTCGAAGAGGCGAAGGAGGATCCGGAGATCGCGAGGAACGCGCCGTACTCGACGCCGGTGCGGAGGCTCGACGAGGCGCGTGCGGCGAAGAAGCCGATCGTGCGGCAAGCTCGCGGCGGCTAGCCCCATGCGCATCTTCTCCGGCATCCAGCCCACGGGCTCGAAGCACCTGGGCAACTTCATCGGGGCTATCCGTGGCTGGGTGGAGGGGCAGGACCGCGGGGAGGCGATCTACTGCTTGGTCGACCTGCACGCGATCACTGTGCCGTACGAGCCGTCGCGGCTGCGGGAGACAGTGCTCGACACGGCGGCGATACTGATCGCCGCCGGGCTCGACCCCGAACGCTGCATCCTCTTCCGTCAGGGCGACGTGCCGGAGCACACCGAGTTGTGCTGGTTGCTCCAGGCCGTGACCGCCTACGGCGACCTCCAGCGGATGACCCAGTTCAAGGAGAAGTCCGCGCAGCAGAAGGAGCTCGTCTCCGCCGGCATCTTCAACTATCCGATCCTCCAGGCTGCCGACATCCTCGCCTACAACGCCGACGAGGTGCCGGTCGGCGACGACCAGCGCCAGCACCTGGAGCTCGCCCGCGACGTAGCGCAGCGCTTCAACGCGCGCTTCGGCGACACGTTCGTGGTGCCTGAGCACCGCATCCCGAGTGTCGGCGCGCGGATCATGGACCTCCAGGAGCCCACAAACAAGATGTCAACCACCGCCGAGAGCGACGCCGGCGTGATCCGCGTGCTCGACGACCCAAAAGTCGTCGAGAAGAAGGTGAAGAGCGCGGTGACCGACTCGGGCTCCGAGGTCGTGCGCTCACCCGACAAGCCCGGCATCACCAACCTGATCGACATCCTCGCGGTGATCCGCGAGGTCGAGCCCGGCGCGATCGAGGGCGAGTTCGACGGCTCGGGCTACGGCCAGTTCAAGACGGCCGTGGCGGAGGAGGTCGTGGCCTATCTCGCGCCCGTGCGCGAGCGCTACCAGGAGTTGCGTCCCGACGAGACCCAGCTTCACGCCATCCTGCACGCCGGAGCCGAGAAGGCCCATGCGATCGCCCACGAGACGGTCGCCACGGCGCGTGACCGGATGGGCGTCGGGCCGCCCTCGTAACCTGTCGCCGATGGCGGTGCTTTCGCTCGACCTCGATCTGGAGGTCTTCCAGGGTCCATTCGACCTGCTGCTGACGCTGGTGCTCAAGGAGGAGGTCGACCTGCTCGAGGTGGACCTCGCGGAGATCGTACTCGCGTACGTGTCGCATCTCGAGAGCGCGGGCGAGCTCGATCTGGAGGCCGCCACCGAGTTCCTCGTCCTGATCGCGGCCCTGCTCGAGCTGAAGTCGCGCCTGATCCTGCCGCGCGAGGAAGAGGAGGAGATCGACCTCGACCGCGCCGAGGCCGCCGACGAGCTGCTCGCGCGCATGCTCGAGTATGCGCGCTACCGCCGCGCCGCTGGCTTCCTGCGCGAGCGGATCGAGGCCGAGTCGGGCTTCCGCTACCGCTCGGCGCCGCTGCCCAAGGAGCTGCGGCGCGTGTCGGTGGACCTGGCGGAGAAGTCGTACGAGCCGGTGGCGCTGGCCAAGGCGATCGGCGGCCTGCTGCGGATTCCCGAGCCGATCTCGCTTCACCACGTGGCAATGCCCACCGTGTCCGTCGAGCAACGGCTCTCGCACCTGCGCTCGCTGCTGTCCGGGCGCGGGCGGTTCACCTTCGACGAGGCGGTGCAAGGGGCCGATCGCGTGACGGAGGCGATCACGCTGTTCGCCCTGCTCGAGCTCTACAAGAAGGGGGAAGCCACATGGGAACAGTCGGAGTCCTTCGGCCCGATAGTGGTGAACGCGCGATGAACGATCTGCCGCGCGTCGTCGAGGCGCTGCTGTTCCTGTCACCGGAGCCGCTGTCGGTGGAGACGCTGGCTGACGCGTGCGAGGCGGGGGAGGGCGAGGTGGTGGAGGCTCTCGCGAGGCTCCGCGAGCACTACGCTGAGGGCTGGCGGGGCGTGGTGCTGCGCGAGGTGGCAGGCGGCTTCACGCTCGCCACGGACCCCGTGGCCGAGCACGCGGCGCGCAGGCTGCTCGCGCGGCCGCGCACCCCACCGCTCACTCAGGCGCAGGCGGAGTGCATGGCCATCGTCGCCTACCTCCAGCCGGTGTCGCGACCCGAGATCGCGCGCATCCGCGGGGTGGCCTCCGAGTCCGCCGTCGGCACTCTGCTCGAGCGCGGCCTGATCGAGGAGTCCGGCCGCTCGCAATTCGGCGCCGTGCTCTACCGCTCCACCGAGCTGTTCCAGCGACTGTTCGGGCTCAAGGGGCTTGACGAGCTGCCCGACGTCTCCGCCTTCGACCCCACTCCCGAGGAGGAGGGCGAGATCCGCGAGCGCCTGCTCAAGGCCGGCGAGCAGAGGGCGGGCGCCTGATGCATGCCTAGCTTCCGGGAGTTCCGCGAGACCCTCGAGCTGTGGGAGCGCTTTCCGGCGCTCGAGCGGGGCGAGGCGGGCGGGGGCAAGGTGGCGCTGACCTTCGACGACGGGCCGGATCCGGATGCCACTCCGGCGGTGCTCGACGCGCTCGACGCGATCGGCGTGCATGCCACCTTCTTCATGCTGGGGGAGCAGTTGATGCTCCACCAGGACATCGGCCGCGACGTGGTGCGGCGCGGTCACGAGGTGGCGCTGCACGGCTTCGGCCACGAGGCCCACGAGGAGCTCACTCCGCAGGGCGCGCGCGACGACCTTGCCCGCGGCCTGGGTGCGCTCGAGGCGTCCACAGGGCGCCACCCGCGCTTCTATCGTCCGCCCTACGGCCGCTTCAGCGAGTACTCCTTCCATGCCTGCGGCAAGCTCGGGATGCGGCCCGTGTACTGGTCGGCCTGGGGCTCGGACTGGGAGCCGATCCCCGCCGCCCGCATCGCCGAGCTGGCGGGGCGGGACCTTGTGGACGGCGCGATCCTGCTGCTGCACGACTCGCCGCGCTACTCAGACCGGCAGAGTGCCGTCCCAACGGTCGAAGCGCTGGCCCCGCTTGCGGAGCGTGCGCACGAGGCCGATCTGCGCTTCGTCACCCTCGGCGAGGTGGCGGCGGCGGCGTCTTAGGCGGAGCGCGGGCGCAGCGAGAGCCGCTGGAGCAGGCTCGGGCGGCGGAAGCGCTCGATCCTCGTCGCGTGGGTCCGGAGCAGCTCCACGAGGTCGCGCGTGGGATGGAACGGGTCGGCGATCGTCGTGCCGTCGTCGATCGACAGTACGACGCGTACCTGGCCGTCCACCTCCGCCACGAGCAAGGGCGCGACCGGCACGCGCGCGCTGTCGAGCGCGGCGATCCTGAGCACCCCGGGCTCCTCTGGGTGGGCCTTGCGGATGGTGATGGGGGCCGTGTTCTTCATGCAGTGAGGATCCCACCGGAGAGACATCAGGTCAAATGACGGATCGAGCTAGAAGCGATAAGCTGCGCTTATGCTTGACGTCCGCAGGATGAGAGTGCTCCGCGAGGTCGCCACACAGGGCTCATTCTCCGCCGCCGCCGAGGCGCTCTCGTACACGCAGTCCGCCGTTTCGCAGCAGATCGCCGCTCTCGAGCGCGAGGCCGGCACCAAGCTCGTGGAGCGCAGCGCGCGCGGCATCCGGCTCACCGACGCCGGCGAGGCGCTGGTGCGCCACACCGAGGCGGTGCTGGCCAACCTGGCCGAGGCGGAGGCCGAGCTCGAGGCGCTCGCCGGGGTGCGCGGCGGGCGGGTGCGGCTCGCGTCGTTCCCATCCGCGGGCTCGGCGATCGTGCCGCAGGCGATCGCTAACTTCCGCGCCCGCCACCCGGCGGTGGAGCTGCGCATGATCGAGGCCGAGCCCGACGACTCGCTGCCGCAGCTGCGCTCCGGCGAGCTCGAGATAGCGCTCAGCTACACGCCGAGCATGCTCAGCAATGAGGGCCTCGCCGGCTTCGAGGTGGAGGACCTGCTCGAGGACCCGTTCTACGTCGTGCTTCCCAAGGGTCATCCGCTGGCGGGGAGGCCCAAGGTCCGGCTCAAGGACCTCGCGTCCGAGCCGTGGATCAACGGCACCGGCGCCTGCCCGTGCTCCTTCCAGGTCGCGCGCGCCTGCAACTCGGCGGGCTTCGAGCCGCATGTGGCGTTCGAGAGCGACGACTTCGCCACCGTCCAGGGCCTTGTGGCCGCGGGCGTGGGCGTGGCGCTGATCCCCGACCTCGGCTTCGCCACCGTGCGCGACGACATCGAGATCTGCGAGATCGCCCCCAGCGACGCCATGTCGCGCCGCGTGCAGGCGGCCACGCTGCCCGGCTACCGCTCGCCCGCCACCGAGGCGATGCTCGAGGTGCTCCGGGAAACCGCCGCCAGCTACCGCTCCGCGCGGGTCGAGCTGGCTGTGGCATCGTGAGCCGCCGCGCCTGGGTTCAGTTCGTTGGGCTGTCCGCCGTCTGGGGTGCCTCCTACCTCTTCATCAAGATCGGCCTGCGCGACATGTCCGCCGCGGAGATCGTGTCCGCCCGGACGGGGCTTGCCGCACTGGTGCTCCTGCCGGTGGCCATCCACCGCGGCGCGCTCCGCGCGGTGATCCGGCGCGCGCCCGAGGTGGCGCTGCTGGCAACGGTGCAGATGGCCATCCCGTTCACCCTGATCACGCTCGGGGAGCGGCATATCGCCTCCTCACTGGCCGGCATCCTGGTGGCAGCCGCGCCGATCTGGATCGCGCTGCTGGCCCCGCTGCTCGACCCCGAGGAGAGCTCGTACGGCTGGAGCCTCGCCGGTGTGCTGATCGGCATCGTGGGCGTGGGCCTGCTGCTCGGAGTGGACCTCGGCGGAGACTCGCAGGCGGTGCTCGGCGGCGTGATGGTGGTGCTCGCGGCGCTCGGCTACGCCTGCGCCGGGCTGTTCATCAAGCGCCGCCTCCGTGACGTCGACCCGGTGGGAGTGGTGGCCGGAACGACGCTCACCGCGGCGATCCTGCTGCTGCCCGCGGCCATCCTCACAGCACCGTCGGGCACACCCGGCGCCGGGCCCCTTGCTGCCGTGATCGCGCTCGGCGTGGCGGGCACGGGGATCGCCTTCGTGCTCGTCAACGTGCTGGTGGCGCAGATCGGCGCGGCCAAGATGTCCCTCGTCGCCTACGTGTCGCCGGCGTTTGCGCTCGCGTACGGGATGGTGTTCCTCGACGAGAACGTGGGCGTGGGCGCGGTTGCCGGGCTCGTGCTGATCCTCGGCGGATCGTGGCTCGCCGCGGGCGGCCGCCTACCCGCTGCGCGCCGCAAGCTGGCCGCAGGCGGCGTCGATGTCGCGGCCGCGTGTGAGCCTGACTGTGGCCCTCAGACCGTGTTCCTCGAGCGCCGCCCGGAAAGCGTCGATAGCGCCGCGCGTTGAGCCGTCGTAGCTCGCGTCGGTGGGGTTGTACGGGATCAGGTTGACCTTGAACGCCCTCTTCGGCTCGAGCAGTTCCGCGAGTTGCACGGCCTGCTCGTAGCGGTCGTTCACGCCGTCGAGCATCAGGTACTCCACGAACACCTGCTGGCGCCGCTCCTCCCGCCAGCGCAGGCACGCCTCGAGCACGTCCGGCAGCGGGTAGCGATCGTTCACGGGCATCAGCTCGGAGCGCAGGGTCTCGTCGGCGGCATGGAGCGACAGCGCGAGGCGCACCGGCCGCCCCTCGGCGGTCATCCGCTCGATGCCGGGGATCCAGCCGACTGTGGAGATCGTCGTGCGCCGCGGCGTGATCCCCAGGTCCGGCAGGCGGTCACAGGCGGCGAGCACGTGGTCGATGTTCAGCATCGGCTCGCCCATCCCCATGAACACCGCGTGGTTCACGTCCTCCTTGCGGCGGAAGTGGAGCGCCTGGTCGAGGATCTCCGAAGCCGTGAGGTTGCGGCCGAACTTCATCCGGCCCGTGGCGCAGAAGGTGCAGGTGAGAGGGCAGCCCGACTGGCTCGACAGGCACAGCGAGCGACGGCCGTCGCGGTAGCGCATCAGCACCGCCTCCACCGGCCGCCCGTCGGCGGTGCGGAAGAGCGCCTTCTCGGTGCCGTCGCGCGCCAGCGCCTCGTCCACGAGCTCGAGCGTGGAGAACGGCAGCTCGCCCTCGAGCTGCTCCCGGAGCGTGCTGGGCACGTTTGTCATCTCGTCGTATGAGCTCGCCCCGCGCGCGGTCCATTCCCACACCTGGTCGGCGCGGAAGCGGGGCTCGCCGCGGTCGGCGAGGGTGCTCTCGAGCAGCTGCAGATCCATGCGAAAAAAAGTCTGGCAGCGGTAGGAATGAAATCCCTCAACTGGGGGTATCACCCCGCCGAGTGGAAACGGCCGATCGTCGGAGTGGGAGCCGACGATCCGGCCGAAACTCTTTCCGGCAGTATCGGTGAGCATGGATGTTGACCCGGAGCCGGACCAGAGAGTCGGAAAGCCGCCGGATGCGGCTGCCCTGGCAGCGGTGCTGATCGAGGGCTTCGAGAGCTACCGCGCGTGGGCGCCGGAGGGCTGGAGCCCGGTTGCTGGCCACGGGGTGGCTCGGCAGATAGCCGAGCGGCTGGCTGAGCCCGACTACTGGTGCCTGTTGGCCGAGGCGGACGGCCAGGCGGTGGGCTATGTGGTGATCCGCCAGAGCCGGACGCTGGACGAGCAGCGCGTGCCGCTCCCCGGAGTGGCCCACCTGTGGCACCTGTTCGTGCGCACTGCGTGGTGGGGCAGCGGGCTCGCCTCCCGCCTGCTGAGCGAGGCGATGACGGAGGCCGCGCGCCGCGGCTACTCGGGCGCACTGCTCTGGACGCCCCGCGACAACGCCCGCTCGCGCGCCTTCTATCGCCGGGAGGGCTGGCGGGAAACGGGGCGCGAGCGCTATGGCGCGGACATCGACCTCGACCTCGTGGAGTACGGGCGCTGCCTCGTTCCCTGAATCCGGAGAGGGTTATCCTCGTCCTGTGACTCGCTTCGACACCGTCCGCGTGGCTGCCATCCAGGCCACGCCGGTGATCCTCGACGCCGAGGCGTCGGTGGAAAAGGCGGTGCGGCTGCTGGGTGAGGCGGCTGAGCAGGGCGTGCAGCTCGCCGTGCTGCCGGAGACGTTCGTGCCGCTCTATCCGTCCAACTCGTGGGCCCGCCAGGCGGCCTCGTTCGGCGGCTTCGACGAGCTCTGGGAGCGGCTGTGGGAGAACTCGGTGGACGTGCCGGGGCCGCACGTGGATCGCCTGATCGACGCCTGCGCCCAGCACAACATCCACTGTGCGATCGGGGTGAACGAGCGCGAGAGCGAGCGTCCCGGCTCGCTCTACAACACGCTGCTGCTGGTCGGCCCGCAGGGGCTGATCTGGAAGCACCGCAAGCTGATGCCGACCCATCACGAGAAGCTCTTTCATGGTGTCGGCCGGGGCGACGACCTCGACGTCGCGGACACTCCGCTCGGGCGCGTGGGCGGGCTGATCTGCTGGGAGAACCGGATGCCGCTGGCTCGCTACGCGATGTACCGCGGCGGGCCGCAGATCTGGGTGGCTCCCACCGCCGATGACTCCGACGTGTGGATCGCCAACATGCGCCACATCGCCGTTGAGTCGGGGGCGTTCGTGGTGGGCGCGCCGCAGTACATCCCGCGCTCAGCGTTCCCCGACGACTTTCCGGTCGAGCTGCCAGAGCGCGAGGTGTTCGGCCGCGGCGGCGCCGTGATCGTGGAGCCGGACGAGGGCGAGCCAATCGCCGGACCGCTCTACGACCAGGAGGGCATGGTCGTGGCGGATTGCGATCTGCGGGTGGGGCTGCACGCCAAGCGCTGGTTCGACGCGGTGGGGCATTACTCGAGGGAAGAGGTACTGATGCCTGGTGCCTCGGTGCACCGCGCCGCGCCGTTGCCGGATCATGGCAATGGTGCCGACAGTTCCTAGTTCCCAGTTCTCAGTTCCCAGGTGCGGCTCGCTCGATATCTCGCTCATTCCGGCGCTGCTTCGCGGCGTGCCGCCGAGAAGCTGATTTCGGCTGGGCGCGTGACGATCGGCGGCGAGGTTGTTCGTGACCCTGCCCGCGATGTAGACGAGTCCAGTGGGGTCGCGCTCGATGGCGAGCCACTCGCTCCAGAGCCACGCGAGGTCTACGCGCTGCACAAGCCGGGCGGCGTGGTGTCCACGGCCAGGGACACTCACGGGCGACACACCGTGATCGAGTTCGTGCCGAGCGAGCGCCGGCTCTACCCCGTCGGGCGGCTCGACGCCGACACCACCGGCCTGATCCTGCTCACCAACGACGGCGAGCTGGCCAACATGCTCACCCACCCCAGCTTCGAGGTGGACAAGACCTACCGCGCCACCGTCGACCCCGCGCCCGTGTCCGAGTCCGCGCTGCGCCAGTTGCGCGAGGGTGTGGAGCTCGACGACGGGCCCACCGCCCCGGCGAGCGTCCGCCAGCTCGAGCCGGGCGTGATCGAGATCGTGCTGCGCGAGGGGCGCAAGCGTCAGGTGCGGCGCATGTGCGAGGCGGTCGGCCACCGGGTGACGGCGCTCGAGCGCATCGCGTTCGGCCCGCTGCGCTTGGACAAGCTGCCCGAGGGCGAGTACCGCCGCCTCACGCCCGCGGAGGTCGAGCGGCTGCGCAAGGCGGCCGGCCCAGGCGCTACCTGACCTCTCTGCGCGCGAACGCCAGGGCGTCGGGGTCCGCAACGGCCGGAATCCCGCCGTGGTTCACGCCGTCGTAGGTCCTGTAAGTGATCTTGGTGCCGCGCTTCCCCAGCTCCTGGGCGAGCTGGTCGGTGAACACCTTGAACACCGTCGTGTCCGCGGTGCCCTGCCCGATGAACAGCGGCGTCCGGATCCGCAGATGCTCCGGATCGTTCTTGCCGAGCGCGGTCTCGGCCGGCACGAGGTTGGCGCCGGTGTTGAAGATCTGCGTGGGAGCCAGTCCGCCGAAGGAGCTCGGTGCGTCGAGCTGGGGCAGGCAGGTGGTGAGCGTCTGGGGATAGAGAGCCGCTCCCTGCGGGCTAAGCACCGAGCTCAGGTGCAGGCTCGGCCGCGAGGAGTCCACGCCGCGCAGGATCAGCGCCGCCAGGCCGGAGATGCTGCCCGGGGTGGTGAGCGTGGCAATGACCTTCGCCTGCGCCTCGACATGGGACGCGGGCGCGAAGGCCACCGTGCCGCGCACGTCGAGCCCTGGGCTCCACTTCGGCGCGAGCGCCGCGGCCCACAGCGCGGCGTGCCCTCCCTGCGAGTGGCCGCCGATGATCACACGCTTGCCGATCGATCGATCGACCTTGCGCGCGGCGCTGATGATGTCGAGCACGCTGCGCCCCTCGTCCTTGCCCACCAGGTAGCCGTGCACCCCGGGCGTGCCGAGCCCCTGATAGTCGGTGCGCACGATCGCGAAGTGCGCCTTCAGCCAGGAGCTCAGGACGGGATCGATGTACGAGTTGATCAGGCTGGTGGCCGCCCGCGAGGGCGCGCAGATGTCCGCAATGCCGCTCGTGCCGTGCGCCCACGAGAGCACCGGCCAACCGCCCTTCGGCGGCTTGCCCTTGGGCAGCGTGATCATGCCGGAGACAGCCACCTGCTTGCCACTCGCGTCGACAGAGCGGTAGAGGATCAGCTGGTTGCGCCCCGCGGGCTTGAGCGCCGCGGCGCCGTGCAGCGGGCGCACCCAGATCGGGTCGCCGTGGCGCTTGCCCGGCAGTTTGTGCGGAGGCTTGTAGAAGGCCGTGCCGGGCGGTCCGGTGCGGACCTTGGCGTCGGCGGGGGTGACGATCCCGGCGAGAGGAATCGCGAGCAGGCTGAGGAGGAGCGCGAGTCTGGGCATCCGGCGATGCTAGATCACCGCGCGGCTTGGCGGGACCGGTGAGAGACTCAGCGGAGCCCGCGGCTCGAGGCCTGGCCGATCTTGCGGCCGAGCTCGGCCACCGTCCCGTCGTCCATGCCGGTGGTGTCGAAGCCGGCGTCCTCGAGCTCGCGCCGGATCTCGCCGACGGCCTCGATCCTGTCGATCTCGGTCGAGAGCTTCTTCAGCGATGCGTTCACGAGCGCGTCGTCGAGGGCGGTGCTGCCGTCGGCGGCGGGCTTGAGGAGCCAGGCGCGCAGCGCACTCGCCTCCTCGAGGCTCAGCTCGAGCATGATCGAGCGTTCCGCAACCGCAAGTGCCTGGGCGTCGAAGCCGTTGTTCTCGTTCACGGTGGCCATCCTTGACCGCCTCCCTGTTCAGTTGCCTGCCTCGTTCGCCAAAAAGGCGCATTGACCTATCGGCTCTGTCCAGGCTGAACTTGAGCCTCGCAGGCGTACTGCCTGGCCGCTTCGTCACAATGGCGGGCCGTGAAGCTACGAGCCCTCAGAGGAGCCACCACCGTGGACGCCAACGACGCGCGCGCGATCCTCGAAGCCACCGAGGAGCTGGTGAGCGCCGTGCTCGAGCGCAACCGGCTCGCGCCGGACGACCTCGTGAGCTGCATCTTCACCTGCACTGAGGACCTCGACGCGGAGTTCCCGGCTGTGGCGGCGCGCAGGATCGGCCTCAGCTCGGTGCCGCTCCTGTGCGCCCGGGAGATCCCGGTGCCCGGCGCGCTGCCACGCGTGATCCGGCTGCTCCTGCACTGCTATCCCGCCACCGACGTGGAGCCGCAGCACGTCTACCTGCGCGAGGCGGTTGCACTCCGCCAGGACCTCCAGGGAGCGCAATGAGCCTCGAGTTCACCAAGCGCGCCCTGTCGATCCCCTTCTACCCGGCGGCTGAGACCTACAAGTTCGACGGCGAGCTGGTCAAGCTCGCCTCCAACGAGACGCCCTGGGCGCCGCACCCGGCTGTGCTCGAGGCGGTGGAGGCGGCTCTCGGCAACCTCAACCGCTATCCGGACCCGACCGGCTCGCAGCTCCGCCACCGGATCGCCGACCGCACCGGTGTGCCGGTGTCCGGCATCGCGCTCGGCAACGGCTCGTGCGACATCCTGCTCGCCGCCGCCGAGGCGATGCTCGAGCCGGGAGCGGAGATCGTCCACGCCTGGCCGTCGTTCTCGATGTACCCGCACCTGTCGGCGATGACGGGCGCGCGGGCGGTCACGGTGCCGCTCGACTCCGAGGGGCGGCACGACCTCGAGGCGATGGCGCGAGAGATCACGGCGGCCACCCGGATCGTGCTCGTGTGCAACCCGAACAACCCCACCGCCACGGCGCTCCCCATCGAGGCGATCGACGAGTTCGCGGCAAGCGTGCCGCGGCACGTGGCGGTGATCATCGACGAGGCCTACGTGGAGTTCTCCACCATGCAGGACCCGGACGAGTCTCTGCCGCTTCTGCGGCGCCACCCCAATCTGGTGCTGCTGCGGACGTTCTCGAAGGTCTATGGGCTCTGCGGGCTGCGCGTGGGCTACGCGCTCGGCTCCGAGGACTTCCGCATAGGCGTGGACCGCGTGCGCCAGCCGTTCTTCGCGAACATGCTCGCCCAGGCCGCGGCAGCGGAGGCGATCCTCCATCAGGACGAGGTGGCGCGCCGCGTGGAGCGCACCGCCATCGAGCGCGTGTTCGTGCAGGACGAGCTCGAGGAGCGCGGGCTCGACACCACCGAGAGCCACGCCAACTTCTCCTGGGTGTCGCTGGGCGACTGCGACGAGGCGGCGGTTATGAGCGGGCTGTCACAGCGCGGCGTGATCGTCCGTGCGGGCACCGCGCTAGGCGAGGAGGGGCGGCTGCGCGTGACCTACGGCACGCGGCACGAGAACGAGCGCTTCCTCGCCGCGCTCGACGAGGTGCTGGCGGAGCTCTGATGCTCCCCGACTCGTCACACCTCGCCCTGTTCCTCAGCACGACGATCGTGCTGCTGCTGATCCCCGGGCCGGCGGTGCTCTACATCGTCGCCCAGAGCGTGGAGCACGGGCGCCGCGCCGGGCTCACGGCGGTGGCCGGCATCCACGTGGGCTCGGCGGTGCACGTGGTGGCAGCCACTGTGGGACTGTCGGCGCTGCTCGTGTCCTCGGCGTTCGCGTTCTCCGCGGTCAAGCTCGTGGGCGCCCTCTACCTGATCTTCCTCGGCATCCAGCGGCTGCTGGCCCGCGACGGCGGGGACGGCGTGTCGGCGGGGAGCGAGCGCAACCTGGCCCGCATCTTCCGCCAGGGCATCGTGGTGAACGTGCTCAACCCGAAGACGGCGCTGTTCTTCTTCGCCTTCCTGCCGCAGTTCGTGGATCCGAGCCGCAGCGCCGCGCCGCAGATCGCCGTGCTCGGCCTGCTGTGGATCGTGGTGGGGCTGTTCAGCGACGGGCTCTACGCCGTGCTCTCCGGCACGGTAGGCGTCGCGGTGCGCCGCCGACCCGGCTTCGCGCGCGTGCAGCGGGTGGTGACGGGCTTTGTGCTGATCGGCCTCGGCGTTGCCGCCGCCCTCACCGGCCGCAAGACCCAGCACGCATGAGCCGCGAGCTGAGCGCTCACGAGCGGGCCAACCAGTCGGCCTGGGACCAGGCCGCGGCCGACTATGTCGAGAACGCGCGCCAGAACTGGGCCACCGACGAGATCTCGTGGGGGATGTTCGGCGTGCCCGAGGCGGACATCGGCATCGTCCCGGACGTGAGCGGCCTCGACGTGATCGAGATGGGCTGCGGAACCGCCTACTTCTCCGCCTGGCTTGCGCGGCGAGGCGCCCGGCCGGTGGGCATCGACCTCTCTGAGCGACAGCTCGCCACGGCTCGCAAGATGCAGGCGGAGCACGGGCTCGAGTTCCCGCTCATGCACGGCAGCGCCGAGTCGGTTCCGCTGCCGGACGCCTCCTTCGACCTGGCGTTCTCCGAATACGGAGCCAGCCTGTGGTGCGATCCGTACGTCTGGATCCCCGAGTGCGCGCGGCTACTCCGCCCCGGCGGGCGCCTGCTGTTCCTCACCTGCTCGGTGCTCCGGATGCTGTGCACGCCGCTCTCAGAGGACCCGATCGAGGAGCGGTTGCTGCACGACCAGTTCGGGCTCCACAGCGTCACCTGGCCCGACGACGGCAGCGTCGAGTTCCAGCTGCCGCACGGCGAGCGCATTCGCGTGCTGCGCGAGGCGGGCTTTGAGATCGATGCGCTGCACGAGCTGCAGGTTCCGGAGGACGCTCCGCCCACGCGCTACACGTGGATGCGCAAGGAGTGGGCGCGCCGCTGGCCTTGCGAGGAGATCTGGCTGGCTCGCAAAACCGTCCACACGGTGGACAACTCGCCCACCTAGCTGGTAAAAGAACTCCCGATGCACGGCATAGGCACGCCCCCTCTTTCCCTGAGCGCCACCTCTGGCGCCCGCGTGCCTGCCTATTACACCTGGCGATTTATCTAGGCGTCCGGCCGCGCGCGCACCGCTGCGCCCGACCGACATCCGAGTGCCGGACGCCATCCCCGCCCGGCTCCCCGTGAGCCACCACCCGTAGGATTCAAGCTTCAGAAAGGCAGCCAGATGATGATCGTGATGAAAGAGGGGGCGACGGCCGAGCAAATCGATGCCGTCATCGACCGGGTCCAATCGGTGGGCGCCAAGGCGCACATCTCGAAGGGCGAGCTCGTGACGGTGATCGGCGCCATCGGCGACCGCGAGCACGTGGCCAACCTCGAGCTCGAGGGGTACCCAGGCGTCGACCATCTCGTTCCCATCCTCAAGCCGTACAAGCTCGCCTCCGCGCAGTACAAGCGCGGCGAACGCACGGTGGTGGAGATCGACGGTCGCAAGATCGGCGGCAACTACTTCGCCACGATCGCCGGGCCGTGCACGGTCGAATCGCGCGAGGTGATGATGGAGACCGCGCGCGTGGTGCGCGACGCCGGCGCGCAGATGCTGCGCGGCGGCGCCTACAAGCCGCGCACCTCGCCGTACTCGTTCCAGGGCCTGGGCGACGCCGGCCTGCCGCTGCTGGCCGAGGCCAAGGAGGAAACCGGGCTGCCGGTAGTCACCGAGCTGATGGACGTGCGCGACCTGGAGGCGGTGCTCGAGGTGGCCGACGTGATCCAGGTGGGCGCGCGCAACATGCAGAACTACACGCTGCTCACCGAGCTGGGGCGCGCCGGGCGGCCGGTACTGCTCAAGCGCGGGCTCTCGTCGACGATCGAGGAGCTGCTCATGTCCGCCGAGTACGTGCTCAAGGAGGGCAACGAGAACGTGCTGCTCTGCGAGCGCGGGATCCGGACCTTCGAGCCGAGCTACCGCTTCACGCTCGACCTGATGGCGGTGCCGGTGCTGCGCGAGCTGTCGCACCTGCCGATCGTGATCGACCCAAGCCACGCGGCCGGGCGGCGCGACTGGGTGCTGCCGATGTCGCTGGCCGCTGCGGCGGCGGGCGCGGACGGGATCATCGTCGAGATCCATCCCGAGCCCGAGCAGGCGATCTGCGACGGGCCGCAGGCGCTGCGCACGGAAGGCTTCGCCGACTACGTGCGCCAGCTCGAGGCGGCAGCGCAGCTCGCGGGCAAGGACTTTGCGCAGGTCTAGCCCAGGCCAGACCAGCGCCAGGTTCGAGCCGGCGGGGCGGCTGTCCGGCACCATCGCGCCGCCGGCCGACAAGTCGATCTCGCACAGGGCCGCGCTGTTCGGCGCGATGTGCGACGAGCCCGTGACCGTGCGCAACTACCTGCGGGCCGCGGACACCGAGTCGACGCTCACCGCGGTGCAGGCGCTCGGCGCCGGCGTGGAGGACAGGGGCGACGAGCTGGTGATCCGCGGCGTCGGCCTGCACACGCCCGCCGAGGTGACGGGCGGCCGGCTCGACGTGGGCAACTCGGGCACGCTGCTGCGGCTGCTGCCTGGCTGGCTGGCGGGGCAGCCCGGTGGGGAGTGGACGCTCGACGGCGACGACTCGATCCGGCGCCGTCCCGTGGAGCGCATCGCCGAGCCGCTGCGCCAGATGGGCGCCTCGATCGAGACGCAGGAGGGCGGGCTGCCGCCGATGCTGGTGCGCGGCGGGTCGCTGACCGGCATCGACTACGAGCTGCCCGTGGCGAGCGCGCAGGTGAAGACGTGCGTCTTGATCGCCGGGCTGCTCGCCTCTGGATCCACGCGCGTCACCGAGCCGTCCCAGAGCCGCGATCACACCGAGCGCATCCTCGCGCGGGCCCGCGTGCCGTTCTCCCGCACGGGGCTGTCCGTGAGCGTCCAGCCCGTTGACGAGCTCGAGCTCGACCACGTGACCGTGCCGGGCGATCCCTCGTCCGCCGCCTTCCACGCCGTGGCGGCCTCCATAGTGCCGGGCTCGCGAATCGTAATCGAGGGCATGTGCCTCAACTGGACGCGCACAGGCTTCTTCCGCATAGCCCAGCGCATGGGCGCCGTGATCGTCGGCGACCTAGAGGAACCTGGCCAGGTGTCCGCATGGGAGGAGCCGATCGGCGAGATCGACGTGGCGTCCGCGCCGCTCGTGGCCACCGAGGTGACGGGCGAGGAGGTGCCGCTGGCGATCGACGAGCTGCCGCTGGTGGCGCTGCTCGGCTGCTTCGCCGAGGGCGACACGGTGGTGCGCGGCGCGGCGGAGCTGCGCGTGAAGGAGACCGATCGCATCGCGGGAGTGGTGGAGGGGCTGAACGGACTTGGTGCTTCGCTCGAAGCCACCGACGACGGCTTCGTGGTGCACGGCGGCACCGGCATCGACGGCGGCACGATCGACTCGCGCGGCGACCACCGCCTGGCGATGCTCGGCGCCGTGGCGGGCCTCGCGTCGCGGACCGGCGTGGAGGTGCTCGGAATGGACGCGGCGGAGGTGTCCTACCCCGAGTTCGAGCAGGACCTTCGCGCGCTCATCGAGCGCTAGCGGCGGCCGTGCGCGCGCAGCCGCGCCAGTGTGTGCAGCGCCCGGGCGGCGGTCTCGTCCATGCGGCCCAGCAGCGTGCCGACGAAGTTGGGCAGCGCGCGGCCATAGCGTTCGCGCAGCTCGTCACGGGCACAGCTGTTCTCGTGTAGGTGCGCCTCCACCGCGGCGATTAGCTCGTCGAGCTCCGGGTCCGCCGCGCGGGTCACGTGCGCGCCGCGCTCGCCCTCGGGATCCCGTGCCGCGGGGCCCGTCGGGCGGCGCGCCTTCGAGCGGTACATGGACGCGTCTGCCATCCGTACGAGGGCGTCCGCCTCCACCTGCTGGCCGGACTCCACCATGGCGATGCCCACGCTCGTGCTCGCGGTGATCATGCCCTCGGCCACCGGAACCAGCGTGCTGGCGATCAGCTCCGGGATCTGCTGCGCGAGCTCGCGCGCCTGGTCGCCATGCACGCCGCGCAGCAGCACCACGAACTCGTCGCCGCCGAGCCGCGCCACCACGTCGGTCTGGCGCACGCGCCCGAGCAGCACGGAGGCGACGTGCTTGAGCAGCTCGTCGCCCGCCTCGTGGCCGAGCGTGTCGTTGATCTCCTTGAGGCGGTCCACGTCGAGCAGCAGCACGGCGCCGGGGTCGCCGTGGCGCTCGTTCCAGGCGAGGTACTGGTCGAGCTCGAGGAAGAAGCGGCGGCGGTTGTAGAGGCCCGTGAGCGGGTCGTGGTCGGCCAGGTAGAGCAGCCGCTCCTCGGCGCGCTTCTGCGGGGTGATGTCGAGCATCAGACCCTGCAGCATCTGCCCGCCGCCCGCGTCCTGGAGTACGACGGCATCGTCGCGCACCCACACCTCGTTGCCGCCGCGGTGGTACAGGCGGTACTCGCAGGAGAAGGGCAGCCCGTCGCCGAGCGTGCGGCCCTCGGCGGCCAACACGGTCTCGCGGTCATCCGGGTGGATCAGGCGGAACCAGAGCCCCGGATCCGCACACCATTCCTCCACGCTGTAGCCGAGCAGCTGCTCCACCTGGGGGCTGACGAAGTGCCACGCGCAGTCAGATCCGAAGTCGGCCGTGTAGCTAACGGCCGGGATCCGCTCGACCAGCTCGCGGTAGTCGGTATCGGCTCCTGTGGCAGGCTGCTGCTCGCCGCGGGGTGGTGGTGGGAGTGGAAGGCGCATGGCGTTGGGGTCTACATCGGTGGAAACGCGCCAAATCCTGAGTCCGAAGTGACGGAAATTGCGTGAGTTTGGTCAACCTGCCCGCTGTGGGACAGCCGCCGGACGAGAGCTAATCACGGCTGCGAGCGCCTTACCAGGGGCCAAGCCGAGCCTGTGAGTACTCGAATCGACGTCGTCCTGCGCCGCCGCTAGCGGCGACGCCCGTTGTTGCGGCGGCGCGGCTTGCCGTTGCGCTGGGCCTGCTGCGGACGCGGTTTCGTACGCGAGGCGTTGGGCGCGGAGAGCCCGAACTCGTCGTGGAGGCCGAGCTCGTGCGCGATCTTGCGCATGTCGGCCGCCTGATCGGCCATCACGAAGCTCACGCCGGCCCCGGTGCGCCCAGCGCGGCCGGTACGGCCGACGCGATGCACGTAGGTGTCGCGGTCCTCGGGAGCGTCGAAGTTGATCACGCGGGTGACGTGGTCGACGTCGATTCCGCGGGCGGCGACATCGGTGGCGACGAGCGTGGCCACGCGGCCGTCCTCGAAGCTCGCGAGCGCCTTCTGGCGCTGCGACTGGGTCTTGTCCCCGTGCATGGCCACGGCCTTCACGTTGCTGTTCTTCAGTCGCTTGACGAGGCGGTCGGCGCCGCGCTTGGTGCGGACGAACACGAGCGTGCGGTCGTGCTCAGGGTCGCTCAGCTCGGTGACGAGCGTGGCCAGCTTCTCCTCATGCGCGAGGTGGACGAAGCGGTGCTCCACGACGGCGGTCTTGTCCGGCTCGGGCATGTGGACGTGACGGCGCGCGTTGCGCGTGTAGTCCTTGGCCGCGGCGCCTGCCGGCCCCTCGAGCGTGGCGGAGAAGAAGAGGGTCTGGCGGTCGGACGGGGTTTGGCGGACGAGGCGGTCGAGCACGGGGCGGAAGCCCATGTCGAGCATGCGGTCGCCCTCGTCGACCACGAGGATGCGGATGTGCTCGAGCGTGACGACGCGCCGCTCGATCAGGTCCTCGAGGCGGCCCGGTGTGGCGACGAGGATGTGCGCGTCCCTCGCTCGCTTGGCCTGGCGCTCGATGCCAACGCCGCCGTACACCGCGGCGATCTTGAGCGCGCGGGCGTGGACCGCCGGCAGCAGCTCGTCGACGATCTGGCTGGCCAGCTCGCGGGTGGGGGCGAGGACGAGCGCGGCGGCGCGGCGGTCGTTTGCCTCGATGCGGTCGGCCATCGGGATGCCGAAGGCGAGGGTCTTGCCCGACCCCGTGGGTGACTGGGCAAGAACGTCATGCCCGGCCAGGACGTCGGCGATCACCAGCCTCTGGACGGCGAAGGGGGTTTCGATGCCGCGCTTTGCGAGCGCGCTCACCACCGGTTTTGACACGCCGAGATCGGCGAAGGACTGCGAAGACATTTGTGAACTCCTGTATTTGGTGCGACGGGGAGATCCAGCAACCCCGATCGCGCAAGGAGCGCACAGAGGAGACGAACCTCTCGGGTGCCAGTAGCGACACTCGACCCGCGAGACAGTAGCAGCGGCCTCCGATGGTGAGCTGATTCACAGCGTGCGGGAGAGTTGCACCTTCCCGAACTGATGGGGAGAGCGGCAGCCCTGCGAGTGGGTGGCCCCCGGCCCCCAGCTCTCGACCCAACTCCGCGTCCAATCCAGCGGTGAGTTCTCGCGGGAACTACGAATACAACGACCCGCAGTTCTCGAGCGGGCCGGCCGCGTCTTCGAGCTGGAAGGCCGTCCACGCGATCACCACTGGTTCGGGGGCGAGACGTGGGACCAGCTCGTCCTGGCGATCCACCGAGATGCGTGGGAGCGGCGGCAAGGCTCCCTATTGCGCGCGGAGCGTGCCCCTGTCGGAAGCACCTAGGCGCGAACCGGATCAACAGATTCGTTCGATGCGCATAATTTCCGCTATGCCGAGGTGCCTGCTCGCGACCATGTCCATTTTGCTCGCGTGTGTAGCAGGCACCAGCGAGGCGCGTGTACCGAGGAACTTCTTCGGGATCGACGCCGGGGAGCTGATGGGCGAGGCAAAGGAGTACATGGACGGCCACGCTAGGGCGATGGCCTCCGGCGGTTTGCAGGTGGTGCGCGCTCAGGCCACGACCGAGATGCCGCCGACTCCGTTGACGCGCGACTCCTACTGGTTCGACGAAGACACGTTCGAGCTGAGCCTGGCAGCCGCCGGGCTCCGCTGGTACCCGTTCATCGTCTACGCGCCGCTGACATTCAGGGGCGGCGGACGTCCGCACCCCACGGCGCCCAAACGGATCCCGGACTATGCAGCCTACGCCGCCGCGCTTGCGCGGCGCTATGGGCCGCGCGGCAGCTTCTGGCAGGAGCATCGCGGGCTGCCCAAGCTGCCCGTGACGACCTACGAGATCTGGAACGAGGAAAACTCGACCGCGTACTGGCGCCCCCAGCGCACGGCGCCGGAGGAGTACGCGGAGCTCTACCTCGCCGCGCGCAAGGCGATCAAGAAGGTCCAGCCCGGGGCCAGGGTGATCGTGGGCGGGCTCGCGGTCGGCGGCTCGCATTCGACGACCGACGAGGTCGACTTCCTGCGCCGGATGTTCGCCCACCGGCCGTCGCTGCGCCGCAATCTCGACGCGGTCGCCTTCCATCCGTACCAGCGCTCGGTGCAGAACATCTACGCGCGCATCGCGCGCCTGCGTCGTGCGCTCGACCAGATCGCCGGACCGCGGGTTCCAATCGAGATCACCGAAGTTGGTTGGGCGCGCAAGTCCTTTGCGGAGAGCACTCGTGGCGCTGACCTGAGGCGGCTCGCGCTCGAGCTCCCCCGCTCCGACTGCAACATCGACCGCCTCATCCCGTTCACCTGGACCGACACCGATGGCGGCTTCGGGATCGCGAACCTGGACGACAGCACCCTGCCATCAGGTCGCGCGTACTTCCACGCTGTGAAGCGGATGCGCGGCCTGTCGACGAGGCGAGCGCCCAAGGGCCGCGTGCGGATCTGCCACTCCGGCTAGTAAGGGTCCAGATCGGGTTTCGATGCTGCATCGCTGACCTCGTGCGACGCGTACTGAGCGCAGCGGTGGGTTGGCCGATCGCCGGCATCCTCGCCTTGGTCTGTGCGATTCTGGCAGTGGACGCGGTGGCACCCCACGCACCACTCGTGTTGCAACTAGCGCTCCCGGTGCTCGCGGTGCTCGGGACTCTCGGGCTGTGTTACCGCGGCGCTCGCCGGGCGGGCAACTCGGTGCTCGTGGCCTGGTGGTGGACGTCGGTCACGCTGGGAGTGATGGTGTTGGTGGCGGGACTCATTGTCGTCATCGGTATCAGCACAATTTCGTTCGGGGACTAGGGTCACTCTCCATCCCCGGACGCAGGCCTCCCACAGCACCCGCAAGTAGCCTTCGCTTCAATGGTCATCGCAATCGACGGACCCGCCGGGGCCGGCAAGTCCACTGTTGCTCGTGGGGTCGCCGAGCGGCTTGGCTTCACGTACCTAGATTCGGGCGCGATGTACCGGGCTGCCGCGCTTGCCGCCATGGGGCGCGGAGAGAAGAGCCCCGCCGAGATAGCGACGGCGATGAGGATCGAGCTGGGCGACAGAGTTCTCGTCGACGGCACCGACGTGACCGACGCGATCCGCTCACCCACGGTGTCGGAGGCGGCGTCCAAGATCGCCGCCGACCCCGGCGTGCGCTCGGCGCTTGTGGCGAAGCAGAAGGAGCTGCTCGACAGCGGCGACTGGGTGGCCGAGGGCCGCGACATCGGCACCGTCGTGAAACCGGACGCGGAGCTGAAGATCTTCCTTACCGCAAGCCCGGAGGAACGGGCGCGAAGAAGAGCAGCCGAGCTCGGCGCCGACTGGCGCACCGTGCTCCAGGACCAGACGCTGCGCGACCAGCAGGACAAGGACCGCGAGCACTCGCCGCTGCGCGCAGCCGCTGACTCGATCGAGCTCGACTCCACCGGCCGCCCGGCGGAGGACGTGATCACCCAGATCGTCGGGCTCGTCCGCAAGGCCGCAGGGACAAGGTAGAAAGCACCAATGGCGCTCCCGAAGGTGGCCGTTGTCGGCTACCCGAACGTTGGCAAGTCGACGCTGGTCAACCGGCTCACGCAAACCCGTGAGGCGGTGGTGCACGAGACCTCGGGCGTCACGCGCGACCGCAAGGAAATCGCGACCGACTGGAACGGCCGGCCGTTCCTGCTCGTCGATACCGGCGGCGTGGACATGGAGGAGTCGGACAACCTCGCGCGCGCGGTTCAGGAGCAGGCCCGCCACGCGATCGCCGAGTCAGACGTTGCGGTGCTGGTGGTGGACGCGCGCGCCGGCCTGCGACCCGGCGACGCCGAGCTGGCCAAGGAGCTGCAGCGTGGGCCGATCCCCGTGATCGTGGCGGCCAACAAGGTCGACGGCGCGGGCTCGATCCCGGACGCGGCGGAGTTCCACGCGCTCGGCCTCGGCGACCCGGTGCCGGTGTCCGCACAGCACGGCCTCGGCACGGGCGACCTGCTCGATCGCGTGGCCGAGCACCTCGCGCACGTGCCCGAGCGCACCGAGGACGAAGCACTGCGACTCGCCGTGATCGGTCGCCCCAACGTCGGCAAGTCCTCGCTCGTCAACGCCTTCCTCGGCGAGCAGCGCGTGATAGTGAGCGAGCAAGCGGGTACCACCCGGGATGCGATCGACACCCGCCTCGAGCTCGACGGCCGCGAGATACTGCTCGTGGACACGGCCGGGCTCAGGCGAAGGGGCAAGGTGGCCGGGACAGTCGACTACTACGCGCAACTGAGGTCAGAGAGGGCGGCGGAGCGCGCCAACGTGGCACTGGTGGTGTGCGACGCCTCCGAGGGCGTGACGAGCCAGGACCTGAGCGTGGCCGAACTGGCGATGAAGTCGAACTGCGCGACGATCGTCGTGCTCAACAAGTGGGACATCGGCGAGGCCGACCTCGAGGACGCGAAGGCGCGCGTGGCACAGCGCATCCGCCTCAGGCCCAAGGTCATCACCGCCTCGGCCAAGACCGGCCGCAACGTGAGGCGCCTGCTGCACGAGGCGCTCGACCTCGGCGACAAGGCCAAGCAGCGCATCCCCACGACCGAGCTCAACCGCTTCCTCTCCGACATCCAGGCCACCCGCCAGCCGCCGGCCGTGCGTGGCCGCCGCCTCCGGATGTACTACATGACCCAGTTCGAGGAGAACCCGCCGCGCTTCGCCATCCAGGTGTCCGATCGCGGGCGACTGACGCGCGACTACGCCTATTTCCTGGAGAATCGACTGCGGGAGCGCTACGGCCTCGAGGGAGTGCCGCTGGTGATCGACTACAGGGAGCGGCAGGGACGCCACACGCGGCGGGGAGAACGCGGATGACTGCGACTAAGCGCAAGTACCTGATCCGGAGAATCGTGGCCTCCACGATCGTCGCCGTGCTGCTGGCCGTGGGGCTGGCGCGCGCGTTCTCCGGCGGCTCGCCGGGGGCCGCGCCGGACAAGGCTGCGGCGATGGTGCCAAAGGACGCGCTCGTGTACCTGAACCTCGGCACGAGCAAGGGCAGCTCGGAGTGGAAGCACACGGCGGCCGCGATGAAGCAGCTGCCGATCGCCGCCCAGCTCCGTGACGCTCTACTCACGAGTGCCACGAGCAGCACCCTCGGGAGCCTCACGCTCGACCGCGACATCCGCCCCTGGCTCGGCAACGAGGCTGCCTACGCCCAGCTCCCCGGCCGCGGGCAGAGCCTGCTGCTCTTCCGCGTGCGCGACCAGCGCAAGGCGCTCAGCTCGATCGGGCGCGCCGGTAGCGCGTCCAGCAACTACAAGGGCACGCCGCTCCACACCGTCGGCGGCGGCAGCGTGGCGGCGTTCGCCGGCGGCTGGGTGCTGATCGGCAAGCCGGACGCCGTGCGTGCGGGGCTCGACACGCATGCGCAGCCGGCCGGGTCGCTCGGGCGGGACAAGACATACGCGGAACTTGTCGGCGGTCTGCCGAAGGACCGCGTGGGCAACGCCTGGCTCTCCCGCGCGTGGCTCGGCTCGCACCTTGCCGGCCCGGCCGCGATGCTCGCGGGCGCCGCGCGAGTGCCCGGGATCGAGTCCGCGGCCGTGGGCTTCGGCGACGACGGCAAGCTGATGCGCCTGGCTTTCCGCGGCCGTGCGGCACCCGGCCAGGGCGCCGGCGCGGGCTGCACCGGCGAGGCCGGCCAGAGCGACGCGCTCTTCTCCAAAGCGCCCGCGCACCCCGCGCTGTTCGTGGGCCTGGCCGGGGCCGAGTGCGTGATACGAGACCTGATGGCGTCGCCCACGTCCGCGATCGGCAAGGCGCTCAGCGGCTTCTCCGCGCAGGCCGGCAAGTCGGGAGTGAACGTGGACAAGGACCTGTTGCCGCTACTCGGCGGCGACAGCGCGCTGTCGATAACCCCGGGGCCGACGATCACGCTCGAGGCGGGCGACGTGCCCGCCCAGGAGTCGCTGAACGTGATGGGAAGGCTCCAGCCCGCCCTGATCAAGCTGCTCGACCCGGAGCGGAGCGGCGCCACGCCGGGCTTCAGCGCCGAGAAGGTGAACGGCGTGAACGCGCTCACCGCCAGCCTCACGCCGGGGCTCCAGCTCAGCTACGCGGCCTTCGACGGCGATCTCGTGCTCTCGACGGCGCTCAGCGGCGTGGCGGACGCGAAGAAGGGCGACCACCTCGACCAGGCGGGGGACTTCAAGCTCGTCCTTGGGAGTCGCCCGAAGCGCCCATCGGCTGTACTCTTCCTGGACCTGGAGAAGCTCCTCGCGCTCGCGGACCAGGCCGGACTCGGGTCCAACCCAACTTATGCGGCCGTCCGCGACGACCTAAGGAAGATCGGTGCGGCGGGAGCCGTGCTGTCACGCCAGGGCAATGACATCGACGCGGAGTTGCGCCTGAAGAACCCATGAGCCAGTCGCTTTCAGATAACGAGTTCCTGTTCACCTCCGAGTCGGTCACCGAAGGCCACCCGGACAAGATGGCCGATCAGATCTCCGACGGCGTGCTCGACGCCGTCATGCGAGACGACCCGAACGGCCGCGTGGCCTGCGAGACGCTTGTGAACACCGGTCTCGTGGTGGTGTCGGGCGAGATCTCCACCACGACCTACGTGGACATCCCCAAGATCGCGCGCGAGACGATCCGCAAGATCGGCTATGACAACGCCGCCTACGGCTTCGACTGCGACACCTGCGCCGTGATCAGCGCGATCGACGAGCAGTCGCCGGACATCGCGCAGGGTGTGAATGAGGCGTACGAGCGCCGCACGAGCGCCGACGATGACGACGAGCTTGACGTGGCGGGCGCGGGCGACCAGGGCATGATGTTCGGCTACGCCACGCGCGAGACGCCCGAGCTGATGCCGATGCCGATCTCGCTCGCGCACAAGCTCTCGCACCGCCTCGCCGAGGTGCGCCGCGGCGACGTGATGCCGTACCTGCGTCCCGATGGCAAGACCCAGGTCACCGTGCGCTACGAGAACAACCGCCCGATCGAGATCGAGAAGGTGCTGATCTCGACCCAGCACAAGCCGGGCGTCGACTCGGACACGCTGATCAAGCCGGACCTCTGGGAGCACGTGCTGCACCCGATCCTGCCAGCCGAGCTCTACGACGAGAAGAAGCTGCTCGCCAACTTCCTCGTCAACCCCACCGGCAAGTTCGAGATCGGCGGTCCGATGGGCGACTGCGGCCTGACCGGGCGCAAGATCATCGTGGACACCTACGGCGGGGCGGCCCGTCACGGCGGCGGTGCGTTCTCCGGCAAGGACCCCTCAAAGGTCGACCGCAGCGCGGCGTATGCGGCCCGCTACGTGGCCAAGAACGTGGTGGCCGCGGGCCTCGCCGACAAGTGCGAGGTGCAGGTGGCCTACGCCATCGGCGTGGCGCACCCGGTGTCGATCATGGTCGACACGTTCGGCACGGAACGCATCTCGCGCTCGCAGATCATCGAGCTCATCAACGAGCACTTCGACCTGCGACCGGGCGCCTTCCGCCAATACCTCAACCTCCACCGCCCGATCTACCAGAAGACCGCGGCCTACGGCCATTTTGGCCGCGAGGACCACGACTTCACGTGGGAGAAGACGGATAAGGCCGAGGCGTTGCGGGCGGCGGCCGGGCTCGGCGACCGCGAGGCGGCTCAGCAGCAGGCATAGCTCGTCCGCGGCGGCGCCTACTCTCGTCGCCGCCGATGATCGCCAAAGTCGAACCGCTTACAACGGCCCGTGCGCTGCGCGGGCCGTTCGACTACGCCGTGCCCGGGCGGCTCGGCGAGGTGGACGTGGGGTCGATGCTGGTCGTGCCGTTCGGGCGCCAGCGCATGCTCGGCGTGGTGGTGGGGCTCGCGGAGCAGAGCGACGTGCCCGCCGAGCGGCTCGTGGAGCCGCTGACCGCGCTCGACCCCGAGGTGCCGGCGGAGCTCGTGCGGCTCGGGCTGTGGGTGGCGGACGAGTACTGCTCCACGCCCGCCCGCGGGCTCGGGCTCGTGCTGCCGCCGGGCACCGGGCGCGGCGCTCGCCCGCGCGTGCGGGCGCGCTTGGTGCTAGTGGCGGAGCTCACGGCCGCGGGCCGTGAGGCGCTGCTCGGCGGCGGGCCCTCGCTGGGTGAGCGCCAGCGTGCGGCGCTCGACGCGCTGCGCGGCGGCCCCGCCACGGCGGCGGACCTGAGCCGGGCGAGCGGCTGCTCCCACGCCAGCCTGCGCTCGCTCGCGGCAGCGGGGCCTGATCGCGCTGGAGAAGAGCGAGCAGGCGCGCCGGCCGGCCGCCTCGCCGCGGGTGGGCGGGCGGAGTGTGGGGGAGCCCTCTTTGTCGGATGCCCAGGCCCGCGCGCTCGAGCGAGATTGTGCGCCGGATGGACACGGACGACGACGGCAAGCTGCTCCTGCACGGCGTCACCGGCAGCGGCAAGACCGAGGTGTACCTGCGCGCGGTGGCCGCGGCGCTCGAACGCGGGGGCTCGGCGATCGTGCTCGTGCCCGAGATCGCGCTTACGCCTCAGACAGCCGGGCGCTTCGAGGATCGCTTTGGTGACGCCGTGGCCGTGCTGCACTCCAAGCTCGGCGCCGGCGAGCGCTACGACGAGTGGATCCGCCTCCGGCGCGGCGAGGCTCGCGTGTGCGTGGGCCCGCGCTCGGCGGTGTTCGCGCCGCTGCCGGACCTCGGCCTGATCGTGGTGGACGAGGAGCACGACGCCTCCTACAAGCAGGAGCAGGACCCGCGCTACGACGCCCGCCACGTCGCGGAGCACCGCGCCGAGCTGGCGGGCGCCGTGCTCGTGGCCGGCAGCGCCACGCCCCGACCGGAGAGCCGCCTGCGGCTCGAGCGCATCGTGCTGCCCGAGCGCGTGGACGGTCGCGGCCTGCCGCCGGTGGAGGTGGTGGGCATGGCCGGGCGTGAGCGGCGCGCTCCACCAGCGCACGCGCGAGGCGCTCGACGCCGTGCGCGAGCGTGGGGAGAAGGCGATCGTGCTGCTCAACCGGCGCGGCTGGTCGAACTTCCTCTCCTGCCGCGCCTGCGGGCGGGTGTGGCAGTGCCCGCACTGCGACGTCACGCTCGTGCTTCACCGCGCCGCCGGCTCGGTGGCCTGCCACCACTGCGGGCACGAGGAGAACGCGCCGTCGCTGTGCCCGGACTGCGGCTCGGTGTCGGTGGCCCGGCACGGCGCGGGCACCGAGCGGCTCGAGCAGGAGCTGGAGGCGCTCGTCAGGCCGCTGCCGGTGTTCCGGCTCGACTCCGACGCCGCCGCGGGGCGCGGCGCCATCGCCTCGGTGCTCGAGCGCTTCGACCGCGCGGAGGCGGGCGTGCTCGTGGGCACGCAGATGGTGGCCAAGGGACACGACTTCCCGGACGTCACGCTCGGCGTGGTGCTCGACGCCGACTCCACGCTGCGCTTCCCAGACTTCCGCGCCGAGGAGCGCACGTTCGCGCTCGTGGCGCAGCTCGCCGGGCGCAGCGGCCGCGGCTCACGCGGCGGGCGCGTGATCGTACAGGCGCTGGATCCCGACGCCCGTGCGCTTCGCCACGCCGCGGCGCACGACTCGGAGGGCTTCCTCGACGGTGAGCTCGAGCGCAGGCGCCTGCTGCGCTATCCGCCCTACGGCCAGCTGATCCGTGTGGTCTGCTCCTGCGAGGAGCAGGGACCGGAGGCGGATGCCGCCGAGGCGGTGCGCGAGGCGATCCACCTCGACGACGCGGCGGTGCTAGGGCCCGCTCCGCTGTTCCGGCTCAAGGGCAGGGAGCGCTCGCAGCTCGTGATCAAGGCTCGGGATCGGGTCGCTGCGGTGGCGGCCGTGCGGGCGGCGGTGGAGGCTGCAGTGGCCCACCACGGGCGGCGCGGAGTGAACTTCTCCGTGGACGTCGACCCGCAGTAGACTCGTTGGGGATGGCAGACGAGCTCGAGCAGCACACCGGGGAAGTCGAGCCGGAGGTCGAGGAGCAGGATCCGCAGGTCGAGGCCAGACGCGCCGCGGCCATGTCGTTCATCCGCCGCCTCGGCGATCCGGTGTTGAAGAGCCGGGCTACCCCCGTGGACCGCTTCGACGAAGCCCTGCGTGCCCAGGTGGCGCGGATGGGCGGCCTGATGAACGACGCCCTCGGGGTGGGCCTCGCCGCCCCCCAGATCGGCCTGTCGCAGCGGCTGCTCGTCTACCGCGTGGGTAGCGACGCCCCGCTGATCGCGCTGGTCAATCCGGAGATCGAGTGGACGAGCGAGGACGCCCGCGAAACAGGCGAGGAGGGCTGCCTCTCGATCCCCGGGATCACAGTGGACGTCGACCGACCGCTGCACGTGCGCGTAAAGGCGCAGGATGAGACGGGAGCCGAAAGGCGCGTGGAGGCCTCGGGCCTCGAGGCGCGCGTGATCCAGCACGAGATCGATCACCTCGACGGTGTGCTGATCCTCGACCGCACCTCCAAGGAGCAGCGCAAGGAAGCGATGCGCGCGCTCCGCGAGGCCGAAGAAGAGCAGCAGGCCGCCTGAGGCCCGACGCGCCCTCGGCGGGGCGGAGGGATACCCTCTCCGGCGTGCGCACGGTCTATCTGGGCACGTCCGATTTCGCCGTGACCGTGCTCGGGAACCTGGCCCGCTCCGAGCACCGGCCCGAGCTCGTGGTGACGAGGCCCGACCGTCCCAAGGGACGCGGGCGCAAGCTCCAGGCGCCGCCGGTGGCGGACGCGGCACGGCTGCTGGGTCTCGACCTGTATCAGCCCGACAGCGTGAACTCGGACGAGGCGCTCGAGCGGATCGCACTTGCCAGGCCAGATAGCGTCTGTATCTGTGCCTTCGGCGCTCTCGTCAAGGAACCGCTGCTCAGCGCTTACCCGATGCTGAACGTGCATCCCTCGCTGCTGCCGCGCTGGCGCGGCGCCGCGCCGATCGAGCGTGCCATCGAGGCGGGCGACGCGGAGACGGGGGTGACGATCATGCGGCCGGTGGAGGAGATGGATGCCGGTCCGATCTGCCTTCAGCGCGAGCTTCCCATCCGCGAGGACGACGACTACGGCTCGCTGTCGCGCCGGCTCGCCGAGCTGGGCGGCGAGCTGCTGGTGGAGGCGCTCGACATCCGTCCCGAGTTCCGTGAGCAGGACGCCGACGGCGTGACCGTTGCGCCGAAGATCGGTCCGGAGGACCGCCGCCTCGACCCCGAGCTGCCGGCGGCTGCGCTCGAGCGCCGCGTGCGCGCGCTGCACGCCGCACGTCGGCGCCTACCTCGAGCTGCCGGACGGCGAGCGGCTCGGCGTGCGCCGGGCGGCGGTGGCGCAGGCCGCAGGCGTGGGACCTGGTGAGCTTGCCGTGAGCGATGGCCGCCTGCTCTACGGCTGCGCCGACGGCGCGCTCGAGCTGCTGGCGGTGCAACCCGCGGGGGGCCGCGCGATGGACGCCGCCGCCTACCTGCGCGGCCACGCCGCCAAGCTCGGAGGCGGAGTCTAATGGTCCGGCTCGCGCGCCTCCACGGCACCTCGCACGGCAGGGGGCGGCTGTCGCCGGTCGCGTCGCTGCGCGTACCGCGTGCTCCGCCGCGTGACCGCGGAGGACGCCTTCGCCGACCGCGCCTTCACCGGCGAGGCCGAGCGCTACGAGCTCACGCCGCGCGACCGCGCGTTCGCCCAGCAGCTCGTCTACGGAACGCTGCAGCGCCAGGCCACGCTCGACTACGTGCTCACGGCGCTGTCCGCGCGGCCGGTCGGCTCGATCGACCCGCCCCTGCGCGACACGCTCAGGCTCGGCCTCTTCCAGCTGCTCTACCTCGGCGGCGTGCCGGACCACGCGGCGGTGGAGCAGACCGTGGAGCTGGCCAAGCTCGAGCGCGGCGGCGGGCACCGCTTCGCCAACGCCGTGATGCGCCGGGCCACACGCGAGGCGCAGGGGCTCGTGGGCGAGCTCACCGCCGACTCGCCGGCGGAGGCCGCGGTGCTCCACTCGCACCCCGAGTGGCTCGTGCGCATGTGGTGGGACGCGCTCGGGCCAGAGGCCACGCTGGCGCTGCTCGCGCGCGACAACGAGGCGCCGGAGAGCGCGGTGCGCGCCAACGAGCTGGTGATCACGCGCGACGAGCTGCGCGATCTGCTGCTCGAGCTCGAGGTGCAGTCGAGCGCGGTGGAGGACCTGCCCGAGGGGCTCGTGCTCGACAACGCCGTTCGACGTTCACGGCTCGCTGCTGTTCGAGGCCGGCGCGCTCACGCCGCAGTCGCGCGCGTCGATGCTCGTGGCGCGCGTGCTGGCGACCCGAGCCGGGGGAGACGGTGCTCGACCTCTGCGCCGCGCCCGGGCGCGAAGAGCACTCACATCGCCGCGCTGATGCGCGGGCGCGGGCGGCTCGTGGCGGTGGAACGCAACGCGGGCCGCTGCGACTCGCTCCAGGCCAACTGCCGGCGCATGGGCGCCCACTGGGTGGACGTGCGCTGCGAGGACGCGGCCCAGTTCGTCGGCGAGCACGAGGGCGGTTACGACCGCGTGCTGCTCGACCCGCCATGCTCGGACCTCGGCACGCTCCAGTCCCGGCCCGATGCGCGCTGGCGCAAGGAGCCGGACCAGGTGCGGGAGCTCAGCCGTATACAGGAGGGGCTGATCGAGGCGGCTGCCCGGCACGTCCGTCCGGGAGGCACGCTTGTCTACTCCACCTGCACGATCTCCCCGAGCGAGAACGAGGAACAGGTGCACAACTTCCTAGCCCGCCACCCCGACTTCGAGGCCGACGACCTCGCGGCGGGCATGCCCGAGTTCCGTCATCCGCGCATCCCGCGCTTCCTCCAGCTGCTGCCGCACGTCCAGGGAACGGACGGCTTCTTCATCGCACGGCTGCGGCGAGTCCTGTGAGCGAAGAACCCCTCTTCGAGCTCGGCGCGAAGTGCCCCGCCTGCCACGAGCCGTGGCTGCGCGGCACCAACCTGCCCGGCCGCTACCGCTGCGTCAACTGCCTGCGCCGCTTCGAGCTGCTCTCCGGCTGCCCCAACTGCGGCGCCCACTCCACGATCGCGCGCATGTCGTCGACGCACGACGTGAAGTGCCATAGCTGCGGTGGGTCGATGCTGCAGCCGATCTAGTGCGGCTTCGCCGCGCTCGTTGACCGTTGACCGTTGACCGTTCCATTCGCGTCCTGCGGACCTCGCTTGCCGAGCAGCTAGCCGCGCTGCGTGGGATTTCTCAGGAGGAGCTGCCTGAGTCGCTCTTGGATGTCGGCGTGTTTCCTGTTGAGCTGCCTGGTGGCGAGGTGTACCTCGTGCGGCCGCGCGACTGGGAGGCGCTGCGAGACCACGAGGGGATGGCCCCGGGACGGCCGCTGCCGTACTGGGGACGGCTGTGGACGAGTGCCTCGCTGCTGGCCCTTGAGCTAGCGCAGCGCCCGCCCGGCCCCGGAACGCGGGTGATCGAGCTGGGCTGCGGTCTGGGGCTCCCTAGCGTGGTGGCGGCGCGCGGGGGCGCGGCTGTGCTGGCCACCGACGGCCACACCGACGCCGTGGCGTTCGCCGCTCACAACCTGGCTCTGAACGAGCAGGAGGCCACCGTGATCACAGCGGACATGGCGGACGATGCGGACGCGCTGGTGCAACGCGGGCCGTTCGACCTCGTCCTGGCGGCGGACGTGCTCTACACGGTGGACAACGGCGATGCGCTGCTGCGGCTGCTGCCGCGCCTGCTCGAGCCGAACGGCGAGCTGTGGCTGGGCGACCCGGATCGCGCCGGCGGACGCAGGTTCCTCGCCGCCGCCCGCTCCCTCTTTCACGTGAGGTCGAAGGACGGCGACGAGGCGCGCCTGCACATCCTGCGCCCGCGCTAGTGCTTGTGGGCCTTCTTTCTGTGCTTCTTGTGCTTGTGCTTCTTGTGGTGGTGCTTCTTCTTGTGCTTGGGCTTCTTCTTGTGTGCGGCGCTCCGCTTCGTCACCCTGACGGTGGCGTTGGCGTACGAGCGCTCGCCGCGGTCGTCGGTCACGCGCACGGTGAGGTGATGGATGCCCACGCCGAAGGCGTGCTTGAGCGTCGCGCTCGTGCCGCTGTCGGTCTCCATCGAGCCGTTGCCGTCGAGGTCCCAGGCGTAGTTGACGATCGAGCCGTCGGCGTCCTTCGAGCCTGACGCGTCGAGCGTGATCGTCTGGCCGGAGAAGGCCTCGCCCGGTGCCTTGAAAGCGGCCACCGGGGGAACGTCGGCGGCCACGTAGGGCCCGAACTTCGCGAAGCCCGTGAAGTCCGGCGTGGTGGCCGCGTAGTTCTGGACGCGGATCACGTAGTCGCCGGCCGGCACTGGCACGTCGGCCGCCTGGATCACGGCATTCTCGGTCGTGGAGGGCGGGCCACCCGCCGAGCTGCCCACCTGCACCAGGCTGCCGTCGGCAGCCTTGCGGTAGACGTAGAGGTCCCAGTCGTCGAACTGGTTGCTCCAGTTGATCGCGATCGAAACCGTGCCGTCCGCGTCGTCCGCCGCGATCGTGAACGGGATGTCCTCGTAGGTGCCGGGCGTGCCCGTGCCGCCCACCGCGCCCGGCGAGGCCGCGGTGCCCGTGCTGTGGAACGTGAAGTCCTGCGTGGTCTTCGCCTGCCCGGTGGCCGGCAGTGCCAGCGCGACGGCCGCGACGAGCAGCGGCAGGAACCTGCGAGCCGTCCTCATCAGCGGCCTCCCTTCGTCCGCTTGTGCGTTCGCTTGTTCTTGTGGACGTGCGTCTTGCGCTGCGAGCGGCCGTGCTTGCACGAGTGGTAGGTCCGCGTGCTCACGCGGCGCTTGCCGTGGGCGAAGTACTCGACCAGGCTCACCGTCCAGGCTCCGCTCCCGCCCTTCAGCTTGAGCGTGACGAGGCCCTTGCGGGCGCGCCTGCCGCGCAGCGTCTTCACCCGCTTCTTGTTGACGTAGGCGATGATCTTCCGCGGCCGGTTCTTCTTGGGCGCGTGCACGTGCAGCCTGAGCTGCCGGTGCGCCACGCAGGCGCGCGAGACGTTCAGCGCGCCCACGCCGCCGCAGGTCATGTCCAGCTCGAGCGTCTGCCCGCGGTCCACCGTGATCGTGCGCTTCTCGTTCACGTGGCCGCTGCCGGGGTCCTCGCAGGTGAGCGTCCACTGCTCGATCTTGCCGGCCTTCAGCTCGAACGGGCGCGTGGACGGCGTCACGATCCAGTCGAACTTGCCGGACGGCGGCACCACCGTCGTGTAGTCGAGGAAGTCCGCCTTCGACTGGCGCGGCAGCACCGCACCCTGCGCGCTGCACGGCACGTCCGTGTCCTCCACCGTGCAGATCTCGCTCGAGAACGTGGTGAACGCCTTGTGCAGATGCAGCACCTCGCCCGGCGTGGCCGTGCCCTTGAGCGTGGAGAACTGCTGCTGGTCAGCGGCCTCCTCGCCGGCGGACAGCAGCGCGTCGCGCAGCCCCTTGCCCTGGCCGTTCTCGCTCTCCGAGCCGGTCCACTGGTTCACCACCGCGCGGTCGTAGGCGATGTGGAAGTTGCCGCCCTTGTCGGAGGCCGGCCCCATCTCGATCGTGTAGCCGTAGGTGCCCTGCGCGGCGTAGGCCCAGTCCTCGGTGGTGCCCGAGGTGTCGTATAGCTGGTAGCCGTACTCGGACGTGTAGCCGGTGTCGTTCGCCATCCGGTCGCCCAGCGCCTTCAGCGCCGGCCTCGTCCGGCGCCTGCCCCGCGTCGTGGACGCCCGGCGGGACGCAGCACCAGCGACGCGAAGTTGTGCATCGTGATCAGCGTGGTCACGTCGTGCGTCTGGGAGAACTCGTGCACGGCCTGGGTCTCCGGCTCCGACCACATGCCGCTGCCGCGGTAGTCCTGGTCGTTGGGGTCGGTGCCCGCACCGGGACCGCCCCAGTTCTGCCCGTAGTTGCGGTTGGGGTCGACGCCGTACTGGAGCTGGCACAGGGTAGCCGGCGAAGGACTCGCGCCGTCACAGTTCTTGCGCCGGTAGGCGAGCGAGCCACCTGGCGGCGCCACCGACTCGGCGAGCGACGGCGCGCCCGCCGGATCGCCCGTGTTGTCGGCGATGTCAGGCGACTCGCGCGAGGCGATGTAGCCATCGGGATTGATCACCGGCACGATCACGATGCGCACCTTCTTCAGCAGCGCGGTCACGCGCGGGTCGCTGCCGTACTGGCTCGTGAGGTACATGCCGAACTCCGTCGGGATCTCGGCCGACGGCCACTCGCGCGCGTGGTGCTCGCCCATCAGGAAGAACACCGGCTTGCCGTCATCCGCGGCGGCGACGTTGTTCGTCACCTCGATGCCCTGGATATCGCGGCCCTGGAACGACTTCTTCGGGAGCACCACCGGCCGGGCCAGGTTGGGGTGGTCCGTGACGATCTTCTTCAGATCGGCCTGGATGTCCGGGTAGTGCCGGTACGTGGTGCGCCCAGAGGGCAGCGCCGAGGGGCCGGCGGCGGCCGCCGCGGCGTCCTGCGCGCGGTAGCTCTGCTCGGCCACCGCGAGGTCCGGCACCAGGGTCTTGAAGCTGTAGCCGGCGTGGGTGAGCGCGGCTGCCTGCGCCGGGCCGTCGAGCACGGCGGTGGCCTGGTGCGCCGAGCCGGCCTCGTCCAGGTTGAGCCCCAGCGCCTCGAGCGCCGGGATGTCCTGCGGCCCCGAGATCGGGATCGAGACGAGCGACTGCTGCGAGAGGCTGGGCGCCGACTGCTGCAGCGGCGTGGCCACCGGGCTGATGGTGAGCGGCTCGCGGGAGGCGGAGCCATCCAGCCGGCAGGCCTGGATCAGGAGGGTCTGGCCGCGGCGAACCAATGCCTGCACCACCTCGTTGGCGCCCGGCGCCTGCGAGGCGTCGAGCCGCCGCCCCGAGGCGGCGTCGAAGAGAGCCAGGTCCCAGTCGCTCTGCTCACCGCCGCGCAGACGCGCGGTCACGGAGCCGTCGTCGGTGGCGGTCCACTCGGTCACCGACACGCCGCGACCCTGACTGAGCTCGCGCGCAGCGCAGGAGCGCTGCACTGCCGCCGGCGACTTGAGCACCGCCGAGCTCGGTGGAAGCACGGTGACGCCTGCCTGCGCAGGCACGGCTACGAGCACGGCCAGCAGCAGACCCAGTGCGCAGCCAGCGCCCCATGGCTGCGCGAAGAAACGCTTCTCCCGCAAAGTTGTTCCCTTCCTTGAAAACGACGGGACGAGGCCCGCCTATCCGCCCCTGCCAGGGCCCAATTGCGCGCCAAGATACAGATGGCGGAAACGGACTGCGCCGGTCAGGAAGCGTCGACCCGCACCGGGCGCCGGTAGAGCCCGTACAGCAGCGCGCACAGCAGCGTGGCCGCGCCGAGGTAGCCGATCTCCACCTGGAGCACCTTGTCGTCGAAGCCCCACGGGATTGCGAGGTACGCGACGAACGCCACCGCCGTGCACACCCAGGCGATGCGCGGCCTGGCGGGCGCGCGCCTGCGCGAGCGCGGCCTGGTTGAGCGTGGCGGCCGACAGGTACACGCCCATGCCCACCGCCACGATCACGAGGCCGCCGCGCGCGTAGTGGTGGCCGCCGCCGAACAGCACGTGCATGAGCCACGGGCCGAGGATCAGGAACCCGAGCGCGACGCAGGTCGGCGAACACCGCGACGGCGGACAGCGTGAGCCGCACGCTGCGCCGGAACGGGTCGTCCTCGCCGCCCACCGCCATGCGCGTGAGCGACGGCAGGATCGAGGTCTGGATCGCCTGGAAGAGCTGCAGCGGAGCGCGCGCGATCAGCAGCGCGTTGAACACGAAGCCGGCCACCGCCGAGCCGGCGGCGCCCTCGGTGGCCTTCACGAGCAGCGGGCCGGCGTTGAGGAAGGTCTGCTCGCTGATCATGATCAGCAGCACCGCGGCGGCGAAGCCGGTGCCGTGCGAGAGCGTGAACTCCACCTCCTCGGCTGGGCTCACCGGACGAGGCCGCGTCGAACTCCGCCACGTAGTGGGAGTCGGTGTCTCGTGCGCTCGGGGTCCTCGCTGCGCTTGAGGCTGCGGCGTACCGCCCACGGCACCACCGACAGCGAGAAGAGCGGCGCGGCCACCATGCCGAGCGCCACCACCGACTGCCCGGAGAAGATCCCGACGGCCACCACGAGGGCGAACATGAAGCGCGAGATCGCCTCCATGAACACGAGCCCGCCGTACAGGCGGAAGCGCCGGTGGCCGGCGAGGAAGCCGCGCGCGAAGTAGCTCGCGGCGTAGCCCGAGCACCGCGCCGATCAGCACCCAGTAGAGCGTGGAGGAGCCGTTCAGCAGCCTCTGGAGCGGACCGTGCAGGGCGAGCGCGACCGCCAGGAACAGGGCCGCGAGCGCGAGCTGGATCGTCACCGCCACGCGCAGGTGCTCGTGGCCGGCCTGCCCGCGCACGTCGCGGTCCGAGATCGTGCGCGACAGCATCTGCTCCACCGGCCGGTAGAGAACCGACACGACGATGAAGATCGTGGACCACAGCAGCGTGATGCCGCCGTAGTCGTGGCTGGACAGCGTGTGGCTCGCGAGCGCGAAGTAGGCGTAGGTGACGAGCCCGGTTACGCCGATCCCCACCGACAGGATCGCGGCGCCGCGCCCGTAGCTCTTCACGCGCTCGTCGGACTCGGCGCTGCCTGCCGCCGCGGGCGGCGCGTCTTTAATCGACGCGCACAAGCAGCATCGACCACGGGAACGGCGAGCGGATCTCCTCGACCTTCCCGTGGCGGGTCAGCAGCGAGACGAACCCGACCCGCGACCAGTGGTTCACGTGGCCGGGCGTGTTGCCGAGCGAGCCCCAGTACGCGCCGCGCGCCATGTTGAGCATGCGCCAGAGCGGCTCGCGCGGCACCGACACGAGCAGCCAGCGCTTGGCCACGCGCGCCATCTCGGCCAGCGTGGCGTCGGGGTCCGGCACGTGCTCGAGCACCTCGATCGCGGTGGCCATGTCGAACTCGTTGTCGCCGAACGACAGCGAGGTGGCCTCCTCCGCGCGGTACTCGAGGTTGGGCCGCTGGCGCTTGTCCCACTCGGCGCGCAGCTTGGGGTCGTCGAGGTCGATGCCCACGATGCGCTTGTCGCCGAGCCGCTCGGCCCACTCGTAGGTGAGCACGCCCTCGCCGCAGCCCACGTCGAGGATCGACTCCGGCGCGGCCTTGTCCCAGAGCTCGTCGAGCGTCGCGTGGAAGCCGCCCATCAGCCGCTTCACCACCGGGTTGGTGGAGCCGTACTTGTCGTAGGTGTTGCCCGGTGGGGACGGCCTCCGGCGCGGCGTCTGCGTCACAGCTTGACCGCCTCCCGCTCGGCCGTGGGCTCGTCCTCCGGCTTGCCGGTGCGCGGGACCCGCGTCGGCGCCCGTGGTGGCGTGCGTGCCGCCGTCCGGCGCGGCGGGCTCGTAGTGCGAGGGCTCGATGCCCAGCTTCAGCTCCATGCGCCGCACGCGCTCGAGGATGCGCTGGCTGATCACGCGGCTGCCGGCGAGGATGTCGCCCATCACGCCGAGCGCGGCGAGCTGCACCGACGGCGATGAACAGCACGGCGCCGAGGATCAGCGACTGCACGTGGCCCGCCGCCGTTGCCGTCGATGTAGCTGATCAGGAAGCGCGTCCAGAGGACGAGCGCGCCGACGCCGAGCACCAGCGCCGCCGCGATGAACACGCGCAGTGGCTCGTACATCGCGTAGATGCGGAAGATCGACACGCCGTTGCGGCGCACGTATGCCCACATCGACGGGAACAGGCGCGACTCGCGCGTCTTCGGGTTGGTGGCGATCGGGACGTGGTCGATCGCCACGGTCATCTTGCCCGCCTGGATGATCGTCTCGAGCGTGTAGGTGAACTTCGAGACCACGTTCACCTGCAGCGCGGCCTCGCGGTTGTAGGCGCGGAAGCCGGACGTGGTGTCCTCCACCGTGGTCTGCGACGCGCGCCGCACCACGGCGCTGCCCACGCGCTGGAGCCGCTTCTTGATCGGGGAGAAGTGCTCGATCGAGTCGATCGGCCGCGCGCCCACCACCATGTCGGCCTGGCCGTCGACGATCGGCGCGATCAGCTTGGGGATGTCGTCGGCGTTGTACTGGTTGTCGGCGTCCGTGTTCACGATGATGTCGGCGCCGAGCTTGAGGGAGGCGTCGAGGCCGGCCTGGAACGCGGCGGCGAGGCCCTTGTTGTTGGTGAGCCGGACGATGTGGTCGACGCCGTGCTCGCGCGCGACCTCGACCGTGCGGTCGGTGGAGCCGTCGTCGATCACGAGCCACTCGACGCACGTCGACGCCCGCCACCTCACGCGGCAGATCGGCGAGCGTCGTCGGGCAGCTGGTCTTCCTCGTCCCAGCAAGGAATCTGGATGATGAGCTTCATCAGAAAAGGAGCCGATTCAGGCTAGCGCAGGAGTCGGCCGCGGCGGGCAGGATCGTCTCGTCGCCTCCGTCTGTCACTAGTTTTCTGCGCCGTGTCCGCGATTCAGGAGTCCGTCCCGCCGCGCGCGCCGCTCGCCGCGCGCATCGAGCGCCTGGCCACCCGCCAGAACGCGCAGCGCGCGCTGATCTTCGCCGGCGCTGTTCGGGCTCGCGATCTTCCTGATCCGGCCCGACCTTCCCAAACTACGACAGCTACTACGACCTGGTCTGGGGCAAGGCGCTCTCGCACGGGCCAGCTGCCCGACTACAACGTGCTGCGCTCGCCCACGCCGCATCCGCTGGCGGAGGCGGTGGCGCGCGTTCCTCACGCTGTTCGGAGGCGCCGCGGACCGCATCTTCGTCTTCATCACGATCGCGAGCTTCCTCGGACTGCTCGGTGTGCGTGTTCCGGATCACGCAGCTGCTGCTCGGCACGCTGATCGCCGCGGTGGCGGTCGCTGATCCTCCTCACGCGCACCGACCTCGACTTCTACGCGATGCGCGCGGTGGTGGACATCCCGTTCCTGCTGCTCGTGTTCTGGGCGGCGCTGCTCGAGCTCGAGCGCCCGCGGCGCGGGCTGCCGGTGCTGGTGCTGCTCACGCTCGCCGGGCTGTTGCGGCCCGAGGCCTGGGTGTTCGCCGGCTGCTACTGGCTGTGGCTCGCGCCCACGCTGTCGCGCCGCGAGCTCGTGATGTACGCGGGCCTGGTGGCGGCCGCGCCGGTGATCTGGGCGGCGTCGGACTGGATCGTCACGGGGCATCCGCTGCACTCGCTCGACCTCCACGCGCGACGTGGCCGGCCAGTTCGGCCGCCAGCGCAGCGTGCCGAAGGCGATCTCGCTGATCCCCGACTACCTGGGCGCGAACGAGAAGATCGTGAACGTGGGGGCGGGCACGCTCGGCTGCCTGCTCGGCGCCTACATCCTGCGTAGGCGGGTGGCGCTGCCCGCGGCGCTGATGGCGATCGGGCTCGGGCTGTTCCTGCTGATCTCGGCAGCCGGGCTGTCGGTGATCCCGCGCTACCTGGCCGTGCCGTCGATCCTCCTGAACGTGGGCGTGGCGGTGGCGCTGTTCGGCTGGACGCTCGTCACGCGAGCCGCGCGCGCGGCGGGTGGCGATCGGCGATCGCGGTCGTGTCGCTCGGCCTCGTGGCCTGGCGCTCGGTCGACTGGGTGAACGACCTGCGCAAGCTGCACGGCCAGACGCTGTTCGTCAAGCACCAGCACCGCGACCTGAAGGCGATCCTCCAGGACCCGAGCGTGGCGCCGCTGCTCGGCCGCTGCGGGCCGATCACCGTGCCCACGCATTCGGCGATCCCGGTGATCGAGTACGAGACCGGCCTGCCGAAGAACGCGATCCAGGCCTCGATCGCGCAGAAGCGCCCGCCGGACCACGGCCTGCTGTTCATCGGCTCGAGCTTCAACTTCGAGCCCGCGGCCGCAGCGCTCGGTCACGGCTTCGAGCGAGAGCTCCGCGCGCCAGTGGTGGTCGAACTACCCGCTCTCCACGTTCACCTACGTGGCCAGCAACCCGTTCTGGCGCGTGTACGCGCGCTGCCCGGGCGTGCCTGGGGCGTAGGTGGTTCGAAGCACGTGGCTGCGGCAAAGACCGGATGACACTCCGGCTGCCCCGAACCAGCATGGATGTATGGCCGTGGCCCACCGGGGCATACTCGCAAGGCTCGCATGCCTGCTGGCGGTGCTCGGGGTGCTCTCCCTCCCCGGACGCTCCTCTGCGGCCTTCCCCGGAGGCGACGGCCGCATCGCCTTCGTCCGCTTCGCGGCCGGAAGCAACAGCATCTGGGCGATCAACCCCGACGGCACCGGCCTGCGGCGGCTTGTGAGGAAGGCGATCGAGCCGGCCTGGGCCCCCGACGGAAGGAAGCTCGCGTACACGGTTGCCATGCCGGTCCCGCCTGGGCGCAACTTCGCCGCGGGCGCGATCTTCGTGGCCGACCGAAACGGGGCACACGGCCGCCGGGTCACCCCGAAGCGGATCCACGGCGCCCATCAAGCCGCCTGGTCGCCCACCGGCAAGCGGCTCGTGTTCGTGGACCGCGGAGTGATCTACACGATCGGTGTCCGCGGGCACGGGCTCAAGCGCATCAGCCGCAATCCGAGGCTGAGGACGCCGCCACCCGGCAACAAGCTGCTGAAGCAGCGCGCCCGCGACAGCCATCCGGCCTGGTCGCCGGACGGCCGCACGATCGCGTACGTGGAGCACAGGGGACAGGACGACATCTGGGCGATGCGGCCCGATGGGAGCCACGTCCGCCAGCTGACGCGCCTGCACAGCCGGGGCGACCTCGCCCCAGACTGGTCCCCCGACAGCCGCCAGATCATCTACACGCACGACGTCGGCGTCTACGTGATCAGCGCGGGCGGCACGGACAGGCGCTTGCTCACGAATGCCTTCGGCCCGGCACGCGGCCCGGCGTGGTCGCCCGACGGCACGCAGCTTGCGCTGGCAACGACGACCGGCCTCGTGGTGGCGAACCCAGATGGCAGCCACCCGCATCAGATCGCACCCGCCGGCGCCCAGACGCCCGATTGGCAGCCGCTGCGGCCCTGATCACCGCCGCAGCGCCGGCTCAAGCACCTCGCGCACGTAGCTCTCCCGCACTGCCTGCGGCTGCCTGAGCATCCAGATCTCCGCGTGCAGCGGGGTCGTCGCCGCGGTCCACCACCTCGCGCACGAAGCTCTCGCGCACCGCGCGCGGCTGGCGACAGCATCCACGCCTCGCTCGCGCTCGCCCGCGGCGCGGGCGGCCGCGCGGGCCACGAGGTTGGGCGCCAGCAGCACGCGGCGCGCGAGCCCGTTGGGTTGCTGGCGCTTCGCCATCAGCGGCACCCGTTCAGCCGGTGCAGCTCGAGCAGCGGTCCGGGCCGCATGTAGGCGCGCGGCAGGAAGTTGTAGGAGAGGTCGAAGTTGAAGCGCACGGGACTTCGCGCCGAAGCGGTAGGGCGAGAACACCGCCGCGTTGCTCGACTGCGAGCCGAGCGCGTCGTAGTAGGCGCGGGCGCCGGCTGAAGCCGGCGTTGAGGCCGCGGTCGTGCTGGTAGCTGGCCACCAGCACGTAGCAGTAACCGCGCTGGCGGTACTGCCGGAGCAGGGCGGGGTAGAGCTTCTTCTCGTAGGCCTGGAACGGCGGCTTGATCGGATAGAGGCGGTACGCCTGCTTGGGCTTGCCGACCTTCAGGAAGTCGCGCGGGAACACCGCCGGCTCCACCACCAAGCCAGACCCGGCGGCACGTTGCGCTCGATCCACTGGCGCGCGAGCGTGCGCGTGTCGGTGTGCGCCAGCACGGAGTCCACGCGCACGCTGGTCCACAGTCCCTGGATCGCCAGCAGCGCCCCGGCCGCCACCACGAGCGCCGTCCGCCGCCGCGAGGCCCACGCGGCCGGCAGAGCGTCCACGGCCCTCACGGCCGCGTAAGCGGCAAGGATCGTCAGCGCCGGATAGGCCGGCATGTACCAGCGCCCGAAGTGCCGCGCCTGCCCGCCGAGGAACAGCCACAGGAGCAGCGGGAAGGCGAGCCAGCATCAGCCCGCGCACCCGGTTCGACATCAGCGCCAGCACCGAGCCCGCCGCCGCGGCCAGGAGCGGCAGCCAGCCGAGGCCCCAGGTGAGCGTCCAGATGTAGTAGATCCAGCCCGGCTGGCTCGACTGGCCGATCTTGCCGGAGGACCCCGCCGTACCCGCCTGGTTGAGCACCTGCTTCTTGAAGAGCGAGAAGTCCACGAGCGCGTACGGGTTCAGCACGATCACGGCCACCACCAGGGCGCCCAGCGAGATTGCCGCGCCGGTTATTAGCTGCCTCAACGTCAGCCGCTTCTCGACCAGCTCGCGCAAGGGCCGCGATGGCGAGCACCACCACCATCGCGCCGGCCGTGTACTTCACGTCCACAGCAACGCCGATCGCGGCACCGGCCAGCGCCCACTCCCACCAGCGTGCGCGCTCGTACACGCCCAGGCAGCCCACGAGGGCGACCGTCAGCGGCACCAGCGTCACGGCGTCGTTCAGCGCCTGCTTGGCATAGAACACGGGCAGGAACGCGCACGCCATCAGCACGGCGGCCACCAGCCCCACGCGCCGGTCGTAGAAGCGCGCGCCCGCCCAGTAGATGAGGCCGACGCTCAGCGTCCCGAGCAGTGCCACCACCACGCGGGCACTGGTGAACACGGCCGTGGGATCGCGCATGAACGAGTGCCGGAAGCCGCTCGACCCGAACGGGAAGCCCGCGTGGAAGCGCAGCTTGAACACGGCCGCGAGCAGGTACGTGAGCGCGGGCGGGTTCTCGAAGTAGTGCGGGTTGAGCGAGCCGCCGACCATGTCCACCGCGCGCGGGACGAAGTGCTGCTCCTCGTCCACGTTGTAGACGTACGGCAGCCCGTGCTTGATCGACCACAGCCGCAGCGCGAGGGCGCCGAGCATGATCCAGGCCAGCGCCGCCCCGCCCGGCATGCGGAGCCAGCGCGGCCGGCGCGGACGCCTCACCTGCGAACCCCGGGCGCGTTCCCGATCTGGGGCGTGCCCGTCCCTCTCGGCACCGTCCCGAAGCCCTGCTTGCAGTTGTTCAGTCGGTAGATCCAAATCTCCGGCCCGGGACGGTCGTAGGCAGTGGGGTAGTAGTTGTAGGACAGGTCGAAGTTGAACTTCACCGGGCCCGCGCCCGCGCTTGTACGGACTCACGTGGAAGAGCAGCTTGGACTGGTCCTCCAGCGCCTTGTAATACGCGAGGGCGGGGGCGAGGTGTGCATTTTCGAGCCCTGCCGCGGATGAGGCTCATCGACATGACGAGGCAGAAGCCGGCGCGCCGGTAGCGGTCGATCGTGGCGGGCCTCAGGGTGCTCCCGTAGTCCTCGTGGCTATCGGTGATGTCCCGGATGAAGCCGCGGATGAACTGCTTGTGCTGCGGGTCGCCGCGCCCGGAGTTGGTGATGCGGCGGTAGTAGCGCGGCGGCACCGCCGGCTCGATCACGATCCGCAGCCGCGCCGGGTAGTGCGCCACGAGCCAGTCGCGCGCGATCTGGCGCGTGTCGGTGCGCCCGAGCAGGCGCGCCGTGCGCACGTCCGCGAGGATCGGCTGCGCGAGCACCGCCAGGCCGACCAGCGCGAGGGCAGCCGCCCGCACGAGTCGCGAGCCGGGCAGAAGCCGCACCACGTGGGCGATTCCAACGCCGGCGAGCAGCGCCAGGGCCGGATACGCGGGCAGGAGCCAGCGGCCGAAGAAGCGCACCTGCGTGCTCAGGTAGATGAACAGCGCCACCGGCACCACGGCCATCAGGAGCGCCCGCATGAGTGACCGCCGCGCCACCACCGCCACGCCGCCGAGCGCGGCGAAGGCCGCCGCCCAGCCCAGACCCCAGGTGAGGCTGTCGAGGTAATAGGCCGGCCCGTTGTCGCCCTCCTGACCGAGCTTGGCGAACTTGCCGGCCAGCTGCTGCTCGCCCTTGAGCTGGTGCCAGGCGTCCGAGAAGTTGATGAACACGTACGGGTTGGTGGCGAAGAACACGGCCACCGCCGCCGCGAGCGCGATCAGCCCGTCCACGAGCGCGCGCCGGTCGCGCAGCGCGCGCGCCACCGTCGCGATCAGCAGCGGAGCGAGGACCAGACCGGCCGTGTACTTGAAGCCGAACGCCAGCCCGGCCATCGCCCCGCCGAGCACGAAGTACCTCCGTCGCCCGTCCTCGTACACCCGCACGGCGGCGTACAGCGCGAACGCCACCGGCAGCAGGGCGCCCACGTCGGTCACGGCCACCCGCGAGTACGCCACCGGCAAGAACGCGAACGACAGGACGGCCGCCGACGCGAGCCCCTCCATCGTCCCCCACAGCCGGCGCCCCACCCAGAACACCGACAGCACGCCGAGCATGCACAGCAGGGCCGCCAGCGTGCGGCTCGTCCGGTAGATCGTGGTCGGGTCCTCCGAGTACTGCTGGATCGCGCGCCCGTAATGCCCGAACGGGATCAAGTGCGCGGGCCCGTACTGGAAGCGCAGCGCCAGGTGGATCAGGTACGTGAACGCGGAGGGGTTCTGGTAGTAGCCGGGGTCGGCGCTGCCGCCGAACATCCCGATTGCCCGGTTTGTGAAGTGCGAGCCCTCGTCGATGTTGTAGACGTAGGGCAGCCCGTAGGTGTTGTGGAGAACACGCAGCAGCAATCCGACTGCCACGATCACGAGAAGGGCGAGGTAGGCAGGGGAGGCCGCGGCGCGCAAGCGTCGCGTCACGCGCGGGACGTTACTGCGGGGCGGCGCTACTCAGATGCGGCGGAGGGCTGCGCCAGCGGCGCCGGCGACCGGATGCCGGGCGGGAAGATGATCAATGCGACGAGCAAACCCAGCCCGAAGATGCCGGCGGCCCACCAGAACGCCGTCGTGTAGCCGTGCACGATGGCGGTGGCCCGCAGTCCGGCCATCGGCGCGTGGCTTGACGCGTAGCTCGCTGCCGCGCTCGCGAAGATCGTGCTGAGGAGAGCCGTGCCCACCGACCCGCCGACCTGTTGGGAGGTGTTGACCATCGCGGATGCGATGCCGGCCTCCGTTCGGTCAACACCGAGCGTGGCGGTGCCGAAGGCGGGCGCGAAGATGCAGCCCATGCCGAGCCCGATGACGATCAGCCCTGGAAGGACGTGGGTCGCGTAGCTCGAGTCCGGCGTCAGTCGGGTAAACAGGATCATCGCCACCACGCCGAGCGTCATGCCGGTGCACACGAGAGGCTTGGGGCCTGTGCGAGGCAGCACCTTGGTCTGGACCGTGGTGGCGGCGACGACGATCGTCGCGGTCATCGGCAGAAACGCGACACCTGTCTTGAGCGGCGAGAAGCCGAGGTTCTGCTGCATGTAGAACGTGAGGAACAGGAACACCGCGAAGACGCCGGAGCCCGCAAGCGCGATTGACGCGTATGCGCCGCCTCTGGCGCGGTCCCAGACGATGTGCAGCGGCAGCAGAGGATGGTCCGTCCGGCGCTCGATGAACACGAATGCGGTCAGCAGCACCGCGCTGGATGCGAGCGAGACGATCGTTGCCGTCGCCGACCACGAGTCCGTCTCCGCATTCGAGAAGCCGTAGACCAAGGCGAACAGTCCGGCGGACGCCACGACCACGCCGGGGAAGTCGATGCGCGGGCGGTCGGGAGGGGCTTGGTTCACGAGCAATCTCAGCGCGACGATCGCGGTCGGTATGGCGATCACGAGGTTCACCCACAGGCACCAGCGCCATGAGAGCACCTCGGTGAGCAGGCCGCCGAGCAGGAGCCCGACGGACGCTCCACCGCCGGCGATCGCGCCGAAGATCCCGAAGGCCTTCGCGCGATCGGGCGAGTCGGCGAACGTCACCGTCAGCAGCGAGAGCGCCGACGGCGCGAGGATCGCGCCGAACATGCCCTGCAGCGCGCGCGCCATCACGAGCATCCCGAAGGACTGCGCGAGCCCCCCGATCGCCGACGCGCCTGAGAAGCCGATCAGGCCGGCGATGAACGTCCACTTGCGGCCGAACAGGTCGCCGAGCTTGCCGCCGAGCAGCAGCAGGCTGCCGAACGCGAGCGCGTAGGCAGTGATGATCCACTGCCGGCTGTCGGTGGAGAACCTCAGCGCCCCCTGAGCCGAGGGCAGGGCGATGTTCACGATCGTCGCGTCGAGCACGACCATGAGCTGGGCGACGCCGAGCAGCGCAAGCACAGCCCAGCGGTTCGGCTCGGCGTCCACGTGATGGACGATATCCCGCGCCTCAAGCGCTTCCGGGAGGCAGCCGTGCGGACTGCGGACTGCGGACCGCGACCCCCCAATTACCATTGGTCCAGTGGCCAACTTCACCGACACCGCCAGCGACGAGCTGCATCTGATGCGCACGATCGAGCTCGCTGAACGTGCTCGAGGCCGCACGAGCCCCAACCCGCTGGTGGGCGCGGTGGTGGTGAAGGAGGGCCGGGTGATCGGCGAGGGCTGGCACGAGGCGGCCGGTCTCCCGCACGCGGAGCGTGAGGCGCTCGCGGCCTGCAGCGAGGATCCGGCCGGGCGCGACGATGTACGTGTCGCTCGAGCCGTGCTGCCACACGGCCGGACGCCGCCCTGCACGGACGCGATCGTGGAGGCCCGCATCGCGCGCGTGGTGGTGGCGTCCGACGACCCGAGCGAGCACGCCTCCGGCCGCGGGCTCGGCATCCTGCGCGACGAGGGCATTCGCGTGGACATGGCCGCCGGGGCGCCCGCCGCATGCCGCCCGCCTGCTCAACCAGCCGTTCCGCAAGCACGCCAAGACCGGCCGTCCGCACGTGCTCTTCAAGTCCGCGATGACGCTCGACGGCAAGGTCGCCACCTCCACCGGCGACTCGCAGTGGATCTCCGGCGAGCAGAGCCGCGCGATGTCGCACCGCTGGCGCGCCGAGGTGGACGCCGTGGCCGTGGGCATCGGCACCGCACTGGCCGACGACCCTCTGCTCACCGCCCGCATCGAGGGCGTCGCGCGCCAGCCGGCGCGGGTGGTGTTCGACTCCGAGGCGCGCCTGCCCGCCTCCAGCCAGCTCGTGCGCACGGCGAGCGAGGTGCCGCGTCTTCCTCGTCTGCTCGCGCGGCGCCGCGCGCGCCAACACGGATGCGCTCGAGGCCGCCGGCGTGGACGTGATCGTCGCGCCCGGGGAGAACGAGGGCGCGCGCGTGCGCTCGGCGCTCTCCGAGCTGGGTGCGCGCGGGATCCAGTCGCTGCTGCTCGAGGGCGGCCCGCACCTGGCCGGGGCGTTCCTCGACGCCGGCGAGATCGACGAGGTGCGCCTGTTCGTCGCTCCGATGCTCGTTGGCGGCCGCCACGCGCGCGTGCCGCTCGAGGGCCAGGGGGTGGAGGCCGATCGACGCGGCCCGGCGCGCGCTCTCCAGCGAAGTCGAGCGGGTCGCACGACGACGTGCTCATCCGCGCGCGGATGACGGAGTGGTGATGTTCACCGGGCTCGTACAGGACCTCGGCAGCGTGCGCGCGGTGGAGAACGAGCCCGCGGGCTCGCGCCTCGAGGTGGAGACCGCGCTCGCTCGGGAGCTGTCCGAGGGCGACTCGATCGCCGTCAACGGCGTCTGCCTCACGGCGCGTGAGCGTCGCGGACGGCGCCTTCCGCGCCGACGTGATGGCAGAGACGCTGCGCCGCTCGTCGCTCGGCCCGCTCGAGTGCGGGCGACACCGGTGAACCTCGAGCTGCCGCTGCGTCCCGAGGACCGGCTGGGCGGCCACTTCGTGCAGGGCCACGTGGACGGCACCGGCAGCGTCGAGGAGGTGACGGTGGAGGGCTTCGCGCAACGTGGTCCGCATCGCCTGCGGCCCCGAAATCCTGCGCTACATCGTGGAGAAGGGCTCGATCGCGGTGGACGGCGTGTCGCTCACCGTCGCCGACCTGGACGACGAAGGCTTTACGGTTTCCCTGATCCCCGAGACGCTCGAGCGGACGACGTTCGGGAAGCGCGGCCCCGGGCCGCGTTGTGAATCTGGAGGTCGACGTGCTCGCGAAATACGTTGAGAAGCTGACCCAGGGAGCGCGTTCATGAGCGGCCCGTTCGCCACGATCGAGGAGGCGCTCGAGGACGTCCGCGCGGGCCGCATGGTCGTGGTCTGCGACGCCGAGGACCGCGAGAACGAGGGCGACCTGACGCTCGCCGCCCAGTTCGCGACGCCCGAGGCGATCAACTTCATGGCCAAGGAGGGGCGCGGGCTTGATCTGCCTCGCGCTCACGCCCGGAGCGCTGCGACGAGCTCGGCCTCGACCTGATGGCGGCCAAGAACGAGTCGCCCTTCGAGACGGCGTTCACGGTGTCGGTGGAGGCGCGCGAGGGCGTGACCACCGGCATCTCCGCGCACGACCGCGCGCACACGATCCAGGTGGCGATCGACCCGAGCTCGCGTCCGCAGCGACCTGGTCCAGCCGGGCCACATCTTCCCGCTCAAGGCCAAGGCCGGCGGCGTGCTCGAGCGCACCGGCCAGACCGAGGCGGCCGTGGATCTCGCGCGGCTGGCGGGCCTCACTCCGGCCGGCGTGATCTGCGAGATCATGAACGACGACGGCACGATGGCCCGCGTGCCGGACCTCGTGGAGTACTGCGCACGGCACTCGCTGAAGATGGTCACGGTGGCGGATCTGATCGCCTACCGCCGCCGCCACGACAAGCTCGTCGAGCGCGTGGTGTCCGCGCACATGCCCACCGACTTCGGCGACTTCACGGTGGTCGGCTTCCGCTCGCTCGTGGACACCAAGCACCACGTGGCGATGGTCAAGGGCGAGGTGGACGGCCAGGAGAACGTGCTCGTGCGCGTGCACTCCGAGTGCCTCACCGGCGACGTGTTCCACTCGCAGCGCTGCGACTGCGGCCAGCAGCTCGAGGACGCGCTGCGGCGGATCGAGGAGGAGGGCCAGGGCGTGCTGCTCTACCTCGCCCAGGAGGGCCGCGGCATCGGCCTCCTCAACAAGCTGCGCGCGTACAAGCTCCAGGAGGACGGGCTCGACACCGTCGACGCCAATCTCGAGCTCGGGCTGCCAGCGGACCTGCGCGACTACGGCATCGGCGCTCAGATCCTGGTGGACCTCGGGCTCAGCTCGATCCGCCTGCTCACCAACAACCCCAAGAAGATCGTCGGCCTCGAGGGCTACGGCCTCACCGTCACCGACCAGATCCCGATCCAGCATCCGCCCACCGAGCACAACGCGCGACTACCTGCGTACCAAGCGCGAGCGGATGGGCCACCTGCTTCACCACCAGGGCCTCGCGCTCGACGAGGAGATGATCCAGAGCGAGCGCATCGCCGACCGCGAGAGCGCGGAGGCCAGCCGGCGACCGGGAGCGCCCGGGTGGCTGAAGCCTCCGCGGTCTGGGCGATAGCCGCGGCGCGTTTCTACGAGGATCTGGCGGAGAAGCTCGTCGAGGGCGCCCGGCGCGTGTTCGAGGAGGCCGGCGGCAGCGTTGAGGTGCACGACGTGCCCGGCGCGTTCGAGCTGCCGCTGGCGGCCAAGTACTGCGCCGAGTCGGGCCGCTACGCCGGCGTGGCCTGCGTCGGCGCCGTGATCCGCGGCGAGACGGACCACTACGACTACGTCTGCGACCAGGCCGCCCGCGGCATAGCGCGCGTCTCGCTCGACACCGGCGTGCCCGTGCGCCTTCGGCGTCCTCACCGTGGACACGATGGAGCAGGCGCTCGCAAGGGCCGGCGGCGGCAAGCGCCACTCAGGCGAGGACGCGGCACACGCGGTGCTCGCGATGGCCGAATTGCGACGGAAGCTCGGGTGACTGGTGACTAGTGGCTAGAGCCAGTCACCAATCACCAGTCACCAGTCACCCATGACCGTCAATCTCTTCAGCGATACGCAGACGCGCCCCACCGAGGGCATGCGCAAGGCGATGTACGAGGCCGAGGTGGGGGACGAGCAGCGGCTGGCGGACCCGACCACCAACGCCCTGCAGGAGCGCGTGGCGGAGCTGCTCGGCCACCAGGCCGGCCTGTTCCTGCCCACCGGCACGATGTGCAACGAGATCGCCTACCGGCTGCATCTCGGCCCCGGCGGCGACGAGGTGATCCTCGACAAGACCGCGCATCCGCTGCAGTTCGAGGCGGGCGGCCCCGCCTCGCTGTCGGGCGCGGTGATGAGCCCGCTCGACGGCGACCGCGGCATCTTCACCGCCGAGCAGCTCGAGGCCGCCATCCGCCTGCCGGGCGACCGCTACGCGCCGCGCTCGAAGCTCGTGTCGGTGGAGCAGACCACCAACATCGGCGGCGGCCGCGTGTGGCCGATCGAGACGATCCGCTCCGTGCTCGGCGTGGCCCGCGCCCACGACCTCGGCGCGCACTTGGACGGCGCACGGCTGATGAACGCGGTGGTGGCCTCTGGCGTGTCCGCGGCCGACCAGGCGTCGGGCTTCGACAGCGCCTGGATCGACTTCACCAAGGGCCTCGGCGCCCCGATCGGCGCGGTGCTCGTGGGTTCACGCGAGCTGATCGAGGAGGCCTGGCGCTACAAGCAGATGTGGGGCGGAGCGATGCGCCAGTCCGGCGTGGTGGCGGCCGCCGGCCTCTACGCGCTCGACAACCACGTGGAGCGCCTGGCCGATGATCACGAGAACGCGCGCGTGCTGGCGGAGGGGCTGGCCGGAGATCGACGGCGTGACCCTCGACCCGTCGACCGTCGACACGAACATCGTCGTGTTCGAGGTGGCCGACGCCACCAGGACCGGCGAGGAGCTGCGCGAGCGCCGGCGTGCAGGTCACGCGCCTGGATCTCACGCGCCTGCGCGCCGTCACGCACCTCGACGTGGACCGCTCGGGGATCGAGCGCGCGCTCGAGGTCATGCGCGACGTGATCTGACGCACACAGCACTTGCCAGCGGCGCGGCGGGGTGAGAGTGTGCTCCCATGCCCACTGCCACTTCCACAGTCGGAGCCGCCTTCGCCGAGGCGCTCTCCCGGAAGGACTTCGACACCTGCGCCGCGCTGATGGCGCCCGGAGATCAGCTTCCGCGGCCTCACCCCGGGCAGGAACTGGGACGCCAAGCACCCGCAGGACGTGGTCGACCGGATCCTGCGCCAGTGGTTCGAGGACTCGGACGAGATCGACGAGCTGGTCGAGCCTGCGACACCGACACCGTGCGCGGACCGCGAGCGCGTCGGTTACCGCTTCCGCGGCCACAACCCCGACGGCCCGTTCGTGGTCGAGCAGCAGGCCTACCTGGAGGTGCGGGACGGCAAGATCGTCTGGATGCGCGTGCTCTGCTCGGGCTTCCGCCCGCTCGCTTGAGCGGGCGGGTAGCCTCCCCGCATGGCACCAATAACCATTGACGGAATCGAAGGTCTGAAGGAAATCGTCGGCCAGCAGATCGGGCCGAGCGATTGGCGCGAGGTCACGCAGGACATGATCAACACGTTCGCCGACGTGTCCGGTGACCACCAGTGGATCCACGTGGACATCGAGCGCGCGAAGAACGAGAGCCCGTTCGGCGGGCCGATCGCGCACGGCAACCTCACGCTGTCGATCATCGACGGCTTCCGCGAGCAGCTCACGGAGTCCAAGGGCTTCAAGCTCGGCGTGAACTACGGCTGGAACAAGGTGCGCTTCCCCGCGCCCGTGCCCGCCGGCTCGAAGCGTCCGGGCGTACTCGGAGGTGCTCTCCGTGGACGACGTCGGCGGCGGCTGGTTCCAGGCCGTCACCAAGTTCACGGTCGAGATCGAGGGCGGCGAGAAGCCGGTGTGCGTGGCCGAGAGCGTGGCGCGCTTCCTGCCTTGAGCGAAGGCCGCGTAGAGGCGATCTACATCGGTCCCGACACGCGGGGCCGGTCGGCGAGGTGCCCGAGGTGGAGGCCGTGGCGGGCAAGGGCCTCGTGGGTGACCGCAAGCACTGGGACGCACTCCCGGCGGCCAAGCGCGAGGAGCCCGGGCGCAACATCACGCTGATCGAGGCCGAGGCGCTCGAGGCGCTGGTGGCGGAGCACGGGATCGAGCTGGGACCCGGGGAGAGCCGGCGCCAGATCGTCACCCGCGGCGCGCGGCTCAACCCGCTCGTGGGCAAGCGCTTCCTGGTGGGCGAGGTGGAGTGCGTGGGCGTGGAGCTGTGCGAGCCGTGCGCGCACCTGCAGAGCCTCACCCAGCCCGGGGTGATGCGCGGCCTCGTGCACCGTGGCGGCCTGCGTGCGGACATCCTGAGTGGCGGCACCATCCGGCCGGGCGATCCGGTCCGCGAGGTCTCGGACCGTGTCGAAGCTGCGGCTACCTGACGGGGTAGAGCTCCACTGGGAGCAGCGCGGCGAGGGACCGATCGTCGTGATCTCGCATCCGTGCATGTCGGTGCCGACTGCGTTCGCGGCGCTGGCCGAGGAGCTCGAGCGGGATCACCGTGTGGTCGATCTACGACCCGCGCGGCGTCGGCCAGCTCCACGCGCACGGGCCCCTACGACAGTGCCGAGTGGACGCCGAGGACCAGTCGGCGCTGCTCGCGCGAGCTCGGCGAGCCCGCGGTGCTGATCGCGTTCGGCGACGCGCTGCACCGCGCGGTGGAGGCCTCGGCGCTCGAGCCCGAGCTGGTGGCGGCGGTGGTAGCCCGGGCGTGGCGGCGCTGGGCAGCGGTCGGACTACTCCGGGGTCGATGACGGGCTCGCGTCCTCGCCGGCGGTGGTGCGCGCGCTCGTGCAGCTGTTCGAGACGCGACTACCGCTCCGCGCTGCGCACGGTGGTGGAGGGCGGCAACCCGCAGTTCAACGCCGCAAGAGGTGCAGGCAGCGGATCGACGCGGTAATGGCGTACGCGCCGCTCGAGCGCCACGCTCGCGCGGCTGCGCGGAGTGGATCTGCCACAACTCGCAGCAAGCCGGGCCGCGCGCTGGGCGACAGGCTCTGGATGCTGGTCTTCCCCGGCAACGTCTGGTTCCCGGCCGAGCTGGTCGAGGCGATCCGGCGCGACGTTCCCGACGCTCACGTCGAGGAGGTCGAGAACGGAGCCGTGAGTCGCCCCGATCTGACGGCCGAGATCGTGCGCCGGATCACCCATTGCTAGATTTCGCCGCCATGCCAAAGGTCTGTTTCGTGTGCAGCAAGGGTCCCGGCGTTCGGCCAGAGCCGCAGCCACTCGATGGTGGCCACCAAGCGGCGCTTCGACCCGAACCTCCAGAAGGTCCGCATCCTCGTATCCGGTGCGCCCCGCCGCGAATACGTCTGCACCCGCTGCCTGAAGGCGGGTAAGGTGACGAAGGCCGTCTAGCCCACCTGCGGCCCCGGACTGTCGTGGCCCGGACGCAACCCGTCCGACGTGCCGGTGTAAAACCTCGTCGTGCCTGATCCGAGTCTCGTTCGATTCCGCAGCGCCGTAGCGGCCGCTTACGCGGAGCTCGAGGCGCGCCGCCAGGAGGTCAACGACCTCAACGTCTTCCCGGTAGCCGACGGCGACACGGGCGACAACATGGCGATGACCATGCGCTCCGTGCTCGACGAGCTCGACCGCATGAACGGCGAGCCGATCGACGTGATCGGCCGCGAGGAGATCGTGCACGCCGTGGCGCGCGCCGCGCTGCTCGGCGCCCGCGGCAACAGCGGCGTGATCCTGTCGCAGATCGTGCGCGGTGCGGCCGCGGAGCTGGCGTCGCGGCCCGGCGAGCTGGTCGACCCGGTGCTCGTGGCCGCCGCGCTGGCGCGCGCCGCGGACGCCGCCTACGAGTCGGTGCGCGACCCGGCGGAGGGCACGATGCTCACGGCGGTGCGCGCGATGGCGCACCGGGTGGCGCAGGACCTCGCGCACATGGACACCCAGCGGCTCGGCCCGGACGCCGGCGCCGCCGAGCAGGACGAGCTGCTCGCCGAGGTGCTCGAGCGCGCGCTCGAGGCCGCCAAGGACGCGGTGCAGAAGGGACCCGACCAGCTCGCCGTGCTGCGCGAGGCGGGCGTGGTGGACGCGGGCGCGTACGGCATGACGGTGATCATGGCGGGCGTGATCGGCGGCGCTGCGCGGCCAGGAGCCGCCGCGCGATCGCGCACGAGCTGCCCGCGCGCTCGCTGCACCTGCCCCAGCACGAGTCGAGCCAGTACCGCTTCTGCACGAACTTCGCGGTGTCCGGGAGAGGCGCTCGAGGCATCCGACTTCGTGCGGCGGCTCGAGGAGATCGGCGACTCCGTGCTCGTGGTGGGCGACGACAAGACGCTGCGCGTGCACGTGCACACCGACGAGCCGGACTCCGCCGCCGCGCTGTTCGAGGGCGCCGGGGAGGTGTCGCGTTTCGATGTGGCCGACATGCGGGAGCAGATTGCCGATCGCCGCGCGCGGCTCGCCGCGGACGGCGACGGGACGTCCGCGGCCCAGCGCGCCAGCTGCGGTGTGGTGGCCGTGGCGAGCGGCGAGGGCCTCGTTCACCTGTACGAGGACCTGGGCGCGCAGGTGGTGCAGGGGGGCGCGACGCTCAACCCGTCCACCTACGAGCTGCTCGCCGGCATCCACGCCGTGGAGGCGGACGAGGTGATCGTGCTGCCCAACTCGCAGAACGTGATCCTGGCCGCCGAGCGCGCCGCCGAGCTGTCCGAGCGCCCGGTGCGCGTGGTTCCCACACGCGCGCAGCAGACCGGCCTGGCGGCGCTGCTGGCCTTCGACCCGTCGCGTTCGAGCGAGGACAACGCGGGCGCCGTGGGCGCAGCCGCCGAGGCGCTGCGCACCGGCGGCATCGCCCAGGCCGCGCGCCACGACGCTCAGGGGCGCTTCCGCGAGGGCGACGCCCTCGGCTACGCGGGCGAGGAGCTGGTGGCCTGGGGCGACCTCCCCGACGGTGCTGCGCGAGACGATCGGGCGCGTGGCGGAGGGCTGCGAGGTGCTCACCTGCATCGCCGGCGACAGCGCGCCGCTCGAGGCCACCGACGTGGAGGCAGCGCTGCCCGAGGGCGTGGAGCTCGACTGGCAGCAGGGCGACCAGCCCGCCTGGTGGTACCTCCTGGCCGCCGAGTAGCTTCCCGGTCATACCCACCCGCTTCGCAGACACCGCCGAGCTGACGTTCGAGGAGGCGCTCGACGCGCCGCTTCGCTCGTGGCCGCGCCCCAGCGCCCTGCGCCCGGCCGCTGTCGCTCGGCAAGCAGGCACGCGAGGGCGCAGCGGTGCTCGGCCTCGAGACGGTGGGGGACCTGCTCGAGCACCTTCCCCGCCGCCACGCAGACCGCGGCGAGGTGCGCCCGATCGCGTCGCTCGCGCCCGACGAGGACGCGACGGTGGAGGTGGAGGTGCGCTCGATCACCACGCGCCCTTCGCGCAATCGCCGCATGCGGCCGCGCGCCGAGGCGCGGGTGGCGGACGAGTCCGGGCCGCTGGTGGCGGTCTGGTTCAACCGGCCGTGGGTGGCGGACCAGGTGAGGCCGGGCACCCGTCTCCTGCTCCGCGGCCGGATGAAGAAGCGCAACCAGTTCTGGGTGAACGAGCACGAGGCCGTGGATGCCGCCGCGGGCTCCGGCGGGGTGCACACGGTGGGCGTTGTGTCCGTCTATCCCGGCACGAAGGGTCTCGGCTCGGACCGGCTGCGCGAGCTGGTGTGGGAGCAGCGCGAGCACATGCACGACGTGGTCGAGCCGCTGCCCGCGTACATCCGCGCCGCCGAGCGGCTTGCCGACCGTCCGGCGGCGCTCGCCGAGCTGCACTTCCCGCGCGAGCAGCCGGACGAGGACGAGGCCAGGCGGCGGCTCGCGTTCGAGGAGCTGCTGCTGCTCGAGCTGGCGCTCTCGGGCCGCCGCCAGGCGCGCCAGGACGGGCGCCCGGCGCCGGAGCTGCAGGCCACCGGCGAGCTGGTGGAGCCGTGGCGGGCGTCGCTGCCGTTCGAGCCCACCGGCGACCAGCGCGAGGCGTTCGCGCGCATCGACGCCGATCTCGCCCGCTCGGAGCCGATGCAGCGTCTGCTGATGGGGGAGGTGGGCTCTGGCAAGACGGTGGTGGCGCTCGGGGCGATGCTGCGCGCCGTCGAGAACGGGGCGCAGGCTGCGCTGATGGCGCCCACCGAGACGCTGGCCGAGCAGCACATGGCCACGCTCGACCGCCTGCTCGGCGGACTCGTGCCGATCGCGCTGCTCACCGGCTCCACACCCGCGGCGCGCAGGCGCGAGATCCTTGGGCGGCTCTCCACGGGCGAGCTGCAGCTCGTGGTGGGCACGCACGCGCTGATCGAGCCGGCCGTGGAGTTCCGCGAGCTGGCGCTGTGCGTGATCGACGAGCAGCACCGCTTCGGCGTGCGCCAGCGCTCCGCGCTCGACGCCAAGGCGCCGCCCGGCATGGCCGTGCACGCGCTGCACCTCACTGCCACGCCGATCCCGCGCACGCTCGCGCTCACCCTCTACCGCGACCTCGACTCCAGCACGCTGCGCGAGCTGCCGGCCGGCCGCAAGCCGATCGAGACCCACGTGGTGGACGGCGAGCGCGCCCGCAAGCGCGCCTACGAGCGCATCCGCGAGGAGATCGCCAAGGGGCGCCAGTGCTACGTGGTCTGCCCGCTCGTGTCCGAGTCCGAGACGCTCCAGGCGCGCGCCGCCAGCGCCGAGGCCGAGCGGCTCGCGAAGACCGAGTTCCGGGACCACCGTGTGGAGCTGATCCACGGACAGATGCCGTCGAAGCAGAAGGCCGCGGCGATGCAGGCGTTCGTGTCGGGCCAGGCGGACGTGCTCGTGGCCACCTCGGTGATCGAGGTGGGCATCGACGTGCCCAACGCCACCGTGATGCTGATCGAGGCCGCCGAGCGCTACGGCCTCTCGCCAGCTGCACCAGCTGCGCGGGCGGATCGGGCGCGGCGAGCACGAGTCGCTCTGCATCCTGTTCGGCGATCCCAAGCTGCCGCGGCTCGAGGCGATCGCCTCTGAGTCGGACGGCTTCAAGCTCGCCGAGGTGGACCTCGAGCTGCGCAAGGAGGGCGACATCCTCGGCACCCGCCAGCACGGCGAGGCCGTGTTCCGCGTGGCGCGCCTGCCGGAGGACCTGCCGCTGCTCGAGCTGGCCACCGACCGCGCCGACGAGCTGCTGGCGCGCGACCCGGGGCTCGACCGAGCCCGAGCACGTGCTGCTGCGCGAGGCGGTGGTGGCGGCCTTCGGCCCGGAGCACGAGCCGATTCCGGCCTAGTGTCGTGAGTCGTTATTTCGTGCGCACCTTCCCGGCGTCTGTGCGCGTCTGACGCCACCCGCGGGATCGCCGATGCTCTGGCATCGACTCATCCCGCGTGCGTCGTCAGCCGAGCCCAGCCACTCGGGAAGCTGAAGCCGAACTTCCGACTCACGACCCTAGACGCCAGGCTGGGCAAGCACCACGTGAACCGCGCCCGGCAGGTGGTAGCCGTCCGGGGCTCGGAACGCTTCGGCGCGCTCCTCGATCGCGGCGCGGATCGAGGCTCTGCTCGTCCGCGGACTGCTGGGCGATCGCCGTGGCCAGCGGGCCCATGGTCTTCGTCACGCGCTCCCAGAGGGCGTCGGGGTCTGGAATGTGGTTCTGAACCTCGATGTCCTCAACGGCCACGGGGCCCAGGCCGGCGTCGGCGAGCGAGGCCTCGATCTTGGCGGGGTCGCCAAGGGCGAAGATCCCGGGACCGTCCGGGTCCGGTGGGCGGCATCGCGCCGCGCTCCATGAGCACGCTTCCCGGTACCAACACCCACGGATTGCGCAGCGGCTCGGCCCAGACGGCGAACACCAGGCGGCCGCCGTTGCGCAGCACGCGGCGCGTCTCGCGCAGTGCCGCCACCCGGTCCGCCATCAGCATGAAGCCGAAGCGGCACACCGCGCCGTCCACGCTCGAGTCCTCGAGGTCCATCTGCTCGGCGTCCATCTCGCGGTACTCGACGTTCGCGAGCCCGAGGGCCTCGCCGCGGTGCCGTGCGGCATCGACCATCTGCATGGCGAAGTCCGTGCAGATCACGCGTCCCGAGTCACCTACCCGAGGGGACAGCGCCTCGGTCAACTCACCGCTGCCGCAGGCGATGTCGAGCACCGTCTCACCCGGTTTCGGCGACAGCAGCTCGAGCATCCGGTCGCGCACGCCGGTCACCGGCTCGCCGATCTCGTCGCGGCGCTCGTCCCAGATCGGCGCCAGGGTGTTCCACGTGTCGAGGCTCGCTTGGCGGTATTCCTTGAGGTCCATGCGCGGACTCTAACCGTGTGAGGATGCGCGGATGAGAGTCGTCGCGGGCGAGTTCAAGGGCCGGCGCCTGCAGCGCCCCGCCGGGTGCCTCCACGCGGCCCACCGCCGACCGCGTGCGCGAGGCGCTGTTCTCGATCCTCGGCCCGCTCGACGGCGAGCGGGTGCTCGACCTGTTCGCCGGCTCGGGTGCGCTCGGCATCGAGGCGCTCTCGCGCGGCGCGGCCGAGGCGGTGTTCGTGGACTCCGATCAGCGCGCGATCGCGGCGATCAGGCGCAACCTCGAGGCGATCGGCGTCGACGCTCCGGTGCGGCGCCGCGACGCGCTCGCCTATCTGCGCGACGCAAGCGAGCGCCCATACGACCTCGTTTTCCTGGACCCGCCATATAGTTCCGCTTCCGAATTGGCCGGTCCGCTGTCCGAGCGGCTGCCGGCCGTTGTCACGAAAGACGCCCGAATCGTGTCCGAATCAGACAAGCGCAATCCCCTCGAGCTGACGCTCCCGCTCATCGACGAGCGCGTGTACGGGGACACCCGGATCGCCATCTACAGTGGCGCCTGATCCCGCCAAGGGAACCGCCGTCTGCCCGGGTTCCTACGACCCGGTCACGCTCGGCCACCTCGACATCATCGGCCGCGTGGCGAACGTGTTCGAGCACGTGATCGTGGGGGTGGTGAACCAGCCGGTGCGCAAGCAGAAGACGGTGTTCAGCGCCGAGGAGAGGGTTTCGTTCATCCAGGCGGAGATGACGAAACTCCCCAATGTGCAGGTAAAAACCTTTGATACGCTCCTCGTCGAATTCGCTCGCGAGCACGGCGCAAACGCAATCGTCAAGGGCTTGCGGGCGATCTCGGACTTCGAGTACGAGTTCGAGATGAACCAGCTCAACCGAAAGATGGCGCCGGAGATCGAGAGCATCTACCTGTTTGCGTCACCCCAATACAGCTTTCTCAGCTCCAGTGGGGTGAAAGAGCTGGCTATGTTCGGGGGCGATATCGAGGGTTTGGTTCCTTCAGCCGTTGCAAAGCGGTTGGAGGAGGAAATCGGGCGCTGACGAATCTGAGGCTGCAATGGACGTCCTGGTACTGATCGACAAGCTCGACGACCTCATCCACAACGCGAAGCCTGTTCCGCTGACGGACCAGGTGCGCGTGGACAAGGAGGAGATCTACGACATCCTCGACCAGATGCGCGCCACGATCCCCGAGGAGATCAAGCAGGCGCGCTGGATCGTCAAGGAGCGCCAGGAGATGCTCGCCGAGGCCAAGCGCGAGGCGGAGCGCATCATCAAGGAGGCGCGCGACGAGCAGACCCGGCTGATCTCCAACGAGGAGGTCGTGAAGCAGGCCGAGCGCCAGGCCGACGAGATCATCGAAGAGGCCCGCGCACGCGAGCGCGAGATCCGTCTCGGCGCCGAGGACTACGCCGACGACATCCTCAACACCCTCGAGGTCAACCTCACGAAGTTCACCGCCGCGGTGCAGCGCGGCCGCGACCGGCTCGCCGGCCGCGAAGAGGCAGAGGTCCGCTAGCGCCCTTCGTACGTCTCGCTACTTTTTAGTGGCGATGGCTCAGAGGACCGACATCTTCGATCTCGGTCGCCTGTCGCTGCACTCGGGAGAGGGTCGCCGGATCGACACCCACGTGACGGTGGATCCGCTGTCGTTCGGCGGCCAGACCTACGCCACGGGCTCCGGCGATGTGCCGGTACGACTCGACGTGTCGCGCACGATGGGCGGCTACGCGCTGCGGCTGCGCTTCTCGGCGCGGCTCGAGGGCCCCTGCATGCGCTGCCTCGAGGCGGCGCAGAAGGAGATCGAGGTGGACGCCCGCGAGGTGGACCAGCCGGGCGCCGGCGACGACGACGAGCTCACCTCGCCCTACGTGAGCGCGCGACGAGCTCGACCTGCGCGCCTGGTCACGCGACGCCCTGGCGCTGGCGCTGCCGGCTCAGATCGTCTGCCCGAGGAGTGCCTGGGCCTGTGTCCGGTCTGTGGCGAGAACCTCAACAACGCCGCGCCGGATCACGGCCACGCCTCGGAGCCCGATCCGCGCTGGGCGAAGTTGCGCGAGCTGAAGTTCGAGTAGTTCCTGCGACCCGCGACCTGCGACCTGCGACCGCGGTGGGCGAGTCGCTAGACTCGCCCATCGCATGGCTGTCCCTAAGCAAAAGCAGTCTCACGCGCGCACGAACAAGCGGCGCTCGCAGCACAAGATCGAGGCTCCGCGCCTCAGCACCTGCCCGCAGTGCCACTCTCCGCGCCTTCCGCACCGCGTCTGTTCGGTGTGCGGCAGCTACGGCGGCCGCGAGGTCATGGCGCCGAACCGCAGCGAGTAACCGAGTCCCCTTAGCCATGATCGCGCTCGACGCGAACGGCGCCGACCACGGTCCCGCGACCGTGGCCGAGGGCGGACGGCTGTCCGGCCTCGAGGTGACGCTGTTCGGCCCGGCTGAGGCGCTGGCGGGCTATCCGCGGGTGGTCGACGCGCCGGTGGCGATCGCCAACGACGAGGAGCCGGTGCTCGCGGTGCGCTCGAAACCGGACTCCTCGATCGTGCAGGCCGTCCGCGCGGTTGCCGCCGGTGACGCTTCGGCCGCCGTCTCCGCGGGCTCGACGGGCGCGGCCCTGGCGGCGGCGGTTCTGCATCTGAGGCGCCTGCGCGGCGTCCACCGTCCCGGCATCGCGGTGATGCTGCCCGTGCCGGGCGCGCCCACGCTGATGGTCGACGTGGGCGCCAACGTGGAGGTGCGGCCCGAGCACCTCGTGCAGTTCGCCTACATGGGCTCGGCGTTCATGGAGGCGGTGCACGGCGTGGAGCGCCCGCGCGTCGGGCTGCTCTCGATCGGCGAGGAGCCGAAGAAGGGCACGGCGGACGTGGTGGCCGCGCACGAGCGGCTGGCGACGGCGGCGCCCAGCTCGATCAACTTCATCGGCAACGTGGAGGGCACGGACGTCACGGCCGGCGCCGCGGACGTGATCGTCACCGACGGCTTCACCGGCAACGTCGCGCTGAAGCTGATGGAAGGCACCGCGAAGACGGTCGTGGGCGCCGTGCGGGACGCCGTGCGGTCGAGCCCGGTGTCGATGCTGGGCGGTCTCCTCGTCCGCGGCGCGCTGGGCGGTCTGCGCCGCGATCTCGACCCCAACACCACCGGCGGAGCGATCCTCCTGGGCGTGCGCGGAATCGTCGTGATCGCCCACGGCGGCGTCGAGCGCGGAGGGCATCGCCAACGCCGTCCGCGTGGCCCAGCGAGCCGTGGATGAGCGCATGATCGAGCGCACCTCAGCCGCCCTGGAAGCCGGGGGCGCCTTGCGATCCGCACCCACTGCTACGGTCGCCCCCATCGATGAATAGAGACGAGGTGCTGCAGCTGCATTCGCGAGCACCTCTCCAAGGAGCTCGAGGTCGACATCGACCGCGTTCAGGAGGGGACTCGCTTCAAGGAGGATCTCGAGGCCGACTCGCTCGACCTCGTCGAGCTGACGATGGAGCTCGAGGACACCTACGGCATCCGCATCCCCGACGAGGAGGCCGTGAAGATCAAGTCGGTCGGCCAGGCCGCCGACTTCGTTGCCGCCCACGCCCCGCAGAACGCGCCCTGATCCCCTGGACACTCTCAGTTCCTTACTCGACGAGCTCCCAGACGATCTTGCCCATCAGGCATTCACACATTCGAGCTGGGTCGACCAGCGCTGGGAGTCGTACGAGCGGCTGGCCTTCCTCGGGGACGTGGTCCTGAGCCTGTCGATCTCGAGCGACCTCTACCCGCGCTTCCCCCGCTACGGGGCCGGGCGGCTCACCAAGCTGCGCGCGCAGGCGGTGTCGCGGCAGGCGTGCGCGCAGGTGGCGCGCGATCTCGACGTGCCTGACAGGCTGCGCGCCCACGCGCCCGAGGGCACCGGCAAGAGCGCCGAGATGCTGATCGAGAGCGACCGCATCCTGGCCTCGATCTGCGAGGCGATCATCGGGGCGGCGTACCTTGCGTTCGGCTACGAGCGAGTGGCGCCCGCGGTGGTGGAGGCGTTCGCGGAGCAGGTCGACGAGGCATTGGAGCACCCGGTGGATTTCAAGTCCGTGCTGCAGGAGCGGCTCGCGCGGCGGGCGGAGGTCGTGACCTACCGGATCGACTCCGAGCAGGGACCGCCGCACGACCGCAGCTTCGTCGCCGTCGCCGAGGTGGCGGGGAGGAGATCGGCCGCGGCGAGGGAAGGACGAAGAAGAGCGCCGAGCAGGAAGCAGCGCTGCGCGCGCTCGATCGGCTGGAGGAGCCGGCCTAGATGCACCTTCGCTCCATCTCCCTGAAGGGCTTTAAGTCCTTCCCCGACCGCACGAAGCTCGACTTCGCGCCCGGCACGTCGGTGATCGTCGGGCCCAACGGCTCGGGCAAGTCCAACATCACGGACGCGGTGCTGTGGGCGCTCGGCGAGCAGTCACCGCTGGCGGTGCGCGGCCAGACGATGCAGGACGTGATCTTCGCGGGCGGCCACGGGCTGCCCTCGCGGAGCGCCGCCGAGGTGGAGGTGGTGCTCGACAACTCGGACGGCGCCTTCGACTCTGAGTTCTCCGAGATCTCGATCGTACGCAAGCTCGACCGCTCCGGCGAGGGCGAGTACCGGCTCAACGGGGCGCGCTGCCGGCTGGTGGACGTGCTGGAGGTGCTGTCCGACACCGGGCTCGGCAAGGAGATGCACTCGGTCGTGTCGCAGGGCCGCGTCGAGGCGATCATCCACTCAAAGCCGCGCGACCGGCGCCTGCTGATCGAGGAGGCCGCGGGGCTCGGCAAGCACCGCAAGCGACGGCGGCGGGCTCAGCTCAAGCTCGAGCGCACGCAGGACAACCTCGACCGTGCTCTGGACGTCGAGCGCGAGGCGCGCTCGCGGCTGCGGCCTTTGAAGCGCCAGGCCGAGGCGGCCGAGCTGCACGAGCGGCTCGAGCGGCAGTCGCTCGAGGCGCGCTTTGCGCTCGCGCGCGACGACGTGCGGGCCGTAGCGGTCGAGCTGGCCGAGGCGGAGAAGGCCGCCGCCGCCGCGGCTTCGGAGCGGGCGGAGACGGAGCGGCTGCTGTCGGCGGTCGCCGCGCGGCGCGAGGCGGCCGAGGAGGCGTTCGCGGAGCACAGCCGGGCGCGCGAGGCGCTGTCGAGCCGGCTCTACGGGGCGCGCTCGGCCGCGGAGCGGATCGGGCTGCGGCTCGAGCGAGCGCGGGACACGGGGGAGAGCGCCGGCGAGGACGCCGAGCGCCGCCGCCGGGAGCTGGCGCTGATCGAGGAGGCCGCCAGCGCCGACGCGTCGGCGGCCGAGGGCGAGTCCACCGCGGACCGCATCGCCGAGATCGAGGCCGAGCTGGCCGCGCTCGACGCTGAGCGCGAGGCGGGGCTCGAATCGGAGCTCGAGGGCTTGCGGGCGGAGCAGGCCGCGGCGGCCCGGGGCCGCGACGCCGCGGCTGCGCGTGCTCGCGGAGCGCCGTGCGGCTCTGGATGCCGCGGAGCGCGCCGCCGAGGATGCGCGGGCGGCGCGGCGGGCGGCGCGAGCAGGGCGTGGAGTCCGCCCGCCAGGAGGCCGCACGCATCGGGGCCGAGCTTGCCGCCGTCAACCACTTCCTGCGCGCCGCGGGCGGGGCACCGGCGGGCGTGCGCTCGCTTGCCGAGGACGTAGGCGCCGACGAGGGCTACGAGCACGCCGTCGCCGCCGCGCTCGGGTCGCTGCTGCGGGCCGGGTGTCGTCGCCGACCTGCGCGAGGGGCACTCGCTGCTCGACGCCGCGGGCGCACAGGGTGGCGAGCGCCTTGCTGCCTGCCGACGGCGCGGCGCCGCCAGGTGGAGACCCGCCGACGGCCGCGGCGGAGCGGCTGCTCGACCACGTGCGTCCCGCCGAAGCCGTGGCCGCCCACGTCGGCCGCGTGCTCGCCGACGCCTGGGTGGTGGAGTCGCTCGACGCTGTGCCGGCGTCGTTCCGTGGCATTGCGGTCACGCGCTCCGGGCGCGTGCTGTTCGGAGCCACCGGCGAGCTGCGGCAGGTGCCGGCCGGCGGTGAGGAGCGGGTGCTCGAGCAGCTCGGTCGCCGCCAGCGGCTGGCGGCGTCGTCTGCCGAGGCTGCCCGGGGTGAGCAGGCAGCGCAGGGGTCCGTCGAGCAGGCCGCTGCCGCTGTGGGCGAGGCCGACTCGGCGCGCGACGCTGCGGAAGCCGCCCTGCGTGCCGCGGCGCGTGAGGTGGACGAGACGGCGGAGGCGGTCCGGCGGCTGGAGCACCAGCTCGAGCTGCGGCGCGAGGCGCCGGCCGAAGGCGCCATGGCGGTGCGGCACGCCGAGCTCACGGCCGAGCTGCGGGCCGAGCGCAGGCTCGCTGAGCAGATCGAGCGCGAGCGCGCGGAGCGCCGCAGCCGCGCGGAGCTGTTGCGGGCGGCGATCGAGCGCCAGCTGGAGGTGGCAGCCGCGTCGGAGCGGGCCGCGGCGGCGCTGGAGCGTGCCGAGGCTGCGGTGGCCGAGTGCCGCGATCGGCTCGCCAAGGAGCTCGAGGCGGACGAGGAGCTGGGCGAGCGCACGGCGGCGGAGCTGCGGTCGTGCGCGCAGGAGGAGGCGGGGCTCCAGGAGCGGCTGCGAAAGGCTTCCGAGGCCGTGACGATGGCCGAGGTGCGCGCGCAGCAGGTCCGCGACCGCGCCGCCGAGCACGGCGCCGAGCTGGAGCGGCTCGCGCAACGGCTCGGGTTCGAGGCCGCGCCCGCCGACGAGCCGCTCGACGACGACGCCCGCGACGACCTCGCCGCCCGCATCGAGCGTCTGGCGCGGCGGCGCGAGCAGCTCGGGCCGGTCAACCCGCTCGCCAAGCAGGAGTACGAGGAGGCGGTGGCGCACGTCGAGGAGCTCGAGACGCAACGGCGCGACCTCGAGTCCGCCCTGGCCGAGCTGCAGGGACTGATCCGCGACACCGACCGCCGCATCCGCGAGAGCTTCGAGGAGACCTTCGAGGCGGCCGCCAAGAACTTCGAGGACGTGGTGCAGCACCTGTTCCCGGGCGGGCGCGGGCGGCTGCGCCTGGTGCATCCCGACGGGCCGCGGCCGGTGCTCGGCGGCGAGCAGCCCAACGCGGAGGCCAGCAAGCCGGCGGAGGGCGCTGACGGTGACGGTTCGCAGGAGCCGCCGGACCCCGAGGACGAGCTGGCTGCCGACGGGCCGGGCGTCGAGGTTGAGGTCACCCCCGCCGGCAAGTCCATGAAGCGCCTGTCGCTGCTGTCGGGCGGCGAGAAGTCGCTCGTCGCGCTCGCGTTCCTGTTCGCGGTCTTCCTGGCGCGGCCGTGCCCGTTCTACATCCTCGACGAGGTGGAGGCAGCGCTCGACGACCTCAACATCGACCGCTTCCTCCAGCTCATCGGCCGCTTCTCGGACCGCGCGCAGTTCATCGTGGTCACCCACCAGAAGCGCACGATGGACGCGGCCGACTGCCTCTACGGCGTCAGCATGGGCGGCGACGGCGTGTCAAAGGTCGTCTCGCGCCGCCTGCCGCCGGGCACGCGCGCGGCGGAGCCCGAGCCGCAGCCCACAACGGGCGACGCCGCGGCCGAAGCCGCCGCCTGAGCCAGCGCCCTGCGGACCGCTGACGCGGACCGCGGACGAGGCCCCCTGGCCTCTGGCCTATCCTCCGCGCCCGCATGGCGCGCAGCTGGCAAGAGCTCTTCATCACCGGCGAGGACTCACCGGCGCCCGCGGAGGAACCGGCCGAGGAGCGGCAGGGCTTCTTCCGCAGGCTCCGCGCAGAACCTGTCGAAGACGCGCGAGGCGCTCGGTGCCGAGCTGCAGGCCAGTGTCTTCCAGACGCTGGACGACGAGGCCTGGGAGCGGCTCGAGGAGACGCTGATCTACGCGGACGTCGGCGCCACCACCACCGCCAAGATCGTCGAGCGCCTGGAGACGGAGGCGAGCGCCGGCGACCTCAGCGGCGGCGAGGACCTCAGCCGGCGGCTCACGGAGATCATGGCCGAGGTGGCCCGCGCGGGGGAGCTGACGATCGACCTGCGCCCGCAACCGACCGTGATCCTCATGGTGGGGGTCAACGGCACCGGCAAGACCACCACGATCGGCAAGATCGCCTGGCACCTGCAGAAGGAGCTCGGCAAGTCGGTGATGCTGGCCGCTGGCGACACTTACCGCGCGGCGGCGGTCGAGCAGCTGGCGGAGTGGGCGGAGCGGGCGGGCTGCGACATCGTGCGCGCCGCCCAGGGATCGGATCCTGGCGCGGTGGCGTTCGACGCGATCGAGGCCGCGCGGGCCCGCGGGCACGACGTCGTGATCATGCGACACCGCCGGTCGCCTCCACACCCAGCAGCACCTGATGGACGAGCTGACCAAGGTCCGACGGGTGATCCAGAAGCAGCTTCCGGATGCGCCGCACGAGACGCTCCTCACGATCGACGCCACCACCGGCCAGAACGGCCTGCGCCAGGCGATGCTGTTCCGCGAGGCGGTCGACGTCAGCGGCATCGTGCTCACCAAGCTCGACGGCACCGCCAAGGGCGGCATCGCGCTGGCGATCGCGCAGGAGCTGGGGGTGCCGGTCAAGCTGATCGGCATCGGCGAGAGCCTCGAGGACCTGCGCCCGTTCGACCCGGACGACTTCGCCCGCGCGATCATCGGCTCCTAGCGCCCGCCGGCCGGCCGCGGCAGCGGTGCAGGCGCTAGGTTCTGGCCGATGGCCGACCAGAGCTTCCGCGAAGGCACCCGCGTCGTGCGCGCCGGCCTGCCCGAGGCCGAACAGGGCAGCCGCCTTCCTGCGCGGCCCGACGTTCGCGGCGCCCTTCCACTTCCGCGGCGACCCGAGCGTCCTCCGACTACGTGTACGGCCGCTACGGCAACCCCACCTGGTCGGCATACGAGTCCGCGCTCGGCGAGCTGGAGGGTGGCGACGTGGTGCTGTTCTCGTCCGGCATGGCGGCGGCCGCCGCGGTGCTCCTGCCGCGCCTTCGCCCCGGCGACGTGCTCGTCGCTCCCTCCGACTGCTACATGGGCGTGCGCTCGCTGATCGGATCGCACCTCGGCGAGCGCGGGGTGGAGGTGCGGCTCGTGCCGATCGCCGACCCGGGATTTGCCGACGCGATCGAGGGCGCCTCCCTGGTGTGGCTCGAGAGTCCGTCCAACCCCGGACTCGACGTCTGCGACCTGAGGCAGCTGATCGGGGCGGCTCACGCCGCCGGTGCGCCGGTGGCAGTCGACAACACCTTCGCCACGCCGCTCGGCCAGCGGCCGCTCGAGCTGGGGGCCGACTTCTCGATGGCGAGCGCGTCGAAGTACCTGAGCGGCCACGCGGACATCGTGCTCGGCTACGTCGCCGCCCGCGACCCTGCCGAGGCAGAGCAGCTCGTGGACTGGCGCATCCACGCGGGAGCCATCCCGGGTCCGTTCGAGGTGTGGCTGGCGCACCGTTCGCTCGCCACGCTCGACATGCGCGTCGACGCGCGCCAACAGCACGGCCCGAGCGCTCGCCGAGCGGCTAGCCGAGCGCGACGACCTCGTGGCGCTGCGCTACCCGGGCCTCGCCGAGCGATCCCGCGCACGAGATCGCCGCGCCGTCAGATGAGCCGCTTCGGCAGCATCGTCTGCTTCACGCTCGCGGAGCGCCGCGCAAGCGGAGCACTTCCTCGCCGCCTGCCGGCTCGTGAACGAGGCCACGAGCTTCGGCGGCGTCCACACCTCCGCCGAGCGCCGCGCCCGCTGGGGCGGCGACGACGATCGCCGAGGGCTTCATCCGCCTGAGCGTTGGCTGCGAGGATCCTGAACGACGTGATCGCCGACGTCGAGCAGGCCCTCGACGAGGCGGCCTCCCGCTAGCCTCCGGAACACATGTTCGACACGCTCTCCGAACGCCTCCAGTCCGCGCTCTCGGACGTCCGCTCGCGCGGCACCCTGACCGAGGACGACATCAACAAGGCCATGCGCGCGATCCGGCTCGCGCTGCTCGAGGCGGACGTGAACTTCCAGGTCGTCAAGCGCTTCACGGCGTCCGTGAAGGAGCGCGCGCTCGGCGCCGACGTGCTCGAGTCGCTCAACCCGGGCCAGCAGGTCGTGAAGATCGTCGACGAGGAGCTGACGGCGCTGATGGGCGGCGCGGGGCGCGACCTCGTGTTCGCCTCATCGAAGCCCACCGTGATCCTGATGGCCGGCCTCCAGGGCTCCGGCAAGACGACCGCCTGCGCGAAGCTCGCGCGCCACCTCCGCGAGGAGCACAAGCAAGGACGTGGCGCTGGCGGCCTGCGACGTCTACCGCCCGGCCGCGGTGGACCAGCTCGTGAAGGTGGGCGAGCAGGCCGGGCGCGACCGTCTACGAGCAGGGCACCGGCCGCAACCCCGTGGACATCGCGGAGTGGGCGCTCGGGCAGGCCAAGGCGGAGGGCAAGGACGTGCTGATCGTCGACACCTCGGGCCGCCTTCACATCGACGAGGAGCTGATGAAGGAGCTCGCCGAGATCAAGAAGCGCACGAAGCCGCACAACGTGCTGCTCGTCGTCGACGCGATGACCGGCCAGGACGCCGTGAACGTGGCGGAGCAGTTCGCCGGACGTCGCGAACTTCGACGGCGTGGTGCTCACGAAGCTCGACGGCGACGCCCGCGGCGGCGCCGCGCTGTCGGTGAAGGCCGTTACCGGCAAGCCGATCCTGTACGCGTCAACCGGCGAGAAGCTCCAGGCGTTCGAGCGCTTCCATCCCGACCGCATGGCCCAGCGGATCCTCGGCATGGGCGACGTGATGACGCTCGTCGAGAAGGCGGAGCGCGAGTTCGACGAGAAGAAGGCCGAGGAGCTCGAGCGCAAGATCCGCAAGCAGGAGTTCACGTTCGACGACTTCCTCGACCAGCTCCACCAGATCCGCCGCATGGGACCGGTGAGCGGCCTGCTCAAGATGATCCCCGGCCTCGGCAGCCAGCTCGGCGGCCTGAAGATCGACGACCGCGAGCTCGACCGCGTTCAGGCGATCATCACGTCGATGACGCCGGAGGAGCGCGCCAACCCGTCGATCCTCAACGGCTCCCGCCGCCGCCGCATCGCGCAGGGGTCCGGAACCAACGTGAGCGCGGTCAACCAGCTCGTCAAGCAGTTCGGCCAGATGCAGAAGATGATGCGCTCCGCTGTCGCAGGGAAAGATGCCTTATCTGTCCCAACTCGCGCGGGGCCGCTAACGTTCTGCGCCGCCGTTTCCATCTAGTGAGGTGAACTGAGACTTGGCAGTACGAGTAAGGCTGACGCGCGTCGGGGGACGCAAGAACCCGATCTGGCGCGTGGTGGTGGCCGATCAGCGCTCTCCGCGCGACGGTCGCGTGATCGAGACGATCGGGCGCTACAACGCTCAGGTGCGAGCCGTCGGAGATCGTGCTCGACCAGGAGCGGCTCGAGCACTGGCTGTCCCGCGGGGCCCAGCCGACGGGCACCGTGAAGAAGCTCATGCGCGCCAAGGGCCTGTCGCCCGCGGGCACGCGGCGGCGCCGGCAGCTCCAGCTAGCGACTCACCATGGAAGAGCTCGTCGAGTACCTGGCCCGGTCGCTCGTCGACGAGCCCGACGCTGTCTCCGTCGAGTCCTTCGAGGAGGACGACGGCAGCCTCGTCATCGAGCTGTCCGTGGCCGAGGACGACGTCGGCAAGGTCATCGGCCGGGGCGGCAGGACCGTGAACGCCCTGAGGTGCGTGCTCCGCGCCTCCGCGGCGAAGCAGGGGCGCCGGCTGCTGCTCGACGTGGTGGATTGAGCACGAGCGGGCGCCGCGTCTCCGTCGGACGAGTCGGCAAGGCCCACGGGCTCGACGGGAGCTTCTACGTCGCGGGCGCCTCGCACCTCCTTCCCGAGGGAATGACCCTCACCGTCGCGGGACAGACGGCTCGGATCGAGCGCCGCGCCGGCACCGACGGCAGGCCCCTCATCCGTCTGAGCGGCATCGCCGACCGCGACGGCGCCGCGCGGATCGTCGGGGAGCTCCTGATGGCGGATCTCGCCGACGCGCCGCTCGAGAGCGACGAGTGGCTCTCGGAGGATCTGGTCGGCTGTGAGGTGCCTGGCGTCGGCAAGGTCGTCCGAGTGGTCGAGGCGCCCTCCTGCGACCTGCTCGAGGTCGGCCCAGACGCCGTGCTGATCCCGTTCATCTCGGACGCGGTCAAGCGCGATCGATCTCGACGGACGTCGCATCGAAGTCGACCGCGAGTTCCTCGGCCTCGACGCTCCAGGAGCGCAGCGACCATGAAGATCGACGTCTTCACGCTGTTCCCGGGCTGGTTCGACTGGTTCCGCGAGCAGCGCCACGTGGAGAACGCCCTCGCGCTCGGCAACGAGCTCGACACCGTCGACCTGCGCGCCACCACTCCCCTCACCGCCGGCCAGGTGGACGACACGCCCTACGGCGGCGGCGCCGGGATGGTGATCCGGGTGGACGTGGTCGAGGAGGCGCTGCGCGCACGCTACGGCGGTGATCCACTCGAGCTCGCGCGCGGCGCGCAGGGTGATCGCGCTCGCGCCCGGCGGACGCCGCTTCGACGAGGCGCTCGCGAGCGAGCTGGCCGAGCGAGCAGGAGATCACTCTCCTGTGCGGGCGCTACGAGGGCTTCGACGAGCGCGTGCACGAGCACCTCGCCTCGGACGTCGTCTCGATCGGCCCGTACGTGCTGTCGGGCGGCGAGCTGGCCGCGATGGTCGTCTGCGATGCGGTTCTTCGCAAGCTTCCGGGCGCTCTGGGGCACGAGGAGAGCGCGCTCGAGGAATCGTTCAGCGCGGCCCTCGAAGGGGCTCCCGAGTACCCGCACTACACTCGTCCAGCCGATTGGCACGGCCACCTCGTGCCGGACGTGCTGCTTTCGGGCGACCACGGCAAGGTCCGTGAGTGGCGCCTCGAGCAGAGCCGCCGGCGCATGGGCGGCGGCTGACCCGGCTGTCACGGGACGCTTTCGTCGCCTTCGATACCATTCAGCGTCCCGCGTCAAGCCTGGGCTCCGGCCAAGGTCTGGCGCCCTTCTTTTGTCATGAGCAAAGTCATCGAAAGCTCTCGAGCGCACGCAGCTGAAGCGCGTGCCGCAGTTCCAGGCCGGCGACCGCGTGAAGGTGCACTTCCAGGTGGTCGAGGGGACGCGCCGCCGCACACAGGTGTTCGAGGGCGTCGTGCTCAAGCGCCAGGGCACGGGCGCACGCGAGACCTTTACCGTGCGCAAGCAGTCCTTCGGCGTGGGCGTGGAGCGGACGTTCCCGCTGCACTCGCCCAAGATCGAGCGCATCGAGGTCGCGAGCCGCGGTGACGTCCGGCGCGCGAAGCTCTACTACCTCCGCGGCCGGGTGGGTCGCCGCGCCCGCGTCCGCGAGCGCCAGTACACCGGCCCGGAGCCCGCTCGACGTGATCCCAGAGGCGTTCGACGAGCAGGGGCCGCAGGCCGATGCCGAGGTGCTGACCCCTGAGGACGTGGCGCCTGCGGAAGAGGCCGAGGGCGCCGAGCAGGCGGAGACCGCCGAGGGGGAGGCGCCGCAGCGAGGAGACCGCCGCCGAGGCTGAGGTCGCGGAAGAGCCGGCTGCCGAGGCCGCCTGAGGAGCCGGCCGCCGAGGAGGCTCCCGCGGAGAGCGCCGAGGCAGCAGAAGCGACCGACGAAGCGCCCGAGGAAGAGCCCACGGCCGAGGACAGCCCCGCCGAGGAGTCTTGATGCCGCGGGCGTCTTCCTAGTCGCCCGGTGGCGAAGACCAAGCAGAAGAAGAGCGCGTCGGGCTCGGTCATCGAGTTCGTCACCATCGTCGCCGTCGCCCTCGGCCTGGCGCTCGGCATCCAGGCCTTCATCGTCAAGCCGTACCGGATCCCAAGCGGGTCGATGGAGCCCACCCTCACAATCGGCCAGCGCGTGCTCGTCGACCGGGTCTCGAAGCACTTCACGAGCTTCCATCGCGGCGACATCGTCGTCTTCAAGCCGCCGAAGGGCGCCGACTCGGCGACTCAGTGCGGCGATCCGAACAAGCCGCCGGATCGAGGCCTGTCCGAAGCCGACGCCGGAGAAGTCGGACACGAACTTCATCAAGCGGATCATCGGGCTGCCCGGCGACCGGCTGAAGGTGATCGAGGCCGCGCGTACATCGACGGCAAGCAGCTCAAGGAGCCCTATATCCGCCCCGATGCGAGCTGTCCCATCTGCAACGAGCCCCGTGAGATCACGATTCCGCCGGGGCACTTTTTTATGATGGGCGACAACCGTGGGGAAAGCGACGATAGCCGCGACTGGGGCCCCGTCCCCAAGGGATGGATCATCGGGAAGGCCTTCTTCACGTACTGGCCGCCGCACCGGATCGGGACGCTCTAGCGCCGCGCGCAGCGGCCGCCGCCTGTTCGCCTTCGACCGCTCCTTCGAGCGCCGCTTCATCGCCGGCGCCGACGAGGCCGGCCGCGGCTCGCTCGCTGGCCCGCTGGTGGCGGCTGCCGTCCTGTTCGACCTGGACCGGCTCACGCTGTCCGACCGGCGGGCGCTGTCGAAGCTGAACGACTCCAAGCAGCACACCGAGGAGGGCCGCGAGGAGCTGTACCCGCTCGTGTTCCGGGCCGCGGCACGGGCCGTCATCGTGTCTCGCTGTCCGCGTGGCATCGACTCACGCGGCCTCCACGTCACGAACCTCGAGGCGCTGCGGGCCGCGCTGCTGGACGTCGCCTGCGAGGGCGCGCTCTGCTTCGTGGACGGATTCGAGGTGCCGCCCTTCGGCTATGAGCAGCGCGCGGTGGTCGGAGGCGACTCCACCAGCGCCGCCATCGCCGCCGCGTCCGTACTCGCCAAGGTCACGCGCGACCGCTACATGCGCCGTGCGGCGGAGCGTCATCCGAGCTGGGACTTCGGCACGAACGTCGGCTACTCCACTCCCGAGCACCGCGCGGCGATCGCGGAGCACGGCGTCTCGCCGCTCCACCGCATGTCGTTCGCCTCGATCGCCTACCAGCAGCTCGCGCTCGGCGGATAGCCACCCGGTCGCGGTCAAAACGCGTCCTCGACGTGGTCGAGCGCGACGAGCCGGCCGCTGCGCGACATCAGGATGCCGATCGCGTCGAACCGGAGCTCCGGGAGCCGCGGCCGGTCGGAGGCCACGCTGCTGGCGAGCCACTCGCGGGCCATGGCCCTGACCCGCGCGCGCTTTCTCGGGCCGATGGCATCGAGCGGGCCGGCCGGACCCCGGCGCGTACCCGCGATCCTGGTCTTCACCTCACAGAAGACGAGGCAACGGGCATTCGCCGCAACGAGGTCAAGCTCTCCGAAGCGGGTGCGGAAGTTGGCGGCCAGGATTGTGTAGCCGGCGCACGTGAGGTGCTCGGCGGCGATGCGTTCGCCGCGCTCGCCGAGGCTGCGTCGTGGATCAAGTGAGGCGGTCATGGGGCGAACCTACGGATGACCGCGTAACGGGACCAGACCTGAGCGCAACAAGTCTGTGACGGGCTCGTAACAGATCCATCGCCAGAACCGGAAGAGGCGGCCGGGCCTGGGATGCTGTTGGCTCGCAGGGTGGCCGCAAGGTCCCTATCCCGGTGGTGAACACGCCCTCACCCAACGCGAAGCAAACGCGCGGCAGCATGCGACAGTCGATTGAAGACGGCTGGCGCCTGGGAGGTGCGGCAATCGGCTTCGTCGTCGCCAGTCGCCCCCTCCAGCGCTTCCTGCTGAAGTCGGTCGGGGTCGTGGTCGTGATTGCCGCGGGCCTCGCCGTCCTGGCAGTGGTGCTTCGGCGAAACGGAGGCCCGCTGCAGTACGTGCTGGTAGGTCTGGGCTTCTATTACTGCCTGGGCGTGATGGTCGCGGCGGTGGGCGTGGGCATCGCGAGTTTGGTGGCCGACGGCCTGGACGGCCGGAACATGGAACCGTCGGCGGGCTGGCAGGCAATGCGCCGGAGACGCCGCACAATCGCTGGCTGGGCGCTGATCGACCTGGCGGTGGGAGTTCCGAGCCGGCTCATCGGGAGCTGGACGGTCGACCAGGTCGCCGCGCTCCTTCTCGGCTTCGGCTGGGCCCTGTTGAGCTTCTTCGCCATCCCCACAATTGCACTCACCGGCGCGTCGACGCTGGGAACGGCCCGCCATTCGCTCAGATTGATGCGCGGACGCTGGGGCGACGCCGTTTACAGCACGGTGTACATGTGGGTGCGAGCCCTCGTGGTGTTCGGTCTGCCCTCCGCTGCGGCGGTCGCTGCCGGGGTCCTGCTGATTCATCACGGCGCAGTGGTCCTCGGTGGCGCTCTGTTTGCCTCAGGCGTAGCGGGTCTGGCCCTGGCCTATCTGCTGGCGAACGCGGCGCGCACGGTCATCATCGTGGTCCTCTACCGGTACGCGGATTCCGGAACCGTGTATCCGGCCTTTCCGGCCGAGCTGCTCGACCGAAGCGTGCGCGGCCCCTCGAACATGTTTCGAAAAGTCGCAAAGAAGCTCGAGGGCGAGCGCGTTCGCCGCCTCCGTCGGCGAGTGCTTGACGCCATTGAAAACGAGCGTCCGGAGAAGGAGCGTCCGCCCACTAGCTCTTGAGGCCCGCGATGCCGTTGCGGAGGAGGCTGGCCGCGAGCAGAAGAACGATCACCGCCGCGATAGTCCTCACGTGTCTCTCGAGCCAGCCACGAACCGCGTGAAGCCTTCTCTCGGTCGGCTCCCTCGCCACCGCGAGCATCACGAGCGCCACCGAGAGCGGAAGCAGGGAGACCAGAGCGAAGAAGAGCCAGCCGACGATGTATTGGCCGCTGGTCGGGTTGAGCTCGGAGATCGTCTTGAGCGCGATTGGGATGAACCCGCCGGGATTCGCCAGCGTGGCGCCGGCGCCGATCACCGCGGAGACCGGTGCCGTGGCGACCTTCCCGATCTGCTGGATCATGCTCTCGGTTCTCGCCGGGTTGGGTGGTCGCTGGAGCACACCGATGACCCAGATCGCGATCACGACGGCCGCCACGATGTCGACGATCGCCACCCAAGTCTTCGGGCTCGACTTGTCGGGGGACGCGGCGGCGTTTCCCAGCACGAAAGCGGCCACCGCCCCCACGAGGAGAGTCGCGCCCAGTGCCCCGGCGTAGAACCAGAACCCCGTGCGCAGCGGACGATCGCTGAGCACGAGGGTGAGGACGGAGAAAGTCAGCGTCGTGGGCGAGACCATCGCCGCCAGCGCGACAAGTGCCAGCTCGCCGTCGATCCAGCCCACGCGGGCAACCCTAAAGGGCACCAGGTGGCCGGTCAGTCATCCGATCAGGGTGAGGTACCGGCCCACAGGGAGAGGACGGTGAGGGCAGCCCGTGGGGCGGAGGTGGACGGGATCCTCTGACGTGACGCGATTGTTGCGGGGCGTTCGCCTAGTCGTTGCGCTCAGGTGTGGTGCCTTCACGCACTCGTCCGTAGGTTCGTCATGTGCTCGCAAGCATCGCCACCTTCGCCCTCGAGGGCGTCGACAGCCGTGAGGTCACGGTCGAGGTCGACGTCCGCCCGGGCCTGCCGGTGTTCACTGTCGTCGGCTTGCCGGATGCGGCGGTCCGCGAGGCCCGCGAACGCGTGCGCGCGGCGATTCTCAACTCGGGACTGGAGTTCCCTCTCCAGCGCCTGACCGCCAACCTGGCGCCCGCGCACGTGCGCAAAGCCGGCCCTAGCTTCGACCTGGCCATGGCGGTCGCCCTGCTGGCTGCCAACCGGCAGCTACCGCCCGAGCGCCTTGAGTCGTGCGCGGTTTGCGGTGAGCTATCGCTCGGCGGAGAGCTGCGCCCCGTGCACGGCGCGGTGGCCGTGGCGGTCGGTGCGCGAAAGGCCGGCTACAGGCGGCTGATCGTCCCGTCCGAGAACGCGAGCGAGGCGGCACTGGTCGAGGGGATCGAGGTGCTCGGCGCGCCGAGCCTGCGGCGGCTTGTTGATCTCGTCACCGGCAGCTGGACGCCTCCGCCCGCGACTCCCGAGAGCTCGCCCGTGCCCGAGAATCGTCCGGACCTGTCCGACGTACGGGGGCAGGTAGATGCTCGCCGAGCCCTGGAGATTGCGGCTGCCGGCGGCCACAACCTGCTGATGATCGGCCCGCCCGGCGCCGGGAAGACGATGCTCGCGCGCCGGCTGCCCGGGATCCTGCCGCCGCCGACCTTCGAGGAGGCGCTCGAGATCACGCGCGTCCAGAGTGTGGCCGGGATCGGCGACGGGCGGCTAGCGGTCGAGCGCCCCTTCCGGGCGCCGCACCACACGATCTCGCCGTCCGGTCTGGTCGGCGGAGGCACCACGCCGAAGCCCGGGGAGATCACACTCGCACACCGGGGTGTGTTGTTTCTCGACGAGGTGGCCGAGTTCTCCCGGCCGACACTCGAGGCGCTGCGCCAGCCGCTCGAGGAGGGGCTCGTCAAGGTCACCCGCGGTCAGCGCTCCCTTGTCTTTCCGGCGGCGACGATGCTCGTGGCCGCCTCGAACAGCTGTCCGTGTGCGCGGCCTCCGGCCGACTGCACGTGCAGTCCGACAGATCACCTGCGCTACGCGCGCAGGCTCAGCGCCCCGCTCATCGATCGGATCGACCTCGTCTGCCAGCTCGATCCCTCGCCCCAGCTCGCGGTCGCGGACAGCGTTCCCGAGGATTCCGCGACCGTCCGCGAGCGGGTGCTGCAGGCGCGCGAGATTCAGGGCGCCCGCTTTGCCGGCAAAGCCGTGCACTGCAACGCGGACATGGGCGCGCCGCCTCACGAACATTCATGTCGAGGCTCCCGGCCGATGCGCGCCAGCGGCTGCTTGCGGGCAATCGCAACGCTCCCCTGAGCGCGCGCGGGCACGACCGGGTGCTGCGGCTCGCGAGGACGATCGCCGACCTCGACGGCAGGCCGAAGGTCCGCTTGGCCGACGTCGAGGAGGCGCTCGGATACAAGCTGACGGTCCCACTGGGGGTCGCGGCATGAGCATGTGCGAGCAGTGCCTGAGGCGCAGCTACCTGATTGCGCACCTGGCGCCGCGCATCGCCGGGCTTCTCGACCGGCCGCGGCAGCGCCCGAGCGGTCTCCTCGACCTGGACGAGGACGCCCTCATCGAGAAGGTCACGAAGGGCGCGCGGGCCGACTCGGCGAGGGACTTCCTTCAGCGGTTCGACCCCGACCGCGCGCTCACCGAACTTGTGACCGCCGATGTGACTGCAATCTGCCGCCATGACGTCCACTACCCGCAGGGCCTGTTCGAGCTGAGCGATCCGCCGAGCGTGCTCTACAGCACGGGTCCACCGGAGCGGCTGACCGAACTGGCATCGCCGCAGGCGGCCACCCTCGTGGGTACGCGGCGGCCGTCTCCCTACGGCTCGGAGATTGCAGCTGAGCTCGGCCGAGGGCTGGCTGCAGCCGGGATCACCGTGATCAGCGGCCTGGCGCTTGGGATCGACGGACTCGCGCATCAGGGCGCGCTCGCCGGCCAGGGCCGGCCGATAGCGGTGCTCGCCTGCGGCGTGAACCTCGCCTATCCGGCGCGGCACAGTGGCCTGTACCGGCGGGTTCGCGGACGCTGGCATCGTGCTCTCGGAGCTGCCGCCCGGATGCCGTCCGTTCCGCTGGAGCTTTCCCGCGCGCAACAGGATCATGGCGGCGCTTGGAGCAATTACGGTGGTCGTCGAGGCAGCGGATCCGTCCGGATCCCTGATCACCGCCCACTTCGCGCTCGACCTCGGACGGACCGTCGGCGCAGTCCCGGGCCTCGTCACGTCACGGAAGGCGGACGGCAGCAACCGCCTGCTGCGCGACGGTGCGGCGACCATCCGGAGCACCGAGGACGTCCTCGACGAGATGTTCGGCATCGGGAACGGTCCGAGTGGTCCGAGAGGAACCGCCTCCTCACGGGTTCTCAGGCTCGAACCGCGGCTGCGAGCGGTCCTGGACGGCGTGGAGGTCGGCGAGGGCGTGGGAGAGATCGTGGCTCGCACGGGAATGAGCGCGCCGGCGGTGCGTTCCGCGCTCGGGGAGCTCGAGCTCGAGGGACTGATCGTGCCCGGCGGCGTTGGCTGGTACCAGCGAGCGGTGGGAAGTTGAGCATGCCTATGCTCGGGGCTCATGACCGGCAACGCTTCGTATCGTGTGCCCTGCGCCCTCTCGATCGCGGGATCAGACTCCGGCGGCGGCGCGGGCATCCAGGCGGACCTGAAGGCATTCGCGCGCTGTGGGGTTCACGGTGCCACCGCGATCACCGCGATCACCGTTCAGAACACCGCGGAGGTGCGCGGCGTTTATCCGCTGCCCCCGCGGGCGATCGTGGAGCAGGTGGTCGCCGTGGCGGAGGACATCGGCGTGGACGCGGTCAAGATCGGGATGCTCGGCAACGTGGACACGATCCAGGCCGTTGTCGAGGCGCTCGGGCATACCGGCGACGCGCCGGTTGTGATCGATCCGGTGATGGTGGCCGAGAGCGGTGCCCGGCTGCTGGACGAGGATGCGGTCCAGGCGCTGCGGGACGAGCTTCTGCCCCGCGCGACCGTGGTGACCCCCAACGTCCCCGAGGCGCGGGTGCTCAGTGGGCTCGGAGACGATGCGAGCGGCGAGGAGCTGGCGCGGGCGGTGCACGCCCTCGGCCCGCAGATCGCCGTTGTAACCGGCGGTCATCGCGAGGAGGCCGTCGACGTCTTCTTCGACGGTCGGGAGGCAGTGGAGATCGCTGGGGAACGCCATCCCGACGGCGCGGCCCATGGCTCAGGTTGCACGCACTCCTCCGCGCTTGCCGCCCACCTCGCGCTCGGCTTCGAGCCGCTCGAGGCCGCCCGCCGGGCCAAGGCGATCGCCTCCGAGGCGGTGCGAGCAGGGCTCGGCGGCCTTGGCAGCGGCGCTGGGCCGGTGGACGTCTTCGGGCTGTACGAGCGCGCCGCAGTCGATGCCTGAACGGAGCCGGCCGCAGCCATCGGGCGGATCCTCCGCACCCCGGCCTCGGCGGCCGAGTTGGCTCTGGCATAATCGCTCGAAGCCCGCTCGCATGGATTGCGGGCGGCCGTGGATCGTCAAAGGAGGCCCACCATCAAGTTCCTTCGCATGAAGCCCGGGTTCGGAGAGGTGCTGCTCGCCGAGGGAGACCCGCAGCTGCGCGAGGACGAGGAGCGGCTCATCGAGGAGTTCCGCCGTCAGCTGGACGAGGGCATGTGGGCAGCCGTGCCCACCGTCGCCCCCGGCGATGGCCGCAGAGAGGCTCAGATGGTCCGCGACTACACCGAGATCCCCGTCGACGCGGAGCGCGTGATCTTCTTCCCGCGCGCAGCCGGCGGGTAGGCCGGGAGCCCCGGGCCCATGTTGCTTGCCCTCCTCGCTCTGGCGCTTGTGGCGGTGGTGCTCGCGCTACCCACGCTGGCCGGTCTCTGGTCCAGGACCGAGGAGATGCGGGCGGAGCGCAAGCGGTCGCGACGCCGCGTCCGCTTCGAGCCGCACGATCCCGGCCGGGAGCGCCGCGCGGAACAGCGCGCTCGCGAACTGCTTCGCTCCTGCGTGAACGGCGAGGAGTGGGCGATGTACCGCGACCTCGGCTTCATCCGCGTCGGAGGCCGGCTCGGCCAGCCCGATCCAGCGACGCGGCGAGGCCGCATACGCGTACCTCGTCTACCCGCACAAGCCGATCGTGGCCTACGTGTCCGAAGACGCGGCGCCTGCTGAGCGAGTACTGCGTCGAGTTCCCGGACCTCACACGGGCGATCTCGCACTCGCGGCTGCCCGACTCCGACGACGTGCTCGCCAAGTGGATGGCGCTGACGGGCGACGAGGAGCACCTGATCCGCAACGCCAACATGCACCTGCCGGGACGGCAAGTCGATCCCGGCCGGGTGCGGCGGGACCTTTGGCGGCTCGCGGAGTGGGAGCGCCAGCAGGGCGGAACCGGCTCGTTCGAGGCACACCAGACGTGAGCGGCGACCCCCGGCGTCACAGCCGGGTGATCCTGGACGGTCCCGAGCGGGCCGCCGCCCGGGCGTACCTGAAGGGCATCGGCTACGACGACGACGCACTTCAGCGGCCGATCATCGGCGTCGCCAACACCTGGACCGAGACGATGCCGTGCAACTTCCACCTGCGCCGGCTCGCCGAGCGCGTGAAGGAGGGGATCCGGGCGGCCGGCGGCACGCCGATGGAGTTCAACACGATCGCGATCTCTGACGGCATCACGATGGGCACCGCCGGGCATGAAGACCTCGCTCGTCAGCCGGGAGGTGATCGCCGATTCGATCGAGCTCGTCGCGCGCGGGCACATGTTCGACGGAGTGATCGCGATGTCGGGCTGCGACAAGACGATTCCCGGCTGCGTGATGGCGCTCGCGCGGCTGGACGTTCCCGGCCTGATGCTCTACGGCGGCACGATCATGCCCGGGCACTTCCGCGGGAAGGACGTGACAATCCAGGACGTGTTCGAGGCCGTCGGGGCGCACGCCGCGGGGGACATCACGGACGACGATCTGCGTGAGCTGGAGGGTGTGGCGTCACCGGGCGCCGGCGCGTGTGGAGGGCAGTACACCGCCAACACAATGGCCACGGCGTTCGAGGTGCTGGGCATCTCGCCGATGGGCAGTGGCATGGTGCCCGCCGAGGACGGCAAGAAGGGGCAGGTGGCCGAGGACTGCGGCCGCCTGGTGGTCGAGCTCGTCGAGCAGGACGTGCGGCCGAGCACCGTCATCACGCGGCGAGTCGCTCGAGAACGCGATCGCCGGCGTGGCGGCCACGGGAGGCTCCACCAACGCCGTGCTGCACCTGCTCGCCGTCGCCAACGAGGCGGGTGTCGAGCTTTCGATCGACGACTTCGACGAGATCAGCAAGCGCACGCCGCTGATCGCCGATCTCAAGCCGGGTGGCCGCTTCGTCGCGCTCGACCTGTACCGGGCTGGCGGCATGCGGCTCGTGGTCAAGCGGCTGCTCGAGGCGGGGCTCCTGCACGGCGAGGCGCCCACGGTCACCGGCAAGACGCTCGCCGAGGAGGGCGAGACCGCTGACGAGCCCGACCGCCAGGAGGTGATCCGCCCGCTCGGCAATCCGCTCCAGGAGACCGGCGGGCTGGCGATCCTGCGCGGCAACCTCGCGCCGGAGGGGTGCGTCGTGAAGCTGGCCGGCCATGAGCGGCGGAGCCACCGCGGCCCGGCGCGCGTCTTCGAGTCCGAGGAGGACGCGTTCAAGGCAGTCGCGGCGTCGGAGATCAAGGCGGGCGATGTCGTGGTGATTCGCAACGAGGGACCGGCCGGCGGCCCCGGGATGCGGGAGATGCTTCACGTCACCGCGGCGCTGGTGGGCGAAGGGCTGGGGGAGGAGGTCGCGCTGCTCACGGACGGGCGCTTCTCCGGTGCGACACACGGGCTGATGGCCGGCCACGTGGCGCCCGAGGCGCTTCACGGCGGGCCTATCGCCGCGGTGCGCGACGGCGACATCGTCGAGTTCGACGTGGCGGCGCGGGAACTCCGCGTGGAGCTCTCGGACGACGAGATCCGCGAGCGGGTGGCGGCCTACAAGTCGCCGCCTCCGCCCTACCGCTCGGGCGTCCTCGCCAAGTACGCGCGCCAGGTGGGGTCGGCGTCAGAGGGCGCGGTCACGGCCTAAGGCAGAAGCGCCGCGCCCGCAGCGGCGCTAGACGGTCGCCTCGGCTTCGCGGCGCACCGCTTCGCGCGGCTCGGCGAGGAAGTCGATCAGGCAGTCGTTGAAGGCGGTCGGTCGCTCGAGCATCGGCACGTGGCCGGTGTCGCTCATGAGCACCTTGCGGGCATTCGGGGATCAGGCGCTCGAACTCGTCGGCGTCCTCGACCGGTACGAGCATGTCCTCTTCGCCCCACACGATCAGCGTCGGGCAGCGGATCTCTCCGAGCCGCGGGCGGAAGTCGTAGTCCAGCAGCGCGTCGAGGGCATCGCGGAAGCCCTGCTGTGCCGGCAGCGTGGACCTGCTCCCAGCAGAGGTCGGCGCGCAGGCGCGTGGGGTGGCGCATCACGAAGCCGAGCGCCATGTGCCGGACGCGCCGGGCGTGCGATCGCCGCATAGCTGTTCGCCGCCCCGTAGGCGCCGAGGGTGGCGGCTAGCGCGGCCCCAGGTCTGAGCGGGGCGCCGATACAGGTTGGTGATCGAGATGCCGGCGGCCGACACCAGCACCAGCCGCTCCACGCGGGACGGGTACTGGATCGCCGTCTCGGCTGACACGAAGCCGCCCATCGAGTTGCCGACGAGCACCACCTCGTCGAGTCCGAGCTGAGCGCAGAACTGGTTCACGCAACGGGCGAAGCTCGAGATCGAGATGTGGTGGCGGGGCATCTCGGAGCGCCCGAACCCGGGCAGGTCGAGCGCCAGCGCGCGGCGCTCCTGAGCCACGTCGCGGCAGGTTCTCGAGCCAGTTCTGCCAGGCGCCGCCCAGCCCGTGCACGAACAGCACCGGCGGTCCGTCGCCGCCCGAGCCGATGTCCACGTAGTTCACCCGGCGCTCGCCGATCTCGACCTGGTGCAGGTGCTCGCGCCAGTCGACCTCGCGCCAGTCAGGCAGCGCGGTAGCGCCGTAATGCTCGTCCGCACGACGACCCGCGCCCGGCCTGGCCGGGCGCGCTTTGGAAGGGAAGACCGTCTTCGACATCCACCTCGTACCGTACAGACCGCATGGCTCGGATCGCGCTGGATATCGATTCCACCCTCCATCACTACTGGGACCTGATCGACCGCATCTCGCAGGAGCGCTTCGGCGTGGAGCTGCCCTACGAGGAGCAGACCGACTGGGGCATCACGGTGCTCGAGCGCGACGACCTGATCGCGTGCGTGGAGGAGACGCACTCCGACGAGAACATCCTCCTGGCGGAGCCCTACCCGCACGCGGTGGAGACCGTGAGGGACTGGAGCGAGCAGGGCCACTGGATCCACGTGACGAGTCATCGCGCCGGGCGCGCCTACGCCGCCACCGAGGAGTGGCTGAAGCGGATCGGGATGCCCTACGACGACCTCCACTGCTCATACGACAAGATCAGCCGCTGCGTGGAGCTCGGCATCCACGTGCTGGTGGACGACAGCCCGGTGAACCTGCGCCGGGCGCGCGCGGAGGGCATGATCGGCGCCACCATCGTGCACCCCTGGAACAAGGAGCTGGTGGACGAGGACGCCGCGATAGGCGGCGCAGATTGGCGCGAACTACGGGCCCGCCTCAATGCGGTACTGAGAGACCTGGACTGACGCGGCGACCTAGCCCGCGTACCCCATCCGCTCCAGCACGGGGATCTCGTGGATCTGCGGAGGCTGCAGGTGGTCCCACATGATCCCGCGCGGCCGCTCGTAGGCGCGCTCCACCTCGATGACGGCGCGTGGCGTGGCCACGAGGTCGACCGGTATGTCGTGGCCGGTGACCATCAGGTTCTCGCGCACGATCTGGATTGGGTGAACGGTGGTGGCCACGACCGTGCGGCGGTCCACCTTGCCGGCCTCCGATAGCAATCCGTACTCGAGGTCCGAAAACCCTCCGCCCTTGCCGATGCGCGCACCCTTCAGGTTGACCGCCACCGACCCGGTGAGGATGAAGTCGAGCTCCGGCACCTGCTCCAGGTCGATCACCTTGCCGTGCCGGAGGGCGCCCTTGATCGTGGCCGCCTCGCGCAGCGCCTCCTCGGACAGCTTGCTCGGATCGAGGAGCCGGAAGGGGTGCTCGTCGCGCAGCCGCGGCACGGCCATCACCACCCGCTTGCCCTGTGCAAGAGCGAGCCGCCGCGCATGGGTCTGGGGCGAATCGGGATTGGCCTTGATCGTCTGGGCGTTGACCCAGTACGGATGACGGGACAGCCGCTCCGCCGCGGCCTTCGCGCCGGCGAAGTTGGGGATGCGGCCCTCGGCGCCGGGGAAGCGCGCCACTCCCTCGCGCTCCATCGCCCGCCAGATGTCCTGCCGCACCTCGTCCTTCGTGCGCATCGGCGCGGATCGTAACGAGCGGGTCACCCGGCAAGGGAACGGAGTCCACAGCCCACCTGCCACAATCGCCCGTCATGGCGGACCGGGAACGTACAAGCCTCCGGCCGGAATGGGAGGCGAACGGCGCCGACGCGGCGGCCGACGACCGCCACCTGCCCGTGCCGCTCGACACCGACCTGCGCCGCTACCTCGCGGGCGTGGAGCCCGACCGCCAGCTCAACGACTGGGGTCGCTCCGAGCGCGTCGAGAACGCGATGGACCGGCTGATCTACGACTTCGTCTACCGCTACTGGTTCCGCGTCGAGGTCGAGGGCATCGAGAACATCCCATCCACGGGCGGGGCGATGCTCGTGTCGAACCATTCGGGCGCGCTGCCTCCGGACGCGCCGATGATCGCCAAGGCGATCAAGGAGGAGCATCCCCATCCGCGCCCGCTGAACATCACGGTGGAGCACTTCTTCAAGGGCTATCCGGGCTTCTCGATGCTCGTCGCGAAGATCGGCTGCGTGGCCGCGCACCCGGCCAACGTGCACCGCCTGCTCTACGACGAGGGCCAGCTCGTGCTCGTGTTCCCCGAGGGCCGCAAGGGCACGGAGAAGCTCTACAAGAACCGCTACAAGCTGCGCCGCTTCGGCCGCGGCGGCTTCGTGGAGGCGGCGATGCGCGCCCGCGCGCCGATCGTGCCGGTGTGCGTGGTGGGCGCCGAGGAGGCCGCGCCGATCTTCGCCCACCTCAGCCCCGCTCCAGAAGCTCACCGGGCTCATCTACACGCCGCTCACGCCCACCTTCCCGCACTTCGGCCTGCTCGGAATGCTCGGTTACCTGCCGGCCAAGTTCCGGATTCGCTTCCTGGAGCCGATCGAGTTCGACGGCGCGGGCCTCGACGAGGACAAGAGCCTCGTGCAGACGGTCGCGCACGACGTCCGCGCCCGCATCCAGGAGAACCTGTTCGACATGGTCGAGCAGCGCAACTCGGTGTGGTTCGGATGAACTCGAAGCGGATCCTCGTCACCGGACTGTCCACCTACTGGGGCGGTCGCCTGGCGCAGGCGCTCGAGAGCGATCCGGCCGTGGACGTGATCATCGGCGTCGACTCCGAGGACCCGACGCGGGAGCTCGAGCGCACCGAGTTCGTGCGGGTGGGGACGCAGCACGCGCTGCTTCGCCGGATCGTGGAGGCGGCCGAGATCGACACGGTGGTGGATTCGCGCCTGATCGTGGACTCGTCCACGACGTCCTCTCGCCAGTCGCACGAGAACAACGTGATCGGGACCATGAACATCCTCGCCGCGTGCAGCGGCCCGGATTCGAGCGTCCGCAAGCTCGTCTTCAAGTCGTCGGCCCACTTCTACGGCACGGCGCAGGACGACCCGGCGTTCTTCACCGAGCAGATGGGTCGCCCGCACGCTCCCACGACCGCCATCGAGCGTGACATCCTCGACGCCGAGGCCGCCGTGTCCGAGTTCGCGGAGCAGAACCCGGACACGGTCGTCACCGTGCTCCGCTGCACGAACGTTCTCGGCCCCGAGGTGCGCACCTCACACCGCGCGCTCTTCTCGCTGCCGGTGGTGCCGATGATCCTCGGCTTCGATCCCCGCTACCAGTTCGTCCACGAGGACGACGTAGTGGCGGCTCTCGAGCACGTGCTGCGCGGCGATGTGGCGGGGATCTACAACGTGGCCGGCGACGGCGTGCTGGCCCTGAGCGAGGTGGCCGGGCTGCTCGGAAAGCCGTACGTGCCGGTGCTCCCGCCCTGGGGCACGGGCGTGGCGGCCGCGCTGGCGCGCCGGCTCGGGATCGCGGTGCCGCCGGAGATGCTGAGCCAGCTGCGCTTCGGCCGCGGCCTCGACAACCGCAAGCTCAAGGCGACGGGCTTCACCTACCGCTACACCACCCGCGAGACCGTGATCAAGCTGCGCGAGCACATGCGCCTCGATCCGATCCTGCGCGGAGTGAAGGAGCCGTACCAGTACGAGCGGGATGTGGAGGACTTCCTGCGCTGGAGTCCGCATGTGCGCGGCTCGCAGCCGCGGCCCGAGCCGGGGCGCAGGTCGCAGGTCGCAGGTCGCAGGCCGCAGAGCGAGCCGCCGAACGCCGAGCCGCCCCCGCCGCCGCCGGCGGAGCCGGAAACGGCTGCCGGTCCGCCCGTGGAGCAATACGACGACCTCGAGGCGGAGGAGATCATCTCGCTGCTCGGGTCGCTCGAGGTCTCGGATCTGAGCGCGCTGCGGGATTACGAGGCGGGCACGCGCTCCCGCGACAGCGTAACCGCCGCTATAGACGCCGTTCTGGCAAGAAGGGCAGCCGCCTCCCGACCCTGAGCGGGGGCACCTTGCCCCGCAACCCAAGTTGCAACACGCGGGATGGGTTGCGAAGCGCCCGTGCGATCAGCCACAATGCGGTGTGCCCCACGCACCGTCCCGGGTAGCTCGCAACACATGAAACAACGTCCCTTCGTCTTCGCGGCAGCAGGGGTCGGCGTACTCATTGCGCTGGCCATAGCCGCATTCGTGTACGACTCCACGCGCAAGGACACGATCGCCAAGGGCGTGACCGCGGGCGGGGTCGACATCGGCGGGATGAGCAAGAGCGAGGCCAAGAAGGTGCTCGAGGAGAAGCTGTCCGCGCCGCTCTCCCAGCCGCTCGTGGTGCGCTACGGACACCGAAAGTTCCACCTCTCGGCGGCGCGCGCCCACCTCACCACGGACGTCGACGGCATGGTTCAGGAGGCGATCGACGAGAGCCGGGGCGGCAACTTCTTCGGGCGCGCGCTGCGCGGCATCACCGGCGGCAGCGTGAACGCCAGTGTGCCTCCGCGGGTGGACTACTCGCGCAGCGCCGTGCGCGCGCTGGTGCGGCGGGTCAAGTCGAAGGTGGACCGCGACCCGGCGGACGCCACGGTGCAGCCCACCGCCGGGGGGCTCAACGCAGTGCCCGCCAAGCTCGGCATCGCGATCCGCGGCAGGTTGCTGACCAAGGAGGTCAGCGCCGCCCTCGTGCGCCCGGACGGCACCCGCGAGGTGGTGGCCAAGAGCAAGATCACCAAGCCCAAGGTCACGACCGCCGACCTGACGAGCAAGTACCCCACGTTCATCATCATCGACCGCGGCTCGTTCACGCTGCGCTTCTTCAAGAACCTCAAGCTGAGCCACAACTACCAGATCGCGGTGGGTATGCAGGGCCTCGAGACGCCCGCCGGGCTGTACCACATCCAGGACAAGCAGGTGAACCCGTCCTGGCATGTTCCGAACAGCGCCTGGGCCGGAGATCTCGCCGGCAAGGTGATCCCGCCCGGCCCCGCCGACCCGATCAAGGCGCGCTGGATGGGCTTCAACGGCGGCGCGGGGATCCACGGCACGGACGTGCTCGGGTCACTCGGCTCGGCCGCCTCGCACGGGTGCGTGCGCATGGCGATTCCTGACGTAGAGACGCTCTACGACCAGGTCTCGGTCGGAACGCCGGTGTTCGTGGCTTAACCGCGCTAAAGGGCCACGCGGCCCTACGTCGAACGAGGTATCCGGCATGGAGGAGACCAAGCTCGATCCCTCCTGGACGCGGGCCCTGGCGTCGTTCGACGCCAGCCTGAGCGCCCACGGAATGGCGGAGAAGACGCGCAGAGCCTACGGTGTCGACCTCGGCCAGCTGGCCGAGTGGGCGACAGGGCGCGAGCTCAAGCCGCTGGAGATCGACGCGCGCGAGATCCGCCGCTACGCCGCGGTGCTGTCCGAGGGCGGCTGCTCGAAGACCACCGTGGCGCGCAAGCTCGCCGCCATCCGCAGCTTCTACCGCGCGCTGGTGGAGCGGCGCGAGCTAGAGGCCAATCCGGCCGACCTCGTGGCGAGCCCCAAGCGCGACTCCTACCTGCCGCGCGTGCTCAAGCCCGGCGAGGTGGCGGAGCTGCTCCAGCGCATTCCGGCGAGCACGCCGCTCGAGCTGCGAGACCGCGCGATGTTCGAGCTGGCGTACGCGGCCGGCCTGCGCGCGGAGGAGATGGTGAACATCGACCTCACGGACCTGGATGCGGACGGCGAGGAGCTGCGCGTGGAGGGCAAGGGCGGCCGCACCCGCATCGTGCCCGCCGGCGAGCACGCCTGGCGCGCGCTCGAGTCCTACCTCGACCGCGGCCGCACCACGCTCGCGAGCGAGGGCGCGACGGGCATCGAGCCGGCTCTGTTCATCTCGAAGACGGGCCGCCGGCTGTCCACGAGCGACGTGCGCCGCCGCCTCAGCGTGTGGACGCGGAAAGCGGCGATGGCCGGCGGGGTGACGCCGCACACGCTGCGCCACTCGTTCGCCACACATCTGCTCGAAGGGGGCGCGGATCTGCGCGCCATCCAGGAGCTGCTCGGCCATGCCAGCATTTCCACGACGCAGACCTACACTCGGATAGAGTCGAAACGCCTTAGGAAGGCGTACGCGCACGCGCATCCGCGAGCCTGAGAACGGGCAGGAGGCTTCACTGGAGACCAACGTCAAGGCGATCGAGCTCAAGGAACTCTGGCGCCGCTATAAGGACGACGCCGACCAGAGGGCCAGGGAGCGGCTCGTGCTCGCCTACTCACCGCTCGTCAAATACGTGGCGGGTCGCATGGGTAGCGGCCTCCCGGCGCACGTCGAGGAGTCCGACCTCATCTCCTACGGCCTGCTCGGCCTGATCTCCGCGATCGAACGCTTCGACATCAGTCGCGAGATCAAGTTCGAGACCTTCGCGATCACCCGCATCAAGGGCTCGATCATCGACGAGCTGCGCTCGCTCGACTGGGTGCCTCGCTCCGTACGCGCGAAGGCGCGCGAGATCGAGCGCATGAACGCCAAGCTCGAGCACGAGCTGCACCGCGCGCCCACCGACCAGGAGATGGCAACCGCGCTCGAGATGACGCTCGAGGACTTCCAGGCGTCGCTCACGCGGATCTCGAACTCGTCGGTGATCGCGCTCGACGAGCTGTGGACGCTGTCCGACGCGAGCGGCGACCAGGTGTCGCTGCTCGACACGATTCAGGACCCGCAGGCCACGGATCCCGCGCAGGCGATGGACCAGACCGAGACGAAGGATCGCCTCGCCGACGCCATCGCGCGCCTGCCCGAGCGCGAGAAGCTCGTGATCGCCCTCTACTACTACGAGAACCTGACCCTGCGCGAGATCGGCGAGGTGCTGGGCGTCACCGAGTCGCGCGTGTCGCAGCTGCACACGAAAGCGGTGCTGCGGCTGAAGTCTCGTCTGCAGACGGACATCCTCGAAGGGGCTGGCTAGTAGCGATACGCTGAGGCTCCTAACGAGGAGAGGAGCCGGTATGCCCCACGAAGCTGCAAAGAGGATCCGCAACGTGGCCTTGGTGGGCCACCGAGGCAGTGGCAAGACCTCGTTGAACGAGGCACTCCTGTTCCAGGCGGGAGCGATCAACCGCCTTGGCTCGGTGGCAGAGGGAACCACGGTGTCCGACGCGGCGCCGGATGAGAAGGCTCGCGAGATGTCGATCGCGGCGAGCCTCGCGTCATTCCACTGGGACGATCGCAAGATCAACCTGATCGATACGCCCGGCGAGCCGAGCTTCGTAGCCGACGCGCTCGCGGCGCTCGCCGTCTGCGACGGCGCGGTGTTCGTGGTCAACGCCGTGATGGGCGTCGAGGTGGGCACGATGCGCCTCTGGGAGCGCGCGAACGAGCAGGGTCTCGCGCGGCTGATCTTCGTGAACATGCTCGACCGCGAGCGCGCCGACTTCTTCCGCGCGCTCGAGTCGCTCAAGTCCTCCTTCGGCCCGCACGCGGTGGCCACCGAGATACCGATCGGCTCAGAGCACGAGGTGCGCGGCGTGATCGACCTCGTGGACATGAAGGCGTACGAGTACTCCGGGGACGGCAACGACAACTGCAAGGAGATCCCGATCCCGGACGAGCTGCAGGCGCAGGCCGAGGAGTACCGCGAGAAGCTGCTCGACGAGGTGGCGGAGAACTCCGACGAGCTGATGGAGCGCTACCTCGAGGGCGAGGAGATCTCACACGAGGAGACCGTGGCGGCGCTGAAGACGGGCGTGACCGCGGGCCGGCTTTTCCCGGTCACCTGCGGGGTGGCCACCCACAACCTCGCCGTCAACCGGCTGCTCGACGCGATCGTCGAGGACCTGCCGTCACCCGGCAAGGTGGGGTCCGTGCAGGCGGGCGAGACGACCCTCGAGCCCCGCGACGACCTCGACCCGGTGGCGTTCGTCTTCAAGACCTTGGCGGACCCGTACGCTGGCCGCATCAACCTGTTCCGCGTCTACCAGGGCGTGATCAAGCACGACTCGCAGGTATTGAACCTGCGCGCGGGCGCGAAGGAGCGGATCGGCCAGCTGCTCGAGCCGCAGGGCAAGGAGATGGGCCACACCGACGAGTTCGGTCCCGGCGACATCGGCGCCGTGGCCAAGCTCAAGGAGACGCACGCGGGTGACGTCCTGGCGGGCAAGGAGATCGACGTCACGCTCGAGCTGCCCAAGTTCCCGGCGCCGGTGATGGCGTTCTCGATCGAGCCGAAGGCGAAGGGGGACGAGGAGAAGGTCGGCCAGGCGCTCCGCCGCCTCCAGGAGGAGGACCCGACGATCGACTTCCACCGCGACGACCAGACCGGCGAGCAGATCGTGGCCGGCCTGTCGCAGATCCACGTGGAGGTGATCGTCGAGCGCATGAAGGAGCGCTATGGCGTGGAGGTGAACCTCAAGCCGCCGCGCGTGCCCTACCGCGAGACGATCAAGGGCAGGGCGAAGGCCCATGGCCGCTACAAGAAGCAGACCGGCGGCCGGGGCCAGTTCGGCGACTGCCACATCGAGATCGAGCCGCTCCCGGACGGCGAGGGGTTCGAGTTCGTGAACGCGATCAAGGGCGGCGTGATCCCGTCGGGGTTCATCCCGGCGGTGGAGAAGGGCATCGTCGAGGCGATGTCCGCCGGCGCCGTGGCCGGCTACCCGCTGAAGGGTGTGAAGGTCACGCTCTTCGACGGCTCATACCACTCGGTGGACTCGTCGGAGATGGCGTTCAAGGTGGCGGGCTCGATGGCGTTCAAGGACGCGGCGTCGAACGCGAGCCCGGTGCTGCTCGAGCCGATCATGACCGTCACGCTCTCGGTGCCCGAGGACAGCGTCGGCGACGTGATCGGCGACCTGAACTCGCGGCGCGGCCGCCCGCTCGGCATGGAGCCCAAGGGCTCGATGACCGAGGTGAAGGCCGAGGTGCCGATGGCCGAGATGCTCACCTACGCCCCGGACCTCCGCGCGATCACCGGCGGCCAGGGGGACTTCGGCATGGAGCTGGCGCGGTATGAGGAGGTGCCGGCGCATCTGGCATCGAAGGTGATCAGCGAGGCATCCTCGGAGGAAGCTGCAGTGAAGGCCTGAGGTCTCGGGTCTCGGGTGTCGGGAAAAACCCTGCACCCGACACCCGACACCCATCACCTGGCGCTAGCATCGCTTCGATGCGAAAGGAGTTGCGGCCCACGCACGATGCGGTTTCGTGCGATGTCTGCGGGCGAACAATTCTCAAGGGCGAACGTACGGAGGCTTACCTTGCTCCGGGCGGCCAGCGCAAGCTCGTGTGCGAGCTGTGTACGCCGCGCGCGGACCACGAGGGCTGGATCCGCGAGTCCGCGCACGGCGACATGCCCGCCGCGCGCCCTCGCGAGCAGCGCCGGCCGCTGCTTGGCCGCCTGAGGCGCGAGCGGCGCGAGCGGCGCGAGGAGGCGCCGGCGCCGGAGGCACAGCACGAGCAGGCGCCCGCTCAGAACGGCGAGGCGCCTCAGCGCGAGCTGACGACGGAGGAGCACGAGGCCGTCGAGCTGCCGGCGCCTAAGGCGCGCCGCCCGAGCCGCCGCAAGGACCCCCGGCACGTGCGCGCGGTACCCACCAACTCGCAGGTGAAGATCGAGCGCGCGCTCGAGATGTTCAACCACTCCGAGCACACGCGCACGATCGCGGGCATCGCCCGTACGCTCGGCCATCCGTGGGTGAGCGCCCTGCCGCGGCCCGAGGCGCCGAGCGAGGTGGAGATCACCGTGGCCTGGGAGCTGTCCTGGTACCGCTACCGGATCGACCTCGGCGACGCGAGCGACCCCGTGACGCTGCTCGACAAGGGCCAGGAGATCGAGGAGCTGGGCGAGTCGCAGCGCGAGTGGAACGCCTCCGCCACGCGAGACCGGACAGCTGGCGGCCGGTGTAGTCTCGGGCTCCGAATGATCTACTGCGTCGTCCCCCAGGCCCTTGCAGGCGAGCTGTACGACAAGCTCGTCGACTACTACAAGGACGACCCGAGCGTGAAGGTGATCATCGACCGCCGCTCGGGCCCGGATCGCCGCGCGGGCGAGGAGAAGGGCCCGGACGACCGTCGCCAGATCCGCGACCGTCGCCAGCGCCGCGTGCAGGGCACGTTCCCGCCGATCGAACCCGCCGCGTAGCCAGCCGCCGTGCCGCCGGACAAGGTCGTCGTCCACGTGGACGGTGGGGCGCGGGGCAATCCGGGGCCGGCCGCCGTCGGCGCGGTGGTGTCGACGCCGGACGGGGAGCCGCTGCTCGAGCGCGGCGTCTACATCGGCGAGGCCACCAACAACGTGGCGGAGTATCGCGCCGTGCTGCTCGGCCTCGAGCTGGCGCGCGAGCTGGGCGCGCGCGAGGTCGAGGTGATCAACGACTCCGAGCTGGTCGCGCGCCAGATCGGCGGCCAGTACAAGGTCAAGCACGCCGGACTCAAGCCGCTCTTCCTCGAGACCATGAGCAAGCTGCGCGAGTTCGACGGCTGGACCGTGCGCAACGTGCGCCGCGAGTCCAACGAGCGGGCCGACGAGTTGGTCAACGAAGCCCTGGACGAGGCACTCGGCAGATAGCGATCTGGGGACGCTGGGACTAGGCTGAGTGCCGGTGCTCTGCCCGTCCTGTCAGGCCGAAAATCGAGAAGGGGCCCGCTTTTGCCGACAGTGCGGAAGCGCCCTTGCGCTCCGCTGCCCCTCGTGCGGGGCGGCGCACTGCGAGGACCAGCGCTTCTGTGACGAGTGCGGCTCGGCGCTCACGGCGGGGCAGGTGCCAGTCGGGCGCGCGCCTCCCGCTGGCACGGAGATGCGCGTGGTGTCAGTGCTGTTCGTGGATCTCGTCGGCTTCACCAACTTGTCCGAGTCGCGCGACGCCGAGGACGTCCGCGAGCTGCTCGGGCGCTACTTCGACGTGGCCCGCACGATCGTGAACCGCTACGGCGGCACGATCGAGAAGTTCATCGGCGACGCGATCATGGCCGTGTGGGGCGCGCCGGTGGCCCGCGAGGACGACGCCGAGCGCGCCGTGCGCGCGGGCCTCGACCTGGTGGATGCCGTGGCGGCGTTCGGCGAGGACGCGGGGCTGCCCGAGCTGCGAGCGCGCGCCGGGGTCACGACCGGGCAGGTGGCTTCGGGCTCCACCCCTGGAGAGGGGCTCGTGGTGGGCGACCGCGTGAACACCGCCTCGCGCGTCCAGTCCACGGCCCAGCCCGGCACCGTCTACGTGGACGAGCTCACACGCCAGGTCAGCTCGGCGGGCATTTCCTACGAGGACACGGGCGAGCACACGGTGAAGGGCAAGCAGGAGCCGCTGCGTCTCTGGCGCGCGCTGCGGGTGATCGCCGGAATTGCCGGTGCGCAACGTGGGGAAGAGGGCAGCGAGGCGCCGCTCGTGGGCCGCGAGTCCGAGCTGCGTCTGCTCAAGGAGCTGTTCCACGGGGCCATCGACCGCCCGGCGGCGCGGCTGCTGGCCATCTCGGGCCCGGCCGGCGTGGGCAAGACGCGAATGCGCTGGGAGTTCGTGAAGTACCTCGACGGCCTCAGCGACACCGTGCTCTGGCACTCCGGTCGCTGCCCCTCTTATGGCGACGGCGTGGCCTACTGGGCGCTGGCCGAAATGGTGCGGCAGCGGCTCGGGATCCCTGAGGAGGCAACCGCCGCCGAGGCTGAGCGGAAGCTCGCCGCCGGGCTCGAGCGCTGGATACAGGATGCCGGCGAGCGCGAGTTCCTCGCCCCGCGCATCGGCGCGCTGATCGGCGTGGGCGAGGCCGCTCTCGCCCGCCAGGACCTGTTCGCGGGCTGGCGGCTGTTCTTCGAGCGATTGTCCGAGGAGCTGCCGGTGGTGATGGTGTTCGAGGATCTCCAGTGGGCCGACGACGGCCTGCTCGACTTCATCGAGCACCTGCTCGACTGGTCGGCGCAGCGGCCGATCTTCCTGCTCACGCTCGCGCGGCCCGAGCTGGCCGAGCGGCGTGCCGGCTGGCCGCCCGCGCGCGCGGGAGTTACCCCGCTGTTCCTCGAGCCGCTCGCGCCCGACGCGGTGGGCGCGCTGCTGGACGAGCTGGTTGACGGTCTCCCGGCCGGCGCGCGCGAGCGCATCGTGTCCCAGTCCGAGGGCATCCCGCTGTACGCGCTCGAGACCGTGCGCGCCCTGGCTGATCGCGGCGTGCTCGCAGAGTCGGGCGGCGGCTTCGCCGTCACCGGCGACGTGGGCGAGTTGGAGGTGCCGGCCACGCTGAACTCGCTGCTCACCGCGCGCCTCGACGGGCTCGACCCGGACGAGCGCGCGCTGGCGAAGGACCTCGCCGTGATCGGCGGCAACTTCCCCCGCGCCACCGCCACCGCGATCTCGGACCTGCCCGAGGAGCGCGTCGACGCCCTGCTCGCCTCGCTGGTGAGAAAGCAGGTGCTGGTGGTGCGCGCAGACATGCTGTCGCCGGACAGCGGGCAGTACGCCTTCGCCCAGACACTGCTCCGCAACGTCGCCTACGACCTGCTGTCGAAGCACGAGCGCAAGTCGCGCCACCTCGCGATCGCGAGCCACCTGCGCACCGCGTTCCCCAACGACGGCGAGGACGTGGCGGAGGTGATCGCGGCGCACTACCTCGACGCCTACGAGGCGGCGCGCGACGATACAGACGCCGACCAGCTTCGCGCCCAGGCGCTCGACACCCTGCGCCGCGCCGCCCGCCGCTCGGAGACGGTGGGCGCGCCGGAGGCCGCGGAGCGCGCCTACCGAACCGCGCTCGAGCTGGCCGACGATGACGCGGAGCGCCTGGTGCTGACCGAGGCCGCGGGCGACATGGCGCTCAGGGCGGCCCGGTATGAGGAGAGCATTGAGCTGTTCCAGACGGCCCGCAGCGGCCTGATCAACGCGGGCCGCGAGCGCGAGGCGGCGCGTCTGGCGGCGCCGATCGGCAAGGCCCTCGGCTATCTGGGCCGCAACGACGAAGCCGTCGCCCTGATGGAGGAAGCGCTCGCGCTGCTCGGCGAGGACGACATGGATCCGGCCGTGGCCGAGCTGAACGCCGACCTGGCCTCCGTGCTCACCTTCAGCGGCGAGATCGACAGGGCAAGGGATCCGCTCGAACGCGCGCTGCAAGGCGCCTCGGCCCTGGGGCGCCCCGAGATCCTGTGCGAGGCGCTCATCAACCGTGGGATTCACTGCAACTTCACGGGCCGCACGGAGGAGGGGCTCGTGCTCTATGAGGGCGCGATCAAGATCGCCGGGCGGCACAACCTCACCCGCCTCAGGGTGCGCGCCGAGCTCAACGCCGCCGACCAATCGTTGCGAGGCGGCATGCCCGACATGGTGGACCGCTCGCAGAACGCGCTCCAGCTCGCGCGGCAGCTGGGCGATCGCGGCCAGGAGGCGGTGGCCGCCGGCAACCTGATGCTCGCCTTGATCCTCGCGGGGCAATGGGATGAGGCCGAGGAGCTCGGGGCCGCCGGGACATCTTCCTTGGCGGATCCGGAGTCCTTGCAGAACCGGCTGGCATTGCTCCACGCGCTGCGCGGCGAGGTGGAGGCGGCGCGGCGCGCACAGAGCGCGACCCAGGCGTGGGCCTCTTCCCTCGCGTTCGAGTCCCGAATGGTGCAGCACGCGACGGAGGGCGTGGTGATGCTGGCCGAGGGCCGTGCGGCGGAGGCGTTCGAGCTGCTGTCCACGACGATCCGCGATGCGCTGCCGGTGGAGGGGGCGACCAGCGAGGGCCTGCGCGTGGGCTGGTCGGACGCGATCGACGCCGGCATCCAAGCGGGCAAGCTGGACGAGGTGGAAGAGCTGTGCGAGCTCGTGGAGGAGCGCCCGCCAGGACATGTTGGACCGTACCTGCGCGCCCAGGCGCCGCGCGCGCGGGCGCTGCTCGCCGCGGCGCGAGGTGAGCAGGCTGGGGTGGAGGAGGGCCTGCTGGGCGCGATCGACGCCTTCCGCGCGCTCGGCTATCCGTACTGGCTCGCCCGCACCCAGACCGACCTCGCCGCCTGGCTGATCGACAACGGTCGCGGCGCCGACGCCGCTCCGCTGCTCGAGGACGCGATCGCGGTGTTCGAGCACCTCCGTGCGGCCCCGGCGCTGGCGCGGGCTATGGAGCTGAGGGCCGCGCCGCCGGCGGCACCGGGCGCCGAGCCGCTGCAGGCCGGCCGCGCGGCCGCAGGTAGCGCGTAACCAGCAGAGCGGCGATCGGGGTGGCGGTGATCACCGCAAGGGCGCGGAACCACGTGGTCGCGCCGTCGGTGCCACCGCCCAGCGCGTGCACCAGGCCGAGCACGTACACGATCGCCGTGGCGCGGTGCGCCAGGCGCCAGCGCCGGGTGCCGACCCTGCGGCGCAGGTAGTAGGTCGGCCCGAGCAGCGCCGCGAGGTAGCCGGCGAGGATGCCCAGTCCGGTGAAGGCCGGCCGGTAGCCCATCGTGAACGGGATCACGATGCCGGTGATGCCAGGCTTGAGCCACTTGTCGCCGAGCAGCAGCACCCCGTGAAGGGCTATGGCGGTGAGCGCCGTGAGCGCGAGCTGCTCGTGCACCTTCAGGAGCGTCCGCTTGAATCCCGGACGGCGGCCCAGCCCGGAGGCCATGTAGAGCCCCAGCGTCACCGAGCAGGCGATCAGCACGAACGCCACGATCCCGGCGGAGCGGGACGCGAGCCACCACGAATACTGGGAGGGGTCGCGCTCAATCACCGAACTCGCCGCCGCCATCGTCCCGTGGGGGCGCCTGCGTGGCCGGTGCCGCGTGCGAGCCGCCAGTCGCCGGCACGTGCGTGGGACCGCCGAATACCGCAAAGGCGGCGAGCGCAGCCAGTGCGACTATCACGGCCCCGGCGGCCAGCCGCGTTTTCAGCCCGGCCCCGCCGGACGCCACGGGTGGCGCGGAGGCGGTCATGGCCGCGTAGGCGAGCTGCGGGTGACGATCTTCGACGACTGGTTCACGTTTCCGTTTCCTGCCGCCGGCTGTCCGTTCGAGGCCGGCAGCGGCCCCGGGCCGAGTGCGGGATCGCGGCCGTTTCGGACCTGGATCGCCATCAGCGTGAGCACCACGAAGAAGAGCCCGAGCGCCGCCGTGATCACGGCCAGCGGGCTCGGTAGCGGACGCCGGGCCGGGCGTGGCGGCGGCTTGGGTGCCTGGACGGCCCCCGCGTGGCCGTCGACGTGTGCGGTGTCGGTCATCGCGCCATTCCCCCTCAGTCGGCTCCGCAGACGGTGAAGCCATAACCGCGCGCAAAGCCCACGAGCGAGCGGGTGAGCGCATCGAGCTGGCCCTGGAGCGCTCGCACCTGAGTGGTGTCGTCGCCCGCCAGGGCGGTCCGGATCTCTCGTCTCACGGCGAGCTGATGCCGGATCACGTCGAACACGTTCACACGCAGCGCAGTGGCGTCGCCGTGCGGCGGCTTGATCGCCTCGATGTCGTTCAGCTCGGTGGCGCCGAGGGCGATGCTGTCGTCATAGCCCTTGAGCACCTGCGATGTGTCGCCGGACGCGTGCTCGCGGGCTCCGGTGCGCTCAGGGTCGAGCCGTTTGCAGACAGCGTCCACACGCGCGATGTACGCCCGGCGCGCCGGGTCTGTCACGCGCGCGGGCACGATCGGGCCGGTGCCGGCTGGGACGTCGCTTCCCGATCGCGTCGCGGTGGGGCCCGCCGCCTTGAGGCTCTGCTGCGAGGCGCGGCGGCTGTCTCCGCCACAGCCCGCAAAGAGCAACAGCGCCAGTGCAAGTCCGGCGATGAGCGTCTTGCGCGCAACCTTCATTACGCAGTCGACTATCCCCTCCCATCGCGCGCCCGTCATCTGCGTTGGCCACTGATTGACGGGCAGTAATTCCCCACCCGGCGGCGCGGGAAAGCCGGTCAACCGGGCGCTGGAAAGGGGCCGATCCGCTCCACGTGGCCCTCCTCGTGCACCACCAGGCCGCCATGCTCGGCCAGGTACCCGCGGGCGCCGTCCGGTCCGCTCAACAGCGCGGCCTTGGCCAGCGTCTCCGCCTCCACCGCCGTGGGAGCCAGCGCGGTGGCACCCACGAGGCCGGTCCACGCCGGTGCGCCGGTGGCGGGGTCGATCAAGTGGTGGGCGAAGCTGCCATCAGGACGCTTCCACACGCGGGAGTCGATGCCCGAGGTGGCCACACCGCCCTCGCCGAGCTGGATCATCGCCGCGGCGTCCCCGCTCAACGGATGCCGAACCTCGATCTCCATCGGCCAGTTGGCGGCGTCGGTGCCGCCCAGCCGCACGTCACCGCCGCAGTCGATCGCGAAGCGTTGGTAGGGCGCCAGGCGGCGGGCGAGCATGTCCGCCGCCAGGCCCTTGCCGATGCCGCCTGCGTCGAGCATCACGCCGGGCGGCCGGCGCAAGGAGCCGGAGTCGTCGAGCACCTGGAAGGAGCGCCACGCGCTGTCGGCCCGCGGACCGGCGGGCCGCCTGGGCGGCGCCTCGGCCAGCGCGTCGCTTAGCGGTGCCGGCCGCAGACCGGCGCGCGAGGTCGCATAGCCGGCGTCCACCACCTCCCGCGCGAGCGTAGGGTCCACGAGACCGCCGCTGCGCTCGGCGGCCCACAGCGCAGCGTGCACCGCTTCGCGCATCAGCGGCGTGGCCGGCACCTGCTCACGTGGGTCGCGGTTGAGCTGCGACAGCTCGCTGTCCTCCATGAAGCGCGAGAGCGTGTGCTCAAAGCGGACGAGCCAGGTCTGCGCCACCACGGCCATCGCGCCCGGCGGCAGGACGGATCGATCCGCCGATGGGGCGATAAGCAGCCGGATCATCGACCCCATTGCGCGGAACTGGCGCTCCACCAGAGACATAGCGGCCAACGTACCTAACGTGGCGCCCCGATCACTACTCTCCGGCGGGTGGAAAGCGGGAGCCGCATAGGACCCGATTACGCGGCCGGGGCGGGCGGTGGGCTCACCGCCGGGTTCGCTCCAGCGCCGGGCTTCTACGACGAGGTGTTCGAGGCGCCCGGCGTGCCGCGACCGCACGCGGCGGCGCTCGTGGAGGCGCTCGAGCGCATCGGCCCGGAGCGCCTGGCAGCCGCCGGTGAGCGGCGCGACGCGATCTTCGTGCAGCAGGGGATCACCTTCGACGCCACCGGCTCGGACGATCCCAACCCGGTGGTGGACCGGCCGTTCCCGCTCGACCTGATCCCGCGCATCATCCCGGCCGCCGAGTGGACTCAGATCAAGCGTGGCCTGGCGCAGCGGCTGCGCGCCCTCAACCGCTTCATCGAGGACGTCTACCACGACCGCGAGATCGTGCAGGACGGCGTGGTGCCGTGGGAGCTGATCGTCACCCGGCCGGCGTTCGAGCGCGCGGCCCATCGCATCCGGCCGCCCGGCGGCGTGTGGTGCCACGTGTCGGGCTGCGACCTCGTACGCGGCGCCGACGGCGGCTGGAAGGTGCTCGAGGACAACGTGCGGACGCCGTCCGGGCATCTCGTACGTGCTGGAGAACCGGATCGCGATGACGCGCCTCCTGCCGGAGCTGTTCGCCGGCTACAGGGTGCGTCCGGTGAACGACTACCCGCAGGTGCTGCTCGCCGCACTGCGCGCAGTGGCGCCCGCCGTCGAACCCCACCGTGGTGGTATGGACTCCCGGTCCCGCCAACAGCGCCTACTTCGAGCACGCCTTCCTCGCCAGGCAGATGGGCGTCGAGCTGGTGGAGGCGTCGGACCTCGTGGTGCACGACGCCACCTGCTACATGCGCACCACGGACGGGCTCGCGCAGGTGGACGCGATCTACCGCCGCCTGGACGACGCGTTCATCGACCCGCTGGCCTTCCGGCCCGACTCGCTGCTGGGCGTGCCGGGCCTGATGCGCGTCTACCGCACGGGCAACGTCGCGCTCGCCAACGCAGTGGGCACGGGCGTGGCGGACGACAAGGCCGTCTACCACTACGTGCCGGAGATGATCCGCTACTACCTGGCCGAGGAGCCGATCCTCGAGAACGTGAAGACGTACATGCTCGACGACCCCGAGCAGCGCGAGTACGTGTTCGAGAACATCGAGCGCCTGGTGGTCAAGCCCACCGGCGAGTCCGGCGGCAAGGGCGTGTTCATCGGCCCGACCGCCAGGAGGAGCCAGCACCAGGACCAGATCGAGCTCGTCAAGCTCGCTCCCGAGCGCTGGATCGCGCAGGAGACCGTGGCACTGTCGACCGTGCCAACCGTGTCGGCCGACGGCAGCGTGGCGCCACGGCACGTGGACCTGCGCCCGTTCGCGGTGTTCGGCGACGACATCAGGATCGTGCCCTGCGGCCTCAGCCGGGTGGCGCTCCGAGAGGGCTCGATGATCGTGAACAGCTCGCAGGGCGGAGGGTCGAAGGACACCTGGATCCTCGAGGAGGACGGCAGCGGAGACGGCTTCCCGCTGTCGAGCGACGTCTACAACCCGCCGACGATGCCCGGAATGCGCCAGGCCGGCTGGGCCGAGCAGCAGCGTCAGCAGCAACAGCAGGGAGCCGGGAGCTGATGCTCGCCAGGATCGGCCACGACCTCTACTGGCTCGGGCGCCACATGGTGCGCGCCGAGCACACGGCGCGCATGCTCGACGGCCTTTTCCACTCGGATCTCCAGGCGCGGCCCGAGGATCCCGAGTCGGTGACGCTGTCGTGGGACTCGATGCTCGTGATCATGGGGGTGGACGGGCCGGAGGTGGGCGACCACGGGCCAGCCCGGCGCGGCGACGTGGCCGCCCGGCTCACGCTCGACCGGGACACCCCGAACTCGATCCTGTCGTGCGTGGCGGCGGCGCGGGAGGGCGCGCGCACGCTGCGCGACACGATCTCCGCCGAGATGTGGGAGGCGATCAACACCTTCCACCTCGACCTGCGCAACCGCGACCTGTCCGCCGGCCTGCGCACGGGCCCGTATTCGATCTACAGCTACGTGAAGGAGCGCTGCGGGCTGTTCTGGGGGCTCACGTCGCGCACGATGCTGAAGGATGGTGCGCGTGCGTTCCTCATCGCGGGCGGGCGCATCGAGTCGGCGGACATGGTGCTGCGGATGCTGCGCGTGGCGCTGCCGCCGATTCCGGACGGCCACGAGGAGGAGGCGCCGCGGCGCGACGGCAACGCCCTCGCGCTGCTGCACGCGGTGGGCGGCTTCCAGGCCTTCATGCGCTCCGCCGCCACGCCCCCCAACGCGGACCCGGTGGCGCGCTTCCTGATCTTCGAGCGCGGCTTTCCCGACTCGGTGGCCGCCTCCGCCGAGTCGCTGCACGACTCGCTTGTGCGCGGCGACTCGGGCTGGCGCGAGTCGCCCCCAATCCTGCGGCTCGCGCGCCTCACCGCCGACCTCGAGTTTCGCGCGCGGGCGGGCCGCGAGGCGCTGATCCCGGCGTTCCGGCTCTTCCAGCACGAGCTCGAGCTCGTCGACACCGAGATCGACGAGCGCTACTTCTCCGGCGTGGCGCAGGGCGCGGCGGCGTGAGGTTCGCGATCCAGTATCGCTGCGAGTACGGGTACGAGCAGCCCGTGTCCGACCAGCACAACGCGGTGCGCGTGCAGCCCGCGGAGACGCCCACCCAGCGCGTGGACTCCTACGACCTCAGCGTGACGCCGCGGGCGCGGCAGTTCAACTACCGCGACTACTTCGGTACCGAGGTGAGCGAGTTCAACGTCTGGGAGGCCCACGACAAGCTGCTGATCGAGGCGCGCGCCAGGGTCACGACACTCGCGCCGCCACCGCCGCCGGAGACGGGCTTCGACCCGCTTGCCGTGCCCGACTACCGCGACCGCGTGGAGGAGTACCTGGTGCGCGATCCGGCCGAGACAGCCAACGGGCGCGTGGACGCGCTGGCGGCGGAGGTGCCCGCCGAATCGCCGCTCGAGCTACTGCTCGCGGTGTGCGAGCTGATCCCGGACCGCTTCGAGTACCGCCAGGGAGTGACCTACGTGGGCTCGAGCGTGGACGACCTGCTCGATGCCGGCGCCGGCGTGTGCCAGGACTTCGTGCACCTCGGGCTGACGCTGCTCCGCCGCCGCGGCGTGGCGGCGCGCTACGTGTCCGGCTACCTCTTCGCCGCGCCGGAGGACGGGGGAGAGGACTCGGTGGAGGTGGACACGCACGCCTGGCTCGAGGCGCTGCTTCCCGGCGCGGGGCCCGGTGGCTCATTCGGCTGGGTGGGCGCCGACCCGACCAACCGCGGCATCGCCGGCGAGCAGCACGTGAAGATCGGCCACGGTCGCCACTACGCGGACGTGGCGCCGGTGAAGGGCGTCTATCGCGGCGCGCCCAACTCGGAGCTCGACGTGAGCGTGAAGATGAGCCGGCTCGGGGCCTGAGCCGCGCCCGTCAGCCGATCACGATCGTCTGCAGCTCGGTGAGCCGCTCGAGCGCGTGGCGCCCGCCGATGCGGCCGGTGCCGCTGTCGGTGCCGGCCCGGCCGCCGAAGGGCAGGTGGTTCTCCCAGTAGTTGGTGGTCTCGTTGATGTTCACGAGGCCGGTGCGCACGCCGTCGGCGAAGCGCAGGCCTGCCATCACGTCACCGGTGAACACGGCCGCCAGCAGTCCGTAGGGCGAGGCGTTGGTGAGCTCGATCGCGTGCTCGAGCGAATCCACCGAGACGATCGGGGCGATCGGCCCGAAGGTCTCCTCCACGGCCACCTGGGCGTCGGCCGGCACGCCGTCGAGCACCGTGGCCTGCCAGTAGAGGTCGGTGGGGTGTCCGTCCTCGCGGGCGCCGCCCGCCACCACGCGCGCGCCGCGCTCCACGGCGTCGCCCACGTGCTCGTCCATCTTCGAGGCCACGTCCTCGTTGTTGAGCGGGCCCATCGTGGTGGAGTCGTCGAGCGGGTCGCCCAGGCGCACGCCGGCAGCCACCCGCTCCTCCAGCCTGGCCACGAACTCCTCGCGCACGCCCTCCTGCACCAGCAGCCGCTCGCCGGCGGTGCAGCTCTGGCCGGCGCAGAGGAAGCACGCGCTCCTGCGGCCTCGCCCGCGGCGTCGAGGTCCGCGCCCTCGAGCACCACGAGCGGGCCGTTGCCGCCCATCTCGAGCAGCAGCGCCTTGCCGGCGGCGCGCTCGGCGATGCGCCGGCCGGTGGCGGTCGAGCCGATGAAGCCGACGGCCACCGTGTGGGGATGGGACACCAGCTCGTCGCCCACCACCGAGCCAGGCCCGAGCACGAAGTTGAACACGCCCTCCGGCAGGTCGGCCTCAGCCACGCACGAGGCGAGCAGCCCGGAGCACACCGCGGTGCTCGACGCCGGCGTCCACACCACCGTGTTGCCCACGGCCAGCGCCGGGGCGACGATCTCCGCGGGCATCGTGTACGGCCAGTTCCACGGCGTCACCACCGCCACCGGGCCGAGCGGGCGCCGCATGAGCAGCACGCGCTTGCCCGGCGACGCGCTCGGCGGGATCGAGCCCTCGAGCCGCACGCCGTCCTCGGCCGCGCCCCGCCACATCGCGATCAGCTCGTCCACCTCGTCGTACGACTCGGCCTTGAGCGGCTTGCCCTGGTCGAGGGTCAGCGCGAGAGCCAGCTCGTCGCGGCGGCGCTCGCACACATCGGCGATGCGGTGCAGCGCGGCGGCGCGCTCGAACGCCGTCGTGGCCGCCCAGCCGGGGAAGGCCTCGCGGGCCGCCGCGATCGCCCGGCGCGCGTCCTCACGGTCGCCCGATGCAACGCCGCCCAGATCCTCACCGGTGGCCGGACTGGTGGCCCGGATCTCCTCCCCGCTGTCCGCGGCGCGCCACTCTCCCGCGACGAACATGCGCGTGGCCTCGGGGATGACGGTTGACCGGACCAAACCCTCAGTCGTAAGATATATGAGTTGAATGCCAGTCGCATCCAAGCGGCGACAGAGGGTCGAAATAGGGGCATGAGGTCCGCGCGATGACGGAGATTCTCGAGAACATCGTCGCGGAGGGCAAGCGTCTGCTCGACATGGCGAGGCACGAGGGCGTGCCACTGGCGTTGCTCGGCGGGGTGGCCGTGCGGCTCCACGCACCGGAGGTGCCGCCCACGCTCGACCGGGAGTACAAGGACCTCGACTTCGCGGTGCCGAAGAAGGCTGGCGGGCCGACGGACAAGCTCCTGCGCGACGCCGGCTACGAGCCGCACATCACCTTCAACGCCATGCACGCCCGCGAACGCGCGCTCTTCTTCGACGACCACCACGACCGCCAGGTCGACGTCTTCATCGGCTCGTTCCGGATGTGCCATCACATCGAGCTGGGCAACCGGATCGAAGGCGGGGAGCCGACCGTGCCGCTGGCCGAGTTGCTCCTCACCAAGCTTCAGATCATCGAGGTCAACGAGAAGGACATCCGCGACACGGTGCTGCTCCTGCACGGTCACGACGTGGGCGAGCACGACGACGACACCGTCAACGCCGCGCGCATCGCCGAGCTGTGCGCATCCGAGTGGGGGCTGTGGCGCACCATCACCGCCAACCTGGAGCGCTGCCGGGAGCACGTTCCCGACTACGACCTGGACACAAGCGACCGCGACCGGATCATCACGCGCTTCGACACCCTGCTGGGCCGCATCGAGGAGGAACCGAAGAGCCGGGGCTGGAAGCTGCGGGCCAAGGTCGGTGAGCGCAAGCGCTGGTACGAGCTTCCGGAGGAGGTATCGCAGTGAGGATTTTCTTCGCTACCGACATCCACGGGTCGGAGACCTGCTGGAAGAAGTTCCTGAACTCCGGCGAGCACTACAAGGCGGACGTGGTGATCCTTGGCGGGGACATGACCGGCAAGGCGCTCGTGCCGATCGTGGATGACGGGGGCGGCAAGTGGCACGCCACCCTGCTCGAGAACCGCTCCGAGCTGAACGGCGAGGACGAGGTGAAGGCGTTCGAGGAGGCCGTGCAGCGCCGCGGCTACTACCCGTTCCGCACCACGCCCCACGAGCTGGCCGAGCTGTCCGCGAGCGAGATGAAGTGGCACGCGCTGTTCGACAAGCACATGATTGCCACCGTCGAGCGCTGGATGAAGATGGCCGACGAGCGGCTCGCCGGCAAGGACATTCGCGTGTTCGTCTGCCCCGGCAACGATGATCAGCTTGAGATCGACGCTGTGGTCGAAGCTGCCAACACGGTCGAGCTGGGCGAGGGCAAGGTCGTCGACCTGGACGGCTTCCAGCTTGCATCGAGCGGCTGGGCAAATCGCACGCCCTGGGACACGTACCGCGAGGAGGACGAGCCCGACCTCAAGAAGCGGATCGACGCGATGCTCGCCGGCGTGACCGCCGAGCCCGAGCGGACGATCTACAGCCTGCACTGCCCGCCGTACGCCACCGGCCTCGACGACGCTCCTCAGCTCACCGAGGAGATGGACTTGAAGGACGCCGGCCGCTCCACGGTGCCGGTGGGCTCGACGGCGGTGCGCGAGGCGATCGAGGAGCACCAGCCGGCGCTCTCGCTCCACGGGCACATCCACGAGGCGCGCGGCACCACGCGCATAGGCAAGACGCTCTGCATCAACCCCGGGAGCTCATACGAGCAAGGGCAACTCCTCGGGGCTGTCATCGATCTCGACGGAAAGAAGAAGGTCAAGAAGTTCGTTCTGACGAGCGGCTAGCCGCTCGCTTCCTAGGAGGAGGGGGGTAGTACATGGCAACGGTTGCAGCGACGGGCGAGCAGTCACTGTTCGTACGCAAGGCCACCGGGCTCGTGCGCGGCTGGTCGGTGCGTGACGCGTTCATCTACGCGGCGTTCTCGATCAACATCGTCACGCTCGGGTTCGTCGCGTTCTCATACGGCCCGTTCATCCCTTCGGGCAGCTTGCTGTGGGCGGTCCTCGCGGCCGGCGCATACCTCGTGCTCCAGGGGATCACGTACGCCTCGCTGATCGCGGCGATGCCGCGCGCCGGAGGGGACTACGTGTGGATGAGCCGCGTGCTCGGCGGTGGCATCGGCTTCGTGCTCGCGATCGCGGGCTGGTGGTTCATCCTCTGGCTCTGGGTGCCGATCTACGGCTCGATCCTCGCGAACATGGTGATCGTCCCACTGGCGGCCATCGCGGGCTGGGACGGTGGGGTGACCTACTTCAGCGATCTGCACCACGGCCTGTTCATGGCGTCGCTGATCACCGCGGTGCTCGCCTCGATCCTGATCGGGCTGGGCATCCGGACCTACGCCCGGATCCAGAAGTTCTGCTTCTACGGCGGCGTGTTCGGCCTGGCGGTGATGATCCTGCTGCTGCTCGTGAACTCGAAGGCCGGCTTCATCCACCACTTCAACAAGCAGTCGAGCGACCTGTTCGGTGTGAACGGGGCGTACGGGAAGACGCTGGCCGCGAACACGAAGACTGGCTACGTGCCGCCGGCAGTCGGCGACTTCACGTTCAAGGCCACGCTGTTCCTGATCCCGTTCATGGCGTTCTTCAACCTCTGGTCGAACTGGGGCGCCACGCTGTATGGCGAGGTGCGCGGGGCGTCTGACTTCCGCAAGAACATCTACGCGATGGGCGGCGCGCTCATCGCCACGACGATCACCGCCGTGATCCTGTTCCTGCTGTTCTCGAAGACGTTCGGTTGGGGCTTCTACAACGCCGCCAACAACGTGTACTACGCGGGCACTGGCGCCACACCGGTATTCCCGTACCCGGCGCTCTTCGCGGCGTCGTTCTTCGGCAGCCACGTGCTGCAGTTCATCCTGGTGGCGATCATGTCGCTGTGGTTCTTCGGCTGGGTGGGCACGCTGTTTTTGTCCTCCACCCGAGTGATCTTCGCGGCGGCTTTCGACCGCGTGCTGCCCGAGGCGGCGGCCCGGGTCAACAACCGCGGGGTGCCGATCGTGGCGGTGCTGTTGATGCTGGTTCCGTCGATCGGGTTGGCGGCGCTGTACTCGTGGAACTCGACCTTCCACGACTACACGCTGGACGCGACCCTGGTGATCGCGATCACGTTCCTGGGCTCGGCGGTGGCCGCGGCGATCCTGCCGTGGCGCAAGGCCGAGATCTACAACGCGTCGCCGATCGCCAGGTACAAGGTGCTCGGGTTGCCGCTGATTACATTCGCGGCGTCCCTGTTCATCGTCTTCCTGGGCTTCTGCCTCTACAAGTGGTTCCAGGACGACGTGTACGGCGTGAACAAGACCTCGTCGCTGTGGTTCATGGGCGGCTTGTATGGGCTCGCGTTTGCGATCTACGTAGGATCGAAGTACTACCGCCGGTCGCAGGGGATGGACCTGAACATGGTCTACGGGGAGATCCCCGCGGAATAGCGGGGCTCGCTGTCGGGCGGGCGCTCGGGATGGTCCGGGCGCCCGCTTGACGCTCGCCGCCAGGCTCTGATATATCAGTCGTCCATGAGTGCGGACGCGGCAGGCGACCGCCTTCCCGACTCGGCAAGGGCCGTGATCGTCGGCGGGGGGATCGCCGGCGCGAGCGTGGCCCACCACCTCGCGCTGCAGGGCTGGGACGAGCTGGTGCTGCTCGACCAGGGTCCGCTGTGGCGCACCGGGGGCTCGACGTCGCACGCGCCCGGGCTCGTGTTCCAGCACAACGCGTCGCGCACGATGACCCGCCTGGCGCAGTGGACGGTGGAGATTCTCTGCGAGGTGGGCTGCTACTTCCCGGTTGGCGGCATCGAGGTGGCCACCACCGAGAAGCGCTGGGCGGAGCTCGACCGCCGCTGGGCGCGCGCCCGGGGCTACGGCCTCGACGCACGGCTGCTCACGCCGCAGGAGGTGGCGGAGCAGATCCCGCTGATCGATGCCGACCTGATCCTGGGCGGCTTCCACGTGGCCGACGACGGAATCGCCAAGGCGCTGCTCGCGGCCGAGCGGCTGGCGGAGGGGCCGATCGCGGATGGCGCGCTGCGCGCATACGGTTCGTGCGAGGTCACGGGCGTTCAGGTGGACGGCGGCGCGGTGACCGGGGTGGAGACGGAGCGCGGCACGATCCGCACCGAGCACGTGGTGATCGCCTGCGGCATCTGGGGACCGCGGCTCGGGTCGCTGGTGAAGGGGCTCAACGTGCCGCTCACGCCCGTGCAGCATCAGCTCGCCTACACGGCGCCCGTGCCCGAGCTCGCCGGCGAGACTCACGAGGTCGGACAGCCGATCCTCCGCCACCAGGACCACTCGATGTACTTCCGCCAGGTGGCCGACGCCTACGCGATCGGCAACTACCGGCACGAGCCGCTGCTCACCGACCCGGAGGAGATCCGCGAGTTCGCACCCGGGGAGGACGAGCCGGCGATCGAGGCCTTCACCGAGGGCGACTTCCACTCGGCATACGAGGAGGCCGGAAGGCTGCTGCCGCCGCTCGCCGGTGTGGAGCTCGTGCGCGCGTTCAACGGACTGATGTCGTTCACGCCCGACGGCTTCCCGCTGCTCGGCGAGAGCGCGGCGGCGCGCGGGCTCTGGCTCGCACAGGCGATCTGGGTGACGCACGCGGGCGGCTGCGGGCGCGTTCTCGCGGAGCTGATGGCGCACGGCGATGCCCGCGTCGACCTCCACGAGTGCGACCCCCAGCGCTTCGACGCTCACGGCACGAGCCGCGACTATGCGCGCCTGCGCGGGGCACAGGGCTACCGCGAGGTCTACGACGTGCTCCACCCGCGCCAGCAGCAGGAGCAGGTGCGCGGCCAGCGCACCACGCCGTTCTACGAGCGGCAGGTGGCTCTGGGGGCGGAGTTCTTCGAGAGCGCGGGCTGGGAGCGGCCGCAGTGGTACGAGGCCAACCACGAGCTGCTGTCGGGCGACGAGGTCGTGCCCCAGGGCGACTGGGCGGCGCGCTACTGGTCGCCGATCGTGGTGGCCGAGCACCGCGCATGCCGCGACCGCGCGGGCATCTTCGACCTCACCCCGTTCACCAAGGTGGAGGTGAGCGGGCCGGGCGCGCTCGCGTTCCTGCAGCACCTCGCCGCCAACGACGTCGACAAGCCGCTGGCGACCATCGTCTACACGGCGATGCTCTCGCCGCGCGCGGGGATCATGTGCGACCTCACGATCACGCGGCTCGGCGAGGACCGCTTCTGGGTGGTCACGGGCGGAGCCGTGGGGCGCCACGACATCGCGTGGATGACGAAGCACCTGCCGCGCGACGGCTCCGTGCGCCTCGAGGACCGCACGTCGTCGCTCTGCTGCATCGGCGTGTGGGGACCGCTGGCGCGCGAGCTCGTGGCCGCGGTCACGCGCGACGACCTCTCCAACGAGGCCCTGCCGTACATGCGCGCGGGCGAGCTTGAGATCGGCAGCGTGCCCTGCCGCGCGCTGCGGCTGTCGTACGTCGGTGAGTTGGGCTGGGAGATCTACGCGCCCGCCGAGTTCGGCCGCATGCTGTGGGACACGCTCTGGGAGTCGGGGCGCGCGCTCGGCGCGGCGGCCTGCGGCGGCGCGGCGTACGACTCGCTGCGGCTCGAAAAGGGCTACCGGCTCTGGGGCCAGGACCTCGACGAGGAGCACGATCCCTACGAGGCTGGGCTGGGCTGGGCGGTGCGGCTGTCGAAGGAGGCCGACTTCATCGGCCGCGAGGCGGCCGCGGAGATCAAGGAGCGCGGCGTGTCGCGATCGCTCTGCTGCCTCGTCACCGACGACCCGTCCGTGATCCTGGTGGGCAAGGAACCGCTGCTGGATGACGGGTCACCCGTGGGCTACGTCACCTCGGCCGGCTATGGCGCCACGCTCGGCGAGAGCATCCTCTACGGCTACCTGCCGGTGGAGATGGCCGAGCCTGGCACGGCGCTGGCCGTGCACAGCGAGGGCGCGGACCACCCTGTCATGGTCGTCAGCGAGCCGCGCTTCGACCCGGAGATGGCGCGCCTCAAGGACGTCGCGCCGGCCGCCCAGCCGACCGCGTGACGCGGAGCCCCGCCAGAGCCGGGGCCCGGCCGCGAAGTTGCTCAGGCGGCGGCGACGAGTTCCGACAGCTCGCGGGCCAGGCCGGCGTCGCCGACCTCGCGGATCTCGAGCGGTAGCCCGAGCCGCTCGGCCGCCGCGCGGGCCGCGCGTTCGGTTGCCGCCGTGCGCCGCTGGGCGAGCCAGAGGACGCGGGTGTAGTTGCCGAAGTAGTCGTCGAGCAGCTCGGGGTGGCGGTCTAGGCCGAGCTCGCGGATCACGGTGTGCTCGAAGGTTCGTGCCAGGAAGTCGGTGAGGAAGTACGTGCCCGGCTCCTCGTCCAACGCCTCGTTCACCTCGTCGTAGGCGAAGACGTCGTAGCAGTGGTTGCCGTTCAGTCGCGGGAGCCCCAGCGCGTCAATGGCTCCGTAACTGCCGCAGTCGGCGTACGCCAGAACGACCCGGTCGTAGCGCGAGCTGAGCTCCTCCACCGCCGGCGCGATTCGCTCGGGATGGTTGTGCAGCGTCGCGGGAACGGGCACCACCTCCACGTCGAGCCCGCAGCGGTCAGCAACCTGGCGGACGTGCACCGCAAGCGCCCCGCACGCGATCACCGCGACGCTCATCCGGGGAACGCCAGCTGGTCGATGAACGCGTCGTTGAAGTCGGTGCGGCCTGAAAGCTCGACGTACTCGATCTCGCGAACGATGGACTGCGCCTCGGCCCGCTCGCGGTGGCTGAGCGCGGCCATCTTCGCGCCCTCGCCGGCCACGTTGCCGGCGGACACGATGCGCGGCAGCGCGAGCGGCGGCACCAGCCCGATGCGCACGGCGCTGGCGGGGGAGAGGTAGGCGCCGAAGCTGCCGCCGAGCAGCACCTGCTGGATGTCGCCGGCCTCGACGCCGAGCTCGCCGAGCAGGATGTTCCAGCCCGTGGCGATCGACGCCTTGGCGAACTGCAGCTCGCGCACGTCGCGCTGCGACAGGTACACGTCGCCGGCCAGCATGAACACGCGCTCCTGGCCGACTTTGGTCATCCGCTCGTGGAGGGCCGGCGGGAGATCGTCGAGCACGTCCTCAGGCAGGAAGCGCCCGGAGTGGTCGAGCAGGCCCGCCCGCACCATCTCTGACACGCAGTCCACGAGCCCCGAGCCGCAGATACCCGCGGGCTCCTCGTGGCCGATCACCTGGAGCTCCACGAAACCGTCCTCGATCTTCACACCCTCGATGGCACCATCGGCGGCGCGCATGCCGCAGCGGATCTGCGCGGCCTCGAAGGCGGGTCCGGCGGGAGCGGCGGTGCAGAGCACGCGCTCGTTGGACCCCAGAGCGATCTCGCTGTTGGTCCCCACGTCGATGAAGAGCCGCAGGCGCCGGTCGCGCGTGAGGCCGGTGGCGAGCAGGCCGGCCACGATGTCGCCGCCCACGTACGCGCCGACGGATGGAAACACGAACGCCGGCGCCCGCTCGTGCACGTGCGGGCCGAACTCCGAAGCGCGAGCCGGTGGCATCTCGTGCGCCGCGACCACGAACGGCGCCATCGACAGCGGCTCCGGGTCGATGCCGAGCGCAAGCTGGGTCATCGTCACGTTGCCGCACACAGAGATCTCGTAGACCTCCTCGGGCGCCACGCCCGCCTCTTGGCACGCCTCGGCCATGATTTCGGCGAGCGTGTCGTGCACGCGGGATTGAAGCTCGCTCAGCGCGGCGGGGTCGAGCATCGTGGCCGAGATGCGCGAGATCACGTCGCCGCCGAACGGCTGCTGCTTGTTGAGCATCGAGCGCACCGCCGCTGGCTGGCCCGCCTCGAGGTCGAGCAGTGTGACCACCACCGTGGTGGTGCCGACGTCGAACGCCGCGGCGAAGCGGCGGCCGGTGGTATCGCCGGGCTCGACGTCGATCATCTCCTCGTCCACGATCACCGCGGTCACCGCGAAGCCGGACGAGCGCAGCACGCCGCCCAGCTTGCGCACCACCTCGAGCGGCACGTGCGGCGCGAGGTCGTCGATCGCGTCGAGCAGGCGCTGCACGTCCGAGCGCTGGTCCTCGAGCGAGGGCTCTTCCAGCTCCACGAAGCGCTTCTGCACGGCGGGGCGCAGGATCACGTGCCGGCCCACGCCCACGAGCGCCGCCTTCGGCCGCGTTTGCAGCGGAGGCACGTTCACCGCCAGGTCCTCGCGCGCCGGCGCGCGGCAGGCGAGACGCCAGCCCTCGCGCAGCTCCTGCGGGCTGAACGCGCGCGGGTCCACCGAGCTCACCGGCACGTCGCCCTTCAGCACCTGCACCTTGCACTTGCGGCAGGTGCCATGCCCGCCGCAGGTGGAGTCGATGGCCACGCCGTTCCAGCTCGCGGCGTCGAAGATCGGCGTGCCGCTTGGCACGCGCACCTCGGTGCCGTCCGGCAGGAAGCGCACGAGCACCCGCTCGGCGCCGTCGCTCTGGGCGAGCTCGTCCCGCTCCGGGACCGGCTGAGGACTCGCCGTCACGATCCCGCCGCCGCCTCCGCCTGTCGCTGTCGGTGTGCCGCGATCCAGCGGGCGCCCCACTCGTCGTGCCCGAGCAGCAGATCGCCCGCCCGCACCGCCTCCACCACCTGGGGAGCGCAGCTCATGATCGCGCTCGTCAGGCCGGCGGCCATCGCCATCGGCAGGAAGGCGCCTCCCAATGCATGCCGCTGGGGGAGCCCGAACGAGACGTTCGACGCCCCCAGCGACATGTTCACCCCAAGCTCGTCCCGGATCAGCCGGATCGCCTCGAGCGTCACGTTCACGGCGCTCGTGTCCGCGCCCACGGTCATTGCCAGCGGGTCGATCACCACGTCCTCGGGCGGAATCCCGTGGTCGCCGGCGGCGCCCACGATCTTGCGCGCGATGTCGAGCCGCTGCTGCGGCGTCTCGGGGATCCCGGTCTCGTCGTTGGCCAGGCCGATCACCGCGGCGCCGTGCTTCGCCACCAGCGGCAGGATCTCCTCGAGCCGCTCGTCCTCCCCGGTGACCGAGTTCACGAGCGCCTTGCCCTCGTACACCGACAGCCCGGCCTCGAGCGCCTCGATCACGGACGAGTCGATGCAGATCGGCAGGTCGCTCACGTCCTGCACCACGCGCAGCATGTCCTTCAGCAGCTCGGACTCGTCCACGAGCGGAATGCCGGCGTTCACGTCGAGCATGTCGGCGCCGGCCTCCGTCTGCGCGATCGCGTCCTCGCGCACGGTGGAGAGGTCGCCCCCGCGCAGCTCCTCGGAGAACACCTTGCGCCCTGTGGGGTTGATGCGCTCGCCGATCACGCAGAACGGCTGGTCGTGACCGATGGTTACCGACTTAGACCGCGACTCGAGAACCGTGTGCATGCGGGGTGGACTCCTCTCGTTCGGCTTTTGGTGGGATCCCGAGGCGCGTGCAGAGCTTCGCGATGCCCGCGTCCTTCCGGAATGAGATGAAATGCAGGCCGGCAACGCCGGGGAGGGACAGCGCGTGCGAGGCCTGCTCGTACGCGAGGTCGAAGCAGGCCTCGTGCTCGTCGGCGGAGCGCTCCACGCGCTCGATCACCGCCGCGGGCACCTCGATGCCCGGCACCTTGTCGTTGATGAAGCGCAGCGCGCGCGCCGAGCGCAGGATCGTGATCGACCGGATCAGCGCCACGTGCTCGTGCAGCCCGCAGGCCACGGCCTCCGCCATGAAGCGGTCGAGCCGCTCGGGCTCGAAGCCGATCTGCAGCTGGAGGAAGCGCGCGCCCGCCCCGGCCTTCTTGAGGGCCCGCTCCACGCGGTACTCGTACGGCGGCGCGCCCGGGTTCTCGACCGCGCCGAGGAACAGCTTGGGCGCGGGATCGAGCGCGCGGCCGGAGAGGTAGCGCCCGCCGGCCAGCGTGGAGGCCACCGCGAGCAGCTGCGGGCCGTCGAGGTCGAACACGCGCCGTGCCTCGGGCTCGTCGCCCGCGGTCACGTCGTCGCCGGTGAGACAGCAGATGTTCTGGATCCCGTGCATCGCCGCGCCGACGATCTCGGACTCGAGGGCGAGCCGGTTGCGGTCGCGACACACGAGCTGCATCACGGGCTCCACGCCGAGCTGCATCAGCCCGATCGCCACGGCGAGGGGAGAGGCGTGCGCGTGCGCCGCGGTGTTGTCGGTGGCGTTGACCGCGTCCACCCAGCGCCGCATCGGCGCGAGCTGGCGGTGCAGCTCCGGCACGCCGCCGCCGTCGACCACCGGCATCTCCGCGGTGATCACGAGGCGGCCGGCGGCCAGAGTGTCCTCAAGGCGTGACATTCCACCCAGGGGGCGTGCGGCGGTCGCGCCCGGTCACGAGGTTCTTCCACGACGAGGTGCCGTGCAGCGAGTTGTCCACCGGCGGGCGCAGCTCGTTGAAGTGGTCCTTGAACATGGGCAGCCGGTGCGAGCGCTGGTACGCCTTCAGCCACACGCAGCGCATCTCCGGTTTCACCTCGCAGGTGCCGTCCGGCCGCACCCCGCCGCAGGGCCCGTTGCGCAGCGTCTTCGGACAGGTCATCGGGCAGGTGAGCCCGGTGTCGTGGAGCACGCACTGGCCGCACATCTGACAGCCGAACAGCGGCTTCTTGACCGCGTGTTCGATGCGCTCCAGCATTGCGTCAGGCCGGTAGCGGCGCTCCGCGCTGCTCCAGCAGCTCCTTGGCCTTCTTCACGGCGGACGAGGCGTCGGCGCTGTAGCCGTCCGCGCCGACGGCGTCCGCGTACTCCTGAGTCACCGGCGCGCCGCCCACCATCACGATCACCTGGTCGCGCAGCCCCGACTTCTCGAGCGCGTTGATGTTCGCCTTGAACATCGGCATCGTGGTGGTGAGGAAGGCCGAGAAGCCGACGATGTCCGGCTTCTGCGTCTCGATCTCCTCGACGAACTTCTCGGGCGGCACGTTCACGCCGAGGTCGATCACGGTGAAGCCGGCGCCCTCGAGCATGATGTTGCAGAGGTTCTTGCCGATGTCGTGCACGTCGCCCTTGACCGTGCCCATCAGGAAGGTGCCGGTGGTGGCGACACCCGTTTCGGCGAGTAGCGGGCGCAGGATGTCGAGCGCGCCCTGCATCGCGCGCGCCGCGATCAGCATCTCGGGCACGAAGTAGTCGCCGCGCTCGAAGCGCGCGCCCACCTCCTCGAGGGACGGGATGAGAGCGTCGTAGAGCATCCGCTCGGGCTCGAGCCCGTCTTCGAGTCCGCGCTCGACGTTGTCGCGCACTTCGGGCGCATTGCCCACGAGCGTGTCGTCGTAGAGGTGCTGAAGGATCTCCTCGTGAGTCATGCGGCCCGGTCCTCCTTGTTCGCATTTCCGAGGCGGTGGCTGAGCGCGCGCGCCTGATCGGTGAGCACTGGTCGTAGTCCTGCGATGCGGGACGGCGTGAGCCGCATCGACGGTCCGGAGAGGCTGAGGGCGGCGATGACGTCGCCGGTGGGTCCGCGCACGGGCGCCGCCATGGCGCTGAGGCCGACCTCAAGCTCGTCGATCGCCGTGGCGAAGTCGTCCGCGCGCACCTGCTCGAGCTCCGGCTCGAGCTGCTCGCGGTCCACGATCGTGTGGGGGGTGAGCCGCGCGAGGCGCCCGCCCGGCAGCTCGGCGGCGCCGAAGGCGAGGAACACCTTGCCGTTGGCGGTGCAGTGGTAGTCCACGCGGCGGTCGACCCACTGGCCGGTGCCGAGGAAGTGCGCGGCGTCCACCTGGGCGAGGTGCTCGACCCCGAACGCCGTGGGCACGGCCAGGTTCACGGTCTCGCCGCTCTCGTCTGCCAGCGCCTGCAGCGACGGCTCGGCCAGCTCCACCAGGCTGCGCTCCACCGCGCCGCGGTGGGCAAAGCGCATGATCGCCGGGCCGGGCTCGAAGCTGCCGCGCTGACCGGTCTGGTGCACGAGGCCGTGGCGCTCGAGAGCGGTGAGCAGGCGCGAGGCGGTGCTCTTGGGCAGGTCGGCCGCCTCGGTGAGCTCCGCGAGCGTGGCCGGCCCCTCACTGTCCAGCAGGTGCACGAGCAGGGTGGCGGCGCGGTCGATCGACTGCGGGGCGGTGGCAGGCTTGCTCACCCTAGGTCCGATCCGAGAGGAACTGGAACTGTAGTTCCATCCCGGATAGGATTGCGCACGCCGCACCAGCCGTCAAGCACGCTCGCGAAGGAGGAGTCGGATGTTCGTGAACAGGCTGCCGCGCTACGAGATCCTGAGTCAGGACGCGATGGCGGTGCTCGACCGCGGCTGGCGCCGGATCGTCAGCGAGATCGGCGTGGAGTTCCTGCTCGACGACGCGCTCGAGGAGTTCCGCAAGGCCGGCCAGAAGGTGGATGGCCAGAAGGTGATCCTCGACCCGGACTTCCTGCTCGAGCAGGTGGCCAAGGCGCCGCGCGAGTTCGAGCTCCAGGCTCGCAACCCTGACAAGAGCGTCCACATCGGCGGCGACCACATGATGTTCGCCTCGGTGTACGGCTGCCCGTTCGTGCGCCAGGGCGACACGCGCCGCGAGGCCACGATGGACGACTTCGAGAACCTCGTGCGCCTGTCGCAGGCATTCCCCGAGCTCGACTCGCCCGGCGGCACGATCTGCGAGCCCAACGACCGCCCGCTCGACTCGCGCCACCTCGACATGGTCTACGCGCTGCAGACCCTGTCCGACAAGCCGTACATGGGCTCGGTCACGAGCGGGCCCAACGCCGCGGACACGATCCGCATGGGGGAGATCCTGTTCGGCGGGCGCGAGGCGATCGAGCAGACGCCGGCGTCGATCTCGCTGATCAACGTCAACTCGCCGCTGCGCTACGACGACCGCATGCTGTCGGCGCTCGTGGAGTATGCGCGCGCTGGCCAGGCCGTGATCGTCACGCCCTTCCTCCTGATGGGCGCGATGTCGCCGGTCTCGATCCCCGCCACGCTGGCACAGCAGATGGCTGAGGCACTCGCGGGGATCGCGCTCGTGCAGCTCATCCGGCCGGGATCGCCCGTGGTGTTCGGCTCGTTCCTGTCGAACACGGATATGCAGTCGGGCTCGCCGTCGTTCGGCACGCCGGAGTCAGCGATCGGGCTGCTCTGCACCGGGCAGATCGCGCGCTCGTTCGGGCTGCCGTTCCGCTCCGGCGGCGGCCTCAACTCGAGCCAGACCGTGGATGCGCAGGCGGCGTACGAGTCGCTGATGACGATGCTGCCCACGTTCCTCGCGGGCGCCAACGTGGTGCTGCACTCCGCCGGCTGGCTCGAGGCCGGGCTCGTGTCCTGCTACGAGAAGTTCATCGTCGACATCGAGATCCTGCGCGAGCTGCGGCACGAGTTCACGCCGGTGGAGTTCGACGACGAGGCGCTCGCCTTCGGCGCCCACGAGGAGGTCGGCGCCGGCGGCCACTTCCTCGGCGCCGCGCACACCCTCGAGCGGTTCCGCGAGTGTTTCTACCGCCCGCTGCTCTCCTCAACAGAGAACTTCGAGCGCTGGCAGAAGAACGGCGGCCGGGACACCGCGGAACGCGCGGGCGAGATCTGGCGGAAGACGCTGGAGGAGTACGAAGAACCGCCACTCGACGAAGGCATCAAGGCAGAGCTGAAGGAGTACGTCGATCGGCGGCGCACGGAACTAGGGGACTAGGTGCCGGGTGCAGGGTGTCGGGCTTTTCCCGAGACCCGACACCCGACACCCGAGACCCGATTTAGCCGTTGACGCTAAAGCTCGAGTCCGGATTGATCTCGCGCAACCGCGAATAGAACCCGCTATCGAGCTCAGCGCCGGTGTACCGGCACTTCACCTTCACCGGATCGTTGTCGTGGTCGTGCCCCGACTCGACCTTGTCGATCAGCTCGGCCATCAGGTGGCCCACCACGGGCGCGTTCTTGAACTGGTTGCCGCTGGTTCCGATGGCCATGTAGAAGCCGTCGAGGTCGGAGCGGTCGTAGATGGGGATCCAGTCGTCTGAGACGTCGTAGAGGTCCACGAGCCCCTTGCGCTCGTTCGGGATCCGAAGCGACGGCATCCGGCGCGCCAGGCGATACACCTGCGCCTCCCACTGCTTCTCGGTCACGCCGCGGTCGAACTGGTCCGGGTTGTCCACCCATACCTGCGGGTCGCACTCCGGATCCTCGGAGCCGATCAGGATGTTGTTGCCGGTCTCGGGCCGGAAGTAGATGCCCGTGTCGCCGTCCGAGGTGTGGTAGCCGTTCGACTCGAAGTCGAAGTCCGGCGGCGCCGGCACGTGGTGCACCTCGTGGCGCAGCGCCCTCGTCTTCACCTTCATCGTGTCCTCGACGCCCGCCATGCGGTTGATCACGAACGAGTGCGGGCCTGCCACGTTCACCACGATCGGCGCGTCGATCTCGAGCCCGTCCGACAGGGTCACGCCCTTCACGCGGCCGTTGTCGCGCCGGATCTCGCCCACCTGCGCGCGGAAGAGGAACTCGCCGCCCTTGGCCTCGGCGGCGCGCTGCAGGTTGTGGGTGGCGAGCTGCGGGTCGTTCACGTAGCCGGAGCCGGGGGTGAAGACCGCGCCCTCGAGCTCGCGCTCCGACTCGTCCCAGAAGTGAGGGTCGTCCGGGCGCTTGGGCGGCCAGAAGGCGTGCGTGTCGTAGATCGGCACCTTCTCCTTGAGCGTCTTCGTGTCCCACTCCTCGAACTCCACGCCGAGGTCGCGGTAGTGGTCGAGCACCTTCTTGTCGTGGCCCGTCGAGCTCTTGAGCAGCACCGTGCCGCACTGCATGTACTTGGACAGGCCCGTCTCGTCGACGTGCTCGAGGTAGCGCTCCCAGTCCTGCCAGTAGAAGAAGCCCTCGTAGGCCATCGCCACGCCCTCGCGCGAGGAGTAGTGGGCGCGCACGATCGCGCACGAGTTGCTCGTGGGCCCGTATCCCGAAGCGGGGAGCTTGTCGATGTTGAGCGTCTTGTAGCCGCGCCCCGCGAGCTCGAACGCGGTGGCCGCGCCGATCACTCCCGCGCCGATGATGATTGCGTCAGCCTGCTTTGCCATCGATCAGAAGCCCCTGAGGCGCGGGCAAATATATCAGTCGTATGGCAGCGAGCCAGCCCGAGTGGTATGACTCGCAAATGGCCTCCGGTCCGGGTTACGACTTCGCGATCGTGGGTGGTGGCTCAGCGGGCTGTGCGCTCGCCAACAGGTTGAGCGCGGACCCCTCGACGCGCGTTCTCGTGCTCGAGGCGGGGCGGCCCGACTGGCGCTTCGACGTGTTCATCCACATGCCCGCCGCGCTCCCGTTCCCGATCGGCAGCCGCTTCTACGACTGGAAGTACGAGTCCGAGCCGGAGCCGGAGATGAACGGCCGCCGCGTGTACCACGCGCGCGGGAAGGTGCTCGGCGGGTCGAGCTCGATCAACGGCATGATCTTCCAGCGCGGCAACCCGCTCGACCTCGAGAAATGGGCCGCGGACCCGGGCATGGAGGCCTGGGACTACGCGCACTGCCTGCCCTACTTCAAGCGCATGGAGACGTGCCTTGCCGGCGCTGACGAGTGGCGCGGGGGAGACGGGCCGCTCGTGCTCGAGCGCGGCCCGGCCAAGGGGCCGCTGTTCGACGCCTTCTTCGCGGCCGTGCAGCAGGCGGGCTACCCGCTCACCACCGACGTGAACGGCTACAGGCAGGAGGGCTTCGCGATGTTCGACCGCAACATCCACCGCGGCCGGCGCCTCAGCGCCGCGCGGGCGTACCTGCATCCGGTGATGAGCCGCCCCAACCTCGACGTGCTGTGCGGGCGGATGGTGAACCGCGTGCTATTCGAGGGCAAGAGGGCGGTGGGGGTGGAGGTGACGCATCGCGGGCGCACCAGCACGGTGCGAGCTAACGAGGTGATCCTCTGCGGCGGCGCGATCAACTCGCCGCAGGTTCTGCAGCTGAGCGGGGTGGGCAACGCGGACGAGCTGGGCAAGCTCGGCGTGGGCGTGGTGCACGACCTGCCGGGAGTGGGGGAGAACCTCCAGGACCACCTCGAGGTGTATATCCAGTACGCGGCCACGAAGCCGGTGTCCCAGCAGCCCGCGCTCAAGTGGCGCAACCGGCCGCTCGTGGGGGCCAAGTGGCTGTTCCTGCGCAACGGCCCGGGCGCCACCAACCACTTCGAGGCGGGCGGCTTCATCCGCTCCAACGACGAGGTCGAATACCCGAACCTCATGTACCACTTCCTCCCGCTGGCGATCCGCTACGACGGCTCAAAGCCGGCCAGCGAGCACGGCTACCAGGTGCACGTTGGTCCGATGAACTCCGACGCCCGCGGCTCGGTGAAGATCATCTCCACGGATCCGCGCAAGCACCCCGCGCTGCGCTTCAACTACCTGTCGACGGACCAGGACCGGCGCGAGTGGGCGGAGGCGGTGCGCTGCTCGCGCAAGATCCTCACGCAGCCGGCGTTTGACGACATCAGCGGCGGCGAGCTGTCGCCCGGGCCGAGCGTGGAGAGCGACGAGGAGATCCTCGAATGGGTCCGCCGCGACGCCGAGACGGCCCTGCATCCGTCCTGCACCTGCAAGATGGGCGTGGACGACATGGCGGTCGTCGACCCCTCGACGATGCACGTGCACGGGGTCGACGGCCTGCGGGTGGTGGACGCGTCGGTGATGCCCCACGTGACCAACGGCAACATCTACGCGCCGACGATGATGATCGCCGAGAAAGCCGCGGATCTGATTCTCGGAAATGAGCCGCTCGCAGCCTCACGTGCAGGCTTTTATCGACACGGGTAAGCGGCTAAGCTGTAGCTCATATATCAGTCGTCGTTAAGGGAGCGGAGGGTCGGTGACCGGCGAGACGATTGCCAAGCCGGCGGTTGGGGAGTTGCTGGCAGACCGGGCGTACTCGGAGCTGCGTGACCGCATCGTCACGCTGGCGATACCGCCCGGAGCCCCGATCAACGAGGACGCGTTGGGGCGCGAGCTCGAGATGGGACGCACTCCCGTGCGCGAGGCGATCAAGCGGCTTGCGCTCGAGAACCTGGTGACAGTGTTCCCACGGCGCGGCACCTTCGCGTCGGAGATCAACATCACGGACCTCGCGCAGATCTCCGACGTGCGCGTGCTGCTCGAGGGCCACGCTGCCGCGCGCGCCGCGGAGCGGCTCACCCCGGCGTTGCGCGACGAGCTCGACCGGCTGATCGCCGAGATCGACGAGCGCGAGGGCTCGGGCGACGCCGACACCCTGATGCGCCTCGACGCCGAGATCCACCGGTTCATCTACCGCTGCTCGGGCAACGGGTACCTGCAGGAGACGCTCGAGCGCTATCTCAACCTCTCGCTACGCATCTGGTACCTCGTGCTCGACCGCCTCCCGCACCTGTTCGACCGCGTGCACGAGCACCGGCATCTCCTGGAGGAGATCCGCGCCGGCCACGCTGAGGAGGCGCGCAAGATCGCCGCCGAGCACGTTGCCACGTTCGAGACCGAGATCCGCGGCGTGCTCTAACGCTGTCAGCGGTCCTGCGCGTCAGGGGTTTGCCTGCACCTGCTCCGCGCGCACCGCCTGATCGAGCACGCGCTGGACTCCCCGGGGCACGATCACCACCGCGCACTTCGCCCAGCGGATGAGCTCCGCGGACGTGCTGCCAAGAAGGATCTGGCGCACAGGCCCGTAGGAGCGCGAGCCGACCACCAGCAGGTCGAGCTCGCCAGACCAGCGCACGAGCTCCGACGTTGGGTTGCCCTGGACCACGCGACCGCTCACGGCCACGTTTTCGCTGGCGGCTTCCACGATGGCCTCGAGGTCGGTGTGCGCCTGTGCTGCCAGCGCCTCCAGGTCGGCGGTGTAGGCGGGGAGCAGATGCTCCTCGGGCGGGTCGGGGAACCACACCACTCGTTCCACCGCCAGCGTGGTCCCGGCGGCGCCTGCGAGGGCGGCAGCGGTGAAGACGGCGTCCGTGGACTCCTCAGAGCCGTCGAAGGCGGCGCCGAGGCGCGCCAGCGCGCGGTCTTCGCGCAGGCGGTACTCGCGCGGAGCGATCGCGACCGCGCACGGAGAGCCGTGAAGCAGCTGCTGTCCCGTGCTCCCCGGCATCACGCTGCCGGGCACCGCCCGGTGGGTCGAGCCCACCACGAGTAGCTGCGCTCGCTCGCTCTCCGCAAGTTCGTGCAGCGCACGCGGCGCCGAGTGCGCGGCGAGCACCTGCACGCTCGCGCCCTCGCGGCCGGCGAGCAGCTTGCGGGCGGCCTCGGCCGCGGACTCGGCCCTGGTTCTAACGGCCGACTCCTGGTAGGAACCGCTGCCCAGGTGGGCCAGGAGTGGGTGATGCCGGTACGCGCAGCCCACCGCCAGCTCCGCGCCGAGCACATCGGCGAGCAGCTCGGCGAGCCTGAGCGCGTCCTCCGACTCGGGGGAGCCGTCGAAACCAAGAACGATCTTGATTGCCATGGGCGGTGGTCAGCTGGCCAGCAGGGCCCGGACGTCCGGGGGCAGTGCGTGCAACACGTCCTCGAGCTCCCCTTCCGACACACGCCGGCGGAGCACGGCCGCCAGACCCTGGACCGCGTACGACGCCTCGGTCTCGCCCGCGAGGTCGGCCTCGTGCGCAATCCGCTCGAGGAAGGTGCGGGCGTCGCGATAGGTCTGGGGCGTGCGCCCCGGATTCCAGCCCTCGTAGTAGATCCCGCGGATCAGGGTGGGGAGCTGCGCCGCCACCTGCGCCGCCTCGTTTACCGGGAGTCGATCCCGCAGGGCGTGGAGGAAGGCGCGCAGCATCCGGAAGGCATCCCGGCGGCTGTCAATGCCGAGTTCGCGCGTGACCTCGTTGACCCACTCGTTCGCCTTTTCGCTGCTGTGCTCGATGAGGTCGACTTTGCTGGTTGGCATGGTCCAGACGCTAGGCCGCGCCGTCTGCCTGGACATCGGGGCGGGCTGCTGATTGCCCTTGCGTAGTCCACGCGGATGACGGGTCCACGGTGCAGGTCATCTCGTGCGCGGCGGCGGCGGGCCTACGATTCGGGGCCGACCTCGCCGGAAGGGTGGCCATGGGCGCGCTGCTCGGGATGGCGCGTGGTGCGGGCGCGGATGTGAGCGTCGAGTCTCGCCGCCCGCGCTGCGAGCTCCTTCTCCACGTCACCGGGCGCGTGGCCGGCGCCGGCCTCCTCCAGCGCCTCATGCAGGACCGTCTCGTCGAGCGTTCGGGAAGCCGGGTGCTCGGCGAGGAAGCACATGAGCGTCGCGACGATCTTCAGCCGGCCGGCGTTGGCCGCGTCGCCAACCGCAGACACCGTTTCGGCGAGCATGCGGCGCAGCTCATCGACGCTTCGGGGCGGCGGCCAATCCCGCGGCAGCGCCCTGGTCCATAGATTCTCGTCGGCCTCGTGCGCACCGTCGGGATCCACCACAGTCCAGGCGAAATCGGACAGCTCGACGACGTCGATGGAGCTCAGCTGGTCCGGGTCGGTCATGGCGACTCTCCTCCGTTGAGGTGTTGGGCGAACCAGGCGGCGGCATGGTCCGCCACCTGCTCGAGCGCTCCCGGCTCCTCGAACAGGTGGGTGGCCTCGGGCACGATCACGAGCCTGTTGGGACAGCGCAGCAGCGCCTGCGCTTGCTCGTTCAGCTCGATCACGCCCACGTCCCAGCCGCCCACGAGCAGCAGGGTGGGGGAGATGACCTCTGCGAGGCGCTCAATGGCGAGGTCCGGTCGCCCTCCGCGGGAGACCACCGCCCTGATGCGGCCACCAAGCTCGGCGGCAGCGCAGAGGGCGGCGGCTGCTCCCGTGGAGGCTCCGAAGTAGCCGATCGGGAGACCTGCCAGTTCGGCGTCCTCCTGCGTCCAGCGCGTCGCGGTGACCAGCCTCCTGGCGAGCAGCGGGATGTCGAAGACCTTGCGCCGGTCTTCCGCCTCCTGGTCGCTCAGGAGATCGAAGAGCAGCGTGCCGAAGCCGGCTGCGCCGAGCGCGGTGGCCACCTGCACGTTGCGTGGGCTGAGCCTGCTCGAACCGCTCCCATGGGCGAAGATCACGAGGCCGGCCGCCACCGGCGGGAGACGCACGTCGCCGGTGAGCACGACGCTCTTCCCGGCCGGGATCGCGACCTCGCGATGGCGGACGCGCGACCAGTCGATGCCGCCTTGGACGCGCGGGGGATCTGCGGCAGCGTCGGGCGAAGCGGCGGGCTCCGCGCCAGCGGTGCGACCGGAGCGCAGCAGGTCCGCGACCTCGCTGTCGCTCACCTGCTCGAAGTTCTTGTAGTAGGCGCCCACGGCGAAGAAACCGGGCGGCGACTCGAGGCAGATGAGTTTGTCGACCTCGTTCGCAAGTCTCTCGCCGGCCTCGGGCGGTCCCACCGGCACGGCGAGGACGACGCGTTCCGCTCCACGCTGGCGGACCGAGCGCGCGGCCGCGATCGCGGTGAAGCCGGTGGCGATGCCGTCGTCCACGACGATCACGGTGCGGCCGCTCACATCGAGCGGCGGCTCGCCCTTCCGGTAACTGTCCACGCGACGTTCCAGCTCCGCCCGCTCACGGGCGACGATGCTGTCGAGCTCGGCCTCCTTCAGCTCCACCGCCTGGGCGATCCGCTCATTGAGCACGCCCACGCCTCCCTCGGCGATCGCGCCGAGGCCAAGCTCCGGCTGGAATGGGGCCCCGAGCTTGCGGACGACGACGATGTCGAGGGGTGCGTCGAGCGCGGCGGCCACCTCATACGCGACCGGGATGCCTCCGCGCGCGAGCCCGAGGACGATCGGCTGCTCTGCCCGCAGATCCTCGAGCCGCGCCGCGAGCCTGCGACCTGCGTCGCGCCGGTCCTCATATAGACGGGAGGCCGTTACTAGGACGCTCACTCCGCCGACCGTAGTTCCCGGCGCGCCGCTCGCAATCGGGGGAGGCTCCTGATCCGAGGCGTCAGAAACTACGGATCGCGGCTGTGGCGAAGCGATCCCGTAGTTACCCCGCACCGCGACTCGGGCGTTCCTCCGATGCCCGCCGGGGAGGACGGAGACACGATGTGGCCGTTAGGCGAGCCCAAGGAGCGGGTCATGGCATCTCCCGTGAGACTCAGGCCCGGCGCAAGGCACCGCACGCACGTCGAGCGGCTGCTCGCGGCTGAGCGAGCGATGGCACGGGGAGTGGAGCTGCTCGCTCAGGGGCGCTCTCACTATGGCGCGCTGATCGGCAAGGGCGACCGTGACTACGCCACCGCCGTGGACGTGGCGATCGAAGAGGCCATCAAGCGCGAGCTGGCCCGGGCGATCGCGGACGTGCCGTTCCTGGGCGAGGAGGAGGGCGGAGTCGGCATGGATGCACCGGCGCTCTGGGTTCTGGATCCCGTCGACGGCACCGCGAACTTCGCCAAGGACAGCCCGCTGTGCGGCATCGCGCTCGCGCTCGTGGAGGAGGGCAGGCCGACGCTGGCGCTGATCGAGCTGCCGTTTCTCGGCGAGCGCTACCTCGCCGCTGAGGGCCAGGGCTGCTTCCTCAACGGCAAGCGCATCGCGGTGCACGAGGTGGCCGGCCTTCACGAGGCCATGGTCGGGTTTGCGGACTTCTCCGTCGGTCCCGAACCGGAGGAGGAGAACCGAATGCATCTCGCGCTGATGAGACGCCTCGCCGTGGACGCTTTTCGCATCCGCGTGCACGGCTCGGCCGCGCTCGACCTGGCCTGGCTGGCGGCGGGCCGCCTCAACGCCACGGTGATGCTGTCGAACCTTCCCTGGGACGTCATGGCCGGGGTGCTGCTCGTGCGTGAGGCGGGCGGCAGCGCCTTCGACCTCGACGGCTCCGAGCACTCGCCGCAGTCCCGCTTCACCCTGGCGTCGACCCAGGCCCTGGCGGCGCCGATCCGGCAGCTCGTGGGCGAGGTAGTGCGCGGCTGACGAAGGACCTAGCCGAGCGTGGCCGCGTCATCCACGACCTCGAGCGTCCTTCGCTCGATGTGGCGCGCGATCTGCTCGATCTCCTCCCTGTGTCCACTCCCGAGCCCTCGCCGCGTGGCGTTGAGGGCACCCGCCGCCACTGCGATGCGGAGGGCGTCGGTCACGCTGAGACCCCCGGCCAAGCCGACGCCCAGCGCCGCGAACATCGAATCGCCGCTACCGCGCGGATCGAGGGGAGTGAAGCGAGGACCGGAGAACTCGCAGAGGCGGCCGTCCATGAGGGCGAGTGCGGGCTCGGGTCCGCGCGTGATCACCACGGTTCGCGCTCCCGCCCGGTTGAGCGATCGGATTCCCTGGGCAAGCTGCTCGAGGTGGCTGCCCGCGGCGTAGCCCTCGGCGACGAGCTCGTCGTCGTTGAGCTTGAGCAGATCGACCTGGCCTTCGAGCGCGCCCGCAAGGGCGGCGCCGGTGAGATCCGCGAGCACCAGCCGGCCGTTGGTGCGGAGATCGCTGGCCAGGCGGCGATAGACGTCTCCGTTGAGCACACCCTCCCTCTCGGGGCCAGTGAGCAGCGTCACGTCGGCCTCGAGCCCGACGGCCACGGCCGTCCCGTAGAGCTCGTCCACCTCGTGCCGCTGCAGCTCCGGGCTGGGCGTCTCCGCCACTGTCGCCCGCTGGCCGCTGCGGCGGTCGTGGACATAGGCCCCGTTCCACCCCTGCGTGGCCACGCTGCGAAGCTCGATGTCGTGCCCGGCGAGCAGGGCACGCAACACCCGGCCCGTCTCACCGCCAATGGGCGCGCAGAGCGTCACGCGCGCGCCCAGCACGACGGCCATCCGCGCCACCCAGAACCCCTGACCGCCGCCGTGGAAATGGATCTCCGGTCCCCCGGCGGACCCACGCTCCACGGTCACCGTGACCACGGGCGAGGGGGCGAACACAGCCACCCGGCACACGGATTCCAGCGACGGGCGTTGGGCGGGAATGCCTTCCACCGTCCGGACCGTAGGCGGGCCCGGCGGCGACCACATCCGCGCCGTGCCGCAGACACGGGTGCGGATATCTACGTCATGCTCGGTGCCATGCGCGTAACCCGGTCCCCGACTGCGCTGCTCGTGATCGACGTGCAGCAGGGCGCGCTCAACGGGTGCGACGACGCGCCAGAGGTGATCGAGCGCATCAACGACCTCACGCGCCGCGCGGAGGCGGCCCGTGTGGCGGTGATCTTCATCCAGCACGAGGGCGAGGACGACGGGCTCGGCTACGGCAGCGACGGGTGGCAGCTGGCGGAGGGCCTAGAGCGAACCGACGGCTCGTTCCTCGTCGAGAAGCGCTACCGCGACGCCTTCGCCGAGACCGAGCTCGAGACGCTGCTCGACCGGCTGGCCGTGCAGCGGTTGGTCCTCACGGGCCTGCACTCGGACTTCTGCGTGCAGATGACGGCGCTTTCAGCTCTGCTGCGCGGCTACGACATCGTGCTCGTCAGCGACGGTCACACGACGTTCGACTCACCGGAGCACCCGGAGCTGTCGCGCGAGGCCATCACGGCGCTGGTGAACGCCCGCATGGCGATGCTGCGGCATCCGGGGCGGAGGATCGAGGTGCTGCTGGCGGCGGAGGTGGAACTTGGAGAGGTGAACGGTGAGAGTGGATGATGAGACTCGAGGGGACGGGCAACTACGGACATGCGAGGGTGTCAGTCCGCAGGCAGAAGCAGTGCCGAAAGCGGATTCCCGAGGCCGGCGTCGCCACATACGTTCTTGGGTGGAGCGATGCAATGGTCACGCACAGCCATGGTGGTCGCCGTCGTCGCGGGGGCTGTCTCGCTCCCAGCGGGGGCTGTCTCGCTCCCAGCGGGGGCTGGTGACGCAGCACGTCGCTCAGTGGCGTTTCAGAACCCGAAGGCGACCGCGCCGCCCTTCTCAGACGACGACTACTGGGCCTTCGCGGACCGACTGGCGGACGCGTTGGACACGCGCTGGGACGCGGATAAGGGCGCATACCGATCGATCGGCGGCACAGATGCGAGCGTTCGGTACAACATCCGCTACAACGCGCAGCTGCTGCTTGTCCACTCGGTCGCGGCGCTGAAGCAGCACGAGGGCGCATCGCGGCGCGATGCCCGCGCGCGCACGCTTGTCGAGCGCTTTACCAAGCCGCCGGCGTGGGGGCCGACGGGGACGAATACAAATGTCAGCCGCCCGGCGGTCTGCTGGGCGACGGATGTCTTCTCGGGTGACAAGGGACACATGTCGCTCGACTCGAAGGTCGCCGAGGCGCTGACGTACGCGTGGCGCGCGCGGAAGCAGCTCGGGTTGGCCCCCGCAACCGCGGCATTGATCGCGCGCCGCATCAACCAGTGCGCGCACAAGCGGCTCTGGCGCTACCCGTCGCTGACAGGCAACCAGATCAACTGGTTCAGCGAGCTGTACGCGAGCGACGCGATCGTCACCGGCAACGCGTCGCTTCTGCGCCGGGACTACCGCGCGCAGCTCGTGCGTTTCGCAAACGCGATCGAGCGCCCGATGCGCAAGCGCCGCTCGCCGAACCTCGGGCCGGGCTACGAGTTCCATTACCACCCCGAGCTGTCGGGCTCGGCCGCCATCAACCTCGACTCGCCCGAGTACGCGAACATCGTCGCCCAGGCACTCCAGTACTACGACGACGCGCTGCGGCGCGGGATGCGGCCACTACCGGGGCACTCGATCAGGCTGATCCGCGCCTGGGTGAGCCGCATCCTCGGTGGGTACTGGACCCACGCCGGCTATCTCAATTGGGACACTGGCCTCGGTAAGGCGCGCTGGAACTCGGCTCAGTACTGGGCGTTCGCCCAGGAGGGACTCCAGGCGCTCACGGTCTCGCCGCGCTTCTGGCCGCGGCGGGAGTACGGGCGCTGGACGAAGGCCCTCTTCGACCGCGGCCTGCTCCTGTACCTGCGACTCGCGAACCAGGCCGGGACGCCGATCGCGCCGTCGAAGATGTGGGGCATCACCTCCGACATGGAGGAGTACGACTGCTACACGACTCGCGTCATGGCAAACGCCGCCCGGGCCATCGCGTACGGCATGGGATCGATGCCGGCGACCGACCCGCCGCCGCTGTACTCATTCGACTACGACACCGGCCGGCTGGCCGTCTCCACGCCCACCTACTCCACCGCGCTGGTCCCCTACAACCGCGGCGCCTTCCCGTACGGCGGGCTCGATCCGGTCCGCCTGTTCGGGCCTGGCCAGCAACCGGTCGGCTCGCTGGGCGGCGTCCCGCCGGAGGCGATGGGCGTGGTCGTGCGGGACAGCCATGAGCGTGAGCTGCTTGCCACCTCGCGATCACTGCACCGCGGCGTCGGCCGCCCGCTTAGCTTGATCGCTTCGCCGCGCGGCAAGGTGACCCGGCCGCACGCCTATCCAGTCAAGCCCTACGCAGGGCCGTTCACGCGCCTCGAGGCGGTCGGGAGCGTCCGCCACGGTCGCCTGACGATCACCGCCCATCACACCTTCACCGCCACCTCGATCCTGAGCCGCTGGCGGGTTGCCTGCGCCGGCGCCCGCTGCGACGATCGGATCATCCTGCACTTCCCGACCTACGGCCCCGAAGCCGCGATCGACGCAGTGCTCCGCAGCGGCGAGCGGGTGCGTCTTGCCGGCCCGGGCGCTGGGCCTGCCCGCACCGTGACCGCGGGCGAGGTCGCCCGGCTCGTCCTCGGCACGCAGCCCGGCTACTCGGTCGAGTTCAGTGTGATCCAGGCGGAGGCCGAGCTGAAAGTCGTCGATGCGAAGAAGCAGAAGACGAATCCCACTCCGGGGCCGACGCTCGCGATCGAGCTCTCGCTGCCGCTCGGCTTCAAGTCGCGCACGATCGAGGCGCGCGTGCTCCCCGGCGTCGGCGACCCGCAGCGCCGCCTGCCGGTCTACCGCGAGCCACTGAGCCGCAACGAGCCCGCCCGCCGGCTCGTCCGCTGATGGAAAAGGCCCGCAAAAAGCGGACCTTTCCAAGCGGATGATGGGACTCGAACCCACGACCTTCTGCATGGCAAGCAGACGCTCTAGCCAACTGAGCTACATCCGCGAGAGCGACGCAGTATAGCCCGCGCCCGGTCGCGTAAAGCGGCGCTGCCTGGACCGGCCAACCCCGCTTCAGACCGAGCTGCGTCTAGGACGCGAATGAGGCGAAGTCGCCCGCGGGGTCGCTGAGGCAGACGCGGTCGCGGCCGCCGCGCTTGGCCTCGTACAGCGCAGCGTCGGCCTCGGCGAAGACGGCGGCGTAGTCGAACGCCTCCCCGCGTTCTGAGGCGCTCACGCCCAGACTGAGCGTCACCTCCACGCCGCCGCCCACCGAGCGTGCGGACACCGCCTCGCGGAGCTGCTCCGCGAGCGCGTGGGTCTGCGACGAGTCGGCGCCCGGAAGCAGCACGAGGAACTCCTCGCCGCCGAGGCGGTAGGCGAGGTCGAACGCCCGCAGCTGCTTGCGCAGCACATAGGACACGTCCTTGAGAACGGCGTCGCCGGTGGCGTGGCCGAGCGAGTCGTTCACCTGCTTGAAGTGGTCGAGGTCGGCGAGGATGAGGCCGATCGGCTCGCCGCTCAGCTCCGACTGCTGCGCGAGCTCGGCCACGCGGCTCGACAGCGCGTTGCGGTTGAGCATGCCGGTGAGCGGGTCGATGACGGCCTCGCTGCGGTGCTCGAGGTCTGAGCGCATGAGCGCGGTGGAGAGCATCGCCACGGCGATCACGAGCGCGGCAGGCGCCATCAGCAGCGTGGGGTTGTCGAGCACCGCGTGGGCGGCGGTGGTGAACGCGACGGTGATCAGGAGCGCGAGCGTGAACGACACGCCCGCCATCACGCCACGCAGGGAGAAGCGCGAGCTGAGGGTGACCACCGGGATTGCGAACCAGGCCATCGTCGGATTGTGGGGCCCGCCGCTGAGCGCGACGGCCACGGCGATCGCGACCTCCGTCCCGGCCCAGGCCGCGAACAGCGCGTACTCGGGGCGTGCTGCGCGCTCTGTCCAGGGCTGGGCGAGGCGAAAGCCGAGCGCCGCGAGCGCCAGCGGGACGAGCGTCCACCAGCCGAGCCACGGTCCGCAGGCGATCAGTGCCAGGCCGAGCAGGCCCATCGCCGCGCTCCGGACCGGGCCGATGCGGCGCTCCATGTCGAGCATGCGCTCGCGATCCATGTCGTCACGGCAGAGCCAGGAACCGCCAGCCATGGCGCCCTTATCGGCAGGGTCGGCCCCCTGTTTGAGGCATGCAGGCTGTCTGTTGAACGAGCGGACGAACGCGCCCCGAGCGCCCGCTACGCTTGACCCGCTCCGGCGCCGTGGCGGAGTGGTTACGCAGCGGCCTGCAAAGCCGTTCACACCGGTTCGATTCCGGTCGGCGCCTTTAGAAGGTCAGTTCCCTGGTGCCCGACGTTGGGGGGCCATTCGGGAGTCTTGGCATCGAGCCATTTGGGGGGAGGAGGCCGAGCACCATGAGCATGTCCTTGTCCGTGAAGTAGTGGCGGGCAAGCGCGACTTCGCCGCTGGCTGGGTCGATGGTGTGAATCGCGGAGAACGGACCCCGCAAGTAGTGAAACTCTCCGATGGAAAGAACGCGGTTCCCAACGAGCACGCGGACCGCGGCGATATCGACGACAAATAGGGAGAACTTGTCGCCAAGGTCGCACACCCATTGCCTCAGCCCGCTGTGCCCCCGATAGCTGCGGCCGGCAGCTCCCGGGCGGACCTCCACATCCGGCAACGTCAGAGCGAGCAGGCCGTCAATGTCGCCGCGGTTGAAGCAATCGAACCAAAGCTGGCTCGTAGCGGTGAGTTCGCGTGCCATTAACCCAAAAACGCCCACCGCCCCCAAACGTCGGCGCGAAACTGCCCCAAAATGGAACGTGACGCGTACGCACAACAGCGAGTTCCGTCTTAGAGCAAGCAGGTAGCCCGCCCCGAAGGCGCCTCCGGCCGTGGCGCCGGCGGCCGCGCCGAGCAGCCGGCGCCGGGTGAGTTCGCTCATCCCACTATGAGCGAGGGCACCTTGGACAGCGGCTCGGCGAGAGCGTCGATGGCCCGCGACAGCTTGCGCTTGTCCGCGCGCGTGAGCGCCGTGTAGGAGACGAAGCCGTCGCCGCGCCGGTAGCCCGCAAGCGCCTTGTTCACCGCAGCGAAGCGCCCGTCGATCTGCTCGTCGAGCTCCTCGTTGCGCGCCTCCACGATCGGCGCCACCGACTCGAACGCTGCCTGGGCGCCCGCCAAGTTGGCCTCGAAGTCCACGAGGTCGGTGTGCGAGTAGCGCTCCTCCTCGCCGGTGATCTTCGACTTGGACACCTCGCCGAGCAGCTCCACCACGCCGTTGGCGATCTGGGACGGCTCGAGCTTCACGCCGCGCACCATGTGCTGGAGCAGCTTCACGTCGGCCACCAACTGGCCAGCGGTGGCGCCCTGGCCGCTCGCGGTGCGCTCGATCCAGAGCGAGCGCTCGAGTGGGTGGAAGCCGGTCCACTTCGAGGCGGGCACGTCGCCCGCGCGCGCGTCGATCCTCGGGTCGAGCGCGCCGAAGCTCTCGGCCACCGGCTCGATCCGCTCGTACGGGGTGCGCGCCGCCGTGTAGAGCGACTTGGCCCCGCCCACGTCGCCCTCGCGCACCTTCGCGGCGAAGGACTGGGTGTGGCTCACGAGCTCGCCGGTCTGCTGCTCGAGGTAGCGGCGGTAGTTGTTCACGGCCTCGGTGAGCTGCGCATTGGCGGCGGTCTTCACCGCGGCGCCGGTGACCGTGAGGGTGCCGTTCGCGGCGCTCTTGCCGCCTGGGCAGCTCAGCGTGTAGGTGCCCGGCTGCAGCGTGAGCGAGAAGCTGCGGTCCAGACCGGACGCCACGTTCTCCACCTCGCCGACGATGCGGCTGCCCTTCAGGACCTCGAACTCGGTGACCGCCTCGGCGCCGTCGTTGCTCACATCGAACGTCGCGGGGCCTGCGGGCGACTTGATCTGCGCGGGCGAGCAGCCTTCGTCGGTGAGCGTGACCTTCACGTGCTTCGACCCGGCCGAGCCGGCCCCGCCTCCGCTGGCCGATCCACACCCCACCAGGATCGTCCCGCCGATCAGGAGCAGCACCGTCCCGCCCGCCACGATCGCGCCGGCGGGATGGCGACGCCGCTTCCACGGCCGCCAGCTGTCAGGCCAGGCCACGTAGAGGCACACCGGGATCGCGTAGACGAGCCAGCCGGCCACCTCGCCCACGGTCGGCTGTGCCTGCAGCCCGAGCATGCCCGTGAGGAGTGCCCCGCGAACCGTGCCGGGGCCGACGAGCCAGGTGAGGTCGAGGGCCTGGTGCTGGAGGCTGTTGAGCCAGCCGGCCTCGTGCGCGGTGTGGATCGCGCTGGCCACGAGGCCCGGCGGCCACGAGCGCGAGCACGAAGCCGGTGACGCGGAAGAAGCGCGAGAGGTTGATGCGCACGCCGCCGCGGTAGAGGAGGTAGCCGATCACCACGGCCGCCACCAGGCCGAGCACGGCGCCCGCCGGCGGACGCGCCGGTGTTGGACGTGTCCTGGAACACCGCGAGCAGGAACACCGCGGTCTCGAAGCCCTCGCGCAGGACGGCGAGGAACGCCATGCCGATCAGCGCGCCGGTGGAGCCGGCGGCGAGCGCCCGCGCCGCTCCGTCCTGAAGCTCCCGCTTCAGCCCGCGTGCGTTGCGGCGCATCCACAGGATCATGTAGGTGACCGCCGCGACGGCGATCAGGGCGACGACGGTCTCGAGCCCCTCCTGCTGGCGCTGCGGGAGGTTGTTGTCGGCGATCTGGAGAAAGACCGCGATCCCGAGGCACAGGCCCACGGCGATCCCGACCCCGAACCACATCTTGCTGAGCGCATCGCGGCGCCCCTCCTTGACAAGGAATGCCGCGATGATGCCGACGATCAGAGATGCCTCTACGCCCTCGCGCAAAGCGATGATGAACGTCGGTAGCAAGTGCTCGGGACCTCCGAGTGGCAGGGTTGTTAGGGCGCCCTAACGGTTAGGGCGCCCTAAGTCCTATCACAGCGGTAGGAAAAGCAGCAACCAGGGGCCGTCAGGCCGAGAGCCGCTCGGCCAGGTAGCGCAGCGAGAGCGGGTAGCGGTACTCGATGCCGCCGTGCGTTGGCGTCGAAGAGCTCGAAACGCACGTCGGTGACGCCGAGCTTCGTCGAGCTCGCGCCGGAATGCCTCGGCGCCGAGGTCGAGGAACCACTCGTCGCGCTTGCCCGCGTCGATGTAGATCGCGCGCATGCCGCGCAGCGCGTCGGCGTGCTTCGGCACCATGCGCACCGGGTCCCACGCGAGCCAGCGCTCCCAGACCTCGGGGATCAGCTCGCCGGTGTCGATGTCGAACGGCAGCCGGATCGTGCCGTCCTCGTCCGCCGAGTAGCAGGCGGCCATGCACCAGCCGTTGAGCAGCACGCGCGTCCGAGTCCTTCGACATCGCGGGGCGGCTGCGGAAGTCCTCCCAGAACTTGTCGAACGAGCCGTCGTAGTGGTCGCGCAGCGCGCGGGCGGACTCGCGGAACTCGGGCAGGTAGGCGCACTCGAACAGCGCGTCGCCCGCGTGGGTGGCGAGGCCGCCGAACAGGTCCGGGCGGCAGCATCGGCGTGACCATCGCGCCGTAGCCGCCGCTCGACTTGCCGGCGATCCCGCGGTGCTCGGGCGCCGCGAGCGTGCGGTAGTGCTCGTCCACCCACGGCACCACCTCGTCGCAGAGGTAGCTGTGGTAGCTGGCCGGTGCCGGGCGAGTCGAGGAACTGGCTAGCCGCCCCAGGACGTCCAGCAGTCCACCCACACGAGCACGCACGGCGGCGCCTCGCCGCGACGCAAACAGGTCGTCGGCCAGCTCGGGGAAGTTGCGCCGGAACGCGGAGCGGTTACGCCACATGTCCAGCTGGCCGGTGAGGCCCTGGATCATGTAGACGGACGGGTAGCGGCGCTCGGGATCGTCGTCGTAGCCCGGCGGCACGTAGACCCAGAGCGGGCGCTCGTGCGGGTCTCCGAGCGGGTTTCCGCGCAGCAGCTCGCTCTCGAACGTGTGCTCGTCGAAGCGTCCGGCAGGTGTCGTAGCTCCAGGGCTCCACGGGCGCGACTGTAGCGGCGGCGGCTCAAGATCGCGGCGCAGGGCTGCCGATTTCCAGGGGCCAGGACCGACGAGCCAGCGCATCTCTACGAACGTTGGTGGCACGTCCAGTTTTCGAGGGGGGCCCCGCAAGGGGCCCTCTCTCTTTGTCCGGTTAGGATGCGAAGCGTGCGCTACCTCGTGACCGGAGGGTCGGGCTACATCGGCAGCCGCTGGTCGAGCGGCTGTCCCACCGCGACGACGTCGAGCGCATCCTGATCTGCGACATCCGCCCGCCGGCGTCATTCCGGCCCGAAGGCGGAGTTCGAGCAGCTCGACGTGACCGACAAGGCGCGCGTGCGCGAGGTGATCGAGCGCGAGAAGCCGGACGTGCTGGTGCACCTCGCGTTCCTGCTCAACCCGATCCACGACCAGGACCGGATGTACGAGGTGGACGTGGGCGGCACACAGAACGTGCTCGAGGCGGCCGAGTCCGCGGGCGTGCAGCAGGTGCTCGTCACCTCGTCGGCGACCGCGTACGGCGCGTTCCCGGACAACCCGGTGCCGATCACCGAGGAGCAGACGGTGCGCGGCGTGCCCGACTTCGAGTACGCGCGCGACAAGGCCGAGTGCGACCGCCTCTGCCAGCTCTGGGCGCTGCGCAATCCCGAGCGCGTGATGACGATCGTGCGGCCCTGCATCGTGCTCGGGCCGAACGTGAACAACTACATCGTCCGCCTGTGGACCGACCAGCCGTTCCAGATGGACGTGGGCGGCGGCGACACGCCGATGCAGTTCGTGCACGAGGACGACCTCGTGGAGGGTCTCGTGCTGCTGATGGACGGCCGCCACGGCGGCGCCTTCAACGTGGGCGGCGACGGCACTCTGACGATCAACGAGTGCGGCGACATCATCGGCATGAAGCGGCGGAAGATGCCGCTGAAGGTGGCGTGGCGGCTGGCCGGCGTGATGTGGAAGCTGCACCAGTCGGAGACGCCGCCGGGCAACCTGCACTTCGCGCTGCACCCGTGGGTGGTGTCGAACGAGAAGCTCAAGTCGGTCGGGCTGGAAGCCGCGAGTACGACACGCGCGAGACGTTCGAGATCGCGATGCGGGCGCGCGGCAAGCTGCCCGCCGACGGCGACGCCTCGAGCGTCGATTCCGCAGCCCGCGCAGCCCGTCGGCGCCTAGAAACCGGCCCTCGGCCACTGCTATGCTCGCCCCGCTGTAGAGGGCGGTTAGCTCAGTTGGGAGAGCACCAGCTCGACAAGCTGGGGGTCACTGGTTCGAGCCCAGTACCGCCCACTCTCAGAAAGCCCCGCTAATGCGGGGTTTTTTCTTGCCTGCCGAGCAGTGGTGCCAGCGCTTCGTCCGGCGCTCCGGAGGCCGTAGTGCCCATTGGTGCCCATTCAACTCCCCGCACAACGCCTACCAGGCGCTCGCCGCGACCGCGCCGCCGACGATCGCCGATCACCTTGGCGTAGATACGCAGTGCGAGCTTCGGGTCGGTGTGACCGAGCTGCTCCATCACGTAAACCGGGTCCTCGCCGCGCAGGTACAGGAGCGCCGAGAACGTCCGCCTCAGCGAGTGCGGCGTCACCCGGTCCGGAAGCGCTGGCACGTCGTCGAGACCTTCGAGCTCTTTGGCAGCGCGCTCGACCCAGCGATTCAGGCGCTTGCGGACGTTCTGGCGGGTGTCCTGACCGTACTGGTCCGCGATCTTGTATCCGCGTTGGCCGCTTCGCTTCCGCGTCCCGAAGACGAACTCGTTGGGCGCCGGCGTGCGCCCGAGCGAGGCTTTGTAGGTGGCGAGCTCGTCGCTGAGTTCCGGCCAGAGGTCTACGGTGCGGACGCCCGCCTCCGTCTTCGAGTCGCCGACTTTTATGCGGCCTCCCGCGAGATCGACGTCGCGCCAGCGCAGCGCCAGCAGCTCGCCGATCCGCAAGCCGGCGCAGATCGCCGTGGCGGCCAATGCACGATCGCGTGGTGTCCGCGATGTCTTGCCGCCGCGCTGAAGGCGCAGGCCCGCAGCATCCACGAGCGGCTTCACGTGCTCCGGCTCGAGCCATGTGCGTCGCGGCGACGACGCCTTCGCCCGACGCCGACGGCCACGAGCTGGGTTTGCGGAGAGGTGGCCGTACTCGACGGCTAGCTCGAGTACCTGCGTGAGTCGCGTGATCGTCTTGTTCAGTGTGCCCGCAGACAGGTGGCCTTCGCGGAGCTTGGTCGTGCGGTAGCGATCGACCTCGCGAATCGTGATCTCCGAGAGCCGATGGCGCGCGAAGAACGGGAGCAGGTGGCAGCGCAACGCCCACTCGTAGTCCTCCGCTGTCCGCGGGCGGAGCTCCTCGAGCCGGGCGGCGTACCACTCGCTCGCGAACTCGTGAAACGTGGGCTCGTCGATGCCGTCGGGAGCCGCCGCTTCGGGCTCTGGAGGCCTCCAGGTCCCGCGGCGCACGTCGGCGAGGACGTTCTCGAGCTCGAGTTCGGCGCGCTCCCGTGTCCAGCCGGGGCCGAGCGTGAGATAACGGCGCTGCCCATACGCGCGGAAGCGCAACGCGAACACGCGGCCCGCCTGGGTCTCGCGCTCGAGTACCTGGCCCGTAGCACGGCGCGCCATCTCACACCTCACCGAGTCGGCACTGAGACGCCGTTCCGGTCTCGAGCTGCTCGCGCTTGAACCGCTGCGTGCGCGAGGACTTGGCTGTGGGATTCTTTGGGCCACGCTTCGGCTTGGTCGCGTGGTTAGGGTCTGACTGGGCCATGGACCATTACTCCTTGGCTCCGGGGGCGGGCCGTCTTGACGGTGCCGCCCCGTTTGATAATTGAGCGATCATATGGGCGAGCAGGACGTCTTGCGACAGCTTGATTGTCAGTGCCTGTTCTTCGCGCCGATCGGCAGCAGCGGGACGGCCGTCGCTCGACTGCGGCGATGTGCTGTCCGCCGAGTGGGCAATGCGTCCTCCGTCGTGGCTGGCGTCGGGGCGGAACGCCTCTCGATGTAGGCCTCCACGCGATCCGCCTGGTAGCAGTTCTTGCCGCCGACCTTCACGAGCCCGAGTTCGTCCCCGTGGTCGTAGATGAACCACTTCGATACGCGCAGTAGGGTCGCCACCTCGTCGAGCGTCAGGAGAGGTCGGTTCATGGGGCCGCCGATCTGCGCCCGACCCAGGGATCGGGGTACAGCCAGCCGCGGCCTCGTTCGGGGCAGTCGCGCCCGAGGGCGGAGCGTCTGGCGATCGAGGACACGGGCCCCACATCACTGCCTCGGACAGTCGGCGCGAAGTGTTGGACAGCGGCACCGGAGAGCCGTGAGGCTGACAGCTGCCCACTAGCGCCCGATATGACGTGCGGTCTTCTGGCGCTTGTAATGCGAGTCGCCGCCGTAGGAGACGGTGACAAGTGCGCGGAGACGGCGCAGGCTTCGGGGAACCTTGAGGCGGGCATTGAAGCGGCCGTGGTGAAGCGACGCGCGGACGCGCACGTGGACGGTCTTGTGGTGATGCTTGGTTGTGTACGTGACGAGCACGTGGCCGCGTGCGGCGCGTGCGAGCCAACCAGCGATGTGCAGGTGCCCGCTGCGCCATTGCGGCTTGTGCAGGTGGAGGTGCGGCGCGTGCTTCGTCACTGGCGGCGGGGCGAGCGTTGGCTGGGGTGGGTGGGGCTGAGGGCCGGCTGGCTGGTCGGTGCTGGGCGGGGGCTGCGGCGTCGTCGCCGCGATGCCGGCTGTGGCGTGATCGCCGAAGTGCTCGGAGCAGTGCTGGGCGTCGGTCACGGCGCTCAGCGTGTAGTTGCCGTCGGCCGTTGCGCGCACGATCCAGGTCGCGGTGGCGGAGTCACCCGACTGGCCGTTGAGCGCGAGCTGGCCGAGCTGCTGCGTCTGCTCGCCGGAGACGAGCTCGACGCCGGCGGGGAGGTTGAGCGTGACGTTGGCCGAGTCGCCGGTGAGGTCGCCGGAGGCGTTGGTCACCGTGGCGGTCACGGTCACGTCCTGGCCGGGCTCGACAGAGCTGCTCGAGGTCGACAGCGCGACGCTCGGGGTCGGCGAGGCGAGCGGAGTGAGCGCCCGCGTAGCGGCGAGCGCGAAGGGCTCCGCCGAGAGCCCGTCGACCGACGAGCTGGCGCGCACGTCGTAGAGGACCTGCTGGCCCGCCTGGGCGGCGCCGGCGCGGACCTGCTCGACGTTGTCGATCGTCGAGGTCGACGACGTCTGCGACCGCGCAGGTCGCAGGGTCGAGCTGCTTCAGGTCCAGATTCGTCAGCGTGCTCACTGCTGGTCGTCGCCGCAGCCGGGCAGCACGCAGCCGCTGACGCGGCGGTTCCACGTCAGCGTGGCGCGATCGCCCGTGCTCTGCACGGAGGCGCGGTAGAAGCGCGCGGAGCCACCGGGCACCGCGCCGCTCGACGTAGTTGAGGCGCTGGGCGAGCGCGTCCGTGAGGTCGAGCTCGCCCCAGCCCCAGTCGGGCTGCCAGCCAGCCTGCGTGCCCATCGCGCACGGCGAAGGCGTGCAGCCGGGGGCGCGACCCTGGCGCGCCGAGTCGATCAGGACGGCGCGAACGGCGATCGGATCGGTGATCCCGCTCGCCTCGAGCAGCGTCCCGGCGCCCGCGACCTGCGGGTTCGCGAACGAGGTGCCGGTGAGAGCTGGAGGCCCAGAGGTCGTTCGTCTGCTGCCAGAGCCGGCGGGCGTAGGCGGAAGGGTTGCCGACGGCGACGAGGTCGGGCTTCTCACGACCGGCGGGCGTCGGCCCCTGGGAGGAGAAGGTCGAGATCGTGTCGTCGCTGGTGTCGGCGGTGCCGTGGTAGTCGACCGACCCCGCGCAGAGCACGTCGTAGGCGATGCACGGGGTGTTGACGGAACCCGCGGTGCCGTCGTTGCCGGCAGCGTAGGACTGGAGCTCGCCGAACTGCGAGGCGAACATGTCGGCTGTCTGGCTGTCGGCGGTGTCGTCGACGCCGTTGTTCTCGCCGCCGTAGCTGCCGCTGGTCACCTCGGCGGGATCGGAGGCGCCGGGGGTCGTGAGGTAGCACGAGCAGCCGCCGTCGTAGACGGTGGAGGTGATGCCGAGCTCCCAGGCGGCGGAGTCGTAGCGATCCGTTGGGACCGTCGGTGTCGTTGTCGAGCACCTTGTCGATTCCGGGTGCGACGCCCTTCTGGTTGGCGTCGGCCGGGACGCACATCGAGCAGCCGCTCGCGCCGCGCGCGATCGCGACGCTGGCGACCGCGGTGCCGTGGTCGCAGCCTCCGGCGCCCGAGCCGCAGGCGGTGCCGATGCCGGCGCCCTGTGGGCGCTCGAAGTCGATGCCCGCGAAGGCGGGATGGTCCTCCTGGATCTTGTCGCTGTCGATCGACAGGTCGGGCCCGGTGCCGTTGGAGTCGTCGGCGACGTCGTTGGCGCCCTGGCCGCCGGTGAAGCCGGCGGACCAGAACGAGGGCGCGCCCACGACGGCGCTCACGGTGGCGAGGTCGAGCGGATGCACGACGGCGGCGCGGGCGACGGCCTGGACGTCGGAGCGAGCCGCGAGCGAGGCGCAGCGCAGACGCCGGGACGGTGGTGGTCAGCGTGTTGGCGAGCGCGCTCTGCGCGTCGACGCGCCCGCCGGCCGCGAGCACCGCGTCGACGATGCGCCGCTGCTGCGCGTCGCCTGGCGGGCGGCTGGGGCGAGCTGCGCGAGCGCGGCCTGGCGGCGCTGCTCGGACTGGTGGACGACGCTGCGGGCGAACGATGCGCCACGGCGCACGGAAGCCTGCTGAGCGGCGCTCAGGCGCCCCTGCAGGGCGTTGCGCAGTGCCGGGCTGGACGCGGCCTCGAGGACGGGGTTCGAGCGCAGCGAGATCACGACGCGGACCTGTCCGCCGGCGTCGCGCAGCTGCGGAGCTCAGGCCGTGGGCTGAAGACTTGGGTGCCGCAAGGTGCCCGTCGTGGGTCGCGGCCGCAGCCGGAACGGCGAGCGCGAAGACCGCGGCGCCTGTGCCGACAAAAGCGCGAAGGCGGCCCGCAGTCGCGGCCCGCCCGCTGTTGACGTTCGTCGTTGCTGTTCTGGACACCCTGCTCATCTAGTTATCGGCCACCCATTCGTTTAGTAAAGCGCCCCCATCCGTGTTTGAGTCGGAGCGCGCAAGTGCAGCGGCTCGGGGGCCACACTGGCAACCCCCGAGCCCGTTTGCACGTCGTTTCTCGATGTGGTGTTGCTGTTCGGGTTAGCCCTTCACCCGGACCTTGATCGGCTTGGATTCGCCGTTGTCGAAGGCGTAGGCTGCCTCGCGCGGGACGACCGCCTTGATCCGGTACGTGACACCTTTCGAGCCGGCCGCCTCGAAGCTGAAGCGGTAGTTGAAGCTGCCGCCCTTACGGGTGCGCAGGACGGCGAACTTGCGCCACTTGCCACGGTCGAAGGCCTGGAGGTAGACGAGCTTGCCGACCTTCGGCAGGGGAGCGCCCATCGTGCGCAGCTTGCCGCTGAAGGTCAGCCGCTGGTGCAGCCTGACCACGTGCGGCTTGGACCGGAAGCTGGCACTGGCGGGCACCCGCAGGGTGACCGAGCCAGATCCGGGCAGCAGCACGTTCGAGCCCTCGTAGTCGAACGCGAGCTGGCGGCTCGCGCCCGCAGGCGCGTCGTAGGCGAAATGGCCCTGGGCGTCGGTACGCACAACCCCCTCGCGGTGCGGTACGGCGCCAGCCATCGCCGAGCGTCGAGTCGACCCCCAGGTCGGCGTTCGCGATCGGCGCGCCCTCGGCCGTCGTCAGCGTGCCCTCGATGCGGGCGCGCTTGCCGAACGGGACGAGCCTGATCGGTCGTGGAGGCGACGCTTCTTGGGAGCGGCCTTCTTCTTGTGGCCGTGGCCGTGGCGGCGCGCGGCGCTAGCGGCACGCTTAGCGTGCCGCTTGGCGTGGCGCTTGGGGCGCCTGTGGGCACCGCAGGCGGCGTGCGTCTTGTGCTTGCGGTGCGCGCGGTGGCGCTTCGCCACCACGGCGGCGCGCTTGGCGTGGCGCTTGGCGTGCCGCTTGGTCTTGTGCTTGGCCGGGCAGGCGCCGCTGAACGCCGCGCTGACCTTGGTCTGCTCGCGCAGCGAGCCGGCGAACACGACTGGAGCGCCGTTCGAGTAGGCGCTGCCGGTCGCCTGGTTGCCAGCGTTGTCGCTGACGACCGCGCGCGCCTCGTACATGGCGCTGCGGTCGAGCTGGCTGTCATCCAGCCGCGCCGCGTAGTGGCCATCCGCGGTCTTGGTCGTCGGGAGCGACGTCCACGGGGCTCGAGCCGACCTTGCGGATCTGGACCGTGCCGCCGGCGAGGCCGGAGGTGCGGTCGGAGGCCACCACGTTGAGCGCGCGGGGATCCTGAGCGTCACGGGCGGCGAACGCCACCAGCTCGGGAGCCGTGCGGTCGAGCTTGAAGCTGACCGACTGCTCAGACGACGGGTTGCCCGCCAGGTCGTAGGCCTGGTAGGTCAGCGTGTGCTGGCCGTCGCTCGGCGACGGTCACGGGCGCCTGGGCGCCGCGCACGCGCTGCACCGGGCCGCCGTCCAAGCGGTAGGCGATGTAGGCGCCGTGCGTGACGTCGTCGTCGTTCGCGGGAGTGCCGGCCATGCCGGAGAGGCCCGGCTGGTCGGTGCCGGTCAGCTGCAGCGTGACGGGCTGCGGCTGCCACTGGTCGGGGCTCGGAGCACCGCTCTGAGCCACCGTCGGGGGCGTCTTGTCGACGTCGAGCTCGGCCGTGCCGAGATCGCTGTCCGCCGCCGCCACGCCGGCGTTCGAGATGGCGCGTGCGGTCAGCAGGTTGTGACCCTCGGGCAGCTGATCGAGCCGGTAGGTCGAGCTTCTCACCGGGTGCCTCGACGCTGTTGTCCGGCTTCGAGCCGTCGAGCGTGACCGAGTAGCCCTGGATGCCGGAGACCGGGCGAGTGGCCTTGGCCGCGAGCGTCAGGTCGATCGGCTCGGCGTAGCTCTTGGCGTCCTGCGCGTTGATCCAGCCGTTCGCGTGCGCGGGCTGGGCGCCGCCGGGGGCCTGGTCGTCGAACATCAGGTGAACGGGGTCGGAGGCGGTGGCCGGATTGACGTTGCCGGCCGCGTCCTCGTCCCAGACGCGTAGCAGGTAGTCGCCGCGCGCGGGCACGGTGATACCGCTGAGCGAGCTGATGCCAGCCGCCGCGACGCGCGCGTCGGTGACTGGGCAGCTCGTCGGGTTCGACGCGAGGCAGAGCGAGTAGTGCGCCGCGGCGATCGGGGCGCCGCTTCCCTGCGACGGGTTCGTCCACGAGACGTGGAACGAGTTGGAGGTGTGCCAGCTCTCGCCGCCCGCGACGCTGACGTTGCTCTCGCGCGCCGGGGCGTGGTTGTCGACGTTGATCGTGGTTGTCTTGATGGCGGTCAGCGGGTAGACCTGCGCGCCGTCGTAAGAGACCACCTTGGCGGTGTGCGGACCGTCGCTGAGCTGCGTCGTCGAGTAGCTGAAGCTGTCGCTCTGGTCGGAGCAGGGCCGCGTGTAGGTGTAGTCGCAGCCGTGCGTTCTGCTGGGCGACGAGCTGGTCGTCGATCTCGAGGCGGTTCTGCTGGATGCCGTCGCCGGCGTCTGACGCCGCGACGGTGACGGAGTTGGTTCCGCGCTGCCAGGCGCCGGTCCAGAGCGACCCGGACACGCTGTTGCTCGGCGAGCTGAGGTCGTTGACGGTCACGGCAGCGCTGTAGAGCTCGAAGATCGTCCGGTTCGTGTTGTTGGCGTCACACCCCGGAGCGGGGTTCTTGCAGCCGACTTCGATGTGGACCTGGCTCGAGCCGCCTAGCGAGACCGACTTGGGCCCCGGATAGACGACGCAGTCGGAGGAGTCCCAGCCGCAGCCCGAGACGATGCCCCAGTCGGTGAACATCGCCGAGTAGAAACCGCTGCCCGCCGCGCGCGTGGACCACCAGTCGCCCGACATGCTGGCGAGCGAGTTGCCGGGCGGCGCGTAGAGGATGAAGCCGGAGGCGACGCCGTTGGGCGAGTAGCTGATGTTTGAGACGTTGCGGGCGAAGATGCCCGAGTTGTAGGTGATGGCGGGGTTGCCCGGCGCGTAGGAGCCGGGGCAGCTGACGCCGAGCGCCAGGTTGGAGCCAGCGGAGTTGCTGTAGGACGACCAGCTGTGGTTGAGGCCGGACGCGGCGTTGCAGGCCGACACCGTGTAGGTGGCGGCGTTCGCGCCAGGCGCGCAGGCGGCGACGGCGGCGAGCGCGGCGATCGCGCCCACAGCAGCGCGCAGGCGGCGCCTGCGCTTGAGCTTGTCGGGGAGTTGGAGCATTGCGTGCCTTTCGGTTTGGGCTCCGGGGCAGCAGCCGGTGCTGGCGGAGCGGTGTCTCTGTTCTTGTGTCTCGGACAAGGGAGCGGAGGTGTTGGACAGCTGCGCCTGCAAGCCGAAGCACCAACTGGGGTCTCCGCACGGGCTGTGCTGCTGGCAGCGAGGTAGCTGCCGCTCGCGCGAGCTACCGCCCGCCGCCGAGCACGAACTCCCCGCCGCTGGACGCGCTCGGCGGCGCCGACGGAGGGGGCGACTGAGGGGGTACGCTCGGCACGGGCGGCGGGGAGCCGGAGGGCGCTCCCGCGGCGACGTGGCGGCGAAGCGACGACGCCGGCCTCGGGCGGGTGCTGTCCCGATGGTGGTGAGCGTGGTGGCGCTTGAGGTGGTCCGTGCGCGGGGAGGAGGGAACTGAGGCCACCAGGATCTTGGCTGGAGAGTTCGCCAGCGACGTCGTGCGAGCGGCGTTCGCGACAACAGCCGCCGACCGCCCCGATCGCTGGTGCCGGGCGATGGCGGCGCTGCCGCCCGTGCCGACAAGCGCGAGCACGGCTAGTCCCGTAACGAGCTTTCCACCGCTGAGGGATGCAAGCCCGGCACAGCCTGGGGCGCCGCCGCCGAAAGCCGCGGAACTAGACCCCACGCTCGACCCGTTCGCGCCCAGGGAAGCGACCTTCGATGTGGTGCCTCCGATCAGATGCCCGAGCGTGGCTCGCGCGCCAACCAGAGCGGGTAGGGGGAGCGCGAGGCGCTGCGCGACAGCTTCCACTTCGGTTCGAAGCGCCGCAATCGCCTGGCAGTCCGCGCAGTGCTTCAGATGAGCCTGTACGAGCCGCCGCTCGGCACGGCCGAGTCTCTGTCCCTCGAGATAACCGAAGAGGTTGATGTCAGTGGCCTCGCGGATGTCCCGGCCACGGGCGCAGGCGATCAGGCTGAGCAGCAGCGCCCGCGCCTCGCTGTCCTTGGCGCGCACGGTCTGATGCGTGAGGCCAAGCTCCTCCGCCACCTGCTTGTGGTTCAAGCCGAGCTGGCTTGCGGTGACTATGCGGTGCGCGATCGGATCGAGAGCTGCGAGCGCCGCGACCTTGAGCGCGTTGTCGAGATGCTCCTCGTCACCCGGATAGCGGCTCGCGGTCTCGCTCAGTCGCTCCTGCGCCAACAGCTGAATGGCATCCGCGGCGGATCCCTCGCCGTCATTGCGGCTGTCGGCGCTGAAGTCGACAGCCACCTCGCGAGGCCTCGGAGCGCGGTCGCTGCGGCCGAACTGTTGCCTGAGGACATCCTTCGCCGCGAGCTGAACGGCACGGTAGGCAAAGGCGACGCGCTCCTCGGCGGTCTGGTCGGCGGGCCACCGTTCATACTCGTTGACCAAGCGCAGGTACGCCTGCTGGAGCGCGTCGTCAACGTCAGCGCGCCCGCGCAGCGCCGCCGCCATCGCGTCTCGAAACGCCGTCTGGTGGTCGGCAATGAATTCGCCCAGCTGCGGTCGGGCGGATGGGTACGGTGCGCGCACACCGTTTCTCTCGGACAGCGCGCGGCTTGTGTAGGACAGTTCTTGCTCGGACGTCGCGGACAGAGCCCACCTCTTCCGGAATGGACACGGAGAAGCGCGTCGCAGTCGACCGTCGATCCGCGTCGCACGCGAACAACGTGCGGAGGAGAAGACGGCAGATCACCGGGCCAGCGGCGACCGCTGCCCCATATGGTCGGCCGCTCTCGACTGAGGTATAGAAATCGCCCATTCCGGTCGGACACCCGTCCAGCGTTCGACCCGCCACCGGCATCGTTCGCCGCAGGGGTCCCTGGCAGATTGGACGCCACGGACTGACGCGCGGCCCGCTCGCCCGCACCCGCTGAGGCGAGGAGCAGGTGCGTTAGCCGGCGATGGCAGAGACCCGGTTCCACGCGAAAGCGGAAGTCATTGCCGACGCCAGACAGCATCCGGTGGTGAGCTGATACTGGACCTCCATGACCGTTGCCGTGGTCCTGTCCTCGCTCTCGGTGGTCGTGTCGGTCAGCTCTGCGACCGTCGCTGTTCAGCCTCTCCGCTTGGCTCGTCGCTCCGCGTCGCTTCCAGTTCTGGTGGGCCTACTCGCCGAGTACCGCAGCTCGACATTCAAGGACGACGAGCGATGGGTGCGCGACGAACTCAGGCAGCGAACCTTTCCCGAACTCACGCCGGAGGAACAGGGGCGCGCCGCCGCGGTCGCTCACTTCTACGACAACGTCGGACTTCTCGTGGCTACTCGCGTGGCAGAGGAAGAACCGCTTCTCGCCTTCCTTGGCGAGGCGGCGGGAAAACGATTTCGGGAGCTATGGCCGCTGATAGACGAAGTTCGACAACGGCAAGGTGACTACCAGCAGTACTTCGAGGACTTTGTTGCTCGGACCCTCGAATCTCCACCTCTCGAGGCGCGCGGGAGGATGCGCCGCATCCCGGAGGGAGAGTGGCACCGCTTCCAGGAGGGCAAACCTGCCGGATCAACGGACGACCCGTAGCGCTCAGCGACCGACGCGTCTCGTCCAAGCGGAAGTGACGGGCCTGGATTCGCCCGAAGTCCCACGTCGCCGCCGAGAGCTCAAGCATTGACCGTCGCATGTCGATCATGTAGACCAGGTCCACCACATCTACTAAGTACACCTTGTTGACAATCCCCACCGCAGACCGTAAAGTGATGGATCAAGGAGGTACGAAAATGACTTTGCTCCAGGTCCGGCAAGCAGCGCGAGAACTCGGCGTTCACGAGAACACGTTGCGCCGTTGGGAGGAAAAAGGTCTGCTCCACGCCGTCCGGCTGCCTAGCGGCGTGCGCCGCTTCGATTCTCGTGAGATCGCCGCCGTGCGTTCACGGATGTACGCGGGCCTGCCACCGATGGAAGAGGCCGAGGACGTGGTGACTGTCGACGCGACGTCAGTCGACTAGTCCATACCCGTCCGCGCGATCCCATAGCTTTCGTGGTGCCGCCGCCTGAATGGGGCGGTTCTGCATGGGAGACGCCAGACACCGACCAGCGGATGACCTCTACTGGCGCAGGCCGTGGTCTCCAATGTTGTTCGCAGGCGATCTGTTCGAGGCGATTCCCTTCTCCGATCAACCCACAGTCGTGTTCAGCGGAGAGGATGATCAAGGCGAACAGAAGCACTTCGTTGGTGAGATCGAGTTCGCGTATGGACTCCTGATCACACCGACCTGCGACATGGTCAACCAGACCGATGGCGAGGTAGCCCATCCGTACCGGGTCTTACTGCCCGTCGTCGACTTCGAGGTGACCTGTGATGTCCTCGGAACGCCCGATGAAAAGCGCGGCTTAGTTCGAAGCCGCGACTCGCTGCACCCGTACGTGTATCTGCCGGCTTGCCCGGGGCTAGACGAGGGCGAGTTGCTTGCGCTCCTTCCCCGGCCAACGGTTGTCTCCGAGGAATTCCTTCGCGATCCGCCTCGCCGTATTGCACAACTCCATCCCCAGGCGCGGCGCCACCTCAAAGTCAAGCTTGCGGCGTACTGGGCTCGAGCCGCAATCAGCCCCGATGCCCTTCCTCTCTACGAACGCGACGAGCCAGACCCGAGAGAGGCTTCGTGGCCTCCCAGCGAATACGACAATCCCGACGGGACCCTCGCTTCGCAGCTGCCAGACCCCGATTGGGACCCGTCGGAATCCGCCTAGGGATCTGCTGGGCCCGCTCTGAGGTCTTGGCGCAGCTCCGTGGATGTAGAACTCATCGGCGTTCAAAATCTCGCCTAGGGATGCGCCCGTGGTTGCTTCCAGGCGAAGCGAGGACTTCCGCGTTTCGTCCGACGCGGCAGCTGCTGACCTGCGAGCCGGGCAGCTTGCCTGGCGTCCTAAACGCTTGCAGCTGGGTTCACCGACCCGGTAGAAAGCGCTCGTGGCTAAACACGGCTTCCGGATCCGCTTCTGCCTCGCTGAACGCCTCACGATCAACTCGCCTGAGCTGGAAATATCGATCGCGGATCCGCTGCATGGAAAGGAGATTGCTCTCAGAGCAGCTGCACGCGAGACACGGATCGATGCGGCAAAGCATCTGGCCTTGCTCGGGAAGTCGTACGAGTCTGAGGAAGAAGCCGCGGCCGCCGGCGAATGGTGGAAAGCCGTGCTCCAGAAGGCGTTCGCGCGGGTCTTGGTTGGGGCTGCCTTCGGCGCTCGTGGCGGCCCAACAAGCGCGATAACGGAAGCCGGAAAACCCTGGTTCCGCGAGCAGTTTGGCATCGCACCTGAAGTGCCGATCGTCAACGACGAGATGGGCGTCACGGTTTTTGCGTGCGATCCGTGGCCCACTTTCGTTCGTGGAGAAGCGGCTATGCAGGTCGGCAGGTCGCCTGAGAACGTTGTTGAGGCGATTGCCGTCGCCGCGAGCCTAGGCTTGACCATGCCTACGCGCGACGAACTGGCATACGAACTTTTCAGCGCGTCGCTTTCGCAAGAGGCAGCTGACGGCCGCTTCGTCATGCTCGTCATGGCGATCGAAAGCCTGATCGAGGCACGGCCGCGCGCTCCCGAGGTTGTTTCACACGTCGATGATCTGATCCAAGCGACGAAAGTGTCGGCGCTGCCAAAGAGCGAGAAGGACTCGATCGTCGGGACCCTGCGCTGGTGTCGCCAGGAGTCGATAAAGCAGGCCGGGCGCCGTGTCGTTCGCGAGCGACTCGGAAATCGCACATATGGAGGCCAGCCAGCCGAGAGGTTCTTCAGCAAGTGCTACGACCTTCGCAGCAGCCTGGTGCACGGGAACCTCCCACGTCCCGCCTGGGCCACCATCAGCTCGCTCACCGCTCCGTTGGAGCGTCTCGTGAGCGAGCTGCTGAGCTTCGAGCTCATCGACGAGGTGCCTGTCTGATGGCACGCCGTCGCACGACAGCCCGAGGAAACTGGCGCAACCTCCGTCGGGGGCGGATCTCCAGAAGCCTCTACCCCCTTCGGGCTCGACCCGCGCGTGCGTCAGTCGGGTGTCGGGCCGGCGAGCCACGGCCACATCTCCAAGCAGGGCTCAGCGAGTGCCCGGCACGCGCTCGTCGAGGCCAGCTGGTCGACAGTCCAGCAACCGGGCCCGATCGCCGGCTTCTACGCTCGGATCAAGGCGCGCCGCGGTCACTCGATCGCGATCGTCGCGTGCGCGCGCAAGCTCGCGTGTCTGTTCTGGTGCCTACTGGCCCGCGGCGAGGACTACGCCTTCGCGCAGCCGTCGCTGACGAGGAAGAAGATGCGCCGGCTCGAGCTCTCCGCGGGCGCGCCGCGCTATCAGGGCGGCCGCGGTGTCTGGTCGACCAACGACGCGCAGCGCCAGGCCGAGCGCGAGCTCGCGCTGCAGGCCCAGCGCGCCTACGAACGCACCGTCAAGGACTGGCAACAGAACAAGGGCGCGAGCGCGACACCGGGCCGCGCATCTAGTGGCTCCTCGAAGGAGCAAGTCGCGCGGCAGACCACAAGGCCCAAGTCTGCGCTTTGACTCGTCGTCGCCCGCGCCCACCCGAACTGTTGCAAGGAGCCGCCCCCAAGTCCAGACCGACTTGACTTTCATCCGTCGTCCAGTGCAGCAGTCCGCGGCGCTTGCGAGAAGCGGTCCTGCAACCCGCCCCCGTCTATTCCTCCTCGGGCGAGCCTGCTGAGGGAAAGCGCGGGTGCAGAGCTGCCTCCGCACGATGGATGCGCGGCTTGTCGACTGTCCGGCAGAGAGCATCAGCCTCCTTGGTGTTCTCTCGGCGCGTCCAGCAGATTTCGAAGGACGAGAACTCAGCTCGCATCTCCCACGTCTTCTCGACGATGGGGATCAGGTGTTCCTGCTTGACCTTGTAGTTCCCGTTGACGTGGTTTACGGGCGACCGGCTGTCGTTGTAGATGACCAGCTCGGTAACTCCGTGCTCCTTGGCCAACTCCATCGCGAGCTGGATCGCAAGATGCTCGGCGACGATGTTCGTGGTGGCCGGAATCTTCTCGGCGCGTGCATGCCGCTCTCGCTGGGGACCCTCGCCGATGTAGAGCACAGCCGCACGAGCACCAGTGCCAGCATTGCCCCGCCCGTCGCAGATGGCGGTCGCCTTCACCCGTTCTCCCGCGTGTTCTGCTCGATGGCCTTCTTCTTGCCCGCCTTGCGGGCAGGCTGGATCTTCACGCGAGCGCGAGCCGGTCACGCCGCGGTCGGCGTCAGGATCGGTCCCATCGGCGCACGCTACACCGAAGCGCGTTCGCCACGAACTCGTCTGTAGACGGGACCCCACACGCGTCGGGCATGGCAAGAGGTTCCATCGGCGGACTTCGGCAGAACTCACCGATGCCCCCGTATCTGACGAGCTGCTGCGAACCGATGCCGCGGACTCGACGCTCGCGCGCCTGCCGCTTCCGCCTGACGGCACGGGCCGGTGCGTGCGGGAGGCGACTGCTGGCTTCCAGGCGGAGCGGTCACGGGTGTCGCCGCGCGAGGCTGACTGCTTCGATCACCTGACTCGAGGAGGGGTCATGCAGTCGCTTCTGTTGAACGCGGCGGGTCGCCGTCGGTCGCGCGCCACTTTGCCCGGATATCACCGCGGTCGTCCGCCGCGCAACAAGGGTCTGCGCTATCCGGCGGACCCGCCTAGCGTCGAGGAGATCGTTGCCGTGATGCGCACGGCCGGCTCGCGGTCGGAGGGTGCTCGCCTGCGAGGTCTGATGGTTGTGCTGTGGCGATCCGGGTTGAGGATCAGCGAGGCGCTCGCGCTCGCAGAGAGCGACCTCGATTGGAACCGCGGCGCCATTCTCGTTCGGCGCGGCAAGGGAGGCCGCCGTCGAGAGGTAGGAATGGACCGCTGGGCCTGGGACCAACTGTCACCCTGGCTCGACATCCGCGCGGCACTTCCGGTGGGAGCTCTGTTCTGCGTGATCCACGACCCGACGCGCGGCCGGCCTTGGTCGGCCGCGGCCGCTCGAGCCCAACTGCGACGAGTGGCCGCGATCGCGGGCGTTCGCCGGCGCTTCGCGCCACATCAACTGCGCCATGCGCACGCCGTTGAGATGGCACGGGAAGGCGTGCCGCTGGTGGTGATCCAGCGGCAACTCGGCCATGCGAACCTCGGAATCACCTCGGTCTACCTCCAAGGAATCGATAACGCCGAGATCATCGACACCGTGCACGCCAGACCAGCGCCCGTCATCCCCGCCACCGCGGGCCTGCGCTCCAAGCTCTAGCGGTCCGCATGGAAACCAGCAGGGAGCGTCATCGCCACGGTTCGGATGGAAGCGGAAGCGGCGAGAATGGCAAAGGGTCGCTCGGCCGACCAGGAAGAGGCCGCCCATCGATAGCCCCTAGAAGATTCAGCACCCAAGCCGGAGGAGATCAACGATGTCCGCAACGCTCAAGCTGACCCACAAGGCAATCGGAGCGGAGGTCCGTCGTGGCACCTACGACGTCGAGCTCGACGGGGAGCGTGTCGGGTCAGTCGAGATGAACGCCACGTTCGAGACATCCGTCGAACCCGGACCTCACACGCTGCAACTCCGCGACAGCCGAAAGTCAAGCCGACCCAAGACCTTCGACGCCGCCGACGACGAAACCGTGGCTTTCCGATGCACCGGAAACGTTCTTGCCGCTCTTTCTCTTGTCCTTCCTTGTTCCCAGCCTGGCACTCGTGCTCGTTCGCGTGAGTCCGGACCGAGACCCTGGAGCCGATTAGGTCCCCGGCGAAGGGCCCTCGCGCACTTACCGACTGCCCGACGAGCGCTGCCGCATTGGACGACGGATGAAAGTCAAGTCGGTCTGGACTTGGGGGCGGCTCCTTGCAACAGTTCGGGTGGGCGCGGGCGACGACGAGTCAAAGCGCAGACTTGGGCCTTGTGGTCTGCCGCGCGACTTGCTCCTTCGAGGAGCCACTAGATGCGCGGCCCGGTGTCGCGCTCGCGCCCTTGTTCTGTTGCCAGTCCTTGACGGTGCGTTCGTAGGCGCGCTGGGCCTGCAGCGCGAGCTCGCGCTCGGCCTGGCGCTGCGCGTCGTTGGTCGACCAGACACCGCGGCCGCCCTGATAGCGCGGCGCGCCCGCGGAGAGCTCGAGCCGGCGCATCTTCTTCCTCGTCAGCGACGGCTGCGCGAAGGCGTAGTCCTCGCCGCGGGCCAGTAGGCACCAGAACAGACACGCGAGCTTGCGCGCGCACGCGACGATCGCGATCGAGTGACCGCGGCGCGCCTTGATCCGAGCGTAGAAGCCGGCGATCGGGCCCGGTTGCTGGACTGTCGACCAGCTGGCCTCGACGAGCGCGTGCCGGGCACTCGCTGAGCCCTGCTTGGAGATGTGGCCGTGGCTCGCCGGCCCGACACCCGACTGACGCACGCGCGGGTCGAGCCCGAGGTAGCCGGTCAGCTTGCGCCGGTCGGGGAAACGGGCGATGTCGCCGATCGCGGCCATGAACGTCGCGGCGACTATCACGTTGACGCCCGGAACGGTCATCAGCCGCTTGACCTCGGGCCACGACAGCGCCTCGGCCGCGATCAGCTGCTCGACCGCTGCGATCTCTGTGTCGAGGAACTCGACCTGGCGGATCGCGGCGTCGACCGTCTCGCGCTCGGTCGTCGGCAGCTCCAGCTCCGACACCCAGCGTCGGCCCTTGACGCCGAACAGGTCCGACGCCGGCGGCCGCCCCATGAGGCAGCGCATCAGCACCGCGTGGACCTCGTTCTTGGCGCGCGAGCGCGCCCGCACGAGCTGCGTCCTGCGGCCGAGCCGACGCCGCATCGCGCGGATCCGCTCGTCGGGCATCCAGACCGAGTCGAGCTGCCCGGCCCAGAGCAGCTTCGCCAACGCGCGAGCGTCGAGCCGGTCGGTCTTCGCCCGCGCTTGCCGGATGCCCGTGTCCGACGGCGACACGACGATCACGCGCGCTACATGCGGCTCGATGATGCGCGCGATCTCCCACGCGTTGCCCGTCACCTCGAGCGCGACGTGATCGTGGGTGCCGAGGCTCTGCGCGAACAACTGGATCTCCTCCGGCGTCGTCTTGATCCGGCCGGCCGAGCGCAGCTCGCCGTCCTCGACGATCGCCACCTCGCAGAAGTCACGGTGGACGTCCAGCGCCACAGCTCTCAACTCGACCTCCTCGCTGCTGTTGGTTGACGGAGCTGGAGAACCGGTGGGCAAACGACATCGACGGATCCGCGCTCGCAGCGCAACCGGGCAAGTCGCAGGGGCGACCACTGAAAAGCACGGGCTCGAATACCCATCGTCCAGAAACGGCCTACCCAGCCTGCGTTCTCCCAGAAGGCCCCTCGTCCCGGTCAACCGAACCTACGGCGGCCACCGGACATCAGGTCAACCTTCGAAGCGCAGTTTCATGCCCCGACAAGCGGTAGCCGGCTTGACTGGGCCACCGGCGACGAGCCGATGACCGGCGCGCAGGCGTCCTACCTCGAAACCCTCAGCCGCCAGGCCGGCGAGGAGGCCCCGCCGGCCGACCTGACCAAGGCCCGGGCGTAGGAGCGCATCGACGCGCTCCAGCAGCAGACGGGGCGGGGCGCCTAGCGCGCCTCACTCCGTCGCCGCGAAGCGCCACATGGCCACGCCGAGCATCACGAGACCTAGGACCACGATCACGCTCGCCTCGAAGAGCGCGGGCAGGTGCCAGCCGAACCTTCAAAAGCTGATCAGGACGCGACTTTCACGTCGCTGAGCTGGATGATCGGCGCTTCGCTCGCATAGTTCGCCACGTCGTTCCGGACCTGCCCGGCGACCGGGCCGATCGCCTGCTGGTACGACTCGACGGAATCGAAGCGCAGATGGCACAGCACTGCGAACTCCGCCTTCGTGCCGGGAGCACCGCCGCCGAGCCCCTGCTCCACGATGCAACCTTTCAGCGCGCTCCCGAGCACGCGCTTCAACATCGGGATGTGCGACGTGAGGTAGTAGCTCATGTCGAACTTCGCGCCGTCTTTGTTCGGATAAAGCACGTTCACGGTGATCATCGGCCTGCTCCCTTCATCGCAAGTGGGGGACGCATGCTAGGCGCGACATGCGAAAAAGAAACGCCGGAGCGGCAGGTGCCCGCTCCGGCCTGGTCGACTCCTGCTTTGGGTCGAAGGTGAATGCGAACGCATCGCATCACGCGACGCGCGACTTACGAGCAGATCGCAGCAGAGATCCTCGAAGAGGCCGCCGCTGTCGACGCGGAGGAGGATGAGCGGTTCGGCGATCGCCGCGGCGACGAGCTGCCGCCTGAGCTCGCGACTGCGCAGGGGCGGCGCGGCTGGCTGCGCGAGGCGAAGCGCCGGCTTGACGAGCAGCGAGCTGCCGAGGCCAGGCCGATCCCGCGCTCGCGGCCGGAACGGCTGGCCGAGTCGAAGCGGCGGCTCGAGGAAGACCACCAGGTCGAGCAGCGCGCGAACGCCGATTACGAGGCCTACCGCGCACGCGGAGTGATGAAGAACGGCCGCCGCTTCGGCAAGCCGCCGACGCCCTACACGCCGCCGCCGACACCGCAGGGGAAGGTCAACGTCACCGACCCCGACTCGCGCAACGTCAAGACGCCGCGCGGCTGGGTCCAGGGCTACAACGCCCAGGCCGTCTGCAACGAGCGCGCGACATGCAGCAATGCTGGGGCGCATAGCAAGCGGCAGTCCGCTCGTCCGCTAGGCACCCGAGAAGTTCGAGTCGTGCCCGTCGCTGCGTGGCCTTCGGAACTCCGGTGGGGCGGGTCGATACGCCACGCGGTCGGCCGCCCCCTAGACCTCAGACGGCTCGAGCCGGAAATGCAATACGTCAGGAGCAGCAGCCTCGGTCGGATGCACCTCCCAACCCGCGGCATGAGCGTCGGCCGGATCGACCTTCGCGCCCGGAGCGAGAGGTACGGACAGCGTGACGCCACCCATCACGAACGTCATGGCCGAGGGCTGTGCGGGCGTCGTGAAGTTGACGTTCACGTCGAGCCGTCGCGTCACCTGCGCCGTGAACGGCGCCTGAAGCAAATAACCCCTGAACGGCGCCCCGAGGATCACCTCTCGCATGTAGTCCCAGCGTGGGTCCAGCGAGGCGTCCCGATCCGACAGCCAAGCGCAGCCGAGCGCGATCTTCCACAACGCTCGGAAGGTCCGCGCAACGATGTCGTCCGGGTCGCGGTGCCGGGGACGAATCTCAATGTCGAGCCCACCGTCCGCGGTCTCGTGCGCACGAGCGGCATAGATCGTGACCTTCGCTCCTTCGATTTCGAGGTCAAGACGCGCGATGGCGTCGCGGCCATCGATCGTCAGCGGCGGCGCTCCGGCGCGCCCGGCTAGACCTTCAAGGCCCCGCGTGAGCTTCATGTCGAAGCGGTCCGCGAAAGGGGCATCTACCTGCCGGCCCAGCCAGCTGTCGCAGTCATCACAGACAACCCCGGGAGGGATCGTGAAACGCTGCGTGTCAGGACCGAGGTTTCGCGGGATCACGTGCTCCTCGCTTATGAACGTTCCCGCCTTGCTGAGGCAGAACAGGCACCCACGATCGATCAGCGCGAGGTCCCTCCGAACAATTCGTTGTCGGGCCACTTTGGTCACCCGGCCACTATGCCGTGCAGGATCAACGACCAGGGGTCTCATCTCGCCTGCACTGTTCGCACGGTGCGCTCGACAAGGCGACGCCGTCACTTTCGCCTCGCGCGAGGAGTAACAGAGGCACGATGCTCGACCGCTGGCTGCGCTGGCGGCGGGAACACAAGCTGTCGCGGCAGCCCAAGGCCGCCGCACCGGTTAGCGTCTGCGCGGTGCTCGACATCCACGAATACAAGGGTCTTTGGTGGCTACCAAGCGATGAGACCGAGAAGCTCCCGGGAACGTTGACTATCAGCAAGGGCGCGGCCGCCCTCGAGCTCATCGGACACTTCGGTCATCAGCTGCTGTCCGAGACCGAAAGTCAGAAGACCTACTCCCTTGATCTGGCAGAGCAGCCACGCATCGTTGGCCTCAGCACGAACCGGAAGCCGATCACGCTGGAAGGTCACCAAGCCGCGCCGTACACCATGAGCTTCCCCGGGATCGCTGCCGCCACGTATAGACGGAACGTGGCGCTCATTGGCAAGCAGTTCGCCGACGGAGAAGCCATCGGCTTTGACGAGGTTTCGATCCGGGCGAGCGATCTCAACCGCTGGACGCGTGTCTCAGGCTTCCGTTGCCAGATCGGGATGGAGAAGCATGAGGAGAAAGACCATCTGGTCTTCTCGAACGTCGAGATCCAGTTTGACGCACCCGAGGACATCGACGTCGCGCTCGTCAGAGGCGAGCGGGCATTCATCAGATTCAACGCGCCTAGCCAGGGCATTCGCGCCGGTACCGACCACGTTGAGCTCCATCAGGAAGCAGCTCTTCACCTCCGATTCCCGAAGCGCGCCGGGCTCGGCCAGGTATTCGAGCGCGTAGGCCAAATTCGGAACTTTCTCAGCCTCGCAGTGGGGCGTCCCGTAGCCATCCTCGCCGTTACTGGCTACCAGGACGACTACATGCGCGAGACGGCGGATACGCCCCTCCCGATCGACCTGCTCTGGGAGCTCCCGTACAACCCTGAGCCGCCCAGCCGTGCTCGCGATCCCCACGAGATGCTTTTCACGCTTCCAGAGGCGACTCCGGAGATCTCGAAGGTGATGAGGAACTGGTTCGCCAAGCAGGTGCGCTTGGCGCCGGTGTTCAACCTCTTCTTCGGGGTCCGCCACAATCCGGGCATGTCTCTCGAGGTTCGATTCCTCCTCTTCGCGCAAGCGGTCGAGACCTACGACTACCGGCGCCACCGGAAGCCCTCGGAGAGGGCGCTTGCCGCACGCATGGGCGACGTCCTGGATGAATGCCGGACTGTCGCTAACAGGATCGTCGGCTCGGGATCAGGAGACCAGGCGACGTTCATTGAAGCGTTTAAAACCGCTCGCAACTACTACACGCACTACAGCCCGAAGCTTGAGAAGAAGGCTGCGCGAGGCGCTGCACTCTTCCTGCTCTTTGTCCAGCTGCAGGCGATCATCGAGATGTCGCTGCTTCGCGAGCTCGGCTTCGGGTGTCGATCTATAGACGCCATCCTTGAACGGACTCGGCGCTACCCGGAGATCGAGCACTTCAAGGCGATGGTCGCGGCGGAAGAAACCGAAAGTCCCTAGGCTCGACACAGCGGTGCCCCTCGATGCCCGCTGTGTCTCCAGGCGCCGCGCTCGCGTTCGCGTGGGCCTCTGGGCGGCGCACGGCTCGAGCCCGCAAGACACGAGACGCAGCAGCCGCAAGGTCCGACCCCGCTTAACAACCCGCCCTCTTTCACAGGGACGGAGAGTGGCAGCCGTCGGTTGAGGGCGCGAAACGTGATTCGAGCGACTTCGAGTGCGGGAGCGCCCTACGAGGCCGCCGCAGTTTCTCATTTAGGTCTGGCCCCGTCTCGCCTCGACTTCCTTTGAAACGAGTCGCCACTTGCCCTTCATGGCCGGCATCTGTCGCCTGATGACTATGTAGTCAGGCCCACCTGCATCAAGCCTCGCCACGTCATCGAGTACCGGCTCCGCCTCGTCGAGCTTCCGGTTGAGGTCGGCGACCGTCTGGCGCCCCGGTGCTTGGTTTCGGTGTCGTCCGCGTTCAGCCTCCTGCGCTTTCGCCAGCTCACGCCAGTCGCGTCGCATGTACTTGTCCCAGAGCTCGGTGACCACGTTGTCCTGGTCAGTCGGCGGGTAAGCCGCAATTGCCAGGACGCCTTCTTGCTTGATCTCATCCGGCAGGGCGTCGTAGTACTCGTCGAGTTCGCTCAGGGCTCCCTTGAGCTCGTCGGCTCGAAGGTACGTCTGATCGTTTCCCAGAAAGAGTGGCGCCGTCCGGTGGTGTAGCCGGTCACCGGAAGCAAAGACCATCGAGAAGGGCACGTAGTACAGGTAGGCCATGTCGACCTTGTTACTGGCGCGCTCGCCCGAGATGAAGCCGCGTTCAATGCCCAGGTAGAACAGCAAGTCGACTTTGAATATGTGTGCCGAGTACGGGGCAAATCGGTCGAGCGGTGGCTGCCCCTCCGATAGCCAGCGGTCGGCAGCGATTTGCCGGTAGTCCTTCGGCACAGCTAGAAGGTCGAACGCGAGGGCGAGCACCTCCGAATCCGAGCTTGAACAGAACGAGTCGATGAATGTCTTGAGCTGCGGAAGATCGGAGAACTTGGCCTTGCTCGGGATGATGTTCTTCACCACGCCGATGACTCGGCCAGGGTCGTGTCGGGCGAGCTCGGCCCGCCAGTTCTTTGCTGTGGCCCGCTCGATCTCGAGGAACTCGTGGCCGCGCCAGCGCATTAGTGCGGCCGCTTCAGGGAACTCGTCGATGTGGAGACCGATGCTGCCGTCAGTCGCCTGCCTTGTGTCGCCAGCGCCGATGATCGGCTGGCGTAGCGACATCGCCCTCTGGAACTTGTGGCCGCGCAGCTCGGCGAGCATCAGCTCGCGGTGGTGGACATTCGACACAGCCTTGTACGGCGTCTTGTCGGCCAGCATTCCGACGATGTCCTCAGGTGTCCTACCCTCGGCCACCTCCTTCTCGAGGTCAGCAAGCGTCTCGACATAAAAGACAGGAACGACGTTCGCGTAGAAGAACGCGTCGAACCACACGGCTTCGTCCATGCTCAGCGCCTGAAGTGCAGACTTGTCGAAGATCGTGATCGGTCCCATGCAGCCATCCTGACATGCGGTACGGCGACGACGACCGCTGCTGCTTTCGTGTGGTTGCGGCACTCTCGCCCGAGCACAGCGCGCACCCGCTCCGCGCGGAATCCGGGTGGGTGGCTTGGCCCGTGCGATGCCCTCCACGGAGAAGGACTACGTCGCCGCCCAAGGCGGAGCGGGCTCGGGTCGTTCGTCTACTGGATTTGGTTGCCGGGCGGTATTAGCGGACGCGGTTGGGGACGCAGATGTGGAGACCCAAGGCTGCGAAGTACGCGACCTCGAGCGAGCTGCCGTGGTCGAGCGCGAGCGCGAGCTCGCTGAGGAAGCGGTGTCGCTGCGGCCGCGGCAGGTAGAGCTGTGGGTAGATCAGTTCAGCGGCGCTGGGGTCGCTGCGAAGGGATGCGCGCAGCGCGCGGCGGCTGGGGCGGTCCGGGACGTCGCGGAGGAGCCATTCGCGGCAGGCGAAGCCGCAGAGCACGCGGATGGGGCGACGGTTTATTCGGCGGGACATAGGTTCTCCTTGTCGTTGTTGTTTTGTCTGGCGTTCGAGGGCTGCGTGGCGGGAAGTGCGGAGTCCGTTAGGTCGGGCGAGCCGGCGTCGTCGGAGGCGAGCTACCGGGGCAGCTGCGGCGGTGGTAGGGGCGAACCGGGCGCCGCAGCTACAGGCCTGCTTGAGCGGATAGGCCGCCTCGAGGTGGACGCGTCGGGGTCGCCGGCGAGCCACATCAGGCCGCCGTCCTCTCGGCGTCTGGGCCGGTGGCTGGCTCGGTGCCCGGGTCGAGCCAGCCGCCCTCTTGGACTTGGGCGAGCGTGAGCGGCTGGACGCGGTCCATGATGCCCTCGCCGTATTGCTCGCGGATCCACGCCGAGACGGCCATGCTGCGCTGCTCGGTGGGGGAGACGAACACGATCGAGCGGGCGTCGGGGTGGGCGAGGAAGGCGTCGAGCTTGCCGAGGATGCGCTGCTTGGAGTAGTGACCGAGGTCGATTTCGAGGAACACGAGCTGGCGGCCGATGCCGTCCGCGGCCGCGGCGCGGTAGACGGCGTCGGGGCGGTGGCGTTGCGCGTTGGCGCCGCGCGCGGGCAGCAGGTGCTCGGGAATCAGGCGAGCGCCGAGCCAGTCGCCGACGCGGTTTGTGGCGATTTGGTGGGGCATCGAGCTTTCGCGCAGCGTCGGGTTCCAGCGGCGGTTGCCGAAGGCCTCGTCGGCGTGGGCGTCACGGATGCGGAGTGCCTGCCGTGCGGCGGGGCCGAGCGTGTAGACGCTCGTGAGGCCGTTGGGCTTGTCGATCGTCTGCACGCTCTCGCGGGTCAGGTAGCCGCCACGTTCGAGCTCTCGCAGGCGGTTGAGCGCGGTCTTGCGGACCCCGCGGAAGAAGCGGTCTTGGAGATAGCCGATCGTCTCGCTGCGCCGCTCGACGAGCGTGCGCAGCAGCTCGACGTCGCGAACGGTGAGCGCGGTCTTCCTAGTGGCCATGGTCGAACCTCTGCGCGAACTCGGAGACGCGGGCGAGCACGTGGTTGGCTTTGCCGGTCGGCGAGTAGAAGAGCACCGGCGCCGGGCGATCGATCAGCTGCACCCGCTCCGCTGTGAGGTAGCCGGCGCGGACGAGTGCGCCGAGCCTGTTGAGCGCGGTCTTGCGCGCCTGGAAGTGCCGCAGCAACCTGTCGATCGGCAGCGGCGCCCGGTCGCTCAGCTCGGCGAGCATGCGCAGGTCGCGGGCGGTCAGCGCGAGCGCGGTGGTCTTGCGTGAGCGGCTGTTAGGAGCGTTCAATGTTCACCTTCTGTGCTGGGTAGGGGTCGCGTCCGTGGACGAGCTGGATCAGTGCGAAGCGCTTGTCGAGCTCGCGGATCTCGGTCGGCGTGAAGCGGTACTCCTCGCTCTGGTCGACGCGGACTTGGCGGTGGTGGTTGCCGCGGAAGCGGTCGGCCGGGTCATAGGAGTAGGAGCGGCGCTCTTGGAGCTGCTTGCCGAACAGGTCGGCCCAGTGCTCGGCGTCCTCGGGGCTCGCGCCGGGCGTCACGATGCTGGTCGAGACGTTGGCGAGCATCGCGGCCTTGGCGGTGTAGGGGAAGTCGGCGAGCGACTGCATCGCCATCACCGCGCCGCCGCCCCTGGAGCGCGCCTGGTTCAGGAACGCGCCGAAGTCGTCTGTGACGAAGTTGTGGAACTCGTCGAGCACGGCGATCTTGTTGACGCCGGGCTGCGAGCAGAGCACCGCGTTCTTGAACTGCGACAGCGCCACCCTGCCGAGCGGCTTGGCGGCGTTCGGGAAGCGGCCGGTCGGGAGCATGAAGGCGAGCCGAGCGCCGTGGGTGACGTCTGAGATGCGGAACTCGGAGCGCGAACAGAGTGTGAGAAACGGCGGCTCGAGGAAGTAGCCGAGCCGGTTTTGGAGGCTCTGGAAGATCGCGGCGCGCTCCTTGCCCTCGAGGGCGGTGATCGCGGCGACGTCGTGGCGGAGCTGCGCCAGCAGCGCGAGCTGGTCGGGGTGGTGCTTCTGCTTGAGTGCCCGGTCGAGCGCCTCGGGCAGGCCGGCCAGCGAGTCGCTGAAGAGCACGCGGTTGAGGTCGGCCGGGATCAGCTCGTACTCGTCGGCGCCGAGCAGCTGCGGCGGGGTGCCCGGCGGGGGCGGGTAGCCGCCGTTGATCGCCGCGAGCAGGCTGTCGCCGTCGGGCCGGTCCCGATAGGGGTGCCACGCCAGCTGCTGGCGGGCCTCGTCCGAACGGCGCTTGACCAGGCCGTGGGCGACGCCGCTGTCGATCCCGGCCGCGATCAGACGGCGCAGCAGCTCCTCCTCGCCGATCGTGAGCGCCTCGGGCAGCGGACGCTCGCCGGCGGTCACGCCGTAGCCGGTGAATGCCATCGCGGGCGCGACCTTGTTGATCGCGTGGACCGCGCGCGCTTCGTAGAAGTTGGCGCCTGCGTCGGCGGCGCCGGGGAACAGCGCCGAGGCGAAGATCGAGGCGGACTCGATCGCACCTGCGCCCGCGAGCGGGTTCCAGTAGGAGGACGCGGCCGGGTCCTCGGGGCAGAAGAGATGGTCGAAGCTGACCTGCGGGTCGCGGTCGACTCGGTCGCCCTTGCCGTCGACGTAGAAGACGCCCGTCGGCTGGCGCCGCGCGCAAAGGCCGCGCAGCATCGGCTCGATGAAGGTGAACGTCTTGCCGCGTCCGGTCGGACCGGCGACGAGCACGTGCTGGTGCAAGGCGGCCCACGGCACGCGGAAGGGGCGGCGGCGGGCGAGCTTCCAGTCGCCCTGCACGGTGCCGACGATCACTCCCGGGGAGGGCGGATCGAGCCGCGCCGCGCGTCGGTCGAGCAGCCGCGCGCGGGCGAGCATGAGCAGGTAGCCGAGGCCGCCGAGCACGGCGAGCCCGGCCACTGTGAGGGCCGGGTGGCGGGTCAGGACGCAGTGGAGGACGAACAGCACGAGGGCGATCAACCCGGAAGCGAGGTAGATCAGCTCGTCGGGTAGATCGCGGATGTCGAAGCTGGACTGTTCGGCTGGGGGTCGTGTGGTGGCGTTCATTGCTGGTCTCCTTGTGTCGTTTGCGGTCTGTTGTTGTCGGGGGACTTGGGCACGCCCGCAGGGCGGGCGTCGGATCGCGCGAGCGGCGTAGCCGTCGCGGGTGACTCGAGCCTCCGGATCTGAATCGCGAAGCGATGCGTCAGCCGCCGGTCGCGCCGCGACCCGTTGGCATGGCCGCAGGCCAGGCCCGCCGATCCGTGAGGCTCTCCCCTCCGGGAACTCGGGCGAGGCGCCAGCCGAGAACTCGCGCAGCGAGTGGTCCGAGGTCCCGTGAGGGGCCGAGCGCAAGGGAAACCTGCGCGAGGTGTCCGGCCAGGACACCTCGCGCAAACCCTCCGGTTTGCAGCCCTTTTCGTATGAGCGCGAAAGGCCGTCTTCCTCTCCGGTTCCCCTGTCGTTCCCCCGCATTTCCGCTGGGCCGTCCCAGGGCATTCCCTCGTCGAGAGGGCCAGCGAGTGACGCCCCCGTGGCGGCGCGAAGCGAGCCCGTGCGCTCACTCGAACGGGCCTCTGGAGAGGTAGAGGTAGATCAGGTCGAGCGCCTCGGCGAGGTCTGGATCGTCGTCCAGCTCGGCCTGTGGGAGGTGCCCGCCAACCGTCAGGTCGGCGGCCTCGAGGCGGTCGCGCCGGGCGCGCCAAGCGATGTACGTGAGCCCGTCTTCGAAGCAGTAGCCGGTGCCGTAGAAGGCGTCTTCAGAGCAGCCCGGGCGGCGGCAGACGGGCCGCACGACGGGACGCGGAGCGAGGGCGGGCAGGGTGTGCATACCCCCTTCTCGGACGGCCGCGGCGGAGTGTTGGACGAGGCGCGCGAGCGGGAGCTGCCACCGGGCGCCCCGGCAGTCAACCCCGAACAGCCGTTCGGGGTCGGCAGAGCCGCCCTGCGGGTGACAGCCGCGCCGCTCCGGCGGCTAGGGCTGGGTATGTCCGGCCGAGGCCGGACCACGTTCTAGGGCAGGCGAAACAAGGGGCCTCAGGCCCCCCGACATACGTGCTCAATGAGCGCTGGCCGGCGCGGCCGTCACCGCAGGGAAACCGCGCAGCGGTTGACGGGCGTGGCGGGCTGCGCTAGCCGCCCGAAGGGCGGCCGCCGCGAGTGCAGCGCAGCCGGTTGAGGGGCCCCGAAACGCGCCCACCGCGACGGGTCAGTAGGCGGCTCCGCGCCAGTGAGCGCTGGACCCCCAGCCCTCGATCTCGTCGTCGTAGACGCGGGCGGCGGAAAGCGTCGGATGGTCGTCGCGGGCGATCTCCTGGCGGTCGACGGCGCGCTCCGCGGGGGTCGAGAACTCGGCCCGTTCGAGGCGCTGAATCTCCTTGCTGGCCTCCGCCCGCGTTTGCGGGTAGGCGAACGACTGGCCCTTGCGATCGGCCAGCTTGCGCAGCTTGTCGAGCTGCGTCTTGGTGGGCGGGTCGGTCCATGCCACGGGGTGCTCCTCTCGTTCAGAGCCCCGCCCGCCGCGGGGCCGTCGGCACCAAGCACGCACACCGCAGGTGTGCGAAAAACAGGTGCCAGAGGCCCGCACAGGAGGGCGCGAAGCGGGCAGCCGACCGGCGGCTTGGAGGGCACGCGCAGGCCATGCCCTGGCGGGCCCGCAGGGCCAAAGTTCAGCCCGCCGACAGCGGGCGGCCGGCCATGTCGGGCAGCTCGTCCCCGAGCTCCGACAGGGGCGTCAGCTGCCACCGCGAGACGGCCTTGAAGTCTTCGCCACGATGGCGCCAGGAAGGGAAGCGGACCAGCGCAGAGTTGCCGATGAGGCTGGACACGCGAGCCTCATAGGGGTGGTGGCCATCGCCGCGCACGAGCACCGGCTGGCCCTCGCGCACGGGGGGCGGCGGGCCGTGTGGGGGAGAGGGGTGAAGCTCGCTGCGGCCGGTCCAGCGACGGCGCCCGTCGGCACCGATCGACGTCGCGCGAGAGTCTCCGCCAGGTGCTCGAAAGCGGATGTCGAGCGACCCGTCGTTGAGCAGCGCGTAGTCGTGGGGGGAGCATCCGCGCGCAAACGAGCGCAGGCCGCGAGCTGCTCAGGGGTCGCGAGCTCAAGCGCCGCGTCCCCGCCGGGCGGTGGAGTGATGCGGCGGGAGAGAGCGCCGTCTCATGGCGCGATGACCTCGGTGGAGACGATCTCGACGTTCACCTGCAGGGTGCGCCGATCGACCTCGTCGGAGGCCCGATCGAGGTGGTCCTCGGCGTCGTCGGGATCGACACCCGGACGTAGGTCGACGTCGTAGCCGACCTCCAGCAGGCGCGGGTCGTGTTCGGTCACGCGCACGACCGTGACGGCCGCGGCGGTCACGAACTCACCCCGCCCTGCGGGTCGATGCCGCAGTGGAAGTCAGGCCGGTTGGCGAGACGCAGCACGACATAGATCCAGCGGTCGGGCAGATCGAATGGCGCGCAGTTAACGTCCGCGCCGTAGGCGCCGAACCGGCGGATCAGGTCGCCCAGGGCGGCCGCCTGCTCGGAGGTAGGGAGGGAGTCTCGGGCCGCATCGTCGCCGGGCGAGAGCACGAGGGCATCGCCATCGTTGTCGAGCTCGAGGTAGGACTCGGCGTGGGTGGGCCAGGCGGTCAGGTCCTGGGGGCCGAGGCCGGCGGGGATCTCGCCCGCCTCCTTCGCGTAGGCGAAGGCCTCGGCGGGCGTCCAGCCGTGGCCGGTGAAGGCGATCATGTACGCGCAGGCGTGGTTCGACCAGTCGGTGCTGTGGTCGCGGTCGACTGTGGCGAAGTTCCACTCGGGAAGCGACGTCGCCGGAGCGTCTGCGGCGGCGCTCGGGGTGGGCTGGTCAACTGACATTGCGGGTCTCGCTTTCTGTGGTTTTGGACACGACGGGCTGGCGTACGAACGAGCGCCGGAACGAGCTAAGGGGCCACCAGTCGAAGGGGTGCGCGCGCTGGCCCTCGAGGGCGAGCAGGACCATGAACAGGTGGCTTTCCCGGTAGGCGTAGTCGACGGGGCGCACCGCGACGAGCACGTAGACGGAGCCGCCGAAGAGCCAGCGGCTCCCGAGCGTGTAGCGGGCCAGCGTGCGCAGCCGCTGCGAGCGCTTGCGACTGCCGACGTTGACCCGGCGCCCAGACGGGTCGACGCAGCGCACGGTCGCCGCGATCCGCGGCACCCGGCGAGCAGCCGAGCGCAAGCGCGGATCGCCGGCGCGGCGAAAGCATGTGCGGTTAGGACCCGCCGCGCGAGGGCCTAGGACCTCGACGACGGTCGAGCCGGGGCAGGCGCGGATCTCGTCGGCGAGCTCGCGAGCAGCCGTGAAGTCGAGCGGCGCGCTCACCGCGTGACCTCATCAAGCAGCATGGCGAGGCCGAGCGCCGTCGCTGGGCGATCGAGCAGCGGGCCCACGTCGCGGTCCCAGACCCCCTCCGCGAGCGCCTCGACGCCGGCCAGGACGGCCTCTGCCCTGGTCAGGGCCGACCGGGCCGACGTCGGCTGCCTGGCGGATCGCGAGCGCCTCAGCGAGCGCCCGCAGCACGGACGCAGCGTTGTCGTGCGCCTCCTCGGGGGCGCGCTCGCGCCAGGGGAAGCCCCACATCGGCCTCACGACGCCACCTGCGCGTGCTCCACCGGCGGCGTCAGCGCATAGCCGACCCCGACGACCGTCTTCAGCCAGGCGTAGCCGAGCACCTCACGGAGCCGACCGGCCGCTCTGTCAAGCGTGCGGCTGCTGCGGCTCAGGTCGACGCCCCAGAGGCGCTCGTAGAGGACCTCGCGGGGCCAGGCGCGCCCCGGCTCGGTCGCGAGCAGCGCGAGCAGCTCGAACGGCCGCCGCGCCAACGGCAGCGGCACCCCGGCAAGTCGCGCTTGCCGGGAAGGCAGGTCGACCACCAGGTCACCGACCGCCAGGTGGTCGTAGGGCAGCGCCTCGGAGAGCGCCTGCGCGCTCGCCAGCGCCAGCTCGACCAGCACCAGTGCCGCGTTCGGCTTCCCACGCTCGAGTGCATCCCGTGCGCGCGTCAGGTCGAACGTGATCGACTGCGCCGCCTGCTGAGCCGTCACCCTCGGGGACGGCGACAGGGGCGTCCGCGGAACGGGGGAGAGCTGCGCCACGGGCGTCATGCCGCCACCGCCACTTCCGCCGGCGCCGCCGCGTCGACGACAGCCTCAAGCTGGCGGGCGACCTGGTCGATCAGCTCCGCGTTCTGCTGGACGGCCTCAAGCGCGCCCGACTCGCCCCAGCTCGCCACGTACGGGATCGACGAGCCAGACACGTCGAGCCCGGCCGCCTGGCAGACGAGATAGGTGGACGTCTCAACGATCACCTCCTCACGCGCGTAGGGGTACTTCTCGGCGTCGAGCCGGTCGACCAGCATGTGCGCCTCCTCGTGGATCAGCACCCGCACCGTCGCGTTCGCCGGGCGGCCCTCCGCCAAGGCGATCCGCTTCTCGACCGGGTGGAAGTAGCCGCCGACGTTGGCGGCCAGCTGCTCGTAGCCGACCGGGACGCCGAGGCTCTCGGCGAAGCGAGATCAGCCGCGGGATCAGGGCGGCGTGGGTGTCGCCCGTAACCGGCTGCAGACGGCGGCGACAGAGGCACGGGCTCGCGTGTTCGGGAGCTGGCTCGGTCTGCGAGACGTCGAAGACGGACGTCAGCCGGAAGCGCACGCGCTTCAACTCGCGGCCGGTCGTCGTCGTCCTTGACGACGTTGCCGTCGCCGTCGCGCACCTTCACCTGCATCGGGGCCCAGATGCGGATGCCGCGCTCGCCCTTGCGCACGCAGCGGTTCAGCTTCAGCCAGGCGCGGAAGCCCGCGACGCTGGTCGCGTGCGGCGTCTGCATCGCGATCAGCCAGGTGTTCGCCGGGCTGTACTGGCGGAACATCGCGCGCACGCGCACCCACTGCTGCCAGCCCTCGCTGGTCAGCAGCGAGCGCACAGCGCTCTCCATGAGCTCGCGCTCCTGCGCGCGCCGCTCGGCGCGCTCGTCATCGGTCAACTGCCTCCGGCGTCGTGCCATCGGAAGGTCCTCCCTGTAGGGCGCCGCCGGCCAGGGCGGCGCGAGATGGTGGCCGCTACTCGCGCGTCTGCGCGGCAGCGACCTCGGAAGCGGAAGCACGCGCCCGGGCGACGAGCTCGTCGTAGCTGAGCGCGTGCTCGGCGGAGAGAGCCCTGGTCAGAAACCAGAGCTGCGGCTCGATCCCGAGCGGCATCTCCGTGTGCCGCCCGGACTCGTCGTAGAGCGCCGCCGCGTCAGCGAGCAGCTGCGCAGCTTCCGCGATCTTCGAGTTCGCGACCTGCTCGAGCACGTCAGCAACGCGCTCAAGACGGCCACGCGGGCGAACGTGGGTAACGCAACTGGACATCGCCGACGCCGCCTAGATCAGGCCGTGCGTGACCAGCGGCGACTCGTTCCCGCAGGGACACGACCCGTCGGGCTCGACCACGCAACCGCAGTCGAGCTCCACCTCGCCTTCCTCGTCGGCCTGGCGCATCGCCTCGACAAGATCAGCCATCGTCAACCCCTCGATACGGGGCCGCCCGCTGCGGCCCGATACCGCCCCAACGCCCGCGCAGCGGGCGACAATAGGCGGGAAGGGACGCGCGGCGGCCCGCCTGGCGCGCAAAGCGCCCGGTCAGGCGGAAGTGCCTCGACCGGGGAAACATGGAAGCCGCAGGCGCATGGCGGGGCGGGTCGTGCTCCTGGCGAGGAGCAGGTGCTTCGCCACGCGCGCGTCGAGACCCGCTCTCGTTCTCGCGCGGGCATCAGGCCCATGACGTCGTGGCTGTTTGTGTCCGGGGCCAGCAGCCAGGGCCCGGCTCTGGGGAGTGAGCCGCGGCTGCTTTGTGCTGTGGGAGCAACGCCCGCGCCGGCGTCGCATCCGGACCATCGCGTCGCCAGTGTTTGCAGCATGGAGCCGATCAAGATGGGGTGCTCACGGCGCTGGGCGGCCTGTGTTGGGTCGGGAGCTCGACGCGACCGCGTGATCGTTCGAGCGATGCCCGTCGGACGCGTCTCCTCTTACGGGCGTCGAGGGAGCGTCCCGCTGAGCGGACGCAGCCGCGAACTTGCCCACGGAACAGGACCCGGATTAGGGTTGCTCGAAGCCACACCTCGCGCATGGCTGTTCGCGACAGAAAGGACGGGACCGGTGGCCACATACCTTGCATTCCACGAGGTCGATGACGTTCAGCACTGGCTCAGCTCGCCGAAACGAGAGGAGATTTTCGGGCCGATGGGCATCACGGCACGCACATTCCATGACCCGGAGGGTTCAAAGCGAGTCGGGCTGATAGTCGAGATACCCGACCTGGCCGCCTTCCAGGAGTTCATGCAGTCTGAGGCTGCAGCCGAGGCGATGAAGTCTGATGGCGTTCACCCCGAGACGCTGTTGATTCTCAGCGAGGGATAGCGGCCGGCGCGGCACGGCCGCGCGCCGTGCCGCTTGACCGGGTCGCGAGCAACAGCAGACCGACGTCCCCATGTCGGGCCGCAAAGATAGGCGCTCGTCAGCGGCGGCGGGTATGGGTGGTGGATTTCCCGCCACGCACCTCCCGGTGGCAGCCAGGCCTCGACATGCAGCCGGAATGGAGCACCGGCCGGTGGCTCGCTTACTCGCTGACCAGGAGCGTCGCCGACGACCGACTCGTGCTTAGCGGTCACGCGGGGGCGAGCGCCGTGCTCGTCGCGAGAGTGTGCGGCCGAGCCGCTCGACAGGTCATCCACCCGGCGCGATGACGATGATCGCGCGCGAGTCGCGGGGCGACGAGCTCGCCGTGGTCGACGAGTAGCTGCGGGCGGTGCCTCCCTGACTCTACGCGGGTGGACCTTCTGGAATCGCGCCGAGCTGCTGCATCATCGACAACATGTCGACGAGCCCCCAGTGCTCGCGGATCATGCCGGCGTCATTGAACTGCATGATGTCGATGAGCTTCACATCGACGCTCCTGCCGGTCGGCGGCATGCCCATCAACTCACCCTGGTGAGTCCCGGTGGCCCTGACCCGCGTGACGGTCTTGTCCCCGCTGACGAGAACCTCTTCGGGGTCCATCCGCAGGTCGGGGAACGCCGTCCGGTACATCCGAAAGAACTCCAGGACCCCGTCCTTCGTCGGAGCCAGGCCAGGCGTCTCCTCGTGCTCGACGAAGTCGTCGGCCATGAGGTCGCCGAACCCGTCGATGTCTGCCGCATTGATCAGCTCATATGCACGTCGCGTTGTGTCGGAGATGTCCATCGTCGCCCTTCCGGTTGGAGGAGGCGATCGTAATCCGGATATCGAGCCTCCAGCAAGTCTTCCTGGCGCCGAAACCACGCAGTCGCAGCTTCATTCCGGGACGTGCGCGTCCATTCCCGGACCGCCTCGACCACGCCGCTCCATGGCACGGGCGGCTCTGCGTGGAGGCTCGGCACCTACGACCTGAAAATCCCCGACTTGCTCCGGCCGCCCTCACCGCCGGCAGTGGCCGCATCCCGACGCTGACGGAGCGTCTGGTCATGGCGTTACCGGACGGCCTCCCGCATGGCTGGATCAGGGCGATGTCTCACTGCGGGGTGGGCACCGGATCAGGGCCCTCGACAGCTATGGGGCGGTCATGCGGCGGAGCCTTGAGGTTCCTCCTCGTACGTCGCTACGCGGAGTCTGGTGGGGTTGTAGCCGTTCGCGGGATTGAGCTCCTGTGGGCAGTTCGAGATTGCCACTAGGACGTCCATATCGGCTCGCAGTTCGATGTGGTCGCCGGGACCGGACACTGTCTCACCGTACGTCAGGTCACCCTCGGGAGAGACCGGATAGTCCATGAAGACGTTGAACGAGAACGGCACGTCGATCGGGGCGATGCCGTACCCGGCGACGGCCTCCTCAAGGTTGTCCCGGCAGGTTCGCTTGCCGATCGCCTCATCCCCGAACCTGACGCGGTTGAGCTCGGGGGAACAGGTGCCCGAGATGCAGTCGTGATGACGGACCGTATCTTCGACGATCGTCATCATGCTGTTGCACTTGGTCGAATAGAGACTTCCTCCGCGAGCCGCGAAGATGTTTTGGTTCAAGTTGACCGTGTAACCGGGCGCGTATTTCTCTTGGAGGTCGTGCAGGTTGAAGAAGACGAGGTCGGCGCATTGGACGCCGTCGACGTCCTCGACCCAGAGCACGGTGCCCTTCTTAAGCTCGAGGGCAATGAACGCCTTGGGGTCGAGCACTTGGTCGGTCGTGAACGTCTTTTCCGGCATGGCTCCTCCTGTTGCTGATTTGCTCACGTCTGGCTTCGGGTCGCACGGTCAATAGGCGCACCGAGTGCGAGCCGGCGCGCGTCGTCTGATTGATGGGGTTGAGCTCCGACTTCCGCAAGTGGCGCATCGTCGGGGACTACGGTGTTGCTGATCCGTCCGATGCCCTCGATCTCCACCTCGACCTCGTCGCCTGGCTGGACCGGGCGGCTGTTCGCCGGGGTGCCCGTGAGAATCACGTCGTCTCGTTCCAGGGTTATCAGTCGCGTTAGGTCCGCGATGAGGTACTCGCATGGGAACAGCAGCTCGGCGGTATTCGCTTGTTGCCTGAGCTTGCCGTTCACGTACGTGCGCAAAGTGAGGTTGCTCGGGTCCATCCCGGTGGCATCGGCGATAACTGGGCCGAGGGGGAGCAGGCCATCGATGCCCTTTGCCCTCAGCATCGAGCCGCGATCCGCGTGCCGAAAGTCGTGCACCCCGAAGTCGTTCGCTGCCGTGTAGCCGCGAACGTACTGAAGCGCCTCCGAGGCGGCCACCCGGCGGGCCCTGCGCCCGATCACGATTGCGAGCTCTCCCTCATAGTTGAGAAGTTGGCATCCCGCCGGACGCACCACCGGTGCACCGTCCCACGAAAGCGTGGATGGCGGTTTGAGGAAGTAGTCCGGGGCGTCCGGTGCGCGCAGGCCGAGTTCCGCGATTCGGTCCGCATAGTTGAGATGAACGGCGATCACCTTGGACGCGTTCAGGGTCAGTGGGCGTCTCATGGCCCGCAGCCTCCGCCAGTTGACGGGTCAGGGGCAAGCCAGTGGCTCGCGCGTTGGCCCATCTGACTCATTCCCTTCCGAACCGCGTCAGCCTGAACGGCTCGAGGCTCGCCTGCGGTTCGCCGTGGACTACAAACGCAGACATCGCGACTGCGCTGGCTGGAGCGAGTGTCACGCCGAGCATTCCGTGGCCAGTGGAGACGTACATTCCGTCGGCGTCCGGCACCTCGCCCATGAGGGGGAGGGCGTCTGGTGTCATCGGACGCAGCCCAGCCCATTCGCTGCGCGGGCCGCTTGAACGCCAGTTGCGGAGGTATCGGCTCCAGGCGTCAGTGATCCGCGCCACCCGGCGGCGGTGCACGGTGTCGTCGTTCGCCCCGAGCTCGAAAGTGCCCACCATGCGAAGGTCGGAACCGAATGGGCTGCAGCCGACCTTGGCGTCCGGCATGTAGAGAGGGTGCTGAGGGCTCATGCCCGACCCGGTCGAGGTGACGCTGTAGCCCTTGGCGGCCTGCATGGGAACCCTTAGGCCGAGACGGCGTGTTATGTGGGCGGACGCCGTGCCGGCGGCGATCACCACCCGGTCGCACACGAGCTCGCCTTTAGTGGTCGTCAGGCTCCAACCGCCCCCGCGGCGATGCAGTCCGACGACGGTTGTGTGCTCACGAATCTCCGTACCACGCCGGCGGAGGTCCGCGAGCAGGCCATGCATCAGCGTTTCGGGGCGTAGGTGGCGTTCGGACTTGAGATGTACCGCGCCGACGACCGATTCGCTGAAGGCTGGCTCAACTTTCCGCAGGCTGCTCGTCCCAATGGTCTCGATCGCGCCGCAGTAGCCGTCCTCGGTGAGTCGCGAATAGCTTTCGGCGTAGCGCTCGAGGGCGGCATCCGAGCTGGCCCCGACCAGGAGGCCGGTGCGGTGTATCTCGAAGTCAACGCCGCCACGCCGAAGGTCGTCGTAGAGCTCTGGTGCCGGTGCGGCCAGTTGCATGATCGCGGCGCGCCCCGCCGCGAAGCGGGACGGGGTGCAGCTTCGCAAGAACAAGCGAGCCCACGAGAGGGACCCAGCCCGGGGACTTGGTCGGATCGAGAGCGGACTCCTGGCGGGACGAAAGAGTGCCGCCACTGCCTGGCGCGGCACGTCAGGAGCCGCGAGCGGGGCAGACAGCGCCGGGCAGACCCAGCCGGCGTTTGCGTGGGAGCAGCCTTCGCCGCAGCGGGCCGCTTCCACGACAACCACCTCCGCGTCCGACTTGCGCATCTCTCTCGCGAGCGAGAGACCCACCACACCCCCGCCGACCACCGCGACTCTCATTCGCCTGGCAGTGCGGCGACGCATTCCGCCTCGATTTTGAAGCCGTGTAGTCCCGCTTGCACGGTGGTGCGGACCGGATACGGCGTCTCGAAGTAGTCGGCGTAGATCTGGTTGAACTCCTCGAAGTCCGCCCAGTCGGCGATGAAGCAGTTCACCTTCACGACATCCCGGAATGTGCAGTTGGCGGCCTCGAGGCAGCGGCGCATGTTTTCGAATACCTGACGCGCCTGGGGAGCGAACTGCTCGGAGACCACGGCCGGGTATGTGGGCGCCTGTGGGTCCCTCGGTACCTGGCCGCAGACAAATACGAGACCGCTGCTGACTACGACGGGCGAGTACGGCAGGCCGGACACCGGCGTGCCGGCAGGCGTGGGAGTTGCGAAAGTCATCTGCTCCTCGCTTTCGAGCGTCGAGTGATTGATGGCGGCTCGCCGCCGTCGGATGGGGACGGGGCTCTCCAGAAGTGGTCCGGGTCGGCGCGAAAGGCATCGCTGTGTTCTCCGGGAAGAGGCGGCCTTAGCAGCGGGGGCGGTTCGCGGAAGCGGATGGGCGCTCCGCCGGTGGCAAGGCGCCTGTCTTTGTAGGGGAGTTCGACGATTAACCCCCGCTTCCAATAGTCGACGCGCGCCAGGAGTTCGTCGTCGTGGATGAGCCTGGTGCAAGGGACGCCAGCGCGCCCGAGGTCGAGAACCCAGGCGAGCGCCGCCCGAGGCGCGAACACGCAGTCGAGTGCGTCGTTGAGGAGCGCGCGGTTGTCGCGACGACCCTCGACGGTCTTGAACTCCGCGCCGGTCAGCAGCTGCGGCCGTCCCGCCACGGAGAGCAGGCGCTCCCAGTCAGCGTCATCCCGACACGTAAGCGCGACATACTCGTCGGCTGCCTTAAAAAGACCATCCGGCGCCCCAGGTTCGTTCGTGCTCGGGCGAGTCGCTTCGAGGACGGCGTGGAGCATTGAGGTCTCGGTCCGTATCGGCCCGCCCGTCCGACTGGTCAGCAACAGAGCCGCGCATATGCCCTCGGCGATCACCGTGGAGGTGACGAGATCGATGAATCCGATGTATCGGAGTCGACGCGGGGCACCGTCGCTGTCCTCATTTAGGGCGGCGAAACCGGCGAACGCCTGGGCGTGTGGGTCGGTGCATGGCTCAAGGGCGAGCGGCCCGGCCCAACCGTAGCCAGATGCGGACGAGTACACGACGGTCGGATTCGCTTCAGCGACGGCGTCGAAGCCGAAACCCAGCCGGTCCATGACGCCCGGCCTGAAGTTCTCGTTCACAACATCGGCGCCTGCGACCAGACGCCACACCATTTCGCGGTCTTCGTCGCGCTTCAGGTCGATTTCGATCGAGCGCTTGCCGTTGTTGCACGCTAAGTAGGTTGTGCTGATCCCATCCGTCTTCGGCCCGATCGAGTGGGCAAAGTCGACCGGGGGCTCGATCTTGACGACGTCGGCGCCCAGATATGCAAGCAGCATCGGGGCGAACGGTCCGACGCCCCCGATCCCGAAGTCGACGACCCGGACGCCGCTGAGGGGCAGACCGGGGCGACCCCTCACGCGTCGACGCAGCGCTGACCCGTGAGCAGGACGGCTGAGTCTGCACGGGGCGCCGCGCTCAAAGCTCTCTCGCAGACCTACCGCTTCGGCCTGGGGATGAGCGAGGCACTCCTCGGGCGTGAGAAACGGCACCGACGAACCACCGCAGCGGCGGATCATCTCGATCGCCGCCTCGGTGCTCAGGCGACGGAGCCGGTCCTCATAGACCGGGCGTGCACTGTCGACGTCATCTCCCCAGCCGACCGTCTGGTACCAGTTGGTGCGCAGCTCTCGGATCGAGCGCTCAGGGAGCCCGATCTCGGAGACGAACGCGAGCCACCCGTGTTCCCCCTGTTCCGGGAAATCGAGCGTGATCCGCCCGTCCGCGGTCAGATAGCCGCAGTCGCGGGATTTTTCGCGGGACACCACGTGCGTGCCCTGCCAGCTGTCCGGACACGCCCGCGCTGCGAACGTTAGGCCCTTAAGTGTCGCGAGTGCCCTTAGCAACGAGGTCCGTAGCACCACGGGTGGCGAGTCCTCCGGCGCGCTTGTGAGCTGCGCCATGATCGCGCCGGCCGCCAGAAATCCGGTCACGCTGGAAGCGATGTCGGCGCCAGTGCGGTCGGGACGCCCTGACCACGCGCCGACGTAATCTGGAAGCGAGAGTGCCGCCTGGGCGGTGGTTTCCGAGGCTACAAGACCCCCGAACAGAAGCCGATCGTCCTCGAACACGCAGACCACCGCTCCTGGCGCGGCTGGGTCCCGAACCCCTCCTTCCGGATCCGTCAGGACGACGGACGCGAGCGATCGGTCCTCAGTGCGCTTGGCGCCGAAGCGCTCGAGCTGGAGCGAGCACACGGCGGCGCCCGTGTTCCGGGTCGTCAACGCAACTGTCTCACCCGTCAGGGGGTTCATCGCCGGCTCTCGCCCTCATCCTCGCCCAGGGACTCGGTGAGCAGGTCCCGCCGCACCTTCCCGATAAGCGAGCGAGGGAGCTCTGGGACGACTCGGATCCGTTCTGGCCACCTCGACGGAGCCAGCCCCTGCTTGTCACAGTGCAGGCGGAGGTCGTCCAGGGTTGGGGCACTGTCGCGGGCAACCACGACCGCGGCTACCCGCTCGCCGAGGCGGTCGTCCTTGAACCCGACCACCGCTACGTCACGGACCGCGGGATGGCCGGCCAGCACATCCTCGATTTCCTGTGGCGCGATGTTCTCTCCGCCGCGGAGGATGAAGTCGCTTGAGCGACCGGCCATCCGGATGTAGCCGTCGGCATCGATCGAGGCGTGATCGCCCGTGGCATACCAGCCGTCCGAGCGGAAGCGGTCCGACTCCACCTCCCAATAGCCGAGCGCCAGTTGCCTGCCGCGCACTAGGAGCTGGCCGTCTTCGGTGGTGACTTCCATCCCGTCAACCGCGCGACCATCCGTTGCTAGTCGTTTGGCACGCGGTGTGTCTGGTGGGCAGATCGTTACCGCCCCCGCTTCGGAGGTGCCGAAATAGGCGGACACCTGGGTCTCGGGAAGGGCGCGTTCGGCTCGCTCGAGCAGTGGCAGCGGCATCGGGGCTCCCCCCGAGGGGAAGTACCGCAGCGAGGTGAATGCCTCTGGCCCGTGCTGCTCGGCGAAAGCAACAACGTCCATTACGAAAGGGGCGGGCGCCGCAACAAATGCGCAGCCGTAGCGCGAGGTGAGTTCCGCCGCGGTGGCGGCGCTCCAGCGCGGGACAAGCACGATCGGGCTTCCGAGCATCAGTCCGAGCCGGACTCCAAAGAGAAGTCCCACGGCGTGCCCTACCGGTGACGCCACCAAGATCGGGTCGCGCTGGGTGAGCGAGAAGACGTGCGCGAAGCAGCTGGTCTGGTAGTACCAGCTGCGCTCGGTGTGCACAGCTGCTTTGGGTATGCCGGTCGTCCCGGATGTGCAAGCGAGCCACGCAACGGAATCAGCTCGGGGGACATTGCGGCTGGGTGGCCGCGCCCGGCCCCGCGGCTCTTGACGAGCAATCGTCGGGGTCGGAATACGACGGGTTCCGAGCCCCCGCAGCGCGGGGTCGGCTCCCACCAGGTCGTCCTCGACCATCACGGCCGTCGCGGCCAGCGCGTCCGCGAGCAGCGCGATCTCGCGGCGAGCCCGCCATGGAAGGTTCACAACGATTGCGCCGACCGCCCGCGCGGCGAGGTATCCGATGACGAACTTGGCCGAATTCGTGAGGGCGATGATCACCCGATCGCCCGGCTGTACGCCGTGCGCCTCGAGCTCGCCGATCGCGGTGGACGTTGCGAACAGCAGGTCGCTGACACTGAGTTCGAGTCCGGGCTCGGCAAGCGCCAGCTGGTCATCTGGCCTCCCCTCCAGGCTCGCGAACTCGTGCTCGCCGATCGCGGGCGTTTCCGCGGCGGGGAGCATCAGGTCGCGACGCGCCCCGAGACCGGCTGCTCGGACTGTCCGTGGAGGAACGGCAGCAGCTCGGCGGCGTAATAGTGGAACATGTCGAGCGCCGCGCGTGTCTGGGTGTCGTCAGGCATCGCGTTCCGAATCAAGCTGTGCTCGTGCAGCGCTCCGATGGCGAAGTCCTTGACGCCCGCGTCGAGGTACTCCTGGAGCCCCGCCCGCACCTCGTCAGGGGGTCCGTAGAGGACGTACTTCTCGACGAGGTCCGAGACATCGCGGTTGTAGCGCCAGGAGAGGTCTCGGACGGCGTGCTGTCTCGCGGCCTCCCGATCGTCGTCCATGCTTACGTAAACGAAGCACGACCAGGTGAACCCTGGGCGGAGGTCAACGCCGATATCCTCGGCCAGGTCACGGATCTGCTGGTAGGCCTCCCGGACGCGGCGGGCGTGGTACATGTACGGCATGTAGCCGTCGCCGCGTTTCACTGCCCGTAGCAGCGCGGCGTCGCTGCGTCCTCCGACGAGGATTGGCGGGCCGCCGGGCTGCACCGGCTTTGGCTCCATCAGGCCTGCGTTCTCGATGTCGAAGAACTCGCCGCGGAAGGTCACCCACTCGTCGGTCCAGAACTTTCGGACGACATCGATCGTCTCGTCGAAACGGCGACCGTAGTTGCGTGCGGCTCCGGTCGCCTCGAGCTCCGGTCGGTAGTCTCCGCCCGCCCCGGCGCCGACAACGACGCGGCCACCTGACATCTGGTCGATGGTCGTCAGTTCCTTGGCGAGAATCGCCGGATGGCGCGGTGGGAAGAGGAGGACGGCAGCACCGACATTGACTCGCTTGGTGGTGGCGGCGATGCCGGCCATCAGGGGTATTGCGTCGAAAATCGGTCGCCACAGGAGAATGTGCTCGCTGGTCCAGATCGTGTCGAACCCGAGGCTCTCCACTACGGGGTAGACCTCGGAGGGCCACCAGATGCCACCGTTCGTGACGCCCACGGTGATCGGCCGCGGCTCTTGTTCCGGGCGGTGGTTCACTTGGTCGGTTCGATCGTCACGACGAGGTCGCCGCGCGGGACGACCTCGGCGTGTGCATAGGAGGGAAGCCACGTGGTGGCATCGGTCTGTTGGATCACGGCGGGGCCGCGCACAACATGGCCGGCCGGGAGTTCGCTGCGCTCGTAAATTGGCGCGCGCTGAAAACCGCGCCCCAGCTCGTACACCTCTCGTTCTCCCACCGCGCTGACCGTCCCTTGCGCTGTGATGTCAAGGCGCCGGGGGGAGTCGAGAGGCGTGCTGGCGGTCAGCCTGCAGGTGACGATCTCACACAGCTCGCCAGGCTCGGAGAACGCGTATGCGCGTTCGTGAAGTTCATGGAAAGTGCGGGTCAGCGCGGCGACGGTGGCCTCGGTGATCGCCCCCTCGGGAACCGGCACGGCGACCTCGTAGGCCTGGCCGAGGTAGCGCACATCGCACGTCCGGACGATCTCCAGCGCGGAGCTGGCCAGGTGGGGATCGCCGGCGAACCGCGCGTGTGCCCGAGTCGCCAAACCGTCAAAGATGGCGGTCAACGCTGCCGCGAAGTGGCTATCGTCACTGCGGTGGATCTCGCTCACGGAGAAGTCGAGACGCACGTCTGACTGAACCAGCCCGACCGCGCACATAGTGCCCGGCCGCGGGGGGATGACAACGGTGGGCACGTCGAGGCTTTGGGCGAGCTCGCACGCATGCAGCGGACCCGCGCCTCCGAAAGCCACCAGCGTGAAATCGCGCGGGTCATCTCCGCGGTTGCGCAGGGCCACGCGGACTGCGCGTTCCATTGACGCGTTGGTGACTTCTACGACTCCTGCAGCGACGTCCGCGACCTCGAGGCCGAGGGGCTCGGCGAGGTGTGCCGTGATCGCGCACGTCGCGAGGTCGTGTCTTAGGAACAGGCGCCCGGCCAGTGGCGCGTCGGCGGACAGCCGACCTAGCACGAGCTGGCTGTCGGTCACCGTGGGCCGGGTGCCCCCCGCCGCATATGCTGCCGGACCGGGGTTCGCGCCTGCGCTCTCGGGCCCGACCCTCAGTGTGCCCGCGACATCGACGGTCGCGAGCGACCCGCCGCCGGCCCCGATCGCGTCGATCCGGATACTCGTCAGCCGCACCGGGAGCTCGCCCACCGAGAGCTCAGTGGTGTAACGAGGCTGATAGTCCGAGACGAGCGATACGTCGGCACTTGTGCCGCCCATGTCGAGGCCGATCAGGTTGCGGCGGTCGAGCGCCGTCGCCAGGTCCACGAGCGCGACGACACCCGCGGCCGGTCCCGATAGGGCGAGGCTGACCGGTCGCTCGCGCGCGAGCTGCGGCGTCTGCGCTCCGCCGTTGGATTGGCTCACGAACAGGGACGCGCCGACCTTGCTCGCAGCCAACCCGCCCTCGAGCTGAGTCAGGTAGGCCTCTATCAAGGGCATCAGGGCGGTGTTGAGAACGGTGGTCGCTGTGCGCTCGTATTCGCGCAGTTCTCTGAGCAGCTCGGCCGAACCGCAAACGAACCAGCGGCCCTCATTGCGTAGCGCGGTAGTCAGCGCGTCCTCTTGGTCCGGATTGCGGTAGGAATGCAGGAACGCGACCGCGACCGCCTCGACGTCCGCTTCTCGCAGGCTCTCGACGAGACGCGCGATCTCCTGCTCTCGCAGCGGACGGATGACCTCGCCTTGAGCGTCAATCCGCTCGTCCGCCTCGAAGCGGAGCTCGCGCGGGATCAGCGGTGGGGCTTGATCGAAGAAGGGGTCGTAGAGCTCTGTTCGCCAGGTTCGTGCGATCTCGAGGACGTCACGAAACCCCTTGGTCGTGACGAGAGCGGTTCTCGCGAGCTTGCGCTCGATGATGGCGTTCGTGGCTAGCGTCGTGCCGTGCATCACGAGGCGAAGCTGGCCGGGAGGCACTCCCTCCTCGTCGTGCAAAGCGTCGATGCCGCGGATGACGGCGCTGGCGGGGTCCTCGCGCGAGGAGGGGACCTTGAGATAGCGGCTCTCACCGTCCTCGGCGTTCACCGCCACGATGTCGGTGAACGTTCCGCCAATGTCGACACCCACATGCCAGGTCGCGGTCATCACGCGACCTCGGCGCGCTGGTCGTCGTCGCCCGACACAAAGCCGTAGTCGGTCTCGCCGGCACGTCGGGACAGCTTGCCCTGGGTCAGGTCGCGGGCAACATCGGCCCGATCTCGCTCGTTCGGATCGCCCAGGCCGCCCCCGCCTTGCGTCTGGATCCTGATCACGTCACCGCTGACCAGGCGATACCCGACGACTTTTCCCGGCAACTCCAAAGGGGCCTCGCCGTCGCGTTCGAGGAGGAGTCTCCCCGGCCGGCCGGGTAGTCCACCGAGCAGACCGGGAGCGGGAAACTTGATGCGGTCATACTGCGCCGAGAATTCGCAGTCGACGAGCACGCGCATCGTTCGCTCGATGCCCATCCCGCCGCGCCACCGCCCCGGACCGCCGGAATCCGGGATGTAGGAGTAATTGAGCACGATGCCGGGGAACTCGTGCTCAACCATCTCGATCGGATTGTTCGCCAGGTTGTGGATACCTTGCGAGAGGCCGTCGGGACCGTCCTTGCCAGGCCTGCCGCCCCAGCCGCCGATGCCTATTTCGAACAGGACGTTCGCCGAGCCGTCGTCGTTCTTCGCGTGCAGGATGTGGACGTTGGAGTTGCCGTAGTGGTGGGCGCACGCGCGAGCGGGGAGCGCCTCCCCGAGTGCCGCCATGGTGATGTTCGCCACCCGGTGGGTGAAAACGTTTCGCCCCACGACCGGCGCGGGGCGAGTTGGGTTGAGGACGCAGCCCTCGGGAGCAATCACGACGATCGGCTCGTAGGCGCCGCGGTTGGGAGTCACTCCGGTCTGCAGCACCGCCGCGACCGCGTAGTAGACCGCGCTTTCGGTGGCGGCCAGGGGGCAGTTGATCGGCCCCCGCACCTGTGCGGCGGTGCCGCTGAAGTCCACAATCAGCTTGCCGCCCTGCTTGTGGACGGCGACCTGAAGAGGCACCGGGTCATCATCCAGTCCGTCGCCGTCCACGATGTCCTCGGCGGCGAACGTGCCGTCGGGCAGCGCCTCGATCGCGGCCTCCATGTTCCGCCTTGCGGAGGCGACGAGCTCGCGGCCCGCGCTGAGGAACGTTTGAGCCCCGTACCGCTGTGCGAGGCGCGCAACCTCACCCGCCCCAATTGCGAGGGCGGCTACCTGAGCTTTGAGATCCCCGACGGTCTTACTGGGGACGCGAATGTTGCGGGCGAGGAGCGGGAGGAAGAGCTCGTTCCAGGCACCCCTCACCATGACCCTGAGCGGGGGGAGCTGAAGCCCCTCCTGGAAAATCTCGGTCGCGTCAGCTCCATAGCTCGAGGGGCCACGTCCGCCAACGTCCAGGTGATGTCCGAGCGTGCCGACAATAGCGATCATGCGGTCTTCGAAGAGCACGGGAGAGAACGTCATGATGTCCGGCAGATGCTGGCCGCCGACGTAGGGATCGTTCGTCAGGAACACGTCGCCCGCGTGCCACTCATCGAGTGGGAAGTGATCGCGCAGGATGGTCCGCAGCGGCCGCGTCATCGAGTTGAGATGCATCGGGATCCGCGTGGACTGCGCCACGATCCCGCCCTCGAGGTCGAACACGCCCGTCGAGTAGTCGAGCATCTCGCGAATCACCTGCGATCGCGCGGAGCGCTCAATCGCCCTGGCCATCTGTTCTGCGGCGGCGACGAGGCCGTGCCGCACGACCTCGACGGTGACTGGATCGGACGCCCTGTCTGCGCGGGTGGGCAGCGCGCGCGAGGGTGACGGCGGTGCTGTTCGCTCGGTCGTCATGCGCCCCGCAGTACCACCGTTCCCAGTCGTCCGAAGGTCGCTCTGACCTCAGCCCCGGCGGCCAGCGGGACGGCGTCGGTCATCGCTCCGGCGAGCACGATCGCCCCCCGCTCGAGTCGCTCGCCTCGCGCAGCGAGGTGGTTGACGAGCAACGCCACCGCGTTCGCGGGGTGGCCGAGGATCGCAGCCCCCGCAGCGGTTTGCACTACGTTGCCGCCGACCTCAAGGCTGCATCCCACGAGCGACAAGTCGAAGGTCGGGGCGGCCAGCACGGGACCGAGGACGAAGCGAGCGGCCGACGCGAGATCCGCGACCACATCCGGGTGCGTGAAGCGGAAGCCTTCGTAGCGACTGTCGATCACTTCAAGTCCTGCCGCGACGCCCGCGCTGGCGCCCAGGACGTCGAGCGCTGTTGCGCCCGGGCCTTCGAGCGGCTCACCGATCAGAAAGACGATCTCCGGCTCGACCCGCGGGTGTATGAGCTGTTCGATGGGAAGCGGCTTGTCGGCTGGCCACACCATCGCGTCCGTGAGCGGGGCGAAGATCGGGTGCTCTACTCCCATCGCCTGCTGTTTCGCCTGACTGGTCAGGCCCAGCTTGCCCCCGATAACGCGCTCGCCCACGTCGAGTCGCAGTCCAAGCACGGCGGCTTGCAGCTCATAGGCAGTTTCAACCGTGAGGTCGGGGTGCTCGTCGGTGATTGGCTTGAGCGAAGTGCGTGTGCGCTCCGCATCGAACAGCCGCTTGGCCGCATCCGCGATCACTTCACACCACCGCCGGTGGCGAGCATTGTCTGAGAGGCTCGGCGGGCCAGCCCGGTCGCGATGTCGATCAGCTGATCCTCCTGACCGCCGACCAGCTTCCGTCGTCCCGCCTCCACAAGGATCTCAGCGCCTGAGATGCCATACCGCTCGGCGAGGCTGGCGGCGTGCTTCTGAAAGCTCGAGTAGACCCCGGCGTAGGCCATCACGATCGACAGGCGGTCCGCCACGCACTCCTCGTCCATCACTGGCCGGACGACATCCTCGGCGGCATCGACCATCCGGAGGACGTCTATGCCGGTCTTCACTCCGAGCCGGTCGAAGACGGCGGCCATGACCTCCACCGGACTGTTGCCCGCACCCGCGCCGAAGCCGCGCGCGCTTCCGTCCAGTTGGGTCGCGCCCGCCCGGTACGCCAGTACCGAGTTCGCGACCCCCAGACAGATGTTCTGGTGGCCGTGAAAGCCGACCTCAGCCTGGTCGCCGACCTCGGCCACGAGCGCGGCGACCCTCGAGCTCGCCTCATCGAGAATGAGAGCGCCCGCCGAATCCACGACGTACACGCACTCGCAGCCAGCGTCGACCATGATGCGCGCCTGCTCGGCCAGCCGTTCGGGCGCGGCCATGTGACTCAGCATCAGAAAGCCGACGGTTTCGAGCCCGAGGTCTCTGGCGAGCCCGAAATGCTGGACCGCGATGTCAGCCTCCGTACAGTGGGTCGCGATCCTGACAATCGAGGCGCCGGCTTCCCTCGCGGCTCGGATGTCGTCCTTGACTCCGATACCGGGAAGCAGCAGCACAGCCACCTTCGCCCGCCGCGCCGTCCGGGCGGCGGTCTCGATCAGTTTGCGCTCATCCACCAGACTAAACCCGTAGGTGTAGGACGACCCGCCGAGCCCGTCGCCGTGGGTGACTTCTACGACAGGCACCCCCGCGGCATCGAGGGCGCCCACGACGGCAGCCACATCGGCCTGCGTGAATTGATGGCGTTTCGCGTGTGAGCCGTCGCGAAGGGACGTATCGGTGATGCGGACGTCGGGTCTGCTGGGCCGGTTGATCGAACGCTCAGACGAGAGGGGCGGTTCACGCATGGGCGAGACACCGCGCGATCAGCTCTCCCACACGCGTCGCGGCCGCGGTCATGATGTCCAGGTTCCCGGAGTACTTCGGCAGAAAGTCGCCGGCACCCTCGACCTCCAGCAAGACCGCCACCCGTTCATCGTCGAACTCCGGGGTGTCGAGCAGGCGATACCCCGGGACGTAGGCTTGGACTTCCTCCACCATCGCGGCGATCGACTCGCGGATTGCCCCTCGATCGGAGTCGCGCGGGATCGTGCAAAACACCGTGTCCCGCATCAACACTGGAGGTTCCGCCGGGTTCAAGATGATGATCGCCTTGCCCTTCGCGGCCCCGCCGATGGACACGATCCCCTCGGCGGTGGTGCGCGTGAACTCGTCGATGTTCGCGCGCGTGCCGGGGCCTGCGGAATCTGACGCGACCGCCGCGACGATCTCCGCGTACGCCACCGGCACCGTGCGCGCGACGGCGTAGACGATCGGGATCGTGGCCTGGCCCCCGCACGTGATCATGTTCACGTTCGGTTCGCTCAGGTGTCGGTCGAGGTTCACCGGCGGCACAACGAACGGACCCACTGCAGCGGGAGTGAGATCGACTACCCGGATACCAGCCTCCTGGTAGCGAGCCGCGTGGACCGCGTGTATCGCGGCGGAGGTCGCCTCGAACACGATGTCGGGCAATGGATCCTGAGACAAGAGCCAATGGACGCCCGCATCGGAGGCCTCCACGCCCAAGCTCCTCGCAATCTCAAGGCCCGGGCTCTCAGGATCGATCCCGACGACACACACGGGCTCGATCGATGGCGAGCGGAGCAGCTTGTGAAGGAGGTCGGTACCGATGTTTCCAGGCCCGACGATCGCGGCGGTGGCGGTGGTCAACGCCTTCGCTCCTACACGAAGTTCACGGCCACGTGACCGAGCTCGTCGAAGTCCGCCCGCACCGTGTCCCCGTTGGTGACAGCCGTCGCCTGCGTGCACGAGCCGGACAACAGCACGCTGCCTTCGCACAGGCGCTCGCCCGCCTCGCCGAGCTTGTTCACCAACCACGTGACGGCGTTGACCGGATTGCCCAACACCGCCGCCGTTGACCCCGTCGCGACGACCTCGCCGTTCTGCCGCATGACGGCGCCGAGCAGTCGAACGTCGATCTCATCGAGCGCGGTTGGACTGCCGCCCACAACGACTCGCGCGGACGATGCGTTGTCGGCGATCGTGTCGGCGAGGGTGATGCGCCAATCGGCGATGCGGCTATCGATGATCTCCAGTGCTGGCGCGACGAACTCGGTGGCGCGAATGATGTCTACAGGGGTACAACCGGGGCCCGTCAGTTGCCTCCCAAGTACGAAAGCGACCTCCATTTCGATCCTAGGTGCACACAGGTCGTTTGCCGCGATCTCTCCACCCTCCTCGACGAACATCGTGTCGAAGAGGCGGCCGTAGTCGGGTTCATCGACCCCAAGCTGCTCCTGCATCGCGCGAGAGGTGAGGCCGATCTTGTGCCCGCGGACCTGCTCGCCCTCCCCGAGTCGCCGCTTGACGTTGATCAACTGCACGTCGTACGCCGCTCGGACATCAAAACCGGGGTGCTCGGCGCTCACCGGCTCAATAGGTGTACGCGTGCGCTCCGCCGTGGCGAGCTGCTCCGCGATCTCGGCACCGGCCTGGAACGTCATGCCGACGAGCATGGACGAGCGTCGTTGACCTAGTCAACCGCTTCTTCCGCCCAGTGGAAGAGGCCCTGGAAAAATCGAATCACAGCCTGGACAATGGCCGGGCTGGCCGTGTCTGCCACCAGGCGACCTCGCCGGCGCGTGCATGGAGCAAGCGACTCGCAAGCCTTTCGAGCGACACAACGGCAGCGGCGCCGACTCGCTGCTCCTGCGCGCATTCCGCATACTGGAAAGTTTTGACACCGAGCACAGCGAGCTGAGACTCAGCGACATCGCCCGGCGGGCGCATCTCCCGTTGTCCACCGCGCACAGGATCCTCGGTGATCTCGTCGCATGGGGGGCGCTCGAGCGCGAATCCGATCGGTATCGCATCGGTTTGCGGCTGTTCGAGTTGGGCACGATTGCGCCCTCGTGGCAGCAGCACCGGACCGCCGCTCTGCCGTACATGGAGGATCTCTACGAAGCCACGCACGAAAGCGTCCACCTGGCTGTTCTCGACGGCTGCGACATCGTCTACCTGCTCAAGATTCACGGTCACGAACCCACCCCCCTCACCCGCACAGGGGGACGACGGGCAGCGCACTGCACGGGCCTCGGCAAGGCGCTCCTCGCCTTCTCGCCCCGCAGCACGCAGGAATCGGTCGTTGCGGCCGGACTGGCGCGCAACACACCGTTCACGATCGTGGCGCCGGATGCCTTTTACAAGGAGCTGGACGAGATCCGCTCGCGAGGGATCGCGTTCGACCGCCAGGAGTCTGTGCCGGGCCTCGGCTGCGTCGCCGCCCCGATCTTCAGCCGCGACCAGCAGGCAGTGGCTGCCATCTCTGTGTCCGGCCCTTTGTTGCGGCTGGACATCACCGGTCTCGGTCCCGCCATTCGCGCTGCAGCGCTGGGCGTTACCCGACAACTCCTGTAGCGGACCTGATGACTGCCGACCCGCGTTCTGCCGGACTTTCCGAGCCCATCGGCTGCACGGACGGCGACACGGGCACGCCAGCGCTGTCACTTGAGCATGTGACCAAGAGCTTCGGCGATCAGGTCGTGGTCAGAGACGTCTCGTTCGACCTGCGGCCGGCGGACGTGATGTCAATCATCGGTCCGAGCGGAGCCGGGAAAAGCACACTGCTGCGCTGCATCAACTTCCTGGAGCCGCCGACCAGCGGTCGCATCCTCCTTGACGGCGCGGAGGTGTGTGCCGACCGTTCGCGCGGCGGCCAGCCCCGCCCGGCAGATCTCGCGCGACTCCGCCGTTCGGTGGGCATGGTCTTCCAGTCCTTCAATCTGTTTCCGCATCTGACCGTGTTGCGGAACATCTCAATGCCGCAGCAGCGCGTACTTGGGAGAACGCGCGAACAGGCCGAGGAAACCGCGCTCGCCCTACTCGAGCGCGTCGGCCTCAAGGAGAAAGCCAGCAGCTATCCAGGCCGCTGTTCAGGCGGCCAGCAGCAGAGGGTTGCCATCGCTCGGGCGCTCGCCCTCAACCCGAGGGTCATGTTGTTCGATGAGCCGACATCGGCACTCGATCCGGAGCTGGGGGTGGAGGTCCTTGCTGTCATGCGCCGCCTTGCCGCAGACGGGATGACGATGGTCGTCGTGACGCACGAGATGCAGTTCGCCGCGGACGTCTCGGACCGTGTGCTCGTCATGGCCGACGGCAGCGTGCTCGAGGACGGCCCACCTGGAACCGTGCTTAAGACTCCCGAGCACGAACGGACACGCAGGTTCCTGCGAGCCGTCTTGGAGCGCTAGTGGGCCATTACTTCGCCCAGATTCTCCCGGGCTTGAAGTACACGGTCTTGCTGACCGTTGCGGCATTCGTCATCGGCGGGCTGGCCGGGGCGCCGCTCGCGCTCGCGCGCAGGTCGCGGTCCGCGGCGCTGAGAGGATTCGCGCGCGGATACGTGGACGTTGTACGGTCGATCCCGCCGATTACCTGGCTCTTCCTGATCTTCTATGGGCTGCCCAACGCAGGGATCACATTCGCGCCGCTCGCCTCGGGGGTGATCGGCCTGAGCCTCATCTCCGCCGCCTACATGGCGGAGATCTACCGCGCCGGCCTGGGTGCCGTGTCGGGTGGACAGTGGGAGGCCGGTAGGGCACTCGGGCTCCGAGAGCCCGACATACTGGCTCGCGTCATCGGACCGCAAGCGGCGCGGGTTATCGGCCCGCCCGCCGCGACCTACGCGATCGGCCTCCTGAAGGACTCGGCAGTCGCGTCTACCATCGGCGTCGCGGAAATCACCTTCCACGCCGGCGCCGCAACCCAGCAAGAGGGACACGGCCTCTCTATCTTCCTCGCTGCCGCCATTCTGTACATCCTTTTGAGCCTGCCGCTCGCGGTTGTCTCGCGCCACGTCGATCGCCGAATGCGCGCGCGCTTCTCGATCGCATGACCTCGCTCGCGGTTTTCTGGAGCATCTGGCCCGACGAGTTCCCGAGTCTGCTCGGCGGTTTGGTCGTTGCGGTGAAGCTGACTCTTGTCAGCCTCGCCGTGGGCTTCCCGTTGGGTCTTCTCCTGGCCGTCATGACGATGTCCGCCAGCCGGCCGTTGAAAGCGGCGGCGCTAGTGATCGTCGAGATCGGCCGTGGCGCTCCGCTGCTCGTATTGCTCGAATTCATCTACTTCGGCCTCCCGCAGGCCCATATCACCCTGACCCAGTTCGTCTCGGCCGTCGTGGCCTTCGCTTGGTCGACCGGCGCATATTCGAGCGAAATCCTGCGCGCGAGCCTCGAGGCGGTGTCCCTGGGACAGCATGAGGCAGCCGCCGCGGTCGGACTGGGACGTGTGGACGCCTTCCGCCTTATCGTGTTGCCGCAAGCCGTCCGGATCGCGATTCCCCCGCTGATGGGCATCGCGATCCAAATCTTTCAGGCCACGTCGCTAGCCTTCGTGATCGCCCTGCCCGAGCTCATGAGCCGCACCTATGAGGCCGGGTCGGTGACGTTCCGCTACCTCGACATCCTCATCTTGGCGGCCCTCATGTACTCGGCCATCAGCCTGCCGGCCTCCCTGCTCGTAGGCAGAGTCGAACGACGCCTCGGCAGACACCTCGAGTCCGCGAACTAGGCCGCGCTGGCAGCTGGCGCTGGCACCAACGAGGCCCTTCGGATAGGTGAGGGGTCGCCTGACTGCTCGACATGACGGCAATTCGCACGGTCCTTCCACTTGGCGGAAGTCATCGTTGACTGGACGGCACGCACTCCTCCATGCTCGCCCCAATGACGGTTGCTGGTCATTCTGATCCTGGCGCTTGCGGAGCTCGTGATCTTCACATCGCGGCTTGGCGCCCTGCGTCGCCGGCGAGCCTGCCGGTCGGTCGAGGCGGCGCCGCTCAGCTCCGCCGCACATTCCTCCCCACGGGATGCCGAACGCATCTGGATCTGGACTGCTTGCGCCGCTGAGTTCGATTCGCGAGGGAAGGAAGTCGAATGCGCAGATGCACGGCCACGCTCTTGTGCTTGGCAGGCGTATCGCTGGTCATCACCGCATGCGGAAGCTCAAGCAACAGCGGCGGCGGCACCTCCACCACCGCTTCCGCCAGCTCCTGCACGCCGAAACACCCCGGGCTGAAAACCATCCATCCTGGGGCGCTTACTGTCGCCGTTTACGAGTACTTGCCCTATTCCACGTACAAGGGTGGGAAGCTCGGAGGGGCCGAAGGCGAGATCGCCCAGCGGCTCGCCGCTGATGAATGCCTCAAGGTCAAGGTTCTCTATGGGCAGGCGGCGGGTGCCATCCCGGCAGTCACCTCCGGTCGTGCAGACACCACGATCGGCAGTTGGTACCGGACGGCGGAGCGAGCAAAGATCGTCCTCCTAGGAGCCCCGGAGGTGCGAGACCAGATGGCGATCGTTTCACATGCCCCAGGCATCAAGACGATCCAAGATCTGAAGGGAAAGAAAGTCGGTGCCGTGACCGGCTATCTCTGGGTGGAGGACCTCCAGAAGCTGCTCGGCTCTGACCTCAAGCTCTACCCGAGCACAGATGCCTCCTACCAGGACTTGACGAATGGACGAATCGACGCGGCCATCGACGGTGCAACGTCCGTGCCACTCGAGCTTAAGAAAACTGGCATCAAGAACGCCGTGATGAACATCCCGCCCCCGGACCCGGCGGTGAAGGCGTCCACCGCGCCAGGCCAGCCCCAGATGCCGGTCAACAAGAACAATCCGAACCTCCGTGCAGCCCTCGACGACGATCTTGCGGCCCTGCGCGCCAGCGGGCAGTTGAAAACCATCATCGTCAAGAACGGGTTTCCTGCCTCCGCCGCAAATCCCGGCAAGCCGGACCTCCTGTAAAGAACAGCCCTCTCGGCGGGGCCCCGCGCCCCGCCGGAGGGCCCTACCGCATTCTCGTGAACCCGGTGCTGCGGTCGCGCTGATGCGGCTTGGCTCCTGAGCGCGCTGAACTCCGTGACCTTGATGTTCGCTCTTTGATGGGTGCCCGCGGGTGGGCAGTCGTTCGCCGAGCATTGAACGACGGCTTCACGAGGTCAAGTCAGAAGGGGCGACAGGCGTTCGCCGGGATGTTCGTGTTCGATCCCTTGGAGGCTCTGGGTCGCCAAGCTGGGGCAGCATCCGCGCCAGACCGCGAGGCCAGAGCGCGCTCAGCTCCGCCCGCCTGGAGCGCCTGCCGCTCCCCGAGGACCCCGGCCTGGCCAGTTGAAGCCAAGCGCCTGGCGCTGGCTGCCCCTGAGCAGAACGGGCAGCACACCTACAAGATCTGGAACTCCAATGACGCTTCTGCTTTCGCTGCTGATTGCGCAACCCTGACTGCCCCACTCGCGGACCCGCTTCGCGCGCGGATGGCGGGGCGGCGGGCCCGCCTGACGAGCCCACTCGCCGATTGCTCACCGTGGGCTTCATGAACGCAGCGCGACCGACGGGTGGTCGGCCCAGCAGTGGCCGAGATCACGGGCGCGGGTCGGGAGTGAACCGTGTCGATCTTCTCCGAACTGTCGATCGCCTGTAGGTAGATCGAGGTGATCCCGAGGTGGGCGTGTCCGAGCTGGCGCTGAATGACTACGAGCAGGACGCCTTCATGCGCCATCTCGATCGCGTGCGGGTGGCGCAGGCGATGCGGCGCGAACCGGCGGTGGCACGCCGGCTATCGCCGCGGTTCGTCGCAGTTGCTTGCGGCGGACTGCTCCCAATGGCGGCCAGCAGAGTCTCGCCGCGGACGCTGCAGAGCAGCGCGCCCGCCGGTAGCCGGCTGCGGATCTCGAGCCACGGTTCGAGCTGCTCCCATGCCCAGTGGTCCATGCCAACCTCGCGCCGGCGGCCGCCCTTGCCTCGTCGAACGAGCACTGCTCCGCGTGAAGAATCGAGGTCGGTCTCGGCTAGACCGAGCGCTTCGCTGATCCTCAGCCCTCCGCGCCACAGCACGATCAGCGCTCGCAGGCGAGCCCCATCGGCGCCGTCGCCAGCGGCTCGCATGACCGTGACGATCTCCTCGACCGCGCGTGAGAGTCGTAACCCGCCCAGGGTTCTACGGCTCTGATCAGGGTCCAGCGTTTCGTGAGTGTGGCCACCGTCCATCCGCTGCGAGAACGCTGGCGCATCCGGGTCGAAGAAGTGCTGTTCCGCCGCGCACTGCTCCGGATTCTGCGGCGTGCGAGGTGCAACCATGGCATGGACTCGCGGTAGCGACGAAGGCTCGACCCGAGAACTATCAGGTGTCCTCGATCACCCAGCCGCTCTTGGCAAGCTCGTCTTCGTAGAAGGACGGCATGCTCAAGTTCCCGTCGTTGTCTTCCGTGACCGCTCCAGGTGTGCCCTTCCCTGGGGACAGCCAGAGCCGCGGCGTCTCGCTCCCTCCGATAGCCACGAGACACACTCCGCACTGAGAAGAGCCAAATGCGCACCCACCCAGACCGTCTCGCGTTCGAGACGCCCATCAACCACGCGGCTTCTCCCCATCCGTTGGCGTTTTCCGCCACAATGTCGCCAAAGTCGCGTATATCAACGGTGATATCACCAGCGCTCCAGCAACAATTAGGCCTACCTCGGTTATCAGTTTGCCAGCTGACGACTCGTGGTTAGCAGCGAGCGCGAGCAGGGCGAACACCTCCGCAGCAGCCGGAAGACAGACGGTGAGCAATGTCAGGAGGATGCCGACAATCCCTACGGCGATGAGTCAAGTCGCGTTTCGTGGTGTAGCTGCTGATCGTCGTTGATCGGGGGTGCCGCTTAGGCGGCGAGTTCGGTTGCCTCCTTGTTGTTGTTCTTTGTCAGGCGTTGCTCGCTCTGTGCCGGCTCAGTGGCGAGCACGAGCTTGATCGAGTGTTCTGAGAGGTAGCGGCGTTGGACCAGCCATTCGTCTGACTGTTCGATCAGCAGCATCCCGGCGAGTCTGATCAGCGCCCGGTCGTTGGGGTAGATGCCGACAACGTCGGAGCGGCGGCCGATCTCTTTGTTGACGCGCTCGAGCGGATTCGTGGATCTCAACTTCGGCCAGTGCTCGCGCGGGAAGCTGTAGAAGGCGAGCAGCTCCTCGGCCGCCTCCTCGAGCAGCCTGGCGACCTTCGGCGCCGGGCCCCGGAGCCGCTCGACTACCTCGCCGAGCCGCTCGCGCGCTTCCGTGCCCGTGTCGGCGTTGAAGAGCTGGCGGATCGCGGTCGCGATCATCGGCTGCTGCTGGCGGGCGCAGTGGCCGAGCATGTCCCGTAGGAAGTGGACGGTGCAGCGCTGCCAGCGGCAGCCGAGCACCCTGGCGATCGCGTTGCGCAGCCCCTGGTGGGCGTCCGAGACGCAGAGCCTGACGCCGGCGAGGCCCCTGGCCTTGAGCGAAAACAGGAACTCGGTCCAGAACGCCTCGGTCTCGGCCTCGCCGACATCGAGGCCGAGCACCTCCCGCACCCCCGTCTCGTGGACGGCGTAGGCGATCACCAGCGCCTTCTGCCTGACCCCGCCCGGCTGCCTGACGCGTTCGACCTTGGCGTCCAACCACAGATACGGGTAGGCGCCCGCGAGCGGGCGCTCCCTGAATGCTTGGACTTGCTCGTCGAGGCCCTGGCACATGCGCGAGACCTGGTCCTTCGAGAGGCCGCGCAGCCCCATCTGCTCGACCAGACGATCGACCTTGCGGGTGCTCACGCCGTTCACGTAGGCCTCCTGCACGACCGCCACCAACGCCTGCTCGGCGCGCCGGCGCGGCTCCAGAAACGACGGCAAATAGCTGCCCGTCCGCAACCGCGGGATCGCCAGCTCGATCTCACCGACCCGCGTGTCCCAACGCCGCTCGCGGTAGCCGTTGCGCTGCGCCAGCCGCTGGCCAGGTGCCCGCTCGCCGAGCTCGGCTCCGGTCGAGCCGCGCGACCTCCAGCTCCATCATCTCCCTGACCATCAGCGCCACCGACTCCCTGAGCACATCCGCGTGCTCGAGCGCCATCACATCGTTCGCCGCCTCACGGGCAGTCATCCTCTGAGGTTCGGCCATCGTGGTGTCTCCTTCGTCGACCTGCTGGAACAGACCGACGATCATGAGCGCCACGGTGGCCGGATTTACATCCCAGGCCGCGGCGCCAGCTACACCACAACTACCGACTTAACCCGGCGATGAGGCCGTAGCGGATCGCAGCGAAGTAAGTATCGCCCCCCGATAGTCGGCGCCACCACGGTCGGGGAGGCTGGACGTCGGCCTTCTTATGCGAGGACTGCGAGAACTTCGAGGCCGCTTGAAACCACCGCTCTAGCGCGCGACCAAGCTCAACGAGTCCGTTGGAGACCTCAATGAAAAATCGCGCCCCGCGTGCCATGGCGTTGAGCTGAGCAGGGAAGCGAGCAGCAGCAGTGGGAGCACCGTCGCGACGGTCGCAAAATACGCAATTGCGCTGGGGCCCAGGCCAGATTCAGCCTTCACAGGCACACGCTCAGTTGTCCGAGTCCATCGTTGGCCTCATTGGCTCAGTCACCGTAGCGCGCCGCGCGGCTCCGGTATGAGGCGCGACCGTGATCCCCAATCGCGGGATGCCGTCACCAGGAACCGCGATGAAGCAATCCCGTCCGGCCGGTTCGCGGAATCGATACAGCCGGTGCCGGAAGTGGACACAGGGGCGACTGCTGTCGCAGTTGAACTCGGTCGCGACACCGGCTCGGCATGCTCAGGTGGATCTGCGTCTACCCCGTGGGGATTATTACGCCCGTGTGGCCGATGCCGGCGCGGCTCAGCTGTGGTGCCTGGCGAGATCCCCGTTGACATCGTTCCGCACGACCTCGGTTACGGAAGCAGACAATTGGCGACAGGGCACACAGTTTCGCACCGTGTGGTCTGATTGGTCAGCGCCCAAATCGGGGCTCAAGGTGACGGCCGGTGCCGCGCGGTAATCATCGCGACATGATCCAACCGACGGGCGCGTTGGAGCGCTCGGACTCGGCACCCGCGAAGTGCGCGATAACTCGCACGCACGCCGGGGCGGCCGCGAGCCGGGCGGCACCCCTGGCCGTCCATCGAAGCAGCGGCCGCCACGGCGTGACCGCGCCAGGCGTGATGCACAGCGCTCGGTCGGTCGCTCGGAAGCGAGTTGTCGGGCCCGGACCCGCTTCGCTTCAGCGACGGCCATTTCGACGCCCCGCCAACTGCCCTGATTAGCGCGGGAACCGGGTCTGCTACGTGCGCCAACGGAGAAATGCAGCGGTCGGGAACCGACGGGGACTTCAGCCCGGCGACCACGAGGCTGCTGCTATGAACAGCGCAACCACCCGCTCTCTCGGCCTTGGCCGGGTCGTCAGACAGCCGCGTTGAGCGCCGTGGTTGTCCAGTGACCACGGGCAAGCTGCACGAGGCAACGCAGCCGGAGCAGAGCGTGACCGTGACGGATGGCGGCGTGCAACAGCACCGCGCTCGAGGAGAGCCGTTCGGCGCGCACAGAGGCGAGCGACGCATGAGAACGCGCGCCCCCAGCGGGCAGGGGCGGCTGCGCGAGCAACGTGCGCGCCAGCGCGAGGGAGGCGAGCGAGCGCAGCCGCAGGGCGGCGGACGACTCCGAGCGGCTCAGACTGGAGGCGGGCATAGAGGCGCAGGAAGCGCCGCCCGACGGCCACGGCAGCCGGAGCGGGACGCGGCGCGGACGCCGACACGGGTGACGGCGAGCCGCGTAGACGATGGCGGGCGGAGCAGAGGCCGCAGGACGCGGCCGACCGGCCTCGTGCGGGGCGGGATCGAGCACGAACAGCAGCACCACCACCGCGGCGCGCGATCACCACGGCGAGCGCGAACAGCGGCAGCCGCGAGGCGGCGGAGAGCTCGCGCCTCACGAGCCGAGCCCCGGCAGGTGGTAGGCGACGAAGCGGCGCAAGTAGCCTGCGCCGGGAGCCTGCGTGAACCAGCCGGCGCCACCGTTCGGGCGCGCGAAGCCGCTCGTGCCCCAATAGCGCTGGCGGCCGCCGTCGTTGATGCGCACGAACACGTGCGCCTCCGGGCCCGTCGCCTTCAGGAAGACGGTCACGCTTGCCCGGGCCGCGCGGCAGCTTCCAGAGCTGCTCCATCAGCGTCGTGTCGGCGGTCGGATACGGGTAGCCGGCCGCCTGCACGAGGCGGCTGACGGCGCCCGAGCAGTCGTAGCCGGTGGTGTGGTCCGGATCCGGGGCGGGCTGGCTGTGGCCGCCGCCCCAGACGTAGGGGAAGTTCTTGGCGCTGATGCGATCCGCCTCGTGCAGCAGCGCGGCCATCTTGCCGGTGGGCGCGCCCTCGTCGGAGCCGCCGCAGCTGCTCGACGCCGAGCCGCTGAGGGCCGCGAGGCCCGCCGCCTGGTACTCGGCGGCGTTCGCGAGGACCTCGTCGATGTACCACTGCGGCATGGTTGTAGGCGTAGATCGCGCCGTGCCAGTCTTTGGGCGCGCCGGAGGCGTGCAGGTAGTTCGCGGCTCCGTAGATCGCGTCCTGCGGGTCGTAGGGATCGCGCTTGCCGTCGTGGTCGGCGTCGACGCCGTACTTGGCCCAGGTCGACGGCTCGAACTGCATCCAGCCGATCGCTCCGGCGCTCGAGGTGGCGGGATTCTGGCCGAAGTTCGTCTCGACGCCGTTGATCGAGGCGAGGATCGCCGGGCCGCGCGCGACCGAGGTGGTAGCGCCGCGCCGCCGCCTGGTAGATCGGCACCAGGTAGGCGGGAATCGGCTCGCCGGCGACCTGATGCGCCTGCCCGGGCGTGGCAGCGCAATTCGGCTGCTGCTGCACGCCGAACAGCAGCGCCACCATGCCGACGACGAGCAGCAGGCCGAGCGCGACGACGCCGCCGATCGCGGCACCGACCCGGGCAGCGAGCCGGGGAAGGGCGGGAGCGTCCGCGCTCACCGGCTTGTGCGGCGCAGCTGACGGTTCTCGCGGCGGCGCACCCGCCGCTCCGAACGGCGCTGTTGAAGCTCGGTGCGACGTCGCTCCGCGACGGCGGTCGCGTCAAGGTTGCGCGCCGCCTCGCGGCGCTCGCGACGCGAGGGCTTGTGGTCCGGCGCCTCGCCGACGGCGGCGAGCAGCGTCCGGTCACGCGCAATGTCGTCCGCCACCCGGCCGTGCAGCGCGGCGCGCTCCTGTGGCGGCAGCTTGGCGAGCTCGCTCGCCGGGATCCCCGCGCGCCAGCTGTGAACCTCGGCGTCCGCGTTCGGATGGGCGAGCACGTCGGAGCGCAGCTCCGCCATCTGCAGCTCGACCTGGCGGTCGCTGAAGCGCTGGCCCTGCTCGACGAGGTTCTTGTCCGCCGACTTGATGAACTCGCGCGCGACGCCCTCCTCGCTCGGGGTGAGCAGCTTCTGTTGCAGATGCGCGGCGCTGCGCGATCGCCTTCGCCTCCTCCGTGCGAGGGCGTCTGGCGTGGCACCGGCTTGCCGTCCTTGGCGGTGCGCTCGGGTTGGCCGAGCGGCGGTCGTAGTCGGACAGCGTCTTGTCGAGGCTGCTGATCTTCTGCTTGGCGTCGTCGTGCGACGAGAGGCGCTCGTGATAGTCGTCGTAGCGGTGCTGCAAGCGCTCACGCGCACGGCCCTCGAGCTGCTCCGAGGCCGACTGCTGCACCGCCGCGGTGTGGGCATCGCGACGCTCCGCGATGCCGTCCTGACCACGCCGCCCCATGCCGCGGGCGAGCGCGAAGCCGCCCGCGCCGGCGCCGGCGAGACCGGCGACGGTCCGCAGCCCCTGCATCTTGTAGTAGAGCCCGCCGACGCTCTTCTGCTTGTCCTCGTTGAGGCCGAACGAGAGCCAGCCGAGCAGCTCGCCGCGCTTGAGGATGATGCCCCAGGCGAAGACGATCTGGACGATCCACGTCACGAACCACGGCAGGCTGCCGTTGAGCTGCGCGAGCACCGCGCCGATCGCGAGCACGATCGCGAGCAAGAGCGCGTAGATCGCTTTCGACACGAGCGCGGCGAACAGCCGCAGCGCCCACTTCTTGAACAGCGAACGGCCACCGTCGCCGAACGCGGGCGCGAACAGCATCGCCGGGGTGCCGAGCAGCAGGACCAAGGTCATGATGCCCTGCACCAGCACCTTGAACGAGAGCCAGCCGAGCAGGGCGATATAGCCGAGCTGCGCGATCACGATCAGCAGCAGCAGGCCGACGCGCATCGTGGTCGAGCCCTGCTGCTGGATCTTCACGCGCGCCGCGTCGGCCGCCGTCACGCGGTAGCCCGCCAGCTGGTCCTTCAGGGCCTGGTCGTCCTTGGCGCAGGCGTCGCAGCCGAGCGCCGAGTGCTTCCACGGCTCCGAGCTCGGGTCGTTGAGGATCGAATACTCGGCGCCCCGCTGCTTGGTGCCGACGTCGTAGCGCAGGAACCTGTCCGCGTGCGTCAGCGAGTCGCCCGGCGCCTTCGACATGCACCAGTCGACGTCGGCGAAGTTGAGCGCGCACCACGGGCGCAGCACGATCGTCTGGAAGATCTCGTCGCTCGAGCTCGCGACCGTGCGGTCCGGGTGGTTGACCGTCCCGTCGGCAACCCCCGACAGGAACGCGAGCGACGTCTCGTTGGCGCCGCGCGAGAGCTGGCCGACCGTGCCCACCGGGTCGTGGATCACGAACAGCGCGCCCGCCATCATCACTACGGCGATCGCGAGCCCGGCGACTGTCTCGATCGTCTTGCGCTGCACCAGCCCGCGCCAGATGCCCCAGAGGCCGAGCACCGCGATCGCGGCGTCGAACCAGGGACGCCCGAGCGTGTTCGTGCTGAGCCTCGTCAGCGCGCCGCGGAGGCCCGACATGGCGGAGCCGAGCAGGTCGAGCGAGAACGCCCACTGAAACACGAGCAGCACGCCCTGCAGCAGGTAGAGCAGGTTCGTCCAGACGAGCTGCCCGAACCACTGGATCGCGCTCAAGAGGTTGCCGGTGAACTTCGTGACGCCGGTCTTGATGTGCCAGTCGAAGCGGTAGTGCTCAAGCGGGTAGGGCCGCTCAAGCGAGCCCGTCTTGCGGCAATTCGCCTGCGCCTTGCGCGCCGACGTCGCGGCCGCAGAGCGGCGACGACGCGCCCAGCGACGTCAGCGGATCGCTCGACTGCTGCGCGGCGGCCGCGGCGGCCCGAACGCCGGCAGGAGACGCCGACGCGACGGTGGGGGAGGCCAGCGCCAGCGCGAGCACCGCGAGCAGGCAGACGAGCCAGGCGCGCCTCACGCGGCCTCCTCGACGGGCGCGGCGTAAGCGCTCGTCGTCTTCGACGGGCGTCGTCCGGAGCGCCGCGAGCACGTCCGGCGGCGGCTCGACGCGGATCGCGCCGACGCGGCCATCGAGGTCGCGCAGCAGGCAGCGACCCTCGCGGTAGGCGAGCAGCCGCTGGCGCAGGCGATCGTCGTTCTCGTCGAGCCGCAGTACGCGCAGCGCGGCGCGCGCCTCCTGGTCGGACTCGAAGCCGAACATGAAGCGGGCGCCGATCAGGTTGTCGAGCTCCTCGGCGTCCGAGATCAGGTGCGTGACGAGGATCGGCGTCGCGAACTCGGAGCGCCCCCAGCGGTTGAGGTGCTCGATCAGACGCCGGCCGGGCGCGTCCTCGAGCAGGAACCACGCCTCGTCGAAGCCCATCACCTTGTGGCGCGCCTTGTCGCCGCCCATCAGGTGCATCGCGTACGCCGCGAGCAGCCGCATCATCGCCTGGCCGATGCGCTCCTCCTCGGACAGGTCGCCCTTCGGCGTGCCCGGCAGCGGGCGCGGCAGGTTGCGGATCCGCAGCGACGTGACCGGCTTGTGGCCGGCCAGCTCCGGCAGGTGCTCGGCGTCGGCGAAGCCGAGCTGCGCGAGGCCGGTGTCGGCGTAGATCGCGAGCGCGCGCGAGACACGCCGCGCCTCCTCGTTGCCACGGCCGAGCTCGTCCACGACGAGCCCGCAATGCGCGAGCGTGCCCGAGGCCGCCGCCGCGGTGACGACGGTCTTCACGGCGCCGCGGATCTCCGTGCGCCACTCGGGCGGCACCGGCTGCGGCAGCACGTCGATCAGGAACGACGTCGCAAGGTCCTCGCCGGTGTCGGGCGGCGCGATCCGCAGCGGATCGAGCAGCCCGCGGAAGCGCGCGTCGGCGGCCAGCTCGATCGTCTCGACCTGGCCCTCCATGCCCGGCAGCAGGTGCAGGTTGTGGTCGCCCTTCGGGTCGATATCCACGACCCGGCTGCCGCGCAGGAACGCGTAGTAGAGCAGCAGCTGCAGGCACATCGTCTTGCCCGAGCCCAAGCGTGCCCGCGAGCAACGTCGCCGGCGGCCGGTTCGTGCGCGACGCCTCCGTCAAGTCGAACAGAACCGGCTGCCGCGAGCCCGACAGCGTGTGGCCGATGTAGGGCCCGCGGTCGGAACCGACCGCATGCGTGGCGAGCGGCATCATCGCCCCCAGCTGCTCGACGAGCAGGTAGTCCGCGTAATCGCGGACCTGGGTGCCCTGGCCGGGGAAGTGCTCAACGAACAGGCTCAGCTGCTCGCCCGCCGGGCGGTGCAGCGTGATCTGAGCCGAACTCGCGCTCGAGCCGCTGCCCACGAGCCTCAAGCTCCTCCGCGCTCGGCGCGCCGACGGCGAAGCCGATCGTCGCCTCAAGCAGCGGCGGGCGGCCCTCGCCCGTCAGGTACTCCTCGAGCGCGCGCGCAGCGTGCGGACGCCGCGCCGCCTCCGGAGAGGGGCCATGATCGCCCGTCGACTCCTCGCCAAAGATGTTGTCCGCGTCGACGACCTTGCGGCGCACCAGCGCCGTCGCCTGGCTGTTCGGCACATAGCGCGCCGAAAAGACGGCGTCGACCGGGAACTCCAGCGACTCCAAGGGCGAGAACAGCAGCTCCGCCTGCGGGCCCGGGAAGCTGACCGTCTCGGGCAGCGCGCCGAGCGTGTAGAGCGCCTGGTGGCTGACGCCGAGCTCCGAGTGGATCTCGAGCTGGCGGTAGCCCTTGTAGATCGGCGACTCGAACAGCCGCAGCACGTCCGCCTCGAGCGGCCGGTACTGCAGCTCGTCGCCCTCCAACAGCACCAGCGCCTGCGGGCGAAAACGCAGGTCGAGCCCGGGCTCGCCGAGCCCGCGGCAGAACGACCGCCGCACCAGCCACTGCAGGTCGAGCGTCGTCGCCCGCTCCGCGTAGAAGTAGTCACAGACGCGCTGGTAGGCGCGCTCCTCGCGCGCCGCCAGCTCGCGCAGCAGCCGCTCCGACAGCGCCTTGGAGTCAGCGAGGCCGGCCGCGCGGCCGAGATCCTTGAGCGAGCGCAGCGGATGCGCGATCGCCTCGCCGAGACTCGCGGCCAAGGCGTCGAGCGCGCCCTTGCGCGGCTCCGCCAGGCGCACCGACAGGTACAGCTCCGGCCGCACGATCGACTGGTCGCCGAGCAGCTCGCGGTGACCGTCAAGCTGGCGGTCCCACTGCTCCGGCAGGCCATGACGGCGATCGAGTCCGGCGCGGGCGCGGGCGAGGTAGTCCTCGACCGACCAGCGCCGACTGACGCGCAAGAGCGTGAAGTCCGCCTCGACGCCGTAGGCGAAGCTCGCGATGACGGTCAGCAGCTCCTTCTTCTGCTCGTCCGTCAGGCCCTCGTAGGACTCCATCTCAAGCCGGTAGAGCGCCCAGACGTCCGACGGCAGCTGGCCGAACAGGAGGTTGCGAGTCGCGAAGCGCAGCGGCGGCTTCACGGCCGCGCCTCGAGCAGCGAACCCGCGGAGTGCGCGGCAACGCCGGCGGGCGGGCGCTTCAGGAAGTAGCGGCGGCCGTTCGGGGCCACGAGCAGCACAGCGATCGTGCGCCCCGCGGCGTTGTTCAGGAGGACGGCGCGGCTCATCGGAAGCGCACCTCGCTGGCGACCCGCGAAGGCGAGCTCCTTGCCGCGCCGCATCGGCCCACCTGAGCCTTGCGAGACGAGCAGGCGTCGGCCCCGCTGCGTGGCCCGCGCCGGGTAGCGAAGCAGCACGCGCGCGGGACCGACCAGCCGCGCGGGACGGTACTCGGGTCCGGAGCTGTCGGGCACGAACACGATCGGCTCGACGAAGCGCACGCAGGTGCCCGGCGCCGGGATCGCGCGGAAGGCGCTGACCCAGCGCGAGCCGACGCGATCGCGACCCCAGGCGAGCAGGAAGCGGTGCGCGGGCCGACCGTCGACACGCGCGCGCGAGAGAGAAGAAGCCCGCGCCCACCGGAGCCAGCAGGAAGCGCACCGGCGGCGGCAGCACGCCGACCGCCGCCCCGACGACCGGCAGCCGGCCGAGCAGCAGGATGGCGGCCAGCACGAACGCCCCGTAGGCCAAGCCGCGCAGCGGCAGGCCATACGGAAGCGGCAGCTTCCAGTGCTGGATCCGGTGGAGGCGACGCTCGAGCTGGAAGACCACCCGGAACGAGCGGATCTCCAACTTGGCGTCGCGGCTGGGCGGGGCCTCGCTCATGGCGCTAGCCGCCCTGAGCGGCGTGGTGCCAGAGGCCCTGGATCAGGTTGCCCATACCGGTCTGGTAGAAGACGAACCCGCCGAGCAGGATGCACATGCCGACCAGCACGACCCCGCCGCTGATGTCGCGCTTGGCGAGCGAGGGGATCGACACCAGGGCGGCGACGCCCATGAAGATCCACGTCGCCCACGACGTGAACATCTGACCGACGTTCTTGCCGAGGTCGGTGGGATCGGTGGTGCCGGCGGCGAAAGCCGGGCTCGCAGCGAGCGCCACGAGCAACAGGCTGAGGCCGACGGCCAACAGCAGACGACGCTTCATCGGATCACTCCTTTGGTTGTTGGAACAGCCGGGTTGAGAGCGCTCACGAACCAGCGGTCGCGCTTGACCACCGCGAGCTCGTAACGCAGGGAGAAAGAGAGGCGCTGCGCGTCACGGGCGGTGACCGTGGCCACCACGACGCCCGGGCGCAGCCAGGTCAACGAGGACACGTCCTCGAGCCGCAGCGGCCGCGGCGGCAGCGACACCTGGGCGCCGCGATCAAGGTCCGCGGCGAGGTTCTGACGCGCGCCCGCGAGGTAGTTCGACAGCGAGCGCTTTACGACGTCGGCGAGCTGCGCGTCGTCGACGTCGTTGCCGAGCGGCGCCTGGTAGCTCGACGCGAGCGGCGGCGGGCCCACCAGGCCCGGCAGATTGGCGACGGCGAGCTGCCCCGACGCGAAGCCGCGTCACCGGCACGGCCAGGTAGTCGAGCCGCGGGCTGCCGTCGTAGGCGGCCGCCACGGTCACGAGCGTGGTGTCAGGCGTGGCCTGAACGGCCTTCACGGCAGCCGTCCAGACGACACTGCGCTTGCCGTGGTTCGGCACAGCGAAGCCGGCATCGGCGTCGTCGAGCCCGGAGATGTACGGCGCCAGCGCCTGCTCGTGTAGCTGCGGGGCGGCGCTGTCGAAGCTCAGGTAGGCGCGCGCGAAGCCCTGGGCGAAGCCGGTCGCGTCGATCTGCGCGCCAACGAGCGGGTTCACCTGGTGGGGCACGGGCGGGGCCTTCGGTGGCCCGGCCAGCGCGACGCGCAAGCCGAGCAGCGCGAAGAAGGCCACGAACACCAACAGGACCACCTTGGGCGCGCGGGCCCGGGCGCGCACGAGCGTCAGCGACTCGCGCCGCACGACCGGCACGGGGGGGAGTGTCGACGCGCTCAGCCACCGATCACGAACTCCCCGCCCGAGCCGGAGCCCGACGGCGCGGACGGCAACGGGGCCGGTGGGGCCATCGGAGCGACAGGCAAAGGCGCAGGCGCCGCCGCGGGAGCGGCGACGTGGGCAACGTGCCGCGCGCGAGCGCGCGCGTGGTGATGGCGCTGCCGGAGGCGGTGCCGAACAGGCTTGTGCTGAGGCCGCACCGCAGGGCGGCCCGAATGCGGCCGCGCCGCGACGCGCGGGGCGGCGGGCGAGTCGTGATGTGCGAGGCCGAGTCCGAGCGTGCCGACAGCGAGCGCGAGCAGCAGCAGCGCGAGCAGCGGTAGAGCGGCCCGGCGACGCGAGGAGCGGGGCGCCGCCGGGCGCTCTACGGGGGAGGGCGGCTCAGACCCAGGAGCCGCCGCGGCGGAAGCCTCGGAGAGGGCTTCCGTGTCTTCCTCGAGGAGCCCCGGCTGCGCGGCCGCCGCTTCTTCCGGCGGGACCGGCGGGCTGGGAGGCGCTGTGGGCTGTGGGACCGACACCGGCGGAGCCGCTGCAGCGGGCGGCGCCGTGGCGTCGTAGTCCTCGTCGAGAAACTCGTCTTCGATCTCGAAAGAGGGGGTGCGCTTGAGAAGTGCCATACCCCCCTCTCGGACACAGCGCCGAGAGTGTTGGTCAGCAGTGCGCGCGCGGACGCCGGGGCTACGTCGACGTCCGTGCGCGCCCACGCCGAAATGTGGAGGCAGTCCGCAGGGCTAAGCGGCGACCAGCTCGGCTCCCACCTGCTCGGAGGCATCGCCGTCGCTGTAATCCAGCTCGGGGTCGTCGTCCACCTCGGGCGATGGCCCCGACTCGGTGGCGTCGTCGGCTGCAGGCTCGGGGCCTCAGCCGCGGCGGCTACTTCTCGGCGGCGTTCAGCTTGCCGACGAGGCCGTGGAGGTCCCAGTAGTCGGCCCAGCCGTACTCATCGCGCCACGCCTCGACCAGGGCGGTGCGCTCCTCCGGCCTCAGCGAGGGGAGGCGATCGACGAGCTCCTGCTTCGCCTCGGCGCGGGCGCGAGCGGCCTTCTGTCGCTCGCGCTCCTCACGCTCGGCCTCGGTCGAGCCCGGATCGGCGAAGATCGCCGTCAACCCGTGGCGGCGCGTCGAGTCAAGCATCGCATCGCCAACGGTGGGCGCGCTGTCGCTGGCTGTCAGCCCGCTGGACACGCCCGCGAGCTTACGGCGCGGCGGCAGGCGCCGACTCGCGTTCGAGCCCGCCGCCTCGCGCGCCGGCGAACTCGTCCCAGATCCCGGCGACCTCACCCACCGTTGTCACCTCGCCGAAGAGGCGATCGATGACGCTCAGGGTGGTGGCCTGGTCCTCGTCCGAGTAGCACGCGGTCCCGTCCGAGAGGAACACGATGTAGTAATCGCGCACGAAGCCCTCGCGAGCCGTGGTCTCGACGCATACGTTCGTGGCCACGCCGGTCATCACCAGCGTGCGAATCCCATTCGCGCGAAGGATGGTGTCGAGGTCGGTGTTGTAGAAGGCGCTGAAGCGGTGCTTCGTGACGATCGGGTCGCTTGGCAAAGGCGAGATGTCGCCGTAGAAGCTGCCCTCCCAGGAGCTGGCGGGGCACACGTCGCGGGTGGTGTAGCTGTCGCCGCGGCGGCGGAGCGCCTGCTCGAGCCAGACGTCGGACAGGTACGAGTTGCGCTCGCTGGAGTACACGTTCCTCACGAAGACCACGAGCGCGCCCGCGGCCCGCGCCGATTCGATCAGGGCGGGCAGCCGGCCGGCCATCGCCTGCACGGCGCGGAGATCCGCCCCCTCCGAATTCATCATCCCGCCGGAAGCGCAGAAGTCGTTGAGAACGTCGACGACGAGCAGCGCGGTATGGCCGGGATCGACCTTCCTCCGCAGCGTCGTCAGGAGGTCCTTGTGAGCGAGGCGCGACGCCGCCTCGATCCTGTCCCGATCAGCAGTCATCTCTACCTCACTCCTTCATTCCCAACGAGCGTTCGGCCCCGGACCGGCTGAGGAGGATTCCGGCCCGGGGCCGCGCTGCGCACGAATATTGTGCTCGTCTAGCCAGTCATTCATACTACAATAGACTTTGGCTCTGGAGCGGCTGGTCGAGCAGGTTCGCAGTGGCCGTTTCCGACGTCTATGGGGGGTTGGCATGACAGTGATCGACGCGCACAGCCACTTCCTCCCGGCGGGGGTGGTCGACATCCTGCGGGATGGCGGCTATCCCCATGCCCGCGTCGAGGAGAGAGACGATGCCGAGTGGATCGTCTGCGACAGCGGGCTCCAGTTTCCGCTCACGCCTCTGTTCCATGACGTGGGCGCAAAGCTGGACTGGATGGACGAGCACGGGATCGACATCTCAATGACGTCCGTCTCCGCGCCGCTCTTCCTCTATGAGCTCCCGCCCGACCAGCTCGACCAGCTGTGCCAGGACGTGAACGACGCGGCCGCACGGCTCCGCGACGAGTCCGGCGGCCGGCTCGTGGGAATGGCCACGGTCCCGCTCACCGAGCCTGAGCTGGCCGCCCGGGAGCTGCGCCGGGCGTGCGGAGAGCTGGACCTGCGCGGCGTCGAGATCGGGACGAGCGCCGGAGAGACGATGCTCGACGACCCGAGCCTCGATCCCTTCTATTCGGCGGCCGAAGAGCTCGGTGCGACACTCCTCCTTCATCCGTACACGTGCATGCTCGGCACGCAGACAGCGCCGGGCTTCGACCGCTATTTCCTGCAGAACAACGCGGGGAACATGCTGGAGACGCACGTCGCGGCGGCACGCCTCATGCTCGGCGGCGTGTTCGACCGGCACCCGGCGCTCCGCGTGCAGCTCTCGCACGGGGGCGGTGGGCTCACATACCAGTTCGCACGCCTCAACCACACCTATTCGATGCGAGCCCAGATCCGCGAAGGCGCCCGGCGCCCACCCTGCGAATACCTGCGGAACTTTCTCTTCGACACCGTCGTCTACGACCCGCTCCCGCTCAAATTCCTACTCGACCTGGTCGGTCCGGACCACGTGGTCTTCGGCACCGACCACCCCTTCGACATCGCCGACACCGGTGGCGCCGACGCGGTAAGGGCGATCGACGACGAAATCGCCGCCAAGGTGCTCGAGTCGAACGCCGCGGCGGCGTATGGACTCTGATCAACCGGGCGCGTCGATGGAGGAGTCGCCCCGGTATGTGGGGCGATCGGTACTGAGGGTCGAGGATCGCCCGCTGTTGACGGGGGCGGGCTCGTTTGTCGACGACATCGACCTGCCGGGTCAGGTACACGCGCGCGTCGTCCGGAGCCAGGTGGCGAGCGGCCGCATCATCGCGCTCGACACCGAGGCGGCGCGGCGGCGACCGGACGTGAGCGCTGTGCTCACGGCCGCGGATCTGCCAAGCGGGCTGCGAATCCCGATCCGCCTCGCGCCGAGCGAGCAGGCTCGCCGCGCGCTGCAGCCCTTCCTCGCGGGCGACGTCGTCCGCTACGTCGGTGAGCCGCTCGTGGTCGTCGTGGCGAGCTCGCCGTATGCCGCGGAGGACGCGGCCACCGAGGTGCGGCCGGAGATCGAGGAGCTCCCGGCGGTCACGGACGTCCGCGAAGCGGCGACCTCAGGCTCGCCGGAGATCCACCCGGCGGCCGGGACCAATGTCGTGCACCGTGAGCACGTGACGCTGGGCGGCGACCTCGACGCCTTGTTCGCCGGCGCCGCAGTTGTCGTCCGCGAGCGCCTGAACACGCACCGGCACAGCGCCGTCCCGCTCGAGACGCGCGGTCTGGTGGCCGATTACGACCAGCGCACGCGGAGCCTCACGGTGTGGGGTCCGACAAAGGTCAAGCACTACAACCGTCGCGCGCTGGCTGAGCTGCTCGACCTGCCGGAGGAGCGGATCCGCTTCGTCGAGCCGGACGTCGGCGGCGGTTTCGGGCCCCGGGGAGAGATCTATCCGGAGGACCTGCTGATCCCGTGGCTCGCGATCGCCCTCGGCCGCCCGGTGAAGTGGGTGGAGGATCGGCAGGAGCACTTCGTCGCCACCAACCACTCGCGCGAGCAGCTCTGCGAGATCGAGCTGGCGGCCGCGAGCGACGGACGGCTGCTCGGCTTCAGGGCCACGGCACTGGTGGACCTCGGCGCCTACGTGCGCACGAACGGCCCGGTGCTGGTGCTCAACACCGCCACCCATCTCGCGGGCCCGTACCGCTGGGAGGGCTTCGAGGTGGAGTCGCTCGGCGTGCTCACCAACAAGACGCCGGCCGGCACGTACCGCGGTCCCGGGCAGTACGAGGCGGCGCTCCATCGCGAGCGAATGCTCGACCTGGTGGCGCGCAGGCTCGAGCTCGACCCCGCCGACCTACGGCAGCGCAATCTCGTGCGTCGCGACGAGATGCCCTACACGCTCGACGTCACCGGCCAGCCCGAGCCGATCGTCTACGACAGCGGCGATTTCCCGCTGCTGTGGGAACGGCTGACTTCGAGAGCGGACTACGGGCGCCTCAGGTCCGAGTCTGAGGCCCGGCGCCGGGAGGGGGAGCTCGTCGGCATCGGGACCGCGGCGTACGTGGAGGCGGGAGGTCGGGGTCCCTACGAGTGGGCTCGCGTCGTGCCCGACGCCGAGGGCAACTTCACAGTTCACGTCGGGATCGCGGCTCTCGGACAGGGCATTGGCACCGCGCTCTCGCAGATCGCGGCCGACGAGCTGGGCGTGCCGATCGAGCGAGTCACGGTCAAGCACCACGACACCACCGAGATCGCCGACGGCGCAGGGGCGTTCTCGAGCCGGAGCGTCGTGTTCGGCGGGAATGCCGTGGTCGGAGCCGTGGAGGACCTCTTGGAGAAGGCACGCGAGACAGGCGCGAGCGCTCTCGGTGTGGAGCCCGACCAGATCGAGATCGTCGCGGGCGGAATCGTCCGGGCCAGGGACAGGATCGAGCTCGCGACGACGTTGGCCGAGCTGGGCTGCGAGGGACACCACCGCTACGAGAAGCACGCGCGCAGCTTCTCGATGGGCGCCGCGCTCGCGGTGGTCACGCTCGATCCGGATACGGGCGCCGTGGCTGTGCAGGACTGCATCCTGGCCTGCGATGTCGGACGCGCCGTCAACCCGCTGCTCGTCCGCGGCCAGCTCGTGGGCGCCGCGGCGCAGGGGCTCGGAGGGGTCCTCTTGGAGGAGCTCGTGTATGACGAGCAGGGCCAGCCACTCGTCACGTCGTTCATGGACTACTGCATGCCCACCGCGGCGGAGTTGCCGCGAATCGACCCCGTGGTGCTCGAGCTGCCGCAGCACAGTCCCGAGAGCTCGAACCGGCTGCACGTGAAGGGAGCGGGGGAGGCGGGGATAGTGGGGATCGGCGCGGCCGTGGCGAACGCGGTGGCGGACGCCATCGGGTCGAACGAGGCCGTTTCGCAGCTGCCGCTCTCGCCGGACGGCGTGCGGAGCGCGCTTTCAGGCGCGGTCGGCGTGGCCGGTTAGGTGGCCGCGAGGGCCGGAACGCGTCTACGAAGCGCGTACTTCGGCCGCTGCCGCCACGCCCGAGCTCTCGCAAGCACGCGCGAAGCGCAGCACGGTGTCATCGCCGAATCGCCGCCCGATGGCCATCATCCCGATCGGCAGGCCTTCCCTGTCGCCCACGGGAATGCTCATGGCGGGGTGGCCGGTGAGGTTGAAGCCGCAGACCGAGGCGTTCACCTCGAACGCGTGGTGGATGAGCTCGGCGAGCGTGGCCTCCGGCCCCGGCAGCAGCGTGGCGCGCATCGGGGTGGCCGGCATCACGAGGACGTCGTAGCGGCTCAAGGCGTCGTCGTACGCGCGCCTCAGGACCGGGACGAGATTGCGCGCCTGCGCATAGAAGCGGCCGCCGAACCGCTCGTGCAGGAAGGTGCCAGTCAGGGCGATCGACTTCGCCGTGTGAGCGAGGGCGTTCGCGTTGTCGCTCCGCGAGCTGCCGAAGGCCTCATGGAAGCTCATGTCGTACCAGCCGGCCGATCCGGTGGCGAGCAGGCTTCCCCGCGGCTGGCGGAGCAGGTTGCCCTCGACTCCCACTCCGCGCCAGATCGCCGGGCTGTCGCGGTGCAGGGGCACCGAGACGCTCTCGACGGTCGCCCCGAGCTCGCGCAGCCGGTCCGCGGCCGTCCGGACGGCCGCCTCGACCTCGGGCTCGGCGCCGGGCCAGCCGAAGCCCTCCTCCAGCAGCCCGACTCGCATGCCGTCGATGCCGACATCGAGCGACGCGAGGTAGTCGCCAGCGCTCGTGCCGGCCTGGCGCGGATCGAAGTCATCGGGTCCCGCTATCGCCTGGAGCAGCAGCGCGGTGTCGCGGACGGTGGCCGACATCGGCCCGACGTGGTCGAGCGTGTACTCGATCGAGCAGCAGCCCGTGTAGGGCACGAGACCGTACGTGGGCTTGAGGCCGTAGATGCCGCACCAGGCCGCGGGCATCCGAATCGAGCCGGCCTGATCGGCGCCCAGCGCCATGTCCGCCCCGCGCGTGGCCACCACAACGGCGCTGCCGCTGGAGGAGCCGCCGGCTGAGCGTACGGTGTCGTGCGGGTTGAGGACGGGCCCCGTGTCCGAGGTGTTGCTCGAGTCGGACACGCACAGGTGCTCGCATACCGCCTTGCCGAGGATCGTGCCGCCGGCGTCGAGGATGCGGGTGACCACGGTCGCGTCGACGGTGGGGACGAACCCGTCGAGCAGGGCGCTTCCGTTCATCATCGGAACTCCAGCGACCGCGACACTGTCTTTCACGGCGACCGTTTTGCCGGCCAGAAGACCCTCGGGGGCTCCCTCGATCGAGCAGCGCCAGTACCAGGCGCCGTACGGGTTGTCCTCCCGACTGGGCCGCCAAGCGCCGCGAGCCGGGTAGCGCACGGGCGGCTCGGCCGGCGTAAGGCGCTCCAGCGTCTCCAACACCCCGAGCGTGTTCGCCAGCACGTCCCGGTAGGTGACCAGTTGCTCCTCGTCGAGGTCGAAGCCGTGCCGGGCGGCGATCTCCGCCAGCGACTCGAGTGAGGGCGGATCGAGCGCCATCTGTCACCAGTTTAACCGTAGGACATCATTTGTACGACGTATGAGTTACTGTAAGGTCGCGCGTCGGAGAGAATGAGAGGAGATGTCGAGATGGAAGGCAGCCATGCCCGTCGTCGGGCATTTATCCTGGCCGTCACGCTTGCGCTTGCATCGCTGGTCGCTGCGTGTGGCAGCAGCGGCGGCGGCAGCTCCAACGCGTCAAGTAGCTCGAGCGGGAGCACCCAGGCCGGTGCCGGCAGCGCTCCCGTGAAGGTGGGTGTCAGCCTGATCGGTCCCAAGAACGACAAGTCGTTCGACCAGGCCGCCTACGAGGGCGTGCTCGAGGCGCAGAAGAAGTACCCGCAGATCAAGATCACCGCGGCGCTCGAGAACCGCGCCACGACGCAGCAGGAGACCGACGCGGTGAACACGCTGGCTCCGAACAACAACATCGTGATCGGTGTCGGTGGCGAGCACGGCGCCGTCTTCGACGTCCTCGCGGACCGTTTCCCGAAGACGACGTTCATCGCGCTGCAGAGCTATCCCTCTCACTACCACAAGAACGTCTACTCGATTGCCTTCGACCGGACCGCGGGGTACGAGGCCGGCGCCATAGCGGCGGCGCTGACGAAGGACAACATCATCGGCTTCGTGGGCGGGGCGTCCATTCCGTCGACCATCCAGGCCGAGACGGGCTTCGTGTCGGCGGTCCAGCGCGCGAACCCGAAGATCCGCGTCCTGAAGAACATCACCGGTGACTTCAACGACGTCGCCAAGGCGAAGGCCGCGACGGCGGCGATGCTCACGGACAAGGCGGACGTGATCATGCCGTACCTGGACGCGGGGGTCGTGGGCTCGTACGCCGCGGCGCACGACGCCGGGAAGCTCATACCGATGTTCAAGCTGGATCTGCAGGACTGCCAGACCTACCCGAACATGATCGGCGCGGACATCGGCGACAACACCGTGGCCGTGTCCAAGATGCTCGAAGGTGTGGTCAGCCGATCGCTGAAGCCGGCCGGAGCCGTGATCTTCGTCGGGCTCGAGGACACCTCGCTCCAACGGGTCCAGCTATGTCCTAAGTACGCGAAGAACAGCAAGGTCGTAGCGGTTCAGAAGAAGACCGTCGACGGGATCAACAACGGCACGATCAAGATGCCTCCGGGCGTCCTGAACCCGCGGCCCAACTATCCCTGGAAGAACGGCTTCAACGGCACCCTGCAGAACGCGAACAAGACGAGCTAGCGAATAGGCGGTTGTGTGCGCGGCCGGCTCGTGCCGACCGCGCGCGGACCGCCGACCGCCCGCCGCCGGCCACGGCCTAGAGTCCTCGAGCGTGGATGCTCTGCCTGCGCGCTCGCTGGGCGCGTCGGAATCGACGTGTCGTGTCTCGCGCTCGGCTCCTGGCACACGTACGAGCGGGTGCCGCGCGAGGACGGAGTGGCCGTGATGCGTGCTGCGCGTGAAGCCGGGATCGACTCCTCGACGACGCCCGCTACGACGACGAGACCGGCAACGCGTCGATGGCCACCGGGTCCTTGCAGAAACGCTAGGACTCTCGGCCACGCATCGGCAGAAGCGTCCGCGAATTCCTCATATTTCCGGTCGAAGAACGAATGGGGCGCTCCGGGGTAGGTCACGATCTCGTGGTCTACGCCGGCGTCGTCCATGGCCTCGTCGAGTCGCTGGACGAGCTCGAGCGGGATGGCCTGGTCCTCCTCGCCGAAGAGACCGAGGATCGGTCCGCGCATGTCGCCTGCGCGCTCGATCGGCGACGGGATTCCCCAGCGCGAGGTGTTCAGACCCCGCGTAGAAGCCAACCGCGCCGGCCAGGTCCACGCCGTCGGCGCTCGGCAAGAAGCGAGTGGAGCCCGCCGAAGCAGAAGCCCACCGTCACGGCCGAGCCGACGCCGGTTCAGCGCCTACCCCTCGAGGACGCTCTCGCGTTGGTGCTGCTGCTCGTCGGACACGACCCAGGTCGCCTCGAACGCGCGGCGGCACGCTGGCTCGGTCGCGCCTGCCTCGAGCTGAAGGGGATCACGCTGGCGGAGGCGCAGCTGGTCGCCGCCGCGCTCGGCGGGCTCGAGAGCTCGCGCAGCGCCGCCGCGGTCGCGCTCGCCGAGATCTGCGAACGGCACGGGCTACGCGGCGCAGTGCAAGCGCTGGACGCGTTCGGCGGTTAGTGCCGGGGGACACGCGACCGGCCCCGGCTGCTCGCCGGGGCCGCCGCTCGCGACAGTCTCAAGCCCTGCGGAGGCTGGGTCGCCCGCTGCGCCCTGCGGTCAGGCGGGGCTGTCGCGCCGGAGCCTTGGAGGCCTGCGACCCCGACTCCGCCGGTTCCCCGCCCTACTCGTGTGAGCTGGGCGCGTTGACGCAGCCCCAGACGGCGCACGACGCCGGCAAAGCGCCAACCTCGAAGAGGTCGCCCGAACGCAAGTGAGCGGCTTGCGCGAAGACCGGCAGCGCCGAACATGGGCGAAGACAACGCCGACCAGCTCGACACAGGGCCGATGCGACCACGCCGAGTCGGGCACGGCCGCACAATCAGCGACGGGCCATCACGAGCCAGTCAGACGCCCGCCTCGCCTGTCGCGGAAAACCACGGGAGCGGGCCGCCGGTCCCCTGCCGCGCCGGTTCCCGTGATCGGAGCTCCCGGCTAGAAGGCGGCGCGGTAAACGGTGAGCCAGTTCTGCGCGATGCGCCGCTGGGTGGAGCGAAGCGGCAGCGTGCCCGCGCAGATGCCGTCGTGTGCCCAGTTCTCAAGCCGGTCCTTCTGATGGAAGCCCGGCCTGGGGCTTGCTGCTTCGGGGAAGAGGTTCGCTCGCGAGTTGCTCCCGCCGGCCTCAAGCGGCACCAGATGGTCGATTTCGTAGGTCGCGCGCGAATGGTGACTGATCCCGTAGGCGCGATAGACCGCTCGCTTCGTCGTTTCGCTCACGTTGCGCACTGAACCGCTGTAGCCGGCGCGGCAGATGACCGAGCGTGTCGCGCGCTTGTAGTAGGCGCCCGGTGTACAGCCGCGGTCCGGCAGGCGGCCGTGGTCGCGGGTGTGGCAGACGGAGGTATGCACGGGACGGTGGAAGGCGATCGAGGGGCCGACGTGGGGGCGGGTCGGAGCGGGGGATGGCGATCCGCCTCCGCCACTCCCGCCGCCATGTTGTGCGCGCCACCGCGCTGAGCAGGGGCAGGGCAGGTCCTCGCAATAGATGCCGTCGCCGTCGGCATCGCGGGTGTCGGCGGCGTTCTGCGCGGCCTGCTGGTTCGGGTAGTCGGAGCAGGTGGCGGCGGCGTGGGCGCGCGGCGCAGCAGCCGCGTTGGCGTGCGGGGGTGCGCCCGCCGTCGACGCCACAAGCGCCACCCACGACACCGCCAGCAGCAGCGCGATCCATGTGCGAGGCCTCACTCAATCAACCTACAAGCGCTCCCTGACGCCACGCAACGGCGCGGTCCGTGGCCTGACCGGCGGTGGCTCGCAGCCGGCCGTGCCGCGCGGGCGGTCTCGCGCAGCGAGCGCCGCGGGGCCGGAGTGAGGATCCCGCGACAATAGGGAGTTCGCGAGACCACACCCACGCCCGATCTTTCTCCTACGATCAGGCTGTGTTGCCGCGAGTGATTGTTGAGGTGGTGGCCGTCGAGCAGCTGCCGGTTGGCGCCAGTGGTTCGCGGCGCGCGCTCGTTAGGTGGAGCGACGGAACGGTCGGCGAGGCGTTGCGCTGGTGGGACGACTTATGCGGATGTCGGCATAAGTCATCTTATGCCGATTCGAGCGCTATGCCGACATGAGCGTGGTGCCCCGCTGCCGGGGCCGGTTGGGATGGCGTGGTGCTCGGCATAATCAGAGCCGCTCGAGGAATGCGAGCAGCGGGTCGGCGGGCTGGTAGCGGCCGGGCTTGACGCCGTTCGGGGTGGTGCGGGCGAGGGCTCGTTCCTTGATGGCCATGTCGGCGTGCATGTAGATCTGCGTGGCCTCTGTGGACTCATGGCCTAGCCAGAGCGCGATGACGCTGGTGTCGACGCCGGCGCGCAGGAGGTTCATCGCCGCCGTGTGGCGGAGCACGTGCGGCGAGACCGTCTTCGTGGCCAGCGTAGGGCAGTTGTGGCTGGCGCTTCTCGCGTGCCTGCTGACGAGCAGGGCAACGGCGTCGCGGCTGAGCGCCCGCCCGCCGCTCGTTGGCAGCAGCGGCTGGTCTGGGTTGCCAGCGCGCTCTTTGGTCCAGCGGCGCAGAACGTCGGTGGTCTGGCTGGTCAGCGGTGTGATGCGTTGCTTGCGGCCCTTGCCGGTCGCTTGGATGTGTGGGGCGCCTGTGAGCTGGGCGTCTTGGCAGCGGAGCGCGACCAGCTCGGAGACCCGCAGCCCGGTCTGGATCGCGAGCGTCATGAGCGCGTGGTCGCGGCGGCCGATCCAGCGCGTTTGGTCGGGGGCGGCGAGCAGCGCCGTTGTTTCCGGCTCGTCGAGGTAGCAGACGATCGCGCGGTCGTGGCGCTTGGTCGGGATCGCGAGCACGCGCGCGATGGTGGCTGCGTGCTCGGGGTGCCGAGCGCGGCGTAGTGGTAAAGCGAGCGGATCGCCGCCAGCCGGGCGTTGCGGGTCCTGGGGCCGTTGCCGCGCGTCGCTGCTCGAGGTGATCAAGGAACGCGCTGATCGCGTCGGCGTCGAGGTCCTCGATGTCGAGCGCATGCGGCTTGATGCCCGTGCGCTCCTGCGCGAATGCGAGCAGCAGCCGAAGGTGTCGCGGTAGGCGGCGATCGTGTGCGGGCTGGCTTGGCGCTGGCCGATCAGCCGCTCCGTGAAGAACGCCTGCAGCGTCGGGGCGAGCGCGCTCACCGGTCGGCCCTCCGTGCGCGTGCGGCGCGCCGCCGTCGGGCGCGCTCGCCGGTGGCGATCGAAGAACGCGACGTCGAGCGTGGCGCGAGCGTCGCCGCTGCGCTCCAGCCGCTCGGCGGCCAAGCCGAGCAACTCCGGCGCCGCGGACAGGTACCAGTAGGTGGCGGCGGGGTCGACGTGCCCGAGGTAGGTGGACAGCAGCGGCAGCTTCGCGGCGATGTCCTCGCCCGCTGCTGTACCAGCCGAGCAGCGTGTTGACGGCGAAGGTGTGGCGTAGGTCATGCGGCCGCGGCCAGCGGCCCGGCGACGAACGGGTGACGCCGGCCGCTCGGCGCACCCGGTCGAACGCCGTGTGCATCGGGTTGTGGGTCAGTCGGGCTCCCCAGCTTGAGACGAACACGCAGACCCGGTCGCCGCCGGGGCGCAACTCGTCGCGGCGAGCGAGGTACGCGTGAAGCGCCGCGAGCGTGCTGTCGTGGATCATGACCTCGCGCGACTTGCCGAACTTCGAGTCGCGGATCCGCAACAGCCGGTTGGCCGCGTCGACGTCCGCCCGGTCCAAGGCGAACGCCTCGCTGACGCGCAGCCCTGTGCAGGCCAAGAGCGCGATAAACGTCTCGATCGTCGCCGCCCGCAGCGGCGGGCTGAGCGTCCTGGCGGCGGCGATCAGCGCTGCGATCTCCTGCTCGGTGTAGATGTGCGGGGTCGGGCGGTGACGGCGCGCCGGCAGCAGCTCGAGCGGCGGGATCTCGGTCGCCGGATCGATGCCGTGCAGGTAGCGCGCAAAGCCGCGCACCGCCCGCATCCGCTGCGCCAGATAGGCGTGGCCGACCCCGGCCGGCAGCGTCGCCCACCGCAGGGCGGCGTCTGTCGTAACCGTCGAGCTGCCGGCGGTGTCCATGAAGGCGGCGAACTCGGCGAGCATCCGCCGCTCGCTGCGGAGCCTGAAGCCCAAGCTGCGGCGGATCGCCAGGTAGTCCTCGACGTGCTGCGCGAGCGCGGTCATGCCGCTGCCCCGGCCACGGCTGGACCAGCGCGGCCAGCGCGCGGCGGTCGACCTTCGCGTAGATCGATGTGACCTCGCTGCTGCGATGGCGCAGCACCTGCCCGACCTCGCGCAAGCTCGACGCCGGCGCGCAGCATCTCTGTCGCCGCGGTGTGGCGCAGCCGGTGCGCCCCGACCGCGGGCAGCCCGGCGCGCTTGCAGGCCCGGTGCACCACGCGCGTTCAGCGAGCCGGGGTGAAGACCCACGTGCGGAGCTCGCGCGCGCGTGAACACGAACCGGGTCCGGCAGTCCGGGCGGCCGTCTCTCAGCCACGCAGCGATCGCCTCGCCGACGTCGACCGGCAGCGGCAGCCGCTCCTGGCGGCCGCCCTTGCCGCAGACAACGAGCTCGCCCGCCCGCCAGTCGAAGTCCTCGAGTCGCAGCACGGCGAGCTCGCCGATCCGCAAGCCCAGCCGCGACAGCAGCATCAAGATCGCGAAGTCGCGGCGCCCGACCGCGGACTCGCGATCGCAGCCGTCAAGCAGCCGCGCGACCGAATCCACGTCGAGCGCCTTCACAAGCGAGGCCAGGCGCCACTTGGCCACCGACGGAACCGCGACGGCGAGATCGCGATCGACCAACCCTTCCAGCTGTAGGAAACGCAGCAACGACCGCAGGCCGGTCACCGCCGCCTTCGCCGAGCAGACGCTCCCGCGCCGGGACCGGCGCAGCAGATAGTCGTTGATCGCCGCCACATCCAAACTCCCGAGCCCCAGATCGCCGGCGATCCGTTCGCGGTCTGCCAGGAACGCGCGCGCGGTGTTGCAGTAGCCGCGGACCGTCTCGGCCGCGAGCCCGCGAGCGACCAAGTACTGCGCGCAGCGGTCAAGCAGCGCGCCGGCCGCCGTCGGCGCTTCACGCGACCCCGCCGCCGGCACGACCCCGAGCCCGCGCAGGTAGCCAAGCAGCGGAACCAGCGCTTGGGGCGACGCGAGCTCGACCCGACCCCTCGCTCGGCGCTCGCGCACGAACCGCTCGACCCCGACGCCGCGCAGGTCGCGCAGTTCGAGATCCTCCCCCGCCATCCAGCGGCTGAGGTGCGCCATCAACTGCAACTGCTTGGCGACCGTCCCCGGCCGATACCCGCGCCCGAGAAGCTCCTCCCGAAAGCCCGGTGCGAAGTCCGACAACGGACCGGACATCTTGACCCTGAAAGGGTTGCTCATGTGCGTCTCCCTCTCGTTGGAACAGAAGGAAGAGCTTCGTTCAGCGCGAGACGCCGAGCAGGGCCTGCTGCTCATCGTCGCCGCACATTGCGGCCACTTCGGTTGGGCCAGACAGATGCGGCTTGCCGGCTCCTCGAGATCAGCAGCTGCTCGGGGCGGGTTTGCCGACGAAGCGCTCGGCGGTCCAGCCAGTGAGTTACCTGGTCACGGCGACTTGGCGCCGAGCAGGCCCGTGAGGTTGGGATACTGATGATGCTCGCGGGGACTACTACGCGAGCAACGACCACGGCATCTAACGATGGGACTCAGCATGAGCCTGACTCGACATAAGATGCTCGCACTGGGTGCAGGAGCGCTGGTCGCGGCGGGCGGCACCGGCGCGGCACTGGCCTCCATCGACAACAGTTCGCCGCCCCGCCATACGGCGGCGACGCATACATCACGGCCCGTTGCCCAAGCAACACCGAACGTGAAGGCTGCGTTCGCAGCATTGCGCCGAGCCGCACGGCTGACGGCCCGCCAGCGCCACGAGCTGCGCATGCTTCGGCGTCAGTTCAGACACCATGGTTTGCGCGCCAGCTTCGCGCGCGCCGACTACGCGGCAGCGCGGCGTGCCCCGATGAGCGGTTCCAGTGATGACGCTTGGGTTGCTCCGTCTGGCGACAGGGTTTGCGTGTACCTGCCCGACCCTGTAGACGGATTTGGGACGACATGTGCATCGCTGGCCGACGCCCAAGCCGGCAGAGGCGTGGGGATCTTGACACCCCAGGCGAACTCCAGCGACCAACACATCCGAGTCGCGATCCTCGTGCCGGATGGAGGCACCGCTCCGCACCTGATCACAACCGACGGCACGGATAGCACACTCTCCGTAACGAACAACGTCGCCGCAGCCGTCCTCGGTCCCAACGCCGCGAAACTCGAAACGGCCGCTGGGACCCTAAACCTGGCTCTAATGATGAAACAAGAGCCAGACCCGAGCTGTATGGAGAAGGCAGCGCGCGCCGAGTCCGGACCTACCAGTTGTCCACTCAAGTAAGCGAAAGAGGCTGGAGGCGGTAACTGTCAGATTGGTCCGCGCTCGCGCGCCCACGGCCCCCGGAGCTCAGGCGGGTCGTGGATGCGTTCTCCGGTCAGGAGATAACGGCGCCGGCGTTTCGAGCGCCCCGACGGCGAGGAGGGCTCGCGCTGGAGCACCGGGAGCGCGCCAGTTGAGATTGGCGGGCGGGCGAGCGCCAGCTGCCGCTGCGATCATGGCGGCGCCGATGGGCTTTTTCGACGACATCCCGCCACCACCACCTGCGCCGAGCCCCGTGAGAGAGCCGTGGATGCAGCCGCCCGCGGGCGTATTGCCGGGGGCAGCGGCCGCAGAGTTGCTGCTTGGCGCGTCGGCGAAGGTCGCGGTCATGCTTGGTCCATTGCTGGTCTGGCCGGAGGGTGTGCACCTCAGCATCTGGGCCTGCTCGCGTGACCCCGAAGTGTTTCTAGACCCGATGCGGCCGCACCGGCCTGGCGTGGCCGCCGACGAGCCGTGGCCGCCGCCCGATGAGCTGCAATTCGGGGTCGAATACTCGGACGGTCGCCGCGCCTCTATTTTCGGCGTGTTCGGAAGGCCGCCGCTGAAAGGCGCTCCGGCGGTTCGGCTCACTCCGCAGGGCGCTCGCGGCGGCCAGGGAACGCAGTCTTGGGAGTACTGGATGTGGCCGTTGCCGCCGCCCGGGCCCGTGAGGTTCGCCTGCCGTTGGCCGGCGCAGGACTTAGCGGAGACGCTCGCGGAACTCGACGCGGACGTCTTACACGAGGCTGCTGGGCGAGCGCGGACGGTCTGGAGCGACTCGCGGTAGGCGTCCCAGATCGCCGGGAACAAGTCGAGCAGCGAGTCGGTGCGGGTCCGGCTCAGAAGAAGTGGAAGCGGAAGACCTGGGGCCCGCGCACGCATTGGACCCAGAGTCCTCGTCGGCCGCGGGGATCGGTGCGGGGGTGCAGGCTCATGTTCGTGCAGATGAAGCCGCGCGCCCGCTGCAGCGTGTCGGGTGGGTGGGGTGCGTAGACATGGCGCCAGAACCAGCGGGCACGCCGGCACGAGATCTGCGACACCCGAAGTGCCACGGGGGGCTTGTGGCAGCGCGTGAAATGCGGCGACAGGCCGCCGCGCGCCGGCGCGGGCACGATGCTCGCGGAGGCGATGATGGCGGCGACCGCGAGCGCGTGGCGTTTGTGCCCGCGGGTCAGCACCACCGAGCGTGCGGCAGAACAGGTTTCGCCACGCTTCCGCGCCGCGCTCGCGCTCGGGTCGCGGAAGAGGGCGCCGACGTGTATGAGTGCGCTCACGGGACGCCGACCGGCACGGGCGACATGGCTTGTGACCGGCTCTTGCATCAGTGGAGGATCATCCACACGCGCCAGCCGAAGTGTGGGAAGCGCGCGAGCGCGAGGATCTGCGTGGAGGCGCTCGCGCTCGGGAAGGCGCTGGTGAGTGCGAGCCCGATTACAACGCTGCGGCGCACAGCGGCCTGCCCGCAGGCGTAGCGGATCTGTCCCCGGCGCGTCTGGTGGCCGGGGCCGGCACGTCCGACCACGATGGGGCGCAAGGAGCGCGCATCGGCCGCCGCAGCTGCGAACGATGCGGCACGGCGCCAGTGCGTCCCGACCGGGAGGGGGTCTCGCGGGCAGTCGTCGCCGTGCCGCCCGAGCTTCGTCCAGGCCGGGTGGCGGGGGAATTTGAGCGCCCGGCCCGTGCGGTGCGCCGCGCGCTCCCCGATCACACAGCCGCGCGGGTAGCGGCGCGCGGCCTGCTCGCTCTCCGCGAGGTTGCGCCGCTGAGCGTCGGTGAGGTGGCCGGCGACCCGGCGCGCGTGGCTGTAGGAGCTCGCGCGGCACCAGTCGCGCTCGAGGATGCGCTCGACCTGCCGCGGCATATTCGGGTAATAGCCGCCCGCCACTAGGACGGGCGCTTGACCACCGCCACCCACGACCGCCAGCAGAGGCAGCAGGATGGCTGCTCGAATCCGAACCGGCGCCGACATTAGGTAAGTCCGCGACACGCAAGCGCGGGGCTCAAGCTTCCCACCGTCTAACCGCTCGAGCGCCAGTCCGGCCGGACGCGCGGGTCGACCTTGAGGCTGTCGAGGATCTGCCACGCCTGACGCTGCACCTCTGTCGGCGCGTCGGGGCCGAACGCGACCAGGACGTGGAAGTGGCGGCCACCGTCGGTGAACCCGAACCAATGATCGGTGAAACGGGCAGCCGGCGCACACGCCGACGCGTCACTGTTAGTCCCGCCGAGCCTAGGCCCAAAGTGCGGGGGGCGGGGCGGGAAGTCGGGCCAGGTGGAGCCAGGCTCGACGCCGCGCTCCTCCAGCGTCACGAACGCATCGCCAGGACCGAGGTCCTCGAGTGCACTCGTCGGAAGATGCCCACAGGCAGTTTCGCGATAGCGCAAGGGAAACGTCCCGACCGACAGAACCTCGCGCGGATCCTCCAGGCCCGGTGTGAGGCTGACCGTCGCCCGTTGCCACCGGGGCGGGAGTTCGACCGCGATCCCGTGCGCCGAGTCGTTGACGAGCTGTGCACGCGGCGCGGCGGCCGTCTGCTGGCCGCAGGCGGAGAGCGCGAGCGCCGCGGCCATGGCGATCAAGGGTAGGAACCGGACGCCGCACATCATCGCGGACATGCTCTCTATACGAATCATCTGCGCCACCCGGTCCCGACTTAGCGATCGCGATGCGGCAACAGAAAGTCTGGTCGCCCTGTCCACTGCTTGCGGGGTTGCCGGGCTCTTCCCGGCGCGACCACCGGCCGAAGGCGCACGCGGTTACACGACTCCCACGGTCCAAGCGACCGAGCGACCATTCCGTTCAGAAATACGCCGTTTCTGGGTGGAGGGAAATAAGTCCGCTGCCAGCGTCAGCTCGTCTTCAGCCAGGTTGGTCTTCGTCGGTTCAAGCGTCACCGATCGACCCAGTGTCCTGTTCCGCGGTCTTTGATTGAGGCCCTCGACTGTGCTGGCATACTGGCACGATCTCAAGACGATCCTGGCCAAAGGGAGTAGCGCTCGTCGGTGTGGTGATTACTGGGGCGCTGGTCGTAGGCGGGATCGCAGTAGCGGGATCGGGCGGACCGTCCAGCCATGAGGTGGAGCGGCAGGCGATTAGGCTCTACAACGAGGCGAGCCGACAGACGAGCCGGCGCCCGGACTGCAAGCCGAAGCCGCCTCCCCCGACGACGATCTCGCATGGATCGCCGAGCGCCTTGTTGCTGTCGACGCTTGGCATCCTGCGGCGACCCGCCACGCCCGAGGACAGTCTGCCACCGCGCGGGCTGGAGCTCCCGTTCGTCCAAGACGTGTTCGTCGACTACGTCCGCGTAGCGCACGCCGCCGATGGCCGGGAGTACTACATCGTGCCGGCCGGCAACGCCCGCGCGCTGCCGGTCGAGTCGCGCGCCTGCCTGGCGGCCTTTCACAGGCACCTGCTCCGGCTGCTGCGCGGCAAGCCCGCGCGCGTCCGCCGACGGGTGCTGCATTTCTACGCGGAGCGGGCGCGCAACGACCGCCGGCTCGCCGGGCGCGGGCCGGTCGAGGGGGTCTTCATGTTCGCCCGCGGGCCACACGGGCTCGGCGGAGGCGGCGGCGGCGTCGATGCCGCCTATCTCGAAACCCACGGCATGTTCGGCAGCAGCGGCACCAGAGGCCGCTCCTCCGTGGTGAGTGGCCTGGTCCCGGACGGGGTCGCCACCGTCACCTCGACATTCCAGCGCGCCTACAGCCGCGGACCAGCGCACCGCCACAGGGTTTACCGAAGCGTGATCCGGCGCACCGACCCCGTACGCGACAACGCGGTCTCGTTCATTGTGCGGCGCTCAGTCGAGGACGCGTTCGCAAGACGCGTGGTCTGGCGCGCATCGGACGGCTCAGTGGTGCGCGTCGTGAGCGAGCCGCGCTAGAAGCGGTCAAACGACCCGGGTTCTGTCGCCGCGGGCGAGGTCGCACTCGCTCGCTTGAGCCCGGGACTGCGAGAGAGCCGAGCCACCTGGATAGCGATAACCGCACGATTCGTGGGCTAACGAAGTCTTCGGAGCCTCCCGGACCCAGGCGGCGACGACGAGATCGAAGCCTCCCGGGCACTACCGGAGCTCAAGCACGCTGTCGAGCTGACTGTGCCCCGGGACGAAGGCCGCTCGGGCGAGCGGTTGAGCATCGTGAGCTGGGCAGTGGGCCCAAGCGCGCGGATCGTCCGCGCCATCGCCCCGGTTCCGCAGCCCGCGTCGAGCACCTGATCGCCCGGCCGAAGCGTCAGGGCGCGCCCGCCGAGCCCTGACGCTTCGGCGGGAGCGCCGGCCAGACGGCCAGAGCAGAGTCGCGGGTCGCCGCCCTCGGGGGTGGGCACCCGCTGGTGCAAGGTACGGGCGCGGGCGTCGGTGGGTGAGGGCGAGCGCGCCGTGGTGCTCGAGGTGGTGGTTGCGGCGGCGGCGGGTTGGTGGATGTCTCAGACACGCCGCTCGCGGTCGAGCGCGAACCAGATTCCGCGGTCGCCGGGGAGGGTGCCCCAGCGGTTCGCGAGGCGGCTGAGGAAGAGGCGCGCCGCGCGATCGTTGCTCGGCTCGACGACGATCGCTGGCGGGTCGCATCGAAGTTCGACGCGTACCGTCTCGGCCGAGGACTCGACGACGAGCCCGAGTTCGCCACGGGCTGGCTGGCTGACGGCTAGGTCAGCCAGTTCACTGGTGAGCTTGAGGGCGATCGCGACGAGTCGCGGTGGTTCCCCGGCGAGCGCTGTCGCGAGGCGGCGGGTGAGCGCGAAGACCGCCGCCGGGTCCCGCTCCACGATGATGAGCTGCGTGGTAACGGTTCTGCGGGCGGTGTTGGGACGGTCCGCTTCGGGGCGCGAGCCAGCCATCGTCAGCGGGCCTTGGGGCGGTCGACGCAATCTGACCTCGCGGCGCAGACGTCGGCCCCCGGGGTGTCATGCCTCGACCAGGCCGCGTCGGATGGCGTAGCGGGTGAGGTCCACTCTGTTGCGCAGGCCGAGCTTTGCCATCACGTTCGCTCGGTGGCGATCGACGGTCTTGCTGCTGATTGAGAGCATCCCGGCGATCTCGTCCGAGGTGTGGCCCTCGGCGATCAGCTTCACCACTTCCGCCTCGCGGGGGGTGAGCAGGTCGAAGGTCTCGCCCTGGTCTGCTCGGCTGATGACGTCCTGGGCGAGGGCTCGGAGCGCCGGCGGGTACAGGAACGCTTCGCCCCGGATCGCCGCCCGGCAGGCTTGTATCAGGTCGCGGTTGGCCGCGGACTTGAGGACGTAGCCGGAGGCGCCGGCTTTGAGCGCCTCGAAGAAGTACTGCTCGTTGTCGTGCATCGAGAGCATCAGGATGCGTAGCTCCGGTCGGCGTTTGCTGAGCTCGTGGGCCGCTTGGAGTCCGGTGAGCCGGGGCATGGCGACATCGAGCACCGCCAGGTCGACGTCGGGCGTGAGTGCCCGCTCGACGGCCTCGGCGCCGTTGCCGGCCTCCGCGACCACCCGGAAATCGGGCTCGCTGTCGAGGATGCGGCGGATGCCGTCGCGGACGAGCGCGTGGTCGTCTGCGAGCAGTAGGCCGGTGACGGCGGTATTCACGCCAGCGGCACCTCGAGCTTGACCGCGGTGCCGCCGCCGGGCCGGGCTCCCACGGTCAGGCGGCCTCCAAGGAGCAGCGCGCGCTCCCGCATCCCGGCGATGCCGGCGGACTCGGCCGCCTCGCCCCTCTGCATCCCGCGCCCGTTGTCCTCGACGCGCAGGACCAACCGGTCTTCGGTCCGCGTGAGGCTGGCGACGGCTCGCGTCGCTTCGGAGTGGCGCATCACGTTCGTGAGGCTCTCCTGAGCCACGCGGTAGATCACGAGGTCGACCTCGGGATCTCGCGGCGGCAGCTGAGTGGGCAGTTCACGCTGGACCTCGATCCCGCTCTGTTCGCTGACGCGTGTGCAGAGGGCGATGAAGGCGTTGACGAGTCCCAGGTCGTCGAGCGCCTCGGGGCGAAGGTCACGGGTGATCGCTCGCAGGTCGCCGATCGACGCCTGGACCCAGCCTGCCAGCTGGATGAGGTTCTCGGATACCTCCCGAGGCGCGAACCCGGCGATCCGCTCGGCCTCGATCGCGATTGCCGTCAGCAGCTGGCCAAGCTCGTCGTGAAGCTCGCGGGCGATACGAAGCCGCTCCCCCTCCTGGGCGGAGAGCACGCGCCGGCTGCTCTCGCGCCGCTCCGATTCGAGCCGCTCGAGCATCGCGTTGAACGACTCGGCCAGGCTCGCGACCTCCTCGACCTCCTCCGCCGCGGGAGACGGCAGGCGCCGGCCCGGCTGAAGCAGGTCGATCGCCGGCATCAAGCCCGTGAGCTGCCGCAGCGGCGCCAGCGCCCGATGGAGAAGCACGAAGTTGGCGCCGAGCATGACCGCCAACCCCACGCCGAGCACGACCGCCTGGGTAGCCGCGATCGGCACGCTGATCTTGAACGGCGTTAGCGCCAACAGCGTCGCGGACAGGATCAGGATCGTCGCGTTGACCAGGAACACGCGCCGAAGCAGCGACGCGCGCGCGCGCCGCTCGTCACCTCCCGCCCTGCCGTCGTGAACGCGACTCGCCCTCGAAGCCATTCTGGCGCTCGTCTGGGCGGGAGCGTGCGTCGCTCCCGGTCCTGGCAGATCTAGCGGCGCGTCGGGCATCAGCTCCGCGCCGACAACTGCTCGTCGCGCAACCTCCATCGCTCCTGCTGGCCGGCTCGGCCCACCGGGGGCATTATGGTCGAGCGCTCCCTCCCTGCGTATGGGGACTTTCGTGTAGATGGCGGGGCTACATATTTCTCCGTATTGACTGCTGCCGGGTGAGCCGCGATCCTGGGCGCGCGGCGCGTTCGAACCCGCCGTAGTGCGCGGTTTGATGCGGACGCGCCGCCAACGTTTGAGGCCTGGGGTGAATGAGCGGAGCTCGGAGCAAATTGCGTTCGAAGCGACGCGCGCGCGGTTCGACGTCGGACACCGCGGCGGGCGTCGTCGTGCCCCTGCACCGCCGATCGCGGGACTGCGACGGGGCCCCGGACGCCGAGCGCGCGACCGCCGCCGTGTATCCGCTCGGTGCTCGCATTGGCCTGAGCTCGCATGGACTGGGCCGGATAGATGACGAAGCGGACCCGGCTCGGGAGCCGGCGAGGGCTCGGCCCGATGAGCGTTAGCCTGCCGGATGAGTTCAGCTCCGCGCTCTGTGGAGCGGCGCACCATCGCGCAGGCGGTCCGTAGGGATGGCTCCGGCGCTCTCGGTTCCGCGGCTCACGGTCCTGTTCTCTTTCACGAGGGCGTTGCTGCAGCTCGGCGGGCGCTCGTTTTTCGTCTGTCCGGCGTGCGGTGAGTCGCTCGAGCTCGGCGAGCCCGGGTGCCCGGCCTGCGGTCGTGCGCTCTGGACGGTCTCGGCGAAGGGTGAGGGGCGGGCTTCAGCTGCAGGCGCTGCTGGCATCGAAAGCGCATCCGCGGGGGACTGATGCGCTGCCCTGAATGCGGCTCGGAGACTGGCGCCGCCGCGAGCTACTGTCGCAAGTGCGGGGCGCTGATCGCCGACGCTGCGAACGTGGGGGAGGCCACGGTCCGCTTTCGGCTCGACGGGCCGGCGACGCAGCCCGTGGAGGACTCGGCGGTCAAGGTCGACCGACCGGCCTTGATCGTGCACTCCGGCGGCGGCCAGGGAGGCGAAGCCTTCAACCTCGACGGGGAGACGCTGCTGATCGGCCGCAGCCCCGACGCCGCCGTGTTCCTAAACGATGTCACCGTGTCCCGCAGCCACGCGCTGCTGGTCCGCCGCCATGGCGGTCTCTACATAGATGACCTCGGCTCGCTGAACGGCACCTATGTCAACCGCAGGCGAATCGAGTCACACCACCTGGCCCACGGCGACGAGATCCAGATTGGCAAGTACAAGCTCGCTTACGTCGAGCGGTGAGTCCCCCTGTCCACTCGCGCGAGGCGCTGCTCGCCCGCCGCGCCGAGCGCCGCCGCCGCTACCGCCGGCGGCGCCTCGCCGCCGGCACCCTGTTGATCGCCGCGACCGCTCTTCTGCTGCCCGCCGGCGGGCTGCGCGGCCACAGCGGGCATCCACCGGGGAGGCCCGCCCCCAAGCTGCTGGTCGGTCCCGCATCCGCGCCGCCGTTGCCGTTCCCATCCTCGGCGCGGCTCGAGGCGCGCGAGCAGCGCGCGATCGAGCGCAGCATCGAGCGGCTGCCATACGTCGCCCTTGCCGGCCGCCGACGGCGCGAGCTGGCGCTCACCTTCGACGATGGCCCCGGCCCCTACACCGTGAATGTGATCGACGCGCTGCGTCGCCTGCGCGCGGCGGCCACGTTCTTCCAGATCGGATTCATGATCCCGCTCTTTCCCAAGGCCGAGCGGGCGGCCAGAGGCGACCACCGCATCGTGCTCGGCGACCACACCGACACGCACCCACAGCTGGCGAGGCTCCCGGCGCGCGCGCAGGACGGGCAGATCACCGTTCAGGCGCAAGAGCTCCGGAAGGCCGGCGCGCCTTACCCGCGGCTGTTCCGGCCCCCCTTCGGTTCCTTCAACCGCGCGACCGAGGCGCTCGCGCGCCGCAAGCGCATGCTGATCGTTCTCTGGAGCGTGGACAGCCAGGACTACCGCCGCCCCGGCGTCCCCGCGGTCGTCCACAACGTGCTCGCCGGAGCCCGGCCCGGCGCGATCGTGCTCATGCACGACGCCGGCGGCGAGCGTAGCCAAACGGTCGCCGCGCTGCCCACAATCATCCACGCGCTGCGCAAACGCGGGTACCGGCTCGTCACCGTCCCCCGGCTGCTCGCCGATAACCCGCCGCCCCGCCGGCAACCACCCGTGCCCTCCGGAATCGGCTGAGCGGAACAGCGCGCACCCGTCGACGCCGCCTCGCCACGGCTTACGTCGCCGGCCGAGCAGGCGCCAGTTCCCCCACACTGGTCGCCCGCTGGTGGCATGATTATCCCTACGAACGAAGGAGATCTCCCATGGGCAATGTCGGTCCGCTCGAGCTGATCGTCGTCCTCATCATCGCCCTCATCGTGCTCGGCCCCAAGCGGCTGCCGGAGGTCGGACGCTCCGTCGGGAAGGGAATGCGAGAGTTCAAGGACGCTCTGTCGGGGCAGGACGAACACCAGGCCGAGGCCATCCCGCCGACGCCGGTTAACGAGTCCGGCGACGAGACGAACGCCGGCTCGGACCCCACTCACAGCTCCACCCGCTAAACGGTGCGGACACCTGGCGTCGGACGAACGCCGCATTACCCGACGCGGACTCAGCGCGCCCGCCGAGGGCGAGTCGCGTGACTTTGGGACTATCCGGCCCGCCGTACGCTCGGCGCCAGTCCGGCATGCGCGCAGCCGCCCGACCGGGCGAGCCCGCCTGTCGATCGTGCGGCCGTACGCTCTGGAGGGTCCTACCGAACCGCTCACCCGCATCGCACCTCCGCACTGCGCATGCACGGCGCCGGCGGCTGCCTCGAGACGCTGATGCGCTGCCCGGACTCCGGCTTCCTGAGTGGGGAAGGGGCGAACTACTGCCGCAGGTGCGGCTCGCAACTCCCCGATCCAGGCAGGACCCGGGCCCGGCCACCGTCGGTTTCCAGCTCGAGCAAGACCTGGCGGTCCCCGCGGACGACGCTGCGGTCGGCGTCGACCGCCCCGGCCTGATCGCGAGGTCAACCAGCGACCGCGCCGGCGAGGCGTTTGAGAGCTGGATCTGGACCGGACGCTGATTGGTCGCAGCCCAGGCCGAAGTGTTCCCCGACGACGTCACCGTGTCCCGCAACCACGCTCTGCTCGTCCGCCGCGGCGACGGGCTGTACGTCGACGATCTCGGTTCGCTCAACGGAACTACGCCAACCGGCGACTGATCGAGTCACACGGGCTCGCCAACGGTGGCGAGCTCCAGATCGGCAAGGACAAGCTCACTTACATCGCGAAGTGAGCCAAGCGATTCACTCGCGCGAGGCGCTGCTCGCCCGCCGGCGCGTTGCGCGCGGGCGTCGAGAGCGCCAACGCCTGGCGGCCGCGGTCGCGGCGGGCGCCGCCGCCGTGGCGCTGCTGGCTGCCGGCGGCCTTCATGACCGATCGGCCCCGCGCGTCAGCCGAGATCTGCCCAGGCTCGAGATCGGGCCGGCGTCCGCGCGCCCCGTGCCCCTGCTGTCGCCCGCCAGTCCAGAGAGCGCCGACCGCCGTGCTGCTCGCTCCCCCCGCGGACTCTGCTCGGGGACGAGACCTGCTGCGACACTAACGATCGGAGAGGCGATGGAGCCGGAGGGTGACAAGCGATTTCGACCGTGGGTGCCCGCGGTCGTGTTTCGGGGGATCGTCCTCGCGTTCGTGCTGGTCGTTCTGGTGCTCGTGTTCCCCGAGGTGGTCGGGCTGCTGCTGTTGGTGCTGTTGGTCGTCATCCTCGCCGTGCCGCTCGCCGGTGCGGCCACGTGGCTCGAGCGTCTGCATGTTCCCCGGGCAGTGGGCGCGCCGCTCACCCTGCTGTTCGCGCTGGCGGTGCTCGGCGGGATCATCGCGTTGCTCGTTCCTACCTTCGTCAGGGAGGGGCGGGAGCTCGTCGACGCGCTGCCCGGTACCGTCACCTCGCTCCAGCGCAAGCTCAACCACGCGACGCATGCGCACAACAGTGCGGGCACCAGCCTAAAGGACTGGGTCACGGGCTATACCAGTCATCCGCAGCGGCTGCTCGGGCCGGCCACAGCGGTGGGCGCGACCGTCGTGGGCACGGTGCTCGGCATGGTCGCGGTGCTGCTGACCGCCGTCTTTACCGCGGTTCGCCCGGCTCCGCTGGTTGAGGGCACGCTGCGCCTGGTGCCGCCGCCGCGGCGGCGGGACGTGGCGCGCCTGTTCGAGCGGCTCGCGGAGGCGTATGTAGGCTGGCTGCGCGGCCTTGCGATCGGAATGGTGGTCCTGTGGGCGTTCACCTACACGGGGCTCGCGATCATCGGCCTGCGCTACGCGGTCGTGTTCGCGACGCTGACGGCGCTTGCGATGGTGGTGCCCTACTTCGGCGCGCTCGTGAGCGCCGTGCCGCCGGTTCTCTACGCGCTCACGATCTCGCCCGCCAAGGCGCTGCTGGTGGCGATCGTCTACTTGCTCGCGCACCTGGTCGAGGGCCAGCTGATATCGCCGCTCGTGATGGCACGCGCAGTCAAGCTGCCGCCCGCGCTGGTCGCGGTCGGCGTGCTCGCGGTAGAGCGATTATTCGGCTTCGCCGGCCTGCTCGTCGCCGTGCCGATCATCGTCACGGTCAAGCTCGCCGTCGAGGAGCTCTGGGTCCGACCGATGGAGGCCGCCTACCGAGTCGCACCCGAGCAGGGTGAGGAACCCGAGCCCGCCGAGGCGGAGAGCTCGCCCGCGAACGGCCTGGACACACCGGCGCTCCGGAGAGGGGTCCGGCGCTGAGGGTCGCGTCCGGCCGAAGCTCCGGATCCGCAGCGGACCCAGCCGGGCAGCCTGCGCGCCTGGGCGTCGAGCCCGCGGCGAGGGAACCCCGCGCATCCAACTCGCGCCGCGGGCGTGGCAGCTGGGCGCGTCGGGCCAGCGTCTGGTTCCCCACGCGGATCAACAGTTCAACGTCGGCGCGGCAGGCCACGCGACCTGCGCAGAGCCCAACAGGCGAAATCCACGCCTGCCAGCGCGACCCCGGAGTGGCCAACCGATCCCAGGCGGCCGCGAAGCGGGCCTCAGGCGGGTCCGCGGCCGCCGTTCGGGGATCGAAGGCGGCGAGCACCATCGGACACTGCGGCCACCAAGCACCGACGCAGAGCTTGACCTCCGGGTCGCGCTCCAGGCCGTCCAAAAGCCGCCGGATCCGCTCGGTCGGCAGACCCTCAACCGCGGCCTCGAGGTCTTGGCTCGACATCGCGTTGACGCCCGTCTGTGAAAAAGGACTTCCTTCCACCATAGGCCCTGTCGTTCGCCCTGGTTGTACCCGCAGCCGCTGCCCGGGCAACTGTCGGGCGCGCCCCCGGTCCGGCGCGACCGTTCCGCCTCGGCTGGGGATTCGCGGGGAGCTGCGCCGAGCTCGCCGGCGAGAGACCCTTCCCTCTGCGAATCGTCCGGCTCCACAGCGTTAGCCTGGAGTACTGGGATGGGAGGGCTGCTTGGGTGTGTTGACTCATGGCTCGCCGCGCTGCGCGGGCGTAGCCGCGACGCGCTGCGGCAGTTGTTGCTGTTCGCCCTTGCCGACGCCGGCTATGAGGCGGTGCGCGGTCTCGCGACCGGACGGGCGAGCAACGCCCTTTCGAATGCGCAGGCGATCATCCGGTTCGAGCGGGCCACGGGAACGTTCTTCGAGCCTCGCGCCCAGGCGCTGGTGGTGCACCACAGGTGGCTCGTCGTCGCGGCGAATTGGGGATACATGAACGTGCAGTTCACCCTCAACGCTGCCTTCCTGGTGTGGCTGTTCGTTTGCAGGATGGAGGTCTTTCACTTCGTTCGCAACGTGTTCCTGACGGCGATGGGCCTCGCGCTGATCGTCCATTGGCTGCTGCCGGTCGCCCCGCCGCGGATGTTCGCGGCGGACGGCTTCGTCGACACGATCAGGCAGGTCGCGCACGTCGACCAAGACACGGGCGCCATCGGCTTCGTGGTCAACCCGTACGCAGCGGTGCCGAGCATGCACGTCGCGTTCGCGCTGATCGTCGGGGTGAGCGGCGGCCTGGTCGTGCGCTCGCGTGCGCTGCGGGCCGGGTTCGCCGCCTACCCGCTGCTCGTGTTCGCGCTCGTGCTCGTGACGGCGAATCACTTCTGGGTCGACGCGGCCGCGGGCGCGGCTACGGCTGGCGTGGCGGCCTGGTTCGCCGCTCGTGTGCTGGCTCCGCTGCGTCCGGCAAGCTGGGCTTGGCCGGCCGCGGCGCCCGCGCTCGGCGCCGACCAGCTCACCTGATCCCAACGCGCCGGCGACGCCGCACTCGGCGGCTGAGCGCTCGCGGGCGGACTGTTCGTTTGCGCTGACGGGCGGACGGGGCAAGGGATAGGCGATGGCACGCGAGTTCGGGAGGGCGGACGGCGTTGCGGTGCGTTTCGCGGGACTCGATGGTCTGCGCGGGCTCGCGGCGCTTGGAGTGGTGACGCTGCACGTGTGGAAGTCGACCGGGGCACGGCGGCCGGGCAGCCTCGGGCTGTTGCGAGCCGCGATCGGCGAACTGCGGCTCGGCGTCGTGTTGTTCTTCGTGCTGTCAGCGTTCCTGCTGTCCGGACCGTGGGTGCGCCGGGCGCTCGACGGCGGTCCTCGGGTGGACCTGCGCCACTTCGCGGTCAAGCGCATCGTCAGGATCTTTCCGGCCTACTGGCTCGCCTTGGCGGGCGCGTTCGCGGTGATCGGCCCGGGCGCGAGTCGGGCCTTGCCCGCAGCGCTGCCGCTGTATGGCTTCATCGGCCAGCACTACTTCCCGAGCACGGCGCAACGGCTCGATCCGCCGAGCTGGTCGCTCGCGGTCGAGCTTGCCTTCTACGCCGCGCTGCCGGGGATCGGCTGGCTGCTCGCTCGCGCCGGGCAGCGCGGGGGATTCCGTGCGGTGCTGTCGGTCTGCGCCTGGCTGATAGCTGGCGGACTGGGATGGAACGCGGCGGCTGCCTTGGACGGTTGGCCGCGCACGATCACGGTCTGGCTGCCCACCTACCTGCCGCTGTTCGCCTCCGGCATCGCCGCGCGCGTCGTGGCCCACCACCGCCCGCCGAACCGCCGCGTGGTCACGCTGCCACTGCTCGTCTGCGGCTGGGTCGCGGTGGTCGCGGACGGCGCCTGGCACTGGCTCGACCGGGGCATCGCGCCGCAGATACCGGGCGATCTGCTGGCCGGGGCCGGCTTTGCGGCGATTGTGCTCGTCGTGGGAACCCGGCCGCCCGGCGTGCTGGCGCTCGGACCACTGCGCGCTCTCGGCACGGTCTCCTACGGCCTCTACCTCTGGCATTTCCCCCTGATGTCGTTGCTCGCGTCCCACCGCTTGCTACCAGGGCACTTCCCGTCCGCGCTCGCGCTCGTGCTCTCGGCGGCGCTGCCGATCGCCGCGCTCAGCTGGAGATTCGTGGAGCGGCCGATCCTGGCGGCCACGAACCGCTTGACGATCCCGAACGCGTCCGTGCCCGCCCCACGTACCTCCTGATGAGCCCCGATCGAAGCGACCGCTCGCCGGCATGTCTCAGCGAGCACAGTTCCGCGCCCTGCCGTGCGGCCGCCTTTAGCGCCTGGCGGCGGGCGGGGCGATGTCCGTCCCGGCCGCGTAGGCGAGCAGCGCCGAGGAGCGGCTCAGCGTCGCGGCCCCGGCGAGCACGAGCGCCAGCGCTGCGGCGATCGTCAGGGCCTGTCCTTGGTGGGTGAGTCGCGCGGCGAGCAGCCACGGGGCCAGTGCGACCGGCAGGGCGGTTTGGACGGTGAACACGACCGGCGCCACATGGATCGCGCGCCGCTCCTGCAGCGCGCTCATCTCGCTCACCAGGGCGGCCGCGGCAGCGATGCCGGTGGCGATCGCCCATGCCAGCGCGCCGACCCAGGCTCCGCGATGCAGCGCGTCCGCAGCGAGTGCGGTCGTCACGGCACTCGTTGCGTACCCCACGCCCGCACCCACCACGGTCAGCGCGGAGCCACCGCGGCCGAGCCTGTCGAGTAGGTAGGGCGCCAACGCGAGCAACCCCAGACCGGCGAGCGCCAGCCAGAGCGGCGCACCGCTTGCGTGCTCGTGCCGTGGCGTCGGGGCTGCCGCCGCGAGCACCGCTATACCAACGACGATCGCAAGCGTCGCCGCAACGTCCCGGCGCCTTGCTCGCTCGGCGAGGATGCGCGGGGACAGCATCAGCAGCACCAGCAACCCCGCGGCGAGCGCGGGCTGCACCACGACGATCGATGCCCACAGCAGCGCGATGAGCTGTAGCGGCCAGCCGAGGATCGTCAGGCCGGTGCCGGCGAGCCAGCGGGGCCGCCGCAAAAGCCGCGCGGCCAACGCCAAGCGCAGGCGCTCCTCGGCGGGCGCGGAGCGCGCGTCGACGGCCTGGAGCGCTATCCCGAGGCTGTACAGCACAGACGCGAACACCGCGGCCGCGAGACCCAGGAGAATCGTCGGCATGCGACGCAATCATCGCAGCGCGACCCTCCGTCCGGAGGCGGCGCTGGCGCTCGGCGCGCTTGCCGCGGTACACGCCCTGCCGGCGCTGGCCCAACCGCTCGTGCCCCTGCGCTCGCCGCTCGGCATCGACTCCCACACGGCGTCCCGCAGAGGCGTGGCGCTGACATTCGACGACGGCCCGCACCCGCACGGGACGGCGGCGGTGCTCGAGACCCTGCGCCGCTGGAACGTCCGCGCGACGTTCTTCCTGGTGGGTGAGCAGGTGGCGCGCCGCCCCGAGCTCGCCCGCGAGATCGCCGCCGCCGGCCACGGCGTCGCGCTGCACTGCGACCGGCATCGCAACATGCTGCGCCTGACCCCGGCGCAGGTAGTGGCCGACCTCGACCGGGCTCTCGACCGCATCGCTTCAGCAACCGGCCAGGCGCCCGTACTGCATCGGCCCCCTTACGGTGTCTACTCAGCCGGTGGGCTTGTGCTGGCGCGCCGCCGCGGGCTGCGTCCGCTGCTGTGGACGCACTGGGGGCGCGACTGGTCGAGGCACGCAACGGCGGGCTCGATCGCGCGGCTCGCGACGACCGGGCTGCGGCCGGGGTCGGTGCTGCTGCTCCACGACGCCGATGACTATTCCGCCCCCGGCTCGTGGCGCCGCACCGCGGCGGCGCTCCCGCGCGTGCTTGAGGCGATCGAGCAGGCCGGACTCGCCCATGAGCCGCCGTGACGGGCCGGCACGCGCGCTGCGGAGGGAAGCCGGTCGGACCGCGTCGCGCCGGGAGCGCGCATACGATGCGCCCATGAAGGCCAGGGGACCCAACCGGATCAGTCGCGTGTTGATCCTCTCGGCCGATGTCGGCGCCGGACACCTGGTTGCGGCGCGCTCGCTGGCACGCGAGCTCGAGCGGCGCGGGATCGAGGTCGCGGTCGAGGAGGACCTGCGCCGCTCGCTGGGGACGCTGCCCAGGCTCGTGATACGGGGCGGCTCCCGCCTGCTGTTCGAGCGTGCACCCTGGCTGTACGACATCTACTACAGACTGCTGCTGCGCGTCCCCCCAGCGCGCAGGGCCAGCGCGAGCTGGCTGCGGCGGCTGGGCGCGCGCCGCCTGCTCCGGCTTGTCCGGCGCCACCAACCGGACGTGATCGTCTCAACCTACCCTGGCGTCACGGTGGTGCTCGGGGAGCTGCGCCGCAGACGCCGCCTACAGATTCCCGTGTTGGCCGTGATCACCGATCTGGCGGGCCTGTTCTTCTGGGCGCACCGGGGCGTCGACATGCACCTGCTCGCGTGGCGTCAGTCCCGGCCGGAGGTCGAGCGCATCTCGCGAGCGAGCAACGCGACCCACGTGCTCGCGCCCACCGACCCCGCGTTCCACACACCCGTCGATCGAGCCGCCGCCCGAGCGCGGCAGGGGCTGCCCGCGCACGGCGCGATCGTGCTCGTGTCCGGCGGCGGCTGGGGCGTGGGAAGGCTCCCGCAGACGGTGGCCGCCGCGCTCGACGCGGGTCCCGAGGCCGTCGTCGTTACCACGGGCCGCAACGAGCGGGCGCGCCACGCTCTCGAGACGCGCTTCGGCACCGACCCTCGCGTCCGGGTGCTCGGGTTCACCACCAACATGAGCGACCTGCTCGCCGCCGCCGACGTGCTCGTGCACGCCACCGCGGGCGTGACCTGCCTCGAAGCGGCACTGCGCGGCTGCCCGACGGTCGTGCACGGCTTCGCGGTCGGTCATGTCCGCCATAACCTCGACGCAATGGCACGACTCGGGCTCGTCAGCAGCGCCAAGGACGAAACCGAGCTCAGCGAAACACTGCGCGGGATCATCACCGAGCCAGACCAGCGCCCGGCGCAGCGCCCCGTGCGCGCGCTCCCATCTCCCGCCGACGTCGTCGCAGCAGCCCAGCCGCGGATCCGCCCGTTACCCCGCTGGTGGCTCATCACACGGCGCGTCCCGCCGGTCGCTACCGCGCTCGCGCTCGTCGCGCTCTCCTCAAGCACCGGCTACGCCGTCGCCGCACACGAGTTCCACATCAGACCGCTCAAGCACGTCAGCACCCAGAAGCAGGAGGTAGCGCTCGTGCTCCGCCCCGGCCCGCAGCAGCTCGACCCGCTGCTTGAGCGCCTCGCCGCGCGGCACCTGCCGGCCAGCCTGGCCGTCACAGAACCACCCCCGCCCGACCTCGCGAGCGCTGCCGCCGAGGATGGCGTCGAGTTCGTGCCCACGCTAGGCAAAGGGCCAGCGCTGCACTGGATCCACACCGTCGCGCGGCTACACGAGGTCAAGCGCGACCTCGGCGAGCGAGCCAACATGATCTACGTGGTCCCCCGCCGCGGCTTCACGCTCGGACAGTACATCCTCGCCAAGACCGCCCACGGCCGCCCAGTGGCACCATCCCGCACACCACCCGACGAGATCCGGCCGGGAGACATCATCGAAACGAATGCCGACTGGCGGTCGGTGATCCGCCTCGAACGCGCCCTCCGCGCGCGCGGCATCCGTACCGTCACCCTCAACTCGCTGCTCGCCGACGCCACAAACTAGTTGGGCCACCCCCGACGCGGCGGCGGACGCTCGCTCCGCCCGGCTGCTGGAAATTTGCACCGAGTGCGATCACGACGCAGGAGTGGCCGTCCGCGTCGACCCACCCGCTGCGTTCGAAGCCGCTGTTGTCCGATGGTGGCGACCTCTTCCATGGACCCTGACACCCGGCGCCCGCCGTGGGCGCCGTCGAGAACGCGCGCGCCCCATCCGCGCGCAGAGCAGGCGACGCACAGGGTCGATGCGAGGTCTCTCGCAGACCAGAAAGGAGACTGCTGGCCGATAGGTTGGCGCTCGCTCTCGGCTGTCTGGCGCCGCGCGTTGTTGATTAGCTGCGCACGACGCTCGAAGCGCGTTCGAGCGGGGGGGCGGGCTATGGAGAATCCGCCGCGCCCCGGCGGCGATAGGTCACGCCGACGACCGCTAAGTAAGCGCCGAGGGCGATGCCGAGCGCAATCTCGATCGTCCACACGAGGCTCGCCGGCTCGAGCCGACCCATCACCGCGCGGGCGACCGGCTCCCCGCACGCCGCGCCGGCGATCAGCAGCGCGCTCCACCACGACCGGCTGAGCCGCCATCGATATCCGAGGTATCCGAACAGTGGACCAGTGATCACGCCACCGACGACCAAATGAGACTGCGATTGCACGAAGCGAACGATGTCGACACGGTTCAGGGCAACGCCCTCAACCGGACTCAGTGTCATTACGAAGTAACCGAGCAGAGCGGCATAGGTGACCAGCAGCCCGAGCCTCGCCGCCCGCCCAGCCCTGTCCGCGGTGAGACCGCTGACGAACGGCAGTAGCAACCACGTCGCCGACAGCTGGCTAAGCGCCACAGTCCACAAACCCCACCCATGCACTGTCAGGCTTCCCAGATACTGGTCGCCAGCCCCAAAGATGAACGCCAAAACGATCGCCACGATCGACACGACATCACCATAACTTTCAGGCGACCATCCGCCAAGACCCTGAATCTGGGCAGAACACGGCCATACCCTTCCGTCGCCGTGCGGGCGTCTCGCTCAGCACGCACCACCGGCCGGTCGCCTCAGCGGTGACCAGCAACCGGCGCGACTCCGCAGGCGGACACGAGGCACAGGTCGCTCAAGGAGTTGCCGCTGGTCTCGCATCTCGCGAGGCGCTCCGGGCACGCACTTCATGGGAGCAGTTACCGACCGGCCCTCGTATCAGAGCTGTCGCCGACTCCGTCTGGATGGTCGCGCTCGGTTGAATGCGGGAGCGTTGAAAACCGAACGAGAGCGAACTCCTCCCGGCGCCCGTCCACAACTCCATAAACACAGCTGGCGGCCAAAGGCCAGGTGCCCGATCGTGCTGAGCGCGCCCCGAAGCCTTCTGCTCTCGCGACGGAGCAAACGAAAGTCTCGCTGCCATGCCCGGCTTCACTCGACGCAGCTGTATCCGCCCGCGAGTGCGCGACCACCCCACGAGTCGTGCTTCGCGGGCAACGCCAACCACGTCGGCGGGATGGGATCCGCCCTCCTTTACGCGCGGAAGGGAAGACCGAGGCATTATGCGGAGGTTCCCGAGCGCACGTCCGCAACATGCCAGGGATTGCGCGACGTGGTCGGCATAACGTGGGCCTCGGCATAAGATGACGAGGTGCTCTTCTGCGAGGGCGATCATGGGAACCGCCGGCTTATGCGCCTCGCTGATTGAGAATTCGCCGCAGCGAGCGTCTTCGCGGTCTGAGGTGGGCTACATAGTCTGAGGGTCCTGGCCGACGTCGTCTTCGACGTGTTGTTCGCGGAGAAGGAGCCGGTCGGAATGGTTGATGTGTCGGGGGTTGTGGTGCCGGGTCCGCTTGAGCCTTTCGCTGCCGGATTCGTCGATGACTTGTGGCGGCAGGGGTTCAGGCCGGTGACGGTTGGCAAGCACGTTGCGCTGTTGGCCGGGTTGAGCGGCTGGCTGGCGGCCGAGGGCGTCGCTGCGTCTGGGGTGTCGTTGGAGGTAGCCGAGAGGTTCTGTGCTGAGCGGCGCGCGGCCGGCTACAGGTATCTTGTGACCGTCAAGGCGCTGGGTCCGCTGCTGGGGTATCTGCGCGGATTGGGCGTCGCGCCGCCAGCGAGCAGGCCGGCTTGCGCGGGGCCGGTTGAGGAACTGCTGTTGGACTTCCGGCGGTATCTGGAGCAGGAGCGTGGCCTGGTATCGGCGGCCGCCCGCGGCTATGTCGAGAAGGTTCGTCCGTTCGTGGCGCGGTTCGAGGGTCCGGACGGGCTGGAGCTCTGGCGCGTGGATGTGGCCGAGGTGCGGGCCTTCGTGGTCGAGGTCTGTCCGCGGCTGGGGCGGCGGGCGGCGCAGCTGACGGTCGTGGCGCTGCGGTCGCTGCTTCGGTTCTTCCATCTGGAAGGCGTGCTCGAGCGCTCGCTGGCCGGCGCGGTGCCGTCGGTTCACGGATCGCGGCTGTCGGGCCTGCCGAAGCGCCTTGAGCGCCGCCAGGTCGAGGCGCTGCTCGCGTCGTGTGACAGGTCGACCGTCATCGGCATCAGGGATCTGGCGATCCTGACGGTGCTGGCGCGGCTCGGGCTGCGCGCCGCGGAGGTCGCCGGACTTTCGCTTGAGGACATCGACTGGCGCGCGGGCGAGCTGGTCGTGCGCGGCAAGGGCGGGCGCTCGGAGCGGCTGCCGCTGCCGGTGGATGTCGGGGAGGCGGTCGTGGGGTATCTGCGCGACGGGCGCCCCTCGAGCGCGCAGGACAGGGCGGTGTTCGTGCGGGTCCGCGCGCCGCACCGTCGACTGTCGCCGGGCGGGGTCACCTACGTGGTGGAGGCGGCCGCGCTCAGAGCCGGGCTCGGGCAGATCCACGCGCATCGGCTGCGGCACACGGCGGCGTCGGAGATGCTGGGAGCTGGCGCCACATTGCCGGAGGTCGGGCAGGTGCTCCGTCACCGCCACGCGAGGAGCACCGCGATCTACGCCAAGGTCGACCGCGACGCGCTCAGGCAGATCGCGCGTCGGTGGCCGGGAGCCGTCCAATGACCGCCCTGCGCGAATCGCTGGCGGAATACCTGTCCGTGCGCCGAGCGCTCGGCTACAAGCTCGAGCGCACCGAGCAGTTGCTGGCGCCAGTTCCTCGATCATCTCGACGCGGCGGGCGTCGACCGGATCACAGTCGAGCACGCGCTGGCGTGGGCGACGCTCCCGGGGGCGGGCGAGCACTGGCACGCGATGCGGCTGGGAGCGGTCCGCGGGTTCGCTCGCTACCTGCACGAGGTCGACCTGCGGGTCGAGGTGCCGGCGACCGACCTGCTGCCCGACCGGCCGCGCCGTGCGGTCCCCTACCTCTACACCGACGAGCAGGTCCAGGGGCTGATCGAAGCCGCCGGTACGCTGCGCAGCTCGCACAAGACGGCGACGTTTCGGACCCTGTTCGGCCTGCTGATCGTCACCGGGATGCGGATCGGGGAGGCGATCGCGCTGGACCGCGCGGACTTCGACGCCGACCTCGGCACGCTCATCGTCCGCCACGGGAAGTTCGGGAAGTCCAGGGAGCTGCCGCTGCACCCGACGACGACCAGCGCGCTGACGCGCTACCTGGCTCGCCGGGACCGCCCGCGGCCGGCGGGGCCGGCGGAGGCGCTGCTCGTCTCGAACGTCGGCACGAGGCTGTTGATGAGCGACGTGCAGACAGCCTTCCGGGCGTTGCGAGCGCGCGCGGGGATCGTGCCGCGCTCGGCTGCGTGCCGGCCGCGGCTGCACGACCTGCGACACAGCTTCGCCGTGCGCACGCTGTTGGACGCCTACCGCATAGACGGCGATCCCGGCCCGAGGATCGCGGCGCTGTCGACATACCTCGGTCACGTCGATCCCGGCAAGACGTATTGGTATCTGCAAGCCGCGCCCGAGCTGATGCACCTCGCCGCCCAACGCCTGGAACGCCACCTCGGAGCCGGGCGGTGAGCGCGCTCGCCGTCTCCCTGCAGGCGTGGTTCACCGACCGGCTGGTCCGCGAGCGCAACGTCAGCCCGCACACGATCGCCTCCTACCGCGACACGATTCGGCTGCTGCTCACCTACGCATCCCAACGGCTCGGCGTCGAGCCATCACGCCTCGACCTGGGCCAGCTCGATGCGCCGCTGATCGGCGCGTTCCTGGATCACCTCGAGACCGACCGCGGGTGCGGTGCGCGGACGCGCAACACGCGCCTGGCCGCCGTCCGCACCTTCTACCGCTACTGCCTTCTGCGCCATCCGGAACACGCCGCCACGATCGAGCGGGTCCTGCAGATCGGGCCGAAGCGACACGAACGCGCGCTGGTCACCTATCTCACCGAGCCCGAGCTCGACGCGCTCATCGACGCCCCGGACCGCTCGAGCTGGACCGGTCGCCGCGACCACGCGATCATCACCCTGCTTGCCCAGACCGGACTGCGAGCCTCAGAGCTGAGCGGCCTTCGCTGCGGCGACATCCACCTCGGCACCGGCGCGCACGCGACCACCACCGGCAAGGGCCGCAAGCAGCAGGATCACGCCGCTGACCAAAGAGACCGCCGCGGTTCTCCGCGCCTGGCTCGCCGAACGCGGCAGCTTGCCCGCCGAGCCGCTGTTTCCGACCAGCACCGGCACGCCGCTGACCCGCAAGGCGCTCGCCCGCCGGATCACAAAGCACGCCACCCACGCCGCCGAGCGCTGCCCGTCGCTGACCGCCAAGACGATCACGCCACACGTCCTACGCCACACCGCCGCGATGCGGCTACTACATGCCGGTGTCGACACCACCGTGATCGCGCTCTGGCTCGGACACGAGCAAGTCGAGACCACGCAGATGTACCTCCACGCCGACCTCGCCATCAAAGAACGAGCACTCGCCCGCACCAAGCCACTGGACAGCAGGCCGGGCCGCTACCGCCCGCCCGACGCGCTCCTCCGATTCCTGGATGAGCTATGACAGGACTACGGCGGCGCCGGTGGCTGAAGCAGCGACGACGGCGTCGCTCGGGGCACGCGGTGACCGGCGGTTGTGCTGAGGCGAAGAGCGAGACCAACCCAGCGCCGGGGGCTCGGTCCTGCTTTCGCGGCGCGACGCACGTCCCGGTGGTTCTGCTCGCGGTGGTCAACCCTGCCTCTGGCGGCGGGCCCCACCCGTGACCAGCGAGCGGCGTTCGCCTCACCCAACTGTTCCGACTCGTTCATGACTAGGCGGCGGTGGTCTGGGAGTCGCTCCTCCGGCAGCGTCCGCCCACGCGTCGCGCGAGCGCGAGCAATTCATCAAGGTCCTAGAACAGGCAACTCCGTAAACGCCACAGCGCGCCGTCCAAGGCGGGTAGGCCCGCCACAGCAGCCGAAGCAGCGCCCGCAGAAGCCGGCAAATCCAGTGTCGACGCCGTCGCCGCGACCACGGCGGACACCCATCGCTTTCGTGGGTTAAGACGGTGCGCCGTCGCGCTGAGCCTCTCTGACCAGTGTGCGTAGGTCGTGGGTGATTTGCTCGGGGTTGACGGGTCCGGCGGCGTTGTAGGAGCCGCGCATGATGCCGCGGGCATCGACGAGGTAGATGATCGAGGTGTGGGTGCCGCCGGTGTATGCGGGCAGCTGTGCGTCGATGAAGTAGCTGTCCCAAATGGGGAAGAGCTGCCTGCGGCTGCCTATCAGGTAGTGGAAGTTCGGTGGTTCGCGTAGGCGCGTGAGCCACCACTTGACAGAGGTGGGAGTGTCGCCCGCCGGGTCGACGCTGATCGCGACGGCGCTGACGCGTCGGGCTTGCGGGCCGAGGGCGGTTAGTGCCTGCCTGATCTCGGCACCGATCAGCGGACAGGTGTCGGGACAGTGGGTGTAAAGGAAGCTGACGAGGTACGGACGCCCGCGCAGGCTGCGCTGGTCGAGCAGTCCGCCGCGTGCGTCACGCAGGCGGAACGGCGGAGCGGGCCGACCGCGGAAGTTGACGCTCAGTCGCTCGGCGTAGAACCCCGGCCCCGCGCGCCTTCGCCCGGGCGCATGGTGGCTGAGTGCGAGTGGCACGAGCACCGCGCCCGCGATCACGCACGCCGCCAGTAGCAGCCGAAGCGGGACTGGGATAGCACGCAGATGATGCGCGCCCACCACCTCCTACGGTCGGCCGGGCGCGTCAGCGCGGAGCAGCCGGACGGTCGTAAGCACGGCGAGGATCGTCATCAGTACAGCGCTCGCCACGCACCATTGGCAGATGGCGTGGATCTTGAACAGCTCGGCGTAGGTGAGGTATGCGCTGAAACCGAAGCCGACGAGCGCGACAAACGCCCCGGCGAGCAGGCCGGTCTCAGCCGGGGCCGCAAGGGAGGCGAGGATCGCCGCGTAGCCGACGAGGCCGAGGACGGCGACCGGTACGCCGGCGAGCTCGGCGTAGCGTGAGCTTTGGACGCGCTCGCAGCCGCCGCTCGCGAGGCACAGCGGCTTGAGGCCGGCGTAGTGGATGTATGTGAGGTAGGCAGCGATGCCGAGGCCGATCAGCGCCACGAGCGCGGTGGCGTAGGCCAATCGCTGCGATCCCGGCGGGCTGAGGGCGCGGTGATCGGTTGAGGCGGTCGGAGCGTCGATGCTGGCGCTCCTCTCTCGCAGCTGCTCGGTCAACCGTGGACCGCCTTGATCGCCTGCTGGACGTCGCTGTAGCTGGCGGCGCTCTGAATCGACTGGGCGGGGAAGCGCGGCCCCTTGATCAACAGCGACGGGGTCGCGTGGAAGCCGAGCCGATCGGCGGTGGAGGCGTCGGTGTCCACCTGGGCCGCGAGCGCTGGGTGGCTGCGATCACGCCGCCAGCGGGCGAGATCGAGGCCGGGGACAGAGCGCGCGATTCACTCTAGGAATTGGTCGTTGACGTAGCCGGATCCCTCGGCGCCCTGGTTGCGGTAGAAGACCTCCACGTAGTTCCAGAGCTTGTTCTGGCGTCCCGCGGCGAGCGCCGCTACCGCTTCTGTCTTGAACGTTTGGGTGTCGGGTGTCGCGGTCTCGAGGTTGCGGAACACGAGCTTCGCGCGCCCGGCTCGAACGTCGTTCGCGGTCACTTGCGGAAGCGTGTCGAGCGCGAAGTCGCGGCAGACCGGGCACTGCAGGTCGGCGTACTCGGTGATCGTCACGGGCGCGCTGGGCTGGCCGAGCGCGGTCCCGGATTGAGGGATCCCGGCGAGTTCGCGCTGTACCGCGCGCGCCCCGGCCTGGCCACCCTGGCGCTTGTGGGAGGATCCGCTCTGACTGACCGCGATGGCGACCGCGACGACCGCGGCCGCCGCGACGAGCGCGCCGCCGAACAGGTACAGCCGTCGTTTGCGCCGCTCCGCCAGCCGCGCCGCCTGCTCGCGCGCCCGGCGCTCCGCGCGCAGCTCTTCTCGCCGCGCCTTGCGAGTCGCCATGCCATTGGATGGTAGGACGGTCGGTGCCGGGACCGCGTCGGCGCCTCTGTAAGGAGGCTTACCTCACTGGCGCAGCGTCGGACGACGGCGGCTCATATGGTGTTGCGCGTGCTTCGCACGCGGGCGCAGCGGGTCGTGACGTTGGTCGTCGCATTCGGGCTCTTTCTGATCGCGGCGGACGTGGTCGTGTCACGCGTGTGGTCGTCCAGCACGCCCGTGGTCGAGTCGGGGAGGCTCGCGAACGGCCGGCTGGCGGTGGGTTCGCTGCTGGACAAACCAGCGCCGAAGCTGACGCTGATCGACGAGCGCGGGCACCGCGTCACGCTGTCGTCGTTCCGGGGGCGCTATCTGCTGTTCGCGCCATTCATGACGCTCTGCCACGAGGTTTGTCCGATGACCACCGCCGCGCTCGAGCGGGTCCAGGCCGCCGTTCAGAAGATCGGGCTGGGCGGTCAGGTGACGGTGGCTGAGGTGAGCGTCGACCCCTGGCGCGACAACCCCGCGCGCCTGCGCGCCTACCGCCGGTTGACCGGACTGGGCTTCCGGATGCTCACCGGCACGCGCGCGGAGTTGGCGCGGATGTGGAAGTTCTTCGGCGTCTACTTCAGGCGCGTGCCGCAGGGCAAGCCGCCGGACATCGACTGGCTCACGAACAAGCCCGAGCGCTTCGACGTGCAGCACAGCGATGGGCTGTTCATCCTCGACCCGCAGGGGCGCTGGCGGGTCGCGGCCGTCGGGATGCCGTCGGTGGGGACCAGGCTGGCGCCGGCGCTGCGGCGGCTGTTGAACGACCAGGGCCAGAGCAACCTGCATCACCCGCAGTCGCCCTGGACGCCAAAGCAGGCGCTGTCGGACCTGCTCACGCTGAAGCAGCGGGTGGACGCCGGCGGCGGGTCGAGCGCTGCCAAGGCGAAGCCGCCGAGCGCTGCCGAGGTCAAGCGCGCGCTGGCGGGCTCACCGGCGCCGCTCGCCGGCGTTCACTCCCAGGCTGGAACGCTCCTCGGTGGCGGGATGTCGGCCTTCGAGGCGCGGCTGCGGTCGCTCCGCGGGCGGCCGGTGGTGGTGAACGAATGGGCGTCGTGGTGTCCCCCGTGCCGGGGCGAGTTCCCGCTGTTTGCGCAGGCGTCGGCTCGCTACGGCAAGCAGGTGGCGTTCCTGGGGGTGAACGTGAGCGACAGCCGCGGCGGCGCCGAATCGTTCCTGCGCGCCCACCCGGTGAGCTACCCGAGCTACGTGGACTCGGACGGCGCGATCGCGGCCTCGTTCGGCAACGCCCAAGCGCTGCCGATCACCATCTACTTCAACGCCGCGGAGCACAAGGTGTACACCTACTTCGGCACCTACAAGGCGCAGGGGGCGCTCGACTCCGACATCGAGCGCTACGCGCTCGGCCGCTGATGGACTCGGCGTTCTCACTCGCCAGCGTCGGCCGGCTCCACCTCGGTGAGGCGCTCCCGCCACTGGTGGTGTTCGGCGTCTACGTGGTCGCCTACCAGCTCCGCGCGCGCACGCTCGCGCGCCAGGGTCGGCCCGTGACCGCCTGGCGGCAGGCCTCGTTCCTCGGCGGTGCGGCACTCGTGACCGCGGTTCAGCTGCCGCCAATCGACGACCTGGCCGACAACGTCCTGATCGCCCACATGCTGCAGCACCTGGCGATCGGCGACATCGCGTCGTTCTTCATCGTGCTCGGGCTCACCGGGCCGGTGATGCAGCCGCTGCTGCACATCCACGCCACGCGCTGGGTCCGCCCGCTCACCCACCCGGTGGCGGCGCTCGCGCTGTGGGCGCTCGACTACTACATCTGGCACCTGCCGCTGCTGTACCAGCTCGCGCTGCGACACGATCTCGTGCACGCGCTGGAGCACGCCTCCTATCTGTGGTTCGGCATGCTGCTGTGGATCGCGCTGCTGGGCCCGCTGCCGAAACCGGCCTGGTTCAGCAACTGGGCGCGGCTCGGGTACGTGATCCTCGTGCGCTTCATCGGCGCGGCGCTGGCGAACGCCTTCATCTGGGCGGGCACCGTCTTCTATCCCTACTACGACAGCCGCGACACCCACTACGGCCTCAACACGCTGAGCGACCAGAACGTCGCCGGGGCGATCATGATGCTCGAGCAGATCCTTCTCACCACGCTGCTGCTCGCGTGGCTGTTCGCGCGCGCCGCCAGCCAGGACGAGGAGCGCCAACAGCTCCTCGACCTCGCGCACGACCGCGGCATCGCGCTCAGCGACGAGCGAGCCGCGCGCGCCGCCGCTAGCGGCACGAGCTCACGCCTTCGCGAACGCCTGCTCGACGAGACACGAGGCGACAGCTGACGTTCCCGCCGCCGCCGCCGGCGGCCGAGCGGCGCTACAGTGACGCAATCTTGCGTCGTTCGCGAGAGACTCGCGTCTGGGCTGGGCGGCTGCCAGCGGCGGCATTGATGCCGCTCGCTGCGCTGCTGGTGCACCAGCTGCGGTTCTTGTTCGCCTACGGCTCGCGCGGCGGCAGCGAGCTCGCCAATACCGGTCACTCCTACCTGAGTTCGGTCACGCCGTGGCTGGTGCTCGTGCTGGCGATCGGTGCGGGGGCTTTCCTCAGCCGGCTGGCACACGTCTGGCGCTCCGGGGACCTCTCCGACCGCCAAGCCGTCGGGATCGCCGGCCTGTGGCTTGCGGCAACCGTAACCCTGGTAGCCATCTACGTGGCGCAAGAGCTGCTGGAGGGGCTGTTCGCCACCGGCCACGCCGCCGGCCTTATCGGCGTCTTCGGTGACGGTGGCTGGTGGGCGCTACCGGCCGCTGCGGCGGTCGGCGGGGCAGTCGCGCTGCTGGTCCGCGGCGGGCGGGCGGCGCTGCGGCTCGCCGCTCGACCCCGCCGACATAGGGCGGCATCCGCGGGCCGGCCGTGCGCGGACATGCCCGCGCCTGAGCCCGTCTTCCTACTCGTGCCGAGCCCGCTGGCTGCCTGCTCGCCGGGCCGCGCCCCACCGCTCGTGCGCTGACTGGCCGCAGGGACGCGGCCGTCTTGAAGCGGTTCGCGTACCGCACATTAAGCGACGAGTGACCGCTTTCCTGAGCGGCTATCGCTGCTCGGGAAGGCCGGAAAGAGAGGCGGGGCGATGTCCACGACCCCTGAACAACCACGTGAAGACCCTCCCCGGCGCGGGCTGCGACGCTCGCGCCTGCTGCCGCTGCTCGCACTCGTCGTCGCGCTCGCGACTGCGACGTTGGTGCTGGCTGTCGGGCACGGCAGCGGCTCCAAGCTACCCGGAGGCGCGAAGAAGGTGGCCGCGAGCGGCGGCTTCCGGGGACCGTTGCTGAGCCCGGTCAAGCAGGCGCCGCCCATCACGTTGCGCAACTACCTGGGGCAGCCCGTGAGCCTGGCGAGCTACCGCGGCAAGGCGGTACTGGTGACCTTTCTCTACACCCACTGCCCCGACGTCTGTCCGCTGATCGCCTCGCAGCTGCGAGTTGTCCAGAACGAGCTCGGGCCCGAGACCCGCAAGCTACAGATCGTCGCCGTCTCGGTCGACCCGCAGCACGACACGCCGAGCTCGGTCGCCCGGTTCCTGCGCCTGCACCGCATGACCGGCCGCATGCAGTACCTGCTCGGCTCGCCCTCCCAGCTCGGGAAGGTCTGGTCTGCCTGGAACGTCGGTTCGCAGAAGGACGCCACCAACCCTGAGTTCGTCGCGCACACGGCACTCGTCTACGGCGTCACCGCGAGCGGCAAGCTGCTCACGATCTACCCCGCCAACTTCCACCCCAGGGATATCGCCCACGACGTCCCGAAGCTCGCCGCCTCGTGACGATAACCGTGCGCGACAGCTCGCCGAGCGTCGCGCGGAGGCGCTCTCGCGCCCGCGTGCCGTCTCGCGGTTGGCGGACTCGCGCAGCGGCGCTGATGGCGCTGGGGGCGCTCGGCGTGCACGACCTGCGTTACCTGCTCGCCTACGGCGGCGACGCCGGCGAAGAATTGTCGCTGCAGGGGCACGCCTATCTGCGCCTCGCGACGCCGGTCGTCGCGGGCTTCGTGGTGCTCGCAGCGGCGGCATTCTTGTCACGGGTCGTCCGCGCCTTCGAAGGCGAAGCCGCCGGAGGTGCACCGCTGCCGCGTGCAAAATGTGTCTGGGCGCTCTTGAGCTCGCTGCTGATCACGGTCTACTGCTCACAGGAGTGGATCGAGGGGCAGCTCGCGGAAGGACATCCCGGTGGGCTCGGCGCTCCATTCGACCACGGCGGCTGGCTGGCCCTACCGCTCGCAGTCGCGATCGGTCTCTTGATCATGCTCGCCCTGCGGGGAGCGACGACTGTGCTTGCGGCTGCCTCTCGCCGCCGCCGACGGCGCATCGCGCTCTTCGCCCCCGTGCTCGCGGCCTCGCCGCTCGCGCGCTCGCTCGCGCGGGTGCCGTCCGCGGACGAGCTCGCGCGCCGGCTCGCGCCACGCGCGCCGCCTGCATCCGGCTGAGCTACCGGCGCGGCCGGCATGACCGCCGCGCCTTCGGAACTCGACGATAGGAGGAAACGTGAAAAGAGCCGGATTGCTGGCGCTGCTCGTCGCCGCGCTGGTCGTGGCTTTCGTGATCGCAAAGGGCAGCGGAGGCGGCAGTAACAAGACCACGACCGTGGCGCCGGGTGCGCCGGCGGTGATCAAGGTGGTGCACGGCAAGCCGCAGGGCGGCATCCAGAAGATCACCGTCAACAAGGGCCAGCGGGTGCGCTTCAAGGTCGTCTCGGACGTCGCCGACGAGATCCACGTCCACGGCTACAACTTCCACAAGGACGTAGCGAAGGGCGGCAGCGTCTCGTTCGACTTCCCGGCCACGATCGACGGCATCTTCGTGATCGAGCTGGAGAGCCGCAGCGACCAGATCGCGTCACTGCAGGTGAACCAATGAGACGCCGGGCATGGGTTGCCGCCGCGCTCGTAGTGGCGCCGGCGGCGGGAGCTCTGTTCCCGCCGCCGGCCTCGGCGCACGGGATCGTCGCGCGCACCGACCTCCCGATCCCGGTCTGGCTGTTCGGCTGGGCCGCGGCCGTAGTGCTGATCGTGTCGTTCGCAGCGCTCGCCGCGCTCTGGCCGAACCCGCGGCTCCAGCACGACGTCACGACGCGCCGCCTCGTCCGCATTCCCCTCGCTATCGACGTGCTCGCCGGCGCCGCCGGCGTCGCCGCCCTGGCGGCTGTCGTCTACGCCGGCTTCGCGGGCGTGCAGGACGCGCTCGGCAACCTCGCACCGACCGCGATCTACGTCGTCTTCTGGGTCGGGCTCGTCGTGGCCAGCGTGCTCTTCGGCAACGTCTGGCGGGCGCTCAGCCCCTGGCGCGCGATCGCGCACGCCGCGTCGTGGATCACGCACAAGCGCTCGCGCGCCGAACCGCCGCCGCCGCTCGCCTACCCCGCATGGCTCGGGCGCTGGCCCGCCGCCGTCGGCATCCTCTTCTTCGCCTGGGTCGAGCTCACCTACGTCAACAAGGACGACCCCTCGACGCTCGCGATCATGGCGCTCGCCTACACCGGCGTGATGCTCGTCGGCATGGCGCTCTACGGCATCGAGACCTGGAGCGAGCGCGCCGACCCGTTCGGCGTCTACTTCGGCCTCTTCGCCCGGCTGTCGTGGTTCGAGCGCCGCGACCGCGTCCTCTCCCTGCGCCCGCCGCTCGCCGGCGCGCCCAAGCTCGAACTACTGCCAGGCACAGTCGCGCTGCTCTGCGTCGCGATCGGCTCGACCACCTTCGACGGCGCAGAAAACGGGCCGCTATGGACCTCGATCGCCCCCCACCTCGGCTCCGCCTTCCAACACCTCGGCGCCGGCCCGCTCACCGCGGAGCAATGGGCGGGCACAATCGGGCTGCTCGCCTGCATCGCGATCGTGAGCGCCTTCTACCGCGTCGGCGTCGGCGGCATGAGCGAGGTCGGCGAGGGACACACCCCGGGCGAGCTCGCAAGCCTGTTCGCGCACACGTTGATCCCAATCGCGTTCGCCTACGCGCTCGCCCACTACTTCTCGCTGCTCGTCTTCCAGGGCCAGGCCATGGCGCACCTCATCTCCGACCCGCTCGGCCACGGCTCCGACATCTTCGGCACCGCCCACACCGGCATCAACTACAACCTGATCTCCGCAGCCGGGATCTGGTACGCACAGGTCGCCGCGCTCGTCGTCGGCCACGTCTCCGGGCTCGTGCTCGCCCACGACCGCGCCGTCGACATGTACAGGGACGTAGGCGACGCCGTGCGCTCCCAATACTGGATGCTCGTCGTCATGGTCGGCTTCACAAGCCTGGGCCTCTGGCTGCTATCGGCGGTCAACACATGACCCCGCCACTCGCGCACGCCGGCCACGTCCTAATCGAACTACCGATCTACCTCGGACCGGTCGTGCTGCTGATCGCCTGGTTCAAACTCAGCGAATGGCGACAGAAACGCCGACGCAGATAGCCCGACAGATCGTGCGCGCGGCGGCGCTGTCGCGGCCGCGCGTCGTCCACGCGCGAGGGGCGACCCTTCAACGCGTGGGCGTCGCGCGCCGGAAGCGCGAGCCATGCTCAGGCGGTGGACAGACGGTCGAAGGCTCGCGGGCGAACTCGAAACCGCCACGGGTCTCCGGCCGTGTCGAAGGCAGGCGGGGAGCTGATTCCCGCGGCTTCTTCTTGGGTTGCGGGCCGCGCGGCGGCCTTCACCTTGCCTCCGTGGCCACAGCCCGTCAGCGCCGAGGCGGCGACTAGGGCGATCGCCGCGGCGCCCTTAGCGGTGGTACACCGACGTAGCCAGGGCCGCTGTATGTGGCTGAACCAGACCAGCCCCGCGACACAAAGAGCACTCGCGACGAAGAAGTTGAGTCGCAGTCCGAGGAAGTGTTGGGAGGGATCGACCCGCAACGACTCCTCAAAGATGCGGAAGCCGGAGTAGCCGGCGACGTAGAGCGCGAACAGGCCTGGTGCACGCACGCGGCCGCGCTTGCCAAGCAGGACGAGGCCGCCGGCGAGCGCCAGGTCGAAGAGCAACTCGTAGAGAAACGTCGGGTGGAAGGTCTGGAAATCGGCATATCGCTCGGGCCGGTTGGTGGGATCGATCTGCAATCCCCAGGGCAGATTGGTCGGGCCGCCGAAAAGCTCCTGGTTGAAGTAGTTGCCGATCCGCCCGATCGCCTGCGCGACCAGGATGCCCGGCACCGCAGCATCCATGAACTCCGCCACGCGCACCCCGCGCCGCCGAAGCCGCCACACCCCGACCACAGTCGCCAGCGCGATCCCGCCCCAGATACCGAGCCCACCGTCCCAGACAGCGAGCGGCCCCCACCAGTGATCTGGAACGTACTGCGGCGTGGTGACGTCGAAGTAGATCCGCCCGCCGACGATCCCGGCCGGAACGCCCCAGAGCGCGACCTCATAGACCAGCTCGCGAGAGCCACCGCGCGCCTCCCAGCGCCGGCGCGCGATCAGAACGGCCAGGGTTATCCCGATCACATACATCAGGCCGTAAGCGCGCACAAACAGCGGCCCGAGATGAAAACCGTTCGACGACGGACTCGGAATCGAAGCAATCAGGTCCAACAGGAACCCATTCTGACTGGGCCGCTCGGCGAAACGCCCCCCCGCCGCCCGAGCCCAGGTCTTTGCGGCGACTTACGTGGCGTAAAGCCGGCGCTAAGCCCGCCGCAGTTCGCATCCTGCGGGTGCGGTCGGACGATGATGATGCCCAGTCGGATTGACACCGCCGAGCGAACCGACATCGTCGCTCGCGGTATCACGACCAACAAGGTCACGATCCCCGCCGGGGCCGGTTGAAGGCCCTCGACCGAGAATCCGCGCGACTACGTCAGAGCCCACTTCTACGACTCCGGAGGTATCAACTACCGGCCGGTTCGCGTCCTCCTCCGCGTGGCGAGCAGGGGAGAAGTGTCGGCGCCCCACCCGTCCCGCCGCCGAAATCGACGTGCCTGGTGCACCGCGTCGAGGGCAGCGGATTATGGGCCCCTCCACGCGCCGTGGCACCCAGCACCAGTGCCCGTCTCGGCCTGAGCGAACATAAGCCGAGGGTTCCCATGATCCCCCTTTATGGCGACGTTCCTATAAAGGGGATCTGCTCGGAAAGAGCGAGGCCGAACTGCGCAATCTTCACTTCCGGCGCGACCGCGAATGGCTTCAGTCGGATCTCGACTGAGATAGCCCCAGGTTGCAGGCAGCGGTGTCGGCAACGCGAGCGCGACAAGTGCGGCGCGGCGCATAGTTCAAGCCCGGGTCGCTGTGGACGATCTCCCTGTCCGTGCGCGAGTGGGAGCTGTACGTGTGTTCGGAATGCGGTGACTACGCGCTCGGTGGTTGGGAGGAGGTCGTTCATCTCCCGAACATGCGCTGTCCCGGATTAGGTGACCCCGAACGGCTCGTACGGCGCGTTGTCGTTGTGCCAAAGCCGGACGTCGCGAGGCGTGCCCCGCGTCTTCGGCTCTTGCAGGCGCGGCGCGCTTCGCTCGAGCGGGCTCGCTGTGCCCCGAGCCGTGCGGGTGAGGCTGCCGCCTGACGCGCCTCAGGCACCAGCGCGATCGATCGGTGAGGCAGGCTCGGCGTGAGCCCGCGCGGGGGCGTTGGCCGACGCGGTGCGGAGCAGTCAACCCCGAGCGTGGCTCGGGGTCGGCCGGGGGCCGCCCTGCCGGGTGACAGTCCGCACCGTCGTCGGCGGCTGGCGGGGTAATCCCGGCTGCGCCGGGGCTTGCTAGCGGTGGACGGGCTGCGGGTGTTCGCGTCGCTCGCGCGGGCCGCGCGGGTCGCGCGGCCGGGCGTGGGGGAGGATCACGCGCACGGTGTAGAGCGTGCAGAGAGCGACGGCCAGGATGGCCGCGGTGAGCCACGCCTGCCACTCGTTCAGGCCGACCGCCCAGACGACGACGGCGGCCACGATGGCGGCCGCGAAGCAGGTGGCGACAAAGCGACGGTCGGTGTTCACGAAGTTCATTTTAGGGGCCTTTCCAGCCGGTGATGACGTACACGATCCAGTAGGCGAGGGCGATCGCGGCGCAGGCGGCTGTCCAGACGCGGGCCATGCGGTCGGCGTACTGGTCGTGGATCCCGAGCAGTACGGCGAGCAGGTGGCCGATGGCGAAGCCGAAGGCCCCGCCGGCGCCGACGGCGATTACGAGCCGGCCGAGCGCGTCGTGCAACGTGACGGCGGTCGGGACGGTCGAGCCGAGCAGGGCGGCGGCGGTGAGAGCGTCCTTGGTCATGGGCGTGTCGGGCTGCCGAGCTTGGCGGCCCTCGCTCGGGGTTCGGGGCCGCCAGGCGGCTGCGCTAGGGGCGCAGGGCGCCGAGCGCGCCGTCCAGGTCGTGGATCGTGGTCTCGCCGAGCTCGAGCGAGGTGAGTAGATCGTGGAGGCGCAGCAGGTGGTCGTAGAGGCAGTTGCCGCGCTCGTGGAGGACGGGCAGCTCCCGGGGATCGGCCTCGCGTGTATGTAGGAGGGGTTCCCTTGACTTGCACAGGAACAGTTCGCTGACGAGTGTGTGCTCGGCCAGGGGGTGGCCGGTGTAGGTCGAGTGCAGCTCGATCCCATAGCGAGGGAGCACCGTGCTGAGCGTCAGCACGTAGCCGCCGGCGGCGGCGATCCGCGTGCAGGCGTCGATGGCCCTGCCGTCGATCTCGACACGCGGCGAATGCTCGCCCAGAGCGGCTTCCACGCAGGGCAGCCTACCGGCCGCAGCCGACGGCTCGGCAAGAGCAAAAACCGGCCCCGACCGTGGTGGTCGGGGCCGGCTTGTGGGCGAGTCCTTGGAGCGCTGCGAGCCCGGATCGCCTGAGATCGGGGAGCCGGGAGCTATTCGCTCCCGGCCTCGTCGTCGTCCGCCTGGGCGGAGCCGTTCTGCGGCGCGTCGAGGAAGTCGATCTGGTCGGCGATCACCTCGTGCTTGGAGTGCTTGCCGCCGTCGTTGTCGGTCCACTCGCTGTACTCGAGGCGGCCGGACACCGCGATCCGGCGGCCCTTGGCGAGGTACTCGTGGCAGTTCTCGGCGAGCTTGCCGAACGCGGTCACGTCGACGTAGACGGGGGCCTGCTGCTCGCCGTTCTTCGGACGGCGCGGGGTCGCGAGGCGCATGCCGGCGATCTTGGTGTCGCCCTTGGTCTCGCGCAGCTCGGGGGCGCGGGTCAGGCGGCCGACGAGGTTGATGCTGTTCATGGTGCGTTCTCCTTACCCCCGCCTGCTGGCGGGCTGGGTGCGTTGACGCAGCCCAAGACCGGCGCCAACACAGCGGCGGAGCGCCAACCCCGCAGGGGTCGCCCGAACGCAGTGAGCGGCTTGCGCGCAGCCGCAGGCGCCGAAAACTGGGCGCAGACAAACGGCACCCAAGCCGAGCCCTGCGAGGGGTGGGGAACGCCTTCGGGCGGCTCAGCCGCGCCGGGGCTGCCTTGGCGACGGAGCCCCGGGGTCGACCAGGGGCGACGGGGCGGACCGGTGCGCCGGGTGTACCTCGACGTGGCCTCGAGCGAGCGAGTCGTCGGCCACGAACTCGAGGCCGATCAGCTCTACGAAGCTGCGGCTGTTGTCTCGGAAGTGGAGCTCGCCGAGCTGAAGGATCTGGGCGAGCGATTGAGGGTGCAGCGCGACATAGCGGGCGGCGCCACGCCCGTGACGGCGCTCGAGCTGGTGGCGCTTGCGCCCGATGGCAATCATGCAGCGCGTCAGTGTGCCGAGCTCGATGAGGGGGCGCGCCATCGCGCTTAGCGGGTCGCGTGCCGCGCGGCCCGGCGCGCGACGCTGTCGACGACGACGGTGGGGAGGCGGAGCCAGAAGATGAGCTGCCAGAGGCGCATACCTCTGACTCGGCCGTAGCCGCCGCGGTGTAGGACAGCGACGCCGGCTGGCGGCGTCAGCCGTCAGGACGGGTTGCTCCGGGGGGGGGGGGGGGGGTGCGTGGGGCGAGCCTCGAAGGCCGGCGCGAGGCGGCCCCGGGGGCCAGCTGCTAAGCGACCGGCGACGAGGTCGGAGCGTCTGACGAGGCGGCGATGGCCTTGGTGTGGTCGAGGCCGCAGCGGCACTCACGAACGCCGTCACCGGTGCGCGGGCAGCGCGGCTGGTCGGAGGCCTCGAGCCACTCCGGGGTGCGCATGACGATGTAGGCGAACTCGCCGTTGATCGTCGGCACCTCGTGCGGCGCGCGGCGCGACCACTCGGTCAGCTGCAGGAGCGACAGCTCGCGGCGCCACATCGCGGCCTCGCGCTGGGCGGGGGTCATCGCCCACAGCGCGGCAGATGCGGCCCGCTGTTCCGGCGTGCCGGCGGTCAGCGCGTTGAGAGAGTCGAGGGTGTGAAGCCATCCGTGCTCCATCGTGAAGCTCCTTCCTTGGGACGGGAGAGGCGCGGGCTCGCGGCTCACCCAGAAGGCCGCGAGCCCGTCGCCGGACTCAGAAGTCCGGCCCGCTCTCCTCCGCCGCGATCGCGGCGAGCTCGGCATCGGCGGGCTCATCGGAGCCGACCTGCTGACCGCCGCCGAGGAACTCCACGTTGTCGGCGATCACCTCGTGGCGCGACCGCGGCTTGTCGTCGGCGTCGCGGTACTCGCTGTACTCGAGCCGCCCCGAGACGGCGACCTGACGCCCCTTCTCGAGGTACTCGGCGCACAGGTCGGCCTGCTTGCCGAACGCCGTCACGTCGACGAAGACGGCGCCCTGGTCCTCGCCGTTCTTCTTGCGGCGGGGGATCGCCAGGCGCAGCTTGGCGACCGACATGTCGCCCGAGACGTCGCGCTTTTCGGGGTCGCGCGTGAGACGACCGATGAGATTGACGATGTTCATTCGATTCCTCCTTGCCCGCGCAGCGCGGGCGGTAGGTGTGACTGACGGGGCGCACACGGGGCCCAACGGACGGGTGGAGCGCACCGCGGCCGGCGGTAGAGCGCGGCGTGTGTCTCCCGCCTCCCGCGGGCAGACGCTGCCGCCCGAACAGGCCACACCGGCTCCGTCCCCGTGAGGCGAACAGACGAGCGCGACCCGGCGTCCGGGCGGCGGTGTCGAATGGCGCCCATACCGCCACCTCGGACACCCGGGCGCAGGTGTTGGACGCCGCCCGCGGTCGCCGTTCGTTCGAGCAGCGACGGCGGCGTTACGATCGGCGCATGCCGAGCGCGCTCGTTCAGGAGATCGTGGACCGCGAGGGTTGCAGCGAGGAGGAGGCTGAGTTCATCGCCGCGATCGAGGTCGGGCTGATCGGCGGCGACGAGTTCGCGACCGACGAGCACCTCGACTCATGAGTGGCCACCGCCTTTGGAGGGAGATCAAGCGCAAGGCGGAGGCCGCCCCGTACCGGGTGGAGCTGCAATTCACGACGGCCGCCGCTGGGACGGGGGATCTCGAGCGGCGGCATGACGAGTTGATCGAGCGGGCGCGCCAGCTCGGTTTCAACTTCGAGCACGGCACCAGCTCGGTCATGGACCTGGAGGACCTGATCGAGGACTCGCCCACCGCTCGCCAGCTACGGGAGCTCGGATCTCCTCCACCAGCAACCTGAGCACCAGCTGCCCGAGCCGCAGCCGTTCCGCCGCGCTCAGCGGCGGCGACGCGCAGACCTTCGCTGTCGGGTCGTCCAAGAGCTGGACGTAGCAGAGGGCGGCGTCCTCGAGCGTCGCCGCCGGGTAGGCCCGCGACCCCGTCTGTACGAAGAATGCGCGTGTGCGCTGAAACTGAGACATGCCCATATAAGGGCTGGGGTCCGGAAGTTCGCCCCCTTCGCGCCGTTGCGGGCTTGGCCCGACACGGCTACGAGGCGAGCTTGTGTGGCTAATCGACCCGGCCCATCCCGCACGCCACCGGCCGCGCGCCGAGAGAGCGACGAGGGAACAGCGCAGGTCTTGAGCCGGGAACGCGCGCCCACTGCCCGCCGTTCTGGGGCCGAATGACGCGCCTACAGGGATGCTGGGAGAGAGCTGCGCGTGAGTGGGTGCCGAAGCGAAACAGGGTGCGGCGATCGCGTCCGCGAACGGTGTCTTGCCGTGGTTGTACGCGCCCTCATTTCCGCAAACGGCAAGAGTCGGGTCGATCGCCGACGAGTGGCATTCGAGTACGCACGCGGCTGCGCGCCCAAGGCTCCCGTTAGGTGGAAGCGGCGTCTCGCGCGCTCGCACGAAAGGCCTCTGGTCCCGACGGGATAACGCGAATAGGTGCGCGGTCAGCAGCGGGGGTTTCGCGGACCCAGGAACAGGGAGCCCGGGATGATCCCGCCTCTGGTGATCGGCGGGTGGAGCGGCTTACATGCCGGCACATCAGATGGCCGCTTCAAGCTGAGAGGAAAACCATGCCACAGACTTTCTCCCATGATCATGTCGGCATCAGCCTGACTCCCGACGATCTCGACGACACGATCGAGTGGTACGCGAACAAGCTCGATTTCACCGTCGCGCGGCGGTTCGAGACCCACGGGAAGACCTTCGCCTTTATTACGAACGGAGACGTGGAGATCGAGCTGATGGCCACCGCGTCGGAGCCGAATGGGGCGGCTGCGGTCGACAACATCTTCGCGACCCTCGACCCGGAGCGCCTGCACCACATTTGCTTCGCCGTCGAGGATCTCGACGCGACGCTAATTCGACTGGATGACCGCGACGTACAGGCTGTAGGGGAGCCCATGGATGTTGCCGCGATTGGTCAGCGCATCGCGTTCATCACCGACAATCTCGGCAACATCATCGAGCTCACTGAACCTGGCACTTCGCGGGCCGGTCGGTAAAGGGGGCGTACGCCCGACGTCGCGATACGGTGAAACAGGGCGGAGTTTGCCTAGCCGTTCGGATTGGCGGTTATAGCTCGCAGCCGATTCATCGCCTGCTCCGAAGGCGACCCCCGCTCCACCCAGTAGAGGTAGAGCCACTGGTCGTCCGGGAGTTGCGTTGCCTCGTGCAGCACGATCAGCTCTCCGGCGACCGGATGTCGGTACCGCTTCTGTCCTGAGGAGTGTGCCTGGACATCGTGCCGGTCCCACAGCATCCGGAACGCCTCGCTTCCGGTCGACAACTCTTCAACGAGGGCTTGAAGCGACGGTTCAGTGGGGAAGCGTGTGACGGAGGCGCGAAGCACCCCGGCCGTCTCGGCCGCGAAGGCATCCCAGTCCAGCAGGAGATCACGCGCGGCCGGGTCGAGAAAGAGCCAATGGGCGTAGAAGCGCTGCTCAGGAGGCCGAGCCGAAAAATCGGTGGTCAAAGCGTTGAAGAGTGGGTTGGCGGCCAGAACGGCCGTTTCGCGGCCCACAATCAGCGCGGGGGTGTCAAGCCATTCGAGCAGCCGTCGGACGTTCGGCCGGACGATCTGCCTGGGTGGCGCGTCGTTCGGCGCGGGCGCCCCTCGAGCCAGCGTGTAGAGCTGCGCCCTTTGAGGCGTGTTGAGATGCAGGGCTCGAGCGATCGCTTCGAGCACGGAGTCGGAGGGAGTGAGATCTCGCCCCTGCTCCAGGCGCGCGTGTAGTCGACGCTCACCCCCGCGAGCATCGCAACCTCCTCGCGCCGCAAGCCGGGTACCCGACGAAAGCCGGTGCTCGTCAGACCGACGTCGTTAGGTTGAACGCTGCCGCGCCGCGCGCGCAGAAAGTCTCTCAGCTCGAGATTCCGCGACACAAGGATCCAGTTTCTACATCACCGCAGCCGCGACGCGTGGTGGTCCGCGTGCATGTCCTGGCGGTGACCGGACATGACCCGGCCTTCACGACAGCCTGGGCGGGCATTGCCGGATCCGACTGACCCAACCAGAGCGCGACGATTTCGACGCCATCGTCAGTGCCCACGGGGCTGATGTCCCGGCGCCGCTCGTTGACTTCGATCTCGGCGCCCTCGACCGGGTGGACAGCACCAACATTCGCGGCACGTTCGTGGTCGATCAGCAACCCGCCCGCCGGGTTCGTCCTGGAGGCTCGATCGTCAACTTCTCCTCCACGGTGGTGTGCCGTGAGCAGGAGTCATCGGTTCGAGTCCAAGAGTCGCGGACTCGCACTGGGGGTTAGCTCCTGAAATCCACCGGATCGCCAGAAAAGATACACACCACAACTGGTCACGACCGTCATACAGACCGGTGCTGATCCGTGATATGGTCGCAGCTCTTCCCACCTCTCTGGCTCGATCGAGGAGAAGACGTGAGCACAACGGCGATAGGTACGGGTCTGTCGGACACGCAGGTCGAGAGCGCGCTGGACGCATTTCGCGGCGTGGTCGGCGCCGAGCATGTGCTGACCGGCGAGGACGCGCTCGAATTCCGCGACCCGTTCTACTACCGGGACTGGCCGGAATACGACGCGTCCGCGGTCGTTCAGCCGGCGACCAGCGAGGAGGTGCAGGCGATCGTTCGGCTCGCCGGCGAACACCGCGTACCGATATGGACGACCTCTCAGGGGCGCAACAACGGTTACGGGGGGAGCTCGCCGCGTGTGCGCGGGTCGGTGGTGATGAACCTGCGCCGCATGAACCGCGTGCTCGAGATCGACCCCGAGCTCGGCTATGCCGTGGTCGAGCCCGGCGTCCGCTGGACGGATCTCTATGAGGCGATCAGCGAGAAGGGCTATCCCCTGATGCTCTCCATCCCCGACCTCGGGTGGGGCAGCGTGATCGGCAACGCACTGGATCACGGCGTCACATACATGCCGTACGGCTCGGACTTCCAGACGCTCTGCGGGCTGGAGGTGGTGACCGCCGACGGGGAGCTGCTCCGGACCGGGATGGGCGCGATGCCGGACAACAAGTCCTGGCACCTCTATCGCCGCGGGCTTGGGCCGACGCTGGACCAGCTGTTCATGCAGTCGAACTACGGCGTTGTCGTCAAGGCGGGCGTGTGGCTGATGCCCGCACCAGAAACGTATGCGCCGATCTGGCTGACCGCCTGGCAGGAACAGGACCTGATCCCGATCATCGACACGGTTCGCCGCCTGCGCCTCGACCGCACGCTCGAGGGCGCACAGCGCCTTTACAACACGATCGTCTTTGCGTCGCTGATGGCGGAGCGCTCGCAGTGGTACGAGGGCGACGGTCCCACGCCCGAGCCGATCATCGACCAGATCGCCCGCGAGCTGGGGATCGGCCGCTGGTCCATGAGCATGGCGCTCTGGGAGGACGATGCCATCGCCGACTACAAGCTCGAAAAGGTCAAGTCCGCGTTCGAGCAGATTCCCGGTGTCGAAGTTCGCTATAGCAAGCACGCGCCTGAGGACATCCCGAAGATCGAGCACCACAGCGAGCGCGTGCTGGGCGGAGCGCCGTCCATGGAGTGGAACAACATGCTGCGTTGGTACGGCACGGATGCCGGCGCGCACCTCGGCAACGGGCTCGTGTCCCCGTTGACAGGCGAGGAGGCCTGGCGGCTGCACACGACCGTACGTCGGGTGGTCGAGGAGGAAATGCAGCTCGACTACATGTGCTCACCCGTGACGATCAACGCCCGGAGCTTCATCCATCTCTGTGGCGCGATCTGGGATGTCTCGAACGAGGACGAGACCCGGCGTTCCTATGAGATGTGCAAGAGCATCGTGCGCGAGGCCGCGAAGGCCGGCTTCGGCGAGTACCGCGCCCATCTCGATTACATGGACCTGGCGGCCGACACGTACAGCTTCAACGACCACGCTTACAGGCGCTTCGTTCAGAAGATCAAGGATGCCGTTGATCCGGATGGGATCCTCGCCCCCGGCAAGCAATCGATTTGGCCCGCGTCCTACCGGGGGAACGGCCAGACGCCGGAGGACGGCAGATGAGCAAGCGTCTCGAGGGCAAGGTCGCCCTCATCACCGGCACGGGCAGCGGCATCGGCCGCGCGTCCGCGCTGCGCTTCGCGGACGAGGGAGCCCTGGTGGTCGGTTGCGACATCAACGAGCAAGGCAACCGCGAGACCGTCGAGGCGGCGCAGACGGCGGGCGGCACGATGACCGGGATGGCGCCGGTCGACCTCGGGGACCCCGATCGCGCCGCGGCCTGGGTCGAGGAGGCCGTCGGCGTGCACGGGCGTGTCGACGTCCTGTTCAACAACGCCGGGAACGCGAGGTTCGGCCCGATCACGGAGTTCTCGGTCGAGGACTGGCAGTTCACGATCCGCAACGAGCTCGATCAGGTCTTCTACGTCACGAAGTCCGCCTGGCCGCACCTCGCCGACGGCGGCGGCGTGATCATCAACTCGGCGTCGATCGCCGCGCACACCGGGACGAAGGGCGTCGGGACGGCGGCGCACAACGCCACGAAGGGCGGTGTACTCGCGCTCACCCGCGGCCTGGCGGCCGAGGGCGGGCCGCACGGCATCCGGGCCGTTTCGATCAGCCCCGGGTTGATAAAGACGCCGGCGTCCATCCGGGACTACCTACACATCCCCGGGATGGAGGAGATGGCGATCGAGCAGTTGCTCGTCGATCGCCTCGGCCTGCCCGAGGACATCGCCGCCATGGCTGCCTACATCGCCTCCGATGACGCCGTGTTCCTGACCGGCGTCGACCTATTGGTGGACGGCGGTCACACCGCGGTCTGACGCCATGTGCCAGGACACGCAGTTCCAAGAAGCACCCTCCACTGTCGGGGCAACGTACGTCGAGCCGAGTGCAACAGACCAGCTGGTCCCCGGCAGGAAGATCCGGGGCTACTTCCGCCTCAACATGACGCAGCCTTATTTCCTCCAGAGGCTGACGGAGCGCACGTACTTTTTCGGAGGGGGCTTCTACACCACGACCTTCTACGTCGGGGACGAGGGTGTGCTGGTGTTCGACCCGCCGGAGCGTCAGGGTGAGAATCTGTTGCGGGCGATCGCCGAGGCCACGGCCTTGCCGGTCACGGCGATCGTGTACTCGCACAACCACGCCGACCACCTCCTCGGTGCCAAGGAGCTCCTCGACGCCTCGGCGGCGCCGCAAGTCCGCATCATCGCCTCAAGCGAGACGCGGGAGAAGATGGAGCTCCTCAGAAGCAAACTTCCCGCTCCCACCGAGACGGTGGCTTGGCCCGACGGGTGCGTTCGAGTTCGAGGGCCTCACGGTCCGTCTCACGGGCTTCACCCGCGCGGCACATACCGACGACGCGGGCGCGTGGCTGCTGGTGCCCGAGGAGGTAGTGCACCTCCCCGACCTCGTGAACCCGGACGAGCCGCCGTTCCGCAAGTTCGCGATCTCCGAGAACTACGTCTACTACCGCTCGAACGTGAACCAGCTCGGTGCGCTCGACTGGACCCATCTCGTGGGCGGCCACGGCAACGTCGGCTCGAAGGACGACATCCGCTTCTACGACGCGTTCCTCGCAGACCTGGAGGCAGCCGTCGCCAACGCTCTGGCGACCACGAAGTTCGCCGAGGGCCCAGATCTCGACCGATCCGACAACCACGCGGCGTTGATGGTCACCTGGATGTCTGAAGTCACCTCAAGAGCGACCGACGAGCTCCGTCCGAAGTACGGGAAGTTCTACGGCTTCGAGGTCACGACGCCGGCAAATGCGGAGATGGTCGCCGACTCGATGATTGCGTACCGCTAGGAGGTTGAGATGAAGACTGCCGAAGCCCGTGTCGCCCTGGTCGGGAGCCTTCCGTTCGACAACGCCGAGCAGACCTTCCGCGCCGCCGGGCGCTCGCTCAGCGGGTACGTCGGATGGATCCCCGACGGCGAGTTCGGGGAGCGCAAGCACTGGACCCCGATGCTGCCCGAGTTCGTCTACTCGAAGCAAGCGGACCTGGAGGAGACCCTCGCGCCGCCAGGCCGAACGGTGGAGAGGCCGCCCGTCATCGAGGGCCCACCGCCGGCAGACATGGAGGGGTTCTGGAATTTCCGGATCAAGCCGGGCCATGAGCTCGAGTTCGACGATCTGCTCTACGGACGCTTCGCCCTCGGCTCCTACGCCGTGTTCCGTCGTCTGCGCGAGGAGGGCATCATCCCGCCCGGGGTGCGTTTCCAGGTGAGCCTGCCGTCGCCGCATTCCGCGATTGACCCCTTCTTCGAGGATGCCGACGAGTGGGAGGAGGCGTACGCGGCGTACGTGGACGGGATGACGCGGGAGATCTCGAAGGTCCTCGACGCGGCGCCCGCGAGCGATCTCGTCTTCCAGTGGGACTGCGCGAACGAGGTCGTCGACATCGCGATGGGCGAGACGAACGCCATGAAGTGGTACCCGAAGCTCAGCGTCGAGGAGAAGTTCGAGCGGCACGTCGCTCAGCTGGGGCCTCTGGGCGATGCGATCCCGGACGGTGCAGGGCTCGGCTTTCACTGGTGCTACGGCACCTGGGGCGGTTGGCCGGCGGTGGCGATGAAGGACCTCGAGCTCTGCGTCCGGATGTCGAACGAGGCAGTCCGGCGGGTGAGCAGGCATGTCGACTACGTGCACATGCCGGTGGTTTCTCGGCCGGATGAGGCGTTCTTCGCACCGCTGAGGCACCTCGAGATCGGCGACACCCGCGTCTTCCTCGGCATGGTCCACCACACGGACGGGATCGAGGACTACCGGCGCCGGCGAGACCACGCGCGCAAGTACCTGCCCGAGTTCGGCATCGCCGGCGTGTGCGGGTACGGTCGCGTGGAGCCCGAAGAGGTGCGCGGCATCCTCGACCTCCACGCGGCGGACGCGGCCGAGCTGTAGACGCGATGGAATATCTCGAGCGGAGCGTCGAGGTCGGCGGCCGGGAGTGGCGGTACGTAGAGGCCGGTGATGGCGATCCGCTGATCTGGCTGCACGGCGGCTTCGGCCTGCACCCCACCGCCGGCATCGATCTGCTGGCAGAGAGCTTCCGGGTTATCGCCATCGAGCTGCCGGGCTTCGGTTCAAGCGTGGAGCACCAGACGGCCAGTTCATTCGACGAGCTCGCCGAGGAGGTCGCCGGTGCCATCGAGGCCCTCGGTCTGACGGACTTCCTTCTACTCGGCACCTCCTTCGGCGGGGCCGTGGCCCTTCAACTGGCGCTCAACCATCCAGACCGCGTCAGCCGGCTGATCCTCGAATCTCCGGCGGCATTCCGGCCGCCCGGCTGGACTCCGCCGGACGCCGAGACCCTGCGGCGTGGGCTGCTGCGCCATCCGGAACGAGCGCGGCGCGTCCAGATCGATCCCGCGCTGATGAAGAGGCAGAGAGAGGTGGTCAACCGCATGTCGCTGGCGGTGGATCGAGAGGTGCTGGCGGCTCGCCTCCGGGGACTGCATGTGCCTGTGCTGGTTGTGTTCGGTGATTCGGACACGCTCACGCCCCCGGAGCTTGCGCGGCTCTACAGCGAAAACGCGCCGGACTGCGAGTCGATCGTCATCTCCGATGCCGCGCATGTGATCAGCTCGGATCAGGCGGAGGCATACGCGACGACTGTGCGCTCGTTTGCCATGGGCGAGCGTACATCTCCCTAATCCAAGCCTAACGCTCAGGCTGCTTGACTGCACGCCCCTGCCCGGCTACTGTACGACTTTCATGACGACCGTCGAGGCTAAGTGCGGCCTAACGGGTGAGGGGGAGCCGGTGGGTGGTCGGAAGTTCATCGGGTTAACGGAGGAGGAGAGGTCTTTGAGCCGTCGCCTTGTCGTACTTGCCATTTGCATAGGGAGCCTGCTTGCGGTCGCCGCTTGCGGCTCGTCTAACAAGTCGTCGTCGTCATCGTCGACCTCGTCGTCGGCAAGCGCATCGCCGATCAAGCTGATGACGATCGGACCGGTCAACGCTCCACAGTTTTCGCTGCCGAGCATCCCGGTGGGCGCCCAGGTCGCGGTCGATGACATCAACGCCGCGGGAGGGGTCAGCGGGCACAAGCTCCAGCTGATCACCTGCAACGACAAGAACAACCCCAACACGGCCACGCAATGCGCCCGCCAGGCGATCACGGAGAAGGTGGCCGCCGTCGTCGGGGGGCTCTCGCTGTTCGATCTGAAGATCATCCCGGAGCTGAAGCGGGCCGGGATCCCCTGGGTCGGGCTCGTGACCGGAGACGACTACACGAGCGACAACCTCTACCTGTTCGCAGAAGGAGCGCCGGACTTCGTGGGCATCGGCATGACCCTGGCGCAGGCGGGCTGCAAGAACATCGCGGTGATCACCAGCGGCACCGCGGAGGCACAGAACGCCGCGCAGATCCAGGCGGGCGTCAAGGCCGGCGGTGCGAAGGTCGCGGGCAACTTCAAGGCGCCGGCGAACAGCTCGGACTGGGCTCCCACGGTCGCGGCCGCAAAGAAGGCCGGAGCCGACTGCATCGGCTCCGGGACGAGCCCCGCCGAGAGCGGGCCGCTGCTCGCCGCTGCGCAGTCGGCTGGCCCGTGGAAGCACATCGCCTTCGCATCGGGCGGTATGCCGCCAGCGCTCGTCAAGCAGCTCGGCAAGGCCGCCAACGGCGTGCTCGAGCCGGCGGGCGAGTATCCGTTCACTGCGAACAAGGGCGTCATGCAAGAGCTGAAGCAGAAGATCCTGGCGAAGGGGCCGGCCGCGCTGCTCGATCCGTTCGCAACGGTGGGCTATGCGTCCACCAAGGTCGCCGCGGAGGCGGCGAAGAGTGTGAAGGGCGACGTCACGGCCGCGGCGATGACGGGCGCGCTCCCGAAGGTGAGCGGGTTTGACACCGGCGTCGGGATCGTGGCCACCCTCAGCCCACCGAATTCGCTGCCTCAGTACGCGCGCGTGTTTCAGACCAAGGTGTACGTGCTGGAGGCAAAGAACGGCGAGCTGATCCTGGCCAAGCCGGATCCGATCGACACGACACCCGGCCTCAAGCTGCTGTCGTCGAGCTAGAGGAGCGGCGGCGCAGAGCGACTCGATCGTCCGGAGTCCCTCGTGAGCGAAGACATCACGCTATTGCTGCTGGGGTTGGGTGCGGGATCGCTGATCGCGCTCCCGGCGCTGGGCCTGGTGCTCATGTACCGCAGCAGCGGCGTGGTGAACTTCGCCACGGGCGGCATCGGGATGGTCGCCTCGTTCGTTCTGTGGGACCTGACCCGTCACGCCGGCTGGGCGGTGGTGCCCGCAAGTGTGGTAGCGGTGCTGGTGAGCGCGGCACTGGGTGTGATCACCTACGTGCTGGTCATGGTGCTGCCGCGCGCGGGTTCCAACCTGACCCGGGTGATCGCGACGCTGGCTGTCCTGATTATCCTCGAGTCCGCCGCCCAGCTACGTTACGGGCCCAATCCGCTGACGGTCAACCAGTTTCTCCCGACCGGCTCGGTCGACCTCGGCGGCGGGATCGCGATCCCGCCGAGCCGTGTGATCCTGCTCGGCATCGCGGTGACGTTGGCGCTTGCGCTCGGGGTGATCTATACGCGCACCACGTTCGGGCTCGCCACGACCGCGCTGTCGGAGCGACCGCGCACGCTGGCGGCACTGGGCTGGCGAGTCCGCTGGGTGGGGGCGATCAACTGGGGCGTCGGCGGTGCGTTGGCCGGACTGGCCGGCGTCCTGCTCGCTCCGATCATCGGCGCGTCGATCAGCAACGGGCACGTGCTGATGGTCACCGTGCTCGCTGCTGCCCTAATCGGCGGTCTCCGCTCGTTCCCGCTGACGGTGGTCGGCGGGATGGTGATCGGCATGCTCCAGTCGCTGTTCAGCATCCACGACCTCGGGATCCCCGGTCTCGCGGACGCAATCCCCTTCGTCGCGATCATCGGGGTGATCGTCCTGAGGGGACGCCGCCTGCCCCTGCGGAGCTTCGTCGGCGAGCGGCTGCCCCAGGTGGGCTCGGGGCGGATCAGCATCGCCGGGACCGTCGTGGCCACGGCCATCGTCGTCGTTCTCGTCGGCTGGGTACTGAACGACAACGGGACCGCGGCGCTCACCGCCACGCTACTCGCGGCAATTCCGCTGCTGTCGCTCACCGTGCTGCTCGGCTACGCGGGCCAGATGTCGCTGGCACAGATCACGCTCTCGGGGGTCGGCGGGCTGATCGCCGCGCGGCTGGCCGCGAACGTCGGATTGTCTCTTCCGCTCGTGCTGGTGCTCGCCACCCTCGGCACGGTGCCCGTCGGCCTGATCGTCGGGCTTCCATCCGCTCGGACACGAGGCGTCAGCCTGGCCGTAGCCACGCTCGGCCTGGCCGTCGCCATCCAAGCATTGATCTTCACCAACGACTCGATCGCCGGCGGGCAGAACGGGATCTCGCTGTCGAGCGACGGATCCTTCCGCGTCTTCGGCGTCCAGTTCGACAGCTTCCTACATGTGGATCGCTTCGCTTACCTGGTTCTTGGGTTCGTCGTCGTGCTCGCGCTGCTAGTGGCCAATCTGCGCCGCGGCGCGTCCGGGCGCCGGATGATCGCGGTGCGCGGCAATGAGCGAGCGGCCGCGGCGCTCGGAATCAATGTCGTCACGACGAAACTGTGGGCATTCGGGATTGCCGCGGCGATCACCGGGCTCGGAGGGGTCCTGGCGGTCTACAGCGCACCGGTGGCGGTATTCGGCGGTTTCTCGGTGCTGGGGAATATCAACGCTGTCGCATACAGCGTGGTGGGCGGGGCGGGCAGCGTGCTCGGCGCCCTGTTCGGCAGCACGCTCGACCCATCGGGCATCGGTAGCGCGACGCTGGACTCCATCTTCGGCGTCGGTGCCGTGACGATGGCGCTGCTCGGCGGTGTGCTCCTCCTCTTCACGATCATCGCCTCGCCGGACGGGATCGCGGTTGCGACGCTTGAATCCATTGAGTCGATCCGCCGTCGCCTGCCCGCTCGCGCGAAGAGACCGGAGGAGCGCTATCTGGCTCGCGCAGACGAGAGCCCTCGGCGCGTTGCGCCGGTCCCGCTCGCCGTCCGATCGATCGGGGCCGCGTTCGGCGTGGTACGAGCCGTCGACGATGTGGACCTCGAGGTCGCGCCCGGTGAGGTCGTCGGCGTGGTGGGAGCCAATGGCGCCGGCAAGACGACGCTCATCGACGCCATCACCGGTTTCGTCCAGAGCACCGGCACGATCGCGCTCGGAGGAAACGACCTGTCCGGCGTCTCACCTCACGGGCGCGCGCGCGCGGGATTGGCGCGCTCCTGGCAGAGTCTCGAGCTGATCGAGGACCTCTCGGTGCTCGACAACCTGCGCACGGCTTCGGACTCGAGCCGCTGGTGGTCCGCAGTCGCAGATCTCATCCGGCCAGGGCGCGACAAGCCCGCCCCAGCGATGCTCCGCGCCATCCACGCCCTACAGCTCCACGACGTGCTCGGGGCGATGCCGAGAGAGCTGAGCACGGGCAGACGCAAACTCGTTGCGCTTGCACGCGCGATCGCAGGGGAGCCCTCGGTCCTTCTCCTGGATGAGCCCTGCTCGGGCCTCGATCACCACGAACGCGACGAGGTCGGCCGGGTCATCAGGAGGCTCGCAGACGAGTGGGGAATTGCCGTCCTGCTCGTCGAGCACGACATTCACCTCGTGAGGCGCGTGTCGGACCGCATCGTGGCGCTCGATTTCGGAAAGGTCATCGCGGCGGGCACTCCGGACCAAGTGCTGTCGGACCCCGGTGTGATGGCGGCGTTCCTTGGAGAGGTCGTTGAGCCTGGGCGGGTGGTCGCGTGAGCGTCGTGCTGGAAACGCGGGGCCTCCACGCCGGCTACGGCGACGTGGCGGTCGTCCGCGACTTCGACTTAAGCGTCTCCGCCGGCGAAGTGGTCGCGCTTCTCGGTCGCAACGGCGCCGGCAAGACGACCGCCCTGCTCACGATGGCTGGAGCACTGCGCCCGTTGTCGGGCGAGATCCGCTTCCTGGGCGCGGCCGACAAATCTTCGCTCGCGGCCCGCGCCCGACGCGGAATGGGCCTCATGACAGACGATCGCTCGATCTTCTTCGGACTCACCGTGCGCGAGAACCTTAGGCTCGCGCGCGGCAACGACCGCGTCCTTTCGCTGTTCCCAGAGCTGCAGAGAATCCTCGACCGGCCTGCCGGCCTGCTGTCGGGAGGTGAGCAGCAGATGCTCGGGCTGGCGAGCGTGCTGGCCCGGGAGCCAAAGCTGCTGCTCATCGACGAGCTGTCGTTCGGACTGGCCCCGCGCGTCGTGCAGCGACTCATGGGGGCCGTGCGTCAGGCGGCGGACGGCGGCGCGGCCATCGTGGTCGTCGAGCAGTTCGCTCGCCTCGCGCTGGACGTTGCCGATCGCGCCTATGTCCTTGTCAACGGCCGCGTCGGTCGTGAAGGAACCACTGACATGTTGCGCGCGAACGTGGGTGAGCTCGAAGCCGAGTACCTGGGGGTGGACTGACGGATGTACATACAGATCGATCCGACCCAGATCCCTCCGGCGGTCGAGCTGCACGAGCCCGACGACTTCACGAGCTTCAAGGTCACTTTCCGGCAAGCCGAGCACGCGCGCGTCCCCGTCGAGTCCCTAGAGCAGCTAGCGGGCGACCGCGCGCGCGATCCGGACTGGAGGAATGGGTTCGAGAAGATGCTCGAGTACGCCCGCCAGCACGGCTGGCTCGACGACGGCGCCGTGCGCGCCCACATCGAATGGCCGTCATGACGCGCGTCCCCGCGGACCAGTTCCGCCGGGTACTCGGCCACCTCCCGACAGGCGTGTGCGTGGTTGCGGCCTTCGATGGTGACGAGCCGATTGGGATGTCGGTCAACTCGATGACCTCGGTCTCCTTGGAACCGCCGCTCGTGCTCGTCTGCCCCGCCCGCACGTCCACCACCTGGCCTGCCATCCGCGCGGCCGGCGGCTTCTGCCTCAGCGTGATGGCCGGTCACCACGAGCAGATCTGCAGAGCCTTCGCCGCGCGCAACACAGACCGCTTCGCGGGAGTCGAATGGCACCCGCGGACGGGCGGGCCCGGGCTCGACGAGGCGGTGGCGTGGCTCGAGTGCAAGATCCACGCCGAACATGCGGCGGGCGACCACACGATCGTCGTGTCCGAGGTGTTAGGAGCCGAAGCGTCCCAGCAGGCGGCCGATCCGCTCGTGTTCTTCCGCGGCCGCTACGGCAGCTTCGCCAAGCCGCGGAGCTGATCCCTGCAGCCTCAGTCGGTCGGCTCGAGCGGCGGACGCGTCACGAGCTCGGCGAGCTCGGGCGAATGCTCGGCGACGATCTGCTGGATGCGCGCCGTGGCGACCGGGGCCAGGCTGTAGTAGAGCTCCAAGAAGAGCTTGCGCACCCGCGCGCGAGGCCAGTCGTCGGGGAGCAGCTCCACGGGCAGGTCGGGCTCAATGCCTGGGAAGTTCCGCCAGCTGTCCATCACCTTGGTTCGAGCGACGAGCGCCTGAGACGCGGTCAGGGCTCCACGACGCACGTCGTCCAGCATCGGGGAGAACTCCTCCTCGAACTTGAGGTAGCTCTGCTTTACGCCGTCCAGGTCCCACGCAGACAGAGCCTGCAGGCCGCTACGCGGATCGATCTCGGCGCGCAGGACCGTCGCCGAGCCCGCGCCGAGCTCGGAGAGCATGGCAAGCGCAGCGTCGCGTTCGTCCCAGGGAGAGCACCAAAGCCCGTCGTAAAGCGCCGCAAATCCGAGCCAGCGCAGGTTCGTGCGGAGGGAGTGGCGCAGCTGGCGCCGCACCTCGGGCACGGAGAATGCCACGATCGTCCAGGCCCCGTCCCAGGGCTTGCCCTCGCGGGCGCCGAACGTCACGACGCGCCTCTGCGCCTCTTCGACAACTGCCGCCATGCCGGCGTTCAAGCCGTAATAGGTGTTTCTCCCTCGCTTGGAGGAGACGAGCAGGCCGCGCTTGGTAAGGCGGGTGAGGGCCGCCCGTGCGCTCGGCTCGCTGATGTCGAACTCGGCGAGCAGCTCCACGAGTGCGGCGGACGGGAGGTGTTCGGTACGGCCGAACCAATAATGGCCGAGCAGGGTCATCGCGAGGTGCTGCGGCGTCGTGCCTACTTGAGCCCGAGGCAGCACGCCATCGCCCCAAACGACGTCGTCGCCTGAGGTCACATCCGTTCGTTCACTCGCTCTGGCGACCCTCGATGGCATGCCGTCACTCTATTCGCTGCTCGAAGCTGTCTCAGACATCCTACAGATCTGATGGCGGTCGTCACCAATATCGCCGCATGCTGTGTTACCCTCGGTGCCAAGTGAGATGGGCGCGATGCGGATCCTGGTAATCGGGGGCGGAATCGCCGGGATGGCGACGGCGATCGCTCTCGAGCAAGCCGGGTTCGATCCACTGGTCCTGGAGCAGGCGCCGGGCCTGGCGGAAATTGGGTCCGGGATCGGGCTGCAGGCCAACGGGATGCGCGTACTGGCAGAGCTCGGCGCCGCCGACCACGTCCTCAGTACCGGCGTCCGCATCGACAGCGATGAATGGCGGCGGATGGAGACCGGCGAGACGATCTTCCACGAGTCGTATGCGGTCAGGGCGGAGCGTTACGGCGGGATCTACATCCTCTGCATGCATCGCGCCGACCTCCTCGAGGGCCTCGCAAAGCGGGTCCCGCCGGAGCGGATCCGGCTGGGCTCCCGCCTGGTGGCTCTCGGTGAGCGTCAGGACGGGGTCGTCGCGATACTTGAGACCGGCGAGGAGGTCTTCGGTGACGTGCTCGTGGGCGCGGACGGCTTGCGCTCCACGGTGCGAGCGCTCCTTTTCGGCGAGCAGCAGGCGCGCTTCACGGGCTTTGCCGCTTGGCGCGGCACGATTCCCGCGGCCGCCATGCCGCCTGGTTTCGAGCACGCTTTTGTGATGTGGCTCGGCCCGGGACGGCACGCGATGACGTTTCCGATCCGCGCGAACCTGCACACGTTCAACGGGTTCGTTCCCACAACGGAAATTCTCCGCGAGGAATGGGGACCCTCCGGCGATATGGAGGACCTCCGGCGGTCCTTCGAAGGTGCGGCGCCAGAGGTGCTGGAGCTGATCGACCAGATGACGTCCGCCTTGATCACCCCCATCAATTTTCGGGACCCGCTGCCACTGTGGGGAACCGAGCGCGCCGTCCTGCTCGGCGACGCCGCGCATCCCACGCCGCCGAGCGCGGCCCAGGGCGCCGGACAGGCGCTGGAGGACTCGGTCACGCTGGCCGCATGCCTGCGACGTGCGGGTGATCCCAACGGGGTGCCCGCCGCGCTGGCCGAGTTCGCGGCCCGCCGACAGGCGCGCACCGGGTCAATGCTCACTGCGGCTCGGATCAACTTCGGCATGTTCAACGAGCGCGATCCGCTCCAGCAGCGCGCACGCGACGGGCGCCTGCAGGGCATGTTCCGGCTGGATCCGGCCGGCGAGACGATGTTCGGCTGGCTCTATGACCATGACGCGGTCGCGGCCGCCGAGGCACCGCTGCGGCCGCAAGCCGGCCCGTCGAAGCCCATGGCGCGGCCCGAGTCGCAGCGGGCGTTCGAGCTGTGGCGCGACGCGGTTACGCCAGAAGACCGCTCGCGTCTCTGGATCGGGGAGAGAGAGGCCTACCAGCGCTTCCTCGAGCGAACCTGTCCCGCACCTCCGAACACGACCGCCGAGGAGCTGGTCTGCAATGGCGTGCCCGCGCTTCGGGTGGTGCCGCCGGGCACGGACCAAGGGCCGGCTGTGCTGCACCTGCACGGCGGGTGCTACACGATGGGCTCGCCGGCAGGGGCGGTCGGCCTCGCGTCACGTCTCGCGGACGCCGTGGGCGGGTGGGCCCTGGTTCCCGACTACCGGTTGGCTCCGGAGCACCCATTTCCGGCGGGGCTCGACGACGTCGTAGCCGCGTACGGGTGGCTGCGGCGCGAGCAGGCGGGGGAGCCGATCTTTGTCAGCGGCGAGTGTGCGGGCGGCGGACTCGCCATCGCCATGGCGGTCCGGCTGCGCGACGAGCGGGTAGCGCTTCCCGCTGCGCTGCACGTCGTGTCGCCGTTCTGCGACCTCGCCGTCACCGGCCCCGCGGCGAATGAGATGTCGGCCCTCGATCCCTGGCTCGGCCGTGACCGGCTCCGCCTCTACGCCGCGTCGTACATCCACACCGCCGACCCTGCGATGCCGCTGATCTCGCCGATCAATGGCGACCTGCGCGGCCTGCCGCCGCTGCTCATTCAGGCTGCCGAGTCCGAGGCGCTGCGTGACGATGCCAGGCGCCTCGCGGGGGCCGCGGAGGCCGCCGGCCTGCAGGTCACCATGGAGCTCGTCGGGGACACGGTCCACTCATTCGTGCTCTTCGATTTCCTGACCGAGGCCGGGTCGGCCATCAAGCAGTTCGCCGTACACGCGGACGCCTGCACAAAGCACTACATATAGCGTGGCGGTCGTTGTGCATTGCGTTGCCTCTGTGGTAGGCTGCGCCCATGGCTATCCAATTCGGGATCTTCGATCACATTGAGAGTCGGGGCGGGAAGTCGGCCGAGGAGATCTACGAGGATCGGATCGATCTCCTGAAGCGTGCGGAGGAGGGTGGCTTCCACGCGTTCCACCTTGCCGAGCACCACGGACACGAGCTCTCGATCGCTCCCACGGCGTCGGTCTTCCTGGCTGCGCTCGCGCGCGAAACCTCGACGCTGAAGCTCATTCCCACGGTGGTTTGCCTGCCGCTCCACCATCCGGTGCGTGTGTTCGAGGAGCTGGCAATGCTCGACGTCCTGTCCCACGGCCGTCTCGAGATCGGTGTGGGGAAGGGCATCACGCCGTTCGAGCATCTTCAGTTCGGGCATCCGCCCGAGGAGGCATCGGCGCGAAGCAAGGAGATCCTCGAGATGCTCCTCAAGGGTTGGGACACCGGGATCATCTCGAGCGACGATTCGACCTTCTACGAGTTCGTGGAACTCAAGCTTCCGTTCAAACCGGTGCAGCATCCGTACCCGCCCCTATGGACCGCCGGGAATGTCGAAGCAGCAGGTCGCGGCGGCCACAACTTCGTCTGGCCGTCGAGGCTGTCGGCGGAGATGCGCGCCCGCTACGACGAGTTGCGCGCAGCGAGCCGTGAAGAGCCCGGCCACCAGAACCCGCACGTCACCGATCCGTGGCTGGCGCAGTGCCAGGGCGTGGTGGTGGCGGACACCGATGAGCAGGCCGAAGCGACAGCCCGCCGGGCTTGGAGCGCATACATGGAGACGCTCCAGCGGACGCACGGCACCATCCCCGCGCACCTGCAGACTGAGATGCCCGAGCTGGACAACCCGCTCGCCAAGCAGATGATGACGGCCGATCCCATCGAGCAGGAGCTCGTCATCTGCGGAACTGCCGAGCGGGTACGGGACTACTACGTCGAACAGGCCCAGAACGGGATCGCGAACTACTTCATCCTCATGCTCCCATTCGGGGACATGACGGCGGCGGAGGTCGATCGAACCCTTGAAACCTTCGTCGATCTTGTGATCCCCGCGGTCCGTGAGGTGGAGACGGCCGCCGCCAGGGCCTGAAGCGGCACTGGACGGAACGGCATTACCGGAAGGACAAGCGTTGCCGTCACCGATACGCGGGATCCACCACTACACGTACTGCGGCGGGCGCGCGCAGGACGATCTCGACTTCCACACCCGCCTTCTCGGCCTGCGGCTTCTGAAGCAGACCGGCCTCTACGAAGGTGAGGTGGCGATCTACCACCTGTACTACGGCAACACGGAGGGCGACGCGGGAACAATCCTCACGAGCTTCCCGATGCGACAGCAGGGGGTGAAGGGCCGGCTGGGCACCGACCAGATCTCGCGCTTGAACCTCTCCATCCCGCGCGACGCGATCGGCTTTTGGATGAACCGTCTGGGTGAGTGGGACCTGGACGCGGCCACGGTCAGCCTGTACGGGACTGAACGCATCCACTTCGCCAGCCCCTGCGGCCTTCCGTACGCGCTCGTCGCCGATGGCTACGGTGACCCCGCTCGCGCCTGGGAGAAGAACGGGGTCGCCGCCGAACACGCGATCCTCGGGAGCCACGGAATCACGATCCACGTTTCCGATCCTGACGCCATGGCCGCATACCTAGAGGACGGGATCGGCGCGGTAGCCGATGGCACCCATGAAGCCGGCCGCCGGTGGCGGCTGGGTGCCGAGCCGCACCGGATTGGCTTCGTCGAACTCGTGGAGGATCGCGAAACCCGACGCGGTACGCGCTTCCTGGGGGAGGGGACCGTGCACCACTGCGCCTGGGACGTCGGCGACGCACAAGCGCAAATGGCGGTGAAGTCCCATCTTGAGTCGCTTGGATATGACGACGAGTGGCTAGGTCCACGTGACCGCACCTACTTCGTCTCGGTCTACAACCGGACGCCGGGTGGCGCCCTGTTCGAGTACGCCTGGTCGAAGCCGGGGCTGTGGACCGTCGACGAGCCGGCGAGCGAGCTGGGTCAGACATTCAAGGTGCCGCCGAACCTCGCCGACCAGGCCGATGTGATTCTCGAATACCTCGAGCCGTTGGAGGTGCGGCGTGAGCCTGTCAAGCAGCACGATTGACGTAGGGGCGCGTTCGACGGAGGTTCTCTCAGCCGGACGCGGCGATCCGCTGGTGTTCCTTCACGGCGGGGGCATCCTTGAGGGCTTCGACTGCTTTGAGCCGCTGGCCGAGCGCTTCCGGCTGATCGCTCCTCTCCGACCGGGATACGGCGCGACGGAGGCCGACCCGCCGCTGAACAGCCGCGACGAGGCAGCGGATGAGGTTCGTGGCGTGCTCGACGCGCTCGGGATCGAGCGGATCGCGCTCGTCGGTCATTCGCTGGGCGGGTGGCTGGCCGCGACTGTCGCCGCGCGTCACCCGGACCGCGTCACCGAGCTCGTCCTGGCCGCGCCGTGGGGAATGGACGTGCCCGGGCACCGGGGCGCGGACATGGGGTCGATGAGCCCGCCGGAGATCCTCGCCACGTTGACCAACGATCCCTCGATCTGGGAGGGCCGGGTTCCAAGCGGGCCGGATCCCGAGTTCGAGGCCGTCCGTGCGCGCGAGATGCAGGCTCTGATGCACTACATGCCGGGGCCGCACGATCCAGAGCTGCCACGCATCCTGCCGCGCATTAGCGCGCCGACGCTCCTCCTCTGGGGCGAAGAGGACAAGGTCACTCCCGCGGGGCACGCACCCGAGTGGGAGAAGGGAATCCCACACGCGTCCCTGATCACTTTCCCCGCCACGGGTCACCTGCTGTTCCATGAGCGGGCCGACGCAGTCGCGGCGGTAGGCGAGTTCGTCAAGTCATGCAGGAGCGCCGCGTGAGGGACACGGTCGAGGAGGCGGTCGCGGCTGTCGCCCGCGGGGAGATGGTGGTGGTCGTCGACTCCAAGGAGCGGGAGAACGAGGGCGACCTCGTGATGGCGGCCGAGCTGGTCTCGCCGGAGTCCGTGAACTTCATGGCCACGTACGGTCGGGGCCTGATCTGCGTCTCGATGCTGCCAGAGCGTCTCGAGGCGCTCGGGATTCCGCCGATGACGAGGCGCGGCGGCGACGTCTTCGGGACAGCCTTCCACGTGAGCGTCGACCACCGCGACGTGTCCAGGGGGGTCTCCGCTTCGGGCCGGGCGCTCACGATCCGGGCGCTCGCAGATGAGCAGACGGATCCTGCGAGTCTGGTGAAGCCAGGGCACGTCTTCCCCCTCGCGTACCGGGAGGGCGGCGTGCTCGCTCGCCCCGGACACACGGAGGCGTCGGTCGATCTCGCGGTGCTCGGCGGCCTTGCTCCGGCAGCGGTGATCTGCGAGATCACCTCCGACGACGGAACCATGGCGCGACTCCCGGAGCTCTCTGTGTTCGCCGAGCGCCACGGCTTGCAGGTCCTTGCGATCAGCGATCTCATCGCGTACAGGCGTCGTTCCGAGCGAGTGGTCGAGCGGATGGGCGAGGCGCGGGTAGAGCTCGGCCCCGGTGAGTTCCGGACCATCGTCTTCCGCGACCGTGTTGACGGCCGGGAGCACGTGGCGCTCGTGCGCGGGGACTTAAGCTCGGTGGACGCGCCGCTGGTAAGCGTGCACACCGCGTGCTTGGCCGGCGATGTCTTCGGCTCGGGCGGCTGCGATTGCGGACGCCGGCTCACGCTCGCCCTCGAGCGTCTAGCCGAGGCTCGCGCCGGCGCCGTTATCTACCTCGGGGAGGCGAGCATCCGGCCTGGTCACAGCGCGCCTGCCCGCGACTTCGGGATCGCCGCGCAGCTCCTGGCAGACCTGGGAATAAGCCGTATGCGTCTGCTCGGGTCCGACCGTGCCGACCGCTCCCGGGCCGAGCGGTATGGACTCGAGGTAGCCGCTTGCGAACCGCTCTGCCCGCCGCCGGAAGCGGTCACGGATCTGCGCTGCAAGATCGAGGCTCGCAAGGCAGAGATGGATCCGCTCGGGGAAATGGCCCGCCTGCTGGCGGTGGGATAGAACGATGCTCGCCTACGTTCTCGAAGCCGACGACACCGCCAGACTCACGGAGGTCGACTCTCCGGAGCCGGGTCCCGGAGAGGTGCTCATCCGGGCGCGCGCGTCCGCGCTGAACCCCCACGACGAGCATGTCCGCAGCGGACTTGCCCGCGCCTACATGGAATACGACCTCCCGGCGGTGCTCGGAACCGACATCGCGGGCGTGGTGGAGGCGACCGGCGATGGCGTGACGCGCGTCTCGGTGGGCGATCGGACCTTCGGGCTGGAGCGCTCGTTCCGAGTCCACAACGGGACCTTCGGCGAGCATGTCGTGCTGCCCGAGGAGTCCGTTGCGAGGACGCCGGATGGGATTGACGATTCTCAGGCGGGGGCGCTGGGACTCGCCGCCGTGACGGCGCTGACCGCCATCGATGCCGCGCAGCTCGAGCCGGGAAGCACGATCCTGATCAACGGCGCCACGGGAGGCGTCGGCTGCTACGCGACCCAGCTCGCGGCCGTTGCGGGCGCCCGCGTGCTCGCCACCGCTTCCCCGGGAACCGGCGCGGACCTCTTGCGGGAGCTCGGAGCTGAGGCCACGATCGACTGGCGCTCGCGGGACGTTGCCGAGGCCGCGGCAGATCTGGGCGGCGTCGACGTACTCCTGGATCTCGTCACATTCGATGCTGCCGCTCTCGACAAGCTCGCAGAGCGCGCGCTCGCCCCCGGAGGACAGGCCCTGACGACGGTGGCTCCCGAGAGCAGCGCGCAGATGCTGATGGCGACGAGCTCACCAGAGCTGCTCGACCGGATTGGCGAACACGTCAGGCGCGCCGAGCTCAAGGCGCCGCTTCAGACGGTCTTCGAGCTGGCCGAGATCGAGCAGGCATTCGCGGCGCTGCAAGCCGGCGTCCTCGGCAAGATCGGCGTCAGCGTCAGTTGAGCGGGTCCAGGCGAATGGCGATGCATTTCGGACACGTCGCGCTCCAGGTCCGGGACCTGGAGGCCTCGGTGGCTCATGCCACCGCAACGCTCGGGCTCCGCGAGTCGCTGCGCGACGCTGACTCGGTCTTCCTCACGGCGAACGACAAGCATCACGAGCTGCAGCTCGCGGGCACGGGGACGTCAGGTCTCGACCATGTTGGGCTCGAGGTAGAGCATGCTGACGACCTCGGTGAGCTGCGAGACCGCCTGATCGCACACGGAGTACCGATCTTGAGCGAGCGGCCCGAGGAGCCCGGCCTGGTCGAGGCACTGCGCTGCGAAGGTCCAGGCGGGGTGGTATTCGAGGTCTACATCGGCATGGAACGGCGGCCTCTGAGCGTGGACACAGTGCTGCGGCCATTCGCCCGAAAGCTCGGACACGTCAACCTGCTGTCGGACGAGAAGCCCGAGCTCGAGCGTTTCATCGTCGAAGTGCTCGGCTTTCGCGTGTCGGACCGGTTGGGCGATGTCGCGACGTGGTTGCGATGCGACACGGACCATCACGGCATCGCGCTCGCCAGGAGCAAGTCGGGTACGCGTCTCCACCACCACGCCTGGGAGCTGGAGAGCTGGAGCGCGATGGGTCAGTACGCCGATCATGTCGCGCGCTCCGGCCAGCGATTCATCTGGGGTCCTGGTCGGCACGGTCCCGGGTTCAACCACTTCACCTACCTTCTCGACCCCGACGGAGCCGTCGTCGAGGCGTACTGTGACCTGCTGCGGATCTACGACGAGGCCGCGTACCGCCCGATCGATTGGTCAAAGGAGCCCAGGGCACTCAACCTCTGGGGGCCCATGCTGCCCGACGATTGGGGCGAACTTGGTGTGCCCGCCATCAAGCCGGGCTGACGCGTGCGCTTCGCGAGCTGCTCGGTCGGGGTCCGCCGCTTCGCCGCGCTGGTGGATGGGGACCTCGTCCGTCCGCTCCGAGGCATTGACGAGCTTGGCGCGGCGACCCCCGCTGAGGTTCTGTCGTCTCCGCCGCTCGACGACGAGGTCTTGCCGCTCTCCGACGTCGAGCTCCTGCCGGCGGTCCCGCATCCTGGCAAGGTGCTCTGCCTGGGGCTCAACTACCGCGAGCATGTCGCAGAGGGCGCGTACGAGGTACCCGAGTACCCCGTGCTGTTCACCAAGTTCGCCGACTCTCTGGTGGGCGCCGGAGCTCCCATCATCCTTCCTCCGGAGTCGAACGCACCCGACTACGAGGCTGAGCTGGCGCTCGTCATCGGCCGCCCAATCCGCCGCGCGTCTGCTGATCACGCGCTCGATGCGGTCGCCGGATACACGGCGGCCAACGACGTGACGATGCGGGACTTCCAGTACCGCTCCCACCAGTGGCTGCAGGGCAAGGCATGGGCGGACTCGACTCCCCTGGGGCCGTTCCTCGTCACGCCGGACGAGGTGGGCGATCCGCATTCGCTCGAGATCCGGCTCGAGCTGAACGGCGAACAGATGCAATCGGCGAACACCTCGATGATGATCTTCGACATACCGACGGTGCTCGCAACGATCTCGCAGTTCGTGTCACTCGCTCCCGGGGATGTGGTGCTCACGGGCACGCCCAGCGGGGTCGGCTTCCGTCGCGACCCGCCGGTCCGCCTGACTGACGGCGACCGGGTCGCGGTCGAGATCGAGCGCGTCGGCCGGCTCGAGAACCCGGTGAGAGCGGAATGAGCGACGGCGCGCTGCTCGGTGATCTGGCGGGCCCGCGCGAAGCGGTCCAGGTAGGCCCCGACACGCTGACGCGCGACGAGCTCGCGGGCGCGGCTGCCGTGGTCGCGGAAAGGCTCGCCGCCGTGACCCGCGCCGCACTTTGGGCCACGCCGTCGCTCGAGACGGTCGTCGGGGTAGTGGGCGCGATCGGGGCGGGCACGACCGTCGTGCCCGTGAACCCAGGCTCCGGCGAGCGCGAGCTCGAGCACGTGGTCGCGGACGCCGCTCCGGAGGCGCTGCTCGTCCCGACGGGGGTCGAGTTGCCGGCGACGCTCCGCTCGCTGAGCCGCATCGACGTGGCTACAACCGGGCGCGGCAAGTGGTCCGAAGGGCCGTCCGACCCCGAGGCGACGGCGATCATCCTCTACACCTCAGGCACCACGGGGCTTCCGAAGGGAGTCCAGATCCCGCGGCGTGCGATCGCGGCGAACCTCGACGCGCTCGCTGAGGCCTGGTCCTGGACCGCGGCGGACAGGCTCGCGCACGCGCTACCGCTCTTCCACGTCCACGGACTGGTGCTCGGAGTCCTCGGGCCGCTGCGCATCGGCGGCGAGCTCGAACACCTCGGTCGCTTCTCGCCCGGCGCAGTCGGAGACGCGCTCGACCGCGGTGCCACGATGGTGTTCGGCGTTCCGACTATGTACCACCGGCTCGCCGAGGAGGCGGAGTCCGATACGGGTCTCGCTCAGAGCCTGGGCCGTGCCCGGTTGCTCGTATCCGGATCCGCTGCGCTGCCGGCGATCGACCATCGGCGCCTCCAGGCTGTCTGTGGGCAGCAGGTGGTCGAGCGCTACGGGATGACCGAGACGCTGATGATCAGCGGCGTCCGGGCCGACGGCGAGCGAATCCCTGGCTATGTCGGGGACGCCTTCCCGGGCGTGGAGGTGCGGCTCGTGGATGACGACGGCGCGGCCGTGGACATGTCGGACGACGAGACCGTCGGCGAGGTCACCGTCCGGGGCGACGGGCTGTTCACCGGCTACCTCAACCGGGCCGACGCGACCGCCGCCGCATTCCGGGACGGGTGGTTCCTGACCGGCGACCTGGCCACTCGAGCGCCCAGCGGTTACCTGCGTCTGGTTGGACGCCGGTCGACGGACATCATCAAGAGCGGCGGCTACAAGATCGGCGCCCTCGAGATAGAGGGTGCGCTGCTCGAGCATCCCGCGGTCTCTGAGGCCGCGGTCCTGGGCGTGCCCGATCCGGATCTGGGCGAACGCGTCGCCGCTTGGGTCGTGCTCCGCGCCGGGATGGAGGCTGATGAGGAAGAGCTCGAGGCGCACGTCAAACGGCTCCTGTCCTCTCACAAGCGCCCGCGCGAGCTGCACTTCGTCGACGACTTGCCACGCAACCCGATGGGCAAGGTCGTGAAGGCGCGGCTGCGCGACGGGAGCGGATGAACGCCATGCACGTCGCCTATAGCAAGGGGCTGCACGAGCTGGGCGACGGGCTCTACGCGTACCTGCAGCCCGACGGCGGATGGGGTTGGAGCAACGCCGGCCTGGTCACCGCCGAGGGCACCTCTCTTCTCGTCGACACGCTGTACGACCTGCGCCTGACCCGCGAGATGCTCGAGGCGATGGCTCCGGTGACGGCGGATCACCCGATCGACGCGGCGATGAACACCCACGCCAACCCCGACCACTGCTTTGGCAACGAGCTGCTGCCGCGGGCGACCGAGATCTACGCGTCGCAGGTCACCGCCGACGAGATGGGTGAGCTGTCGCCGCAGCAACTGCACGCCCTCAAGCAGGAGGAGCTGCCGCCCCACCTGCGCGCGTTCGTCGACATGGCCTTCGGCCCGTTCGAGGTCGCCGACGTCACGGTGCGCCCCCCGTCGCAGACGTTCAGTGGCCGGCTCGAACTCGCCATCGGGGACCGCGTGGTGAGCCTGATCGAGCTCGGACCCGCGCATACCGGGGGCGACACGATCGTCCACCTCCCAGACGCCGACGTGGTGTTCACCGGCGACCTGCTGTTCAACGAGGGAACGCCAATCGTTTGGGCCGACTACGACAATTGGATCGCCGCCTGCGACAGGATCCTCGAGCTCGACGCCGCGGTGCTCGTGCCCGGACACGGTGCAGTGACCGACGCCTCCGGCCTCCTGGACCTGCGCCGCTACCTGGTTTACGTACGCGAGGAGGCGCGCAAGCGCTTCGACGCCGGGATGGACGAGACGCAGGCGGCCGACGACATCGACCTGTCCGACTTCGCGGACTGGGGCGAGACCGAGCGGATCGTTGCCAACGTGATCGCGGCGTACCGGGCGCTCGACCCGTCGCGGCCCGCTAAGACTCGCGTGGAGCTCATCACCGCGATGGCGGACTGGTATGCGCGCCACCGACGATGAACCGCGATCGTGCGCCCGTGGGTCGGCCGTCACAGGCACCTGCGCTAGCCACATTTGCGCCACCGATACCTCGGACGTCCGGGCGCTCGGCCGGATCGACCCCGCCAACGCTGTTTCCGGGTCCTCTCTGGTCGCGAACCCAGTCTGAGCTAGATCTTCGGGCGGGCGCCGTCGCAGGGCGAGGGGCGCTACCCAACAAGCGTTCCGCCGTCGACGGCCAGTGTGTGCCCGGTGACGAAGTTTGAGGCCCGTGAGGCGAGGAACGCGATCGCGCCCTTGAGGTCGTCCTCGCCGCCGAACCTGCCGGCAGGCGTCCGTTCGAGAAGGGCCGCACTCCCGTGCTCCAGCACGAATTGCGTCATGTCCGACGGAAACATGCCCGGCGCAATTGCGTTCACCTGGATCCCGTGGCGCGCCCATTTGACCGCTAGGTCGATCGTCAGCGACACGAGCCCGCCTTTGCTCGCGTTGTACGGCACCGCGTCCATTGTTCCCGGGTCGCCTCCCTTGAAGGCGGCGATGGACGCGATGTTGATGATCTTGCCGCGGGATCCGGGCCAGAGCCGACCAGGGCGACGTTGTTGGCGACGTTGGCCGAGGGTGTCGGCAGGCCGACGGCGAGCAGTGCGGGGTAGGAGGCCAGCGACGTGATGCCGCTGGCGGATCCGATCAGGCCGGCCGCGGTCCCAGCCAGCAACAGCCTTGGTCTCGGACACATTTCGGACACATCAGATCCGTCAACGCTGTCCCAGAGAGATGGACCTGGGCCGGGGAGCGCATCAACGATTAGATAGGTTTGCAGGGACTTCCTTGGACCTGGCTGATCTGCTCGGGACACTAGCCGACGGCTCAATCCTCCATGGCAAGAAGGGGGTCGGAGCAGGACGCCGCCGGTCTTGAAGACCGGCGGCGTCGCAATGTGAGCCCCCAAGGGCACCGCGAAAGTTGTCCGCGTTGGACTGCCTGTCGGGGCAGCGGCGGGACAGTCCCGCAAGCCTCTTCGACTCCGTGGCCGAATGCAGTGCCAGTCTGCGTCAGGAAGCCTCGAGGGCGAAGCCCCTGGCTCGTCTGAGGAGTTCGGCCGGGCCCTCGCCGCGGAACTCGGCTGGCCGATCCCGCCGATCTCGGACGTTCCAGCTGACGACCTCGTCATCAGGATTCCGTTCGCCGCGTGACGGCGGGAATCTTCGGCCTACTCGGCGTCGCCCTCGGCATCGCTGGTTCGTACTGGACCGGCAAGCGCCTGCTCGACGCGCAGTCGAAGCGCAACATCGACCTCCTCGCGCTCCAGACCGAGCGCGAGGCGGCCGAGCGCGCGGAGGAAGCGCTGCATCGAATCGAGATCGAGAGCCACACCGCGAAGGACTGGGGACGGCTCCACAACCAGTGGTCGGACGAAGTGCTCGGGCCGACGACCCGGGTGGGCGACGCGGAGATCCGGCGACGCGTCAACTCCGTCGCGGTGGCGATTTTCCACGCTTGGCAGAACCCGGACGCGGGACTCGCGTACGGCGTGCTCCGTGCGATCGACAACGCGAGGGAGGCATTGCGCGCTTTCCTCGCTAACCGACCCCTGCCCCCGTCGACCTTCCCGAGCAACGAGAAGCTTCACGACCTGCTCTGGGGGGAGGGTCGGGGGCGCCCGGACTACGCCGTCTACCAAGCCTCGCTCGCGGACCACGGCTGAAGGCGGTCGGGCCGGACTAGGCTCGGGCGCCGTGGGCGCCGTGTTGACATGTCAGGCTGCGGGCGCCGCGACACGCACTTCGACCGTCAACTTCCTTCCGGCTTGCGGAACCGATGAGCGATCATGTCACCCAGTGGCGTATCAAGCTGAGCCCGCTCCGACGCGTGGCGGCGCTCCTGCACCGGGCGCCCGTCGACGAATGCTGGCCGTTCTCGCGGCGCACGACTCCGCCACAGTGCAGGAGCTAACGGCGCTTCTCGAGGACAGCGACCGTCCCCGAGGATGGCGCACGGTTCAGGGCATGTTGGGCGCGTCGGCCGCTCGCGGCTGGGCGAGAAGGCTGAGTATCCAGACGAGTGGCTCGAACCGGTGGGAGATCACCGACGCCGGCCGCGCGTGGTTAGCTGATGGCGATGCGTAATGGTCACCGCTTAGTACCTACGCGGCGATCGGTTCCGCATCATGGATTTCGTGGCGACGCATGCGCGGGGGGCGCCCATTCGGGAAGAGATCCGTCAACACCTGGCTGTCGGGGGCCTCTGACAGCTCGGAATTGATGTAGGCGCCATCGTCGGCGGTCAAGCCCCAGAGCGTCCGTAGGTTGAGCTCGGTGCGCGTGTCCTCCGGTCCACCGAGAGACGCCTGGCCGTCGAGGAGCTTCCGGACATCGTCGACGATTTCGTCGTGCCGCCGCTTTTGCTCGCGATCGCCGAAGTCGATCGTCGGAATGGGGAGGTCCTTCAGCCGTTCGTGCGTCAGCTTCGCGTGAGCTCGGGCCGGGTCGATCTCGCCGAAGCGCTTAAACACGTGGTAGATGAGTGTGCGCGAGAGGAGCGCGCCCAGGACGAACTCGTGGCGATAGCCCTTGGCCTCCCACTCGGGTTTGAGGTGGTAGGCGTAAACGGACTGCGGAAAACGCGCATCGTGCTCCTCGAGCGTCGCGGTCAGCCCCACGCCAGCTTGGCGAATAAGGATTTTCGGCGCCCGCGCGATCGACGACTTCTTGTACTTGAAGCCGGAGAGGTCGAGTCTTAGCCGCTTCTTGATCTCAGGCACCCCGTACCGCCGATTGATCTGGTCCCCGTCGACATAGGGGGCGTACGTCGGGTCGTTCGGCCGGGGGTGCTTCGTCGAGAACGAGTTCGGTCCGACCCGTGTTCTCTTCGTCCAGCTCATGGCCGCACGCAGGGCATGCTTTCGTTTGGTAGCGACGCCCGTCGTCGTCGCCTGGTTCGCGCTTGCGCTTCTTGGCGGGGACGCTCGCCGTGAGGCAACTCGGACATGTCCAGAAGCTGCCCGCCTTCGACATCTCCTCACCGCGTGCGCGGTTGCAAAGCTCCGCTAGCTCATGGCTCCTCGCCAAGATGCGTTCGATAACTTGGTCGTCCTGCCGCGACCGGAAGAGTTCGATCTCGAAGGTCGGCGACATCGCGCACCGCTCCTGCGGAATGTCGCGCGCGAGCTGCGCTTCGATCTGCTTCAACGGTACGCGACCAGCGATCGCTCGGCGCCGAAGAGCGCCTGTCAATAGGGCGGCAGGAAAGTCGTGGCTCAGCGGAACCGTGCCTCGCCGCGCCTGGACGACAACGGAGCCCATCCGAACATTCTTGAACCATTCGATGCCCAGGTTGTGGAAACGCTCGATCGTCGTGTTTTCAAGCAGGAGTCGGCGGGAGCGCTCCTTCTCGGGAGAGAAGATGGTGTCCGGCAGTACTAGCGCCAGGCGACCGCCGTCCCTAAGGCAGTCGAGACCGAGCGCAAGGAACAGCTCCCAGGAATCCCATTCCGGCTCCGTCGGGACCCCCAGGAAGCGGCAGGCCGCCCGGTAGACGTCATGCTCTACCTCGCCGCCCCAGGGCGGGTTACCAACCACTAGGTCGAAGCCGCCTCGGCCGACGCTCAACGCCTGAAGCAACGTGTCTACTCGGAGGCTGTCATGCGCCACCAAGTTGTGTGAGAGGTCCGCGACCTTCTCGCCCTTGCAAGCGGAACGCAGCCAGAGCGCGAGTTTGGCGATCTCGACTGCCTGTGGCAGGAGGTCGCTGCCATGGAGGGCGTCCCGGAGGAGGCGTGACTGGCTGAGGCTCGCTTGCTGCGCAAAGAGGGTGCCGCCGCCATCTTCGGCGAGCGCGTCGATGGCCTCCTGCAAACGCCAGAACTCCTCGAGCTGCGCCTGGTAGGCCGAGACGAGGAAGGCCCCGGACCCGCACGCGAGGTCGACGATCTGCACTTGGGCGAGGCGATCACGGCGGGCCTCCAGCTGGGACTGGAGTAGATCCTCCGCATCGGCGGTGATCGGTGCGGCCTCGTCGAGCCAGGACATCAAAGCCCCCTCAGTGAGGAAGTCGGTCAGGATCTGCGACGTGTAGTAGATCCCGTGTTTCTTTCGCTCGGCGAGCTTTTCCGTCGAGAGTTTCTCGCCTCGCTTCAGCTCGATGATGTCCGACAGCGACTGCTCGAAGACGTGGCCGAGGAGGTGCTCGTTCAACTCGCGCCAGAAGTCGTACTCGTGTAGCCCCCAGACACCGCGAATGACGCGCTTCCCGCCGTCGTTCTCGTCAAGCTTGTAGACACGGTCGTGTAGCGCATCGGGCAGATCGACTTCGTCCAGAATGGGGTCGTGCTTGAAGAGTTCGCCGTTGTAGCCCTCGTAGCGGATCTGGTTCGCTGGTGGGCTTCCCTTGTCGATCTCGTCGAACAAGGCCTTGAGCGCGCTGTAGACCTTGAACTCGCTGGCCCCCGGCAACGCCCGGGCACCCTCCGTTACCGTCCGGAGCGTGTCGCGCGGAAGTAGTTGCTGAGGGCTGTCCTCGCAATAACAGATGAAGACAATCCGATCGAGCAGCCGCTGTGTCGCCGTCAATAGGGCTTCCCGGTCGATCGTCTGGCCGGCCGCCTCACACGCCTCCTCGAGGGCGGTCATCAGGTCGCCGCGGATCTTGTAGAAGGCCTCGTAGAAGCTGTCCCGGATGCGCAGCTGCTGGGAAAGGGACTTAAGAAGGAGTTGTGCGGTCGGCGCGTCCTCGCCACGGGCGACGAGATAGTCGTGCGAGAGGAGGAAATACAGCTCGCGAAATTCCGGCGTCGGGCGTCCGCCCGCCACGCATGCTGCCAGGTCGAAGTCGATCCACTCGTAGGCCGACTCGACGGAGTAGAGGCGGATGCGCGCCATGTCCGAGACGAGGACCCACTGAACTCCCAGAATGCGTTCGCCGTAGCCGAATGCCTGCTGAACAGGTGACTGGCCGCTCGCGCGCGCTTGCGGCGCGTCGAACTGCGTGTCCGGAGCCTTCAGTTCGAGGACCGCCCTGATCGTCGGCTCGTCGTCCGCCGGGAACCGTCCCAGGCAGACGTCGGGCTCACCAGCGATGCCCGTGACCCGGGTCGGCGCCTTTGGCCACGCCGTCGCCGCTGCGCCCGGATAGAGGGTGTACCCGAGTACCTCCACCATGACGGTCCGGTTGAACGCCTGTTCGAGACTGGTTTCCTTGCCCTGGCCAGCGTCGGCCAGCTCCTTCACCCAGCGCGAGAGGGCATCGAATCGGGCCAGCTCGTTGGGGATCTGCGCCGCGCGAAGTTCGGCGGCATATTGGCGCCGCACCTCCTCGGTGATGAGCGGTCCCCGGCTCAGGAACGAGAGTTGGCGCGGAGTGGCCACGGCCGCGGATGATTTCAGCTAGGCGAGCAAGGCAGCGTGTCCGGAGCCCAGACTGTCGTTCCTCGGCGGCGGGCTCCGGCGTTTTGAGCGCGCGCCGGACGCTGAGCCACGGCGCTGAGTACGCAACTAATGGCCCCGGCGGCACTCGGAACGCCCCGGGGCCGCACGCCAGGGGTAAGACCATGGCGGAGAGCAAGATTAGCTGCCGCCCCCCGCTGCGGCCTTCCCAGGCTCTTGGCCTCACCTGCGCATGAGCGAGGGCGTGCGGATCGCGCCCTGAGCGCGAATCGCTCGCAAACTCCCGACGCTGTGCAGATTGCTCGGGCGAGGCCCGGGCCGGCGGGATCAGTTCCGTACACGCTCGCGCAACTGGGTGATCGAGAGCATCGACTGGACGTGATGGATCATCCGGTGGCAGTTCGAGCACACGGGGGCAGGTCGGCGATCGTGGTTGTGCGCTCCGCGCCTGACGCGAGTGGCACCGTGTAGTGGCACTGCGTCTGAAGGCCGGCGGCATGCGAAGCGCGATCCCCGCGGGAAGCAGGTCCGCATGCAAGTCGGTGCGCACGCGAGCGTCCGCACTTTCCCCCAGCTTTTCCCGCAAGGCGTCTAGAACGCAAAGAGCCCGCTCTGGGAGCGGGCTCAGTGAATACCGCCACGGGCATTCGAAGCACGGATCGTTTGGGCACTGGAACGTCGCCAGTGCCCAAACGCAGCCAAAAAGGCCGCAATTTGGGCAAATCCGGGAGGGGTCGGTCGGGCACCTGTGGAAGCCCTGAATCCCGCTTGTAGAGCAGGATTCGGGCCGGTTTTGGGGTCTCGGGCGCCACGTTCGACAAGCTGGGGGTCACTGGTTCGAGCCCAGTACCGCCCACTCTCAGCCGGCTGCGGACCGTCGCATGCCGGCGTCATCCGGTCGGCCGTGTGCAAAAGGACGACGGCCAACCCTCGAGCAGGCCAAGGAAGAGGTCCTCGCTCGTCCGAGAGCGGGCGGCCGCGCTGCGAGTCCCCGCGCCGTGTATTGCTTTTTCGCGAGCTCGTAGCCGATGCCGCTCGAGGCGCCGGTGACGAGCGCAGGTGGCTTGTGATTCTCACTAGTCATGGTCGACCCCGACTACGCGCGACCGGCTGCCAAGACCGGGTATTGCACGTGAAAACCGGGTATCACAGCGACGCGTTTCAGACAGCGACAAGGGAGAGATCATGGCCAAGGATCACGGTTCATCGGTGAAGAACGACAAGCAGTACGAAGGCCTGCGCAAGAAGGGCATGAGCAAGTCGCGCGCCGCCGCGATCGCCAACAGCGAGGGGTCATCGAGCCGCGGCGGCAAGAGCTCGGGCAGCAGCCGCAGCCGCAAGAGCAGCGGCAGCGGCAGCGGCGGCAACAAGGCCCAGAAGGCAGCGGCCGGCCGCAAGGGCGGCAAGAAGTCGAGCTAGATCGCAGCCGAGGCCGCTCGCACCACGCGGGTGGACATCTCGCCGATCGGGCCGAGACCGAGCGCGTACGGCACACGCAGGAACTCCGCCTGAGCGCCGGGCACCTGGCCATACAGCGCGGTGTAGCCCAGCAGCGCCGCGCCGGTTCCCTGGTCCCGCACCTGGTTGTCTCGCACTGGACTGCAAGCCCTTCTCGCAGGTGTAGCAGTGGCCGCAGGAGATGTTGAACGGCACGACCACGCGGTCGCCGACAGCAATCCAGATCCCCGACGAGGTCACGCGGATGATCGCGTCGGTCGGCTTCTCGATCGTTGGGTCCGGAACCGTGTCGACGCGCACGTCTTCGTTGCCATGTCAGGCCACTGCCTTCATCGAGTCCTCCTGGGCGGGTTTTTGATCTTGAGCTCGCGCTCCAGGGCGGCGAGAACGGTTTGCCACTCCTACCCACCGCCGGGCGTCCAACACGTGCCTTGGGGACTCGCGCCGGTACTTTCCGGTTATGGGCTCCCGCATCGGTTTGATCGGACTTGGCCGGATCGGGATGCCGGTCTGCGCGCGGCTCGCGCGGGCGGGCTACGAGGTCGCGGCCGGCGACGTCCGCTCCGGGCTCGAGCCGGAGGTGGCCAAGCTCGGCGCGCGCTGGGGCGGCTCATCGCGGGCCGTCGCCGAGGCGAGCGACGTGCTCATCACGGTGCTGCCCGGTCCCGTCGAGGTTCGCGAGGCGCTTGTCGATGCAGATGGAGCCTTGGGCGGACTGCGCGCGGGAGCCACCTGGATCGACCTGAGCACATGCACGCCGGGCGTCGGCCGCGGGCTGGCCGAGCTGGCCGAGGCACGGGGAGTGCGCTGCCTCGATGCCCCAATTGCTGGCAGCCCCGGGGTGGCGCAGGCCGGCGGGCTCAGCCTTTTCGTGGGAGGCGACGCGAGCCTGCTCGAGCAGCAGCGTCAGCTGCTCGAGGTGGTGGCGGATCCGGCGGGCATCCGGCACGTTGGCGCAAGCGGCGCCGGCTACCTGGCCAAGCTGCTCGTCAACCTGTTGTGGTTCGGGCAGGCGGTGGCCACGGCGGAGGCTCTTCTGCTGGCGCGTAAGGAAGGCCTCGACGTCGACGTGTTGCGCGACGTGTTGGCGTCGAGTTCCGCCTCCAGCCACTTCATTCGCACTGATCTTGACGCCCTGCTCGAGGGCGACTACCTCTCGTCTTTCGCGCTCGACCGCTGCTGCGAGGAGCTCGAGTGGGTCACCGCGCTCGCTCGCGAGCTCGGCACCCCGCACGAGCTCGCGAGCGTGGTGGAGCGCATTCACAAGCGGGCGCTTGAGCGCTACGGCCCCGTGGACGGCGAGCTGCTGGCGGTGGCATTGCTCGAGGAGCAGGCCGGACTGCGGCTTCGCCACTAGTTCTCCGTTTGCGAACGGTCGCGCGGGGCATCCTTCTGTCACCGGCCGCCCCAGACCCTTGGTGACCGCCAGCAAATGCTGTGGCGAGCGCCGCAGCCCGGTTTCAAGGAGTCGCCGTGCCCTACGTCAAGTGTCCCCGCTGTGAGGCCGAGTGCCTGATCATCACCTTCTCGAGTCGTGCGCGCCGCCATACCTGTCCGCTCTGCGGGGCGGCGCTACAGCCTGATCGCAAGGCCACCAAGTCCGGCACTCCCGGCTTGGCCAGCGTTCGCGAGGCTCGTTCACGGTTCGTCCCGCGAGCGCCACGCTCGAGCGGCTAGCAACGCGGCACAGCCTCACCGGACCGTTCTCGCCGACGTCTTGGGATCGCGGCGGTGCCCATCCCATTCCCGCCGGCCGGTGAGAGCATTGCCGTGTGGTCGACCTTTACTGGCTACCGCTCGGCGCGGGTGGGCATTCCGTCCGCCTGAACGGTCGGGTGTACGAGGCGGTGGCGGCGCGGCTCGCAGGCCGGCCGGCGTGCGACCTCTACCACTCGGCGTTCGAGATCCAGCTGGCGGGCGAGCGATGGGTGATCGAGATGGCCCCGATCTTCACTGCGCCGCCGGAGGAGAGCGGCGTGGTGGCCCAGGGAGCGGTGGGTGCGCGCTGGGCCGGGCACTCACGCTTCTTCCGCTACGGCGTGCGCTGCTGGCGCGGCGGCGAGATCCCCGACATCGCCGAGGCGGTTGAGAGCCCGCGCCGCCTGAGCGACGAAGCCGGCACCGCGGAGCTGATCCTCGACCTCGTGCCCCAGGTGCCGACCCCGGTCTGGGGGCGCGACGAGCTGCGCACCGGCGAGATGTGGAACTCGAATTCGGTGATCTCCTGGCTGATCGTGCGCGCGGGAATCGATCCGGGGCCGATCCGCCCGCCGGCGGGCGGGCGCGCCCCGGGCTGGCGAGCCGGCGTCGCCGTCGCGAAGCGCTCGGGTCAGCCGGCCTGCGGCCCCGGCTCCGGCGCCTCGCCCTCAGCGGGGCGGCGGGCGAAGAGCCAGCACGAGTCGTAGCGCCAGCGCCCATCGCCGGCGCCACGCTCGAGCACCAGGTCGAGCACGGTCATCCCCCGATCCTGCACCGCCTTGAGGAGGCGGTCCGTGCGGTAGACGTTCATCTCCATGTAGGGATACGACCATGGGCGGCGTCCGATCAGGTTGACGAGGTTGTGCGCGAACGGCACGCGCATGACCCGCGAGAACGCGCTGGCTGTCCAGTGGCTCACCGCAAAGGGGACCTGCAGCACGGCGATTCCGCCGGGGCCGACCAGGGAGAGCAGCGTGTCGCGGATCGCCTCGCCCTGCCGCAGTGGAATGTGCTGGAGCACCAGCGCGCTGTGCACCAGGTCGAACTCGGGCGCCAGCGTGCCAAGCGCGGATGGCTCGATCAGATCGACGTGCTCGAGGCCGCGCTCGTCCGCGTTGCGCCGCGCCTCGCTGAGCATCGACGGCGACACGTCCACGCCCACGGCCTTGTCCGCCCGCTCCGCGAGCGGCATGAGCACGCGCCCCACGCCGCAGCCGTAGTCGAGCACCGCGTGCGGCTCGAAGGCTCCGCCCGCGCGGTCGCGGATGCGGGCGAGCATCCAGTCCACGTAGCTCGTGCCGGTGGCGAAGAAGCGCTCGCGCGCCTGCCCGTCGAGGTTCTCACGCCGGTATTCCTCCCGCGACACCACACCGAAGTAGGCGTCCTCGCGCGCGAACCGCTCCCATTGCCTCGAACTGGCTCCCATGGCGGCGAACGCTAGCGAGGGGGCGGGTCCACCGGCGCCGGCCGCCTCACTCGCGCCGCCGCAGCGAACGCACGCGGCTAAGGACCCGCTCACGCAATCGGGGGTTAGCCGTACCGCAAGGGGTCTAGACGCTCCATAGGGTGCCCGGAGGCCCATGACTCGCCGATCTGTCGTCAGCGTGCTCGCCGCTGTGGGCGCATTCGCCGTTCTCGCGCACGGCGGTGACGCCCGTGCTGCCACGCGCACCTACTGGGTGGCCGCGGTGCCCACCACCGTGAACGTGATCCCCAACGAGAAGGACGCGATCGGCGGGATGATGTTCCAGCCCTCTCAGACCGTCTTTCCGACGGTCGTCTACCGCCGCTACTCGCCGCACTGGCGCAGGCCGCTCGCCAACGCCCCGCGCTCGGCCACCGACGGCGGCCTGATCCCCGGCCCGCTTCTCCACGCGCGCGTGGGTGACCGCATCGTCGTCCACTTCAAGAACATGGACACGCTGCGCCACGACACGCACTCGATGCACTTCCACGGCGTCTTCTACCGGCCCGATTCGGACGGCGCCTACGTGCCGGGCTTCTCCGGCCGCGACGCGGATGTGAGGGTCGGGCGCACCTGGACCTACCGGCTGCGCGCCGTGCACGACTCCGCCGGGGTCTGGCCGTATCACGACCACTCGCAGTCGATGGAGACGTCGATCGCCGGCGGGATGTACGGGGCGCTGTCGATCTTCCGCAGGCACGAGCGCCGGCCCGACCGCGAGTTCGTCGTCTACTTCACCATGCTCCACGGCTTCATGACGATCGACGGGCGCGCGTTCGTCGGCAACACGCCGATCTTCCGCGCCAAGGTCGGCCAGCTCGTTCAGTGGGACGTGCTCACGCTGGGCGACGACTTCCACACCTTCCACGTGCACGGGCACCGCTGGGTTGGGCCGGGCGGCATCCCGCAGGACACGAAGACCATCGGCCCCGCCGAGAGCTTCCGTGTGCACTGGCGCGAGGACAACCCCGGCACGTGGCTCTACCACTGCCACGTGGAGCAGCACATGATGGACGGCATGATCGGCCTCTACCGGGTGAGCCGATGATCGGGCGCGCGCTGGCCGCCGCGGGGGTGGCCGCCGCGCTGATCCTTCCTGCCGCGGCGGCCGCGGACACGCAGAGCGTGGCGATCTCATCCGGCGCCTACGCGCCGATGCGGGTGTCCGTGCTGGCGGGCGACACCGTGGCGTGGCAGAACCGGAGCCTCCGCACCCACACGGTCACGGCGCGCGACGGCTCGTTCGGATCGCCCCGCATCGGGCTCAGCGGCAGCTACTCGAACCGCTTTCCGGCGGCCGGCACCTACGCCTACTACTGCCAGGTGCACCCGTTCATGACGGGCGAGGTGGACGTCTACCCGGTGCTGCTCAGCGGTCCCGCCGATCCGGTGAGCCGCGGCGCGGAGGTGACCCTCGACGGCCGGGCGCAGGCGGGCACGAGCAGCGTGGAGATCCAGGCCGACACCGGCTCCGGGTTCGCCTCCGTGGCCACCGCCGGCGTCGACGGCTCGGGCGCCTTCCACGCCACCCTGCCCGCCACCACGAGCACGAACTACCGCGCGGTGGTGCCGGCCGGGGCGAGTCCAACGGTGCAGGTGCGGGTGATGGACCGCAGGCTCACGGTCCGCGCCTCGCGCCACGGGCGCAGGGACCTCGTGCGCGTGCGGGTGACGCCGCGCGATCCCGGCGCCATCGTGGTGCTCCAGCTCCAGCTGCGCGAGCGCTTCGGCTGGTGGCCCGCGAGCCGGCGGAGGCTCGACTCGCATTCACGCGCCGTGTTCCGCGCGCGGGCGGGCGCGCGCGCCCGAGTGGCTCTGACACTGCCTGACGGCTGGACGCCGGTGGTGCTGAGCCAGCCGCTGCGCCTGCCCCGATTCAGCCACTGACCCACATGAGAGCTACCCCACGCAACAGCCCACATACCGCGCCCAGGGTTCCGGGCGCAGAAAGGAAGGACATGCGTAGACGAAAGCTCGTTGCCGGTGCACTCACGCTCAGCGTCGCGCTGGGTGTGAGCGGCGTAGCGCTGGCCGCCAAGAAGGGCGCCCCGAGCAGGACGACCATCAAGGTCAGCCAGAAGCTGCGGATGAAGCCCAACCGCTACATCCAGGACGGCCTGCGCTGGAACAAGGACGTGTATCACGTGCGTTCCGGCGGCACGTTGCACATCGTGAACACGGTGGCCACCGAAGGTCCGCACACGTTCTCGGTCGTCAAGAAGAGCCAGCTGCCGCGGACCGCGGCTCAGGTGAACAACTGCAAGATCTGCGGGAAGATCGCGCAGGAGCACGGCGTGACCGATCCGAACGATCCGAACGCCCAGCCGCAGTTCCAGTACGTCGAGAACGGCACCGGTCAGAACACGGCGCCGAACGTCGACCGCCCCGGCGACTCCGGCGTGACCGGCCCGGGCAAGCGCGGCGAGTCGATCGACCTGAAGGTGACCGCGAGGAAGGGCACCACGCTCTACTTCCTGTGTGCCATCCATCCGTGGATGCAGGCGAAGGTGGTCGTCGGCTAGCTGCTCGAGCGAAGCGCGTAGTGCGAGGGGCTCCGGGCTGCCGGGGCCCCTCGTCTACTTCTGCATGTACTCCTGCACGAGGCGCTTGGGCGCGCGGACCAGCCAGGCCTCCACGATCACCTCGTCGAGGTCCTCCACGCTGATCTTGTCGAGCTGCACGAGCACGGCGGGGTAGCCGTCGAAGTGGGGGGTGGTGAAGAAGACGCCGGGGTCGTCCGCGATCAGCGCCTGCTTGGCCACCTCGTGCTCGACTCGTGCGCCGAGGATCGGGCCGTCTGGCGCCCCGTCGCCGAGCGCCTCGAGGTCCGGCTTGCGCAGCGGGCGCTCCCAGACGAAGAGCTTGTCCTTCACGCGCCACTGCGCGTTGTCGCGAGACACCCGCTCGCCGGTCTCCGGCAGGGAGAGCGCGATGCGCCGGACGTCGTCCCAGGTGGCCATGCGCCCAGGGTAACCACGGCGCCGACCGCCGCGCTCCCTACAGTCGCAGGGCGATGCCGGACTCGGTGGTACTCGACGGCGCGAGCCTCACCCCAGCGGCCGTGGCGAGCATCGCGCGCGGGGGCGCGCACGTGGAGCTGAGCGCGGTCGCCCGGGAGCGCAACGACGCCGCGCGGCGCGCGGCAGACGCTGTGCTTGCGCGCGGCGACGAGCTCTACGGAGTGACCACAGGCGTGGGCCCGCTGCGCGGCACCCGCCTCGACGAGCGCGAGCAGCTGGACCATCAGATCCGGCTGCTGCGAAGTCACGCCTGCGGCGCCGGCTGGCCGCTGCGGGAAGAGCGCGTGCGCGCGGCGATGGCCACGCGCGCCAACCAGCTCGGCGCGGGTGGGGCGGGGGTGGCGCCCGAACTGCTCGACGCGCTGGTGGCGGCGCTCAACGCGGGCTTCCTGCCCTTCACGCGCGAGCTCGGCTCGCTCGGCACGGGCGACCTCACCACGCTGTCCGACATCGCGCTGGCCCTGCTCGGCGAGGGGCACGCCTGGCTCGACGAGGAGCTGGTGGACGCCGCCGACGCGCTCCGCGCGGCCGGCATCGAGCCGGGCCGGCTCGGCCCGCGCGACGGACTCGCGTTCATGAGCAGCAATGCGGTGAGCATCGGCCACGCGGCCCTGCTCGTGGTGGACGCGCGCGCCCTGCTCGACACCTGGCTCACCGTGGCGGCGATGTCGTTCGAGGCGGCCGCGGCCAACCCGGTGGTGCTGGACGCCCGCCTGCACGCCGGGCGTCACCAGCCCGGTCAGACCGCGGTGGCCCAGCGGATGCGCGAGCTGCTCTCCGGCCTTCCCGGGCGCTCCCGCGAGCCCACCGCGGCGGCCATCCAGGACCCGTACCCCTTCCGCGCGCTGCCGCAGGTGGATGGCGTGGTGCACGATGCGCTGAGCGTGCTCGAGGAGACCGTGATCCACGAGCTCAACTTCCCGGGCGAGAACCCGCTGATCGTGGCGGACGAGGAGGTCGCGCTGCCCAACGGCAACCCGCACGCGGCTCAGCTCGCCAACGCGATCGACGGGCTGCGCACGGCGGTGGCGCAATCGGCGGCCCTGATCGCCGCGCGGGTGAGCGCGCTGCTCGACGCCAGCGTCACCGGGCTGCCGGCATTCCTCGCGCTCGAGCCGGGTCCCGACTCCGGCGGCCTGATCCTCGAGTACACCGCTCACGCAGCCGCGGCGGAGGTGCGCTCGCTCGTCACCCCGGTCGCCGCCCAGACCGTGTCGGTGGCGCGCGGCGTGGAGTCGCACGCGAGTCTCGCCCCCACGGCCGCCCGCCGTGCGCATGAGGCGCTCGAGGCGCTGCGCGCGCTCGTGGCCGTGGAGCTTGTGACGGCGGTTCGGGCGCTCAGGCTGGCCGAGCATGAGCCCACTGGCGAGGGTGCCCGCAGGCTCTACGACGCCGCCACTCCGCTGCTCGACCCGGACCTGAGCGACCGCCCGCTCCACCCTGACGTGGAGGTGGCGCGCGGGCTGGTGATCAGCTGGGCCGGCTGACCGCATCAGGCAGCGCCACCATGCGAGCGAGCGGCGCGCCGGTGGAGCGATCCTCCAGCGTGACGAGCTGAGGATCGAACAGGCTGCACACCTCGAGCGACTCGCACTCGCAGGCGCTCGTCATGTCGAGCCAGCGGCGAATGGCGGTGGCGCGCCGGATCAGGCCGTCGATTTCCGGCAGCTTGCGCTCGGCGAGGCGGCGCAGGCGCAGGTGCGCCGGCTCGCTGGCGGCGTTCATGAGCTCCCGGATCTCGTCGAGGCTGAAGCCCACCTGTTGCGCCACGTCGATCGTGGCCAGCCGGCGCAGCACCTCCGGCGGGTAGCGGCGCCTGCCGGACACGCGCTCGGGCTCCGGCAGCACGCCGATCGACTCGTAGTAGCGGATGCGCGAGCTGGCGACGCCGGCCCGGCGCGCCACCTCGCCGATGCTGAGACTTGACTTCAAGTCGGGTTGAAGTGCCACCCTCACAGCGTGACACACGAAAACGCCCAGCCGCCCCCGGCCTGCTCGCTCTCGTCCGACGACGCCCGGACCAGGCAGGCCGAGTGGTCGGCACTGCTCGCACGCGCGGCGCTGACGCGTGCCCCAGTAGCCGGTGGAATGCGGGTGGTGCTCAAGCCCCTCCCCGGCGTGCGCTCCGAGCTGGAGCGCCTCGTGGCGGCCGAACGAGACTGCTGCCCCTTCCTCGAGCTCGCGGTCGACCGGAGCGACGCCGGCCTGGTGCTCACGGTCACCGCGCCGGCGGACGCCGAGCCCATCGTCCAAGAGCTGCTGGCGTGACATACGTCATCGCCGAGCCATGCATCGACGTGAAGGACAACTCCTGCGTGGAGGTGTGCCCGGTCGACTGCATCCACCCGACCCCGGAAGAGGCGGACTACGACAACGTGCGCCAGCTGTTCATCGACCCGGACGAGTGCATCGACTGTGACGCGTGCGTGGAGGCCTGCCCGGTGGACGCCTGCTTCGCCGAGGACCAGCTGCCGGACGAGTGGCAGCACTTCACGAAGATCAACGCGGACTACCACGCGCGCTCGCGCGGGTGAGCGCTGGAGCTCGCCCGCGCGACACTACGCGAATGCGGACCTGATCTCGCGCCCCACCTCGCCGCGCACGTGGCAGCCCGAGATGTGGTCGTTCACGAGGCCGCACGCCTGCATGGCGGCGTACACAGTGGTGGGACCGACGAAGCGGAAGCCGAGGCGCTTGAGCTCCTTCGAGAGGGCGGTGGAAGCCGGGGTCACCGCCGGCAGCTCGGCACGCGAGCGGGGCGCCTTGCGGCGAGGTTCGGCGTAGCTCCAGAGCAGCTCGGACAGCGGCGTGTCGAGGGTCGCCGCGGCCCTGGCGTTGGCGATCGTCGCCTCGATCTTCATGCGGTTGCGGACGATGCCGGCGTCGTTCATCAGCCGCTTCACGTCGCCAGGTCCGAAGGCCGCCACCGCCTCGATGCGGAAGTCCGCGAACGCCGCGCGGAAGTTGCCCCGCTTGCGCAGGATCGTGATCCAGGAGAGCCCCGACTGAAAGCCCTCGAGGCAGAGCCGCTCGAACAGCTCGTCGTCGCCCGTCACCGGCCGCCCCCACTCCTCGTCGTGGTAGGCCGCGTACTCGGCCGTGGAGGCGCCCCACCAGCAGCGTCGCTTGCCGTCTGAACCTCGCAGGAGCGAATCGGACACCCGCGAATCATGCCCGTGATACCCGACGGGTCGGCTACGATCCGGCGGGCCCTACTGGCCATGGTGGACGAACCAATGCACGAGGGAGGGGTTCTCGACCCTCAGAGGGCTCTGGCTTTCCTAGCCGAGGCGTCCGCCGTGCTCGCGCGCTCGCTCGACTACGAGCGCACGCTCGCCGAGGTGGCGCAGCTGTCCGTGCCCGAGTTCGCCGACTGGTGCGGCGTGGACGTGGTGCAAGCGGACGGCTCGCTGCGCCAGATCACGAGCGGCCACCCGGACCAGCGGATCGAGGAGTTCCTGCTCGAGCTGCGCCGCCGCTACCGGGAGGAGAAAGGCACCTCCGAGGGCGCGATGCACGTGATCGCCACCGGCGAGTCAGAACTCGTGTCCGACGTGCGCGGGGCGCCGCGGATCGAGATCGAGCCGGGAAAGGAGAGCGGCCTCTACGACACGCTCTCCCCGCGTTCGTACATGATCGTGCCGATGGTGGCGCGCGGCCGCACGATAGGCGCGCTCACCTTCCTCTCGACCCGTGAGGGCCTCCACTACGGCCCGGTCGACCTCGAATTCGCGCATCACCTGGCACGCCGCTTCGCGCTCGCGGCCGACAACGCGCGCCTCTACCAGGACGCCGAGCTGGCACGCGAGCGGCTCACGTTCCTCGCGCGCGCGAGCGAGCTGATGGCGGAGACGCTCGACCTCGAGGAGACGCTGGCGCAGGTGGCTTACCTGGTGGTCCCGCGCCTGGCGGACTGGTGTGCGATCGAGCTCGTGGCGGAGGACGGCAGCATCCGCAACGCCGCCACGGCTCACGTGGATCCGGAGAAGGTGAAGTTCGCCGAGGAGATCCGCAAGCGCTGGCCGGTCGAGCCGGACGATCCCACCGGAGTGCCGAACGTGATCCGCACGGGCCAGTCGGAGCTCTTCCCCGAGATCCCGGATGAGCTGCTCGCGCAGAGCATCGAGGACCCGGAGCAGCTCCAGATGGCGCGCGAGCTGGGGCTCAGCTCGATCCTGATCGTGCCGCTGATCGCCCGCGCGCGAACGCTCGGGGCGCTAACGCTGGTGCACGCCGAGTCGGGCCGCGCCTACGACGAGGAGGACCTGCGCTTCGCGGAGGACCTCGCGCGGCGCGCCGCGGTGGCGGTGGACAACGCCCGGCTCTACACCCAGGAGCACCACGCCGTGGTCACCCTGCAGCAGAGTCTCCTGCCGCGCCAGCTGCCGGACATCCCGGGGATGGAGTTCGCCGCGCGCTACCTGCCGGCCACGTCTGAGCTCGACGTGGGCGGGGACTGGTACGACGCGATCTCGCTCGGCGACGGCAACGTGGGCCTCGTGATCGGGGACGTGGCGGGCCACGGCCTCGAGGCCGCCGCGGAGATGGGCCAGTTCAGGAACGCCCTCCGCGCCTACGCGCTCGACGGCGCCGGGCCAGCCGCCGCGGTGGACCGCCTCAACCGGCTCACGCGCACCTTCGAGCAGAACGACATGGCCACGCTCGTGTACGGAGAGTTCGACGCCACCTCGAGCCGGATGCGCTTCGTGCGCGCCGGCCACCCGCCGCCGCTCCTGCGCGACGCGGGCGGCGAGGTGACGGCGATCAACGGGCGCGGCTCGCTGCCCGTCGGGGTGTCGACCAACACGCACTACGAGTCCGACCTGCTCGAGCTTCCGCCGGGCTCCACGCTGCTCCTCTACACGGACGGTCTGGTCGAGCGCCGCGGCGAGACCCTCGAGACCGGCATCGCGCGGCTCGAGCGGGTGCTTGGCGACGCGCCGGAGCCGCTCGAGGCCCTCTGCGACCACGTGATCGAGACCGCGGCGCCAGATCCCCAGCGCGCCGATGACATCGCCGTGCTCGCGCTGCGACCGGTGGAGGTCGACCCCGCCACCTTCCACACCAGCCTGCGCGCCGAGCCCGGCGAGCTGTCCCGCCTGCGCCGCATGCTGATGCGCTGGCTGCGCGCCACCACAGCGAGTGCGCAGGAGATCTACGACATCACGATCGCGTGCGGGGAGGCCTGCGCCAACGCGATTGAGCACGCGTACGGAGCGCGACCCTCGAGCTTCGAGGTGGAGGGAGCGGTGGAGGGCGACCTCGTGACCCTGCGCGTGCGCGACCACGGCTCCTGGCGGGCGCCGCGCGGCCAGCACCGGGGCCGCGGGCTGAAGCTGATCGACGCGCTCATGGAGGACGTGCGGATCGAGCGCGGCGATCACGGCACCGAGGTGTTCATGCGACGTCACATCGGATCGGAGGCCTGATGCCGGACCTCGCCAGGGTGATCGTGGAGCGCCAGGAGGAGGCCCAGGTGGTCCGCCTGGCCGGCGAGGTCGACATCTCCAACGCCTCGCGGCTCGAGGAGGACATCTCGGAGGCGGTGCCCAACGACGTGGCCGGCCTCGTGCTGGACCTCTCGGACACGGGCTATCTCGACAGCGCCGGCATCCGGATGTTGTTCGAGCTGGCGCAGCGGCTCGAGGGCCGGCGGCAGTCGCTCGCGCTGGTGGTTCCCGAGGGTTCACTGATTCGCCACTCGCTGATCGTCACCGAGGTGGCGCAGACGATGGGCGTGCACGAAACACTCGCCGCGGCGGTGGAGGAGATCCTCCGGTTCGGGCGGCCCAGCGACTAGGCTCGGCCCGTGGCACGCCGCGATCCCCGCATGGTCCCGATCGGCTACGGCAAGTTCGTCCGGGCGGATCGGGTGTTCGCGCTCGTTCCGATCGAGGGCGACGAGCGGGGGGAGGGCAGGCGCACCTACGTTCACGTCGACGGGCTCGGTGAGCCGCTGATCGCGTCGCGCTCGGAGCGCGCCATCCTCGCGGACGTGGAGGCCGCGCTCGCGGAGGCGGCGGGCGTGCCGCGCCGCGGCACCCGCTCGCGCGGCAGCGAGACGCTCTTCTGATGCTCGCGGTGCTCTACGACATTCACGCCAACCTCCCGGCGCTCGGGGTCGTGCTCGCGGACGCCGATGGGGCGGGGGCGGACCGCTACTTCCTCGGCGGCGACTACGCGACGCTCGGCGCCTGGCCGGTGGAGACGCTCGAGCGGCTGCGTGCCCTGCCGAGCGCCGGCCGGATTCGCGGCAACTGGGAGCGCTGGCTCACCGATATGGCCCAGGCGCCCGACATACCGTTCGTTCAGACTGCGGGCGCCTGGGCCCAGAAGGCGCTGGATGCCGAGGCGATCGCCGAGCTCTTCGCGCTGCCCACCACCGCAACCGTCGACGGCACGTTCTTCTCGCACGCCTCCCCGGTCTCGGATATGCGCAGCTTCATGCCCGAGCCGGCAGACGACGAGCACGAGCTGATGGACGACGTGACCCAGGGGCGGCTCGTGTTCGGTCACACGCACATCCAGTTCCGGCGCCAGGGGGAGGGCGGCGTGGACCTCGTGAACCCGGGCAGCGTCGGGCTGCCCTTCGACGGCGACTGCCGCGCGGCGTACGCGCTGATCTCCGGCGACGGTGAGCTCGAGCTGCGGCGCGTGGAGTACGACCACGAGCACGTGGCGGCTGTGATCCGCGAGCGCATGGGCGCGTTCGGCGAGGAGCTGGCGCAGCGCATCGACGACGCCAGCCCGCCGCCTCCGGCCTAGACTGCGCCGCCGTGGACTACGGCGTCGCCATCTTTGCCACGGACTATGCGGTGAACCCGGGCCGCTTCGCCGTCATCGCCGAGGAGCGCGGCTACGAGTCCGTCTTCTTCCCCGAGCACACGCACATCCCGGCGAGCCGGGACACGCCCTATCCGGGCGGCGGCGAGCTGCCCGAGAACTACTGGCACACCCACGACCTGTTCGTCGCGCTCACCGCCGCGGCCGCCGCCACCGAGCGCGTGAATATCGGCACCGGCATCTGCCTCGTCACCGAACGCGATCCGATCGTCACCGCCAAGGAGGTGGCGAGCGTGGACGCGCTGTCGGGCGGACGGCTGATCTTCGGAGTGGGCGCCGGCTGGAACCTCGAGGAGCTGCGCAACCACGGCACCGACCCCGCCACGCGCTTCCGCCTGATGCGCGAGCGGGTGGAGGCGATGAAGGCGATCTGGACCCAGGACGGGGCCGAGTACCACGGAGAGCTCGTGGACTTCGATCCGCTGTGGTCATGGCCGAAGCCGGTGCAGAAGCCGCATCCGCCCGTGATGATCGGCGGCATGGGCAAGCGCGTGGTGGAGCGCGTGCTTGCCTACGGCGACGGCTGGTTCCCGCAGCCCGGCCGCACGCCGCACGAGGAGTTCATGGGGCGGCTCGACGAGCTTCGACGCGCCGCGAACGAAGCCGGGCGGCCGCTGCCGGAGATGACGGCCTTCGGCGCCAAACCTGACCCCGCTGTGATCGCCGACTATGCTGCGGCCGGCGTCACGCGTACCGTGTTCTGGCTACCTTCGGTTCAGGAAGCTGAGCTGTTGGGAAGCCTGGACAAGATCGCCGAACGCATCGGCGATCCGTTGCGCTAGCGGCGCCAGCATAAAAAAGCCCAGGAGGGAACTGAGCCACATGGCACGCCTGTCGCAGGTCTTCCTGCCCAGAGACCGCGAGTTCTTTGATCTGTTCGAGGAGGCCGGCGGGAACATCCAACGTGCGGCCGAGCTGCTCGAGCAGCTCCTGCAGGACTACCCCGAGAACAGCGAGCTCGCGCGCGAGATCCTCATCTGCGAGCAGCACGGGGACCGCATCACGCACGACATCGTGCAGCGCCTCAACAACACGTTCGTCACCCCGATCGACCGCGAGGACATCCTCGCCCTCGCGTCCGCGCTCGACGACATCGTGGACTTCACCGAGGAGGTGGCCGACTTCCTCGGCCTCTACAAGATCGAGGCCCCGATGGAGCACGCCCAGAAGTTGGCGAAGGTGCTCGTGCTGGCCACACGTCAGATAGCCGAGGCGATGCCGCGGCTGCGCACGTTCAAGGACATCTCCCACTTCACGGTGGAGATCAACCGGCTCGAGAACGACGGCGACCGGCTGGTGAGAGAGGCGCTCGCCTCGCTCTTCGACGACGGCATCGACCCGATGGTCGTGGTGCGCTGGAAAGACATCTACGAGCGACTCGAGGAGGCCATCGACGCCACCGAGAAGGTGGCGTACACGCTCGAGGGCATCGTTCTCAAGAACTCCTGATGAGCAGCGACGTCGTCTTCGTCATCGTCGTGATCACCGCGCTCGCGTTCGACTTCACGAACGGCTTTCACGACACCGCCAACGTGGTGGCCACCTCGATCTCCACGCGCGCGATGTCGCCGCGCCTGGCGGTGGGCTTCGCGGCGCTGCTCAACTTCGCGGGCGCTTTCATCTCGCTCAAGGTGGCCGCCACGGTGGGCAGCGGGATCGTGAAGTCGGGCGCGGTCACGCCCACGGTGGTGTTCGCTGGCTTGATCGGTGCGATTGCCTGGAACCTCATCACCTGGTATTTCGGGCTCCCGTCCAGCTCGTCACACGCGCTGATCGGCGGCCTCGTGGGAGCGGCGATCGCCGGTGAGGGCACGAGCGCGGTGGTGGCCGGGGGCCTGCTCGGCAAGGTCGTTGTGCCCGCCCTGATCGCACCCGTGCTCGCGTTCGCGGCGGCGGTGACCGGGATCACGGTCGTGTACCGGGTGGTGGGCAGACTGCGCCCCGGGCCCGTCACGTCGGGCTTCAAGCTCGGCCAGCTCGCCTCGGGCGGCCTACTGGCGCTCGCGCACGGCACCAACGACGCCCAGAAGACAATGGGCGTGATCACGCTCGCGCTGATCGCTCACGGCGACATCGCAGCCAACAACTTCCACGTGCCCCAGTGGGTCGTCATCTCGGCCGCCAGCGCGATCGCTCTCGGCACCTATAGCGGCGGCTGGCGAATCATCAAGACGATGGGCAGCCGCATCATCAAGATGGACAGCGCGCAGGGCTTCTCCGCCCAGGGCGCGGGCGCGGCGGTGATCCTCGCAGCTTCGCACTACGGCTACCCGCTGTCCACCACGCATGTGATCGCGGGAGGCGTGATGGGCGCCGGCGCGGCCAAGCGCCTGTCCGCGGTGCGCTGGGGCGTGGCCGGCAACATCGCCGTGGCTTGGGTGCTCACGATCCCGGCTGCGGGCGCGATGGGCGCCGTCACCTACGGCATCACGCGCATCTTCGGCACAGGCGCCGCCGGGCCGCTGATCGTGTCGATCGCGCTGCTGCTCACGATCATCGCCGTGTTCGCGCGCCGGCTTCAGCAGGGCTCCGCGCTCACGGCGGAGGCGTCATGAGCGTGTTCGCGGACCCGATCGTCGACTGGGCCACGCTCGGCAAGGTGGTGGCCGCGGCGCTGGTGGCGGGCATCGGCGTGACGGCCGCGTTCTCGTTCGCGGTGCTGGGCGCCACGCGCTCGGTGGAGATGCGGCGCAGCCAGCGGGGCCCGGAGGCCACGGCGTTCGCCGTCCTCGGCCTGCTCGGAGGAGCGCTGTGCGTGGCCGCCATCGTCGGCGGCATCATCGTGATGACGAAGAAGTAGGAGCGTCCGTCAGGCGTGCACGAGCGCACCGAGCAGCCGCTCGAGGTCGCTCTCGTCGTTCCATGCGCCCACGGACGCGCGCACCAGGCCGCGTCCGGGGATGAAGCGCACCAGCACGCCGTTCTCGCGCAGCCGCTCGGCGGTGGCCTCGCAGTCGTCGTCGCGCCATGACACGAGCGTGGAGCGCCCCCGCGGCTCCACCTCGAGGCCGCGCTCCGCGAGCAGCTCGGCGAGGCGCGCGGCCAGCGTGGCGCCGCGGTCGTGGACCCAGTCCCAGCCCGCCTCGGCCAGGAGCTCGAGCGACGCAACAGCCCAGGCTGCCGCCGAGCTCGGCATCAGCCCGACGTCGAGCCGGCGCGCATCCGGGTGGATGGGCGAGCCGAGCGCGTCGCCCGGATCCTCGAGCGTGCTGTAGCCGAACCAGCGCGGCTCGATCTGCTCGAGCTTGTCGCGGTTCACGTAGAGGCAGCCGGTGCCGTCGGGGCCGCAGAGCCACTTCTGCCCCGATGCCGCATAGAAGTCACAGCCCAGCTCGCGCACGGGCACGGGCACGGCGCCGATGCCCTGGGCGCCGTCGAGCAGGAAGGGCACCCCGGTCTCGCGCAGGCCCGCGGAGTCGATCACCTTGCCGCCCACCCACGACACATGCGAGGTGGCCACGAGCCGCGTTTTGTCGGTCACGGCACTGGCGAGGTCCGCAAACGGCGCCTGGCGGACCTCCACTCCGCAGCGCCTCCGAGCCGCGGCCAGTGGGGCCAGCAGGCCGGGATGCTCCTCGTCGCTCGTCAGCAGCCCGTCGCCCGGCTTCAGGTCCAGGCCGCCGATCACGATGTTCACGCCGTCGGTGGTGGAGTGCGTCAGTCCCACCTCCGCCGCATCGCAGCCGAACAGGGCGGCCAGGAGCTCGCGCCGGCGCTGCATCGCGCCCAGCAGGCCCTCGAAGTGCGGGCGCCCCACCCGTCCCTGGGTGAGCTCGTGTCCGATCCGCTCCTCGGCCACCTCCGCCGCGCGGCGCGGCACGGGCCCGTCGGTGCCGGCGTTCAGATAGGCGAACCGGTCGAGCACCGGGAACTCCGCGCGGAACTGAGAAGGGTCCATTGCCGGGCGCATGTTAGGTTGCAGCACGTGATCGTCGAGCGCTCGATGCACCCGGACTGGCTGTCGAACGCCTACGTCGTGGCGGACGAGCCCGGCGGCAGCGCAGTGATCATCGATTCCGGCGGGCCGTCCGAGAAGCTGCTCGAGGCGATCGAGCGCTTGGGCGTGGCGCCCACGCACCTGCTGCTCACGCACCACCACGGCGACCACGTGGCCGAAAACCACGTTTACAAGGAGCGCTTCGGCGTCGAGATCCTCGCCGACCCGGTGGAGTCAGAGGAACTGATGGACGTGGACCGCCACATCCTCGCCGGCGAGACGCTGACGGTCGGCGGCCTGAACATCAAGGCGATCGCCACGCCCGGCCACACCGCCGGCATGCTCTCGTTCCTCATCAACGACGAAGAGGTGTTCACGGGCGACACGCTCTTCAAGGGCTCGGTCGGCGGCGTGCGCGCGCCCGGCTCGACAACCTTCGAGGACCTCAAGCACTCGATCATGGACGTGCTGATGAAGCTGCGGCCGGAGACCACGATCCGCCCCGGCCACACCGACCCCACCACGGTCGGCGAGGAGTGGGAGAACAACGCCTTTATCCGCGTCTGGCGCGGCCTCGACCCGGAGTCCGACGAGCAGTGCACCGTCGCGGGCGAGCCCGCCACGCTCGTGCTGTGGGCGCCGGACTACGACGGCGGCCACAAGGCGTGGGTCCGCTGGCCTGACGGGAAGGACGACATCGTGCCGGGCTCGCGAGTCGAACGCGGCTAGCGCTGCGTTTGGCCGTTGGCCGTTCGCCGTTGGCCGTTGGCCGTTCGCGGGGGGCGAATTGTGGGCTGGCCGGGCCTTCGTGGTACGTGCCTGGAAATTTCCGACGGTTGGACGCGTATCGCTTGGCGTCCGAGCTCGCCGACGAGGTCTATCGAAGCGTTCGCCGCTGGCCCGCGCTCGAGCGGACCACCATGGGGTCTCAGACCATCCGCGCCGCGGATTCGGTTGCGGCGAACGTCGCCGAGGCGGCCGGCCGCTGGCACACGCCCGACAAACGCCGTCTCCTGATCATCGCCCGAGGCTCTCTCAACGAACTGGAGCACTGGCTTGCAACCGCTGAGATGAGAGGCCTGATGGAGTTAGGAATGGCAAGCCGAGTCGATCGCATCTCGCAAGTCCTCAACGGAATGATCAGACGCCCCGCCTGAGCGAGACCGCCAACGGCGAACGGCGAACGGCGAACGGGCGTCAGCCGCACACCGGCCACGGCGCCGTGCCCGCTCGGTCGAGCAGCATCTGCGCGCGCATGTCCTGCTCCGCCTCGGGCGCGGCCGCCGGATCGCCGTGGCCGCCGACCGAGGCCCAGGTGCCGTAGTCGAACTGGTACTTGCCGCGGAACGCTCCGCCGCCGCCGATGGCGCGCGGATTGTCGTGCGACTCGCAGTTGGCGATCGCCTGGAGCAGGGGGGAGAGCGCCACGTGGCGCACGTGCTTCCGCGCCCTGCGGTGGCGCCGGTGCGCCGTCTGCACAGGCACGTAGTTGGACGCCTGCTTCGCGCTGAGGGTGGAATGCCCGGTGACGACCGGGGCATCGGGCTTGGTTGCCGCGGCTGCCACCGGGACCGTCAACGCCCCCGCGGCCGCTACCGCGGCGAGGACCTGCCTTCGCAAGGAAACCTCCGAATCGGGAAAGGCTGGTGGTTCCCCTGCCTGCGGTACGCGAACGTGAGCCCCGTCACGGATAGGCTGCCGCGCGTGAGGTGCCACTTACAGCCGATGCCGCTCGGCAGGCGGGCTGCGGCCGACTACGCGCCGATTTCGGGCGAGCAGCGGATCGAGCGCCTGCAAGCCGCCGCCCAGCCGCTCAAAGGCGCCCGCGTGCTCCACCTCGCGGCCGCGGGCTCGCGCCTGCGCTCCCCGGAGATCCTGCCCTCATTGCTGTCGCTGTTCGAGGACCTCGGACTCGAAGCCGAGTTCAAGGTGCTGGCAGGCGAGCGGCCGCTGTGGCGCCTGGTCAGGCAGCTGGAAGACGGCCTTCAAGGCGGCGAGACCGCCATCTCCGACGACACCTGGTCCGAGTACCTCGAGGACTCGCCCACCCCGGAGGGCTACGACGCCGTGGTCGCGCACGGCCCGGGCCCCCTCGCCGCGGCCGCGAAGGCGGGCGGCGCCTACGTCTGGCGCTGCGAGCTCGACTTCTCGAGCCCAGACCCCTCTGCCTGGGAACGGCTCAAGCCGCTCGTGGACGGGAGCGATGCCACGGCCGAGCTTCCGGAGGCGATCGACCCGCTCTCCCCAGCCGCAGTAGACCTGCCCGTGAAGCTGGCCGGAGCGATGCTCCGCTCGCTCGGCGTCGACCTCAGCCGCCCGGTCGTCTTCCAGGCGCGTCCCTTCGACGCCTGGCAGGACCCGCACGACGTGCTCGATGCCTTCGCGGTCGCTCGCGAGCAGGCGCCGGGCCTGCAGCTCGTCCTGGCCGGCGACCCGGGGGAGAACGACGTGGAGGCCTGGCGCCTCCTGCACGAGGTGTCGGACTACGCCGACAACCAGGAGAACCTACTGCTGCTCAGAGAGGTGGGCGACGTCGAGCTGAACTCCCTGCGCACCCTCGCGCGCGCGGGCGTGGAGAGCTCGCTCGTCCGCGGGTCCGAGCTCACCTCGCTGGAGACCGAGTGGAAGGGCACGCCGGTGGTGTCCCTGGGCCGGGAGGGCTCGCCGGAGGCGGGCGCGGAGCGGCTCGTGGAGCTCGTGAACGATCCGGGCCTGGCCATCGAGCTCGGCACGGCCGCCCGCGAGCGGGTGCGCGACCAGCACCTCATCACCCGTCTGGCCGAGAGCGAGCTGCGCCTCCTCGCTAGTTTCCAGTCCGCATGAAGGTCACTCTCCCCGACGGCAAGGAGCTGGAGCTCCAGAACGGCGCCACCGGCGCCGACGCAGCGCGCGCGATCGGCGAGGGCCTGGCGCGCGCGGCGCTCGCGGTCAAGGTCAACGGCGACCTCCGCGACCTGTCCCGCGAGCTCGACGAGGGCGCCAAGATCGACATCGTCACCGACCGCAGCCCGGAGGCCCTCGACTCTCCTCCGCCACGACACCGCGCACGTGCTCGCCGAGGCCGTGCTCGAGCTCTACCCCGGCACCCAGGTGACCATCGGGCCGCCGATCGAGGACGGCTTCTACTACGACTTCGACTTCCCCGACGGCGTGAAGATCTCGGACGCCGACTTCGAGCGCATCGAGCAGAAGATGCGCGAGCACATCAAGGCCGACGAGCGCTTCGAGCGCAGCGAGGTGGGCGCCGACGAGGCGATCGAGCGCTTCAAGTCGAGGGCCAGACCTACAAGGTCGAGCTGATCCAGGACCTGGGCGAGCCGACCGTCTCGCTCTACCGCAACGGCGACTTCACCGACCTCTGCCGCGGCCCGCACGGCCCGAGCACCAAGCGCATCAAGGCGTTCAAGCTGATGTCCACCGCCGGCGCCTACTGGCGCGGCGACTCGACCAAGCCGATGCTCACCCGCATCTACGGCACCGCCTTCTTCTCGAAGGACGACCTCGACGCCTATCTGAAGCGGCTGGAGGAGGCGCGCGCCAGAGACCACCGCAAGCTCGGCAAGGAGCTCGGGCTGTTCATGTTCAGCGAGCTGGCGCCCGGGTCTGCCGTTCTGGCAGCCGGCCGGCACCCACGTCTGGAACGAGCTCACCACCCTCTGGCGCAGCGAGAACGTGGCGCGCGGCTACACCGAGGTGCGCACGCCGATCCTCTACGACGTCGACCTCTGGAAGCAGTCCGGCCACTGGGACAAGTTCCGGGACAACATGTACTTCACCGACGTCGAGGGCAGGCAGATGGGCCTCAAGCCCATGAACTGCCCGGCGCACATCCAGATCTACAAGGAGGAGCGCCGCTCCTACCGCGACCTCCCGATCCGCTACGCCGAGCAGGGCCTCGTGCACCGCCACGAGCCGAGCGGCATCCTGCACGGCCTGCTGCGGGTGCGCTCGATCACCCAGGACGACGGCCACATCTTCTGCACCCCGGAGCAGATCGAGGACGAGGTCCTGAAGTGCCTCGACTTCGGCTTCCACCTCTACGACCTCTTCGGCTTCGAGCCGCGCGCGGAGCTGTCCACCCGGCCGGACAACCGGCTCGGCAGCGACGAAATGTGGGACCACGCGGAGGGAGCGCTGGCCGGCGCGATGAAGCGCCGCGGCCTCGAGTACGAGATCGGCGAGGGGGAGGGGACGTTCTACGGCCCCAAGATCGACCTCCACATGACCGACTCGATCGGCCGCTCCTGGCAGCTCGGCACCGTGCAGCTCGACTACCAGATGCCGGAGCGCTTCCAGCTCGAGTACACCGGCGCCGACAACGCCGAGCACCAGCCGGTGATGATCCACCGCGCGCTGATGGGCTCGTTCGAGCGCTTCATCGGCATCCTGATCGAGCACTACGCGGGCGAGTTCCCGCTCTGGCTGGCGCCCGGTGCAGGCGCTCATGCTGCCGATCGCCGACCGCCACGAGGACTACGCGCGCGAGGTGGCCGCCCAGCTCGAGCAGGCCGGGCTGCGGGTGGAGGTGGACGCCCGCACCGAGTCGGTGGGCAAGAAGATCCGCGAGGGAGAGCTGCGCAAGGCGCCCTACATGCTCGTGGTGGGCGACAACGAGGCCGACGCGAAGCAGGTGTCGGTGCGCCGCCACCGCGAGGGCGATCTCGGCGCGATGGGCATCGACGAGTTCGCTTCACGTGCGCGCGACGAGATCGACCGTAAGGAGTAGTCGCGCGCTGGGTAGTGGACAAAGCGTCGCATGGCTATACTCGCCTGCTGAATGCAGGGCACCTATACATCGCGCCACGCCGAGCTGACGCGCCGTGCCCTCCCCAGCCGTCGTCCCCTCTATTTGCCTTTGACGTCTAGACCGCTCCAGTCTTAGTGCCGATCCCTCGTAGGTTCGATCGGCGCCCGCCCGAGCGGGATCAGACGCGTATTAACGAGCGCATCCGCGTGCCCGAGGTGCGCCTGATCGGCGACGACGGGCAGCAGGTGGGCGTGGTCAAGACGGACGAGGCCTTGAAGTACGCGCAGGAGCGCGACCTCGATCTCGTGGAGGTTGCGCCCGAGGCGCGCCCGCCCGTGGTCCGCGTGCTCGACTACTCCAAGTACAAGTACGAGCAGGAGCAGAAGGCGAAGGCCGCGCGCCGCCACCAGAAGCAGATAACGATCCGCGAGATCAAGCTGCGCCCGAAGATCGCCACGGCCGACTACGAGACGAAGAAGGGCCACGTGCGGCGCTTCCTCGGCGGCCAGGACAAGGTGAAGATCACGATCATGTTCCGCGGCCGCGAGACCACCCATCCGGAGCGCGGCGAGCAGCTGCTGATGCGGCTCGCCGAGGACGTGGCCGATCTCGGCGCGATCGAGCAGCGCCCCAACCTGGACGGCCGCAACATGACCATGGTCCTGGGCCCGGTGAAGGCCAAGGAAGGCAGCGAGGGCCAGCCGCAGCAGAAGCAGGAGGAGAGCCGACACCGGCAAGGACAGCCGCCGCAATCGCGCGGCGGCAGAGGCCGCCTCGTCGGAAGACTCCCCGCCCGCCGCGGACGAAGAAATCCGCCGCTCTGCTTGAATAGGGCGCCGCATGCCCAAGATGAAGACCCATTCGGGCGCTAAAAAGCGCTTCAAGCTCACCGCCAAGGGCAAGGTCCGTGGCCGCCACGCGATGACGAGCCACATCCTTGGCAAGAAGAGCGCGAAGCGCAAGCGGCGGCTCGAGAAGCCCGTGGCCATCTCCGACCACGACGCTCCCCGGATCAAGGAGCTGCTCCGCAAATGAGCCGGGTCAAGCGCTCCGTTCACGCACGCAAGAAGCGCCGGGCCACGCTCGAGCGCACCAAGGGCTTCCGCGGCGAGGCCCATTCGTCCTACAAGCGCGCCAAGGAGGCGCTGCTCAAGGCGGACTCCTACGCCTACCGCGACCGCCGCAACAAGAAGCGCGACTTCCGCCGCCTCTGGATCACCCGCATCAACGCCGCGGCGCGCCGTGAGGGCATGACGTACGCGCAGTTCATGCACGGTATGCGCCTGGCCGAGATCGACCTCGACCGCAAGATCCTCGCCGACATCGCCGTCCGCGACCCGGAGACCTTCCGACGCTTTGCCGAACGCGCCCGGGAGGCGGCCGCTGCCTGATCGCAGCCGGACCGTAGGAACCACTCCCAGGGCGCCCAGAGAGGCGCCTTTTTTCTTTTCATGATCACCTCACCGCACAACGAACAGCTCAAGACCATCAGGAAGCTTCAGGACAAGAAGCACCGGGAGCGCTCCGGGCTGTTCGCCGCCGAGGGCCAGGACCTCGTGGAGGCCGCGGCTGCCGCCGGCTGGGAGCCCGAGATCCTGCTCGTGGCCGGCGAGGACGTGGAGCCGGAACTGCTCGCGGCGGTGAGCTCGCTGGGCTCGGGCGCGCGCGTGGTGGGCGTGTACGCGCAGCGCTGGGCGGTGCCGGGCGGCGAGGTGTCCGTGTACCTGCACGGCGTGCACGACCCGGGCAACGTGGGCGCCGTGATCCGCTCGGCACACGCCCTGTGCGACGGCCCGGTGGTGCTTGGGCCCCACTGCGCCGACCCGTGGTCGCCCAAGGCCGTGCGGGCCAGCATGGGGTCCGTGTTCGCGCGGCCGCCGGCGCGGGCCGAGTTCTCGGAGCTGGCCGGCACCACGATTGCGCTCGAGCGCGGGGCCGGGCTGGCGCTCTCACAGGTAGCGGTGGAGACGCCCGCCGTGGTGTGCCTCGGCAGCGAGCGGGAAGGTCTTCCGCCCGCCGTGTCGGAAGAGGCGACTGTGCGCGCCGAGATACCGCTGCGGGGCGACGGACCGGACTCGCTGAACGTGGCGATGGCGGCCACGGTCGCCCTCTACGACCTCACGAATAGGATGGCCGCCGATGGCTGACCTCCAAGCCCTGCGCGAAGAGGCCGAGTCCGCGATCGCGGGCGCGGGGTCGGCTGCCGAGCTGGAGGAGCTCCGCGTGCGCTACCTGGGGCGCAAGGCCGTGCTCACCCAGACGCTGCGCGGCATCGGCGAGCTGCCGCCGGAGGAGCGCGGCCCTGTGGGCAAGAGCGCAAATGCCGTGCGCGTGGCGCTCGAGGAGCTGCTGCGGCGCCGGACGGAGGAGCTCGAGGCCAGCGAGCTCGACTCCAAGCTGGCCAAGGACCGCATCGACGTGACCCTGCCGGGCGATCCGTCGCTCCCCGCCGGTCACCTGCACCTGGTCACGCAGACGCGGCGTGAGATGGAGGACATCTTCATCGGCCTCGGCTTCAACGTGGTCGAGGGGCCCGAGGTGGAGTTCGACCACTACAACTTCACCACCCTCAACATCCCGCCGAACCATCCGGCGCGAGCCCTGCAGGACACCTTCTACGTGTCGCCGGACGTGGTGCTGCGCACCCACACCTCGCCGATGCAGACGCGCTCGATGGAGGTGCAGACGCCGCCGATCTACATCGTGGTTCCCGGGCGCGTGTACCGCCGCGACTCGGACGCGAGCCACACGCCGATGTTCCACCAGCTCGAGGGGCTCGCCGTGGACGAGGACATCACGCTCGGGGACCTGCGCGGAATCCTGCTCGAATTCTCGCGCGCGATGTTCGGCGCCGAGCGCGAGGTGCGCTTGCGCTCCGGCTACTTCCCGTTCACCGAGCCGAGCGTGGAGGTGGACATCTCCTGCTTCAACTGCGGCGGCAGCGGCTACATGGCCGACGGCTCGCGCGACCCGCTCTGCAAGGGCTCAGGCTGGATCGAGATCCTCGGCTCGGGCATGGTCGACCCCAACGTCTACGGCTTCGTGTCGGACATGGGCTACGACCCGGAGAGGGTGCAGGGCTTCGCGTTCGGGATGGGGATCGACCGGATCGCGATGCTCAAGTACGGGGTGCCGGATTTGAGGTTGATGTTCGAGAACGATCTGCGCTTCCTAGAACAGTTTTGAGTTCCTAGTTCCCAGTCACCAGTCACCAGTCACCAGTCACCAGTCACCACATGCGCGTCCCACTCAACTGGCTCAAGTCATATTGCGACCCTGGCTTGCCCACGGCGGAGCTTAGTGAGCGGATGGCTTCGATTGGGCTTCAGCCTGAGCGGATCGATCGGGTTGGTGTTGGGGATGCGTCGGCGTTCGTCGTCGGGCGGGTGCTGTCGTGCGAGAAGCATCCGGACGCGGACCGGCTCTCGGTGTGCGTGGTGGACGACGGCTCGGGCGAGGAGCGCCAGATCGTGTGCGGGGCGCCCAACGTCGCGGGCGGGCAGACCGTGGCGGTGGCCAGGCCCGGCGCGGTGATGCCGGACGGGCAGACGCTCGGCGAGGCGAAGCTCAGAGGCGTGAAGTCGAGCGGGATGATCCTCGCCGAGGACGAGGTGGGGATCAGTCACGACCACGCGGAGACGATGGTGCTGAGCGACGAGCTCGCGCCGGGCACGCCCCTCACCGAGGCGCTCGTGATCGAGGACGAGGTGTTCGACCTCGAGGTCAACCCGAACCGGCCGGACGCGCTGTCGGTGTACGGCGTGGCGCGCGATGTGCACGCGTTCAGCCGCGCGCCGCTGGCCGAGGACCCGACGGCGCGGGATCAGGAGCCGTCCGGCTCCGACACGGTGGAGGACCACGCCAGCGTCACGATCGACCCCGAAATCTGCCTGCGCTTCACCGCGCGGGTGTTCGAGGACGTGAAGATCGGTCCGTCGCCGCTGTGGCTCAAGCAGCGGCTCACCGCCGCGGGCCAGCGTCCGATCTCGAACGTGGTCGACATCACCAACTACGTGATGCTCGCCACCGGGCAGCCGCTGCACTCGTTCGACCTCGACAGGGTGCGCGGCTCGCGCATCGACGTCAGGCGCGCGAGGGACGGCGAGAAGATGACCACGCTCGACGACGTGGAGCGCACGTTCGACTCGAGCATGGCGCTGGTGTGCGACGGCGAGGGCCCGTCCGGCATCGCGGGAGTGATGGGCGGCCAGATCTCCGAGGTCTCGGACGACACCACACGCGTCCTGATGGAGGCCGCCACCTGGGTGGGGCCGAACATCCTCGAGACCTCGAAGAAGCTCGGGCTGCGCAGCGAGGCCAGCTCGCGTTTCGAGAAGCAGCTGCACCCCGCGCTGGCGCTGGCCTCCCAGCGGCTGGCGGCCCGGCTGATGGTGGAGCTGTGCGGCGCGCGGCTTGTGCCCGGCACGATCGACGTCTATCCGAAGCCGCTCGAGCCGCGCGTGGTGGCGCTGCGCTACACGCGAATCGAGAAGCTGCTTGGCAAGCGCATCCCGGAGGACGAGGTGGTGGCGGTGCTCGAGCGGCTCGGCTTCGAGCTGCGCGAGTCAGGTGGCGGGACATGGGACGTGACGGTGCCCTACTGGCGCGACGGCGACGTCCAGCGCGAGGCCGACCTGATCGAGGAGGTGGTCCGCATTCATGGGCTCGACAGCCTTCCGGCCACGCTGCCCGAGCGCTCCGGGGCGGTGGGCCGCCTCACGCCGGCGCAGCGGCTGCGGCGCACGCTCGAGGACTCGCTGCGCGATCGCGGGCTGGCCGAGGCGATCGCCTGGAGCTTCACGCGCCCGGAAACGATGGAGCGGCTGCGGATCGGAGACGTCCCGCTGCTGCGGCTCGACAACCCGCTCAGCGAGGACCAGAGCGTGCTGCGGCCGCTGCTCCTGCCCGGGCTGCTCGACACAGCCGCCTACAACGCGGCCCGCGGCCGCGCGACGTTCGGCTTCTTCGAGTCGGCGCACGTGTACCGGGCATCCGGCCCGCTGTCCACCAACGGCGACCTGCCGCAGCGCGGATCGACGCCGTCGATGGAGCACCACCACATCGGCGCGCTCGCGAGCGGCGGCTTCCGGCCGCTGAAGGGCGTGCTCGAGGGAATGCTCGACACCGCCGGGGTGGAGTGGTGGGCGGAGCCGGGTGAGCGGCCGTTCCTCCATCCGGGCCGCTCCGCCACCGTGCTGGCAGGCGACGAGCGAAAGGTCGGCTGGATCGGCGAGCTGCACCCGCTCGTCACCCGCTCGTGGGATCTCGAGAGCGGGGTGGCGGCGTTCGAGATCGACTTCGACCTGCTCACCGAGGTCGTGCCCGAGGAGCGGCGCTTCCAGCCGCTGTCGCCCTTCCCGGCGGTGGTCCAGGACATCGCCGTGGTGGTGGACGACGATGTGCTGGCGGCCGCGGTGGAGCAAGCGGTGGCCCAGGGCGGGGGTGACCTGCTCGAGCGCGTCACGCTCTTCGACGAGTACCGCGGCGAGCAGATCGGCGAGGGGAAGAAGTCGCTGGCTCTGCGCCTCGAGTTCCGCGCGCCCGACCGCACGCTCACCGACGAGGAGGTGGCGGAACGCCGCGCAGCGATCGAGCGCGAGCTCGACGAGCTGGGAGGGAGGCTCCGTGCCTAGGGTCGCCGTATGCGGCGCCGCCGGCTTCGCGGGCGCGCTCTGCGCCGCGATCGTGCAGCGCCACCCCGGGCTCGAGCTGACGCGGCTAACCGCTCGGAGCGACGCCGGCAGGCGCCACGACGAGCTCTATCCGCGCTACCGCGTGCCGCTCGCGATGGGAGAGTTCGACGCCGACGCCGTGGCCGAGGCGGCGGACGCCGCGCTTGTCGCCTACCCTCACGGCGCTTCGGCGCCGGCGGTGAAGGCGCTGCGCGAGCGCGGGCTCAAGGTGGTGGACCTGTCGGCGGACTTTCGCCTCGAGCAGGGCCGCTACGAGAGCTACTACCAGCCGCACGGTGCGCCCGAGCTGCTCGAGGAAGCGGTGTACGGGCTCACCGAGCTGCACCGCGACGCCATCCGCCAGGCTGACCTCGTGGCGGCGCCCGGCTGCTATCCCACGGCCGCCATCCTCGCGCTCGCGCCGCTGCGGCATGTGATGCGCGATGCGATCGTGGACGCCAAGTCCGGCGTGTCCGGCGCCGGGCGCGAGGCCACCGGCACCACCCACTTCGTGTCCGTGGACGAGAACGTGAACGCCTACAAGGTCGAGGGCCACCGCCACCGGGCGGAGCTTGAGCAGGAGTTGGGGGAGGACGCGCCGATCACGTTCACGCCGCACCTCGTACCGCTCGACCAGGGCCTGCTCGCAAGCTGCTACGTGAGCACGGACAACGGCCTGTCGAACGGCGACCTGCGCGGGCTGTTCGAGGAGGCCTACGCGGACGAGCCGTTCGTGGAGCTGGCCGATGCGCCGCCGGGAGTGCGCGACGTGCGCGACACCAACATGTGCCGCATCCACGCCACGGTGGAGCCCGCCACGGGGCGCGTGCTCGTGTTCGCCGCCATCGACAACCTGTGGAAGGGCGCCGCCGGCCAGGCGGTGCAGGACTTGAACCTGATGCTGGGGTTGGATGAGACGGCGGGGTTGGTGTGAGCTCGCAGGTCGCAGGTCGCGGGTCCAGGGATTTTTCCGGTCTCGGTGGGTTGAGGCTCCTGGTCATGTTCGGGAGCTCGATTCGGTTGCCTTGCCTCGCGGGTTTCGGGCTGCGGGCGTCGCTGCTGGGCTCAAGCCGGAGGGGCTGGATGTGGGCGTGCTGGTGTCGGATGAGCCGGAGACGGTGTCCGCTGCGCGTTTCACCTCCAACGCCCGCGTGGGTGCGCCGGTGATCGCGTCTCGCGAGAGCGGACACCACCGGCTGCGCGCCGTGGTGGCCAATGCCGCGTGCTCCAACGTGGGCGACGGCCAGCGCGGGCTCGACACCGCGCGCGCCACGCAGGTGCTCGCCGCCGAGTTGCTCGGCATCGAGCCGGCGCAGGTGGGCGTGGCGTCCACCGGCGTGATCGGCACCGAGCTGCCGCGCGAGCCGCTGCTCAGCCGGCGTGCGGGTCGCGGTGGGCCGGCTCGGCGACGACGCCGACGACTTCTCCCAGGCGATCCTCACAAGCGATCGCGCGCCCAAGCGCGCCTGCCTCGAGGTGGAGCTGGCCGGCGGCAGCGTGCGCCTGTCCGCGCAGGTGAAGGGGGCGGGGATGATCTCGCCGCGCTTCGCCACCATGTTCTGCTTCGTGCAGACCGATGCCGCGATGTCCGCCGAGACGATCGACCTGCTCACGGGCGTGACGGTCAAGCGCTCGTTCGACCGCGTGAGCGTGGACGGCCAGCTCTCCACCAGCGACACGGTGTTCGCACTGGCAAACGGCGCCTCCGGCGTCAGCGTCGAGCCGCAGACCGACGACGAGCTGCGCTTCGGCGAGGCACTTGATGCCGCGTTGCGCCAGCTCGCGCTCGACATGGTGGCCGACGGCGAGGGCGCGAGGCGTGTTGGCCGCATCGTCGTGCGCGGCGGGCCGGACGTGGTCGAGCCGGTGGCGAGCGCGATCGCCAACTCACCGCTCGTGAAGACCGCGCTGCACGGCGCGCGACCCCAACTTCGGCCGCATACTCCAGGCCGCCGGCATGGCCTATCCGCCCGGCAACGGCTTCGTCGCCGACCTCGAGATCGAGGGCCAGCTCGTGGTGTCGGCGGGCGACGCCGTGATCGACGACCTGCGCTCGCTCGACCCGCTCGTGACCGGCAGCGAGGTGGAGTACTCGCTCACGCTGCCCGGCGAGGGCGGCGAGACCGAGGTGTTCTTCAGCGACCTGTCGGAGGAGTACGTCACGTTCAACTCGGAGTACACGTCGTGAGCCCGGGTCCCAGGCGCGACGTCGCCACGATCCTCGAGGCGCTGCCCTACATCAGGGACTTCCACGGCCGCACGATCGTGATCAAGTACGGCGGCGCGGCGATGATCGATCCGCGGCTCAAGGAGGAGTTCGCGCGCGACATCGTTCTCCTCAAGTACGTGGGGATGAACCCGATCGTGGTGCACGGCGGCGGACCTGAGATCACGCGCTACATGGAGCGGCTCGGCATGAAGGTGGAGTTCGTGGAGGGGCTGCGCGTGTCGGACGCCGACACGGTGGAGGTGGCGAAGATGGTGCTCGTGGGCAAGCAGAACAAGGACATCGTGCTGCTGATCAACCGCCACGGGCAGCCGGCGGTGGGGCTGTGCGGCGACGACGGCCTGCTGTTCCGCGTGCGCAAGCAGCTTGCCGCCGGCGAGCGCGACATCGGCTTCGTGGGCGAGATCGAGCACGTGGACGTGAACGTGCTCAACCACATCGCCGAGGACTACATCCCGGTGGTGGCATCCGTCGGCGCGGACTCCGAGGGCAACTCCTACAACGTCAACGCCGACGCCGCCGCGTCCGCCGTGGCATCCGCGCTGCGCGCCTTCAAGGTCATCTTCCTCACCGACGTGGAGGGCTGGCTGGCGGATCCCGCCGACCCCGACAGCCGTCATCTCGGAGGCGGGCGCCGCCGAGGTGCGGGAGCGCTCGACGGCGTGAGCGGCGGAATGCGGCCCAAGCTCGAGGCGTGCGTGAACGCCGTGGAGGACGGGGTGGGGGCCGCGCACATCATCGACGGCCGCGCAGCCGCACTCGCTGCTGCTCGAGCTGTTCACCGACGAAGGAATAGGAACGAAGATTTGGCCCTGAGCCTGGCGGACCTCCAGTCGCTCGAGCGCGACTGGGTGATGCCCACGTACGTGCGGCAGCCGGTGGAGTTCGTGCGCGGCGAGGGCTGCCGCCTGTGGGACGCCGAGGGCAACGAGTACCTCGACTTCCTCGCGGGCATCTCCGTCGCGCAGATCGGCCACTGCCACCCGGCGCTCGTGGAGGCGATCCGCGAGCAGGCGGGACGCCTGATCCACGTGTCGCAACCTCTATTACACGGAGCCGTCGATGCGGCTCGCCAAGCGGCTCGGCGGAGAGCTCGCTGGGCGGCAAGGTCTTCTTCTGCAACTCGGGCGCCGAGGCCAACGAGTGCGCGATCAAGCTCGCGCGCAGGCACAAGCGCGGGCGGCGACATCGTGGTGCTCACGCACGGCTTCCACGGCCGCACCTACGGCGCGCTGTCGGCCACGCCGCAGGAGCCCAAGCAGGCGCCGTTCGCGCCGCTCGTGCCGGGCTTCAAGGTGGTGGGCCGCCAGGACGCGAACGGTTTGGCGGCCGCGGTGGACGACGGAACGGCCGCCGTGATCATCGAGCCGGTGCAGGGCGAGTCCGGCATCCACCCGATCGCCGACCGCGGTGCTCGAGGCCGCCCGCGAGGCGTGCGACACGCACGGCGCGCTGCTCGTGTTCGACGAGGTGCAGTGCGGCATGGGACGCACCGGCACGCTCTGGGCATACGAGCAGACCGGCGTGCGGCCCGACGTGATGACGCTGGCGAAGGGCCTGGGCGGCGGGCTGCCGATCGGCGCCTGCGTGACCTCGCCCGAATATGGCGACACGCTCCAGCCGGGCGACCACGGCTCCACCTTCGCGGGCGGGCCCGTTCAGTGCGCGGCAGCGCACGCGGTGCTCGACGTGGTGCACGACGACGGCTTCCTCGCCGAAGTGCGCGCCAAGGGCGAGCGACTGCTGGCCGGTCTCGAGCGGCTGCCCGTGACGAACGTGCGCGGGCGCGGGCTGATGACCGCGTTCGACATCGAAGGCGCGCCGGAGATCGCCGCGCGCGCTGCTCGGCGAGCAGCGCCTGGTGGTGAACGCCACCGGCCCGGCGTCGATCCGGCTCGAGCCGCCGCTAACAGTCACGGCCGAGGAGATCGACGACGCGCTCGGCCGCTGGCCGCGGTGGTGGCATGAGCGGCGGTCCCTACGACCCGGACCGGCCGATCGACCCGCGCGACTACACACGCCGCACGCTGCTCGCCAACGAGCGCACCTACCTGGCCTGGTGGCGCACGGGGATCACGTCGATCGTGGCGGCGCTCGGCGCGGCCCGCGTGGTCCCGGAGCTCTCGAAGGTGAAACACAACTGGCCCTACACGGTGCTCGGCGCGGGCTTCGCGGTGATCGCGCTCGTGTGTTTCGCCTACGGCCACATCCGCCGCGTGCACGTGGATCGCGCCGTGCGCGAGGGCGACTTCGCGGAGCTGAGCCACACGGTCACGCTGGTGATCAGCATCGGCGGGATGCTGCTCGCCGCCGGGCTCGTGGCGCTGATCATCGCCGAGGGCTAGACGGCTGGAAGCTGTTCTACGATGAGGGCGTGGTTCGCTCGCTCTCGCTCATCGCTTGCTGCTGCGCGCTGGCGCTCGCCGCCGTGCCTCCGGCACTCGGCTCCGGCGCGCACTCGAGCGCCAGGTGGACGGTCAAGATGACCGTCCCCACCCACCGGCCGAAGGCGCGCAAGCCCTGGCCGGTGAAGATCGTGGTCAAGACCGCCAGCGGCAGGAAGCTCAGGGGCACGGTGCAGTACCACTTCCTCTTCATGGGCCAGGTCGTGTCGACCGCCGGCTGCCATCCCAACAAGCCGGACCCGTGCCCGTTCAACGGCACCTATCGCGATGTGGTGCGCTGGCCGGTGAGGGCGGTGGGCCACCGGCTCACGTTCCAGGCCACCGTCAAGACCAAGCTCGGCATCAAGAACCGCAACTGGTGGGTTCAGGTGCGCCGTCGCTGACGGCGCTGTCGTTACACGGACGTTCGCGCGCATGCCCGACCCCAGGCGCGGGCATGACTCCGGCGAGGGGTTAGGAGTCGCATTTGATCGACCGCGTCGAATCGCTCTATCGCGCCGCAAGCCAGGCCTTCCACCTGATGGCGGACCGGGCCGTGTCGGTCAACCCCTGGTGGCTCGCGGCCGGTGTCGTGGTGTACGAGCTGTCCCAGGTCGTGCGCACGCGCGGCTGGTTCAACGTGATCCGCGCCGCCTATCCGGACAAACCCGGGCTGCGTGCGCGCGACGTCACGTACGCGTATCTCGCGGGCTCGGGGCTCAACTCGTGCCTGCCGGCGCGCAGCGGCGACTTCCTGAAGCTGTTCCTGGTGCACCGCCGGATGCCCTCGGCGCGCTACGCCACGCTGGCGGCCACGTTCGGGCCGGAGGCGCTCCCCGAGTTCGTGTTCGGCACGCTCCTCGTGATCTGGGCGCTGGCCCACGGGCTCCTGCCCGTGCCGGTCAGCCCGGGCGACCTGCCGCAGATCGACGTGTCGTTCGTGATGACCCATCCGCTGCTGTCCGCGGTCGTGGGCGCGGGCATGGCCGTGATCGCGTATGTGGCCGCGCGCTGGACGAGGCGCCGTGCCGGCGACCTCGCCGCCCGGCTCAAGCAGGGCTTTGCGATCGTGGGCGAGCCGCGCCGGTTCGTGATCGGCGTGGCGGGGCCGGCAGCTGCTCAGCCGCGTGGTCCGGCTCGGCGGGCTGGTGTGCTTCATGGCCGCCTTCGGCCTGCCGGTGACGCCGAGCACCGCGCTGCTCGCGATGGCGGCGCAGGGCGCGGGCCGGCTCGTGCCGGTGGCGCCCGTGAGCGCCGGGCTGCGCGTGGCGATGCTCTCCTACGCCTTCGTGGAGCTCACCGACACCCCGGTCGATGTCGCGAGCATCACCACCTTCTGGTTCGCGGTGGGAGCGCTCCACCTGATCGCGAGCGTGCTGATCGCGCTCGTCTCCCTCAACCTCTCGCTCGGCACGCTCTCGCCGAGCAGGGCGCTGGCTCGCCGCGCGGCGCGCGCGGGCCGCCGGCGCGGCAGCGGCGGTCGAACCAGCGGCCGCGCCCGAGGGTTGAGGCTTTGATTAGGTTTAGCTAAGGCTTTAGCTCAGCCCCTGGCGGGCGATCAAGGGTGGTGCGAGGATGGAACTGCTCTGATCGACCGGGTCGAAACGGTGTATCACGCCGCCGAACAGGCGCTGCTGCTGATCGCGGACCGCGCGGTGAGCCTCAATCCGTGGTGGCTGCTCGCCGGGATCGTGCTCTACGAGCTGTCCCAGGTGGTGCGCACGCGCGGCTGGTTCAACATCCTCCGGGCCGCCTACCCCGACTCGCCCGAGCTGCGCGGCCGCGACGTCACCGCCGCCTACCTGGCCGGCGCGGGGGTGAACGCGATCATCCCGGCGCGCGGCGGCGACTTCCTCAAGCTGTTCCTCGTCCACAAGCGGATGCCAAGCGCGCGCTACTCCACGCTGCTCGCCACCTTCGGACCCGAGACGCTCCCCGAGATCGCGCTGAGCGCCGGGCTCGTGATCTGGGCGCTCACGCACGGCTTCCTGCCGGTGCCGGTGTCCGCGGGCGAGCTGCCGGAGTTCGACGTGTCGTTCGTGATCGTGCACCCAATGCTCGCCGGCGGCGCGCTCGCGCTGGCCGGCACCGGGTTGTTCGCGCTGGCGCGCTGGGCACGGCCGCGCACGCGCGGGCTCGCCGCACATCTCAAGCAGGGCTGCGAGATCCTGCGTACGCCGGGGCGTTTCATCGTCGCTGTCGGCGGCTGGCAGGCACTCAGCCGCCTCGTGCGCCTCGCCGCGATGGTGTGCCTGCTGGAGGCGGTTGGGCTCCCGGTGACGGTCGACACGGCGATCCTCGTGATGGCGGCCCAGAGCGCCGGGCGCATCGTGCCGTTCGCGCCGGTCAGCGCCGGGCTGCACGTGGCGATGCTCGCCTACGGCTTCCCCGCGCTCACGGACCAGCCGGTCGACGTCGCGAGCATCACCAGCTTCTGGTTCACCGCGGGCGCCGTCCATCTCGTGGGCGGCCTGGTCATCTCGATCGCCGTGCTCTGCAGCACCTTCGGCACGCTCTCCCCGCGCAAGGCCCTGGCCGCGGTGAGAGCAGCACGTATCCAGACCGCAGCCGCAACGGCGCCCTAGCCCTGCGGACTAGCTGTTACCGTCTCGCGCCTCGATGGCGGAGCGCGAGCATCACTACCTAAAGAAGAACGCCTCGTACGAGGCGCTGCCCGGCGAGGTCGGGCGTGTGCTGCTGCTCTACTCCGGCGGGCTCGACACGAGCGTGATGCTCAAGTGGATCCAGGACGAGTACGAGGCCGAGATCGTCGCGCTCACGGTCAACCTCGGCCAGCCCGGCGAGGACTTCGACGTGGTGCGCGGGAAGGCGCTCGACCTCGGCGCGCTCGAGTGCTATGTGGTGGACGCGCGCGAGGAGTTCGCGCGGGAGTACGTGCTCCCCGCGATCAAGGCCAACGCACTCTACGGCGGCGGCTACCCGCTGTTCACGGCGCTGGGCAGGCCCCTGATCGCGAAGCTCGCCGTCGAGAAGGCGCACGAGGCCGGCTGCGACACGGTCGCGCACGGCTGCACGGGCAAGGGCAACGACCAGGTGCGCATCGAATCGACCGTGGTGGCGCTTGATCCCGGCCTCAAGATCATCGCTCCGGTGCGCGGCTGGCAGATGGGCCGCGAGGAGGAGATCCGGTACGCGCGCGAGCACGGCATCCCGGTGAAGGGCGGCACGGAGACGACGCCCTACTCGATCGACGACAACCTCTGGGGCCGCTCCTCCGAGGGCGGGGCGATCGAGAACATCCACGAGGCCCCGCGCGACGACGTGTTCCAGCTCGTCACCCGGCCGCAGGAGGCGCCGGACGAGCCCGAGGACGTGACCGTGGGCTTCGAGCGCGGCTGTCCGGTGTCGCTGAACGGGGAGCGGATGGAGCTCGTGGAGCTGCTCGAGCGGGCCGGCGACATCGGCGCGCGCCACGGGGTGGGGATCGTGGACCACGTGGAGGACCGCATCGTCGGCCTCAAGGTGCGCGACCTCTACGAGGTCCCTGCGGCCGAGATCGTGCTCACGGCGCACAAGGAGCTGGAGCAACTCGTCGGCACGATCCACCAGAACAACTTCAAGCCGCAGCTCGACAACCACTGGGCATTCCTGGTCTATGCCGGGCTCTGGTACGAACCCCTGCTCGAGGACCTGAACGCATTCATGGACGCGGTGAACGAGCACGTAACCGGCGAGGTGACGATCCGCCTCTACAAGGGCAAGGCCACGCCCGTCACCCGCAGCTCCCCCAACGCCCTCTACGACCCGGAGCTGGCCGGCTTCGGCGAGTCCGGCGGACTCTTCTCACAGCAGGCGAGCCCTGGTTTCATTGAGCTCTGGAGCCTCCAGTCGCGTATGGCGTACGCGATCCGCAACCGGGTAAGGGAGAAGGAATGAACTCAAGGGGATACACAGTGCTCGGGTGGCTGGTCTGGCAGCTCGCCTCCCGGATCGCCAAGACGAAGATCGAGCAGAACAGGGCGAAGTTCGGCGCCGCAGGCGTCATCGCGCTCGTGCTGATCGGCGGCGTCGTAGCCGCCAAGGCGAGCTCCGGCAACGACTGAGATAGCGCGCACGGAGCGGCTCGTGATCCGCACCTTCCGGGAGGACGACCTCCCGGCGGTGCACGCGATCTACTCGGAGTCGCTCGTCTGGCGTTACATGGGCATCGGACCGACCACGACGCTCGAGGAGAGCCGTGAGCGGCTCGAGGGCATGCTCGGCTACCAGCGCGATCACGGCTTCACCTTCTGGGCCGTGACCGATGCCGAGAACGGCGACCTGCTCGGCGACACCGGCCTGATCCCGCTAGAGGGGGTGGGGCCGGAGGTGGAGCTCGGCTACCGCTTCGCCTCCGCCCATTGGGGCAAGGGTTACGCCACCGAGGCCGCGACGGCCTGCCGCGACCTCGGCTTCGGGCGCTACGGGCTGGAGCGCATCTACGTGGACGTGCACCCGCAGAACGGGGGCTCACAGAGGGTGGCGCGCAAGCTCGGGGCGCGCCTGCTCGGGCCCGCGAAGCACCGCGGCTTCGACGTGGTTCGTTTCGTGATCGACCGGCCCGCCCTCAGTAGCTGAAGACCAGCGTGTCGTCGTCGCCGATCCACTCGACCATCGGGGTGGCGCCCGCGAGCTTGGCGTTGTCCACCAGATCGTCCTGGGACAGCCTGCGGGCATCGAAGCAGATCGGGCACACCAGCAGCTCGCCCCCGCCCTCGGAGTACTGGGCGAAGAGCCGCTCGAGCGGCGGGCAGCCCTCGCAGGCCACGCCCTGCGCGTGACCCGGCAGTGCGAGCCGGACGGCCTCCTTGGTCAGGAACATCGCCACCGTCTTGCCCTTTCCGAGGGCGGCACCTCCGACGAGGAACGCGACGGTCACCCGCTCGGGATCTTCGAGGCCCGTGGCGAGGTTGACCAGCATCTTGTCGGCCATGAATCCTCCGTTCGGTCGTTGTTCGAACGAACGTAACCGTTCGGACGCGGGCCGGCGCGGGCGTTTGCGCGATCTCACGTACGGCGATCAACCCGCAAGCTGCGGAGATCGGTTGGCCGGACGTGTCTAGCCATCTGGACGCGACCCTAATATCGCCATCGATGCCGCCCAGCCCGGCCGTCCACCTCCACGTCCACTCCGAGTACTCGCTGCTCGACGGCGCCTGCAAGATCCAGGGGCTGGTCGACCGCGCCGCGGAGTTCGGCCAGCCGGCCCTTGGGCTCACCGACCACGGGGTGATGAACGGCTCGATCGAGCTCTACAAGGCCTGCAAGAAGGCGGGCATCAAGCCGATCGTCGGCGTCGAGGCCTACCTCGTGGACGACATCCGCACCGAGGCGGTCCGCTACGAGCGCAACCACCTGACGCTGCTCGCGTCCACCGACGAGGGCTTCCGCAACCTCACCAAGCTCAGCTCCGCCGGCTTCCTCGAGGGCTACAGGCGCGGCAAGGCCAACGTCGACCTCGACCTTCTGTCGCGCTACTCCAAGGACGTGATCGCGCTCACAGGCTGCCTGCAGAGCCGCTTCTGCCGCCGGATCGTGGAGGACAACCCGGCCGAGGCACGCTCGCACGCCGACGACCTGCTGCAGGTGTTCGGCCCCGAGAACGTGTACTTCGAGGTGCAGCAGAACGGGATCGCGGACCAGGCCAAGGCCAACGAGGGCATCGTCAAAGTCGCGCGCGAGGTGGGGCGGCCGCTCGTCGGCACGGCGGACGTGCACTACCTGAGGCGCGAGGACTATCACCACCACGCCGCGCTGCTGTGCGTGCAGACCAAGTCCACGCTGGCCGAGCCCAAGCTCAGCTTCGATACCAACGAGTTCTATTTGAAGGACAGCCAGGAGATGGCGGAGGCCTTCGCCGCCTGGCCGGACGCGATCGAGTCCACGCTCGAGATCGCCGAGCGCTGCAGCGTCGACATCGAGCTCGGCAAGATGCTCATCCCGCGCTACCCCACCCCGAACGGTGAGGACGAGGGCGCCTACCTGCGCGAGCTGGCCATGAACGGGCTGCGCGAGCGCTACGGGGATCCGCCGCCGGCCGAGGCTGTCGAGCGGCTCGAGATGGAGCTTGGGGTGATCGACCGGATGGGCTTCAACGCCTACTTCCTGATCGTCTGGGACTTCGTCAAGTTCGCCAAGGACAACGGCATCGCCGTCGGGCCCGGTCGAGGCTCGGCCGCCGGCTCGATCGTGTCCTACTCGCTGCGCATCACCGACGTCGACCCGCTGCGCTACGACCTGCTGTTCGAGCGCTTCCTCAACGCCGAGCGAGTGTCGATGCCTGATATCGACATCGACTTCTCGGTGAAGGGCCGCGACCGCGTGATCCGCTACGTCGCCGACAAGTACGGGCAGGACTCGGTCGCGCAGATCATCACCTTCGGCCGCATGTTCCCGCGCGCCGCCACGCGTGACGCGGCGCGGGTGCTCGGGCACGACTACGGTGCGGGCGACCGCCTCGCCAAGCTCATCCCGGACCCGATCATGGGCCGGCCGCCGTCGTTCGAGGACTGCCTCAAACCGGGGGAGGAGCTGGCGCGCGCGTACGCGGAGGATCCGGTGGCCAAGGAGATCGTCGACCTCGCCAAGGGTCTCGAGGGCACCGTGCGCAACTCGTCGATCCACGCGGCCGCGGTCGTGATCGCCGACCGCCCGCTCACCGACATCGTGCCGCTGCAGCTCGCCGAGGAGCGCGGCGCGGTGGATGAGGACGGCGGCCGCGCCTACAAGACCGTCACGCAGTACTCGATGAAGCCGATCGAGGAGATCGGCCTGCTGAAGATGGACTTCCTGGGGCTGCGCAACCTGGACGTGATCGAGTCGGCGCTCGACATCATCGAGCGCTCCGACGACGAGCGGCCCGACATGTCACTGCTGCCGCTCGACGACGCGAAGACCTACGAGATGCTCGCGCGCGGCGACTCGGTGGGCGTGTTCCAGTTCGAGTCCGACGGCATGCGCGAGGCGCTGCGCAAGGTCCGGCCGACCGAGTTCGAGGATCTCGTCGCGCTCAACGCCCTCTACCGGCCCGGGGCGATGCGCCACATCGACACCTATGCGCGCAACAAGCGCAACCCCGGGGCCGTCACCTACATCGACGAGCGGCTGCGCCCGATCACCGAGTCCACCTACTCGGTGATCCTCTACCAGGAGCAGTCGATGCAGATCGCCAAGGGAATCGCGGGCTTCAGCGGCCCACAGGCGGACGATCTGCGCAAGGCGATCGGCAAGAAGGACCGCGCGAGGATGGCGTCGATGAGGGAGGCGTTCTTCGAGGGAGCGCGCGCCACGGGCACGAGCGAGAACGTGATCCAGGAGCTGTGGGCGGTCAACGAGGCCGCCGCCGACTATTCGTTCAACAAGTCGCACGCCGCTTGCTACGGGCTGATCTCGTACCGCACCGCCTGGCTCAAGGCCAACTACCCGGCCGAGTACATGGCGGCGCTCATCTCCTCGGTGATGTCCACCAAGGACAAGGTGCCGTTCTTCGTCTCGCGTTGCGAGGAGATGGGGATCGAGGTGCTGCCGCCGGACGTCAACGAGTCCGGGCACGACTTCGTGGTGGTCGACGGCAACATCCGCTTCGGGCTCGACGCCGTGAAGAACGTGGGCGCCGCGGCGGTGGACGCGATCATCGAGGCGCGGGAAGCGGGCGGGCCGTTCCGCTCGATCTGGGACTTCTGCGAGCGGGTGGACTGCCGCTGCGTGAACAAGAAGGCGATCGAGTCGCTGATCAAGTGCGGCGCGCTCGACTCCACCGGCGCCACGCGCAACGGCATGCTCCAGGTGCTGCCAGAGGCGCAGGGCTCGGGCCAGAAGACGCAGCAGGACGCGCTGCTCGGCCAGGGCTCGATCTTCGACCTCGAGGAGCCCGCGCCCGCGGGCGCGGCCGGCGGTGTGGGACCGTCGCCGTTCGGCGGCCCGCAGCACCCCCCGGTGCCGATGGTGGCCGACGACCGCTCGGAGCGCGGCGCGATGGAGAAGGAGACACTCGGCCTGTTCCTCTCGAGCCACCCGCTCAAGGAGGTGCGCGCGGCGCTGCGGCTGCGGGTGGAGTGCTCGCTGCCGGAGCTCGAGAAGAAGAAGGACGGCGAGTGGGTCACGGTCGGCGGCACCATCACCGAATCGAAGAAGATCCGCACCAAGAAGGGCGACCCGATGATGTTCGCCACGCTCGACGACCTCGAGGGGTCGGTCGAGATGCTGGTCTTCAACTCCGCCTACGCGTCCAACGCGGACAAGATCACGGGCGACCGCGTGCTGATCGTTCGCGGCCGGGTGGACCACAAGGAGCAGGGGGAGACGAAGCTCGTGGTGCAGGACGTGGAGGTGTTCGAGCCCTCCCACGAGGAGGTGGAGGACGCAAAGAGAGACGCGGCGGCTATGGCCGCCGCGCCCCCGAGGCGCATAACGCTCCACGTGCCGGCCGACATCTCGGAGCACTTCCTCGACGAGCTCAAGGACGTGGTGCACCACAACCGCGGCGACCACGAGCTGATGCTCTGCATCGGCGAGCGCTCGCTGCTGCTCGGGCCGGACTACAAGGTGTCCGCGTCGAGCGAGTGCCGGACCGAGCTGGCGGCGCTCACCGGGGTGCGGATAGCGGCGTAGCCGGGGCTGGCTGGTCGTCGGTGTCGTTCCTCGAACGGCCGGTGTTGCCTAGCGCCCTTTACGCCTAACTCCTACACTGATCCGGTGAGCACGGCCCTACCGCAGAGCCCAACGGCGCACGAGTGCAGGCAGTGCTGCGCCTTCTGCGATCGACTCGTTCACCCGACGGGATGCATCGAGTCCCGCTGCCCGTATCTCTACCTCTTCGACGACGAGCGCACGGGCCGCCGCTTCATGGGCTGCATGAACAAGGTGTTCCGCGGCGAGATCGACGTCGCCGTGTTCGAGGAGGCGGAGCGCACGCGTCACGGCTTCGGCGGAGTGAAGATGACGGGCAAGCCCATCTCCCGCTGCAAGTTCACCGTGGAGAAGGCCTACGACGGCGACGGCGACGCCTTCGACTGCGTCAACCCGCAGTTCTTCGTCGACCCTGACGAGGACGAGGTCGACTCCCGCTTTGACCTGCGCGACCGGCTGTAGCCCGGTTTAGCGCCTGAGCTCTCCGGGCACCCCTCCCTCAACGGGGGGATGGGGTACGGAGTGCACACGCTGAGAATCGCGCTCGCGATCGCGCTGCTGCTCGCGGCGGTCGCGGCAGGAGTCGCCAACGCGGCCGGCGATCCGATGCACGACTCGCTCGTGTACTGCGACGAGGGTGTCGACGGCGGGGCAACTGGTGCCGCCACCGACGCCGAGCACACGGTGGTGATCGGCGACCGGCCGCTGCCTGAGAACGTCACGCGCTTCCGCACCACCGTCGACGGGATCTCGACGCCCGTCATGGAGGCGGGGCCGGCGGACGCCCAGGAGGCGGTCGTGTTCGTGCACGGCAACCCGGGCTCCTCACGCGACTTCGACGAGCTCGTTTCGGCCACCGGCGAGTTCGCCCGCGCCGTCGCGATCGACATGCCGGGTCTCGGGCATGCGGACGACCGAAGCGGAGGTCCCTACACGACGGAGGGCGCGGCGAAGTTCATCGACGACATGCTGGCGCAGCTCGGCATACAGCAGGCGGACATGGTGCTGCACGACTTCGGCGGCATCTGGGGCCTCCAGTGGGCCAGCGAGCACCCGGATCGCCTGAAGAGCGTGGTCTTGATCGACACCGGGGTGATGATCGGCTACCCGGGCCACCCCTCGGCGCTCGAGTGGCACACGCCGGTGGTCGGTGAGCTGAACATGGCCACCACCACGCGCGAGTCCTTCGACGTCTCGATCCAGGCGCAGAACCCCAAGCCGCTGCCCGCGAGCTTTGTCGACCGGATGTACGACGACTACGACCGTTCCACCCGTTGCGCCGACCTCCACTACTACCGCGACATCAGCAACCCCGACTCGCTCGGTCGCGCGCAGGCCGCCGTGCTGAGCCAGCGCCCACGGCCGGCGCTCGTGGTCTGGGGCCAGGAGGACCCGTACGTGCCCTTCACGCTCGCGCAGACCCAGAAGCAGGCGTTCCCGGACGCCGAGGTGCACGTGATCCCGTTCGCGGGGCACTGGCCCTTCGTGGACTACCCGGAACAGGTCCGTGATCTGGTGGTCCCGTTCCTGCGCGGGGTGGTGGGCCAGCCGTCCCCCGCGGGCTGAGCGCCGCGGCTACAGCGCGCGCACGCGGGCGAAGCGGATCCGCATGCGCCGGCGGGGGCGCCTGCTCGTGGCGCTGCGAAGCCTGCGGTACTCGGCGCAGGTCATTCCCGGGGGGATGTCGCACTCGATGTAGATGGTGCGCGGGTTCATGAGAGCAGGCTACGTCCGCTCTCAGAGCCGATCCACACGGGCACCACCCGAATACGGGTTCGGCAATCCGCCCTCGTAAGGTGCGGGAGCGCGAAAGATAGGGCGGATTCCCGATGTCGGAACGCGTTTGCGCCCGTACCGTGACGGTCATGCTTCACGACCCCACAAGCAGACGTTTGATCGCCGACGCCAGGCGCGAGGAGCTTCAGCGGCACGCCAAGCCGCTGGCGAGCCGCGACCCCGACGCTGACGGCGGCCGCCACTCCCGCGTCCTGACGCGGCTGCGCCGGCTGTTTCCGAGGTGGACCAGATGGCCCGCGTTTCACAGCCGCGTGGGCGCTAGGCCCGCGCCGAACTGAGCCGCTCGCGGGCCTCCGCCTCCGCCTCCGATTCGGCCTCGGCCTTCCGCGCCATCCACTCGGAGCCCGGGTGGTCGGTGAGCCCGTGCGCGATGATCGACGTGACCACCGCCAGCGCGGCGATGTCGAAGATGCGCCGGGCGTCCTGGATGTCCCTGCCGAGCACGAGCAGCGAGAACGCCATCGTCGCGACGCCCTTTGGACCGAACCAGCCTATGAACGCCTTCGCCGCGGTGCTGATCCGCGTGCCCATGAGCGAGACGAAGATCGACAGCGGCCTGATCACGAGGAGGGTGGCCGCCACGATGGCCACGGCCGCCCAGCCGTCGTTGAACAGGTCCGGGAACGTGAGCAGCGAGCCGAACACCACGAAGATGCCGAGCTTCACGATTTCGATCAGTTCTTCGGAGCGGCTCTCGAAGCACTCGCGGATGTCCGCCCGGAGGATTCCGAGCACGATCGCCGCCACGAACACGGCGATGAAGCCATTGCCGTGCGGAGTAGCCACCGCCACGCCGTAGGTGCCGAACGCGACGCCGAAGGCGTACAGCGACTTCTGCCGCGGGCTGATCTCGTGACCGAGCGCCCGGCCGCGCGGCAGCAGGTAGGCGGCCGCGGCTCCGAGCAGCAGGCCGGTGACAAGGCCGATCCCCACGTCCTCGAGCACGAAGCGCCACCAGAGGAAGTTCTTGTCCCCGGGGTCGAGCGCCGCGGCGAACGCGAGCACGGCGGGCAGGGCGAGCCCGTCGTTCAGCCCCGATTCGAGGTTGAGTGTGTGCCTGATCACGCGCGGCACGCGCGGGTTGGTGACGACGGAGGAGGACAGCACGGGATCCGTGGGGGAGAGCAGCGCGCCGAGCAGGAACGCCTCGGTCCAGGACAGGTCCGTCACTAGGACCGCGAACGCGGCCACGAGGATGCCCGTCATCGGCATCGCGATCGCGAGCGCGCGCAGCGGCGCGTGCCAGGCGCGCTGGAGCATCTCGGCCTCCACCTCGAGACCGTCACGGAACAGGATCACGATCAGGGCGACGGTGGCAAGCCCGTTGACGAATCCCGACAGCGGGTCGAAGGTCAGGACGTCGGCGGCTCCGTGCCCCAGCACGAAGCCGGCGACCACGAACACCGCGGTGAGCGACAGGAAGCTGCGGTGCGCGATACCCGCAAGCAGTGCCCCGAGCACGAGCAAGCCACCGAACACGAGGACGGTGGTGTCGAAGGATGAGGTGGCGAACACGTGCATGGGCGGACGTATCGCCGACCAGACTTCCCGGCACACCCTGGCTGGGAGCCTACCCGGCTGCTACTTGCGCTTCTTCTTCGCCGCCGCGCGCCGCTTTCGCCGCGCGAGCCCCTTCTTGCGCAGCTCGCGCATCCGCGCGACGTCCACCTCGCCCGGCGCCTTGCCCTCCACGCCGGGTCCCTCGAAGATCGCGGGCAGCCTCTCGAAGCGCGGCTCGGAGAGGAAGGCGGAGCAGCCGCGCTCGCCCAGCTCTCCGTCCCCGAGGGGCGCGTGGCGGTCGCGGTTCGAGCCGAGCGGGACCTGCGAGTCGTTCACGTGGATGCAGCCGAGGCGCTCGAGCCCGAGGTGCGAGCAGAAGTCGTCCATCACCCGCTCGAGGCCGGCGTCGTCGCGGATGTCGAAGCCGCTGGCGAGCATGTGGCAGCAGTCGAGGCACACTCCGATCCGCTCGTCCCCGCCCGCCAGGTCGATGAGCTTGTAGAGCTCGTCGAGGGAGCGGCCGATCGTGCCGCCCGCGCCGGCGGTGTTCTCGAGCAGCAGCCGGCAGCCCTCCGACTCGGCGAGCACCTCCCGCACGGCTTCGCCCACGCGGCCGAGCGCGGCGTCGAGTGGCTCCTTCAGCCGCGATCCGGGGTGCACCACCACACCGTCCGCGCCGATCGCGTCGCCCATCCGGAGGGAGTGGGTGAGCGAGGCAAGCGACTTCTTGCGCATCTCCCTGTCCTTGGTGGCGCAGTTGATCAGGTAGACCGCGTGGATCACCACCGACTTGATCGGGCCGCCATCCATGAGCTCGCGGAAGGCCTCGATATCGGGTTCCTTCCACCTCGTCGGCCGCCACATGCGCGGCGACTGGTTGAACACCTGGATCGCCTCGCAGCCCCGCTCGACGCCGCGCTCGTGCGCATTCACGAGGCCGCCCGCCGTCGACACGTGGGCGCCGATTAGCATGCTGAGAAGTCGATGTCCGATTCCATGAGAGTCCGTTTCGCGCCGTCGCCCACGGGCGCCCTCCACGTGGGCGGCGCGAGGGCGGCACTGTACAACTGGCTCCTGGCCAGAGGCAACGGGGGCACGTTCGTGCTCCGTATCGAGGACACCGACCGCGAGCGCTCCACCCCCGAGAACATCGAGCAGATCCTCGACGCGCTGCGCTGGCTCGAGCTCGACTTCGACGAGGGGCCGTTCTTCCAGTCCGAGCGCGGCGACCGCCACAAGGAGGAGATCGCGCGGCTCGTGGACGAGGGACACGCCTACTCCGACGAGGGCGCGGTGCGCATCCGCGTGCCCGACGAGGGCCAGACGGTTGTGCCGGACCTCATCCGCGGCGACATCACCTTCCAGCACAAGGATATCGCCGACTTCGTGATCGCCCGCTCGGACGGCAGCCCGCTCTACAACCTCGCCGTCGCCGTGGACGACCACGACATGGGCATCACCCACGTGATCCGCGGCGAGGACCACATTTCCAACACGCCGCGCCAGATGATGATCCTGAAGGCGCTCGGCGCGGACACGCCCGTGTACGCCCACCTGCCGCTGCTGCACGGCCCGGACGGCAAGAAGCTGTCGAAACGCCACGGCGCCGCCAGCGTCCAGGAGCTGCGCGACACGGGCTACCTGCCGGCCGCGGTGCGCAACTACCTGGCGCTGCTCGGCTGGGGCTACGACGAGAGCACCACTTTCTTCTCGACCGACGAGCTGATCAAGCTCTTCTCGCTCGATCGCGTGTCGAAGAACCCGGCCGTGTTCGATGAGCAGAAGCTGCGCTGGATGAACGGCCGCTACCTGCGCGAGCTGCCGCTCGTGGACCTGCACAGGCTGCTGACGGAGCGCCTGGGCCGGGAACTCCCCGTCGAGGCCGTGCAGATCGCCCAGGAGAAGATGCAGACACTGGACGACTTCTGGACGCTTGCAGGCTTTCTTGTGGAGCGCCAGCCCACGGACGAGAAGGCCTGGGGCAAGGTGATGAAGGATGGGGCGGCGGAGCGGCTGGCCACGGCGCGCGACGCGCTCGCCCGGACGGAGCCGTTCACTACCGAGGCGATTGAGGCTTCGCTGCGTTCAGTCGTGGAGCAGACTGGCGATAAACCGAACAAGGTCTTCCAGCCGCTGAGGGTCGCGATAAGCGGCTCGACGGTGTCCCCGGGGATCTTCGAGTCCGTGGCCGTGCTCGGCCGGGACGAGACGCTTGCGCGCGTGGATGAGGCCCTCGAGCGCGCAAATGGGCGCATTTAGCGTCGAAATACCTCAAAAAAGCTAGCCATTCCGCCTCAACCTTTCGTCCACGCGTGCCGATTACGCCAGTGTGCAGGGCAGCCGACCCGTCCACGGCTCTGCACGAGTGGGAGAACGAATCTTGGAAGCAGCTACAAGTCAGAACCCGGGCCAGCCGCAGCAGCCTGCAGCCGCCCGTGGTGGCGCCAACGAGGGTCACGGTCGCAGGCTCACCGCCGCCTTCGAGGCGCTCGAGGCCTTCCCGGCGCTCGTCGAGTCGCGCAACCGCCTGCTCCGCCTCGCCCGTGAGGAGCGCAGCTCGGTGGGCGACATGGTCGCCGCCGTCGAGTCCGACGTCGCCCTCGTGATCGCGGTGCTCCGGATCGCCAACTCGGCCCCGTCGCAGAAGAAGGGCAAGATCACCAGCATCCCCAAGGCGATCGAGCTGCTGCGTCCGTCGGGCGTCGAGGCGCTCGCCTCGCGCACCGCCGTGTTCGACTTCTTCGAGCGCACGCCCGGCTGGGACGCCCAGCCCGAGCGTTTCCGTCTTCACGCCGTGGCCACCCAGCGCGCAGCCGAGCGGCTCGCGAAGGAGGTTGGCTACGAGGACCGCGACGAGCTCCTCGTATCCGCCCTGCTGCACGACGTCGGCCAGCTCGTCCTGATCCACGCCTACCCCGGCTACCCCGGCCAGGTGCACGGTGACGCGCGCACCCCGGAGGAGCGGGTGCACCGCGAGCGCCGCGAGCTCGGTGTGGACCACGCCCTCGTCGGCGGCGTGCTCGCTCGCCGCTGGGGCCTGCCCAACCGTCTTGCCGCCGCCATCGAGCGCCACCACTCGGCCGAGGCCGAGGGCGAGTCCGCGATTATCCGCCTCGCCGACATGCTCGCCCACTACGGGCATGGGCAGCCGGTGGATCCCGCGCAGATGCTCAAGGTCAGCCGAAGCCTCGGCCTCGGGCCGGACGCGCTGCGCTCGGTGATGTTCGAGCTTCCCTACGCCGGCTCAGCGCAGCGCCGCAACGTCGAGCCCTGCCCGCTGTCCGCCCGCGAGGTGGACGTGCTCAAGCGGCTCGCCGAGGGCAAGGTCTACAAGCAGATCGCGCTCGAGCTCAACCTCTCGACGAGCACGGTGCGCACGCACCTCCACAACACCTACACCAAGCTCGGCGCCGTGGACCGCGCGCAGGCAGTCCTCGTGGCCACCGAGCGCGGCTGGATCTAACCCTCTTCGCTCCCGACGCCGTCCAGCGGTAGGCGCACGGTCACCACGGTGCCGCGCCCACCGCTGTCTATCGTCAGCGAGCCGTTCACCATCTCCGCGCGCTCGCGCATCGACGAGAGTCCGATATGGCCCGACGACTCTCCTGCGAGCGGCCAGAGGTCGCCGAAGCCCTTGCCGTCGTCGGTCACCCGCAGCACCACTCCGCTTGGGCCGCGGCGCAGCGACACGGTCACCTGTCTGGCCTCGGCATGCCGGCCGGCGTTCGTCACCGCCTCCTGGGCGATCTGGAACAACGGCCCGCTCACCTCGGGGGACAGGTTCACGGGCTCGAAGTCGAGCTTTACGTCGAGCCCGTAGCGGCGCTGCCACACGGGCACGCAGTCCGCTATGGCGGTCTCGAAGGCCAGCTCGCGGAAGGCGTAGGGCCCAAGGCTGACGATCTCGTCGCGCAGTGCCTGCACGTTGCGCTCGGTGATGAGGCGCGCCTCGTCGAGCATGCTCTTGGCGCTCTCTCTGTCGTCCTTGTCGGTGGCGGCGGCGATCGCGGACAGGATCATGTCGAGGCTCACGAGCTCCTGCACCGGGCCGTCGTGGATCGACTCGGCCACGCGCCGGCGAATCTCGCTCTCGGTCTCGATCATGTGCCGCGACACCTGGCGCGCGCGCAGCCTGCCGGTGGTCTCCGTGGCGCGGATGCTGCTCGACACGAGCACCGTCGCGAACGCCGCCACCACGAACATCGTCTCGTAGACGGTCAGCATCGCGCCGTGAACCGGCGCCCCGCGGACCACCGCGATGGGGACGAGCACGACGCTCGCAAAGAGAGCCAGCATCAGTCCCCCCACCTGGCCCTGGAACAGCGCGTGCGCGGCGAGGAAGAAGATCGCCACGAAGCGGATCACGCCGTAGGTGTCGGGCGCAGCCAGCTCTGCGATCGCCAGCACGGTGATGTCACCCACGGCCACCAGCGGGCTCAGCGCCAGGTCGGGCCTGCGCTGGGCGAGCAGGAGGTTGCCGATGCCCCATGGCAGGCCGAGGCCCGCCACCACCGCCGTGAGGTGCCCTTCGAAGGGCGTGCCCGCGGCCACGAGCACCACGAGGCCCGCGATCGCGAGCAGCAGCCGCAGCGCGGCGAAGCGCAGCACCGGCTCGGGCGACTCGATCGGCGGCCGCCCGAGGGCATTCATCGCGGCATCCGTCCGCGGGCGGCCAGTGTCATGCGCATAACCTAGAGTGCCAGCCGCCAATGCTCGCCATCACTTCGAAATCCCCCTACGCCGTCAGCGCGCTCGTGGAGCTGGCGCGCACCGGAGGCTCGGCGCCTGTGCCGATCGGAGAGATCGCCAAGCGGCGCAACATCCCGGTGCAGTTCCTCGAGTCGCTGTTCGCGACGCTGCGTCGCGCCGGGATCCTGCAGTCACAGCGCGGCGTGCGCGGCGGCTACACGTTCGCGCGCCCGCCGGCGGAGATCACCGTGCTGGAGGTGGTGGAGCTGCTCGAGGGCGAGCTCGGCGCCGACTCGCCGCAGGCGGGCCCGATCTGGGACGAGACGGTGGACGCCGTGAAGGGCGTCCTGGGCACCGCCACCATCGCCGAGCTGGCCGAGCGCGAGGCGCGCGCCGCGGGCGCCGCCATGTACTACATCTAGCCGGCCATGGCCAGGACCAACGTCGAGCTGCTCGGAGAGGTCTACGAGCAGTGGGCGGAGGGCAAGTGGGAGTACCTGCCGAGCTTCTATGGCGACGACTTCGAGTGGGGTTGGTCCGCTGACTTCCCCGGGGTGGCCGGCGTGTACCGCGATACGGAGACGCCCAACCCGCGCCTGCGCACCTGGCTGAGCCCGTGGGAGCGCTGGACCTGCGAGGTCGAGGGCTACGTGGAGGACGGCGACACCGTCGTGGTCCTGGCCCGCTATCGCGGCAAGGGCAAGGGCAGCGGGGTGGAGGTGGACGTGGACGGCGCGCACGTCTGGCAGTTCCGGGAAGGGAGGGCAGTGCGGTTGGAGGTCTTCGCGGACCGGCGCAGCGCGCTCGCGGTCTTCCGCGGCGACTAGCTACAACCCTGGTGTCGCCTACCGGGGTGATTACGTGTGTCCCTGGGGGCCCACCACCGCTGGCCGTTTACAGCAGCAGCGAGGGCGGCCGGCCCGGCCAATGCGACACCGGGGCCGGCGGCAGCTCGGTCCGGCCAATTCCATGCGCGTCCTTTTACCCCCGCTATAGGTGGGAAAAGTGGACGCGCATGCCGCGCCCGGCGCTCCGTCATCAATAGTCACCCCGGTAAGCGACACCAGGACTGCCGATAGCCGTTCAGTGGATTCGCCCGCGGCGCGTGTGAGTTTGTACGGATGTCCTCCGCGCGCGACGTGCCTACGGTCCACATGACCCCAGTGTTGGAACTGGGAATTCGTGCCGAAAGGAGATCCGTCATGGCACAGACCCCGGCACAGCGGAGCGCGGCGGCGAAGAAGGCCGCAGCGACTCGCCGGCGCAGGGCGGCCGCCAAGACGCCAACGGCCACCAGCCGGCGCCCGGCCGCAGCACGCAGGGAAGGCCACGTCTCGGCACCGGTCGAGAGGACCACTGAGCTCTCCGAGCAGGTGCTCGAGTCCATCAAGAGCGGGCAGCGGGAGGCCATCGAGGCGGTTCGGAAGTTCATCGACAGAGCCGACGAGGCCCTTCCTCCGCATGCTCCCGAAGGCGGAGCAACGAGGCGAGATGAGCTAATCGACTCCGCTCTCGAGATGGCGGACCGGCTCGTGAAGGCGCAGTACGACTTCCTGCGCGGCGTAGTCCACAGCGCGGGCAAGTCGCTTGGTGCGACCGACGACGAGAAGAAGTAGGTAGCCCGTGGTGGCGGCGCGCGGCTAGTGCCGAGCGCCGCTCTCCTCGGGCCGTGAGTGCTCCCCTGATCGAGGCACCCGGGAAGGGGCCGATCCGCCCCGGGTAGAAGAATGGTCCGGGATGCCGGAGACGCCGCTGATCGCGCTGGACCACGAGGAGCTCGTGATCCGAAGGGGCCGCCGTAGCGGCGTCTACACGATCGTGGCGGTGCACTCCACCGCGCTTGGGCCCGCGCTCGGCGGCTGCCGGATGTGGCGCTACGAGTCGAGCGCGGACGGCGCGCGCGACGCCCTGCGCCTGTCGCGCGCGATGACGTTCAAGACCGCCGCGTGCGGGCTCAACGTGGGCGGCGGCAAGGGGGTGATCTGCCTGGAGCCCGGCCGCGCTCCCACCGGCAGGGCGCGCCGCGACGTCCTGCTCGACTTCGCCGACACCGTGAACGTGCTCGAGGGCAGCTACATCACCGCGGAGGACGTCGGTACCGGGCCACAGGACATGTCGGTGATCGCCGACCGGACGAAGTACGTGACCGGGCTCGGCAAGAGCCGCGGCGGCAGCGGCGACCCGAGCCCCTACACCGCGATGGGCGTGGAGGCCGCGATGCGGGCCTGCTGCGAGACCGCTTTTGGCAGCCCCGAGCTGAACGGCCGCACGGTCGCGATCGTGGGCGCGGGCCGGGTGGGGTCGCAGCTCGCCAAGCGGCTGGCCAAGGCGGGGGCGAAGCTGGTGGTGGCCGACATCGACGAGTCGCGCCGCGCGGCGGTGGACAAGCTGCCCGGAGTGGAGTGGACCGACCCGAGCAGCGCCATGCTCGCCGAGGTGGACGTGCTCGCGCCCTGCGCGCTCGGTGGGGTGATCGACCAGGTGAACGTGGACAAGCTGCGCTGCCGCGTGGTGTGCGGCGCGGCCAACAACATCCTCGCCCACGAGGGCCTGGCGGACGACCTCTGGGCCGAGGGAATCCTCTACGCGCCGGACTTCATCGCCAACGCGGGCGGGATCATCAACGTGTCGCTCGAGCTGAACGGCTACGACGCCGCCAAGGCCCGCGCCGGCGCCGCCGGCATCGAGCAGACGATGCGCACGCTGCTGAAGGAGGCCGACGACGCCGGGGTCACGCCGCTGGCGGCCGCCTACCGGCTCGCACGCCGGCGCCTGGCAGTGAGTGGATAGCCTCCGCCCCGTGGCGAAGAGCAGCCAAAACTCCCGTATACCGGCCAACCTGGCGGACCTCGTCGGCGGCACGCCGATGGTTCGCCTCACGCGCATCGCGCCGGACTGCAAGGCCGAGATCATCGGCAAGCTCGAGGCCTACAACCCGGCCGGCAGCGTGAAGGACAGGATCGGCGTGTCGATGATCGAGGCCGCCGAGGCCGAGGGCCGCATCGAGCCCGGCAAGACCACGATCGTGGAGGCCACCTCCGGCAACACCGGCATCGCGCTCGCGTTCGTGTGCGCCGCCAAGGGCTACCAGCTCGTGCTCACGATGCCGCAAGGCATGAGCCGGGAAAGAGAGGGGCTGCTGCGCCTCTACGGCGCCGAGGTGGAGATCACCGAGTCGCTCGGCGGGATGAACGAGGCCGTTGACGCGGCGGAGCAGCTCGCGAAGGAGCGCGGCGACTGCTTCATCCCCGACCAGTTCTCGAATCCCGCCAACCCCGAGATCCACCGGCGCACCACGGCGGAGGAGATCTGGAAGGACACCGGCGGCAAGGTCGACGCGCTCGTGGCGGGCGTGGGAACGGGCGGCACGATCACGGGCGCGGGGGAGCGGCTGAAGGAGCTCAACCCGGACCTGTACGTGGTGGCGGTGGAGCCGAAGTCCTCGCCGGTGATCTCCGGCGGCCAGCCCGGCCCGCACAAGATCCAGGGCATCGGCGCGGGCTTCGTGCCGAAGGTGCTCAACCGCGACATCCTCGACGAGGTGATGCCGGTGGACGACGAGGACGCGCTCGAGACCGCGCGGCTCGTGTCCCGCAGGGAGGGCGTGCTGGCCGGCATCTCCGCGGGCGCCGCGGTGTGGGCGGCGATCCAGCTCGGCTCGCGGCCCGAGTTCGAGGGCAAGCGCATCGTGGTCGTGATGCCCGACTCGGGCGAGCGCTACGTGAGCACGCCGTTCTTCGCGCCGTGACCGAGCGCCAGACACTCGACCTCACGGGCGTCGTCTGCCCGCTCAACTGGGTGAAGGCCAAGCTCGCGCTCGAGCAGCTCGAGGAAGGGGACGAGCTGACGCTGCTGCTCGACCCCGGGGAGCCGATGGACAGCGTGCCGCGCTCCGCGCTCGAGGACGGCCACAGCGTGCGGGTGGACGCCACGAGCGTGACTATCGTCAAAGGCGGATGACGCTCTCCGACGCCGACCTCGACCGCTACTCCCGCCAGCTCGTGCTGCCCGAGTGGAGCGGCGCCGCCCAGGCGCGGCTCAAGGAGGCGAGCGTGATGGTGGTGGGCGCCGGTGCGCTCGGCAGCCCCGTGCTGGCCTATCTGGCGGGCGCCGGCGTGGGCCGGATCGGCGTGGTGGACCACGACACGGTCGAGCTTTCCAACCTGCCCCGCCAGCCGCTCCACTTCACCCCGGACGCAGGGGCCAGCAAGGCCGAGAGCGCGATGGCCAAGCTCAGCCTGATGAACCCGGACGTGATCGTCGAGCCCTATCCCGCGCGGCTCGGGCGCATGAACGCCGAGGCGATGCTCACGGGCGCCGACCTGGTGGTGGACTGCTCGGACAGCTTCGCCACCCGCTACACGGTGAACGACACCTGCTGCACGCTTGGCGTGCCGCTCGTGGAGGGCGGCGTGCTTGGCTTCGACGGCCTGGTGATGGCGATCAGGCCGGGCGAGTCGGCCTGCTATCGCTGCGCCTTCGCCGTGGAGCCCGACGAGGGCAGCGTTCCCACCTGCCGCGAGGCCGGCGTGCTCGGGCCGGTGGCCGGGATCGTCGGCTCGATCCAGGCGCTCGAGGCGCTCAAACTGCTGACGAACGCCGTGCCGCCGCTGCTCAACGGGTTCGTGCAGATCGACGCCCGCACGCTCGAGCAGACGATCGTCTCCACGAGCCGCCGCCCCGATTGCGAGGCGTGCGCCCGCGTGCCCGCTGCGACACAATCTTCCTGACGTGCCTCGCCTTCGCACTCTCACCCGCGTCGGACGCGAGCTGCGCCAGGACCTCACGGCCGCGCAGGACCGCGACCCCGCCGCCCAGGGCATCGGACGCTGGGAGATCCTGCTCACCTACCCCGGCGTGCACGCGCTGCTCACCCACCGGGTGGCGCACGCCCTGCACGAGACCGGCGTGCCCGTGCTGCCGCGGGCGCTCGCCTACTTCGCCCGCATGGCCACGAACATCGAGATCCACCCGGCGGCGCAGATCGGGGAGGCGCTGTTCATCGATCACGGCACGGGCGTGGTGATCGGAGAGACGGCGGAGATCGGCGACAACGTGACGCTCTACCAGGGGGTGACGCTCGGCGGCACGGGGTTCGCGCGCGGCAAGCGCCACCCAACCGTCGAGAGCGACGTGGTGGTGGGCTCGGGGGCCAAGCTGCTCGGCCCGATCCGCGTCGGGCACTGCTCGAAGATCGGCGCCAACTCGGTGGTGATCCACGACGTGCCGCCGCACTCCACCGTGGTGGGCAACCCCGGCCATCCGGTGAAGGTGAGCGGCAAGAAGCTCGAGGGGCCGGACGCCGACTGGGCGCACCTGCCCGACCCGGTGGCCGACGCGATCCGCGCGCTCAGCGCCCGGATCAACGAGCTGGAGCTGGAGCTCGAGCAGGCCACGGGCCGCAAGCCCGAGCCGACCGCCGAGGTGCGGCCGCTGCGCGGCGCCGGGCAGGATCCGGCGGGCGGTTGATGCGGCGCCTGGCTTTGCTTGCTCTGGCGCTCGTGCTTCCGCTCGCGGCGGCGGGCCCGGTCTCGGCCGCCAAGAGCAAGCACAGCCGTACGCGCACGCCGGTGAGGGTCAAGGCGCCGGCACCCGCCAACGCCACGGTGGCGGGCTTCGAGCTCGATCTCGTGAAGGTGCACAACCACAAGCGCAAGCGGGCGAAGGCGAGCGCGGCGCTGGCGCACATCGCCGCCGGGCTGCCGAAGAACGTGAGCGTCTACGCGGTGGTGGCCAAGCAGAAGCGAAGCGACCGCGTGAAGGGCGTGCTCGTGGCGGTGAACCGCGCCTCCGCGGTGGCCACGAGCGCGGCCAGGCACAAAGCGGTACGCAGGCTCACCATCAATCTCAAGCACGGCGCAGTGCCGAAGGGCTACAGGCTCAAGCTCAAGCTCGCGGAGTCGGACAACGTGCTCGGCCGCCACCGCACCCTGCGCTGTGGCGCCTACTTCAGGACCTCCGACCTGGCCGGAGCCCAGAAACTCGGCGGCCCGGGCCTGCCGAACATCACGCTCGGAACCATCATCCAGTCCGCATGCGTATCGGCGCGGAAGAGCCGCGCGCCGTACGCCACGCTCGGCGAGTTCCGCTACGCGCTCAACGCGCCGGCGGGCGCGCTGCCTTTCGTGGTCGACGCCCAGTTCCCCAACGAGGTGGACGGCAACGCGTCGTTCAACTATCAGGTGAAGGCGTTCGGCGTGCTCGCCGACAAGGGCCACTCGTTCGCAGCCTGCGCCTTCACCGGCGGTACCTGCGTGATCCAGACCGTCGCGCACACGAACGACTACGCCTTCTTCACGCTGCCCGCGCCCGCTGCCGCCGGCACCCAGCTTCCGTTCGCCCTGGCGATCTCCCCGGGCGTGTCGAAGGCGCTGCCCTTCCAGTTCTTCGGCGTGGACCAGTCGAACCACCGCAACGGCCCGCTGTTGACGAGCGGTCCTTAACGCTGCAGGAGGCATGGTCAGCGGTGGCCCGCCGCGTAGCGCACGATCGACTCGTCGATCAGCCATTCGACGGGTGCACGGTCGTCAGTGAATAGCTCCCCACCAGGCAGTCCTGGAGCGAGTCGCCGCGCGGCGCGCGATGCGAGTCCCGCGATGTCGGGGGGCAATGAGGGAGCGGCCGCGCGCAGCCTTACGGCGCCAGCGGGGGCGGCGGAGCCCAGCACGAGCGAGTTGGTGGACTCAACGGGGTCGCGGAGCACGGTCGGAAACACCGAGCGCATCGTTGCCGTGATCGCGCGCTCGAGGCGGTTGTCGCCCTCCGGATGCCCCACGTTTACGAGCACGACACCGCCCGGCGTGAGCCGGTCGCGGCAGAGCTGGAAGAACTCACGCGTGGTGAGATAGAAGGGGATGTAGGGCTGCCTGTAGGCGTCCAGGAATATCGCGTCGTAGCGCGAGCTCGTGGCGTGGAGGAAGGGGCGCGCGTCCGCCGTGATGGTGTGCAGATGCGGCGCCCGTAGCCCGAAGTAGCGGCGGCCGATCGCGGTGAGCGCGCCGTCGATCTCAACGGCATCGATCCGTGTGGCGGGGAAGTAGTGGCCGTAGGCCCGGGCCACCGTGCCAGCCGCGTTGCCCAGGATCGCCACGGTCCGCGGCGGGCGGGGCAGCACCGCGCGAGGGACCACGAGGAAGTCGTCCCAATAGTCGTGCGTCAGGTAAGTGCTCGGGATGTAGAGCGAGTGCACCGCTACGCCCTCGTTCAGCTCGAGCCGCCGCGTTCCACCCGGCTCCTGCACGACCCGTACGTACTGATACTGGGTCTCCGCCTCGTGGATCACACGACCGCCGTCCGCGGCTTCCGCCTTCACATGCCCCGTCGGCAGGAGCAGCAGCAGCACAAGCGCGACGGGTGCCAGCAGGTACCGCCGGCGGAGCCCGGTGGCCGACGCCAACGCAAGCGCCAGGGCGAAGGTGAGGAACGTCCGCCGCGTGCCAATGAATGGGATGAGGAGAAGCGCCGACAGGAAGGTGCCCGCGAGCGAGCCTCCGGTCGAGATCGCGTAGAGCCGGCCGGCCCTCCGCCCGGACTCCTCGACTGTCTCCACGGTGAGCCGGATCGCCAGCGGAGCCACCATGCCGAGCAACAGCACCGGCGCCGCCACGAGCACGAGTACTCCCAATAGGGACCCAACGAAGGCTCCCGCCGAGAGCGAGGCGAGCGCATCGACGGAAGCTCTGAGGAAAGGCTGCGCGAGGAACGGGACGGCCGAGAGGCCCACGGCGGCCAGGAGTGTCACCCGGCACAGCAGCCGGTAGCTCGGTGGCCGCTCGGCGAGCCGCCCTCCGATCCAATAGCCGACGGACAGCGCGACCAGCACCACGGCGATCGTGTTCGCCCACACGATGGTGGAAGCGCCGAAGTACGGGGCGAGGAGCCGCGCCGCGGCGATCTCGGCTCCGAGGCTCGCGGCACCGACGACGAACACCAGCAAGTTGACGCTGCGGAACGTGGCAACGCTGCGGGCAGGTTGACCGCCGGCGATCATGCCCCTGGCTGCATTCTCGCCTGATGCTCCGGCGGTTTAGGGAGACGCAGCATCAGCCACACCTGGGTCAAGCCAGACCCGCTGCCCAGCCTAGGCCGCAGCCGGCGGTCGCACATCGGTGCAGACTGCCGACGGTTCCTCGGTAGCTGGCCGTAACAAGCGGCAAGCTTCAGACCGAGCGGCCCCTGAGCCTCTGACACACGGACGCGACCACGCGGGAGTTCGCGTCCGCGTGTCGAACCCGCTGGTGTGAGCGACTTCGAGCTGGGTCCCACTGGCGCAGGTCCACGGCGGCGCGGCTTCCGTGAGCGGCTCACCGCCGGCCTGAGCGAGTCGCTCGGGGGAAACGCCACGGCGTTCGGCTACTCGGTGACGATCACGGCGAGCTTTGGCGCGGTGGAAATCGGGCTCGGGCAGCCCCGCTTCGGGGACCTGATCCTCTTCGGGCTGGGTGCGGTAATCGCGTTCGGCGGCCTGGAGGGCCTGGTCAGCCGCGGCTTCCGCGAGCCGCTCGAGAAGGGCAAGGACCAGGTGGTCACGCTCGCCACCTCGCTCGCGTTCCTGTCGATCGTGCTGGCGATCGCCACAGCCCGCGGTGTGGCCGCCGTGGTCGGGGGCGCCGGCGCGTGGTTCGGCGGGGCGCTCGGAGCGTCGCTGGTGTTCGCCCTCGTCGAGAGCCTCGAGTTCATGCTGGCCGAGTGGCTGCAGGAACGCCGCGCCGAGGACTGAGCGCGGGGGCGCGCGGCTTCTTAGTAGAAGACCGTCCGGGTCCGATGGCGCGGCAGCGCCTTGTAGCGCGGCTCCTGGCCGCGGTTCCAGAGCCAAACGTCGAGGATGCGCGGCGGCACACCCAGCCGCTCCGCGATCGCTTCGCAGGCATGAACCGCGCAGGCGCGGATCTCGCGCTCCTCCGCGCCGGGCGGGAGCAGCTCCTCGCGGTCGATCAGCTCGCCGAGCGACGGGTCGTAGCTCAGCACGCCGTCCACGCGCAGCACGTGGGGCACGAGGTTGTCGGCGAAGATCGTTAGCGCGTTGAGGTCGTAGAAGTCCGCCACGCCCGCCAGCGCCAGGTTGCTGGCCACGATCTGGGCGCGCTTGTAGAAGCCGCGGTCGTCGAAGAACGGCATGCCGCGCGCCAGCGACTGGGCCAGTGCCTCGGCCGAGCCGGACGCGGAGTTCACGAGCTCGAGGGCGCTGCGGCCGCCGAGGAAGCGGCCGAGGTCCCGCAGGGCCTCGGCATAGAGGTCCATCAGCTCGTGCCCCGGCTCCTGCTCGAACACCGCCGCCACGCGCCGGCCGTCGAGCAGCTCGAGCTCCTCCGGCGACCAGGGGCCGTGGGCGCGGAAATGGTCGGCCAGCGCCCAGGCAATCGTGTAGTAGCCGGAGCATCCCGGGCGCTTTCGCAGCGTGGGGAACCAGCCGGAGCCGAAGTTGATCGCGTCGAGCGTGAGCAGGTAGGTGCACACCTGGGCGCGCGTGCCCTCGAGGTAGTGGCGCTGCGGGTCGAGCACCGGCGGCGGACCCGGTTGGATCTCCTCGGCGGCGTCGAGGTGGATGCGCACCCAGCGGGCGTCGGCCGCTATCGCGGCGCAGCTCGTCCGCACGTCGTCGCAAAGCCCCACGCGCGGCGAAGGGTACGGCTACTGGCGGTCGGCGGTGAGCGTGCTCGTGGCCGGCGGCTGGTTGGGCAGGTGGATCGTCACCGTCCCGGTGAAGCGGGCGTGCGTGAGCTTGCCGTCAAGCTCCCAGGTCACGCCGGGGGCGCAGGGCGGGTTGCCGCCGCTGCCGGTGAGCTTGTGCGTCCTGTCGACGTACCTGACGTCGAACGTGCCGTAGGCCGGCGAGCGCAGGCTCAGCCGGAACCCCTTCGCGTTCCAGTGGTTCTTGCCCCTGCCCCTGGTGATCGTCGGCGTGTGCTCGGGCGCGGGATCGGGGCAGCCGAGGGCGTTGCCGCCGAGATCGACGCTGAACTGGAAGGCCTTGCCCTTTCTGAACGGCTTGCCCTGGAGGGTGATCGGGCCGGTGGAGCCGAACGTGTGGTTGGTCCAGGTGCCCGTCCACGTTCCCGCCACCTTCCTGGGCGTGAACGGCTTGGACTTGGCGGCAAGCGCGGGAGCTGCCGCGAGGGCCATGCACACGGTCGCCGCGAGTAGGCGCCGGGTCATGGGCGAACGCTACGCCCGCGCGACTGCGAGAGTCAAGCCGCCACCACCTCTATCGTCTCGAAGGTGAGTGCGACCACCGCGCCTGAGACCCTGCTGGAGGGTCTTAACGAGCCTCAGCGCGAGGCCGTTCAGCATGCCGAAGGGCCGCTGCTGATCCTCGCCGGCGCCGGCTCGGGCAAGACCGCGGTGCTCACGCGACGCATCGCCTATCTCGTGCACACGGGCGCGGCGCGAGCCGGCGAGATCCTCGCAATCACCTTCACCAACAAGGCCGCGCAGGAGATGCGCGAGCGGGTGGAGCTGCTCGTGGGCCGCCGCTCGCGGGCGATGTGGGTGCTCACCTTCCACTCCGCCTGCGTGCGGATGCTGCGCGCCGAGGGCGAGAAGCTCGGCTACACGCGCGGCTTCACGATCTACGACGAGGCGGACTCGCTCCGCCTGATCAAGCAGTGCATGGACGAGCTCGATGTGGACCCCAAGCGCTTCGCGCCGCGCGCGATCAAGCGCCAGATCTCGGATGCCAAGAACCTGCTGATCGACGCGGAGGGATACCGGCTGAAGGTGGGCTCGTTCTTCGAGCAGACCGCTGCCGACGTCTACGAGGTCTACGAGCAGCGGGCACATTCGATGAACGCGATGGACTTCGACGACCTGCTTTTCCGCTGCGTCAACCTGTTCGAGCTGTTCCCCGAGGTGCTCGAGCGCTACCGACAGCAGTTCCGCTGGCTGCTCGTGGACGAGTACCAGGACACGAACCACGCGCAGTACCGCTGGCTGCAGCTTTTGGCTGGGAACCACCGGAATTTGTGCGTAGTCGGCGACGAAGACCAGTCGATCTACAGCTTCCGCGGAGCTGACATCCGCAACATCCTCGAGTTCGAGGACGACTTCCCCGACGCCGAGGTGATCCGGCTCGAGCAGAACTATCGCTCGACCCAGACGATCCTTTCCGCCGCCAACGCGGTGGTGTCGAACAACCGCGCGCGCAAGTCGAAGACGCTCTGGACCGATCTCGGCCAGGGCGATCCCGTGCACGTGCGCGAGCTGGAGGACGAGCACGCCGAGGCGCGCTTCGTGGTCAACGAGATCGAGCGGATTGTGGACGAGGGCGGCTCGCGCGACGAGGTGGCGGTCTTCTACCGGACCAACGCGCAGTCGCGCGTGCTGGAGGACATGCTCACCCGCTACAAGCTGCCGTACCAGGTGATCGGCGGCACGAAGTTCTACGAGCGCGCCGAGATCAAGGACGCGATGGCGTACCTCACGCTGCTGGTGAACCCGCACGACGTGGTGGCGTTCCAGCGGGTGGTCAACTCGCCGCGGCGGGGGATCGGGGACACCTCCCAGGCACGCATCGTGAGTCATGCGAACACGGTGGGTGAGCCGGTGTGGGACGTGGCTTCCTCGCCCGAGAACGTGCCCGGCCTGGGGGCGGCGGCCGTGAAGGCGGTCGACCGCTTCATGTCGATCATGGAGCGGTTGCGCGAGCGGGTCGACTCGAACGCGACGGTCGGCGACGTGCTCCAGGACACGCTCAACGAGACGGGCTACCTGGAGGCCCTCGAGGCCGAGCGCACGATCGAGGCGCAGGGCAGGATCGAGAACCTCGAGGAGCTGGTGGGTGTGGCTCGCGAGTACGACTCGGCCGCGGAGGAGCCGTCGCTCGAGGAGTTCCTCCAGCAGATTGCCCTGTTCGCCGATCAGGACGCGCTGCGCGACGACGAGGGCACGGTCACGCTGATGACCCTCCACAACGCCAAGGGCCTGGAGTATCCGGTGGTGTTCATCATCGGCTGCGAGGAGGGCGTGTTCCCGCACTCGCGCGCGGTGGAGTCCGGCGACCTCGAGGAGGAGCGCCGGCTCTGTTACGTGGGCATCACGCGCGCCAAGCAGCGGCTGTTCATCTCGTACGCGCGGATGCGCGCGCTCTACGGGCAGCGCGACTGGAACCTGCCCTCGCGCTTCATCGACGAGATCCCGGCGGAGCTCACCGACATCGAGCAGCAGGAGTCGCGCAAGCCGCGCGCGTTCTCCACAACCTGGAACGAGGAGCCGGTGTCGCGACCGGAGCCGAAGCCGGGCGCTTCGTTCTCCCTGGGCGACGACGTGGTACACGCCTCCTTCGGCGAGGGCGTGGTGGTGGGGGTGGAGCCCGGCGGCGTGGTGGTGGTGCGCTTCGCGGGCGATGGGTCCGAGCGAAAGCTCATGGCCGATTACGCGCCGCTGAAGAAGCGCTAGCTGTAGGACCCGAGGAGGTTGTTCAGCTCGTTGAGGCGAGCTGCGGGCGGTTTTCGGCCGAGGGCGTTGTGTGGTCGGTGATGGTTGTAGCGCCAGAGCCAGCCGTCAAGCGCGCCGGTGCGTTCGTGCGAGCTGGCGTAGATGGCGCCGTAGGCCCATTCGCCGAGCATGGTGCGGATGAAGCGCTCTGCTTTGCCGTTGGTTTGAGGGCGGCGCGGCCTGGTGCGTAGGTGGCGGATCCCGAGCGCGCGGCAGGCGATCGCGTGCATGACCGAGCGGTAGGCGGAGCCGTTGTCGGTCATCACCGCTTCGACCTGGACGCCGTGGCGGGCGAAGAACTCGATCGCGTGGGCCAGGAACGCGGTCGCGCTGCTCGCCTTTTCGTCGGCGAGGACCTCGGCGTAGGCGAGCCGGGTGGCGTCATCGATCGCGATGTGCACGAAGTCCCAGCCGATCCTGCGCTTGCCGTCGCGGCGCAGGTTGCGCTGAAGCGCCTTGTTGCCGTGGATGCGATGGCCGGCGCCACCCTCGATGCGGCCGAGCTTCTTGACGTCGATGTGGACGAGCTCGCCCGGTCGCGAGCGCTCGTAGCGTCGCGCCGGCTCGAGCCCGAGGCGGCCAAGCCGCCCCAGCCCGATGCGCGTGAGGATGCCCGACACCGTCGTCTCGGCCATCGCCAACAACTCGGCGATCTGGGCGCCGCTGAAACGCAGCCGCCGCAGCGCGGCGATCGCCTGGACCCGGTCCTCGGAAGTGCGGTTCCAAACCCGCCGCGGCGCCGAAGAACGATCAAGCAAACCGAGCTCCCCCTCGGCGCGGAACCGCGTGACCCACTTGCCAGCCGTGCGCTCGCTGACCTCGGCGGCCGCGGCCGCCGAGCCCAACGACCAACCCTGCTCGACGACCCGCCGCGACAACAACAGACGCTTCTTCAGACTGAGAGCCGCGTTAGCGTGAAGCTTCATCCGGTGTCCTCCTTGGGACTGGTGGCGTTAGACACCTCCAGCCTCCAAGGGGGCCCGGATGAACAACCTGCTCAGGAACTACAGCTAGCGGCTCTGTCGGCCGGCGCGCGGCGGTAGCCTGCCCGGGATGGATCTGCGCAGGCTGAAGGCGGCCGACTGGGCAACGGGGTTGTTCGGCGCCGCGCTGGTGGGGCTGCTGTGGGCGCCGTGGTTCTCGGTGGCGTTCCCCTTCGGCGACGTCGTAAGCGGCAACGCCTGGCAGACCATGGCGGTGAACGACGTGATCTTCTGCATCGCCGGGCTGTTGGGGGTCTGGCTGGCTATCTCCACGGCCATCTACTCCACCGCAGCGGTCCCGCTCGCGGCCGCGGCGTTCGCCACCCTTACCGGTGTGCTCGCCTCGATCCTCGTGGTGGTGCGGCTGATCTGGCCGCCCGATCTCGGCCCGGGTCCCACCGCGCGCGGCTCGGGCGCCTGGCTCGCGCTGGACGCCGCGGTAGGGCTCACCGTGTGCGCGGCGCTGTCGATGCGCAACGAGCGCCGCGTGGGCATCGTGCCGGTGCCCGTCACCGAGCTTCCGAGTGCGCGGGTGCGCGAGGGAGGGAGTGGCGCATGAGCTTCGAGCGCCTCACCAAGGGCGACGCCCTGGCCTGGATCGCCGGGCTCGCGCTGCTGTTCGTGACCGCGATCGACTGGTACAGCACGGTGCTCGGCAACGCCGCGCGGCAGGTCCAGCACGACGTGACGGTGCCCGGCGGGCCCATTGGTAGCGAGGTCCCGAGCACCGTCAAGGCGCAGGCGGGGCTGGTCGCGCAGGGCCAGGAGAAGAACCTCTGGCAGGTGCACGGCGCGATCGACCGGCTGATGCTGGTGGTCCTGCTCGCCGCGGCGGCCTGTGCGGCGCTGGCCGCGATCATGCGCGTGGCCGCCCGCCGCTACAAGGGCGGCTTCACTCCCAGCGCGGCCGCGGCGCTGCTGTCCGCGCTCGGCATCGCGCTCGTCCTGTACCGGATCGTGCAGCAGCCGGGGGACAACCAGGTGACCACGCTCAAGTCCGGGCCCTGGCTCGCGTTCGCGGCCTTGGGGCTGCTCTGCGTCGGCGCGTCGCTCGCGTGGAGAGCGGAGCTGGACGGCGGCGCGTGGAAGGACGAGTCCGCCCCGGCGGCGCCGGAGCGCGCGGCCAAGCCCGGTCCGGCCTAGCGCTTGGCCGAGACGTTTCCCCAGCGGGGCTTTCAGCTCCCGCCCGACGCCACGGAGCTGCTCGTGGTCCGCCACGGAGCGTCAGCGGCCGCCGTGCCGGGCGAGTCGTTCGAACTGCTCGAGGGCCAGGCCGACCCGCCGCTCGCGCCCGAGGGCGAGGCGCAGGCCGCCAAGCTAGCGGCGGCGCTGGCGCGCGAGCAGCTCAGCGCGCTCTTCGTCACTCCGCTCCGGCGCACCTCGCAGACCGCCGCTCCGCTCGTGGAGCGCACCGGCCTAGAGCCGGTGGTGGTGCCGGAGCTGCGCGAGATCATGCTCGGCGAGTGGGAGGGGGGCGAGTTCCGCATCCGCGTGGCAAACGGCGACCCGATCGCGGCGCGGATGTTCCACGAGGAGCGCTGGGACGTGATCCCGGGCGCCGAGAACATGGAGGAATTCAGCGAGCGGATCGCGGCCGGGCTCGCGCGCGTGGCCGACGCGATCGGCCCTGGCGGAACCGGCGCGGCGGTGCTGCACGGCGGCGTGATCTGCGAGATCTGCCGCCAGGTCACCCGCAGCCGGCCGTTCGCGTTCCTGCAGGTGGACAACACGTCGATCACGCGGCTCGTGCGCCACGCCGACGGCCGCTGGCTCTTGCGCTACTTCAACGAGACCGCCCACCTGCGCTAGCGCGCCGAGCCCAGCGCTTGGCCCAGCTGTCGAGCGGCGCGAGCGAAGCGATCAGCGACCTCCCCTCGTCGGTCAGCGCGTAGCCGCCGTCCGAGACGGACAGGATTCCCGCCTCTGACATCTCCGCCAGCCGCTGGGCGAGGACGCTCGATGACATCCCGTCGCAGCGCTGCTGGAGCTCGCGGAACGTGGCCGGCTCGCCCTCGCGCAGCTCCCACAGCACTCGCAGCGTCCAGCGCCGTCCCAGGAGATCGAGCAGCGCCATCATCGGGCGCCCCGTGGTGGAGCCGCGGGCCGGGCGGCCTGGGCGAGGGCTTCTCTGCTTCGGATTCAGAAGCTACACTCTTTGCTTCGACATTCGAAGCAAAGGATAGATGCATGACCACCGCCGCCACCACCGCCCGCGTCAAGCCGCTCGAGCCGCCGTACGAGCCCACTGTCGAGGCCTATCTGACGAAGCTCATGCCGCCCGACAGCGGGCTCGCGCCGCTGCAGATCTTCCGCACGCTCGCCGTGAACTTCGACCTCGCCACGCGCATGCGCCCGCTCAGTGCCGGCCTGCTGGCGCACGGGGCGATCGCTCCGCGGGAGCGCGAGCTCGTGATCCTGCGCACCACGTACCTGAACGGCGCGGAGTACGAATGGGGCGTGCACGCCACCTTCTTCAAGGAGCTGTCGCCGGAGGAGATCGAGGCGACCGTCGCGGACACCGGCGCGCTGGCCGGCAGCGACGGAACCCTGATCCGCCTGTGCGACGAGCTGCACGCCACGAGCGCTATCTCCGACGAGCTGTGGAACGGGCTGCGCGCCCACTGGTCCGATGAGCAGCTGATCGAGCTGCTGATCCTCGCCGGCTGGTACCGGACGATCTCCTACGTGATCAACGCGGCTCAGCTTGAGCCTGAGCCGTGGGCGGCGCGCTTCCCCGCAGGTACACGAGCCAGTACACCAGCCCGACCATGACCGACCCGCCGAAGATGTTGCCGATCGTGACCGGCACGAGGTTGTCGAGCAGCGCGTGGCCCACGGTGACGTGGGGATATGCACCCGAGCTCGTGCCGGCCGCCTGCCAGAAGCTGTCCGGGGCCCAGTTGCGAATCATCAGCCCGGTGGGCAGGAAGTACATGTTGGCCACCGAGTGCTCGAACCCCGCCGCTACGAAGGCGGTGATCGGGAACAGGATCGCCAGCACCTTGTCGGCCACGCTGCGCGCGCTGTAGCAGAGCCACACCGCGAGGCACACGAGCGCGTTGCAGAGGATTCCGAGCGCGATCGCCTGGCCGAAGCCCAGACCGCTCTTGGTTTCGGCGATCTTGAGCGCGTTCGTGCCCACCGCGCCGTTGCCGAACGCGTACTGCTTGCCGGCGAGCACGAGCAGCGCCGTGGCCACCGCTCCCACGAAGTTGCCGGCGTACACGAGCCCCCAGTTGCGTAGCAGGCGGCCCATAGGCACTCGCCGCTCGGCCCACGCCATCACGATCAGGTTGTTGCCGGTGAACAGCTCGGCGCCGGCCACCACCACGAGGATCAGGCCGAGCGAGAAGGCGATGCCCGACAGCAGGCGTGTGATCCCGAACGGGATGTCCGCGGCGCCCGCGCCGACGACGGTGGCGAACATCGCGCCGAGCCCGATGAAGGCACCCGCGAGGATGCCGAGCACAAAGGTGTTGAGTGCGCTGAGTCCGGCCTTCTGCTCGCCCACCCCCGACGCCTTGGCGGCCATGTCGCGCGGCATGAGGGAATCGAGCGACGGCGCGGGAGCGGTGCCATCCGGATGTGCAGGTGCTGAGATCGTCACCGCGGGCCAGCGTAGGCGGGCCGCCACGGGGTGGGCATCCGTTTTGCGCCTCGCGACGGGCGGGTAGAAACTACGCGGCCTCGCGCTCCGCGATGCCCGCGGCGATCCGGCGCGCCACGGCCATGATCGTGATCATCGGGTTCACCCGCAGCGAGGTGGGGAAGAGGCCCGAGTCGGCGATGTAGAGGCCCGGCACGTCGTGCGTCTCGCCCGAGGGCGCCACCACCGACGTCCTCGGATCACGCCCCATGCGCGTGGTACCCATCGGGTGGAAGCCCTCGAGCCGCATCTCGCCGGGATGGAAGCGGCCCTGCTCCACGAGCGTCGTCTGCTCGCCCGGCTTGAGCACAGACACGCGCCCCACCTGCGGGTACACCTCGGTGGCGCCCGCGGCGAAGTGAACGTCGGCCGCGCGCGCGATGCCGAAGCGCAGAGCGGCAGCGTCGTCGCGTGTGAGCTTGTAGGTGATGCGTGCGCCGCCGTTCACGGACACGCGCCCCTCCGACCTGTCCGACAGGTGCACCCCGATCACGCCGAGGTGGTCGAAGCGCTCGAGCCGCGCCTTGTAAGGCGCCCCCGCGCCGCGCAGCCAGTGGCCGCCGAACGGCAGCGGGCTGAAGGTGGCCTCGAGGAACAGGCCGCGGTCGTTCCACTCGTCCACGGCCCAGCTCTGCATGACGCCGTCCCAGCCGCGCACCGGCTCGTTGTAGAGCGCGCCCACCCAGCACGCCGGGTGAATGCGCAGGTGGCGCCCCAGCTCGCCCGAGGAGTTGGCGAGCTTCTGCCGCAGCAGCAGCTCCGGCGTGCCGAGCGCGCCCGCGGCGAGCACCACCGACGACGCCCGCACCTCGTAACCACCGCGGCACTTCACGCCCGCTGCGCGCCCGCCCTCCACCAGCACGCGCGTCACGCGCTGGCCCGCCCGGATGCGCGCGCCGGCGGCCACGGCGCGCGGCAGCTCGGACACGTGCATGGCCATCTTCGCGTCGATCGCGCAGCCGGTGGGGCAGGAGCCGCAGCACGTCACGTCGGCGGCGTTGCGCGCGAGCCCGTGGTTGGAGGCCCCGAGCGCCTCGGCCCCGATCCGGCACAGCTCTGCGTTGCGCCCCACCTGGCCCTGCGCCACGGGCGTCACCTCGAGCGCCCGCTCCACCGCCTCGAACTCGGCGCCCAGCTCCGTGGCCCAGTCGATCCCGTGCTCGTCGCGCCAGCGCATCAGGATGTCGTCAGGCGCGCGGAAGCACGTGCCCGAGTTGATCACCGTCGTGCCGCCCACGCAGCGGCCCACGGGCAGCGGGATGGCGGGCCGGCCCTCGGCCACGGTCAGCCCCGAGTCGCGGTAGAGCTTGGGCAGCGACTCGAACACATCGCGCGAGTAGCTCGAGGCGTCGTAGTGGTCGCCCTCCTCCACCACGATCACGGACATCCCGCCCTCGCTGAGCACGCGCGCCACCGACGCTCCGCCGGCGCCCGAGCCCACCACCACCACGTCGCAGCGCTCGACGTCGTCGGGCGCGCGCATCGCCTCGGGGTCGAGCCGCAGGGGCGAGGGCGTGCCCTCGCAGCGCGCCTCCACGCCGATCACCTGCTGCACGCGCAGCGTCGCGCGGAGTAGCCCACGCCGGTGAGGGTCTTGAAGAGCAGGAAGAGGTCGCGCAGGAAGCTGAGCCGGCTCGACTCGAGCTTCTCCAGGTGCGCCGAGCGGCGCTCGAGCGGCATGCGCGAGAAGCGGCGCGGGAAGGAGGTCAGCTCAAGCGCGCGGAGCCCCAGCCGCACCACCAGACGCACGCGCGCGGGCGCCCCGGCGAGGTAGCCGGACACCGGCTCCGCCACGCCCACCTCGGTGGCGGACGGCAGGGCGCCGCCGGGCGGCAGCACCGCCTCGCAGAAGGCAGCGAAGATCCTCAGTTCCGGCGCGGTGAGGCCCGGGGCGCCCCTTCAGGTGGGCGCTACGGCGCGCTCGAGCGGGGCCGAGATCACCCAGCAGCCGAGCACGATGAACACGAGCGACCCGTCCACGAGGAAATTGAGCAGGTAGATGAAGACGTCGTCGCCGAAGACGAAGAAGGCCCCGGCGGCGAGCGACGAGGCCGCCTTGCCGGCGGCGAGCACCAGCAGGAACGGCCGGTAGCGCCCCACGTCGGTGGACACGAGCAGAGCGATCCCGGTGATCACCGTCATGTACGCGAACGCCAGCGCGAGCCACAGCTTCTCGTCGCTCTGCGGCGCGGTGGAGAAGCTGCCGATCCAGTTGCCGACATCGTCCATCCGCCCCAGCACGCCGCCCGGCGTGACGATGAACAGGATCCCCACGACGGCGAACGTCACCGCGAGCATGCGCAGCGTGAGGACCACCAGCCGTTCCGCTCGCGCCGCGCCCACGGGCGGGCATCCTAACCGGACCCGGAGCACGCGCGTCCCTACAATCGCCGGTCGGATGATCGATCGCGACCAGGTGCTGCACGTGGCGCGGCTCGCCCGGCTCAGGCTCACCGACGAAGAGGTCGAGCGCATGTCGAGCGAGCTGTCCGCCGTGCTCGACCACATCGAGAACATCTCGCAGCTCGACCTCGACGGCGTCGAGCCGACTACCCACGTGGTGGAGCTCGAGAACGTGCTGCGCGCCGGACGAGCCGCGGCCGAGCTGGCCGCGCGAGACCATCCTCGAGCCCGCTCCAGACGCCTCGGACGAGGGCTTCCGCGTGCCGAGCCCGGGCGGCGGATGAGCGAGCTGCTCGACTTCACCGCCGCTCAGGCCGCCGAGCAGATCCGCGGCGGGCACGTGCATCCCGGCGAGCTGTTCGACTTCTACCGCGAACGCGCCGCTGCGCGATGCAGCTGGGCTCTTATCTCTGGGTGACCGACGCCGAGTACACGACGGGCGCCATGGACGCCCCGCTCGGCGGCGTGCCGCTTGGCGTCAAGGACCTCTTCTGCGTGAAGGGCGTGCCGAGCATGGCCGCCTCGCGCATCCTCGAGGGCTACAGGCCCCCGTACACGGCCACCTCGGTTGAGCGGCTCGTCGCAGCCGGGGCGCCGCGTGCTCGGCAAGACCAACATGGACGAGTTCGCCATGGGCTCGTCCAACGAGAACTCGGGCTTCGGCCCGGTGCGCAACCCGTGGGACACCGAGCGCGTGCCCGGCGGCTCGAGCGGCGGCTCGCGCGGCGGCGGTGGCGGCGGGCAACGCGCCGTGGGCGATCGGCACCGACACCGGCGGCTCGATCCGCCAGCCCGCCGCGCTGTGCGGGATCGTCGGGCTGAAGCCCACCTACGGCGCGGTGTCGCGCTACGGGATGATCGCCTTCGCCTCCTCGCTCGACCAGTGCGGCCCGCTCACCCGCGACGTGACCGACTCCGCGCTGCTCTTCCGCCACATGGTCGGGCCGCGACAAGTGCGACTCCACCTCGCTCGACTACCCGCACGAGGTGGCGCTGCCGAGCGCCGAGCAGCTCGACGGCATCCGCTTCGGCGTCTGGGGGCTCGAGGAGGAGGGCGTCGAGCCGGGCGTGGTGGAGTCCTGCCGAGCGGCGATCGCGAAGATCGAGGAGCTGGGCGGCTGCGGTGGAGGAAATCGAGCTGCCGCACGCGGGCTACGGGCTGTCCGCCTACTACGTGATCGCGCCGGCCGAGGCCAGCGCCAACCTGGCGCGCTACGACGGCGTGCGCTACGGGAAGCGCAGCGGCAACGGCGACCTGACTTCGCTGTACGAGGAGACGCGCCACGACGGCTTCGGCGCCGAGGTGAAGCGCCGCATCATGCTCGGCACCTACGCGCTCTCGTCGGGCTACTACGACGCCTACTACGGCCGCGCCCAGCGTGTGCGCACGAAGATCGCCGACGACTTCCGCGACGCCTTCGGACGCGTGGACGTGGTGGTCACGCCCACCTCGCCGACGGTCGCGTTCAAGCTCGGCGAGCGCACCGAGAACCCGCTCGCGATGTACCTGTCCGACTACTTCACCGTGCCGATGTCGCTCGCCGGCATCCCCGCCGTGTCGATCCCCGCGGGCCTGTCCGACGGCCTGCCGGTGGGCCTCCAGCTCGCCGGCCCGGCGTTCAGCGAGAACCGCATCCTGGACGCCGCCTACGCGCTCGAGCGGGCGATCGGGTTCGACGGGAGCTCCGCCCGTGCCTGAGTACGAGCCCGTCATCGGCCTCGAGATCCACGTGCAGCTGAGCACCCGCACGAAGATGTTCTGCGGCTGCGCGCTGTCGTTCGGCGAGGAGCCCAACACGCACACCTGCCCGGTCTGCCTCGGCCACCCCGGCACGCTGCCGACCGTGAACGCCGAGGCCGTGCACTACGGGCTGATGATCGGGATGGCGCTCGGCTGCGAGATCGCGCCGCGCTCGATCTTCCACCGCAAGAACTACTTCTATCCGGACCTGCCGAAGGGCTACCAGATCTCCCAGTACGACATCCCGCTCTGCTCGGGCGGGAAGCTCGGCGACGTGCGCATCCACCGCGTGCACCTCGAGGAGGACGCCGCCAAGCTCGTGCACGCCAGCTCGTCCGGCCGCATCCACGGGTCCGCCGCGAGCGTCGTGGACTTCAACCGCGGCGGCACGCCGCTCGTGGAGATCGTGAGCGAGCCCGACATCCGCTCGGCGTCCGAGGCGGCGGGGTGGGGGAGGCTGCTGCGCGCCACGCTGCGGCGCCTCGGCGTGTCCGACGTGAACATGGACGAGGGGTCGCTGCGCATCGACGCGAACGTGTCGATCCGCCCGGTCGGCGAGACCACGCTCGGCACCAAGGCGGAGCTGAAGAACATGAACTCGTTCCGCTTCCTCGAGCGGGGCATCGAGGCCGAGATCAAGCGGCAGACGCAGATCCTCGAGGGCGGCGGCGCAGTGGAGCAGGAGACGCTCCACTTCGACCCGCAGACCAAGGCGCTCACCTCGCTGCGCTCCAAGGAGGAGGCGCACGACTACCGCTACTTCCCCGAGCCCGACCTGGTGCCGCTGGCGCCCACCGAGGAGATGCTGGAGCGCGCGCGCAGCGCGATCCCCGAGCTGCCGGCCGAGCGCGCACGAGCGCTTCGAGGGCGAGCTGGGTCTGCCGGAAGAGACGGCGCGCATGTTCGCCTTCCGCACCGAGCTCGGCGACTACTTCGAGGCGGCCCTGGCCGCCGATTCGGCCGATGCGCGCACGCTCGCGAACTGGGTGCGCAACGAGCTGGTGCAGCGGCTTGGCGAGGCCGATCCCGGGGAGTCCAAGGTCACGCCCGCGGCGCTCGCCCAGCTCGTTGGCATGGTGGAGGGGAAGACCGTCTCGCGATCCGCGGCGATCATGGTTCTCGACGCGCTCGTGGAAGGCGGCGGCGACCCTCAGCAGATCGTGGAGGAGAAGGGTCTCGCCGCGATGGACGACAGCGGTGAGCTCGACTCGATCGTGCAGCAGGCCATCGACGCCGACCCCGCGGCCGTCGAGCAGATCAAGTCGGGCAACCAGAAGGCGATCGGCGCCCTGATGGGCGCGATCATGCGCGAGACGAAGGGCCGCGCGGACGGCAAGGAAGTGCAGCGCCTGATCCGCGAGAAGATCGGCGCCTAGCGCCGCTCACGAAGCGCCTCTCTAGAGCCGATAACAGGCGAGACCCGTCCTCCGAGCCGTGCCCGAGCTTTCGATCATCCGCGGGCGGCGCGACCTCGCGGTCTCCGCCGCCCTTCTCCTGGCCGCATCCGCGCTGGCTCTGCTGCTGGCCGCGCGGGCGCCGCTCGGCATCGACTATGCGGCCCCCACGGGCGCGCTCTGCGACTGCCCGGCCACGCCGATCCGCGCCCTCGCCCACGGCCGGCTGCACGAGTTCTTCGCCACTCAGCCCGTGATGGGCAGCGTGTCGCTGGTCCTGCGCGCGCCCTTCGCACTGCTCGGATTGCACACGACGAGCGGTACGGCGCTCGACCTCTACCGCTTCGGCGCCTTCCCGTGCCTGCTGTCGGCCGGGCTGCTCGCCGTCGATCTCTTCGGTCGCATGCGGGAGCTGCGCCGCCCGGCGCAGGCCCTCGCTCTCGTACCGATCCTCGTGGCCTTCAACCCCCTCACCGCACGCGCGCTGCGCTACGGCCACCCCGAAGAGATTCTCGCCGCCGTCCTGTGCGTGGGCGCGCTGCTGGCCGCGGCGCGCAGGCGCCCGCTCCTGGCCGGGATCCTGGTCGGGGCGGCTTTCGCCACCAAGCAGTGGGCGCTGCTCGCGGTGCTGCCCGTGCTCATCGCGGCGGGAGAGCAGCGCGCGCGCGTCGCCCTTGCCGCAGCGGCCACCGCCGTGCTCCTGGTGGTGCCTATGGCCGCGGGCGACCTCCATCGCTTCATCCAGGCCAACCACGGGGCGGGCATCGCCGGCGGCTCTGGCATGCCCACCAACATCTGGTTTGTGTTCGGCACGGACGTGTCGGTTCAGTTGGGGCCAGGCGGGGCGGCCACCCCCCCGCGGTCGATCCCGCCGGCGCTCGCGGCAATTTCGCATCCCCTCATCCTCGCCGCGGGCTTCGGGCTGGCGCTCTTCTGGTGGCGAGCCCGCCGGGACGCGGCTGCGGAGGACGCCCTGCTGCTGCTCGCGCTGATCCTGCTCATGCGTTGCTTGCTCGATCCCATGACCAACAGCTACTACCACCTGCCGTTCCTGATGTCGCTGGCCAGCTGGGAGGGACTGCGCCGCCGCGGGCTGCCGGTCATCACGGTGGGCAGCACGCTGCTGATCGCCGTCACGATTGCGCTCGCTCGCAACGGCCTGCCGCCGAGCGACCTGAATCGCCTCTACCTGGCGTGGGCGCTGCCCCTGGCGGGACTGCTCGGCGTGATCGCCTTCCGCCCGCAGCGCGAGCCGCCGGCGCTCGCAGAGCCTGCCTGAGCGCGGCGTATCATCGGGGGACGTTCCCCGACAGGAGGTTCTCCGATGGGCCGACTGATTCGCATGGACCGCAGCGGGCATTCCACGCTCGCAGACTGGACCGCGCTGGACGAGAGGGCGTACGACGAGGCGGTCGAGGCCTTCCGGCGCGGGCTGGATGAGGGCTACATTGCCGTGGTAAGCGAGGGCGAGGGGCACGCGACGCAGGTGCACGAGCTGCCGCTGGATGCCGAGCTCGTGATCATGCGCCGCCCGATCTCCGGCGGCTGAGCCGATGGAGGCAGCCTCAGCGCCGCTGCCCGAGCTGGCCTCGGTACCCTGGCGCTCGCGCGAGGACGCGGCGTCGCTGAGGCGGCGCGGCCGGCTCTGGACGCTCTTCACCACCGCGCACGTGGTGCCCTTCCTGGCCGCGGCGGCGGGGCTCATGTGGCTCAATCCGCTGGCCGGCCCGGTGGCGTTCGTGGCGCTGATGCACGCCTGGCTCATCCCCGAGCTGTACGCGTTCAGGGGCGCGAGCGTGGTGCGACCGAAGGGCCTTCGCAACGAGAGCGGGGAGCGGGTGGCACAGGGCTTCCTGGCCGACCTGCTCGGGCACGATGCGCGCGCTCTCCAGCGCGACACCGGCCTCGCGATGGAGCGCGGCCGCCTCGGCGTATGGCTCGTCGGCGAGGCGGGCGCGCTGCTCGTGACCCCGGACCGCCGCCGAGTGCACTGCTTCTGCGTGCGAGCCACCGACCGCGAGCTGCCGCCTTCTGACCGCGTCGCGCACCTGCTGCTGGCGCTGCGCAGCGACGAGACCGGCTTCGCGACCGTGGCCAACCACGCCTTCGCGGGCGCGTCCTGGCGCGTTCGCCGCCGGCTGGATCCGAGGATGCGCCCCGCGCTGCGGGAGGCACTCGCAAGATCCGTCCGAGCGCTACCGCAACCTTCGCCATCGGTCTAGGGTTCTTACGTAAGGGCGCGCACCGCCAGCAAGCGCGCGGCGAACAGGGAGAGCCATGGAAGCGTCGGTCCTAAGCCAGCCCCGCACAGCAATAGGCGTCCGGGCACCATTCCTGCGGCTGCAGTCCGACGACAAGCTGATCGAGCTCATCCGGGCGGGCGACGAGGCGGCCTTCGAGGCCCTCGTCCAGCGCTACCGCTCACGACTGCTCGCGTTCTGCCGCCACATGCTGCACTCGCGCGAGGACGCCGAGGACGTGCTGCAGGAGGTATTCGCCAACTCCTATCGCGCCATCGTGGGCGACCAGCGCGAGATCTTCGTGCGCCCGTGGCTCTACCGGATCGCGCGGAACATGTGCCTCAAGCACCTCGGCAGGAGGCGACCGGCCACCGACGGCGGCGTGGAGGAGATGGACATCGCCGCCTACTCCACCACGGTCGATGCCGTGCACATGCGGGAGGATCTGCGCCAGGTGGTGGGTGACGTTCAGGAGCTGCCGGAGACGCAGCGCACGGCGCTGCTCCTGCGCGAGATCGACGGCCTGTCGTACGACCAGATCGCCCAGGCCATGGACACGAGCGTGCCGGGCGTCAAGTCGCTGCTCGTGCGGGCGCGCGTGTCGCTCGCCGAGGCGGCCCAGGGGCGGCTCCTGAGCTGCGAGGTCGTCCACCTCGAGTTGCGCCAGGCCTCCGAGGGTCTCGCGCGGTTGAGCGGGCCGGCCCGCCGTCACGCACGGCACTGCGAGCTGTGTGGTGCCTACCAGTCCGAGCTGGGCGTGGGGAGGCGAGCCGCCGCGGCGGCGGCGTTTGTGCCGCTCGCGCCGGTCGCTTTCATCAAGGCGATCGCCGCAAGGCTCGGCGCCGGGGCCGCTGGGGGCACCGGCGCAGGGCTCGCCGGCGGCGGCTCGGCCGCGGGCACCGGGGCTGCGGCGGCCGGCGGCGCCGCGGGCGCCGCGGGCGGAGCGGCGGGGGGCGCCGTCACGGCCACGCTCGGCGCTGTGGGGGCGAAGGCGGCGGTGGCGGTGGCCACCGCCACGCTGGTCGCGGCTGGCGCGGCGGACATTCACAGAGCAGCCACGCACCAGCGCCACCACTCCCATGCGGCGGCGGTCGCGCCGGTCCCGCCGGCCCCGGTGGTGATCTCGGCCGGCGCGCAGCCAGCCACCCCGATCGTCCACCACAGCGCGCCGGCCTCCACCACCGCCGCCAGGCGCAGCCACCACCACAAGGCGGCCAGCCAGACCGGCACCGGCACAAGCGGCTCGAGCAGCGCCGGCACGGGCGGCGCCCTGCCCGCCACGCAGGGCGGCGGCAGCGGCACCTTCGCCGACCCCCCGCCGCCCGCCACCACCCCGGATACGCCGGCCGGGAACGACCCTCCTCCCACGGACCCCGCCAGCCAGCCGATCGGCGCCAAGGAGCCGGTGCAGGTGCAGGGATTCGACCCGGGCAGCGGCTCGGGCGGCGACCCCGGCACGAGCCCGTAACCACATCGGCGCGCGGGCTGGATAGCCTGCCGTGCCTATGGGTTGGCACGTCGTCATCGCCGGCGGCGGCTTTGGCGGCCTGTACGCGGCCCGCCGCCTCGAGCGCGTCCTGCCGCGCCAGAGCGCACGCCTGACGCTCGTCACCGACGTCAACTTCCTCCTCTACACCCCGCTGCTGCCGGGGGCCGCCGCAGGCACGCTCGAGCCGCGGCACGTGGTGGTGCCGCTCCGCGAGGAGCTGAAGACCACCGAGATCCATCTTGGCCACGTGACCGGCGCGGATCCGGCTGCCAGCGAGCTGCGCGTGCGCAGCATCGACGGGCGCGACGAGAGTCTCCGCTACGACCAGCTGATCGTGGCGCTCGGCTCCGTGTCGCGCGTGCTGCCGGTACCGGGCCTGGCGGAGCATGGGCTCGGCTTCAAGACGATCTCCGAGGCGATCGCGCTGCGCAACCGGGCGCTGCTCAACCTGGAGATCGCCGAGACGATCGACGAGCCCGACGCGCGCAGCGCTTACCTCACCTACGTGTTCGTCGGCGCGGGCTACGCGGGCCTGGAAGGGATAGCCGAGCTGCAGGACTACGTGGCGGACGTGATCGAGCGCTACCCGCGCTGCCGCCTCCAGGGCACCCGCTGGATCCTTGTGGAGGCGCTCGACCGCGTGATGCAGGAGACGCCCCCGAGCCTGGCGGAGTTCGCCACTCGCGAGCTGCGCGGGCGCGGCCTTGACATCAGGACAAACACTCGAGTGGACTCCGTGGAGGCGGACGCGATCACGCTCTCCGACGGCGAGCGGGTTCCCTGCCGCTTGGTGTGCTGGACGGCGGGCGTGAAGCCCGCGCCCGTGGTGCGCGAGCTGGGGCTGCCGCTTGACAGCGCCGGGCGCATCGAGGTGGACGAGACGATGCGCGTGCACGGCCGCGAGAACGTGTGGGCGATCGGCGACGCCGCCGCGGTTCCCGATCCCGCCACCAAGGGCGACACCGCATGCCCGCCCACGGCGCAGCACGCCCTGCGCCAGGGCCGCCTCGTGGCCGAGAACGTGGCGGCGGTGCTCGGCAACGGGCAGGTGAAGCCGTTCCGCTACAAGACGCTCGGCGTGTTCGTGGACATGGGCCGGCACAAGGCGGTGGCCACCATGCTGGGCGTGAAGCTCCGTGGCTTCCCGGCCTGGTGGGCGGCGCGCACCTACCACCTGCTCGCCATTCCGGGCATGGGGCGGCGGCTGCGCCTGATCGTCGACTGGACCGTCGGGATCTTCTTCGGCCGTGCGTCAGCCGAGCTTGGGCAGCTCGGCCATCCGCCGTCGCTCAAGGGCTACCTCGAGACGCCGCAGCCGAGCGGCGACGGAGAGGACGCGGCCTGACCACCGCGCCCCCAGACGCCTCCTTCCGCGACGGTGCCACCGCCGACCTCGAGGCCACATTCGCCCTGTCCGAGCGCGCGATCTACGACGCCGCCGTGAAGCGCGGGGTCCTGCCGCCCGGCCGCCAGCCGAGCGCCGGGCAGACGCGCGCGAGCTGGCGCCGCCACAGGGGGCTGATCGAGTTCCTCAACGGACAGGCGGGCACGCGCTACAGGATCTGCGAGCGCGGGGGAGAGCCGGTGGGCTACGCGCGCGTCGTGCAGTTCGGCGCGATGGAGGAGCTCACCGAGCTGATGGTGGATCCCGGGCACCAGGGCCAGGGCATAGGCCGCGCGCTGCTCGAGCAGTGCTGGCCGGGCGACCCGACGCCCGAGCTCGGCCGCGTGGTGGTGGCCACCGGAGAGCCCACCGACCTCGGTCTCTACATGGAGTTCGGGGTGATGCCGGTGGCCGGCCACTGGCACATCCGCCAGCGCACCGACCGCTACCTCAACCGCCGCTCGCAGGAGATCGAGCGCGTGGAGACGGCGGTGCACGTGCTGAAGGCGGACCGCGCGGTGGCCGAGTGGATGCGCCTCGAGCCACCGGTCGTGGGTCACGAGCGGCCGCAGTTGCACGAGTTTCTGTGCCGCGACCGCACCTGCCTCGCCACGATCGACCCGGACACCCACGAAGCCACTTCGCTCTGCTGGGTCAGCGGCGAGGGCGAGATCGGCCCCGGGGTGGCCACCGCGGGCGCCGACCTCGTGCCGGTGGTGCTCGCGGCGCTCGACCGCGTGGCGGCCACGGTGGAGCCGGAGTATCTGAGCCTGTTCACCACCACGATCGCGTGGTGGCTGCTCAAGCGCCTGCGCGGATTGGGGTTCGAGATCTGGTGGCCGAGCTGGATCATGTGCTCGGTGCCGCTGCCAGGCCTCGAGCGCTACGTGCCCACGCGTCCGCCGCAGCTGCTCTAGCCGCACGCAGTTACGCCGCGCGCCGAACTACCCTTGTCTCATGCGTGAAGCTGCTGGGGATCTCGGCCGCAAGGCGATCGCTCTTCTGGTCCTCCTGATCGCGGCCTGGGTCCTGTTCAAGGTCGTGCTCGGCATCGTCGCCGTGGTCGCGTGGGTGGTAGTCGTGGCCCTCGCGATAGCCGCCATCGTCTGGGCGATCCGGGTCCTCTGACCTGACCCTGCTGCGACAATTGGGGCCGAGTGCCCTATCTCGTCCTGATCTTCTTCACCGGACTGTCGGCCGGGATCGTGGCGAAGATCCGCGGCAACGGCTTCTGGATCTGGTTCGCGATCGGTTTCGTGCTGCCGGTGTTCGGCACGGTGGCGGCGCTGCTCTACCGGCGCGGCGGTGAGGTGGAGCGGCGCGAGTGCCCGGAGTGCGGCAACAGCGTGGCCATCCACGACCAGGTGTGCATGAAGTGTGGACGTGACCTGGAGTGGGGACCTGACTTCGCACTTCGCGGTCAGGTGAGCCCGCCTGAGCCAGGTGGGTCGACTTAGTGCCCCTGTAGGGGACCTAACTCGACCCACGATGCCTGTGGTCAGCCGCGCTCGGCCACGAACAGGTAGCGGTTGAGGCTGAAGAAGTAGTTCGGGCCGAGGCCGCGCAGGTCGTCCGCCCAAGCCTGAGCCTCCTCGCCGCTCACGCCGTGCCTGCCCGCCACGAACTCGGCGATCATGCCGAGCACGCCGGCGCTGTAGGTCTCGCGCCTGTAGCCCACGTTCACCACCGGCACCACCGCGGCCTTCTGGAGCTCGAAGCCGGCGGCCGCCAGCAGCTCGGGGAGGCGCCGCGGCAGGTGGGGATCGGCGAGGTGCTCGTCCCAGGCGCGCAGCACGCGAGCCATGCGCTCGTCGTCGCTCGAGCGCCAGACGATCGAGTCCCAGTCGGTGTCGAGGATCAGCAGCCGCCCGCCGGGCTTCAACACGCGGCGCACCTCCGCGAGGGCGTCCGCGATGTCGGCGACGTACTCGTAGACCTGTGTGGACACAGCGGCGTCGAAGCTCGCGTCCGGCGCCGGAAGCGACAGGGCGTCGCCCTCGGCGAGCTCCATGCCTTGCGAAGCGCGGCGCGCCGCGATGGCGAGCATGGCCGGGCTCGGGTCCACTCCCAGGACGAAGCCCTCGCCGCCCACCGCCGCGGCCATCTCGGCGGCCAGATAACCCGGCCCGCAGCCGACGTCCACCACCCGCTCCCCAGGCCTGGGCGCCAAAGCCGCCAGCGTCGCGCGCCGCTGCTCGACGACATCCGGATAGGCGTACACGGCCTCGACCGCCCGTGACTGCGCCTCGTCGAAATGGAGCTGGTCGCTCATCGTCGCGAGCGAGTGTCTCACGGCTCGCAACAAGGCTCCCGGAAGCCCGTAATCCCGCTGGTAGACTCGCTTTCCCGGCCGGTCCAGCCGGCCAATTCACTCAATTTTCGGAAGGAGGTTCGCGATGCGAGCTGTCGAGGCCATCATGGAATGCCTCAAAGCGGAGGGTGTCGACACCGTATTCGGCATCCCCGGTGGCGCGAACCTCCCGACCTACGACGCCCTTTATGACGCCGGCATCCGGCACGTCCAGTGCCGTCACGAGCAGGGAGCCGGCCACGCGGCGGAGGGCTATGCGAAGGCCTCCGGACGCGTGGGCGTGGCGCTCGCCACGAGCGGTCCCGGCGCCACCAACCTCGTCACCCCGATCGCCGACGCAATGATGGACAGCGTGCCCACCGTGTTCCTTACGGGGCAGGTGCGCACCGAGCTGCTCGGCACCGACGGCTTCCAGGAGGCCGACATCAGCGGCATCACGATGCCGATCGTCAAGCACTCGATCCTGATCCAGGACCCGCGCGAGATCCCGCGTGCCATCCACGAGGCGTTCCATATCGCGCGCACGGGCCGTCCCGGCCCCGTGCTGGTGGATGTGCCGCAGGATCTGTCCAGGGCGGACATCCCGTATGAGCCGGTGGACTCGCTCTCACTACCGGGCTACCAGCCCACCACGGAGGGCAACGCCAAGCAGATCCGCCTGGCGGCCAAGGCGCTCGCCAACTCGCGCAGGCCCGTGATCTACGCCGGCGGCGGCGTGGTGAACGCGGACGCCGGCAAGGAGCTGGTGGAGCTGTGCACGTCGGACCGCTTCCCCGTGACCTGCACGCTGATGGGCCTCGGGGCCTTCCCGGGCATGCACGAGCAGTGGCTCGGGATGCTCGGCATGCACGGCCTGCGCGCGGCCAACTACGCGATGGACGAGGCCGACCTGATCTGCGCGATCGGCGCCCGCTTCGACGACCGCATCACCGGCAAGCTGTCCGAGTTCGCTCCGCGCGCGAAGTTCATCCACATCGACGTGGACCCGGCCGAGATCTCGAAGAACGTGCCGGCCCACATCCCGATCGTGGGCGATGCCAAGAAGGTGCTGCCCAAGCTCACGCGCGAGTACCGCGCGCTTGAGACCGACGGCTCGCGCCTCGAGGCGTGGTGGCAGCGGATCCAGGGCTGGCAGGAGAAGTTCCCGCTGCGCTACGACGACACCGCGGACGCCGAGATCAAGCCGCAGCGCATGGTCGAGGCGATCTACGAGGCCACGGGCGGCGAGGCGATCCTGACCTCAGACGTCGGCCAGCACCAGATGTGGGCCGCGCAGTACTACAAGTTCCCGGAGGCGCGGCGCTGGATCAACTCCGGCGGCCTCGGCACGATGGGCTTCGGCCTGCCGTCCGCGATGGGGGCCAAGGTGGCCTGCCCGGACCGGCCCGTCGTGTGCCTCGCGGGCGACGGCTCGCTGATCATGACCTGCCAGGAGCTCGCCACCTGCGTGACCGAGCAGATCCCGGTGAAGGTGTTCCTGATGAATAACGGCTACCTGGGCATGGTCCGCCAGTGGCAGGAGCTGTTCTGGGACCGCCGCTACTCGTCGGTCGAGATGGGCGCGAGCCCGGACTGGGTCAAGCTCGCGGACGCGTTCGGCGCCGTGGGCATGCGCGTGACCGACAAGGGCGAGCTGGTGGACGCGATGAAGACAGCGCTCGACACGGACGGTCCCGTGCTGCTCGACGTCCACGTGACCAAGGAAGAGAACTGCTACCCGATGATCCCGGCCGGCCAGGCCGCCCGGGACATGGTGGGCTGAGCGATGGGCGAACCAGGCACAAAGGAAGTCCTCAACCTCGAAGACCTCGAGGCGAGCGGCGGCATCCACACCGGCCGCAAGCACGTCCTCTCGATCCTGGCGGAGAACAAGCCGGGAGTCCTCGCCCGCGTGGCGGGGCTGTTCGCGCGGCGCGGGTTCAACATCAACTCGCTCGCGGTCGGCCCGACCGACGATCCGGCGATCTCGCGCTTCACGCTCACGGTCGACGGTGCGCTGCACCCGATCGATCAGGTGACCAAGCAGCTGCACAAGCTCGTCAACGTGATCAAGATCCGCGACCTCGAGCCGGAGGACACGGTGTCGCGCGAGCTTGCGCTGTTCAAGATCTCGGCGGACAGCGACTCGCGCCGCGAGATCCTCGAGTTCACGGAGATCTTCCGTGGCAACGTGGTGGACGTGTCCAAGCGCTCGGTGACCGTGGAGATCACGGGGCCAGACGACAAGATCGCGGCGTTCGAGCGCAACATCAGGCCGTTCGGCCTGATCGAGATGGTGCGCACGGGCGAGGTCGCGGTGTCCCGCGGGCGCACCGCCACCTGAGCGCGGTTTGACCACACGGATCGAAGCGGAGAGCGGGCCCTTCCGGCTCGGCGACTCCGCATGGGCGGAGCTCGAGAAGCGAGTGGAGGCGTCGCTGCGGCGCGCCCGGCGCGAGCGGCGGCGGGTGATCGCGAGCGTCACGGCTGTGGTGCCGGCCGAGCTCGACCTGTCGGCAGCCGTACTGGCCGCGCGCCGGTCGGAGGACCGCTTCTTCTGCCTCGAGCAGCCCGATCGCGAGCGCAGCACGCTGGCCGGACTGGGGGAGGCGGCGCTGGTGGAGGCGAGCGGCGAGGACCGCTTCCGTTCAGTGGCCGGCGCCTGCCGCGAGCTGGCGCGCGGAGCGGAGGTGGCGAGCGGCGCCGGCGATCCGCCCGGGGCGGGCCCGGTGTGGGTGGGCGGCTTCGCGTTCGCCCCGCGCGGCGGCTCGGCTCCGGAGTGGGGGACTCTCGCGCCCGCGCAGCTCGTGCTGCCGGAGCTGTCGCTCGCGCGGCGCGGCGAAGAGGCGCGCCTCACGGTCACGGCAGTACTCGACGGCGACGAGTCCGCGGACGCCGTACTGGAGCGCCTCCGCGTGCGCGTGGCGGAGCTCGAGCCCGCGGTGATGCCGCTGCTCGATCCCGACCCGGTGACGAACGCGCGAGTGGCGGCCGCTGCGCCCCCGGAGCACTTCGAGTCCGCTGTGGCGCGCGCGGTGGAGCACATCCGTGCGGGCGAGATCGAGAAGGTGGTGCTCGCCCGGGAGGTCCGTGTGCACGCGCCCGGGGAGATCAACCCGGCGCCGCTCTACGACGCGCTGCGCGCCGCGTTCCCGGCCTGTTACAGCTACCTCGTGGGAACGCCCGAGCTGTCGTTCATCGGAGCGAGCCCGGAGCTGCTGGTGCGCCGCGACGGCGCCCGCGCCCAGACCGTGGCCCTCGCTGGCACCACACGCCGCAGCGCCGATCCCTCTGTGGACGACCTGCTCGGCGAGCAGCTCCTCCAGGGCGCCAAGGAACGCGAGGAGCAGGCGATCGTGGCGCGCCGGATCGAGCGCACCCTGCGGCCGGTGAGCGTGTGGGTGGCCGCCGCCGACGAACCGGTGCTCGTGAAGGTCCAGAACGTGCAGCACCTGGCCACCCCGATCCGCGCTCAGCTGGCCGAGCCGGTGCCGTGCGTGGAGCTGGCCGGGATGATCCACCCGACCCCCGCCGTGGGCGGCGAGCCGCGCGACGACGCCTACCGGCTGATCCCCGCGCTCGAGGGGCTCGACCGCGGCTGGTACGCGGGAACCGTGGGCTGGACAGACCTTTCCGAGGATGGCGAGTTCTGCGTGGCGATCCGCTGCGCGCTGCTGCGCGGCAGTGTGGCGCACCTGTACGCGGGCAACGGGATCGTGCGCGACTCCGACCCGGCCGACGAGCTGGCCGAGACCGAGGTCAAGCTCCAGGCGCTGCTGCCGCTACTCACCTGACGTCCTAAGCGCGGCGACTGGCAAGTTCGGGCCACCTCGGGTACGGTGGCGCGGATGAGGCGGGTTCTGGTCCTTCTCGCGCCAATTGCCGTGCTCGCGTGCGCGCTCGTGGTGGCGGTCGGCGCCTTCGGCGCGGGCCGCGTGCTGTGCGGCACCTTCACCAACGGCGACGATCCGCCCTGCCAGGGCACGGCGGGCAACGACAACTTCCAGGCGCTCGGCGGCAACGACGACGTGGAGGGCCTGGCCGGGGACGACACGCTCGACGGCGGCGACGGCAACGACCACCTGATCGGCGACGAGGGCAACGACACGCTGATCGGCGGCCCCGGGGATGACACTCCCACCGGCCTCGCGGGCGACGACAACGTGATCGCCGGCGACGGCAACGACAACATCCTCGTGGGCGAGGGCAACGACACCGTCGACGGCGGCCCCGGCAACGACACGATGTCCGGCGACGTGGGCAACGACACGCTGAGCGGCGGCGACGGCACCGACCGCATCAACGGCGACGCGGGCGACGACAACCTGTCGGGCGGCACCGGCGACGACACGCTCTCGGCGGGTGACGGCAACGACACGCTCGACGGTGGCGACGGCAACGACAGCCTCAACGCGGGCCCGACGGGTGACGACAAGGTCACCGGCGATGCCGGGAACGACACGATCACGCTGCTGGCGGGCAACGACACGGCCGACGGCGGAAGCGGCAACGACTCGCTCACCGGCGACATCGGCAACGACGACCTGAGCGGCGGGGCCGGGCGCGACCGCGTGTCCGGCGGCGACGGCACGGACACCCTCGACGGCGGCTCCGGGCCGGACACCGTCACCGGCGGCAACGGCAAAGACACGATGAAGGGCGACTCCGGCAACGACAGCATGAGCGGCAACGACGGCAACGACCGCATCGACGCCGGGTCGGGCAACGACAGCGTGCACGGCAACGACGGCAACGACGTGCTCGTGGGCGGGATCGGTCGCAACAGCCTCTTCGGGGACAACGGCAACGACCGCATCACCGGCGGCTCGAGCAAGGACCACATCGTCGGCGGCAGCGGCCGCGACCGCATCAGCTCGGGCGGCGGCAACGACTTCGACGTCGGCAACTCGGGCAACGACACGATCAACTCCGGCGCCGGCAACGACATCGTGAACGGCGGCAGCGGCCGCGACCGCATCAACACCGGCAGCGGCAACGACAAGATCAACGTCCGCGACGGCCGGCGTGACGTGGTCAACTGCGGCTCCGGCCGGGACGACGTGCTCGCCGACAAGTCGGACGTCCTGCGGGGCTGCGAGACCAAGCGGATCCCCTAGCAGCGGGAGCAACGGGAGAATCCGCTTCCGCTCTGCATGGTGGCTGTTGCGTAAAGCCGCGGGCCGCTCGTGGTTCTGCGGCGTTAGCGAAAAGCTGGTCCGGCGCGTCGGCGGAAACGGCCGCCTTCAGGCGGTCGTGAGGGCGGTGTGGAGCTTGAGGAGGTTGTGGGTGGCGGTGATGAGGCGCCATTCGGAGCGGCAGGCGGCTCTGCCGCGGCGTAAGAAGCGGTCGATTCGGCGGTTGAACTTGGTGTTGCCGAAGATCGGCTCGATCATGCCCTGGCGTTTGCTGTAGAGGTCGCGGCCTGGGTCGGTTTCGAGCACCCGGCGCATGAAGTCGTAGCGGCCGCCATCCCAGCCTGGCCGGGTGCCTTTGCGTTTGCCGGCGTCGGGTGGGATCAACACTCGCGTGCCGCGGCTGACGATGGCGTCCATTTGGTCGTGGTGCCAGTAGCCGGCGTCGGCGAGCACCACCTCCGGCTTGTCGGCGATCCCGGCAGCTTGGAGTTCGCGCTCGGCAGCAGCGACCATCGGTTCGAGGTGGCCGAAGTCCGGCGAGTCGGCGTGGAGCTCGGCGGCGATCACGATCTGGCGCTCGTTGCAGACGGCCTGGGCGTTGTAGCCCTGGACCCAGCCGCGCGGCGTCTTGACGTTGCGCGAGTCGGGGTCGGTGACGTTGACCTTCCCCTGCGGTGTCGGCGGCGGCGTGTAGGGCGTCGGCGGCTTGCCGAAGCGGCGGCCGTTCTTCATCACTCCGCGTGCGCGGTAGGCCTCGTAATCGGCGTTCGCGCGCTGCTCGACCTGGTGGTCTTCCTCGAGCCGCCGCTTCGACTCGGCCAGCCGTTCCGGCCGCGAGCGCGGGATCGGCCTGGCCTCGGCAGCTCGCTGCTCGTCAAGCCGGCGCTTCGCCTCGCGCAGCCAGCCGCGCCGCCCCTGCGCAGTCGCGAGCTCAGGCGGCAGCTCGTCGCCGCGGCGATCGCCGAACCGCTCATCCTCCTCCGCGTCGACAGCGGCGGCCTCTTCGAGGATCTCTGCTGCGATCTGCTCGTAAGCGCGCGTCGCGTGATGCGATGCGTTCGCATTCACCTTCGTCCCGTCGACCGCGACGACCCCGACCTCGACCAGCCCGGCGTCGGCGCAGAGCGCGAGCACCTCGCCGAACAGCCCGGCGAGCGCCGCCTCGTGCCGCTGCCGGAACCGCGCGATCGTCGTGTGATCAGGCGTCTGGTTCGCGCAGATCACCCGGGTCGCGACATCCTCCACGCAACGCCGCTCGACGCGCCGCGACGATCGCTCCCCGCGCGCGTACGAGTAGAGCAACAACGCAACCATCAACGCCGGATCGTGCGCCGCCCGGCCGTGACCGTCAGCCCGATAGGCCGCGTAGAACGGCCCGAGATCGAACTCGCCAACAGCGTCGATCACAAACCACGCCAGATGGTCCTCCGGCAACCACTCACGCAGACTCGGCGGCAACAACAACTCCTGCTCACGATCACACGCGATGAAGTTCTGACCCATGCCCGGAATCGTCCTCACCGACCCGGACACCACCACCCCTTTGTGCAACAGCCACCATGGATAGCGGCAGCGGGCTGCGTACCGGCTGACTCAGACCGGGTTCCTACGCGCGCCGACGGCGCGTAGGATCGGGGCTTCCCCAGGCGCGCACGGCGCGCCGCGATTGGTCAGGCGCGCCGCCGTTATTCAGAGAGAGGAGCGCGACATGGCCAGTGTCATCTTCATTCTTCAGCGGAAGGCAGAGTTGACCCGACAGGAGTGCCTGGACGAGTGGGCAGGAGATCGTCACACCCAGATCGTCCGAAAGCTCCCTGGACTCACGCGCTGGATTCAGCACCGTGTCGTCTCCGCTCCGGCCGAGCCGGCAGCCTGCGACGGCATCGGCGTCCTGTCGTTCGAGAGCGACGAGATGATGCAGGCTGCGCTGAACTCGCCGGAGATGGCAGCGGCGGCCGAGGACGCACGGAACTTCCTCGATATGGACAAGACCGCCTTGGTGATCGTGGAGGACAACACCGTCCTCGGTTGAGGAACGGAAACACTTCTAACGTGCGCGCGAGTGTGCTCTCGCAGCCGGCTGGCGCAGCAGTCCTAGGCCGCGGCCAGGGCGGTGTCCACGGCCTCGAACAGGTCGCGGTGGATGCGTACGTTCTCGTCGCGGTCGGTGCGCACCTCGATCAGTCCCGGCGCGCCCGCCGCCTCGCGGATGTCCTCCACGCTTTCCGCGAGCGTGTGGGGTAGCCCGGCGAGGTCGGCCAGCGCCTCCAGGTTCACGCCACTCGGCGTGACCACGTGCTCGAGGTAGAGCGCGCCCTCGGCGTGTTCGGCCACCGGCAGGAAGTCGAAGATCCCTCCGCCGCCGTTGTTCACGCACAGGATCGTCAACTCGGCCCGGCGGCGCCGGAACGCGAGCAGGCCGCCCACGTCGTGCAGCAGGGCGAGCTCGCCCGTGAGCAGGAACGCGCGCCGCCCAGCCGCGATCGAGGCGCCGAGCGCGGACGACACCGTGCCGTCGATCCCGTTGGCCCCGCGGTTGGCGAGGAAGCGCAGTTCGCTGTCGGTCTGAGGGAAGAAGCTCTCGACGTCGCGGATCGGCATCGACGACGCCACCCACACCAGCTCGCCGTCGCCCAGCGCCTCGGCCAGCGCGGCGTACGCCCGCGGCTCGCTGGGATCGGGTGCGGCGGCCAGCGCCTGCGGCACGAGCGCGTCGGCCATGCGCCACGAGGTCACCCAATCCGTCGGCGAGGGCGGCAGGCTTTCCTCGAGGGCGGCGGCAAGCATCTCGCAGGTGGAGTCGGGCGCGGTGGTCACGATGCGCTCGGCCTCGCGGGTGGGCTCGTGCCAGGAGGCATCGGGGTCCACCACGATCTGGCGCGAGCCCGCGAGCCAGGCGCGCAGCGGCTTCGAGGTCGGAGTGTCGCCCACTCGAATCACGAGGTCGGGACGGTGGTCCTCCGCGAACTGCTCGCTGCGCAGCAGCACGTCGTAGTGCGCGATCACGTGCGAGCGGTCGTGCGGCCCGCAACGCACACCCGATGTGGGCTCGGCCAGCAGCGGCCAGCCGGTGGCCGCCGCCAGGCGCGCGGCAGCCTGGGCGATGTCGTAGCGCGTCGAGCCGGCCACGATCGCGCCGCGGCCGGCCTCGGCCACGTCGCGCTCGAGCAGCTCGATGATCGTGGGCGTGGCGTCGCGCGGGGCGTCGGAAACGGTCACCCACGGGCGGCCGTCCGGGCGGCCCTCCCAGTCGGCGGCATCGAGGCCCGGCTCGGGCACGGGCGCGAGCGGCTCGCGTAGCGGGAAGTTGAGGTGCACCGGCCCGGGGCGCCCGTCCTCGGAGGTGAACCAGGCGCGGCAGGCGAGCGAGCGGTGGTGCACCGCGGCGTCGCGACCCGGCTCGTGGTTGCCCACCTCGCAGAACCACTTGACGGCGGCGCCGTAGAGCTTGAGCTGGTCGATCGACTGGCCGGCGCCCACGTCGCGCAGCTCCGGTGGGCGGTCCGCGGTGAGCACGAGCAGCGGCACGCACGCCTCGCGCGCCTCCACCACGGCGGGCATCAGGTTGGCCGCGGCCGTGCCGGACGTGCAGGTGACCGCCACGGGGCGGCCGCCGGCCTTGGCGATGCCCAGCGCCACGAAGCCCGCCGAGCGCTCGTCGATCACGGACACGCACTCGAGCCGTTTGTCTCCGGTCACGGCGAGGATCAGCGGCGCGTTGCGCGAGCCGGGGCAGGTGACCACGTGGCGCAGCCCGCAGCGCGCCAGCTCGTCGACGAAGGCCTGGATCGGAGCGTAGGTGCTGTTGATGGGCATCATGGGGGAGTGAACCCGCTCGTCGCCTTCCTACCAGGCTTTGCTCAGCGCGCGGATGCCTGGTCTTCCGTGGCGGACAGGGTGGCGCAAAAGTACCGGAGCCTGCCAATCGACTTCTCCACCTGGACGTTTGACGGCCGCCTCCGGGAGATCGCCGATCGGGTGGACGACGGCGATGTGGTGGTCGGATACTCGATGGGCGGCCGCCTGGCCCTCAAGGCGGCGCTGCGGCGGCCCGGCAAGTTTGGCGCGCTTGTGCTCGTGGGGACGAGCGCCGGAATCGAGGACGAGGACGCCCGCACCGAGCGCCGCGAGGCGGACGAGGAGCTGGCGGAGTGGATCGAGCACCACACGATCGAGGAGTTCGCCGAGCGCTGGGAGGCGCAGCCGGTGTTTGCGAGCCAGCCGCCGGACCTGGTGCGGGCGCAGCGCGACGGACGCCTCTCGCACGACCCCGGCCGGCTCGCGCAGCTCCTGCGCAGCGCGGGACAGGGAATGTTCGAGCCGGTGTGGCACGACCTCGAGTCGATCGACTGTCCGGTGCTTGCCGTGGCGGGCGCGCTCGACACCAGGTACGCGGATGCGTCCTACCGGATCGCCGAGCGCGTAAAGCACGGGCGCGCGCGACTGATCCCGGATGCGGGACACGCGCCGCACCTCGAGCGGCCGCACGAGTTCGCGAACGTCCTACTCGATTTTCTCGACGAGCACTTCGCCAAGCGCTGAGCCGGTCGGCTCCACACCGAGCCCGGGGCCCGGCGGCACGGCCTGCAGGCCGCCCTTGGGAGGCGGGATCGCGCGCGCCAGCTCGGCGTCGAACAGCTCGAGCGTGGCGAGGCCGCACGCCAGCGAAAGCCGCTCCGCCGCGGCCAGCTGCAACGCCGCCGCGATTCCCCAGGGGCCGTCGAGCGTGCTGGACAGGAACGCGGCGATGCCAAGCTCGGCGGCGGTGTGCAGAGCTTCGCGCGCGGCGCCGAAGCCCCCGCTGTGCGCGAGCTTGACGTTCACCACATCACAGGCGCCCGCCTCTGCGGCGCGCGTCACGTCCTCGGCTCTCGCCACCGACTCGTCGGCGCAGATCGGCGCGGACACCCGCGCGCGCACCTCGGCCAGCTCCTCTAGCGTGCGGCACGGCTGCTCCACGAACTGGAGGTCGAAGCGCTCGAGGCTGCGGATCGCGGCAATCGCCTCGTCCACCGACCAGGCGCCGTTGGCGTCGATTCGCAGCGCCGGCCAGGAGCCGATCGCCTCGCGCACCGCGGCCACGCGCTCCTCGTCGTCGGGCAGCCCGACCTTGAGCTTGAAGCACGAGTAGCCCTCCTGAACGCCCTCGGCCGCGCGCGCGGCGGCCTCGTCGGGCGGGCCGGCGCTCAGGGTGCGGTTCACTGGGATCGCGTCGGCGCCCGGCTCGCCCACGGGCCGCCCCTCGCGCCGGGCGTCGAGGTCCAGCCGCGCCATCTCCACCGCGGCTCGCGCCTGTGGCGGGCGGCGGCCGCGAGAGCGGCGCGTGAGGGTGGCGATGGCGCGTTCCAGCGGGATCCCGTCGTAGGGCTCGAACGGCGCGGCCTCGCCGAAGCCCACGTGGCCGTCGGCGCTCTCGATGCGGAGCAGCAGCAGCTCGCGCTCTGTCACAACGCCCGCGGAGGTGGCGTACGGCTCGCGAAAGGGGAACGACAGCCGCAGGAGGCTGCGCTTCACGACAGCAGCTCGCCCGCGGCCAGCAGCAGGGAGAACACCGCCACCAGCCGCCCCGTGTCCGCCAGGGCGCGGTTGAGGGACGGGCCGTCCGAGCGCGTGGACACCGTGCGCACGAGCGGTGGCACGAGCGGGAAGGCGGCCAGCGTGAGCAGCAGCCACGCGGATAACCCGCCGGCAAGCCACACCGCCACCGGCACGACGAAGGCGAAGACCACCATCGCCGCGAACAGCATCCGCGCCCGCTCGCGCCCGAGTCGCACCGCCAGCGTGCGCTTGCCGGCGCGGCGGTCGGTCTCGATGTCGCGCACGTTGTTCACCACGAGGATCGCCGACACGAGCAGCCCCACCGGCACCGATAGTGCGAACGCCACCCACTCGAGCTCCTGGATCTGCACGTAGTAAGAGCCCACCACGGCCACCACGCCGAAGAAGAGGAACACGAACAGCTCGCCCAGGCCTTCGTAGCCGTAGGGCCGCGGGCCGCCCGTGTAGAGCACGCCGGCGAGGATCGAGGCGGCGCCCACCACGAGCAGCTGCCAGCCGGCGATGGCGATCAGGTACGCGCCCGCGCCCACCGCGATGCCGAACGCCACGTAGGTGCCCACGAGCACCTGCTTGGGCGGCATCAGCCCGCCGGCGGTCACGCGCACGGGTCCCAGCCGGTCCTCGGTGTCGGCCCCGCGGCGCGCGTCCGAGTAGTCGTTGGACAGGTTGGTGCCGATCTGGATGAACACGCTGCCGATCAGCGCGCACACGAACGCGAGCGGATGGAACACGCCCTCGGTGCCTGCCAGCGCCGTGCCCACGAGCACGGGCGCGATGGCCGCCGGGAGCGTGCGCGGGCGAGCGGCGATGATCCAGAGACGCAGCGCTCCTGCGGGGGCTGCGACAGCACGGCCGGCGGTCACGGGCGTTTGGGGAACCTTCCGTAGTCGGGCCGGCGCTTCTCGATGTACGCGGTGCGCCCCTCGCGGGCCTCCTCGCTCGCGTAGAAGAGGAGGTTGGTGTCGTGCGCGAGCTGCTGGATGCCGGCCAGCCCATCCTCCGACGCGTTGAAGCTCGCCTTGAGCAGGCGCAGGGCGAAGGGGGAGAGCTCGAGCATCTCGCGGCACCAGCCCACGGTCTCCTCCTCGAGCTTCTCGAGCGGCACCACGGCGTTCACGAGGCCCATGTCGAGCGCCTGCTGGGCGTCGTACTGGCGGCAGAGGAACCAGATCTCCTTGGCCTTCTTGAGTCCCACCTGCTTGGCCAGGAGGCTGGCGCCGAAGCCGCCGTCGAACGAGCCCACTTTCGGACCGGTCTGGCCGAAGCGCGCGTTGTCGGCGGCGATCGTCAGGTCGCACACCACGTGCAGCACGTGCCCGCCGCCCACCGCGTAGCCCGCCACCATCGCCACGATCGGCTTGGGCAGACGGCGCATCTGCACGTGCAGGTCCGTCACGTGGAAGCGGCCCACCTCGTGACCCTCGGCCTCGTAGCCGGTGTCGCCGCGCACGCGCTGGTCGCCGCCAGAGCAGAACGCCAGCGGTCCCTCGCCGGTGAGGATGATCACGCCCACGCTCGTGTCGTCGCGCGCGCGCTCGAACGCGTCGGACAGCTCCATCACCGTCTCCGGCCGGAACGCGTTGCGCACCTCAGGCCGGTCGATCGTGATCTTCGCGATGCCCTCGGCGGTCTCGTACCTGATGTCGGTGTACTCGCCTGCCGGCTGCCAGTCGAGGGCCGGCTCGATCCGTTGATCCACTGCCACGCGCTGCCTTTCTCTTTGCTGGTCCGGGCCTACGATAAATCCCTTGGACGATTGGCTTACCCGCCGCGCGAGCACCCACGGGGAGCTGACGGCGCTGATCACGCCCGCTGGCGTCACCACCTACGCGGAGCTGGCTGCCGGCGCGGCACGCACTGCCCGCCGCCTCGCCGCGCTGGGAGTGGGGGAGGGCGAGCGCGTGGCCACCACGCTACCGCCGGGGCTCGCGTTCGCGGAGCTGCTGCACGCGCTGCCGCTCCTCGGGGCGTCGCTCGTGCCGCTCAACACGCGGCTCACCGCTGCCGAGCGGCGCTGGCAGCTCGAGGACTCGGGAGCGCGGCTGTGCGTGGAGGAGCCGCTCGGGGGCGGCCAGGCGGATATCTCTTTGCGCACCGAGATCGACCCCGACTCGGAGCACTCGGTGATCTACACGTCGGGTACCACCGGCCGCCCGGCGGCGGTCTCGCTCACGCACCGCAACCACACCGCCAGCGCGCTCGCCTCGGCGTGGAACCTGGGCGTGGACCCCGACGACCGCTGGCTCTGCGTCCTCCCGCTCTTCCACGTCGGCGGACTGGCGATCCTGCTGCGCTCCGCGATCTACGGCACCACCGCGGTGGTGCACGACGGCTTCGATGCCGAGCGGGTGGCGGACGTGTTCACCCGTGGCGAGATCACGGTGGCCTCGCTGGTGCCGACGATGCTGCGGCGCTTGGTCGACGCCGGGCTCGAGGAAGCACCGGCGCTCCGTGCGGTCCTGCTCGGCGGCGGGCCGGTGCCGCGCGATCTGCTTGAGTGGTCAGCGAAGCGGGGGCTCCCGGTGCTCCAGACCTACGGCATGACCCAGACCTCGTCCCAGATCGCCACCCTCACCGCCGCGGAGGCCGTGCAGCTCACCGGCTCGGCGGGGCGCCCGCTGCTGGGCGTGGAGCTGTCGATCTCCGCTGATGGCGAGATCCTGGTGCGCGGGCCGATGGTGTCGCCCGGGGCGCTCGATCGCGCCGACGGCTGGCTGCACACCGGCGACCGCGGCCGGCTCGACGCCGAGGGCTACCTGTGGGTGGAGGGCCGCCTCAAGGACGTGATCGTCACCGGGGGCGAGAACGTGGCCTGCGCCGAGGTGGAGCGCGTGCTCGAGGAGCACCCGGCCGTATTGGAGGCGGCGGTGGCGGGGACGCCGGATCCGGAGTGGGGCGAGCTGGTGACCGCGTACCTGGTGCTGGACGGCGCGGAGCTCGACGAGGGCAGCGTGATCGCGCACTGCCGCGAGCGCCTCGCCGGCTACAAGGTGCCGCGCGTGGTCAACGTGGTTGACGCGCTGCCGCGCAACGCGGCGGGCAAGCTGCTCCGCCGCAAGCTGGCGGGCTAGCGCCAGCCGGCGGGGCGGCGCGGCGGACTCAACGGGCCGAAGCGTCGCTGAACGGTTGCCGCGCCGCCTTCGCCGGCAGGTTGGGGCGCCGTTAGCCGCAGGCGAGCTCTTGCCGCCGCAGGCGCCGCGTGGGGACGCGCGCGGGGTGCGAGCGGCATAAGGCCACTACTGCTCGGGGCATCTCGATCTTCATGGGGCCAGTTCCTTCCGGTTTCGAATCCATCTCCCGCAGGAGACGCGCCGGCGGGCCTAACCCTGCCCCGATCCAGGGAAGTTTTGCCGCTGGGGAACCGTCGCCCGCCGCGCTTTGTTCGCTGTGGAGCACATAGCTCAGGTGGCGAAGCTCGCGATCGCCCGCTCGAGTTGTGGCGCGAGCCGTGCCCAGTCGCGCGGGAGCGCCGCGCCCACCACCACCGTGCTGGCACGCGAGCCACGCACGAGGCACGCGATCTCGCGGTAGTGCGCGGAGGAGGTGGCGTAGCGGTCGATCACGCACGACCCGCTGCCGCTGGGGAAACGCAGTCCGGTGGCGGCCGCCTCGGTGACCAGGCCGAAGTCGCCCTCGTCGCGGTTGTGCGCGGGGCGAAAGTGGGCCCAGTTGGCGAGGCTCTCCGCGCCCTGGCGCGGGGTGGCGTTGAGGTACCCGCGGATCTTTCCGCGCGGGCCAAGCAGAGCGGCGGACACGGTGCCCGGGTCGCTCTCGATCGACCGCCACCCGGGCGGGTAGGCGAGCGTCGCCGCGCCCGATGGCAGGCGCGCCAGGGCCCAGCCGGCGGGCGGCGCGGCCGGGCTCAGCCAGGCGAACGCGCCTGACGAGCTGGAGACCGCGCCGCCTCGGGCGGCAGGCTTCGAGCCGGCGCCGCCGCAGCCCGCGAAAGCGAGGGCCGCGGCGAGCGCCAGTCCGAGGAGAGCCAGGCGGGGGCGCCTAGATGTTGCCGTCGCCGTCACTCGGTCCACCGTTGTTGTCCGCGTCATGATCGCCGCCGTTGTGCTGCGGGATCTTGGAGTGGTGGTGGCGGTGGTGGTGCTTCTTCTTGTGGTGTGCCGACGCATGTGCGTGGGCTCCGTTCGTGGCCTGGGCGACGCCTACCGTCGTGCCGCCGAGCAGGGCCGCGAAGGCGAGCAGGCTGACGCCTGCCCTACGCAGCTGGATCCTCATTGGGGTCGATCCTTCCGTGTGTCGAGGATGTGCATCGCAGGGCTAGACGCGAGCGGGCCGCCAGGGCTTCCCGCCGTGGCGACCCTTTAGGCGCGGCTTAGGTCGGCGGCGCTACGCGGCGCGGAGCACGCCGCGGATGCGCGGGACGAGCGAGCCGTGGGAGCTGTGCCCGTCCTCGTCGCGGAGCTGGCGCGCGCGCAGCCTCAGCAGCTCCACGTACGGGGCACTCGGCCTGAAGGGGTCGGCCAGCGGCCGGCCGCCGTCCAGCGGCAGCGCCGCCACCACGTCGTCGCCCACCAAGGGCCACGAGCACCCGGCCGCGCGGCATGGTCTCGCCCTCGAGCGCGGCCAGAAGCCGAACGGCCTCACCGTCGCGCTGCGACGCAACGCGCACCGTGAGGCCGGCGTCCTCGACCCAGCCGTCAGGCACCCGGGTCGCGCGGGCCTCGCGCTGCAGGTCGCCTATGTGCTGCTGAGCCATTTCCTTGCTGAAGAACGGGTTCATCTCTGCTCCCTTTCCGCTGTAACCACTGTCAGCAGTATAGCAGTTACGTAACCACCAAACAACCTAAAGTGGTTCGCTTGATGAGTCTCGACGGCAGAACGTCACAGCGGCAGTTTTCGTGAGGCGGCTAGAGTCCCGCGCCGTGATCTACGACAAGGACGCAGACCTCTCAAAGCTGGACGGCAAGACCGTCGCCATCCTCGGCTACGGCTCTCAGGGCCACGCGCACGCGCTCAACCTCAAGGACTCCGGCGTCAACGTCGTCGTGGGCCTCCGTGGCGACTCCGCCTCGGTGCCCAAGGCTCGACAGCACGGCCTGGAGGTGCTCTCGATCGCCGATGCCGCCAGCGAGGGCGACGTGGTGATGATCCTGCTGCCCGACGAGAAGCAGGCGGACGTGTGGCAGTCGGACATCCAGGACGGCATCGCGCCGGGCAACCTGCTGATGTTCGCCCACGGCTTCTCGATCCACTTCAAGCAGATCGAGCCGGGCCCGGAGATCGATGTCGGGATGGTCGCGCCCAAGGGCCCTGGTCACCTCGTTCGCCGCCAGTACGTCGAGGGCAGCGGCGTGCCGGGGCTCGCCGCGGTGCACCAGGACGCCACCGGCAACGCGCGCGACCTGGTGCTCGCCTATGCCAAGGGCATCGGCTGCACGCGCGCGGGCGTGATCGAGACCACCTTCAAGGACGAGACCGAGACCGACCTCTTCGGCGAGCAGGCCGTGCTATGCGGCGGGCTGTCCGAGCTCGTGCGCGCCGGCTACGAGACGCTGGTGGAAGCTGGCTACGACCCGCGCCTCGCCTACTTCGAGTGCCTCCACGAGCTCAAGCTGATCGTGGACCTGATGTACGAGAAGGGCATCACCGGCATGCGCTACTCGATCTCCAACACCGCCGAGTACGGCGACCTCACCCGCGGCAAGCGCGTGGTGGACGACCACACGCGCGCGGCGATGAAGCAGATCCTGGCCGAGATCCAGTCAGGCGACTTCGCGCGCGAGTGGATCGCCGAGAACAAGGCCGGCCAGGAGAACTTCCAGCGCATGCGCGAGGAGGAGAAGAACCACCAGATCGAGCGCGAAGGGCAGGAGCTGCGCTCGCATATGCCCTGGATCAACCAGGACTGGTGATTGGTGACGAGTGACTGGTGACTGGTTAGGCACGCACCAGTGCACCAGTCACCCGAGCCGACTCCCTCCTTCGCTATCTTGAGTCGCCGCTCGATGACGCAGCCTTACGTCAAGGACTACCTGATGACGGCCGGGCCGACTCCGCTGCCGCCTGCGGTGTCTCAGGTGATGGCGGAGCCGATGCTCTATCACCGCGCGCCGGCGTTCGTGGAGGTGTACGCGCGCTGTCCTCGAGCGCCTCAAGCACGTGTTCCAGACCGAGCAACGATGTGCTCGCTTTCGCGTCGTCCGGGTCGGGCGCGATGGAGTCCGCGGCGGCCAACCTGGTGCGCCCCGGCGAGCCCGCGCTGGCTGTCTCGTGCGGCAAGTTCGGCGAGCGCTGGGCGGAGCTGTGCGACGCGTTCGGCGCCGAGACCATCCACCACCAGCTGGAGTGGGGCTCGAAGATCGAGCCCGCCGAGCTCGACCGCGTGCTCGGCGAGACGCCCGCCGAGGTCGTCTTCGTCACGCTGTCGGAGACCTCGACGGGCGTCGTCAACGACATCCAGGCGCTCGCCGAGGTGGCGCACAAGCACGGCGCGCTGCTCGCGGTCGACGCCGTGTCGGCGCTCGGCGCGATCCCGGTCAACCAGGACGCCTGGAACGTGGACGTCGTGGTTGCCGGCTCGCAGAAGGCGCTCATGTGCCCGCCCGGCCTCGCGTTCGCGAGCGTCAACGAGGCGGCGCTCGAGCGCGCCGCGGAGTCGCCCGGCCGCCGCTACTACTTCGACTGGGAGAAGACCGTGGCGGGCCAGCGCAAGGACCCGCCCGACAGCCCGTTCACCCCGGCCGTGGGCCTCTTCATGGCGCTCGACGTCGCGCTCGAGATGATCCTCGAGACCGAGGGCCTCGACAACGTGTTCGAGCGCCACGCGCTGCTCGGCCGCGCCACGCGCGAGGCGGCAAAGGCGCTCGAGCTCGAGATCTTCGGGCCCGAGGACGAGGGCGCCAACGTCGTCACCGCGATCAGGGTGCCCGAGGGCGTCGACGGCGGCAAGATCCCGAAGATCATGCGCGACCGCTACCGCATCACGATCGCCGGCGGGCAGAACCAGCTCAAGGGCAAGATCGTGCGCATCGCGCACTGCGGCTACTTCGGCGCGTTCGACATCCTCACCGCGGTCGGCGCCCTCGAGATGGCGCTCGAGCGAGCTGGGCCACGACGTCGAGCTCGGCGCCGGCGTCGCCGCCGCTCAGCGCGTGTTCCTCGAGGCGGGCGTACCGGCCGCCACCCCCGCGTGAACGACAACGGCTTCCGCGTCCTCGTAAAGGAGAAGATCGCCGACTCCGGCGTCGACCTGCTGCGCGAGAAGTTCGACGTCGACGTCGGCACGGACTGGCGAGGACGGCGAGCTCGAGCGAGCGCATCGGCGACTACGACGCGATCCTCATCCGCTCCGCCACCAAGCTCACCGCGGACCTGATCGAGAAGGGCTCGCGGCTGAAGGTGATCGGGCGCGCCGGCGTGGGCGTGGACAACGTCGACGTGCCGGCCGCCACCAAGCGCGGCATCATCGTCGCCAACGCGCCCGAGGCCAACACCATCGCCGCCGCCGAGCACACGATGGCGCTGCTGCTCGCGCTCTGCCGCAACATCCCGCAGGCGCACTTCCTCGCTCACCGCCGGCAAGTGGGAGCGCTCCAAGTTCGGCGGCATGGAGGTGTACGAGAAGACGCTCGGCATCCTCGGCTTCGGCCGCATCGGCACGCTTCGTGGCCGAGCGCGCCAAGTCGTTCGGCATGCACGTGATCGCGTTCGACCCGTTCGTCTCGGCCGAGCGCTACCGCGAGCTGGGCGTGGAGAAGGCCGAGACCTCGGACGACGTCTACGCGAGCGCCGACATCATCACGCTCCACCTGCCGAAGACGCCCGAGACGGCCAACTGGCTGAACGACGAGGCGTTCGCGAAGATGCGCGACGGCGTGCGCATCATCAACGTCGCGCGCGGCGAGCTGATCGACCACGAGGCGCTCCAGCGCGCGCTCGAGTCCGGCAAGGTCGGCGGCGCGGCGCTCGACGTGTTCCCGCAGGAGCCGATCACCGAGCATCCGCTGTTCGGCATGGACGGCGTGATCGTCACGCCGCACCTGGGCGCCTCCACCGCCGAGGCGCAGGACCGCGCCGGCGTGATCACGGCCGAGCAGGTGGCCGCGGCGCTCGAGGGCGGCATGGTCACGAACGCGGTCAACATCCCGCGGCTGAGCCCCGAGGACATGGAGCAGCTCGGGCCGCTGATGCCGCTCTGCACCAAGCTCGGGCGCCTGGCGATGGCGCTCGGCGAGGCATCGTCGGTCGACCGCATCCAGATCCGCTACGAGGGCCGGCTGTCGGAGTTCGACACGCGGCTGCTCACGATCGCGGTCCTCAACGGCGTGCTCGTCGGGCCACACCGAGGAGCCGGTCAACTTCGTCAACGCGCACACGCTCGCGGAGGAGCGCGGCATCGCCGTGGCCGAGCAGAAGGAGCCCGAGTCCGCGCAACTTCACCGAGCTCGTGAGCGTGGAGGTCGTGTCGGACTCGGGCTCGCGTCGAGGTGGCCGGCACGGGCTTCGGCCCGCGCCAGGTGCCCCACCTCGTCTCGGTGTACGGGCAGAGCTTCAACATGGAGCTTGCCGACCACCTCGCGTTCTTCCGTTACCGCGACCAGCCCGGCATGATCGGGCGAGTCGGGGACGTGTTCGGCCGCCTTGGCGTGAACATCCACTCGGCCGCCGTTGGCGCCGAGGAGGGCGCCGACGAGGCGGTGATGGCGGTCACCACCGACGCCCCGGTGCCCCAGGAGCTGATCGACGAGATCGCCGGGCTCCCGGACTTCCACACGGGGCGCGCCGTCAGCCTCTAGCGGGGCGCCCGGCCCGGGTGTAGGGTCGCCCGAGCCCACAATCTCAGTCCCGGGAGGCCCTCCGGAATGACCGCCGACTCGCGCTTGCCGTCTTCGCTTTGCTTGCCTGCCTGGGTGCACCGGTGGCGCCGCGCACGCCGCCTTTCCGGGGGCCAACGGGCGCATCGCGTTCACGCGCGAGACCTGCCCTCGGCCAGCCGGACGTGCCAGCCCAGGTCTTCGGCGTGAACGCAGATCAGTCGGCTTTCGGGCCGATCACCGGCGATCCCTGGCAGCGATCCCGACATCTCACCCGCCTGGTCTCCGGACGGCAGCCGCCTTGCGGTGGCGCACTACACCGGAGGTAACCCGATCTACGAGATCGACGTGATCAACGTCGACGGCTCCAATCGCATGACGCTGGACCTGCCGCCCACCAACCGCAAGGACAGCACCCCGGCGTGGTCGCCGGATGGCGCGACGTCTGGTTCGACCGCGGCCTGCCGGCCCCCGGCTGCGGGTCGCAGTCCCAGATCTACGCCGTCGCGGCGAACGCGCCCGGGCACGGCGGCGCCGGTGAGCAAGGATCCGAGCTTCAGCGAATATCAGGCGGCGCCATCGCCCGATGGGCCAAGGTCGCGTTCGTCCGCTGCGACGATGCCGCCGACTACGTCCACCACATCTACACGATGAGCACGGACGGCAGCGGGGTGACTGCCCGCCACCAGCGGCACACGATCGACGACTACTTCCCTGACTGGCAGCCCACGGCGCCGCAGTTCGCTCTGCGCCGACGATCAGCGGCGTGGCGTGAACAACCAGACGCTGACGGCCACTGCGGGTGCGAGCGATGGGGGCACGACGTCGGCCTCCAGTTCCTGCGCTGCAATCCGCAGGGTGCGGCCTGCGCTCCGATACCCGGCCGCCGGTTCGTCGTTCGCTGCACGCGGCGGTCAGCAGCATCAGTTACAGGCTCACTCGGCGGACATCGGGCACACGATCCGGGCGCGCCAGACGGCGAGCAACGCGATCGGCGTGAACTCTGATCGACTCCTCGCCCACCAGCTCGGTGGCGCCCAGCAAGGGGCACTGCTCCAACCGTTTCGCCGGGACGGCCAAGGCGTGACCGGCTCAAGGGCAGCTCGGGCAGCGACCGGCTGACCGGCGGCCGGGGCCGCCGATCGCCTCTCCGGCCTCGGGGGCGCCGACTGCATCAGCGGCGGCGCCGGCAACGACACGCTGTCGGGCGGCAAGGGCAACGACACCCTCTCCGGCGGTGCCGGCAACGACCGGATCACGGCGGGCCCGGGGAAGAACAAGGTCTCCGGCGGCGCCGGCAACGACCGCATCAACGTGCGCAACCACAAGCGCGACCGCGTGAACTGCGGCCGGGGCCGCAAGGACCGCGTCGTCGCCGACCGCTCCGACCGCTTGCGCGGCTGCGAACGGGTCGTTCGCCGCCGCTGACGCGCCAACTGTCATACGTATGTCCAGTAGCTCCTGACGTTCGCCGCAAGCAGGCGTTCCTTCCCTGACCCGATCAGAAGAAGGCAGGGAAATGAAGATCCCGTTTGGAAAGTCAGGAGTGTCGGCCGTGGCGGTCGCGCTGGCATGCGCGAGCCCGGCGATAGCGACGCCTGGGAACGGACACCCGCACGGCCAAGGGCAGGGGCAGGAGCATCACGCCCAGGGCAAGACCAAGGTCCATCGCGTGACCTACGTGTTCAAGGGCACGTGGAACAGCGCGGACGCCACGGTCACCGTCAAGCACGGCAACGCTCGTGTACGCAGGGCAAAGCTGGTGGGCACGGACGTGCAGTTCGACCTCACGAACGCCAAGTTCGTCGTCAGGGATACGAACGGCGACGGCAAGCGCGACAGCGCAGATCTTGCGGATGGCGACCACGTTGTGGTGAAGGCGCGCCTTCCGCGCAAGGACCCAGGCGACCAGCCGTTCACAGCGAAAATGCTGGTCGATCAGACGTCTCCGCCCGCAGGGAGCGGGGACTGAGCGGCGTCTCTGCGAGTGATCGAGGGCGCGGCCAGTGCCACCCACGCCTTTCCGTCCGATAGCCCGCAGCGGCCGCTACTGGGTAGGGGCATGCCGCAGTATGCCGATAATCCTGGACATGGCCGGGATATCCGCGCCGCTTCCTCGGGCGAGAAACCCGTAGTTCGCCCTGCGTGCAATGGGGGACGACCGGCTTGTTCCGTCTTGCGGCCGCCGGGGACCAGCGCGCGTTCGAGGTGATCTACGAGCGCACTACCAAGCGCTCTATCGCTACTGCCGCTCGATCGTCGGCAACTCGGACGACGCCGCGGACGCGCTTCAGAGCACGATGGTCTCGGCGCTTCGTGGTCTCTCTGGCGAGCGGCGCGAGATCGCGGTGCGGCCATGGCTGTTCCGGATCGCCCACAACGAGAGCATTTCGCTGTTGCGCAAGCGCCAGACGCATGCGGCCGATCGACGACGCGTTCGACCTCGAGGCGCCGGCGGACGACCCGAGCGATGCGCCAGCGGCTCGACCAGCTGGTGGAGGATCTCAGGAGCTGCCCGATGCCCAGCGCGGTGCGCTCGTGATGCACGAGCTCAGCGGGCTGCGCTACAGAGAGATCGGCGAGGCGCTGGGCACGAGCGAGAAGCACGCGAGGCAGATCGTGTTCGAGGCGCGCACCGCGTTGCACGACATGGCGAAGGGGAGGGCCATGGAGTGTGAGGCGATCCGCGTGCGATCTCAGAAAACGATGGCCGCGTGATGCGCGGGCGCCGTATCCGCGCCCACCTGCGGGCGTGCCCGGACTGCGCCGGCTTCGCCGAGCTGATGGGCACCCGCAAACGCGACCTCGCCGCGATCGCGCCGCCGCTCCCGGCCGCGCTCGCTGCCGGGCTGCTCCACAACATTCTGGGCGGCGGCGCACGGGCGGTGGCGCGACCGCCGCGGCGGTGGTCGTGAGCGGCTGGGTCGCCTTGCCGACCGGCAAGGCGGTGGCCACGCCGATGCTCGCAAAGGCGGGCGCCTGGTGGCGACGGCGGTGGCCGGGCGTCGGCACGATCGAGATCGAGCAGCCGGCGGGGGAGCCGCCGCGGGCTCCGCCGCCAAAGGCGTGCCGGCCGGCGGCGCACAGGTCAAGTCGGCGGTCGACAAGCCGTGAGCCTGCCGAAGCGGGCGCCGGTCGCACCAGGCCTGGCGCCTCGCCGCCGGCTGGCGCAAGCAAGGGCACGCAAGCAGGACGGCGCGGGCCGAACACGGCGCATGGAAACGGCCAGACGGGCCATCCGGCGCATCCGACGCATCCTGTGCACCCGACGCATCCCGCGCGCCCCACACATCCCGCGCACCCCACACATCCCACACACCCGGCGCAAGCCGACTCACCCGACGCACCCACCGCACCCGACGTCACCCAACGCCGAGCCAGGGCGGTCAGAAGCCGGCGACCACCTGGGCAGCCGAGAGAAGGGGACCACCAAGTCGAACCCGTCCAACCCGCAGCTTCCAGCTCCCGCACGCGACAGCGCCCGAGCCGTCGCTACCGTGCCGGCACCCCGTGGACTCCCGGATGCCAGGGCAACGGGCACGGCCAAAGGCAACGGGCAACCGCAGTGCTGACCGCCGGCGGCGTACGCTTCGCGCGTGCGAGCGCTCGTGATCACCGAGCACGGTCCTCCCGAGGTGCTCAGGATTCAGGATCGGCCGGACCCGCAGCCGGGTCCGGGAGAGGTTCGCATCGCGGTGAAGGCCGCGGGGATCAACTTCGCCGACCTGATGGCGCGGGTGGGCCTCTACGCCGATGCGCCCAAGCCGCCGTGCGTGGTCGGGCTACGAGGTGGCCGGCGAGATGGAGTTGCTGGGTGACGGGGTCGAGGGCATCGCGCTCGGCGAGCGCGTGATGGCGCCGACCAAGTTCGGCGGCTACGCCGAGCTGGCGGTCGCTCCCGCCGCGGACGCTGGTCGCGCTACCGGAGGGCTGGAGCTTCGAGCAGGGCGCGGCGGTGCCTGTCGTCTACGCGACCGCGTATGCGGCGCCTGGTGCGCTACGGCGCATTGCACAGCGGCGAGCGCGTGCTGGTGCAGGCCGCGGCGGGCGGGGTGGGCATCGCCGCCACGCAGATCGCCAAGAGCATCGGCGGCGAGGTCTTCGGCACGGCGTCCGCGTCCAAGCACGACGCGATCCGCGGCTTCGGCGTCGACCATGCGATCGACTACCGCGCGCAGGACTTCGCCAAGGAGATGCGCCGGATCACCGGGGAGAAGGCGCCGCTCGACCTCGTGGTCGACGGCATCGGCGGGCCCGAGCTTCAAGAAGGGCTACGGGCTGCTGCGACCCGGCGGCCGGCTGGTGATGCTCGGCGCCTCCGCCGTGATGGAGGGCGAGCGGCGCAACATCCCGCGCGCCCTGCGCACGGTGGTCACGATGCCGCGCTTCAACCCGCTACGCATGATGTCCGACTCGCGCGCGGCGATCGGCCTCAACATGCTGCGCATCTGGCAGGACAAGGGCTCGATGATGGGTGAGTACGGCGAGCCGCTCACCGAGCTGATCGAGGACGGCACGATCAGGCCCGTGGTGGCCGAGGCGTTTCCGCTAGAGCGCGGCGCCGACGCCCACCGCTACGTGGCCGAGCGGAAGAACGTCGGCAAGGTTGTGCTCACTGTGTAGTCTTGGTCGAGCGTGACGTTCCTTCTCGACCTGCGACTTCTCCTTCTCCCCCTTCGGGGGGAATAACGCGTGGCGGCCGCGCAGCCGCAAACCGATTCGGAGAAGGCAGGAACTGAGAAGAGAGGAATAGGAACGGCATGACCCCAGATCGAGACCGAAGAGACGAGAACCGAGTACGGGTCTTCGACACGACGCTGCGCGACGGCGAGCAGTCGCCCGGCATCTCGCTGAACAAGGCAGGAGAAGCTCGAGATCGCCCACCAGCTCGCGCGCCTCGGCGTCGACATCATCGAGGCGGGCTTCCCGATCACCTCGCCGGGCGACTTCGAGGCGGTGCAGGCGATCGCGCGCGAGGTCGAGGGCCCGGTGATCTGCGGGCTGGCGCGCACGAGCAGCGCAGGACATCGACGCCGCCTGGAAGCGGTGAAGGACGCCGAGCGCCCGCGCATCCACACCTTCATCGCCACGAGCGAGATCCACATCGAGCAGAAGCTGCAGACCACGCGCGAGGACGTGAAGGGCCAGGCGCGCGCCGCCGTCGCGCACGCCAAGCAGTACACCGACGACGTGGAGTTCTCGCCCGAGGACGGCGCGCGCTCGGACGTGGATTTCATGGCCGAGGTGATCCAGATCGCCGCTCGACGAGGGCGCGACGACGATCAACATGCCCGACACCGTCGGCTACACGATGCCCGCACGAGTACGCGGAGATCGTTCACGCGAGCTCTACCGGCTCGTGCCGGAGCTGCCAACGTCGTCGTCTCGGTCGCACTGCCACGACGACCTCGGCCTCGCCGTCGCCAACTCGCTCGCGGGCGTGCGGCGCGGCTGCCCGCCAGGTCGAGTGCGCGATCAACGGCATCGGCGAGCGCGCCGGCAACGCCTCGCTCGAGGAGATCGTGATGCTGCTGCACACGCGCGAGTCGAGCCTCGGGCTCGTGGACGGGCATCGACACGCGCGAGATCGCGCGCACGCAGCCGGCTCGTGTCGCGCCTCACCGGCTATCCAGGTGCAGCCCAACAAGGCGATCGTCGGCCGCAACGCGTTCGCGCACGAGGCCGGCATCCACCAGGACGGCGTGCTCAAGGAGCGCACGACCTACGAGATCATGGACGCCACCACGATCGGCCTCGAGACGAATTCGATCGTGCTC